>NZ_BCUV01000001.1 GCF_001591405.1 Janibacter terrae NBRC 107853
CTAAGAGGTTGAACTCCAAGCATCATCTCAATGAAGGGGTCATTGGACAGGTCCGCCGTTTGCTTGGTGAATGGCACGAATCCCGGCGCGATCGCGTTGCAGCGAATTCCGTTCGCACCATAGTCGACGGCGATTGAGCGGGTGAGTCCAATGACTCCCGCTTTGGTGGCGGCATGCGGTCCATGTGTCGGGATGCCAACTATTCCAGAGGTGGACGCAGTATTGATGATAACTCCGGACCCGCGCCGTTTCATTTCGCGTAGGGCATACTTGCAACCGTAGTAGACCTGCGTAAGTTCGAACAGGACCGTGAAGTCCCAGTCTTCGGTTGGCAGGTCAGCGATGGGTGCCATTCGGACAAGGCCAGCATTGTTGTACATAACATCGATCTGATGATGGGCTTCGACGGTGTGCTGAATAAGTGCTGCGACCTCATCTTCAGACGTGACGTCAACCCTAAAAAATGAGGCATTCCCGCCCTCTGTGACGATTTTCCTTCGGCCTGAATCCATCCTCGTTTCCAAACGATGGAGAACCCAGGATGCTTCATTGTCGCGTCAAGCCGCTGACGGCATGGCCTCGCGGCCAGGGTAAGC
>NZ_BCUV01000002.1 GCF_001591405.1 Janibacter terrae NBRC 107853
GTGCCAAAGCCCTCGACGTGTCGTCGAGGGCTTTGGTGCGTCCTGGGGCGGGTGCACACCCGTCGCTGCAGGACGACACAGACGAAGGGGGCCCCGCCAGCACGATGCCGGCGGGGCCCCCCTTCGTCGTGCTCGGACCTGCGTCAGCCGTCCGAGGGCTTGTTCATGCCGTCCTTGATGAGGTTCATGACGGACGAGTCCGCGAGCGTGGTGACGTCACCGACCTCTCGGTTCTCCGCCACGTCCTTCAGCAGCCGCCGCATGATCTTGCCAGAGCGGGTCTTGGGCAGCTCCTCGACGATCATGATCGAGCGCGGCTTGGCGATCGGACCGATCTCCTTGGCCACGTGGCCACGCAGCTCCTGGACGAGCTCCTCGCCCTGGGTCCCGGAGTCGGCGCCCTCCTGCCGCAGGATGACGAAGGCGACCACCGCCTGGCCGGTCGTCTCGTCGCTCGCGCCGACCACGGCGGCCTCGGCCACCCTGGGGTGCGAGACGAGCGCGGACTCGATCTCCGCCGTGGACAGCCGGTGACCGGAGACGTTCATGACGTCGTCGACTCGGCCGAGGATCCAGATGTTGCCGTCGGCGTCGTACTTCGCCCCGTCACCGGCGAAGTAGTACTCGGGGCCGAAGCGGCTCCAGTAGGTGTCCTTGTAGCGCTCCGGGTCCCCCCAGATGCCGCGCAGCATGGCGGGCCACGGCTTGGTGAGCACGAGGTATCCGACCTGCTCGGGCTCGGTGAGCGGCTGGCCCTCGTCGTCGAGGATCTCCGCGCTGATGCCCGGGATGGGCCTCTGCGAGCTGCCCGGCTCGAGCGTCGTCACCCCGGGGAGGGGGGAGTTCATGATCGCGCCGGTCTCGGTCTGCCACCACGTGTCGACGATGGGGGCGGTGCCCGCACCGATGACATCGCGGTACCAGCGCCATGCCTCGGGGTTGATCGGCTCACCGACGGAGCCGAGCACCCGGATGGAGGAGAGGTCGTACTTCTTGGGGATCTCCTCGCCCCACTTCATGAAGGTGCGGATGGCGGTGGGGGCGGTGTAGAGGATGCTCACCTTGTACTTCTCGACGATCTCCCAGAACACGCCCTGGTGCGGGCTGTCGGGGGTCCCCTCGAAGATCACCTGGGTCGCGCCGTTGGCGAGCGGCCCGTAGACGATGTAGCTGTGACCGGTCACCCAGCCGATGTCGGCGGTGCACCAGTAGACGTCTGTCTCGGGATGGAGGTCGTGGACGACGGAGTTGGTGTAGGCGTTCTGCACGAGGTAACCGCCGGAGGTGTGCAGGATCCCCTTCGGCTTCCCCGTCGTCCCGGAGGTGTAGAGGATGAAGAGCGGGTGCTCGCTGTCGTGCGGCTGCGGCTCGTGCTGGTCGGAGGCGCTGTCGACGACGTCGTGCCACCAGACGTCGCGCGAGTCGTCCCAGTCGACGTCCATGCCGGTGCGCTTGACGACGAGCACCTTCTCCGCGGTCGTGCCCTGGACGGCGTGGTCGACGGCGGCCTTGAGCGGCATCGACTTGCCCTTGCGGAACTGCCCGTCCGTGGTCACGACGACCTTGGCCTCGCCGTCCTCGATGCGCGTCCTGAGCGCGTCGGAGGAGAAGCCGCCGAAGACGACCGAGTGGGGCGCGCCGATGCGCGCGCAGGCGAGCATCGTGATGACCGCCTCCGGGATCATCGGCATGTAGACGGCGACGCGGTCCCCCTTCGTCACGCCGAGCGACTCGAGGGCATTGGCCGCCTTGCAGACCTCGCGCTGGAGGTCCGCGTACGTGATCGTGCGGTCGTTGCCGTCCGCGGCGACGACGTGGAGGGCGACGCGGTCACCGTTGCCGGCCTCGACGTGCCGGTCGACGCAGTTGTAGGCGACGTTCAGCTCACCGCCGAGGTACCACTTGGCGAAGGGGGCCTCGCTCCAGTCGAGCGTGGTGTCGAAGTCCTTGGACCACGTGACGTACTCCCGGGCTCGTGCCGCCCAGAATCCCTCGTGGTCCGCCGCTGCCTCGTCGTAGAGCGCTGCCTTGCCGTTCGCCTGTGCGGCGAACTCGGTGCTCGGGGCGTAGTCCGACACATGTCCTCCTCATCGAGAGCCCGCGCGACGGTGCGCGGACGTGGTGTACGTCTCCACCTTGGCCCGCGGGGGCGGTGAGCACAACGTGGTCCCACGGACCGTCGCCGGGCGCGGGGGAGCAGGCGACGAGCGGTCGAGAGGAGTGTGGTCACCCTGCACAGCCTCCGGACCGACCGCGCCGCGCCACCCTGAGCACAGTGACCAGTGATCGGTGCGAGCGTGGCCCCCTCCGCCGCGATCTGCCACGGTTGGGTGATCACAAGGAGGTGGTTGAGGTGTTCACCGAAGGACAGTTGTACTCGCCCGTGACCGAGCACGCAGACGGCAGCGTCGAGGTGCACCTGGCGGACACGCACCCGGGCCGTGAGGACCCGGAGTACCTGCGGCGACGGGGCGAGATCGCCGGCGCCGCCCTCGCGTGGGAGCGCGGCTCGCAGCCCGTCCCGACCATCACCTACTCCGAGCGGGAGCACGAGGTCTGGCGCACGGTGAGCGCCGAGCTCGCCCCGCTCCACGAGCGGTACGCGCACAGCGAGTACCTCGCGGCCAAGGAGCGGCTCGCGCTGCCGACCGACCACGTGCCCCAGCTGGCGGAGGTCGGCGAGCGCCTGGTCCCGCTCACCGGGTGGACCTACGTCTGCGCGCCGGGGCTGGTGCCGCTGCGTGACTTCTACGCGGACCTGGGCAGCCGCACCTTCAACTCCACGCAGTACCTGCGCCATGACTCCCAGCCGTTGTACACGCCCGAGCCGGACATCATCCACGAGGTGATCGGGCACGCCAACCAGCTCGCCAGCCCGCGGTTCGCCGCCATCACGCAGGCTGCCGGGCGCGCCTCCCTTCGCCTCGAGACGCAGGAGGCGATGAAGCTCGTCGCGGACGTCTTCTGGTTCTCCATCGAGTTCGGCGTGATGCGCGAGCACGGCGAGGCCAAGGCGTACGGGGCCGGGATCCTCTCGAGCTACGGCGAGATCCAGGAGTTCGGCCACATGGAGATCCGCGAGCTCGACCTCGCCGACATGGGCACCCTCAACTACGACATCACGGCCTACCAGCCGGTGCTCTTCGCCGCCGAGTCCCTGACGCACCTCGAGGACGTCGTCGGCGAGTTCTTCGCGACGGTCGACGACGACGCGGCGGCGGCGCTGCGCGCCGAGGCGGGCCGGCGGGGGCTCGTCCCCGGCTAGGGAGCCCCGACGAGCGCCGCGATGCCGGTGAGCACGATGCCCAGCCCCGTCCCGAACTCCGCGGGGGAGCGCGGCGGCGGGGCGATGCCCGAGCGGGTGGCCTGGTCGTGCGACTGGGCGACGTACGCGTGCCCGTAGACGAAGTGCAGCAGCGTGCTGGCCGCCGTCGACGCGAGGTCCTCCTCCAGCCCGGCACCGGCGAGCAGCTCGCCCAGCTCCGCTGCGGGTGCCTGCCCGCCCATCCCGAAGGCCCACATGCTCATGACGAGGTCGGCGCCGTCCGGGTAGGCGGTGACGGCAGCGTGCAGGTCCGTGCAGCGGCGGTGGACGCGTTCGCGCCAGTCGGCGCCCGGTGCCGACGGGTGCTGCGGCCCGCGGCGCAGGATCTCGTCGGCGACCGCCCCGAGGAGCGCCTGCTTGTTGGGCACGTGGTGGTAGATCGCGCTCTGCTGCACCCCCAGCTCGGTGCCGATGGCCCGCATCGTCAGGTCGGGCAGGCCGACCCGCGCGAGGATCGACAGGGCGGTCTCGACGACCAGCGCGTGGGTGAGCGGCCGGCGGGGGGAACGAGGGGATGGCACGGTCCCGACCCTATGACGACGAAGGGGGGGAGAGCCGCAGCTCTCCCCCCCTTCGTCTCGCGCTGACCGGACGGTCAGTGCTCGACCACCTCGGCGACGCCGTGTCCGGTGAGGCTGCGGACCTCCATCTCCGCGAACTTGGCCCGGTTGAACTCCTTGCTCGTCACGGTGCCGAGCCAACCGAGGAAGAATCCGAGCGGGATCGAGACGAGGCCGGGGTTGTCCAGCGGGAACCAGCTGAAGTCCACGTCCTGCAGCATCGAGGGCGACTTGCCGGTCAGCGGGTCGATCGGCTTGCCGGACACCACGGGCGAGAAGACGATCAGCAGGAGCGCGGAGGACAGACCGCCGTACATCGACCACAGCGCACCCCGGGTGTTGAAGCGCTTCCAGAAGAGGCTGTAGAGGATGGTCGGCAGGTTGGCGCTCGCCGCGACCGCGAAGGCCAGGGCCACGAGGAAGGCGATGTTCTGGTCCTTGGCGAGCATGCCGCCGAGGATCGCCACGACGCCGGTACCGACCGCCGCGTACCTCGAGACCTTGACCTCGGCGTCCTGCGAGGCCTGGCCCTTCTTGAAGACCTGGTTGTACAGGTCGTGGGCGACGCTCGCGCTGGCGGTGATGGTCAGGCCGGCGACCACGGCGAGGATCGTCGCGAAGGCGATGCCGGAGACGATGCCGAGGAGGACCGACCCGCCGAGCTCGTAGGCGAGCAGCGGGGCGGCGGCGTTGGCCTTGCCGGGAGCGTTGGCGATGACCTCCGGGCCGACGAGGGCGCCGGCGCCGTAGCCGATGACCAGGGTCAGCAGGTAGAAGCCACCGATGAGCCAGATGGCCCACTCGACCGACTTGCGCGCCTGCTTGCTCGTCGGAACCGTGTAGAAGCGCTGCAGCACGTGCGGCAGGCCGGCGGTGCCGAGGACCAGGGCGAGCGAGAGCGAGATGAAGTCGATCTTCGTGGTGAGGTTCTTGCCGTACTTCAGGCCCGGCTCGAGGAGCTTCTCGCCCGCCGCGGGGTTCTTGTCGACGGCGGCCTGCATGACACTCGAGAGGTTCATGCCGAACTTGCTGAGGACCCAGACGGTCATCACGGCGACCGCGAAGATCAGGAGCACCGCCTTGATCATCTGCACCCAGGTCGTGCCCTTCATCCCACCGATCATCACGTAGGCGACCATGACGATGCCCACGACCGCGATGACGACGTTCTGCGCCGCCGACCCGTCGACGCCGAGGAGCAGCGAGACGAGGCCGCCGGCGCCGGCCATCTGCGCGAGCAGGTAGAAGAAGGAGACGGCGAGGACCGAGCTGGCCGTCGCGATGCGCATGGGGCGCTGCTGGAGCCGGTAGGACAGCACGTCCGCGAGGGTGAACCGGCCGGTGTTGCGGAAGAGCTCGGCTACCAGCAGGAGGGCGACGAGCCACGCCACGAGGAAGCCGATGGAGTAGAGGAAGCCGTCGTAGCCCTGGAGGGCGATGGCGCCGGCGATGCCGAGGAAGCTCGCGGCGGACAGGTAGTCGCCGGCGATGGCCAGGCCGTTCTGCCGACCGGAGAAGGAGGCCCCACCGGTGTACATCTGGCTGGCCGTCTTGTGGCCCGAGGCCACCTTGATGACGATCGCGAGGGTCACGACGACGAAGACGACGAAGATCGAGATGTTGAGCGCGGGGGAGCCGGTCTGCTCGGCCGCGACGAGTGCGGGGATCATCCGTCCACCTCCGGGGTCCCGTGGGCGCCGACCTGGGCGGCGACGGCCTCGGCCTGCGGGTCGAGGACCCGGCTGGCCCAGCGGACGTAGGCGATGGTGATCGCGAAGGTCGTGACGAACTGGCCGAGGCCGAGGATCACGCCGATGTTGATGTTGCCGAAGACCTTGGTCGACATGAAGCCGGGGGCGAACATCGACAGCAGCACGTAGAGGAAGTACCACGCGAGGAAGAACGCGGTGACGGGGAAGACGAAGCCGCGGAAGGTGCGGCGCAGGTCGCCGAACTCCTTCGACTCCTGGACGGCGATGTAGCGCTCGCCGAGCGATTGAGCGTCGCTGCTCATGGCTCACCTCCGGTTAGGGGGAGACCCGGACAGCGGTGGCCGGGTCGGGACCAGAGTGGACCGCCCCGGCCCGTCCCCGGGGACACCGCGCGCGGGCTCGCGGTCGGCGGGAGCACCCGTCGCCGTGCGGACCACGAGCGTGCGCCGAGCGGCCCCGTGGACGCGACGAACGGTCAACCGGTCTCCACGAGGACGTCCTCGGGCGTGTGCAGCCGGGTCATCGTCCGCGCCCACCTCCGCGGGCGCGGCGTCGCCAGGGAGACCACGATCGTCACGACGAAGGCGAGCGGAGTCGCCCACGCGGTCGGCGCGGAGGTGAGGGCGCCGAGCCACCCCTCGGGGGCGAGGTCGGTGACGGAGACGATGGCGGCGACCGACGTGGTGAGGCCTCCCACGCTCACGCCCGCGGCGGCCCCCTTCGCCGTGAGCCGAGGCCACCAGACGCCGAGGATCAGCAGGGGCGCGAAGGTCGCCGCCGCGATCGCGAAGGCGTGGCTGACCGCCGTCGAGATGCCGACCGGGCCGGCCGTGCAGGCCACGACGAAGGGGGCGAGCACCCCGACCCCTGCCGCGAGACGGAAGGAGGCGGCCGGGCCGGCGTCCCCGTGCGTCAGCCTGGAGGAGAGCGGACGCAGGACGTCCTGGTCGATGGCGCCGGCGACCGACATCGCCACGCCCGAGGCGGTGGCGAGGAAGGCCGCGAAGGCGCCGCCCGCGACGAGGGCGGTGAGCAGCTGGCCGTCCAGGCCGGGGAGCATCGCGCCGGGGAGCGCGAGGACGACCGTGCGGCTCGGGTCGTCGCTGATGTCGGCCCGGTCGAGGTAGGCGCGACCGAGGTAGCCGTAGATCGGGGGGAAGACGTAGAAGATGCTGAGCAGCACGAGCACCGAGACGGTCGTGCGCCGGGCCGCGACGCCGTCGGGGTTGGTGTAGAAGCGCACGGCGATGTGCGGCAGGCCCATCGTGCCCAGGCACAGCGCCGCGAGCGTGCTGTACGTCGTGAAGAGCGTCCGGCTCGTGGGGTCGTCGGAGGTGAGCGGCTCCCACCACGAGGCCTCCGCCTGCGGGGTGGGGGCTCCGGTGCGCTGCCAGACGAGGAGGAGGACGAAGGCGGGCACCGCGATGGCCGTGAGCTTGATCCAGTACTGCACCGACTGCACGAGGGTCACCGAGCGCATGCCACCGGCCGCGACGTTGAGCACGACGATGACCGTGAGGACGGTGGCGCCGACCCAGGTCGGCAGGCCGCTCACGTGCCGCAGCGCGAGCCCGGCTCCCTGCATCTGCGGCAGCAGGTAGAGCCAGCCGATGCCGACGACGAGCAGGGCGCAGCCGCGGCGCAGGGCGGTGGACTCCAGACGCGACTCCGCGAAGTCGGGGAGGGTGTAGGCGCCCGAGCGACGCAGGGGCGCGGCGACGAGCAGCAGCAGGACGAGGTAGCCGACGGTGTAGCCGATGGGCATCCACAGCATGTCGATGCCCTGGTCGAAGACCAGCCCGGCGACGCCGAGATAGCTCGCGGCGGACAGGTACTCGCCGCTGATCGCGCTCGCGTTGCGCCACGGGGTGACGGCGCGGCCCGCGACGTAGAAGTCGCTCGTGCCCTTGGCCAGGCGCAGACCGAGCGCACCGAGCGTGAGCGTCGTCAGGCAGACGAGGGCGATCGCCGCGACGCTGAGCGGCTGGGTCACCTGCGGCCCACGAGGTCGCTGAAGTCGGCCTCGATGCGCTCGCTGGCCCGGGTGTACCAGCGGGCGATGAGGACGACGCCGGGGTAGACGAGCAGGCCGAGGACGAGCCACGGCAGCGGTACACCGAGCAGCTCCAGCCGGCGCAGCGCCGGGGCGAGGGCGAAGAGGAGGGGCAGTGCGCCCAGGGTGACCAGACCGACGGCGAGCACGCTGAGGGAGAGCTGGAGCTGGGCACGCATGAGGGAGCGCACGTACGTCGTGCCGAGCCGGGACTGGTCGGCGATCTCCTGACGGACGGTGGGCGGTCGGACCTGCCGGGTCCGGTGGCGGGTGCGGGTGACGCGGACCCGGTGGGGCGGGGTGCTCACCCCTCGTCCTGGCCCGGGCGGGGCCGCAGGAGGGTGCCGCGCAGGTGCCGGGTGTGCCGCCGGCTCACCTGCAGCTCCGTGCCGTCGACGACGACCGAGCACCGACCCGCGTCGTTGTGGATCTCGCTGATGTGGCGGGTCGAGACGAGCGTCGAGCGGTGGATGCGCACGAACCCGACGTCGGCCCACTCCTCCTCGAGGGTGGCGAGGGGGATGCGCACGAGGTGCGAGCCGCTCGGGGTGTGCAGCCGGGCGTAGTCGCCCTGGGCCTGCACCCAGCGGATCTCGCTCCGGGGGACGAACCGGGTGATCCCACCGAGCTCGACGGGGATCGTCTCCTCGTCCTCGGGGGCCGAGGCGGGCTGGGCCTCACGCTCGGCGGCGGCGAGGCACCGGCGCACCGCCTCGCCGATGCGCTCGGGCCGTACCGGCTTCATGAGGTAGTCGACGGCGTCCAGGTCGAAGGCGTCGACGGCGTGGTTGTCGTGCGCGGTCACGAAGACGACCTGGGGCCGCTCGGCGAAGCGCCGGATGACGCGGGCCAGCTGCATGCCGTCCAGCCCCGGCATCGAGATGTCGCTGAAGACGACGTCGACGGCCTCCCGCTCGAGCGCCGCGAGGGCGGCCGTGCCGCTCGCCGCGGTGAGCACGCGGCTGATGCGCTCGTCCTGGTCGAGGAGCCAGGCGACCTCGTTGCGCGCCGGCGCCTCGTCGTCGACGACGAGGACGGTCAGCGCGGCGGGACGAGACGGTCGCGGCATGGTCCCCACCCTAGGCGGGTTGCTCGAGGGCAGGGGAGTACTTGGGCACCCGGAACGAGACCTTCATCCCCGCGCCGGGAGCCGTGTCGACGACGAGGCCGAACTCCTCGCCGTAGACCTGGCGCAGCCGCGCGTCGACATTGCCCAGCCCCACGGAGTCGGAGCGGGACTGGCCGTCGAGGATCTTGCGGATCGTCTCGGGGTGGGCGCCGACCCCGTCGTCGTCGACGGAGAACTCCGCGACGCTGCCGTGGTCGGTCGCGCTGAGCACGACGTGCCCGGGTCCCTCCTTGGGCGCCAGGCCGTGCCGGACCGCGTTCTCCACCAGCGGCTGGATCGCGAGGTAGGGCACGCGCACGGGCAGCACCTCGGGCGCGATCTTCAGGGTGATGGACAGCCGGTCGCCGAAGCGGGCCTGCTCGAGGACGAGGTAGCGCTCGACATTGCGCAGCTCCTCGCTCACCGTCGTGAACGCACCGTCGCGACGCAGCGCGTAGCGGGTGAAGTCGGCGAACTCCAGGAGCAGCTCGCGCGCGCGGGCCGGGTCGGTGCGCACGAAGGAGGCGATCGCGGCGAGCGAGTTGTAGATGAAGTGCGGGGAGATCTGCGCCCGAAGCGCCCGTAGCTCCGCCTCCATGGCACGGGTGCGCTCGAAGGACAGGTCGGCCAGCTCGACCTGGGTCGCCACCCACGACGCGACCTCCTCGGCCGCTCGCGCGAGACCGGCCGAGACCTGCGGGCCGTATCCCGCGATCGCGCCGACGACCCGGTCGTCGACGATGACGGGGGCGATGACGGCTGCCCGCACCGGGCACTCGGTCGAGGTGCACGTGACCGTGTCCGGCCCGAGGACGACGACCTGCCCGGAGGCGAGGACCGGGGCGGCCTGGTCCATCACGGCCGGCAGGTGGTGTCTCCCTTCGCCCTCCCAGACGATGACGCCGGAGGTGTCGCAGACCGCCAGCCCGGGGGTCGCGAGCATGGCCCGCAGGTACGGGGCGGCGCGCTCGCAGCCGTCGTCGGTGAATCCGTCGGCGAGGTGCCGGCCGGCCATGGAGGCGGTGTGGAGGGTCTCGTAGGTCGCGAGGTCGGTGACCGAGATGAAGCCTGGTCGGGCCCGTCGCCAGCGCACGAGGGCGATGACGAGGCCCAGCGCGAGGAAGCCTCCCGTGACCACGGCCACGGTCGGCAGGTGCAGGCCGGCGTCCATGGGCGAACCCTAGTGCCGCCTACGCTGTGCGGGTGCCAGACTCCAACCCGCTCGTCGCCGCCCTGACCCAGCTCGCCGCGATCCCGGAGGTCGCCGAGGCCTCGGACCGGGCCCGCGAGGCGTGCACCAACCTGCGCTGGCACGAGGCACTGCGCCGGCGGATCCCGGAGGCGTCCGCGGAGTCCCGCGTCCGCGGTGCCTGGGCGAGCGCCGAGCTCGACGGGGCCCGCTCGACCGCGACGATCGTGCGCGACCTCATGCGGGGGGCGCGGGAGCGCAGCCCCGACCCGGACCCGGCAGAGCGGGTCATCCACGGCGCCATCGCGGCCACCGCGGAGAGCGAGCACCTGCGCGACCTCGTCACCCGCTCGCCCGGGCAGGCGCTGGCGCGCCTGCACACCGCGGCGGCGGCGCAGCTGGTCACGGACCACGGCCAGCTGGGCCGGCCGCGCGTCGAGGGGGAGGGGTGCGAGGAGTTCGCCGACCTCGGCCCGGCGCCGACGGGCGAGGAGCTGCGGCGCCGGCTGTCCGGGATCATCGAGCTCATGCAGTCGGCGAGCGAGGCGCCGGCGCTCGTCGTCGCCTCGATCGTGCACGCGGAGATCGCGACCGTGCGGCCCTTCGTCGTCGGCAACGGGCTCGTCGCGCGGGCCGTGGAGCGGGCGATGATCGCCGCGACCGGGCTCGACCCCACGGGCGTCGCGGTGCCCGAGGCGGGGCACGGCCACGAGGGCGGTCCGGCCTACCTCGGCTCGCTCGGGGGCTACGTGCACGGTGGCGTGCCGGGGGTCACGTTGTGGCTGAGGCACTGCGGTGACTCGCTCGTCGCGGGCGCCGAGGAGGGCTGGCGGGTGGCCGACTCGGTGCGTGCGGGGCGCCTCGGCTGAGACCCTCGGCACCTCGCGCGCGTCGGGGAATTGCGTTCCCGGCGTGGAGGGTTATTGTTGTCCTCAGCTGCTCCCTTCGGGTCGAGCGGCCAACGCCCGGCTCCCTCCCCCCGGAGTCCGCGCGTTGACGGCCCCGGCGCTCCCCCGCCGGGGCCGTCCCCTTTCCCGGGGAGTGTGCTCCACGGACCACGCTCCTCCACAGACCACGGTGGCGCGAAGGGGGCATCCACAGGGCCGCCGCCCCCCTCCCGGCGCCGTCGGGTCGGGGGCAGGGTCGAGGACATGCATCCCGTCGTCATCGTCACCGGCGCCTCCGGAGGGCTCGGCGCCTCCACGCTCGCTGCCGTCACGGCCACCGTGCTCGCCCGCGACGGGTCACCGGTGCTCGTCGACGGCGCCTTCGCCTCCGGTGGGCTCGATGCCACGGTCGCCGCGGAGCACCTCGACGGGCTGCGCTGGGGTGATCTCGCCGAGCACGAAGGGGAGGTCGACGCCGCCCGCCTGCGCCGGGCCCTGCCGCTCGGGCCGGTGCCTGTCCTCGCCGCCCGCGGGCGGCGCCCTTCCCCCGGGGCGGTGCGCGAGGTGATGCTGGGGCTGGCGGCCGAGGGGCCGGTGGTCGTCGACCTGCCCGCGATGGGCCGGGTGCCGGCGGTGTGGGCGGAGCTGGCCTCGCTCGTCGTGCTCGTGGTCGGCCTGCGGCCCCGGTGGCTGCGCGACGGGGAGGTGGTCGCGGGCGCGCTCGGGGACCTGCGCGGGTCGACGTTGCTCGTCACCCGCGGGCCGCGGCGGGCGGAACGGGTCTCGGAGCGGGCGGCCGAGCACCTGGGGCTACCGCTGCTCGATCACCTCGCCGACGACCCGGGCGTCGTCCGCGACGAGGCCCACGGACGCGCTCCCCGGCCCAGAGGAGCCGTCGGCGAGGTGGCGCGGGCCCTCGCCGCGGAGCTGCCCGGCCGCGGCCCGGCGCTCGCCGAGCGTGTCCTGGGGCTGGCGTCATGAGGTGGTCGAGCGCGATCGACGAGCAGGTGCGCGCTGGCAGGGCCCCGGACATCGGGGTCATCGACGAGGTGGCCCGCTCCGAGGCGGTGCGCCTGGGTGCGGCCGGGACGGCGCGGAGGTCGGGGGAGCTGCGCGCGGACCTCATGGGTCTCGGTGCGCTCGAGCCGCTCGTCGCCGACGCGCTCGTGACCGACGTGCTCGTCAACGGGGACGGCTCGGTGTGGGTGGACCGGGGCGAGGGCGTGACCCGGGCCGACGTGGTCGTCGGGGACGCGGACGCGGTCCGGCGCCTGGCCACGCGGCTGTCGGCGATCGCGGGGCGGCGTCTCGACGACGCCCAGCCCTGGGTGGACGGCCTGCTGCCGCGCGGGATCCGCCTGCACGCCGTGCTCCCGCCGTTGGTGGCCGACGGGGCACACGTGAGCCTGCGCATCCCGCGGCACCGGGGCGGTGGGCTCGACGCGCTCGTCCGGCTCGGTATGGCCACCCCCGCCCAGGCGGAGCAGCTGCGCGAGGTCGTCGCCGACAAGCGCGCCCACGTGGTCACCGGGGGGACGGGGACCGGCAAGACGACGCTCCTCGCGGCGATGCTCGCCGAGGTGCCGTCCGCAGAGCGGCTGCTCGTCGTCGAGGACGTGGGGGAGATCCAGGTCGGGCACCCGCACGTGGTGCGGTTGCAGGCGCGGGCGGCCAACACCGAGGGCGCCGGTGAGGTGACGATGGTCGATCTCGTGCGGCAGGCGCTGCGGATGCGGCCCGACCGGCTCGTCGTCGGAGAGGTGCGGGGCGCGGAGGTACGTGACCTCTTGCTCGCGCTCAACACGGGGCACGAAGGGGGCTGCGGCACCCTCCACGCCAACCGCGCCGAGGACGTGCCCAGTCGCTTCGAGGCGCTGGGTGCGCTCGCCGGCATGAGCCGTGAGGCGGTGCGCGCCCAGCTGGTCAGCGCGATCGAGGTGGTCGTGCACCTGCGGCGGGTCGGTGGGCGTCGCGTCGTCGACTCGATCGGCCCGCTGCCCGGGGTGCGGACATGACACTCGCCGTGGTCGGGCTCGTGCTCGCGGCCGTGCTGCTCTGGCCGGGACCGGTGGCGGGCGTGTCCCTCACGGCGCCCGCCGCGCCCAGTCGTGGGTGGTGGAGCCGTGGGATCGCAGGTGGACGCCTGCGCGACCTCGAGTCCCTCGCCGTCGTCGCCGACCTGCTGGCGATGGCCTTGCGCTCGGGAGCGACTCCCGTGGCTGCCGTGCGGGTGGTGACGGGCGAGGCCCCACGGCCGTGGCGGTCGGTGCTCGAGGAGGTGGGGGCCGAGCTCGCGACCGGGGGTGGCGCGGGCGGGGTGTGGCGCAGGCACGCGGCCGGGCGTCCCGAGCTGGGTCCGCTCGCGGGCGCCTGGTCGCTGAGCGAGGACCTCGGCGTCGCCCTCGCCCCGTCCATGGCGACCAGCGCGCAGGTGCTGCGGGCCCGGGTGCAGGCGCGGCGCCGCCTCGAGGCGGCGACCGCGGGTGCGCGGGCGACGATGCACATGCTGACGCTGCTGCCACTCGTGGGGATGCTCGCGGGGTTCGCCTTCGGCCTCACGCCCTGGGAGGTGTACGGCCACAGCGCGGTGACGATGGGCGCGGCCGTCCTGGGGCTCGTGCTCACCGCCGTCGGGTGGCTCGTCTGCCGGTGGGTGCTCGCACGGGCCGTGCAGCCGAGGGTCCACACGTGAGCATCCTCGTGGTGCTGCTCGTGGTGGTCGCGGTGGCGGTGTGGCCGGGCCGGGCCGCCGGCGTGGGGTGGCTGCGGCGGGAGCCGGAGCCACCCAGGTCGACGGCCTCGCTCACGGTCGACGAGGTCGCCGACTCAAGCGTCCTCCTGGCGCTCGCGCTGCAGTCCGGGCGGGGCCTGGTCCAGGCCCTGGAGGAGGTCGCCGAGGTGTCCGCGCAGGGCGCGGGGGAGGACCTGCACCGGGTGGCCGCCGCACTCGGGTGGGGCCGCTCGATGGCGGAGTCCTGGACCTACGCGCGCGAGCTGTGGGGTCCGACGGCGACGGCCTTCGTCGTCGCCGACGCGGTGGGTGCCCCCTCTGCCGCGGTGCTGCTCGACGCGGCCGAGACCCTGCGGGACACCGAGGCCAGACGGCTCGAGGAGTCCGGGGGCAAGGCCGCCGTGATGCTCGTCCTCCCGCTCGGGCTGTGCTTCCTGCCGGCCTTCATCGCGACCGCGGTCATCCCGCTGGTCGCCGTGCTCGTGGGGACCCAGCTCGGCTGACCCGTCGGCGCGCCCCACGGGTCGAGGTGATCCCGACCGGGTGGGCGGTCGCTGCGACCTCGACCCGGCCAGCCGAGATCGGCGCTTTCCCCAACCCGGTCCTGCGTGTCGTGACGGTCCACAGGTCCCGCGCGACCCTCCCGCGTGCGGGCCCAAGGGCGAAGGGTGGACCTCAGCGCAGCACACCAGGTGCTGCCGAGAGGGAGGAACGACCCATGAAGAAGTCCATCGTCAGCTGGGTCCACCGTGGGCGACTGGCCTGCGAGGCCGGGATGACCACGGCGGAGTACGCGGTCGGCACGCTCGCCGCGTGCACCTTCGCGATCGTGCTGCTCGCGGTCGTGAAGTCCGGGACGATCAAGACGGGCCTGTCGGGTGTCATCCTCGAGGCGCTCGGCATCCGCTGAGAGGACGGGGGACGCGGGGATGGTGACGGCGGAGGTCGCCCTCACCCTCCCCGCGGTCGTCCTCGTCCTCGTCATCTGCCTGTCCGCCCTGTCCTGGGGCGTCGACCGGGTGCGCTGCGTGGACGCCGCCAGGGTGGCCGTCCGTGAGCTGGCCCGGGGCGAGTCCCCGTCCCGTGCGCTCACGGACGCGCAGCGCACGGCTCCTGACGGGGCGCGTCTGGAGGTCGGGCGCAGCGGCTCGGACGTCACCGTCACCGTGACGGCTCCGTCACCACCGGCCCTGGCCTTCGCGGCCGCGGAGACCTCGTGCTCGTCGACCGCCCGGCTCGAGTCCGTCGATGTCGCCCCGTGAGCTGCGCGCCGAGGCCGGCTCGTCGACGGTCCTGGCTGTCGGGCTCATCGCGGTCCTGCTCACCATCACGCTCGCGGCCCTGGCCGTCCTCAGCGCGGTGCGGGCGGCGCACGTCGCCCGCTCTGCGGCGGACCTGTCCGCCCTCGCGGGGGCTGTCGAGTACCAGCAGTCGGCCGACGCGGGCGGCGCGTGCGCCGAAGCCCGCCGTGTGGCTGCACACCACGACGTGGCGGTCATCGACTGCGATGTCGGTGGCGGGGGCGAGGTGACCGTCACGGTGTCGGCGAGGATCCCCCTTCGGCTCGGCGGGGTCGGCCCGGACCATGCCGAGGGGAGGGCTCGCGCCGGCCCGTCACCGGAGGACGGGTGATGCCCCGGACCGCCTGCCCGAGGACCCTCCGTGGCCGGCCACGACCACGGCCTGGCCCGTCAGGGGCGCGGGTCGCGACGGATCGGGCGCGTCGCGTCCGGTCCGAGGGCGTCGCGGCCCGGGGTGGCGACACCCGTGTCGATGCGCTCGGTCGGCTGGTCGGTGAGCGTCGGGTCGTGTCGCTCGGCCACCTCGGCGCGCTCGCGGGCGATCTCGGTGGAGACGCGCTGGTCCTGGAGCTCGCGGTCGCGGCGGGCCACCTCCTCGCGGTGGGCCGCCTCTTGGTCGGCGAGGCGCTGCCTGGCGGCCAGCTCCTGCTCCTTGCGCTGGCGGCGCTGCCTGGTCCGTCGCGTCAGGGCCGCCTTGATGAGCACGAGCCCGAGCCACAGCAGGAGCATCGTCGCCATGCCCGCGACGACGAGCGCGAGCGGGTCGAGGGTGATCGTCACCGCGTCGAAGAGCTTGATGTCGACGTCCTGGCCGGCGACGTCCGGGGCCTGGGTGCCGAGGAGCAGGGCCGCGCCGAGCGCGAGGGCGACGAGCACGAGGATGAGGCCGAGGATGACCATGGCAGTAGCTCCCGGAGGTTGTCAGCCCGCGGTCTCCTGCAGCGGGTCCTCGCTCACTGTATGTCCGAGCGAGGCCAGGAGCAGGTCGAGCAGCGCGACGGCGCCGCGAGCGTCCAGCGGCTCGTTGCCGTTGCCGCACTTGGGCGACACGACGCAGGCCGGGCAGCCGTCGCCGCTGCACCCGCACGCGGCGATCGTCTCGCGGGTCATCGTCAGCCACTCGCCGATCCGCTCGTGCGCGCGTGCCGCGAACCCCGCACCCCCGGGGTGCCCGTCGTAGACCATGACGGTGGGCAGCCCCGTCTGCGGGTGCTGGTCGGTGGAGACGCCGCCGATGTCCCACCGGTCGCACGTGGCGAGGAGCGGGAGCATCCCGATCGCGGCGTGCTCCGCGGCGTGCGCGGCGCCCGGCACGTCCTGCTCGGCGACACCGGCCCGCGCCAGCGCCTCCGGCGTCATCGTCCACCACACCGCCCGGGTCGAGAGGGTCCGCTCGGGCAGGTCGAGCTCGTGGCGGCCGATGACCTCGCCGCTCGGCAGTCGCCGGAGGAACCCGGTCACCTGACGGCGCACGTCCACCCGGCCGAAGGAGACCCGGACCGGTCCGTGGTCGACCCCGACCTCCTCGGCGACGATGTCGAAGGAGGACACCGACTGGGCGTGCGTCGACCACCCCGGGTCGCCCAGCACGACCGTGGCCGTCGACTGCTCGAGATCGAGGTCGGTGACGACGAAGGTGCGCCCCTGGTGCACGTGCACGGCGCCCGTGTGGACCTGCGCGTGCGCCGAGCTCTCGTCGACCGTCCCGACGACGCGACCGGACCTCCCTTCGACGATGCTCACCACCTCGCCGATGCCGCGCAGGGACACGTGCTCGCCGGGCCGGTCGGGCCGGGTCCAGAACCAGCCGCCGGGGCGGGCACGCAGGATCCCTCGCGTGACGAGCACGTCGAGGACGCCGCTCAGCCCCTCGCCGAACCAGCGCTCGTCGTCGAGGGTCACGGGGATCTCCGCGGCGGCGCAGGCCACGTGCGGCACGAGGACGTGGAGGTTGCGCGGGTCGAGCACGCTCGTCTCGACCGGGGTGTCGAAGACCGCCTCGGGGTGCTCCACCACCCAGGTGTCGAGCGGGTCGTCGGCGGCGAGCAGCACGGCGAGGGCGTCCTGCCCGTCCCGCCCGGCGCGACCCGCCTGCTGCCACACCGAGGCCAGCCGACCGGGCCACCCGGCCATGAGGACGACGTCGAGCCCGGCGATGTCGATGCCGAGCTCGAGCGCGTTGGTCGCGGCGAGCCCGAGCAGGTCGCGGTCGCGCAGCCGACGCTCGATGATCCGCCGCTCCTCGGGCAGGTAGCCGCCCCGGTAGGCCGCGATCCTCCCTTCGTCCACCGCGCTCACCCGCCGCGCGGCGGAGGAGGCGAGGGCCTCGACCCCCGCCCGCGACCGCGCGAACGCGAGCGTCTGGACGTCCCGGCCCACGAGCTCGGCCATGAGCTCGGCGGCCTCCGTCGTGGGGGAGCGGCGGGCGCCCTCGTCGTCCTCCGGCGGCTGCCACAGCGCGAAGGTCAGCGCCCCGCGGGGCGAGCCGTCGCGCGTCACCGCGAGCACGTCGTCCCCGATGAGCCGCGAGGCGTGGCCGCCCGGGTCGCCGACGGTGGCCGAGGCGAGGACGAACACCGGATCGGCGCCGTACCGGCGTGCCACCCGCCGCAGCCGGCGGATGAGCAGGGCGACGTGCGACCCGAAGACCCCCCGGTAGACGTGGCACTCGTCGATGACGACGTAGCGCAGCCGCCGCAGCACGTGCGCCCAGTGCTCGTGCCCTGGCAGCAGGGAGTGGTGCACGAGGTCGGGGTTGGTGAGGATGACGTCGGCGTGGTCGCGGATCCAGCGCCGCTCGTCGGTCGGGGTGTCGCCGTCGTACGTCGCGGCGCGGATGCCGGGGACCGCCCACGACTGGATCCTCGCCAGCTGGTCGGCAGCCAGCGCCTTGGTCGGGGACAGGTAGAGCGCGGTCGCGCCGCGGCCGTTGGCGGCGGCCCGACCCTCGAGCACCGCGGTGAGCGAAGGGAGGAGGTACCCCAGCGACTTGCCCGAGGCCGTACCGGTCGCCAGGACGACGTGCCTGCCCTCCCGTGCCGCCTCGGCGGCAGCGGCCTGGTGTGACCAGAGCCGGTCGATGCCGGCGCCGGCGAGGGCGGTCCGCAGGGGTGGGGCGACCCAGTCCGGCAGGTCGGCGTGCTCCGCAGGGCGACGGGGGATCGACTCGACGTGCCGCACCCGGTCCTCGCGGCCGGCGGCCAGGGCGCGGAGCAGGTCGGGGGCCTGCGGACGGGTGCTGGACATGTGATCTACGGTAGGCCGGTGCCCATCACGATCACGACCAGCGAAGCGGGCGAGGTCCACATCGTCCACGTCAGTGGTGAGATCGACGTGACCTCCGCCGCCGTGCTGCGCGACGCGCTCGAGGCGCTCATCGCCGATGGGCGCCGCCGTCTGACCCTCGACCTGTCCGCGGTGACCTTCATGGACTCCACCGGCCTGGGGATCGTCGTCGGGCGCCTCAAGCGCCTCTCCCGCCACGGCGGGACGATGACCGTCGCGGCCGCCCACCCCCGGGTGCTGCGGGTCTTCTCCATCACCGGCCTCGACCAGCTCCTCGACGTCCACCCGGATGTCGACGCCGCAGTCCGCGCCGCGGAGGCAACTCGGCAGTAGTGTGAGCCAACGGTCGTGCCGCCACGACGACGGTCCGGCCGTGACCCGCGCCCATCAAGGAGGATGGCATGGCTGGCTCGCACGCGTCCCTGACCGCAGCGTCATCGATCACGCTCGACGGCACCAACCTCGGCCTCGTCGGCGGCGTGGCCGCGATCGGCCTCCTCGCGCTCGTCCTGGGGGTGGTCCTGCGGGGGCAGGTGCTCGCCGCGGGCGCCGGCACCGAGCGCATGCAGGAGATCGCCGGCGCGGTCGAGGAGGGCGCGCACGCCTACCTGCGGCGGCAGTTCAGGACGCTCGTCGTCTTCGTCGTCCTCGTCTTCGTCCTGCTCCTCTTCCTGCCCGCCGACACCGCGGGGGTCCGCTGGGGACGGTCCGGGTTCTTCGTCCTCGGCGCCGTCTTCTCCGCGACGATCGGCTACCTGGGCATGTCGCTCGCGGTCAAGGCCAATGTCCGCGTCGCCCAGGCCGCCCGCTCGACCGGTCGCGACGACGGGATGCGGATCGCCTTCCGCACCGGCGGGACGGTCGGCATGTTCACCGTCGGCCTCGGCCTCATCGGTGCGGCCGTCGTCGTCCTCGCCTACCGCGGTGACGCTCCCAAGGTCCTCGAGGGCTTCGGCTTCGGTGCCGCCCTGCTCGCGATGTTCATGCGCGTCGGCGGCGGCATCTTCACCAAGGCCGCCGACGTCGGCGCCGACCTCGTCGGCAAGGTCGAGGCCGGCATCCCCGAGGACGACCCGCGCAACGCCGCCACCATCGCCGACAACGTCGGTGACAACGTCGGCGACTGCGCCGGCATGGCCGCGGACCTCTTCGAGTCCTACGCCGTGATGCTCGTCGCGGCGCTCATCCTCGGCTCCGCGGCCTTCGGCGCCTACGGCCTCGTCTTCCCCCTGCTCATCCCCGCCATCGGCGCCGTGACGGCCATGATCGGCATCTTCATCACCCGCGCGCGGGCGGGGGAGTCGGCGCTCGACGCGATCAACCGCGGCTTCTACATCTCTGCGGTGATCTCCGCGGTCCTGTGCGCCGTCGCGGCGTACACCTACCTGCCCGGCGCCTACGCCGACCTGGGATCGCCCGACGAGGGCGTCGCCGCCCTCGTGGGCGACCCGCGCCGGGCGGCGCTGCTCGCCGTCGTCCTCGGCATCGTGCTGGCCGCCGTCATCCTGCGCATGACCGGGTACTACACGGGGACCGACAAGCGACCGACGATGGACGTCGCGCGCACCACCGAGACCGGCGCCGCGACCGTCATCCTCTCCGGCATCAGCCTCGGCCTCGAGTCAGCCGTCTACAAGGTCGTGACGATCGCGGTCTGCATCTACCTGGCCTTCCTCCTCGGCGGCTCGTCGGTCGTGCTCGGGCTCTTCTTCATCGCGCTCGCCGGCTGCGGGCTGCTCACGACCGTCGGCGTCATCGTCGCCATGGACACCTTCGGCCCGGTCTCGGACAACGCCCAGGGCATCGCCGAGATGTCCGGTGACGTCGACGGCGAGGCCGCACAGATCCTCACCGAGCTCGACGCCGTCGGCAACACGACCAAGGCGATCACCAAGGGCATCGCGATCGCGACGGCCGTGCTCGCCGCGACGGCGCTCTTCGGCAGCTACACGGATGCGTGGACCTCGGCAGTCCGCGCGGTCGACCCGGGCTCGCTCTCCAAGGACCGGGTGTCCGACCTCGAGCAGATGGTCAACACCCAGATCGTCGCCCCCAACGTCCTCGTCGGCGTGCTCGTCGGCGCCGCGGTCGTCTTCCTCTTCTCCGGCCTGGCGATCAATGCGGTCACCGTGGCCGCCGGGTCGATCGTCCACGAGGTGCGCCGCCAGTTCCGCGAGCACCCGGGGATCATGGCCGGCACCGAGAAGCCCGAGTACGCCCGCGTGGTCGACATCTGCACCCGCGACTCGCTGACGAAGCTCGCGACCCCCGGCCTGCTGGCCGCCCTCACCCCGATCATCGTCGGCTTCGGGCTGGGCATCGGGGCGCTCGCCGGGTTCCTCGCCGGCGCCATCGCCTGCGGCGCGCTCATGGCCGTCTTCCTCGCCAACTCCGGCGGCGCGTGGGACAACGCGAAGAAGATCGTCGAGGACGGCAAGCACGGCGGCAAGGGCTCGTCCGGCCACGAGGCCGCGGTCATCGGTGACACCGTCGGCGACCCCTTCAAGGACACCGCCGGGCCGGCGATCAACCCGCTCATCAAGGTGATGAACCTCGTCGCCGTCCTCATCGCCCCGGCGATCATCACCCTCTACCTCGGCGACGACACCGACCAGATGATCCGCTGGGGCATCGCACTCGTCGCGTTCGTCGTCATCGTCGGCGCGCTGCTCTACTCCAAGCGTGACGACGTCGCGATGGCCGACCCGGACGTCGAGCCGGTCCTCGACCGAGCCTGACGGGCGAAGGGAGCGGGCCGGGCTGGCTAGGCTCGTCGGGTGAGTACCTCGGCGACCCTGCGCACCGACCCGGCCCTGCTCGACTCCCTGAGGGAGGACCTGGCGGGCGCCCCCTTCGGCGTGGACGAGGTGCGCGAACGCCTCGGTGCCCTCGCCAGCGCGGCCCTCGGCCGCGAGCAGACCCTGCCCGCACGGCGCGCGGTCGCCGGCGCGAGCGACCCGCTCGGCGTGCTCATCGGGTGCTTCGGGCTCGGGCTGCCCACGGCCGCCGACGACCTGGCGAGCGCCCTGCCGCGCACCGGCGTCACCGGCGCGGTCGCCCTCGGGATCGTCGAGCCGGAGGGCGCGCACGTCCGGGCCACCTGCGACCTGCGGCCCTACGGGGACGACACCGGGCACGCGTGGTGGGTCGCCTCCGACCCCACGGAGCACGCCCGCAGCGAGCCGCTGCCCGTCGACCACGTGCTCGGCATCGGTGGCGCCTCGACGACCCTCGCGTCGTGGACCCCCCGCACCCGCGTCGCCCGGGCCCTCGACCTCGGCACCGGCTGCGGCGTCCAGGCCCTGCACCTGTCGACCCACGCCGAGCACGTCGTGGCCACCGACCTGTCGCGGCGTGCGCTCGGCTACGCCGCCTTCAACGCCGCGCTCAACCGCGCCGACTGGGACCTGCGCGAGGGCAGCTTCCTCGAGCCGGTGGCCGGGGAGGCCTTCGACCTCGTCGTGAGCAATCCGCCCTTCGTCATCACGCCGCGGAGCGGGGACGTGCCGCTCTACGAGTACCGCGACGGGGGCGCCGCCGGTGACGCGGTCGTCGCCGCCCTGACGAAGGGGGTCGGCGCCCACCTCGCGCCCGGAGGCGTCGCCCAGCTCCTCGGCAACTGGGAGACCGGCGCCGGCCAGGACTGGCGCGACCGGGTCGGGGAGTGGGTCGCGGAGAGCGGCCTCGACGCGTGGGTCGTGCAGCGCGACGTGCAGGACCCGGCGGAGTACGCCGAGCTGTGGACCCGCGACGGCGGTCACCTGCCGGGCACGAGCGAGCACGACACGCTGGTCGGCGCCTGGCTCGACGACTTCGCGTCGCGCCGGGTGGAGCAGATCGGCTTCGGGATCATCACGCTGCACCGACCCACGACGCAGCGGACCCCCTTCGTCGACCTCGTCGAGGCGCACGGACCGGTCGCCACCCCCATGGGGCCGACCATCGCTGCCGGGCTGGTGGCCCGCGACCGGCTCGCGGGGCTCGACGACGACGCCCTGCTCGACACCGCGTGGCGCTGCGCCGACGACGTGACCACCGAGACGCACGCGGCTCCGGGCGCCACCGACCCCAACGTCATCGTGCTGCGGCAGGGCGGGGGGCTGGCGCGCTCGATCCGCCTCGACACCCTCGACGCGGCCCTGGTGTCCGTGAGCGACGGCGAGCTGACCGCCCGGCAGTCGCTCACCGCGATCTCCGCGCTGCTCGACCTGCCGACCGGTGAGGCGCTCGGGGCCGGCGCGACGCTCGTGCGGCGCCTGGCCGCCGACGGCCTGCTCCGGCCCGCCTGAGCCTGACCCCACGCGCAGAGGGTCACGTCATGCACCAAGAACGCGTCTGATGTGCACGACGTGACCCTCTGGGGGTGGCTAGCGGGGTGTCGAGGTCACTGCATGGTGATCTTCCACTCGTCCTCGACCTTGACCAGCTTGACGTCGTTCTCCTCGTCCTTGCTGTTCTTGACCTTGACGGTGGCGGTCTTCTCGTCCTCGGAGACCGTGGAGGAGAGGATCTCGATGTCGTCGGCGTTGGCCTCCTCGGCCAGGTCGTCGCCGCCCTCCTTCATGCCCTCGACGCACGTGGTGCCGGCCGACTCCATGGTCTTGAGCATCTCGGGGTCGATGCTGTCGCAGACCTTGTCGTAGTCCTTGTCCTCGAAGGCCTGAGCGAAGTCCGTGACGGCCTGCTCCGCGTCCTTCTCCGGGCTGCCGCAGGCCGAGAGGCCCAGCGCGAGCCCGCTGGCGGCGATGATGGTGGCGAGCTTCTTCATGGGGTCCTCCCCGGTCGTGGCGCGGCCGTGGTGCAGCGCTCGTCGGTCACGACCCTAACGACGCCGGCCGGGGTGGGCGATGGGGAGGACTGCCCGCCCCGGTCGGTCCGATCAGTCGAACTGCCAGGAGCGCTTGGACAGGCCGAACCAGAAGCCGTCGACCGCCGTCCGGCGCTCGGTCGCGCCGGAGGCCTCGGCCGCGCCCATCGCGATGTACAGCGGCGCCCAGTGCTCGGTGCGCGGGTGCGCCTCGTGGGAGGCGGGTGCCAGCTCGAGCATCCGCTCGAGGGCGTCGACGTCACCGGCCGCCACGGTCTCGGCGGCCCAGTGGTCGAACTCGCTCGAGGCGGACGGGGGCGTGGCGTCGGCCCCGGCGCGCGGGTTGAACCAGCGCAGGTTGTGCGTCGTGAAGCCCGAGCCGACGATGAGCGTGTCCTGGTCGCGAAGGGGGGCGAGCGCCCGGCCGATCTCGAGCAGGCGGTGCGGGTCGAGGGTCGGCATCGACATCTGGAGCACCGGCACGTCGGCATCGGGGAACATCTCCACGAGCGGCACGTAGGCGCCGTGGTCCAGGCCACGGGTCTCGTCGCGCTGGACGTCGACCCCCTTCGCCCCGAGGAGGGAGGAGACCTCGGCGGCCAGGTCGGGGGCGAGCGGCGCGTCGTACTCGACCTCGAAGTACTTCTGCGGGAAGCCCCAGAAGT
Source organism: Janibacter terrae NBRC 107853 (assembly GCF_001591405.1). GTDB lineage: Bacteria > Actinomycetota > Actinomycetes > Actinomycetales > Dermatophilaceae > Janibacter > Janibacter terrae. The sequence continues at coordinate 23,624 of NZ_BCUV01000002.1, forward strand.
CGTAGGTCAGCGGCACCTTGCGCTGGGTGGGGCTGACCGTGACGGGGGCGTTCTCCCAGTGCGCCGAGACCATGAGGATGTTCTTCGGCTTCTCGAAGGAGCCCGACCAGCGGGCGAGCTCGGCGGTCCAGCGGGCGTCGTCGGCCAGCGGGGGAGCGCCGTGGGACAGGAACAGCACGGGCGGGGTAGCGGTCATGCACCCATAATACTTGTATCTTCAATGAAAATCCACCCCCGGCGGAATGGGTTCCGACCCGGCCGCCGGGGCGTAGTACGGTCGGCGCCAGCGACCCGTGCGTCGAGGCAGCGACGAATCCGCTGCACGCAGGGTCGGGAGAAGAGGCACGCATGGCCAGCAAGCTCGTCATCGTGGAGTCCCCCGCCAAGGCGAAGACCATCGCCGGCTACCTCGGCGGCGACTACGTCGTCGAGGCGTCCGTCGGGCACATCCGCGACATCCCCACGCCCTCCGAGATGCCCGCGGAGATGAAGAAGGGGCCCTTCGGCCGCTTCGGCGTCAACGTCGAGGACGGCTTCGAGCCGTACTACGTCGTGGACCCGGACAAGAAGAAGAAGGTCACCGAGCTCAAGCGCCTGCTCAAGGACGCCGACACCCTCTACCTCGCCACCGACGAGGACCGCGAGGGCGAGGCGATCGCCTGGCACCTCCTGGAGACCCTCAAGCCCAAGGTCCCCGTCAAGCGGATGGTCTTCCACGAGATCACCAAGGAGGCGATCCAGCGGGCCGTCACCGAGACCCGTGACCTCGACCTCGACCTCGTCAACGCCCAGGAGTCGCGCCGCATCCTCGACCGCCTCTACGGCTACGAGATCTCGCCCGTCCTGTGGCGCAAGGTCAAGGCCGGTCTGTCCGCCGGGCGCGTGCAGTCCGTGGCGACCCGCATCGTCGTCGAGCGCGAGCGCGAGCGGATGGCCTTCAAGGTGGCCTCGTACTGGAGCGTCGAGGGCAGCTTCTCCGCCGGGTCCGCCCCCTTCGCCGCCCGCCTCGCCAGCCTGGACGGGACCAAGGTCGCGACCGGCTCCGACTTCGACGACACCGGTTCGCTCAAGGGCACCGCCCGCCAGCTCGACGAGCGCGCCGCGACCACGGTCGCCGAGGCGACGATCGCCGCGTCCGTCACGGTCTCCTCGGTCAGCGAGAAGCCGTACACCCGCCGGCCGTACGCCCCCTTCACGACCTCGACGCTGCAGCAGGAAGCCGGTCGCAAGCTCGGCCTCGGCTCGCGCGCGGCGATGGGCGTCGCGCAGAAGCTGTACGAGAACGGCTACATCACGTACATGCGTACCGACAGCACCAACCTCTCCGGCTCGGCCGTCGCCGCAGCCCGGGGGCAGGCGCGCGACATGTACGGCGCGGACTTCGTCCCCGAGCAGCCGCGCGTGTACGGCAAGAAGGCGAAGAACGCGCAGGAGGCGCACGAGGCGATCCGCCCCGCGGGGGACCGCTTCCGCACCCCGGCGCAGGTCGCCGGCGAGCTGCGCGGCGACGAGTTCCGGCTCTACGAGCTGATCTGGAAGCGCACGATCGCCTCCCAGATGGCCGACGCGAAGGGCTCGACCGCGACGATCCGGCTGGCCGCCGACCTCGGCGGCTGCGAGGTCGCCACCGCCGCCGAGTACTCCGCGTCCGGCACCGTCATCACCTTCAAGGGTTTCCTCGCCGCGTACGAGGAGGGCACCGACGAGCCCCGCGAGTCCACGAAGGACGGCGAGGCCCGGCTGCCGAAGGTCACCGAGGGCACCGCGGTCGACGTCGTCGACGCGACCCCGAACGGCCACGAGACCTCGCCGCCGGCGCGCTACACCGAGGCCTCGCTCGTGAAGAAGATGGAGGAGCTCGGCATCGGCCGCCCCTCCACGTACGCCTCGACGATCAGCACGATCCAGGACCGCGGGTACGTCCGCAAGAAGGGCAGCGCCCTCGTCCCGACGTGGCTGGCCTTCGCGGTCACCCGCCTCATGGAGGTGCACTTCAGCAGCCTCGTCGACTACCGCTTCACCGCCTCGATGGAGGAGGACCTCGACGAGATCGCGTCCGGCTCCGCGGAGCGGGTGGCGTGGCTGCAGCGCTTCTACTACGGGAGCGAAGGGGGCGGCCAGGGCCTGCACGAGCTGGTCACCGACCTCGGTGACATCGACGCCAGGGCGATCTCCACGATCGACATCGGCGACGGCGTCGTCGTGCGGGTGGGGCGCTACGGCCCGTACGTCGAGGAGGTCGTCTCGACCTCGGAGACCCCGAGGCGCGCGACGATCAACGACGACGTCGCGCCCGACGAGCTGACCCCGGCGATGGCCCGCGAGTACCTCGCGCAGGCCGCCGACGACGGGCGCGTCCTCGGGCAGGACCCGGAGACCGGCCGCGACGTCATCGTCAAGACCGGCCGCTACGGCCCCTTCGTCACCGAGGTGCTCGAGGAGGACGTCGAGGACAAGCCAAAGCGGGGCAAGGCCAAGGTCAAGCCGCGCACCGCCTCCCTCTTCGCGTCGATGGACCCGGCCACGGTCGAGCTCGACACCGCCCTGCAGCTGCTGTCGCTGCCGCGCACCGTGGGCACCGTCACCGAGACCAAGACCGCCGAGGACGGCACCGAGACGCAGGTCGAGGTGCCCATCACCGCGCAGAACGGTCGCTACGGCCCGTACCTGAAGAAGGGCACCGACTCGCGCTCCCTCGAGACCGAGTCGCAGATCTTCGCGATCACGCTCGAGGAGGCCCTGGCGATCTACGCCCAGCCCAAGCAGCGCGGGCGGGCCGCGGCCAAGCCGCCGCTGGCCGAGTTCGGCGAGGACCCGGTGAGCGGCAAGAAGGTCGTCGTCAAGGACGGGCGCTTCGGCCCGTACGTCACCGACGGTGAGACGAATGCCACGCTGCGACGTGATGACGAGCCCGAGACGCTCACCGCGGCACGGGCCTACGAGCTCATCGCCGAGAAGCGTGCCAAGGGCCCCGCGACCCGCAAGAAGTCGGCGAAGAAGACGGCCAAGAAGACCGTGAAGAAGGCCGCGAAGAAGACGACGAAGGCAGGAGCCAAGAAGGCCGCGACCAAGAAGGCGTGAGCCCCGTCGGTGGCGACGGGGGATGGACTCCCGTTGCCGCTGTGGTTACCGATGGGTATGGTCCGGGCAACCCGCGTACCCAGAGGAGCAGCGATGGAGCTCGACCCGACGACCTTCGACACGATGACCCCGCAGGAGTTCGCCCGGACGGTCAAGGGCATGTCCGACCGCGAGCTCAGCGAGACGATGCGGGGTGAGCTGCGGATCCCGATCCTCGACGCGGTCTTCGCGCGCTTCCCCGGCCTCTTCCGTCCCGAGCGGGCGGCGGGGCTGCACGGCACCGTCCAGTTCCGCATCACGGGCGGGCCGGACGAGCGGCCGCACGACACCTACGAGATCGTCGTCGCCGACGGCACGTGCACCATCTCCGAGACGCCGGGGGAGTCCTACGACGCCTCGCTGATGATGGCGCCGCCGGAGTTCATGAAGATCGCGACGGGCCGCGGCAACCCGACGATGCTCGCGATGCGCGGCAAGATCAAGGTCAGGGGCGACCTCGCCCTGGCCGCGAAGTTCCCCACCCTCTTCGACATCCCGAAGGCGTGAGCGCTGACATGAACCCCCTGATCATCGCCAAGACCATGGCCAAGCGCGGCATGCTCAACCCCGGACCCCCGGCAGCCCAGGTCAAGCAGCTCGCCGCGCTCCGGAAGTGGGGCTTCGGCCTCGCCGGTGAGCTGCGCCAGGCCGCGGGCCGCTCGCCCCGGACCGTCGCCGTCATCGACGAGACCCGGGGCGCCACGACCTACGCGGAGCTGCTCGCCAACTCCGAGAAGGTCGCCGTCATCCTGCGTGAGCTCGGCTTCGGCCCGGGCGACCGGATCGGGCTGCTCGCCCGCAACCACGTCCAGGCCATCGAGGTCATGTGCGCCACGTCAGCGGTCGGCATCGACCTCGTCCTCGGCAACACCGGCCTCGCCGGGCCGCAGCTGGCGCTCGTCGCGGAGGAGCAGGGCATCCAGGCCCTGATCCACGACGACGAGTTCGCCGAGGTCGTCGAGCACCTGCCGCAGTCCCTGCCGCGGGTCACCGAGACCGAGCTGGCCGACCGGGTCGCGCGGACCGCGCGCCCGAGCGAGCTGCCCGTCCCCGCCCGGGGTGGCCGCACGATCATCCTCACGTCCGGCACGACCGGCACGCCGAAGGGAGCGGCCCGCAAGACCCCCGGTGGGTTCGGCCCGCTCATCTCGATCATCGACCGGATCCCCCTTCGTGCCCACGACCGGATCCTCATCGCGGCCCCGATCTTCCACACCTGGGGCTACGCCGCCATGCAGCTGTCGATGGCGCTGCGCGCGACGATCGTCCTGCAGCGTCGCTTCACGCCCGAGGCGGCCCGCGCGGCCCTCGAGGAGCTGCAGCCCGACGCGATGTTCGCCATCCCCGTGATGCTCCAGCGGATGATGGAGCTGCCGAGCGACCCGGCCGCGCGGGAGCGCCGCCGGCTGCGGGTCGTCGCGACCTCCGGCTCGGCCTACCCCTCCGGCTTCACGCGGCGGTTCATGGACGAGTACGGCGACGTCCTGTACAACCTGTACGGCTCGACCGAGGCCTCGTGGGTGTGCATCGCGACCCCGGCCGACCTGCGGCGCCACCCCAACACCGCGGGCACGCCGCCGCTCGGCACCGTCGTCAGGATCCTCGACGACGACGGGCGCGAGGTCCCACCGGGCGAGAAGGGCCGCATCTTCTGCGGCAACGAGCTCGTCTTCGACGGCTACACCAACGGCAACACCAAGGACTTCGTCGACGGGCTCGTCTCCACGGGGGACATCGGCCACGTCGAGGGCGACCTGTACTTCGTCGACGGTCGTGACGACGACATGATCATCAGCGGCGGTGAGAACGTCTACCCCATCGAGGTCGAGGGGCTGCTCGCGGAGCACCCGGCCGTCCGCGAGGTCTCGGTCATCGGTGTCCCCGACCCGGACTTCGGTCAGCGGCTGGCTGCCTTCGTCGCGCTCAACGAGGGCCAGGGCCTCACCGGTGACGACGTCCGGGAGCACGTGCGCGCCAACCGCGCGCGGCACTGCGTCCCCCGCGAGGTCGTCTTCCTCGACGAGCTCCCGCGCAATGCGACCGGCAAGGTCCTGGCCCGGGAGCTGCGCAAGACCTTCCCGGGCTGACGTGCAGCCGTCCCCGGACGAGGTGCCTCGATGAGGCTGTGGAGCCTGGACCCGACCCAGCTCGACCGGGCCGCCCTCGTGTCCGGCTGGCGGGAGGGCCTGCTCGCGCAGGCCGTCCTGCTCGGCCGGACGAAGGGGTACACGCGCCACCCCCAGCTCGAGCGGTTCCGGGCGCTCGGGGAACCGGTGACCGGCGTGGTCACCTGGCTCTCCGGCCTCGCGGACGAGGCCGACCGGCGGGGTTACCGCTTCGACCGGACACGGCTCTCGGGTCCCGGCGACCCGGGACTGCGGATGATCGTCACCGACGGGCAGCTCGCCCTCGAGCACGCCCACCTGCTCGCCAAGTGCGAGCAGCGCGCACCCGAGTGGGCGGCCGCCCTGCGCCTCGAGGGCCCGCGCCCGCACCCGCTCTTCGACGTCGTGCCCGGACCGGTCGAGGCCTGGGAGCGGGCCGGGTCGTGACGGCGCGGCCGGGGGCCTACAGCCAGGCGCCGAAGGCCAGCGGCTCGCGGGTGAAGCGGTAGGTCGCCCAGCTGAAGTGGCTCACCGTCCCCTCCCCGTCCCGGTGCACGACGAGGTGCTCGCCCGCCTCGCGGCCGGAGACGGTGACGAAGCGGTCGGTGCCCGCGGACTCGAAGACCGACGACGGCTGCTCCTTGGGCTGACCCGCGACGCGGGCCTCGAGCACCCCCTGCCGGACCGACAGCACGAAGTGCATGCCCTCGGAGTACCAGTGGCCGAGCAGCGGCACGAGGTCCTCGGGCAGGTCGGTGCCCGGCACCCACGCCTCGGCGGGCACCGGCTCGCGCTCGATCGCGATGGTGCCGAGCTCGATGGCGGCCGCCGCCGGCGGGACGGGCGCGGTGTTGTTCATGAGGACCACGCCCGTCGTCGCCGAGGCGCGCTCGGTGAAGACGCCGGTGATCGACCCCGGCCAGCCGCCGGTGTGACCGACCCACGTCCGCCCCTCGTGCCGGACGAGCTGCAGGCCGAGGCCCCACGCGGAGGTCCAGCCGACGGTGTCCGCCATGACCTGCGGCTGGCACATCTCCTCGAGCGTGCCGGCGGAGAGGACCTCCTCGACCGGGTCGGCGATGAACCCACCCCACCGGGCCATGTCGGCGAGCGTCGAGCGCAGCCCGCCCGCGGGGTCCAGGGCCCGCGCGTCGAAGACCGGCTCGGGCACCGGGACGTCGGCGAAGGGCGGGACGAAGTACCCCTTCGCCTGCCGCCCGGAGGGTGCGGTGCCGGTGCGCCGCATCTCCAGCGGGTCGAGGATGCGTCGGCGGACCGAGTCCTCCCAGCTGCACCCGTCGAGGCGGGAGATGATCTCGCCGAGCGTCGCGTACGCGAGGTTGGAGTAGTGCCAGCGGTCGTGCGGCCGACCGACCCGTTCGGCCTGCGACCAGCCGGCGAGCAGCTCCTCCCGGGTGGGCATGACCATCGTGTCGAAGACGTCGCCGACCGGCTCGCGCTGCATCCCTGAGGTGTGCGAGAGCAGCTGGCGGATCGTCACGCCCGGGTGCGCGGCGTCGGCGAGGTGGGTCTCGACGGTGTCGTCGAGGTCGAGGCGGCCCTCGTCGCGCAGCGCCATCGTGACCACCGCGGTGAAGGTCTTGGAGTTGCTCGCGACGGGGTACTGGGTGTCCTCGTCGGGGGCGTCACCCGGGCGGTCGACATCGACCGTGCCGATCCCCGTGGACCACTCGAGACGGCCCCGTCGGGCGACGCCGGCGGCGAGCCCCGGCACCCGCCCGTCGGTCTGCGCGGTCAGGGCGCGGGCGGTCAGGGCGCGGGCGGTCTCGTCGCTGAAGGTCACCGGCCCAAGGTATCCCCGTGGTGCCGGCGTCCGCGTCCTCGCGGCGCTCGGTCGGTGCGGGCTCAGCGGGCGATGAACCCCTGGGCCTGCAGCCACTCCATGGCGACGTCGGCGGGGTCCTCGCCGTCGACGTCCACCTTGGCGTTGAGGTCGATCAGCACCTCGTCGGTGAGCTCTTCGACGACGGGCGCGAAGAGGTCGACGACCGCCGGGTGCTCGTCGACGACCCGCTCGGTGAGCACGGGCGCGACGTTGTACTTGGGGAAGAAGGCCTTGTCGTCCTCGAGCACGACGAGGTCGAGCGCCTTGATCCGGCCGTCGGTCGTGAAGACCTCGCCGAAGGTGCACGTGCCGGTGTCGGTCGCCTGGTAGATCGCGCCGGTGTCGAGGACCTTGACGTTGTCGTCGGGGAAGCTCCTACCGCGGGTCAGCCCGTAGGCCTTGAGCATCGGGCCGAAGCCGTCGTTGCGGTTGTTGAACTCCGACTCCACGCAGAAAGTCAGGTCCTCCTCGGGGACGTCCTTCAGCTGCGACAGCTTGCTGATGCCGAGCCGCTCGATCTCCTCGCGCGGGCCGGCGAAGCCGTAGGTGTTGTTCATCGGCGCCGGCTCGAGCCAGACGAGCTGGTTGTCCGCCAGGTCCCGGTCGCGGACGGCCTCGTACTGCTTCTGCTCGTCGGGGATGGGGGTGGTCTCGCCGAGGTAGGCGATCCACGCCGTCCCGGTGTACTCCCACTGCATCTGCACCTGGTCCTCGATCATCGCCTGCCGGGCGCTGGAGGAGCCGGGGATGTTGGTGAGGTCCGGGGCCTCGGCGCCCGCAGCCCGCAGGAGGATCACGGCCATCTTGCCGAGGATGAGCTGCTCGGTGAAGTTCTTCGACCCGACGCCGATCGTCGCGCCCGACAGGTCGATGTCGGCGATGGGGCCGGCGGCCTCGCCCGACGGCACGAAACCACCGCTCGTCCCGAGGCCGCAGCCGGCGAGACCCAGGCCGAGCGCGCCGGCGCCGCCGAGGAGCAGCGCGCGTCGCGTCGGGCCGGGCGAAGGGGGGCGACGTCGCGTCATCACTGGGTCCCCTTGGGCGTGAGGACCAGCTCGAGCACCCGGCCCGCCCAGTCGATGAGCAGGGCGAGGACCGCGATGATGACGGCGCCGCTCACGAGGATCGGGTAACGGAAGAGCGTGATGCCGGTGACGATGAGCGCCCCGAGCCCGCCCGCGTTGACGAAGGTCGCGAAGCTCGCGGCGCCGACGACGAGCACGAGGGCGGTGCGCACGCCGGCCATGATCACCGGCATCGCGAGGGGCAGCTCGACGCGGCGGAGCACGTCGAGCGGCGACATGCCCATGCCGCGCGCGGCCTCGACGAGGGTGTGGTCGACCTGCTGGAGGCCGACGATCGTGTTGCGCAGCACCGGGAGGAACCCGTAGATCGCCAGGCTGATCACGGCCGTGCGGGTGCCGAAGCCGAGCCACATCGCGAGCAGCACGATGAGGCCGATGACCGGGGCGGCCTGGCCGGCGTTGGCGACCGCGGTGATCGGTCCGGCGAACCGGCGGGCGGGCCCGCGCGTGAGGATGATGCCGGTCGGGATCGCGGTGACGAGCACGACGGCGGTCGTGACGAGGGTGAGCTCGACGTGCTCGCGGGTGAGGTCGAGGATCGTGCCCCAGGCGAGCTGCCGGTTCTCGATCTCGTCGAGGTCCGCGTTCTGCCGCCAGAGCGCCCAGCCGCCGAGGACGGCGGCGCAGAGCAGCGGGAGACCGACGAGCAGGCCGATCGTCGTGCGCCGGTCCTCGACACCGGTGTCCGCGGACGAAGGGGAGGGGAGCGCGTCGGTCATGAGGCCGCCTCCTCCGCGGTCGCCTTGATGTGGTCGGTGACCGCCGCGAAGGTCACGACGCCGAGGAACTCGTCGCGGCGACCGGTGACGAGGACGCCACCGTGCGAGCTGGCGAGCATCGAGTCGAGCGCGTCGTTGATCGTGGCGCGACGGTCGACCACCGAGATGTCCTGGTCGGTGAGCTCAGGCAGACGGGCCATGCGCGAGGCCTCGCCGAGGCTGTACCAGCCGACGGGGCGACGCCGGCCGTCGAGGACGATGACGTCCCGCTGGCCGGCGGCGCGGGCGGCCTCGGCGGCGGCCCTCCCTTCGTCCCCGACGCGGGCGACGACGGGGGACTGCAGCTCGAGCTCGTCGACGCGGGAGAGGCTCAGCTGCTTGAGCGAGGAGCCGGCGCCGACGAAGTCCTCGACGAACTCGTCCGCGGGGTTGGCCAGGATGTTGGTCGGGGTGTCGTACTGCGCGATGTGGGCGCCCTCGCGCAGCAGGAGGATGCGGTCGCCGAGCTTGACCGCCTCGTCGATGTCGTGGGTGACGCAGACGATCGTCTTCTGCAGCTCCTCCTGGATGCTCATCAGCTCGTCCTGCAGCCGCTGGCGGGTGATCGGGTCGACCGCGCCGAAGGGCTCGTCCATGAGCAGCACGGGCGGGTCCGCCGCGAGGCCGCGGGCGACGCCGACGCGCTGCTGCTGGCCGCCCGAGAGCTCCTTCGGGTAGCGGTTGCGGTAGCGGGCGGGGTCGAGACCGACGAGCTCGAGCAGGTCGTCGACCCGCTCGGTGATCCGCTGCTTGTCCCACGTGAGCAGGCGGGGGACGAGCGCGATGTTGTCGCCGACGCTCATGTGGGGGAAGAGCGAGCCGCCCTGGATGACGTATCCGATGGTGCGGCGCAGCTCCGTCGCGTTCCTGGAGCGGATGTCCACGCCGTCGATGGTGATCGTGCCGGAGGTCGGCTCGTGGAGCCGATTGATCATCTTCAGCGTCGTCGTCTTGCCGCAGCCCGAGGGGCCGATGAACATCGTGATCTGGCCCGCGGGGACGGTGAGGGAGAGGTGGTCGACCGCGGGCGTCCGCTGCCCCGGGTAGGTCTTGACCACGCTGTCGAAGACGATCTCGGCGCCGCTCACCTCGCGGGTCGGGACCTCGGGGCGAGGGGCGTCGTCGTGGTGCTCGGCAGGCTGGTCGTCGGTGGTGGACATCAGGCGCGGATCCCCTTCGAGGTGGTGAGTCGGCTGACGAGCAGCAGGGCGGCGTCGAGCAGGAGGGCGAGGACGACGACGCCGAGCGTGCCGACGAGGGCGTAGTTGAGCGCGTTGGCGCCGCCGATCTGGGCGAGCCCGGTGAAGATGTACGGGCCGAGGCCCGGGCCGAGCGCGTACGCGGCGATCGCGGCGACGCCCATCGACATCTGAGCGGACACCCGCAGCCCGGCCATGATCACGGGCCACGCCAGCGGGAGCTGCACGCGCACGAAGCGGGACGTGGAGCCCATGCCCATCCCCTTCGCCGACTCCAGCAGCGTCGGGCTGACGCCGGAGAGACCGACGACGGCGTTGCGCAGGATCGGCAGGGTTGCGTAGAACGTGACGGCGATGACCGAGGGCAGCGCGCCGATGCCGACGAGCGGCAGGAGCAGGCCGAGCAGCGCGAAGGAGGGGATCGTCAGGCCGATGGCGCTGAGCATGTTGGCGGCCGGCTTGAGCCTCGGGACGCTGGTGACGAGGACCGCGAGCAGGATCGCGATGACCGTCGCCAGGAGCACCGACTGCACGACCAGCGAGAGGTGCTGGAAGGCGCGGTAGAGGATGTCCTGCCACTTGTCGGAGACGAACTCGCCCACGGCCCACCTTTCGCGCCCCGGCGGTCGGAGCCCTCCCACCCAAGCGTGCTTCGCGCGGCGGTGCCCGCCCAGAGGGCTTCCGCGACCGATTTGTGACCTTCCGCAGCACGGCCGCGCGCGACCGCGCGAGCGGTGTCCGGGGCGTGCCATAGGGTCGACCGGGTGACGGACAGCGGGTACTTCATCGCCTTCGAGGGCGGCGACGGCGCGGGCAAGTCGACCCAGGTGCGCCGGGTCGCGGAGGCGCTCGAAGCTGCCGGCCGTGAGGTCGTCGTGACCCGACAGCCGGGCGGCACGACGCTCGGCGCGGCGCTGCGGGACCTCGTGCTCCACGGTGGTGCGCTCACCCCCCGTGCGGAGGCGCTGGTCTTCGCGGCCGACAAGGCCCAGCACGTCGAGGAGGTCATCCTCCCTTCGCTCGCCCGCGGCGCGGTCGTCGTCACGGACCGCTACGTCGACTCCTCCGTCGCCTACCAGGGCGCGGGCCGCGCGCTCGGCGCGCAGGAGGTCGCCGACCTCCAGGCCTGGGCGGTCGGCGGCCTCATGCCGCACCTGACCGTCGTCGTCGACGTCGACCCGGCGACCGGTCGGCAGCGTCGCGGCGGCACGGACGACCGGATGGAGTCGGAGGCCGATGCCTTCCACGTGGCGGTCCGCGAGCACTTCCTGGCCATGGCGAAGGGGGAGCCCCACCGGTACCTCGTCGTCGACGGGACCGCGTCCCCGGACGAGATCGCTGAGCGGGTGCACGCCCGGCTCGTGGACGAGGGAGTGCTGTGAGCGCCGGTGCGGCCCTCGGGGGCGCCACGGCGCCGCCGATCTGGCGGGACGTCGTCGGGCAGAGCGAGACGATCGAGACCCTGACGCGGGCGGTCGCCGACCCGACGTCCATGACGCACGCGTGGCTCTTCACCGGCCCGCCGGGGTCCGGGCGCTCCACGGCGGCACGGGCCTTCGCGGGTGCGCTGCTGTGCCCGCGCGGCGGCTGCGGCGAGTGCCGGGAGTGCCGGACCGCCCTCGACGGGACGCACGCCGACGTCGACGTGCTCGTCACCGAGGCGCTGTCGATCGGCGTCGCCGCGACCCGTGACCTCGTCCAGCTCGCCGGACGCTCGCCGAGCGTCGGGCGGTACCGGATCATCCTCATCGAGGACGCCGACCGGTTGACCGAGCAGTCGGGCAACGCCCTGCTCAAGGCGCTGGAGGAGCCGACGCCGCGCACCGTCTGGTTGCTGTGCGCGCCGAGCCTCGAGGACGTGCTCATCACCGTGCGCTCGCGCTCGCGGCACGTCCGGCTGCGCACGCCACCGGTCGCCGAGGTCGCCGCCCTGCTGCAGCGCCGTGACGGCATCGACCCGGGCATGGCGACCTACGCCGCGCGCGCCGCGCAGAGCCACATCGGGCTGGCCAAGCGCCTCGCGACCGACGAGGGCGCCCGTATCCGGCGCCGCGACACGATCACCCTCGCGTCTCGGATCCGTGGTGTCTCCGACGCCGTCGGCGCGGCTGCCGACCTCCTGCAGATCGCCGAGCAGGAGCGCGACCGCACGCTCGAGTCGCGCGCTGCTGCCGAGAAGGCGCGTCTGCTGGAGACGCTCGGCGCGGACCCGTCCGCGCGCACGCAGCCCCCGCACATCCGCGCCCAGGTCACCTCGCTGGAGAAGGAGCAGAAGACCCGCGCCACCCGGTTCACCCGCGACATGATCGACCGCGCGCTCGTCGACCTGCTCTCGATCTACCGTGACGCGCTCGTCCTGCACGCCGGCTCCCCGGTCGCTCTCGTCAACGAGGACGCCAGGCCCGTGGTCGAGGAGGTCGCGCGCTCGTTCAGCGGCGAGGGACTGCTCGTCGCCATGGAGTCGATCGCCACCGCGCGCGAGCGGATCGCCGCCAACGTCGCGCCCCTGCTCGCCCTCGAGGCGATGGCGGTGTCCCTGCAGCTGCCTGCTCGGCGGTAGGACCCGCTCGGTGGCCGTCGTGCGCCGTCGCGGGCCACAGGTAGCGTCTGCGGCATGAGGTCTCGTGCGCGCTCGCTCCGTCTGGTCGCTGCGGTGGCGGCGGTGGTCCTGCCGGTGGCGGGGTGCTCGCTCCTCGAGCCCGACACCCGTCCGACGGGGCTGACGACAGGGGACCAGGCACCGCCCGCCGGGACGCAGGGGCTGGAGCGGTTCTACGAGCAGGACCTGCAGTGGGGCGGGTGCGAGCGCGGCGACGGGGAGTGCGCGCAGCTCGAGGTGCCGATGGACTACGAGGACCCGGACGGCAGGACCCTCAAGATCTCGGTCCTGCGGGTCAAGGCCAAGGACGAGGCCGCCGGCTCGCTCGTCGTCAACCCCGGCGGCCCCGGAGGCTCGGGCGTCGACTACGCCGCCGCGGCCGACTTCGTCGTCAGCGAGCGGATCCGCAAGAACTTCGACGTCGTGGGCTTCGACCCCCGTGGGGTCGCGCGCTCCGAGCCGGTCGACTGCCTCGACGACCGGGGGATGGACGCCTACCTGGCCAAGGACCCGACGCCGGACACCGACGAGGAGCGGGCCGCGGACCGGGCGGAGCAGCAGGAGTTCGCCGACGGCTGCAAGAGCAGGACCGGCGAGCTGCTCGGGCACGTCTCGACCGCAGATGCTGCCCGGGACATGGACGTCCTGCGTGCCGCGCTCGGTGACGGCAAGCTGACCTACCTCGGCAAGTCCTACGGCACCTACCTCGGCGCCACCTACGCAGAGCTCTTCCCCGACCGTGCCGGACGGATGGTCCTCGACGGGGTCATCCCGCCGGACGCGACCGCGCAGGAGGTCGTCATCGGCCAGGCCAAGGGCTTCGACACCGCGACCCGGGCGTGGGCGCAGGACTGCGTCGACAACGACTGCTCGCTCGGCGGCACCGTCGACGAGGTGGTGGCGAGCGTGCAGGACCTGCTGCAGCAGCTCGACGGCCAGCCGCTGCCCGCGTCGGCCGGCATCGAGCTGACCGAGGGGTGGGCGACCTGGGGCATCGCGCAGGCCCTCTACGACCAGGGCATGTGGTCGCAGCTGACCGACGCGCTGGTGAGCGCGGAGGACGGTGACGGCGGCCCGCTGAGCGAGCTCGGCCGTACCTACGCGGGCCGCGACTCCGGTGGCGACTACGCCTCCAACCTCCTCGAGGCACTGCCTGCGGTCAACTGCCTGGACCGTCCGGAGCAGGACGTCGACCAGGACGCCCTCGTGGACGAGGCGGTAGCGGCCGCGCCGATCTGGGGACGTGCGCTGTCCTCGGAGTCCCCGTGCGCCGAGTGGCCGGTCGAGTCCACCAGCACGCCGCACGAGATCGACGCGAAGGGGGCCGACCCGATCCTCGTCGTCGGCACCACCCGCGACCCGGCGACGCCGTACGAGTGGGCCGAGCGCCTGCACGAGCAGCTCGCCGACTCCGCGCTCATCACCCACGAGGGCGACGGGCACACCGCGTACATGCGCCAGAACGACTGCGTGGACAAAGCGGTCGACGAGTTCTGGCTCACCGGCGCGACGCCCGACGGCGACGCGCTGACCTGCAAGGAGTGATCCCCACCTGCGGTCGGATCGTGGGCCAGAATGCGTGAGGTGACCTCACCTCGTCAGCACGCGAAGAACGCCGCGGGCTTCGCGCTGGTGTGGTGCGTGGCCAAGACGGTCCACCGGGTGAGGTACCGCGCCGGCGGGATCCCTCGCACCGGGCCCGTCATCCTCGTGGCCAACCACCTCACGATGACGGACCCCCTCGCCGTGGCCCGGGCGGCGATCGGGCACCGGCGCTTCCCCCACTTCCTCGCGATGCAGGAGGTCTTCGGCTGGCCCGGCGTCGGTGCGCTGGCTCGCGCCACCGGGCAGATCCCGGTCGCGCGGGGTTCGTCCTCGGCGGCGCAGGCCCTCGACAGCGCGTCCGAGCGGCTCGACCAGGGCCAGCTCGTCGCGCTCTACCCCGAGGGGCGGCTGACGACCGAGCCGGACCGCATGCCCGGGCCCGCGAGGACCGGCGCGGCCCGGCTGGCCCTGCGCCACCCCGACGCGGCCGTCATCCCGGTGGGGACGTGGGGGCCCCAGCAGGGCCACCACCACATCTGGCACCGCCACACGGCCTGCCTGTCGGTCGGGCCGCGGCTCGACCTGTCCGCGTGGGCGGGCCGCACGGACGACGCCGCCGCCCGCGAGGTCACCGACGCCATCATGGGCGCGATCCGCGCCGAGATCGCGCAGGCCCAGCAGATGTGGCGTTCCCGCTAGGCGTCAGGGTGTGACGGTGACCGTGTCCCGCCAGCCCGGGACCCAGGTACCGGAGCTGGTGTCCTTGCCGCTCAGGATGACCTCGTACTCACCGGGAGTGGCCCACTCGCCGTCGGCGAGGCGTCCCTTCCACGTCACCGTGAGGTCGGTGTCGCCGGTGCGGGTGCTGCTGCGGTCGGAGATGACGCCGTGCTCGTCGCTGCGGATGCGCACCCGCCAGGTGACGTCGCCGCCTGTCTTGACGTTGAGCGCCGAGCCGCCGCTGCCGTAGGTGATCCAGCGTGGGCTCGTGCTCGGCCGGTAGAAGGCGGAGGACTGCCGCTCCTTGGCGTTGGTCCGGATGCCGGAGAGCTTGGACTGCAGGTACCGGCCGGGGCAGGCGGTCTGCCCGACGTTGCGGTGCCCGAGGACCGTCGGGCGCCACACGCCACCGATGGTGGCCTTGGCGGTGGGGTCGACGTGGTGGCGACCGAGCTTCCACGCCATGAAGCGCTCGATGCCGGTCACCATCGCGGTCGGCGCGGCCGTGACGTCGTAGTCCCCCATCGCGGAGATGCCGAACGTCTGCGAGTTGACGCCCCGCGCGTGCGCCCCGATGACGGCCCTGTCGAGGCCGCCCGCACGGCCCTCCCACAGGCGGCCCCACTTGTCGACGAGGACGTTGTAGCCGATGTCGTTCCAGCCGCGGCCGTTGACGTGGAAGTCGTAGATCCCGCGCAGGATCTGCGGCACGTCGTCCTTGGAGTAGGTGTTGATGCCGGCGGTGTGGTGCACGACGGCACCCCTCACCTCGCCGTAGTCGGGCTCGCCCTTGCGGATGGACTCGTCGGCTCCCCACTCGGCCCGGGTGTGGACGGTCGGACGGCGCTGGACGCCGTGCGCCGTGGCGGGCGGGGCGGAGCCGACGTCACCGTCCGCGTCGGAGGTCCCGGGGTCGACGAGGTCGACCTCGAGGTCGGACGGCCTCGCGCCTGCGGACTCGACCCTCACCTGCACGCCGTCGGACTCGGCCGTGACGAGCGGCTGGGTGCCGCCGCGCTGGGAGGCGGCCTCGGCGGACCCCGCGTCCGGACCCCCTTCGGCCTCGAGCAGGCTCCACCCGGTCCACCGGCCGGTCGCCGCGTCGCGGGTGCGGACGAAGGCCTCGACGTCGGTGCGCTCGCCGCTCCACGTCACGCCCGCGACGCGGAAGTCGCGGGTGGCCGTCGGGGCGGTCATGCCGACGACCTTGTCGTCGGACCTACCGCGCTGGGGGACGGCGGGCGCCGCCTTGAGCGCCGAGCGGTCGATGCCGCCGATCCGGATGGAGTCCCGTTGAGCCGGAACGGGTTTGGGGGAAGCGCTCGTGTCGACGACCGGCACGATGGTGATCAGGGAGGTCGCCGTGGCGGCGACGGTCAAGCGGGAGAGAGCACGACGAAGGGAGCTCACGAGGAGACCTCACAGGGGATTGGGTCCGATGGGCACCGGACACGCTAACCGCCGTGCGGCGAGGCTGCAGTGCGGGGTCGCATCAGCGCATGTGGGCCACGAGACCGAGCCACGAGAACCCAAGGTCGATGTCCGGCTCCGCCGCCGGGTCCTCCCAGGGCACCTCGTTCTTCTTCTGCACGTAGTGGTTGGCGACCGGCGAGCTCGGGGCCGGGGCGGCACCCGAGAGCGCTGCCTGCACCGACTCGACGTACTTGGTGGCAGCCGTCTTGTTGAACTTGCCGTCCATCAGCGCCTTGCGCGTGCGCGGGTCGGACCCGACCGCGACGCGCAGCAGGCTCTGGTCGCCCTGCCCGCCGACGCCGATGACGAAGATCTTGGGGTTGGACATCTTGGACTTCTCGAGGGCGACGAGCCTGTGCCCCTGGGTGTGGACGGCGAGGACCTGCAGGTTCTTGGTGTTCTGCACGACCCCGAGGGCCGCGTCGAAGACGGCGTCTGCGGGGGAGTGGACGGGCAGGTCGATCTCGTGTGGTGCGCGCACGGGTGGCCTTTCGTCGGGGCGTCATCGGCGACGCTACCGGTCCCGCCGGCCGCACGGGTCGGCACGCGCGCCCCTAGCCGCGGGCGCGCTGCCACCGGCCGTCGCGCCACTCGACGAGGCCCAGGTCCGCGAACTGGTGCAGCCAGGTGGTCATCGGCCACTCGCCCCACCGCTCGTGGAAGACCGCGGCGTTGCGCAGGATGGCGTCCAGGTGACGCACGAGCGGGGACTCGACCTCGTGGTGCTGGTGGTAGGCCCGCGCACCGCCGACCCAGCCGTGGCGTGCGCCGCGCTCGAGCACGAGTCGCCCGAAGTCGGTGTCCTCCCCTCCGTAGCCCGTGTACTCCTCGCAGAACCCGCCGATGCGTGACCAGGTGTCCTGCGCGAGCGCGAAGGACAAGGACCAGAAGAGCTCGGGACGGGGGTTGGGGAGCCGTTCGCCGGGCTCGGGTGCCGGACGACCGGGGTGGGGCGCGTCCGCCCCTTCGAGGGCGGTGAGGTCGTACCCGCCCGGGGGAGGCGGAGGCAGGTAGGTCACCGGTCCCGACCACACGACGTCCGGCTCGTCGGCCACTGCCGCGGTGTACGCCTCCACGAGGTCCGCTCCCGCGAGGCAGTCGACGTCGAGGAAGACCAGGACCCCGGCCCCGAGCTCGCGCGCCTCCTGCGCCCCGAGGTTGCGGGCGGCGGCGAGCGGGAGCTCGGGCGAACCGGTGCGCAGGTGGAGCACCCGCGCGCCGGGCACCTCGAGGTCCGGGTCGTCCATGGCGACGACCACGCGGTGGTCCGGCCGGCGGGTGCCGCGCGCCAGGGTCTGCGCCTGGTTGGCCAGGTGGCGCCGGCGACCGTGCACGATGGTGATCGTCGCGACGGTCATGCCGCGTCGACCTCGCGCAGGACGCGGGCGAAGCGCTCGGCCGCGTCGCCGTCGCACCAGCCGCGCCACAGCTCGCCGTCGAGGGCGCGGGCTCGCTCGAGCAGACCCGCCCAGCGCGTGGGGTCGGTGGGCAGGGACGCGAGCACGAGGGCGGGCCACTGCTCGTCCCGCAGGGCGTGCCCCATCGCCTCCTGCTCGTCGAAGGGCCGCGGCTGCGGGAGGACGATGGCCGGTCGGCGCGCGGCGGCGGTCTCGGCGACGGCGTTCTGCCCCGCGTGCGTCAGCACGACGTCGGCGGAGCGCAGGACGGCGAACGGGGAGTCGACCCAGTCCTGACCGCCGAGCACCGTCCAGGTCCACCCGGGTGTGTGCTCGCGTGCCGCCGCCAGGTCCCGCGCGGGCGGGCCGTCACCGCCGCGACCCCACAGGACGACGACGTGTGGCCGCACCGGCTCGCCCGCCGGGGGCGTCGGCGGCGACACGGGGGCGAACCGGGAGAGCCCGCCGAGGCAGCGCAGGCGCGAGTGCAGCTCCGACGGGAGACCGGTCGACATGCCGGCCGACTCGGGCCACATCGCGACGAGCGCGTCGCACACCCCGTATCCGAGCAGGTGCGCACGGTCGGACCGCGCGCCGGGCAGGACGACGCCGACGACGCGGACGCCGTGCAGCCGGGCGAGCAGGGTGACCTCGACGGAGTGGTCGCTGACGACGAGGCTCGGGCGCTCTGCGTCCAGCCAGGACGACAGCTGCGACATCCTCTCCGACAGGCCGCGGTGCCCGACGGGGACCCAGTGCAGGTGATCGTCGGCGGTCACGTCCGTGCACCCCTCGGCTCCGTCCGTGGGTGCGTCGTCCGCGAGCTGCACCCACTCCCCGGGCCACACTGGGGGCCGCGGCAGGGTCGACAGCCCGGTCACGTCCTCGCCCCACGCCGCGGCGACGGACTGGGCCCGGTGGAGGTGCCCCGAGCCCTGGTGGTGCACGTAGTAGCCGATCACGCGCCGGCCGCCTCCAGGGCGTCGCGGTAGACGTCCTCGTAACCGTCGACCATGGCCCGGTGGGAGAAGCGGGTCTCCGCCGCGCGCCGGACCGCGTGCCGGTCCAGCACCACCGCGGTCCTGATGGCCTCCGACAGGCCCGGGACGTCGCCTGCGTCGGCGAGCGCACCGGTCTCGGGCGTGACGAGCTCGGTGAGGGCGCCGCGGGAGAAGGCCGCGACGGGCGTGCCGCACGCCATGGCCTCGGCGGCGACGAGACCGAAGGGTTCGTCCCAGGCCGGCGTCACGAGAGCGACCCGAGCCTGCCCGACGAGCCCGACGAGCTCGCGGTGCGACACGTGACCCACGTACTCGACGTCGTCGCCGAGGAGCGGTTCGACCTCGCGCGCGAAGTAGCCGTTGTCGAGCACCTCACCGGCCAGCCGCAGCGGCATTCCGGCCCCGCGCGCCGCGAGGATCGCCTGGTGCGGGGCCTTCTCCGGGACGATGCGTCCCGACCAGATCGCGGGGCCGCCGCCCGGCCCGGGCGTCCACTGGTCGAGGTCGACCCCGTTGGGGACCGCGGCGCTCGGCACGACGTCCGCCCAGGCCCTCGCCGTGGCCGTGCTGACGGAGACGAAGTGGCAGTTTGGCCCCGCGAACTGCGCGGCGGAGGTCAGCCAGGGGAGCGGCGGCGTGTGAAGGGTGGTGACGACGGGGATCTGGAGCGCGGACGACATGGCGACCGGCAGGTGGTGGAGGCTGTTGTTGTGCACGAGGTCGTAGGTGCTCCGCCCGCTGCGCATCAGGTCCAGCATCAGTCCGAGGTAGGCGTGGTGCTCCTCCATCCAGATCTCCGGCGGGGCGGCGACGTCCTTGCGGGCCGTCTCGTCGGGGGCGTAGAGCGCCAGCGGCAGCTCATGGACGTCCAGGTCCGGGTCGGACCCGGACCGGGCGAAGAGGGTCACCCGGTGTCCCCGACGTCGCAGCTCCTTCGCCAGCCCGTGGGTGTGCGCCTCGAGGCCTCCGGCGAAGGGCTCCCGGACGGGGAACCGGCTGGAGGCGATGAGGCAGATGCGCAGTCCCCGGCGTGGGCGGCTCATCGGAGCAACCGCCGGTAGAGGGACTCGTGGGCCGCGGCGATCTCGGTGCGCTGGCGGCGGCGCTCGTCGACGGTGAGCGCCGCGACGGGCCCCTGCTCGTGGGCACGGGTGATGGCCCGCGCCAGGGTCTCGGGGTCGAAGCCGTCCTCGTCCAGCTCGTAGGACAGCACCGGGCCCTGCTCGGCGTAGTACCCGCAGGTGGGCGCCGCGACCGCTGTCCCCAGATCGCGACAGGCCTCGAGCCACCCCGAGTGGGTGCCGAAGCGGTACGGCAGCACCGAGACGTCGAGCGAGCCGAGGTAGGCCCACAGGGCGTCGTCGTCGAAGTAGTCGTGCACGCGCAGCTCGAGCAGTCCTCGGTCCGCGGCCTCGGTGAGGTGGGCGGCGAGCACCGCGTCGCGGCGGTTGCCGTCCGGGTCGAGCACGTCCCGGTGCCCGTTGACCTGCAGCACCCCGCCGGGCAGCCCGGCGACGGTCTCCTCGAGGACCGGCAGGATCGCCATCGGGTCCATGTTGGCCCGCAGGCTCTTGATGTGGAGGCCGACACGGAACTCCTCCCGCGACCCCAGCTGCATCCTGCGGGTGCGGTGCTCGTCCATGGTCGCGAAGTCGACGACGTGCGGGTGCGGCAGGACGATCGCCTCCCGGTCCCACCGGCGACGGATCTCGTCGGCGGCGCCGGGGGTGAGGGTGATGACGGCGTCCGCGTACTCCATGAGCACGTCGAGCTGGCGCCCGTGGGTGGTGCTGTCGGGGTGGTGCGGGTTGCGCAGGTCGTGGGCCGTGTAGACGAAGAGGGCGCCCCGCCCCCGTACGACGGACATCGCCTCGCGCAGCTCCTCGGGGTCCCGCGCGTCGAAGCCGAACTGGACGTGCAGCAGGTCGTACTCCGCCTCAGCCAGCCACGCCGGGTCCAGCATCACCGGTGGCCACCACTTCTCGATGGTGGAGCGGCCGGGGGCGTCCGGGTCCGGGTCCGCCAAGCGCTGGACGTGGGTCGGCTCCCCGTCGAGCGCGGCGATGTGCCGGACGTAGACGTGCGAGGCGGGGACGGAGGCGACCGTGATCGGCCCATCCTCGCCCGTGTCGACGGCACCCGCCTGCACTGGCGATCGCTCGGTCATCCGTCTCCTCTCGGCGCAGGGGAGACGACCTGCGTGCTCGCAGCTCCTCCCCGAGAGCGTCTCTACCCCCGACTGAGTGGTTTCACACCACGAGCCGCGCACCTGTTGGTGCGCGGCCCGTGCTGACCTGACGGCTCGTCAGATCGCTCAGACGTTGGTGTCCGGTCGCTGCTGGTGCTGCTGCACTGCGTCGCGTGACTCGGCGGCGCTCGTGCTCACCTTGTCGGCTTCCTGCTGGCCCTGGGCCTTGACGGTCTCGGCAGCGTCCTGCGCCGATTCCTTGAGCGACTGGGCCGCCTCCTGAGCCGGCTCCTTGAGGTGCTCGGCGCCTTCCTGGGCCATGGACTTCGCCTCGTCGAGGATCGGCGCGGCCTTCTCCCTGGCGGTGACTGCGGCCTGCTTCTCCTTCTCGGAGGCCGGCAGCAGCGAGCCGAGCAGCCACCCGGCTCCCAAGGCCATGAGCCCTGCGGCCATGGGATTGCCCCTGGTCTTGCTCTTGAGCTGGCGGCGCGCCTCGTCGGCCCGGTCGCTCCCGCGCTCCGCGACGGTCGGCGATGTCGGGTCGTCCACCCCCATGACCTTGTCCTTCAAGCCGGTCATGCCGCCCTTGACCTTGTCGGCCTGCCGACGGGCGATGTTGCCGGGGGTGACCGCCTCGCCCAGGGCGTCGACGTTGGTGCTGAGGTCGGACCGGGTCCGCTCGATCTCAGCTCGGATCTGGTCGGGGTCGTTGCTGGTCATGCGTGATCCTCGTTTCCCTTGAGCGCGTCCGGGACCTTCTTGGCGGTCTCGACCGTGCGCGGCAATCCTTTGACGTGCTTGAGCTGGGCGCGCCCGCTGACCGCGAGGATCGCGGCGAGGATGCCCCAGATGATGGCGACGATGACGGCCGCCCAGCCGCGGTTGTCCATCCATGAGCCCAGGGCCCACCACAGCGCGATCGAGAGGAACAACAGGGCGAACCAAGCCGCCAGCCCAGCGCCACCGAGGAGCCCTGCGCCCTTGCCCGCCTGGCTCGCGGACTGCTGTGCCTCGGCCTTGGCCAGGGCGACCTCCTGACGGATGAGCACCGACATGTCGCCTGCGATGTCGCCCACGAGCTGGCCGATCGACCCGACCTCGCCCTTCGCGTAGGTCTCGTGCGCTCCACGGAGCGGTTCTGGCTCGGGCACCGCGTCCGAGACGTGCGCGTACTCGCGGGGGCGGCCGGTCAACGCCTCTTCGCCGCTGCCGGCGCCGTGACTGGTTGTCATCGGCCCTCCTGCGGCGGGGGGAGCGCGGATCCGCCGGGGGTGCCGGGCACGGCCGTGCCGGGCACCTCGCCGATCCCGACGGTGGGCTCCACCAAGCCAGGGTCGGCCACGGGGACAGCACTGACCGGGACGGTCGCGAGCGGCACGGCGCCGGTGGGAGCGGTGCCGGGCGAAGGGGGAGCGGGCACGCCGTCGTCGCCGGAGTCGTCCCGGGCGTCGTCAGCGAGACCACGGACGAGGCGTCCGCCGACGAACCCGAGGGCTGCAGCGCCCGCGAGGAAGGCGCCCGGGCGACGGCGGGCAAAGCTCGTGAGCTCGGCGAGCACGTCACCGGGCTCGCGCTGCTCGAGCCACTGCGACGCGGTGTGGGCCCGATCGGCCGCTTGCCTGGCCAGGTCGGCGGCCATACCGCCGTCGGAGCGTTCGGCCATGGTGCTCAGCTCGTCAGCGAGCGTCGACAGCCCGCTCGCGGCCCGTGCCTGCTGGTCGGTGGCCTGCTGACCGATCTCGCCCTTGGTCTGGTCGTAGAGGGCGCGGGCCTGGGTCTTGGCTTCCTGGGTGACCTCGGCCGCTTGTTCCTTGGTGGTGCTCGCGACCTGCTGCGCGCTGTCCTTCGCATCGGATGCGACCGTGGCGGCCTCGTCCTTGGCGACGTCGCGCGTACGGTCCGGCTCGTCGAAGCCGTGGGAGGGGAAGGCCGTCTGCGGCGGCTCGGGCCGGCGCGTGGGGTCCAACGGCGGGGGCGGTGGGATCTCAGTCATGCGGCTCTCCTTGCAGGACGTGGAGGCGCCGCGAAGCGCAGGTCACCTACGAGGACGTGGCCGGCAGTGCCGGCCAGCAGCATCGTGATGGTGCCCATGGCAACCTCCAGAAGTTGGTCGTGCTTGGTGGTCCCTCATGGCTACCCGCAGGGTCGTGAATGAAACCGCGACGGCCACGGAAGAAGGACGCCGCGGGGAACCACAGCGCGGAGGGGACCACGGGGGTACCAACTCGGACGCGGCGGGAGAGCGGTCATGACGGCACCGGGGCCGGGAATGACGAAGACCCCCGATTTCTCGGGGGCCTTGCGTGGAGCCGCCTGTCGGAATCGAACCGACGACCTTCTCATTACGAGTGAGACGCTCTAGCCGACTGAGCTAAGGCGGCGTGCGCCCGTGGACGCGAGGCACGAGTATACGGATCAGCGGCCGGGCGGCGTAATCGAGTCGGCCGGGACCTCGCCGGCTGTGGCGATGAGCTCCAGGACGACGTCGGCGACGACGTCTGGATGGGTCTCCATGAGCCAGTGCCCGGCGTCGAGCTCGCGGGTGATCGCCAGCTCCGGCCGGTCGCCGGCGCGGCGACGGACCTGCTCGGCGGTGTAGGAGGTCGACGCGTCGGCGAAGGCCGCGTCCTTGCGTCCCCACACGTACGCGGTCGGGATGACGCGACGGTGCGCGCTGGGGCGGGGGCCCCCCTTCGCCCTGCGCTTGCGCCACATGAGGGTGGGGGAGAGGGCGGCCCGGTACCAGGCGAAGGTGCCCTCGGCCGCGCCCGGGGTCTTGAGTCGCTTGGCGTCGTACGCGGCGCGCTCGCGGGGCATCCCGATCTTCTCGAGGACCTGCTGGCCGAAGAGCCGGAAGAACACGACCGGGATGACCGGCAGCGCGAAGCCGGCCATGTACAGGCTGTGCTTGGCCTGGTCACCGTGGCGGAACCCGTGCGCCATCCCGCCCCCGTTCGGGGTGGAGAGGACCGTGAGCGTCTCGACCCGCTCGGGCGCCCGCGCGGCGACGGCCCAGGCCAGCGCCCCGCCCCAGTCGTGCCCGACGACGTGCGCGCGCTCGCAGCCGACCTCGTCGAGCAGGGCGACGACGTCGTCGACCATCTCGGTGAGCTCGTAGTCGAGGTGGTTGCCCGGGCGTGCGCCGGGGGAGTAGCCGCGCAGGTCGGGGGCGATGACCCGCAGCCCGGCGGCCGTCAGGCGCGGCGTCACGGCGTGCCACGAGGTGCGGTCCTGCGGCCAGCCGTGCAGCAGGACGACGAGATCGGCGCCCTCGGGGCCGGAGTCGTCGACGTCGAAGGTCAGTCCGTCACGGGAGTAGTAGCGCACGACTGCACGCTAACCCGCGGGCGGGCAGGATGGCTGCGTGACCTCACCGCGATTCGTCTTCCGGCACGTCTGGGAGCTGCCGGGCCCCCCGGGCGACGTGGTCGAGGCCCTCGCCGACGTGGAGCACTACTCGCGGTGGTGGCCCCAGGTCAGATCCGTCGAGCCGCTCGGCGACGGCTCCGGGCGCGCGGTGATCCGCAGCCTCCTGCCCCTGACGCTCCACCTGCTCCTGCTGCGCGAGACCGAGGACCACGAAGGGGGGCGCCTGCGCGTCCGCCTCGACGGTGACCTCGTCGGGTGGGCGAGGTGGTCGGTCGACACCGCCCCGGGCGGCAGCCGGGCGCTGTTCGAGCAAGACGTGAGGGTCGCCGCCCGGTGGTCCCGGGCGGCGACCCTCGCGCCTGCGGTGCTGCGCGCCAACCACGCGTGGATGATGCGGCAGGGCCGCGCCGGGTTGGCTCGCGAGCTCAGCCCTCGTCGCTGAGCGGGTTCTCCTTCGTCGCCAGCTCCTCGCGCGCCTTGGCGGCGGCGGCCTTGATGTCCTCCTCGGAGTGACCCATGTCCTGCGCCGGGACGTGGCCCGAGCTGGGCATGGTCCACCGGGCGGTGGTCATGCCGGCGGCCTTGGCGCGCTCGATGGCCTCGAGGATCGTCGTCTCGGCCTCGTCGCGGCCGGCCCAGTGGGCGCCCTCGACGGACTTGCCGGGCTCGAGGTCCTTGTAGGTCTCGAAGAAGTGCTGGATCTCGAGACGGTCGAACTCGCTGATGTCCTCGAGGTCCTTGATGTGCTCCTTGCGCGGGTCGCCCGCCGGGATGCACAGGATCTTGTCGTCGCCACCGGCCTCGTCCCGCATGTGGAACATGCCGATCGGCCGGGCGCGCACGAGGCAGCCGGGCCAGGTCGGCTCGTCGAGGAGCACGAGCGCGTCGAGCGGGTCGCCGTCCTCGCCGAGGCTGTCCTCGATGTACCCGTAGTCGCTCGGGTAGGCCATGGAGGTGAAGAGCATGCGGTCGAGGCGGATGCGACCGGTCTCGTGGTCGACCTCGTACTTGTTCTTCTGGCCCTTCGGGATCTCGATGGTGACGTCGAACTCCACAGGTGTACCTCTTGTCCGTGATGGGTGAACTATTCTCGGCCCCAGTGTTCCACCACCACAGCCACAACACCGCAGGGGGCCGCGCGTGCGACGCACTCTGATCGCCGTGACCTCCGTCGCAGCACTCGTCGTCGGGTACGGCGCCGCCGATGCCTACGACCGGGTGCCCGGTGTCCTCACGATCGACGAGCCGGTGTCGCAGCAGGCCCCCGAGCCGGTCGACGTCGACCCCGTCCTGCCCCCCGCCTCCACCGAGGCGCCCGCCCCCACCGAGGGTGGGCTGGCCACGGCCCTGCGGTCCGACCTCGAGGACCAGGCCCTCGGCTCCCGCGTCGGCATCGTCGTGCGCGACGCCCTCACCGACGAGGTGCTGCTGGCCCGCGGCGAGGACCGGGCGCAGACCCCGGCCTCGACGGCCAAGCTGCTCACGGCCGCAGCGGTCGCCGAGCGCGCCGACCTCAGCCGCGTCATGACGACCGAGGTCGTGCAGGGCGAGGGCGACGAGCTCGTCCTCGTGGCCTCGGGCGACACGATGCTCGCGCCCGGCCACGGCGACCCGACCCAGGTCGAGGGCCGGGCGGGTCTGGCCGACCTCGCCGAGGAGGTGGCCGCCTCGCTCGGGACGAAGGGGGCGCAGCGCCACACCCTTCGCCTCGACGCCACGTACGCGGCCGGCGAGCGCTACGCACCGACCTGGGACATGGCCGACGTCGCCGCCGGCTACACGCAGGGCGTGACGATGATCGGGCTGGCGGGGGAGCGCCCGATCCCCTTCCGTGCCTCACCGCGATACCCGGAGCGCTCGGTGCTCACCGCCTTCGCCAAGGCGCTCAAGGCCGAAGGGGTCAAGGTCTCCGTCGACGACTCGGCGAGCACCTGGCGCCGGCCCGCGCCCCAGGGCGCCGAGGCGCTCGGCGCGGTCGACTCCGCGCCGCTCGGCGACGTGCTCGCGCTCGCGCTCGACGACAGCGACAACGCCCTCACCGAGAACGTCGCCCGCCAGACCGCCGTCGCCGACGGCGCCGGCGCCTCCTTCGCGCAGGTCGCCGGCTGGGTGCAGTCGACCCTCGAGGGCGCCGGCGTCGACCTCACGGGGGTGAGGCTCAAGGACAGCTGCGGGCTCTCCTCCGGCCAGGTCGTCCCGGCCCGCGTCATCTCCGACGTCATGCAGCTGGGGATCACCGGGTCGGCCACGACGATGACCCAGGTCCTCTCCGAGCTGCCGGTCGCGGGCCTCACGGGGACCCTGCACGACCGCTTCCACACCGACGACACCCGCTCGGCCGCCGGCGTCGCCCGCGCCAAGACCGGCACGCTCACGGGCACCTCGGCGCTCGCGGGCACGACGACGACCGCCGAGGGCCGGCTGCTCACCTATGTGGTCGTCGCCGACCGGGTCCCGTCGACGACGGGCACCCTCGGCGCGCGGGCCGCGTTGGACCGCGTGGTCGCCGACATCACCGCCTGCGGCTGTCGCTGACGGGCCCCGGACTGTGAGGATGAGCGCGTGACGCAATACGTCGACTGGAAGTTCGCCAAGACCGCCGGTGCCCGGCTCGTGCCGCCCGGCCCTGACGTCAGCCATGACGAGGCCGCCGAAATCGTCGGTGAGATCCACGAGCACGCCGACGCGGCCGTCGCCCCGGTCGCGGCGACGTCGCGGATGCACGCGCCGGGGGACGCCCCCGCGCCGCTCGTCGTGGACCGCCCCACCTGGATCGAGGTCAACGCCGACTCGATGGCCGCGATGCTCACCCCCGCGCTGGAGGCCGCGGCCAGACGCCGCGACCGGGAGCCGTGGGGACCGGCCCAGGCGGTCGGCTCCAAGCTCACCGGCGCCGAGACCGGCGGCATGCTCGCCTTCCTCTCGACCAAGGTGCTCGGCCAGTACGACATCGCGCCGGGCGGCACCCCGGCCCTCCTGCTCGTCGCGCCCAACATCGTGACGACCGAGCGCGAGCTGGCGGTGAAGCCCCGCGACTTCCGCCTGTGGGTCTGCCTCCACGAGGAGACCCACCGCGTGCAGTTCACCGCCGTCCCGTGGCTGCGCGAGCACCTCATCACCAGCGCGCAGGGGCTCGCGACCGAGCTCATGCCCGACTCGGAGGCGCTGCGCTCGCGCTTCGAGCAGGTGACCAGCCAGCTGCCCAAGGTCTTCAGCGGCGAGGGGCAGGGGCTCGCCGAGCTCGTCATCACCCCCGAGCAGCGCGAGCGCCTCGCCGAGGTCACCGCCGTCATGTCGCTGCTCGAGGGCCACGCCGACGTCGTCATGGACGACGTCGGGCCGGCCCACGTCCCGAGCGTGGCGGAGATCCGCGCCCGGTTCAGCCAGCGCCGCAAGGGCGCCGGGGCGGTCGACCGCCTGCTGCGCCGCCTCCTCGGCCTCGAGGCCAAGATGCGCCAGTACCGCGACGGCGCGACCTTCGTGCGCACCGTCCAGGAGGTCGTCGGCGTCGACGGGTTCAACGCGGTCTGGACCTCGCCCGAGACGCTGCCGACCGCCCGCGAGATCACCGACCCGACCACGTGGGTGCGTCGGGTGCACGGCTGAGGTGGGCGCCGGCCACCCCGCGCAGGCGGACTGCCGAAGGGGGGTCCGCGCCGTCCTCGAGGGGTTGCCCCCGGGCTCGCTGGCGCTCGCCGCGGTGAGCGGGGGGACCGACTCCCTCGCGCTCGCCGGCGCGCTCGCCGCCGAGGGCCCGGCCCACGACGTCACCGTCGGCGCGATCGTCGTCGACCACGGGCTGCAGGCCGGCTCCGCCGACACCGCCCTCCTCGCGGCCCAGCAGTGCGGCGACCTCGGGCTGGCCCCGGTCGCGATCGTCCAGGCCGTCGTCACCTCCTCGGGTGGCGGGCTCGAGGCCGCGGCCCGCGAGGCCCGGTACGCCGCCCTGGCCGACACCGCTGCGGCGATGGGGGAGGAGCACCCCGCGGTCGTGGTCCTGCTCGGGCACACCCGCGACGACCAGGCCGAGCAGGTCCTGCTCGGGCTCGCCCGTGGCTCCGGCGCCCGCTCGCTGGCCGGCATGGCGCCGCTCGTGGTCCGGGAGGGGGTCCCCTTCGTCCGGCCGCTCCTCCACCTCCCGCGCACGACGACCGAGCAGGCCTGCGCGGCATGGGGACTCGTGCCGTGGGAGGACCCGATGAACGCCGACCGCGCCTTCACGCGGGTGCGCGCCCGCGAGGCGCTCGCCGCGCTCGAGGCGGACCTCGGCCCCGGCCTCGCCGAGGCCCTGACGCGCAGCGCCGACCTGCTGCGTGACGACGCCGACCTCCTCGACGACCTCGCCGGGCGGGCCGTGCCCGACGACGACCCGGCCGGCCTGCCGGTGACCGACCTGACGGAGCTGGCCCCCGCCCTTCGCTCGCGCGTGTGGCGACGACTGCTCGTGCGGGCCGGCGCGCCCGCCGGGGCGCTCACCGCCCAGCACGTCGCCGAGTGCGACCGGCTGCTCGTGGACTGGCACGGTCAGGGGCCGCTCCACCTGCCCGGCGACCTGCGGGTGCGTCGGGCCGACGGCCGGGTGCACATCGGGCGTGCGACTGGTGGACAATGAGAGCGGCCCGGACCGCTTGCGAAGGAGAGCTGTGGACTCCCAGGACATCAAGGACGACCTCGTCGAGGTGCTCATCACCGAGGAGCAGATCCAGGCACGGCTGGCGGAGCTCGCCGCCGAGGTCTGGGAGTACTACCGCGGCAAGGACGTGCTGCTCGTCGGCGTCCTCAAGGGAGCGGTCATGGTCATGGCCGACTTCATGCGCCACCTGCCCGGCTCCGCGCCGATGGACTGGATGGCGGTGAGCTCCTACGGCTCCGGCACCAAGTCCTCCGGCGTCGTGCGGATCCTCAAGGACCTCGACACCGACATCACGGACAAGCACGTCCTGATCGTCGAGGACATCATCGACTCCGGCCTCACCCTGTCGTGGATCCGGGCCAACCTCGGCTCCCGCTCGCCCGCGTCGGTCGAGATCCTCACCCTCCTGCGCAAGCCCGAGGCGGCCAAGGTCGAGATCGACACCCGCTGGGTCGGCTTCGACATCGCCAACGAGTTCGTCGTCGGCTACGGCCTCGACTACGCCGAGGGCTACCGCAACCTGCGGGACGTCGCGACCCTCGCGCCGCACGTCTACTCCTGACCCGGGAACACCGCGGTGCAGGTGCTCGTTGGCCACTGAGCCGGGAGGGCACGGGGTTCGGGTAGTTTCGTCCTGATCCCCCGGCCGTGCCGGTGGCCGCCACGTCGTCGAGTCAGGAAGTCCGGGAAGCCCCCGTACCCGTATGAACGCCAAGAAATTCTTCCGTTCCCCCGCCTTCTGGGGGCTGCTGCTCGTGCTGGTCTTCGGGCTGATGTTCCTCAACCGGAGCAACAACGAGTACGCGCGCGTCGACACCTCCGCCGCGGAAAAGCTCGTCACCGACGGCAAGGTCAAGGACGCCCACTTCACGACCGACAACCTGCTGCAGCTCGACCTCAAGGACGGGCAGACCTACAGCGACGGCGACACGGTCAAGGACGCGGAGAAGGTCGAGACCGAGTTCATCGACGCCCGCGCCGACCAGATCCTCAAGCTCGTCGACGACAACGTCGAGGGCGTGCAGAACGACACCGTCGAGCAGCCGAGCGTGTGGCAGAGCCTGCTCTTCTCGATCCTGCCGCTGCTCCTCCTCGTCGGTCTCTTCTGGTTCATCATCAGCCAGGCCCAGGGTGGCGGCTCCAAGGTCATGCAGTTCGGCAAGTCCAAGGCGAAGCTCGCCAGCAAGGACACCCCCAAGGTGACCTTCGCCGACGTGGCCGGCGCGGACGAGGCCGTCGAGGAGCTCCACGAGATCGTCGAGTTCCTCCGCGACCCGAGCAAGTTCCTCGCCGTCGGCGCCAAGATCCCCAAGGGCGTGCTGCTCTACGGCCAGCCCGGTACCGGCAAGACCCTGCTCGCGCGGGCCGTCGCCGGCGAGGCCGGCGTGCCCTTCTACTCCATCTCCGGCTCGGACTTCGTCGAGATGTTCGTCGGCGTCGGCGCCAGCCGCGTGCGTGACCTCTTCGAGCAGGCCAAGGCCAACTCGCCGGCCATCGTCTTCGTCGACGAGATCGACGCCGTCGGCCGCCACCGCGGCGCCGGCCTGGGCGGCGGCCACGACGAGCGCGAGCAGACGCTCAACCAGCTGCTCGTCGAGATGGACGGCTTCGACGTCAAGACCAATGTCATCCTCATCGCGGCGACCAACCGGCCCGACATCCTCGACCCGGCGCTCCTGCGTCCGGGCCGCTTCGACCGCCAGATCGCCGTCGAGAACCCCGACATGATCGGCCGCCACCGCATCCTCGAGGTGCACTCGGCCGGCAAGCCGATGGCCCCCGGGGTCGACCTGCTCGCCGTCGCCCGGCGCACCCCCGGCATGACCGGCGCCGACCTGGCCAACGTCCTCAACGAGGCCGCGCTGCTCACGGCCCGCACGGACAAGCAGTTCATCGACGACGCGATCCTCGACGAGGCCATCGACCGCGTCATCGCCGGCCCGCAGAAGCGCACGCGCATCATGAGCGCGCAGGAGCGCAAGATCACCGCGTACCACGAAGGTGGTCACGCCCTCGTCGCTGCGGCGATGAACCACACCGACCCGGTCACCAAGATCACGATCCTGCCGCGCGGGCGGGCCCTCGGCTACACGATGGTCATGCCGCTCGACGACAAGTACTCGACGACGCGCAACGAGATCCTCGACCAGCTGGCGTACGCCCTCGGTGGCCGCGTCGCGGAGGAGATGATCTTCCACGATCCCTCCACCGGTGCGGCCAACGACATCGAGAAGGCCACGGGCATGGCCCGCAAGATGGTCACCGAGTTCGGCATGAGCGAGCGCGTCGGTGCGGTCAAGCTCGGCCAGTCCCAGGGCGAGGTCTTCCTCGGCCGCGACATGGGCCACCAGCGCGACTACTCCGAGAACGTCGCGACGATCGTCGACGAGGAGGTGCGCCGCTTCATCGAGGCCGCCCACGACGAGGCGTGGCACGCCCTCAACGACAACCGCGACGTGCTCGACCGCCTCGTCCTCGACCTGCTCGAGCACGAGACGCTCAACGCCAAGGAGCTCGCGACGATCTTCACCGACGTGCGCAAGCGGCCCGTGCGCCCGACGTGGCTGAGCAGCGAGCACCGCACGATCTCCGACATCCCGCCGGTGCTCACCCCCGCCGAGCAGGCCGCGATGCGCTCCCGCGAGAGCGAGCACGCCCGTGCCGCCGGCTCCGCCCCGGCGACCGACCCCGACGTGACCGAGGCGATCGACCGGGCCGCCGAGGAGGGCGCGACGATCTACCCGCAGGAGCACCCGCCGACCGAGGTCCGCGAGGTGCCGCCGGGCGGGACCGTCGACGGCGACGGGCGCCACTGAACCATGGGCGACGTCGACCTGGCCCGCATCGAGGCCGCCGTGCGCGAGATCCTGCTCGCGGTCGGGGAGGACCCCGACCGCGACGGGCTCGTGGACACCCCCGCTCGCGTGGCCCGCTCCTACGCCGAGGTCTTCGCCGGGCTGCGCCAGTCGCCCGAGGACCTGCTCGCGACGACCTTCGACATCGACCACGACGAGCTGGTCATCGTCCGGGACATCGAGCTGTACTCGACGTGCGAGCACCACCTCGTGCCCTTCCACGGGCTCGCCCACGTCGGCTATGTCCCGGGGCACGGCGGTCAGGTGACCGGGCTGTCCAAGCTGGCGCGCCTCGTCGACATCTTCGCCAAGCGGCCGCAGGTGCAGGAGCGGCTCACGAGCCAGGTCGCCGACGCCCTCGTCACGCACCTCGACGTCGCCGGGGTCATCGTCGTCATCGAGGCCGAGCACCTGTGCATGTCGATGCGCGGGGTCCGCAAGCCCGGCGCCAAGACGATCACCTCCGCCGTTCGGGGACAGCTGCGCGACCCGACGACCCGCGCGGAGGCCATGGCCCTGCTCACCGGGGCCGCTCGGTGACCCACGTCGTCCTCGAGCAGCTCGCGGCCGGGGCGCAGCGGCCCGGGCCGGTCGTCATGGGGATCGTCAACGTCACGCCCGACAGCTTCAGCGACGGCGGACGGTGGATCGAGACCGACGCGGCGATCGCCCACGGGCGCGAGCTGGTCGCCGCCGGCGCGCAGATCGTCGACGTCGGCGGGGAGTCCACCCGCCCCGGCGCCGAGCGACCCTCCGAGGCGGAGGAGCTGCGGCGCGTCGTCCCCGTGGTCGCCGCGCTGGCGGACGCCGGAGTCGCCGTCTCCGTCGACACCATGCGCGCCTCCGTGGCCGCCGCCTCCCTCGAGGCGGGCGGGGCGATCATCAACGACGTGAGCGGCGGGCTGGCCGACCCGACGATGCCCGACCTCGTCGCGGCGAGCGGGGCTCCCTTCGTCGTCATGCACTGGCGGGGCCACGCCCACGACATGCAGACGCGGGCGCAGTACGACGACGTCGTCGGGGAGGTGTGCACCGAGCTCGTCGCGCGCGTCGACACCCTGCTGGCGGCCGGGGCGACCCGAGAGCAGCTGATCCTCGACCCCGGTATCGGTTTCGCCAAGACCGCCGAGCACAACTGGCAGCTGCTCGCGGGCCTCGAGCGGGTCGTCGACCTCGGCCACCCCGTGCTGCTCGGCACCTCCCGCAAGGGCTTCCTCGGCTCCGTCGGGCGCGCGCCGGGCGATGCGCGTCCCCTCGACGCCCGGGACGTCGTCACCGCCGCCACGAGCGCCCGCGCCGCCCGCGCCGGCGTCTGGTGCGTGCGCGTCCACGACGTCGCGGCCACCGTCGACGCCATCGACGTCGTGACCGCCCTGGGCGAGCTCGCGTGAGCGACCGGATCAGCCTGCTCGGCGTGCGCGCCCGCGGGTTCCACGGCGTGCTCGCCGACGAGAAGCGCGACGGGCAGGAGTTCGTCGTCGACGTCGTGCTCCACGTCGACCTCGCCCCCGCAGGCCGCACCGACGACCTCGCGCTGACGATCAACTACGCGGAGGTCGGCGCCGACGTCGTCGCCCGCATCGAGGGCCCCTCGCTCGACCTCATCGAGAGCCTCGCCGAGCAGATCGCCGGCGACGCCCTCGCCCGCCCCGGCGTCCGCTCCGTGGAGGTCACCGTGCACAAGCCGTCGGCGCCGGTCGGCGTGCCCTTCGGCGACGTCGCGGTGAGCGTGACCCGCACCCGAGCGGTGCCCGTGGTCATCGCCCTCGGCGCCAACCTCGGGGACGCGGCGGCCACGCTGCAGGCCGCGGTCGACGACCTCGGCGACGCCGTGCGCACGGTGCGTCGGGCCCCCTTCGTCACGACGGACCCGGTCGGCGGACCCGACCAGCCGCGCTACACCAACACCGTGCTCGTCGGCACGACGGCGCTCGACCCCCGCACCCTGCTCGAGCGGCTGCACGCGGTCGAGGCCCGCCACGGTCGCGTGCGCGAGGTCCGCTGGGGGGCGCGCACGCTCGACCTCGACCTGGTCCAGTACGGCGACCCGGCGCGCGGTGACGACGTCGTCAGCGACGACCCGACGCTCACGCTGCCGCACCCGCGGGCCCACGAGCGCGGCTTCGTGCTGCAGCCGTGGAGCCGGGTCGACCCGGACGCGGTGCTGAGGGTGGGGGAGCGGGTCGTGCCCGTCACCGAGCTGCTCGCCGGGATCGACACCGCCGACATCCGGGAGACCGGGTGCTGAGCCGTGGCCTGCGCCTCCCGACCGTCCTCGCCGTGGTCGTCGGCACCGGGGTGCTCAGCTGGTCCGTCGGCCGGTGGTGGCTCGCCGACGGCAACGCACCGCTGCGGGTCGGCTGGCTCGCGGGGGTGCTCCTGCTCGGCATGGCCGTGGTGGTCGTCGCGGCCGGGGCGCGCATGTGGCGGATGCGTCACGGACGCACCCACGTCGCGCCCGTGGTCGCCGCGCGGATCCTCGGCCTGGCGCAGGCCAGCTCCCTGACGGGTGCCGTGATGGCCGGCCTCGACCTCGGTCAGGCCCTCGTGCTGCTGCCGGACCGCGACTTCGCCGGACGGGGCGAGCTCGCCCTGTGGTGGGCCCTCGGCGGCGCGGGAGCGCTCGCCCTCGTGGCAGCGGGGCTGCTCGTGCAGTCCTGGTGCCGCATCGGCGGCGACGAGGACGAGCCGCCCGACGGTCGGGAGCGACCGGGCGTCAGCTGACGACCTGCTCGGCCCAGACGACCCAGTTGCCCTCGTAGTGGCCGCCGTTCAGCGGCGTCTCGGGGTCGCAGGTGATCAGGCGCAGCACCGGCTCGGGGTTGTCCCAGTCCCAGATGGAGTCGTCCCGGGGCACGGCCTCCTTGGTCATGGCCTCGGAGCGGGTGATCGAGAACTTCACCGTGCGGCCGTCGCCGTACGTCACCGTGACGATGTCCCCGACCTTGACGCGCGGCAGGTTCCAGAAGACATCGGGCTCGTTGCCGTGGTTGATGTGGCCGGCGAGGATGCTCGCTCCCCGGTGGCCCGGCTTCGGCCAGCCCGGCTCGGCGTACCAGCCGGCGGTGCCGAAGGGGGGAGCCAGCACCTTCTGCGCATCGAGGCGGGTCGCCACGAGGCTGGCGTCGACGATCGAGGTGCCGCCCGAGCGGACCTGCACCCGAGTGGGCTCGCCCGCCGGAGCCGGCGCGGCGGCCGGGACGGTGCCCTCGCTGCGTTGGGCAGCCGAGGGGCTGGGGTCGGGGGTCGAGGACTGCTTGGGGCGGGTCGTGCGTGAGGAGCTCGGCGTGCTGGAGCTCGGCGTGCTCGAGCTCGGCATGATCTCGCTCGGCGGCACGTAGGTCCCCGTCGGCAGCGAGACCCCGGCCTCGTCGTCGCGCTGAGTCCACCAGGCGCCGCCGGCGACGCCCCCGCCGATGACGAGCGCGACCGCGGCGGCCAGGAGCCACGTGCCGCGCTGGTAGCGCTTCTTCTCCCCGCGCTCTCGTCGCGTCGGTGGCGTCGTCACACGATCCTCCTGCCTGGTGGCGGTGTCCCTGAGGGGTGGAACGCCGAGGGGTGCCTGTGAGTTCCCTCGGCGGGCAGGCGGACGGGCCGCCGGACGGGATGGGTCCCGGCCCGACGACCCGTCGGTCACCGACCGTGGTCGGCGTCGTGCCTCAGTGCTGGGCCTTCAGGCGGCGGCGCGCCAGGACGACCGTGCCGGCGCCGGCCCCGGCGAGGAGGGCCCCACCGAGCAGGACGGCGGCGGTGCTGTCGCTGGTCGGGGCCTCGGCGCGGGTGAAGCCGTCGGTCTGGACGACGCCCGGGGTCTCGGGGCCACCGGCCGGGGTCTCACCGTCGTCCGTGGTCGAGGAGTCCGGGTTGGTCCAGGGGGCGTAGTACTCGACGTTGCAACCGCCGGCGACGGACTCGTCGCGACCCTCGGAGTCGACGCAGTCCTGCGAGACGAGGCGGACGTAGTCCGTGCCCTCGGCGAAGGCGAAGTCGCGGGTGTTGCTGCCCCGCGTGACCTCCCACGTGATCGTGCGCAGGACCTGCTTGTCGCCGTCGAGCAGGAGGACCTGGACGGTGCCGGCCTGCTCGGCGGTGCCCGCGACGGTGAAGCGCTTGCCGTCCTCGGTGATGGGCAGGGTGCTGGGCTCGGAGAACCAGTCGTTGGTCTCGGCCGTCGGCTCG
This sequence comes from Janibacter terrae NBRC 107853, assembly GCF_001591405.1. GTDB lineage: Bacteria > Actinomycetota > Actinomycetes > Actinomycetales > Dermatophilaceae > Janibacter > Janibacter terrae. Next base: position 59,696 of record NZ_BCUV01000002.1, read on the forward strand.
GAGGTGCTCGAGGTCGTGGTGCTGGAGGTCGTGCTCGGCGGGGTGGTCGGCTCGTCGGAGACGCTGATGCTGTCGATGACCCGGACGCCGGAGACATAGGTGCAGGTGGAGTCGATCGCCTCGCCCACCTGCACCTGGTCGGCGTCGTAGCCGCGGAAGGTGGCGCTGAAGGTGGTCGGTGCGCTGACCGTGTAGGTGCCTGCCTGGTCGGCGACGACCTCGCCGCCGGTGCCGGTGATCGGCAGGTCCGGGGTGGAGTCCTGGACCCACGAGGTGCCGGTCCAGATGTGCGTGCGGGTGATCGACAGGTCGGTCGTCACGGGCGCCTGGTCGCTGCCGTTGGAGACGGTCGCCTCGATGTCGTCGACGTCGCCCTCGACGTAGTGCCAGCCGAGTGCGCCGGCCATGGCGTTGGAGACGCCCTCGTTGAGGGTCAGCGTGCCGGAGGGGGTCAGCGTGACGGTGTCGCCGACGGTCGCGGTGTCGGTGTCGGTGGCGCTGAGCGAGATGTCAAAGCTCTGCGGGCCGATCGGCGTCGTGCAGCTGTAGACCAGGTCCGTGTCGGCGTGGGCCGGGACGGCAGCGGCGAGGCCGATCATCCCCAGACCCGTGACGAGAGCGGCCCCTGCGGACAGACGTGTGGTGCGGCGCTTGGCCATGTGTGGTTTCCCCTGTGAGTCGTGTCGCGCCCCCCGAGACGACGGCGCCTTCGCCCGCAACTTACCGGCCGCTGGGAGCCCTCACAACCTTTTGTCAGGTTTCCTTACCCGCGGGTCACCTGCCGGCCGGTCACTTGTCGACGTCCCCGACCACGAAGAACATCGAGCCGAGCACCGAGACCATGTCGGCGACGAGGCAGCCGGGCAGCAGCTCCCGGAGCACCTGCACGTTGTTGAAGGACGCGGAGCGCAGCTTCAGCCGCCACGGTGTCTTCTCGCCGCGGGAAACCAGGTGGTAGCCGTTGAGCCCCAACGGGTTCTCCGTGGCGGTGTAGCGCTCGCCCTCGGGGACCTTGAGCACCTTGGGCAGGCGCTGGTTGACCGGGCCCCGGGGCAGGGCCCGCAGCCGTTCGACGCACGCGTCGGCCAGGTCGAGGCTGACGTGGGTCTGCTCGAGCAGCACCTCGAGGCGAGCGAGCGAGTCGCCGGCGGTGCGGGTGACGACCCGGCCGGGACCCCCTTCGCCGAAGAGCTCGCCGTACGCGAGGTACGGCGCATCGCGACGCAGGTCCAGGTCGACGCCGCTGGCCCGGGCGATCGGCCCGGACACGCCGTACGCCTCGGCGAGCGAAGGGGGGAGGACCCCGACGCCCCGCGTCCGGCCCTCGAGGATCTCGTTGCCGGAGATCAGGCTCTCCAGCTGCGGCATGCGGGCGCGCACGGCGGCGACCGCGGCGCCGACCCGGTCGAGCCAGCCGGCGGGCAGGTCCTCCTTGAGGCCGCCGACGCGGTTGAACATGAAGTGCATGCGGCCGCCGGAGATCTCCTCCATGACGGCCTGGATCTCCTCGCGCTCACGGAAGCTGTAGAAGATCGGCGTGATCGCGCCCAGCTCGAGCGGGTAGGAGCCGAGGAACATCAGGTGGTTGAGCACCCGGTTGAGCTCCGCCAGGAGCGTGCGCGCCCACGTCGCCCGCTCGGGGACCTCCATGCCGAGCATGGCCTCCACGCCGAGGACCACGCCGAGCTCGTTGCCGAAGGCCGAGAGCCAGTCGTGCCGGTTGGCGAGCACGGTGATCTGCCGGTAGTCGCGCACCTCGAAGAGCTTTTCGGCGCCCCGGTGCATGTAGCCGACGACCGGGTCCGCGGAGACGATGCGCTCGCCGTCGAGGACGACACGCAGCCGCAGGACGCCGTGGGTCGCGGGGTGCTGGGGGCCGATGTTGAGCACCATGTCCGCGCTCGCGAGCGACCCGTCGCCGACCCCCACGTCGAGGGTCCGGGTCCCCGGGGCGCTCGTCATGCCCGCCAGTATGCGCCAGGGAAGGGGAGTCCCGCCGCTTTGGCACGATGGCCGGGTGAGGCGACCCCGGGGATCGAGGGCCGTGCGCGCCGGGTTGGTGGCCCTCGTGCTCGGCGCCACGAGCCTGTCCGGGTGCACCGACGACGGCGACGAGCCCCGTCCGCACCTCACCGGCACAGCGAGCGTCGGTGACCGCAGCGTGCTCGACCCCTGGTACGAGGCGGCCCGCGGGTCCGACGGCGCCGCGGCCAACCTGGTCGTGCTCGGGGACTCGGTGAGCGAGGGGTACGGGCTCGAGGGTCGGCTCGAGCGCCGGTGGGGCGATCGGGTCCAGTCGCGGCTGCGCCAGCGGGCCGGCGCGCCGGCCTGCCCGAGGACACCAGGCGGCTGGCACGGCACGACGTCGCTCGTCCCCGCGGACTACCGCGCGCCGAGCCTGCCGGACCCGCAGGTGCAGGGCCCGACCCGGCCCGCCGGCGACGTGGGTCCCGGCGGCCGTGCGCTCATCCTCGAGCCGGGCGCGGAGATCTCCTGGCGGGTGGACGCGCACTCCTTCGACGTCGGCTACCGCACGACCGCGGGCGGTGGACCCCTGCAGGTGAGCGTCGACGGCCGGGTGCCGCTCAACGGCGTGGCCGTCTCGACCGACTCCGCCGCGGGGGCTGGGGGCTCGGGTCAGGGGGAGCGCCGCGTGTGGTCCTCGCCCGACCTCGCCCCGGGCACGCACACGGTCACCGTCCGCAACGCGATGCCCGCCGGCAGCGACCTCACCGCGACGGTCACCGACCTCACCCCCTTCCGCGGGGACCGCGGCCGGTGCGTCCACGTGCTCGACGCGTCGCGCTCCGGGGTCTCGGTGCGCACGATCACCCAGAGCCCCGGGTACGTGGCCGACGCGGTCTCGCTCGACCCCGACCTGCTGCTTGTGCCGCTCGGGTTCAACGACCGGCGGGCGGAGATCGCACCGGGGGACTTCGGCCGCAGCCTCGACGAGCTGCTCGGGCAGGTGCGCGATGAGGGGTACGACGGGCCGGTGCTGCTCGTCGGCTGGTTCAACCCCGGGATCGGCAGCGTCGGACCGTCGTGGCCGGACTACCTGGCCCAGATGCGGGCCCGCACCCGGCACGCGGGCGTGAGCTACGTCGACCTGTCCGTCGTCCTGCCACGGGCCGACCCCGCGACGGGCGCCTACATCGACGCGCTGCACCCCTCCGACGTCGGCCACCAGCTGATCGCCGACGCGCTCATCGAGGTGCTGGTGCCGCGGTCGGTGGGGACGTCCGGCGTGCCACCCGGGTGAACGCCCACAGGAAGTCGCCGGGTCCCGCCCCCGTGAGCGCTGCGGCCCGGGAGGCGCGGGCGAGGGCGGCGAGATAACCGGCGGGGTCGGTGCGCGCCAGCTCGAGCGGCGGTCGCGTGCCGTCGACCCCGAGCCCGCGCAGCACCTCGCGCTGGGTCCGGACCTCGTCGGCGCCGAGCGAGTCCATCGCGACGTGCGCGGTGAGGTCGCAGGACCCGTCGGGCACGGGGGCGCAGAGCGCGCCGTCCGCGTAGCCGAGGAGGCTGCCGACCGGCGGTCGCTGCCCGCGCAGGTGCCCGTAGTCGACGGCGACGACGAGGCCCGTGCGCACCTGCGCCACGAGCGAGGCATGGGCCTCGTCGCGGGTGCGCCCGACCTCGACGCGGGTGCCGGGCGGGTGCGGGCCGGGCCACCAGCGCTCGACCCAGTCCGCGTCGGCCGGAGGAAGCGGCCCACCAGTGCTCTCGAGACCCCCGGCATCGACGTGCAGGACCCGCAGCTCACCGCGCTCGTCCGCGCGCGCCACCGGGCACGGGACGACGTCGAGCCACTCGTGCGCGAGGACGAGGGCGTCGCCGGGGCAGCCGAGGTCGGGCAGGTCGGCGCCGCCGGGGGAGACGACCCAGCCGACGCGGCCGGGCAGGTCGGCAGGGCGCGGGACGACGTCGACACCGACGAGGGTGGTCGTCGGGTCGGCCTGTGCCGCAAGGGCGCCCAGCAGCTCGCCCCGGCCGCAGGCGAGGTCGACGATCGTCGTGAGCGACTCGCGTCGCGCCAGCTCGAGCAGCGCCGCGGCGAGGACATCAGCCGCCGGTCCCTGCGCCGACGTGCCGAAGTGCCCCGCCGGGCCCTCGGGGCGACGGTAGAAGCCCCCTTCGCCGTACAGGGCGTGCGCCCACGCCTGCTCCCACGTCCGGTCCATGGGTCAACCCTAGGGACGTGCGAAGGGGGCGACCCGCGCCCGGGTAGCGTCGGGCCGGTGAGCAGTCCCGAGCACCCCCGTGCACCCTCCCGCCCGACCCTGCGGATCGGGGTCGTCGGCGCAGGCCGGGTCGGCGCGGTCCTCGGCGCCGCGCTGCGCGCCGCCGGCCACGAGGTCGTCGCGGTCTCCGCGGTCTCGGAGGAGTCCGTCGAGCGCGCCGAGATGCTGCTCCCCGGCGTCCCCGTCGCCCCCGTGCCCCAGGTCGTCGAGGCCGCCCAGCTGGTGCTGCTCGCCGTGCCCGACGACGCCCTGACCGATCTCGTCGCCGGGCTGCACGCGACCGGCACGTGGCGACCGGGCCAGCTCGTGGCCCACACCTCCGGCCGGCACGGTCTGGCTCCCTTCGCCCCCGTGGCCGCGGACCTGCTGCCGATGGCCATCCACCCGGCCATGACCTTCACCGGGACCAGCCTGGACCTGGCGCGGCTGTCCGAGTGCTGCTTCGGGATCACGACGCCGCAGGCGCTGCGTCCGGTCGCAGAGGCGCTCGTCGTCGAGATGGGCGGAGAGCCCGTGTGGGTCGCCGAGGAGGCCCGAGGGCGGTACCACGCGGCCCTCGCCCACGGCAGCAACCACATGGTCACCCTCGTCGCCCAGGCGATGGAGATCCTGCGCTCGGCCGGCATCGAGCCCGCCGACCGGGTGCTGCGCCCGCTCCTGCAGGCCAGCCTGGACAATGCGCTCTCCTCGGGTGACGCCGCACTCACCGGTCCGGTCGCCCGCGGCGATGCCGGTACGGTGGCCGCGCACCTGGACGAGCTCGCCGGACTCGCGGAGGACCTCCGACCGGCGTACCTCGCGCAGGCGCGCGCCACCGCCCTGCGGGCCGAGCGCGCCGGACGCCTGCGCCCGGACGCCGCCCGCGCCGTCCTGACCGTCCTCGACGAGGAGACCCGATGACCACCGCCCCCGTCGTCGCCCGCAGCCGCGACGAGCTGGCCGCCGCCCGCGCGGAGCTCACCGACGGTGACGTCGCCGTCGTCATGACGATGGGTGCCCTCCACGAGGGCCACGCCCGGCTCATCCGCACCGCCCGCGAGCGCGCCCGCCACGTGCTCGTCACGATCTTCCTCAACCCCTTGCAGTTCGGGCCCAAGGAGGACCTCTCGCGCTACCCGCGGACCTTCGACGACGACCTCGCGATCTGCACACGCGAGGGCGTCGACGTCGTCTTCGCGCCGACGCCCGACGTCGTCTACCCCGACGGCGACCCGGGCGTGCGCATCTCCGCCGGGCCGCTCGGTGACGTCCTCGAGGGGCAGTCGCGCCCGGGCCACTTCGACGGGATGCTCACCGTCGTCGCCAAGCTCATGCACCTGACCGCCGGCGACCTCTTCTACTACGGGCAGAAGGACGCGCAGCAGCTGCTCCTCATCCGTCGCATGGTGCGCGACATCGACTTCCCCGCGCAGGTCGTCGCCGTGCCGACCGTCCGCGAGGAGGACGGGCTCGCGATGAGCAGCCGCAACACCTACCTCTCACCGAGCGACCGGGAGACCGCGCTGACGCTCTCCCGCGCCCTGTGGGCCGGTGCCGCCCGCGCCGCCGAGGGGCCGTCCGCCATCCGGCGCGCTGCCCGCGAGGTGCTCATCGAGGAGCCGCTCGCCCTCGTCGACTACCTCGTGCTCGTCCACCCGACGACGCTCGAGGACGTGCCCGAGTGGTACAAGGGCGAGGCCCTGCTCGCCGTCGCGGCGCGCGTCGGCACGACCCGGCTCATCGACAACACCCCGGTGCTCGTCGGGCCGGGGGGCGGCGCACAGCAGGTCTTCTCGGACTGACCGCGAGCGGCGTCACATCGGGGCGGGGCCAGCGGTCTGAGAGACTGTCCGGCGGTCATCCGCATCGGACGAAGGACATCCTCGTGCAGCGCTTCATGCTCCACAGCAAGATCCACCGGGCCACCGTCACCCAGGCCGACCTGCACTACGTCGGGTCGTTGACGATCGACATGGACCTCATGGACGCCGCGGGCATGCTCCCCGGCCAGCAGGTCGACGTCGTCGACATCGACAACGGCAACCGCCTGACCACCTACGCCATCGAGGGCGAGCGGGGCAGCGGCATCGTCTGCATCAACGGCGCGGCCGCGCGGCTCGTCTCGCCCGGCGACCTCGTCATCATCATCGCCTACGCCGCGATGGACGACGACGAGGCGCGGACCTTCGAGCCCAATGTCGTCTTCGTCGACGGGGACAACCGGATCGTCGAGCAGTACCACGACGCGGGCGACGTGCCCGACGGCTTCGGCCTGAAGACCTCGGCGGTCACCCACCGAGAGCACCCGGGCGGTGGCTCCGTCGGTGCGTGACCCCGCGCCGGTCGTCCTGCCGAGGTTCCTGACCTCCCCGGCGCCCGGGTGGGCCGCCGAGGCAGACGTCCTCGTCGTCGGCTCGGGCATCGCCGGGCTCACCTGCGCCCTGCGGCTGCGCGAGCACGTCGACCGCGTGCTCCTCGTGACCAAGACGCGGCTGTCCGAGGGGTCGACCCAGTGGGCGCAGGGCGGGATCGCCGCCGCACTGGCCCCCGAGGACTCAGCCCAGGAGCACCTCGACGACACCCTCGTCGCGGGCGTCGGCCTCTGCGACGAGACGGCGGTCGAGGTCCTCGTCACCGAGGGTCCCGCCCGGGTGCGTGAGCTCATCGGCCTCGGTGCGCGCTTCGACCGCGGGGCCGACGGCGAGATCACCCTCACTCGCGAAGGGGGCCACCACCGCGACCGCATCGCCCACGCCGGCGGCGACGCCACCGGCGCCGAGATCTCGCGGGCGCTCATCGCGCAGCTCGAGGCGGTGCGCGCCGACCCCGGCATCGAGGTCATCGAGCACGCGCTCGTCGTCGACCTGCTCACCGACGAGGAGGGAACCGTCGGCGGGGCCACCGTGCACGTCATCGGGGAGGGTGAGGACGACGGGGTGGGCGCCGCCCGTGCCCGGGCCGTGGTGCTCGCGACCGGCGGCCTCGGCCAGATCTACTCCGCGACGACCAACCCTCCCGTCGCCACCGGCGACGGCATGGCCGCTGCCCTGCGCGCCGGTGCCGCGCTCGCGGACCTCGAGTTCGTGCAGTTCCACCCGACCGTCATGCACCTGGGCGAGGGGGCGACCGGGCAGCAGCCGCTGGTCTCCGAGGCGGTGCGCGGCGAGGGCGCCGTGCTCGTCGACGAGCAGGGCAAGGCCTTCATGACCGGGCTGCACCCGATGGCCGACCTCGCGCCGCGCGACGTGGTGGCCCGGGCGATCCTCGAGCGCATGGAGGCCACGGGCACCGACCACGTGTACCTCGACGCGCGGCACCTCGGCGCCGGGTTCCTCGAGCAGCGCTTCCCGACGATCGTCGCCCGCTGCCGAGAGCTCGGCATCGACCCCGCTACCCAGCCGATCCCCGTCGCGCCGGCGCAGCACTACGCCTCCGGCGGCATCCGCACGGACCTGCGCGGCCGGACCAACCTGCCGGGCCTCTACGCGTGCGGCGAGGCCTCGTGCACCGGGGTGCACGGAGCCAACCGGCTGGCGAGCAACTCGCTGCTCGAGGGCCTCGTCTTCGCCCACCGCATCGCCGAGGACCTCACCGCGCGCCTCGGCGCCGGCGAGCTCCCGCTCGTCACGACGACGGGTGCGGGCAGCACCGGGATCCTCGACAGCCGCCACCGCCGCGAGCTGCAGCAGGTGATGACGAGGGGAGTCGGGCCGCTGCGCTCCGAGGACTCGACCCGGGCGGCGCTGGCCGAGCTGGCCGAGCTCGCCGGTCGCCCGAGCGAGGAGGCCGAGCCCGGCCCGCGCTCGTGGGAGACGACCAACCTGCTCCATCTCGGGCAGGCGCTCGCGACCGCGGCCCACCTGCGGGAGGAGACCCGCGGCGGGCACGTGCGGCGCGACCACCCGCACCACGACGACGCGCAGTGGGCGGCCCACCTCGTGCACGTCGTCGACCCCGGAGACCCCGACCGCGAGCTCACGACGATCAAGCTCGACGTCGCGCTGGCGTGGCCGCAGGACGAGGACGACCTCGTCGACGACGGGTCGGACGAGGGCGAGCAGTAGGCGTCAGCGCAGGCGGGGCACGGAGCGCGCCCCGTCGAGCGCGTCACCGCCCGCGTCCTGCGCGGCGGCCGCCTCCCGGGCGACCCGCTCCGCGAGGACGTCGAAGGGGGCGACCTCCTCCCCGTCCGCCGCGGCGGCCGAGCGGGTGCGCGCCAACCACGAGGCGGCGGTGACGCCGTCCTGGGTGGAGCCGAGGAGCTCGGTCACCCGCTCCCAGCCCGCGGCCGCCGCGTCGGCGGGTCCGCCCCACGCGGGGACGAGGGCCTCGTGGGCGTAGCGGGCGGCCTTGGCGCGCTTGCGGGTTTCGTGGACGAGCCGCTGCTGGTCGTCCGCGTCGGTGGCCGCCGCGGCCTCGGCAGCCGTCTGCTCGGCCCGTCGCACCGCCTGCCCCGCCAGGCGGGGGAGGACCGCGCGGGCACGGCGCCGGGCACGGCCACGCCAGGGCGGAGTGACGGCGAGGTCGGCGAGCTGCTCGGCCAGCCGGTCGAGGCGCTCGGAGCCGAGGGCCTCGTCGAGCTGCTCGGTCGCACTCTCGTGGGCCTCGTCCAGGGTGCTCTCGATGCGGGCCCGGACCGCCTCCGGTCGTGGTCCGGGCAGGGCCGTGGTCATGGCGCGAAGGTGCTGGCGCACCACGTCGATGTCGCGGACCTCGCCGAGCACGCCGGCGTACCAGCGCATCTCCTCGCGCAGGGGGTCGGTGACCTCCCGGTCGAGCAGCCGTCGGTAGACCCGCAGGGTGCTGCGGAGGCGTCGGAGCGCGACGCGGGTCTTGTGCACGGCGTCGGGGTCGTGGGTGCGCACCCCGCCCTCCCGCGCCTGGACGACGCCGACCTGCACGCGCAGGTAGTCGAGCAGGACCTCGGCGGCGGAGGAGGCGGGGGAGCGGGGCGGTGGCGGGTCGGGCAGCGGGCCGAGGGCCCGGGCGACCTTGGAGGCCCGGGTCGAACGGCTGATGCCGGTGCGGGCGTCGCCGACGAGCGCGGCGACCGCGCGCTCGAGCACTGCCGCGTCGGCGCCGGGGGCCAGCTCGACCTCCAGCTCTCGCCAGCCCTCGCCCGCCGGTGCGGTGAGCACGACGTCGTCGCAGAGCACGGCGACGACCCGACCGGAGTCGTCGAGCAGGTCGGTCTCGGCGCGGCGGGTGAGCAGGGTCGCGACCGGGAGCAGCGGTGCGGCCCCGACGACCTCGGTGACGAGCTCGCGCAGCTCGGGCGGCACCCGGGCGGCGGTGCGGCCGAGGGGCGCATGCCGCTCGGTGCGTGCGCCGTCCTCGCGGGGCAGCTTGAGGTGCCAGCCGGCGTCGTCGCCGCCGGTGCGTCGGCGCAGGGTGGTCCGCGCCCGCTGCAGGGCCAGCCCGGGGGTGTCGAGGTAGGTCGCGGCCAGGTCGTGGACCCGTCGCTCGCCGGTCGTCGCCACACCGGCGAGATCGGGCAGCACCGCGTCGAGCTCCGCCTCGAGCTTCACCTCGCGCTCGACGTGCTCCGCCGGGTCGGGCTGGGGTCCGGTCACTGCGCCCACCTCCTCGTGGTGGTCCCATTGTCCCCCCCTCCCCGCGCGGGCGCTCACGTTAGCCTCGCTCCGTGACCGCCGACCAGCAGCCCGACCGAGAGCTCGTCTTCCCCGACGAGGCCGCCCGCCGCCTCGTCGCCACGGCCCTGGACGAGGACCTCGGGCCGCAGGCGCTCGACGTGACGAGCACCGCGACGATCCCCGCCGACCAGGTGGGTGCGGGTCAGGTGGTCGCCCGCGAGGCGGGTGTGCTCGCCGGGGGCCCGGTCATCGCCCTCGTCCTCGACGAGGTCGCCACGAGGACGGGGGGGACCTCCCCTTCGCTCGACGTGCGGATCGCCGACGGCAGCGCCCTGGCCCGCGGGGACGTCGTCGCGGAGCTGCGCGGCTCGTTGCGCCAGGTCCTCATGGCCGAGCGGACGCTGCTCAACATCATGTCGCGGCTCACCGGGGTGGCGACCCACACGCGGCGCTGGACCGACGCGCTCGAGGGCACCGGGTGCACGGTCCTCGACACCCGCAAGACGACGCCGGGCCTGCGCGCGCTGGAGAAGTACGCGGTCCGATGCGGCGGCGGCACCAACAAGCGCATGGGCCTCTACGACGTCGCGATGGTCAAGGACAACCACGTGCACGCCGCCGGGGGAGTGGCCGCCGCCTACGCCGCGATCCGCGCGCGCTACCCCGAGGTGACGATCGAGGTCGAGGTCGAGAGCACCGAGCAGGCGCTCGAGGCGCTCGAGGCAGGGTCTCGGTTCCTCATGTGCGACAACATGCCCGTCGACCTGCTCCGGGCGACCGTCGACGCCGCCCGCGCGTGGGCCGACGAGCGTGGCGAGCGCGTCGAGATCGAGGCGACCGGAGGTCTGACGCTCGAGGTCGCGGCCGCGTACGGGGCCACCGGAATCGACTGGATGAGCGTGGGTGCCCTCACCCACTCATCGCCGATCGTCGACCTCGCGCTCGACCTGCTCTGATGCTCACGGTGCGCGGCCTGGGCAAGGCCTACGGCGAGCGGATCGTCCTCGACACGCTCGAGCTCGAGGTCGCCGCCGGCGAGGTCGTCGCCCTCGTCGGGCCCAACGGCGTCGGCAAGTCCACCGCCCTGCGGTGCGTGGTGGGCGCGGAGACACCGGACGAGGGGGAGGTCCTCCTCGGCGAGCACCGTCTCGACACCCGCCAGCCGCAGACCCGGCGCGCGCTGTGCGCGGTGCTCGGGGACCTCGGCGTCCTGCCGGACCTCACGGTCGCCGAGCACCTGGACCTGCTGGCACGAGGGCACGGCGTGGACGTCCCCGAGGCCGTGGTCGCCGGCGCGCTCGACGAGGCGCGCATCGAGCACGTCGCCGACCAGCTGCCGGGGACCCTGTCGTCGGGCCAGGCGCAGCGCTTCGCGCTCGCGACGGCGATGGTGCGGCCCTGGGCGCTGCTGCTCGCCGACGAGCCGGAGCAGCGGCTCGACGACGCAGGACGGGCCTGGCTCGGTGACTGGCTCGCCGGCCATGCCGCCGCAGGGCGTGCGGTGCTCGTGGCCTGCCACGACCCGGAGGTGGTGCGGCGCAGCGGTGCCCGCGTCGTGGCCCTCGAGGGCGATGTCTGAGGTGAGCGGCGGCGCCGGCGACCGTGCGGGTGACCGGGTGCTCGCCCGGGAGGTGCTGCGCACGCGTCGCCGCGCCTCCCGCGCACCGAGCCCGCTGCAGGTCGTCCAGGACTGGTACGTCGGGCTCTTCATCGCCGCGACGCTGCTGACGATGCTCTTCGCGGCGACCGGGCCGGCCATCCTGCGCCCCGACTGCGACACCGCCGTGTGCCTCGGCCCGGGTGGCCACGACCTCGTGGCCGTCGGGGCCGCCGCGCTGGCAGTGCTCGCCGCCTGGGCAGGGCTGCGCGCGGTCGGACCGGTCTCCGCCGACCCCGGGCAGGCGACGTGGCTGCTGTCGACACCCGCGGACCGGGGGCTGCTGCTGCGCGGCACCGTGCTGCGGGTGCTCCTCGTCGCGGCGGTGGCGGGGGCCTCGTGGGGCGTGCTCGTCGGGTTCGCGCTCGCGGGCGGGTCCGGGTCGGCTGCGCCGCCGGTCGTCCCGGTCCTCGGGTGCGCCGCCGTCGGGCTGCTCGTGTGCCTGGTGCTCGGGCCGCTCGCCCTGCGCCGCCAGGGCGGGTCCTGGCGGCCCGGCCCGGCCTCGCGGTCCGTCCCCGACGTCGAGCTCGCGAGGGCCGGGCAGGTCGTGCAGGCGGTCACCGCGGCGACGCTGATGCTCGACGGCGTCGCCCTCGAGGTCCTGGCGGCCCGTCGTCGGCTCGCCCGGCGGGGCACCCGTCCGAGCCGCCCCGGGGCCGGCGGGGCGCTGTCCGGCGTCCTCGTCCACGAGCTGCACGCGCTCTCCCGCCGCTCGCGCCAGCTGGTCACCGCACTGCTCGGCTGCGTGGGGGCCCTGGTCGCCGGCCTCCTCCTCGGTCGGCTCGCCGGTGCCGTCCTCGCCGCGCTGGCAGTCTTCGCCGTCGCGCGCACGGCGGCCGGTGGGCTCTCGACGTGGCTCACCACGCCCGGGTTGCGTCGCGCCCTGCCCGCGCACCCTGCCGCGGTGACCGCGGTCCTGGCGGGACCCCCCTTCGTCGCGGCGCTCGTGGGGTCCCTCGTCGCCGTGGGCGCGCTCGGCCTGCCGTGGTGGGCCCCGCCCGCGATCGCGCTCGCGGCGCTCGCCGGGGCGATGCGGGCGTGCGACCCGCCGCCCGGGCTCGGGGTCGCCCTGTCCACCCCCGGCGGGGCGCTGCACGTCGGGCTCGTCCAGCGGCTCGTCCTCGGGACCGACCTGGCGCTCGCGGGGACCGCGCTCGTGCTCATCGGCGACGCGACCGACGCCGGCCCGATCACGCTCGCGGTCTGCGCGGCACTCCTCGCGTGGCAGGTGCTGCGCCCTCGCGACTGACGTGGATTCGGGGCGGGGCAGGGGGCGCGGATATCGTGGTCTCCCGTGAGTGACGCCCCCATCGAGACCCCTGCCGACGACGAGCTGCCGGAGCAGATGCGCATCCGGCGCGACAAGCGCGACCGGCTCCTCGCCGACGGCCGGCAGGCGTACCCGGTGGGCATCGGCCGGACCCACTCCCTCGCCGAGGTCACCGAGGGCTGGGCGTACCTTGAGACCGGCGAGGAGACCCAGGACGTCGTGACCGTCGCCGGCCGGGTGATGTTCGTGCGCAACACCGGCAAGCTCGCCTTCGCCGCGCTCCAGGAGGGCGTCGGCACGCGTCTGCAGGTCATGCTCTCCCTGGCCGAGGTCGGCGAGGACGCGCTCTCGGCGTGGAAGGCCGACGTCGACCTCGGCGACCACGTCGCCGTCACCGGCCGGGTCATCCGCTCCCGTCGCGGCGAGCTGTCGGTCATGGCGACGTCATGGGTCATGGCCTCCAAGGCACTGCGGCCGCTGCCGGTCCTGCACAAGGAGCTGTCCGAGGAGTCGCGGGTGCGTCAGCGCTACGCCGACCTCGTCGTGCGCCAGGAGGCCCGTGACATGGTGCGGCTGCGCGCGGGCATCGTGCGCGCCATCCGCGAGACCCTGCACGCGCGCTCGTTCATCGAGATCGAGACGCCGGTGCTGCAGACCGTGCACGGCGGCGCCGCGGCCCGTCCTTTCAACACGCACATGAATGCCTTCGGTCAGGACATGTCCTTGCGGATCGCGCTCGAGCTGCCGCTCAAGAAGGCGGTCGTCGGTGGCATCGACCGCGTGTACGAAATGGGTCGCCTCTTCCGCAACGAAGGCGTCGACTCGACGCATTCTCCGGAATTCACCTCGCTCGAGGCCTATGAGGCCTGGGGGGACCAGTTCACGATGGCCGAGCTGATCAAGGACCTGCATTTGGCCGCCGCCGATGTGGCCGGGACGCGCGTGGTGCAGACGCCTCGTGGAGAGGTCGACCTCGACGGCGAGTGGCGCTGGCTGCCCTTCTACGAGGCCCTGAGCGAGGCCGTGGGCGAGAGCATCGACGTCAGGACTCCCGCGGAGCGGCTGCGCGAGATCGCGGCGGCGAAGGGGGTCGACCTCGACCCGTCGTGGGAGGACGCCGGCAAGATCGCCATGGAGCTGGTCGCCGAGCTCGTCGAGCCGACGTGCGTGCAGCCGACCTTCATCTGCGACTACCCCGCGATCGCCCAGCCTCTGGCGCGCCCGCACCGCGACGAGCCCGGTCTCATCGAGGCCTGGGACCTCTTCATCGGCGGCGTCGAGCGGGGTACGGCCTTCTCCGAGCTCATCGACCCGGTGATCCAGCGCCGCGTCCTCGAGGACCAGTCGCGGCGGGCCGCGGCCGGCGACGAGGAGGCCATGCAGCTCGACGAGGACTTCCTGCGCGCCCTGGAGTTCGGCGCCCCGCCGATGGGCGGTCTTGGTCTGGGGATCGACCGGCTCATCATGCTCTTCACGGGTGCCGGGATCCGGGAGACCATTCTCTTCCCGCACACCAAGCCCGAGGCCTGATCATGGAATTCATCAACGAGTACTGGCCCTATGCCGCGGCCCTGCTGCCGACCGTCGGGGTCGCATTCCTCTTTTACTGGATCATCCGATACATGCTCGAGGCCGATCGCAGCGAGCGCAAGGCCTTGGCGAAGTGGAATGCGGAGCAGCGCAAGGATGCGCACGAGAAGAAGGACATTTCCGGGGATTCTCCGCAGGGCGGCGAATAGCCTAAGGTGGTGAATGACAGACATTCATTCACCACCTTTACGGAGACTTCCATGGCTCAGCGTGTCCAGATCCTGCTGGAGGACGATCTCGACGGTGGCGAGGCCACCGAGACGGTCACCTTCGCCCTCGACGGCGTGACCTACGAGATCGACCTCAGCGACAAGAATGCCGCCACGTTGCGTGACGCCCTCGCGGGCTACATCGGCGCCGGCCGTCGCGTCTCGGGTCGCCGCAGCAGCGGCGCCCCCTCCGGCTCGCGCAGCAACAGCGGCGAGCTCACCAAGATCCGCGAGTGGGCCCGCGCCAACGGCCACGACGTGTCCGACCGCGGCCGGATCAGCCAGAAGGTCCGCGACGCCTACGCCAAGGCCAACGGCTGAGCGGGTCACCCACGGTCGTCGAGCTGCGCGAGGGCCTCGCGCAGCTCGACCGACACCTCGCCTTCCTCACGGTCCGGGTCGCCGACGTCGGTGACCCGGACCTCGGCGTCCCCCTCGCCGAGGCGCTCCAGATCGCCCCGGCGTGGATCGAGCGCTACGAGCGGCTGACGATCGCGCAGTCCGGGGTCGCGCCGCCCGGCATGCCGGCAGCCTTCGTCCTGCAGTACCTGCTCGACCCGCTCGCGACGGTCGTCGCGACGGCGGCGATGCGCACCCCCTTCGCGCTGTCGGCGGAGACCCGGCTGTGGTCCCTCGACCTGGACCCGGTGTACGCCTACCCGGTGGCGGTGCAGGTGCGTGCCGGCGGTCACCGGCGCATCGCCGACGACCTGGAGCGCCACGAGGCCGCGTGGCAGTCCTACCGCGCCGCCGCGACCGGGCTCGCGACCGGCCTGCCGACCCCGACGAAGATGAGCAGCCGCCAGCGCCTCGGCATGGTCGAGGACATGTGGGAGCAGGCGCTCGCCCGCACCATCGGCCGCACCCCACCGCGCCGGCTCTCGTGCTGCCTGATGTACGCCCTCCCGGGCTGCCTGCCGTGCGCCGGCTGCCCGCGGACCGCCGGGGCCTGACCCGCTGCCCCCCCCGCATTGCCCTAGGGCAATGCGACCTCTTCCGACCGTTCGTCTGCATTGCCCTAGGGCAATGCAGACGAGTGGCCGACGGGCGGGAAGGGGGAGGGGAGACCGCATGGGATACGGTTCGTTGGTCAGCGGGCACGATCAGCGATGATCTCGCTCCGATTGTCTTGATCTTGTATCGAGGAGGAGCCGTGCGCATCGCCGTCGTCGGGTGCGGAGACGTCGGGACGACCTATGCCCGCGCTCTGGTCGACGGGGGCGCCCACGAGCTCGTGCTGTGCGACCCGGCGCCGGGAGCGGCCCTCGCGAAGTGGGCCCGCGAGCACGACGTCCCGCTCCACGAGTCCCTCGGGCCGTGGCTCGCGCAGGTCCAGCGCGCCTGGGTCTGCGTCGCCGGCGAGCTCGCCCACGACGTCGTCCGCGGACTCGTCGACCACCTGCCCGTCGGGGCCGTCGTCGTCGACCTCACGACCGCCTCCCCGGCCGACAAGCGCCGCTCCGCCGACGCGGCGGCGGGCCGGACCGGCTACGTCGATGCCGTCATCATGGGAGCCGTCGGCCTGACCGGCGCCGCGACCCCGCTCCTCGTCGCCGGCCCACCCGCCGGCCTCGAGGGGCTCGAGGACCTCGGCGCGCCCGTGCGGCACCTCCCCGCCGCGGGGCCTGGGGACGCGGCGGCGCTCAAGCTGCTGCGCAGCGTCCTCACCAAGGGGCTCGAGGCCCTCGGTGTCGAGTGCCTCCTCGCGGCCGAGGAGCTCGGGGTCCGCCACGAGCTCGCCTCCGTCTTGGCCGACATCGACGAGGGTGGTCTGACCCCCTTCGTCGAGGCGGTCGTGCGCTCCCACCCGCAGCACGCCGCACGACGTCGCCACGAGGTCGCCCGCGCGGCCCACCAGCTCGCCGACAGCGGTCGTCCGTCACCGCTGCTCCGGGAGGTGGAGGCGCGCTTCGCCGGCACGGCGGAGGCCGCCGCCGGCGACCCACCCACGACCACGAGCCTCGACGACGCACTCGCCTGGCTCGCGACGACCACCCGCACGACCGACAGGAGCTGACATGGATCTCGGGATCACCGGCAGGACCGCACTCGTCCTCGGCGGAGGTGGTGGGCTCGGCGGGGCCATCGCCCGCGAGCTCGCCGCGGAGGGCGCGACCGTCGTCGTCGCGGGCCGCAGCCGCGAGCGCCTCGACGCGACCGTCGCCGACATCACCGCCGCCGGCGGCCGGGCTCATGCGCTCGTCTGGGACCTCGGCGAGCTCGACGTCGTCGACGCCCGCATCGGCTGGATCGAGGAGACCGTCGGCGGTGTCGACATCCTCGTGGGCAACACCGGCGGGCCGCCGCCGGGGGCCGTCACCGCCGCCGACGCGTCGGTGTGGGAGACCCAGTTCCGCTCGATGGTCCTCTCCGTCATCACCATCACCAACCGCGTGCTGCCCGGCATGCGCGAGCGCGGCTGGGGGCGGGTCATCACCTCGACGAGCTCGGGTGTCGTCGCGCCCATCCCCGGGCTCGGGCTGTCCAACGCCCTGCGCAGCACGCTGCTCGGCTGGTCCAAGACCCTCGCCGGCGAGGTCGCCGCCGACGGCATCACGGCCAATGTCGTCGTGCCGGGTCGGATCGCGACCGACCGCGTGGCCTTCCTCGACGCGGCCAAGGCCGAGCGCGAGGGCCGCACTGCCGAGGAGGTCACGGCCGCGAGCCTCGCGACGATCCCCGCCGGCCGCTACGGCGATCCCCGCGAGTACGCCCAGACCGTCGCCTTCCTCGCCGGCGTGCCCGCCGGCTACATCACCGGGTCGGTCGTGCGCGTCGACGGCGGCTACGTCCCGGCGATCTGAACCACCCACCACACCAGGAGCCACGATGACCCTCTCCCGCACCACGGCCGGCGTCTACGCGATCGCGCCGACCCCCTTCGCCCCCGACGGCAGCGTCGACCACGCCTCCCTCGACCGGCTCGTCGACTTCTACGGCGAGGTCGGCGTCGACGGGCTCACCGTCCTCGGCCAGCTCGGCGAGGCGCCCAAGCTCGACCAGGACGAGGCCGTCGAGATCGCGCGCCGGGTCATCGAGCGGGCCGACGTGCCGGTCGTCGTCGGGGTCTCCGCACCCGGCTTCGCCGCGATGCGCTCGCTCACCGCCGCGGTCATGGACGCCGGTGCCGCCGGCGTGATGATCGCCCCGCCCAACACCCTGCGGACCGACGACCAGGTCGTCGGGTACTACGCCGGCGCGGCGGACGCGATCGGGGAGGGGACCCCCTTCGTCATCCAGGACTACCCGCTCACCTTCAGCGTGCAGATGTCGCCGGGCACCATCGCGCGCATCGCCCGCGACAACCCGGGTGCCGTGATGCTCAAGCACGAGGACTGGCCGGGGCTGGAGAAGATCACCGCCCTGCGTGACCTCGAGGCGAAGGGGGAGATGCCGCGCCTGTCCGTCCTGACGGGCAACGGCGGGCTCTTCCTCGACTACGAGATGGAGCGCGGCGCGGACGGCGCGATGACCGGCTACTGCTTCCCCGACCTGCTCGTCGACGTCGTGCGGATGTCGCGGGCGGGGGAGCGGGAGGCGGCGCACGACCTCTTCGACGCGCACCTGCCGCTGATGCGCTACGAGCAGCAGCCGGGCGTCGGTCTCGCGGTGCGCAAGTACGTCCTGCAGCGCCGCGGGGTCCTCGCCTCCGACGCGCAGCGCTCGCCCTCGCGCGGCCTGACGCCGACCGCCCGCGCCGAGGTCGACCACCTGCTGCGGCGGCTCGCGCGGCACGACGCGCGCGCGGCCTTCTGAGCCGGTGGCCCGCGCCGACGGCGTCTACGAGAGCCTGCGCAGCCGGATCCTCTCCGGCGAGCACGCGCCGGGCAGCCGCCTGCCCGAGGAGGCCCTGAGCGAGGCGCTCGGGGTGAGCCGCACCCCCGTGCGCTCGGCACTGCACCGCCTCGCCGACGAGGGGCTGGTGACCCTCGAGCCACGACGGGGCGCCTTCGTCGCGGAGTTCACCCGGGCGGACGTCGACGAGGTCTTCGAGCTGCGGGGGCTGCTCGAGCGCCGCGCGGCCGCCCGGGCGGCGGTGCACCGCAGCGCCGACCACGTCGCGCGGCTGTCCGAGCTCGTCGAGGAGATGAGCGCCCTTGCGGCACAGCATGGCCCGAGTCGGCGCGACGACCTGCACCACAACAACCGGGACTTCCACGAGCTCGTCCTCGCGGCCGCCGAGTCGCCGCGCCAGTTCAGGATCACGACGGCCCTCGCGCGCACCTCGCTCACCCCGGGCAGCTTCTTCGACTACGAAGACGAGGACATCGACCGCAGCGTGCAGTTCCACCGGATGATCTCCCGCGCCGTCGCCGACGGGCAGGCCGAGCTGGCCGGCGACCTCATGGCCGCGCACATCGGCATGGCCCACCGGTCCTTCGTCGAGCGCCGCTTCGCGGCCCCTTGAGACTGCATTGCCCTAGGGGAATGCAGGTTCGGGGGACGGGGCGTCAGGGGAGGAGGGGAGCGAGGAGGTCGCCGTGCTCGGCGAGCCGGTCGAGGACCTGCTCGCCGTCGAGCTGGACGAGTGCGTCCGGGTCCTCGGCGCCGGCCTCGACCTCGTCCCACGTGCGGGGCGCCGCGACCCAGGGGTCGTCACGTCCGCGCATCGAGTAGGGGCAGATCGTCGTCTTGGCGGCGACGTTCTGGCTCCAGTCGAGGAAGACCTTGCCCGGGCGCAGGGTCTTGGTCATCTTCCACAGCACGAGGTCGGGGTGCTTCTTGGTCATCTCCTGGGCGAGCTGCTGCGCGAGGTCGCGGACCTGGTCGCTCGTGAGGTCGCCACCGAGCGCCGCGTAGAGCTGCATCCCCTTGCTGCCCGAGGTGACGGGGTGGAGGTCGAGCCCGAGGGAGCCGAGCCGCTCGCGCAGCAGCAGCGCCACGCGGGCGCACTCGTGCAGGCCGGCCGGCTTGCCGGGGTCGAGGTCGATGACGAGGCGGTCGGGGTTGACCCGCTGCCCGTCGGCGTCCACGCGCCACTGCGGTACGTGCAGCTCGATGCTGTTGAGGTTGACGAGGTAGGTCAGCTGCGCGAGATCCTCCACGAGCGGGTACGTCACGTCGTCGATCGTCACCCTCGGCAGCCACGAGGGCGCGCCCGAGGGCAGGTTCTTCTCGAAGAAGCTCTCCCCGCCCACACCGTGCGGCCACCGCACCCGCGTCACCGGCCGCTCGGCGAGGTGCGCGAGGAGGGTCTCTCCGGCGCGGGCGTAGTAGTCGAGGATCTCCCCCTTCGTCGTCTCGGTCGCGGGGTACATGATCTTGTCCAGCGAGGTCAGGCGCAGGGTGCGCCCCGCGACCTGGACCCGCGTCGCCGAGGTCTCAGGCACCGCTCGTCTCCCTCAGGTCCGCGGCGGTCAGGTCCGACCGCACGCGCAGGTAGGACGGCTGGCGCAGCCGGCCACCGCTGCTGCGGCCCAGGCTCGCCACGTCGATGACGACCTCCGGCTCCACCCACGTGGTCCCGCGCGCGTCCTCGCGCGGCACCTCGGTGACGAAGGGGGACCCCGCTCGCTCCAGCGGACGCAGCCGCGTGAGGAGACTCGCCCCCGCACGTCCAGCGAGCCCGGAGCCGACCCGGCCGGCGAACTCCCACCCGGAGCCGCCGGGCTCGCCGACGAGCACGGACCCCAGGGCGACGCCGCCGGTCTCGGGGCGCCAGCCGCAGACGACGACGGACTCGCTGGCGCGGTGGGGCAGCTTGAGCCAGTCCGTGGAGCGGCGGCCAGGGTGGTAGAGCGAGGTGCGGCGCTTGGAGACGATGCCCTCGAGGCCCTGCTCGGCGGTGGCGGCGAGCAGGCCGGCCCCGTCGTCGTGGACCGGCGGCGTCTGCCAGCGCGTGCCCTCGAGCTCGAGCTGCTCCAGGAGCGCCCGCCGCGCGGTCCACGGCTGCCCCGTGAGGTCCTGGCCGAGCAGGCGCAGGACGTCGAAGACCATGTACGTCACCGGCCGGGCGACCGCCGCCCGCGCGGCCCGGCGCGCGTCGGTCACGTGCATGCGCTCGGCGAGCGCGCCGAAGGAGGGCCGCCCGTCCTCGAGCGCGACGACCTCGCCGTCGAGGACCATGTCGTCGTAGAGGTCGGCGAGGGGGACGAGCTCGGGGAAGGAGACCGTGACGTCCCGGCCGGTGCGGCTCGTCAGCGTGAGGCCGCCGCCCTTCGCCTCGGCGATGACCCGCATCCCGTCCCACTTGACCTCGTGCGCCCAGCCGGGACCCGCGGGGACGGACTCGGTCGCGGTGGCGAGCATCGGGCGCATGGGCTCATCCTGCCGTGGGGATACCCACCCCGGGCGCGTGGGATGCTGGCGCGCATGCCTCCCGCCCGTCGCGCCGTGCTCGGCGCGGGCCTCGCCGCCCCGCTGCTCGGCACGCCCGCGCTCACGGCGTGCGGAGGACGCTCCTGGGACGACCTGCCCGACGCCCGGCTGACGATCGCGACCGGCAACCCCGGCGGGGTCTTCCACCGCTACGGCGAGGCGCTCGCGGAGGTCTTCGCCGAGAGGCTGGGCCTCGGCGTCCGCACCCGAGGGACCAACGCGAGCATCGACAACGTCCGCGAGGTGTCGCAGCGGGTGAGCGACATCGGCTTCACCCTCGCCGACGTCGCGGCCGACGCCCGCCGCGGGCGCGGTGAGTTCCGTGAGCCGGTCGACATCGTCGCGATGGCCCGCGCGTACGACAGCTTCGTCCACCTCGTCGTGCGCGCCGACTCCGGCATCCGCTCGCTCGAGGACCTGCGCGGCCGCCGCGTGAGCCTCGGCGCGACCGGCTCCGGCACGCGCGGCATCGCCTGGCGGGTCGTGCGCGCGGCGGGTCTCGCCGACGAGGACATCGAGCAGATCGCCGAGACCCTGCAGGAGTCCGCGGACGCCATCGCCCAGGACACCCTCGACGCCTTCTTCTTCGTGAGCGGGCTGCCGAACACCGCGGTCCTGCGGCTGTCCGAGCAGGTACCGATCCGCCTCGTCCCGCTCGGCACGATGGCCCCGCGCTTGGCCCGCGACCACGGCGCCGAGTTCTCCCGGTCCTCCATCCCCGCGTCGACCTACGGGCTCGAGCGCGCCGTCGACACGGTGAGCGTGCAGAACCACGTGCTCGTGCGGCCGGACCTCGACGACGACCTCGTCTACGCGCTCACCCGGGTGATGTTCGAGGAGCAGCCGGCGATCGAGGAGCTCGCGCCCGGCCTGCGCCAGCCCAACGTCGGCACGGCGATCTACACCAGCCCGCTGCCGCTGCACCCCGGCGCGCTGCGGTACTACCGCGAGCAGCGCTAGTCGGCGCCGGGCAGGGTGAGGTCCACGGTGAGCCCGCCCCCCGGGGTCTGCGAGACCTCGACGTCACCGCCGCACTCGGTGAGCCGAGCGCGCACGATGGCCAGCCCGAGGCCGGTGCCCTGCACGTTCTGGTGGGCCCGTCCGCGGAAGAACCGCGCCCCCACCCTGGCCAGGTCGTCGGGGTGGAGCCCCGGCCCGTGGTCGACGACCCGCACCCGCACCGGTCCGGCGAAGGGGGATCCCCCCGACTGCGTCACCGTCACCTCGACCGGCGAGCCGGGCGCGAACTTCGCGGCATTGTCGAGCAGCGCGTCGAGGGCGGTGTCGAGGACCTCGACGGTCGCGAGGGCGGGCGCCTCGGGCGGGGCGTGGACCGTGAGCCGGTCGAAGGCCGGTGCCCACATCTCGCAGCGATGGCGCACGACCACGGCGACGTCGACGCGGGTCCGGGTGACGGTCGCGGCACCGACCTGGGAGAGGTGGAGCAGCGACTCGACGGTCGCGCTGAGCCGGTCGGTCTCCTCGAGGACCGGCTCGACGTCGTCCCGGTCGACGCCCTCGGAGGCGAGGTTCTCCACCCGTAGGCGCAGCGCGGTGAGTGGGTTGCCGAGCTGGTGGGCCGCGTCGGCGACGAGCTCGCGCTGCTGGGCCTGGGAGGCCTGCACGCTGTCGGCCATCCCGTTGAAGGAGTGCGCCAGCTCGCGCAGCTCGGCCGGGCCGGTCTCGTTGGCGCGGGCGTCCATGTCCCCGGAGCTCAGCCGCCTGGCGGTGACGTCGAGGGCGTGGACCGGCCGCAGGACCCAGCCGACGGCGGGCACGACGACGCCGTAGGCGGCGAGCAGCACGGTCGCGGCGCCGAGCCCACCGAGCACGACCAGCCGCACGAGGACGTCGGAGCGCACCTCGTCGGTCGGGGCCACGACGACGACCGCTCCGAGCACCTGGGCGTCGCGGCCGACCGGCGAGCCGATGAGCATCTGCTCCTCGTGCCAGGGCCAGGCGGTCTCCGGCGGGTGCGTGGTGGCGCCGGTCAGGGCCCGGGTGATCGCCGCCTCGGTGCGCGGGCCGGCGGGGTCGGTCCCGGCACTCGTCACGACCTCACGGTTGGCGTCGGTGACGACGACCGAGCCGCCGTACACCTCGGTGTAGCGCCGCAGCTCGCTCTCGAGGCCGACGACGTCGTCGTCCTCGATGGCGTCCTCCGCGAGCACGGCGAAGCGGGCGACGTCACCGAGCCGACCGACGAACTGGTCCTGCGTGCGGTCCGCGGCGTAGGCGGCGAGGAGCGGGACCATGAGCGCCATGAGGAGCATCGCCAGGAGGGGCAGGGCGATGGCGAGCATGCGACGGCGCACGGATCAGCCCCCGTCCCGGATCCGGTAGCCGATGCCGCGCACGGTCTCGATGAGGCCCGGCCGGCCGAGCTTGGTGCGTAGGGCGGAGACGTGCACGTCGAGGGTGCGCGAGGCGCCGATCCACGAGGTGTCCCAGATCGACTCCATGAGGGCCTCGCGGGTGATGGCGTCACCGCCGGCCTGCACGAGGGCCGCCAGCAGGTCGAACTCCTTGCGGGTCAACGAGACCTCGACCTCCCCGGCCCACACGCGGCGTGCGCCGTGGTCGAGCCGCACGTCGCCGACCTGCTCGACGGGCACCGGGACGGCATGGCCGGAGCGGCGCATCACCGCGTCGATGCGCGCCATGAGCTCGGCGAGGCGGTAGGGCTTGGTGACGTAGTCGTCGACGCCGGCGCGCAGCGCGGAGACGACGGAGGCCTCGTCCCGGCGGGCGGTCACGGCGATGATCGGCACCCCGGTGAGCTGGCGGATCTGGCGGGCCAGCGCCAGGCCGTCCTGGTCGGGCAGACCCATGTCGAGGAGCACGAGGTCGACGTCCTCGTAGCGGCCGATCGCCTCGGCCGCGGTCGCCGCCCGCGTGACGATCAGCTGGGCCCGGCGCAGCGCGGGTTCCAGGGCCGCGACGACCCGGTCATCGTCCTCGACGAGCAGGACTCGCACGGTCTCCCTCGTGGCAGCTGGGTGTGGGTCGAGCGTCAGATGTATGTAAAGTCCGACGCGATCCGCCCGGATATGAGGTGGATCGCACCTACGTTACCCGCATGCCAACGGACAGCGTCGCCCGTGAGCACAAGCTCACCCCCGAGCCCGTCGACGTCGACAACCTCGTTGCCGACTACGACGAGGAGCGGCCCTCGCGCCAGCTCTCACCGCGCCTCGACCTCTTCGTCGGGGTCTGGTGCTTCCTGGTCGCCCTCTTCGTGCTCCGGCAGGTCTTCGACCCGCTCGAGCTGGGTAGCCAGTACTACCTCGTCTTCTTCCTCGCCACGACCCTCCCGCTCGTCTTCCTCACCTACCGCATGTGGGGGCGAAGGGAGGCAGCCGCCGACATCGACCCCGTCACCGACACCGCCGGTCGTCCCGCGCGATCGGACAACCCGGGGATCATCGACTGGGTCCTCGCGCTCGTCGCGCTCCTCGTCGGCCTCTACCCGGTGCTGCCGGTCCCGCTCAGCGACATCGGTTTCGGCGGCTACGAGGGCTTCCTGGACCGGCAGGGCTCGCTGCTCACGCTCGACGTCGTCGCCGGCCTGGTCCTCATGGTGCTCGTGCTCGAGGCGACCCGGCGCACGACGGGCCTCGTCCTGCCGATCGTCTGCCTGATCTTCTTCGCCTACGCCTACTACGGCGGGTTCCTCCCCGTCGGCTGGTCGATCAGCCACATCGGGCTCAACCTCGAGCAGATCATCAACGCGCTCTACAACGAGGCCTCCGGGTTCTTCGGCGTGCCGCTCGACGTCGCCGCGACGTACATCGTGCTCTTCACGATGTACGGCGCCGTCCTCGACCGGATGGGCGCGGGGCGCTTCTTCGTCGAGTTCAGCTTCTCGCTCTTCCGCAAGTCCGCCTCGGCCCCCGGCCGCACCGCCGCGACCTCGGGCTTCCTGCTCGGCACGGTCTCCGGGTCGGGCACCGCGACCGCGGTGACGCTCGGGTCCTTCGCCTGGCCGATCCTCAAGCGGGCCGGCTACCCCAAGGAGGCCGCCGGTGGCATGCTCGCCGCGGCCGGCATCGGCGCGATCCTCTCCCCGCCGACGATGGGTGCCGCGGCCTTCATCATCGCCGAGTACCTGAGCGTCTCCTACATCGAGGTGCTCATCTGGGCCATCGTCCCGACGCTGCTGTACTACCTCGGCATCTTCCTCGCCGTCGAGATCGACGCCCGGCGCTTCGGTGCCCGCCGCGTCGAGCTGGCCATCGGCAACCCCCTTCGCCTGCTGGCCCGCTCGGGCTACCACTTCATCAGCCTCGGCGTCATCGTCTTCTTCCTCGCGATCGACGTGCCGCCCTTCAAGGCGGTCGTCTACGCCACGGCCACCGCCGCGGTCTTCGGGCTCGCCGAGGCGGTGCTCTCCCGGCGCCGCGTCGTGAGCGGGTTCGACGACCACGACGTCGACCTCGAGCGCATGGAGCTCGGCGACTCGCTCAAGGACTACGGCACGCGCCTGTACTCGGCGCTGAGCTCGGGCATCCGCTCGGCGCTGCCGGTCATCGCGGTCTGCGCCGCGGCCGGCGTCATCACCTCGGTTATCGCCAAGACCGGCCTCGGGCAGATCCTCTCGGACGTGCTCATCCAGGCCGCCGACGCGCTGGCCTTCAACGACGCCTCGCTCATCGTGCTGTCGGCGCTCTTCTCCGCGATCGCGATCCTCATCCTCGGCCTCGCGGTGCCCGTCACCGCGTCCTTCATCCTCAGCTGGGTGATCATCGGGCCGGCGCTCATCGCGCTCGGCGTCGAGGCCCCGCAGGTCGCGATGTTCATCTTCTACTACGCCGTGCTCTCGGAGGTCTCGCCACCGACGGCCCTGGCCGCCGTGGCCTCGGCCGCCATCACCGGCGGCCGGGTCATCCCGACGATGATCCAGGCCTGCAAGTACACGCTGCCGGCCTTCCTCGCGCCGCTCGCCTTCGTCGTCACCGACAACGGTGCGCTGCTCATCGCGGAGGGCTCCTTCCGCGACGTCGCGTGGGCCTTCGTCGTCGCCGGCTTCGCCGTCGGCGCGCTGGCCGTCGCCACCACCGGCTGGATGTTCGGCCCGACCTCCCTGCTCGAGCGGGCGCTCTGCGTCCCGGCCGCGCTCCTGCTCCTCTACCTGGTGCCCACCTCGATCGCCATCGGCTTCGCCGTGCTGGCCGTCGCGGTGGTCCTCCACCTCGTCCGACGCCGGGTTCGCCGCGACGCGACCCCGGTCGAGGCGACCACCTGAC
Source organism: Janibacter terrae NBRC 107853 (assembly GCF_001591405.1). GTDB lineage: Bacteria > Actinomycetota > Actinomycetes > Actinomycetales > Dermatophilaceae > Janibacter > Janibacter terrae. The sequence continues at coordinate 85,803 of NZ_BCUV01000002.1, forward strand.
CCACCCGAGCTCCACCCCCTTCGCCCGCCCGGGCACCGCACCACCCACACCGCAACCGAAAGGCTCGACGATGCGCCGCACCACAACCATCACCGGACTCTCCCTCGCCGCAGCACTCGCCCTGTCCGCCTGCGGCGGCCAGCAGGACCGCAGCGGAGGCGAGAGCGGGGCCGACGAGAGCAGCTGTGACGCCGGTCAGGGCCGCCTCAACATCGCCACCGGCAACTCCACCGGCGTCTACTACGTCGTCGGCGGAGGCCTCGCCAAGCTCGTCAACGACAAGACCGACCTGCAGGCCACCTCCGCCGAGACCGGCGCGTCCGTGCAGAACATCCAGCAGGTCGTGAGCGGCGACTACGACGCCGGCTTCTCGCTCGCCGACACCGCCTCTGACGCGGTGGCCGGCAAGGGCGACTTCAAGGACAAGAAGGCCGACGTCTCGACCCTCGGCCGGATCTACTCCAACTACACGCACGTCGTCGTCAGCAAGAAGTCCGGGATCAACTCGGTCAAGGACTTCAAGGGCAAGACGATCTCGACCGGTTCGCCGAAGTCCGGCACCGAGGTCATCGCCAACCGCCTCATCGAGACGAGCGGCCTGGACCTCAAGGACGTCAAGCGCCAGCGCCTCGACCTCACCAAGACCGTCGACGGGATGAAGGACGGCTCGATCGACGGGCTCGTGTGGTCCGGCGGCCTGCCGACCCCGGCGATCACCGACCTCTTCACCTCGATGGGTGACGACGTCGAGTTCGTCGACGTCACGCCCCAGCTGGGCAAGATGCAGGAGCTGAACGAGGTCTACGAGGAGTCGACGATCCCCAAGGCCACCTACGACCTCGACGCCGACGTCAAGACCATCGCCGTGCCCAATGTCATCGTCGTCCGCAACGACATGCCCGACAACGTCGCCTGCGCGATCACCAAGCTCATGATCGACGAGAAGGACGCGCTCGCGCAGGTCCACCCGGCGGCCAAGGAGATCGAGCCCGAGACGATGAAGGAGACCGGCCCCATCCCGCTGCACCCCGGCTCGGAGCGGGCCCTGGAGGAGACCAAGTGACGCCGCTCGAGCTCTTCGCGACCGACTCCCTGATCGGGGAGGAGGACCGCGCGATCCGCGACACCGTCCGCAAGTACGTCGAGTCCAAGATCAAGCCCCAGGTCGCCGATTGGTACGAGAGCGGCCAGGTCCCCGCCCGGGAGCTGGCGCGCGAGCTCGGCTCGCTCGGCGTCCTCGGGATGCACCTCGAGGGCTACGGGTGCGCGGGGACGTCGGCGACGGCCTACGGCCTGGCGTGCATGGAGCTGGAGGCCGGTGACTCCGGCCTGCGCTCCCTCGTCAGCGTCCAGGGGTCGCTTGCGATGTTCGCCATCTGGAAGCACGGGTCGGAGGAGCAGAAGCAGCAGTGGCTGCCGCGCATGGCCGCCGGTGAGGCGATCGGCTGCTTCGGGCTGACCGAGCCGGACTTCGGCTCCAACCCGGCGGGCATGCGCACGCGTGCCCGCCGGGACGGCGACGACTGGGTCCTCACCGGCAACAAGATGTGGATCACCAACGGCTCCGTCGCCGACGTGGCCGTCGTGTGGGCGCAGACCGAGGACAAGGTGCGCGGGTTCGTCGTGCCGACCGACACCCCCGGGTTCTCCGCGCCGCTCATCAAGCGCAAGGTCTCGCTGCGCGCCTCCGTGACGAGCGAGCTCGTGCTCGAGGACGTGCGGCTGCCCGCCGACGCCGTGCTGCCCGAGGTCGCGGGCCTCTCCGGCCCGCTGTCCTGCCTCAACGAGGCGCGCTTCGGGATCGTCTTCGGTGCGCTCGGCGCGGCACGCGACTGCCTGGAGACGGCGATCACGTACAGCCGGGAGCGGGAGATCTTCGACAAGCCGCTCGCGGGCTACCAGCTGACGCAGGCCAAGCTCGCTGACATGTCGCTCGAGCTGGGCAAGGGGATGCTGCTCGCGCTGCAGATCTCCCGGCTCAAGGACGAAGGGAGCCTGGTGCCCGAGCAGGTCTCGCTCGGCAAGCTCAACAACGTGCGAGAGGCGATCGCCATCGCGCGCGAGTGCCGCACGATCCTCGGGGCCGCGGGCATTACGCTCGAGTACCCGATCATGCGGCACGCCAACAACCTCGAGTCGGTCCTCACCTACGAGGGCACCAGCGAGGTGCACCAGCTCGTCATCGGGCGGGCGCTCACCGGAGAGGCCGCCTTCCGGTGATCGCCCCCGGTGCCCTCGCGGGCGTGCGGGTCGCGGACTTCAGCCGCGTCCTCGCCGCTCCGTACGCGACCATGCTCATGGCCGACCTCGGCGCGGAGGTGATCAAGGTCGAGCGCCCCGACGGGGGTGACGAGACGCGCGCCTGGGGTCCGCCCTGGTCCGACGACGGGGAGTCGACGTACTTCCTCTCGGTCAACCGCAACAAGGAGTCGCGGGTGCTCGACCTGCGCTCCGAGGTCGACCGGGCGGAGGCGCTCGACCTCGTCGCCGGGTGCGACGTCGTCGTCGAGAACTTCCGCGCCGGGACCATGGAGCGTCTCGGTCTCGGCTGGGAGGAGCTGTCCGCGAGGGACCCGGGGCTCGTCTACTGCTCGATCACGGGGTTCGGCTCGGGGGCCGGCGCCGACCTGCCCGGCTACGACCTCGTCGCGCAGGCCGTCGGCGGGCTCATGTCGGTCACCGGCTCGCCGGAGTCCGGCCCGCTCAAGTCCGGGGTCGCGCTCGTCGACATCATCACCGGCCTGCACGCGACCATCGGCATCCTCGCCGCGCTGCGGCACCGGGAGCGCACCGGCGAGGGGCAGCGGGTCGAGGTCAACCTGCTCTCCTCGCTGCTCTCGGCGCTCGCCAACCAGGCGTCGACCCACGTCGTCACGGGAGCGGTCCCGCAGGCCATGGGCAACCTCCACCCGAGCATCGCGCCCTACGAGGTCTTCGCCACGGCCGACCGCCCCGTGGCGATCGCCGCGGCCAACGACAAGCTCTTCCGGCTCCTCGCCGAGGGCATCGGGCGGCCGGAGCTGGTCGACGACCCGCGCTTCGCGAGCAATGCCGAGCGCGTGGCCCACCGGGCCGTGCTCACGGCGGAGCTCGAGGACGCGCTGGCCGGTCACGGCGCGGACCACTGGTTCGACCTGCTCTCGTCCAAGGGCGTGCCCTGCGGCCCGATCAACGACCTCGACCAGGCCTTCGAGCTGGCCCGTACGCTGGGCCTCGACCCGGTCCACGAGGTGCCGGGGGAGGACGGTCGGGCACCCGTGCCCACCGTGTCCCACCCGATCTCGATGTCGCGGACGCCGGCGACCTACCGCACGGCGCCACCCCCCTTCGTCCCCTGAGGAGACCCGACCATGACCCTGCGCGTGGCCGTCATCGGCGGCGGCATCATCGGTACGGCCGTGGCGCGCCTGCTCGCCCGCGAGCACGGCGCCACGGTGACCCTGCTCGACAAGGAGGGGCACCTCGCAGCCCACCAGACCGGGCACAACAGCGGGGTCGTCCACGCGGGCCTGTACTACGAGCCCGGCAGCCTCAAGGCGACGTTGTGCCGCAGGGGTGTCGGGCTGCTGCGGGAGTTCGTCGACGAGCACGACATCGCCTACGACGAGTGCGGCAAGGTCGTCGTCGCGCTCGACGAGGTCCAGGCCGGGCGCCTCGACGCGCTCCACGCCCGCGCAGTCGCCAACGGCGTGCCCGGGGCGCGGCTCGTCGACGGCGACGGTCTGCGCGAGATCGAGCCCGGCGCCACGGGGGTGCGCGCCCTGCACTCGCCCACGACGGCGATCGTCGACTACCCGGCCGTGACGCGGGCGCTCGGCGCGCAGCTCACGGACGCCGGGGGAGAGGTGCGGCTCGGCCACGAGGTGACCGGCCTCGTCGACCGCGGCACCGGGGTGCGGGTCGAGACGGTGACGAAGGGGGCAGCCGACGGCGCCGAGTACGACCTCGTCATCGCGTGCGGCGGTCTGCAGAGCGACCGGCTCGCCGCGATGCTCGGCGAGTCCCGCAGCCCGCGGATCGTGCCCTTCTACGGGGACTACTTCGTGCTGCCGCGCGAGCAGCGCGCGGCTGTGCGGGGGATGGTCTACCCGGTGCCGGACCCGCGCTACCCCTTCCTCGGCGTGCACGTCACTCCGCGCGTCGACGGTGTGCTGACGCTCGGCCCCAATGCCTTCCTCTCGCTCGGGCGCGAGTCCTACGGGCGGCGCGCGCCGGTGCCCGCGGACGTCCTCGACGTCGTGGGGTTCTCGGGGTTCTGGCGCTTCGCCGCGGCGAACCTGCCTGCGGCAGTGCGGGAGTCGCGCACCGCGCTCAGCTCGCGACAGTTCGTCGCCGAGGCGCGCAAGTACGTGCCCGGGCTCGACACCTCGGGTGCCGTCCGCGGCACGAGGGGTGTGCGTGCGCAGGCGATGGGCGAGGACGGACACCTCGTCGACGACTTCGTCATCACCGGGACCGACCGGGTCGTCCTCGTGCGCAACGCGCCCTCGCCCGGCGCGACCTCGGCGCTCGCGATCGCCGAGCACGTCGTGGCCGAGGCCATGGCCCGTCGCTCGGGGCGCTGAGGACGGTCAGTAGGTCCGGTGGCGCCAGGAGCCGATCCGACCGCCGCTGAACGATGCCCTCGCGTCGGTGCGGTCGGGGTCGTAGTAGCCGTAGACCCCTCCGATCCGCGTCACCCCCAGGTACGCGCCCGCCCGCGGTCGTTCGATGCAGCGCCCTGACGCGAAGGTCACGAAGTTCTGGTAGCCGGTGCGGCGCAGGGTCGTGCGCGTCACCGTCGCCGTGCTGTCCCGGCGGACCTTGACCTGGAGGAGCTCTCCCTTCGTCGTCGTCGCGATGACCGTGTCGGCCCAGGGCGTGCTGCGGTCCAGGCTCATCGTCTTGACGTCGGCGAGGGTCGACCACCTGATGACCCGGCCCCTGACAGGGGCACCTCCGGGAGCGATCTCGTAGCGGACCAGGTGCCGCCCGGCGAGGCGGTAGTAGTACGTCCGGCTCGCGGTGAGGGCACGGGTGCTCGACCAGTCGCCCGGGACCCGTCGCATCGCGTAGCGGCCGGTGTCGTCCTGGTCGCTGAGCCACTGGGTCCACACGAAGACGCGACCTCGGTCGTCGACGGCGAGCTGCTTGGTCGTCGTGCCGTCGCCGGTCCACGTCGCCGAGGACTGCGCGACATGCCGGGGCCAGACGGACAGCGGTCGTTGCTCGATGTCCCACGTGCGCAGGTAGCCGGAGCGCATGACCACCCTGTAGAGGCGTCCGGCGGAGCTGACGGAGTAGGACCTCGCCGCGCAGTTGACCGGGATCCCGTGCGGGGGTTCGGTGGCCGGCGCAGCGGCCCCGGCGAGGGCCGGCCCGGGTCCGAGAGCGGTCGTCGCGATGGCTGCGGCGAGGGTGGCGAGGCGTCGACCGATCATGGTGTCCTCCGTGCACGAGGGGGTGCGCCCGACGAGCGTGTGACGACGCTACTCCCGGCGCCGCGAGACCGCCAGACCCGTCGGCGGTCTCGACCGTGACGTCGTCGACCCGAACGGGCATGCTGGACCCATGCGTGCAATCTGGAAGGGTGCCGTCTCCTTCGGCCTGGTCAACGTCCCGGTCCGCCTGTACTCGGCGACGGAGAACCACGACGTCCAGTTCCGGCAGGTGCACCGCACCGACGGCGGCCGGATCAAGTACAAGCGGTTCTGCACCAAGGACGGCGAAGAGGTCGCCTACGACGACATCGCCAAGGGCTACGAGACCGAGGACGGCGCGATGATCGTCCTCACGGACGAGGACATGGCCGAGCTGCCGACGCGCTCCAGCAAGGAGATCAGCGTCGAGAAGTTCGTCCCCGAGGACCAAATCGACCCGATGCTCCTCGACAAGAGCTACTACCTCGAGCCGGACAAGGCCGCGACCAAGCCCTACGTCCTGCTCCGCGAGGCCCTCGAGGCGCAGGGGCGCATGGCGATCGTCACCGTCTCGATCCGCACGCGCATGACGATGGCGGTGCTGCGCGTGCGCGAGGGTGTCATCGTCATGCAGACGATGCTGTGGCCCGACGAGATCCGGGCGGCGGACTTCGCCGACATCGAGGACCAGGACCTCTCCGAGCGCGAGATGTCGATGGCGCGCATGCTCATCGACGAGCTCGCCGGCGACTACGACCCCGACGAGTACGAGGACGACTACGCGCAGGCCGTCGAGGCCCTCGTCCGCGCCAAGGTCGAAGGGGGAGAGGTCCAGGCGGTCGAGGAGGACGAGGAGGAGTCCGGCGAGGTCGTCGACCTGCTGGCCGCGCTCGCCCGCTCGGTCGAGAAGGCCAAGGCCTCGCGTGGCGAGGCACCCGCCCCGGCGAAGGCGAGCGCGAAGAAGGCCCCGGCCAAGAAGGCGGTGGCGAAGTCCACGACGAAGAAGACGGCGGCCAAGAAGACCGCGGCCAAGCAGGCCGCGGCCACGAAGTCGACCGCGAAGAAGTCTGCCGCGAAGAAGAAGGCGAGTTGAGCCCCCTTCGCCATGCCTGAAGGCCACACGCTCCACCGCATCGCCCGCGACCTGCACGCCACCTTTGCCGGCCAGGTCGTCGAGGTGACCTCCCCGCAGGGCCGGTTCGCCGCGGGCGCAGCGCTGCTCACCGGCCACGAGCTCCTCGAGGCCCGCGCCCACGGCAAGCACCTCTTCGTCGAGCTCGAGGGTGAGCGGGTGCTGCACGTGCACCTGGGGCTCATCGGGACCTTCACCATCGACGCCGCCGCGTACGTCGGCGAGCGCCCGGTCATCGGCCAGGTGCGCTGCCGCATCGCGACCGAAGAGCACGTCGCCGACCTGCGCGGCCCGATGACGTGCGCGGTCATCACCCCGGAGCAGGAGGACGCCGTCCACGCCAAGCTCGGCCCGGACCCTCTGCGGGACACCGACGGTGGGCTCGCCTGGGAGCGGATCCACCGCTCCCGCAAGTCGATCGCCGCGCTCCTGATGGAGCAGGACGTGCTCGCCGGCGTGGGCAACGTCTACCGCTGCGAGGTGCTCTTCCGGCACCGGATCAACCCGATGACGCCGGGGGAGCGACTCAAGCGCGCGTCGTGGGAGCTCGTCTGGGCGGACCTGCGCCGCCTGCTCCCGCTCGGCGTCGCGACGAGCCGCATCGTCACCGTCGACGACCAGGTCGAGGAGGTCGAGTCCGCCCTGGCGAAGGGGGAGGACGTGCACCTGACCGAGCGGACGAGCTATGTCTACAAGCGCACCGACCAGGCGTGCGTCGTGTGCGGGTCGACCGTGCGTGCCAAGGACATCGCGGGCCGCACGCTCTACTGGTGCGGCAACTGCCAGCGGCGCAGCTGATCCACGCGCGCCGGCGAGCCGGAACGGCAAGGGTCGGCTTGGTCCACATCCCGGACCCATTCCTGACCGTCTCTTGACACTTCGTGATCCACGTCGCATCCTCTACCAAAGTGTATGCAAAGGTGCGTGCACATGGAGAAAGGTCCTCAGATGGGTGTTGCCCCCGGGGAGCCGCAGGCCGATGTCCTGCCGCTGTCCGTGCGTCAGCTGGAGCTGTCCGGTTCGGACGACCCACGCGTCATCGACGACCAACGTCACGACGACTACGCCAACCACGTCGTTCCCATCACGATGCGTCTGGGCAAGTGGCAGCTGGCCATGTCCTTCTGGTCGCTGCTCTCCGCCATGGTCTGGCTCTTCTACGGAGCCCTGGCCTCCAGCCTCTTCGGCAGCGTCAACGCGATCATCGCGATGGTGCTCGCCGTGGTCACCTACTCGGTCGGCACCGCGGTCTTCTCCCCGGTGCTCAACGAGGACCGCAGCTTCCCGCTCGAGCTCACCCGGCGACCGCGCGAGGTGGCCGTCGTCGGCGGTGGTGTGGCCGGCATGCGCAGCGCAGCCCTGCTGCACGACCGCGGTCACCGGGTCACGCTCTTCGAGCCCGAGGGCCTCGGGGGCGTCCTGCGCTTCACCCGCCACTGGGAGAGCAAGGTCGACCTGCGGGCGCTTGTCGACCACCTCGAGCACGAGGTGGTCCGTCGGGGCATCCCGGTGGTTACCCAGCGCGCCGGCGTCGACGAGCTCGAGAGCTTCGAGACCGTCGTGCTGGCGACCGGGGCGCAGGACCGGGAGGCCGGTCCGGAGGTCGCGCCGGGGGTCACGACGACGACCCCGGCCAGCGTGCGGCCCGAGGACGTCGGGTCCTCCGTGGTGGTCGTCGGCGGCGGGTTCCAGGGCTGCGAGTGCGCGCTGCGCATCGCCCGCGAGCTGCCAGGTGCGTCGGTGACGCTCGTCGAGCAGGGCGACGCGCTCCAGCAGGGCGACGAGGTCTTCACCGACCTCATGGCGCTGCCCCGACTCCTGGTCGAGGCGGGGGTCGACGTGCGCACCGGCACGCGGGCGACCGTGGTCACGGCCACCGGCGTCGAGCTCGCCGCCGGCAGCACCCTCACCGCTGACACCGTCGTCCTGGCGCTCGGTCGACGACGCGCGGACAACCCCCTTCGTCCCGTCCTCGAGGACCGCGGCCAGCAGGTCGTCGTCGTCGGGTCCGCGGACCGACCCGGCCGCGTCTTCGACGCCATCCACACCGCCTTCTTCGCGGGGAGGCAGCTGTGACCGCCCCCGCCCTGACCTCCCCACCCCGAGAGAGAGCCGAGATGACCACCCGCCCCCTGAGCATCACCAGTCCCGAGCACGCCGCCGCGGTCGACTTCCTCATGTACGAGGCCGAGCTGCTCGATGACCTCCAGGAACGTCGCTGGCTCGTCGAGATGGTCAGCCGTGACGTCGTCTACCAGCTCCCCCTGCGGCAGACCGTCGAGCGGTCGCGCGGCAACGGCGTCGCGGAAGGCATGTACCACCTCAACGAGGACTACGGGTCGCTGGGCTCGAAGGTCAAGCGCAACGAGACCGCCTACGCGTGGGCCGAGGACCCGCCCTCCCGGGTGCGCCACTTCGTGACGAATGTCCGCGTGCGGCCCGGCGAGCGGGACGGTGACCTCGACGTGCGGTCCAACGTCCTCATCTACCGCACCCGCCAGGACCAGACGACCCCACAGCTGCTCGCCGGCGAGCGGCACGACCTCCTGCGGGACGAAGGGGAGGGCCTGCGCCTGCTGAAGCGCTCCACCGTCCTCGACCTGACCGTGATCGGCACCCACAACCTGTCGATCTTCTTCTGACCCGCGCCGGACGAGAGAAAAGAGAACTGTCATGACCCAGGACACCAACGAGCCTGTCCGCGTGCGGCCTCCGCTCACGAACCGGGCCACCGAGCTCCTCGACCAGCTCGACGCCAACCTGCCCGAGGGCTACGTGCCCGCGTCGATCTTCGGCGACCCGGGGATCTATCAGGCGGAGCTGCGCCGGATCTTCGGCCGCGCCTGGGTCTTCCTGGCACACGAGTCCGAGATCGCCGCGAACGGTGACTACGTCGTCCGTGCCATCGGTGAGGACAACTTCATCGTCTCGCGCGACGAGCAGGGCGAGATCAACGTGCTGCTCGACGCCTGCCGGCACCGCGGGGTGCAGGTCTGCCGCTCCGACGCGGGCAACTCGAGCCACTTCCGGTGCCCGTACCACGGTTGGACCTACGCCTCCGACGGCAAGCTCATCGGTGCGCCGCTGTGGAAGCACGCGCTCGAGGGCATGGACAAGGAGGCCAACGGACTGCTCAAGGCACCCAAGGTCGAGAGCTTCCTCGGTCTCGTCTTCGCCAGCCTCGACGACACCGCGCCACCACTGAAGGAGTACCTCGGCGGCATGGGCTGGTACCTGTCGCTCCTCTTCGGTCTGGACGAGGACGGGGTCGAGGTGCTCGGCCCGCCGCAGCGGTTCGTCGTCGAGGCCAACTGGAAGTCCGGCGCGGACAACTTCTCCGGCGACGACTACCACCTCGGCACCCTCCACCGCTCGGTGTGGGACATCGGCGCCTTCCCGGTGGCCTTCCAGGACAACATGATGGGGTACCACGTCCAGGCGGCGCCCGGTCACTCCCTGTCCTTCTCGATGGCCGAGGACCCGGACGAGCCCGGACCCAACTTCTTCGGGTTCCCCGAGTCGCTGGCCGAGCACTTCGACACGACCAACATCTCCGAGCACCAGCTGGAGATCGCTCGGCGAGCGCGGGTCTTCGTCGGCAACGTCTTCCCGAACTTCTCCGTGCTGGCCCTGCCGATGAGCGAGGACGGCGAGAAGCACGCGCCCACCGGCATCCTCACGATGCGCACCTGGCAGCCGAAGGGGCCGGGCAAGATCGAGATCTGGAACTGGTTCCTCGCCTACAAGAACCTCAGCGACGAGCAGAAGGAGCGCACGTACAAGGCGGGCCTGGGCACCTTCTCCGTCGGTGGTTCCTTCGAGATGGACGACACCGAGCCGTGGATCACCGTGGGTCGCACGGGCCGCTCGGTGGCCGCGGAGCTCATGGACCTGCAGCTCAACTACAAGATGGGCCTGCCTGGCGTCGGCATCGCCCGCGAGGTCGACGACTGGCCCGGGCCCGGCAAGGCCTACTGGTCGCGCTACGAGGAGGGCGTCCAGCGCAACCTCTACCGCTACTACTCCGCGCTGATGCGTGCCGAGGACGGGGAGTGGCCCGTCACCCCGCTGGAGTGATGACGATGACCACTCCCACCTCCACCGACCACGTCTCGGTCCTCGACCGGTATGCCGAAGGGGGGCTGGCCGGCGCCCTCGAGCCCGGCGGCCGCCCGGCGCTGCTCGTCGTCGACCTGCAGCGCGGGTTCACGGACCCGGCGTGCGGCCCCGGCTTCGAGATGCCGGACGTCGTCGCCGAGACCGCCCGACTCGTCGACGCGGCGCACGCCGCCGGAGTGCCGGTCGTCTTCACGACGATCGCCTTCGCGGCCGACGAGGAGCCCGTGTGGCTGACGAAGATGCCGGCGATGCTCGAGCTGCGCGAGGGCTCGACCTGGGTCGAGATCGACCCGGCGTCGGGGATCGTCGACGCCGACCACGTCGTCGTCAAGCAGGCCGCCTCCGCCTTCAGCGGGACCGACCTCGGCGAGCGGTTGGCGGCCGACGGCATCGACACCGTCGTCGTCTGCGGCGCGACGACCTCAGGGTGCGTCCGCGCGAGTGTCGTGGACGCCATCTCGCTCGGGCTGCGTCCCTTCGTCGTCGCCTCGGCCGTCGGTGACCGTGAGCGGTCACCGCACGACGCCGCCCTCGTCGACATCCAGGCCAAGTACGGAGAGGTCGTGTCGCTCGACACGGCCCTGTCCATCATCGAGGAGCACCGATGACCACTCAGTTCCCCCTCCTGCGCAGCGTCCCCGATGAGCTGCCGACGGCTCGGGTGGCTCCGTGCATGGAGCCACGACTCGTGCAGACGCGCGACGACGGCTCACCCCTCGGGCTCGTCGGCGAGCAGCAGCTGGGCCACCTGCAGGTGGCACCGAGCACGGACTCGACCTCCGGCCTCATCGACGTGCTCACCCGGGCCCGGCTGCAGGGGCGCGGCGGCGCAGGCTTCCCAGCCCACGTCAAGTGGCGCTCGGTCGCCGCGGCGGACGGTGATCGCGTCGTCGTGGCGAACGGCCACGAGGGCGAACCGGCATCGGGGAAGGACCGCTGGTTGCTGCTCAACCGGCCACACCTCGTCCTCGAGGGCCTGCTCCTGGCCGGGAGAGCCCTTCGCGCTGCCCGCACCATCGTGTGCGTGAGCCGGGAGGACACCCGGGCCTCCGTGGAGGCGGCGATCGCCGACCTCGTGGACGCGGCGCTCGTCCCCGAGGGCGTGAGCATCGAGGTCGTCGTCCTCGACCACCGGTACGTCACGGGGGAGGAGAGCGCGCTCGTCCAGGGGATCAACGGCAAGGTCGCACTCCCGACCTTCAAGCCGCCCCGTCCCTTCGAGGAGGGCGTCGGTGGGCAGCCGACCCTGATCCAGAACGTCGAGACCCTCGCGCACGTCGCGTGGATCCACCACCACGGTCCGGCGGCGTTCGGCGAGCTCGGGACGCACACCTCGCCGGGCAGCGCCCTCTTCACGATCATGGGCGGCCCGGAGGGCTGCGCGGTCATCGAGGCGCCGCTCGGCATCGAGATCCACGAGCTGCTGTCCTTCGTGGGCGTGCAACCGGAGGACGTCTCCCGGCTGCTGCTCGGGGGGTGGTTCGGAGGCGTCCACGCCTCCGAGGTGCTCGGGCTCGAGTGCGACTACACGACGCTGCGGGTCGCGGGGACCGGTCTCGGCTGCGCCTCGCTCACCGTCATCGGGCCCGACGAGGACGTCGCCGCCATCGTGGGGCAGCTCGGAGCCTGGTACGCCTCCGAGAGTGCCCAGCAGTGCGGTGTCTGCCGCAACGGCACGCGGGCGATCGGCAAGGTACTGGCCAAGAATGCCGCCGGCCTGGCCGACGAGGACGACCTCGCCGACCTCTCTCGGTGGGGCGTGACCCTGCCGGGACGTGGCGCGTGCGGCTTCCTCGACGGCGCCGCCACCCTTGCGCGCACGACGGTGTCGGTGATCAGTGCCAAGGAGTTCGTCAGCGCCAAGGCCGTCCGGGCCGGCGCCCCCACCCCCTCCCAGGAGCAGTCATGAAGGCACGCATCGACGCCATCAAGTGCCAGGGCTACGGCACCTGTGTCGACCGGTGTCCGGAGCTCTTCGAGCTCGACGAATGGGGCTTCGCCGCCGTCATCGGCGACGGCGACGTCCCCGAGGCCCTCGAGGAGGCAGCACGGTCCGCCCAGCGGGCCTGCCCCGAGGACGCCGTGCACCTCGCAACCTGACCCACAGCGTGGGCCACGCTGTGGCGACCAGAGAAATGTATGCAAAGATGAATGCAAAACGACTGAGGGGATTGACGTGGATCTGGCACTGAACGGCAAGGTCGCGCTCGTGACCGCCGCCTCCCGCGGGATCGGCCGCGCCACGGCCGAGCGGCTCGCGAGCGAGGGCGCGACCGTGATCGCGGCCGCCCGGACCGAGGGGCGCGAGGTCGAGGAGCTCGGCACCGGTCGCATCGTCCCGCTGACGGTGGACCTCGGTGAGGCGGGAGCCGCGGCGGACCTCGTGGAGCGGGTGCGTGCCGAGCACGGGTCGGTCGACGTCCTCGTCGCCAACACCCCGGGCCCGAAGCTGTCGCCGGCCCTCGAGCTCACCTGGCAGGACTGGTCCGCGGCGCACGACGCCCTGCTGCGCCCGGTCGTCGAGATGATGACCGCCGCCGGCAAGGTCATGGTCGAGCAGGGCCGTGGCTCGATGGTGCTCGTCTCCTCGTCCTGGGTCCGCCAGCCGTCGCCCGCCGGGGTGCTCTCCGCCGCCTACCGCTCGGCGCAGTCCTCCTTCGTCAAGTCGCTCGCGGCCGAGATCGCTCCGCGTGGGGTCCGCGTCAACCAGGTCCTCGTGGGCGCCACCGGCACCGAGCGGATGGAGAAGATCCTGCGCGGCAAGGCCGAGGTCAACGGTACGGACCGTCAGACCGAGCTCGACCGCGTCGTCGCCGACATCCCGCTCGGCCGCTGGGGCGAGGCGCACGAGATCGGCGACCTCATCGCCTTCCTCGCGTCCGACCTGCCCGGCTTCTCCACCGGGTCCTCCTTCGTCATCGACGGCGGCGCGATCCGCGCTGCCCACTGAACCCCACCGATAAGGAACAACAACCATGTCCCGATCGCTCACCGAGAACTTCGTCAAGCAGTTCGAGCTGTGCAAGGTCACCTCTGGCGAGGTCGTCGCCGTCATCGCCGAGCTGGGCGAGAAGGAGGCGTACGTCGCGGCGTCCGTCGCTGCCGCCCGACAGCTGGGTGCGAGCGCCCTCGTGCTGCACGCCTCGAGCCTGTCCAGCCCGATGCTGCCGCCCTACGAGGCCGATGGTCGCGAGGTCGCTGCCCTGCTCGCCGCCGCGGGGGAGGCCGACTTCGTCGTCGACTGCACCGTGGGTGGGCTCATCCACTCCGACGTGCGCACGCGCATCACGGGCAACGGCAAACGGATGCTCTTCGTCGCCGAGCCCAACGACGTCCTCGAGCGCCTCATGGGCGGCGAGGAGCTCAAGGCCAGCGTCTCCGCGGCCGGTGACGTCCTGCGCGACGGCCGCACCCTGCACGTGGTGAGCGACGCCGGTACCGACCTCACCGCCGACGTGTCGGGTGAGGACCTGCCGATCACCATGCAGTGGGGCTACGTCGACGTGCCCGGCCGCTGGGACCACTGGCCGAGCGGTTTCGCCGCCTGCTTCCCCAAGGACCGCAGCGCCCAGGGTCGGATCGTCCTGCAGCCGGGCGACGCGCTCATCCCGTGGCAGCGCTACGTGCGCGACGAGGTGACGATCGAGGTCAAGGACGGCTTCATCACCTCGATCACCGGTGGTGCGGACGCCCACCTGCTCAACGACTACTTCGAGTCGTGGGAGGACCCTGAGGTGTGGGCGCTCAGCCACATGGGCTGGGGCCTGCTGCCGCAGGCCCGCTGGTCCGCCTTCGACGTCTACGACCCGCGCAGCCTCTACGGCCAGGAGCTGCGCTCGACGGCCGGCAACTTCATGTGGTCGACCGGGTCCAACCGGTTCGCCGACCGGGAGACCCCCGCCCACCTCGACGTGCCGATGCGGAGCTGCACGGTGAGCGTCGACGAGCAGGTCGTCGTGCGCGACGGGAAGCTGGTCTGACATGAGTGACGGCTCCCTCGAGCAGGCCATCCTCGCCATGGCCCGGGACGGCGCGCTCCTCGAGCGGGTCCGGCAGGACCCGGAGGGAGGGGCCGCCGAGCTCGGGATCACCCAGGCCTGGGTCGAGACGATCATCCGCGGCGACCGGGACCGGCTGCGGTCGGCCGGGGTCAACGACGGTGTGACGATCCTCGTCAGCCGGTGGTTCCAGGACGACATCGCGGACAGCCAGAGCCAGGGCAAGCTCCACGTCGACACGGAGACCCCGCTGCCGCCCAAGGACCTGCCGAGCGGACTCGTCTTCGCCGGCGGCGCCTCGCACGTGCCGGACCTGCTCGCCCGCCCCGAGATCGACCCTGACGACGGGGTCCAGCGCCTGCTGGCGGGCTACGAGCGGATGGCGACCGACCTGCGGGCGGCCGACCCCGACGTCATCCTCGTGACGGCCGACTGCCACTTCCAGAGCTTCGAGACCCACCACTACGTCGTCGGTACCGCTGCGACGCACGGGGGCTCGATGGAGTTCTTCAAGCGGCCGGACCTGGACCTGCAGCTCACCGGCAGCCCCGAGATGGCCAAGCACATCACCGACGCCGTGCGACTGGCCGGGCTCGAGGTCGAGGAGGCCCCGCGGGTCGACCTCGACCACGGGCTCATCGTCCCCCTTCGCCTCATGCTGCCGCGGCCGGACGTCCCCGTCGTGCCGATCATCACCCAGCCCCACCGCAGCTTCTCGCCCTACGGCGCTCGGGCCTTCGGCGCCGCGATGCGCTCGGCGGTCGAGCGCTCGGGGCTCAAGGTCGCGATGGTCGCCACCGGGGGCCTGAGTCACTGGCTCGACCCCGGCAAGTTCGGCAGCGTGGACGTCGAGTTCGACACCTACCTGCTGGAGATGCTCCAGGCCGGGCGCGGCACGGACATCGCCAACCTCGAGCCGTACCCGCTGCTCGACCACGGGCAGTACGAGTTCCCCAACTGGCTGATCATGCTGGGCCTGGTCGGTCCCGGGGTGCGCGGCGAGGTGTACGCCTACGAGCCCATGGACGCCTCCGGCGGCGGCTGGACCGTCGTGCGGATGGACCTCGAGGAGGAGCCGGCATGAGCGAGCGCACCCTGCGGGTCGGCCTGACCCAGTGGCATGCCACGCGGGACGTCGCGGCCAACGTCGAGCTGGCGCTGCGCGCCATCCGCGGCTGCGCGGCGGAGGAGGCCGACCTCGTCGTCCTCCCCGAGAACGGCCTGATGCTCGGGACCAACGTCGAGATGCGGGAGGCGGCCTTCAGCGAAGGGGGCGACCCCCACCTCGAGCGCATCGCAGAGGCCGCACGGGAAAACGACGTCGTAGTGGTCGTCGGCGGGTTGAAGAACCGGACCGACGAGGGCACCTTCAACTCCGCCCTCGTCTACGACCGCGCGGGCGAGCTCGTGGGTCGCTACGACAAGATCCACCTCTTCGATGCGCGCATCGGTGGGCAGTCCTTCGAGGCCAGCTCGGTCGAGCAGGCCGGAGCGGCCCCCGTCATCGTCGACGTCGACGGCGTCGCCGTGGGGATCACCGTCTGCTACGACGTCCGCTTCCCCGAGCTGTACCGGACCCTGGCCCTCGAAGGGGCCGAGGTGATCCTCGTCCCGGCGGCGTTCACCCGGGTCACCGGCGCCGCCCACTGGGAGGTGCTCCTGCGCTCCCGGGCGATCGAGTCCGCCGCCTTCGTCATCGCCAGCGCCACGGTCCACGGTGACGGCGAGGTGCCCGACGCCTTCGAGACGTGGGGCCACGCGCTCGCGGTCGGTCCGTGGGGCGAGGTGCTGGCCGACCTCGGCGAGGAGCCCTTCGCGACGACCGTGCTCGACCTCGACCTGGGTGAGGTCTCGGCCGCGCGGGACAGGCTCCCGGTGCTGCGCGGGGTCCGCCCCGACGCCTACCGTGCTGAGACCCGACGATTCACGACGACAGGAGTGACGACATGAGCGACAAGATCCACCCCGACCTGGGCGACGCGCAGCCCGGCCCGGACGTCAAGGACGAGCCGGACCCGGTGCCCGGTGTCATCAGCACGGAGGAGTGGCAGGGGATCGGCAACGAGTTCACCGGCGTGCTCTTCCGCAAGGTGCGCACCAACAACGGCGAACGGCTCCAGCTCTTCGTCCCCCGTCGGGGGCACAGCGTCACCCTCGACCCGATGCAGCTCGAGATCGTCGCGGCGCAGGACCCGGCGTTCTTCAGCCACCTGCACGCGAAGGAGCTCGGCGCGGTGTCGCAGGACGCGCCCGATGCCTGAGCAGGAGAGCAGCGTGGGGCGGGCGGGCAATGTCGTCGAGGAGGTCGCGGAGGCATTGCGGGAGCAGATCGTCTCCGGGGCCCTGCCGCCGGGCATGCGCCTGAGCCAGGCCGACGTGGCGCGGCAGCTCGACGTGTCGCGGACCCCCCTTCGCGAGGCCCTGCACAAGCTGCAGGCCGAGGGGCTCGTGGTCACCCAGGCCAACCGGGGCATGTCGGTCGCGCCGGCACCGCTCCACCAGGTGGAGGACGCCTACGCCCTGCGCCTGCTCACGGAGCCCCCCATGGTGCGGGCCATTGTCTCGACGATCGAGGACGACGCGCTCGCGGACATGGCCGACCGGCTGGCGGTCATGGAGCAGGACCACCCGAGCACGCGGGACTTCCAGGACGCCCACTTCGCCTTCCACGACGTCATCACCCGGCGCTACCCCAAGGCCGTCTCCCGCCTCGTCGATGCGCAGATCATGCTGATCCAGCGTCACCAGCGGCTCTACTTCGCGCGGCCCCGGGCGTTGAGCAACTTCACCGACGTCGACCGCGGCTTCCTCCACGCCGTGACGACCCGTGAAGGTGCGGCCGCCGCTCGGATGATGGAGTTCCACCTCCTCGACGCGGCGATCGGCATGATCCACGAGGTCGACCCGGACTACGTCTTCGACGCGCTGCTCGTGACCTGCGACGCCCTGGACATCGACCTCGCCGAGCGACCCGACGGCCGCTTCGACGTCACCTGGCGGCACCACTTCTACGACATCGAGGTCGCCGAGACCTCCAACCTCGTCCCCCAGAGGGGCCCCGGCCAGACCGGCTGACGAGGCCCACCCTTCCCCCACAGGAGCACACCCATGCACACCCCCATCCGCGTCGGCCTCATCGTGCCCAGCAGCAACGTGACGATGGAGACCGAGATCCCGGCCATGCTGCGCGCTCGGGAGCAGGTCGCGCCGGAGCGTTTCACCTTCCACTCCGCGCGCATGCGGATGAAGCAGGTGACGCCCGAGGAGCTGGCCGCGATGGACGCGGACTCCGAGCGGGCCGCCGCCGAGCTGGCCGACGCCCGGGTCGACGTCATGGGGTACGCCTGCCTCGTCGCGATCATGTCCCAGGGGCACGGCTACCACCGGACCTCCGAGGAGCGTCTGGGTCGCGTGGCGCGCGAGGAGACGGGTGGCGACCTGCCGGTCGTGTCCTCGGCCGGTGCGCTCGTCGAGGCGCTCGAGCACCTCGGCGCCAGCAAGGTCGCGGTGCTGACCCCGTACATGAAGCCGCTCACCGCCACCGTGTGCAGCTACATCGAGAACGAGGACATCGAGGTCGTCGACTCCATCAGCCGCGAGGAGCCCGACAACCTCAAGGTCGGACAGCTCGACCAGGACGAGCTCATCCGCCTCGCGGGCGAGGTGGACACCACCGGCGCGGATGCACTCGTCATCAGCGCCTGCGTGCAGATGCCCTCCCTCCGGGCGCTCGCCGAGGTCCAGCGGCGCTCGCCGATCCCCGTCGTCAGCGCC
Source organism: Janibacter terrae NBRC 107853 (assembly GCF_001591405.1). Lineage (GTDB taxonomy): Bacteria > Actinomycetota > Actinomycetes > Actinomycetales > Dermatophilaceae > Janibacter > Janibacter terrae. The sequence continues at coordinate 104,225 of NZ_BCUV01000002.1, forward strand.
GCGTCCGCCACCGTGTGGAAGATGCTGCGCGAGCTCGACCTCGACCCGGTGGTGCCCGAGGCCGGGGCGCTCCTCGGCCAGCCACTCGGGCAGGCCGTCGCCCAGGCGGTCTCCCGATGAAGGTCCACGGACTGGCCTGGCTCGGGTCGAGCAGCCCGGCCCTCGAGGAGATGACGGCGTTCATCCGCGACGGGCTGGGCCTCGAGGTCCAGCAGGAGCAGGACGACGCGCGGGTCTTCGGGTTCCCCGACGGCAGCGCCTTCGAGATCTTCAAGCCGAGCGACGACGCGCACGACTTCTTCGAGCACCCCGTCGCGGGCTTCCTCGTCGACGACGTGGCGGAGGTCCGGGCGCACCTGGAGTCCCGGGGCGTCGAGTTCGTCGGGGAGATCCATGAGGGGGTCGAGGACTCGTGGTCGCCACGCTGGACCCACTTCCGCGGACCGGACGGCTACCTCTACGGGCTGGTCACCAGCTGGCCGCAGCAGCGGGTCTCGCGTGACCGCGGCTTCGACGAGCTGCGTTTCTGCCTGCGCGTCGACGACTTCGACACCGCCCTGGCCCAGTACCGCGACGGGCTCGGGATGCAGGTCGTCGACGAGTGGACCCACCCGGACGGGCAGCGGGGTGCACTCTTCGGCGTCGTGCCCGCGGCCCTGGAGATCTTCGACGGGCCGCAGGCGGACCTCGTCGACACCGTGGAGGCGGGGGAGCCGCTCCGGCGTGACCACGGGTTGCGCGTCGAGGTCGCCGACCTCCCCGCCCTGGAACGGCTCGCAGCCGTGCTGGAAGCGGCTGGTGCCACGCGTCGCCCCGCCGGCGTCGTCCAGACCCCGTGGGAGCAGACCTGCCTGCGGCTCGACCTGCCCGACGGTGAGCAGATGACCATCTCCATCCTCCCGGCGCAAGAGCGCGCGGACCGTGCCGTCGCACGTGCCCGGATCAACTTCTGACGAAGGAGTCAGCACCATGACCACAGCCACCGCCCGTCTCGACGGCAGGGTCGTCGTCTTCACCGGAGCAGGTGGCGGGATCGGCCTGTCCGCCGTGCGCAGGTTCGTGGGGGAGGGCGCGCGCGTCGTCGCCGTCGACATCTCCGATCGGGTCGCGGAGGCCACTGCCGATCTCGGTGACGCCGTGATCCCGGTCGTCGCCGATGTCTCGACGTGGGAGGGCAACTGCGCCGCGGTGGACGCCGCGGTAGACGCGTGGGGTCGCCTCGACGTCTTCGTCGGGAACGCCGGGATCACTGATGGGGCGCGCCCGCTGGAGGACATCCCCGGGGAGGACCTCGCCCGCGCCTTCCACGAGCTGTTCGACGTGAACGTCCTCGCGCTCCTGCTGGGCGCCCGGGCCGCGCTGCCTGCCCTGCTGGAGAGCCGGGGATCGATCATCCTCACCGGGTCCTTCGCGAGCTCGCACGCGGCCGGGGGAGGGGCGCTCTACACCGCGTCCAAGCACGCGGTGCTCGGCGTCGTGCGCCAGCTGGCGTACGAGCTCGCCCCGGACGTCCGCGTCAACGGGATCGCGCCCGGTGTCGCCCCGACCCGCCTGAAGGGCCTGTCCACCTTGGGCCAGGAGGCGACCGACTCCGTGCTCGACGGCACCGCCGCGATCCTGCCGCTCCAGCGGGTGCCCGAGCTCAGCGACTTCGACGGGGCGTTCGTCATGCTGGCCTCGGACGACGCAGCGATCATGACCGGCGCGATGGTCACCATCGACAGCGGGCTGTCCGTGCGCGGACTGAGCCGACCGGGCGGCCGCGTCGGGGCGTCGTGACCTCCCCTTCGTCCCGCGTCGCCCTCGTGACCGGTGCGCGAAGGGGGATCGGCGCCGCGACCGTCGCCGCGCTCGCCGACGCGGGGCTGCGGGTCGTCGCAGCCGTCCGTGCTCCGACGGAGGTGCCCGGCGCCGAGCTGACGGTCATCGGCGACGTCACCCGGCCGGGGGATGTCCAGCGCATGCTCGCCGAGGTGCGCGACCACGTCGGGGAGATCGAGGTCCTCGTCAACAACGCGGGTGGCTTCCTGCGGGCCGGGACGACGCTCGACACACCGGTCGAGGAGTGGGAGGAGCAGCTCGCGCTCAACCTCACGGCGCCTTTCCTCCTGACGCAGGCCGTGCTGCCGGGGATGCTCGCACGCGGGTGGGGCCGCATCGTCACGATCGGCTCCGTCGTCGCGCACGCACCCGCTCGCGGTAATGCCGCGGCCTACGTCGCGGCCAAGGCGGGTGTCGTCGGGTGGACGCGGCAGCTCGCGTTGGAGACGGCGGGGACCGGGGTGACGGCCAACGTCGTGAACCCCGGGACGACCGGCACGGAGCACCTCGATGACTACCTGCGCGCCAGCGACCAGGTGGCCACCGACCTGGCGTCCGGCATCCCGATGGGTCGCCTCGGCCGCCCGGCCGAGCTCGCGGCAGCCGTGCGCTACCTCGTCGGCGACGACGCAGGTTTCACCACCGGGATCTCCATCGACGTCAACGGCGGCGTCGCCATGATCTGACCCCGGGCACCGTGCCCGGGGCGTGAAAGGGAAGTACCTGATGTTCTCCATGAACGGCAAGATCGCGCTCGTCACCGGTGGTGCCGGTGGCATCGGCGAGGCCGTGGTACGTGCCTACGTCGAGGCCGGAGCGCGGGTGGGCATCCTCGACCGGGATGCCGAACGCCTCGAGGCCGTGACCAGGGACCTGGCCGACGCAGTCGTCGGGATCCACGGCAGCGTCGAACGGATGGCTGACAACGTGCGCGCCGTGCGCGAGACGGTCGACGCCTTCGGCGGGCTGACAACCTTCGTCGGCAACGCCGGGGTGGGCGCCGGGAATCTCACGCTCGCCCAGATGCCCGTCGACCGGCTCGAGGAGGCGATCGACGAGATCTTCGCGATCAACGTCCGCGGCTACCTCCTCGGCGCGCGCGCCGCACTCCCGGAGGTGCTGCGCGCTCACGGGTCGATGATCTTCTCCACCTCGATCGCCGGCTACCGGGCCGTCGACGACGGAGTGCTGTACGTCGCGAGCAAGCACGCCGACGTGGGCATCGTGCGCCAGCTCGCCTGGGAGTTCGCGCCCCGCGTGCGGGTCAACGGTGTCGCGATCGGGGTCGCGAAGACCAACATGGAGGGCCTGGAGTGCCTCGACCAGCCGACCGTTGACGCCGTGCTGCCCGGTGCGGAGGAGGTCATCCCGCTCGAGGTGATCCCTGAGGCCGCGGACCACGCCGGCGCCTTCGTCTACCTCGCCTCCGACCGGGCGTCGGTCGCGACGGGCGAGTGCATCTGGACCGACAGCGGCTTCGGCATCCGCGGGATCGGCTCGCCCCGTGGCGGCAGCGACCTCGACCCCGACGCGCTCGCCCTCTGACGGTCCCACACCCCCTTGACGGACCACCGCCCATCGGTAGGATGCATAACTGCATGCAAAGCGGCATGCAAAAACGTGAGACGAGGAGCAGATGAAGCCTCCCCCCTTCGACTACGAAGCGCCGGTGACCCTCGATGAGGTCCTGGAGCTGCTCCGGACGCACGAGGACGGCGCGGTCGTCCTGGCGGGCGGGCAGAGCCTCGTCCCCCTGCTCAACATGCGATTCGCCCGACCTGACGTGGTCGTGGACCTCAACCGGGTGACAGGGCTGGACGACATCGTCGTCACACCCGACGCCGTGACGCTGGGCGCCATGGTCCGTCTCACGACGATCGAGCGCGACGAGCAGCTGGCACAGGCACTCCCCGTCCTGGCCGAGGCAGCCTCCTGGGTGGCCCATCCGCAGATCCGTTGCCGCACGACGGTGGGCGGGACCCTGTGCCACGCCGACCCGTCGGCCGAGATGCCGACCGTCGCCGTGGCGCTCGGGGCCACGATGCACCTGCGGTCGGCGGATGCCTCGCGCGAGGTGCCTGCCGAGGACTTCTTCGACACCGTCTTCACGACGACCAAGGCGCCCGATGAGCTGCTCGTGTCGGTGGTCCTGCCGCGCCGCGCGGGCTGGTCCTTCCACTACGACGAGATCGCCCAGCGGCACGGGGACTTCCCGTACGCCGGGCTGTGCCTCGGGGTGGACCTGCGGGACGGCGTCATCGTCGATGTCCGCGCAGCCGCTGCCGGGGTCTCCGACACGCCGCAACGACTGCACGCCCTAGAGGACACCCTTCGCGGGCAGGCCGTCGGGTCGGGAGCCGAGGCCGCTGCGGAGGCCGCAGCCGGCGAGGTGGACCCGCCGGACGACGCGATGGGGTCGTCGGCCTTCCGCCGCAGTCTCCTGCGCACCCTGGTGCGCCGCCAGCTCTCCCGTCTCGAGGAAGTGGACGCAGCATGAACGAGGCAACCCGTGACATCCACGCCACCGTCAACGGCGTCACCTACGAGCGGAGCGTGCCCGTACGCATGCTCCTCAGCGACTTCGTGCGCCACGAGCTGCAGCAGACCGGAACTCACGTCGGCTGCGAGCAGGGCGTCTGCGGCGCGTGCACGATCCTCGTCGACGGCGAAGCCGTGCGGTCCTGCCTCATGCTCGCGGTCCAGGCCGACGGCCGGACCGTCGAGACCGTGGAGTCCTTGGCCGACGAGGACAGCCTGTCGGCCTTCCAGCAGGCGATGCAGGACCAGCACGGCCTGCAGTGCGGCTTCTGCACCCCCGGGATCCTCATGAGCGTCAGTGCGGCCCGCCGCTGCGGACGCACCGCGGACGAGGCCGAGACAGAGGTGCTCGGCGGCCACGTGTGCCGATGCACCGGTTACACCTCGATCAGGGCCGCCATCCGCCAGGCCTGGGAAGAAGGCACCGCATGAGCACCGAGACCCACCCCCAGGCGCCGGCCGCTCACGAGCAGGGTGACCTCATCGGTCAGAGCATCCCGCGGGTCCAGGACGACCGCATGCTCCGGGGACGCGGCTGGTACGTCGACGACGTGCCCGAGGCCGGCGTGCTCCACGCGGCACTCCTGCGCAGTCCGGTCGCGGCCGGCCGGATCGCGGACTTCGACGCCGCCGATGCCCAGGCAGCACCCGGGGTGCACCTCGTCCTTGGTCCTGACGACCTCGAGGACGCGCTGCAGACGATTCCGTCGCCGTGGCTGCTCCCCGGGCAGCAGGAGGTGGACATCGCGCTGTACAGCAGGCAGGTGCGGTTCGTGGGGCAGCCGCTCGCCGTCGTGGTCGCGGACAGCCGTGCCCTCGCGGAGGACGCGCTCGAGCTCATCGACATCGACATCGACGAGCAGCCGGCGGTCGCGTCCCTCGAGGCGGCACGTGCACCGGGCAGCCCCCTGGTCCGGCCGGAGTATGGCTCCAACCAGGTCGGTCAGATCCACTTCGGAGACCCCGTCGACGACCTCGAGGCCGTCTTCGCCTCGGCCGATCTGGTCGTCGAGCGCTGGTTCACCAGCCCGCGCATCGGCCACAACTCGATGGAACCCCGTGGTGTCGTGGCCGAGTGGAACCCCCGGACGCAGCGGATGGACGTGCACTCGTCGACGCAGGTACCGCACCTCGTGCGGCAGGAGCTCGCCCGGGTCCTCGGCCTGAGGGCCGACCAGGTCCGGGTCGCCGCGACGGACGTGGGCGGGGCCTTCGGGCTCAAGACGCTGCTCTTCCCCGACGAGGCACTCGTCTGCCTGGCCGCCCAGCGGCTGGGTCGCAAGGTCAAGTGGATCGAGGACCGCTCCGAGGCGCTCGTGGCCAGTCACCACGGTCGCGGCCAGGAGAGCCGCGCCCGGCTCGCGCTGGATGCGGACGGGACCTTCCTGGCCCTGCACGTGGAGATGCACGGCGACATGGGGGCGCATGCCACGAGCGGCACGAGCGGCAGCGGCCCGGTCCAGGTGGCCGGTCTCATGGTCGAGGGCCCGTACCGGTACAGCCGGGCTGCGGGTGCGACGGTGACCGGATGGTACACCAACCGTGTCCCGACCGGTGCCTTCCGTGGCTACGGCATGCCGGAAGCGACCTTCATCCGGGAGCGCCTCGTCGACGAGGCGGCACGGCTCGCGGGGCACGACCCGGTGGAGCTGCGCCTGCACAACATGTACCAGGCGGACCAGCTGCCCGCGGTCAGCCGCCTGATGATGCCCTACGACAACGGTGACTACCCCGCAGCACTGAGGCAGGCGGTGGCGCGCGGCAGCGAGCTCGACCGCACGAGCACCTCGCGCGTGCGACGGGGCGTCGGCTATGCGTCGACGACCGAGATCACCGGTTTCGCCCCGAGTGGTCTCGCCCAGATGTTCCAGATCCACTGGAGCACCTGGGACTCGGCCAAGGTGCGGATCAACGAGGACGGCTCCGTCACCGTCTTCTCCGGCGTGACGACCGTCGGGCAGGGCATCGAGACCTCGCTCAGCCAGATCGCGGCCCAGACGCTCGGAGTCCCGCTGGACCGAGTCTCCGTGCAGCTCGGCGACACGGATGTCTCGGGCTACTCGATCATGGCCTCGCAGGCCAGCCGCGCCCTGACCATCGCGGGCGCGGCCCTGCTCGGGGCAGCCACCCGGCTGCGCGAGCGCATGGACACGTTGGCCGGGAGCGCCCTCGAGGTGCCGGCGGAGGAGGTCGTCCTCGACGGGGACCACTTCACGACGTCCGACGGTGCCCGCCGTGTCTCCTGGGCCGAGGTGGCCCACCGGGGCTGGATGGGGTGGGGCCGCGGGCCGGACGACCCCATCGCGCTCGAAGAGGTCGGTGAGTACGACCCGAGCAGCATCACGTATGCGTACGCGACCCACGCGGCGCTCGTCGCCGTGGACCTCGACACCGGCAAGGTCGACCTGGAGGCCTACTGGCTCGCGCACGACGCCGGCGTCCTCGTGAACCCGATGATCGTCGACGGGCAGATGATCGGGGGAGCAGCGCAGGGGATCGGAGCCGCGCTGATGGAGGAGGCGACCTTCTCCCCGGACGGGCAGCCCACGACCACGACCTACCTCGACTACACGCTCCCGGTGTCCGAGGACATCCCGGACATCAAGATCGACCACCTCGTCACCCCGAGTGCCATCACCCCGGGCGGGTTCAAGGGTGTGGGCGAGGGTGGGACCATCCCCGCCACGGCCGCCGTGGCCAATGCGGTGGCCGCCGCGGTCCCGGAGATCGCCGAGCACGTGACGTCGATCCCCCTGACCCCCGGGCGGGTGTGGACCCTGCTCGACGACTCCGGCCTCACCCGCTGACCTGCGACTAACCCACCAAAGGAAAGACCATGATTCTTGAGCACGCCTTCACCGTCCCGACCGGTCCCGACGAGACCTGGCGGACCCTCCTCGACGTCGAGCGGGTCGCTCCGTGCATGCCGGGAGCGAGCCTGGACTCGGTCGAAGGTGACGACTTCACGGGACGGATCAGGGTCAAGCTCGGCGCGATCCAGATGGCCTACAAGATGAAGGGTCGCTTCGCGGAGAAGGACGAGTCCGCGCGGCGGGTGGTCATCGAGGGTTCGGGCAAGGAGAGTCGGGGTGGCGGGACGGTCAAGTCCACGATCACCCTGCAGCTCCTGCCCGCCGGGGAGTCCACAGAGGTCAAGGTGCTGACGGACCTCGCGATCACCGGCAAGCCTGCGCAGTTCGGTCGCGGTGCGCTCGACGACATCGGGGCCAGGATCCTGGGCCAGTTCGCCGACAACCTGGCCGCGATGGTCTCCGAGGACCCGTCGCAGGAGCAGGCGGCCACGATCAGCGCTGCGCCGACCGAGCCGGGGTCGCCTGACGCCGCTGGGGTGGTCGCCCCTGCACGGACCGAGCGTCCCGCGGCCGTCGAGGCGGAGCCGCTCGACCTGATGGGTGTCATCGCTCCGAGCCCGGACCGGATCATCGCTGTCGTCAGCTCGGTGACCGCACTCGTGCTCGCGCTCATCCTGCTCGGTCGGTCGCGCGCCCACGGCTGACGGCTCTCAGGTGGCCGTGCTGTCAGCTGGTGTGACTGGCGCGGCAACTGCCAGCGACGCAGCTGATTTGCGGCTCTCCTGACTGATCCGTGGGTCATTTCCGGCCTGGGAGGACGGGTCGGTGGCCGCCGAGGTTGAGCATGGCGAGGGCGATGAGGGCTTCGGGGGACTTGAAGCCGAAGGCGACGCGGGTGATGAGTCGGATCTTGGTGTTCACGGATTCGATGCGTCCGTTGGACAGGCCGTGCTCGATGGCGGCGAGGATCGAGGCCTTGTGCTTGACGATGCGGCGTTGGAGCTCGACGAAGGCGGGGATGCGGCAGCGTCGGGCCCAGCCGATCCAGCGTTCCAGGGCCGTCTCGGCCTCGTCGGCGGGTAGCTGGAAGACCAGGCGCAGTCCTTCCTTGAGCAGGTAGGCCCGGTGCAGGCGCGGGTCGGTCTTGGCGACCCAGGCGAGCTTGGCCTGCTGCCGGGTGGTGAGGTTCTCGGGGTTCTTCCACAGCGCGTACCGGGCGTGCTTGAGCGCCTTGGCGTGCCCGCTGGCCCGCCCGGCCCGGCGCTGCCGGACGGCGCCGCGGGCTTCGTTCCACGCCTGGCGACGGACCTCGTCCAGGGCGTCGGTGGCCCACTTGACGATGTGGAACGGATCGGCGCAGCGCACCGCGTTCGGGCACCGCTGGGCGACCACGGCGGCGATCCAGTCCGCCCCGTCGGCGCTGACGTGGGTGATCGCGGCGCACCGGTCGGGCCCGAGGGCCTCGAAGAACCTCGCCAGGGTGGGCTTGTCCCGGCCCGGGGCGGCCCAGACGAGCCGGCCGGTGTCGTGGTCGACCACGATCGTGAGGTAGCGGTGGCCCTTCTTGTAGGAGATCTCATCGATGCCGATCCGTCGCAGGCCGGCGAACCGGTCGCCGAGGGCCTCCACGTCGGTCCAGACCCGGGTGATGATCGCCCCGACGGTGCGCCAGGCGATGCGCATCAGCTCGGTGACCGCGGACTTGGAGCACTGCGTGGCCAGCCAGGCCACCTGCTCGTCGAAGACCAGGGTGTGGCCGGCCCCGTGCCTGGCCCACGGGACGGCGGCCACCGTGGGGCCGTGCTGGCGGCAGGCCACCCGCGGGGCGTCGGCCTCGAGGTAGACCTGCACCGTGCCCAGATCCAGGGCCCGCCACCGCCGCCGACCCTCGCCACGGTCGTACCCGGGCGACCTGCGCCCGCACCGTCCGCACCGGCCACGCACCCGAGCCCGGGGACGGACATGAGCCACCAGCAGCTGGTCGTCCTCATCGAACTCGATGTCCTCCACGACCGTCTTCTCGACGCCCAGCAAGGACCGCCATAGGCTTGCGTTCCGCACGCCGTTCTCCGCTCTTCAGGTAACTGACCTCAACAGCCAGAAACCTAGGCAGAGAGCGGCGTGCCCTCGTCAACGGCTCGCCAGAACACCCACGGAAGCGTCAGGAGAGCCTGATTTGCGCCCCTGAGCGCTGAAGTGAAGCAGCAGCCGGCGGTGGCGGTGCTCGAAGAAGAGGGGGAGCAGCCGGGCCGCGAAGTGGTGGACCAGCGGTAGCCGCGGCTCGAAGCCGACGGCGTCGGTGAGCTGAGTGCCGGGGGGAGGCCCGTCCGCGCTCGCGACCCGTTGCCAGACCGCAGCCCGCGAGGCGGGGACCCGACACCACGTTGCGAACTCCCGGACGGCCACGTCAGGGGCGCTCGGGCCGTCTCATGCGGACGACCTCGGGCGAGAGGCCCCACGCGTCATCGCCGAGGCGGGACATCGGGCGCAGCAGCTCGATGTCCGGGCGTCCGGCGACGAGCGCGTCGTCGGCGACGGTGATCGTGCGGACGTCCCCGAGGACGAGGTGGCTGTTGCCGAGCTTGATGCTCGAGTGGAGCGTGCACTCGATGGAGACCGGGGAGTCCGCGACGCGGGGGACCGGGACGCTCTCGCTCGGTTCGAGCCGCACGCCGAGTGCCTCCGCCTCGTCCACGGTCGGGTCGAAGGGGGCGCTGCTCGCGTTGGCCACGTCGCGCAGGTCCTCGGTGACCAGGTTGACGACGAAGTGCCCGGTCGCGAGGACATTGCGCAGGGTGTCCTTGCGGCCGACGGAGACGAAGCTGATGACCGGCGGGCGCGCACAGGCGACGTTGAAGAAGGAGTGCGGTGCGAGGTTGCCGACCCCGTCGGTCCCGACGCTCGTGATCCACGCGATCGGCCGGGGCACCACGACGGAGGTGAGCAAGGCGTAGGCGTTGGTGTCCGGGTCGGTGGTGTCGAAGACCGTGCGCATGAGCGCCAGCCTAGGTTGTCCACAGGTGGCCGGTCATCGCCGCGCGGCGCGACGTGCGGCTGCCTACCTTCGACGGCATGAGCACCCAACACGCACCCGTGCACCCCGCTGCGCAGCAACTCGCGCCGTCCGTACCGACCGGCCTCGCCACCGTGACGCAGGTCCTCACCGTCGCCCTGGCGGTGCTCATGCTCGTCCGAGCCGCGGCCATGGTGGTCGCAGGAGGAGACCAGCAGGCGTGGGTCGGTGACCAGCCGTCGGCCGCGGTCACGGCCGTCGGCGCCCTGACGAGCCTGACCATGCTGGTCCAGCTGCTCGCCGGGGGCCTCGGCTGCGTCTGGCTGTACCTGCACGTCACCACCGCCCGTGCGCTCAACCCCGACGGCTGGCACGACCGCGCTCCCTGCTGGGCATTCCTGGGGTGGGTGGCCCCGATCGTCTCGCTGTGGTTCCCCTACCAGGTGGTCCGCGACGGGGCGGCGAGCGTCGGGGCGCCCACCCGCGTCGTCGGATGGTGGTGGGCGACGTGGCTCACCCTCCAGGTCGTCGTCGCCGGTGAGGCGGTCGCGGCCCTCCTCGTGGTCGACGACGCCACGCCCTTCATGGTCGCGACCATGGTCACCGCCCTGGGCACGGCGGTCAGCGGTGCGCTGTGGGTCCGCGTCGTCCGATCGATGACCGACGCTGCGACCCGGTGTGCGGTCGCCCGCGTCCCCACCCCTACGGTCGTGCCATGAGCATCGTCAAGATCAACGCCATCAGCGTCCCCGAGCAGGCCCGCGAGGAGCTCGAGCGCCGCTTCGCAGCGCGGCAGGGCACCGTCGACCGGGCGCCCGGGTTCGAGGGCTTCCAGCTCCTGCGACCGACCGAAGGGGGCGACCGCTACTTCGTCGTCACCCGCTGGGCCGACGAGGACTCCTTCGCGGCGTGGCGCGACGGCGACGCCCGCGCCGCGCACTCCGGGGAGGCGAAGCAGCCGGTGGCCACCGGCGCGGAGCTGCTCGGCTTCGACGTCGTCCTCGACGTCCCGGCTCCCGGAGCCTGAGGAGCGCGATCCGCTGAGAGCGAACACGCGGCACCTCCCTTCGCCGCATGGAACAGGGGTGGGGATGCCTGCGTTGTGCCCCGTGAAGCGCCACGCCCCGGGCTCAGGGGGCGGCGGCGGATAGCATCGAGGTCTGAGCACCACGTGAAGGGGAAGATCCCATGTTCGAACGGTTCACCGACCGGGCCCGCCGGGTCGTCGTCCTCGCCCAGGAGGAGGCACGCCTCCTCAACCACAACTACATCGGCACCGAGCACATCCTGCTCGGCCTGATCCACGAGGGCGAAGGGGTCGCCAGCAAGGCCCTCGAGTCCCTCGGCGTCTCCCTCGACGCCGTGCGGGAGCAGGTCCAGGACATCATCGGTCCCGGCCAGCAGGCGCCCTCGGGGCACATCCCCTTCACCCCGCGCGCCAAGAAGGTCCTCGAGCTCTCGCTGCGCGAGGCCCTCCAGCTCGGCCACAACTACATCGGCACGGAGCACATCCTGCTCGGCCTCATCCGTGAGGGCGAAGGGGTGGCCGCGCAGGTCCTCGTCAAGCTCGGCGCGGACCTCGGTCGCGTGCGCCAGACGGTCATCCAGCTCATCTCCGGCTACCAGGGCGGCAAGGAGGGGCAGGGCGCGGGCGTCGGCGCCGGCGCCGGTCCCGCCGAGGGGCAGCCGGCCGGCTCCCTCGTGCTCGACCAGTTCGGTCGCAACCTGACCCAGGCAGCCCGCGAGGGACAGCTCGACCCGGTCATCGGGCGCGAGCAGGAGATCGAGCGCGTCATGCAGGTGCTCTCGCGACGCACCAAGAACAACCCGGTCCTGATCGGTGAGCCCGGCGTCGGCAAGTCGGCCGTCGTCGAGGGCCTCGCCCAGGACATCGTCGACGACAACGTGCCCGAGCCGCTGCGCGACAAGCAGCTGTACACGCTCGACCTCGGCTCGCTCGTCGCCGGCAGCCGCTACCGCGGTGACTTCGAGGAGCGCCTGAAGAAGGTGCTCAAGGAGATCAAGACCCGCGGCGACATCATCCTCTTCATCGACGAGATCCACACCCTCGTGGGTGCGGGTGCCGCCGAGGGCGCGATCGACGCCGCGAGCATCCTCAAGCCGATGCTCGCGCGCGGTGAGCTGCAGACCATCGGCGCGACGACGCTCGAGGAGTACCGCAAGCACATCGAGAAGGACTCGGCGCTCGAGCGTCGCTTCCAGCCGATCCAGGTCGCCGAGCCCTCGCTGGCCCACGCCATCGAGATGCTCAAGGGCCTGCGGGACCGCTACGAGGCCCACCACAAGGTCACCATCACCGACGCGGCGATCGTCGCGGCCGTCACGATGGCCGACCGGTACGTCAACGACCGCTTCCTCCCGGACAAGGCGATCGACCTCATCGACGAGGCCGGCGCGCGCCTGCGCATCCGTCGGATGACCGCGCCGCCGGAGCTGAAGGAGTTCGACGAGAAGATCGCCAAGGTCCGCCTCGAGAAGGAGTCGGCCATCGACGGCCAGGACTTCGAGAAGGCGGCCGGTCTGCGCGACGACGAGAAGAACCTGCTCAACGAGAAGGCCAAGCGCGAGGCGGAGTGGAAGGCCGGAGACATGGACATCGTCGCCGAGGTCGACGAGGAGCTGATCGCCGAGGTGCTCGCCGCCTCGACCGGCATCCCCGTCTTCAAGCTCTCCGAGGAGGAGTCGACCCGACTGCTCAACATGGAAGCCGAGCTGCACAAGCGCGTCGTGGGCAACGACGACGCGATCAAGGCGCTCTCGCAGGCCATCCGTCGCACCCGCGCCGGCCTGAAGGACCCGCGTCGTCCGGGCGGCTCGTTCATCTTCGCCGGTCCGACCGGTGTCGGTAAGACCGAGCTGGCCAAGGCCCTCGCGGAGTTCCTCTTCGGTGACGAGGACAGCCTCATCACGCTCGACATGTCCGAGTACTCCGAGAAGCACACGGTCAGCCGTCTCTTCGGCTCGCCCCCCGGCTACGTCGGCTACGACGAGGGTGGCCAGCTGACGGAGAAGGTGCGCCGCAAGCCCTTCTCGGTGGTCCTCTTCGACGAGGTCGAGAAGGCCCACCCGGAGATCTTCAACTCGCTGCTGCAGGTGCTCGAGGACGGCCGCCTCACCGACTCCCAGGGTCGGATGGTCGACTTCAAGAACACGGTCATCATCATGACGACCAACCTCGGCACCCGGGACATCTCCAAGGGCTCGCTGGGCTTCACCTCGGGCAACGACCAGCGGTCCAGCTACGAACGGATGAAGGCCAAGGTCACCGACGAGCTGAAGAACCACTTCCGCCCGGAGTTCCTCAACCGCGTGGACGACACCATCGTCTTCCCGCAGCTGAGCCCGGAGGAGATCGTCCAGATCGTCGACCTGGAGCTGGCCAAGCTCGACAAGCGGCTCAAGGACAAGGACATGGGCCTGGAGCTCACGACCGAGGCCAAGGAGCTGCTCGCCAAGCGCGGCTACGACCCGGTGCTCGGCGCCCGTCCGCTCAAGCGCACGATCCAGCGCGAGATCGAGGACGTGCTCTCGGAGAAGATCCTCTTCGGCGAGCTGGTCTCCGGCGACATCGTCGCGGTCGGCGTCGAGGGCGAGGGCAAGGAAGCCGTCTTCACCTTCACCGGTGCCCACAAGCCGGGCGAGCTCGACGTCCCCCTCGTGCAGGCGGGCGACGGCTCCGGCGACTGAGCCACGATGACGAGGGGAGGGCCCCGCCAGCTGGCGGGGCCCTCCCTTCGTCGTGCCCGGTCGCACGTCCTCAGGCCGGAGGTGACCACCTGGGGTCGCGGCCGATGAAGGCGAAGAAGCGCTCCTGCACCGTGGCGTCCGGCGGGAGCGGCTGAGCCTGCCCGAACTGCCCGGACCCTCGGATCATCTCCGCCTGCGCGGACATCCCCGCGAGCGCGCCGGCGATGAAGTCCTCGTCGAGCCGGTCGTCCTGCCTCGTGGCCCGGGCGAGGTCCCAGGTGTGGAAGACGACGTCACTGGTGAAGAGCTGGTCGAGCATCACCGGCAGCGCCAGCTCCCCGATGCGCTCGTGGGAGAAGGTGATCGACGCGCTCCGCGGGTCTGCCAGGAGCTCGCGGACCTGGGCGTCGGTCCGAGACCACGCGCCGACCGGGTCCTCGTCCGCCGAGGGCACCGGGTCGAGGACGACCGGGCTCCCCGACGACACGAGCGCCGGCAGCCATGTCGTGAGGTGCCCGACGACGTCGCGGGCCCGCCACTCGACGACCGGGGTGGGGGCGTCCCAGTCACGGGTGCCGGCCACCCGCTCGGAGAAGGTGCCCGCCGCGGACCGGTAGCGGTCCGCGACGGACATGCTGGTCAGCGAGGTCACGCGACCTCTCCGGCCTCGAGCAGGCGGTCGAGCGCGGCGTAGCCCTCGTGGACGCCGAGCTCCATGCCGGAGGCGAGCATCATCTCGCGGGCCTCGAAGGTGGCGACGAGCGAGTGGCCGTGCAGACGCGTCCAGCCGTCGCCGAGGTCCTCGAAGGTCATCGTCTCGAGCGAGACCCCCTCCGGGAACCCCTCGAAGGTGAAGGTCTGGACGATCCGCTCGGGGGAGACCTCGTGGAAGCTGCCGTGGAAGCCGTACTCCTCGTCCCCGCGGGTGTTGAGGAAGCGGTAGCTGCCGCCGGTGCGGGCGTCCCAGTGGTCGATGACGGTGCCCACGGAGTCGGGGCCGACCCACCTCGCGAAGACCGCGGGGTCGGTGTGGGCCGTCACGAGCTGCGCCGGGGTGGCCCGGAAGTCCCGCGTGATGCGGATGACGGGGACCTCGGGGTCGGCCTCGATGGTGGCGGTGGTGATGTGGTCGGTCGTGGTGTGATCGGTGGTCTGGTCCATGGTCCTGCTCCTCAGGTGTCGTGCGGGCCGGCCTGCGTGCCGGACGAAGGGAGGTCCGCCAGGACCTCCTCGAGGCGGGCCATGCGTGCCTCGGCCCGTCGTCGGTGGCGCTCGATCCAGTCGGTCATCAGGCCGAGGGCCCCTCGCTCGAGGTGGACCGGGCGTCGTTGGGCCTCCCTGCGCCGGGTGACGAGCCCGGCGTCCTCCAGCACCTTCAGGTGCTTGCTCACGGCCTGGAGGCTGACGTCGTAGGGGGCGGCGAGGTCGGAGACGGTGGCGTCCCCGACGGTGAGCCGGGCGACGATGTCGCGTCGGGTCGGGTCGGCGAGCGCCGCGAAGGCCTTGGACAGCTGGTCCTGCGTCGGGTCCGGCACGACGGTCACCTCTAATCAACCAATTGGTTGAATACAAGGTTAGGCCTGTCGGCCGACGGACGTCAAGGGTGCCTCTCAGAGGCGGGTGCGCATGGCCTTCATCTGGTCGATCTGCTTGCTCTGGGTGACCGAGATGTCATCGCCGAGCTCGCTGGTCCGCTCGTCGGCCCCCTTCTCCCCCAAGGTCGTGCACATCGACAGGGCGCCCTGGTGGTGCTTGATCATCAGGTCGAGGTACAGGCGGTCGGCGGCGGCCCCCTTCGCCTCGCCGAGCTCGTCGAGCTGTGCCTGCGTCGCCATCCCCGGCATGTCCGCGTGCTGGCCGTGACCGGTGTGGGCGCCCGGGTTGGTCGCCTGGATCGGCACCTTCTCGCCCCAGGCCCGCAGCGTGGTCGCCATGCCCTTCATCTCCGGCTTCTGCTCCGCCTTGATGCGCTCGGCCATCTTCTTCACCCGTGCGTCCTGCAGGTCGCCGCCCACCAGCTCGCTCATGACGACCGCCTGCGCGTGGTGGACGACCATGTCCTGCAGGAACTCCACGTCCGCCGCGTTGTGGCCCGACGTGGGCGTCGCCACCGCCGACGTGCCGGAGAGCGAGGCGTTGGGCTCACCGGGGGTGCCCGGCTGGAGCACCGGCGCGTCCGGGGAGGTGGCCGTGCCCTGCGGTGACCCGTCCGAGGCGCACGCTCCCAGTCCCAGGGTGGCCACGAGGACGAAGGGGGCGAGGCGGCGGATCATCTGCCCGACGGTATCCCTCTTCGTCCGTGCTCGACGGGCGAACGGGTGACGACGCGGCGAGCTGACCAAGACCTGACCAACTCCGGGCAGTGACCGGGGTCACCAGGTCCCCGTGGCGCGGGAGGCTGGGCGGATCCCGCGCGGGGCACACCCGTCCCCGCCGGAAGCCACCTGGGAGGACACATGCGTAGACCCACACTGGCCCTGGCCGCGATCGCGGCGATGGCCATCTCCGGCGCCGGTATCGGCACGGCGAGCGCCTCCGGACCGGGCGACCGGATCGGCGTCTCGGGCACCGACCTGCAGACGGACGAGATCGGCCGCAGCGCCAACCTCAAGCACCTCGCCAACCTGGCTCCTTCGGGCGCGCTGGCCGAGGGCATCGGCACCGACATGGCCTTCCAGGACGACAAGGCCTTCGTCGGCAACTACGACGGGTTCTCGATCATCGACGTGAAGAACCCGCGCACGCCGCGCACCATCGTCCAGGTCAGGTGCCCCGGCAGCCAGAACGACATCTCCGTCTCCGGCGACCTGCTCTACCTCTCGACCGACTCCTCGCGCAGCGACGACTCGTGCGCCTCCACCCCGCAGTCGGCGACCGTCAAGGAGAGCTGGGAAGGCATCAAGATCTTCGACATCTCCGACCTGGAGAACCCGAAGTACATCCAGTCCGTCGAGACCGCCTGCGGTTCGCACACCCACACGCTCGTCCCGGGCAGGGGCGCCGACAAGGGCACCGACTACCTCTACGTCTCGAGCTACTCGCCCCGGGCGCAGTACCCGGACTGCCAGACCCCCCACGACCTGATCTCGATCGTCAAGGTCGACACGGCCGACCCGACCGCGTCCGAGGTCATCGCCACGCCCAACCTCTTCCCGGACGGCGGCAACCCCGGCGGTCCCGGCCCGACCCCGATCGCGGGTCGCTCGGCGACGACCGGCTGCCACGACATCACGGCCCTGCCGCACCAGGACCTCGCGGCCGGCGCCTGCATGGGTGACGGCATCATCATGGACATCTCCGACCCGGCAGCGCCGGAGGTCATCGAGCGGGTGCGGGACGACGAGAACTTCGCCTTCTGGCACTCGGCGACCTTCAACGCCGACGCGACCAAGGTCGTCTTCACCGACGAGCTCGGTGGCGGTGGCGCCGCGACCTGCGACGCCGAGACCGGACCAAACCGCGGGGCCAACGCGATCTACGACCTGTCCTCCGACCACGAGCTCACCTTCCGCTCGTACTACAAGATCCCGCGGCACCAGACGTCGACGGAGAACTGCGTCGCGCACAACGGCTCGGTCATCCCGGTCGCGGGCCGCGACCTCATGGTCCAGTCCTGGTACCAGGGCGGCGTCAGCGTGTGGGACTTCACCGACTCGGACAGCCCGCGCGAGCTGGGCTACTTCGAGCGCGGTCCGCTGCCCGCGGACGAGGGCATCGGTGGCACGTGGTCGTCGTACTACTACAACGGCCACATCTACTCGTCGGACATCGCGCGGGGCTTCGACACGCTGAAGTTCCACGACCCGGCGGTCAAGCGAGCGGACACGATCCGCATGGGCGAGCTCAACGTCCAGTCGCAGCCGGAGTACCAGGTGCGCTGACCCCCTTCGCACCGCACGACCCCAGCAGCACCCCCGACCTGCGCCCTCGCCTCCCCGGCGGGGGCGTAGGTTTGTCCGGTGACCGTCACCATCCGCCGCGCGCGCACGAGCGACGTGCGCGAGATCCGTGCCCTCGTCACGCCGCTCGCCGAGCGCCGGGTCCTCGTCAGCAAGGACACCGTGGCCTACTTCGAGGCACTGCAGGAGTTCCGCGTCGCGGAGGTCGACGGCCGCGTCGTCGGGTGCGGCGCCCTGCACGTCATGTGGGAGGACCTCGCGGAGATCCGCACCCTCGCCGTCGCGGACGACGTGCTCGGTCGTGGCGTGGGCGGTCGCCTCCTCGAGGCGCTCGCCGAGGAGGCCGTCGAGCTCGGCGTCCGACGCCTGTTCTGCCTGACCTTCGAGGTCGACTTCTTCACCCGCCACGGCTTCACCGAGATCGAGGGCCAGGCCGTCGACCCGGACGTCTACGTCGAGCTGCTGCGCTCCTACGACGAAGGCGTCGCCGAGTTCCTCGACCTCGAGCGGGTCAAGCCCAACACCCTCGGCAACACCCGGATGCTCCGCCAGCTCTGAGCTAGCGGGGCAGGGCGAAGCCGCCCTCGACCGGCTCGATGAGACCGTCGTCGACGAGGCCGGCGAGGCAGCGCTCGACCTTGGCCGGGTCCTGCGGCCAGGCCGCGTCGAGATCGGAGCGGCGAAGGGGGTCGGCCGACTCCCGCAGCAGCTGCACGACCCGTCCGCGCACCTGGCGGTCCGTCCCGTGCCAGGCCTGCCCGCGTCGCGGCGGCCCCGCGTGCTCGGGGCGGCCGTCGAGCTGCCACGCGCACAGGTGCGCGACGGGGCACTCCTCGCAGCGCGGCGCCCGCGCGGTGCACACGAGCGCGCCGAGCTCCATCGACGCGGCATTCCAGGCGTTGGCGTCGTCACGGTCCGCGGGCATCGACGCCTCGGCGAGGCGCATCTCGGCGGCGGTGAGCGCCGGGGCCGGGTACTGGGTGCCGCTCACCGTGCGGGCGAGCACCCGCCGGACGTTGGTGTCGACGACCGTGCGCGGGTCGCCGAAGGCGAAGGACGCCACGGCCGCGGCCGTGTACGGCCCGACGCCCGGCAGCGCCAGGAGGTCCTCGTGGTCGCGGGGGACCTCCCCTTCGTGCTGCTCGACCATGACGCGCGCCGACTCCCACAGCCGCAGCGCGCGCCGCGGGTAGCCGAGCCGGTCCCACATGCGCACCGCCTCGCCGGGGGAGTCCGCGGCGAGGTCGGCGGGGGTGGGCCAGCGCTCGAGCCACCGCTCCCACACCGGCTGCACCCGGGCGACGGGGGTCTGCTGCGACATCACCTCGGAGAGGTAGACCCCCCACGCCGAGCAACCGGGGTCACGCCACGGCAGGTCGCGCCCCACGCGCTCGAACCACGCGAGGACCGGCGCGTGGAGCTGAGCGCTCGCGGCCGGGGACGAGGCAGCACTCACCCCTGCATCTCAGACGTAGCGCTCGAGGATCGAGGACTCGGCCAGGCGCGACAGCCCCTCGCGCACGGTGCGGGCGCGCAGCTCGCCGACGCCGTCGACGGTCATCAGGTCGTCGATGCCGGCGGCGAGCAGGCGCTGCAGCGAGCCGAACTGCCCGACGAGACGCTCGACGATCGCGCCCGGCAGGCGCGGGATCTTGCCGAGGATGCGCAGGCCGCGCGGGCTCACCGAGGCGTCGAGGGACTCGCCGACGATGGGGAACCCGAGGGACTTGGCGACGTGCCCGAGGTCGAGCAGCTCGGTGGCGTCCAGGGCCGAGAGGTTGTCGAGGACGCTCTGGCTCGAGGCGACCGGCCCCTCGGGGTCGAGGTAGTCGAGGATCACCGCGTGCAGGTCGTCGTCGAGACCGGCGGTCAGCTCCTCGAGCTGGAGCGTGAGCAGGCGCCCGTCGACGCCAAGCTCGAGCACGTACTCGGCGATCTCGGCGTGGATGCGGCGGACCATCTCGAGCCGCTGCAGGACGACGGCCACGTCGCGCACGGTGACGAGGTCCTCGATCTCCAGGGCGGAGAGCGACCCGGTCACCTCGTTGAGCCGGTTGGTGTAGCGCTCGAGGGTCTGCATGGCCTGGTTGGCCTGGGAGACGAGCTCGGGCGTGGTCCGCAGCACGTGGCGGCGGCCGTCGACGTAGAGCGCGATGATGTGCATCGACTGGCTGACCGAGACGACGGGGTAGCCGGTCTGTCGCGCGACCCGCTCGGCGGTGCGGTGGCGGGTGCCGCTCTCGAGCGTCTCGATGCTCGGGTCGGGCACGAGCTGGACGGCGGCCTTGATGATCCGCGAGACCGAGCCGTCGACGACGACGGCGCCGTCCATCTTGGCCAGCTCGCGCAGGCGGGTCGCGGAGAACTCGATGTTGATGTCGAACCCGCCGGTGCTCAGCGACTCGACGAGCTTGTCGTGGCCGAGCACCACGAGGGCCCCGGTGTTGCCCCGCAGGATGCGCTCGAGCCCGTCGCGCAGCACCGTGCCCGGCGCGACCGCGGCGAGGGTCGTCCGGAAGAGTTCGTCGTCGGGCTCTGGCACGAGGGTGAGTCTAGGTGGTGGAGCGCAGGTGACGGCCCGGCGGCGGGCGGCGACGTCGCATCTGCGCGATCGCCGAGGCCACGTCGGGCACCTCGACGACGTCCATGCCGCTCGGGGCGGCCGCGTCCGCGAGCACCCCCTTCGGCACGAGCGCCGTGCGGAAGCCCAGCCGCGCGGCCTCGGTGAGCCGCCGGGAGACCCCGACGGCCGGCCGCACCTCGCCGCTCAGGCCCACCTCGCCGAGGGCGAGGAGGTCGTGGGGGACCGGCTCGTCCAGGACGGCGCTCGCGATCGCGACGGCAACCGCGAGGTCGCTGGACGGCTCGGTGATCTTCACACCGCCGACCGTCGAGACGTAGGTGTCCTGGTTGCCGATCGGGGCGCCGGCGCGCTTGTCCAGGACGGCGATGACCATGGACAGGCGCCCGCTGTCGAGACCGACGTTGGCCCGTCGCGGCGTGGGGATCGCCGACGGCGCGACGAGCGCCTGGACCTCGACGACGAGCGGTCGCCTCCCTTCGAGCGTCACGGTGGCGCACGTGCCCGGGACGTTGATGTGGCGGCTGGAGAGGAAGAGGCCGCTCGGGTCGCTCAGGCCGACGATGCCCACGTCGGAGAGGTCGAAGCACCCGACCTCGTCGGTCGGCCCGAAACGGTTCTTGACCGCGCGCACCATGCGCAGGCGCGTGTGGCGGTCGCCGTCGAAGGCGACGACGACGTCGACGAGGTGCTCGAGGACGCGCGGGCCGGCGATCGACCCGTCCTTGGTCACGTGGCCGACGAGGAGCATCGCGAACCCGCCGCTCTTGGCGGCCTTGATGAGCGCACCGGCGACCTCGCGGACCTGGCCGACATTGCCCGGGGCGCCGTCGACCTCGCTCGAGGCGACGGTCTGCACCGAGTCGACGACGACGAGGTCGGGCTTCACCTGGGCGATCTGGGCGAGGACGCTCGCGAGGTCGGTCTCGGCCGCGAGGTAGAGGCCGTCGGTCACGGCGTCGATGCGCTCGGCCCGGCCCCGCACCTGGGCGGCCGACTCCTCCCCGGAGACGTAGAGCACCCGCGAGGCCTCACCGACGCGGGCAGCCACGTCCAGGAGCAGCGTCGACTTGCCGATGCCGGGCTCGCCGGCGACGAGGACGACCGACCCGGGCACGAGCCCGCCGCCGAGGACCCGGTCGAACTCCGGGACCCCCGTGCTGCGATGGGTCGCCTGCGCGCCGTCGACCTCACGGATCGGGACGGCCGGTCGCTCGACGAAGGGAGCCGCGGTGGTCCGGGCGGTGACCCCGCCGATCTCCTCGATGGTGCCCCAGGCCTGGCACTCGCCGCAGCGGCCGACCCACTTGACGCTCGTCCAGCCGCACTCGCTGCAGCGGTAGCTCGGTCCGCCCTTCTTCGTCGCCATGGGTCAGAACCTACGTGGCGGGTCCGACAGCCTCGCGCTCACAGCGCGTCGAGCATCTTGCCCGGGTT
Source organism: Janibacter terrae NBRC 107853 (assembly GCF_001591405.1). GTDB lineage: Bacteria > Actinomycetota > Actinomycetes > Actinomycetales > Dermatophilaceae > Janibacter > Janibacter terrae. The sequence continues at coordinate 126,035 of NZ_BCUV01000002.1, forward strand.
GAGGATCCCCAGCGGGTCGAGCGCCGCCTTGACCGCGCGGTGCACCCGCCGGCTGCCCTCGTCGAGCTCGCGCGCCAGCCACTGCCGCTTGAGGTAGCCGACACCGTGCTCGCCGGTGATCGTGCCGCCGAGCGCGAGCCCGACCTCCATGATCCGGTCGAAGGCGGCGTCGGCGCGCGCCACGTCCGCGGGGTCGGAGGCGTCGAAGAAGATCGACGGGTGGGTGTTGCCGTCACCCGCGTGCGCGACGACGGCGATCGTCAGACCGGACTCGGCGGCGATCTCGTCGAGCCGGTCGTAGAACTCGGGCAGCCGGTGCCGCGGCAGGCAGACGTCGTCGAGCAGCTGCCCGCCGCCGTGGGTCTGGGCGTGGTGCTCGTACGCGGGCTGCGCCATGCGGCGGGCGGCGACGAGCGCCGCGCTGTCCGTGGGGTCCTCGGAGAGGACGACGTCGATCGCCTCGTGCGCCTCGGCGAAGCCGGCGAAGGCCTCCACCTCCGCCCGGGCCGCGTCCGGGCTGCCGCTCCCGTCGGACTGCACGAGCAGCATCGCCCCGGCCCCGTCGTCGAGCCCGACGTCGCGGTAGGCGTTGATCATCCGCAGCGTCGTGCGGTCCATCGACTCCACGAGGGAGGGCTGGGCGCCCGAGGCCATGAGGTCCGCAACGGTCGCCGCGGCGTGCCGCACGTCCGCGAAGGTCGCCACCGCAGTGAGCGCTTCCGGCAGCACCGGCACGAGGCGCAGCGTGACCTCGACGACCACGCCGAGCGTCCCCTCCGACCCGACGAAGAGACCGCGCAGGTCGAGCCCGGCAACCCCCTTCGTCGTCGTCGTGCCGATCGTCGTCAGGGTGCCGTCCGCGAGCACGACCCTCAGCTGCCGCACGTAGTCACGGGTCACCCCGTACTTGACGCAGCACAGGCCACCGGCGTCGGTCGCGACGTTGCCGCCGATCGACGAGATCGCGACCGACCCCGGGTCCGGCGGGTAGGACAGTCCGTGGGGGGCGAGCGCGTCCTTGAGGTCCTGGTTGATGATCCCCGGCTCCACGGTGACCGTGCGCTCGGAGGTGTCGACGTCGAGCACCCGCGTCATCCGCTCGAGCGAGAGCAGCAGGCAGCCGGGCACGGCGTTGGCGCCGCCGGACAGGCCCGTGCGTGCGCCCTGCGGCACGACCGGCACACGGTGGCGGGTCGCGAAGCGCATCGTCTCCTGCACGTCCGACACCGTCCGGGCCCGGACGAGCGCGACGGCGCCCTCGCCGGGGCACCACAGGGCCTGGTCCCGCGAGTGCCCGGCGACCACGTCCGGGTCGGTGGCGAGGACCCCCTCCCCGAGCAGCGGGCCGAGCTCGGCCCGCACGGTGTCGGCCGTGACGAAGGGGGACATGGTCAGGCCTCTCGAGCGGCGAGCGTGGCGGGGTGGACGAGGAGCGGCAGCAGCGCCCGGCCGGAGGGCGAAGGGCGGGACCTCCCCTTCGTCGTCGTGGCCGCCTCGACGAGGGCGAGGTGGGCCTCGCAGCGGGCGGCGAGCTCGTCGTAGCCCTCCTGGCCCATGAGCTCGACGAGCCCGGGACCCTCGGTGACGTAGACGGGGTCGGCGGCGACGTGCGCGTCGGGGCTGCCCGAGCAGTACCAGTCGAGATCGTGCCCGCCGGGCCCCCACCCGCGGCGGTCGTACTCGCCGATGCTGACCTCGAGGTAGCTGCTCTGGTCCGGCAGCTCGACGGTGCGGTAGGTGCGGCGGATCGGCAGCTGCCAGCACACGTCGGGCTTGACCGTGTGCGGCTCGACCCCGGTGAGCACCGCGTGCTGGTGGAGGGCGCAGCCGGCGCCGGCGGGGAAGCCCGGGCGGTTCAGGAAGATGCAGGCGCCGTCGACGACCTTGGTCTTGAGGTCGCCGTCCTCCTTCTCCGTCCACGCGGACCTGCGGGTGGAGCCGGGGTGCAGCTCCCACTCGTCCTCGCCGAGCTCGTCGACGACCGCCTTGACGCGCGCGACGTCGTCCTTGTCAGTGAAGTGCGCGCCGAGGACGCAGCAGCCGAAGTCCGGCTTGTCCGCGTCGATGCCGTGGCAGCCGGAGCCGAAGACGCACGTCCACCTCGACGTGAGCCAGGTCAGGTCGCAGCGGAAGCGCTGGCCGTCGTCCGCCGGGTCCTCGAACTCGACCCACGTGCGGGCCACCTGCAGGCCGGTCTCGCCCGCGTGCTGCGGGGTCTCGTCACTCACGCCCGCCAGCCTATGTCGCTGCCCGTGCGGCCGGACGACGGCGTGCGTCTACTGTTGCCCCGTGCGCCTTGGTGTCATCGACGTCGGTTCCAACACCGTCCACCTGCTGATCGTGGACGCCCACCACGGTGCGGCGCCCATCCCGGCGACCTCCCACAAGATCCTGCTGCGGCTCTCCGAGCACGTCGACGACGAGGGCTGCATCGACGAGACCGGCGCCCGTGACCTCGCGCGCTTCGTCGCCGAGTGCCTCGAGGTCGCGGAGAACCAGGGCGCCGAGGAGATCCTCGCCTTCGCCACGAGCGCGGTCCGCGAGGCCCCCAACGGCGAGCAGGTGCTCGCCCGGGTCCGCGCGGAGACCGGGGTCGACCTGCGCGTCCTGAGCGGTGAGGACGAGGCGCGGCTGACCTTCCTCGCCGCCCGCCGCTGGGCCGGCTGGTCCGCGGGCAAGCTGCTCGTCATCGACATCGGCGGCGGCTCGCTCGAGCTGACCCTCGGCGACGACGAGGACCCCGACATCGCCAAGTCCCTGATGCTCGGCGCCGGCCGGGTGACCCGCGAGCTGCTCGCCGGCGACCCCCCGACGGCGAGGGAGATCAAGGAGGCGCGGCGCCACGTGCGGGCCACGCTCGCCAAGGAGATCCGGCCCTACGCCAAGGCGAGTGCCCCCGACACGGTGCTCGGCACGAGCAAGACGATGCGCTCGCTCGCGCGCGTGGCCGGCGCCGCGCCGAGCGCCGACGGTCCCTACGTCCCCCGGCGGCTGCGGCTGGCCGATGTCACCTCGACCATCGCGCGGATCACCCCGATGACCGCCCACGAGCGGGTCGAGCTGCCCGGGGTGTCCTCCTCGCGCGCCCACCAGCTGCTCGCCGGTGGCATCGTCGCCGAGGCCGCGATGGACCTCCTCGGGGTGCAGGAGCTGAAGATCTGCCCGTGGGCGCTGCGCGAGGGCGTGCTCCTGCGCTACCTCGACCTCATGAGCTGATCCCGGCCGGGGTCTACGCTCGTATCCATGCCTGCTCTGCGCCACGTCCCCGTGGCCCTGTCCTCGGCCTCGGTGTACCCCGAGGGGGCGGCGGCGGCCTTCGAGATCGCGGCGACCCTCGGCTACGACGGCGTCGAGATCATGGTGTGGACCGACCCGATCTCCCAGAACTCCCGTGCCCTGCGCGCCCTCGCCGACCACCACGGCCTCGACATCGTCTCGATCCACGCACCGACGCTGCTGCTCACCCAGCGCGTCCTCGGACCGGACCCGTGGGGCAAGGTCGACGGGTCGATCGAGCTCGCGCACGAGGTGGGCGCGCCGACGGTCGTGCTCCACCCGCCCTTCCGCTGGCAGAAGGAGTACGCCCGCACCTTCGCCGACGGCGTCGCGGAGCGCGAGCACGACAGCGGCATCGTCCTGGCGGTGGAGAACATGTTCCCCTGGGCGGCCCGCGGCCGGCAGGTGCAGGCCTACCTGCCGCACTGGGACCCGGTGGCCCAGCCCTACGACCACGTGACGATCGACCTGTCGCACACCGCGACGGCCGGCAGCGACGCGATGCAGATGGTCACCGACCTCGGCAGCCGGCTCTCGCACGTCCACCTCGCCGACGGGCTGCCCACGACGCACAAGGACGACCACCTCGTCCCGGGCCGGGGGTCCCAGCCGTGTGCCGAGGTCCTCGCCCATGTCGCCGGGAGCGACTTCGCCGGGTCGGTGGTGCTGGAGGTCGGCACCCGCAAGCGGCCGCGCGAGCGCGAGGCCGACCTGCGCGAGTCGTTGGACTTCGCGCGTCGTCATCTCGGCCAGGCAGGCGACGAACCGGTCGCGGACGTCGACGACCCGGCGTCCTGATGGCACGCGGCCGGCGCCCCGGCGAGCGCGACACCCGGGCCGACATCCTCGTCGCGGCGCGCGGTCTCTTCGCGACGAAGGGGTTCGACGGCACCTCCGTGCGCGCCGTGGCCCGTGAGGCGGAGGTCGACCCGGCACTCGTCCACCACTACTTCGCCGGCAAGGCCAGCCTCTTCGCCGAGGTCGTCGGGGTCCCGCCGGGCTTCGAGGACGAGATCGTCGCCGCGGTCGAGGGCCCGCGCGAGGGCGCGGGGGAACGCATCGTGCGCACCTTCCTCGCGGTCTGGGACAGCCCCCAGGGGCGGGCGCGCTTCCAGGCGATGATCGGCGCGGTCGCGACTCACGAGGGAGCGGCCCGGTTGCTGCAGGACTTCGTCGTGCGCACCGTCTTCGTCCGCATCGCTGCCCACTTCGCCGACGGCGAGGAGGTCGACGAGCTCGCGGTCGCCGCCGTCGGTGCGCAGATGGTCGGCCTCGGGATGCTGCGCTACGTCGTCCGGCTGCCGGCGATGGTCGAGGCCGACCCGGAGGACCTCGTCGCCGCCGTCGGCCCCGCCGTCCAGCGCCTCCTCGCACCCCCGACCTGAGTCCGCATTCCCCTAGGGCAATGCACCCTCGGGCGACCGCTCGTCTGCATTGCCCTAGGGGAATGCGGGGTCCGGGGGCCGTTCGGCGCAGAGCGGGGCGAAGGGGGTTGCTCCGCACTCGCGACGAGGTCCAGAATTCATCACATGGTGAATTCAGCGATCGAGATCACCGACCTCCGGGTCACGCGGGGCGGCCGCCTCGTCATCCCCGGCCTCGACCTGCACGTCCCCGAGGGGCAGGTCGTCGGGCTCCTCGGACCGAGCGGTGGCGGCAAGTCCACGGTCATGCGCGCGGTCGTCGGCGTCCAGCAGGTCGACTCGGGGCGCATCGAGGTCCTCGGGCTGCCGGCCGGGCACCGCGACCTGCGCCACCGGGTCGGTTACGTCACCCAGGCGCCGAGCATCTACGGCGACCTGACCGTGCGCGAGAACGTCGCGCACTTCGGCGCCCTCCTCGGCGTCCCGGACCTCGGCCGGGCGTGCGCCGCGGTGATCGAGCGGGTCGACCTCGGCCCCCACGCGGACTCGCGCGCCGACACGTTCTCCGGCGGAGAGCTCAGCCGCGCCAGCCTCGCCGCGGCGCTCGTGGGGACCCCCGACGTGCTCGTCCTCGACGAGCCGACCGTCGGCCTCGACCCGGTCCTGCGCCGTGACCTGTGGGACCTCTTCCGCCGCCTCGCCGCCGACGGCGTCACCCTGCTCGTGTCGAGCCACGTCATGGACGAGGCCTCCCGCTGCGACCGCCTCGTCCTGCTGCGCGAAGGGGAGGTCCTCGCCGACGACACCCCGCGTCACCTCCTCGAGCTGACCGGTGCCGCCGACACGGAGGGCGCCTTCCTCGCCCTCGTGGAGGCGGACGCGGCATGAACCCCCGGCGCACCCTCCTCACCGCCGCCCGGGTGCTGCGGCAGGTGGCCCGGGACCACCGCACGCTCGCCCTGCTCCTCGCCATGCCGGTCGTGCTCATGGGTCTGCTCGCCTGGATCTACGTCGACGGACCGCTCTTCGAGCGGGTCGGACCCGCGCTCCTGACGGTCTTCCCCTTCGTCATCATGTTCGTCGTCACCAGCGTCGCGACCCTGCGGGAGCGCACGAGCGGGACCCTCGAGCGGCTCCTCACCACGCCGCTCGGCAAGGGCGACCTCGTCGTGGGCTACGCGCTGGCCTTCGGGCTGCTCGCCGTCGTGCAGGGTGTCGTCGTCACGTCCGTCTCGGTGTGGCTGTACGGGCTCGACACCACGGCCTCGTCGGCCTGGCTCGTCCTCGTCGTCGTCGGCAGCGGGGTGCTCGGCACCTCCCTCGGGCTGCTGGCCTCGGCCTTCGCGCGGACCGAGTTCCAGGCGGTGCAGCTCATGCCGGCCACGGTGCTGCCGCAGTTCCTCCTGTGCGGCCTGCTCGTGCCGCGCGACCGCCTGCCCCGGCCCCTCGAGCTGCTCTCCGACGTGCTGCCCCTGTCCCATGTCGTCGACGCCGCGTCGTCGGTCGCCCGTCAGGCCGCCCCGTTCGACGACCTCGTCGTCCCGCTGCTCGTCATCGGGGTGTGGATCGTCGTCGCGCTGGTGCTCGGCAGTCTCACCCTGCGCCGACGGACACCATGAGCCGCCCCTGACCGTAGGCTGGCGATCGTGAGACGCCTGCTCTTCATCGCCAATGCCGCAGCGGGGACCTCGGACCGCGAGCGCCGCGACGCCGCGCTCGAGGTGCTGCGCGAGGAGGCGGACGTGCGGGTGGTCGAGACCGAGTCCGTCGAGGACCTCGTCGACGCCCTCGCCGAGCGCGACGGCCGCGAGGTGGTCATCGCCGGCGGCGACGGCTCGCTCAACGCCTTCAACACCGCCCTCTGCCGCCTCGGCGACCTCGGGGAGGACCCGCCGACCGTCGGCCTGCTGCCGATGGGGACGGGCAACGACTTCGCCCGCACGGTCGAGCTGCCCAACGACCCGGCGCTCGCCGCCCGGGTCGTGCTGGACCAGCCCGCCCGCCCCGTCGACGTCCTCGTCGACGACGAAGGGATGCTCGTCGCCAACGCCGTGCACATCGGCGTGGGGGAGGAGGCCGGACGCATCGCTGCCCCGTGGAAGGAGCGTCTCGGCAAGGTGCACCTCGGTGTCCTCGGCTACGTGGTCGGGGGGATCGCCGCCGGGTTCGGCCAGCAGGGACGCCACCTCGAGGTCGTCGTCGACGGGGAGACCGTCGGTGACCCGTCCCGGCGGGTGCTGCAGGTCGCGGTGACCATCGGCCAGAGCGTCGGCGGTGGGACCCGCATCGCCCCCGACGCACGCCCGGGGGACGGGGCGGCCGAGGTCGTCATCTCCTACGCCGTCGCCCCCCTCAAGCGGCTGCGCTACGCCTTGCACCTCAGCAGCGGGACGCACACCCGCCTCGACGACGTCGTCAACGTGCGGGCGCGCGAGACGGTGACCGTGACCGGCGTCAACCACCAGGTCGCCGCCAACTCCGACGGCGAGCACCTCGGCCCCGCCCGGTCGCGCACGTGGCGCATCGTCCCCGACGCCTACCGCCTGCACACCCCGGAGGAGACCGAGTGATCTCCTGGCACCCCGACCGGGTGCGTACCCGGGTCCTCGACACCCTGCTGTCCGAGGGGCACCGGGACCGGGTCGCCGGCTCGCGGCTCATCGACTCCGCCCGTGACCGGTTCGTCGCGGGGGAGGGCGTCGACGACGCCGTGGGGGTCGCGTCGTGGTTGCGCCGCACCAACCGCATGGCTGCGCTCCACCCGCTCCTGCCGGCGGCCACCGACCCGGCGGGGGTCGAGGCGACCGTCGCCGAGGCGGTCACGGCGATCGAGCAGATGGCGCCGGCGACCTCCGGCGGCGACTACCGCTCCGAGCTGTACCTCGCACCCGAGCAGCTGGGCCTCGCGCTCGACGCCGGCCGTGCCGCCGCCGCCCTCGCCCGCATCTGCGCCGTCGGCGACGACCGCAAGGTCGACATCACGCTGCGGTCCGGCCCGCACGACGTCGTCGACGACCTGCTCGAGCTCGTCGCCGCCATCCGCCCGGCCCACCCGCGCCTCACCACCTCGCTCGTCGCGCGCCGGCACCGCTCCGAGCGCGACGCGGCGACGCTCGCGACCGCCGGGGCCCGGGTCCGCCTCGTGCGCGGTGGCGCCGGCGAGCCCCGCGCCGTCGCGTGGCAGGACCAGCACGAGGTCAACCTCGCGTTCGCCCGGTGCCTCGCCACGCTGCTCGGCAGCGGTGTGCCGACCGTCGTGGCCACCCACGAGCCGGTACTGCTCGACCTGGCCGACGGACTCGCCGACCAGTCCGGCCGGGGCCCTGAGGGGCTGGAGTACCAGTTCTTCCTCGGCGCCGACCCCGACCTGCAGCTGCGCACCGCCGACGCCGGGCACCGCGTGCGCGTGCTCGTGCCCTACGGTCCGATGTGGATGGAGTACCTGCACGACCTCGCGCGCCGGCCCTACGGCCTGCGCCGGCTCGTCGAGACGCTCACCAACCGGACCTGACCACCGCTAGGAGTACACGGATGACAGTCGCGATCTACGGAGTCGGCGCCATGGGCGGCGCGATCCTCGAGGCCCTCGCGGGCGAAGGGGAGGTCCTCGCCGTCGAGGGTCACGCCCCCCGTGCCGAGGAGCTGCGGGTGGCGTACGCCGACCGTGGCGTCGAGGTGGTCGACGCGACGACCGCCGCCGGCCGTGCCGACGTGCACCTCGTCGTCGTCAAGCCGTACTCCGTGCCCGCGCTGCTGCAGGAGCTGGCGCCCTCCCTTCGTCCCGGCTCGATCGTGCTCAGCCTGGCCCTCGGCGTGTCGCTCGCCGACCTGGCCGCGGCCCTGCCGAGCGGCGTCGCCGCGATCCGCGGGATGCCCAACACCCCGGCCCGGGTCGGGCAGGGGATGACCGTGCTCAGCCCCGCCGACGACGTCACCGACGAGCAGCTCGAGCGGGTCCGCGAGCTGCTCGCCCCGACCGGCGGGACGCTCGTCCTGCCCGAGTCCCAGCAGGGCGTCGCGACCGCGCTCTCCGGCTCGGCGCCGGCGTACTTCTACCTCGTGGTCGAGGCGCTCGTCGACGCTGGGGTCGCGCGCGGGCTGACCCGCTCCGACGCCCTGGCTCTCGCCGCGCAGGCCGCCCGCGGGGCCGGCGCCATGCTCGTCGAGACCGGCGAGGAGGCCGCGCTGCTGCGGGCCTCGGTCACCTCGCCCGGAGGGTCGACGGCCGCCGCGCTCGCGCGGCTCGAGGCCCACGGTGTGCGGCACGCCTTCGCCGACGCGGTGGAGGCGTGCGCCGACAGGGCCGGCTGATGGTCGGTGGCTGGGCCGTGCGCCGCCTCACCCCCGACGAGTGGCAGCTGCACCGCGCCGTCCGCCTCGCGATGCTGCTCGACGAGCCGCGTGCCTACGGGAGCAGCTTCGGCCGCGAGGTCGGGTTCGACGAGGCGACGTGGCGTGAGCGGCTCGGCCACCCCGTCTTCCTCGCCGCCCGTGGGGACGGGCTGCCGCTCGGCGCGGCGACCCTGTACACCCAGCAGCCCGGGGGTGAGCCCGAGATCGTGGCGATGTGGGTCGCCGGTCACGCCCGGGGCAGCGGCGTCGCCGACGCGCTCGTCGAGGCCTGCGTCGCGGAGGCTGCGCGCCGGGGCGCCCCGCGGGTCCTGATGCACGTCATGGCGGACAACCCGCGGGCCGCGGCGATGTACGCCCGGGCCGGGTTCTCCTTCGACGGGGTGCGGGCCGAGGACGACGAGGCGTGCGAGCGGATGAGCCGCGACCTGCGGTCGACCGGGTGAACAATCCGTGACCCGGCAGGGCAATTCGGGCCCGGGGATGAGAGACTCGCGCCATGAGTGAGATCACCGTGCGCGCACTGACCGAGGACGAGTGGGCGACCTACCGCACCCTTCGGCTGGAAGCGCTGCAGGAATCTCCTGAGGCCTTCGTCGCCGACCACGCGACCGAGGCGGCCGAGCCGGAGGAGTTCTGGCGGACGCGGATGTCCCGCAGCGTCCGCCTCGTGGCAGAGGTCGACGACGAGCTGGTGGGCGTCGCGAGCCTCGGTACCGCCCACGGCGGCGACGACGCCACCGCCGGGCAGCTCTTCGGCCTCTGGGTCGCACCCGCCTGGCGGGGCAAGTCCGTCGCGGCCAACCTCGTGAGCCAGGGCGCCCGCATCGCCGAGCAGCGCGGCTTCGGCCAGCTCTTCTACTGGGTCGGCTCCGACAACGGTCGGGCCGTGGCCTTCGCGTCCAGCTTCGGGTTCCGTCCCACCGACGAGCGTCGGGCCATGCGCACCGCCTCCGATGCCGGAGGCGAGGAGGAGATCGCCCTGGTCCTCGCCCTCGGCGACGACCGCGGCTGATCCCTCACCGGAAGAGGGCGGCCGCCTCGACGAGGCCGTCGCGCACGAGCAGGAGCTCCTCGCGGGTGCCCCGGCTCACCGGCACGGTGGCGCACAGGGCGACCCTTTCCCGCCACCCCCGACCGGGCACCGGGACCGAGCAGCCGGCCAGCCCGGCCTCCGTCTGCTGGAAGTTCAGGACGTACCCCTGCTCGCGGATCGCCGGCAGCTCGGCGATGAGGGCGGACACCGAGTCGGTCGTCCACGGGGTCTCCTTGGGAAGTCGTTCGCCCGGGAACAGGGCGGCCACCTGGTCGTCCGAGTAGTCGGACAGCAGCAGCTTGCCGGCCGAGATCGCGTGCGCCGGACGGAAGTACCCCGCGGTCAGCTGGGCCCGGACCGCCCGGTCCGGCTCCTTGCCGTCGAAGAAGACGATGTGGGAGCCGACGAGTGCGCCGACGTGGACCGTCTCGCCGGTGAGCTCGACCGCCTTGTCGATGACGGGTCGGAAGCGCACCCGGTCGACGAGGTCGAGACCCCGGGGGCGCGCCAGGTCGACCAGGACCGGCCCGGGGTAGTACCCGCGGCCCCCCGGCCCGAGCATGACGATGCCGCGGTTGCGCAGGGTGTTGAGCACCCGGTACGCCGTCGAGCGCGAGCAGTCCAGGTGCTCGGCCACCTGGGTGACGTTGACGGACTGGTGGCTGCTGAACATCGTCATCACCTGCAGCCCGGAGTCCAGCGAGGACAGGTGCGGCCCGACGGGCCGCTGGATGGTGTTGTTCCGCATGGCGAACCAATCTGCCCTATTCGGCACCCGAGGGTCTCCGGTTGTTCCGCATGGGGACATTACCCAGCGGAAGTGTTGGTGCCTCGCGCCCGGTGATGGCGTACTGGTCGTCAGCCGGACCGGCTCGCCCCCTTCGCACCACCCACCCAGGAGCACACCCATGAGTCCAACCTGCCCGGATCGTTTCGCCGGCAAGGTCGTCGTCGTCACCGGATCCGCCCAGGGGATCGGTGCGCAGGTCGCCGAGCGGGCGGCTGCCGAAGGGGGGAGCGTCCTCCTCGTCGACCGCTCGCCCCTCGTCGCCGAGGTCGTCGAGCGCATCGTCGCCGCCGGCGGCACCGCCTCCTCCCTGGAGACCGACCTCGAGCAGTGGTCGGGCGCCGAGGAGCTGCTGGCGACCGCCGTCGAGCGGTACGGCCGCATCGACGTCCTCGTCAACAACGTGGGCGGGACGATCTGGACCCGGCCGTACGAGGAGTACGAGCCGGAGCACATCCAGCGGGAGATCAGCCGCTCGCTCTTCCCGACCCTCTGGTGCTGCCGCGCGGTGCTCCCGTCGATGGTCGAGCGGGGGAGCGGCGTCATCGTCAACGTCTCCTCGATCGCCACGCGCAGCATCAACCGTGTGCCCTACGCCGCGGCCAAGGGTGGCGTCAACGCGCTCACCGCCTCGCTGTCCTTCGAGGCCGCGTCGAAGGGGGTCCGCGTCGTCGCGACCGCCCCCGGCGGGACCGAGGCGCCGGCGCGCCGGGTCCCGCGCAACGACACCGAGCTCGGCGCCCGGGACGACGAGTGGTACCAGCAGATCGTCGACCAGACCGTCGACAGCACCCATGTCGGTCGCTACGGGACCCTCGCCGAGCAGGCCGCCCCGATCCTCTTCCTCGCCTCCGACGAGGCGTCCTACATCACCGGCAGCGTGCTGCCGGTCGGCGGCGGCGACCAGGGCTGACCGCCCCCACGCGTTCCTGCACCACCCCTTCCCCATCCCATCCCCAGAACAACGGAGTTCTCATCATGGACAACCTCCTGCGCGCCATCGGGCGCATCCCCGGGGCGCTGATGATCGTCCCCCTGTTCCTCGGCGCGCTCATCAACACCGTCGCCCCGGACGTGCTCGGCATCGGCTCCTTCACCACCGCCCTGTTCAAGGAGGGCGCGGCGGTCCTCATCGGTCTGTTCTTCATGTCGATCGGCTCGCAGATCAACGTCAAGGCGGCCCTGCCCTCGGTCGAGAAGGGCGTCGTCATGCTCCTCGCCAAGTACGGCGTCGCGGTCGTCTTCGGCCTCGGGGTCGCGTGGGTCATGCCCGACGGCACCCTGTGGGGTCTGCTGCCGCTGGCGATCATCGCCGGCATGTCCAACTCCAACGGCTCCCTCTACGTGGCGCTCACCAGCCAGTTCGGCAACAAGACCGACAAGGGCGCCATCTCGATCCTCTCGATCAACGACGGGCCCTTCCTCACCATGGTCGCCATGGGCGCAGCCGGCCTGGCGAGCTTCCCGATGATGGCGCTGTTCGCCGCGATCTTCCCGATGCTCCTCGGCTTCATCCTCGGCAACACCAGCCAGATCGCGCGGGACTTCCTCGCGCCGGGCGAGAAGCTCATCATCCCCTTCGCCGCCTTCGCCCTGGGCGCGGGCATCGACTTCCGGGTGCTGGCCGGTGCCGGTGCCATCGGCGTCCTGCTCGGCCTGCTGACCGTCGTCCTCTCCGGCGGCGCGGCCGTCGGCGGCCTCTACCTGTGGCACCTGCTGCGTCGCCACCCCCGGCCCACGCGCAATGTCCTCGCGGGCTTCTGCGAGGCCTCGACGGCGGGCAACGCGATCGCCACGCCGCTGGCCGTCGCGACGATCGACCCGTCGCTGGCCGGGATCCAGGCGACGGCGACCGCGCAGGTCGCGGCGGCCGTGGTCACGACCGCCTTCACGATGCCCTTCGCCGTGGCCTACCTCGCCAAGTGGCAGCGCCGCCGCGGCATCACCCCGGAGGCCGAGGAGGCGCTGTACGAGGGCACCGCTCCCGCGAGCGTCCCCGCCCCGGCCACGGCCTGAGCGAGGGACCCGCACGAGGCGTCTCGTCCCCCTTCGACGAAGGGGGACGAGGCGCCTCGCCACGTCCGCGCCCTGCAGTGCAGTGCCACGGGCGGTCTCAGGGTCGTGCGGCCATCCGCTCGATGAGGGTGGTGGGGCCGCTGACGATGATCAGGTCGCCGCTGCGGACCTTCGTCTCCGGCCGGGCGTAGGTGAAGTCCTGGCCGGGCGACTTCACGCCGACGACCGTCACCCCGTACTTGCTGCGGATCGCGGACTGCTCGAGGGTGAACCCGATCGCCTCCGCCGGCGGGGTCATCTTGACGATCGCGAAGCCGTCGTCGAACTCGATGTAGTCCATCAGGCGGCTGCCGATGAGGTGGGCCAGGCGCTTGCCCGACTCGATCTCGGGGGAGAGCACGTGGTGCACGCCGATCCGGTTGAGGATCCGGGCGTGCTCCGGGCTGACCGCCTTGGCCCACACCTTGGGGGCCTCGCCGTCGATGAGGTTGACCGCGGCGAGGACGCTCGCCTCGATCGAGGACCCGATCCCGAGGACGCTGGCGGAGAACGTGTGCGGCTTGATCTCCTCGATGGCCTGGACGGAGGTGGCGTCGCCCTGCACGATGCGTCCGACCCGCCCGAGGTAGCTCTCCGCCAACGACGGGTCGAGCTCGAGCGCCGTGACGCGGTTGCCCAGCCGGTGCAGCTCGGTGGCGACGGCACCGCCGAATCGTCCGAGGCCGATGACGAGGACGTCCTCGTTGTGCAGACGCATGCGGGGCACGCGGTCCTCCGTTTCGTCGGGGTGGTCGTGGAGAAAACCCTATATCCGGGTAGCGTCCAACCCATGAGCACGCAGGTGTGCGCCATCTGGGGCGAGGACTTCACCAGATACGACTTCGGTCCCGGGCACCCGATGGCACCGGTGCGTCTCGACCTCACGGCGCGACTGTGCCGCGAGCTCGGGGTCTTCGACGACGTCGAGGTCGTCGACGTCGACGTGGCCACCGACGAGGTGCTCGCCACCGTCCACTCGCGCGCGTACGTCGACGCGGTCCGCGCCGGCTCCGCGGACCCCGCGAGCGCCGACGGGACGTGGGGCATCGGCACCGACGACGTCCCGGCCTTCGTGGGGATGCACGAGGCGAGCGCGCGGATCGTGGCCGGCTCGGTCGAGGCAGCGCGCCGGGTGTGGGTCGGCGAGGCCGAGCACGGGGTGAACTTCACCGGGGGCATGCACCACGCGATGCGCGAGCGGGCCGCAGGGTTCTGCGTCTACAACGACATCGCTGCCGCGATCCAGTGGCTGCTCGACCAGGGCGTCGAGCGCGTGGCCTACGTCGACGTCGACGTCCACCACGGCGACGGCGTGCAGGAGATCTTCTACGACGACCCCCGGGTGCTCACGGTCTCGATCCACGAGTCGGGACGCACCCTCTTCCCCGGGACCGGATGGCCGGGCGACACGGGTGGGCCCGGGGCCGAGGGCACCGCGGTCAACGTCGCCCTCCCGCCCGGGGTGACCGACGGCCCGTGGTTGCGCGCCATCACCGCGGTGGCGGCCCCGGTCGTGCGCGCCTTCGAGCCCCAGATCCTGCTCACCCAGCACGGATGCGACACCCACCGCGAGGACCCGCTCGCGCACATGTCCCTCACGACCGACGCCCAGCGCCAGGCCGCGGTCAACCTGCACCGCCTCGCCCACGAGGTCTGCGACGGACGGTGGGTCGCCTTCGGCGGGGGCGGCTACGACCTGGTAGGGGCGGTGCCCCGCGCCTGGACCCACCTCACCGCCATCGCCGCCCACAAGCCGATCCCGGCGGACACCCCGATCCCGGAGCCCTGGCGCGCGCACGTGGAGAAGATCTCGGGGGAGCGCGGCCCGGAGCGCATGGGCGACCTGGAGCCGCAGGACCTGCCGATCTGGGTGCAGCCGTGGAGCATGGGCTACAACCCGCACAGCGGCGTGGACCGGGCGATCATGGCCGCCCGCGAGGCGGTCTTCCCGCTCCACGGTCTCGACGTCTGGTACGAGTAGGACCGATTTTCCGCCGCTTCCCGGCGTGTCGGGTGGACGGCGGGGGTGAATCTGTCCTCCAGTCTTCACAGTCGTCACATCTGCCCCTATGGTTGTCATCTGCGGGGCTCGTTGACGTCTGCCGACATGGGTCGGTGGTGCGGCCCTGCGGAGATGTCGAGGTGATCATGTCCAACGATCGACTGGGTGAGGTGCACTTCCTCACCGTGGCTGAGGTCGCGTCGATCATGCGGGTGTCGAAGATGACCGTCTACCGCATGGTCCACAACGGTGACCTGCCGGCCGTCCGCGTCGGTCGTAGCTTCCGAGTCCCCGAGGACGCGGTGCACACCTACCTCGAGACGTCGTTCATCGAGACGGCCTGAGAGCTCGGGCCCGACCCGTCCCGACTCCCCGGGCGCGAGCCTCCCGCGGGAGTCGGGTAAACTCTGCCGTCTGACTCGTACTCGGTGGGGCCTGCGCCGCAAGGCCGGCATCGCTCGAGCCACCACCGAAAGCACCGATCAACACCGAAGGACGTCCGCATGGGTTCTGTCATCAAGAAGCGTCGCAAGCGCATGGCGAAGAAGAAGCACCGCAAGCTGCTGCGCAAGACGCGCCACCAGCGTCGCAACAAGAAGTGACCCGCACGAAGGGGGCCCCGACCGGATGACCGGTGGGGCCCCCTTCGTCGTCCCCGTCGTGATCCCGATCTCTCCGCGCCCGCCAGGCGGCTGAACGGCCCCCCGCGCAGGGCCGCGTGACTAGGCTGCCCACAGTGCCCCGACCCACGGGTCCATCTCCACAGGAAGGTGTCCCGGTGCCCGAGACCGTCCTCATCGCAGGCGTCTCCCGCCACCTCGGCGGTGCCTTCGCCCGACGGCTGAGCCGCGACGAGTCCGTCGGCCGGATCATCGGCGTCGACGTGGTGCCGCCACGCCACGGCATCGGCCGCGCCGAGTTCATGCGCGCCGACATCCGCAGCCCGCTCATCAGCCGGATCATCGCGGGCAACGACGTCGACACCGTCGTGCACATGGCGGTCATCGCCACGCCGCGCGCCGGCGGTGGTCGGGCGACGCAGAAGGAGATCAACGTCATCGGCACGATGCAGCTCCTCGCGGCGTGCCAGCGGGCCGAGTCGGTGAGCAAGCTGGTCGTGAAGTCGACCGCCGGGGTCTACGGCTCGAGCCCACGTGACCCCGCGATGTTCACCGAGGACATGTCCGCCAAGCGGATGCCCAGGTCGGGCTGGGCGCGCGACAGCGTCGAGGTCGAGGGCTACGTGCGCGGCCTGTCACGACGGCGCCCGGACATCGAGATCACGACGCTGCGCTTCGCCAATGTCATCGGCCCACGCATCCGCACCGCCTTCACCGACCACTTCAGCCTCCCGGTGATCCCCATCCCGTTCGGGTACGACGCGCGCCTGCAGTTCGTCCACGAGGACGACTGCGTCGCGGCGATGGCCACGGCGGTCGGCCTCCCGGGGCTCGGCGCGGTCAACGTCGCCGGCGACGGGATCATCACCGCCAGCCAGGCCGCCAACCTCGCCGGCCGTCCCTATGCGCTCGTGCCGCGGGCCGCGACCGGCATGGTCACCGACCTGGCCAAGAAGTTCGGCCTCATCGACATCGGCTCCGACCAGCTCGACCTGCTGAGCTTCGGCCGGGGTCTGGACACCACCCGCATGCGCGAGCACCTCGGCTTCGAGCCGGCGTACACGACCCGGGCCGCCTACGAGGACTACGCCCGGGCGACGAAGGGCCGGGTCATGGACCGCCTGCCCTTCGCGCAGCCCGGCTGGTCCGCAGTCCAGGCCGCCGAGGCCGCGATGCGCGCCGTGGCGCCCACACCCGAGAGCGAGAAGTGATGGCCGACCGTACCGCCAAGAAGTCCACGGCCAGGAAGACCGCCACGAAGAAGAGTGCGACGGCTCCCGCGAAGAAGGCCGCCACGAAGAAGGCCGCCGCGAAGAAGACGACGGCGAAGAAGACGACGGCGAAGAAGACCACGGCAGCCTCCGCGCCGCGCTCCAGCGTCGCCCTCGCGGCCGACCGCGCCGGGGGCGAGCGGGCTCGTCGTCGCACCACGCCGCTGCTCACCGGTCCCTCGGCGGAGGTGCCGTCGGCCCCGGCCGCGCGCAGCACCACGCCCGCCCGGCCCAAGAAGCCCCGGCCGCCCCGCAAGCCCAACCTCACCGTCGTGCCCGGCCCGGACGGCGGGCCGCCCACCGTCCGGCGCACGACGGCGAAGCCCGCGGCCGGCCCCCGCCGACCGCCGGCCCGCAGGAGCACCTCCACCGCAGCCCGCCCGTCCGCCACGACCCCGCAGCAGCAGTCGCGGACCGCGTCGACCGGCACGCCCGACTCCGGCCAGACGATCGTGCCGGGCCTGGCGGAGCTGCTGTCGGTGCTGCTCTCCGCCGGTCAGCTCACCTCGCGCACGCTCGGCCAAGCGGCCGGCGCCGCGGCGGGTGAGGAGTGGGAGCGGCGCTTCGCCGAGACGCTGCACTTCCTCCAGCGTCGGGTCAGGGGCGACTACGCGGTCGACGACTTCGGCTTCGACGAGGACTTCACGATCCACACGGTCTTCCCCGTGCTGCGCCTGCTCAAGGACAAGTGGTTCCGCGTCGAGGTCCGGGGGATCGAGAACATCCCGGCCGACACCGGTGCGCTCCTCGTCTCCAACCACTCGGGCACCATCGCGATCGACTCGGTCATCACCCAGCTGGCGATCCACGACGCCCACCCCCAGCGCCGCTTCCTGCGGATGCTCGGCGCCGACCTCGTCTTCCAGCTGCCGGTCGTGGGCGACTTCGCCCGGAAGACGGGCGCGACCCTGGCCTCCAACGCCGACGCGGAGCGCCTGCTGCGCGGTGGTGAGCTCGTCGGCGTGTGGCCCGAGGGCTTCAAGGGCGTCGGCAAACCCTTCCGTGAGCGCTACAAGCTGCAGCGTTTCGGTCGGGGTGGCTTCGTCTCGGCGGCGATCCGCTCGGAGGTGCCGATCATCCCGTGCTCCGTCGTCGGGGCCGAGGAGGTCTACCCGATGATCGGCAACATGAAGACGGTCGCCCGCCTCGTCGGCGCCCCCTATGCCCCGATCACGCCCTTCTTCCCGCTGCTGGGCCCGCTCGGTCTGATCCCCCTGCCGAGCAAGTGGATCATCGAGTTCGGCGAGCCGATCGACACCGCCTCCCTCGGACCGGCGGCGGCGGACGACCCGATGCTCGTCTTCGAGTTGACCGACCAGGTGCGCGAGACGATCCAGCAGACCCTGTACTCGGTCCTCGTCACCCGTCGCTCGGTCTTCTTCTAGGAGCAGGTATGGATGCATTGCCCGGCGCCCGGGTCGTCATGATCGGCCGGCAGGGCTGCCACCTGTGCGAGATCGCACGGGGGGTCATCGAGGGGGTCGTCGCCGAGACCGGCGACAGCTTCGCCGAGGTCGACATCGACGCGGACCCGCGTCTGGCCCGGTACACCGAGGAGGTGCCGGTGACCTTCGTCGACGGCCGCCAGCACGACTACCACCGGGTCGACGAAGGGAGGCTGCGCGCCGCCCTTCGCCCCTGAGGGGACGCGTCCGCCCCCGCTGGTCTCGCCTGACGGCTGACTTTGTGCATTTGTTCACAAGAGCGTAATCTCGATCCTGTTCGGTCGTCAGGCGCCGCGCCCCCCGACCGGGAGAGGAGCCGAGGGCAACCGTGTCCGTCGATCAGACCGCCAAGCGGGACATCCCCGACGCAACGGTCGCGCGACTCCCCGGATACCTGCGGGCACTCGGCCAGATGACCTCCCAGGGCGTGCTGTCCGTCTCCTCCGAGGAGCTCGCCCACAGCGCCGGTGTCACCTCGGCCAAGCTGCGCAAGGACCTCAGCCACCTCGGCTCGTACGGCGTCCGCGGCGTCGGCTATGACGTGGCCCACCTGAACTACCAGATCTCCCGGGCGCTCGGCCTGACCCACGACTGGCCCGTGATCATCGTCGGGATGGGCAACCTGGGCCGCGCGCTCGCCTCCTACGGCGGGTTCGCCACCAAGGGGTTCAAGGTCGTCGCCCTGCTCGACCGCGACCCGCTCGTCGTCGGCGAGAGGCTCGACGACCTCGCGATCCAACCGATGGACGCGCTCGACGCGCTCGTCCGTCCCGGCGAGGCCTGCATCGGGGTCATCGCGACCCCCGCCGGCTCCGCCCAGGAGGTCGCCGACCTCCTCGTCGCCGCGGGGGTCAGCTCGATCCTCAACTTCGCCGCCACGGCCATCCAGGTCCCCGAGGGAGTCCACATGCGCAAGGTCGACCTGTCCACGGAGCTGCAGATCCTCGCCTTCCACGAGCAGCAGCGCTTCGGGGCCAGTCCAGAGGACTTCCTGGAAGGGGCCGCCAGATGAGTCTGCTCGCCTTCGGGCTCAACCATCGTCGGGCCCCGATCTCCGTCCTCGAGCGGGCGGCGCTCGACGAGTCCAGCCTCGCCGCGATCATCGCGGCGGCGACCGCCAGCCCCGACATCACCGAGCACCTCGTCGTCGCGACGTGCAACCGCACCGAGGTCTACGCCGAGGTCAGCGCCTTCCACGGGGCCGTGGCCGACCTCACCGAGGCGATGACGTCCTCGACGGGCATCACCCACGACGACCTCAAGGCCCACCTCGACCTGCACTACGGCGACGCCGCCGTCGCCCACGTCTTCAACGTCGCCGCCGGGCTCGACTCGATGGCGGTGGGGGAGTCGCAGATCCTCGGGCAGCTGAGGGACGCGCTCGGCCGCGGCCAGAGCGAGGGTCATGTCGGCCCGAGCCTGAACTCCCTCGTCCAGCAGGCCCTGCGCACCGGCAAGCGGGTGCACAGCGAGACCGCCATCGACGAGGTCTCCCGCTCGCTCGTCGGCGCCGGTCTCGACG
This sequence comes from Janibacter terrae NBRC 107853, assembly GCF_001591405.1. GTDB lineage: Bacteria > Actinomycetota > Actinomycetes > Actinomycetales > Dermatophilaceae > Janibacter > Janibacter terrae. The sequence continues at coordinate 145,763 of NZ_BCUV01000002.1, forward strand.
CCGCCCGGGAGCACCTCGGTGACCTCGAGCAGGCGCACGTGCTCGTCGTCGGTGCCGGCGCCATGAGCGCCCTGGCGGCCACCAGCTGCGTGCGTCGCGGCGTCGCCGAGCTGACCGTCGTCAACCGCACCCACGAGCGGGGCGCGGCGCTGGCCGAGCGCCTCGGCGGGTCGGCCCGCCCCGCCCACGAGCTCGTCGACGCGCTCGCCGACGCGGACGTCGTCATCTCGTGCACCGGCTCGACCGGTCTGGCCATCACCCTGCCCGACGTCGCCGACGCGCAGGTCGCCCGCGGCGGTCGCCCGCAGGCCTTCATCGACCTCGCCCTCCCGCACGACGTGGCCCACGAGGTCGCCGACCTGCGTGGCGTCACCCGCCTCGGTCTCGCCGACCTCGGTGACCTGCTCGGCTCCGACGGCCGCCTGCCCGAGGTCGAGCAGGCGCGCGCGATCGTCGGTGACGCCGTCACCCAGCACCTCGGCAAGCGCGCGGCGAGCATCGCCGGACCCACGGTGCGTGCGCTGCGCACCGCCGCCCAGCAGGTCGTCGAGCGTGAGCTGACCCGCCTGGACCAGCGAACCCCGGACATGTCGGGGGCCGACCGTGCCGAGGTCGAGCTCGCCGTCCACCGTATCGTCGAGAAGCTCCTGCACCAGCCGACCGTGCGCGCCAAGGAGCTGGCGATCGACGGCCGCTTCGGCGAGTACGAGGACGCCCTGCGCCAGCTCTTCGACCTCCACGCCGAAGGGGGTGCCCTGTGACCGCGCTCCGCCTCGGCACGCGGCGCTCCGCGCTCGCGATGACCCAGTCCGGCCACGTCGCCGATGCCCTGCGGGCAGCCGGCCACGAGGTCGAGCTCGTCGAGGTCGTCACCGAGGGCGACACCAACCGCGCCTCGCTGGCCAGCATGGGCGGGACCGGTGTCTTCGCCAGCGCGCTCCGCGAGGCCCTGCACGCGGGTGAGATCGACCTCGCCGTGCACTCGCTCAAGGACCTGCCGGCCGTGCAGGAGCCCGGTCTCGTCGTCGCCGCGATCCCCCCGCGGGTCGACCCGCGCGACGCGCTCTGCGCCCGAGACGGACTGACCCTGGGCGAGCTCGGCGAGGGGTCGGTCGTCGGGACCGGGTCCCCGCGCCGTCGCGCCCAGCTGGCGGCCCTCGGGCTCGGGCTGGAGTTCCGCGACATCCGCGGCAACCTCGGCACCCGCCTCGACATGGTCGGTCCCGGCGAGGACCAGCTCGACGCCGTCGTGCTCGCGCACGCCGGGCTCACGCGGCTCGGCCTCACCGACCGGATCACCGAGCTGCTCGAGCCGATCCAGATGCTGCCCGCGCCCGGCCAGGGTGCCCTGGCCGTCGAGTGCCGCTCCGACGACGAGGTGGTGATCGCCTCCCTTCGCCCCCTCGACGACCCGGACACGCGCGCGGCCGTCACCGCGGAGCGCGCGATCCTCGCGGAGCTGAGCGCAGGGTGCGCCGCACCCGTCGGCGCGCTCGGCGAGGTCGTCGAGGACGTCGACGGCCCGGTCCTCTCGCTGCGGGCCGTGATCGCCGCGACCGACGGCACCGCGGACCTGCGCCGGTCGATCACCGGCCCCCTCACCGACGCGGAGGCCCTCGGCCGCCGCCTCGCCCGCACGCTGGTCGACGACGGCGCCCCCGCCATCGCCGACCTGTCAGCCACCCACCCCACCACCGCTTCGGAGCATGCCCAGTGACCCCCCAGCGCTCTGCCGCACCCGCCCACGTCGACGCCTCCCGCCGGCCGGCCCGCGTCGCCTTCGTCGGCGCCGGTCCCGGTGACGCGTCACTCATGACCGTCGCCGCCGTCGACCTGCTGGGTCGTGCTGACGCGGTCATCACCGACCAGCTGACCAACGAGGCGGTCGTCGGCTCGCTCACCTCGGGCGACGTCGAGATCGTCGATGCCAGCCACGGCGAGCACGGGCAGCAGCTGACCCACGCCTCCCGCGCCAAGCTCGTCGTCAAGACGGCCAAGGCGCACAAGGGCGGTCTCGTCGTGCGGCTCATGGACGGCGACCCCGCGACCTTCAACGGACTCGCCGAGGAGGCGCAGGCCCTCGTCAAGGCCGACATCGACTTCGACGTCGTCCCCGGCGTCTCGGCCGTGAGCGCCGTCCCGGCGTACGCCGGCATCCCGCTCACCGCGCGCTCCACCGGCGCGGTCCACGTCGTGAGCCTCACCGGGGCCAAGCGCGCGGACCTGTCCGCCTCGGTCGCCGACGACGTGACCCTGGTCCTGCTCGGCCTGCCCGACCACCTGGCCGCCGCCTTCGGCGACCTGCTCGCCGCCGGGCGCGCCGCGGACACCCCGGTCGCCGTGACCCGGGGCGGCACGACGACCGCGCAGACGACCCGGGCGACGACCCTGCAGGGGGCGGCCGACGCCGTCGCCGGGCTCGAGGTGCCCACGCTCGCGGTCGTCGGTTCGACGGTCGGGCTGCGCGACACCCTCTCGTGGTTCGAGAGCAAGCCGCTCTTCGGCTGGCGGGTGCTCATCCCGCGCACCAAGGACCAGGCCGGCCCGATGACCCGGCAGCTGCTCGGCCACGGCGCGACCAGCGAGGTCGTCCCGACGATCAGCGTCGAGCCGCCGCGCACGCCGCAGGCCGTCGAGCGCGCCGTGCGCGGGCTCGTCACCGGTCGCTACCAGTGGATCGGGTTCACCTCGGTCAACGCCGTCAAGGCCATCCGCGAGAAGTTCGAGGAGTTCGGTCTCGACGCCCGCGCGTTCTCCGGGTTGAAGATCGCCGCGGTGGGTGGGGTCACCGCCGACGCCCTGCGCGAGTGGGGCCTCGAGCCCGATCTCGTGCCCGACGGCGAGATGTCGGCCCGGGGGCTGCTCGAGGTCTGGCCGCCCTACGACGAGGTGCTCGACCCGATGGACCGGGTCTTCCTCCCGCGGGCCGACATCGCGACCGACACGCTCGTCGCCGGTCTGCAGGACATGGGTTGGCAGGTCGACGACGTCACGGCCTACCGCACGGTGCGGGCGACCCCGCCGCCGGCGCCGGTGCGCGACGCGATCAAGCAGGGCGCCTTCGACGCCGTCGTCTTCACCTCGTCCTCGACGGTGCGCAACCTCGTCGGCATCGCCGGCAAGCCGCACCCGTCGACGGTCATCGCCTGCATCGGTCCGGCCACGGTCAAGACCGCCGAGGAGGCCGGTCTGCGGGTCGACGTCATGGCGCCCGAGGCCACCGGCGAGAGCCTCGTCCAGGCCCTCGCCGACCACGGTCGCGAGCTGGCCGCCGCCGCCGTGGCCGCCGGTGAGGAGCCGACCCGCCCGAGCGCCCGCCGCAAGAAGTCGACGACCCGCCGCAAGGCGAAGGGGTGAGCGTGGGCGACGCAGCACCTCGCGGACCGGTCGTGCGACCGCGACGACTGCGGGGGAGCGTCCCCCTTCGTCGTCTCGTGGCGCAGACCCGCCTGCACCCGGCGGACCTCGTCCTGCCGGTCTTCGTGCGCGAGGGGATCCACGAGCCGGTCGAGATCTCCTCGATGCCCGGCGTCGTGCAGCACACGCTCGAGTCGCTCGTCGACGAGGCGCAGGCGTGCGTGGACGCGGGCATCGGCGGGATCATGCTCTTCGGCGTGCCGGTGGCCAAGGACGCCCGGGGCTCCGGCGCCGACGACCCGCAGGGCATCCTCAACCTGGCCACGAGGGCCGTCGTCGACGCGGTCGGGGACCGCCTCGTCGTCATGACCGACCTGTGCCTCGACGAGTTCACCGACCACGGCCACTGCGGGGTGCTCACGAGCACCCTCGACGGCCGCAGCGTCGTCGACAACGACGCGACGCTCGAGCGCTACGCCGCGATGGCGATCGCGCAGGCCGAGGCCGGCTCCCACGTGCTGGGGCTCTCCGGGATGATGGACGGCCAGGTCGCGCACGTGCGCGCCGCCCTGGACGCGGCCGGCCACACCGACACGCTCGTGCTGGCCTACGCCGCGAAGTACACCTCCGCCCTCTACGGGCCCTTCCGCGAGGCCGTCCAGTCCTCGCTGAGCGGTGACCGGGCGACGTACCAGCAGGACCCGGCCAACGCGACCGAGGCGCTGCGCGAGATCGACCTCGACCTCGCCGAGGGCGCCGACATCGTCATGGTCAAGCCGGCGCAGCCGCACCTCGACATCGTCGCGGCGGCCGCCGAGGTCTCGACCGTGCCCGTCGCGGCCTACCAGATCTCCGGCGAGTTCGCGCAGATCGTCGCTGCCGCCGAGCGCGGCTGGATCGACCGCGACGCGGCCGTCACGGAGTCGCTGCTGCACATCAAGCGGGCCGGCGCGCAGATCATCCTCACGTACTTCGCGCTCGAGGTGGCGGGGCGGCTGTGAGCGGGACGCGCTGGCTGGACGAGGACGAGCAGCAGCACTGGCGCGCGTACCTGCGCGGCGTGCGGCTGCTCGAGCGTGCCCTCGTCGACGACCTCGCGCCGCACGACATCCAGCTCACCGAGTACGAGCTGCTCTCGATGCTCTCGGAGTCGCCCGGGCAACGCATGCGCATGTCACGCCTGGCCGACGACATCATCCAGTCGCGCTCCCGCGTCACGCACACCGCCTCGCGCCTGGAGAAGCGCGGGTGGGTGGAGCGCTGCCGCTCCTCCGACGACGGCCGGGGGGTCGAGATCCTCATGACCGACGCCGGCCGGGACGCCCTGGGCGCGCTCGCCAGCGTGCACGTGGAGTCCGTGCGCCGGCACCTCGTCGATGCGCTCACGCCCGAGCAGTTCGCGGCGCTCGGTGAGGCGATGGCGGTCGTGCGCGACCGGCTCGCGCCGGGGCACCACGAGATCGGCCTCGACGACTGAACGCACCGGCGCCCGTGATGGCAGGTGGCCCTGCCCCGTGTGCCCTCGAGGACCGCGACCTTGGGAGGATGAGGGCATGACGCTCTCGACGACCCGCTCGCAGGCCCTCTTCGACCGCGCGCGCGAGGTGATCCCCGGTGGGGTCAACTCGCCGGTGCGCGCCTTCGGCGGCGTCGGCGGCGTCCCGCGGTTCATCGAGAGCGCGCAGGGCGCGACGCTCGTCGACGTCGACGGCAACCGCTATGTCGACCTCATCTGCTCGTGGGGGCCGATGATCCTCGGCCACGCGCACCCGGACGTCCTCGCGGCGGTCACCACGGCCGCAGGCAAGGGCTTCTCCTTCGGCACCCCGAGCGAGAACGAGGTGGCCCTGGCCGCCGAGATCGTCGACCGCGTCGAGCCGCTCGAGCAGGTTCGCCTGGTCTCGTCCGGGACCGAGGCGACGATGTCCGCCCTTCGCCTGGCGCGGGGCGCGACCGGGCGCTCGGTCATCGTGAAGTTCGCCGGCTGCTACCACGGGCATGTCGACGCACTGCTCGCGCAGGCGGGCTCGGGCGTCGCGACCTTCGCCCTGCCGGACTCGGCCGGCGTGCCCGCCTCCGCGGCGGGGGAGACGGTGGTCCTGCCGTACAACGACCTCGCGGCTGTCGAGGAGCTCTTCGCCGTGCGTGGCGAGGAGATCGCGGCGGTCATCACCGAGGCGGCCCCGGGCAACATGGGCGTCGTCCCGCCCGCGCCCGGGTTCACCGAGGGGCTGCGCCGGGTCACCGCCCGGCACGGCGCACTGCTCATCAGCGACGAGGTCATGACGGGCTTCCGCGCGAGCCGCTCGGGTTGGTACGGCCTCGAGACGGGTCCGCAGGGCGCGCACCCCGGCGGGTACGCGGGCGGGGCCCCGGACCTCTTCACCTTCGGCAAGGTCATGGGCGGCGGCTTCCCGGCCGCGGCCTTCGGCGGCCGCGCCGACCTCATGGCGCACCTCGCACCGGAGGGGCCGGTCTACCAGGCGGGCACGCTGTCGGGGAACCCTGTCGCGACCGCCGCCGGCCTGGCGACGCTGCGCGCCTGCACCGAGGACCTCTACCCGCGCCTGGAGACCACGGCCCGCACGATCGCCGACGCCGCGTCCGCGGCGCTGTCCGCCGAGGGCGTCGCGCACCGGGTGCAGTGGGCGGGCTCGATGTTCTCGATCTTCTTCCGCGAAGGGGAGGTCACCTCCTTCGCCGACGCGCAGGCCCAGGACACCGCGGCCTACGGCCGCTTCTTCCACGCCATGCTCGAGGCCGGCGTGCACCTCCCGCCGAGCGCCTTCGAGGTCTGGTTCGTGTCCGACGCCCTCGACGCCTCCGCCCTGGAGACGATCACGGCGGCGCTGCCGCTCGCTGCCCGGGCGGCGGCCTCCGCCTGACCGTTCGTCTGCATTGCCCTAGGGCAATGCAGAGGTCAGGTAGAGCGCGTACTCGAGGCGGCGGCCCTGGCGCTCGACCTCGAGGACGACCTCCTCGGTGGGGGCAAGGCGCTCGAGGCTCGTGAGGAGCTCCGGCTCGCGCTGGGCGGCCCAGATCGCGAGGGTCCCGCCGGGCGACACCTGCGCCAGGGCTGCGGCGAGGGCCTCGGGCCGGTACAGCCGCTCGTTGCCCTCGTGGAGGAGGAAGCTCGGTCCGTTGTCGACGTCCAGGAGGACCAGGTCCCACGGGCCGACCGGGGTGGCCTCGCCGCGCAGGACCCCGGCGACGTCCCCGGCGTGGACGCCCACGCGGGGGTGACGGGCCACGAGCCCGAGGGTGGGGGCGAGGCCGAGGCGGGCCCACTGCACGAGGTCGGCCTCGATCTCGACGACGTCGACGTGCCGCACCCGCTTGTCCTTCAGGACCTGCCAGGTGGTGAACCCGAGACCGAGGCCGGCGACCAGCACGCGCTCGGGTGCCGCCGTGCGGGACAGCGACTCCTCGGCGAGCCTGGTCTCGGTGGAGGTGTCGAGGCTGTCCACCGCGAAGGTCCCCGCGATGATCAGCTCGTGCACGACGCCCCCGTCGGGATCTGCTCGCTCGCGCAGCGCGATCTCCCCCCGGGGCGTGGTCGCCGAGACGATCGTCTCCGCGGCGGGTGAGTCGTCCATGAGGGCCTCCTCGGCGCGGTGTCCCGCGAGGTTATTGCGACGGACGTGTTGCCTATTACGGCACGGTAACCGGACCAAGGTCACATGGCGAAGGGCGGAACCGGTGGCGTGTGCCCGCTCACAAGGCGGTACCTTGACCCCGTGGCTACTACGACCCTCCCCGCGAAGAAGAAGGGGGTGGCGTCGTCCTCGATCGGGCTCAAATTGCTCATGGCAGGCACTGGCGTCATCTTCATCCTGTATGTGCTCCTGCACATGTACGGCAACCTGAAGGCCCTGGCCGGTCAGGAAGCCTTCGACGAGTACGCGCACCACCTGCGGACCTTCGGGGAGCCGATGCTCCCGTACGAGGGTCTGCTGTGGATCGTGCGCATCGTCCTGGTTCTCGCGCTCGTCGGGCACGTCTACGCCGCGCTGAAGCTCATCGGTCGCAACAACGCCGCCCGCCCGGTCAGGTACCAGGTGAAGAAGAACGTCCACTCGACGCTCGCCTCGCGCACCATGCGCTGGGGTGGCCTCGCTCTCCTGGCCTTCGTGGTCTTCCACCTGATCCAGTTCACGATCGTCAAGCCGAACCTCTACGGTGCGGCCGACGCGGCGGCCATCAAGGAGTCGCCGTACGTGATGATCAGCGCGGCGTTCGCGACGTGGTGGGTCCTGCTCATCTACGTCATCGCCATGGTCGCGCTCGGCATGCACCTCTACCACGGCGTCTACAGCGCCTCGCAGACGATGGGTCTGAACAACACCGCCAGGGCGCGTGCGCGCGCCCGGGTGATCGGAACCGTCATCGCTGCGGTGATCGTGGTCGGGTTCCTCGTCCCGCCCGTCTACATCTTCATCGACAGTCTCTGAGCAGGAGCCTCCTCACCATGACCGACACTCTCAGCGAGTACTTCTCCGAGGGCGCGCCCGTCGCGGACACCAAGGCGCCCGACGTCGACATCAACGCGATGTGGACGCAGCACCAGTTCGACTCCGCACTGGTCAACCCGTCCAACCGTCGCAAGCTCGACGTGATCATCGTCGGCACCGGCCTCGCCGGTGCCTCGGCCGCCGCCACGATGGGCGAGGCCGGCTACAACGTCAAGAGCTTCTTCTACCAGGACAGCGCCCGCCGCGCGCACTCCATCGCCGCGCAGGGTGGCATCAACGCCGCGAAGAACTACAACGACGACGGCGACTCCGTCTACCGCCTCTTCTACGACACGGTCAAGGGCGGCGACTACCGCAGCCGCGAGACCAACGTGTACCGCCTGGCCCAGGTCAGCGCCAACATCATCGACCAGTGCGTCGCCCAAGGCGTCCCCTTCGCCCGCGAGTACGGCGGTCTCCTCGACAACCGCTCCTTCGGTGGCGTCCAGGTCGCCCGGACCTTCTACGCGGCCGGCCAGACCGGTCAGCAGCTGCTCATCGGCGCCTACCAGGCCATGGAGCGCCAGGTCGCCAAGGGCACGGTCACCGAGTACAGCCGCCACGAGATGCTCGAGGTCGTCATCGTCGACGGTGTCGCCCGCGGCATCATCGCCCGCGACATGGTCACCGGCGAGATCGAGACCCACCTGGCCGACGTCGTCGTGCTCGCCACCGGCGGCTACGGCAACGTCTTCTTCCTCTCCACCAACGCGATGGGCTGCAATGTCACGGCCGCGTGGCGGGCGCACCGCAAGGGCGCCTACTTCGCCAACCCGTGCTACACGCAGATCCACCCGACGTGCATCCCGGTCTCCGGCGACCACCAGTCGAAGCTGACCCTGATGTCGGAGTCGCTGCGCAACGACGGCCGCATCTGGGTGCCCAAGCGCGCCGAGGACTGCGACAAGGACCCGCGGCAGATCCCCGAGGAGGACCGCGACTACTACCTGGAGCGGATCTACCCCGCCTTCGGCAACCTCGTGCCCCGTGACATCGCCTCGCGCCAGGCCAAGAACATGTGCGACGAGGGACGCGGCGTCGGCCCGCTCGTCGACGAGGTCGACGCGGAGGGCAACCCGCGCCAGATGCGCCGGGGCGTCTACCTGGACTTCGCCGCCGCCATCGAGCGGCTGGGCCAGGCGGCCGTCGAGGAGAAGTACGGCAACCTCTTCGACATGTACGCCCGCATCACCGGCGAGAACCCCTACGAGGTGCCAATGCGGATCTACCCCGCCGTGCACTACACGATGGGTGGCCTGTGGGTCGACTACGACCTGCAGACGTCGGTCGAGGGCCTCTTCTCGATCGGTGAGTCCAACTTCTCCGACCACGGGGCCAACCGCCTGGGCGCCTCCTCGCTCATGCAGTGCCTCGCCGACGGCTACTTCGTCCTGCCCAACACCGTCCGGGACTACCTGGCCAAGGGCTCGTTCGACAAGATCGCCGAGGACCACCCGGCCGTCGTCGAGGCGAAGACCGCGGTCACCGACCGGATCGAGAAGTTCCTCTCGATCAACGGTGAGCGCAGCGTCGACTCCTTCCACCGCGAGCTCGGCAACATCATGTGGGAGTACTGCGGCATGGAGCGCACGGACGAGGGCCTGCGCAAGGCCATCGGCCTGATCCGCGCGCTCAAGGACGAGTTCTGGACCAACGTCCGGGTGCTCGGCAGCGCGGACTCGCTCAACCAGAGCCTCGAGAAGGCCGGCCGGGTGGCCGACTTCCTGGAGCTCGGTGAGCTCATGTGCATCGACGCGCTGCACCGCCGAGAGTCCTGCGGCGGTCACTTCCGTGCCGAGTCCGTGACCGAGGACGGCGAGGCCCTGCGCCACGACGACGAGTTCGCGTACGTCGCGGCCTGGGAGTTCGGCGAGGACGCACCCGTCCTGCACAAGGAAGACCTGAACTACAAGTTCATCGAGCTGAAGCAGCGGAGCTACAAGTGAGCATGGAACTGACCCTCAAGATCTGGCGCCAGGCCGGACCCACGGCGAAGGGCGAACTCGTCACCTACCAGGTCAAGGACATCTCCCCGGACATGTCCTTCCTGGAGATGCTCGACGTCCTCAACGAGCAGCTGATCGGCGAGGGCACCGAGCCTATCGCCTTCGACAGCGACTGCCGCGAGGGTATCTGCGGCATGTGCGGCCTGATGATCTCCGGTGAGGCCCACGGCCCCGAGCGGACGACAACCTGCCAGCTGCACATGCGCTCCTTCCGCAGCGGCGAGACCATCACGATCGAGCCGTGGCGGGCCAACGCCTTCCCGGTGATCCGTGACCTCGTCGTCGACCGCAGCGCCTTCGACCGGATCATCCAGTCCGGCGGCTACGTCTCCGTCAACACCGGTGCCGCCCCCGAGGCGCACTCGGTGCCGGTGCCGAAGGAGAAGGCCGACCGCGCCTTCGACTCCGCCAAGTGCATCGGCTGCGGCGCATGCGTCGCGGCCTGCCCCAACGCCTCGGGCATGCTCTTCCTCGGCGCCAAGGTCACCCACCTGGGTGAGCTGCCGCAGGGTCAGCCCGAGCGTGGCGGCCGCGTCGTCAAGATGCTCGAGACGCACGACCTCGAGGGCTTCGGCGGGTGCACCAACATCGGCGAGTGCGCCGCTGCCTGCCCCAAGGAGATCCCGCTCGACGTCATCAGCACGCTCAACGCGGACCTGCGCACCGCAGCCCGCGGCGGCTTCTGAGCCGAACGGCCTGACGACCGGGGGGACCGTCATGACCACGCACCACCGCGCACGGCGCCGCGCCAGCATGCTGCTGGCCGGCGCCGTCGCGCTGTCCACGGCCGGCTGCTCGTTGGTCCAGGGGGAGCCGAGCGAGACCTCCTCGACCGCACACGTGCCGCTCACGACGACCTCGACCACGGAGCCGACGTCGAGCCCGTCGACGACCGCGGACCGGGACAAGCCGTCGCCGCCGCAGCCGGCTCCGGTGCTGACCGCCGTGCGCGACCGGATGGCCACCCACGCGAACGTCACGATCGACGGCACCCTGCGCGACGTCGAGCGCGACCTCGACATCACGATCCACGCCGAGGGCTCCACCGGGGGTGTCCGCTCGCGTGTCGAGGGGGGCGGGGGCATCTCGCGGACGACGCTCACGCTGGCCGACGGCGGGACCTTCGACTCCTACGCCATCGGGTGGGACCACTACCTCAAGGTCGACCAGAAATGGCTCGACGCCACCCGGGTCAGGCTCAAGAGCCCGCTGCGCAAGAACGTCGGCCGGTGGGTCAAGGTCCCCGGCAAGAAGGGCTCGCCCGTCGACGGGGTGCGCCCCTACACCTTCCTGCGGACCTTCTACGGCGACTCCCTGACCCAGTTCGACCAGCTCAAGAGCGATGTCACCGTCGAGGAGCTCGGTGGTGAGTGGACCTACCGGATCCCGCTCGCCCGGGCGGGCGACGACGGCGGTCGGGGTGTGCAGCGCACGGTGTGGGTCTCGAGCGACCCGCAGGCACCGGAGATGCTCAAGATGACCCTCGGCAGGTACCCGGACCGCACGACGCTCACCTTCTCCCGGTGGGGGCAGAGCCGCGAGGACTTCACCGCCCCTGCGGGGGCGAGGACCCTGAAGGACGCCGACCCGGCGGACCTGGGCGGCGTCGACTACAGCTGACCCAGCCAGTCGATCCTCGTGACGAGCAGGGCGTAGCCGACGAAGGCGACGACGTCGATCACCCAGTGCGCGATGAAGAGCGGCATCGTCCGGCGCACCCTGAGGTAGACGACGCCGAGCAGCAGGCCCATCGCGATGTTGCCGACGAAGCCGCCGAAGCCCTGGTAGAGGTGGTAGCTGCCGCGCACGAGCGCGCTCGCGACGACGACCACGACCGGGCTCCAGCCGGCCTCGCGCCAGCGGGTGAAGAGGTAGCCGACCATGACGACCTCCTCGAGCAGGGCGTTCTGCCCCGCGGCGAGGACCAGCACCGGCACGGTCCACCACGCCGAGGAGAGGTCGGAGGCGGCGATGGTCGTGTTGAGGCCGAGCGAGCGGGCAGCGAGGTAGAGGCCGAGCCCGGGGATGCCGATGACGGCGGCCAGGCCCAGGCCCATCGCGACGTCCCGTCCGGGCGCCCGACCGTCGAGACCGATGAGGCGGGTCGGCCGCCCGTGCTGCCGGGCGAGCAGGTGCAGCGCCAGCCCCACGGGCACGAGGGCGAGGGCGATGCCCACGAGCTGGTGGGCGAGGTCGAGCCAGGGTTGGTCGGGCGTGACCGACTGGTTCATCGCCGTCACCTGACCGGACAGTCCGCCCTGGGCACCGAGCTTGCGCACCAGCGCGAGGGCGGACCACAGCGCGGAGGCCCCGAGCGAGACGCCGAGGAGCAGGAAGGACTCGGTCAGGGCCGTCCGGCGGGGCAGGTGCTCGGGGACTGCGGCCATGGCACCAGCCTAGGTGTGCGAGCAGACCGCGCGCCCTACCAGGCAGGCCGCTCACGGCGCCGGCGCAGCCGTCGCCACAGCAGCAGCACCTGCACGAGCAGTGCCGCGAGCAGGACGAGCACGAGGACCACGAGGAGCGGCAGGAAGACCGCGATCAGCGAGATGCCGATCGATGCCCCGTCCTCGACGGTCGAGACCACCGGCGCCCCGAACCCGGCGGTGCCCGCGTTGACCACCGGACGTGACGCGGCCTTGCCCGCGTGCACGAGTCCCGAGACCACGACGCCGAGCAGGACTCCGACCCACGCGTGCTCCTGCATCCACGTGGACTCGTCGAGGGTGCTCGCCCCGGCCGTCGCGGCGCCCATGAGGCCGCCCATGCTCGGCCGGATGAAGGTCTGGACCGCGTCGTTGATGCTGTCCACCGCGGGCACCTTGTCGAGGGTCATCTCGGTGAGGAGCAGGACCGCGCCGATCCCGATGGCCCACCACGACTCCATCCACTCGAACCCCGTCGGCAGGACGAAGACGTCGCTGAAGCGGGCGAGCAGCGCGACGACGAGGAAGGGGATGTACGCGTTGAGGCCCGCAGCGGCGCTCAGGCCCATCCCGGTGAGTGCGGCGATCACGGGGGCGCCCCCCTTCGTCGGTGCGGGCGGAGCCCACGTGGTCGCAGCAGGTTAGCGCTGACGGGGCGGTGTGGCCGGGAACCTAGGATGAGCCGCATGAAGGTTCTCTCCGCTGTCGCCTGGCCGTACGCCAACGGCCCCCGCCACCTCGGTCACGTCGCCGGGATCGGGGTCCCCTCGGACGTCTTCAGCCGGTACATGCGGATGGCCGGCCACGACGTGCTCGTCGTGAGCGGCTCGGACGAGCACGGGACGCCGATCCTCGTGCAGGCCGACAAGGAGGGCATCTCGGCGCGCGAGTTCGCCGACCGCAACCACCGCATCATCGCCGAGGAGCTCGCCGACCTCGGCTGCTCGTACGACCTGTACACGCGCACGACCTCGCGCAACCACTACCGGGTCGTCCAGGACCTCTTCGAGCAGTGCCTGGCCAACGGCTACTTCGTCGAGCAGACCCAGCAGGTCGCGCTCGACCCGCGCACCGGCCGGACGCTGCCCGACCGCTACATCGAGGGCACCTGCCCGATCTGCGGCTACCAGGACGCCCGCGGCGACCAGTGCGACAACTGCGGTAACCAGCTCGAGCCGACGGACCTGCTGGACCCGCGCAGCAAGATCGACGGCGCCACCCCGCAGTTCGGCGAGACCGAGCACTTCTTCCTCGACCTGCCCGCCCTGGCCGACGCGCTGCGCGAGTACCTCGAGGGGCGCGAGGCGACCGGTACCTGGCGGCCCAATGTCATCAACTTCAGCCTGAACATCCTCGACGACATCCGGCCCCGGGCGATGACCCGTGACATCGACTGGGGCATCCCGCTGCCGGGCGAGCTCGGCGCCAAGTACCCGACCAAGCGCTTCTACGTGTGGTTCGACGCGGTCATCGGGTACCTGTCCGCGTCGATCGAGTGGGCCCGCCGCTCCGGCGACCCCGAGCGCTGGCGCGAGTGGTGGAACGACGAGCAGGCCCGCTCGTACTACTTCATGGGCAAGGACAACATCACCTTCCACAGCCAGATCTGGCCGGCGGAGCTGCTCGCGTATTCCGGCAAGGGGGCGAAGGGGGGAGAGCCCGGCCCGTACGGCGAGCTCAACCTCCCGACCGAGGTCGTGGCGAGCGAGTTCCTCACGATGGAGTCCAAGCAGTTCTCCTCCAGCCGCGGTCACGTCATCGGCCTGCGCCACGTCCTGCAGACCTACGGCCCGGACCCGTTGCGCTACTACATCTGCGCGGCCGGCCCGGAGAACCAGGACTCGGACTTCACCTGGCCCGACTTCGTCCAGCGCAACAACTCCGAGCTCGTCGCCGGCTGGGGCAACCTGGTCAACCGCACCGCCTCGATGGTCGCGAAGAGCTTCGGCGAGATCCCGCAGCCGGGCACGCTCGAGCCGGTCGACGACGCGGTCCTCGCCCGGGTGCGCGGTGCCTTCGACGAGGTGGGCGACCTGCTCTCGCGCAACCGCCAGAAGGCCGCGCTCGCGGAGGCCATGCGCGTCGTGGGCGACGTCAACAAGTACGTGACCGACACCGAGCCCTTCCGGCTCAAGGGCGAGGACGAGCGCGAGCGCCTGGCGACGGTCCTGCACACGCTCACCCAGTGCGTCAGCGACTGCAACGTGCTGCTCGCCCCCTTCGTCCCGCACGCGGCCAACCGGGTCCACGTGGTCCTCGGGGGCCAGGGCCAGCTCGTCCCGATGCCCCGGGTCGAGGACGTCGAGGACCTCGACGGCGGTCCCGGGTACCCCGTGATCACCGGCGACTACTCGACCTTCCCCGCGTGGGCGAGCGCGCCCGTCACCGTGGGCACGCCGATCGCCAAGCCCACCCCGGTCTTCGTCAAGCTCGACCCCGAGGAGGTCGTCGCCACCGAGCGCGCGGCCATGGCGGACGACTGATGGGGGACCGGGACGAGGTCGCGCGGCGGCCGGACCCCTTGCCGGTCGCGGTCGTCGACAACCACACGCACCTCGACATCCGTCGCCGGGACGTCCCCGACGCCATCGCGCCCGAAGGGGGTGACGAGCGCAGCACCGAGGACGTCGCCGGCGCGCTGGCCGCCGCCGCGTCGGTCGGGGTCGACCGGGTCGTCCAGGTCGGCTGTGACCTCGAGAGTGCGCGGTTCACCGTCGATCAGGTCGAGCGCCACCCGAGCATGCTCGGCGCAGTTGCCTTGCACCCCAACGAGATCCCCGCGCTCACCGAGGCCGGCGACCTGCAGGCGGCCTGGGACGAGATCGAGCGGCTCGCCGCGCACCCGCGGGTGCGGGCGATCGGCGAGAGCGGCCTCGACTACTTCCGCACCGGGCCGGAGGGGCACGCCGTGCAGCAGGAGTCCTTCCGCTGGCACATCGACCTGGCCAAGCGCACCGGCAAGGCCCTGCAGATCCACGACCGTGACAGCCACGACGACGTGCTGCGGGTCCTCGCGGAGGAGGGGGCGCCGGAGACGACGGTGCTGCACTGCTTCAGCGGTGACCTCGCGATGGCCCGCGAGTGCGTCGAGCGCGGCTACTACCTCTCCTTCGCCGGGACCGTGACCTTCAAGAGCGCGGCCGCCCTGCGCGAGGCGCTCGTGCACACCCCGATCGAGCAGGTGCTCGCCGAGACCGACGCGCCCTACCTCACGCCGACGCCCGAGCGCGGTCGCGCCAACGCCCCGTACCTGCTGCCGCACACGGTGCGGGTCATGGCCCGAGCCCTCGGGGTCGACGTGCCGTCGATGTGCGTGGCGATCTCGGACAACAGCGAGCGCGTGTACGGCCCCTGGGCGTGATCCCGCCGGCCCCGTGACGGAGGTCATGGTCACGGACCGCGGCCGCACCTGCAGCCCCGGATCCTCGGGAGTTCTCGCGAGCTGCGTTCCCGTCAGCGGGCGATGCCCTCCACAGGCTCCGTTACCAAAACTTGACCTGTGGGGGGCGCGTCGTGCAGGGTGGTCCGCTGTTGGCCGGAGCCGGTTTCCCCTGATCTGCCGCTGACACCGGGTCCGGCACCTCGTGGGCCCGTGTGTCCGTGGCCACCGGTGCCCGGGAAGCACAATCATCGGAGCACTGTGAGTTCACCCGCGATCCGCCGCATCACCCAGGCCGGCGTCGTCGGCGCCCTCGCCCTCGGAGTCTCGGGCGTCGTCGTCATGGACAAGTCCGTCGCCCTCTCCGTCGATGGCGACACGTCCACCGTCCACGCCTTCGGCGGCACCGTCGGTGACGTCCTGGACAAGCAGGGCATCGAGGTCGGTCCCCACGACGTCGTCACCCCCTCGGCCGAGAGCCCGGTCGACGACGGCCAGACCATCGTCGTGCGCTACGGCCGCAAGCTGACCCTGACGGTGGACGGCAAGGAGCGGGAGTACTGGACCACGGCGACGACCGTCGGCGACGCGCTCAAGCAGCTCGACATCCGGGGCGGCGAGGACGCCGTCCTGTCCGCCTCCCGCAGCCAGTCGATCGGCCGCAACGGCCTCGACCTCGACGTCAGCACTCCCAAGGACATCACGCTCCTCGTGGGCGGCAAGCGCTCCACCGAGACCGTGACCGCCACGACCGTCAAGGCCGCGCTCGCGCAGGCCGAGGTCCGCTACGACTCCAACGACCTCGTGAAGCCGGGTGCCTCGACCAGCGTCAAGGACGGCATGACGATCCGCCTCGACCGCGTCAACCGCAGGACGACGACGCGCACCCAGGCCATCCCCTTCGACACGATCATCAAGAAGGACGCCTCCCTCTACGAGGGCACGACCGAGGTCGAGCAGGAGGGCCGCGCCGGCTCCCGCAGCACGACCTACACGATCACCTACAAGAACGGTGACGTCGTCTACACCCGCAAGGGCACGAGCACGGTGACCCAGCAGCCGGTCAAGAAGGTCGTCGTCGAGGGCACCAAGGTCAAGCCGGCCCCCAAGCCAGCCCCCGAGCCGGCCCCCGAGCCCGAGCCCGCGCCGGAGCCGGCCCCCGAGCCCACCGCGCCGAAGACCACCCCGAAGACCACGGCCCCCAAGCCGCCGTCCTCGACCAACACCTCCACGAGCAGCTCCGGTCTCAACACGTCCAACGCGGCGATGTGGGACCGCATCGCGCAGTGCGAGTCGACCGGCAACTGGTCGATCAACACGGGCAACGGCTACTACGGCGGGCTGCAGTTCGACCTGCAGACCTGGCTGGGCGCCGGCGGGGGCGACTTCGCCGCCCGCCCGGACCTCGCCAGCCGCGAGCAGCAGATCACCGTGGCCAACCGCGTCTACGCCGACCGCGGCCTCCAGCCGTGGGGCTGCGCGCACGCCGCCTGACCCTCCGGGACGGTCGCTGGCGCGACCTCCTCACGGGCCCCCGTGACCTCCGGGTCGCGGGGGCCCGAGCGTGTCCCGGTCCCGTCCGGGACGACATAGAGTCCCCTCATGACGTCCGACCCAGCCGGTGCCCGCAGCGACGGGAGCGGCGTCGGCCTGCTCGGCGCCACCAAGGTGCGCGAGCTCGCCGACCGCCTCGGGGTGCGCCCGACGAAGCAGTGGGGCCAGAACTTCGTCGTCGACGCCAACACGGTGCGGCGCATCGTGCGTGCCGGTGGCGTGACGGCGCAGGACCACGTCGTGGAGATCGGCCCCGGCCTCGGGTCGCTGACCCTCGCCCTGCTTGAGTCCGCCGGGCGCGTCACTGCGGTGGAGGTCGACCCGGTGCTCGCGCAGGCCCTGCCGGGCACCGTCGCCGAGCTCGCACCCGCCGCGGCCGACCGCCTCGAGGTCGTCCACGGTGACGCGATGACGGTCACCGACCTGCCGGGCCCGCCCCCCACCGCACTCGTCGCCAACCTGCCCTACAACGTCTCCGTGCCGGTCGTGCTGCGCTTCCTCGAGCTCTTCCCGAGCATCGAGCGGGTGCTCGTCATGGTCCAGCTCGAGGTCGCCGAGCGCCTCGCCGCCGAGCCGGGCAGCAAGGTCTACGGCGTGCCGAGCGTCAAGGCCGCGTGGTGGACGCAGGTCAGCCTCGCCGGCCGCGTCTCCCGGAGCATCTTCTGGCCGGTCCCGAACGTCGACTCCGGCCTCGTGCGGCTCCAGCGGCGCGAGCCACCGGAGACGAGCGCGACCCGGGAGCAGGTCTTCCGGGTCGTCGACGCCGCCTTCGCCCAGCGTCGCAAGACCCTGCGGGCGGCCCTGCGGGGCATCGCCGGGTCGGGCGAGGTCGCGCAGGAGGCTCTCCTCGCGGCAGGGGTGGACCCGAGGACCCGGGGCGAGCAGCTCGACGTCGTCGCCTTCGCGCGGATCACCGAGGAACTCATGGCTAGGGTGACCACATGACCTCAGTGCTCGAGACGCCCGCCGCCGTCACGGTGCGCGCGCCGGCCAAGGTCAACCTCGAGCTCTTCGTCGGACCGCTGCGCGAGGACGGGTACCACGCGCTCTCGACCGTCTACCAGGCGGTGGGCGTCCACGACGAGGTCACCGCTGCGTACGCGGACGAGTGGGGCTGCTCGGTCCGCGGCCGCGACGCGGACAAGGTGCCGACCGACGAGTCCAACCTCGCGCTGCGCGCGGCCCGTGCCCTCGCCGAGCACACCGGCACCCAGGACCCCGTGCACCTGTCGATCCACAAGGAGATCCCCGTCGCAGGCGGCATGGCCGGCGGCTCGGCCGACGCCGCGGCCGCGCTCGTCGCGTGCGACGCGCTCTGGGGCACGGACCTGCCCAGGGAGGAGCTCGAGGAGGTCGCCGCCGGCATCGGGAGCGACGTCCCCTTCCTCCTCCACGGCGGCACCGCCGTCGGCTCCGGCCGCGGCGAGGTCGTCACGGCCGTCCTGGCGAAGGGGGTCTACCACTGGGTCTTCGTGCCCTCCGCCGCGAACGGCCTGTCGACCCCGCTCGTCTACTCCGCCTTCGACCAGCGCACCGCGGGCACCGAGATCCACGACCCGCAGCCGCGCAGCGAGCTGATGAGCGCGCTGCGCGCGGGTGACCCGCTCGCGCTCGCACCGGTCCTCGACAACGACCTGCAGCCCGACGCGGTGGCGCTGCAGCCGGCGATCGGCGAGGTCATCGAGGCCGCCATGGGCTTCGGCGCGCTGGCCGCGATCGTCTCGGGCTCGGGCCCGACCGTCGCGATCCTCGCCGAGTCCGCCGAGGGCGCGATCGACCTCGCCGTGGCGCTCACCGCCTCCGGCGTCGCCGGCGACGTCCTGCGCGCCACCGGCCCGGTCCAGGGCGCCCACATCCTGCCGACGGTGCGCACGCGCTGATGGCCACACCGCTCCTGGGCGCGGAGGCGCTCCACCTCGAGTACCCCACGCGCGTCGTCTTCGACTCGGTGAGCATCGGCATCGAGGAGGGCGACCGCATCGGCCTCGTCGGCCGCAACGGTGACGGCAAGTCCAGCCTGCTGGGCCTGCTCGCCGGCACGATCGAGCCGCAGTCGGGACGCGTGACGCGGCGCGGCGGTGTGCGGTTCGGCGTCCTGGGCCAGACCGACGACCTCGACCCCGCGTCGAGCGTGGGGCACTGCATCGTCGGCGACCGACCCGAGCACGAGTGGGCCGGCGACCCCGCCGTCCGCGACGTCATCGCCGGGCTGGTCTCGGACGTGCCGTGGGAGGCCCGCGTCGGCGAGCTCTCCGGTGGGCAGCGACGCCGGGTCGCGCTCGCCGCCCTCCTCGTGGGCGAGTGGGACCTCATCGCGCTCGACGAGCCGACCAACCACCTCGACGTCGAGGGCATCGCCTGGCTCGCGGACCACCTCACCCGCCGCTGGGCGAAGGGGGCCGGTGGCCTCCTCGTCATCACCCACGACCGGTGGTTCCTCGACGAGGTGTGCACCGAGACGTGGGAGGTGCACGACGGGATCGTCGAGCCCTTCGAGGGCGGTTACGCCGCCTACGTCCTCCAGCGCGTCGAGCGCGACCGGATCAACGCCGCGACCGAGCAGAAGCGGCAGAACCTCATGCGCAAGGAGCTCGCCTGGCTGCGCCGCGGCGCCCCGGCCCGCACCTCCAAGCCGAAGTTCCGCATCGACGCCGCCAACGAGCTCATCGCGGACGTGCCCCCGGTGCGCAACCCGATCGAGCTGCAGCGCATGGCCGTCGCCCGCCTCGGCAAGGACGTCATCGACCTCGAGGACGCCGGCGTCGCCTTCGGTGACCGCACGATCCTGCGCGACATCACCTGGCGCATCGCGCCGGGTGAGCGCACCGGGATCCTCGGCGCGAACGGCGTCGGCAAGTCCACGCTGCTCGCGCTCGTGTCCGGTGACCTCGCGCCGACCTCGGGTCGGGTCAAGCGCGGCAAGACCGTCCGGCTCGGGTTCCTCGACCAGCAGTTCTCCCAGCTCGCCGAGATCGGCGGGGACCGCGTCCGCGAGGTGCTCGCCCGGACGAAGACGACCTTCACCGTCGACGGCAAGGACCACACGCCCGCGCAGCTGCTCGAGCGGCTGGGCTTCGCCCGGGAGCACCTGTCGGCGCGCGTGGACGACCTCTCGGGCGGTCAGAAGAGGCGCCTGCAGCTGCTCCTGCTCCTGCTCAGCGAGCCCAACGTCATCGCCCTCGACGAGCCGACCAACGACGTCGACTCCGACATGCTCGCGGCGATGGAGGACCTGCTCGACTCCTGGCCGGGCACGCTCATCGTCATCTCCCACGACCGGTACCTCCTCGAGCGGATCACCGACCAGCAGTACGCGATCCTCGACGGGCGCCTGCGGCATGTCCCGGGCGGCGTCGACGAGTACCTGCGACTGCGCCAGGCCCAGCGGTCCACGGGCGGTCCCGCGGCGATGTCCGGTGTGCCGACGGCCACGACGAAGGGGGGAGGGGCGCCCCCTTCGTCCTCCTCGGAGGAGTCGGCGGTCGACCCGGCCGCCCAGCGCGAGGCGCGCAAGGCCATGGCACGGGTCGAGAAGCAGCTGGCCAAGGTCGCGGCACGCGAGGACAGGCTGCACCACGAGATGGCCGACGCGGTGCACGACCACGCGCGGCTCGGAGAGCTCAACGCGCAGCTCGGGGAGCTCGCGGAGGAGAAGGAGCTGCTGGAGCTCGAGTGGCTCGAGGCCGCCGAGCTCTTCGGCTGAGCTACGCCTCGAAGGGTGTGAGCAGGCGCCGCAGCGCGTTGGCCAGGGCCCGGCGCTCGTCCTCGGGCATGTCGTCGAGCAGCTCGGCCTCGCGGGTGAGCAGGTCGGCCATCGCGGCGTCCACCGCTCGCTGGCCCGCCTCGGTCAGGCGGACGATGACGCCGCGGCGGTCGGTCGGTGAGGGGAGGCGCTCGACCCATCCCTTGACCGTCAGGCGGTCGATGCGGTTGGTCATCGTCCCCGAGGTCACGAGGGTCTCCTGCACGAGCCGCCCGGGGGAGAGCTGGTAGGGCTCGCCGGCGCGGCGCAGCGCAGAGAGGACGTCGAACTCCCAGCCCTCGAGCTCGTGCCGGGCGAAGGCCTGCATGCGGTCGAGGTCGAGCAGGCGGGCCAGCCGGGAGACGCGGGAGAAGACGTGGAGGGGGTCGACGTGGAGGTCGGGGCGCTCGCGACGCCAGGCCTCGACGATGGCGTCGACGTCGTCGGCGGGGTCGTGTCGGCTGCTCATCCGTCGAGAATAGCCGTCATCGTGAATCTCGACGTCAAGAGAGTGTGGTGACCTGCCAGTAGGCTCTGGGCACCGACTCGAAGGAGACAGCATGACGGTGGCGTGGGACCCGAGCAGGTACGGACAGTTCTCGAACGAGAGGGCGCGACCGTTCTTCGACCTCGTGGGGCGCGTCGACGCGGTCGACCCCGCCCTCGTCGTCGACCTCGGCTGCGGCAACGGACCCCTGACGCTCTCGCTGGCCGACCGGTGGCCCGGTGCGCGGGTCGTGGGTGTCGACAGCAGCGTGGAGATGCTCGACGCGGCCCGTGCCCTCGACACCGACGGGCGGGTCGAGTGGGTCGAGGCCGACCTGGCCGAGTGGGACATCGAGAGTCTCGGCGCCGCGCCCGACGTCATCGTGAGCAACGCTGCCCTGCAGTGGGTCCCGCGCCACCTGCCGCTCATCGAGCACTGGGTGGAGGCGCTGGCGCCCGGCGGGTGGTTCGCGCTGCAGGTCCCGGGCAACTTCGACGCACCGACGCACGCACTCATGCGCGAGACCGCCGTCGACCACCCCCGGGCGGGCGAGCTCGAGGCCGCGAGCAAGCGCTACGGCGCCGGGGACCCGTCGACCTACCTGCAGATCCTCAGCGCCCACGGCCTCGCCGTCGACGCCTGGGAGACCACGTACACGCACGTGCTCGACCCCGCGGGCGAGAGCGAGAACCCCGTGCTCGACTGGGTCTCGGGCACCGGGCTGCGCCCGATGCTGGAGGTGCTCGACGACGAGAGCGAGCGCGAGGAGTTCATCGCGGCCTACGCCGACAAGGTCGCCGCCGCCTACCCCCGCACCCCGGCGGGGGTGCTGCTGACCTTCCGTCGGGTCTTCGCGGTGGGCCGCAAGGCCTGATCAGGCCCCGGACACGCCCAGGCCGGCCGGCGCCGAGCGCAGGCCGGTCAGGCCGTTCCAGGCGAGGTTGACGACGTGCGCGGCGACGACCTCCTTGGCGGGTGACCGGGTCTCGAGCCACGACTGGCCGGTGAGCGAGACCATGCCGACGAGCATCTGCGCGTACATCGGGGCGGCCTGGGTGTCGAACCCCCGCTGCTCGAAGGCGTCGGAGAGCAGGTAGGAGACCTGGGCGGCCACGTCGGACATGAGCGACGAGTAGGTGCCGGTCGGAGCCCCGCCGGCGACATCGCGCACGAGGATCCGGAACCCGTCCGACGAGCCCTCGATGTAGTCGAAGAGGGCGAGTGCGGCCCGCTCGATGGTCTCCCGGTCCGACCCGCCCTGGGTGAGGGAGGTGGTGATGCGGTCCGTGAGCGTGCGCAGCTCGCGGTCGACGACGACCGCGTACAGGCCCTCCTTGCCGCCGAAGTGCTCGTACACCGCCGGCTTGGAGACCCGGGCGGTCGCGGCGATCTCCTCGACCGAGGTGCCGTCGACCCCCTTCGCCGCGAAGAGGCCACGACCGACGCTCACGAGCTGCTCGCGACGCGCGGCACCGGTCATCCGCGGACGCCGGGGTGTCGGTGTCTGGTCGTCTCGCTGGCTCATGCGTCCATTGTCGGTGACGGGCGAAGGGGGTGGGTCGACTACCCTGACCGGTGCCGCTCCGGCGGCGTTCCCCGGTTGGTCTGCCGGCAGGGCCCGCCTGACTTTGAATCAGGACTAGCGACGTAGGTTCGACTCCTACCCGGGGAGCTTCAGTCGATCTCCTCGCCCGCGAGGGCCTTGGCGGCGAGGCGCTCCTGCTCGCTCACCTCCCAGACCTCCCACGCGGCGTGCAGCGCGATGGCGATGATCCCGCAGCCGAGGACGAGGTCCGGCCAGCCCGACGAGGTCCACAGCGTGATGACGGCCATCCCGATGACGGCTACGTTGACGAGCACGTCGTTGCGCGCCGAGAGGAAGGCCGCGCGGCTGAGCGAGCCGCCCGCGTGCCGCACGCCCGCGAGCAGCCAGCCGCTCGTGCCGTTGATGACGATGGCGCCGAGCGAGGCGAGGACGACCGGCAGGACCTCGGGGGCCACGGGGTCGGAGAAGCGCCGGACGGCCTCCCAGCCGGCGACGGCGGCGGGGCCGAGGATGACCAGGGCCATGCCCTTGCCCATGAGCGCCCGTCGGGCGAGCGGCCAGCCGAGTGCGACGAAGATCAGCAGGTTGATCGACGTGTCCTCGAGGAAGTCGACGCTGTCGGCGAGGAGCGACACCGAGCCCGCGACGAGGGCCACGGAGAACTCGACGAAGAAGTAGGCGAAGTTCAGCCCGGCGACGACCAGCACGACCCGCCGCAGCCGGTCGGCATCGAGGCGCGGCGGGTGCTGCGTGTCGGTCCCCATGGGCCGCAGGCTATCCCGCGCGACGCGGCCGGGCCGGGTCGGCGACAATCTCCCCGTGACGACCTCGCCCCACACCAGCCCAGTGCAGGAGAGCGGTCCCCGGCGCCGCGTCCCGTGGATCTTCCTCGGGGTGCTCGCGCTCTCGCTCGTCCCGGCCGCCATCTACTTCTGGGACGACCTCCCGGCGTTCGGCGGCGAGGATCCGCAGGTGGGTGGCCGGGTGCTGTGGAGCAGCGAGGACATCGCGGTCCAGCTCGGCCCGGACGGGTGGGTGACCCACCCGGCGGACGGCGACGGGTACGTCGCCACCAACGTGCGCACGGACGAGAGCTGGACCGTCGGTGACATGTCCTCGCGGCGCGAGATCACGCCGAAGGGGGTCATCGTCCAGGACGTCGAGGGGCAGGTCGTCCTCCAGCGTGACGGGTCGCGGTTGACGACCCGGGCGCAGGACATCGTCGAGGCCTTCGGCGACGCGGACCTGTGGCCCGGCGAGGACGTCGTCCCGGTCGGGGTGAGTGCCGATCACGTCGCCGTCCTCACCTGCCTCGCGCCCGCACCGGCCCGCCTGGTCGACGAGGTCGAGGGCGGCACGCAGGTCGTCGCGGGCATCGACCTCGAGGACGCCTCGGTCGCGTGGACGCACGACACGGGGGTGGCGTGCGGGCCGCAGGTGACGCCGTCGTACTACCCGGGCACGCTGCCGGAGCAGGAGTACCTGCTCGTCGAGACCGCTGACGACGCCCGCCACGCGGTCGACCTCGACACCGGCCGGGTGGAGCGTCGCTGGACCGGCGTCCGCAGGTCCGACGTGACCGTCCACGGGGACCACGTCCTCGAGCCGGCCGGCGCGGATGCGGTCGCCTACCGCTCGCTGGCGACGGAGGAGGTCGTGGCGCGGGTCGAGTGCGACGGGGCGAGTGCGGGCGACCCGCAGCACATCAGCCGGCAGCTCGCGCCGGAGGTCATCCCCTTCGTCGCCTGCCGGGACGGCGTCCGCCTCGTCGACGACGGCGAGGTCGTCGACAGCGGGGCCGCCCCCGTCACCGGGATCGACGGCGAGCTGGGCTCCGAGCCGGTCGCGGTGGGCCGGACCGTCCTGCGGCGCACGGGCGACGGCGTGCAGCTCTCCGACGGGCTCACCGACGAGACCATCGGCACCCTGGACGTCCCGGAGGGCTACGAGGTCGGGCAGTTCGGGCCGGTCGGTCGGCTCATCGGGTTCGTCCGCATCGACGCCGGCGGGGAGCGCGTGACCGGTGACTACCGGGTCTTCGACGCGACGACCGGCGAGCTCGTGCTCGCCGCCGGGCCGGGGATGCGCACGGGGGCCGACCTGGCTCCGTCCGGGGAGGTCCTCGTCTCCCTCGACGAGGACGCTGCGGAGGACGGAGCGCCCCGCACCTGGGTCGCGGGCGCGCGGGAGGCGTCATGACCCGCACACCGAGCAAGGCGGCCGACCTCACCAGGCTCGTCGCCGTCGTCGTGGTCGGAGCACTGCTCGCCGGGGCGGGGTTGTGGTTCTTCACGAGCCGCGGGAGCGGCGCCGTCGACGGCCGGGTCTACTACCAGGGCGACGACACCTTCTCGGTGCAGCTGGGGCCCGGGGGCTGGTTCGTCCACTCCGACGACGAGGGCGGATACCTCGTCGAGCACGCGCAGGAGGGCGGGGCCTGGCAGCTGCCGGGCCACGGGCGGCCCGAGGCGCTGACCTCCGACGGGAGGTCGGTCAGCGCGCTCGGCGGGGACGTCACGATCTCCGGTGACGGCACACGGGTGCAGGCGCTGGCCGCGGACCTGCTCGTCGCGCACGGTGACAAGACTCTGCGGGCGGGGGAGTCGGCCGAGGTCATCGGGCTCTCCGAGGAGCACGTGGCGGTCGTGTCCTGCCTGTCCTCGGACGGCGCAGCCAGGCTGGAAGAGGAAGGGACGGACGGTCAGCTGGTCGTCTCCGGGGTCGCGCTCGACGACGGCGCGGTCACGTGGAGCCACGACCCGGGGGTGGCGTGCGACGCCGACCTGGCCGCGCTCTACCCCACCGCTCTGCCGGAGCAGCGCTACGTGCTGCTCACGCCGCGCACGGACCGGACCGAGGCCCTCGACCTCGACACCGGCAGGATCGCCCGGAACTGGCAGGACTCACCTCGCGGCCGCGTCGTGGTGCGCGAGGACATCGCGGTGCACCGCTCGGGCGACGAGGTGACGGCGACCTCCCTCCGCTCCGGCCGGGAGGTCGCACGGGTCAGCTGCCCGGGCGCGCGTCTCGACACCCCCGGTGACTCCGGCGGGCGGTTGGCGGCCGACGCGACGCCCCTCGTGAGGTGCGGCGACTCGGTCCGGCTCTTCGACGGGTCCGGGTTCGTCACGGTGAAGGCCCCTCCCGTCGACGAGAGCCAGGAGGTGCCCGATGGCAGGAGCGTCGTGCACGACCGCTACCTGCTGCGGCGCGACGGTGACCGGGTGACGATCACGGACGCGTTGTCCGGCACGGGCGTCGGCTCGGTCGAGGTGCCCGACGGCATGCGCATCGCGACCAACGAGCCACGCGGGCGACTCGTCGTGTTCTACCGCACGCGCGAGGCGGTGTTCGGCGACAAGCTCAGCTCGAGCCAGCGGGTCGTGGACGCGCGGACGGCGACGACGGTCGCGGCAGGTGACGGGATGGCCCCCGGAGTCCAGACCTCTCCCGACGGCTACGCGGTCCTCAGCAAGCGGACCGAGCGTCGTCGCAGCCGCGCCGCCCGCCAGTACGTGTGGGTCGTCGGGGTGCGCTGACGTGGACCCGCGGCCGGGATCCCCGTCGCGCCCGACGAGGGCGGTCCTGCACGACGGGACTTCCACGCCTGCGTTCGTCGACCTCGAGGACGAACTGCTGCGCGCCCTCGGTCCGGACGGCGTGGAGGCCGTCATCGACGCGGGTGAGTCCACCTCCCTCCGCCTGCTGGCGGGGATGCCGGCGCAGCGCGACTGGACGCGCGAGCTGGTGCTGCGGCGCTTCCTCACGTCGCAGTCTGGTCGCAAGGCGAGGTACGCGGGGCTGTGCGTCCAGGCGCTCGACCTCGACCGCGCGCCGGCCCCGCTGACCGCGGTGCTGGCGGCCGTGGCGGCCACGTAGCCTGCTGGCGTGCGACTCCTCCTCATCCGTCACGGCCAGACCCCCAACAACGTGACCGGTGCGCTCGACACCGCCTTCCCCGGTGCGGGTCTGACCGAGCTCGGTCAAGCCCAGTCCGCGGCCGTGCCCGCGGCGCTCGCGGACGAGGACGTGAGCGCGGTCTACGCCTCGCCGCTCGTGCGCACCCAGCTCACCGGGTCCCCGCTCGGCGCGGAGCGCGGCGTCGACGTGCACGTGCGCGAGGGGCTCCAGGAGATCGCCGCCGGCGAGTACGAGATGCGGTCGGACCGATCGGCCGTCGAGGCCTACCTCGGGGGAGTGGCCGCGTGGTTGCACCGCGACCTCGACCACGTCCTGCCGGGCGGCGCGACCGGGCACGACTTCATGGCCCGGTACGACGGGGCCGTGCGCGGCATCGCCCAGGCCCACGGGCGCGACGACACGGTCGCGCTCTTCAGCCACGGCGCGGCGATCCGCGTCTACGCAACCCTCGCGGCCGGACTCGACGCGGCGCACGTCGAGGAGCTGTGGATCAACAACACCGGCATGGTCCTGCTCGAGGGCCACCCCGGTGACGGCTGGGACCTCGTGCGCTGGCACGCCGACCCGCTCGGCGGCGCCCACCTCGCGGGCGTCCGCGCCCACGACGTCACGGGCGAGGCGATCGACGAGGAGCTCGAGGGCTGATCCCTCGGGCCACGTCGAGTGCGCCGTGGCCCGCGCGGCCCGGGCAGTGCGCCGAGTGCCTTCTCCACTGCTCCGTACTCTGGGCCCGCGTGCTCAGAGTACGGAGCAGTGGAGAAGGCGTGGACCGAGACCACGGGAGGTCGTCAGGGCCCCGTCGTCCACGACCCCGAGCGCATCACCGCGGTCACCTCGAGGGTCTCGTCGAGCACGACGAGGTCGGCGCGGGCGCTGGCCTCGATGCGACCGACGTCGCCCAGGCCGAGGGCGGCCGCCGGTGCCCGGGTCGCCGCGTCCACCGCCTGCTCGAGCGTGAACCCGCTCGCGACGGAGTGCCGCACGGCAGCGGCCATGGTCAGCGTCGAGCCGGCGATCGCGCCGCTCGGTGTGCGGGCCACCCCGTCGCGCACCTGCACGTGGATCGGGCCGAGGTGGTAGTCGCCGTCGGCCGCGGCGGCCGCGCCCATCGCGTCGGTGACGAGCACGATCCGGCCGGGCGCCGCGCCGAGCGCGAGGCGGAGCATCGCCGGGTGGACGTGCACGCCGTCGGAGATCAGCTCGACCGACACCCGCTCGTCCTGCAGGAGTGCCGCGATCGGTCCGGGCCGGCGGTGGTGGAGGCCGCGGACCTGGTTGTACAGGTGGGTCGCGGTGCTCGCGCCGGCGTCGATCGCCGCCCGCGTCTGCTCCCAGGTGGCGTCCGTGTGCCCCACCGCCGCCACCGCACCCGCACCGACGACCCGGCGCACCGCGTCGAGGCCCCCGTCGAGCTCCGGTGCGAGCGTCACCATCCGCAGCGCCTCGCCCCCGGCGGCCAGCAGCTGCTCCACGTCCTCCGGCGAAGGGGGACGCAGCAGCGCCGGCTCGTGGGCGCCGCAGAAGTCGCGCGCGAGCCACGGGCCCTCGAGGTGCAGCCCGGCGAGCAGCCCGTCGGTGACGAGGTCGCGCAGCCCCCGCATCGACCGGTCGAGGGCGTCGACCTCGTCGGTCACGAGGCTCGCGACGAGGCTCGTCGTGCCGTGGCGCAGGTGCGCCGCGGCCACGGTCGCCGCCTCGTCGGCGTCACCGACGGTGAAGGACGCGCCGCCGCCCCCGTGGCAGTGGGTGTCGACGAAACCCGGCGCGAGGGTGCCCGGCAGGACCACCTCGGCAGGTGAGGGGGGACCCCCTTCGCCGGTCCCGACGATGCGGTCACCGGCGACGCGCACCCACCCCGGGGCGAGCGTGCGCCCCGGGGCGAGGACGCGGTCGGCGGCGAGGATCACGCGCTGTCGTCCGCCGTGACCAGGGACTCCTCGCCCTCCTCCTCGCGGCCGGGGGTGCGCAGGTTCCACCGGCGGATGACGAAGCGGAAGAGCACGTAGTACACGAGCGCGTAGCCGAGCCCGATGACGACGAGCAGCAGGGGCTTGGTGGCGATGTTGAAGTTGAGGACGTAGTCGAAGAGGCCGGCGGAGAAGCCGAACCCGTCCTTGATCCCGAGGGCGTTGACCAGGGCCAGCGAGCTGCCGGTGAGGAGCGCGTGGATGACGTAGAGCGGCCACGCGACGAACATGAAGGCGAACTCGAGCGGCTCCGTGACGCCGGTGAGGAAGGCGGTGAGCGCGGCCGAACCCATGATGCCGCCGACGACCTTGCGCTGCGCCGGCTTGGCCTCGTGGTAGATCGCCAGGGCGGCGGCCGGCAGGGCGAACATCATGATCGGGAAGAAGCCGGTCATGAAGGCGCCCGCCGTCGGGTCGCCGTTGAGGAAGCGGGCGATGTCACCGGTGACCGGCTGGCCGCCCGCGGGCGTGTACTCGCCGATGAGGAACCACGGCGGGTTGTTGAGGATGTGGTGCAGCCCGGTCGGGATGAGCAGCCGGTTGACCGTGCCGTAGACGAAACCGCCGAGCACCTCGTTGTCGGCGACCCACTCACCGAGGTTGGTGATGCCGGCGTCGAACCACGTGTAGACGAGGCTGACGAGCACGGAGATGACGATGGCCGCGGTGGCGGTCGCGATCGGGACGAAGCGGCGGCCGCCGAAGAAGGCGAGGTATGCCGGCAGCTTGATCCGGTGGTAGCGCTGCCAGAGCCACGCCGCGACGAGGCCCATGATGATGCCGCCGAAGACGCCGTAGTTGATCAGCTCCTGCTCCTCGCCCTCGGGGGCAGCGCCGAGGACGAAGGGGGACATCGCGTCGCCCACGCCCTTGAAGACGAGGTAGCCGACGACGGCCGCGAGGGCCGTCGAGCCGTCCGACTTCCTCGCCATGCCGATGGCGATGCCGACGGCGAAGAGGATGGGCAGGTTGTCGAAGAGCGCGCCGCCCGCGGCGCCGATGACCGGCGCGACGCGCGTCCACCCGAGGCCGTCGGCGCCGAGGAGGTCGGGCTGGCCGAGGCGCAGCAGGAGCGCCGCTGCGGGCAGGGCCGCGATGGGCAGCATGAGGCTGCGCCCGAACTTCTGGAGCGGGGCGAGGTTGAGCTTCTTGCGTTCCGGGCGGTCGCCGGGCACGTCGATGGGCCCGTCTGCAGTGGTCACGAGTCAATCCCTTCCTTCAGGTGCCGGGGGTGGGGTGTCGTCCCGGCGCAACGACATGTGCAGCTGGTAGCGGTCCCCGCGGTAGCGGGAGACGACGTGCTCGACCGGGCGGCCGAGACTCGAGGAGAGGCGACGGAAGACGAGCAGCGGCGTGTGCGCCGGGCTCGCGAGCAGCCGGGCGACGGTGCCCTCGGCGCTCTCGCCCCACAGGGTCTGCTCGGCGGCGTCGATGGCGACGCCGTACTCGTCGGAAAGGAGGGCGTAGATCGAGTCGCCCAGGTCGTGGGCATCGAGGTCGGGCAGGAGCGTGGCGGAGTACCAGCTCTCCTCGAGGGCGATCGGCTGGCCGTCGGCCAGCCGCAGGCGCTCCAGCCGCCACGAGCTGTCCTCGCCGAGCCATGCGGCGACCTCGCCCGGGGGAGCCGCCCGCTCGACGGCGAGCAGCCGGGTCGAGGGCTCGAGCCCGCGCCGGCGCATGTCCTGGCTGAAGCTCGCCAGGTGCAGCTGGCTCTCGAGCCGCGGTCGGGTGACGAAGGTGCCCTTGCCGTGCACGCGGCTCAGCAGGCCGTCGGCGATGAGCGACTCGATCGCCTTGCGCACCGTGGCCCGCGAGACGTCGTGGGTCGTCATGAGCTCGCGCTCGGAGGGGATGGCCGCGTCGGGCCCGAGGGCATTCGCGAGCTCGGCGAGGCGGGCGCGCAGCTGCGCGTGCTTCGGTCGAGAGCCGATCAGCCTGTCCCGGGACACTTCCGGATCCTCACCCTCATTGGTACGGTCTGGTACGTACCAGTGAGGATCCACGTCGAGGTGGGAGGTGTCAAGCACGTGAGCGTCATGGCCGACGAGATCGCGCAGCAGCCCGATGCGGTCCGTCGCACCCTCGCCGCCCTGCTGCCGCTGCGTGCCGACGTGCACGCCCTGGCCCGGGGTCGTCGCCGCGTCCTGCTCGTCGCCCGCGGCTCGAGCGACAACGCCGCCGTCTACGCCCGCTACCTCCTCGAGGCCCGCGCGGGCGTCCCGACGGGCCTCGCCGCCCCGAGCATCGCGACCCACTACCGCGCCCGCCTCGACCTCACCGACACGCTGGCCGTCGCGATCTCGCAGTCCGGCGCGACCACGGAGATCGTCGACACGCTCGCGTGGGCCCGGGCCTGCGGTGCCGCGACCGTGGCCGTGACCAATGTCGAGGGCTCCCCGCTGGCGAAGGGGGCGGACCTCCCCTTCGTCACCCGGGCCGGGCCGGAGCGGGCGGTGCCCGCCACGAAGACCTACCTCAGCCAGCTCGCCGCGACGGCCGTCCTCGGTGACGCCCTCGGCGCGCGGGTCGAGGAGCCGCTCGCCCGGGTCGCTGACGAGGTCGAGGCGGCGCTCGCCGACCCGGGCCGGCTCGACCCCGCCGTGGAGCTGCTGCACGGCGCTGAGCACGTCGTCGTCTCGGGCCGCGGGATGTGCCTCGGCACCGCGCTGGAGACCGCGCTGAAGATCGAGGAGACCTGCCTCGTGCCCGTGCGCGGCTACTCGTACGCCGACCTGCGACACGGGCCGATCTCCGTCGTCGACCCCGGCGTCGTCGCGGTGCTCGTCGCCGCCCAGGACGGCCCGATGACCGGACCGGTCACCGAGCTCGCCGACGACCTGCGCCGCAGGGGCGCGCAGGTCGTCGGCATCGGCGGGGACACCCCCTTCGCGCGGGCCTGCGACGTCCACGTCGCCGGGCCCGACCTGCCGGAGGCGGTGGCTCCGCTCGGGCTCATCGCGCCGGCCCAGCAGCTCGTCGAGCGGCTCTCCCGAGCGCTCGGCCTCGACCCCGACAGCCCCCGCGGCCTGGCCAAGGTCACCCGCACCGACACCTGACGCACCACCCTACGAGAGGACACACCATGGCAACCAAGGCGGAGCAGATCCTCGCCGGCCTCGGCGGCGCCGACAACGTCGTCGAGATCGAGCCGTGCATCACGCGGCTGCGCACCGAGGTCCGCGACGGCTCCAAGGTCGACCAGGCCGCGCTCAAGGCGGCCGGCGCGCACGGCGTCATGGCCCAGGGCACGGTCGTCCAGGTCGTCGTCGGCCCCGAGGCCGACACCCTGGCCGAGGACATCGAGGACCTGATGTGAGTGAGGTCCTCGCCCCCTGCGCCGGCGCCGTGCGGCCCGTGACCGAGAGCGTCGACGACGTCTTCGCCGCCCAGCTCGTCGGCCCCGGGGTCGTCATCGACCCACCCGACGGCCGGACGAGCGTGCTCGCCCCGATCGGCGGGGCGGTGATGAAGGTGCACCCGCACGCCTTCGTCGTCGTCGGCGAGGGCACCGGCGTGCTCGTGCACCTCGGGATCAACACCGTGGGGCTCCAGGGCGAGGGCTTCGAGGTGCTCGTCGAGCAGGGCGCGACGGTCGCCGCCGGTGACCCGATGATCACCTGGGACCCGTCGTCGCTGCCGAACGAGGTCGCGGGGCGGCCGATCTCGCGCGAGGTCCCGGTCATCGTCCTCGACGCCGCCCCCGACTCGCTCGACCTGTCAGGCGTGCCGGAACGTGTCGGCGCCGGCGACCTGCTCTACGCCGTGCCGGGCTAGGCGGCGCGGGCAGGTCCTGCCGCTCGGAACTCCCAACACAAATACAGGTTGGTTTCTCTTTACTTCTGTTGGTTCGGGTCCTATCGTGGTGCTTCGTCACCACTGGTACGGGCGCCCGTGACGCCCATGGAGGACGAGGGAGTCCACCGCGATGTACGCACCCGAGCGGCAGCAGCGCATCCTCGAGATGGCGCGCGCCCACGGGCGGGTCGAGGTCCTCGCCCTGTCCTCGGCCCTGGGGGTGACGACGGAGACCGTCCGGCGTGACCTCACCGCCCTCGAGCGCCGGGGGTCCGTGCGCCGGGTCCACGGCGGGGCGCTCCCGGTCGAGCGGCTCGAGGTCGAGCCGCCCCTGGCGACCCGCGCGAGCCAGAACTCGCAGACCAAGCGCCGCATCGCCGCCCGGGCCCTGGACGAGCTGCCCACCGAGGGCGCGATCCTCCTCGACGGCGGCTCGACGACGCGGGCGCTCGCCGAGCTCCTCCCGGACCGCGAGGGGCTCACGGTCGTCACCAACTCCATCGACACCGCGGTGATCCTGCAGGGCCACACCCACACGGGCCTCTACGTCCTCGGGGGTCGCGTCCGCGGCCGGACCGGCGCCTGCGTGGGGGCCTGGGTCACCTCCGCCCTCGCCGATGTCTGCGTCGACGTCGCCTTCCTCGGCACCAACGGCTTCTCCCCGACGCGCGGCATGACGACCCCGGACCAGGCCGAGGCCGTGGCCAAGCGGGCCATGGTCTCCGCCGCGCGCCGGACCGTCGTCCTCGCGGACTCGACCAAGTCCGGGGACGACCACTTCCACCGCTTCGCCGACGGTGGGTCGATCGACCTGCTCATCACCGACGAGGACCTCGACACCGACACCGCCGCCGCGCTCGGCGCCGAGGGCATGGCCGTGGTGCTCGCATGATCATCACGCTCACGCCCAACCCGAGCGTCGACCGCACCGTGGCCTTCGACGACCTGCACCGGGGTGCGGTCAACCGCGCGACCTCGAGCCGGATCGACCCCGGCGGCAAGGGGGTCAACGTCTCGCGGGCGCTCACCGCCCAGGGCGCGGCGACGCTCGCCGTCCTGCCCGAAGGGGGCCCCGAGGGGCACCTGATGGCCGACCTGCTCGACGACGCAGGAGTCGCCCGCCGGGGGGTCCCGATCCGCGGCTCCGTCCGGCTGAACATCACCGCCGTCGAGCCCGACGGCACGACGACCAAGCTCAACGAGCCCGGCCCGACCCTCGACGCCTCGGAGGTCGGCCGCCTCCTGCAGACCGTCGCCGACTGCGTCCGCTCCGTCCCCGACGAGCCGGTCTGGGTCGTGACGTGCGGCTCCCTGCCACCCGGTGCGCCCGTCGACCTGCACGCCCGGCTCGTGCGTTCTGCTCGGGCGGCGGGGGCCCGCGTCGCCGTCGACTCCTCGGGCGACCCCCTGCGTCCCGCGGTCGCCGAGCGCCCGGACCTCGTCAAGCCCAACCGCGTCGAGCTCGAAGAGCTCGTCGGTGCCGAGCTCCCCACGCTCGGCGACGTCATCGACGCGGCCCGCGACATCGTCGCGCAGGGCATCGGCACGGTCGCCGTGAGCCTCGGTCGCGACGGCGCGGTCCTCGTCGACGCCTCGGGAGCCACCCACGCCCGGGCCACGATCGGCACCCCCCGGTCCACCGTCGGTGCCGGCGACTGCATGCTCGCCGGCCTCGTCCACGACCTGTCGAGCGGCACCACACCCGAGGCCGCCCTGCGCACGGGCGTGCTCTGGGGCGCCGCGGCCGTCACCCTGCCCGGCAGCCGCGTCCCCGGCCCCGACGACCTCGTCGGCATCGCCGTCGAGCTGACCTCCACCCCCGACCGCTCCCTCGCCGTCCGCGACTGAGCTGTCCGAAAGGAACCCCGAGATGGCGCTCATCACCCAGTCCCAGGTCGTGCTCGACCTGGTCGCCCCGGATCGGCACGCGGCCACCCGGACGCTCGCCGAGACCCTCGTGACCGCCGGTCGCGCGACGGACCTCGAGGCCTTCCTCGAGGACGTGCGCGCCCGTGAGGAGGTCATGGCCACCGGTCTCCCCGGAGGCATCGGGATCCCCCACGCCCGCAGCGCGGCGATCACCGAGCCGTCGCTCGTCTTCGGACGATCGCGCGAGGGGATCGACTGGGGCGCGGCGGACGGCCCCGCCACCCTCGTCTTCCTCATCGCCGCCCCCGGGGGCGGGGGAGAGGCGCACATGCAGGTCCTGCCCAAGCTCGCCAGGGCCCTCATGGACACGAGCTTCCGCGCGGACCTCGAGGCGGCGACGACGGAGGCCGAGGTCGTCGACATCGTCAACGCGCGGGTGGCCCTGGACGAGCCCGCCGCCGCCGCAGCGCCGGCAGCAGTGCCGGCCGAGGCTCCCGCGGCAGCGCCGTCGGACGCGCCCCTCCACCTCGTCGCGGTCACCTCCTGCCCGACCGGCATCGCCCACACCTACATGGCCGCCGAGGCCCTCGAGCTCGCCGCCACCGAGGCCGGGCACACGATCTCCGTCGAGACGCAGGGCTCTGCGGGCTCGAAGCCGTTGTCGCGCAAGGAGATCCAGAGCGCTGACGCGGTGATCTTCGCCCACGACCTCGAGGTCCGGGACAAGGACCGGTTCGCGGGCAAGCCCACGGTCGACGTGGGCGTGAAGAAGGCCGTCTCCGACGCACCCGAGCTCGTCCGGCGCGCCACGACGCTGGCCCGCGAGTGGGCTGCCGACCCCGAGCGGGCCGCGGCCCGGGCCGCGCGCACGGAGGACGACGACTCGGCCGGGGCGCAGGACGAGGTGTCGACGGCCACCAGGGTGCGCCAGTGGCTCATGACGGGCGTGAGCTACATGATCCCCTTCGTCGCCGCGGGCGGGATCCTCATCGCGCTCTCCTTCATGCTCGCCCAGGTCGCCCTCGGCGAGCAGGGCGCCATCGAGATCACCAAGTACGCCCTCGACGCGGAGGGGAAGTACAACATCACCAACAGCTTCGACCCGGTGAGCCTCACCTCGTGGGCCGCGCTCCTCTTCGTCATGGGCGGCGCCGCCTTCGGGTTCCTCGTGCCGATCCTCTCGGGCTACATCGCCTACGCCATCGCCGATCGTCCCGGCCTCGTCCCCGGCATCGTCGGCGGCTGGATCGCGGCGACGATGGGGGCCGGCTTCCTCGGCGGCCTGGCCACGGGCTTCCTCGCGGGCTTCGTCGCCCGGTGGCTGGCCGGCTGGACCGTGCCCGCCGGCGTGCGCGGCATCATGCCCGTCGTCGTCATCCCGCTGCTGTCGACCTTCATCACCGCCGGCCTCTTCATCACCGTCCTCGGCCGGCCGATCACCTGGCTCATGGACAACCTCACGGCGGCGCTCGAGGGCATGGGCGGAGGCAGCTCGCTCGTCCTGGGTCTGATCCTTGGCGCGATGATGGGCTTCGACCTCGGCGGCCCGGTCAACAAGGTGGCCTACGCCTTCGCCACGACCGGCCTGGCCACGGCGGGCGCGGCGACCGACGCCATCCAGCTGAAGATCATGGCCGCGGTCATGGCGGCCGGCATGGTCGCCCCCCTCGCCATGGCGCTCGCCACCACCGTGCGGCCGCGGCTCTTCACCGAGCCCGAGCGGGAGAACGGCCGCGCGGCCTGGCTGCTCGGCGCGTCGTTCATCTCGGAGGGGGCCATCCCCTTCGCCGCCGCCGACCCGGTCCGGGTCATCGCCGGCTCCGTCGTCGGATCGGCCCTCACCGGGGGCATCGCCCTGGCCGCCGGGGTCACCCTGCGCGCACCCCACGGCGGCATCTGGGTCCTGCCACTCATGGGCAACTTCCTCATGTTCGTCGTCGCGCTCGTGATCGGCGTGCTCGTGATGGCCCTGATCGTCGTCGTCCTCAAGTCCCTCGGGGCCCGCACGACGGCGGTCGACACGCAGCCACAGCGCGTCGCCGCCTGACAAGGTGGGAGCCTGCCCGCGCCAGCGGGCCGGCTGACCGCCGACCACCACCACACCACCAGGAGAACCCCATGGCCCGTCGCACCACCACCATCGCCTCCTCCGTCGGTCTCCACGCCCGGCCCGCCGCGCTGTTCGTCAAGCAGGCCAGCGAGTCCGGTCTCGACGTGCAGATCGCCCGCCTCGGCGAGGCGCCCGTCGACGCGACGAGCATCCTCGGCGTCATGGCTCTCGGGGCCAAGCACGGCGAGCGGGTCGAGATCTCCGCCGACGGGGACGGCGCCGAGGAGGTCCTCGACGGTCTCGTCGAGCTCCTCGAGACCGACCTCGACGCCAAGGAGTGAGCCCGATGGCCGTCGAGGACAGCACGCGCCGCGGCATCGGCGTCTCCCCGGGCAGCGCGTACGGCCCGGTGGTGCTCGTCGCCCCGCCCGTCCGCGCGCCCGAGGGTGAGCCGGCCGCCACCGACCCGGAGCAGGCGAAGGGGGCGGTCGCCGCGGCCTTCGAGTCGGTCGCCCGGGACCTCGAGGACCGCGCCGGCCGGGTCGAGGACACCGCTGCCGAGATCCTGTCGGCCACCGCGCTCATCGCCCGGGACAAGAGCCTGCTCAAGGCGGCGGGTGCGCACCTCGACGCCGGGGAGGGGCCGGCCACCGCGATCGAGTCGGCCGTGGACGAGTTCGTCGTGCAGTTCGAGGCCCTCGGCGGGTACTTCGCCGAGCGCGTCGCCGACCTCAGGGACGTCGGCGCGCGGGCGGTCGCGGCGGTCCTCGGGGTGCCAGCTCCCGGCGTCCCGGACCTCGCCGAGCCGAGCATCGTCGTCGCCGAGGACCTCGCGCCGGCGGAGACCGCCGTCCTCGACCGCGCCCTCGTCCTGGCCATCGTCACCAGCGGTGGTGGCCGCACGAGCCACACCGCCATCCTCGCCGCGCAGCGCGGCATCCCCGCCGTCGTGCAGTGCGACCGGGCGCTCGAGCTGGTCGCCGGCACGCCGGTCGCCGTCGACGGGGACCTCGGCACCGTGACGCTCGACCCCAGCGAGGAGTTCGTCGCCGACCTCACCGCACGCCGGGAGCGTCGCGCCGCGGCCCTGGTCGGCGCCATCGGTCCCGGGCGCACGCGCGACGGGCACCCCGTGCCGCTGCTGGCCAACATCGGTGACGTCGAGGACGCGGAGTCCGCTGCGGCCCAGGACGTCGAGGGGGTCGGGCTCTTCCGGACCGAGTTCGTCTTCCTCTCCGCCACGACCGCCCCGACCGTCGAGGAGCAGGCGGAGATCTACCGCCGGGTCCTGGCCCCCTTCGGGGACCGGCGCGTCGTCGTGCGCACCCTCGACGCCGGCGCCGACAAGCCGTTGTCCTTCGCCGACCTCGGTCCCGAGGAGAACCCGGCCCTCGGCCGTCGCGGCCTGCGGCTGTCCGCCGCCCGACCCGAGCTGCTCGACACCCAGCTCGCGGCGCTCGCCGTGGCCGCCGCGGACACCGGAGCCGACGTGCGGGTCATGGCCCCGATGGTCGCCACCGCCGAGGAGGCGGACTGGTTCGCCCGGCGGGTGCGCGAGCACGGGCTGCCCACGGTCGGCGTGATGATCGAGGTGCCGGCCGCCGCCCTTCGCTCGCGGCACGTCCTGGCCGACCTGGACTTCGCGAGCATCGGGACCAACGACCTGTCGCAGTACACCCTCGCGGCGGACCGGATGCAGGGTGAGCTGTCCGACCTGCTCGACCCCTGGCAGCCGGCCGTCCTCGACGTCATCGCCGCCGCGTGCGACGGGGGAGCGGCGACCGGGACCCCGATCGGTGTGTGCGGCGAGGCGGCGGGCGACCCGCTGCTCGCCCTGGTCCTCGTCGGCCTCGGCGCCTCGAGCCTGTCGATGGCCCCCTCCAGGGTGCCGATGGTCCGGCTCGCCCTCTCGCTGCACTCCCGCCCGGACTGCCAGCGGATCGCCGTCGCCGTGCGGGACGCCCGGACGGCAGCGGACGCCCTGCGCGCCGCGCTCGACCTCGCCGACCCGGGCCTGCGCGACCTCCTGTGACGGCATTCCCCTAGGGCAATGCAGCCCCTCGACGTCGAGACTCTGCATTGCCCTAGGGGAATGCAGGGTCCTGCCGGTCCGTCGCGGTCGGGGGGGCGCCGGGTCGAGGGGCGCGCCGATCGGCCGCTACAGTGGCGAGGCGGCCCGGTCGGCCGGCCGCACCCCCGACACCTCGGAGATCAACCGCGTGAACGACGTCCGTCCCGACGCAGTCATCATCCTCGCCGCGGGCGAGGGCACCCGGATGAAATCGACCCTCCCCAAGGTCCTCCACCCCCTGGGTGGGGCCCCGCTCCTCGGTCACGCCATGCGTGCCGCCGCGGGTGCCGGCGCCGCGGAGACGGTGGTCGTCGTCCGCCATCAGCGGGATCGGGTCGCCGCCTTCATCGAGGAGTACGCGCAGCGCAGCGGGCTGGCCTGCCGCACCGCCGACCAGGACGAGGTCAAGGGCACCGGCCGAGCCGTCGAGTGCGGCCTCGAGGTCCTCCCGGCCGACCTCACCGGCACCGTCGTCGTGACGATGGGCG
Organism: Janibacter terrae NBRC 107853; assembly: GCF_001591405.1. GTDB lineage: Bacteria > Actinomycetota > Actinomycetes > Actinomycetales > Dermatophilaceae > Janibacter > Janibacter terrae. The sequence continues at coordinate 184,932 of NZ_BCUV01000002.1, forward strand.
ATGTCCCGCTGCTGTCCGCCGAGACGATCAGCGAGCTGACCCGGGTGCACCACGAGGAGCGCGCCGCGGTCACCGTCATCACCTCGGTGCTCGAGGACGCCAAGTCCTACGGCCGCATCGTCCGCGACGCCGACGGCCACGTCGAGCGGATCGTGGAGTTCAAGGACGCCACCGAGGCCGAGCGCGGCATCCGCGAGATCAACTCGGGCATCTACGCCTTCGACGCCGCCGTGCTGCGCCGCGAGCTGGCCAACGTCAGGAGCGACAACGCCCAGGGCGAGAAGTACCTGACCGACGTCCTCCAGCTGGCGCGTGCCGCCGGGGGGACGGTCGCCGCCCACGTCCTCACCGACCTGTGGCAGACCGAGGGCGTCAACGACCGCGTCCAGCTCGCCCAGCTCGGCAAGGAGCTCAACCGCCGCACCTGCGAGCGCCACATGCGTGCCGGCGTGACGATCATCGACCCCGACACGACCTGGATCGACGTCGACGTGACCATCGGCCAGGACACCCGCCTGCTCCCCGGCACCCAGTTGCTGGGGGCCACGAGCATCGGCGCGGAGGCGACGATCGGGCCGGACGTCACGCTCACCGACTGCGAGGTGGGCGACGGGGCGGAGGTCAAGCGCGCCGAGGGCCTGCTCGCGGTCATCGGCGACGGTGCCAAGGTCGGCCCCTTCTCGTACCTGCGTCCGGGGACCGAGCTCGGGGCGAAGGGGAAGATCGGCGGCTTCGTCGAGACCAAGAACACGAAGATCGGCGAGGGGGCAAAGGTCCCTCACCTCACGTACGCGGGGGACGCCGACATCAGGGAGGGCGCCAACATCGGCGCCGGCACGATCTTCGCCAACTACGACGGTGTCCACAAGCACCGGACCGTCGTCGGGCGCCACTCCTTCATCGGCTCCGACGCCGTGCTCGTCGCGCCCGTCGAGATCGCCGACGGTGCCTACGTCGCCGCCGGCTCCGCGGTGACGGAGGCCGTCGGCCCCGGCCAGCTCGCCGTCGCCCGCGGCCACCAGCGCAACGTCGACGGCTGGGTCGCCAGGCAGCGGCCCGGCACCCAGACCGAGGCCGCCGCGCTCGCCGCAGCCCAGCCCCCTTCGTCCGCCACCCCCGACAGCAGCGAGGACACCAAGTGACCGGTATCAACAAGACCACCGAGAAGAACCTCATGGTCTTCACGGGGCGGACCCACCCGGCGCTCGCCGAGGCGGTCGCGGAGAAGCTCGGGACCGAGCTCGTGCCCTCGAGCGCCTACGAGTTCGCCAACGGCGAGATCTACGTGCGCTACGAGGAGTCGGTGCGCGGCTGCGACGCCTTCGTCCTGCAGAGCCACGCGACGCCGATCAACGAGGCGATCATGGAGCAGCTGCTCATGGTCGACGCCCTCAAGCGCGCGAGCGCCAAGCGGATCACCGTGGTCCAGCCCTTCTACGGCTACGCCCGCCAGGACAAGAAGCACCGCGGCCGCGAGCCGATCTCGGCCCGCCTCATGGCCGACCTCTTCAAGACCGCCGGGGCCGACCGGCTCATCGCGGTCGACCTGCACACCGACCAGATCCAGGGCTTCTTCGACGGGCCGGTCGACCACCTCATGGCCCGGCCGATCCTCGCGGACTACGTCAAGGACAAGTACGGCGACCGTGAGCTCGCCGTCGTCTCCCCGGATGCCGGCCGGATCAAGGTCGCCGAGCAGTGGTCCCGCCAGCTCGGCGGCGTCCCGCTGGCCTTCATCCACAAGACACGCGACATCGACCGGCCGAACGAGTCCGTCGCCAACCGCGTCGTCGGTGAGGTCGAGGGCCGCTGGTGCGTGCTCGTCGACGACATGATCGACACCGCCGGCACGATCACCAAGGCTGCGGACGCGCTCATGGCCGACGGTGCCGCCGGCGTCATCATCGCCGCGACGCACGCGATCTTCTCCGGCCCGGCCGTCGAGCGCATGCAGGCCTGCGCCGCCGAGGAGATCGTCGTCACCGACACCCTCCCGCTCTCCGACGAGCAGAAGTTCGACGGCCTCACGGTCCTGTCGATCGCCCCCCTCGTCTCCCGCGCCATCCGTGAGGTCTTCGAGGACGGGTCGGTCACCAGCCTCTTCACCTGAGGCTCAGCCCTGCCGCGAGCGGTAGGCGGCGGCGGCGAGGCGGTTGCCGCAGCCGCCGTCGCAGTAGCGCCGGGACCGGTTGCGGGAGAGGTCGACGAGCACGTCGTCGCAGTCGTCGGCGGCGCAGACGCGCAGCCGGGAGAGCTCACCGGCACGGATGACGTCGACGAAGGCCATCGCGGCCTCGACCTGCACCCGCCGGGCGAAGGGGGCGTCCGCGTCGGTCGCGTGGATGTGCCAGCCGTAGTCGTCGTGGTCGACGAGCTGGGGGAGGGCGCGTCCGTCGCGCAGCAGCTCGTTGACGGCCTCGACCGCCGCCGCCTCGTCCTCGGCGCGGACCCACACCCCGCGCAGCCGGTCCCGCAGCCTGCGCACCTGCTCGAGCTCGGCCGCGTCGCCGTCGAAGCGCCCCGTCCAGCCCCACCCGACGTAGAACTCGTGGAGGGCCTCGAGGGTGGCCAGGGTGTCGCCCTGCTCGTCGGGGAAGGCGCCGACCCCCGTGTTGACCAGCGCCGCGGCCGTGCGCAGAGCCACGTCGGTGTCATGGGCAAAGGTCATGTTGACTCCTGACGGCGTCGAGGTCTAGCGTCATCAGCAACAGGTTACTTCACTCATGACGTCAGGAGCAGCCGTGCGGGCCGCCACCACGGGTCACCAGACCCCCTTCGTCGTCGGGCTGGGCATCGCGCTCTTCTCGGCTGCCGCCTTCGGCTCGTCCGGCACCTTCGGCACCGCGCTCATGGCCACCGGGTGGAGCCCGGCCGCCGTCGTCACGCTGCGCATCGTCGGCGCCGCGCTGCTCCTCGCCGGCCCGACGGCCGTCGCGATGCGCGGGCGCTGGCACCTCCTGCGGCGCAATGTCGTCCCCGTCCTCGCCTACGGCCTCCTCGCCGTGGCGGGCTGCCAGTTCGCGTACTTCATGGCGGTCGACAGCCTGTCCGTCGGCGTCGCGCTCCTCCTCGAGTACCTCGCGCCGGTGCTCATCGTCGGCTGGATGTGGGCGCGCCGGGGTCACCGGCCGAGCCGGCTGACCTCGGCCGGCGTCGTCGCCGCGATCGTCGGGCTCGTCCTCGTCCTCGACGTGGCGTCCGGGGCCGAGCTGGACGTCGTGGGTGTCCTGTGGGGCCTGCTCGCCGCCGTCGGCCTCGTCGTCTTCTTCCTCGTCGCCGCGCACGAGAGCGAGCACTCGCTGCCGCCCATCGCGCTCGCCGGGGGCGGCCTCGCGGTCGGTGCCCTCAGCCTCGTGGCCACCACCGCGCTCGGTATCCTCCCGTGGTCGGCCAGCACGGCCGACGTCACGCTCGGCGGCTGGTCGCTGCCGTGGTGGGCCGCGGTCCTCGAGCTCGCACTGGTCGCCGGGGCCGTCGCCTACGCGACGGGCATCGCGGCGGCCCGCGTCCTCGGCGGCACGGTCGCCTCCTTCGTCGGCCTGAGCGAGGTCCTCCTCGCGATCACCTTCGCCTGGCTCCTCGTCGGCGAGGCGATGAGCCCGGGCCAGCTGCTCGGCGGCGTCGCGGTCCTCGCGGGCGTCGTCATGGTCAAGCTGGGCGAAGGGGAGGGCCCCGCCCTCCCGACGCCCACGGACGAGGCGATCGGGGCCGGTTTGGCCGACGCCACGCGGGTCCACTAGGATCTCGGGGTTGCCTCGGCGAGGGACGCTGCACGGTCGCAGCGATCCGTGATCGACGCGGTGCCGCCATGTGGGTTCGCCTGCGCGTCGACACCCTTCGTCCGCGCCACGTCCCGCGTCGAGGCCACCGCCCGAGACTCGCCCGCTCCCTTCGCGGGCACACCCCCACGACAAGGAGCACCACATGTCCAGCGACGAGATCCGCCTGGTTTCCGACAAGCGCACCGAGTTCGGCAAGGGCGCGGCCCGCAAGCTGCGCCGCGCCGAGAAGGTCCCCGCGGTCCTCTACGGCCACGGCGAGGCCCCCATCCACCTCGCGCTGCCCTTCCACGACACCTTCCAGGCGCTGAAGAACCCCAACGCCCTGCTCACCATCGCCGTCGACGGTGAGGGCGACCAGCTGGCCCTGGCCAAGGACGTCCAGCGCGACCCGATCAAGCCGATCATCGAGCACGTCGACCTCGTCATCGTCAAGCGCGGCGAGAAGGTCACCGTCGAGGTCCCCGTCCACGTCGAGGGCGACGCGGCTCCCGAGACCGTCGTGACGCTCGACGCCCAGACCCTCGAGATCGAGGCCGACGTCACCAACCTGCCCGAGGGCCTCACCGTCTCCGTCGAGGGCCTCGAGGTCGGCACCCAGGTCCTGGCGAGCCAGGTCGAGATGCCCGCCGGCGCGACCCTCGTCTCCGACCCGGAGCTGCTCGTCGTCAACATCACCCAGCAGATCTCCGCGGAGGAGCTGGAGGCCGAGCTCGCCGAGGCCGAGGCCGAGGCCGGCATCGAGCACGACGAGTCCGACGCCGAGGCCGCCGAGGCCGCCGAGGGCGAGTCCTCCGAGGGTGGCGAGGAGTCCTCCGAGCAGGAGTGACCCCACGTATACCGTCTCGAAGGCGTTCCCTGAGGAGGCCGCTCGCGGCCGTCTCGAAGGGCGGGACCTCCACCACGGAGGTCCCGCCCTTCGTCCGTCTGCAGCAGGCGCGGGACCTGCCTGCTGCATTGCCTAGAGTGGGGCCCCGTGAGTGATGACACCTGGCTCGTGATCGGTCTCGGCAACCCCGGACCGCAGTACGCGGGCAACCGGCACAACGTCGGCGCGATGGTGGTCGAGCACCTCGCCGAGCGCGCCGGGGCGAGGTTGCGCAGCCACAAGGCCGGCGCCGCGGCGGAGTCGATCCGCCTCGGGCCGATGCCCGGGACGCGCGCGATCATCGCGATCCCGAGCTCGTACATGAACCTCTCCGGCGGCCCGACCAAGGGCCTCGCGAGCTTCTTCTCCGTCCCGCCCGAGCGCACGATCGTGCTGCACGACGAGCTCGACATCCCCTTCGGCGAGGTGCGGCTCAAGCTCGGCGGCGGCGAAGGGGGGCACAACGGCCTGCGCTCGATCTCCAGCAGCTTCGGGACCAAGGACTACCTGCGGGTGCGCGTGGGCATCGGCCGTCCGCCCGGTCGCATGGACGCCGCCGCCTACGTGCTCAAGGACTTCAGCTCGACCGAGCGCAAGGAGCTGCCCTTCCTCGTCGACGACGCGGCCGACGCGGTCGAGCTGCTCATCGACAAGGGCCTGACCGACGCGCAGCAGGTCGTCCACGCCCCGCGCGTCTGACCCCCGATACGAGAACCTGCTCCGCGCCCTGCAGAGGGTCACGTCATGCACGAAGACGGTGATTTTCGTGCATGACGTGACCCTCTGCCGCGGTGCGTCGGGTGGCTACCCGGCGCGAGCTCATCGAGCCACCGCGACGCGCGATGACCGCGCCGAGCCCGGCGATGGCGGCGGCGATGCCGCCCAGCAGCCACCACATGCTCAGGCCTGCTTGCGCAAGGCGGCCAGGCGCGCCTCGATCTCGGCGTCCTGGCTGTGGTCCTCGAGCTCGGCGAACTGGTCCTCGAGGGAGGTCGACTGCGCCTCCGCACGGCCCTGGACGAGCGCCTCCTGCTGGCGGATGCGGTCCTCGAAGCGACCCAGCTCGCTCGTCGGGTCCATGACGTCGATGGAGCCGATGGCCTCCTGGACGCGGGACTGGGCCTCGGCCGAGCGGGCGCGGGCGATGAGGGCCGAGCGGCGGGACTTCAGGTCCTCGAGCTTGGTCTTCATCTGCACGAGACCGGACTTGAGCTGCTCGACCTGCGCGTTCTGCTGCGCGATCGCCGGCTCGGCCTCCTTGGCCTCGCCCTCGTGCTGGATCTGGCGCTGCAGGGCGACGCGGGCGAGATTGGTGAACTTCTCGGCGCCGGCGGTGTCACCGGCGGCGGTGAGCTCGTCGGCCTTCGCGGCCGCGGCAGCGGCCTTGCGCCCCCACTCGGTCGCGGCCTCTTGGTCGGCCTTGAGGTCGCCCTCGGCCATGCGCGTGTGCGCGATGGTCTGGGCCACGGCCTCTTCCGCCTCGGCGATGGAGTTGGTGTAGTCCCGGACGAGCTGGTCGAGCATCTTCTCCGGGTCCTCGGCGCGGTCGAGGAGGGCGTTGATGTTGGCCTTGGCCAGCTGGCTGACGCGGCCGAGGATGGTCTGCTTCTTGGTCATCGTGCGTTCCTCCTGGCGGTGGGACCGCCGGTCGTGGTGCCTGGTGATCGGTTCACGTGCTGGTCCTGGCCGCGGTCAGAAGCGACCACCCCCGCCGAAGCCGCCGCCTCCGCCTCCGAAGCCGCCCCCGAACCCGCCGGAGGAGCCGCCCCAGCCGCCGCCCCGGCCACCGAAGCCGCCGGAGAGGATGCCGCCGAGGACGAGGGAGCCGATGTCGATGCCGCTGCTGCCGCGGCGGGTGCCCCCGCCGAAGCCGCCCCAGTCGTCGTCCCGGGAGTGCAGGTTGCCGGCCACGCGCTCGGCGAGGATCTCGGCCTCGGTGAGGTGCTCGGCGGCCAGGTCGAGGTTGCGCTCGCGCTCGCCGTGGGCCAGCGACAGCAGGCGGGAGGCCTCGCGCAGCTGGGTGCGCGGCTCGGCGTCGACCCGCCCGCGCACGCTGTCGAGCTCGCGCTCGAGGGTGATGATGCGGGTGCGCACGTGCTCGTAGCGTCGGTCGAACTTCTCCGCCCTGGCCCCCGCGCGGTCGGCGTCCTTGCGGTACCGCTCGAGGGCGGTGTCGAGGTAGTGCTCGGCCCGCTCGAGGGTGCTCAGGGCGCCGATGACGTCGCCGCCGCCACGGGCCCGGGTGCCCATCTCGACGGCGCGCTGCGCCTCGGCGACCGCGGAGAGGGTCATCTGGTCGTTGGCCTGCAGCCGCGTGGCGTCGAGCAGGTCGGAGGAGATCGAGGCCAGGGCCTGGTCGAGGGCCGCTGCGGCGTCGGCCAGCACGGTGCGCGCGGACAGGACCGCCTCGAGTCGGTTGTCCGCCTGGCCGAGGGCGTCCTCCGCGGCCCGGGCGGCCGCGACCGCCGACGGGCGGTCACCGGCCTGCAGGTGCTGCTCGCCCGTGGTGACGAAGCCGCGCGCCGACTCGATGAGGCGGGGCGCCTGCTCGACGTTGGCCACGAGCGTGGTGAGCGCGTCGCGGGCATGGGTCGCGGACAGCCCCGCGAGCTCCTGCCGCGCGACCGTCACCCGGGCCTCGACCTCGGCGATCCGGGTCCGCAGCGAGGCGAGGAACTGCGGGACGGTGGCCTCCAGGTCGCGCAGCCTGGCGAACTCCGCCTCCTGGGCGTCGAGCTCGGCGTCCGCGGACCGGGTCAGCTCGAGGACCTGCGCCAGGCGCGCGCGTTCCTGGGCCTCGACGAGGCGGCCCGCGCCGCGGGCGACGTCGAGCTCCTGCTGGATGCGAAAGGCCTCGGCGGCCTTGCCGCGGGCCGCCTCGAGGGCGGCCGTGAACTGCTGGGTCGCCTGCTCGCCGAACTGGGCCTGCGCGAAGGACAGCTCCTGGCCCGAGGCACGGATCGCGTTGTCGAGGTCGACGAGGGCCGTCGCGACCTGCTGGCGCAGCTGGTCGGTGGGGACGGAGGGCAGGACCGGCTCGGCCTGGCCGATCGGCGGGGCCGCGGGCTGGGGGTCGCGGCGCCCGCGGACGGCGCCGACGACCTTGCCGATGACCGGCAGGAGGACCATCCCGACCAGCAGGAGGGGGAAGAAGGAGAAGAGGTTGAACCCGCCGAGGATGCCTCCGCCGCTGCTACCGCTGGTGTCGTCGTAGCGTTCGTCGAGGCCTTGCGCGGCGGCGGTCACGGCGCCGTCCCAGTCGTCCTGGCCCAGCCGCGGCTCGACGTCGCGGGTCTGGACCTGCGTCAGCAGGTCCGGGGTGACGCCGGCGCCCTCCTGGGCCCACATGCCGTAGGCGCGGTCCTGGACGGCGACCGCGAGCAGCACGTCGTTGGTCCCGAAGCCGGACTCCTCGTAGGTCGCCCTGACCCACTCCTCGCCGGTCCGCCCGTCGAAGCTGTCGACGTAGACGACCCACAGCTGGATGCCGCGCTCGCGCTGGAGGGTGTCGAGGTCGTCCTGCAGTGCGCCCTCGTCGAGGACGTCCGCCCGGTCGGTGATCTGGTCCGGCAGGGAGAAGGGGGCCTCTGCGGGGACGGCGGCGACGGTGACCTGCGGTGGGGCGGAGGCGGTCGTCGCACCTGCCGGCGAGGCGCCGAGCACCAGTGCGGCAGCACCCGCGAGGCCGCACAGGACCCCGCCCAGACGTCGCGTGCGGTCGGTCATCCGGTGCCCTGCCCCTTGGTGCGCGAGCCCCCGGCCTGTCGCCGGAGCCCAGTGCTTGCTGAGTATTACAGACACGTGCGGCAGAATCATGGCCAGCATGACTTCCTCCCTCGCCCCGCTCCTGAGTGCGATCGCCGGCCTGCCCGGTCTCGCCGACATCCCACGACACCGCGACGCCAGCGACCTGGTCGACATCGTCGCGCCCTCCGGTCTGCGGGCGCCCACGGTCGCCTGCATCGGTGGCGATCGCGCCTCGCACGCACCGCGGCTCGTCGTCACCTCGACCGCGCGCGAGGCCGACGACATCGCCACCGCGCTCGGTGAGCTCGTCGGCCACGAGCAGGTGGTCACCTTCCCGAGCTGGGAGACGCTGCCGCACGAGCGGCTCAGCCCCCGCAGCGACACCGTCGGCCGTCGGCTGGCCGTCCTGCGCCGGCTGGCGCACCCCGACGAGGGGGAGGGGCACGGCCGACCCGGCTACGTCATCGCCTCGGTCCGAGCCGTCCTGCAGCCGATCGCCAAGGGGCTGGCCGACCTCGAGCCCGTGCGGCTGCGCGTCGGTGACGAGGCGGCGCTCACCGAGGTCACCGAGGCGCTCGCGGGCGCCGCGTACGTGCGCACCGACCTCGTCGAGCGCCGCGGTGAGTTCGCGGTCCGCGGCGGCATCCTCGACGTCTTCCCGCCGACCGAGGAGCACCCCGTCCGCGTCGAGTTCTTCGGCGACACGGTCGACGAGATCCGGTGGTTCAAGGTCGCCGACCAGCGCAGCCTCGACACGGCGGTCGAGCTGTGGGCCCCGCCCTGCCGGGAGGTCCTGCTGACCGACACCGTGCGTCGCCGCGCGGCGACCCTCGCCGGGGAGCTGCCCGGCGTCGCCGACATGCTCCTCAAGGTCGCCGAGGGCATCGCCGTGGAGGGCATGGAGTCGCTCGCGCCCGCGCTCGTCGACGGCATGGAGTCGGTCCTCGACGTCCTGCCGCAGGGCGCCGGCGTCGTCGTCCTCGACCCCGAACGGGTGCGCGCCCGCGCCCACGACCTCGTCTCGACGAGCGAGGAGTTCCTCCAGGCCAGCTGGGCCAACGCCGCCGCGGGCAACGCCGTCCCGATCGACCTCGAGGGCGTGCTCGGCACGGCCTCCCACTGGACCCTGGGGCAGGCCCGCGACCACGCGCTCGAGATCGGACTGCCGTGGTGGAGCATCACCCCCTTCGCCGTCGACGACGAGCTGGCTGCCATCGCCGCCGACCTGGACGACCGGGTCGACCACGACCACGTGGGCCTGCGGGTGCCGGCGGAGGAGCCGCCGCACTTCCGCGGCAACACCGAGGCGGCGATCGCCCAGCTGCGCGAGTGGACCGCCGAGGGCTGGCAGGTGCTGATCGCCACCGACGGCCCGGGTCTCGTCAAGCGCGTCACCGAGGTGCTCGGTGACGCGGGCGTCCCGACCCGCGTCGCGGACGAGGGCGAGCCGGTCGCCCTGACGGCGGGCGTCGTCGCGCTCACCCGGGCCAGCCTCGGCACGGGGTTCGTCGTGCCCGAGCGGCGGCTGGCCGTGCTCACCGAGGCCGACCTGCTCGGCTCGAGCGGGGCAGGGGCGAGCACGCGCGACATGCGCCGGATGCCCTCGCGCCGGCGCAAGCAGGTCGACCCGCTCCAGCTGCGTCCCGGGGACCACGTCGTCCACGAGCAGCACGGCGTCGGCTCCTTCGTCGAGATGATCCAGCGGACCGTGCAGGGCGCGACCCGCGAGTACCTCGTCATCGAGTACGCCCCGTCCCGCAAGGGGCACCCCGGTGACCGGCTCTTCGTGCCGACCGACCAGCTCGACCAGGTGACCCGGTACGTGGGCGGCGACGCCCCACCGCTCAACAAGATGGGTGGCAGCGACTGGCACAAGACCAAGTCGCGCGCCAAGCGCCACGTGCGCCAGATCGCCGGCGAGCTCATCCGTCTCTACAGCGCGCGCATGGCCACGCCCGGCCACGCCTTCGGCCCGGACACCCCGTGGCAGCGAGAGCTCGAGGACGCCTTCGCCCACATCGAGACGCCCGACCAGCTCAGCACCATCGACGAGGTCAAGGACGACATGGAGAAGACGGTCCCGATGGACCGCCTGATCTGCGGCGACGTCGGCTACGGCAAGACCGAGATCGCGGTCCGGGCGGCCTTCAAGGCGATCCAGGACGGCAAGCAGGTCGCCGTCCTCGTGCCGACGACCCTGCTCGTGCAGCAGCACCTCAACACCTTCTCCGAGCGGTACGCCGGCTTCCCCGTCACCGTCAGGGCGCTGAGCCGCTTCCAGACCGACAAGCAGGCCAAGGAGGTGCTCGAGGGCATGGAGTCCGGTGCGATCGACCTCGTCATCGGCACTCACCGGATCCTCGGCAACGAGGTGAAGTTCAAGGACCTCGGCCTGGTCATCATCGACGAGGAGCAGCGCTTCGGCGTCGAGCACAAGGAGCAGCTCAAGGCGATGCGCACCAACGTCGACGTGCTCGCCATGTCGGCCACACCGATCCCGCGCACCCTCGAGATGGCGGTCACCGGCATCCGCGAGATGTCGACCCTCGCCACGCCCCCGGAGGAGCGCCACCCGGTGCTCACCTTCGTCGGCGGCTACGAGGAGAAGCAGGTCGCCGCCGCGATCCACCGCGAGCTCATGCGCGAGGGGCAGGTCTTCTACGTGCACAACAACGTCAGCACGATCGACAAGACCGCGGCCCGCATCCGCGAGCTCGTGCCCGACGCCCGCGTCGAGACCGCCCACGGCAAGATGGGCGAGCACCGGCTCGAGCAGGTCGTCCTCGACTTCTGGGAGCGGCGCTTCGACGTCCTCGTGTGCACGACGATCGTCGAGACCGGCCTGGACATCTCCAACGCCAACACGCTGATCCTCGACCGCGCCGACCGCTTCGGCCTGAGCCAGCTGCACCAGCTGCGCGGTCGCGTCGGGCGTGGTCGCGAGCGCGCCTACGCCTACTTCCTCTACCCGCCGGACAAGCCGCTCACGGAGATGGCCCACGACCGCCTCGAGACGATCGCGAGCAACACCGACCTCGGCTCCGGCATGCAGGTGGCGATGAAGGACCTCGAGATCCGCGGCGCGGGCAACCTGCTCGGCGGCGAGCAGTCCGGCCACATCGCCGGCGTCGGTTTCGACCTGTACGTGCGGATGGTCGGCGAGGCCGTCGCGGACTTCAAGGGCGAAGGGGAGACCGCCCCGGCCGAGGTCAAGATCGAGCTGCCGGTCGACGCCCACCTGCCGCACGAGTACATCCCGGGGGAGCGGTTGCGGCTGGAGGCGTACAAGAAGCTCGCGTCCGCGGAGACCGAGGCCGACCTCACCGAGATCCTCGAGGAGCTCACCGACCGCTACGGCCAGCCGCCGGAGCCGGTGCGCAACCTCGTCGAGGTCGCCCGCCTGCGCATCGTCGTGCGCTCGGCCGGACTGACCGATGTCGTGGCCCAGGGGGCCAACGTGCGCTTCGCCCCGGCCCGGCTCCGCGAGAGCCAGCAGCTGCGGCTGGCCCGCCTCTACCCCAGGTCGAGCTACAAGGAGGGCACCCAGACGGTGCTCGTCCCCAAGCCCACGACCGCGCGCATCGGGGGGGCCCCGCTTCGGGACACCGCGGTGCTCACGTGGGCCACTGACCTCATCCGTCAGGTCATGCTCGATGATGTCATCGTGGACAGCGGGGCGACGGCGCCCCGAGACACCTCGCGCTCGCGCTGAGGACCGGACGAAAGGGACCCACACCGTGCTCCGTCGACAGCCCCTCGCTCGCCCCGCCCGGGCGATCGCCCTCGCAGCCGCTGCGACCCTCGCCCTCTCGGCGTGCGGCGGCTCCGCCAACGACCCGGTGGACGTGGACGGCTCGGGCAGCGACGCCGTCGCGGCCAAGGTCGGCGACGAGGTGGTCACCGTCGGCGACGTGCAGCGCACCACCCGCGAGCTGGGCACGATCATCGAGGCGCAGAGCCAGGGCCAGCCGGGTCAGGAGATCACCGCGGACCAGGTCGTCGCCCTCCTCGTGCAGGTGCCGTCGGTCCTCGAGTTCGCCGACGAGCAGGGCACCCCCGTCCCGTCGGCCGGGAGCGTGCGCCAGCAGCTCGCGCAGGTCCTGCCCTCACCGTCGGACACGACCGTCGACTTCCTGCGCGCCAACTCGCTCAACTCCCAGCTCGACGAGGCCGCCCGCAAGGAGCTGAGCGCGCACGTCCAGGAGCAGGACGTGACCGTCAGCCCCCGGTACGCCGCCGCCGTCGGCGAGTCGCCCGACTGGCTCCAGGAGCCCGCCGCGCAGGATGCCCAGCTGCCGACGGGCACGCCCTGACGGCCGGTCGCCTGGTCCTCCTCGCGACCAGCCCCCGCGTCTCGCCCGGCCTGCTCAGCCGGGACGCGTGGCGTGCCCTCGAGGCCGCCGACGCCGTCCTCGCCGCCGACCCGGGCGACGCCCTGCCGCTCGCGCTCGTCGACGACGGCGTCGCCGTCGAGACCATCGGTGCGCAGGCGCCCCACGAGCGGGCGCGCCTGCTCGTCGACGCCGCCCGGTCCAGCCAGGTGCTGTGGGTCGGCTCATCGGACGGCGACCCCGGCCTGAGCGATGCCGTCGCCGCGGAGGTCTCCCGCCTGGAGGACGCACCCGAGGTCGAGGTGCTCGTCGGCTCCTGGGACGTCGAGGGCGGTCGGCTGCTCGACGCCGTCGCCGTCATGGACCGCCTCCGCTCGTCCGGCGGGTGCGCCTGGGTCGCCGCGCAGGACCACGCGAGCCTGCTCCCCTTCGTCCTGGAGGAGGCGCACGAGGTGACCGAGGCGCTCGAGGCCGTCATCGCCGTCCCCGACGACGTCCGGCTGCGCGAGGAGCTGGTCGACGAGCTCGGCGACCTGCTCTTCCAGGTGCTCTTCCACGCCCGGGTCGCGGCCGACCACCCGGACGCCCCCTTCACCGTCGACGACGCGGCCGCCGCGCTCGTCGACAAGCTCGTGCGCCGCAACCCGCATGTCTTCGGCGACGCGACCGCCGAGACCCTCGAGGAGATCGAGGCGCAGTGGCAGGCGATCAAGGCGCAGGAGAGGTCCGAGCGGCCCGCTCCGTAAGGTCGTGCGCATGGACCAGCGCATCAGCTTCGTCACCCTGGCCGTCGCCGACCTCGACGCGACGCGCCGCTTCTACCTCGACGGGCTGGGGTGGCGCGCGGTTCTCGACGTCCCCGGCGAGGTGCTCATGATCCGCGTCGGCGAGCACCTCGTGCTCTCGCTGTGGGACGAGGACGAGTTCGAAGGGGAGGTCGGCCCGATCCGCGGCGGCCCGGGCATCGCGCCGGTCACCCTGGCGCACAATGTCGCCGGCGAGTCGGAGGTCGACGCGATCCTCGAGCTGGCCCGCGCCGCCGGCTCGCCCGAGGTGCAGCCGGCGCAGCGCCGCGACTGGGGCGGGTACACGGGCTACTTCGCCGACCCCGACGGGTTCCGCTGGGAGGTCGCGGTCAACCCGGGGCCGATCGGCCAGGTCGTGCTGCCGCCGGCGTCGCGCGACGAGGTGCGCGCGACCCCCTTCGGGCAGCCGGTCGGGCCCCCGGTCGACGGGTGGGCCGGGGCGCCGTGGCCGCAGGTCACGACGATCACCGGGAGCCACTGCACGCTCGAGGCGCTCGCGCCCGAGCACGCCCACACGTTGCGTCAGCAGGTCGCGGGGGAGGACCACGACGACCTGTGGACCTACCTCAAGGAGGAGCGCCCGGGCGATGCCGCCGCCTTCGACGCGTACATCGCCCGGCGCTGCGGGCCGGGCACGGTCGACGTCGTCGTCCGGGACGGCGAGGGCGTCGCCTGCGGCCTGGCCAGCCTGATGCGCATCGACGAGGCGAACGGCGTCGTCGAGATCGGCAACGTCCTCCTCGGTCCGCGGCTGCAGCGCACCACCGCGGCGACGGAGGCCTTCTCGCTCCTCGCCCGGCACGTCTTCGACCTCGGGTACCGGCGCCTGGAGTGGAAGTGCGACTCCCTCAACGCCCCCTCGCGCCGGGCGGCGCAGCGCCTCGGGTTCACCTGCGAGGGCACCTTCCGCCGCCACGTCGTGACGAAGGGGAGGTCCCGCGACACCACGTGGTTCGCCATGGTCGTCGAGGACTGGCCGGCCATCCGGGCGGCGCACGACGCGTGGCTCGACCCGGCCAACTTCGACGACGGGGCGCAGCGGTCCCCCCTTCGGCCTCCCGTCGCAGGGGTGTGAGCCCGCCCGAGGTGCGGGTCGGTCTGCGCCCCGGTGCCGGCCAGCCGTTACGCTCGGAGCCACCCAACCCGTGTCATCGAGCACCACCTAGGAGCCGGTAGTGGCCAGCATCGAAGCAATTGGCGCGCGCGAGATCCTCGATTCGCGCGGCAACCCGACCGTCGAGGTCGAGATCGCCCTCGACGACGGCACCATCGCCCGGGCCGCGGTGCCCAGCGGTGCCTCCACCGGGGCCTTCGAGGCCGCCGAGCGCCGCGACGGTGACGACAAGCGCTACCTGGGCAAGGGCGTCGAGGACGCGGTCCGCGCGGTCGAGGACGACCTGATGCCCCGCCTCGTCGGCTTCGAGGCCAGCGAGCAGCGTCTCGTCGACGCCGAGATGCTCGCCCTCGATGGGACGGACAACAAGAGCTCGATCGGCGCGAACGCCATCCTCGGCGTCTCGCTCGCCGTCGCCAAGGCCGCCGCGGAGTCCGCGGGCCTGCCGCTCTTCCGCTACATCGGCGGCCCCAACGCGCACATCCTGCCCGTCCCGATGATGAACATCCTCAACGGTGGCTCCCACGCCGACTCCAACGTCGACATCCAGGAGTTCATGATCGCGCCCATCGGTGCGCCCTCCTTCCGCGAGGCGCTGCGCTGGGGCACGGAGGTCTACCACTCGCTCAAGGCCGTCCTCAAGGACAAGGGCCTGTCGACCGGCCTCGGCGACGAGGGCGGCTTCGCGCCCAACCTCGAGAGCAACCGCGAGGCGCTCGACCTCATCCTCGACGCCATCACCAAGGCCGGCTACGAGCCGGGCAAGGAGATCGCGCTCGCCCTCGACGTCGCGGCCAGCGAGCTGCACGAGGACGGCTCCTACACCTTCGAGGGCAAGCAGATCAGCTCCTCCGAGCTCGTCGACTACTACGCCGACCTCGTCGACGCCTACCCGCTCGTGTCCATCGAGGACCCGCTCGACGAGGAGGACTGGGAAGGCTGGCAGACGATGACCGAGCGCCTCGGCGACCGCGTCCAGATCGTCGGCGACGACCTCTTCGTCACCAACCCCGAGCGCCTGGCCCGTGGCATCGCGGACCGGGCCGCCAACGCGCTGCTCGTCAAGGTCAACCAGATCGGCTCGCTCACCGAGGCCCTCGACGCGGTCGCGCTCGCGACCCGCAGCGGCTTCGCCTCGATGATGAGCCACCGCTCCGGCGAGACCGAGGACGTGACGATCGCCGACCTGGCCGTCGCGACGAACTGCGGCCAGATCAAGACCGGCGCCCCGGCCCGCTCCGAGCGCGTGGCGAAGTACAACCAGCTCCTGCGCATCGAGGAGGAGCTCGACGACGCGGCGATCTACGCCGGCGCCGGCGCCTTCCCGCGCTTCAAGGGCTGATCCAGGACATGGCCGGGACCCCGCGTCGCCGCCCTGCACGCACGAGCGCGCAGGGCGGGACGCGGCGACCCCGCACGACCCGGCCCGCGGGCCGCGGCACGCGCCCCAGCCGCACCCGCTCCGGCACGGCCGCCAAGGCGGCCCAGGAGCGTCGGGCCGTCATGACGACCCGACGCTGGGTGGTGCTCGTCTCCCTCGGCGTCCTGCTCGCCGTCATGCTCCTGCCGACCGGCAAGTCCTGGTACGACCAGCGTCAGCGCCTCGACGCACTGCACGAGCAGGTCGCCGCGCAGGAGGCCAACGTCGCGGACCTCAAGCGACAGCGCGACCTGTGGGAGACCGACGAGTACGTCGAGGCCCAGGCCCGCCAGCGGTTGAAGTTCGTCAAGCCGGGGGAGCGGACCTACACGGTCATCGACCCCGCGGGCGAGACCCCCGACGTCGACCCCGAGACGGGCACCGTCCAGGCCCCGGCGACGCAGCCGTGGTACGAGCAGGTCGCCTCCTCCGTCGAGGCCGCCGACGACCCGACCGCGGGCCGGTGAGCACCGACGAGCGGGGCAACGACCTGGAGCGGGTCGACCCGCAGGACCTCGAGACCGTCCACCGGCAGCTCGGCCGCCCGGCGCGGGCGACCGTCGCCGTCGCCCACCGGTGCCCCTGCGGCGGCCCGACGGTCCTGCGCACGGCCCCGCGCCTGCCCGACGGCACCCCCTTCCCGACGACGTACTACGCGACCTGCCCGCGCCTGACCGGCGCGATCTCGACGCTCGAGTCCAGCGGGCTCATGGCGCAGATGTCGCAGCGGCTGCTCGACGACGAGGACCTGGCCGCCCGGTACCGCGCGGCCCACGAGGACTACCTGCGTCGGCGGGCCGAGCTCGGCGACGTGCCCGAGGTCGAGGGGATCTCCGCGGGGGGCATGCCCACCCGCGTGAAGTGCCTGCACGTCCTCGTCGCGCACTCGCTGGCCGCCGGCCCCGGGGTCAACCCCCTGGGGGACGAGGCGCTCGACCTGCTGCCGCAGTGGTGGCACACCAGCCCGTGCGTGGGCCCGGACGAAGGGAGCGACGCATGAGAGTCGCAGCGATCGACTGCGGGACCAACTCGATCCGGCTGCTCGTCGCCGACCGCGACGAGGAGACCGGGACGCTGAGCGACGTCCTGCGCCGCATCGAGGTCGTGTGCCTGGGCGAAGGGGTCGACAGGACCGGCCGGCTCGGGGAGGAGGCGCTGCGGCGCACCCTGGCCGTGGCCGCCGAGTACGCGGCACAGTGCCGTGAGCTGGCGGTCGACCCGGGGGCCGTGCGCTTCGTCGCCACGTCGGCCTCGCGCGACGCCGACAACGCCGCGGACTTCGTCGCCGGTGTGCAGGAGGCCTTCGGTGACCTAGCCGTCACCCCTGAGGTCATCTCGGGGGACGAGGAGGCCCAGCTGAGCTTCGCGGGGGCCACTGGCGGGCTGCTCGACGCGGGCTTCGAGGGGCCGTACCTCGTCGTCGACATCGGCGGCGGCTCGACCGAGATCGTCCGCGGCACCCACGAGGTCGTGGCCGGCACCTCCCTCGACATCGGCTGCGTGCGACTCACCGAGCGGCACCACCGCACCGACCCACCCACGCAGGAGGTCATCGACGCCGCGCGCTTCGACATCGCCGAGGCGCTGGACCGGGCCGAGGCCGAGGTCGGGCTCGGCGGCATCCAGACCGTGGTCGGGCTCGCCGGGTCGGTGACGACCGTGACCGCCCAGGCCCTCGGCCTGGGCTCGTACGACCCCACGGCGATCCACCTCGCCCGGGTGCCGGTCGCACAGATGATGGAGTCCTGCGAGCGGCTCATCCTCAGTACCCGCGCCGAGCGGGCTGCGCAGCCCTACATGCACCCCGGCCGGGTCGACGTCATCGGCGCCGGCGCGCTCATCTGGTGGGAGATCCTGGAGCGGGCGCTCGGCGCCAACGGCCCCGACATCGTCGTCACCGCCTCCGAGCACGACATCCTCGACGGCATCGCGATGTCGATCGGCGCCGTCGCCGCGGAGGGCGTCGACCAGGCTGGCTAGTCTGACGGCCACGCCCCCGTAGCCCAACTGGCAGAGGCACGCCACTTAAAATGGTGCACGGTGCGGGTTCGAGTCCCGCCGGGGGTACGCGCGGACGACGACGGGTCGTCAGACCTCGATCCGGCCGACCGGTGTGCGCTTCTCCGCCTGGAAGGCGTCCTCGGTCCGACCGCGCGCCCAGTAGCCCGAGATCGACAGCGCCTCGCGGGGCACGCCCCGCTCCTTGAGGACCCGGCGCACGGCCTTGATCGACTCGCGCTCGCCGTGCGCGAAGACCTGCACGGTGCCCGCGTCGACCTGCTCGGGCCACGGCGCCGCGTCGACCGCGCGGGCGAGGAAACCGATGTCCGTGGGGTCGGGGTTGACGAGCCACTCGACGCGCACGCCCTCGGGTGCGGCCAGCTCGAGCACGTCCTCCGCCAGCTCCACCTCGACGAGCGCGACGCCCCGCGCGGACGCGGGGAGCGCCTCCAGCGAGGCGGCGATCGCCGGCAGCGCGGACAGGTCACCCGCGAAAAGGTGCCAGCCGACCTGCGGGTCGGGGGCGTAGCCGCCGCCCGGCCCCATGACGACGGCGACGTCACCCCCCTTCGCCCGCTGGGCCCAGGCTCCGGCGTACCCGACGTCGCCGTGCGTCACGACGTCCAGCGTCAACCGTCGCGCCTCGCGGTCGATCGCACGGACGGTGTAGGTGCGGGTCACCGGCTGCAGGTGCGCGGGCGCGCTCTCGCGGATCGCGGCGAGGTCGAAGGGGGGCTCCAGCCCGAGCTCGTCCGGCACGAAGAGCAGCTTGACGTACGCGTCGGTCGACTCCCGCGCGCCGAAGTCCGCCAGCGACTCGCCCTCGAGGACGAGCCGCACGAGGTGCGGCCCGAGCGGCTCTGCGGACTCGACCGTCAGCACGCGCTGGGGCCGGGGCGGACGTGCTGCGGGGGTCGTCATAAAACTAAGGCTACCCTTACGCGACCGTCGCGCTGCGACCCCCTTCGTGGGCCGTGGTGATCCGTGCCACGATGCTTGTCATGCAGATCGCCAGCCACATCTCCGACCTGATCGGCAACACCCCGCTCGTCAGGCTCAGCTCCGTCGTCCCCGAGGGCTCCCCCCTCGTCGCGGCCAAGGTCGAGTACCTCAACCCCGGCGGCAGCATCAAGGACCGCATCGCCCGCAAGCTCATCGACGCGGCCGAGGCCTCCGGCGAGCTGAAGCCCGGTGGAACCATCGTCGAGCCGACCTCCGGCAACACCGGCGTCGGGCTGGCGCTCGTCGCGCAGGAGCGCGGCTACCGCTGCATCTTCGTCTGCCCCGACAAGGTCGGCAAGGACAAGATCGACGTGCTGCGGGCCTACGGCGCGGAGGTGCAGATCGTGCCGACCTCCGTCGCGCCGGACCACCCGGACAGCTACTACTCGGTGAGTGACCGGCTGACCGCCGAGATCGAGGGGGCGTGGAAGCCCAACCAGTTCTTCAACCTCAACGGGCCGCAGGCGCACTACGAGAGCACCGGCCCGGAGATCTGGGAGCAGACCGACGGGGAGATCACCCACCTCGTCGCGGGCATCGGCACCGGCGGCACGATCACCGGCACCGGGCGCTACCTCAAGGAGGTGTCCGGCGGCCGGGTCAAGATCATCGGCGCCGACCCCGAGGGCTCGGTCTACTCCGGCGGCACCGGCCGGCCGTACCTCGTCGAGGGCGTCGGCGAGGACATGTGGCCCGGTGCCTACGACCCGTCCGTGCCCGACGAGGTCATCGCGGTGGACGACCAGGAGGCCTTCGCGATGACGCGGCGCCTCGCGCGCGAGGAGGGCCTGCTCGTCGGTGGGTCGAGCGGCATGGCCGTCGTCGCGGCGCTGCGCGTCGCCGAGACCGCCGGCCCCGACGCCACAATCGTCGTCCTGCTGCCCGACGGCGGCCGCGGCTACCTCGGCAAGATCTTCGACGACGAGTGGATGGCCTCCTACGGCTTCCTGCCGGGTGACGCAGGCAGCGACGCCAGCGTGGGTGAGGTGCTCCGCGGCAAGTCCGGCGAGCTGCCCGACCTCGTGCACACGCACCCCAACGAGACGATCCGCGAGGCCATCGACATCCTGCGCGAGTACGGCGTCTCCCAGATGCCCGTCGTCGGCGCGGAGCCGCCGGTCGTCATCGGCGAGGTCGCGGGTGCGGTGACCGAGCGGGACCTGCTCACCGCCGTCTTCGAGGGGCACGCCTCGCTCGCCGACCCGGTGAGCGCGCACATGGGCGCCAAGCTGCCGCAGATCGGTGCCGCCGAGCCCGTCTCGGCCGCGACCGAGGCGCTCGAGCACGCCGACGCGCTGCTCGTCGTCGAGGGCGGCAAGCCGGCCGGCGTCATCACCCGGCAGGACCTGCTGGGCCACCTGTCCCACCGAGCGAAGGGCTGAGACACCATGGGTGAGCACAAGAGCGCGGCGGACGCCCGCGCCAGCCAGGGCTTCTCCACGCGAGCGATCCACGCGGGCTACGAGCCCGACCCGCTGACCGGTGCGGTCAACGTCCCGATCTACGCCAGCTCGACCTTCGCCCAGGACGGCGTGGGCGGCCTGCGGGGCGGCTTCGAGTACGCCCGTACCGGCAACCCGACCCGTCAGGCGCTCGAGGCCAACGCGGCGTCGATCGAAGGGGGGACCCACGGTCGTGCCTTCGCCTCCGGCATGGCGGCGACGGACGCGATCCTGCGGGCCTCCCTTCGCCCCGGGGACCACCTCGTCATCCCGGACGACGCGTACGGCGGCACCTTCCGGCTCATCGACAAGGTCTTCTCGCAGTGGGGGATCGAGCACACGCCGGCCCCCGTCGGCGACGTCGACGCGATCCGCGCGGCGATCCGGCCCACGACCAAGCTCGTGTGGCTCGAGACGCCGACCAACCCGCTGCTCAACATCGGGGACATCACGGCGGTCGCCGAGGTCGCCCACGCGGCCAGGGCCCGGTTGGTCGTCGACAACACCTTCGCCAGCCCGTACCTGCAGCAGCCGCTCTCCCTCGGCGCCGACGTCGTGCTGCACTCGAGCACGAAGTACCTCGGCGGACACAGCGACGTCGTCGGTGGCCTGCTCGTCACGGACGACGAGCAGATCGATGCCGACATCGCCTTCCTGCAGAACGGGTCCGGAGGCGTGCCCGGCCCCTTCGACGCGTACCTGACGATGCGTGGCATCAAGACGCTCGGGGTGCGCATGGACCGTCACTGCGACAACGCGGAGGCGGTCGTGGACCTGCTGTCCGCGCGCAAGGAGATCACCTCGGTCCTCTACCCGGGCCTGCCCGAGCACCCGGGTCACGACGTCGCGGCGCGGCAGATGACCCGGTACGGCGGGATGATCTCGGTGCGCATGGCCGGCGGGCGCGAGGCCGCGCAGCAGCTGTGCGCGCGGGCCGAGGTCTTCACCCTCGCCGAGTCCCTCGGCGGCATCGAGTCGCTCATCGAGCACCCCGGCGCGATGACGCACGCGTCGACCGCCGGCTCGATGCTCGAGGTGCCGGACGACCTGGTGCGCCTGTCCGTCGGCATCGAGGACTGCGCGGACATCCTCGCCGACCTCGAGCAGGCGCTCGACGGCCTGTCCTGAGGCCGGGATCGCCTGTGGAGGGCGGGAACACCGCGACGCGGTCGTGCGCTTAGTCTGGTACCAGTCAGCGGCGACCGCGTCGCGCCAGCCCCTCACCAGGAGCACACATGAGCAACCCGATCCTCGGCCGGGTCGAGCAGGATGCCCAGCGCGGGTACGCGGGCTTCCGTGACTCGAGCACCCAGTACCCGCAGCAGGGCTACCAGCAGCCCGGTTACCAGCAGCCCGGTTACCAGCAGCCCGGATACCAGCAGCCCGGTTACCAGCAGCCCGGCTTCCCGCAGCAGGGCTACGGCCAGCCCCAGCCCGGCTACGGCCAGCCCGGTCCCGTCGGCGGCTTCGGCGGGGGTGGCGGCGGTGGCCGGTCCCTGACGCTCGACGACGTCATGATCCGTACCGGTGCGCTCTTCGGCGTCATGCTCGCCGTGGCGGCGATCGGCTGGACGCTCACCTCGGTGGCGCCCGGCGTCGGCGGCATCATGATGATGGTCGGCCTCGTCGGCACCATCGGCATGAGCCTGTTCATGATGTTCCGGCGCAAGCCGGTCGGTGCGCCGCTCGCGGTCGCCTACGCCGCCCTGGAGGGCGCCTTCGTCGGCCCGATCAGCGGCATCTACCACCAGATCTACGACCCGGTGGGGACCAATGTCTTCGAGTCGATCGTCACCCAGGCGATCCTCGCGACGGTCTGCGTCTTCGCCGCGATGCTCACCCTGTACAAGACGGGCGTCATCAAGGTCACGCAGAAGTTCCGCGCCATCGTCAGCATGGCGATCCTCGGGTACTTCATCTTCTCGATGATCAACCTGGGCTACATGCTCTTCTTCGACGGCTCGCCCTTCGGCTTCGGTGGCACCGGCATGCTCGGCATCGCCATCTCGGTCTTCGGCACCGGCCTCGCGGCCGTGACGCTGGCGCTCGACTTCGACTCCATCGAGACCGCGATCCGCACGGGCGCCCCGGCGAGCTACGCGTGGCACCTGGCCATCGGTCTCCTCGTCACCCTCGTCTGGCTCTACCTCGAGCTGCTGCGCCTGCTGGCCCGGCTCCGCTCGGATTGATCCCGGACGACATCGCGACCGAGGTCGGCCGCGCGGTCCGCAGGTGGCAGCAGCTGCCACTGGACCGCGCGGCCGACGCGGTTGCGGGGGTGCACGACCTCCTCGAGGAGCTCGCGGGGGAGCGTCTGCCCGACCTGGGTCCGGCCGTGGTCATGGACCAGATGCGGGTCGTCGTCTTCGACGCCTGCACAACGGGCGAAGGGGGCCCCCCTCACCTCGCGCGGCGCCTCGCCGACCTGCGCCTCTCCTGGTCCTGACGAGGCCGCGAGAAGCTGCATTGCCCTAGGGGAATGCAGCCGGGGGGCCTCCCCTTCGCCCGCGGTGGGTCACGTCGTGCACTACCGCCGGGGGTGATGGTGCACGACGTGACCCACCACCGGCCCCAGCGGTGCGCGAGGCCCAGCCGCATCGCCGGGCGGCCTCAGAGGTCGGTGACCTCGTGCACGCCCCGGCGACGGAGCATGGCCCAGGGGCCCCGGGGGCCGGCGCGCTTGCCGCTGAGGTGGGCCGGTCCGACCTCGGTGCCCGGGGTGGACGCCGCGCGCTCGGCGGCGTCGTCCAGCGCGCCGATGCCCTCGCCCAGTCGGGCCTCGGGCTCGGAGTCGTGCTCGGCGCCCTCGGGCCAGGCCCGCAGCTCGGCCGCGACGGAGGGCAGCAGCGCCGAGGCGACCCGGGCGTAGCCGGCGGCCGAGGGGTGGAAGCGGTCCACGCTGAACATCACCGCGGGGCTGGCCTCGAACTCCGGGCCGAGCAGGTCACCCAGCGACACCGTGCGGGCCCCGGCCTCGACCGCGGCCACGGTCTGCGCGGCGGCGAGCTCGCGGCTCCACTGCCGCAGCAGCTTGTTGAGCGGGAAGGGGATCGGCTCCACGGTGCCGAGGTCGGGGCAGGTCGCGACGACCACGGGCACGTCGAGGGTGCGCAGGTAGCGGACCGTGCGGCCGAGGTGCTCCACGGAGACCGAGCGGTCGATGCGGTGGGTCACGTCGTTGGCGCCCACGAGGATCACGGCGACGTCCGGGTTGTCGATCCGCGCCAGGGCCTTGGACAGCTGGACGTTCAGGTCGGAGGACTCGGCGCCCACGACCGCCTCGTTGGTCAGCTCCACGGGGCGGCCCATGATCGCTGCCAGACCGCTCGCGAGGATCGCGCCGATCGTCTGGTACCGGTTGTCGGCGCCCATGCCGGCCGCGGTCGAGTCCCCGAGGATCAGCAGGCGCACCGGGTCGCCCGGGGCGGCGCCGTAGAGGCCGTCGTCGTCGGGCGCTCCCTCGAAGGGCTGTCCCACGATCCGGCGGGTGAGCTTGGCCTCGGCCTGGATGAGCCCGTAGCCCAGGCCCGCCAGCGTCACGCTCGCCATGGCCGCGCCGGCTGCGCCGACGGCGGCACGCCCGGCCATGCGTCCCAGCTCCGCCATGCTTCTCCCTCGCTCGGTGTCGATCCCTCGAGGCCACCTTGTCATCCCCGGGTGACGATGCCAACGAGCCACGGCCCGCAGCCCGCCCATTGGGTACCGTCGGTGACGATGGCCCCCTTCGTCACGAGGACACGATGAGCGAGTACCCCCACCTCTTCACCCCGCTCGACCTGGGGTTCACCACCCTGCGCAACCGCACGATCATGGGGTCGATGCACACCGGTCTCGAGGACCGCGCGAGCAGCTTCGAGCGGCTCGCCGCCTTCTACGCCGAGCGGGCGAAGGGGGGCGCCGGGCTCATCGTGACCGGCGGTTTCGCGCCGAACATCGAGGGCAGCTTCTACCCCTTCGCCTCCAAGCTCACGACCCGCCGCGAGGCCCGCCGGCACCAGCAGGTCACCGACGCCGTCCACCGCGAAGGGGGCAAGATCGCCCTGCAGATCCTGCACGCGGGGCGCTATGCCTACCACCCGTACTCGGTGTCGGCCTCCTCCACGAAGTCGCCGATCACCCCCTTCGGTGCCCGCGGGCTGAGCGAGCGCGGGGTCCGCCGGCAGGTCCGGGGCTTCGCGCGTGCGGCCGAGCTGGCCCGCGGCGCGGGCTACGACGGCGTCGAGGTCATGGGCTCCGAGGGGTACTTCATCAACCAGTTCCTGGCGCCGCGCACCAACCAGCGCACCGACGGGTGGGGCGGCACGCCGGCCAACCGCCGCCGGATCGCCACGGAGATCGTGCGCGCGGTGCGCGCGGCCGTCGGCGAGGACTTCATCATCGTCTACCGCCTCTCGGTCCTCGACCTCGTCGAGGACGGCCAGACGTGGGAGGAGATCGTCACCCTGGGCCAGGAGATCCAGGCCGCCGGTGCGACGATCCTCTCGACCGGCATCGGCTGGCACGAGGCCCGGGTGCCGACGATCGTCACCTCCGTGCCGCGGATGGCCTTCACCGAGGTCGCCGAGCGGCTGCGGCCCCACGTCGACATCCCGGTCGTCACGAGCAACCGCATCAACATGCCCGACCAGGCCGAGCAGGTCCTCGCGGAGGGGCGCGCCGACCTCGTCCAGATGGCGCGGCCGTGGCTCGCCGACCCGCAGTGGGCAGCCAAGGCCGAGGCCGGTCGCGCGGACGCGATCAACACCTGCATCGCCTGCAACCAGGCCTGCCTCGACCACACCTTCCGGCGCCAGACGGCCTCCTGCCTGGTCAACCCGCGCGCCGGCCACGAGACCGAGCTCGTACTGGCTCCCACGTCCCGTCGCAAGCGCGTCGCGGTCGTCGGCGGCGGCCCCGCCGGCCTGTCCGCGGCCGTCTCCGCCGCCGAGCGCGGCCACGACGTCGAGCTCTTCGAGGCGGGGGAGGACATCGGCGGCCAGTTCGCGCTCGCCCTGCGCATCCCGGGCAAGGAGGAGTTCGCCGAGACGATCCGGTACTACCGCGGCGAGCTCGAGCGGCGCGGCGTGCGGGTGCACCTCCGCACCCGTGCCGGCGTCGACGACCTCGCCGGGTACGACGAAGTCGTGCTCGCCACCGGGGTGAGCCCGCGCGTCCCCGAGATCGAGGGGATCGACCACCCCATGGTGCTCACCTACCCCGAGGCCGTCCTCGGTACCCGTGAGGTCGGGCAGCGCGTCGCCGTCATCGGTGCCGGCGGCATCGGCGTCGACGTCACCGAGCTCCTGACGACCGTCGAGTCGCCGACGCTGGACCTCAAGGAGTGGCAGGACGAGTGGGGCGTCGACCCCTTCTCACCCGGCCGAGGCGGGCTCAAGGAGCCCCACCCGTCGCCGTCTCCCCGCACCGTGTACCTGGTGCAGCGCAAGGAGAGCAAGATCGGCGCCGGCCTCGGCAAGACGACCGGATGGGTCCACCGCGCCGCGATCAGGGCCAAGGGCGTCCACCAGGTCACCGGGGCCACGTACGAGCGCATCGACGACGACGGCCTGCACATCACCGTCGACGGCCGGCCGCGCACCCTCGCGGTCGACAACGTCGTCGTGTGCACCGGTCAGGAGTCCGTGCGTCACCTCGTCGAGCCGCTGCGGGCGAAGGGGGTCGTCGTGCACGTCATCGGTGGCGCCGACGTCGCGGCCGAGCTCGACGCCAAGCGCGCCATCCGCCAGGGCACCGAGCTCGCGACCACCCTCTGACGCGCGCCGCCTCACGTCCTGCTGCGGCTGGACGCCGGGCCGCCCACCAGGGACGGTGCCCGACCTGACCCCCGACGTCGCCGACCTGGTCCCCGACCGCCGGCTCGCGCCGGTGGACGGGCTGGGTCAGGGGCGGGAGTGATTCGCCCCGAAGGGCACCCTCGGGCTACCGGGGCGGGGCGATGTCCTGCTGCGCGGGGACCTCGTCCTGGCGCAGGATGCCGACCTGGCAGGTCAGGCCGTTGGGCCCGTGGTTGCAGTACCCGCCGGGGTTCTTGTGCAGGTACTGCTGGTGGTAGTCCTCGGCGTACCAGAACGTGCCCACCTCGCTCGCCGGGCGCATCTCGGTGCTGATCGGCGGCAGCTGGTGGCTGGCCAGCTCCTCGCCGAAGGACGCGGCGGTGGCCTCGACCGCAGCGCGCTGGGCCTCGCTCGTCCAGTAGATCGCCGAGCGGTACTGCGTGCCGACGTCGTTGCCCTGGCGGTCGGGCGTCGTCGGGTCGTGGTTCTCCCAGAACGCCTTGAGCAGCAGCTCGGGACGGGTCCGCTCCGGGTCGTACGCGACGAGGACGCTCTCCGTGTGGCCGGTCAGGCCGGAGCAGGTCTCCTCGTACGTCGGGTTCGCGGTGAAGCCGCCCATGTACCCCGCGGCGGTCGTCACCACCCCCGGCAGCTGCCAGAAGATCCGCTCCGCCCCCCAGAAGCAGCCCATCGCGACGTACATGACCTCGGTGCCCGTCGGCCACGGGCCCTCGAGCGGCGTGCCGAGCACCTCGTGCAGCTCCGGCACGGAGAAGGTCCTCTCGGCTCGCCCCGGCAGGGCGGTCTCGGCGGTGGGCATGGGCGGGATCCGGCGACCGAACATGACTCCAGTGTCGCAGGTCGGGCGAAGGGGGAGTCCTCCCCATTGGGGAGACGACCCCTCGGTCCCTACCCTTGGGCCTGACGACAGTGGAAGGCGGGAGATGGCACAGCACCTGAGCCACGGCGCGGACGTCGAGCGACTCGACGACATCGCCGTCGCCCTGCGCCGCCAGAGCGACGCGGTCGCGGAGATCGGCGCTCGCGGCGCGACGCTCCTGGAGCGGCTGCGCGTGCTCTGGCAGGGGCCTGACTTCGAGAGGTTCGCCGGGGAGTGGCGCGCCGCCCGTCGCACGATCGAGGGCGCGGAGACCCAGCTGCGGGTCTACAGCCGCAAGGCGGGTGCGGCGTCCGAGCTGCAGCGGTCCGCGTCCGGCGGCCCCTCCGGCGACGGTGGCCGGCCCGGCCAGGTCTTCCGGCGCCTCGACGACGGCCAGCCCGTGGGCGCGCGCGAGGCGGAGCCGCCGCGTGCGGCCTTCCTCCCGACGGTGCCGCTCGCGGTGCCGCCACGGCTCGAGGGCGAGCTCGTCGGTGAGAGCACGTGGTCCGGCCCGGCCTTCCAACGGCTCGAGCTCGGCGTCTACCCGCCGGTCGGGCCCGCGGAGCCGAGCTCCAGCTGGATCCCGGGGGAGCGGGGCGTCGCCTTCGACCCCACGCAGACCTCGCGGGTCGCCCCCCTTCGCCCCGCGCCGGAAGGCGGGGAGTGGCTGCACGTCCACGAGCACTGAGCCGGCGCCGGCCGCGACGCAGGGGGTGTCCCGACCACTGGTCGGGACACCCCCTGCATCGTGCCCTCGGTCAGGCCGAGTACGGCTTGGCCGCGAGGATCTTGACCTCGATCGTCTTGCCGTTGGGGGCCTCGTAGGTGGCCGTCTCGCCGACCTTCTTGCCGTTGATGCCGCCGCCGAGGGGCGACTGCTCGGAGTAGACGTCGATGGAGTCGTTGCCGTCGGCGATCTCACGGGAGCCGAGGAGGAAGGTCTCCTCCTCGCCGAACATCTCGACGGTGACGACCATGCCGGGCTCGACGACACCGTCGTCGGGCGGGGTCTCGCCGACGATCGCGGTGTCGAGGATCTGCTTGAGCTGGCGGATGCGGGCCTCCATCTTGCCCTGCTCCTCCTTGGCGGCGTGGTAGCCGCCGTTCT
Organism: Janibacter terrae NBRC 107853; assembly: GCF_001591405.1. Lineage (GTDB taxonomy): Bacteria > Actinomycetota > Actinomycetes > Actinomycetales > Dermatophilaceae > Janibacter > Janibacter terrae. The sequence goes on from NZ_BCUV01000002.1 coordinate 213,204, forward strand.
CCTTGAGGTCGCCCTCCTCACGGGCAGCCTCGATGCGCTTGGCGATGTCGACACGACCCGGGCCCGAGAGCTCGCGCAGCTCGGCCTGGAGTCGGTCGAACGCCTCCTGGGTCAGGTAGGACGCGGAAGACGCGGTCTGGGTCACGGGTAACTCCTTGCTTCGGGCCGCGGGGAGACCTGGTGAACCCCCGTGGACGATGAACCGGTGGTGCCGCCCGGTCGTCCGGGTCAAGCACAAAGGTCTGGACCCATCGGTCCAGACCCACGGTTGCGGTAAAGGACCAGTATAACGCGGAATCGGCGTGGGTGCAGGTCTCACTCGACCCGCGAGCAGCCCTGCACGGTGGCCGTCACGGCGCGGGTGGTCGTGCGCACGGCGGCGCGCACCCGGGTGGTGCGCTCCCGGCTCGCCGGGACGAGCTGCTCCTTGGTCCCGACGCGCGCGTAGCTGCCGTCCATCGCCGCGATCGTGCACGAGACCGCCGTTCCCTCGGGACGGGTGACGTCGAAGACCATGGTGATCCGGCTGTCGCTGTCCTTCTCGAAGCCGATGTCGGTCGTCGTGATCGCGCCTCGGGTGCCGGAGATCCCGAACCAGATCGTCAGGGCGGTCGCGAGCGTCACGAGCACCGCGGCGACGACCCACCAGCGACGGCTGCCCCGGTCGCGGCGCGACTCAGCCTCTGCCTCCTCGCGCTCCGGGTCCCAGGCGGGCACGGCGTCGGGGGCGTCGGAGGTCATGCACGGGCTCCTGCGGGACGAAGGGGGTCGGTCCGGCCGGCGGTCGAGACCACCCGGGCGCGGTGAGAGGATGGAGCCATTGTCCGTGACCGAAGTCCGCGGCGGCACACCGGGCCGCGGGCGCACCCCTCCGGGAGGACCCGAGCAGTGGAAGCACTCAGGCTGATGGCCGTGCACGCCCACCCCGACGACGAGGCGAGCAAGGGTGGCGCGACGACCGCCCGCTACGTCCACGAGGGCGCGGAGGTGCTCGTCGTGACGTGCACCGGCGGTGAGCGTGGTGACGTGCTCAACCCCAAGCTCAAGGGGGACGTGCACATCCTGCGCGACCTCGTCCAGGTGCGCCGCGAGGAGATGGCCAGGGCGCAGGCGGCGCTCGGGGTGCAGCACACGTGGCTGGGCTTCGTCGACTCCGGTCTGCCGGAGGGCGACCCGCTCCCGGCGCTGCCCGCCGGCTGCTTCTACCTCGAGCCCCTCGAGGTGGCGACCGAGGCCCTCGTCCGCGAGATCCGCCGGTTCCGCCCGCACGTCGTGACGACCTACGACGAGAACGGCGGCTACCCGCATCCGGACCACGTCATGACCAACCGCGTCAGCGTCGCGGCCTTCGAGGCCGCGGGCGACCCGGAGGCCTTCCCGCACGCGGGGGAGCCGTGGCAACCGCTGAAGCTCTACTACATCGGTGGGTTCAGCCGCGAGCGGATCCACACCTTCCACGAGGCCCTCATCGCCCGGGGGCAGGAGTCCCCCTTCGTCGAGTGGATCCAGCGCACCGAGGGTCGTCCGCAGCGCACCCTCACCACCTGGGTGCCGTGCTCGGACTTCTTCGACCAGCGGGACGAGGCGCTGCGCGCGCACGCGACGCAGATCGACCCCGACGGCTTCTTCTTCGCCGTCCCCAACGACGTGCAGGCCGACCTGTGGCCGACCGAGGAGTACGAGCTCGTCATGAGCCACGTGCCGACGACGGTCCCCGAGGACGACCTCTTCGCCGGGGTGCCGACGAGCCTGGCCGAGGCCGACGCCCTCGCCACCCGCGGTGACCTCGAGCTCGTGCTCGACGAGCGGACCGAACCGACCGTGAGGGAGTGGTCATGAGCGCCCCGAGCACCGAGGTCGGCCCCGGCTGGTGGGCCTTCGTCGCCTTCTTCTTCCTCGCGGTCGCGCTGTGGCTGATCATGCGCAGCATGTTCACGCGGCTGCGTCGCATGAACCTCGCGCAGAAGGACGAGCTGCGCCGACAGCAGGAGGAGGCGCGGGCCCGTGACGACCTCACCGAGCGCGCTCGGGACCAGGACCTGCCGGAGGGGTCCGGCGGCTCAGCCGGCGTTCGTCGCGATGGGCCCGAAGAGGGCCAGGGTCGCCGCGACGAAGTGTGAGATGAACGCCAGCACCGTCAGGGCGTGGAAGATCTCGTGGAAGCCGAACCAGCGCGGTGACGGGTTGGGACGCTTGAACCCGTAGACGAGCGCGCCGGCCGTGTAGAGCGCACCGCCGACGACGACGAAGGCCAGGATCGTCCAGCCGCCGTGGGTGAGCAGCGGCTTGATGTAGAAGACGGCCACGAAGCCGAGCGCGACGTAGACCGGCACGTAGAGCCAGCGCGGGGCGCCGATCCACAGGACGCGGAAGAGCACGCCCATGATCGCCCCGCTCCAGACGATGACGAGCAGGGTGATGGCCTGCTGGCGCGGCAGCATCAGCGCGAAGGGGGTGTAGCTGCCCGCGATGATGAGGAAGATGTTGGCGTGGTCCCAGCGCCGCAGCACCGCGCCCGCGCGCCGTCCCCACCGGCCGCGGTGGTAGATCGCCGAGGTCGCGAAGAGCAGGCCGGCGGTGATCGTGAAGACCATGGCCGCGATGCGCCCGGCCTGGGTCGGGGCGGTCGAGGTGAGGACGAGCCCGCCGATGAGGGCGAGCGGGGCGGTCACCAGGTGGAGCCACCCGCGCAGGTGCGGCTTGACCGCGTCGACGAATGCGTCGACGTGCTCGCCGACGTGCTCGCCGAGCTCCTTGATCTCTGCCCGGGGGGAATCCATGCCGAAGACGTTAACCTACGGGCCCGTAGGTTGGCCATGTGCGTCGGGTCTCCACGGGGACGCGCGTGAGGGCGGACACGTCGCGCAGGTAGGTTTGGGCGGACCACGTCGCCAGGAAGGGAACCGCGAGTGCGCAATCCGCTCTACAGCGCCTACGAGAGGCGGCTCGTCCGCAACCTCGACTCCCAGTCCGTCCCTCGGCACGTCGGGATGATCGTCGACGGCAACCGCCGCTTCGCCAAGGCGCGCGGGGCGAACGCCGACGAGGGGCACCGGGCCGGCGCGGCCAACATCGCCAGCTTCCTGGAGTGGTGCGAGGACGCCGGGGTCGAGGTCGTCACCCTGTGGCTGCTGTCGACGGACAACCTCACCCGTCCGCCGGAGGAGCTCGACCGCCTGCTGCGCATCATCGAGGGGCTCGTCGCCGACCTCGCCGCCGCGGGCCGCTGGCAGCTCCACCCCGCCGGTGCGCTCGACATGCTCCCGGTCCAGACGGCCGCCGCGCTGCGCCGTGCCGAGGAGGAGACCGCCGAGGTCGAGGGCCTCATCGTCAACGTCGCGGTCGGGTACGGCGGTCGCCAGGAGATCGCCGACGCGGTCCGCTCGCTCCTGCGCCACCGTGCGGAGCAGGGCGCGACGATCGAGGACATCGCCAGCGAGCTGACCGTCGAGGACATCGGCGCGCACCTGTACACCAAGGGCCAACCCGACCCGGACCTCGTGATCCGCACCTCGGGCGAGCAGCGGCTCTCCGGGTTCCTCCTGTGGCAGTCCGCCCACAGCGAGTACTACTTCTGCGAGGTCTACTGGCCCGAGTTCCGCCGGGTCGACTTCCTGCGCGCGCTGCGCTCCTACGCGGACCGGCACCGCCGCTTCGGCGCCTGACCTCCCCTTCGCTCTCCCGACCCTGCATTGCCCTAGGTGTTGCGGGGCATGAGGTTGGTGACACGAGGAGGGGCGTAACAGGGCGGGCAGGTCCCCGTGGCGACAGGATGAGGGTGTCAAAGCCGTTCATCACGAGCCAGCCAAAGGAACCTGCCCTGTGTCCCACGCTAATGCCCCGATGACCCCTGGTGGTCGCCTACGTCTGATCGAGCGAGTGCTGGGTCAGGCCAATGATGAGGCCGGCCCGCGGCCGATCGCGCACGTCGCAGCCGAGGCCGCGATCTCACGCCAGTGCCTGTCCAAATGGGTAGCCCGCTACCGCGAGCACGGCGAGGAAGGGCTGCACGACCGCTCCAGCCGGCCACAACGCTCCCCGAGCGCGACTGCCGAACCGGTGGTCGAGCGGATCATCGAGCTGCGGCGCCGTAAGTGGTCCGCGCGGCGCATCCATCTGGCGCTGGCCGATGAGGGCACGAATGTGGCGGTGTGCACCATCGCCCGGATCCTGCGCCGCGAGGGCTTGAACCGGCTGCGGGACCTGGACGTCGACGGGCAGCCCCTGCGCCAGCAGCCCGCCGGCAAGATCATCGCGCGCTACCCCGGGCACATGATCCACCTGGACGTGAAGAAGGTCGGACGCATCCCGCCCGGGGGCGGGTGGCGCGTCCACGGCCGCGGCTCGGACGCTGACCGGGCCCGCGGCCTGCGAGGACACCACCGCGGCGCCAAGGTGGGCTACACCTACCTGCACTCGGCCGTGGACGGCTTCACCCGGATGGTCTACACCGAGGCCCACGACGACGAGAGCGCCGCGACCGCGATCGCGTTCCTGGCCCGCGCCCGGGTCTTCTTCGCCGCGCACGGCATCACCCGCATCACCCGCATCGTCACCGACAACGGGTCCTGTTACCGCGCCAAGAACTTCACCCGCTCGGTGCTCTCCTTCGCCTCGAAACACAAGCGGATCAAGCCCTACACGCCCAAGCACAACGGCAAGGTCGAGCGCTACCAGCAGACCATGGCCCGCGAGGTCCTCTACGCCGACGCCTACCCCTCCGAAGAAGCCCGCCGACGACAGCTACAGATCTGGGTGACCCACTACAACTACCATCGCCCACACAGCGCCATCGGGGACCAACCCCCAGCCAGCCGCGCCAAGACCCGTGTCACCAAGGTCATGCCCAGTTACACCTAGGGCAATGCAGACGAGCGGTCGTGGCCGGACGAAGGGGGAGGGACAGGAGTGGCCCGTGGGGCGGGTGAGGTGTCGACGGCGTGAACACCTCGAGCCGCACCCGCGACACGCCCCCGACGTCGCGCGCGTCCTGCTCCGGTGGTCCTACGTTGAGCGTGACGACCCGCACACCGCAGGACGTCTCGGGAGGCCTCGCATGGAGCAGCTGCTCAGCAGGAGGGGCCGGACCCGGCCCCGGCTCCGGCCCGCGGCCCGGTCCCGGCACCAGCACCGAGAGTAGGCGCGCACGCGCCTGCCGGCGCGGCGCCCGTGGAGGAGACCGACGTGGACGACCTGATGACCCAGACCGTCACCCCCTCGCTCGCGCAGCCCGAGGGCGCGCCCGACCCGGTGGACCTCCCGCCCCAGGACGAGGGCCCCCGCACCTACGTGCTCGACACCTCCGTCCTCCTCTCCGACCCGCGCGCGATGCTGCGGTTCAAGGAGCACGAGGTCGTCCTGCCGGTCGTCGTCGTGACCGAGCTCGAGGGCAAGCGGCACCACCCGGAGCTCGGCTACTTCGCGCGGACCGCACTGCGTCTCCTCGACGACCTGCGCGTGTCCGCCGGCCGCCTCGATGCGCCGGTGCCCGTCGGCGAGGACGGCGGGACGCTGCGGGTGGAGCTCAACCACACGGATACGCAGTCCCTGCCGTCGGGCTTCCGGCTCGGGGACAACGACACCCGCATCCTCGCCGTGGCCAAGAACCTCTCCCTCGACGGCGCCGACGTCACGATCGTCTCCAAGGACCTGCCGATGCGGGTCAAGGCCTCGGCGGTGGGCCTGGACGCCCAGGAGTACCGCCACGAGCAGCGTCCGTCCGACTCCGGCTGGACCGGCATGTCCGAGCTCGAGATGAGTGCCGAGGACGTCGACCACCTGTACGAGACCGGTCGGGTCGAGCACCTCGCTGCCGCCGAGATGCCCTGCCACACCGGGCTGAAGATCCTCTCGCCCAAGGGCAGCGCCCTCGGCCGGGTCGGCGCCGACAAGCAGGTGCGACTCGTGCGCGGCGACCGTGACGCCTTCGGCCTGCACGGCCGCTCGGCCGAGCAGCGCATCGCCCTCGACCTGCTGCTCGACCCGGACGTGGGCATCGTCAGCCTCGGCGGTCGCGCCGGCACCGGCAAGAGCGCCCTGGCGATGTGCGCCGGCCTCGAGGCGGTCATGGAGCGGCGCCAGCACCGCAAGGTCGTCGTCTTCCGCCCGCTCTACGCGGTCGGCGGCCAGGAGCTCGGCTACCTGCCCGGCAGCGAGTCCGAGAAGATGGGCCCGTGGGCGCAGGCGGTCCACGACACCCTCGGCGCGCTGGTCTCCAAGGAGGTCGTCGACGAGATCCTCGACCGCGACATGCTCGAGGTGCTCCCGCTGACGCACATCCGCGGCCGCAGCCTCCACGACGCCTTCGTCATCGTCGACGAGGCGCAGAGCCTGGAGCGCAACGTCCTGCTCACCGTGATGTCCCGCATCGGGCAGAACTCGAAGATCGTCCTCACCCACGACGTCGCCCAGCGGGACAACCTGCGCGTCGGTCGCCACGACGGCGTCGCCGCGGTCATCGAGACCCTCAAGGGTCACCCGCTCTTCGCCCACGTGACCCTCACCCGCAGCGAGCGCAGCCCCATCGCCGCGCTCGTCACGGACCTGCTCGAGGGCCTCGACCTCTGACCCCCCGCAGCGAAGGGGAGGCCCCGCCGGATCACCGGGCGGGGCCTCCCCTTCGTCCACAGGGGCGCTTTGCGTCCGGCGCGGCCCGTCGGCTAAGGTCTCGAAAAGATAACGGCCGGTCCGACGCCTCGTCGTCGCCGGCGGCACTTGGCCACTCCCCGTGAGTGGCTTTTTCACGGAAAGGAGCTGGTCACGTGCTCTCGTCGAGCTACGCGCCCAGACACGGCGGTGCCCCCGAGGGGGGCAAGGGAGCCGCGCTGCGCGCTGCCGTCCGTCGCCCCCTCGTCGGTGGCGCCCTCGCGGTGGCCATGCTCGGATCGGTCGGCGCCACCGTCGCCATCGGTGACCCCTCGCACTCGGACGGGAGCGCTGCCGCCGTCGAGTCCCCGACCTCCGAGGTGACCGCCGACACCGCCACGGTCGACGCCACGCGCCTGGCGCAGGACCGCCGCACGACCAATGTCTCCCGCAGCGCCTCCCGCGAGCAGGCCCGCCTGTCCGAGGTCGAGCGCGCCAAGAAGGCCGAGGCCAAGAAGAAGGCCGAGGCGAGGCGCAAGGCCGAGGCCGCGAAGAAGAAGCGCGCCGAGGAGAAGGCCAAGCCGGTCAGCGAGCGTGAGTTCACCGACGCCGAGATCGCCGTCATCCAGAAGGACCCCGCGCCGTACGCCAAGGAGATGCTCCCGGAGTTCGGCTGGGGCGAGGGCGAGTGGTCCTGCCTCATCAGCCTCTGGAACGGCGAGTCCAACTGGGACTACAAGGCGACCAACTCCAGCTCGGGCGCCTACGGCATCCCGCAGTCCCTGCCGGCCGACAAGATGGCCACCTCGGGCGAGGACTGGAGGACCAACCCCATCACCCAGATGCACTGGGGCATGGACTACATCAAGCAGTCCTACGGCACGCCCTGCGGGGCCAAGGCCTTCTGGGACAGCAACAACCCGCACTGGTACTGAGCCGCTGCCGGTACGACGAGGCTCCCGCGACCCCTGGGTCGGCGGGGGCCTCGTCGTCGCGCGGCGTCAGAGCTTGCGCAGGCGGATCCGGCGGACCTGGTGGTCGGCGCCCTTCGTCAGCACGAGCGTGGCCCGGCCCCGGGTCGGCAGGACGTTGTCGACGAGGTTGGGCTCGTTGATCGTCTCGAAGATGTGCAGCGCCCGAGCCTCGGCCTGCTCGTCGGTGAGGCTCGCGTAGCGGTGGAAGTACGACGCCGGGTCGGCGAAGGCGGTCTGCCGCAGGCTGAGGAACCGGTCGACGTACCAGCGCCGGATGTCGGCGACGTTGGCGTCGACGTACACGGAGAAGTCGAAGAAGTCGCTGACCGCGAGACCGGTGCGCCCGTCGCTGCGCGCCCCCGGCGGCTGGAGGACGTTGAGCCCCTCGACGATGAGCACGTCCGGCTGGCGCACGACGATCCGCTCGTCGGGGACGATGTCGTAGGTCAGGTGCGAGTACACCGGCGCCGTGACCTCGGGCTGGCCGGCCTTGATCGCGGAGATGAAGCGCAGCAGTGCCCGCCGGTCGTAGGACTCCGGGAAGCCCTTGCGCTGCAGCAGCCCCCGGCGCTCGAGCTCGGCGTTGGGCAGGAGGAACCCGTCGGTCGTCACGAGGTCGACCTTGGGGGTGTCGGGCCAGCGCTGCATGAGCTCGCGCAGGATGCGCGCGGTCGTGGACTTGCCGACGGCGACCGACCCGGCGACGCCGATGACGAAGGGGGCCTTCGGCGGCCGCTCGCCGAGGAAGGTCGACGTGATGCGGTGCAGCCGCGTCGTCGCCGAGACGTAGAAGGTGAGCAGGCGGGAGAGCGGGAGGTAGACCTCCTGCACCTCCTCCAGGTCGATCGGGTCGCTCAGCCCGCGCAGGCGGGCGAGGTCACCCTCGTCGAGGTTGAGGGGGTGGTTCTCGCGGAGGTGGGCCCACGCCTGGCGGTCGAGCTCGACGAAGGGGGACGGCAACGTCGCCGTGAGGGCGGTGGACACGCCCCCCATTGTGTCCCACGTGGTCTGGCGACGACGCACGGACGGTTAGCCTGTCCGTCATGTGCGGAATCGTTGGATACGTGGGGCCCGACTCCGGTGCCCGCTCCCTGGACGTCGTGATGGAGGGCCTGGCCCGCCTCGAGTACCGCGGGTACGACTCCGCGGGCGTCGCGCTCGTCGACCGTGGCGGGGTCTTCACCGAGAAGCGTGCCGGCAAGCTCGCCAACCTGCGCGGCGCGCTCGAGGGCGACACCGTCCCCGGGTCGGCGACCGCCATCGGCCACACCCGCTGGGCCACCCACGGTGGTCCGACCGACCAGAACGCGCACCCGCACCGCGGCGGGGGCGACGGCAAGCTGGCGGTCGTCCACAACGGCATCGTCGAGAACTTCCACGCGCTGAAGCAGGAGCTGCTCGCCGAGGGCGCGGAGTTCACCTCCGAGACCGACACGGAGGTCGCGGCGCACCTCGTGGCCCGGGCCTTCGCCGCGACCGGTGACCTCACGGAGGCCATGCGCACGGTCGTCGGCCGCCTCGAGGGCGCCTTCACCCTCCTCGCGGTCCACGCGGACCAGCCGGACACGGTCGTCGCGGCCCGTCGCAACAGCCCGCTCGTCGTCGGTCTCGGCGAAGGGGAGAACTTCCTCGGCTCCGACGTCGCTGCCTTCATCGGGTACACCAAGCGGGCCGTCGAGCTCGACCAGGACCAGATCGTCACGATCACGCCGTCCTCGTACTCGGTGATCAACTTCGACGGCACCCCCGCGGAGGGCAAGCCCTACGAGGTGACCTGGGACGCCGCGGCCGCCGAGAAGGGCGGCTACGACACCTTCATGGAGAAGGAGATCCACGACCAGCCCCAGGCGGTCGGCGACACCCTCCTCGGCCGCACCGACGCCGACGGACGCCTCGTCCTGGACGAGCTGCGCATCGACGAGGCCAAGCTCAAGGACATCGACCGCATCACCATCGTCGCGTGCGGCACCGCCGCCTACGCCGGCATGGTCGCCAAGTACGCCATCGAGCACTGGACCCGCATCCCCGTCGAGGTCGCGCTGGCGCACGAGTTCCGCTACTGCGACCCGATTGTCTCCGACCGCACGCTCGTCGTCTCGATCAGCCAGTCAGGCGAGACCGCCGACACGGCGATGGCGGTGCGGCACGCGCGCTCGCTCGGTGCCCTGACCGTCTCGGTCTGCAACACCCACGGCGCGACGATCCCGCGCGAGTCCGACGCCGTGCTCTACACCCACGCCGGACCCGAGATCGCCGTCGCCTCGACCAAGGCCTTCCTCGCGCAGATCACCGCCTGCTACGTGCTCGGCCTCTACCTCGCGCAGCTGCGCGGCGAGACCTACGCCGACGACGCCAAGGCCGTCATGGCCGAGCTGCACGAGGTGCCCGCCAAGATCGAGTCGCTCCTGGGCGAGATGGACCGGGTCAAGGAGATCGCCCGCTTCATGGCCGACACCCGCGCGGTGCTCTTCCTCGGCCGCCACGTCGGGTACCCCATCGCCATGGAGGGCGCGCTCAAGCTCAAGGAGCTCGCCTACATCCACGCCGAGGGCTTCGCCGCCGGTGAGCTCAAGCACGGCCCGATCGCGCTCATCGAGCCCGGCCAGCCGGTCTTCGTGGTCGTGCCCGGCCCGGACACGCCCAACGAGCTGCACAAGAAGGTCGTCTCCAACATCCAGGAGATCCGCGCGCGCGGGGCCCGCACCCTCGTCATCGCGCAGGAGGGCGACGAGGAGGTCCTCCCCTTCGCCGACGAGGTCATCCGCGTGCCGCACACCTCACCGCTGCTCCAGCCGCTGCTCACGGTCGTGCCGCTGCAGGTCTTCGCCCTGCACCTGTCGACCGCCAAGGGCCTGGACGTCGACCAGCCGCGCAACCTGGCCAAGTCCGTCACCGTCGAGTGACCCGGTGATCATCGGGGTCGGCATCGACGTCGTCGACATCGCGCGGCTCGGCGAGCGGCTCGACCGCACGCCGAAGCTGCGCGACCGCGTGTTCACGCAGAGCGAGCGCGGCCTCCCGCTGCACTCGCTGGCGGCCCGTTTCGCAGCCAAGGAGGCGGTCGGCAAGGCGCTGCGCACCCCCGGCGACCTGCCGTGGCAGGGCGTCGAGGTGACCAACGGCGAGCACGGCGAGCCGGTCCTCGTCATCTCCGGCACGGTGGCCGCGCGGGCGCAGGACATGGGCGTCGCCCGCATGCACATCTCCCTGAGCCACGACGGGGGCATCGCCACGGCCTTCGTCGTCGCCGAGTCCGCCTGACCCCGGGGCGAAGGGGGCGCGGTAGCGTCGGTCTCGTGATCACCGGCTACTCCGTCGAGACCATCCGCGCGGCCGAGGCAGCACTCCCCGAGCTCCTCGAGAGCGGCGAGCTCATGCAGCGGGCCGCCCGGGGTGTCGCCCGGCTCACCGCCGGTCGCATGCGCGAGCGCGGCGCCCGCACCGTCGTCGGTCTCGTCGGGCCCGGCAACAACGGCGCCGACACGCTCTTCGCCCTGGCCCGACTGGCCCGACGCGGCTTCGCGGCCACGGCCGTGTGCGCCGACCCGAGCGCCTCGCAGGTCCAGACCGAGGCCGCGGCCCTGGCCACGACGCGCGGCGTCACCGTGCTCACGGGTGCCGGTCCCGAGGTGGTCACCGCGATCTCCCGCGCCGAGGTGGTCCTCGACGGCATCACCGGCATCGGCGGGCGACCGGGGCTGGCCCCCTTCGCCCGCCCGTGGGTCGACGCGATCCGGGACCGGTCCTGGGTCATCTCCGTCGACACCCCGAGCGGGCAGCCGGTCGAGGGCGGGCCGCTGGTGGCCGACGCCGTCTTCGCCGACGAGACGGTGACCTTCGGCGCCCCGAAGCCGGTGCACCTCCTGCCGCCGACCGAGGTGGCGTGCGGCGTGCTCACGGTGCTCGAGATCGGCCTCGACCTCGAGGGAGCGACGCCGGCCGTGGTGCGCCACACGCCCGACGACGTCGCGCGGCTCTGGCCGGTCCCGACCGCCGAGGACGACAAGTACTCCCGGGGCGTGCTCGGGGTCGTCGCGGGCGGCGAGGAGTACCCGGGTGCCGCGGTGCTCGCCGTGACCGCGGCCGTGACCGCGGGCGCGGGGATGGTCCGCTACGTCGGCACCCCGACCCCCAGCGCGCTGGTGCGCGCCGCCGTCCCCGAGGCCGTCCACGGCGAAGGGAGGGTCCAGGCCTGGGTCGTCGGGCCGGGCCTCGACGTGACCTCGACGGCCGAGGGTGCGGCGGCCCAGACCGAGGTCGCCCGCGCGGCGCTCGCCTCCGACCTGCCGGTGCTCGTCGACGCCGGGGGCCTCGACCTCGTCGAGGGACCGCGTGACGCACCGACCCTGCTCACCCCGCACGCGGGGGAGTGCGCCCGCCTGCTCACCCGGCTGCGGGGTCGCACGACCGAGCTGACCCGCGAGGAGGTCGAGGGGTCACCGCTCGAGCACGCCCGGGCGCTCGCCGAGGCCACCGGCGCCACCGTGCTCCTCAAGGGCGCGACGACGCTCGTCGTCGACGCCGACGGGCCGGTCCACGTCCAGGACGACGCCCCGGCGTGGCTCGCGACGGCCGGCGCCGGGGATGTCCTCGCGGGCCTCCTCGGCGTGCTGCTCGCGGCCGACCTCGAGCCGGCGGAGGCGGGGTCGCTGGGCGCCCTCGTCCACGGTCGGGCCGCGGACGTCGCCAGCCCCGGTGGGCCGCTCCGCGCGCTGGACCTCGCGCACGCCCTCGGTCGCACCGTCGCGGGCCTGCTGCGCGACGCGGGCTAGCCGCGCTCGGGCACCGCGCCCCAGGCCGAGGGCTCGAGCCCGTCGTCGATGCGCACGTCGAGGCTCAGCTGCGCGGACACCTCGTCCAGCGTGCTGCGCAGGGCGGCCAGGTCGACGTCGGGTCCCACGCCGACCACCGCCACGGCCTCGAAGAGTCGCTCGCCGCTCATCGGGGCGTCGCTCGTCCACGTGTGCAGCTCGCGGATGCTCAGGCCGCGGGCAGCGAGCGCCGTGGTCACGTCGCGCACGATGCCGGGCTGGTCCTGGCCGACGACCTGCAGGTCGACCGACTGCCCCGGGTCGTCACCGGCCGACGTGACGGAGACGTCGACGACGCCGACGTCCGGGAGCGACCGCACCGCGGCAGTGAGCGACTCGACCCGCTCGTGGTCGATCTCGACGAGGGCCGCGCCGGCGAACGATGCTCCGAGCCGGCCCATCTGGCTCTCGAGCCAGTTGCCGCCCTGCTCTGCGACGGTGCGGGCGAGGTCGGCGACGAGGCCGGGACGGTCGGCGGCGATGAGGCTGATGACGACGGTGCGCATGAGCCGAGGCTAGCCCCACCGCCGCCTCGCGATCAGCCCTGCGCGGACTCCGCCCACCAGTTGACCCCGCCGTCGACGGCGTGCTCGTCGATCCGCCGCAGCTCCTCGTCCGTGAAGTCCGGGCGCTCCATCGCGTCGAGGCTGTCGTCGAGCTGCTCGACGGTGCGGGCGCCGACGAGCAGCGAGGTGACGCGCCGGTCGCGCAGCGCCCACGCCAGGGCCATCTGGGCGAGCGTCTGCCCGCGCCCCTGCGCGATCTCGTCGAGCGCACGGATACGCGCGAGGTTGTCCTCGGTCAGCTGGTCGACGATGCCGGTGCCCTCGCGCGCGGCCCGGGAGTCGGCCGGGATGCCGCCGAGGTACTTGTGGGTGAGCAACCCCTGCGCGAGCGGGGTGAAGGCGATCGTGCCGATGCCGAGCTCGTCGACCGTGTCGAGCAGCTCGTCCTCGATCCAGCGGTTGATCATCGAGTACGACGGCTGGTGGATGAGCAGGGGCGTGCCCATCTCCCGCAGGATCGCGTGCGCCTCTCGGGTGCGCTCGGGGCCGTAGGAGGAGATGCCGACGTAGAGCGCCTTGCCGCTGCGGACGGCGGCGTCGAGGGCGCCCATCGTCTCCTCGAGGGGCGTGTCGGGGTCGAAGCGGTGGCTGTAGAAGATGTCGACGTAGTCCACCCCCATCCGCTCCAGCGACTGGTCGAGGGAGGCGAGCAGGTACTTGCGCGAGCCGCCGCCCTGCCCGTAGGGCCCGGGCCACATGTCCCAGCCGGCCTTGGTCGAGAGGACCAGCTCGTCGCGGTAGCGCCGCAGGTCCTGCGCGAAGATCGTCCCGAAGTTGCGCTCGGCCGCCCCGTACGGCGGGCCGTAGTTGTTGGCGAGGTCGAAGTGCGTCACGCCGCGGTCGAAGGCGCGTCGCAGCACCGCGCGCTGGGTCTCCAGCGGCTCGGCGTCGCCGAAGTTGTGCCACAGACCCAGCGAGATCGGGGGCAGCACCAGCCCGGAGCGTCCGCAGCGGCGGTAGTCCGTCCCGTCGTAGCGGGTGCCATCGGCCTGGTAGTCGTCAGTGCGGTACGTCATGCCTCCCATCCTGCCCCGCCGGCGCGACCTAGACTTGTCCGGAAGCCCCATGGACCTGTCGACCCCGCACCCCGAGCTCCCGTCCGTCGCGACCCCCTCCGTCCTGCCGCAGGGGGCGTCCACGGTCGGTCTGTCGGCGTGGGCCGACATCGACCTCACGGCGATCCGTGACAACGTCGCCCAGCTCTCCCGCCTCGCCGGCGACGCGGACGTCATGGCGGTCATCAAGGGCGACGCCTACGGGCACGGCCTCGTGCCGGTCGCCGGGGCCGCCCTCGCCGGAGGAGCGACCTACCTCGCGGTCGCCCAGCTCGCGGAGGCCCGCGCCGCCCGTGCCGCCGGCGTGAGCGCGCCGATCCTCACCTGGCTCTACCCGCCGGGAGCTGACCTCTCGGGTGCCATCCGCGAGGACCTCACCCTCTCCGCCGGCGCCCCCTGGGCGCTCGCCGAGATCGCCGCCGCCGCCCGCTCGCTCGGCACGACCGCGCGGATCCACCTCAAGGTCGACACCGGCCTGGGCCGTGGCGGTGCCTGGGGCGAGGACCTCGCCGCCATGCTCGTCGACGCCGCCCGGCTCGAGGCGGAGGGCGTCGTCGACGTCGAGGGGATCTTCTCCCACTTCGCCTCTGCCGACGCGCCGGACCACCCGACGGTGCGGGCGCAGCAGGAGACCTTCGCCGCGGTGCTCGCCGACGCCGACCGCGTCGGGCTGCGCCCGCGCCTGCGCCACCTCGCCAACTCGGCGGCGACCCTGACCAACCCCTCGGCGCACCTCGACATGGTGCGGCCCGGCATCTCGATCTACGGCCTGAGCCCCGTGCCCGACATCGGGGGGCCGACGCACTTCGGCCTGCGCGAGGCCATGCGGGTCACCGCGCGGCTCATCGCCGTGAAGGACTGCCCGGCCGGTCAGGGCGTCTCCTACGGGCACCAGTACGTGACACCGGCGGAGACCCGCCTGGGCCTCGTGCCGCTGGGCTACGCCGACGGGATCCCGCGGCACGCCTCGGGCGTCGGCCCGATGCAGGTGCACGGGCGTCGGTACACCATCGCCGGGCGCGTGTGCATGGACCAGGTGGTGCTCGACCTCGGTGCCGACAACCCGGCCGCGGCCGGCGACGAGGTCGTCCTCATCGGCCGCGAGGCCGCCGGCGAGCCGACCGCGCAGGACTGGGCCGCGGCCATCGGCACGATCAACTACGAGATCGTCACCCGGCTCGGGCCCCGCGTCCCGCGCCGCTACCTGGAGGAGTCGTGATGGACGAGCAACGCACCGGCCTCGGCAGGACCGCGGCGACCGGGATCGGTCTGGCGGCTGCGGCCGTCGGCGGCATCGCGCTCGCCGGGGCCGGCCTCGCCGGCAGGTCCGTCGCCCGACGGTCCCGGGTCCACGCGGTGACCAGCGCCGACAAGGTGCACGTCTTCCCCTTCGCCACGGACAAGTACGTCGCGGTACCGGCCAACGACGGCCTCGTGCTGCACGCCGAGATCGACGAGCCGAAGGGCTGGAGCCCGCAGGACGGCCCGACGGTCGTGCTCATCCACGGCTTCGTGCTGAACCTCAGCTCGTGGGTGCACCAGCGTCGCGCCCTCGTCGACGCCGGCTACCGCGTCGTGAGCTACGACCAGCGCAACCACGGCGCCTCGCAGGTCGGCGAGCTCGAGCGGTGCACCATCGACCAGCTCGCCATGGACCTGCGGGCGGTGCTCGACGCGACGACGCCCGAGGGCCAGCTCGTCCTCGTCGGCCACTCCATGGGCGGCATGACGATCATGAGCTTCGCCGGGCGGTACCAGCAGTACACCCGGGCCCGCGTCGCCGGCGCCGCGCTCATCGCGACGAGCGCGGGCGGCGACAGCCTCGTCCGGCTGGGCCTCGGTCAGGTCTTCGACCGGATCATCGCGCGCCTCGGCCCCGGGTTCCTCGGACGGCTCGGTGACCAGGAGGCCGTCTGGGGCGGGCTGCGGCTCGGGGGGCGCGCCATCGAGGAGCGGCTCGTGCAGTACTACGCCTTCGGCCAGCCGGTGCCCAAGGAGCTGCTGCGCAAGGTCGCCACGATGGTCTTCGGTACCCGGCTGGAGACGATCGGCGCCTTCCTGCCCGAGCTCGACGAGCTCGACATCCGCGCCTCGCTGCCCGGTCTGCGCGAGACGCCGGTCCTCATCGTCGCCGGGTCCGCGGACAAGATGACCCCGCCCGAGCACAGCGTCGCGCTCGCCGAGGCGCTGCCGACCGCGGAGCACGTCGTCGTCCCCGGCGTCGGGCACATCCTCTACCTCGAGCGGCCCGGTCCGGTCACGGACGCGATCTTCGGTCTGCTCGAGCGCACCCGTGGCGACGACGCGGCGCGCGACGCCAAGCGGGCGAAGGGGGCCGTCGACGAGGTGGCCCGCACGTGAGCCTGGTCCTCCCGGACACCGACGCGACGGTCGCGCTCGGCCGCCGGCTGGCGCGCCTGCTGCGTGCCGGTGACCTCGTCGTCCTCACCGGTGGCCTCGGCGCCGGCAAGACGACCCTGACGCGTGGCCTCGGCGAGGGCCTCGGTGTCCGCGGCGCGGTGACCTCCCCGACCTTCGTCATCGCGCGGGTGCACCCGCCCCTCGGTGACGGGCCCGAGCTCGTCCACGTCGACGCCTACCGTCTCGGCGGCGCCGCGGAGCTCGACGGCCTGGACCTGGACGCCGACCTCGACGAGGCAGTCACCGTCGTCGAGTGGGGCGCCGGCCTCGCCGAGGGGCTCGCTGACGACCGCCTCGAGCTGACCCTCGTCGCCGACCCGGCCACCGAGTCGCGCCGGCTGGACGTGCTGGCCGTCGGCCCGCGCTGGGCCGGGACCGATGTCGAGTCCCTCCTGCGGGACGAAGGGGGAGACGCATGAGACTGCTCGCGCTGGACACCGCGACCTCGGCGATCACCGTCGCCGTGCACGACGGCGCGCAGGCGCTCGCGACCCGGTCGGTGCTCGACCCGCGCCGGCACACCGAGCTGCTCGCGCCCCTCGTCGCCGAGACCCTCGCCGCGGCCGGCGCCACGACCGCCGACATCACCCACGTGGCGGTGGGGACCGGCCCGGGACCCTTCACCGGGCTGCGGGTCGGACTGGTCACCGCCGTGACCTTCGCCCACGCCCGCGGGATCAGCGTCCACGGGGTCTGCTCCCTCGACGCCCTGGCTGCGGCTGCCGCCGTCGAGGGTCACGAGGGCCTGCTGCTCGTCGCGACCGACGCGCGGCGCAAGGAGGTCTACTGGGCCCGGTACCGGTGTGCCGCAGGGACGGCCACCGCGATCGACGACCCCAGCGTGACCCGCCCGGCCGACCTGCCCGAGGAGGTCCGCGCCCTGCCCACCGTCGGTCGTGGACCGCTGCTCTACCCCGAGCTGCTGCCCCACGCCAGCGACCTGCTCGACGTCGACGCGGGCGTCCTCGCGACCCTCGCGGTCACGAGGCTCGCCGCCGGGGACGACATGCCCGTCGAGCCCCTCTACCTGCGCCGCCCGGACGCCGTCGCGCCGGCGCCCCCGAAGCCCTCTCTGGCCGCCCCGCCCCTCCAGCAGCAGCGCCCGCTGCGGCAGGTGGGCCGTGGGTCGTCAGGTGAGCCGCGGCGCGGGGAGGCGGACCAGTGACCACGGTGACGCAGACCCCCTTCGTCCTGCGGGAGGTGCGCTGGCAGGACCTCGCCGAGCTCGCCGGGCACGAGGTCGACCTCTTCGGGACCGAGGCCTGGTCCGAGGCCTCGTGGTGGGGCGAGCTCGCCGGGCGGCCACGGCGCGAGTACCTGCTCGCCGAGGACGACGAGGGCATCGCCGGGTACGCCGGGCTCGACCACGGCGGTGAGGTCAGCGACCTCATGACGATCGCGACGCTGCCGCGCGCCCGGGGCACGGGCCTCGGCCGACGACTGCTCGAGGAGCTCGTCGAGCGATCCCGCGCCGCGGGCGCCGAGCGCCTCCTCCTCGAGGTGCGCGCCGACAACGCGGCCGCCCGCCGCTTGTACGCCGCACGCGGGTTCGAGCTGCTGCAGACCCGTCGTGGCTACTACGCGGGTGGGGTCGACGCGCTCGTCCTCGCCCTCGACCTCGGGAGGCAGTCATGAGCAGCCAGCCACTCGTCCTCGGCATCGAGACGTCGTGCGACGAGACCGGCGTCGGCATCGTCCGCGGCGAGGAGCTGCTCGTCGACGCCGTGGCCTCGAGCGTCGACGAGCATGCGCGCTTCGGCGGGGTCGTGCCCGAGGTCGCCTCCCGCGCGCACCTGGAGGCGATGGTCCCGACGATCGAGCGGGCCTGCCGCGAGGCCGGCGTCGCGCTCGGCGACCTTGACGGCATCTCCGTCACCGCCGGCCCCGGCCTGGCCGGCGCCCTCATGGTCGGGGTGGCCTCGGCCAAGGCGTTGGCGCTCGCGCTCGGCGTCCCGCTCTACGGCGTCAACCACCTCGCGAGCCACGTCGCGGTCGACATCGTCGAGCACGGGCCGCTGCCCGAGCCGACGTTGGCGATGCTCGTGAGCGGCGGCCACTCCTCGCTGCTGCTCGTCCCCGATGTCACCCACGACATCCGCAGCCTCGGCGCGACGATCGACGACGCGGCGGGGGAGGCCTTCGACAAGGTCGCGCGCGTGCTCGGCCTGCCCTTCCCCGGAGGGCCGCACATCGACCGCGCCGCGGGTGATGGGCAGATCACCATCGACTTCCCGCGCGGGCTGTCGACGCGCAAGGACATGGAGCGCCACCGGTTCGACTTCTCCTTCTCGGGGCTCAAGACCGCCGTCTCGCGCTGGGTCGAGACCGAGCGGGCCGCCGGCCGCGAGGTCCCGGTCGCCGATGTCGCCGCCTCCTTCCAGGAGGCTGTCGTCGACGTGCTGACCCGCAAGGCGGTCCTCGCCTGCCGCGAGCACGACGTCGCAGCGCTGCAGATCGGTGGCGGCGTGGCCGCCAACTCGCGCCTGCGGGCGATGGCACAGCAGCGCTGCGACGACGCCCGGATCGCGTTGCGTGTCCCGCGGCCGGGGCTGTGCACCGACAACGGCGCGATGGTCGCGAGCCTCGGTGCCCAGATGATGCTCAAGGGGCGTCCCGCGAGCGACCTGTCGCTGCCCGCCGACAGCTCGTTACCGGTGACCGACGTGAGCACCGGCCTGCCGGTGCACGTCGACCACGACCACGCGCACTGACCGGAGGAGCGGTGCGGGGGTGCGCGCCGGTCAGCCGCAGCGCAGCAGACCCATGTCCTCCTTGAGCGTCAGCACGCGGGTGACCGAGGCGGTGACCTGCCGCGCGAAGGCCGGGTCCCCCTTCGCCGTGCCCTCGATCGCCGAGACCATCGTCGGGACCTGGCCCGGGTCGGCGGTGAGGACGATGTCCCCGCCGGCGGCGATGAACTTCGTGGCGCGCGCGCCGACCGGGGTCGCGGCGACCGCCTTGGCCGCGCCGACGTCGTCGGTGATGACGACCCCGTCGAAGCCCAGGTCCTCGCGGAGCATGCCGTCGACGATCTTCTTCGAGAACAGCGCGGGCGTCTCGCCGTCGATCCTGGAGTAGTGCGCGGAGCCGACCATGACGATCCTGGTCCCGCCCTCGATGTTGTCGGCGAAGGGGGCGAGGTAGGGGTCCGTCGTCGTCGCCGTGGAGTCGGTGATGCCGGTCGCGGAGAGGTCGGTGTTGCCGGTGATGCGACCGATGCCCGGGAAGTGCTTGACGGTCGGCTCCACGCCCGCGTCCTGCATGCCGCGCGCGAAGTCCTCCGCCCCGGCGCTCGACGCGGCCGGGGTCGAGCCGTACTGGCGGCCCCACCTGCCGATCGGCTGGTTGGCGCGACCGATCTCGGCGGGGACGGTGTCGGCGACGGGGGCGAGGTTGACGTTGACCCCGGCCGCAGCGAGCTCCGCGCCCCAGGCCTTGGCGGAGGCCCGCAGGTCGGGGTCCCGGGCCTGCTCGAGGGCGGAGGGCATCTCGGTGAAGCCTGCGCCCGTGAGCTGCTGGACCTCGCCGCCCTCCTGGTCTGCGGCGACGAGCATGCCGACCTTGGTGCCGTCGACGGTCGGGGAGACGTCCTGCAGGTGCGCGCTCGCCGCCGCGACGGTGCCAGAGTCCTGCCACCCGCCCAGGTAGAGCATCGAGCCGAGACCCTGCTGCCCGATCGGACCGTCGAGACCGGTCGCCGGTCCCGGCTGCATCGCTGCCATGAGCAGCTGGCCGGCCTGCTGGGTCGGGGTCATCGCGTCCCGGACGGAGGCCACGCAGGAGCTCGCGGCCGGGCCGGACGCGCTCGTCGTGGTCGAGGTCGAGGACGACGTCTTCTTCGAGGACGGGGACGAAGGGGAGGCCGTCGCCGAGGTCGACCGGCTCGTCGAGGAGGTGCCCGAGGAGGTGCTCGAGGAGGTGCTCGAGGTCGGGCTGGACGCCTCGTCACCCGGGTCGGAGCCGCATCCCACGAGGGTGAGCGCGGCGACGGCGGCGGTGGCGCGGGTCAGGTGGGTGGCTCGACGCGGCATGCCCTGCAGGCTACCCGGGGCGGGCGAAGGGGACGTGATCCCGGGACTCAGGCCCCGGCCGGCCGCACGACGAGGACCGCCTGGGTGCCGCCGACGCGGGTGAGGACGATGGTCGCGCTGTCGCCGCTGCCGGCGCCGCGGCCGATCTTCAGCTGCTTGCGCAGCTGGTCCTCGTCGAGGCGGATGCCGCGCTTCTTGACGGTCAGGCCGGTGACGCCGCGCTCACGCAGCCACGCTCGCAGCCCCTTGACGGAGAAGGGCATCGCCTCGAGCACCTCGTAGCGGCGCGCGTGCCCGAGGTCGAGCGCGCGGTCGCTGCTCACGTACCCGAGGCCGGCCTCGAGCTCGCGGCCCGAGACGGCGCCGGTCACGGTGCCGATGAGCCCCGCGCGGGTCACGGCCCGGTCGGCCTCGTAGAGCCAGGGCCCGAGGTCGGCGAGCGAACCGGCGACGTCGGGGTCGTCCTCGCAGGTGCGCTGGTCGACCTCGACGGGCGGGGCGTCCTTGCGCAGGATCCGCGCGCTGCGGCCGGCCTCCTTGACGAGAGGCCCCCACCACACGGCGCACTCCAGGACCGTCCCCTGCCACGAGGTCCACTGCGCCTCGGTGCCGAGCGGCGGGATGTCGTGGGGGAGCGAGGGGCTGAGCTTGGCGCCCGTCGCCGGCACGTCACGGGCGACGGACAGCACGAACTCCCACGACGGCGAGATCTCGTCGAGGCGGAAGACCCGGCGCGTGCGGCCGGTGCGGTCTGTGTGCCCGGGGGTGCGGCGGGCGGGGTCGAGCCAGACGCCCACGCGGGAGTGGAGCGGGTCGATCGGTGCCTCGAAGTCCTCGGCGACGCCCGGCCGGGCGCGGCTGTCCGGCCACGGGCGGAGGTTGACGTCGGCGATCGCCGCGGTGAGGGGGTCGGCGTCCACGCCGTGGACCGTGACCCCGAGGGCATTCATCGCCATCGCGTCCGAGCCGATGCCGCAGCCGAGGTCGTGGACCGTCGCGAGGCTGGCCGCCGCGAAGCGCCCCGCGTGGGTCGCGGCGACCTCGAGACGGCTGGCCTGCTCGAGCCCGTCGGGGGTGAAGAGCATCCCCTCGGCGAACTCGCCGAACTTGTCCTTCGCCTTGTCCTGCAGGCGCTTCTGGGTCAGCAGCCCGGCGGCGTGCTCGGGTGCCAGGCCCTCGGACCGCAACCGGGCCGCGGTGGTCACGGCGTCGGCCTCGCGGTAGGCGGGGAGCTCGTGCAGCCGGGCATGGCCCTCCGGGGAGGCGAGCCAACGCACGGTCTGGATGTCCACAGGCGGCATTGTCCACGGTCGCGACGTCCCGCACCGCACATTGGCACTCAGGTTGACCGAGTGCCAGCCGGGTGCCTAGATTTGCCCTTGGCACTCACCTTCGGCGAGTGCCAGATGCCACGGCTGGTCGACCCCCGCGACGGCGCCCGGCCCGGCACGCCAGAACTCATACTCACGACCCTCACTTCACTAAGGAGTCACCGTGTCGGTTTCCATCAAGCCGCTCGAGGACCGCATCGTCGTCCAGGCCGTCGAGGCCGAGCAGACCACCGCTTCCGGCCTCGTCATCCCGGACACCGCCAAGGAGAAGCCGCAGGAGGGCGAGGTCGTTGCGATCGGCCCCGGCCGCTTCAACGAGGACGGCGACGAGCGCATCCCCATGGACATCGCCGTCGGCGACCGCGTCATCTACTCCAAGTACGGCGGCACCGAGATCAAGCACGGCGGCCAGGAGTACCTGATCCTCTCCGCCCGCGACGTCCTCGCGATCGTCTCCTGACGACCTCTCTCCGCTTGCAGCGCACGCCCCGGGTGCGGGCCCTCCCGGGTCCCTCCGGGGCGTCGCTTCTTCCCCCTTCGTAGAACCAAAGGACAGACATGGCCAAGGAACTGGAGTTCAACGACTCCGCCCGTGACGCCCTCCAACGCGGCGTCGACCAGCTCGCCAACGCCGTCAAGGTGACGCTCGGCCCCAAGGGCCGCAATGTCGTCATCGACAAGCAGTGGGGCGCGCCGACCATCACCAACGACGGCGTGACGATCGCCCGGGAGATCGAGCTCGAGGACCCGTACGAGAACCTCGGCGCCCAGCTCGCCAAGGAGGTCGCGACCAAGACCAACGACGTCGCCGGTGACGGCACCACGACCGCGACCGTCCTCGCCCAGGCCATGGTCCGCGAGGGCCTGCGCAATGTCGCCGCGGGTGCCGCACCGTCCGGCCTCAAGCGCGGCATCGACCAGGCCGTCGAGGCCGTCGCCGCCCGCCTGCTCGAGAACGCCCGTGAGGTCGAGGGCAAGGACGAGATCGCCCAGGTCGCCTCCCTGTCCGCCCAGGACCAGGGCATCGGCGAGATCATCGCCGAGGCCTTCGACAAGGTCGGCAAGGACGGCGTCATCACCGTCGAGGAGTCCTCGACCGCCGAGACCTCGCTCGACTTCACCGAGGGCATGCAGTTCGACAAGGGCTACATCAGCCCGTACTTCGTCTCGGACCCCGAGCGCATGGAGGCCGTCCTCGAGGACGCCTACGTCCTGATCAACCAGGGCAAGATCTCCACGATCGCCGACGTGCTGCCCGTGCTGGAGAAGGTCGTCCAGTCCGGCAAGCCGCTGCTCATCATCGCCGAGGACATCGACGGCGAGGCCCTGAGCACGCTCGTCGTCAACAAGATCCGCGGCACCTTCAACGTCGTGGCCGTCAAGGCCCCCGGCTTCGGCGACCGTCGCAAGGCGATGCTGCAGGACATGGCGATCCTCACCGGTGGTCAGGTCATCGCCGAGGAGGTCGGCCTCAAGCTCGACCAGGCCGGTCTCGAGGACCTCGGCCAGGCCCGTCGCGTCGTCGTCACCAAGGACAACACGACGATCATCGACGGCCAGGGCAACGGTGAGGACGTCACCGGCCGGGTCAACCAGATCAAGGCCGAGATCGAGCGCACCGACTCCGACTGGGACCGCGAGAAGCTCCAGGAGCGCCTCGCCAAGCTCGCCGGTGGCGTCTGCGTCATCCAGGTCGGTGCCCACACCGAGGTCGAGCTCAAGGAGAAGAAGCACCGCATCGAGGACGCGATCTCCGCGACCCGCGCGGCCATCGAGGAGGGCATCGTCGCCGGCGGTGGCTCCTCGCTCGCCCACGCGGTCGCCGTCCTGGACGGCATCGAGCTCGAGGGCGACGAGAAGGTCGGCGCCAACATCGTGCGCAAGGCCGCTGTGGAGCCCCTGCGGTGGATCGCCGAGAACGCCGGCCTCGAGGGCTACGTCGCCGTCGCCAAGGTGCAGGAGCTGGCCCCCGGCCAGGGCCTGAACGCGGCGACCGGCGAGTACGGCGACCTCATCGGCCAGGGCGTCATCGACCCGGTCAAGGTCACCCGCTCGGCGCTCATCAACGCCGCGTCGATCGCGTCGATGGTCCTCACCACCGACACGCTCGTCGTGGAGAAGAAGGAGGAGGAGCCCGAGACCCACGGTCACGGCCACTCCCACTGATCTCCTGATCCGACGAAGGGGGCCACGCACCATCCGGTGCGTGGCCCCCTTCGTCGTGCCCGGCGCTGCACTGCCCCGGGCGGGTGCAGCCTCAGGCCGTCACGATGACCCGGACCTCGATGGTCTCCGGAAGCTCGCGCAGGCGCTGCTCGGTGTCGGCGGGCAGGCTGCTCGCGAGGTCGGTGACGGCGTAGCCGTACTCGCCCTTGGTGCTCAGCTGCTGGCTGTCGATGTTGACGTCGCCCTCGGACAGGATCGTGTTGACCCGGGCCAGGACTCCGGGGACGTTCTGGTGCAGGTGGAGGATGCGGGTGCCGCCCAGGGCGACGGGGGCGGCGACGGCCGGGACGTTGACCGACATCGTCGTGGCACCGGTGGTCGCCCAGTCACGCAGCTTGCCGGAGACGTAGCGGCCGATGTCGAGCTGCGCCTCCTCGGTGGAACCGCCGATGTGCGGGGTGAGGATGACGTTGGGGATGCCCTGCAGGCAGTTCTCGAAGGCGTCGCCCGCCTTCTTCGGCTCGCTCGGGAAGACGTCGATCGCGGCACCGGCGATGTGGCCGGAGAGCAGGTTGTCGCGCAGTGCCTCGAGGTCGACGACGAAACCGCGCGAGAGGTTGAGGAAGAGGCTGCGGGGGCGCATCCTGGCGAACTGCGCGGCGCCGAAGTTGCCGGCGTTGCCCGCCCGGCCGTCGACGTGGAGCGTGATCGTCTCGCAGGTCTCGAGGAGCTCGTCGAGGGTCTCGCACTTTTTGGCGTTGCCCAGGGGGAGCTTGTCCTCGAGGTCGTAGAAGGAGACGTGCATCCCGAAGGCCTCGGCGACGACCGACAGCTGGGCGCCGATGTTGCCGTAGCCGATGATGCCGAGCGTGCGGCCGCGGACCTCGTGTGCCCCCTTCGCCGACTTGTCCCAGACCCCGGCGTGCAGGGCGGTGCTCTTGTCGGTCAGGTGGCGGGCCAGCGAGATGATCTCGCCCAGTGCCAGCTCGACGACGCTGCGGGTGTTGGAGAAGGGGGCGTTGAAGACGACCGTGCCGGCCTGGGCAGCCGCGTCGAGGTCGATCTGGTTGGTGCCGATGCAGAAGGCACCGACCGCCTTGAGCTCGGGGCGGGCCTGGATGACCGCCTGGGTCACCTTGGTCTTCGAGCGGATGCCGAGCAGGTCGACGCCCTCGAGGGCGGAGATCAGTTCGGTCTCGTCGAGGGCCCCGGAGCGGGTCTCGACGTCGAAGCCGGCGTCGGTCAGGGCCTCGCGGGCAGCGTCATGGATGTTTTCGAGCAGCAGCACCTTCACGCCCTGCAGGGTATGCCCGGCCGCGGTGTGACCTGGCACTCGCCCGCGATGCGGGCGCGCACCACCGTGCGGAACGGACCCCACGACGGCGCGCTCGCTGGCTAGGGTGTGGCCATGCGTCTCCTCGGTGTCATCGGCGGTATGGGCTGGTCTGCGACGGCGGAGTACTACCGCCGTCTCAACGAAGGGGTGGAGGCGCGCCTGGGCGGTCTGCACAGCGCCCGCGTCCTGATCCACAGCGTCGACTTCCAGCCGATCGACGACGCCGAGAACGCCGGCGACTGGGACGCCATGGCGCAGACCCTCGTCGAGGCCGCCCGCGGCCTGGAGGCCGCTGGCGCACAAGGATTCCTCCTCGCTGCCAACACGATGCACGCCGTCGCCGACCGGGTCGAGGCGGCCGTCGACATCCCCTTCCTCCACATCGCGAAGGCCACCGCGAGCCGCGTCGAGGCCTCGCACCAGCGCAAGGTCGGGCTCGTCGCCACCGCGACGACGATGGCGGGGGACTTCTACACGACCCCCTTCGAGCAGCGCGGGATCGAGGTGATCCTGCCCGAGGAGCAGCAGCGCCCCGAGGTCGACCGGATCATCTACGAGGAGCTCGTCCACGGGGTCATCAAGGACAGCTCGCGCCGCCAGCTGCGCGCCGTCATGGAGGGGATGTCCGACCGCGGCGCCGAGTGCGTCGTGCTGGCCGGGACCGAGATCGGACTGCTCATCGAGGAGGACGACTGCCCGGTGCCGCTGCACGACACGACGGCGGTCCACGTCGACCGGGCGCTGGACTGGATGCTCACCGAGGGCTGACCCTTCGAGACGGTTGCTGCGCAACCTCCTCAGGGACCGTCACCAGGGGACGTCGACCTCTTCTTCGCCCGTGACGACCTCGACCTGCTGCCCGGCGAACTCGACGACGCTGCCCGCCCGGACCTGCGCGCCGCGGCGCGTCTCGGGGGAGCCGTCGACGCTCACCTCGCCCGCGGCGATGACCTCACGGGCCATGGCGCCGTCCTCCACGAGCCCGGCGAGCTTGAGCAGCTGGCCGAGACGGATGGACTCGTCGCGGATGTGGACCGGTGCGGGAGAGCTCACCCCACCAGCCTAGGCGGCGAAGGGGAGCCTCAGCCGGCGAGGCCGGCGGCGGCGATGTCGCGCTCGGCCAGCAGGGCGTGGCGCTCGTCCTCGGTCATGCCGCCCCACACGCCGAAGGGTTCACGGATGGCGAGCGCGTGCTCGCCGCAGGCCGCGACGACCGGGCAGCTGGCGCAGATCTCCTTGGCAGCGGCGTCCCGCAGGCGTCGGGCGGCGCCGCGCTCACCATCCGGGTGGTAGAAGGACTCGCTGCCGGTGTCCCGGCAGGCGCCCTCGAACTGCCACTCCCAGTGGTCCGCCACGGGACCCGGCACCTTGTCGTTGTGCGCCATCTCTGCTCCACCTCCGTGCCTGGGGCGGCCCTGACGACGCCTCCCCTGTCTGCTGCCAACCTAAGGACGGCAACGCAAACGCAGGTGGTCGGGAAGGTATGGATTCGCCCCGGAATTGCGGGAGTTCGTCAGGAAAGGGTCACGTCCGAGGGCGTGTGCGCGGTGGCTTAGGATAGGGAGATGGATTTCGGTGCAACGCCCGCCCCTGACGACTCCGGGGCAGCGGCCCCGAACCCCTTCGCCAAGCTCGGTCTGACCTACGACGACGTCCTGCTGCTCCCCGGGTACAGCGAGCTGGCTCCCGGCGACCTCGACACGACGACGCGCCTGACGCGTGAGATCTCCATCAAGACGCCGCTGATCTCCGCCGCCATGGACACGGTCACCGAGTCCCGCATGGCCATCGCCATGGCGCGGCAGGGTGGCCTCGGCGTCCTCCACCGCAACCTCTCGATCGAGGACCAGGCCTACCAGGTCGACCTCGTCAAGCGGACCCAGACCGGCATGATCACCAACCCGGTCGTCATCGGTCCGGACGCGACCCTCGACGACCTGGACCAGCGCTGCGGCGAGTACCGCGTCTCGGGCCTGCCGGTCGTCGACGGCGACAACGTCCTCATCGGCATCATCACCAACCGCGACCTGCGCTTCACGCCGGTCGCCGAGTGGTCGACCACGCTGGTGCGCGACGTCATGACCCCGATGCCGCTCATCACCGCTCCCGTGGGGATCTCCAACGAGGCGGCGACCCTGCTGCTGCGCCAGCACAAGCGCGAGCGGCTGCCCATCGTCGACGGCGACGGCCGGCTCGCGGGCCTGATCACGGTCAAGGACTTCGTCAAGAGCGAGCAGTTCCCCGACGCGAGCAAGGACGCCCAGGGGCGCCTGCTCGTCGGCGCTGCCATCGGCTACTTCGGTGACGCGTGGGAGCGCGCGACGACGCTCGTCGACGCGGGCGTCGACGTCCTCGTCGCCGACACCGCCCACGGCCACGTCAAGCTCCTGCTCGAGATGGTCGAGCGCCTCAAGAAGGACCCGGCGACCCGGCACGTCCAGGTCATCGGCGGCAACGTCGCGACCCGCGAGGGCGCCCAGGCGTTCATCGACACGGGTGTCGACGCGATCAAGGTCGGCGTCGGCCCGGGCTCGATCTGCACCACCCGCATCGTCACCGGCGTCGGCGCCCCGCAGATCACCGCGGTCCACGACGCCTCCCTCGCCGCGAAGCCGGCCGGCGTCCCGGTCATCGCCGACGGCGGGCTGCAGTACTCGGGCGACATCGCCAAGGCGCTCGTCGCCGGCGCCGACTCCGTCATGGTCGGTTCGCTCCTGGCCGGCTGCGAGGAGAGCCCGGGCGAGCTGATCTTCGTCAACGGCAAGCAGTTCAAGGCCTACCGCGGCATGGGCAGCCTCGGCGCGATGAGCAGCCGCGGCAAGAAGTCCTTCTCCAAGGACCGGTACTTCCAGGCCGAGGTCACCAGCGACGACCAGCTCGTCCCCGAGGGCATCGAGGGCCGCGTCTCCTACCGCGGCACCCTGGCCCAGGTGGCCCACCAGATGGTCGGGGGCCTGCGCCAGTCGATGTTCTACGTCGGTGCCGGCACCATCCCCGAGCTGCAGGCGAAGGGGCAGTTCGTCCGGATCACCTCCGCCTCCCTCAAGGAGAGCCATCCGCACGACATCCAGGGCATCGTCGAGGCTCCCAACTACAGCCTCGGCTGACGGGTCGCGTCATGGGGGACAGCTCGACGTCGCGGCCGGACTGGCGCGCACCGCGGAGCATCGGCACCGGCTGGTGGCTGCAGCAGCTCGTCGGCCTCGTCCTGACCCTCGCTCTCATGGGGGTGCTGGCCTTCGCCCTGATGATGCTCACCCGCATGCCCCTCGAGGGGACCTCTGAGCCGGACCCGCACTGGCCCACCTTCGCCGTCTGGTTCGTGCTGTGCACCGTGCTCCTCGTCGGCGAGATGCTGCGCTCGTCGTGGCGCCAGCTCAAGGACGAGCGGGTCTACACCGACCTCGCCGGCAACGAGCTGCGGGTCGACCGCTGGTCGCCACCGCACGAGCGTGAGCGGCTCGCCCAGCGCTGGGCCGCCGACGAGCGGATCCGGGAGCGCCACCGGCAGGAGCAGGCCGGGCACGAGCAGGCGCACCCGCGGGCACCGCGACCGGAGCCGACGTCCGAGGAGCTGCGTGCGGCCGCGCTGCGGCGTCGGGAGCTCGGACCGGGCATCCCCACGTCGGTGCGGGCAGGACGGTGGTCCCGGCCGCTGCAGCGGCTGCGGATGGTGGCGAAGGTGTGCATGATCGCCTCCATCCCCTTCGCCGTCGTCCTCGTGGTCGTCCTGGACGTGCTCGATCCGGAGTTCCCCCGGGAGTGGGCCCTGGTGAGCTTCCTGCTCCTCCCGATCGGCTGGGTGCTCATGTGGGCGCACGACCTGCTGCGGCACCGCTGGCTCGGCACCCGTGAGTCACGCAGCGACCTCGCGGGCTTCCAGGGGATGAGCGCCTTCATCGCCGCATTCTTCCTCGCGATCGTCGCCTTCACCGGTCTCGTCGACCGCGAGCTCATCGTCGTGACCGTGATCGGCCTGCCGCTCGTCGTCGTGCTCGGGTGGGTCGGCAAGAACGAGCTCAGGCACCACATCCCGAGCGGTCACGGTGACGGCGGGTCGTCGGACGTCACCGACGTGGTCAGCTTCCTCGACTGATCGTCTCCCGGTAGCCGGGCAGGCACAGCCCGCCCTCGTCGGTGCGGTCGACGGTCCGCGCGGCGAGCACCGCCCGCACGATCGCCCGGCTCACACAGTCGGCTGCCGCGGTCTGCAGGGCCACGAGCTCGAAGGGGGTCGGTCCCTGGCGTCCACCCGTCGCCAGGGCGAAGACCGTGTCGCCGTCGAAGGCCGTGTGGACCGGTGAGAGCGCCCGCGCGAAGCCGTCGTGGGCCACGCCGGCGAGCCGCGCGCAGCCGGCCTTGTCGAGGGTGGCGTCGGTCGCGACGACCGCGAGGGTGGTCGCCGTGCCCGCCTGCAGGGCCCGCGCCTCAGCGGCCTGCCTCTCCCAGTGGCCCTGCACGGCAACGGGATCCGGCTGCGGGACGGCGACCTCACCGTCGAGCAGGTGACGCGCGCCGAGGAGCTCACCGCTCGGCAGGAGCGGTGAGCCGACCGCGTTGACCGCGACCACCGCGCCGACGGTGATCCCCGAGTCGAGGACGAGGCTGGCGCTCCCGATGCCTCCGCGCAGACCGCCGGCACGGGCTCCCGTCCCGGCGCCGACACCCCCTTCGTCCACCGGGCCGTCGCTCGCGTCGAGGTAGGCCGCCCGGCCCTCGTCCGGGCCGGGGTGGTGGCGCCAGGTCCCGGCGCGTCCGAGGTCGAAGAGGATCGCGGCGGGGACGATCGGCACGATCTCGCCGGGGCGGCCGACCTGCCAGCCGCGGCCCTCGTCCGCCAGGGCCGCCATGACCCCGTCGGCCGTCGAGAGGCCGTAGGCGCTGCCGCCGGAGAGCACGACCGCGTCGACGGCGTCGACGAGGTTGCGCGGGTCCAGCAGGTCGGTCTCCCTGGTGCCCGGCCCGCCGCCGCGGACGTCGACGCCGCCGACGGTGCCGACCGGCGGGACCACGACCGTCGTCCCGGTCAGCCAGTCGGTCTCGTCACGGGTGGCGTGCCCGACCCGGATGCCCGGGACGTCGGTGATGGCATTGTGCGCTCCGGGGTGCATGGCCCCCAGCATGCACCCCGGAGCGGTTCAGCAGCCGAGCTCCCAGTACCCGGGCGAGGTCTCCTCGAGCTCGGTCGTCGTGTAGACGTTCCACAGGCCCATCGGGTCGTTCGAGCCGTTGGCGTAGGTCAGGCCACCGCTCTGGTGCGCGCGCCCCTCGACGGTGTGGGTGTAGTTGCTCGAGGTGATGCACGCGCCCGGCTCCGGGTCGGGGTCGCCCGGGTCGCCCGGGTCTCCGGGGTCGCTCGGGTCGCCCGGGTCGACGGCGTCGGTCAGCCCGAAGAAGGCCGCGTCGTACCTGGCCGAGCAGATGGTGTCGAGGAAGTAGGCGCCGGCCTGGCCGCACTGCTCCGGTCCGGTGCCCGGGTCGACAGGGGTGCCGTGGCCCATGCCCTGGACCGAGTAGCGCACGACGGCGTCGCCGTAGGACGTGCGGGTCGTGCCGCCGGGCAGGCTGCTCGTGGCGGTCGGCGTCGTGCCCACCCCCGCGACGTCGGTGAACTGGTCGACGAGCTCCCGCGCGTTGGCCGGGACGACCGTCGAGTCGGCGGTGCCGTGCCAGACCGCCACCCGGGGACGCGCACCGGAGTACCCGGGGAAGCCCTGCCGGGCGAGGTCGCCCCACTGCGTCGGGGTCCGGTCCGGCGGGTTGTTCATGCAGCCGAAGGCGTCGATCATCGAGGTCGCGCAGCGGTAGGGCAGACCGGCGATGACCGACCCGCCCGCGAAGAGATCCGGGTAGGTCGCGAGCACCGCAGACGTCATCCCGCCCCCGGCCGACAGCCCGGTGACGAAGGTGTTGTCGCTGCCCAGACCGTGGCTCGAGCGCGCGTGCTGCACCATCTGCGCGATCGAGGCGACCTCGCCGTGGCCACGCGTCGTGTCCGCCGCCTCGAAGAAGTTGAAGCACGAGTTGGCGTTGTTGCCCGACGACGTCTGCGGGTAGACCACCGCGAAGCCGTGCTCGTCCGCCAGCTGCGACCAGCCCGAGCCCACGTGGTACGCCGACGCCGACTGCGTGCACCCGTGGAGCGCGACGACGGTCGGCGCGCCTGCGGGCAGGTCGGCGGGGACGTACTCGTACATCGACAGGTTGCCGGGGTTGGAGCCGAAGCCGGTGACCGGCGTCAACGTCCCGGCCGCGAGCGCAGCCGACGAGCCCGGTGGCGGGGCCGAGGTCGCCGGCACCGAGGAGGCGCCCACCAGGGCTCCGCCGAGCAGGACCGATCCGAGTAGCAACCGCACTGAACGCATGTGTGTCTCCTCGTCGTGCACCGACGTCCACGCTGACGCCGGTGTCATGGGTGTCCGCCACGTTCGTCGCCGGCGCGGGCGAGGGGCAATGTGCCGCCTGCCCACTCCTGGTCGGGGCGCTCTGGTGCGCGTCCACGTGTGGCGAGGGGCCACCCTTCGAGGTGCGGGGAGCGTGGTGGGTCGGTGGTTGACTGGAGCGATGACGACGAGCAGCACCCCGATCCGCGTCCTCGACGGCCACAACGACCTGCCGTGGCACCACCGCGAGGTGGCCGGCTACGACCTCGACGCGTGCGACATCGCGCGGCCGCAGCCGCACCTGCACACCGACCTGCCCCGGATGCGTGAGGGCGGTCTCGCGGCGCAGCTGTGGTCGGTCTGGGTCCCGACGACGGTGCAGGGCGCGGAGGCGGTCGCCGCGACGCACGAGCAGATCGACTTCGTCGAGGCGATGTGCGCGCGCTACGAGGAGATGGTCCCCGCGCGCACCGCCGCGCAGGTCCGGGCCGCGTGGGACGCGGGGAGGCACGCGGCGCTCATCGGGATGGAGGGCGGCCACTGCATCGACGGCTCGCTCCAGACGCTGGAGGCCTTCGCGGGCAGGGGGGCTCGCTACATGACCCTCACGCACAACGACAACACCCCGTGGGCCGACTCGGCCACGGACGAGCGCGTCCACGGTGGGCTGACGGACTTCGGTCGTGAGGTCGTGGCGCGGATGAACGACCTCGGGATCGTCGTCGACCTGTCCCACGTGAGCGCCGAGACGATGCACGACGCGCTCGACGCGACCCGCCTGCCGGTGATGTTCAGCCACTCCGGCGCCCGCGCGATCTGCGACCACCCGCGCAACGTCCCGGACGACGTCCTCGAGCGCATCCCCGGCAACGGCGGGATCGTCATGGCCAATGTCGTGCCCAAGTTCGTCAACCAGGCCCGGGCCGACGTGGACCTCGGACGCACCGACGTGGTCCCCGACCCGGTGGCGACCACCGAGCACGTCCTCGCCCACTTCGAGCACCTGCGCGAGGTCGTGGGCATCGAGCACGTCGGCATCGGGGCCGACTACGACGGCGTCGACGAGACACCGGTCGGCCTCGAGGACGTCGCGAGCTACCCGCGGCTGCTCGCGGCCCTGGGGGAGCGGGGCTGGTCACGCAGCGACCTCGAGGCCCTCGCGCACGGCAACGTGCTGCGGGTCCTCGAGGCCACCGAGGTGCGGTAGGTCAGGCGCGCCCGTCGGGGAAGAAGCGCTTGTCCTGCGGCGGGGGCGGCGTCGCGGCGTTCCCGTTCGAGCCGTGCACGGTCGACCCGGTCACCGTCTGGCTGCCGGTCAGGTTCTTCTTCGCGGTCCGCGAGAAGCCCTCGACGTGCTTGTGGTACCTGCCCTTGGTGCGGCCGTCGACGAAGCCGGCGGCCCGGTCGATGTACGTGCCCGCCTTGTCCGGGTTGGACCGGGCCCACTGCCGGGCGGCCTCGAGCGCGGTGAGCATGGCTGCTGCGTTCTTGAACTTGGCCATCTGACGTCCTCATCTGTCGGTGGTCACTCCAGCATGACAACGAAGGGGGGCGGCGCAGGATTCCTGCGCCGCCCCCCTTCGTCATCGAGCCGTCAGTGGACGGCGACCGTGGTCACCTCGGGGGTCTGCTCGTCGAGCAGGTGGCTCTCCTCGTGCTTGCGCGGGAGAAAGGCCGCGACGAGCAGCGTCGCGAGGCACATGAAGGCGGAGACCCAGTAGGTCGCGGCGAAGGCTTCGGCCATGTCGACGCGGACCGCGTGCACGAGCGCCTGCGCGCCCGCCTGCGGGTCGGTCGCGTACTGGCCGAGGACCTGGGCGACCTCGGGGAACCTCGCGAGCAGCTGCTGCATCGCGTTGGGGTCGCTGACCTGGGCGCTCTCCTCGCCGAAGGCCTGGGCCTGGCCGATGAGCGGGCGGTCCTCGAAGCCACGCGTCAGGACGACGGAGGCGATGGCGACACCGAAGGAGCTCGCGACCTGCTGGGTGATGTTGAGCAGGGTCGAGCCGCGGGCCACCTGGTGGGCGGTGAGGGCCTTGAGCGAGCTCGTCATGAGCGGCATCATCGTCGCGCCCATGCCCAGACCCATGACGAAGAGCGCGGGGATGACGAAGCCCCAGTAGCTGGAGTCCGCGGAGAGCTGGGTGAAGGCGAACATGCCGCCGGTGATCAGGGCGATGCCCACGGGCACGATGCGGCCGACCGGGTACTTGTCGACGAGGGCGCCGGCGATCGGCATGGTGATGAGGGCGCCGAGGCCCTGCGGGATCATCAGCACGCCCGCCATCGTCGTGCTCTCGCCGCGCACCTGCTGGAAGTACGTGGGCATGAGCAGCAGGCCACCGAAGAAGGCCGCGGCGAAGAGGAACATCGTCAGGGCCGCGACGGAGAAGCGCCGGTTGGCGAGCAGGCGCAGGTCGAGCAGCGGGTGCTTCGGGCGCATCGACCACCACCCGAAGGCGGCGATGAGCACGAGCCCGGCGAGCGCCGTGCCGTAGACCTTGGGCGAGCTGACCGTGCCCTCCTCGGGGATCGAGGAGACGCCGTAGAGGAAGAGCGCCAGGCCGGGCGACATGAGCAGCAGGCCGACGACGTCGAGGGACTCGGTGGGCTCGGTGTGGTCCTTGGGCAGGACGATCGCGGCGTAGGCCAGGGCGATGACGCCGATCGGCAGGTTGATCAGGAAGATCCAGGTCCAGCTCGGACGGCCCAGCCAGTGGGCGTTGTCGATGAGCCAGCCACCGAGGATCGGGCCACCGATCGGGCCGAGGAGCATCGGGACACCGAGGATGGCCATGAGGCGGCCGATGCGCTGGGGGCCGGCCGCGCGGGTCATGATCGTCATACCGAGCGGCATGAGCATGCCGCCGCCGAGGCCCTGCAGGACGCGCGCGCCGATGAGCATCTCGATCGACGGCGCGAAGGCGCACAGCACGGAGCCGGCCACGAAGAAGGCGATGGCCGCGAGGTAGAGGCGCTTGGTGCCGAAGCGGTCGGCCGCCCAGCCGGTGAGCGGGATGACCGTGGCGAGGGCCAGCGTGTAGGCGGTGACGGTCCACGCGACGGTCGAGTACTGCAGCGGCTCGGGGCCCGTGGCGAGGTCGGTCTGGAAGTGGGGGAGGGCGACGTTGACGACCGTGATGTCGAGGATCGACATGATGGCGCCGAGGACGACGACACCGGCCACCTTGAGCACGGCGGCGTCGATCTTCTCCGGGTACTCCTGTGGCAGGGAGGGGTCGGGCGCGGTGACGGGCACAGGGGTCTCCTGAGGGGGTGCGAAGGGGGAGGCGGTGGCCTCGTCGCCACCCTGGCCGGGGCAGAAGATGCATGCATCGGCCAAGCAAGTATGCGCCCCTGCGGGTGCGACGACCAAGCCCTTTAGGGTGGGTGGGTGAACGAGATCGAGATCGGCCGGGGCAAGCGGGGCCGCAGGGCCTACTCCTTCGACGACATCGCCGTGCTGCCGAGCCGCCGCACGCGCGATCCGGAGGAGGTCTCGCTCGACTGGCAGATCGATGCCTACCACTTCGACATGCCGGTCATCGCGGCCCCGATGGACTCGGTCATGTCGCCGACCACGGCCATCGCCTTCGGCGAGGCCGGTGGCCTGCCCGTCCTCGACCTCGAGGGCCTGTGGACGCGCTACCCGGACCCCGAGCCGCTCCTGGCCGAGATCGCCTCGCTCGACCCGGCCGTGGCCACCGCCCGCATGCAGGAGATCTACGCCGCGCCGATCCAGCCCGAGCTCATCACCGAGCGGCTGAGGCAGATCCGCGCCGCCGGGGTCACGGTCGCCGGTGCCCTCAGCCCGCAGAACACCCAGCAGCACTGGAAGTGCGTCGTCGACGCCGGGGTCGACCTCTTCGTCATCCGGGGCACGACGGTCTCCGCGGAGCACGTGAGCAGCCGCGCCGAGCCGCTGAACCTCAAGCGCTTCATCTACGAGCTCGACGTGCCCGTCATCGTCGGCGGCGCCGCGGGCTACACCGCGGCCCTGCACCTCATGCGCACCGGCGCCGCGGGCGTCCTCGTCGGCTTCGGCGGCGGTGCGGCGCACACGACGCGCAAGGCGCTGGGCATCCACGCCCCGATGGCGAGCGCGGTCGCCGACGTCGCCGCCGCCCGCCGCGACTACCTCGACGAGTCCGGCGGCCGGTACGTGCACGTCATCGCCGACGGCGGCCTCGGCACGAGCGGCGACATCGTCAAGGCCATCGCCTGCGGTGCCGACGCGGTCATGCTGGGGGCCGCCCTGGCTCGGGCCGCCGACGCGCCGGGTCGCGGGTACCACTGGGGCGCCGAGGCGCACCACCCGGAGCTGCCCCGCGGCGCCCGCGTCGAGGTCGG
This sequence comes from Janibacter terrae NBRC 107853, assembly GCF_001591405.1. Taxonomy (GTDB): domain Bacteria; phylum Actinomycetota; class Actinomycetes; order Actinomycetales; family Dermatophilaceae; genus Janibacter; species Janibacter terrae. Next base: position 249,213 of record NZ_BCUV01000002.1, read on the forward strand.
CTCGGTCGCGCCCCTCCAGGAGGTCCTCTTCGGCCCCAGCCGGGTGGCCGACGGCTCGACCAACCTCATCGGCGCCCTGCGCCGGGCGATGGCCACCACCGGGTACACCGAGGTCAAGGAGCTGCAGCGCATCGAGGTCGTCGTCGCGCCGCACCAGCCGAGCTGATCCCCCTTCGTCCCATCCGGGGCGCTCCCCATGGCCTGCGGCGGCGCGCACGGTTACCCTTGGGTAATGACCTCGGAGATCATCGCTGACCCTGAGCTGGACCCGACGGCCACCTACGCCGTGGACCCGGGCCGCACCCGCCGGTACGCCAGTCGGGTGGTGGCCTCACCCCGGGCGGAGACCTTCACGCGGACCTCGCCGCTCACCGGCGGCCCGATCGCCTCGCTGCCGATGTCGACCACCGAGGACGTCCACCGGGCCGTGGCCGCGGCCCGCGCGGCCCAGCCCCGGTGGGCGGCGACCTCCTTCGACGAGCGCCGCCGCATCATGCTGCGCTTCCACGACCTGGTCCTGGCCAAGCAGGTCGAGCTGCTCGACCTGGTCCAGATCGAGTCCGGCAAGGTGCGCAAGCAGGCCTTCGAGGAGGTCCTCGACACCGCGCTCGCCGCGCGCTACTACGCCCGCACCGCCGAGGCGCACCTGCGGACGCGCCGGGTCGCCGGTGCCTACCCGGTGCTGACGCAGACCCGCGTGCTCCACCACCCCAAGGGCGTCGTCGGGATCGTCTCCCCGTGGAACTACCCGCTGAGCCTGGCCATCACCGACGCGCTGCCCGCGCTCATGGCCGGCAACGCCGTCGTCCTGCGGCCGGACCAGCAGGGCTCGGTCACCGCGCTCGCCGGCGTCGAGCTGCTGCGCGAGGCCGGCCTGCCCGAGGGCGTCCTCCAGGTGGTCCTCGGCTCCGGTCAGGAGGCCGGCCAGGCGGTCGTCGACTCCACCGACTACGTCAGCTATACCGGGTCGACCCGCACGGGGCGCGGTGTCGCCCGGTCGGCGGCGGCCCGGCTGGTCTCCTTCAGCCTCGAGCTCGGCGGCAAGAACTCCGTCTACGTCGCCGCCGACGCCGACCTCGACCGCGCCGTCGAGGGCGCCGTGCGGGCATGCTTCTCCAGCGCGGGGCAGCTGTGCATCTCCACCGAGCGGGTCGTCGTCCACGAGGCCGTCGCCGACGAGTTCGTCCCGCGGTTCGTCGCCGCGGTCGACGCCATGACGCTCGGCACGGCGCTCGAGTACGGGTACGACATGGGCTCGCTGGTGAACCAGGCCCAGCTCGACACCGTCACCGCCCACCTCGAGGACGCCGTGGCGAAGGGGGCGAGGATCCTCACCGGCGGACGCCACCGCCCCGAGATCGGGCCCTTCGTCTTCGAGCCCACCGTGCTCGAGGGCGTCACCTCCGCGATGACCTGCCGGGACGAGGAGACCTTCGGCCCGCTCGTCTCGATCTACCGGGTCGCCGACGACGCGGCCGCGATCGCGCTGGTCAACGACACCGACTACGGCCTCAACTCCTCGGTCTGGACCCGGGACGTGCGCCGCGGCCGGGAGATCGCCGCCCGCATCCGCACGGGCACGGTCAACATCAACGAGTGCTACGCCGCCGCGTGGGCGTCGATGGGCGCGCCGATGGGCGGGATGAAGGACTCCGGCATGGGCCGCCGTCACGGAGCCGAGGGGATCCTGAAGTACACCGAGGCGCAGACCGTCGCCGCGCAGCACCTCCTGCCGATCGCCCCGGCCCTCGGGATGAGCGACAGGGTGCACGCCAAGGTCCTCACCGCGGGCCTGCGCCTCATGAAGACGGCAGGGATGAGGTGAGCCCGGTGCAGACCACCGACACCGACGTGCTCGTCATCGGGTCCGGCTTCGGCGGCTCCGTCGCCGCCCTGCGCCTGGCGGAGAAGGGCTACCGCGTCATGGTGCTCGAGGCCGGGCGACGCTTCGCCGACGAGGACTTCGCCGAGACGAGCTGGGACCTGAAGAACTTCCTGTGGGCACCCCGGGCCGGGTGCTACGGCATCCAGCGCATCCACCTGCTCAAGGACGTGATGGTCCTCGCCGGGGCGGGCGTCGGCGGCGGGTCGCTCAACTACGCCAACACGCTCTACGTGCCGCCGGAGGTCTTCTTCACGGACCGCCAGTGGGGCCACATCACCGACTGGCAGTCCGAGCTGAAGCCTCACTACGACATGGCGAGCACGATGCTCGGGGTCGTGACCAACCCCTGCGAGTCCGTCGTCGAGGACGTCATGCGCAGCGCCGCCGCCGAGATGGGCGTCGCCGACACCTTCCGCAAGACGCCCGTGGGTGTGCTCTTCGGTGACGACGACTCGAGCGAGCAGCAGGGGCGCACCGTCGCGGACCCGTACTTCGGGGGCGCCGGGCCCACCCGCACGACGTGCACCGAGTGCGGCAACTGCATGGTCGGCTGCCGCGTCGGCGCCAAGAACACGCTCGTCAAGAACTACCTGGCCCTCGCCGAGGGGTTGGGCGTCCAGATCGTCCCGATGCGCACGGTGACCCGGGTGGGCGTCGTGCCCGGGACCGAGGGCCACGACGAGGTCTACCGGGTGCGGCACGAGGCCACGGACGCCCCGGGTGACCGGAGCGCGCGGGTCGTCACCGCGGGCAAGGTCGTCGTCGCGGCCGGGACGTGGGGCACGCAGCACCTGCTCCACGCCATGAAGGCCGATGGCGAGCTGCCGGGCACCAGCGACCGGCTGGGTGAGCTGACCCGGACCAACTCGGAGGCCCTCGTCGGCGCGCTCGCCAGCACCCCGCCCACCGGCGAGGACGACCTGACGAAGGGGGTGGCGATCACCTCCTCCTTCCACCCGGACGAGGCCACCCACATCGAGAACGTCCGCTACGGGCGCGGGTCGGACGCCATGGGCCTGCTGACCACGCTCCTGGCGCCGCCGAGGACCGGGCGCACCCCCCGCGTCCTGAAGCTCCTTGCCGACCTGCCGCGCAACCTCCCCGCGCTCAGGGCGTGGTTCCCGCCGGGGACCCACTTCGCGGACAGCACGGTCATCGGCCTGGTCATGCAGTCCCTGGACAACTCGCTGACGACCTACCTGACCCAGGGCCCCCGCGGTCGTCGGCTGACGTCCCGGCAGGGGCACGGCGAGGAGAACCCCACGTACATCGCGGCCGGGCACGAGGGCATCAAGGTCATCGCCGAGCAGCTCTCGTCGCGGCTCGGGCAGCCCTTCTACGCGGGCGGCACGTGGAGCGAGGCCTTCGACATCCCGCTCACCGCGCACTTCCTCGGCGGCGCCCCGATCAGCGACTCTCCCTCGACCGGGGTCATCGACCCCTACCAGCGCCTGTGGGGCCACCCCGGCATCAGCGTGGTCGACGGGTCCGCGGTCTCGGCGAACCTCGGCGTCAACCCGTCGCTGACGATCACCGCCCAGTCGGAGCGGGCCTTCTCGATGTGGCCCAACGCCGGCGACGCGGACCCGCGTCCGCCGCAGGGCGAGGCCTACCGCCGTGTCGACGCGGTCGTGGCCCGGCAGCCGGCGGTGCGCGAGTACACCCACGCCAGCGCCAGGGTGACCCTGCCCGTGCCCACCGTCCGCGACGGTGTGTCCAGGGCGTCCGGAGTGCTCACGTAGCCTGAGCGGGTGCTCAGGACCGCCGCTCGACCCCGCTGGCTGGGGCTGCTCGTCGTGGCGCTGGTCCTCGTGGCCCTCGGCATCACCGCCGGGCGCTGGCAGTGGTCCGTCGCCCACGACGAGGCCCGCGCCGACGCCGTGCGCGAGGTCCAGGACCGTCCGGTGCGGCCGCTCGCCGACGTCGTGGCCCCCCACGAGGGCTTCCCCGACGACGGGTCCGGGCAACGGGTCTCGACGCGGGGCGAGTACGTGGGGGACCCCCTTCGCATCCTCGATCGTCGACTCGACGGCCGGCCGGTCGAGTGGGTCCTCGACCGGTTCGTCGTCGCGGAGAGCGGCGCCAACCTGCCGGTCGTGCGCGGCTGGGTCCCGGAGGGCGAGGACGCACCGGCGGCGCCGTCGGGCACGATCGAGCTCGTCGGGTCGTTGGCTCCTGCGGAGGCCCCGGACGAGACCGGTGGCGTGCGGGACGGCGAGCTGACCTCCGTCGACGTCGCCCAGCTCGTCAACGTCTGGCCGGGCGAGATCTACAACGGCTTCGCGTTCGCCGTCACGGAGGACGGGACGGCGGAGGCGAAGGGGGTCCAGCGCGTCCCCCCGCCACTGCCGGACACCTCGCTGCAGTGGCGCAACGTCATGTACGCCTTCCAGTGGTGGATGTTCTCGGTCTTCGCGCTGTGGATGTGGGTCAAGATGGTGCGCCAGGCGGCGCGCCCGGAGCAGACGGCAGCCGCCGTCCAGATGGAGGAGAGCACGTGAGCACGGACAACAGGACCCGACCCGCAGCCCACCCGCGGGCCATCGCGGGTGCGCTGACCTTCTTCCGTGGCGCGGCGATCGTCGCCGGTCTGGCGATGTTCGTCCTCATCGTCGAGATGGTCCTCAAGTACGGCCTGGACAACGACGTGCTCACCTGGTGGTCGCCCGTCCACGGCCTGATCTTCATGGTCTTCGCGGTGGCGACGGCCAACCTGGGGTTCAAGGTCGGCTGGTCGGTCGGGCGGATGGTCCTCATCCTCCTGCTGGCCTGCATCCCGTTCCTCGCCTTCGTCGAGGAGCGTCGGGTCGTGCGCGAGGTCGGCCCGCTCACCGCGCCCCGGTAACCTGTGCGCGTGACGGATTCGCTCAAGACCTCCCCGGCCGACTCCCTCAAGACCTCGCCGGTCCTGGTGGTCGACTACGGCGCCCAGTACGCCCAGCTCATCGCCCGACGGGTGCGTGAGGCGAAGATCTACAGCGAGGTCGTGCCGCACACGATGCCCGTGGCCGAGATCCTCGCCAAGGAGCCGGCCGCGGTGATCCTCTCCGGGGGGCCCTCGTCGGTCTACGCCGAGGACGCCCCGGGTCTGGACGTCGCGCTGCTCGAGGCCGGGGTCCCCGTCTTCGGCATGTGCTACGGCTTCCAGGCGATGGTCCGGGCGCTCGGGGGCACCGTCGAGCGGACCGGCCTGCGCGAGTACGGCTCGACCCGCGCACAGGTCAGCGACCGCGAGTCCACGCTCTTCAACGGCCAGCCCGCCGAGCAGTCGGTGTGGATGAGCCACGGCGACTCCGTCACCGAGGCCCCCGAGGGCATGCGGGTCACCGCGAGCACGTCCGGCGCACCCGTCGCGGCCTTCGAGGACGACGAGCGCCGTCTCTACGGCGTGCAGTGGCACCCCGAGGTCATGCACTCGACCTTCGGCCAGCCGGTCCTGGAGAACTTCCTCCTGCGCGGCGCCGGGCTCACCCCCGACTGGACCGCGGACAACGTCATCGACGAGCAGGTCGCGACCATCCGCGAGACCGTCGGCGAGGACCGGGTCCTGTGCGCCCTCTCCGGCGGCGTCGACTCGTCCGTCGCCGCCGCGCTCGTCCAGCGGGCCGTCGGCGAGCAGCTCACCTGCGTCTTCGTCGACCACGGCCTGCTGCGCCAGGGCGAGGCCGAGCAGGTCGAGGAGGAGTTCGTCGCCGCGACCGGCGTCCACCTCGTCGTCGTCGACGCCCGGGAGCGGTTCCTCTCCGCGCTCGCCGGGGTGACCGACCCGGAGGAGAAGCGCAAGATCATCGGCCGCGAGTTCATCCGCGTCTTCGAGCAGGCGGCCCGCGACGTCGTCGGTGAGGGCGCCGACGAGGGCCACCCCGTCAAGTGGCTCGTGCAGGGCACGCTCTACCCGGACGTCGTCGAGTCCGGGGGCGGCACCGGTGCGGCCAACATCAAGTCGCACCACAACGTCGGTGGCCTGCCCGACGACCTGCAGTTCAAGCTCATCGAGCCGCTGCGCGCTCTCTTCAAGGACGAGGTGCGCCAGGTCGGTCGCGAGCTCGGTGTCCCCGACCCGATCGTCGACCGCCAGCCCTTCCCCGGGCCGGGGCTGGGCATCCGCATCATCGGTGAGGTCACCGAGACCAACCTCGACATCCTGCGCCGGGCCGACGCGATCGCCCGCGAGGAGCTGACCGCGGCCGGTCTCGACAAGGAGATCTGGCAGTGCCCGGTCGTCCTGCTCGCCGACGTCCGCTCGGTCGGCGTCCAGGGCGACGGCCGCACCTACGGCCACCCGATCGTCCTGCGCCCCGTCTCCTCCGAGGACGCCATGACGGCCGACTGGACCCGCGTGCCCGGTGACGTCCTCGCGCACATCTCGAACCGGATCACCAACGAGGTCGAAGAGGTCAACCGGGTCGTGCTCGACGTGACGAGCAAGCCGCCGGGCACCATCGAGTGGGAGTGAGCGCAGGCGCCCCGGGGGCCGCGCTCAGCCGAGCAGCGCTGCGCCGAGCGCGCAGCCGAGGACGAGCACGGTGACGAGCGCGAGGAGCGCGAGCACCACGCCGAGTCCCTTGCGCGTCTGCTTGACGTGGCCGATGGAGCCGGTCGTGAACTGGTGCCACGGCACGGCGTAGTACCCGGGGACCGTCTGGCCCTCACGGATGTCGAGGTCCATCGACGCCTGCCCGTACTGCCGCAGCCACTGGGTGTGCACGTCGACGCGGTGGCGCCCGGGGCGAAGGGGGTAGAAGTTGGGTCCGAAGCCCCCCGGCACCGGGTAGCCGTCGATGTGGACCGACGGGGTGAGCCCCGCGGTCATCGCATTGCCCTGGAGGGTGAGCACCAGGGCGCCGTGGCCGGCGGGCGGCTGCAGGAACGCGGCCTGCGGCCCGGTGACCGGCATGACCGGCTGCTGGTGGGGCTGGGGCTGGTGCGGCGGTGGAACGTTCGTCATGGCAGCGAGGCTAGTGACTACTCTGGCCGGGTGAACGGCAACCTCCCCATGCGCGGGCTCGAGTGGCTCCTGCGTCGAGTCCTCGTGGGACCTCCCCTTCGCGCCTACCTGCGCCTGCGGGTCGAGGGCGCCGAGCACATCCCGGCCACCGGTCCGGTCATCATCGCGAGCAACCACCTGAGCTTCGTGGACTCCATGGTCATCCCGATCGCGGCCGGCCGCAAGGTCGGCTTCCTCGGCAAGGCCGAGTACGTGCAGGGCACCGGGGTCTCCGGCTGGCTCGGTCGGCTGTGGTTCGGGGAGTTCGGCGGCATGATCCCCGTGGACCGCTCGGACGCCCGGGCCGCCGCCCGCTCGATCGAGCTCGCCGAGGAGCACCTGGCCCGCGGGGGAGCCTTCGGCATCTACCCCGAGGGGACCCGCAGCCGGGACGGCCGGCTGCACAAGGGACGCACCGGCGTCGGGCGGCTCGCCCTGGCCAGCGGGGCCACGGTCGTCCCGTGCGCGCTCGTCGGCACCGACAAGGCGCAGCCGGTCGACTCCCGCGGCATCCGTCCGCACCGGGTCACCGTGCGCTTCGCGCCACCGGTCGACGTCGCCGCGCTGCAGGCGCAGTACACCAAGGCCCGGCTGCTGCGCGCGATCACCGACGAGGTCATGGACGCGATCGCGCAGCGCTCCCCGCAAGAGCGCTCCGACGACTACGCCAACCGCCCCGACTCGGCCTGAGGCACGCTTGAGTACGCTGGCGCGGTGCTGAAGACCACCGTCGCCGCCCTCGCCGGCAAGGCCGCCCGCCGTGCCGCCCGACTCCGCGGCGGCGGCTCCGGGGGCTCCGCGCTCCCCGGTCTCGTCGCCGAGCGGATCGACCCCGGGTTCCTCGCGCACGCGCTGGCGGACGTGCCGGGCGGCATCGTCGTCGTGTCCGGGACCAACGGCAAGACGACGACGACCAAGATGCTCGTCGCGCTGCTGCGGGCGCACGGGCGCACGGTCTTCACCAACCCGACGGGCAGCAACTTCACCCGCGGGGTGATCTCCGCGATGCTCGCCGAGATGCCGCTGCGCGGCCGGCTCGAGGCCGACATCGCGGTGCTCGAGCTCGACGAGGCCCACGCCCTGCACTTCGCCCGGGCGGTCGCACCGACGCACGCCCTCCTGCTCAACGTCGCCCGCGACCAGCTCGACCGCTTCGCCGAGATCGACCACACCGCGGGGCTGCTCGAGCAGCTCGCCGGCATGACGACCCGGGGGGTCGTGCTCAACCGCGACGACCCCTTCGTCAACCGCATCGCGACGACCCTCACCCCCGGCGTGGGGGTCTCGTGGTTCGGCCTCGACGCGTCCGTCGCCGAGCGCCTCGGTGAGCTGCAGGAGCACGACTCCCGCGCCCACGACGCGTGGACGCCACCGGCGGTCACCGCCGAGGACGCGCTCCTGGTGCCGCTCGACGAGCAGCGCCTGCGCGTGGACTTCGGCGAGCACGGCGAAGGGGGCACCGTCGGCCCCGTCGAGCTGCGTCAGCGTGGCCTCGCCGCGATGATCAACGCGACGGCCGCCACCGCCACCGCCCGCGCGCTGCTCGGCGACGACTTCCGCACCGACGCCGCGGAGCAGGCCCTGCGCACGGTGTCGCCCCCCTTCGGCCGCGGTGAGGTCATCGACGCCGACGGGACCCCGCTCGAGCTCGTCCTGGTCAAGAACCCCGCCGGGTTCACGGTCGCGCTCGGCACCTACGGGTCGACCCCCGTCGCGTCGATGATCGCGATCAACGACGACTACGCCGACGGGCGCGACGTGTCGTGGCTCTACGACGTGAGCTTCGAGTCCCTGCGGGACCAGGGCGTCGCCGTCACCAGCGGCGTGCGCGGCTGGGACATGGCGCTGCGCCTGCAGTACGACGAGGTGCCCGTCGGCGGGACCGAGGTCGACCTCGCGCGAGCCCTGGACGGCTTCCTCGCCGCGCACCGCGACGAGCCCAAGCGGATCTTCTGCACCTACACGGCGATGCTCGCGCTGCGACGCATGCTGGGGGAGCGGTACGACCTGCCCGAGATGGGCGTCGACGCCCCCGAGCCCACCGGAGGTGCGGCATGAGCCGCGACATCACGATCCTCGGCGAGCCCGCCGGCTCCGACCTGCCGGCCGAGCCCGGCAGCGAGGGCAAGGGCGAGATCCACCTCGTGCACCTCTACCCGCGCGAGATGAGCATCTACGGCGACCTCGGCAACACCCGGTGTCTCGCCTCGCGGATCCGGCGCCACGGGTACGTGCCCGTCGTCCACCAGCACCACCCCGGGCAGGACCTGCCCGAGCAGGTCGACCTGCTCGTCGGCGGCGGCGGCCAGGACTCCGGCCAGGCGAAGGTGGAGGAGGACCTCGAGCGGATCGCCGACCGGCTGCGCGCCCTGGCCGCCGACGGCACGCCGATGCTCATGATCTGCGGGATGTACCAGCTCTTCGGCAATGCCTTCATCACCGTGCAGGGCCAGCGCCTGCCCGGCCTGGGCATCCTCGACGTCACGACCCAGGGCAACGAGAAGCGGATGATCGGCCCCGTCGTGCTCTCCACCGACCACGGTGACGTCGTCGGCTACGAGAACCACTCGGGATCCACGACGCTCGGGGCGGGGCAGGCTCCCTTCGGCCGGGTGCGACACGGCCTGGGCAACAACGGCAACGACGGCACCGAGGGCGCGATCACCGGCCATGTCATCGGCTCGTACCTGCACGGCCCGATCCTCCCGGCCAACCCGCAGCTCGCGGACACGCTCATCGGGTGGGCGGCCGAGTCGGCGACGGGGCGGGAGTTCGAGCCGGGCGCGCTCGACGACGAGGTGGCCGGGCAGGCGCAGACGCGCCAGGTGCGCCGCCTGCTCGGCTGATCAGGCCTCGGTCTCGGCGAGCTCCCGGGCGCTGGCCTTGGGCATGAGGCTCCACGCCACCCACCCGAGCGCCCCGAGCGGGATCTCGAGGAAGTGCGTGAAGATCGAGAAGAGCACGACCCCCGCCATCGACGCGGCCGGGTCGGCGCCCCACGCCACGAGCGCGGCCGCGGTACCCGTCTCGGTCACCCCGAGCCCTCCGGGCGTGACGCCGACGGCCGTGAGCAGCCGACCGATCGCGTACGCGGCGAAGAGCTGACCGAAGGGCAGCTCGATGCCGGTCGTGTCCGTGCACAGCAGGAAGAGCACGTAGTACAGGCCGAAGAACCCGACCATGCCGAGCGTCATCTGCAGCCAGCCGGTGCGGACCGTGTCGGCCGTGCGCTCGCGCATGCCGGTGAGGCCCCGCTCGACGGAGTCCCCGTGCCCCCGCCGCACGAGGCGGACGAGACGGTCGATGCCGTGGCCGAGACGGCGGGCACCCGCGTCGGTGCCGATGGCCACCGCGAAGAGGACGGCGATCGCCGTGCCGGAGAGCACCGCGGCCCACGCGGCCTCCCGCATCGCGGAGGGCAGGTCGGTGGCGCCCCAGGCCAGCGCGAGGACGGCGATGATCGGCAGGGCGACCCGCGCCAGGACGTTCCACACGCCGGTCACGACGGCCATCGTCGTGACGCTCGCGGCGGAGAAGCCCCAGGACTTGGCGATCGAGTAGGTCGCCGCGAGGCCGACCGCGCCGCCACCGGGCAGCAGGTTGGACACGGACGAGCCGCAGACGTTGAGGATGAGCGCGCGCACGTGACCCAGTCCGTGCATCGCGCCGGTCATGACGAAGGTGTAGCAGTAGAGCCCGCTCAGGACGAGCGCGACGAAGAGAGCGGCCCTCCACAGCGGCACGGTGTCGAGGACGGCGAGGACCTCCGACCAGGAGGTCTTGGCGAAGTGCGGCAGGCCCCACCAGAGCATGACGACCGCGAGCCCGAGGCCGAGGACGACCTGCGCCCCCCGGACGACGGGGGAGGTCCTCCGGGTCGTCGCCGCCACCGGCTCGCCCGGCGCGGCCGTCATGCCAGCCCCTCGAAGACGTCGGTCCGGGTCGTCCCGGCCGGCACGTCGGGGTCGACGAACCACTCGCGGCGGAAGACGAGGTCGTAGAGCGGCCGCGGGATGCGCACGAGCATGCCGAGCGTGCGGTCCCCGCCGCCGGAGTCGGCGCCCTGGCTCGCGTGGGCGCGCATGGACGCCCGCTTGGCGGCGGCGAAGCCGCGCACCGGGACCCGGTGGGTGATCTCGGCGCCGGCGACGAAGGCGCGGTCGAAGCTGCTGCGGTCGAACTCGGGCGGGAAGCGGTAGACCCTGGCGACCAGGTCGATGGCGCGGCAGATGAGGTCACGGGGGACCGTCGCCCAGAGCACCCGCACGGGCAGGCCGCGCTCGCGGGCGAGCTCCGCCGCGCGGGCCCCGACCTCGTGGACCCGCACGTGGTCACGGTGGCCGTAGCCGCCCCGGGGGTCGTAGGTCGTGAGGACGTCCGCGCGCTCCTGCAGGAGGATCCCGCAGAGCGCCTCGGCGGCCTCGTCCACGGGGACCCGCACGAAGCGTCGTCCGCCCGGCGGGTCGGCCGACACCTGCGGCCCGCTCCCGCTGTCGGCGTACCCGAGCTCGACGGTACGGGCGACGCCGAGCGCACGGGCGCTCGCCGCCAGCTCCCGGCTGCGGGTCGAGGCGAGGGCATCCCCCTTCGTCCCGAAGGAGGCCTCGTCGGTGAGCCCGAGCGCGCCGTCGGTGGCGACGACGAGGACGACGCGGTGCCCCGCTGCGGCGGCGCGCGCCATGGTGCCCGCGGTCAGCAGGGCCTCGTCATCGGGGTGCGCGTGGAAGACCACGAGCGTGCGGGTCGGCTCGTCCATCGGGTGAAACCCTGCCACACCACCGCGTGGCACCCTTGGACCCGTGAAGGTCGCCCTGCTCTCCGACTGCTACCCGCCGCGCACCGGGGGGATCGAGTCGCAGGTGGGCGACCTGGCCGCGCAGCTCGCGGCCGCCGGGCACGAGGTCGAGGTCTTCACGGCGACTGCCGGGGGAGCGGGCACCGAGGGGGTGCGCGTGCACCGGCTCAGCACGCCACTCTCGATGGGCCTGCCGGTCAACCCCTTCGCCCCGCCGGAGGCGCGACGTCTGCTGGCCGTCGGCGGCTTCGACGTGGCTCACGTGCACCTGGGGGTGGTCTCGCCCTTCGCCTGGGACATGACGCGGGTGACGACCTCGCTCGGTCTGCCGACGGCCCTGACCTGGCACTGCGTGCTCGACGGGGCGGCGCCGGCGATCGGACCCGCGGTCCGGCGGTGGGTGCGCCGGGGCGCCGTGCTGTCCGCGGTGTCGGCCTTCGCCGCGGACGGCGTGCGGCGGGCCGCGCGCGGTGGACCGGTCACCGTCCTGCCGAACGGGATCGACCCGAGCGCGTGGCCGCCCGGCCCGGTCCGCACGGGCCGCCCGGTGCGGGTCGTCAGCGCCTCGCGTCTCGCACCGCGCAAGCGGGTGGGCGCCATGCTGTCGGTGGTCGCCGCGGCCCGCCATCGCCTCGGTCCGGGGGCGATGAGCCTCGACGTGTACGGCGAGGGACCGCTGCGGCCGTGGCTCGAGGCGCGGGCCGCCGCGCTCGGGCTGGCGGACGTCGTGCGCCTGCGCGGGCGGGTCACGCGCCCCGAGCTCGCGGCCGCGTGGCGCGACGCCGACGTGTACCTGTCGCCGACCCGGCTGGAGGCCTTCGGCATTGCTGCGCTCGAGGCCCGCACCGCCGGGTTGCCCGTCGTCGCGCGCGGTGACTCGGGCGTGCGCGAGGTCGTGGCCGACGGACGCTCGGGCCTGCTCGCCGAGGACGACGCGGGGCTGGCCGACGCGCTCGTGCGGCTCGTCGCCGACGAAACCCTGCGGACCCGCATTGCGCAGCACAACACGCGTACGCCTCCGGCGCAGACCTGGGAGCGGGTCGTCGACCTGGCCGTCACCGAGTACCGCAGGGCCGGTGCATGAGCGTCGTCCTGGTCGCCGGTGACGAGCGCCTGCCGCTGCGGCACGGGCAGCACCCGGTGGACCTCCTCGCGGAGCACGGCTGGGTGGGTGAGCCGGTGGGCTCTCGGCTCGGGCGAAGGGGGGAGGTCGAGGTCCACTACGACGTCGCGCCGGTCGACGCGCGACCGCCGGTCCCCGTCGAGCCGGGCAGTCCGGGTGCCCGCCGGCTGCAGCGCCTCGGGTCGTACGCGATCGTCGTCGCGTCCGGGCGGCTGCTGATGTCACGGCTGGCGGCCGGCGTCGTCGGCGGGGCCGGCCGGTGGACCCTGCCCGGGGGCGGGGTCGACCCCGGGGAGGAGCCGGTGGCCGGTCTCGTGCGCGAGGTGCACGAGGAGACAGGCCAGCACGTCGTGCCCGGAGGGCTCGTCCAGGTGCAGTCCGTGCACCGGGTGGCGGCCGACGGGTCCGAGGACTTCCACGCCGTGCGGCTGATCCACCTGGCGCACTGCCCCGACCCGGGACCGGCGCGGGTCGTGGAGGTCGACGGGTCCACCGGTGCCGCGGCCTGGGTGCCGATCGAGGAGGTGCCCGGCCTCCCGCTCGGGAGCATGATGGCGCCGCTGTGGCCGTGGGTGCCCGGCAGCCACTCCTACCCGCTGTAGGAGCGGCCGCGTCCGCTCGCCTACGCTGGCGGCCATGGAAGCCCTGCGTCTCGTCCTGTACGTCCTGCACATGATCGCCATGCTGGCGATCCTCGTCGGCCCGGCCGTCGCCGGTCGTGGTCACCTGGTCCAGGTGTGGGGCGCCCGCATCCAGCTGCTGCTCGGCCTCGGGCTGACCGGCATCGCCGAGGCCGGTGACGCCGAGGTCAACCACGCCAAGATCGGCACCAAGCTCGTCATCATGATCGCCGTCCTGGCCTGCGCCGAGATCGGCAACGCCAAGGCCAAGCGAGGCGAGGCCGCCGCGTCGAAGCTCGCCTGGGCCGCTGCCGGTCTGGCGCTGGTCAACGCCGCCATCGCCTTCCTCTGGTGACCTTGACGGTGTGTCGGACTGCAGCTCGTCACACCGACGCTCGATCCGGCCCGCGAGCTCGTCACGCGCCGAGTGAACTGCAGTACGACACGCGTTGCCGCACCACCCAGCCGATGACCTCGCGCACCCACTCCGGGTTGAACATCACCTGCTCCCACGCGAAGCGCAGCACGATCCAGCCGGAGATGATCATCTCGTCGTAGCGCCAGCAGTCCCGGCGCACGTCCAGACGGCTCTTGTGGAACTCGTGGCTGTCGGCCTCGAGGGCCACCCGCACCTCGTCACACCCGACGTCGGCGTGCAGGACCTGACCGCTGCGCAGGGTGATCGGCTGCTGCGGCGCCCACGCGACATCGGTGGCCTCGACGGCCAGGGCCCTCAGGCCCGACTCGAAGGGGTTGACAGCCTGCGCCGACGCGAGGTCGAGCACCCGGCGGGCGGCTGCGCGACCGGTCCTCGGCAGGACGGCGCGGTTGAGCTCGTCGACGGTCACGGTGCCCGATCGCAGGGCCGAGTCCGCCACCGCGAGGGCGTCGGGCAGGGGCAGGTCGCGGGCGCAGTCGATCACGGTGCGCAACGCAGTCGTGGCGTGCAGCCCCAGGTCGTCGTCGGCGAGGGTCCGGTAGCGCAGGTCGAGATCGGTGGGCCGCCGGATGCGGCGCGTGCGCGAGGCGATGACCTCGGGGCGGTCAGGGACATGAAGGACGCCCCAGCCGTGGTCCAGGGCGGCGGTCCGGTGGCTCAGGTGCACCCCGAGCTGCGCCGCGCGGGCCGGGGCACCGTCCGCCGGAAGTCCGTAGACCCCGCGTCGGTGTCGAGCGACCTCCCCGGAGCGGAGTGCGCTCGCCACCGTCGCGGCCGTCGTGAGCTCGAGCAGCTGGGCGCGGGTGGCGGAGCCGCCGTGCTGGCCCACGAGATGGGTGACGATGCTCATCACCACAGGGTGGCCCTGTCGGCGATCCGCCCGTACGGCTTGTCCACAGGTGGGTGTCGGACTGCAGTTCACCCCGCCGTGGCCCTACCCGGCCCGGGATCTCGTGAGGCGAGCCGTGAACTGCAGTGCGACACGCGTCAGGGGATGAGCAGCAGCTTCCCGGTCGACGCCCGTCCCTCGAGCGCCCGGTAGGCCTCGGCCGCGTCGGCGAACCCGTAGCGCCCGCCGACGGAGACCTCCAGCTCCCCGGCGGCGATCGCGCCGAAGACCTCGCGCCCGCGCCGGAGCAGGTCCTCGCGCTCCTCGATGTAGTGCGCCAGCGTCGGGCGGGTGACGAAGAGGGAGCCACCGGCGTTGAGCCGCTGCAGGTCGAAGGGCGGCACCTGCCCCGACGCGCCACCGAAGAGCACGAGCATCCCGCGCCGCCGCAGCGAGGCCAGCGACGCGTCGAAGGTCGCCTTGCCGACGCCGTCGTAGGCGACGTCGACCCCCTTCGCGGCACCGAGCCGCTCCGCCGCCGCGCGGATGTCCCCGGCGAGGTCGTCGGTCGCCGAGTAGTCGACGAGCTCGACGGCTCCGCGGGAGCGGGCGATGTCCAGCTTGGCCGGGGACCCGGCCGTGGCGATGACCTGTCCGCCGCGCGAGGTGATCATCTGCGTGAGCAGCTGACCCACGCCGCCCGCGGCGGCGTGGACGAGTGCCACGGTCCCCTCGCCGACCGGGAAGCAGTCGGTCACGAGGGCATGCGCCGTCATTCCCTGCAGGGTTGCGGCACAGGCGGTCTCGAGGTCGACGCCAGCGGGCACAGGCACCAGTCGGGCCGAGTCGGCCATGACGAGGCCCGCGTGCAGGCCGAGCGTCATCGACCAGGCGACCCGGTCGCCCACGGCCACGACGGCGCCCTCGCCGACGGCCCGCACGGTGCCCGCTGCCTCGTAGCCCTGCACGTACGGCGGGTGGGTGGGGTAGACCCCCTCGCGCTGGTACACGTCGATGAAGTTGACCCCCGCGGCCACGACCTCGACGAGCGCCTCCCCGGGCCCGGGGTCGGCCACCTGCCTCTCCTCGAGGGCGAGGACCTCGGGCCCTCCGTGGGCGGTGACGACGAGCGCTGTCGTGGTGGTCATGGGCCCACCCTAGGACGCGCCGGTCAGAGCGAGGCGATGACCTCGTCGAGCATGGACTCGGTGAGCTTGCCGGTGAAGGTGTTCTGCTGGCTCACGTGGTAGCAGCCGACGAGCGCGACCTCGCGGCCCTCGGGCGTGCGCAGGGTGGCGCGGGCGCCGTGCCCGAACTTCGGCTTCGGTCGCGGCACCTCCCAGCCCGCGTGCCGCACCCCGGCGATCGTCGCGTCCCAGCCGATGGACCCGAGGCACATGATCGAGCGGACGAAGGGGGCGCTCCTCGCCAGGTCGGCGTCGAGCCAGGGTGCGCACGTCTGTCTTTCCACCAGGGTGGGCTTGTTCTGCGGGGGAGCGCAGCGGACCGGCGCGATGATCCGCACGCCGTCGAGCTCGAGACCGTCCCCGGCCGCCCACGAGACCGGCTGGTTGGCGTACCCCGCCCGGTGGAGGGCGGCGTAGAGCCAGTCGCCCGAGCGGTCGCCGGTGAAGTTGCGCCCGGTGCGGTTGGCGCCGTGGGCCGCCGGCGCCAGGCCCACGACGAGCACGGGCGCGTCGGGCGGGCCGAGCGCGGGCACCGGTCGGCCCCAGTACGGCTGGTCGGAGAAGGCCGCGCGCTTGGTCACCGCCACCTCCTCGCGCCACGTGACGAGTCGCGGGCAGGCGCGGCAGACCGAGATCCGCGCGTCGAGCTCGTCCTGCCCGACCGCACCGGCGGCCAGGCGGCGGACCTGGGCGGCCGTCCGTGCGACGGGGGTCTCGCGCGTCGCGAGGTCGTCCGGCCACCCGGTCCCCGGCACGACCGGCGAGGCGAAGGGGGCGCCCGTCACCGGGTGCGGGAGGAGCACGTCGTCAGCCACCCCTCCACCCTAGGCACCTGCCATCGTGGACCCATGGCGATCGACGAGGTCCTCGCGGACCGGGTGCGCACCGCACTCTTCGACCGAGGCGTGCAGTGGGAGGAGAAGCGGATGTTCGGCGCCCTGATCTTCATGGTCGGCGGGTCGATCCTCGTCGGCTGCCGCGGCGGGGGAGGACTGCTCGTGAGGGTCGCGCCGGACGAGAGCGAGCAGCTCGTGGCGGGCGCCGGCCCGTACTACGCGCAGGTCGCCGACATGGGCGGCCGCGACATGGGGCCGAGCTGGCTCGACGTCTCCCCGGACGCCGTCGAGGACGAGGCCGGCCTGGGCCACTGGGTCGACGCGGCCCTGCGTCGCTAGTCCTCCGGGTCGACCGGCGGCTCCGCGCCCCCGGCCTCGTCCCGGTCGGCCCACTCGAGCAGCGGCGTGAGGTCGTGCGCGAGGTCGTCGATGGCGGCGTGCAGGTCGCCCAGCCGGGCGTAGCGCTCCGGCACGGTCGCGATCGTGCAGTCCCGCGGCTCGACGTCGGGGATCTCGTCCCAGGTGATCGGCGTCGAGACGGTGCCGGCGGCGTTGCCCCGCACCGAGTACGCCGCGGCGATCGTGTGGTCGCGGGCGTTCTGGTTGTAGTCGACGAAGACCGCCGCCGGGTCGCGGTCCTTGCGCCACCACGTCGTCGTCACGTCCTTCGGCACGCGTCGCTCGACCTCGCGGGCGAAGGCGAGGGCCGCCCTTCGCACCTCCCCGAACTCCCACCGGGGCTCGACGCGCACGTAGACGTGCAGCCCGGACCCGCCGGAGGTCTTGGGGTAGCCCACGACCCCGAGCTCGTCGAGGACCTCGTGGACCACGCCGGCCACCCGTCGCACCCGCTCGAAGGGGGCGTCCGGCATGGGGTCGAGGTCGATGCGCCACTCGTCGGGGCGGTCGACGTCGGCGCGGCGGACGTTCCACGGGTGCAGCTCGACCGTGCTCATCTGCACGGCCCAGATGATCTGCGCGAGCTCGGTCGGGCACAGCTCGTCGGCGTGCAGGTCGTACCGGGGGAAGTGCAGCCGCACGGTCTCGACCCAGTCGGGCGCACCCTTGGGCAGGCGCTTCTGGTGGACCTTGGCGCCCGCGACGCCCTTGGGGAAGCGGTGCAGCATCGTCGGCCGCTCGCGCAGCGCGCGCAGGATCCCCTCGCCGACGGCGAGGTAGTACTGCGCGAGCTCGAGCTTGGTCTCACCGCGCTCGGGGAAGTACACGCGGTCGGGGGAGGAGATGCGCACATCCCGACCGCCGACGTCGAGGTGGACGTCCTCACCGTGCTCCTTGGCCATGCCCCCGAGCCTAGGGCCGCCTCAGCCGATGACGGCGCCCGCGGGCCGGTCGGTCGCGACCGTCGGCACCCAGTAGCGCCGCTTTCCGGCGCGGGAGTCCTCGTAGGCCCCGCCGGCGCCCTCGATCGTCGCGCGGGAGGGGAGGTTGTCCTCGTCGCACGTGATGAGGACCCGTTCGAGCCCCATCTCGGCCGCGAGCTCCAGGACCTGCCGAAGGGCGGTGCCCGCGTGCCCCTGCCGCCGCGCCGAGGGGCGGATCGAGTACCCGATGTGCCCGCCCTGCTCGCGGAGGACGTCGGTCAGCTCGTGCCGGAGGGCGATGGACCCCAGGTAGTCGTCACCGTCGACGACCCACAGGAAGGTGCAGGGTACGTGGCCGGTGGGCCGGGGCGTCTCCGGCAGCTCGGCCGCACGCCGCACCTGCACGAGGCGGCGGAACTCGTCGGGGTCCTCCAGGCCCTCGCGGGTGAAGACGTGGCCGGCGAAGCCCGTCGCCTCGTCCCCCGCCTGCTGCCACTCGCCGTCACCGTCGCGGTGCGCGCCGCCGAACTCGTCGTGCGCCTCGAGGTAGGAGCGCTGGTAGCGGGCATCGGGTCGCACGATCTGGGCCATGGGAGGCACCCTAGGGCTGTCACCTGCGCCACGTAGGCTGGACGCCGACATGAGCAGCCTCTTCGACGACCTCCCCGATGCCCTGCCCGGTGACTGGACCAAGGACGTGACCGACACCGGTGTCCCCACGTGGGCCATGTCCGACGAGGGTCCCACCCGCGCGGCGCACAGTCGCCACGGGCGCCCGGCGCAGCCGGACCCCGAGGAGCTCGTCGCCGGCCTCAACCCCGCCCAGCGCGAGGCCGTGCTCCACGACGGCGGTCCCCTCCTCATCATCGCCGGTGCCGGCTCGGGCAAGACCCGGGTGCTCACCCACCGCATCGCGCACCTGCTCGCGGCGCGCGGCGCGCAGCCGGGGCAGATCCTGGCGATCACCTTCACCAACAAGGCCGCCGCCGAGATGCGCGAGCGCGTCGAGGACCTCGTGGGCCCGCGGGCCAAGGCGATGTGGGTCATGACCTTCCACTCGGCGTGCGTGCGCATCCTGCGTCGCGAGGCGACCAAGGTCGGGATGAAGAGCAACTTCTCGATCTACGACGCGGCCGACAGCCAGCGACTCATCGCGCTCGTCATGCGCGACCTCGACCTCGACCCCAAGCGCTTCCCGCCGCGATCCTTCTCCCACCGCATCAGCAACCTCAAGAACGAGCTGGTCGACGCGGAGGACTTCGCCCGCACGGTCGCCGCCGACGAGGACGCGCAGCGACCCGGCGGCACGCACCAGGAGCAGACGCTCTCCGCGGTCTACACCGAGTACCAGCGCCGCCTGCGTCAGGCCAACGCGCTGGACTTCGACGACATCATCATGATGACGGTGCACATCCTGCAGGCCTTCCCGGACGTCGCCGAGCACTACCGCCGCCGCTTCCGCCACGTGCTCGTCGACGAGTACCAGGACACCAACCACGCGCAGTACCAGCTCGTGCGCGAGCTGGTCGGTGGTGCCGACGGGCAGGCCCGCGGCGAGCACGCCGTCGAGCCGAGCGAGCTCGTCGTCGTCGGCGACGCCGACCAGTCGATCTACGCCTTCCGCGGCGCCTCGATCCGCAACATCGTCGAGTTCGAGGAGGACTACCCCGACGCCCGCTCAATCCTCCTCGAGCAGAACTACCGCTCCACCCAGACGATCCTCACCGCGGCCAATGCCGTCATCGAGCGCAACGAGTCGCGCCGCAAGAAGAACCTGTGGACCCAGGCCGGCGCCGGCGAGCCGATCATCGGCTACGTCGGGGACAACGAGCACGACGAGGCCGCGTTCATCGCCAAGACGGTCGACGAGCTGCACGACCAGCACGGGGTCCGCCCCGGCGATGTCGCGATCTTCTACCGGACCAACGCCCAGTCGCGCGCCATCGAGGAGGTCCTCGTGCGGGTCGGGCTGCCGTACAAGGTCGTCGGCGGCACCCGCTTCTACGAGCGTCGCGAGGTCAAGGACGCCCTGGCCTACCTGCGCGTCGTCGCCAACCCTGCCGACACGGTCAACCTGCGCCGGATCATCAACGTGCCCAAGCGGGGCATCGGCGACCGGGCCCAGGCGGCCGTGGCGCAGCTGGCGGAGCGCGAGCGCATCCCCTTCGTCGCGGCGCTCGGGCGGGTCGAGGACGCGCCCGGCATCGCCACGCGCTCGGTGACCTCGGTCAAGGGGTTCACCGCGCTCCTGGAGGGCCTGGGAGAGCTGCACGAGTCCGGGGCCGGCATCGGGGACATGCTGGAGGCCGTCCTCGACCGCACCGGTTACGTCACCGAGCTGCAGGCCAGCCGCGACCCCCAGGACGAGACCCGGCTGGAGAACCTCGCGGAGCTCGTCGGCGTGGCCCGCGAGTTCGACGCCACCCGCGAGGCGACCGGCGAGGTGATCAGCCTCGACGACTTCCTCGAGCAGGTGAGCCTCGTCGCCGACGCGGACGAGATCCCTGAGGAACCAACGGCAGGGGAGGGCCGTGTCGACCAAGGAGTCGTCACCCTGATGACGCTGCACACCGCCAAGGGCCTGGAGTTCCCCGTCGTCTTCCTCACCGGCATGGAGGACGGCACCTTCCCTCACAGCCGCAGCCTGAGCGACCCCAAGGAGCTGGAGGAGGAGCGGCGCCTCGCGTACGTCGGCATCACCCGCGCCCGCGAGCGGCTGCACCTCTCCCGGGCGGCGGTGCGCAGCGCCTACGGCGCGCCCCAGTACAACCCGGCCTCGCGCTTCCTCGACGAGATCCCCGCGGACCTCGTGCGCTGGGAGCGCACCGGCCCACCGGTCGGTCCGTCGCGCTCACGCCGCGAGCCGGCGGTCGCGCGCCTGGCGGCCCGACCCGGGGTGCGCTCGCCGGGCAACCGACCCCCCATCGCGCTCGCCGACGGCGACAAGGTGACCCACGACAGCTTCGGCCTCGGCACGGTCATCCGCGTCGAGGGCGAGGGGGACAAGGCGATGGCCCACGTCGACTTCGGCGGTGAGGACGGCGTCAAGCGCCTGCTGCTGCGCTACGCGCCGCTCGAGAAGCTCTGACCGACCGCTCACCCGCATTCCCCTAGGGGAATGCAGGTCCCGGGCACGACGAAGGGGGCCGACGACCAGTGGTCGTCGGCCCCCTTCGCGCGGGTGGGTCAGCTGATGCCGCGCTCGGCGAGCCAGCCGGCCGGGTCGATCGTGCCGCCGCCACCGGGGCGGATCTCCATGTGGAGGTGCGGTCCGGTGGAGCGACCGGTGTTGCCCGAGAGGGCGACGACGTCGCCGGGGGCGACCTGCTGCCCGACCGAGGCGG
This sequence comes from Janibacter terrae NBRC 107853, assembly GCF_001591405.1. Lineage (GTDB taxonomy): Bacteria > Actinomycetota > Actinomycetes > Actinomycetales > Dermatophilaceae > Janibacter > Janibacter terrae. The sequence continues at coordinate 270,580 of NZ_BCUV01000002.1, forward strand.
ACACGGAGCTCAGGTGGCCGTACCGGGAGACCGAGCCGTCCCAGTACTTGACGTCGATGTAGACGCCGTAGCCGCTCATCGGGCCGGCGGCGATGACGGTGCCGCTGCTCATCGCCTTCAGGGGCGTGCCGATGGAGGCCGCGTAGTCCTGGCCGGCGTGGAGGCGGCCCCAGCGCATGCCGAAGGGGGAGGTGAAGACCGCGTTGTCCAGGGGCTTGACCCAGCCCTGGGAGCCGACCGAGGCGTTGGTGGCCTCCGGCCCCTTGGTCGCGGTCCCGCCCGGGGCGGAACCGGTCTCCTGGGCCTGCTCCTTCTCCTTCTTCTCCTTCTTCTTCTCGGCGCTGGCGCGCTTGGCAGCGAGCTCCTTGCGGGCCTTGTCGCGGGCGATGCGCTGACGCTCCTGGAGGCGGCCCTGGTCGCGGGCGACCTCGGTGGAGACGGCCTGGCGGCGCTGCGCGAGGTCGTCGGCCTCGGCGGTCGAGCCGGCGACCTCCGCCCGGGCGGCCTCGTTGACCTTCGGGTCCTCGAGGAAGGCGGCGGCGGCCGAGGGCGCAGGTGCGGCGAGCGCACCCTGTGCCTGGACGGTCCCGCCCGCGAACGTGGAGGACTGGGCGGCGGTCGCACCCGCGGCCGACAGGACCAGGGTCGCGGCGGCGGCGGTGGGCAGCGCGTAGGCAGGGCTGAAACTCTTGGGCAGGCGCGAACGGCGCTCGATCGCGCGGCGCTCGGCTCGGGTGGGCGGCCGGTGCCGTCCGGTGTAGTCACTCATGAAGGGGGACGTCCTCGCAGGGGGTCTCGGACAAATCTTGCGAAACCCTAGCGTGACCTTTTCGTTATGCAAAACCGGGTGGTGGGCGTCACGTGACCCCGGTCACGGGGTGGCTCCGGCTCAGGCCGGGCGCTGGGAGATGTCGGTGACCGAAGCCGTCTGGTTGCCGTCGTGGTCGAGCATCGTCAGGCTCGTCGCGATGCGGTGGACCACCGACGGCAGGATCGGCAGCGAGAGGTGGCCGACGCCGTGCAGGCGAATGTTGCTGACCTCGACACCCTCCTGGACGAGCGAGGCGTTGACCGCGGGGACGATCGCCTCGTCGGTGTCGGACCAGAAGGCGATGATCCGCGTGAGGCAGCCGGGCGCGGGGGCGTTCAGCTCCTGCATGAGCGCGCTGCCCGGGCGCAGCTGCCGGGTGAGCGAGGCCGGCACGAGGTGCGCGAGGAGCGTCCCGGTGTGCGGTGCGCCCAGCGTGACGAGGGTGTGGATGCGCTCGTCGCCCCCGAGTCGGGTGACGTAGTAGCGGGCGACGACGCCACCGAGGCTGTGCGCCACGATGTGGATGCGCTCGTAGCCGGTCTCCGCGGCGATCGCCTCGATCTCCTCGGCCAGCTGCACGGCGGCGGTGCGCACGTCCCGGGTGCGCACGGAGTAGTTCATCGCGAAGACCCGGCTGAAGCCTCGCCGCAGGAGGCCGCGGCGCAGCAGGGTGAAGATCGAGTGGTTGTCGGCGTAGCCGTGCAGCAACAGGATCGGGGTCCCGACCTCGGTCACGCCGTTGACGAGCATGCCGCGCTGCACGGGGCTGAGATGCTCGATGCGGTAGCCGTGCCGGTCGCCGCCGCGGCGCGGCGCCCGGGTGCCGAAGGGGTAGAGCGAGACGTGGGTCGCGGCCCAGACGAGCTCGACCGCGGCGAAGACCATCGCCTGCGCGGAGACCATCTGGCGCACCTGCTGGTACACGCCGGACCGCAGCGCGGCCGGCGTCGTCGCCGGGTCGCTGGTGGGGTGGGTCTGCCTCACGTGGGGCTGGTGCGGGGCCATGGTGACTCGAGGGTAACCCCGGTGGGAGTGCGGTGCGAGGCGTCGTGACGACTCCGTGACCGGTCGGCTGCTCGCGGGCCTCGCGGCCGCGTCGCGGACCGGAGGATGCTCGGCCCCCGTCCGGGGGCTAGTCTCGACCCGCACCCCCGTTACCACAGCAGAGGACGGAATCACCCTCGTGGATCTCTTCGAGTACCAAGCACGCGACGTGTTCGAGAAGCACGGCGTCCCGGTTCTTGCCGGCGCCGTCGCCACCACCCCGCAGGAGGCCCGCGCGGCCGCCGAGACCATCGGGGCCAAGAGCGGCGGCGTCACCGTCGTCAAGGCCCAGGTCAAGACCGGTGGACGTGGCAAGGCCGGTGGCGTCAAGGTCGCCAAGACCCTTGACGAAGCAACCGAGGCGGCCGAGAACATCCTCGGCATGGACATCAAGGGCCACACGGTCCACAAGGTCATGATCGCCCAGGGCGCCCAGATCGCCGAGGAGTACTACTTCTCGATCCTGCTCGACCGGGCCAACCGCTCCTACCTCGCCATGTGCTCCAAGGAGGGCGGCATGGAGATCGAGCAGCTCGCCGTCGAGCGCCCCGAGGCCCTCGCGCGCATCGAGGTCGACCCCAACGTCGGCATCGACGACGCCAAGGCCACGGAGATCGTCCAGGCCGCCGGCTTCGACGCCGCGGACCAGGCCAAGATCGCTGACGTCCTGAAGAAGCTCTGGGTCGTCTACCGCGAGGAGGACGCGACCCTCGTCGAGGTCAACCCGCTCGTCAAGACGCAGCAGGGCGACATCGTGGCCCTCGACGGCAAGGTGACGCTCGACGGCAACGCGGACTTCCGCCAGCCCGAGCACGCCGCGCTCGAGGACAAGGAGGCCGCGGACCCGCTCGAGGCCAAGGCGAAGGCCAAGGGCCTCAACTACGTCAAGCTCGACGGCAACGTCGGCATCATCGGCAACGGCGCCGGGCTCGTCATGAGCACCCTCGACGTCGTCGCCTACGCGGGTGAGGACTACACCGCGGGCAGGGCCAAGCCGGCCAACTTCCTCGACATCGGTGGCGGCGCCTCGGCCGAGGTCATGGCCAACGGTCTGGACGTCATCCTCCACGACGAGCAGGTCAAGTCCGTCTTCGTCAACGTCTTCGGCGGCATCACCGCGTGCGACGCGGTCGCCGACGGCATCGTGGGCGCGCTCAAGACGCTGGGCGACGGGGCGACCAAGCCGCTCGTCGTCCGCCTCGACGGCAACAACGTCGAAGAGGGTCGCCGCATCCTCGCCGAGTTCAACCACCCCCTCGTGTCCATCGAGGACACCATGGACGGCGCCGCCCGCAAGGCCGCCGAGCTGGCCGCGAAGTAAAGGACGCAGACACAGACATGGCAATCTTCCTCACCGCTGACTCCAAGGTCATCGTCCAGGGCATGACCGGCTCCGAGGGCATGAAGCACACCACGCGCATGCTCGCCTCCGGCACCAACGTCGTGGGCGGCGTCAACCCCAAGAAGGCCGGCCAGAGCGTCGACTTCCCGGGTGGCCAGTCCGTCCCCGTCTTCGGCTCCGTCGCCGACGCCATCAAGGAGACCGGCGCCGACGTGTCGGTCATCTTCGTGCCGCCGGCCTTCGCCAAGTCCGCCGTCGTCGAGGCGATCGACGCCGAGATCGGCCTCGCCGTGATCATCACCGAGGGCATCGCGGTCAAGGACTCGGCGGAGTTCTACAACTACTCCAAGGGCAAGGCCACGCGTCTCATCGGCCCCAACTGCCCGGGCCTGATCAGCCCCGGCAAGGCCAACGCCGGCATCATCCCGGCGGACATCGCCGGCGCCGGGCGCATCGGTCTCGTGTCGAAGTCGGGCACGCTGACCTACCAGATGATGTACGAGCTGCGTGAGTTCGGCTTCTCCACGGGCGTCGGCATCGGTGGCGACCCGATCATCGGGACGACGCACATCGACTGCCTCGAGGCGTTCGAGAACGACCCCGAGACCGACGCGATCGTCATGATCGGCGAGATCGGTGGCGACGCCGAGGAGCGCGCCGCGGCGTACATCAAGGACCACGTGACCAAGCCGGTCGTCGGCTACGTCGCCGGCTTCACCGCCCCGGAGGGCAAGACCATGGGCCACGCCGGCGCCATCGTCTCCGGCTCCTCCGGTACGGCGGCCGCCAAGAAGGAGGCCCTCGAGGCCGCCGGTGTCAAGGTCGGCAAGACGCCGTCCGAGACGGCGGACCTCATGCGCGAGATCATGAAGGGCCTGTCCAGCTGAGGACGTCCCGGCCTGACGAAGGGCGCCGCACACGACCACGTGTGCGGCGCCCTTCGTCGTGAGGACGTGGGCGGACGAAGACCTGACGCAATCGGGCGAAGGCTCAGGTACGTCGCCACGCACTGAGACACCCCGCGGTCCACGTGGGCGCCACCACGTGGACCGCGGGTGACCCTGCGGCGGGGCGCGAGTATCCTTCACGGCGTACGAGTTGTCGTACGCGTGCTCCGGGGTCGGTGCAATTCCGAGCCGGCGGTGACAGTCCGCGAACCCGTCCTCCTCACCGAGGTCGGGCCGAGCCGGTGAAATTCCGGGACCGACGGTGAAAGTCCGGATGGGAGGCAGCACGCGGCGTCGCCTGCCGTGCCGTGCGTGGGTCCTCCACACCCGGCGCGGTCCCACCGGGGTGCCGGTGGCCCGGCGCACGCCGCCACGCCCGACGGGCGTGTCTCCCTTCGCCCCCGTGGTCCGCGTCGGACCACGGAGAGGCACATGCAGCACCGCTTGATCATCGAGACCGCGATGGCGCGAGCCGTCGGGCTGGCCGCGCGCGGCCTCGGTCGCACCAGCCCCAACCCGGTCGTCGGCTGCGTCGTGCTCGACGCCAGCGGGCGCATCGTGGGCGAGGGCCACCACGAGCGGGCCGGGGGACCGCACGCCGAGGTCGTCGCCCTGCGGGCCGCCGGCGACGCCGCCCGCGGCGGCACCGCCGTCGTCACCCTCGAGCCGTGCCGGCACACGGGCCGCACCGGACCGTGCACGAGCGCGCTGCTCGAGGCGGGCATCGCGAGCGTCGTCATCGCCGTGCCCGACCCCACGCGCACCGCCGGCGGGGGAGCGGACCTGTTGCGGGACAACGGTGTCGACGTCGTGGAGGGAGTCGGTCGGGAGGCCGCCGCGCACGTCAACCGGGCCTGGCTGCGCGCGACGGTCGCCGGTCGACCGCACGTCACGTGGAAGCTCGCGAGCACCCTCGACGGCCGCACCGCCGCCGCCGACGGGACGAGCCGGTGGATCACCGGGCCGCAGGCGCGGGCCGCCGTGCACCGGCTGCGCGCGGAGCGCGACGCGGTCCTCGTCGGGGGCGGGACGCTGCGGGCCGACGACCCCCACCTCGCCGTCCGGGACCTGCCCGGCGCCCACCAGCCACTGCGCGTCGTCCTCGACTCCGGCGCGAGGATCCCGCTCGACGCCCGCGTGCTCGACGACGTCGCACCGACCCTCGTCGTCGTCGCGGACGACGCCGACGCCTCCCGGCTGCTCGCCGCCGGCGTCGACGTCCTCGCCGTGCCGCGCGGCCCGCGCGGCCTCGACGTCGTGGCCGTCCTCACGACCCTGCACGAGCGCGGGGTGCGCTCACTGCTCCTCGAGGGCGGCGCGCGCCTCGCCGCAACCTGCATCGCGCACGACCTCGTCGACGAGGTCGTCGCCCACATCGCCCCCGCCCTGCTCGGCGCCGGGACCTCGGTCCTCGCCGACGCGGGCATCACGACCATGACCGGCGCGCTGCGCCTCGACACGACCGACGTGCAGCGGCTGGGCGACGACGTCGCCCTCACCGCCACCGTCAGAAGGGACCACTGATGTTCACCGGGATCATCGAGGAGCTGGGGGAGGTCGTCGCCGTCGAGGAGGGGGCCGACTCCAGCCGCATCACCGTGCGAGGGCAGGTCACGACGACCGACGCACCGCACGGGGCCTCCATCGCCGTCAACGGCGCCTGCCTCACCGTCACCGACACGGAGGCGAAGGGGGGTGAGGTCACCTTCGACGTCATGGCCGAGAGCCTGCGCCGCACCGTGCTCGGCGACCTCGCCGTCGGCGACGCGGTCAACCTCGAGCGGGCCATGGTGCTCGGCGCCCGCCTCGACGGCCACCTCGTGCAGGGGCACGTCGACGGGACCGCGACGATCACCCAGCGCCGCCCGGGCGACAGGTGGGAGGAGGTGCGCCTGGCGATTGACCCGGCGCTGGCCCCCTTCGTCGTCGAGAAGGGCTCGATCTGCCTCGACGGCGTGAGCCTCACCCTGACCGCCGCCGGGGACGACCACGTCGAGGTGGCCCTCATCCCCACGACGATGGAGCTGACGACCTTGGGCCGCAAGGGAGTCGGCGACCGCGTCAACGTCGAGGTGGACATCCTCGGCAAGTACGTGCAGCGCATGCTCGCACTCGACCCGAAGGACCCGCGATGACCCACGACGACGACCTGCTCGACCCGATCGAGACCGCGATCGAGGCGATCGCGGCCGGTCGCCCGGTGCTCGTCGTCGACGACGCGGACCGGGAGAACGAGGGCGACATCATCTTCGCGGCGGACGCCGCGACGGACGAGCTCATGGGCCTCACGGTGCGCCTGGGCAGCGGGGTGATCTGCGTCGCGATGACCGGTGCCGAGCTCGACCGGCTCGCGCTGCCGCCGATGACCGCGATCAACGAGGACTCCAAGGGGACGGCCTACTCGGTCTCCGTCGACGCGAGGACCGGCGTCACCACCGGCATCAGCGCCGCCGACCGCGCCCGCACGGCGCGGCTGCTCGCGGACCCGAGCACCGGTCGCGGGGACCTCGCGCGGCCCGGGCACGTCTTCCCGCTGCGCGCCCGGGACGGGGGCGTGCTCGTGCGCCGCGGCCACACCGAGGCCGCGGTCGACCTCTGCCGGCTCGCCGGGCGGGCGCCCGCGGGCGTCATCTGCGAGGTCGTCGAGGAGGACGGCTCGATGTCGCGGCTGCCCGGGCTGCGCCGCCTCGCCGACGAGCGCGGCTGGCCGCTCGTGAGCATCGCCGACCTCGTCGACCTGCGCCGCCGCTCCGAGGCGCTCATCGAGCACGTCGTCTCGACCCGGCTGCCGACCTCCCACGGGGAGTTCGTCGCGCACGGCTACCGCAGCGCCGTCGACGGCTCCGAGCACATGGCGCTCGTCCACGGCGACATCGGCCGGGGCACGCCGCTCGTGCGGGTGCACAGCGAGTGCCTCACCGGGGACGTCTTCGGCTCGTTGCGCTGCGACTGCGGACCGCAGCTCCAGGCGGCCATGGCGGCCGTCGTCTCGGCCGGATCCGGCGTCATCGTCTACGTGCGCGGGCACGAGGGCAGGGGCATCGGCCTCGTCGACAAGCTGCGGGCGTACGCCGCCCAGGACCGCGGTGCCGACACCGTCGACGCCAACGCGGACCTGGGGCTGCCGGTCGACGCACGGGACTACACCCACGCCGCCCAGGTGCTGCGCCGGCTCGGCGTCACGACGGTGCGGCTGCTGAGCAACAACCCGGCCAAGGTCGACGCCCTCCAGGCGCTCGGCATCACCGTCGCCGGTCGCGACCCGCTGCCGGCGGGCGTCACGAGTGACAACCTGCACTACCTGCGCACCAAGCGCGACCGGATGGGCCACGACCTCCCGTGGCTGCCGGACACGGACGAAGGGAGCACCCGATGAGCGGGCACGGAGCACCGAGGATCGACATCGCCGCGGCCGGCGACCTGCGCGTGGCGGTCGTCGCCTCGAGCTGGCACACGCAGGTCATGGACGGTCTCGTCGGTGGCGCGCGGGCAGCGCTCGCGGAGGCGGGCATCGAGCCGATGCTCGTGCGCGTCCCGGGCAGCTTCGAGCTGCCGCTCGTCGCGGCCGAGCTGGCCGGCACGCACGACGCGGTCGTCGCCCTCGGCGTCGTGATCCGTGGCGGCACACCGCACTTCGACTACGTCTGCGCAGCGGCGACGGACGGGCTCTCCCGGGTGGCGCTCGACTCGGGTACGCCCATCGGCTTCGGCCTGCTCACCTGCGACGACGACGCCCAGGCACTCGACCGGGCCGGCCTGCCGGGATCCCGGGAGGACAAGGGCCGCGAGGCCGCAGAGGCCGCCGTCGCCACGGCCGCCCTGCTCGCCGGCCTGCGGGCGTGATGCACGACACGGCCCCCGGTCAGGCCGACTGGTGACGCGGACGACCTGACGGGCTTAGCCTGTCTCCCACAGCGCCGACCCGGTCGATCCCCCCTGCTCCCGGGTCGGCGTTGTTATGCCCGGGTGGTCCGCGGCTGCGCCCGTCGCGGCCGAGGAGGGGGTGGCCGGCGGACGGGGCTCCTGCGTGAGGTCGGCGCGGGCCCGCACGGCCGACGGCTCGGGCAGCGGGTGCGCGCCCACGTCGTCCATGAGCTCCATGAGGGCGGCACGCACGAGCTCGTCGTCGTCGGGGCCGCGCGGGGTGTCGTGGCGGTCAGTCATCGTGGACCTCCGTGTCGGCGAGGACCGTGGCCAGCTGGGCACGGCCGCGGTGCAGCCGTGCCTTGATGGTCCCCGACGGGGTGCCCGTCTGCCGGGAGATCTCGTCGACCGACAGGTCGGCGAGGTAGTACAGGGCCAGGGTCTCGCGCACGTCGGGGCCGAGGGTGCGCAGGGCGGCGATGACCGCGACCCGGTCCACCGTCGGCGCGGCCGGTCGGGCGTCCTCGCCGCGCCGCTCCATCGCCCTGGTGCGGTTGGAGTCCTTGCGCCATGTCGAGATGGCGATCCGGCGAGCCACCGTCCGGACCCACGCGCCCGGCTCGTCCGCGGTCCGCACCTGGTCCCAGCGCTGCCATGCGCGGGCGAAGGCCTCCTGGGTGGAGTCGCGCGCGAGCTCCAGGTCGCCCGTCGCGGCGTACACCAGGTGCACCACGCGCGGTGCGGTCGCCCGGTAGAACTCGTCGAACTCGTCCTCGGCTGATGCCCGACCTCCCTCCATCACCTCTCCAGACGCGTGTGCCGGCGATGCGGTTGCCCCGCGGGTGCGTGGTCCTTTCCACTTCTTTTGGTCCTCCCCGGCTGGCCTCCACCACCAGCCGTCCCCCGTCGGTGACGATGGGGCCGTGACGGTGATGGAACTCATCCGGTCGGCCACGACGGGAGAAGACGCTACTCGCAGGCGGCCCGAGGTGGCGGCCGCGGCCGCCGGTGCGCTGACGGCGCTCGCCGGGTGGCTCGTGCCCGTCGTCCTCGTCCTGCTCGGCGCCCTGGCGGTGCCCCGTGCCTCCGCCGGCGTCGGCGACGCCCTCGGATCGGGCAGCCTCCTGTGGCTGGTCCTCGGTGGGGCGCGGCTGCACCTCGGCGACGGCACGCTCGCCATGACGCCCCTCGTCGGGACCCTCCTGCTGCTCCTCCTGGCCCGGGCCGGTGCCCGGCGCGGCCTGCCGCAGGAGCCGTCGCGCGCGCTCCAGGGCGCCTGGCTCGGCGGTTACGCCGGTGTCGGCCTGCTCGTCTCCCTCCTCGGTCTGCTGTCGCCGGCCGGACCTGTGGTCCCCAGCGTGCTCCTCCCGCTCGTCGTCCTCCCCGCGCTCGGCCTGGTCCTCGCGCACGGGCTGCCCGAGGAGGCCGCGCGGGTGTGGGAGCGGGCGCCGACCTCGCTGCGTCGCGGCGTCGTGCCGGGGGCGAAGGGGGCCGCCCTCCTCGTCCTCCTCGGCTCCGCACTGGTCCTCGTCGCGACGGCCGTGCACCTCGGCCGGGTGGCGCACCTGCACGCTGGCCTCGACGCGGGGGTCTTCGGCGGGACGCTCCTGGTGCTCCTGCAGCTGATGCTCCTGCCCAACCTCGGGATCTGGGCGCTGTCCTTCGCCGCCGGTCCGGGCTTCTCGACCGCGGGCGGTGCGATGACGACGTGGTCGGGGGCGGAGTCCGGCCTGCTGCCGATGGTGCCCGTCCTCGCCGCGCAGCCCCAGCCGGGCGACCTGCCCTGGGTGACCCACCTGCTCGTCCTCCTGCCGGTCCTCGCCGGCGCCTGGCTCGGCCGTGAGGCGCTGCAGTGGGTGCCGCGGCTGGCCCCGACCCAGACCAAGCTCGCCGTCTTGTCGGTCGCGGTCGGTGTGGCCGCACTCCTCGTCGTCCTGCTCGACGCCCTCGCCGGCGGCTCGCTCGGTGCCCTGCGCCTGGCCGACCTCGGCGCCCGGGCGCCGGCGCTCGGCGGGGTGCTCGTGCTCGAGCTCGGCATCGGGGCCTTCATCGTCCTGGCGCGCGAGTGGTGGGTCCTGCGCCGCTGAGCGCTCGACCTAGACTGCGGCGGGTGAGCGCCCCCCTTCGTCTCGTCGTCCTCGTCTCCGGCTCGGGGACCCTGCTGCAGGCCCTGCTCGACGCCCCCGACCTGCCCGCGCAGGTCGTCGCGGTCGGCGCCGACCGGGAGTGCGTGGGCCTGGAGCGGGCCGCGGCGGCGGGCGTCCGGACCTTCGTCGAGCGGGTCGCGGACCACCCCGACCGGGAGGCCTGGGACGCGGCGCTCGCGGCGGACATCGCCCGGCACGAGCCCGACCTCGTCGTCACCGCCGGCTTCATGAAGATCCTCGGGCCGCGGGCTCTCGCGAGCAGCACCTTCCTCAACACCCACCCGGCGCTGCTGCCCGCGTTCCCCGGCGCGCACGGCGTCCGGGACGCGCTCGCCCACGGCGTCACCGTCACCGGGTCGACCGCCCACCTCGTCGACGCCGGCGTCGACACCGGCCCGATCATCGAGCAGCGGACCGTCGCGATCGCCGCGGACGACACCGAGGAGTCGCTCCACGAGCGGATCAAGGTCGTCGAGCGCGAGATGCTCGTCGACGTCGTCACCGCGATGGCCACCGGTGGCTGGCGGGTCGAGGGTCGCCGGGTCCTCCTCGGCGGGGTGCGCTGAGTCGCTCGACCTCTCGTAGACTGGGGGCACACGACTGGCGAAGGTGGATCACCACCGGGGAGTGACGAAGTCGAGGTGCATCGCCCGCCTGGGTGCGCCCATCTGCAGATGCAAGCGACCTTCCAGGAGTACTCGTGTCAGAACGCCGTCCCGTCCGCCGTGCCCTCGTCTCCGTCTACGACAAGACCGGCCTCGAGGACCTCGTCCGGGGTCTCGCCGCCGCGGGCGTCGAGCTCGTGTCGACCGGCGGCTCCGCCGCCACGATCGCCGGGCTGGGCCTGCCCGTGACGAAGGTCGAGGACCTCACCGGGTTCCCCGAGTGCCTCGACGGCCGGGTCAAGACCCTGCACCCGCGCGTGCACGCGGGCATCCTCGCCGACACCCGGCTGCCCGACCACGTCCGCCAGCTCGAGGAGTTGGAGGTCACCCCCTTCGACCTCGTCGTCGTGAACCTCTACCCCTTCGCCGACACCGTGGCCTCGGGCGCCGGCATCCAGGACTGCATCGAGAAGATCGACATCGGTGGGCCGACGATGGTGCGCGCCGCGGCCAAGAACCACGCGTCCGTCGCGATCGTCACCGACCCGAGCAGCTACGCCGACGTCCTCGAGACCGTGCGCGGCGGCGGCTTCACCCATGCCCAGCGCGAGCGCCTCGCGGCGGCGGCCTTCGTGCACACCGCCACGTACGACGTGGCCGTGGCGTCGTGGATGGGCTCGGTGCTCAGCCCGAGCGACGACACCCCCTTCCCGGGGTGGATCGGTGGCACGTACACCAAGTCCTCCGGCCTGCGCTACGGCGAGAACCCGCACCAGGCCGCCGCGCTGTACGTGACCGAGGGCGCCGCCGGCCTCGCGCACGCCGAGCAGCTGCACGGCAAGGAGATGTCGTACAACAACTACATCGACGGTGACGCGGCCCTGCGCGCCGCGCACGACCACGGCGACCAGCCGGCCGTCGCGATCATCAAGCACGCCAACCCGTGCGGCATCGCGGTGGGGGAGAGCATCGAGTCCGCCTACGAGCGGGCGCACGCCTGCGACCCGGTCTCCGCCTACGGCGGCATCGTCGCCAGCAACCGCCCGATCACCGCGGCGATGGCCACCGCCCTCAACGACACCTTCTCGGAGGTCGTCCTGGCGCCGGACTTCGAGCCCGACGCCCTGACGATCCTCAAGGAGAAGAAGAACCGCCGCCTGCTCAAGGTCGCGACCCCCACGCCCGGGGGGGTCGAGACCCGACCGATCTCCGGTGGACTGCTCGTGCAGCAGCGCGACGCGATCGACGGCGTCGTCGAGGCGAAGGGGGAGGACAAGCCGACGCAGGGGCACGGGGACGACCCGAGCGCCTGGGCGCTCGTGACCGGTGATGCCGCCGACGAGCAGACGCTCGCGGACCTCGCCTTCGCGTGGCGCGCCGTGCGCGCGACCAAGTCCAACGCGATCCTCCTCGCGAAGGACGGCGGCTCGGTGGGCATCGGCATGGGCCAGGTCAACCGGGTCGACTCGTGCCACCTCGCGGTCGGCCGGGCCGGCGAGGAGCGGGCGAAGGGGGCCGTCGCGGCCTCGGACGCCTTCTTCCCCTTCGCCGACGGGCTCCAGGTCCTGCTCGACGCGGGCGTGCGCGCCGTCGTCGCGCCGGGTGGGTCCGTGCGTGACGACGAGGTCGTCGCCGCGGCGCAGGCCGCGGGCATCACGATGTACTTCACCGGCACCCGCCACTTCGCCCACTGAGCACCGGACATCAACGAAAGGATGGGGTCGTGACAGCACAGATCCTCGACGGCAAGGCGGCGCTCGCGTCGATCAAGGACGAGCTGCGCGGCCGGGTGGCCGCCCTCAAGGAGCAGGGCGTCACCCCGGGGCTCGGCACCGTGCTCGTGGGCGAGGACCCGGGCAGCCGCTGGTACGTGGGCGCGAAGCACCGGGACTGCGCCGAGATCGGCATCACGAGCATCCGCCGTGACCTGCCGGCGACCTCGACGCTCGAGGAGGTCCTGGCGGTCGTGCGCGAGCTCAACGAGGACCCGGCCTGCACCGGGTTCCTCGTGCAGCAGCCGACCGGCCTGGACGAGAACGCGATCCTCTCCGCCGTCGACCCGGCCAAGGACGTCGACGGCCTGCACCCGACGAACCTCGGCTGGCTCGTCCTCGGCGAGCCGGCGCCGCTGCCGTGCACGCCTATGGGTTGCATCGAGCTCCTGCGGCGGCACGACGTGCCGATCGCCGGCGCCCGGGTCGTCATCGTCGGTCGCGGCATCACGGTGGGGCGCCCGCTCGGCCTGATCCTCACCCGCCGCAGCGAGAACGCGACGACGGTCCTGTGCCACACCGGGACCCGCGACCTCGCGGCCGAGGTGCGCCAGGCCGACGTCGTCGTCGCCGCCGCCGGCGTGCCGGGCATCATCACCGCCGACATGGTCAAGCCGGGTGCGGCCGTGCTCGACGTCGGCGTGAGCCGGCTGGTCGCCGAGGACGGTACGTCCAAGGTCGCCGGCGATGTCGCCGCAGACGTCGCCGAGGTCGCCGGCTGGGTCAGCCCCAACCCCGGCGGCGTCGGCCCGATGACCCGCGCCATGCTCCTCACCAATGTCGTCGAGGCCGCGGAGCGGGCCCTGCGATGACCGGCCCGGGCGAGCGGGAGCATCGGCCGACGGCGCCGGCCCGACCGGCGCTCGACGTGCGCCCGCTCGCCGCCTGGTGGCTCATCGCCGGCGGCCTCGCCGTCGCCCTGCTCTTCATCCTCACCGACCACGTGCTGCGGGCCACGCTCGCCTGCGCGGGCTCGCTGCTGCTCGCCGCGGTCCTGCGCGTCACCCTGCCGGGCTCGCGCGCCGGCGGCATCGCCGTGCGCGGCCCGCTCGTCGACGTCGTGACGCTCGTCGTCCTCGCGGTCGCGGTCCTCGTCGCGGGCTTCTCGCTGGACCTCACCGCCCGCTGACGCGGATCCCGAGCACGACGAAGGGGGCCCCGCACCGGTCGGTGCGGGGCCCTCCTTGTTGTGGTGCGCGGTGTCAGCCCTTGATGAGGCCGAGCTTGGTCACGGCCTCGCGCTCCTCGGCCAGCTCGGCGACCGAGGCGTCGATCTTCGCGCGCGAGAAGTCGTCGATCTCCAGGCCCTGGACGATCTCCCAGCTGCCGTCCTTGACGGTGACGGGGAAGGAGGAGATGAGGCCCTCGGGGACGCCGTACGAGCCGTCGGAGCAGACCGACATGGACACCCAGTCGCCCTCGGGGGTGCCGAGCGCCCAGTCACGGGCGTGGTCGACGGTCGCCGACGCCGCGGAGGCGGCGGAGGAGGCGCCGCGGGCCTCGATGATCGCCGCGCCGCGCTTGGCGACGGTCGGGATGAAGGTCGACTCAAGCCACTCCTGGTCGCCCACGGTCTCGGCGGCGTTCTTGCCGGAGACCTCGGCGTGGAAGAGGTCGGGGTACTGGGTGGCCGAGTGGTTGCCCCAGATCGTCATCTTCTTGATCTCGGTGACCGGCACGCCGAGCTTGGCGGACAGCTGGCTGATGGCCCGGTTGTGGTCCAGACGGGTCAGCGCGCTGAAGCGCTCGTTGGGGATGTCGGGCGCGTTGTTCATCGCGATGAGCGCGTTGGTGTTGGCCGGGTTGCCCGTGATCGTGACGTGCACGTCGTCGGCAGCGACCTTGTTCAGCGCCGCACCCTGCGGGGCGAAGATGCCGCCGTTGGCCTCCAGGAGGTCACCGCGCTCCATGCCGGGGCCGCGGGGGCGGGCGCCGACGAGCAGGGCGTGGTTGACGCCGTCGAAGACCTTGTCGGCGTCGTCGCCGATCTCGACACCGGCGAGGGTCGGGAAGGCGCAGTCGTCGAGCTCCATGACGACACCCTCGAGGGCCTTCAGGGCCGGGGTGATCTCGAGCAGGCGCAGCTCGACCGGGGTCTCGGGACCGAAGAGCGATCCGCTGGCGATGCGGAAGAGCAGGCTGTAGCCGATCTGGCCGGCGGCGCCGGTGACGGCGACCTTGACGGGAGTGGTGCTCACTGGTGGACCCCTTCGTGCGGAAACAGGGAAATGCTGTCCCTGCGACGCTAGCAGCGCCGCGGCGCGGCGAGTGCGGCAGGTTCACCCTCCGGCCACCTCGGCCGTCGTTGACACGCCCCGTCCGCGGGAGGAGGGTCCGGGGTCCGGGCGCGGGTGGGCCGCGGTCGTGAACCGCGGACGGGCTCCCTGCGTACGGCCTCCCAGGAGGTCTCATGACGGACACCGGCACGGCGCTCATGCAGCAGCTGCACGACGAGCACGCTGCCGCACTCTGGGGCTACTGCCTCAGCCTCACCGGGCGTGACCACGCGCGTGCCGAGGACGTCGTGCAGGAGACGATGATCCGGGCCTGGCGAAACCGTGCTCGTCTCGACGAGAGCCACGGGTCGGTGCGGGCGTGGCTGTTCACCGTGGCCCGCAACATCGTCATCGACGAGTGGCGGACCAAGCGGTCGCAGAGCGAGCTCAGCGTGGCCGACGTGCCGGACGCCCGGGACGCCCGGGACCACACCGACGAGCTGCTGCTGTCGTGGGTGGTGGCCGATGCGCTCATGTCCCTGTCTGCTGACCACCGCGCCGTGCTGCAGGAGTGCTACTTCCGCGGGGCGTCGGTCGCGGAGGCGGGGCGGTCCCTCGGGATCCCCGAGGGGACGGTCAAGTCCCGGACGCACTACGCCCTGCGCGCGCTGCGGCTCGCCCTGCAGGAGAAGGGGGTCGGCGCATGACCTGCGAGCTCGCCCGCTGGGACGGCGCCTACGTGCTGGGTGCGCTGTCCCCGACCGAGCGCCTCGAGTTCGAGGAGCACCTCACCCGGTGCGACGACTGCAGCCGGTCGGTGCGCGAGCTCGCGGGGGTGCCGGGCCTGCTCGCGCAGGTCGGCCCCGACGACCTGCTGCCCGTGCCCCCCGTCCCGCGCACGCTCCTGCCGGGGCTCGTCGCCGACGTGCGGCACCAGCAGCGACGGCGCACCGTCGTCGTGGCCGGCCTCGCCGCCTCCGTCGCCGCGCTCACGGTCTCCGCCGCGGCGCTCGGCATGGCCGCGCTCGGCGACGGCACCGCCCCGGACCCGGGGGTGGCGGCGCCACCGGTCGCCACGAGCCCGGTGCCCTCGCTCCCGATGACCGCCGTCGGACGCGTGCCGGTGGAGGCGGACCTGCAGCTGGAGAGCGTGGCCTGGGGCACCCGGATCGAGGTGACGTGCACCTACGAGCAGGAGGCCGGCCACACGCCCGCCTACGAACCCGAGTACGCCCTCGTCGTGCGGACGCAGGGCGGGACGACCGAGAGGGTGGCCACCTGGCGGGGCCTGCCCGGGCGGACGATGCACCTGTCGGCGGCCACAGCCACCGGGCGCGGGGACATCGAAACCGTGGAGATGCGCTCGGAGGACGGGACCACCCTCCTGCGGCTGACGATCTGAGCCCCGCGTCAGTGGGTCCGCAGGGTGCGAGAGCGCAGGCGCGGTCGACGGGCCGGCGCGTGGTGGCGCAGCAGGGACAGGCCGCCGACGATGCACACGATCTCGGCGATCGCGGCGGTGAGGACCCAGCCGCCCGTCCACCGCTCGTGCACCCCGAAGAGCCCGACCGAGGCGGAGGTGACGAAGGCGCCCAGAGTGCTCGCCCCGAAGCCCAGCACGAGGAGGGCCGGGACCCAGTGCCGCCACCCGATGAGGAGGCCGGCGATGACGAGGCCCGCCATCGCGTTGAGCAGGAAGGCCGGACCGATGACGTCGAGGTCCCGGTAGCCCTCGAACGCCCACAGGACGAGGTGCACCGCCGCCGAGACGAGGGCTGCCGTTGCCGTGATGAGTCGGGTGCGCATGGTGCTCCTCCATCTCCGGGTGACACCGCCATCACCCCTGACCTGATCACGGCCGCGGCGGCCCTGCGGTTCAAGGCCCCAGGTGGGCACGAGCGCGGATGAACCATCGCCCGGCACGCTCCGTGTCTCCACCGTGCGAGGACGTCGCGAGGTGCCACGGTGAGCGGCCCGGACCGGGCCTACTGGCTGCGTGCCCCCGGGTCCGGGGAGATCCGGCCGGTCGTCCTGCGCGCCCCCGGTCCCGGTGAGGTCCGGGTGCGCACCGTGCGCTCCGGGGTCAGCCGGGGCACCGAGGCCCTCGTCCACCGCGGTGGCGTCCCCCCCGACCAGTACGCGGTGATGCGAGCCCCCTTCCAGGCAGGGGACTTCCCCGGACCGGTGAAGTACGGCTACCTGAGCGTCGGCGTCGTCGAGGAGGGACCGCACGACCTGCGGGGTCGTCGGGTCTTCTGCCTGCACCCCCACCAGACGGCCTACGTCGTCCCCGTCGGCGCGGTCGTCCCGGTGCCCGACGAGGTGCCCGATGACCGGGCCGTCCTCGCCGGGACCGTCGAGACGGCCGTCAACGCCCTGTGGGACGCCACCCCGCTGGTGGGGGAGCGGGTGGTCGTCGTCGGCGCCGGCATGGTCGGCCTGTGCATCGCCCGGCTGCTCGTGGGCATCCCCGGCGCCGAGGTGACCGTCGTCGACCTCGATCCGCGAAGGGAGCCGGTGGCCCGAGCGCTCGGTGCGGATTTCTCCCTTCCCGCCGACGCGCCGCGTGACCGTGACCTCGTCGTCCACGCCAGCGCCACCGGCGCCGGCCTACAGCTCTCGCTCGACCTGCTCGCGGCCGAGGGGAGCGTCCTGGACGTCAGCTGGTACGGCGACACCGAGGTGGGCCTCCGGCTGGGTGGCGCCTTCCACGCGCGCCGGCTGTCGATCCGGGCGAGTCAGGTGGGGACCGTCTCGCCGCGGCGCCGTCCCGGGCGCACGACCCACGAGCGGCTCCGGCTCGCGATGGAGCTGCTGCGTGACCCCGCCTTCGACGCGATCATCACGGGCAGCTCCCCCTTCGACGACCTGCCCGAGGTCATGCCGCGGATCGCCTCGGGGGCCCTCCCGGCGCTGTGCCACACGATCACGTACCCGGCGGGCAGAGGAGGCGGGATGAGATGTTCAGCGTGACGGTGAGGGACCACGTGATGGTGGCCCACAGCCTGCGGGGAGAGGTCTTCGGCCCCGCGCAGCGGCTGCACGGCGCGACCTATGTCGTCGACGCGACCTTCCGCGCCGCGCAGCTCGACGACGACGGGCTCGTCGTCGACATCGGCGCGGCGACGGTGGCCCTGGCGGCCGTCCTCGCCGACCTGGCCCACCGCAACCTCGACGACGACCCGACGCTGGTCGACGTCAACACCACGACCGAGCGGCTGGCGCAGGTCGTCGCGGACCGGCTCGCGGACCGGGTCGCGGACGGGGAGGTGGGTGCCGATGTCGGCCACCTGACCGGCCTGGCCGTCACCCTCCACGAGTCGCACATTGCGTGGGCGAGCTACGAGCGTGCGCCGTGACCGCCGTGCACGTCGTCGTCCCGGAGGGCGTGGACGACCCGACCCGGCCGAGCGGCGGCAACACCTACGACCTCCGGGTCTGCGCGGGGCTGGCCCGTCGCGGCTGGGCGGTGAGCCGCCACGAGGCCACCGGGCGGTGGCCCGGACCGGACGCTGCCGCGCGGCAGGCGCTGGGGGCCAGGTTGGCGGGCCTGTCGCGCGGCTCTCTCGTCCTCGTCGACGGGCTCGTGGCCTCGGCGGTCCCCGAGGTCCTCGTCGCCGAGGCCCGTCGGTTGCGGGTGGTCGTGCTGCTGCACCTGCCCCGCGGCCACGACGCGGCCGGGGGCGTCGACGGTGCCCCGGCACTCCGCCGCCGGACCCGGGCGGACGAAGGCGCGGTGCTGCGCGCGGCGGCGGGCGTCATCGTCCCGAGCCGGTGGACGCGCGACTGGGTCGTCGAGGCCTACGGCCTCGCGGCCGACCGCGTCGACGTGGTGGCGCCGGGAGTCGACGCCGCCCCGCTCGTGGCGGGCGGACCAGCGGGGAGCCGCCTGGCGTGCATCGGGGCCGTGGTCCCGACGAAGGGGCAGGACCGGCTCGTCGACGCGCTCGCGGACCTCACGGACCTGTCTTGGTCCTGCCAGGTCGTCGGGTCGCTCGATGTCGAGCCGTCGTGGGCCCGACGTCTCGGGCGGAGGGTCGAAGGGGGTGGCCTCGGGGAGCGGGTGCGCCTGCGTGGACCGCTCCCGGGACCGGAGGTGGACGCGGTGTACGCCGACAGCGACCTCGTCGTCGTCCCGTCGAGGATCGAGACGTACGGCCTGGTCGTGACCGAGGCCCTCGCGAGGGGCATCCCCGTCGTCGCGTCGCACGTGGGTGGCCTGCCCGAGGCGCTGGGTGACACGCCGCTCGGTCGGCCCGGGGTCCTGGTGCCACCCGACGACCCCGCCGGCCTCGCCCGTGCGCTGCGGCGATGGATCACGGACGCGGGGCGACGTGCCGACCTGAGGTCGGCGGCACGCGCGCGGCGGGAGGCCCTCGCGGACTGGTCGACGACGTCCGACGGTGTGTCCGCCGTGCTGTCGGCCGTGCGGACCGGGGCGGCCGCATGAGCGCGTCGATGGTCACGGTGAGCCCCGACTGGCTGCGGCTGCGGGAGCCGGCTGATGCAGCGGCTCGGTCCCTCCGCCTGCGGTGGACGCTCGGGCAGGTCCTCGCCGACACCCCGTGCCACGTCGTGCACGACCTGGGGAGCGGCACCGGGTCCATGGGGCGCTGGCTCGCCCCGCGCCTGCCCGGTCGGCAGCACTGGGTCCTGCACGACCGGGACGCCACCCTCCTCGACGTCGCCGCCGCCCACCCGCCGACCGCAGCGCTGGACGGGGCTGCGGTGAGCGTCGAGACGCGTACGGGGGACCTCACCCGCCTCGATGCGGACGACGTCGCCGACGCCACGCTGATCACGGCCTCTGCCCTGCTCGACATGCTCACGCTCGAGGAGGTGGAGCGCGTCGTGGCGCGGTGCGTGCAGGCGCGGTGCCCGGTGCTCCTGACCCTCAGCGTCACGGGCCGGGTCCGGCTCACGCCGGGGGAGTGGCTCGATGCGCGCCTCGAGACCGCCTTCAACGACCACCAGCGCCGCCGTGCGGGCGAGCGGGCCCTGCTCGGACCCGACGCGGCCGCAGCGGTCCGCGACCTGGCCCGTGGTCGTGGTGCGCGGGTGCTGGTGGCGACCAGCCCGTGGCGCCTCGGCGCCGACGCGGCGGCGCTCGCGGGCGCCTGGCTCACGGGGTGGCTGGCAGCCGCGGTCGAGCAGCGCCCGGACCTGCTCGACGCCGTCGCCGGGTACGCCGGGCTCCGGCGGGCGCAGCTGGCCGGGGGCGGGCTGGGCGTCCTGGTCGACCACGTCGACCTGCTGGTCCTGCCGACTCGGTGAACCGGGAGGGGGCGTCGTGCGTGTCACTGCTGTGGAGACACCGGGCTCGTCGACGAGGTCGTGGCGGCGGTGGGTGCGTCCCGTCGTCGGCGCCACGATCCTCGGCGTGCTCCTCGCCCGGGTCGGCGCCGGAGCGGTGGTGGAGGGCCTGCTGTCCGTCGACGTCCTCGTGGTCGCCGTCGCCGTGCTGCTGACGGCGGTGACGACGACCAGCAGCGCGTGGCGCTGGCAGGTCGTCGCGGGGCGTCTCGGCGTCGGTCTGCCGCTGCCTGCGGCCGTCGCGGCCTGCTACCGGTCCCAGCTGGTCAACCTCACGCTGCCGGGAGGCGTCGTGGGCGATGTCGAGCGCGCGGTGCGGCACGGTCGGAGCACGGCCGACCTGCGCGCCGGCCTGGGTGCGGTCGCCGTCGAGCGTCTGGTGGGTCAGGCCGTGCTCGTCCCCCTGGCCGTCGTGGCAGCCGCGGCCGCGGGCATCGTGCCGGTCCCGGTCGCTGCGGGTGTCCTGGCGCTGGTGGTGGGTGGGCTGTGGCTCGAGCGTCGTCACGGCTGGTCGGTCATCGCCCGCGTCGTGCTCGCCTCGGTCGTCGCGGTCGCAGGTCACGTCGCGATCTTCGTCCTCGTGGCCCGCGCCGTGGGGGTGAGCCTGCCCCTGGGGGTGCTGCTCCCGCTGACGCTCGTGGTGCTCCTCGTCGCGGGCATCCCGCTCAGCATCGCCGGGTGGGGCCCGCGTGAGGGCGCCGCGGCGTGGGCCTTCGCCGCGGCCGGAGCCACGGCGGCGCAGGGCCTGGCCGTGGCCGTCGCCTTCGGCGCAGTCGTCACCGTCGCGACGCTGCCCGGTGCGGTGGTCCAGCTGCACCGGCCGCGGGTGGTGCGCGGCGGGCACGCCCTCGCCCCGGCACCGGGGGTGGGCACCCGTGGCTGAGCGGCCCTACACGATCCTCAGCTGCGCCGTCTCCCTCGACGGCTACCTCGACGACGCCACCGGCACCCGGCTCGTCCTGTCCAACGCCGCCGACCTCGACCGCGTCGACGACGTCCGGGCCGGGTGCGACGCGATCCTCGTGGGCGCGGGGACGATCAGGGCCGACGACCCACGCCTGCTCGTCCGCTCCGAGCACCGGCGCGCCGCCCGGGTCCTCGCCGGGCTCCCCGGGTCGCCCTGCAAGGTCACGGTGACCCGGCGCGCAGCCCTGGACCCGGCGGCGCGGTTCTTCGCCGACGACGGGGTCGACAAGCTCGTCTACTGCTCCTCGGCGGCAGCCCCGCGGACCCGGGCGCGGCTGGGCGTCCGGGCGCACGTCGTCGACGCGGGCCCACGGCCGACCCTGCGCACCGTGAGCGCGGACCTGGGGCGAAGGGGGGTGCGGCGGCTCCTCGTCGAGGGCGGCCAGCAGGTGCACACCCAGTTCCTCGCCGAGGACCTCGCCGACGAGCTCCACCTCGTCCTGGCCCCGATCTTCGTCGGCGACTCGCACGCGCACCGCGTCGTTGCGGACGGGCCCCTCCCGTGGAACCGGGACCACCGCGCGCGCCTGGCCGAGGTGCGTCGGATCGGGGACGTCGTGCTCATGCGCTACGCCCTGTCCGCGCGCTGCGACGGGGACGGGCACGCTGCCGTCAGTGCCTCCGAGCGCCTCCTGGGGGTCCGGCCATGAGGCACCGACTCGCCGCTGCCGCGATCAGGACCGAGGTCCCCCTTCCGCTGGCCTTCGCCGACGGCTACCGCGTCGAGGGCCGCGTCATCAGCTTCACCGGGCTCATCGACGGCCGCGAGCACATCGCGGTCGCCCTCGGCGCGGTCGACGCACCGCGCGACCCGCTCGTGCGGATCCACAGCGAGTGCCTCACCGGTGACGTCCTCGGCAGCGAGCGGTGCGACTGCGGGCCCCAGCTGCGGGAGGCCGTCGAGCGGATCGCCGAGGTCGGTGGCCACCTGCTCTACCTGCGGCAGGAGGGACGAGGCATCGGCTTGTCCGCGAAGCTCGACGCCTACGCACTCCAGGACGCGGGGCTGGACACCTACGAGGCCAACGAGGCGCTGGGCTTCGAGGCGGACGCCCGCGACTACACCGTGGCGGTGCAGATGCTCCGGGCGCTCGGGCTGGAGCGGGTGGCCCTGCTGAGCAACAACCCGGACAAGGTCGCCCAGCTCGAGCGGCTCGGCATCCGGGTCGTCGAGCAGGTGCCGACCGCGGTGCACCGGAGCGCGGCCAACGCCCGGTACCTCGCGACGAAGGCCGCCCGGGGCGCGCACCGCTTCGCGCCGATCGCACCGCCTCGGCCGTGACCACGCCGCGCGTGCTCGTCCCCGCACGGGCCGTAGGGGCTCCGCGCACCGGGACCTGTGCCGCGGTCGGGACGGCCGGGCTCGCCACCCTGCTCGCGTTGCTGGGCGAGGTCGCCGGGCTCACCGCGCCGGGCTGGGCCGTCGGGTCCGTGTGCGGTGGCGCGTTGACCCTCTACCTGCTGCGGGGACTCGCGGCCGCGGGCTCCCGGTCGCCGGGCCCCGCCGATCTCATCACCTACGGCCGGGGGCTGCTCGCGTGCGGGGTCGCGGGGCTGGCGGCGGAGTCCCTGGTCGCGCAACCCCAGCCCGTGGCCGTCCTCGTCCTGGCCGCCCCGGCTCTCGTCCTCGACGCGGTCGACGGGAGGCTGGCGCGCCGGACAGGGACGGTCTCGCCCTTCGGTGCGCGCTTCGACGGAGAGGTCGACGCTTTCCTCATCCTCGCGCTCAGCGTCTTCGTCGCGCCGACCTACGGGTGGTGGGTCCTGGCGGCAGGCCTGGCGCGCTACGCCTTCGCCGCGGCCGGGGTGGTCCTGCCCTGGCTGCGCGGACCCCTGGGGTACCGCTACTGGCGCAAGGTCGTCACGGCCACGGTAGGCGTTGTCCTCGCGGTGGCCGCCTCCGGCGTGCTGCCGCACGGGTGGATGGAGGCCGCGCTGGTCGGTGCCCTCGCCCTCCTCACCGAGTCCTTCGGGCGCGACGTGCGGACGCTGTGGCGTGCCCGTCACCCGGGCCGGCGGCGGGTGGCCCCCTTCGTCCTCGGCGTGGTGGCCCTGGCCGCGCTGTGGTTCGCGCTCGTGGCGCCGACCGACCCGGACCGCATGTCCGTGCTCGCCCTGCTGAGGCTGCCGCTCGAGGCCGTGGCGCTCGCCGGCCTGGCGGTCCTGCTCCCGTCACGATGGGCTGCGGTGCTCGGGGTGGGCGCGGGCCTCGCCCTCGGGGTGGTGACCGTCCTCAAGGTCCTCGACCTGGGCGCCGTCACCGTGCTCGGACGTCCCTTCGAGGTGACGACGGACGGCCCGCTGCTGGCGTCCGGGCTGTCCTTCGTCGACGACTCGGCGGGTCCGTGGGCGGCGCGAGGCGCTGTGGTCCTGGCGGCGGTCCTCGTCCTCGCTGCCGTCGCCGGCCTGCCCCGGGCCACGACACGGCTGGTGCGCGCCGCCCGGCACCACCGCCGGGTCGCGGAGCGGCTCGTCCTCGTCTCGGCGACCGTGTGGGTGGTGGCCGCCGGAGCGGGCCTGCGGTCGTCCGCCGGTCCCGTGGCCGTCACCGGCTCCGGGCCCTATGTCGTCGACAAGGCCCGGGCATCGCTCGAGGCGCGGCACGACCTGGCGCAGTTCGAGCAGCAGGTCACCGACGACCCCTTCGCCTCGGCGCCACCGGACCTGGCCGGTCTGGCCGGCAAGGACGTGCTCGTCGTCTTCGTCGAGAGCTACGGTCGCGTCGCCGTCGAGGGACCGGGGTCCGGCGGCGTGCGGGGTCTGCTGCGCGCGGGTGGGGACTCGTTGGAGTCACGCGGGTTCACGGCGAGGAGCGGCTACCTCACGTCGTCGACCTTCGGTGGGAGCAGCTGGCTGGCCCACTCGACCCTGCAGGCCGGCGTGCCCGTGACGGACCAGCTGCGCTACGAGGCCCTGCTCGGCACCGGGCGCAGCACGCTGTCGACGGTCCTCGGGCGAGGTGGGTGGCGCTCGGTCGCCCTCCTGCCGTCGGTGGACCGACCGTGGCCGCAGGGGCAGCGGTTCTACGGCTTCGACCGCGTCTACGGTACCCACGACCTCGGCTACGCGGGTCCCCGTTTCGGCTTCTCGAAGGTGCCGGACCAGTTCGCCCTGACCGAGTTCGGTCGACGTGAGCTCACCCCTTCCCGCCGTCCGCCCGTCGTGGCCCAGATCGAGCTCACCTCGAGCCACGGCCCGTGGGCGCCGCTGCCCACGCGCGTCGACCCGGCCGACCTCGGTGACGGGTCGGTCTACGCCGACATCGCGGCCCGCGCGGAGGGCCCGGAGCAGCTCCTGCGCCATCGCGAGGACGTGCCGGCGGCCTACCGGGAGTCCATCGCCTACTCGCTGACGAGCGTCCTGGACCTGCTCGCGGCCCACGACGACGAGGACCTCGTCGTCGTCCTGCTGGGGGACCACCAACCGGCGTCCGTGGTGAGCGGGCACGGAGGCAACCGCGACGTCCCGGTGAGCGTGGTCGCCCGCGACCGGGCGGTGGTCGACCGCATCGCCGCGTGGGGATGGACCCCAGGCCTGGTCCCGGATCGTGGTGCCCCGGTGTGGCCGATGGCCGACTTCCGCGACCGCTTCCTCACGTCGCAGAGCACGCGATGACCGCGCCGGCGACTCCTGAGCGCGTGCTCTGGGAGGCCCGACGCGCGGGGTTCGCCCCGGGGGAGTTCGTGGGCCAGCAGAGCTTCGTCTCGGCCTCGGAGGTGGGTTGGCTCGCCTCCCGGGCGCGGGTCGCCCCGGGCGTTCGGGTGCTCGACCTGTGCTGCGGCCTCGCCGGGCCCGGTCTGTGGGTCACCGGGGCGCTCGGGTGCGACTACCTCGGGGTCGACGCCGACGCGGACGCGATCGCGACGGCACGTGGGAGGGCGAGCGAGCTGGGGGTGGGGGCCCGGTTCGTCGTGGGCCGGGTGCCGCCGCTGCCGCCGGGCACCTTCGAGGTCGTGCTGCTGCTCGAGACCCTGCTCGCCTTCCGGGACAAGGCGGCTCTGCTGGTCCGTATCGCGGCCGCCCTCGAGCCGGGCGGCCGGTGCGCCCTGACCGTCGAGGCAGGGGACCCGCTGGGCCCTGCGGAGCGCGCGGTGATGCCGGGGTCGGACACCGTGTGGCCGACGCCCTTCGCGCAGCTGCGGGCCGACCTCGAGGCAGCCGGGCTGCGGCTGGTCGCCCGCACCGACCGCAGCCTCGACCACGCGCGCGTGGCGCTGGCGCTCGCCGCGTCCTACGAGCGCCGGGCACCCCGTCTCGACGCGGTGGTCGGTGCGGGCGCGCGTCGCGACATCATCGCGGGGCACCGGCTCTGGGCCGAGTGGCTCGCCTCCGGTCGGATCCGCAAGTACTGCGTCGTCGCCGAGCGGGTGCGCGCCCAGCGCCTCTGGTGACGCCGGCGGATCCCGGGGTCAGCCGAGCTCGACGAGTGCCACCGGGTCGCTCGTCGGCTGCCTCGACCCACCGGCCGGCTCCATGGTCAGGCCCACCCCCGCGGCTGTCGAGACATCCCCTTCGAGGAGCATCTCGCCGTCGGTGCCGGGCACCATCCCGGCGGAGGTCATCTCGCCCGAGGCGTCCTGCAGCCAGGCCTGGTAGGCCCGGCCCTCGCCGGGCGCGGAGAGGCCCTCGACGCGCAGCACGGCCCGGTCCATGTCCTCGGAGCGGGTGATCCTGACGGTGCCACCGTCTGCCGTCGTCGCGGACCAGCTGTGGGCGTCGTCCGCAGCCACGACCTGCTCGGTCAGGCTCTGGCTCGTGCGCTCGACCACCTGCCAGGTGGCGCCACCGCCGACGACGAGGGCGGCGGCCGCGGCGAGGGCGACCCAGCGTCGCCGCACCCGCTGACGCAGGGGAGTCACGGTCGCCTGCTCGGCCTCGGCCTCGGCCTCGGCCGCGGGCTCCGGCCCGGGCACCGGTGGCGGGTCCTGCCGGGTGGTGCGGACCGCGGCCAGCACGTCGGCGCGCAGCGCGGGCGGCGGGGTGACGGCGACCGTCTCCGCGAGCAGCGGTGTGACCAGGCGGAAGGAGTCCACCTCGTCGCGGCAGGTCGAGCACCGCGCGAGGTGCTGCTCGAAGTCGGCTCGTTCCCCGTCGTCGAGGGCGTCGAGGACGTAGGCCCCGGAGAGGCTGTGCAGGTCTTCGCTCATGGTGTCACTCCCAACTGGTCCCTCAGGCGGATGAGTCCGTCGCGGATGCGTGTCTTGGCGGTGCCGAGCGGCAGGTCGAGGAGGCCGGCCACCTCGGTGTGGGTGTAGCCGCCCAGGTAGGCGAGGCTCACCGCCTCCCGTTGCGCCGCGGTCAGCCCGTCGAGCGCGGAGCGCACCCGTCTGGCCTCGATGCGGGCGGTCGCCAGCTCGGCGGTGGTGTCGAAGTCGACCTCACGGGTGCGCGCGTGCCAGGTGTCGTCACGGGTGACGGCCGCCTGGCTCGAGCGCACCCGGTCGATGGCCCTGCGGTGGGCCATGGTCAGCATCCAGCCGATCGCCGACCCCTTGCGCGGGTCGAAGTGGCTGGCCCGGCGCCAGACCTCGAGGAAGACCTCCTGCGTGACCTCCTCGGACTGCGCGGGGTTGCGCAGGACCCGCAGGACGAGTCCGTGCAGCCGCGGTGCGGTCTCGTCGTACACCGCCGCGAAGGCCGCCTCGTCCCCCTTCGCCACCTGCTTGAGGCGTTGGGCGAGCGGGTCGCCGACACCGCCGGCAGGCTCCCCCTGGGCGCCGGTGAGGGCGTCCGGGGGGTCCTGCTGGTGGGGAGGGGGCACGAGGTCCATCGTGGTCTATCAGATCACTTGGCGGTCGGCATGAGGACCGAGTCGATGATGTAGACGGTCGCGTTGGCGGTCTGCACGTCGCCGCACACGACCTCGGCCTCGCCGACGGTGAAGTCCTCGCCGGAACCCTCGACCGTGATCTTGTCCCCGGCGAGGGTCTCGTGGGTGCCCGCGAGGTCCTCGGGGGCGAGGCGGCCGTCGACGACGTGGTGCGTCAGGACCGTGGTGAGCAGGCCCTTGGGGTCGCCCATCGCCTTGTCCAGCGTCGCCTTGTCCATCGCGGCGAAGGCGTCGTCGGTCGGCGCGAAGACGGTGATGTCCTTCGAGGAGTTGAGCGTCTTGGCCAGGTCGGCCTCCGTGACCGCCTTGACGAGGGTCTTCAGGGCCGGGTTGTTGCTCGCAGCGGTGGCGACCGGGTCCTTGGCCATGCCGTCGAAGGAGCCCTTGCCGCTCGTGGGGACGGCCTGGCAGCCCTCGCCGAAGGGAGCGGATGCCTCGGTGGCCCCGCCCGAGGAGGTCATCGAGTCGTCGGAGCCCATGGACTCGGAGCTGCTCGCGGAGCTGGCGCTCGAGGAGGCCCCCGACCCGGCGGAGTCGCCACCGCAGGCGGTGAGGGCGAAGGGGAGGGTGATCGCGGCGAGGGCAGCGGCGGTGCGGGTGGTGGTCATGCGGAACATGTCGGCCTCCAGGGCGTCGGGATTGACTGTGCGACAAGGGTTCGGAGCCGTCGCGTTCCCGGATGGCTCAGTCCGTGACCGTGACCGCGATCGAGTGCCAGCCCGTGGCCCCGGAGGGGAAGGGGGTGGCATCCTGCTGCGTCTGCACCTCGCCCGTCCCGTCGGTCGCGCGCACGGTGATGTCGTGCCGGCCGGGGGTGGCGTCCCACGGGAGGAACCACTGCCGCCAGCAGTCGACGTTGGCCTCGGCGCCGAGGGTGGCGCGCCGCCACTCGCCGTCGTCGACGCGCACGTCCACCCGGGTGATGCCGCGCCCCTGGGCCCAGGCGACGCCACCGATGACGGTGCGACCGGGGGCGATGCGTCGCAGCGCCCGGGGTGTGTCGACGCGCGCCTGCGTCCTGACCCGGCCGTCGGTGGCCCAGTCGCGGTCGGTCCAGTAGGCGCTCGCCCGGTCGTAGCGGGTGACGGTCATCCTCGTGAGCCACTTGGTCGCGCCGACGAACCCGTAGAGCCCGGGCGTGACCAGCCGTGCGGGGAAGCCGTGCTCGCGGGGCAGCGGCGAGCCGTTCATCCCGACCGCGACGAGCGCGTCGCGGTCGTCGAGCAGCGCGGACAGGGGCGTGGAGATCGTCATGCCGTCGGTCGACGTCGACAGGACCTGCAGGTCCGGGTCCTTCGGGTCGACGTCGAGGCCGGCGCGCGCGAGGAGCTCGCGGGTGGGCACGCCGAGCCAGCGGGCAGTGCCGATGTAGGGGCCGCCGACCTCGTTGGAGACGCAGTTGAGCGTGATGTCACGCTCGATCATGGGCGTCGCGAGCAGCTCCCCGATGTCCATCGTGAACCCGTCCGGCACATCGCCGTCGATCGTCAGAGACCAGTCGCCCGGGTCGACGTTCGGCGCGAGCAGTGCGGTGTCGATCCGGTAGAACTGCGCGTTCGGCGTGACGAAGGGGGAGATCCCCGGCGTGCCGACCTCCACGCCCGCGGGCAGCGGGGCGAGGGGACGCGTCGGGTCCGGCAGGGCGAGGGTCGGCGGCGTGGCGCGCGCGACGAGCGCCTGCCCGGAGGCCCCGAGGGCGACCGCCGCGACACCCGTGCCGCCGAGGGCGACGACCGAGCGGCGGGTCGGCTGCGCGGGGCCCGCGTGGGCCGCTCCCGCGGGCAGCACCCTGGCCACGAGGAGGTCCAGGGCGAGCACGCCGACCACGGCCGCGACGACTGCGGGCAGCCAGGCCAGCGCGTCGGCGGTGGGGCGCAGGACCGCAGCCGCGCCCGCCAGCCCCGTGAGCAGCAGGAGCAGCAGCGTCGAGAGCAGGCGCGAGCGCGGTCGGACCGCACCGGCCACCGCTGCGAGCAGCAGGGTGACGAGCGCGACCGAGCCGATGAGCACCGGCTTGTCCGCGGTGCCGAAGGTCGAGACCGCCCACTCCTTGACGGGGGTGGGCGTGGCATCGATGACCTGGCTGCCCACGGCGAGGACGGGTGAGGCAGGGGGCGAGACCAGCGCCGCGACGAGGTGGGCGGCGGCGGTCCCGAGGGCGGCGGCTGCCACGCCGCAGGTCGCGGGCAGGATCCAGGTCTTCATGCCACGGGGTTCGGAGCCGATCCTCCGGTGGATGGGTCCGCGGCACGACGAAGGGGGCCCCGTCCGGGACCCCCTGCGTCGTGCGGACCGTGAGCGCTCAGAGCGCGTCGATGATCTCGTTGAAGGTGCTGCTCGGACGCATCGCGGCGGAGACCTTGTCCGCGTCCGGCTTGTAGTAGCCACCGAGGTCGACGGGCGAGCCCTGGACCGCGACGAGCTCCTCGTTGATCTTGTCCTCGTTCGCCGCGAGCTGCTCGGCGACCGCGGTGAAGCGCTCCTTGAGCTCGGCGTCGGCGTCCTGGGCGGCCAGCGCCTGCGCCCAGTACAGGGCGAGGTAGAAGTGGCTGCCGCGGTTGTCGATCTGGCCGACCTTGCGCGCCGGCGACTTGTTCTCCTCGAGGAAGGTCGCGATGGCGGTGTCGAGCGTGTCCGCGAGGACCTGCGCCTTGGGGTTGTCGAAGTTCGTCGCCAGGTGCTCGAGCGAGGCGCCCAGCGCCGAGAACTCGCCGAGCGAGTCCCAGCGCAGGTAGTTCTCCTTGACGAACTGCTGCACGTGCTTCGGGGCGGAGCCGCCGGCACCGGTCTCGAAGAGCCCACCGCCCGCGAGGAGCGGGACGATCGAGAGCATCTTGGCGCTCGTACCGAGCTCGAGGATCGGGAAGAGGTCCGTGAGGTAGTCGCGCAGGACGTTGCCGGTCACGGAGATCGCGTCCTTGCCGGCGCGGATCTGCTCGAGGCAGAAGGTGATCGCCTCGACCGGCGGGAGGATGCGGATGTCCAGGCCCTCGGTGTCGTGCTGCGGCAGGTACTCGCGGACCTTGGCGATGATCTGCGCGTCGTGGGCCCGCTGCTCGTCGAGGAAGAAGACGGCCGGTGCGCCGGTCGCACGGGCGCGGGTGACGGCGAGCTTGACCCAGTCCTGGACGGGGATGTCCTTGACCCGGCTCATGCGCCAGATGTCACCCTCCTCGACCGAGTGCTCGAGGAGCGTCTCGCCGTCCGTGCCGGTGACGGTGACCGTGCCGGCGGTCGGGATCTCGAAGGTCGTCGGGTGCGAGCCGTACTCCTCGGCCTTCTGCGCCATGAGGCCGACGTTGGGGACGGTGCCGATCGTCGCGGGGTCGAGGGCGCCGTTGCGCTTGTGCTCCTCGATGACGGCCGCGTACATCGGGCCGTAGGAGCGGTCCGGGACGAGCGCGAGGGTCTGCGACTGGCCGCCCTCGGCGTTCCACATCTGCCCGGAGTCGCGGATGACGACCGGCATCGAGGCGTCGATGATGACATCGCTCGGGACGTGCAGGTTGGTGATGCCCTTGTCCGAGTCGACCATCGCGATGGCCGGGCGGGAGTCCGCGAGGGCCTTGATATCGGCGAGGATCTCGTCGCGCTTGTCGGCCGGCAGCTGCTCGATCTGGGTGTAGAGCGAGGCCAGCCCGTAGCGCAGGTCGACCTCGGCCTCGACGAAGGCCGCCGCGTGCTTCTCGACGAGGTCACCGAGCCAGGCGGCGACGGCGTGGCCGAAGAGGATCGGGTCGGAGACCTTCATCATCGTGGACTTGAGGTGGAGCGAGAAGAGCAGACCCTCCTCCTTCGCGGCGGCGATCTGCTCGTCGTAGAACGCGCGGAGCGCGGAGGCCGACAGGAAGGTCGCGTCGACGATCTCCCCCTTCGTCACCGGGACGGAGTCCTTGAGGACGGTGGCCGTGCCGTCGGCGGCGGTGAGCGTGATCTTGAGGGTGTCGTCCTCGCCCATGACGACGGACTTCTCGTTGCCGTAGAAGTCGCCGCCGGGCATCGAGGCGACGCGGGCCTTGTTGTCCGCGGTCCACGGACCGAGCTTGTGCGGGTGCTTCCTGGCGAAGTTCTTCACGGCCAGCGGCGCGCGGCGGTCGGAGTTGCCCTCGCGCAGGACCGGGTTGACCGCGGAGCCGAGGACGGTGGCGTAGGCCGCGGCGACCTGCTTCTCCTCCTCGCTCTCGGGGGAGTCGGGGTAGCTCGGCAGGTCGTAGCCCTGACCCTGGAGCTCGGCGATCGCGGCCTTGAGCTGCGGCACGGAGGCCGAGATGTTCGGCAGCTTGATGATGTTGGCCTCGGGGGTCGTGGCCAGGGCGCCGAGCCCGGAGAGGTTGTCGGGGACGCGCTGCTCCTCGGTCAGGCGGTCGGGGAACTGCGCGAGGATGCGGCCGGCGAGGGAGATGTCGCTCGTCTCGAGCTCGACTCCGGTGCCCGAGGTGAAGGCCTGGACGATCGGCAGGAGCGAGTACGTGGCCAGCGCGGGGGCCTCGTCGATCTTGGTCCAGATGATCTTCTCGGTCATGGGTGTCCCTCCAAGGAGTGTGGGGTGGGTCTCGTGGAGATCTTCCCACGCGGGCGAAGGGGGACGCCCTGCGGCTCCCGCGGCCGGTCGCCCGGGGACGCAATGGGTAGTTCTTGCCGCACGTGGTTCAGTAAAGGGTCTGGTAAATATTGGTAAGAGGTTGGTAAGGTTTGGCCACGAGGACGCGGACGGGGAGGTCCACGACCTCGTCCTGAGGCAGACCCTGCCCCGGGTCGGCTCGGGGAGGGGTTTGTGCAGTGCGCATCGAGATCATGTACTTCGTGGGGTGGATCACCGTCCCGATGGTCGCCTACACCAGTGCCCAGTGGGCCATCCGTCACTCCAACCAGCGCAGTGCCCTGCGGACCCGGACCGACGCCGCAGGGCGTCTGGACGAGATGCGGACCCAGCGCGTCGCGACCGGTGCCACCGAGCGCGGTCGCATGACCGAGGCGATCCGCCTCGCCGAGAACGCCGCGGCCAGCGCCGCCCTGATGATTCGTCGGGGTTGACGTGGTCGGCGTCCCGCGTCTGGTCGACGTGGACGCTGGTGCCGGCCGGGCAGCCCTGCGGCCTCTGCAGGGGATGCTGGCCGTCACCGACCTGCTGGTCATCGTCTGGGCCACCTTCGGCGCGCAGTTCGTCCGCTTCGGCATCGAGGGCCGGACCGACGTGGCGGCCACCGCCGGCAACCTGACGCTGAGCTACACCGCCTTCAGCGTCGTGCTGGCCATCGCGTGGTGGCTCATGCTGCGCCTGCACGGCGCGTACGAGTCCCACGTGCTGGGCCACGGGACCGCCGAGTACCGCATCATCGGCGTCGCCTCCCTGAGGCTCTTCGCCGGTGTCGCGATGCTGGGCTTCGCCCTGCAGGTGGACGTGGCGCGCGGGTACATCCTCCTCGCCCTGCCGGCGGGGGTCGTCGGACTCTCCGTGGCCCGCCGCGCCTGGCGCACGTGGCTGGGGGACCGTCGGGAGGTCGGCGACCTCAGCCTCGACGTGCTCGTCGTCGGGGAGGGTGCAGCGGTGACCGAGCTGGTGGGCGTCTTCGCCGCCGTGCCGCAGGCGGGGTACCGCGTCGTCTGTGCCTGCACGACGGCGGAGACGGTGCTCCCACCCGACCTGCCGGTGCTCGGCAGCCCGCGCGAGGCGGCCAAGGTGGCCATCGAGCTCGGCGTGGACGTCGTGGCGTGCGTGGGGGAGCACGGACTCGGCGCCGTGGGCCTGCGACGTCTGGGGTGGGCGCTCGAGGGCAGCGACATCGGCCTCGTGGTCTCGCCCGGGCTCACCGAGGTGGCCGGGCCCCGGGTGCTGACGCGCCCGGTCGCGGGGCTGCCCCTGCTGCACGTGGAGGCGCCGACCTTCTCCGGTCCCAAGCTCGTCCTCAAGTCGATGGTCGACTGGATCGGGGCGCTTCTCCTCGTGATCCTGTTCTCGCCCCTCCTGCTCGGCGTGGCGCTCGTGACGAAGCTGTCCGACGGTGGGCCGGTCTTCTTCCGGCAGGTGCGGGTGGGCCTCGACGGCGAGCTCTTCCGCATGACGAAGTTCCGCTCGATGGTCGTCGACGCCGAAGCCCGCCTGGCTGACCTGGAGACGTCCCGCGACGAGGACGCCGACGTGGACCGTGGGGTGCTGTTCAAGATGAAGGACGACCCCCGGGTCACACCCGTCGGTCGGTTCATCCGCCGGTACTCCATCGACGAGCTGCCGCAGCTCTTCGACGTGCTGCGCGGGGAGATGAGCCTGGTCGGCCCTCGTCCGCCGCTGCCCTCGGAGGTCTCGGAGTACGCCGACGACGTGCGACGGCGCCTGCTCGTCAAGCCCGGCATGACCGGCCTGTGGCAGATCAACGGGCGCAGCGACCTGTCGTGGGACGAGTCCGTGAGGTTCGACCTCTACTACGTGGAGAACTGGTCCGTCGCCCAGGACCTCGTCATCCTGTGGCGCACCCTCTCCGCCGTCGTCTCCCGGGACGGGGCCTACTGATGACGGACGACCAGCGACGGACGTGGAGCGCGCCGTTCCGTCCCCGCAGCTACCACGCGCTGTGGTCCATGCTCACGACGAGCCTGCAGCCGGTCGAGTCAGTGGACCGGTACGTGCGCGGGACCGGTGAGTACCCGTGGACCACGTCGCTGCGGACGCCGATCGGACCGGTCCGGCTGGTCGTCCCGCACCCGCACGACGTGCGGACGGTCAACGACATCTTCCACCGCCATGACTACGGCACGGGACGACCGCGGGTGGTCGTCGACGTCGGCGGCAACATCGGTGTCAGCGCGGCCTGGTTCCTCAGTCGCTCCCCCCACACGCGGGTGCACGTGTGGGAGCCGGTGCCGCACAACCTGCAGACGCTGCGCACCAACGTCGCGCGCTTCGGTGACCGCTGCGTGGTCCACGAGGCGGGGCTGGCCCCGCAGGCGGGTCCGGCGACCCTCCTCGTGGTCCCGCTCGGTCGCTCCAGCACGCTCGCCCAGAGCCTGCCGACCGCCGACGCCCGGGTCGCCGTCGAGGTCTGGTGCGAGGCCGTCGACGACGCGTTGCGCGGTGTGCTCGAGGGCGAAGGGGGGCACATCGACCTCGTCAAGATCGGCACGGGGGGCAGCGTGGAGGCCATCGTGGACGCGATCGCCGTCGACGTGCGCGAGGCGATCGACGAGATCGTCTACGAGTACCCCGGCGGGGTCAGGCGGCTGAGCGCCTGACGGCCGGGGCGTCGAGTGCGCCCGGTCCCTGGAGGCGGCCGACGGGCTGTCACAATGGCGCCCATGACCACGGCACCACGGCAGCGCATCCTCTCGGGGATGCAACCGACGAGCGACTCTCTCCACCTCGGCAACTACCTCGGGGCGCTCGTCAACTGGGTAGGTCTGCAGGAGGACTTCGACGCGTACTACTTCGTCGCCGACCTCCACGCCCTCACCGTCCCCACCGACCCGGCGGACATCACCCGCCGCAGCCGGGTCACGGCCGCGCAGTACATCGCCGGGGGCGTCGACCCGGAGCGCTCGGCGATCTTCTGCCAGAGCCACGTGCGCGAGCACACCGAGCTGATGTGGGTGCTCGCCTGCCAGACCTCCTTCGGCGAGGCGAGCCGCATGACGCAGTTCAAGGACAAGACGGCCAAGGGGATGGGCGCCAACGTCGGCCTCTTCACCTACCCGATCCTCATGGCCGCGGACATCCTCGTCTACGACGCGGCCCGCGTGCCCGTCGGTGACGACCAGCGCCAGCACCTCGAGATCACCCGCGACCTCGCCGAGCGGTTCAACGCCCGCTTCGGCGAGACCCTCGTCGTCCCCGAGCCGCACATCCTGAAGGAGACGGCGCGGATCATGGACCTGCAGGAGCCGAGCGCCAAGATGAGCAAGTCGACGTCCTCGGACAAGGGCCTGATCTCCCTGCTCGACGACCCCAGGCGCATCGCCAAGAAGATCCGCTCGGCCGTCACGGACACCGACGGCGAGATCCGGTTCGACGTCGAGGCCAAGCCCGGCGTCTCCAACCTGCTGTCGATCCACTCGGCCCTCTCCGGCCGGTCGGTCGCCGACGTCGAGGCCGGCTTCGCCGGCCGCGGCTACGGGGACCTCAAGCAGGAGGTCGCCGACGTGGTCGTCGCCGCCCTCGAGCCGTACCAGCAGCGCATGGCCGAGCTCATGGACGACCCGGCCGAGCTCGACAACATCCTGGCGAAGGGGGCCGCCCGCGCCCGCGAGGTGGCCGCCGCCACCCGGGACCGTGTCTACGATCGGGTCGGCCTCCTGGCCGCGAAGGCCTGAAGGTGGCCGTCCACGGGGTCTCCATCGCCGTGCCGGAGCCCTGGGGCTCCCAGCTGCAGCAGCACCGCGAGGACGTCGGTGACCCCATGGCGCGGGCCATCCCGCCGCACATCACCCTGATGCCGCCGACGGAGATCTCGGCGAGCGAGCTGCCCGACTTCACCCGGCACCTCCAGGCGGTCGTGCGGGCCCACGGCCCCTTCACCGTCCGGCTGCGGGGGACCGGCACCTTCCGCCCGGTGAGCCCGGTCGTCTTCGTCCAGGTCTCCCAAGGGATCCCGATGTGCGAGCGACTCGAGCAGGCGGTGCGCCGGGGGCCGGTGACCCGTGACCTCGAGTTCCCCTACCACCCCCACGTGACGATCGCGCACCACGTCGACGAGAGCGCCCTCGACCAGGCCTTCGACGGGCTCGCGGGCTTCGACGCCCGGTTCGAGGTGGGCGAGATCCACCTGTACCAGCACGGGGCGGACGGCGTGTGGCGCCCGATGCAGGGCTTCCGGCTCAGCGGGACGCGTCTGCAGCCTTCATCGTGAGGTGACCCTCCGGGTCGAGCCGCTCCAGGATCGCCGTCGCGACGTCGCCCAGCTGCCCGACCTGCTCGGGGGTCAGCGCGTCGAAGACCTCCTCGCGCACGAGGGAGACGTGGCCGGGTGCGGCATCGACGATCGTCTGCCACCCGAGGTCGGTGAGGCTCGCGTCGTTGGCGCGCGCGTCGGTGGCGCTCGGCTGACGACGCACGAGACCGCGGTCCTCCAGACGGCGCACGACATGCGAGAGCCGCGGCAGCGTCGCCTGGGTGCGCTGGCCCAGCCAGGACATCCGCAGGGTCCGCTCGGGGGCCTCGGAGAGCATGGCGAGCACCTGGTACTCGAAGTGCGTCAGCTGCGCGTCACGCCGCAGCTGGGCGTCCAGGCGGGCTGGCAGCAGCTCCGCGAGCGCGATGAGCCGGAGCCAGGCGGTCATCTCGTCGTCGTCGAGCCAGCGCGGGTCCATGGGCTCATTGTGTCTGTGCTTGTCGCGACAATCAACTACTGGGGCGCGGGCGGCATACTCGTGCCCATGGACGTCACGCACACGTCGCTCCCCGGGGTCCTGGTCCTCACGCCCACCCCGTACCGGGACGACCGCGGGTTCTTCTCCCGCACCTTCGACGCCGAGGTCGTGGCCTCGGCCGGCATCGACCCGCACGGGTTCGTCCAGGACTCCGTCTCCCGGTCGCGGCAGGGGGTCGTGCGGGGCCTGCACGTGCGGACCGGGGCCGGCGAGGCGAAGCTGGTCCGCTGCTCGCGGGGCGCCATCTTCGACGTCGTCGTCGACCTGCGACCCGGCTCGCCGACGTACCTGACCTGGCTCTCCTTCGACCTCGACGACGAGACGCCACGCTCGGTGTACATCCCGGCGGGGTGTGCCCACGGGTTCCAGGCACTCACCGAGCCGGCGGACATCACGTACCGGATCGACCGTGAGCACGACCCGTCCGAGGACCTGACGATCTCCTTCCGCGACCCCCGGCTCGACATCCCGTGGCCGCTGCCCGTGACCCTGGCCTCGGCCAAGGACCTCGACGCGCCGCTGCTGGAGCAGCTGGAGGGACGGCTGGCGACGATCGCCCCCGCGCCGCGCTGACCGGGTCTCCCCACGGTCGGCTCAGGCGTCGGCGTCGCGTGCGACGGGCTCGAGGACGTCGGCCGCCAGGAGCCGCTGGGCGGCGGCGTGGACGGCCCCGAAGTCGGTGCCCGCCCGCTCGGCGATGTCCAGCAGCGAGGTCTGGCCGTCGGCCAGCGCGAGCACCCACAGCATCGCCATGACCGCGTCGTCGGCGGAGCGGCCGCCCGTCGTCGGGTAGAGGCCGCGGCGGCCGAGCTGGGGCTCGCCGCGGGGGAGGAGGTTGCGGTGGAACCCGTCGTGCTCGAGCACGGCCACGATCTCGGTCAGCGCGCGCACGGACTCGGCGAGCCGCCCACCCGAGATGAGCGACAGGTCGTCGGCCGAGGTGTGGTACTCCGGGTACTCACCGTGCGGCGTCCGGGTCAGCCGCCCGACGGGCAGGTCGAAGCCGAGCGAGTTGTACTGCCGCTCGTCGTAGCCCCACGGTGCGTAGTCCCGGATCTCACCGTGCCGGCGGGTGACGACGTGGGCGGCGGCGCGGTCGATCGCGCGGTCACCGTGGCGGCTGCGCTTGTAGACGAGCGGTCCCGGCCCGCCGAGTCCGGTGAGGACGAGGCCGTGCCGCACCCGGGGCAGCACGGCCTCGCGGTGCTCCAACCACACGAGGGAGCCGATCGTGCCGGGAGCGAAGACGAACCGGTAGGTCAGGCGCCGCGCCGGGAGGGCGGACACGTGGCGGGCGAGCTCGATCGCGGTGGCGAGCCCGCTGAGGTTGTCGTTGGCCATGGCCGGGTGGCACAGGTGGCTGCTGACGAGCACCTCGTCGTCGGTGTCGCCGGGGACGACGAGCTCGCCCCAGGTCAGCTCCCCGGGGCCGAGCCGGCTGTCGACGACGACGTCGTAGGGCCCCTCGTCGAGACCGTCGAGCACGCGTTGGGTGAGGCAGAAGCCCCAGTCGCGGTGGTAGTAGCTCGTCCGGTAGGGGATCCAGTCGGGGTGCTCCGGGAGCGTGTGCAGGTGGGGGCGCAGCGCCGCGAGGTCCATGCGCTCGTGCACGGGCACGCTGTACCCGACGAGGTGCAGGTCGTGGTCGGCGAGGTCGACGACGCGGCGGCCGTCCGCGTGGGTGATGTGGGCCGCCGTGACGTTCCACTCCTCGGGCACGACCCAGTCGCAGGCCCGGCTGCCCGAGGGGACCGCGTGCCGCTCGATGGGCAGGTCCTCGGCGATGACGTCGAGCGTGCCCCGGACCCCGTCGCCGGTGAGGCTGCGCAGGTGGGGCCGCAGGCGGGCGACCCGCTCCAGCAGGACGGCTCCCAGCGCCCCGTCGGCGTCCTGCGTGCCCGGCACCGTCAGCCCCGCACGTGGAGCAGCGCGTCGAGGCGACCCTGCTCCGTGAGCTCCTCGATGCGACGCAGCC
This sequence comes from Janibacter terrae NBRC 107853, assembly GCF_001591405.1. Classification (GTDB taxonomy): domain Bacteria; phylum Actinomycetota; class Actinomycetes; order Actinomycetales; family Dermatophilaceae; genus Janibacter; species Janibacter terrae. Next base: position 308,769 of record NZ_BCUV01000002.1, read on the forward strand.
GGACGTAGCGGGGACCCTCGAACTCCTCGCTCGTCAGGCCGATGCGCTCCATGTCCTCGGCGAGCTCGACGATGCCCCGGTCGATCGTCCACTCCGGGGTGAAGGCGGGCAGGAGGTCGCCGATCTTGCGGAAGTCGACCCGGTAGTCGCGGGCGTCGGGTCCGGCTCCCTCGGCGAAGGTCACGGGCGCGCCGGTGTGCTCGGCCACCGCGGTCGCGATGTCGCGGATCTGGACGACGTCCTCGTCGCGGCCGACGTTGAAGGCCTGGTCGTGCACGGTCTCGCGCGGGGCCTCGAGCGCTGCGAGGAAGGCCATGGAGATGTCGCGCACGTGCACGAGCGGTCGCCAGGGGCTGCCGTCGCTCTGCAGCCGCACCTCGCCGCGGGTCAGTGCCGTGCCGGTGAGGTTGTTGACGACGATGTCGGCGCGCAGCCGGGGGGAGGAGCCGTAGGCCGTGGCATTGCGCAGGTACGTCGGACTGAAGTCGTCGTCGGCGAGCCGGGCGAGGAGCGCCTCGGCGCGGACCTTGCTCTCCCCGTAGGGCGTCACGGGGTTGAACTCGCTGTCCTCCGCCTTGAGCGAGCTGCCGCCGGCACCGTAGAGCGAGCACGAGGAGGAGAAGAGGAAGCGCGGGACCCCCGCGGCCTTGGCCACCGCGCCGATGTGGCCGACCGCGTCGGCGTTGACCGAGTAGGTGGCCTCGGGGTTGAGGTGGCCGATCGGGTCGTTGGAGATCGCGGCGAGGTGGACGACCGCGCCGAAACCCGTGAGGTCCTCCACGCCCACGTCCCGGACGTCCCCGGTGCGGGAGGTGTACCCGGTCGGCTGCGGACCGAAGTCACACCCGTCGTACCACCCCGCGTCGAGGCCGACGACCTCGTGCCCTGCCTCCTGGAGGATCGGCACGAGGACCGCTCCGATGTAGCCCCGGTCGCCGTTGACGAGTACGCGCATGTGCCCTCCACCCCGAGGGTCGGCGCGGGTACCGACCGGCACGGCGATCGTCTCACAGGCCGTTCTCGAGGGGTAGCCTTCACAAGGTGGGTCGTCGGGTTCTCGCCGTGACAGCGTTGGCCGTGGTGCTCGCCCTCGGGATGTGGACCGTCGGCGTCGTGCGGGGTGATGACTCGCGCGAGGTCACCGCGGGTCCGGTGCCGTCCGAGCTGTCCATGCGGCCCGAGCCGGCCGAGCCGGCCGAGCCGTCCAAGCCGCCGGTGCGAGAGTACGTCCCCCTCGTCACCGCGGTCGCCCCATCCGGCAGGTACTTCGTCGACCAGCACGGTCGACCCCTCTTGGTGCGGGGGGACTCCCCGTGGTCGCTCATGACGGACCTGTCGGCCGACCAGGCGAGGCGCTACTTCGCCGACCGGCAGTCCCGGGGGGTCAACGCGATGATCGTCTCGGTGCTCGGCTCCGTGGGCAACGGTGGCCCGAGCGACGACGGCGCGACGCACGACGGTGTCCGACCCTTCCGTGACGGGGGCATCACCGACTGGAACCCCGCCTACTGGCGCAGGATGCATGCCTACGTCCGGATGGCGCAGCAGCACGGCATCACGCTCGTCCTGTACCCGGTGGACTCCTGGGTCGTCGACAGCGGGCTCGTCCCGACCGAGCTCGGCGCGTGCCGGGCCTACGGCCGCAAGGTGGGGGAGTTCTTCGCGGACCTGCCCAACATCATGTGGTCCGTCGGAGGCGACTACCTGCCGGACCGGGCCTCCGAGAGCGGGACGGAGGTCGACCGCTGCCTGGACGCGGTGCTCGACGGCATCCGTCGATCCGGCGACACCCGGCCCCGCACGATCCAGGTGAGTGGGGGCCAGCCGATGGCCTCGAGCGACGACCCCTTCTGGCGCCACCGCATCAGCTTCAACTTCGCCTACACGTACTCGCCGACCTACCGGCTCGTCCGCCGGGCCCGCGCGGCGGACCCGGCCCGCCCGGTGGTCTTCGGGGAGGGCAACTACGAGCGAGAGAACCTCCAGGGCAACCAGCCGACCACGCCCGAGACCCTGCGCCGCCAGACGGCGTGGGCGCTCACGAGCGGCGCGGTGGCGGACTTCTACGGCTCCGACGACTGGGAGTTCCGCAGTGGGTGGCAGGACCGGCTCCACGCACCCGGTCTGGCGGACGTCGGGCACGTGCGCGACGTCGTCGAGGGGTTGCCGTGGTGGACCTGGGAGCCGGACACCGAGGGCGACTTCATCACCTCGGGCCGGGGGCAGGCCATCACGGAGGACGACGGCACGACGGACGTGCTCGACAGCGACCTGGCTACGGCAGCCCTCGCGCCCGACGGGTCGAGCGGGCTCGTCTACGTCCCGACCGCCCGCACGTTCACCATCGACGACTCGCGGCTGGCGGGCTCCGTGCGCGCCGCCTGGGTGGACCCCTCGACCGGCAGCAGGCGGTCCGTACCGGTGCGGGCCACGTACCGGACCCCCGGTGCCAACGCCGACGGGGACGGTGACTGGCTGCTCGAGCTCACCAGCCGCTGAGCCGGGCGGTCGCCGGCCAGGGCGGTCGGTGCGGTCATCGACGCACCTCCAGCCGGCGGGGTTCGGCGAGGCTGCGCAGGGCCGGCGCGACCGGACGACCCCGCAGGAGGCCCTCGACCCCACCCTGCTCGAGGGCCCGGGCGTAGACGGGCAGGGCACCGCGGACCGCATCCACCGTCAGGTCGAGGTCCTCGTCGGTGTGGGCGGCGGAGATGACGAAGGACTGCCCGAGGACGCCGCGCTGCAGGAGCTCCTGGAGGAAGAGGGTGCGGAAGGCCTGGGAGGGCCGGCCGAGGTGGTCCTTCGTCGTGAAGACGGCGCACGAGGGACGACCGATGACGGCGACATGGTCCTGCAGCCCGAGCTCGCGGCTCGCGGCGTTGACCTCCTCGGCGAGGCGGGTGCCCTGGCGCTCCATCGTCCCGACGACGTCCTCCTCGCGGTAGACCCGGGAGACGGCGAGGCTGGCTGCGAGCCCGATGGTCTCGGGACCGTGGGTCGTCGACAGGAGGAAGACGCGCGGGCGGTCGGTGCTCAGCCCGCCGAGCTCGAGCAGGCTGCGCCGCCCCGCGAGCGCCGAGACGGCCACCCCGTTGCCGAGCGCCTTGCCCCAGGTCGACAGGTCGGGCGTGACGCCGTACACCGCCTGCGCCCCGCCGGACGACCAGCGCATGCCGGTGATCATCTCGTCGAGGACCAGGACGATCCCGTGCTGGTCGGCCAGGTCGCGCAGGCCCTCGAGGAAGCCGGGCTCCGGCTCCGCGAGGGCGGTCGCCGCCTCGAGGACGAAGCAGGCGATCTCGCCCGGGTGGGCCGCCAGCAGGTCACGGACCGAGCCGAGGTCGTTGTAGTCGAAGCCGACGGTCGTCGTGAGGTGCTGCGGCAGGATGCCCGCGTTCATCTCTGTCGTCCCGATGAACCAGTCGTCCGTGGAGAAGAAGGGGTGCGAGCGGCAGATGGCGGCGAGGGGGCGGCCCGTCGCCGCGCGCGCCACCTTGACGGCGGCGGTCGTGGCGTCGGAGCCGTTCTTGGTGAACTTGACCATGTCCGCCCCGGGGACCCGCTCGAGGAAGTCCTCGGCGGCGGCGAGCTCGAGATGGGTCGGCCGGCTGAAGCTCGTCCCCTCGGCGACGGCCTGCGTCACGGCCTCGACGACCGCGGGGTGGGCGTGCCCGAGGGTCACCGAGCGCAGGCCCATCCCGTACTCGACGAAGGTGTTGCCGTCGAGGTCCTCGACCCGCGCCCCGCGGCCTCGGCGGATGACGGGGGCCATCCCCTCCGGGTACTGGTCCGACCCGCGGGCATACGTGTGGGCACCGCCCGGGACGAGCTCGTGCAACCGCGCCTGCGCGGCGTCGGACCGGGTGAAGCTCGTCATGTCGCCTCCGATGACCAGTCGAGCACGACCTTGCCGACGTGGAAGGCCTCGGCGTACCGGGCTCGGCACTCGACGCCGCGCAACCGCATGAGCCCGAGGAAGAGCTCCTCGTCCCACCAGTCCCTGGCCTGCTGGCTCGGGTAGGCCGCGTCGAGCAGCTCCACCTTGCGCCGTGCCTGCTCCGGTGTCAGCGGGACGTAGTGCGAAGGGGGGAGGAGGTCACCGTCCCACTTCGGGATCTCGTAGTGGAGCACGAGGGAGTCCCGCCACACGGTCTGCACGAGCCGACCCACCAGGCGGTGGTCCTGGTGCGCGTCGTCCGCCCGGGGCGCGAGGACGACGTCGGGACGGACCCGGCCCGCCAGGTCCTCCAGGGCCTCCTTGACCGCTCCCCAGTGGCTCGGCAGGTGCCCGTCGGGGAGGTCCAGGACGTCCAGGCTCGCCCCGGGGAAGAAGGCGGGGAGCGCGGTCCCGGCCTCGGCCCGGCGCGCCGGGGTGCCGGTGAGCACGAGGCCGTGCACGCTCGTCCCGGCCCGCTCGGTCAGGGCGAGCAACGTGCCACCGCAACCGATCTCGATGTCGTCGGGGTGGGCGCCCAGGGCCAGCACGGTCAGCGGGCTGCTCCCCGGATGCAGGGTGATCATGAGGCCCTCCCACCTCTGTCGCGACCTGCCGCCCCCCGGCGAGCCGTCATGGCATGACGACGGCAGGAGTGAGCGACGCGGGGACCGGGTCGGGGGTGGGGTCGGGGCGCCAGACGGCCCAGGGGCTGGTGCCCTGCCGGTACTGCTCCTGCAGCGCGGTGCGCTCCTTGAGGGTGTCCATGGGCGCCCAGAACCCGTCGTACCGGACGGCTCGCATCCGGCCGTCGGCGGCCGCGCGCACGCACGCGTCCATGACGAGGTCCTCGCCCTCGTGGAGGTAGTCGAAGATCCCCTGCCGCAGGCAGAAGTAGCCGCCGTTGATCGGGAAGGGCATGTCCGCGACGGGGGTGAGGCCGCTCACGAGCCCCTCGTCGTCCATCTCGATGACGTGGAAGGACTCCTGCGGCCTCACCGCGAGCATCTGGCCCACGGCGTCGGTGCCCCGGAACTCCTCGATGAGCTCGTTCATCGGCGCGTCGGTGAGGACGTCGCCGTAGTTGGCCAGGAAGATCTCGTCGTCCCCCAGGTGCGGACGCACGCGGCGCAGGCGCTCACCGATCGCGGTGCTGAGCCCGGTGTCCACGAAGGTGATCGTCCACTCGCTGATGTCGGTGCCGAGCATCTCGATCTCCTCGCCCCCCTTCGTCATGACGAAGTCGTTGGACGCGGTCTCCCGGTAGTCGAGGAAGTACTCCTTGACCGCCTCCGCCCCGTGCCCGAGGCAGAGGATGAACTCGGTGTGGCCGAAGTGGGCGTAGTAGCGCATGACGTGCCACAGCACCGGACGTGGCCCGATGGGCATCATCGGCTTGGGCAGCGACTGGTTGTCGGCGCGCATGCGCATGCCGAGACCACCGCAGAAGAGGACGACCTTCACGGTTGGCTCCCTCCCGGACGGCCGGCGGCCTTCACAGTTGCTCGAGGTGGGGCAGGGCGACGACGAGGCGGGTGCCCCGGTCGCGCAAGGGCTGCAGCTGGGCGGCGATCTCCGTGCGCAGGTTCCACGGCATGATGAGCACGACGTCGGGTGCCTCGTCGTCGAGGGCCTCCGGCGGGCGGATCGGGATGTGCGTGCCGGGCAGGAAGAGCCCGTGCTTGTGCGGGTTGCGGTCGACGGTGAAGGCCATCAGGTCGCGGCGGATCCCGCAGTGGTTGAGCAGCGTGTTGCCCTTGCCCGGTGCCCCGTAACCGGCCACGGTCAGGCCCTCGCGCGAGCAGCGGATGAGGAACTCGAGCAGGTCGTTGCGCACGGTCGCCACGGAGTCCGCGAACCCGTCGTGGCCCTGAAGGGTGTGCAGCCCGGCGGCCTCCTCGGCCGCGAGCACGCGGGCGACGGCATCGCTCGGGTCACCTGCAGACTCCGTGGGTCTGGACCACGTGCGCAGGGAGCCGCCGTGGGTGGACAGCTCCTCGACGTCGACCACCGTCAGGCCCGCGGCCGCGAGCACCCGCTGGGTGGTGAGCAGGCTGAGGTAGGAGTAGTGCTCGTGGTAGATCGTGTCGTACTCGTTGCCCTCGATGAGGCGTTGGAGGTGGGGGATCTCGATGCTCACGACGCCGTCGTCGGCGACCAGCCGACGCAGCCCCGTGCTGAAGTCGACGATGTCGGGGACGTGGGCGAAGACGTTGTTCGCGACGACCAGGTCGGCGCGGCCGTGCTCCCTGGCGATCGCGGCCCCCGTCTCCTCCCCGAGGAAGGTGGTCTCGGTGGGGATGCCCTTGCCGCGGGCCACCTCGGCGATGTTCGCCGCGGGCTCCACCCCGAGGGCGCGCAGCCCCCGCGCGACGACGTGCTGCAGCAGGTAGCCGTCGTTGCTCGCGACCTCGACCACGAAGCCGTCGCTGCCGAGGCCGAGCCGGGAGACGGCGCCGTCGACGAACTCCTTCGCGTGCTGCACCCACGAGTCGGAGTAGGAGGAGAAGTAGGCGTAGTCGCTGAAGATCTCCTCGGCCGGGATGTAGGCCGGCAGCTGCACGAGGAGGCACTCCGAGCAGATCCGCACGTGGAGCGGGTAGAAGACCTCGCCCTGGTCCAGCTGGTCGGCCCGCAGGAAGCTCTCGCAGGGCGGCGACGCGCCCAGGTCGACGAAGGTGTGTCGTAGCTCGGTGGAGCAGAGCCGGCACCGTGGTGCGTCCATCTGAACATCCTCACGTCCGGCGGCACCGGCCCCCGGCCTGTGCCTGCACCATCACTATGCCAGCGGTCACCGGGTGGATGCCATAGCCCGAAGGGGGCGGATGACGGTGTGGGGGAGGCCTACCGGATCAGGCTGCGCGTGCGGCGATCGCACTCTCGTAGTGCCCGACGAGCTGGGTGGTCAGGCTGCTCCACGAGCGCTCCGCGACCATCCCCGGACCTGTCGCGGCCATGCGCTCCCGCAGACCGGGGGACTCGACGAGCTCGCCCACCCAGCGAGCGAGGTCGCCGCGGCGGTCGGGGTCGAAGAGGTAGCCGGACGCGCCGTGGGCCACGAGGTCGAGGGGGCCACCCACGCCCGGCGCGACGACGGGCAGCCCAGCGGCGGCGGCCTCCTGCAGCGTCTGCCCGAAGGTCTCCTTGGTCCCCGTGTGGACGAAGACGTCGAAGGTCGCGTAGGCGCGCGCGAGGTCGGCGCCCGTGCGGGGCCCGAGGAATGCCGGTGGGAGGTTGGGCCGGCCGGAGCTGGCGGCGACGGCCTCGGCGAGCCGGGCCCCGAGCTCGTTGCGGCTCGGGCCCTCGCCGACCAGCACCAGGCGGGTGCCCGGCAGCTGGGCGAGCTCGACGAGTCGGTGGAGCTCCTTCTCGGGGGCCAGCCGGCCGACGTAGCCGAGGAGGAGCTCGCCGTTCGGGGCGAGGGCGTGCTTGAGCGCGAGCGTCTCGGAGTCGTCCTTCCACGCCGGCGTGAACAGGCGCGTGTCGACGCCGCGACCCCACAGACCCGTGCGCGGGATGCGGTGGGCACGCAGCTCCTCCAGGGTGGGTCGGCTCGGCGCGAGGGTGAGGTCCGCGCGCTCGTGGATGCGGCGCACCCACTCCCAGGCCAGGTTTGACGCGCTGCGACCGAGGGCCCCGGGGCCGTGCTGCCGGACGTAGCCCGGCATGTCGGTCTGGTAGATCGCCACGGTGGGCAGGTCGAAGCTCTCGGCCTGCTGCAGCCCGCGAGCCCCCACGAGGAAGGGGGAGGCGACGTGGACGACGTCGGGGCGGAAGTCACGCAGGGCCCTGCGCACCGCCGCAGTCGGCAGGCCTGCACGGAACCCGCGCACGGGCACCGCCGGCAGCGCGCGGACCACGTGGCCCGCGTACGTCGCCGGGGCCGGCCCCGGCGCGATGATCACCGCCTTGTGGCCCTGCTCGCGCAGGTTCTCGGCCACGCGGCAGACACTCGTCGTGACGCCGTTGAGGCTGGGCAGGAAGGACTCGGTCGCAATCGCCACTCGCACGGGACCCACTCTGCGTGCGGTGCCACCCCCCTTCGGTGACCTCGCGGTGGGTGTCCGGTGAGCATCAGGTGACCATCCGGGGCCCCGCGTCCAGCGCCCTAGCGGGTCGGCAGCTGCGTGAAGTAGTCGATCGTGCGCTGGAGGCCGTCGCGCAGCCGGGCGCGGGGGTGCCAGCCCAGCACCTCGGTGGCCCGGGTGATGTCGGGCCGACGTCGGGTCGGGTCGTCCTCGGGGAGGGGACGGTGCTCGATCGACGAGGAGCTGCCGGTCAGCTCGAGCACGAGCTCGGCGAGCTCGAGCATGGTGAACTCGGTGGGGTTGCCGATGTTGATGGGGCCGGTGACCTCGTGGTCGGTCGCCATCAGGCCCATGAGTCCCTCGACCATGTCGTCGACGAAGCAGAAGGAGCGGGTCTGGCTGCCGTCGCCGTAGATGGTGATGGGGGCACCGGACAGGGCCTGCACGATGAAGTTGGAGACGACCCGGCCGTCGTCGGGCTGCATCCGGGGGCCGTAGGTGTTGAAGATCCGGGCGACCTTGATGCCCAGGTCGTGCTGCCGCCGGTAGTCGAAGAAGAGCGTCTCGGCGCACCGCTTGCCCTCGTCGTAGCAGGAGCGGATGCCGATGGGGTTGACATTGCCCCAGTAGTCCTCGGTCTGCGGGTGGACCTGCGGGTCGCCGTAGACCTCGGAGGTCGAGGACAGGAGGATCTTGGCCTTGGTGCGCTTCGCCAGACCGAGCATGTTGATCGACCCGTGGACGCTCGTCTTCGTCGTCTGCACGGGGTCGCGCTGGTAGTAGATCGGGCTCGCCGGGCAGGCGAGGTGGTAGATCTCGTCGACCTCCACGTAGAGCGGGAAGGTCACGTCGTGCCGCATCAGCTCGAAGCTGGGGTGGTCGAGCAGGTGCGTGAGGTTGCGTCGGGTGCTCGAGTAGAAGTTGTCGACCACGAGGACCTCGTGGCCCTGCTCCAGCAGCCGTTCGCAGATGTGCGAGCCGATGAACCCGGCGCCACCGGTGACCATCACCCGGCGCGGGGGCCCGGCCATCTCCTGAGCCATTCCCTGGCGGTCCCGAGCGTTCACCGCGTCAGGTTACCCGTTGGTCGCTCCGGCCCGTCGCACGCGCCGACTACCCTGAGACGCGGCTCATCCCAGCACCAGTCCGGAAGGCTCCCTGACCCATGAAGGTGATCGTGCAGATCCCCTGCCTCGACGAGGAGACCACGCTCCCCCTCGTCCTGGCCACGATCCCTGCGTCGATCCCGGGCGTCGACGTCATCGAGACCCTCGTCATCGACGACGGATCGAGCGACCGCACCGCCGAGGTCGCCCGCAAGCTCGGCGTCACCCATGTCCTCAGCCACACCCGGCCCCTGGGGCTGGCCCGCTCCTTCCGGGACGGGGCCGACTTCGCCCTGCGCCACGGCGCCGACATCCTCGTCAACACCGACGGGGACAACCAGTACCCGCAGGAGCGCATCGGTGACCTCGTCCAACCGATCCTCGCGGGCGAGGCCGACATCGTCGTCGCGGACCGGCAGACCCGGACCATCAAGCACTTCTCCCCGTTCAAGCGGCAGATGCAGGCGCTCGGCTCGGCCGTGGTCAACAAGGTGGCGAGCACGGACCTCCCGGACGCCGCGAGCGGCTTCCGCGCCTACTCCGCGGCGTCGCTGATGCGGCTGAACATCGTCACCGACTTCTCGTACTGCATGGAGACGATCATCCAGGCGGGGCACAAGCGGATGTCCATCGCCTCGATCCCCGTGGTGACCAACGACAAGACGCGCGAGTCGCGGCTCTTCTCCAGCATCTGGCAGCACATGGCGAAGTCCGGGTCGGCGATCATCCGCTCCTACATCATGTTCAAGCCGCACGTGTTCTTCGGCCTGCTCGGGACGGCGCTGCTGCTGCTGGGGCTCATCCCCTTCGTCCGCTTCCTCGTCCTCGCGGCGATGGGTGACGGGGGCGGCCACGTCCAGTCGTTGATCTTCGGCACCGCGCTGATCGTCGGGGCCCTCTTCTCGTACGCCCTGCTGGTCATCGCCGACCTGCAACGCACCAACCGCGTGCTCATGGAGGAGACGCTCGAGCAGCTGCGGATCCTGCGCTTCGGACCGACCGGGGAGGACGACCTGTGACGACGGCACCCGACCTCGAGCGCTTCTGGGCGGTGGTGCCCGCCGGTGGTGCCGGGACGCGGTTGTGGCCCGTCTCCCGCGCGGCCTCGCCGAAGTTCCTCCACGACCTCACCGGCAGCGGCCGCACGCTCATCCAGGCGACCGTCGACCGGCTGCGCTGCCTGGCCCCCGAGCGGGTCCTCGTCGTCACCGGCGCGGCCCACGCCGCCGCGGTCGCCGAGCAGGTGCCGGACCTCCCTTCGGACCTGATCATCGCCGAGCCCTCGCCGCGCGACTCCATGGCCGCGATCGGCCTGGCCGCCGCGGTCCTGGAGCTGCGCGACCCCGAGGCGATCCTCGGCTCCTTCGCCGCCGACCACGTCATCCGCGACGAGGAGGCCTTCGCCGCCGCGGTCACCGAGGCCGTCGGCGTCGCTCAGCGCGACGACCTGCTCGTGACGATCGGCATCGAGCCGACCTTCCCCTCGACGGGTTTCGGCTACATCCAGATGGGCCCGCGCCTGCGCGCGCACCCCACGGCCGCGCGGGTGCGCCAGTTCGTCGAGAAGCCCGACGCCCGCCGCGCCGCCTCCTACCTCGCCACCGGCGAGTTCCGGTGGAACGCCGGCATGTTCGTCGTGCGGGCGAGCACGCTCCTCGACCTCCTCGCGGGGTGGCACCCCGACCTCGCCGCCGGCCTGCGCGAGATCGCCGCGGCGCCCTCGCTCCTGGAGGAGCGCTGGGCCGGGCTCGAGAAGATCTCGATCGACCACGCGGTCGCCGAGCCCGCTGCGGACGAAGGGAGGGTCGCGGTCGTGCCCGGGGTCTTCGACTGGGACGACGTCGGCGACTTCAAGTCGCTCTCCGGGCTGCTGCCGAAGGGGGAGGGCTCGATGACCGTCGTCGGCGACCCCGCGCAGGTCCAGGCGGTCGACTCGGGCGGTCTCGTGGTCTCCGAGTCCGGGCGCATGGTCGCGGTCGTCGGGCTCGAGGACGTCGTCGTCGTCGAGACCTCCGACGCTCTCCTCGTGGCCAGTCGTGAGCGCGCCCAGGACGTCAAGCTCGTCGTCGAGGCGCTCAAGGCCGCCGGACGCACCGACCTCGTGTGAGCGCCTCCACGGGCGGGTGCCCGGCCGTCGGTAGAGTTCACCCGATATGACTGCCCCCCTCGCCCCGACGCTCCTGCGGGTCATCGACCAGCTGCTGCCGGAGCTGATCGACTTCCGGCGGGACCTGCACGCCCACCCCGAGCTCTCCTTCGAGGAGCACCGCACGAGCGAGCGGCTGCGCTCGCGGCTCGAGGCAGCGGGCCTCACCCCGCGGTCGGTCGGCGAGACCGGTCTCGTGGTCGACCTCGGCGCCCCCGAGCCACGACGTCGGGTCGCCCTGCGCGGTGACCTCGACGCGCTGCCGGTGCGCGAGCGCTCCGGTCTCGACTGGAGCTCGACCGTCGACGGCGTCTGCCACGCCTGCGGCCACGACGTGCACACGACGGCCCTGCTCGGCGCGGGCCTGGCCCTCGCCGAGGTCGCCGACGAGCTCGCCGCCCGGCACGTCGCGGTCCGCCTGCTCTTCCAGCCGGCCGAGGAGCGCATGCCCGGTGGCGCGCTGCAGTTCGTGCAGGCCGGCGTCATGCAGGGCGTCGACACCGTCTACGCCGTGCACTGCGACCCGGCACTCGACGTCGGCGAGATCGGGCTGCGCGAGGGCGCGCTCACCGCCGCGGCCGACCAGGTGACGGTCACGCTGCGCGGCCGGGGTGGCCACACCTCCCGCCCCTTCCTCACCGAGGACCTCACGTACGCCCTGGCGAAGGTCATCACCGACGTGCCGGGGGTGCTCAGCCGCAGGGTGGACCCGCGCGCCGGTCTCGTCCTCGTGTGGGGCAAGGTCTCCGCCGGCGAGGCGATCAACGTCATCCCCTCCACCGGTGTCGCCCAGGGCACCCTGCGGATGCTCGACGTCAACCTCTGGGAGGAGATCGGCCCGCTGCTCCACGAGGTCATCGACGACGTCGTGCGCCCCTACGGCGTCGACGCGGCGGTCGACCACGTGCGCGGCGTGCCGCCGGTCGTCAACGACGCACCCGCCGTGGCGGCGCTCGGTCGCGCGACGATGGCCGCGGGCCTGCGGCCGGTGCCCACGCCGCACAGCCTCGGCGGTGAGGACTTCGCCTGGATGCTGCACGACGCCGAGGGCGCCATGGCCCGGCTGGGCACGCGCACCCACGGCGGGCGCACCTTCGACCTCCACCAGGGGGACCTCGTCGTCGACGAGGGCGCGGTGCGCAACGGCACGGCCCTGCTCGCCATCGCCGCGGCGGGGGAGTGGACGCGGGTCGAGGCGGACTGACCTCCCCCTCGTCCGGCAGGGTCCTGCCCTGCAAGGGAAAACCCTGCCGGAGGTGCGCGAGGGGTCGCGGTCTCATAACAGTTGGCCCACGGATCGCATCGGCTGGTGACCCCGGGCGTACCCGGACGTAGCATCCCCCGGACGGCATGCGCCATCGCGTGCCCTGTACCCCTGCTCGAGAAGGAGAGCGCCTTGCGTCACACCGTGAAGGCTGCATCGATCATGTCCGTCGCCGCACTGGCCCTGAGCGCGTGCGGTGGGAGTGACTCCGGTGGTGACGCCACCTCCGGCGAGGGCGGCGGCAGCGACGTCAAGGCCTGCCTCGCCTACGACGTGGGTGGTCGCGGCGACCAGTCGTTCAACGACTCCGCCGCCAAGGGCCTGGACCAGGCCAAGGACGAGCTCGGCGTCGAGATCGACGAGGTCGAGGCCAGCCAGGGCGAGAACGACGCGGCCCGCGAGGACCGCCTCAACCAGCTCGTCGACGCCGGGTGCACCAACATCATCGGTGTCGGCTTCATCTACGCCAACGCGATCGGTGCCGCGGCCAAGGCCAACCAGGACATCAGCTTCGCCGTCATCGACGACGCCTCCGACGCGTCCAAGGCCGACAACGTCGCCCAGCTGACCTTCGCCGAGCAGGAGGGCTCCTTCCTCGTCGGCGCGGCCGCCGCGATGAAGTCCAAGAGCGGCAAGGTCGGCTTCATCGGTGGGACGGACGTGCCGCTGATCAACAAGTTCGAGGCGGGCTTCGAGGCCGGCGCCAAGGCCGTCGACCCCAAGATCGACATCCAGGTCAAGTACCTCGCCGAGGACGGCTCCGGCTTCGCCGACCCGGCGAAGGGCAAGACCGCCGCCCAGGGCATGTACGACAAGGGCGCGGACGTCGTCTACCACGCGGCCGGCGGCTCCGGCTCGGGTGTCTTCAAGGCGGCGTCCGAGAGCAAGAAGATGGCGATCGGCGTCGACTCCGACCAGGCCAAGACGGCCGACGCGAGCGTCCGCGACGTCATCATCACCTCGATGGTCAAGAACGTCGACGTGGCGGTCTTCGACTACATCAAGGCCAGCGTCGACGGCAAGCCGCAGTCCGGCAACATCGTCTACGGCCTCAAGGAGGGTGGCGTCTCCTACGCCACCACCGGCGGCAAGATCGACGACATCACCAAGGACCTCGACGACTACGAGCAGCAGATCATCGACGGGAAGATCTCCGTCCCGTCCAAGTGACGCCCTGATCGAGACGGGGTCCGTCGGCGCCGAGTGCGTCGCCGGACCCCGTCCCTGTCGGAGCCACCACCGGAGGCATCATGAGCAGCACCACCCCAGCGCCCGTGACCGGGGGCGGCGGCCTGGCCGTCGAGGTCGAGGGCATCACCAAGAGGTTCCCGGGCGTCGTCGCCAACCGCGACGTCACCTTCGGTGTCCGCCGCGGCACCGTCCACGCCATCGTCGGGGAGAACGGCGCCGGCAAGTCGACGCTGATGAAGATGCTCTACGGGGTGCAGAAGCCCGACGAGGGCACGATCCGCATCAACGGCGAACCCGTGACGATGTCCAGCCCGTCCGAGGCGATCAAGCACGGCGTGGGCATGGTCTTCCAGCACTTCATGCTCGCGGACAACCTCACGGTGACCGAGAACGTCGTCCTCGGCGCCGAGCGTCTGCACGGCATCCGGGGCGGGGCGCGGGCCGAGATCACCCGCATCTCCGACGAGTACGGCCTCGACATCGACCCCGACGCCCTCGTCGCCGACCTCGGCGTCGGGGCGCGCCAGCGCGTCGAGATCCTCAAGGTGCTCTACCGGGGGGCCCGCACGATCATCCTCGACGAGCCGACCGCCGTGCTCGTGCCCCAGGAGGTCGAGGAGCTCTTCGACAACCTGCGTGAGCTGAAGCGCGAGGGCATCACCGTCCTGTTCATCTCGCACAAGCTGGACGAGGTGCTCTCCGTCGCCGACGCGGTCACCGTGATCCGCCGCGGGACGACGGTCGACACCGTCGACCCGGCCGGCGTCACCGCGCGCCAGCTCGCCGAGCTCATGGTCGGCTCGGAGCTGCCGACCCCGCAGACCGAGGAGTCGACGGTCACCGACCGGGTCGTGCTCTCGATGCGGGAGATCACCCTGCGGGGCCACGGTCGCGACCTGCTGCAGGACATCACGCTGGACATCCATGCGGGGGAGGTCCTGGGCATCGCCGGGGTCGAGGGCAACGGCCAGGCCGAGCTCGTCGAGGTCCTCATGGGCATGCTCGAGCCGACCTCCGGCACCGTCCACCTCGAGGGCACCGACATCTCGGACTGGGACGTGCGCGCCATCCGCGAGGCGGGCGTCGGCTACATCCCGGAGGACCGCCACCGCCAAGGGTTGCTCCTCGACGCCCCGCTGTGGGAGAACCGCATGCTGGGCCACCAGACGGAGGCGCCGTCCTCGAGACGTGGGCTGCTCACCCCTTCGGCCGCGAAGGCGGACACCGAGCGGATCGTGCGCGAGTACGACGTGCGCACCCCGGGCATCGACGTGACCGTCGGCTCGCTGTCCGGCGGCAACCAGCAGAAGCTCATCGTCGGCCGCGAGATGAGCCACCACCCCAAGGTGCTCGTCGCGAGCCACCCGACCCGAGGCGTCGACGTCGGCGCGCAGGCTGCCATCTGGGACCTCGTCCGCGACGCGCGGCGCGAGGGGCTCGCCGTGCTGCTCGTCAGCGCCGACCTCGAGGAGCTCATCGGGCTCTCCGACACGATCAAGGTCATCCTGCGGGGGCGGATCACCGGTGAGTTCGACCCCGACACCGTGACCAGCCAGGAGCTCGGCAGCGCGATGACCGGCGCCGGTAAGGACGCATCATGAAGCTCGACCCGCGCCGCCTGGCGCTCACCCTCGCGGCCCCGGTGCTCGCCGTCGTCGTGGCCTTCGTCGTCACCTCGCTCGTGCTCGTCGCGGTGGGCGACCCGGTCGGCAAGGTGTGGGCGACGCTGCTGTCCGAACCCAAGCCCCGCACCATCGTCAACATCGTCAACAGCGGGATCACCTACTACATCGCCGCCGTCGCCGTCGCGGTCGGCTTCAAGATGAAGCTGTTCAACATCGGCGTCGACGGCCAGTACCGCATCGCCACCTTCGCCGCGGCGCTCGTCGCCGGCAACGGCTGGCTGCCCGGGCCGCTCAACATCGTCCTGGCCCTGCTCGTCGCGATGCTCGTCGGGGGTCTCTGGGCCGGTATCGCCGGCTGGCTCAAGGTCCGCCGCGGCGTCTCCGAGGTCATCTCGACGATCATGCTCAACGCGATCTCCGGCGGCCTCGTCGCGTGGGGCCTGCGCTCGTGGGGACAGCGCGCCGAGGGCAGCAACACCCGCAGCACGCAGGAGATCCCGGCCTCGAGCCAGCTCGAGGGACTCGGGCTCGTCCCGGGCGCGACGGGCAAGGTCTACACCCTGCTCCTCCTCGCGGTCCTCCTCGGCATCGGCTACTGGTTCGTCATCAACCGCACCCGCTTCGGCTTCGACGTGCGCGCGACCGGTGAGTCCGAGTCGGCCGCGGTCGCGAGCGGCGTGAAGGTCCCGCGGATGGTCCTCGTCGCGATGATCGCCTCGGGTGCCGTCGCCGGCCTCATCGGCATGCCGGGCTTCTTCGGCGCCGACCACAGCTACGGCATGAACTTCCAGTCGGGCGTCGGCTTCATCGGCATCGGCGTCGCCCTCCTCGGCCGCAACCACCCGATCGGCATCGCCTTCGCGGCCTTGCTGTGGTCGTGGCTGGAGAAGGCGAGCGACGGGCTGCAGCTGCGCGCCGACGTCTCGCCCGCGCTCGTCTTCATCATCCAGGGCGTCATCCTCCTGGCGGTCGTCATCGCCTACGAGGTCGTCCACCGCATCGAGCAGCGCATGGAGCAGCGGCACGTCGCCCGTCAGCTCGATGCCACGACGGAAGGAGCCCCGGCATGACCCTCAGCGTCGGGACCGAGACCGAGGTCGAGCCCGCCCGGCCCTCTCGCCGGGTGCCCTTCTGGTTCTGGCCGCTGGCCCTCGCCGGCTTCATCGTCGTGCTCTCGACGATCCGCGTCGTCACCGGGCAGGGCGACATCGCCTCGTCCGGCACCCTGAGCGCCGCCCTCGCCTGGGCCATGCCCCTGGCCCTCGCCGGCCTCGGTGGTCTGTGGTCGGAGCGGGCCGGCGTCATCAACATCGGGCTCGAGGGGATGATGGTCCTCGGCACGTGGGGCGCTGCCTTCGGGGCGATCCACGCCGGTCCGTGGGGCGGCGTGCTCGGTGCGCTCGTCTGCGGTGCGCTCGGTGGCCTGGTCCACGCCCTCGCGACCGTCACCTTCGGCGTCGACCACATCGTCTCCGGTGTGGCCCTGAACATCGTCGCCGTCGGTGTCGCGAGCTACCTCGCGGCGCGCTTCTTCGGCCAGGTCGAGGGCGGCAGCGACGTCCAGTCGCCGCAGCTGCCCGGGCTGCCGAAGCTGGGGATCCCCGGCATCTCGGAGCCGCTGGCCAGCGTCGAGGCCAAGGGCTGGTTCTTCGTCTCCGAGGTGGCCGCCGTGCTGCGCGCCGCGACGACGGGCCTGTCCGCCCTCACCGTCATCGCCCTGCTGCTGATCGCCGGGACGTGGTACGTCCTGTGGCGCACCCCCTTCGGCCTGCGGGTGCGCAGCTGTGGTGAGTCGCCGGTGGCCGCCGAGACGCTCGGCGTCAACGTCTACCTCTACAAGTACATCGCCGTCGTCGCCTCGGGCGGCCTCGCCGGGCTCGGTGGTGGCTTCCTCGCGATGGTCGCCTCCGACGCCTACCGCGAGGGCCAGACCGGCGGCCGGGGCTACATCGGTCTCGCCGCGATGATCTTCGGCAACTGGCGCCCGGGTGGCGTGCTCATGGGCTCGGGCCTCTTCGGCTACATGGACGCGCTCCAGCTGCGCGGCGGCGGCGCCGCGCTGCACGCGCTGCTGCTCCTCGTCGCGCTCGTCCTCCTCGGCATCGGTCTGTGGCAGGTCCTGCGCCGCCGAGCGTTCGTGCAGGGGACCTTCGCGGTCGTGGCGGGCCTCGTCGTCGTCGTCTACTGGGCCCTCAGCGACACCGTCCCGGGCGAGATCACCCCCTTCGCCCCGCACCTGACGACCCTGCTCGTGCTCGCCTTCGCCAGCCAACGGCTGCGGATGCCCGCGGCCGACGGCAAGGTCTACCGCAGGGGAGAGGGCCACTGACATGGAGGTCACGGACGCCGACTGGGAGCGCGTGCGGGTGACCGCGGTCGAGGCCATGGAGCGGGCGTACGCGCCCTACTCCCACTTCCCGGTCGGCGTCGCCGGCCTCGCCGACGACGGGCGGCTGGTGAGCGGCTGCAACGTCGAGAACGCGTCGTACGCCGTCGGGCTGTGCGCCGAGTGCGGTCTCGTGAGCGACCTCGTGCGCACCGGCGGCGGCCTGCTCGTCGCCGTGTGGTGCGTCGACGCACGCGGTGAGACCCTGATGCCGTGCGGCCGCTGCCGACAGCTCCTCTGGGAGCACGGTGGGCCGCAGTGCCGCATCCAGACCCCCGAGGGGGAGCTGACGATCGCCGACATCCTCCCGCAGGCCTTCGGCGCGCAGGACCTGACGAAGGGAGCACCGTGACCGAGCAGCACGACGTCGTCGACATCATCCGGACCAAGCGTGACCGGGGAGAGCTCACGGACGGGCAGATCGACTGGGTGATCGACGCCTACACCCGTGGGGTCGTCGCCGACGAGCAGATGTCGGCGCTGGCCATGGCGATCCTCCTCAACGGCATGACCCGCCCCGAGATCGCGCGCTGGACCGCGGCCATGATCGCGAGCGGGGAGCGGATGGACTTCGCCGCCCTGAGCCGCCCCACCTCGGACAAGCACTCGACCGGCGGCGTGGGTGACAAGATCACGCTGCCCCTGGCGCCGCTCGTCGCCGTCTTCGACGTCGCCGTCCCGCAGCTGTCCGGCCGCGGGCTCGGCCACACCGGCGGGACGCTCGACAAGCTGGAGTCCGTCCCCGGGTGGCGGGCCGACCTCACCAACGCCGAGATGCTCGCCCAGCTCGAGGACGTCGGTGCGGTCATCTGCGCCGCCGGCGCGGGCCTGGCCCCGGCTGACAAGAAGCTCTACGCGCTGCGGGATGTCACGGGGACCGTCGAGGCCATCCCGCTCATCGCCAGCTCGATCATGAGCAAGAAGATCGCCGAGGGCACCGGCTCGCTCGTCCTCGACGTCAAGGTCGGGTCCGGGGCCTTCATGAAGTCCCGTGAGGACGCCACCGAGCTCGCCCGCACGATGGTCGACCTCGGCACCGACGCGGGGGTCGACACCGTCGCGCTGATCACCGACATGTCCGTGCCGCTCGGACTGACCGCCGGCAACGCCCTCGAGGTGCGCGAGTCCGTCGAGGTCCTCTCGGGCGGGGGACCGGCCGACGTCGTCGACCTCACCGTCGCGCTCGCCGACGAGATGACCCGCGCCGCCGGCAAGGACGTCGGTACCGACGAGCTGCGCGCGGCCCTGGCCGACGGCCGGGCCATGGACGTGTGGCGTCGGATGATCTCCGCGCAGGGCGGCGACCCCGACGCCGAGCTCCCCACCGCCCGCGAGACCGAGACGATCACCGCGGACGCCGACGGCCACCTGGCCGAGCTCGACGCGATGTCCGTCGGGGTCGCGGCCTGGCGGCTGGGTGCCGGTCGCGCCCGCAAGGAGGACCCCGTGCAGGCCGGCGCCGGCGTGGAGCTGCACGCCCGCCCGGGGGACCGCGTCAGCGCCGGTCAGCCGCTCATGACGCTGCACACCGACACCCCGGAGCGCTTCGAGCGCGCCCGGCAGGCGCTCGAGGGCGGGTGGCGGATCACGCGGGAGGCGCCCCCTTCGTCCCCGATCGTGCTGGACCGCATCACCGCAGAGGAGCGCTGAGGTGCCCGAGCTCACCACCTCCCCGTCGATCATCGACGTCGCCGGCGGCATGGTCATCGCCGAGCACGTCGGTCGCGTCGCCATCTGCACACCGGCCCTCGGCCCCGGCACGCTGCACCGCGAGGACCAGGCATGAGCCTCGACGAGGCCGCCGTCCGGGCGCTGCCCAAGGTGGTGCTCCACGACCACCTCGACGGCGGCGTGCGGCCGCAGACCGTGCTCGACCTCGCCGACGAGGTCGGCCACGAGCTGCCGGTGGGCGGGTCCGACCGGACGGTCGAGGGCCTGGCCCGGTGGTTCCGCGAGTCCGCCGACTCGGGCTCGCTCGTGCGCTACCTCGAGACCTTCGCGCACACCGTGGGTGTCATGCAGACCGCCCCCGCGCTGCGCCGCGTCGCCCGCGAGAGCGTCCTCGACCTGGCCCGCGACGGGGTCGTCTACGCGGAGTCGCGCTACGCCCCCGAGCAGCACCTCGAGGGCGGGTTGAGCCTGACGGAGGTCGTCGAGGAGGTCGACGCCGGATTCCGCGAAGGGGAGGAGGCCGCGGCTGCCGAGGGCCACCCGATCGTCGTGCGGGGGCTGCTCACCGCGATGCGCCACGCGGCCAAGTCGCGCGAGATCGCCGAGCTGGCCGTGCGCTACCGCGACCGCGGGGTCGGGGGCTTCGACATCGCCGGCGCCGAGGCGGGCTACCCCCCGAGCCGGCACCTCGACGCCTTCGAGTACCTGCGCCGCGAGAACGCGCACTTCACGATCCACGCCGGGGAGGCCTTCGGGCTGCCGAGCATCTGGGAGGCGCTGCAGTGGTGCGGCGCCGACCGGCTCGGGCACGGGGTGCGCATCGTCGACGACATCGGCTTCCGCGGGGCGACCGTCACCGACGACCCCCTCGCCGCCAACGAGGCCGCGCGGGAGGACCCCTCGCAGCTGCGGCTCGGGCGGCTGGCGTCCTTCGTCCGGGACACCCGGGTGCCGCTCGAGATGTGCCCGCACAGCAATGTCCAGACCGGCGCCGCGCCGTCGATCGCCGCCCACCCCATCACCCTGCTCGCGCTGCTGCGCTACCGCGTCACCCTCAACACCGACAACCGGCTGATGTCGGACACGTCGATGACCAAGGAGATGACCGCGCTCGTCACCGAGGCGGGCTGGACGCTCGAGGACCTGCGCTGGGTGACGACCAACGCGATGAAGTCGGCCTTCCTCCCCTTCGACGAGCGGCTGGAGCTCATCGAGGGGACGATCAAGCCGGGCTACGCAGCGGCTGCCTCCCGACCCTGACCGGGTGGAGGTGTACGCGCCGGGGAAACCCCCGCGCGTACACCTCCACCGATTCGTCCCCAGGGGGCGAGCTCACGACGCGGGTACCCACAGCCCGGTGGTCCGCCGCCCTCGATCAGCTCCGAGCCGGTGTGCTGGGTCCGTGATCGAACGCATCAGGGCCGTGCACCGGGTCGCCGTGGCAGCGGCTGCTGCGCAGGACGGCGTCGCCTCCCGGCGGATGCTGCGAGCGGCGGGGATCGACCGCGACGAGGTGCGCGGCCACGTCCGTGCGGGTCGCTGGCGTGAGCACGGGCGATGGACCATCGCGGTCCACACGGGCGACCTGAGCCTGCTCGCCGAGCGCTGGCGCGCGGTCTGGGAGGTGGGCGAGCGCATCGCCGTGGTCGACGGCGTGAGCGCACTGCATCACAGGGGGCTCACGGGATTCGCCGAGCCGAGCATCCACGTCTCGGTGCCGCACACCGCGAGGACCCACCCCGTCGACGGGGTCGTGCTCCACAAGGTGCGGACGCGCCCTCGTCGCCATGTCAGCGCGACCGGTCTCCCGGTCGCGGCACCCGGGCCGGCGGCCGTGAGGGGAGCGCACTGGGCCCGCTCGGACCGACAGGCCGCGCTCATCATGGTGCTGCCCGTCCAGCAGGGGCTGGTCACGGGGGACCAGCTCGTCGTCGCCACCCGCGAGGTGCGCGGTCGCACCCGACGGAAGTTCATCAGGCTCGTCGCCGCCGACATCGCGGGTGGCGCCCAGGCGCTGAGCGAGCTCGACTTCGCCCGGATCTGCCGGATCCACGGACTGCCGGAGCCGCAGCGGCAGGTCGTCAGGCGCGGTCCCAGGGGCCGGATCTACCTCGACGTGCGATGGGCCTGCGGCCTCGTCGTCGAGATCGACGGAGCCGGCCACCGGTGGGGACTGGCGGTGAGCGACGACAACCTGCGGCACAATTTCGCGACGTTGGCCGGGGACACCGTGCTGCGGATCGACACGATCGGGCTGCGCACCCTAGAGGAGGACTTCATGGCCCAGGTCGTCACCGCGCACCGGCGTCTCACGAGTGGATGCTGACGCGCGGACGAAAGGTCAGCGCGTTCGCCTCCACCGAGGAGGGAGGGGTCAGTAGGTGGCGCTGGGGGCGGCGTCGGTGGTCCGGCCGGGGTCGGGGACGACCAGGCCGTCCGGACCGAGCTGCTCGGCCTCGGCGAGCAGGGCCGCGGTGCTCGAGGTGCCGATGCGCGTGACGCCCTCGGCGAGCATCGCCAGGAGGGTCGCGATGTCGCGGACGCCGCCGGAGGCCTTGACCTCCATGCGCTCGGGGGTGTGGGCGCGCATCAGCGCGACGTCGGCGAGGGTGGCGCCGCCTCCCGCGAACCCGGTGGCCGTCTTGGTGAAGTCCGCCCCGGCATCGGCGCTCGCCCGGCACGCGTCGACCTTCGCCCGCTCGTCCAGCAGCGCGGTCTCGAAGATGACCTTGACGATCGCGCCGGCCGCGTGCCCGACCTCGACGACGGCCGCGATGTCGTCACGCACCGCGGTGACGTCCCCGCCGCGCAGCCGGCCGATGTTGAGGACCATGTCGAGCTCGCTCGCACCGTCGGCGAGGGCCTGCCGCGACTCGGCGACCTTGGCGGCGGTCGACGTCGTGCCGTGGGGGAAGCCGATGACCGTGCACACCCGGGTCGGGCTGCCGACGACCTCGGCGACGGTCTCCCTGGCCAGGGCCACGTCGCTGGGCCGCACGCAGACGCTCCAGATGCGCTGCGCGGCGAGCTCGCGGACCGAGGTGGCGACCTCGTCGGGCGTCAGCTCCGGCTTGAGCAGCGCATGGTCGATGAGGTCGGCGACGTCCTGGACGGTGAGCGTGCTGCCGGCGGCGAAGGGGGGTCGCGTCATGCCCGCAAGCCTAGGTGGTGCCGTCGCGCCCGCCGTCCACCCAGCGCGAGCCCACCTCGCGCAGCCGGCCGGTGCCCGCGGTCAGCTCGGCCACGAGCGGGGGCAGCGTGTCCTGGTCGGTGGCGGCGACGCCGAGCCGCAGCGTCACCTCGGCGGCGTACCGGGCGCCGTGCACGCGGACGCCCCGGGCGCGCAGCTCGTTGTCGATCCGGCCGGCCTCGGCATGCGGGACGACGAGCTCGTGCTCGGTGACCAGCGTGCGGCGCAGGGTGCCGACGTCCGCCAGCCCGGCGCGCACGGAGTCGCCGTAGGCGCGGACCAAGCCACCGGTGCCGAGGAGCACACCACCGAACCAGCGGGTCACGACCGCGACGACGTCGGACACACCGTGCCCGAGGAGCACCTCGAGCATGGGCGCACCAGCGGTCCCCGAGGGTTCGCCGTCGTCGGACGAGCGCGTGGTCCCGCGCTCGGGCCCGAGGACGAAGGCAGAGCAGTGGTGCCGGGCGTCCCAGTGCTGCGTGCGCAGCCGCTCCACGACGGCCCGCGCCTCGTCCTGCGTCTCGACGCGCTCGAGCGTGCAGCGGAAACGGGACCGCCTGACCTCGATCTCGACCTCGCCGTCGTGGGCGATCGTCAGGTACGACGTCGTCGCCACCGCCGGGTCCTCAGGCGCAGCTCGGACGGTGCCCGGCCAGCAGCCGCTCGGCCTGCGACGGCGTGGCGCAGCGCGCGCCCAGCTCGACGTGACGAGCCACGACGCGCGGTTCCTCGCGCATGAGCACCAGGCCGCGGTGGACGAGCGTGAGCGGGGGCTTGCGGCGCTCCCTGAGGTCGCGCGCCAGGCGCAGGACGAAGGTCTTGAGCCGGTGGTGGCGGATGCACCACGCGGAGTGCAGCAGCCCGGCCGCGCGCAGCGCCGGGATGGCCTCCGCCGCGAAGATGCCCTCAGCGACGACGAGGTCGTGCGCGTGGGCGGTCACTGTGTGCGTGCCGGTGGCGCGCGAGACGCTGATGTCGTACACGGGCATCGATGCCTGGCCCGTCGTGAGCAGCCGGCGGAGGGAGGCGACCGCGGCGTCCTCGTCCCAGCTGGCCGGGTGGTCCCAGTCGACCATCCCGAGCTCCTCGCTGAGCGGCAGGTCCGGGGCGTCGGCGTCCTTGTAGAAGTCGTCCAGCCGCACGACGGGCCACCCGTGCCGGCGCCGGAGGCGACCGGCGAGCCGCGACTTGCCCGATCCGCTCGGCCCCGCGAGGACGACGATGCGGCCGGTCTCGGGGGCAGGGGTGGGCGTGGGCACGAAGGGAGAGTCTAGAGGGCGGTGAGGCCCTCCATCGCTGCCCGCACCCGGCCCAGGCGCTCCGCCGCGCGCTCGCGAGCCGCGCCGAGGTCCTCGGGCGCGGCTACCGGTTCGATGGCCTCGAGGTAGACCTTGAGCTTGGGCTCCGTCCCGGAGGGGCGCACGATGATCCGCGAGCCGTCCTCGAGCAGGTAGCGCAGGCCCTCGGTCGGCGGCAGCCGACCGTCCCCCAGCGCCAGGTCCTCGCTGCTCGTGACCGGTGAGCCGGCGACCTCCGTCGGTGGCGTCCGGCGCAGGCGCGCCATGAGCACGACGATGTCGGCGAGGTCGGTGACCCGGATGGAGAAGGCGTCCGTCGCGTGCACGCCGAGCTGGGTGTGCAGGTCGTCGAGGACCGACTGGAGGGTCCTGCCTTCGGCCTTGAGGATCGCGGCGAGCTCGGCGACGAGGAGAGCGGCCGAGACCCCGTCCTTGTCCCGGACGAGGTCGGGCGCGACGCAGTAGCCGAGCGCCTCCTCGTAGCCGTAGTGCAGGTCCTCGACGCGGGCGATCCACTTGAACCCCGTGAGCGTCTCCTCGTGGGCCACCCCGGACTGGCGGCACATCGCGGCGAGCAGCCGGGAGGAGACGATCGAGCTGGCCATGCGACGTCCCTCGGGCACCCCGCGCACGATGAGGTGGGAGGCGAGCAGCACGCCGAGCTCGTCACCGCGCAGCAGCCGCCACCCGCCGTCGACGCCGGCGTCCGGGACGGCCACCGCGCACCGGTCGGCGTCCGGGTCGTTGGCGATGACCAGGTCGGGCCCGCTCTCGCGGGCGGCGGCCAGGGCGGCGTCGAGCGCGCCGTCCTCCTCGGGGTTGGGGAAGGCCACCGTGGGGAAGTCCGGGTCGGGCGCGGCCTGGCTCGGGACCTGCTGGGGCGCAGCGAAACCCGCCCGGGTGAAGGCCGCCTGGACCGTGCCGTCGCCGACACCGTGCAGCGCGGTGTGCAGCACCCGCAGGTCGCGCGGGGTGTCCGGGGCGACGACTCCGGCGATCGCGTCGAGGTAGGCCTCGAGCACCTCGTCGCCGAGCACCTCCCACCCGCCCTCGGCGCGCGGGACGTCGGCGACGCTCGCCACCCGGTCGATCTGCGCGGCGATCTGCGCGTCGCTCGGCGGGACGATCTGGCGGCCGTCGCCGAGGTAGACCTTGTAGCCGTTGTCCTGCGGCGGGTTGTGGCTGGCCGTCACCATGACCCCGGCGTCGGCGCCGAGGTGACGGATCGCGAAGGCGAGCACCGGCGTCGGCAGCGGCTGCGGCAGGACCGCCGCCCGACCGCCCGCAGCCACGACCACGGCGGCCGTGTCGATGGCGAAGGCGTCGGAGTTGTGTCTCGCGTCCCGCCCGACGACGACGAAGGCGCCGTCTCCCAGGGTCTTCAGGTGGGCCACGAGGCCGGCGGCGGCGCGGATGACGACGGAGCGGTTCATCCGGTGCGGCCCGGCCCCCAGGGCGCCGCGCAGCCCGGCGGTGCCGAACTGCAGGAGACCGGCGAAGCGGCCGGTGAGGTCGGCGACGGCGACGGCGTCACCCCCTTCGGCCGCGGTGACCAGGTCCTGGAGCTCGGCGCGGGTGACCGGGTCGGGGTCGTCGGCCGCCCACTCCGCGGCCGCGACGAGCAGGTCGTCGGGCAGCTCGGTGGCGGAGTGGCGACCGGAGTACTCGCTCATCAGATGCGCCCCACGATGTCGGCGAGGAGGGTGCCGCAGCGCTCGGCGGCAGCCTGCCCGGCGGCGACGACCTCGTCGTGCGCCAGCGGCGTCTCGCTGATGCCGGCAGCGGCATTGGTGACCAGGGAGAGCGCGAGGACCTCGAGCCCGGCCTCGCGCGCGGCGATCGCCTCGAGCGTCGTGCTCATGCCGACGAGGTCGGCGCCGAGGATCCCGGCCATGCGCACCTCGGCCGGCGTCTCGTAGTGGGGCCCGCGGAACTGGGCGTAGACGCCTTCGTCGAGCTCGGGGTCGATCTCGCGGGCCAGCTCGCGCAGGCGGGGGGAGTAGAGGTCGGTGAGGTCGACGAAGTTGGCGCCCTCGATCGGCGAGGTCGCCGTGAGGTTGAGGTGGTCGCTGATGAGGACCGGCGTGCCGGGCCCCCACTCCGGCCGCAGGCCGCCGCACCCGTTGGTGAGGACGATCGCCCGGCAACCGGCCGCGGCCGCCGTGCGGACGGCGTGCACGACGGCGCGCACGCCCCGCCCTTCGTAGTAGTGGGTCCGGGTGCCGAAGACGAGCGCGCGACGACCCGAGGAGGCGATGTCGACGGAGCGCATCTGCCCGGAGTGGCCGGCGACGGCGGCGGTGGAGAAACCCGGCACCTGCGCCTGCTCGATCGTCGTGACCGTCTCGCCGACGAGGTCCGCGGTCTGGCCCCAGCCGGAGCCCAGCACGAGGGCGACGTCGTGGCGCTCGACACCGGTGCGGTCGGCGATGACGGCCGCCGCCTCACGGGCGAGGGCGAAGGGGTCCTGGCTGTGGGTCTGCTCGGTCACAGCCGCAATCTACAAGGGTGGTTGGATGGGTGGCGTGACACGAACCAGCTCAGTAGTGATCCTCGGTGGCGGACCCGGCGGCTACGAGGCGGCGCTCGTCGCGGCCCACCTCGGCGCCTCCGTCACCGTCGTCGACCGGGACGGCATCGGCGGGGCCGCGGTGCTCACCGACTGCGTCCCGAGCAAGACCCTCATCGCGACCGCCGACTACCTCGGTGGCATCGGGACCGCCGCCGAGCTCGGCGTCCACCTCGAGGACCCCGAGGGGGACGTCGCGACCGAGACCGTCGCGGAGCTGGGGGCCATCAACCAGCGCGTCCTGGATCTGGCCGCCGCGCAGTCCGCCGACATCAGCGCCCGCCTCGCCGAGGTGGGCGTGCGCGTGCTGCCCGGGACCGGCCGGCTCACCTCGCCGAGCACGGTCGAGGTCACCACCGGCACGGGCACCGAGACCGTCGAGGCCGACGTCGTGCTCCTCAGCACGGGGGCGAGCCCGCGGGTGCTGGCGGCCGCTCAGCCGGACGGCGAGCGGATCCTCACCTGGCAGCAGATCTACGCGCTGCCGGACATGCCGGAGCGGCTCATCGTCGTCGGCTCCGGTGTCACCGGCGCCGAGCTCGCCCAGGCCTACCTCGGCCTCGGCGCGGACGTCACGCTCGTCTCCTCGCGCGACCTCGTCCTGCCGGGCGAGGACCAGGACGCGGCCGCGGTCATCGAGGACGTCTTCCGCCGTCGCGGCATGACCGTGCTCAACCGCTCGCGGATGGCCTCGGCGCAGCGCCGCGGCGACGGCGTCGTCGTCACGCTCGAGGACGGCCGCGAGGTCGAGGGCAGCCACGTGCTCATCGCCGTCGGGGCCGTGCCCAACACCCGCGACATCGGCCTCGAGGAGGTCGGGGTCGAGCTGAGCGACTCAGGCCACGTCGTCACCGACCGGGTCTCGCGCACCTCGGTCCGCGGCATCTACGCGGCAGGGGACTGCACCGGAGTCTTCGCCCTCGCGTCGGTCGCGGCCATGCAGGGCCGCACGGCCATGGCGCACGCGCTGGGTGACGCGGTGGCCCCCCTTCGCCTCTCGGCCGTCTCGGCCAACGTCTTCACGGACCCGGAGATCGCGACGGTCGGGCTCACCGCTGCCGACGCCGCGGACAACCCCGACGTCGAGGCCGTGACGATGCCGCTCTCGCGCAACCCGCGCGCCAAGATGCTCGGGATCACCGAGGGCTTCGTCAAGCTCTTCGCCTACCGCGGCACCGGCACGGTCCTCGGTGGGGTCGTCGTGGCCCCGCGGGCCTCCGAGCTGATCTTCCCGGTCGCCATCGCGGTGCACAACCGCCTGTCGGTCGACCAGGTCGCCTCGACCTTCACCGTCTACCCCTCGCTCACGGGGACGCTCGCGGAGGCCGCGCGTCGTCTGCACCCCCGTCGCGAGGACTGATCCGCCGCTAGGGTCGAAGGGGGCCGACCGGCGGCTCCGTGACGAAGGAGCCGACCATGGGCAACACCCCGCAGCAGTTCAACGGTGGCGAGTACGTCGACAAGGCGCGGGATGCGGCGCGTGACCACCCGGACCAGGCGCGCAGCGCGATCGACAAGGTCCAGGACGCCGTGGACCAGCGCACCGGTGGCAGGTTCACGTCGATCATCGACACGGCCGGCGACTTCCTCGAGGACAGGATCGGGCTGCCGACCGAGCAGGAGACCGGGCCCGAGGGTCAGACCGACCCCAAGGGTCAGACCGACCCCGAGGGTCAGTCCGACCCGACGGGCTGCGGCAAGCTGCCCGGCTGAGCCGCCGCGACCAGCTGCAGGTCGAGGGTGATGGAGCGTCCTCCGACGGCGATGAGCCGGCTCGCGGTGGCGCCCGACGCGCGGTCGACCGCGGTCAGGTCGTAGCCCCCTTCGCGCGGCAGGGGGAGCGCGTAGCTGCCGTCCGCGTCCGTGCGCACCCACGAGACCGAGCCACCCGTGCGACGGGTGATGACCACCGACGCGTCCGCGGCCGCGTGCCCCTGCTCGTCGGTGACCCGCCCGGAGACGGTGAGCCGTTCCCCGACGACGAAGGGGGCGAGCGTCCGGTCCTCGGAGAGGTCCGGGTACGCCGAGACGGGCGCCCACCCGATGGCCGAGACGACGAAGAGGTGGCGCATCCGGCCGCCGGTGGCGACGCTGAAGTCGCCCGCCGAGTCCGTGTGCGCCCAGTCCATGTGGCTGCCGCGCCCCCCGAGGACGGTGACGATCGCGCCGGGCACCCCACGGCCCTGCGGGTCCACGACCCGGCCCCGGACGACGTGGTCGACGGTGAGCCGCTCGGTCGACTGGGTCTCGCCCTCCGCGACCCGCCGGCGCAGGAAGGGGACGATGACGCCCGTCGAGACGGCCGCGGCGCTGGCGGCGAGGACGAACATCAGCTGCAGCGCGCCGAAGCTCGGGTGCCCCTGCGTCGCCGCCGAGACGCTCGCGGCGAGCACGGCGGCGGTGACCGCGCTGGCGCTCGAGGTGCCCACGGAGCGGAGCAGGGTGTTCAGGCCGTTGGCCGCCGCCGTCTCGGTGACGGGGACCGAGCGCATGATGAGCGTCGGCAGCGCCGAGTAGGCCAGGGCGGTGCCGATGGTCACCGTGATCGTGCCGAGGACGACGAGGGTGACCGTGCCGCTCAGCGGGATGCGGGCGAGGTAGGAGATCGTCATGATCGCGCCGCCGAGGCCGATGGCCAGCTCGGGGCCGAAGCGGCGGGTGACCCACCCCGACAGCGGCGCGAGGAGTCCGAAGGCCGCGGCCGACGGGGCCATCCACAGCCCGGCGTGGAGTGCGTCCAGGCCCAGGCCGTACCCGGTGCTCGTGGGGGTCTGCAGCAGCTGCGTCGAGACGAGCATGTTGACGAACATCGCGAACCCCATGAAGACCGAGATGGCGTTGGCCGCCATGACGACCGGCTGCGCGGCGGTGCGGATGTCGACGAGGGGGTTCGGGATGCGCAGCTCGAGCGGTACGAAGACCGCGAGCAGCGCGACCCCCGCGGCGACGGACGTGAGGGTTCGGGCGTCGGTCCAGCCCCAGTCCGAGCCCTTGGAGACCGCGAGGAGCAGCAGGACGAGGGCGAGGCTGAGCAGCACGGCGCCCCGGTGGTCGAAGGCGCCGGCGGTGCGCACGCTCGACTCCGTGACGGTGACGAGCACCAGCGCCAGCATGACGAGCGCGAGCACGCCCGGCAGCCACAGCACGACGTGCCAGTCGAAGGCCTCGGCGAGGTAGCCGCCGAGGGGCAGGCCGACGCCGGCACCGATGGCCAGGGTCGCGCTCATCAGGGCCACGGCCAGGGGCACGCGGTCGGGGTCGAGCTCGTCGCGCATCGTCGCGATCCCGACCGGCACGAGTGCCATGCCCATGCCCTGCAGGGCACGGGCGAGGAGCAGGAGCGGGAGGGTGGTGGCGAAGGCGCCCACGAGCGCCCCGAGGGCGACGATCGCCAGGGTCACGAGGATCATCCGCCGCTTGCCGTACATGTCGGCCATGCGGGAGATGACCGGGGTCGCGACGGCGCCGGCGACGAGGGTCGCGGTCACCATCCACGAGGCATTGCCGGTGCTGGTGCCGATGAGGGCGGGCAGCTCGGGGACGAGCGGCAGCACCATCGTCTGCTGGAGCGAGACGACGGTGCCGCACAGCGCGAGGACGGCGATGACGAGGCCGCCCCCGGTACGCCGCGAGGGCGTGCCGGGGGCGGCGTCGAGGCTCGTGGGGGAGGCGCTCATCAGTCCTTGATCTCGGCGATGACCGCGCCGTTGCTGACCGTGGCCCCGACCTCGGCGGCCAGGCCGGTGATGGTGCCGGCCCGGTGCGCGGTGATCGGCTGCTCCATCTTCATCGCCTCGAGGACGACGACCAGGTCGCCCTCGGCCACCTGCTGGCCCTCCTCGACGGCGATCTTGACGATGGTGCCCTGCATCGGCGCGGTGAGGCTGTCGCCGGAGGCCGCGGCGCCGCCGCCACCCCCGCCGGAGCGCTTCGGGGCCTTCTTCTTGGCCGCGGCACCTCCGCCACCACCGAGCGAGAGTCCACCGGGCAGGACGACCTCGAGGCGCTGGCCGCCGACCTCGACGGTGATCTTCTGGCGCTCGCCCTCGTCCGCTGCCTCGCCGACCTCGCCGCCGTAGGGGGCGATCTGGTTGTCGAACTCGGTCTCGATCCAGCGGGTGTGGACGCTGAAGGGGGCGTCACCCTCCGGCGCGAAGGCCGGGTCGGAGACGATCGCCCGGTGGAAGGGGACCACCGTCGGCATGCCGTCGACGACGAGCTCGGCCAGGGCGCGGCGCGAGCGCTCGAGGGCCTGCTGGCGCGTCGCGCCGGAGACGATGAGCTTGGCGATCATCGAGTCGAAGGCGCCGGCGACGGTGTCGCCCTCCTCGATGCCGGCGTCCCAGCGGACACCCGGGCCGTGGGGCACGCGCATCTTGGTGACGGTGCCGGGGGCCGGCATGAAGTTGCGGCCGGCGTCCTCGCCGTTGATGCGGAACTCGAAGGAGTGACCGCGGGCGACCGGGTCGTCGTAGCCGAGCTCCTCGCCGTCGGCGATGCGCAGCATCTCGCGGACGAGGTCGATGCCGGTGACCTCCTCGGTCACGGGGTGCTCGACCTGCAGGCGGGTGTTGACCTCGAGGAAGGAGATCGTGCCGTCCTGGGCGACGAGGTACTCGCAGGTGCCGGCGCCGACGTACCCGGCCTCCTTGAGGATCGCCTTGGACGCGCGGACGAGCTCGGCGTGCTGCTCCTCGGTGAGGAAGGGGGCGGGTGCCTCCTCGACGAGCTTTTGGTTGCGGCGCTGCAGGGAGCAGTCACGCGTGGAGACGACGACGACGTTGCCGTGCTGGTCGGCGAGGCACTGGGTCTCGACGTGGCGGGGCTTGTCGAGGAACTTCTCCACGAGGCACTCGCCGCGGCCGAAGGCCGTGACGGCCTCGCGGACGGCGGAGTCGTAGAGCTCGGGGATCTCCTCCATGGTGTGGGCAACCTTGAGGCCGCGGCCGCCGCCGCCGTAGACGGCCTTGATGGCGATCGGCAGGCCGAACTCCTGCGCCAGGGCGATGACCTCGTCGGCGTCCTTGACCGGGTCGTTGGTGCCGGGGGCCAGCGGGGCGTGGGCCTTGACGGCGATGTGCTTGGCCTTGGCCTTGTCGCCGAGCGCGTCGATGGCCTGCGGGCTCGGCCCGATCCAGACCAGCCCGGCGTCGAGGACGGCCTGGGCGAAGTCGGCGTTCTCCGCGAGGAAGCCGTAGCCCGGGTGGACCGCGTCGGCACCGGCGTCCTTGGCGACCTGGAGGAGCTTGTCCTGGAGCAGGTAGCTGTCGGCGGGGGTCTGCCCACCGAGGGCGTACGCCTCGTCGGCGACCTTGACGTGCAAGGCGTCACGGTCGGGCTCGGCGTAGACGGCGACGGAGCCGATGCCTGCGTCGGCGCAGGCACGGGCGATGCGGACGGCGATCTCGCCGCGGTTCGCGATGAGGACTTTGCTGATGGCCATGCGTCGCAGACTACTGCGTGCCCCAGCCCCTCGATGACCCGACCGCATCGTGGCCCGCGCCACCTTTTCCCTCCGCCGCGAGGCCGTGACGGAGGGTGCGTGGCTCACCTCGTCGACGAGCCGCGGCCCGGCGCGCAGGCGGTCGGCACGGGGTAGAGCGCCCGGATCTCCTCGGCGCGGGAGCGGGCGAGGTTCCAGCCCGGCAGGCTCTGCTCGTCGCCCGCGCCGTGGACCTGGTGCTGCGAGAGGATGCAGGTCTTCAGCTGCGCCGGGAGCGAGCTGGTGTGGATGGCCGGCACGGCGTCGCCCGGCAGGCTGCTCAGGTACTCGGTGTCGAGCCTGCCGGTCTCCTCCCACCGCTGGATGTTGTGCTCGGCCACCCGGGCACTGGTGTTGCCGACCGTGCCGACGATCGTCAGGGCCGCGGCCGTGACGAGCACCGCCCGACCGACCCATCGGCGGGACGGCGTGAAGAGCGAGACGAGGACCGCGAGCACGACGAGCCCGAGCCAGATCTCGAAGAGGTCGGCGTTGACGCGCAGCGTCGTGTACCCGTACGCGTCCTGGTAGAGCGCCATCCGGCGCAGGGCGGAGGCGACGACGAGCAGCGTGAGGACGCACAGCGCCGCGTTCATCGCCCGCATGACCGTGCGGTCGCGGTCTGTGCTCGTGCGTCCCAGGGTGCGCACCCCCGCGACGAGGAGCAGGACGAGCGCGGTGGCGAGCGTCAGCTGCCCGAAGCCCTGGCGGGCCGACTCGGCGTAGGTCACCCCTGCGGTTCGCAGGACGTAGTCGTGCCCGCCGACGACCGCGGCGGCCTGCGCGACGACGAAGGCGACGAAGATCGCGATGACGACACCGAGGGGGACCTGCCACTCGCGCTCTGGGATGCGCGGCGAGGGCCTCGCGCCGTCGACGACGGGCGGGTTGATCGCGAGGTAGAGGCCCGCGAGGGTCACCCCGGCGAAGAAGACGAGCACGAAGACGCGCAGGACGGCCATGTCGCTGATCTCGGGGACGAGCGCCGAGGTCCAGGACCCGAGGACGGCGTCGGCGGAGGCGAGCAGCCCACCGAAGACGAGGAGCAGGACGAGGCTCACGGCGCCGGTACGCAGGATCGACCACGCGCTGCCCCGGCGGGCCAGGATCCGAATCGTCCGGTCGAGCAGCGGCAGACCGCGCAGCGCGGAGAGCGGCCAGGCGATGACCGAGGCCGCGATGCCCGCGACGGTGCGTGCGTCGGTGCACGCGGTGGCGGCGAGCACGCCGGCGACGGCGACCGCGAAGAAGCTCGTCGCCGGGTCGTCGCGCAGCACCGTCGTGAGGCCGAGCGGCAGCGCGAGCGCCGCCGTGCACCACGACCAGGGCGCGGCGCGACGCGGCGAGGCGAACCACAGCGCCGCGCCGCCGGCGGTGAGCACGACGAGCAGGCCGAGCCCGATCGCGTTGCCCGGCAGGAGGACCGCGGCGAGCAGCCCGACGGCGAGCGCGGCGAGCAGCAGCCGGGGCCGACCCTCGCTCGTGCGCTCCGGCCACCACCGCGCCAGCGAGAGGGAAGGGGGTGCCGCACCCGCCCCCTGCCCTTCGAGACGCTCGCCCGCTGCGCGGACTCCCTCCTCAGGAACCGGAGGCGCGCTCGCGCCGTCTCGAAGGGGCGTGGTGGGCACGGGCTGGGCGGTCATGGCGGTCTCCTGGGTGGTGAGCGGGGCGGGCGAGGGGGAGGGACGTGGCGGGACGAGCGGGAGCGTCATCTGGATCCGCGCTCCGGCACCCGTGCCGACCGTGCGGATGCTGCCTCCGTGCATCGACGCGACCCACGCGGCGATGGCCAGGCCGAGGCCGGTGCCACCCCCTTCGTCCCCGCCGGGACCGAAGCGGTGGAAGAGGCGCTCGGCGCGCTCGGGCGAGAGCCCCGGACCCTCGTCGGCGACGGTGAGCTGCCAGCGCTCGGCGTCGGCGCGGGCGGTGAGGGTGACGGTGCCGCCGGCGGGGCTGTGCCGGACGGCGTTGTCGAGGAGGTTGGCGGTCACCTGGGCGAGCCGGGCACGGTCGCCGGTGACGGTGAGGTCGGAGGGCTCGACGTCGGCGACGAGCGTGAGCTCGCGGCCCTGGAGGCGGGCCTCGTCCATGGCCTCGTCGAGGAGCTCGAGGACGCGAATACGGCTGGGGGACAACGGGATCCCGCGGCCGTCGGGGCGGGAGAGGTCGAGCAGGTCGGTGACGAGGGCACCGAGCCGCTCGGACTGCGCGAGCGCTGCGCCGAGGGTCGTGTCGTCGGGGGCGACGACGCCGTCGACGAGGTTCTCCAGCAGGGCCTGCTGGGCGCTGAGGGGCGTGCGCAGCTCGTGGGCGACCGTCGCGACGAGGCGTCGCCGGTGCTCCTCGGCCTCGCGCAGCTCGCCCGCCATCGAGCTGAAGGCCCGCGCGAGGCTCCCCACCTCGTCCTGCCCGCTCGTCGTGATCTGTGCGTCGTAGTCGCCGCGCGCCATCCGCTGCGCGGCCTCGGTCATCTGGAGCAGCGGCGTCGTCATCCCGGTGGCGAGCCAGCGGGTGATGACGAGCGCCACGCCGATCGTCGCCGGCAGGCCGAGCCAGAGCGGGACCCCGGCGTCGGTCCCGATCGTGCCGACGACGGCCGCGACGACGATGCTGGCGCCGACGAGCACGGCGAGGCGGGTCCGGATCGAGGTCAGCTCCAGCAGGGGAGCGGAGCGGCTCATCGACCCGTCCCGTCGTCGAGGGCGTAGCCGACGCCGTGGACGGTACGGATGCGGTGGCTGCCGACCTTGGCGCGCAGCGACTTGACGTGGCTGTCCAGGCTGCCGCGACCCAGGCTCTCGTCCCAGCCCCACAGGTCGGCGACGATCCGCTCGCGGCGCGCGACCGAGCCGGGTTCGCGGGCGAGGAGGGCGAGGAGGTCGAATTCGGTCGGTGTCAGGTGCACGGCGAGCCCCTCGACGGTGCAGCGCCGGGTGCGTGCGTCGAGCACGAGGCCGTCGAGGGTCACCGGCCCGGCGTCGCGCGAGAGCTCCGCGGCACGCTCGATGCGGCGCAGCAGCGCGCGGACCCGGGCGACGACCTCGCGCATGCGGAAGGGCTTGGTGAGGTAGTCGTCGGCGCCGACACCGAGCCCGACGAGGATGTCGCTCTCGTCGTCGCGGGCGGTGAGCATCAGCACCGGCACCGGGCGCTCGGCCTGGATCCGGCGGCACACCTCCAGCCCGTCGAAGCCCGGCAGCATGAGGTCGAGGACGACCACCTCGGGGTGGTGCTCGGCGTGGGCCGCCACCGCCCCCGGCCCGTCGTGGGCCTGCGACACCTCGAAGCCCTCCGCGACGAACCGGTCGGTCAGCGCCTGGTTGATCGTCGGGTCGTCCTCGACGACGAGGACCCGTCGCGGCGCGTGGGTGGAGGTCATGGGTTCAGGCTAGGCAGCCCGATTGGTGGATCCCGGGGACGACGTGTGGAGATTGTCTGCAGATCCGGGAGTCCGCATTCCCCTAGGGCAATGCGGGTTCAGGGCGAAGGGGGGGGGGGAGGGTCAGGTCACCGGCAGACGGGAGATGAACTGCCGCAGCTGCTCGATGTTGCGCACCTCGTGCATGTCGACGACCTCGGCGTAGCGGCTCGCGACGGAGTCGCCGGTGTCCCACATGCGGGCCGGCTCGGGGTTGAGCCAGGCGGCGTGCTTGGCCTGCCGCACGAGGGTCCGCAGCGCCTCGACCCGTGGGTCGGTGCCGTTGGTGCGGGCGTCGCCGAGGACGAGCACCGTCGAGCGGGGACCGATGGCGTCGAGGTGGTGCTCGACCGCGTCCTCGAAGGCGGCACCGTAGTCGCTGGACCCGTGCCACCGCGTCATCTGCGCCTCGCGGGCCACGCGCTCGCTGATGTCCTCGCCGACCCGCGACTCGCGCACGAGGTCGGTGATGTCGTCGCAGGTGTTGACGAACCCGATGAACCGCACCCGGCGGAAGACGCCGGCGAGCGACTGGAGCAGCAGCATCGTGAAGCGGGAGAAGCCCGCGACCGAGCCCGACATGTCGCACAGCAGCACGATGTCGGCGCGGCTGCGGTGACGCCGCTTGTACTCCGGCCGCACCGGCACGCCACCCGTCGACATCGCCGAGCGGAGGGTGCGTCGGATGTCGATGCTGCCGCGCGCATGGCGCCGCTGGCGGGCGGCGAGCTTGGCCGCGAGCTTGCGCGACAGCGGGCCGATGACGGCCTGCAGCTCGGCCGCCTCGGTCGTGCCGGTGAGCAGGAAGTCCTTGCGCTCCAAGGGGTCCCGCACGCCGAAGCACGAGATGCGCTCGCGGCCGCGGACCTCCGCGTTGCGCCGCGCGGCCTCGGTCTCGACGGCCCGGCGGAAGGCGGCGACGCGCCCGCGGATCTCGTCGCGGTCGTAGCGGTTGCTGAGCCGCTCGGGCCGCCACGGGCTCCCGGCGCCGCCACCGCCCGAGGCGCCGGACCCCGAGCCGGTGCCCCCACCCCCTTCGCCCGCTCCGCCCGGCACGTCGCCGGCGTCCCGGGCGCGTTGCAGCGCAGCGGCGATCGCCGTCTGCGGCGCGAGCCGGTCGAGCGTCTGGCTCGCGGACCACCCGCCCGTCGTCGCCTCGTTGGCCAGGCGGCCGAGCTCGCTGAGCGCCCGCGCGGCGAGCTCCTCGAGGCCGCGCTCGTCGTCCCGGGCGAGGGCGTCCACGAGGTCCTCGCGGATGGCGGCGGCACGCGCGCGGGCGCCGGCGGTGTCGGTCGGCACCGGGTCGCCGGCCGCCCCCGTGCGACCGCCGACGGCCGGCGGGAAGTGGATGTCGAAGAGCTGGTCGAAGACGGCGCGGTCGGCCGAGCGGCGCATCATCGCCGCGGCCGTGCCGGCCCGCAGCCGTTCGCGGTCGTCGAGCCCGAGGACGGTGGCGACCGCGGCCGCGTCGGCGACCTCGGACGTCCCGACGGTCACGCCGTGCAGCCGCAGCGAGCGCGCGAGGTCGACGAGGCGCTCGCCGAGCGGGTCACGCGAGGGCACGGTCCAGGTCCAGCTGCGCGATCGCCATGTCGATGTCCTCGCGGTGCTTGAGCACGACACCG
Organism: Janibacter terrae NBRC 107853; assembly: GCF_001591405.1. Taxonomy (GTDB): domain Bacteria; phylum Actinomycetota; class Actinomycetes; order Actinomycetales; family Dermatophilaceae; genus Janibacter; species Janibacter terrae. Next base: position 345,705 of record NZ_BCUV01000002.1, read on the forward strand.
AGGGTGGCGCGCAGGAGCTGCGGGTCGGGCTCGTCGCCGGCTCCGAGGCTGACGAGGGTGCGGGCCCAGTCGATCGTCTCGGCGACCGAGGGCGACTTGCGCAGCCGCATCCGGCGCAGCGCACCCACGAGCCGCACGATCGAGTCGGCGAGGGCGTCCTCGAGGCCGGGCACGGAGAGCGCGACGATCCGGCGCTCGAGCTCGGCCTCCGGGTAGTCGATGTGCAGGTAGAGGCAGCGGCGGCGCAGGGCCTCCGAGAGCTCCCTCGTGGCATTGGAGGTCAGGACGACGAAGGGGGTCTGGCTCGCCCGGATCGTCCCGAGCTCGGGGACCGTGACCTGGAAGTCCGAGAGCACCTCGAGCAGCAGCCCCTCGATCTCGACGTCGGCCTTGTCGAGCTCGTCGATGAGCAGCACGGTCGGGTGCTCGTTGCGGATCGCGGTGAGCAGCGGGCGGGAGAGGAGGAACTCGTCGGTGAAGATGTCCTCCTTGACCGACGTCCAGTCGGCCTCGTCGGCGCCCCGGGAGTCGTGGTGGGCACCGGCGGCGGTGATGCGCAGCAGCTGCTTGGCGTGGTTCCACTCGTAGAGGGCGCGGGCCTCGTCGACGCCCTCGTAGCACTGGAGGCGCACGAGCTCGCCGTCCGTCGCGGCCGAGACGGCAGCCGAGAGGGCGGTCTTGCCCACACCGGCCGGCCCCTCGATGAGCAGCGGCTTGCCGAGCTGGTCGGCGAGGTAGACCGTCGTCGCGATCGCGTCGGAGGCGAGGTAGCCGTGGGCCGCGAGCCGCTCACGGACGTCGTCGACGGAGGCGAAGCGGGGGGTGTGCGTCATGGGCGCCAGTCTGCCGGAGGGCTCGGGGCGCGTCCGCTCCGGTCCGCGGGGTCGATGGGTACGGTGGGCGCCACGCCCTTCGCCACCTCCCAGGACGGACCCCACGTGAGCGACGACCAGATCCGGCGCCTGAAGAGCCGGAACCAGGCCCTGACCGCGGAGCTCGACCTGCTGCGCGGCTTCAGCAGGCACCCCTTCGACGACATCGACCTGCCCCCGCGGGTCGCGGACGTGGTGACGGGCGTGCGCGAGGAGTCCCTGACCTACCTCAAGGAGGCGGACCTGCGCCTGCTCGCCGAGCTCGTCGCCGAGGCCGACCGCGCCGGTCGCGAGGGCCTGGTCCTCGAGTGCGGCACCGCGCTCGGCGGGTCCGCGATCGTCATGGGTGCGGCCAAGGCCGCAGGTCGCCCCATGCGGGTCTTCGACGTCTTCGGGATGATCCCGCCACCCACCGAGGAGGACGGGGCCGACGTCCACGAGCGGTACGAGACGATCCGGCGCGGTGAGTCCGGGGGTCTCGGCGGCCAGACGTACTACGGCTACCGCGAGGACCTGCTCGGCGAGGTGACCGCCTCCTTCGCCCGCCACGGGGTCCCGGTGGCGGACAACGACATCGAGCTGGTGCGCGGACTCTTCGAGGACACCGTGCACGTCGACGGCCCGGTCGCCCTGGCGCACCTCGACGGCGACTGGTACGCATCGACGAAGGTCTGCCTCGAGCGGATCGCCCCACATGTCGTGCCGGGCGGCCGCATCGTCCTCGACGACTACTACCACTGGTCCGGGGCGCGCACGGCGACCGACGAGTACTTCGACGGGCGGCCGGGCTGGCGCGTCGAGCACCGGGCCAAGGTGCACGTGGTGCGGGAGGGCTGAGGTGGCGCCCCGCGTCATCCACACCGCCCAGGCGCTCGTCGACGTCGTCGTCGAGGTGCCCGGCCTGCCGCGTCGCGGCGGCAACGCCATGGCGACGGACGCCACCCGGTACGCCGGGGGAGCGGTGACGACCCTCCTCGCGGCGGCCCGCTCGGGCGCCGAGGCGGTCCACGCCGGTGCCCACGGTCGGGGACCCAACGGCGACCTCGTGCGCGAGACCCTTGCGGCAGAAGGGGTCTCGTTGTCCGCGCCTGTCGTCGAGGAGCTCGACACCGGCATCTGCGTCGTCATGGTCGAGCCGTCCGCGGAGCGCACCTTCGTCACGACCCAGGACGCCGAGCGGCGGATCAGCGTCGAGTCCCTGCAGACGAGCGCACCCGTCGCGGGCGACCTCGTGTGCGTCAGCGGCTACAGCCTCGTGGGTCGCACCAGGGACCCGATCGTCGCCTGGCTCGAGTTACTTCCCGCCGGGGTCCTCGTCGTGCTCGACCCAGGTGCCGTCTTCGCCGAGCTGGACCCCTCCCTTCGCTCCCGGGTCGTCGCGCTCACCGACGTCTGGACGGGCAATGCGGAGGAGTCCGAGGACTTCGGCGGGGCGCCGGGGATGGGTCCGGCCGCCGAGGCCGTCGCCGCCCACCTCCGCCACGGGGCCGTGGCGGTCGTCCGGGACGGCGACCGGGGGTGCGCGGTGCACGCCGACGGTAAGACCTTCGTCGTGCCCGGGTTCCCCGAGACCCCGGTCGACACCAACGGCGCGGGCGACACGCACACCGGCGTCCTCCTCGCCGAGCGGGCGAAGGGGGCCACCTGGCCGGATGCCTGCCGCCGGGCCAACGCCGCCGGCGCGATCAAGGTGACCCGCAAGGGGCCGACGAGCGCGCCCACCGCCGCGGAGATCGACGCCTACCTGGCGGCTGCCCGCTCGTCGACCAGCTCGGCGTAGACCACCACGTTGTCGACGTGGTGCCCCGTCTCCCCGTCGAAGTGGCCACCGCAGGTGATCAGCCGCAGCGCGGCGTGGTCGACCTCGCCGTAGACGTCGTCGGTGGGGAACTTCGTCTTGGGGTACTGCCCGATGTCGCTCACCTCGAACACGGCGGTCGAGCCGTCCGCCCGCTCGACCTCGACCCGCTGGCCCTCGCGCATCGAGCCGAGCTCGAAGAAGACGGCAGGCTCCTTGTCCCAGGTGACGTGCGCGGCCAGGACGGATGGTCCGAGCTCGCCCGGGGTGGGGCTCCCGGTGAACCAGCCCGTGCTCGTGCCGTCCTGCGGGACCTCCATCGTCCGGTCGGCCTGCAGGCCGAGGTCGGTGATCGAGCTGCTCACCCCGAGCGACGGGATCGAGATCGACGTGGGGCGCGACCGAGACATCCGCTGGGCGGTGGGCTCGGGCGCGGGATCGGACGACGGGGACGGGCTCGTCGGGGCCGGGTCCATGTGGTGACCGGCGTGCCCGCCCTCCGACACCGCCGCGGGGGGCGGCGTCCGGGTCTCCTGCTGCGAGAGGCCGTAGGCGGTCAGGCCGCTGCCGGCGACGGCGAGGGCGAGGACCGCGACCGCCACGCCCTTCGCGCGGCGGTCGCGGCCCTGGGTGTCGTGCGGCACGACCTGCTCAGCTCTCCTGCGTCAGGCGACGACGCATGACGAGCAGGCCGGCCGCGCCCGCCATGGCGAGGGCGCCGGCGCCCAGCGCACCCTTGGCCTCGAGGCCCTCGGTCGTGCCGCCACCGGTCTGGACGCCACCGGTGGGTGCCGCTGCGACCGCGGCCCCCGTCACGGTGCCGCAGGTCGCCGGGTTGGTGGCCTCCTCCGGGATGCCCTTGACGCCGAGGGACTTCGCCAGGCTGGACTCGCCGAGCGCGTCCATGTCGTACTTGCCGTTGCCGTTGGCGTCGAGGCCGTGCTGGACGACGTGCAGGTTCTTCAGCTTGGGCCCGGCCCCCTCGGGGAGGGTGATCGTCCGCGAGTACTTCAGGTTGCCGTCGGCGTCCGCGACGGGCATGCGGTCCACGGCCAGGCCGCTCTTCGGGCTCGTGTCCCCCTTCGTCGTCAGCGAGATCATGATGTCGCCGTAGGTCGGCAGGCCCTCCTCGGTGTCGACCTGGCCGTCGCCGTCCTTGTCGGCCGCGGGCGTGGGGCACGTGAAGTCCTTGTTCTCGTCGAACGAGCCGTGGAAGTGCTGGGCGTGCGGCGAGCTCGGGGTGAACCCGGTGCCCGTGATGTCGACCGTCATCTGGTCGCCCGCCACGGTGACCGTGGCGGTGGACGTCGACCCGCTGTCGTTGCCCATCGTGTCGGTGAGGTTCATCGTCCACGTCTCGTCGGCGCTCGCGCCGGTGGCTCCCGCGAAGAGGATCGCGCACGCGGCCGGGGTGGCGAGAGCGGCCTTGGTGAAGGTGTGCATACCTGACTCCTGTGTCGTTGGCCGGGCCGATCTCGGGTGACCGGTGGGGCCTCGTGCCGGGACTTCGGAGCGAAGGGGGAGGACGGATTGGTCAGCGGGCGTCGAGCTCGTCGCGGCAGCGCTGCTCGAAGGTGTCGAGCTCGGCGAGGGCGTCGTCGATGTCGCGCCGCCGGCGCTGCAGGTCCTCGCGCCGCTCGTCGATCTGCCCGAGCACGTACTCGAGCTGGCTGGCATGCCCCCGGGGCGCGTCGTAGAGGTCGATGATCGTGGCGATCTCGTCGAGGGGGAAGCCCAGGCGCCGCCCCCGCAGCACGAGGGCCAGGCGGGTGCGGTCGCGGCGGTGGAAGATCCGGGTCGTCCCTCGCCGCTCCGGGGAGATCAGGCCGAGGGCCTCGTAGTGGCGGATCGTGCGCGTCGTCACGCCGAACTCGTCCGCCATCTCGCGGATCGTCCAGGTCGCGCTTGTCATGGACGGGAGCATGCTTTACGTTGACGTCAACGTCAAGCGCCCTTCGTCTCGGAAGACACGACATGTTCGAGCTCTCGCAGGACCACGAGGACTTCCGCGCCAGCGTGCGCGACTTCGCCGACAAGGAGGTCGAGCCGCACGTCGCCCGGTGGGACAAGGACCACCACCTGCCCCTCGAGGTCGTGCGCCGGATGGGCGACCTGGGGCTCTTCGGCCTCGTCGTCCCCGAGCGCTGGGGCGGCTCCGCCGAGACCGTCGACGGCGTGGTGCAGTCCGACTTCACCGCCCTGTGCGTCGCGATCGAGGAGCTCGGCCGGGTCGACCAGTCGATCGGCATCACCCTGTCGGCGGGCGTCGGCCTGGGCATCAACCCGATCCTCACCTACGGCACGGACGAGCAGCGCGACACCTGGCTGCCCGACCTCGTCGCCGGGCGCGCGCTCGCCGGCTTCGGCCTCACCGAGCCCGATGCCGGCTCCGACGCCGGTGGCACCCGGACGACCGCCCGGCGCGACGGCGACGAGTGGGTCATCGACGGCGCCAAGTCCTTCATCACCAACTCGGGCACCGACATCACCTCGCTCGTCACCGTGACGGTCCGCACCGGCACGAGCGCCGAGGGCCGCCCGCAGATCTCGGCGATCATCGTGCCGAGCGGCACCCCCGGCTTCACCGTCGAGGAGCCCTACGACAAGCTCGGCTGGCACATCTCCGACACCCACGGGCTGTCCTTCGCCGGCTGCCGCGTGCCCGCCGACCACCTCGTCGGCGAGGAGGGGCAGGGCTTCCGTCAGTTCCTCAAGACCCTCGACGACGGGCGGATCGCGATCTCCGCGCTCGCCACCGGCCTGACCCAGCGGATGCTCGAGCTGTCGACGGAGTATGCCCAGACGCGCACCTCCTTCGGGCGCCCGATCGGGGCCAACCAGGGCGTGAGCTTCCAGGTCTCCGACCTCGCGGTCATGGCCGAGACCTCCCGCGTGCTCACCTACAAGGCCGCGTGGCTCAAGGACGAGGCCGACCGCGGCCGCCGCTCCGCCAAGGAGGTCGCCAGGGCGGCCTCGATCGCCAAGCTCTACACCTCCGAGGCGGCCGTGAGCGCCACCCGCATCGCGACCCAGGTCTTCGGGGGCAACGGCTTCATGGAGGAGTACCCGGTCGCACGCTTCTACCGCGACGCCAAGATCCTCGAGATCGGCGAGGGCACCTCCGAGGTCCAGCGCATGGTCATCGCCCGCCACCTCGGCCTGCCGGTCTGAGCGAGCGACGAGCGAAGGGAGCACCACCCGTGAGCACCTACCCTCTCGATCCCAAGGTCGAGGACGTCCGTCGCCGCATCCGCGAGGCCCACGAGGCCTCCGAGCGCCCGAGCGAGCAGGCCGCCGCCAAGCTCGAGGCGCAGGGCAAGCTCTACGTCCGCGACCGGATCGCCCTGCTCGTCGACGAGGGCTCCTTCGTCGAGGACGGCCGCTACGCCAACGCCCTCGCCCCGGGGCTCCCGGCCGACGGCGTCGTCACCGGCCGTGGCCTCGTCGACGACCGGCCGGTCATCGTCATCGCCAACGACCCGACGGTCAAGGCCGGCTCGTGGGGCGCCCGCACGGTGGAGAAGATCGTGCGCGCCACCGAGACCGCGCTGCGCGAGGAGCTGCCGGTCTTCTGGCTGGTCGACTCCGCCGGTGCGCGGATCACCGACCAGGTCGAGATGTTCCCCGGCCGCCGCGGCGCCGGCCACATCTTCCACAACCAGGTCGCGCTGTCGGGCCGGGTCCCGCAGATCTGCTGCCTCTTCGGCCCGAGCGCCGCGGGCGGCGCGTACATCCCCTCCTTCACCGACCTCGTGATCATGGTCGAGGGCAACGCGTCGATGTACCTCGGTAGCCCGCGCATGGCCGAGATGGTCGTGGGGGAGCGGGTCTCCCTGGAGGAGATGGGTGGCGCCCGCATGCACTGCACCGTGAGCGGCGTCGGTGACGTGCTCGTCGGTGACGACGCCGAGGCGATCGAGACGGCGCGGCTGTGGCTGAGCTATCTCCCGCTCAGCTGGCGGAGCGACCTGCCCACCTACCTCCCGGAGGAGCCGGCGGTACCCCTCACGGCCGCGACGATCCCGGAGCGCGAGTCGCAGCCCTTCGACGTCCACGACGTCATCGACGGCCTCGTCGACGACGACTCCTTCTTCGAGGTCAAGCAGCTCTTCGCGCCCGAGCTCGTCGTGGGCCTGGGCCGGATGGCGGGCGAGACCGTCGGCATCGTCGCCAACAACTCGATGGCCAAGGGTGGCGTGCTCTTCACCGACAGTGCCGACAAGGCCGCGCGCTTCATCTGGCTCTGCGACGCCTACTCGATCCCGCTCGTCTACCTCGCGGACGTCCCCGGGTTCATGATCGGCGCCGAGGTCGAGCGGGGTGGCATCATCCGCCACGGCGCCAAGATGGTCTCCGCGGTGGCCTCGGCGACGGTGCCGCAGTTCTGCGTCATCGTCCGCAAGGCCTACGGTGCCGGGCTCTACGCGATGGGCGGGCCGGGCTTCGCGCCCGACGCGACGATCGCGCTGCCGACCGCCCGCATCGCCGTCATGGGCCCCGAGGCCGCGGTCAACGCGGTCTACGCCAACAAGATCGCCCAGGTCGAGGCCGACGAAGGGGAGGCCGCCCGCGACGATTTCATCGCCGCCCGTCGCGCCGAGTACGAGGAGGACGTCGACCTCGAGCGCCTCGCCGCCGACCTCGTCCTCGACCAGGTCATCGAGCCGGAGGAGCTGCGGGGCGAGCTGCTCGCCCGACTGCGACACGCGCGGGGTCGCGACCGCCGGTTCACCGAGCGCCGTCGGGGGATCCCGCCCGTCTGACCTGGGGCGGCGACCGGGGTCCTGCCGTTCGCGCTGCGAGATCGCTCGCTCTTCCTTACCGTTGGGTAGCCACGTCCCCTGACGAAGGAAACACCCTGATGACGCGCTGGACAGCCCCCTTCGCCGCCGCAGCCTGTGCGATCGGCCTCGTCGCCACCGCCGGCTCCGCCGGCGCCGCCACCAACGACCCGCTCCGCCCCGACCTGTGGGGGCTCGACCAGGTGCACGCCGAGCAGGCCTGGTCCTCCGGCCGCGGTGCGGGCGTCGTCGTCGCCGTCGTCGACACCGGCGTCGACCTCGGTCACCCGGACCTGCAGGGTCGTCTCGTGCCCGGGGCCGACTTCGTCTGCGGCGAGGCCACCGGGTCCTGCGGCGACGGCAGCTGGCAGGGGCAGGACGGTGTGGGCCAGGACCCCGACGTCCACGGCACCCACGTGGCCGGCACGATCGTCGGCACGGCGGACAACGGCATCGGCGTCGCCGGCGTCGCGCCCGACGCCCAGGTCATGCCGATCAAGGTCCTCGAGGACGGCTCCGGCACCAACGAGGACATCGCCGAGGGCATCCGCTACGCGGCCGACCACGATGCCGACGTCGTCAACCTCAGCCTCGGCGGCCTGCCCGGCACGCAGATCTTCTCCATCCTCGGTCTCGACACGACGATGATGGACGCGATCCAGTACGCCCGCGACAAGGGCACGTTGACCGTCGCCGCGGCCGGCAACTCCTCGACCCTCGTCTGCAACGACCCGGCCTTCAGCAGCGACTCGATCTGCGTGGGCGCGACCGACCGCGACGAGCAGAAGTCCTACTTCTCCGAGCTCCCGGTGAAGCTCAGCGGCAAGGGCGTCGCCGCCCCCGGCGGGTCCGGCCGCCTCCTCGGCGGGGAGTGCTCCGACGACATCCTCTCCACCGTCCCCCGCGGCACCGGCACGGACGAGTGCGGCGAGGGCACGGACTACGCCGCCTTCGCCGGGACCTCGATGGCGACCCCGCACGTCGCCGGCGTCGCGGCGATCCTCTACGGACAGGGTCGTGACCTGGCCGACGTCGAGCAGGCCATCCTCGCCACCTCGCGCGACCCGCTGCTCGGCACCCGCGGCGGCTTCAGCCCGCTCTACGGCCGCGGCATCGTCGACGCCGAGGCGGCCGTCGCCTACCCGCGCGGCTGAGCCGATCAGGCCTGCGGCGCCGCTGACACCGTCCACCACGCCACGTCGAGGTCGGTGAGCAGGCGCCGCAGCAGCGGCAGGCACAGGCCGATGACGGTGCTCGGGTGGCCCTCGATCCGCTCCACGAAGGGGGCGCCCAGCCCGTCGATCGTGAAGCCCCCGGCCACGTGCAGCGGCTCCCCGGTGGCGACGTAGCCGTCGACCTCCGCATCCGACGCCCCGGTGAAGTGCACGCGTGCACTCGCCGGGGCGCCGGCCGTCCGGCCGGTGCGCAGGTCGATCACGTGGTGCCCGGTGTGCAGCTCGCCGGAGCGCCCGCGCATCGTGCGCCAGCGCTCCCGCGCCACCTCGGCCGTCCCCGGTTTCCCGTGGACCCGACCGTCCATCTCGAGGACGGAGTCGCAGGCGATGACCAGGTCGGTCCCGGGGGGCAGGCGATCGGCGACGGAGGCCCCCTTCGCCTCCGCCAGGACCTGGGCCAGCGCGGCCGGGGACAGGTGCGGGTCACGCTGCCGGGCCGCCGCCTCGAGCCTCGGCTCGTCGACGTGGCTCACCACGACCTGCGGATCGATGCCGGCGGCACGCAGCAGGGCCAGACGTGCGGGGGATGCGGAGGCGAGGACGACTGAGGTCATGGCCACATCATCACCCAGTTGCCGAGAGATGACTGACGGGTAACATAGGGCCCACCACCACACCGACGATGTCGTCCGCAGGGAGCCACCACACCTGTCCGGGGGACCTCGACCCCTCCCTCGACGACAGGATGCGCATGTTCTCGACGACGAAGCGTGCCGTGGCCGCCTCCGCGGTGGCCCTGGCCCTCGGTCTGCCCCTCGCCGGCCAGGCCGGCGCCGACCACCGCGACGTCCCCGGTACCGCCGGTGCCCGGACGTTGACCGACACCCCCGAGCCACCCCGCCCGGCCTTCTACGAGCCGCCGGCGAGGATCCCGAGCACCCCCGGCACGATCATCCGCAGCGAGCCGGCCCCCTTCCTGCTCGACCCCTTCGGCCTGTCCTCGTCGGTGGTCACCGCGACGCGGGTCATGTACTCGTCCACGGACGGCAGCGGCACCCCGATCGCGGTGACCGGCACGGTCTTCGTGCCGAGGACGACCTACGTCGGTGCCTCGCGGCGTCCGCTGATCTCGTACGCCCCCGGCACCCAGGGCATGGGCGACCGGTGCGCCCCGTCCCGGCAGATGGAGAGCTTCGTCGAGTACGAAGGGATCGGTGTCGCTCGTGCGGTGGGACGCGGCTACGCGGTGGGCATCACCGACCTCCAGGGCCTCGGCACGCCGGGGTCGCACACCTACATGGCCCGCGAGCCGCAGGGACGGGCGACGCTCGACATGGCCCGCGCCGCGCAGGACCTGCAGGGCAGCGGCCTCGACGCCAGGACCCCGGTCGGCCTCATGGGCTACTCCCAGGGCGGCGGGGCGGCGGCCGCGGCCGCCGAGCTGGCGTCCACGTACGCACCCGAGCTGGACATCAAGGGCTCGGCCATCGGGGCGCCGCCGGCCGACCTGGCCGAGGCGGGGACCAACATCGACGGCACGACCTACACCCTCTTCGCGCTCTTCGCCACGCTCGGCGTGGCGGCGGCGGAGCACATCGACGTCACCGATCACCTCAACCCGGCGGGGCAGCAGCTGGCGAGCGAGGTCGAGGGTGCCTGCGTATTCGACCTCCTCTCCTACGCCCACCTGGACACCTCGAGGTACACGACGAGCGGGCACAAGCTCACGGAGCTGCTCGAGGAGGAGCCCTTCGCCTCGGCGGTCGCGAAGCAGCGGATCGGGACGCTCGAGCCCAACGCCCCGGTGCAGATCAACCACGCGCTCGGCGACGACGTCATCCCGTACGCGGTCGGCAGGCAGCTCGGCAGTGACTGGTGCGACCAGGGCACGCGCGTCTCCTTCAACGCCGGCTTGACCCCGACGCACGTCGGCGGCATGGTCCCGCACGTCGAGAAGTCGATGCTCTTCTTCGAGGCACGCTTCGCCGGTCTCAACCAGGCGAGCAGCTGCTGGCGCCTCTGACCGAGCGACGAGCGGTGCTCGGGCGAGACCTCCTCAGTCCCGCCCGAGCACCGCCGTACGCAGGGTGTCGAGCCCGACGCCGCCGATGTCGAGGGCGCGACGGTGGAAGGCCCTGAGGTCGAAGGCGTCCCCCTCCCTCCGCGCCGTCTCCGCGCGCAGCTGCAGCCACAGGCGCTCGCCGATCTTGTAGCTCGGGGCCTGCCCGGGCCAGCCGAGGTAGCGGTCGAGCTCGAAGCGCAGGAAGCCCTCGTCCATGTTGGCGTGGGCCGAGAGGAAGTCCCAGGCCTTGTCGTAGGTCCACGCGCCACCACCGACCTCCGGCGGGGCCTCGAAGCCGCAGTGGACCCCGATGTCGAGCACGACGCGCGCGGCCCGCAGCGACTGCCCGTCGAGCAGCCCCATCCGGTTGCCGGGGTCGTCCATGTGGCCGAGCTCGGCCATCAGCCACTCGGCGTAGAGCGCCCAGCCCTCGCCGTGGCCGGAGGTCCACGACGCCAGCCGGCGCCAGCGGTTGAGCAGCTCCTTGCGGAAGATCGTCTGGCCCACCTGGAGGTGGTGGCCCGGGACGCCCTCGTGGTAGACGGTCGTCAGCTCGCGCCACGTGCCGAACTGCGTGACGCCCTTGGGCACCGACCACCACATGCGGCCGGGCCGGGAGAAGTCGTCGCTCGGCCCGGTGTAGTAGATCCCGCCGGTCTCGGTCGGGGCGATGCGGCACTCGATGGTGCGCACCGGCTCGGGGATGTCCAGGTGCGGGTCGAGCAGCTCGATCGCCTCGTCGGCGGTGCGCTGCATCCACGCGCGCAGGGCGTCGGTGCCGTGCAGCTGGTAGCGCGGGTCGGCGTCGAGCGCCTCGATCGCCTCCTTGACCGTGGCCCCGGGGCGGATCCGCTCGGCGACCGCCCCCATCTCGGCGCTGATGCGAGCCAGCTCCTCCTGACCCCAGGCGTACGTCTCCTCGAGGTCGACCTCCGCGCCGAGGAAGGTCCGCGAGTACAGCTGGTAGGCCTCGCGCCCGCAGGCGTCCGCCCGGGGCGCCAGGTCACGCAGGGGCTGCAGGCGCTCGGCGAGCTCCGCGAAGCCTGCTGCGGCGGCGTCCACCGAGCGTCGCAGGTCGGTGGCGAGCGTCCCGGGTAGGGGGTCACCCCCTTCGAGCGTGGCGCCGGCCAGCAGGCCGACGAAGTACCCGTCGTCCGCGACGAGGTCCGCGCACTGCTCGATGCACCGGTCGTACTGACGACGGGGGGCGATGTTGCCCTGCGACGCGGCGGCGGCGAGCGAGTCGGTCCACTGCTCGAGGGCGGTGGGGACAGCGGCCATGCGGGTGGCGATCGTCGCCCAGTCGTCCGCGGTGGCCGTCGGCATGAGGTCGAAGACGTCACGCACCGACTGCATCGGCGAGGCGATGACGTTGATCTCCTGCAGGTCCAGACCGGCGGCGTGGATCTCCTCGGCGAGCCCCAGACGCTCGCGCATCGCCTCGACGGTCACCCGGTCCACGTCGTCGACCGGGGCCGCGGCGTCGAGCGCGCCGAGGGTGCGTCGGCGCAGCCGAGCGGCAGCCTCGAAGCCGGCCGGTGAGAGGTCGTCGAGCTCGCCGTCGCGCCCCGGCAGACCGAGGTAGGTCGCGGTGATGGGGGACAGGTCGACCTCGGCGTCGAGGTGGGCCTCGGCGATGCGGTCGATCTCGGTCTGCGGGCGACGCTGCTCGGTGGTCACCCGCGCGAGGCTACTCGTCAACCCGGTCATCGTGGTCCTGCGAGGATCGGGCGTGCACACGTTCCCCCCTACGTCCCCCGGAGTGACCTCATGACCCTCACCGCTGCCGCCGACGGCTCCGCCCTCGGCAACCCCGGACCCGCAGGCTGGGGCTGGTACGTCGACGAGGAGCGCTGGGACCTCGGCGGCTGGGCGCACGGGACCAACAACATGGGTGAGCTGACCGCGGTCCTCGACCTGCTGCAGCAGACCGCGCACCTCGACGAGGACCTGCACGTCATCTGCGACAGCAAGTACGTCATCAACTCGATCACCTCCTGGATGCCGGGGTGGAAGGCCAAGGGCTGGCGCAAGAAGGACGGCAAGCCGGTCCTCAACCTCGAGATCATGCAGGCGCTCGACGCCGCGATGGCGGGACGTTCGGTGACCTTCGAGTGGGTCAAGGGGCACGCCGGCCACGAGCTCAACGAGCATGCCGACCGGCTCGCCACGACCGCCGCAGCCGCGTGGGCGAAGGGGGCCGCCCCCGTCCCCGGACCCGGCATCCCGGGTGCCCGCTCCGGGACGGCCGAGACGGTGGTGGAGCGGGCGGTGCAGGACGAGCCGCTCTCGCTCTTCTGATCAGGGGCGGCGCAGGAGGGTGCGCAGGAGGGTCGGCAGGTCCAGGCCGGACCCGGAGAGGGTCACCGTGATCGGGTCGCCGGGACGGATCTCACCCGGCTGGACGACGCGGAGGTAGGCGCCGCTGCGTCCGTGCGCAGCGAAGCGCGTGACCCACCCGCGCTCGCCCATCCGCTCGGCGAAGGTCCCGCACGGCACGCGTGGCCCGCGCACCTCGAGGACGGCTGTGCCGACCTGCCAGCGGTCCCCGACCTCGGCGGCGTCGACGTCGATGCCCGCCGTCGTGAGGTTCTCCCCGAACATCCCGGGCGGCAGCTCCTTGCCGAGCTCCCGCTCCCAGGCGTCGAGCTCCTCCCGGGCGAAGGCGTACACGGCCTGGTCCGAACCGCCGTGGTGCCGACCGTCGCCGACGTGGTCGCCGCCGACGCCGGAGACACCTGCACCGTCCTCGACGCGCTTGGGCCCCGGGTCGCTCACGCTGATGACCTCCACGGGCTGCTTGCCGATCCCGGTGGGACGGCCGCGGGGGATGCGCTGCACCATCGGTCGGCCGACGTTGACGGACAGGACCTGCGGCTGCGGTGAGGACACCGCGACAGGCTACGCGCCCCCTTCGCCCCGGACGTGACTCGCGGGTACGACACCCACTCGTGCGAGCCCGATGCTGCGTGGGCCCCGATTTCCGGGGGTGCAGTCGTCGGCGCCCCGACGAGTGGGCGTCGTACCCGCGGGTAACTGGGTCGTTCTTTCGATCTGGCCCTCAGCGGGGGAGGCCGGAGGCCACCCACCCTGCTCGCGAGGGGTACACCGGCGGGCGGACGAGCCGCTCCGGGGAGGACCAGGCCGAAGGGGGGCCCGCCGGGGCCTCCTCGGCGCCGCCGCCCAGGCCGGACAGGACCGCGACGAGGGCCGCGACCTGCTCGGGCGAGGCATCGCCGAGGACCTCGATCCGCGGACCCGTCGGAGCCGTCGCATCGGTCTCGGGCTGCTCGGGTGCGCCCGTCACAGCGTGGAGCCGATCAGACGTCTGAGCCTGCGACGACGTCACAGCGGGATGTTCCCGTGCTTCTTGGGCGGCAGGGTCTCGCGCTTGGTGCGCAGGGCCCGCAGCGCGCGGCTGACGTTCATCCGGGTGTTGCTCGGCGTGATGACGGTGTCGATGTAGCCACGCTCGGCGGCGACGTACGGGTTGGCCAGGGCGTCCTCGTAGGCGGTGATGAACTCGGCGCGGGCGGTCTCGACGTCGCGTCCCTCGGCCTCGGCAGCGGCGAGCTGCTTGCGGTAGAGGATGTTGACCGCGCCCTGGGCGCCCATGACGGCGATCTGGGCGGTCGGCCACGCGAGGTTGATGTCGGCGCCGAGGTGCTTGGAGCCCATGACGTCGTACGCGCCGCCGTAGGCCTTGCGGGTGATGACCGTGACGAGCGGGACGGTGGCCTCGGCGTAGGCGTAGATGAGCTTGGCGCCGCGGCGGATGATGCCGTTCCACTCCTGGTCGGTGCCGGGCAGGAAGCCCGGCACGTCGACGAAGGTCAGGACCGGGACGTTGAAGGCGTCGCAGGTGCGCACGAAGCGCGCGGCCTTCTCCGAGGCGTCGATGTCGAGCGTCCCGGCGAACTGCATCGGGTTGTTGGCGACGACACCGACCGACTGGCCCTCGATGCGGGCGAAGCCGCAGATGATGTTGGGCGCGAAGAGCGGGTGCACCTCGAGGAACTCGCCGTCGTCGACGACCGACTCGATGACGGCCTTCATGTCGTACGGCATGTTGGCCGAGTCCGGGATGATCGTGTCGAGCGCGAGGTCGGTGTCGTTGACCGTCAGGTCGAGCTCGCCGCCGAAGGTCGGCGCCTGCTCGAGGTTGTTGCTCGGCAGGTAGGACAGGAGCGCCTTGACGTAGTCGATGGCGTCCTCCTCGTCGGTGCCCATGTAGTGCGCGACACCGGACTTGGTGTTGTGCGAGCGGGCGCCGCCCAGGTCCTCGAACTCCACGTCCTCACCGGTGACGGTCTTGATGACGTCGGGGCCGGTGATGAACATGTGCGAGGTCTGGTCGACCATGACGGTGAAGTCGGTGACGGCGGGGGAGTAGACGGCACCGCCGGCGCAGGGGCCCATGATGAGCGAGATCTGCGGGATGACGCCGGACGCGTGGACATTGCGCTTGAAGATCTCGCCGTAGAGACCGAGGGAGACGACACCCTCCTGGATGCGCGCGCCGCCGGAGTCGTTGAGGCCGATCACCGGGCAGCCGATCTTCATCGCGAAGTCCATGACCTTGGTGATCTTCTCGCCGAAGACCTCGCCGAGGGACCCGCCGAAGACGGTGAAGTCCTGCGCGAAGACCGCGACCTGACGCCCGTCGACCGTGCCGTAGCCGGTGACGACTCCGTCGCCGTAGGGCCGGGTGGCCTCCTGGCCGAAGGCGGTCGACCGGTGGCGCGCGTACTTGTCCATCTCGACGAAGCTCCCCTCGTCGAGCAGGAGGGCGAGACGCTCGCGCGCGGTCTTCTTGCCGCGTGCGTGCTGCTTGTCGACGGCTCGCTCGGACCCGGCGTGCGCGACCTCGGCCACCCGGCGCTTGAGGTCGGCGAGCTTGCCCGCGGTCGTGTGGATGTCGATGCCGCTGGGGACGTCGGTGCCACCGATCGCCTGCGCGTCAGTGGTCTCGGTGCTCTGGGACATGGGCGGCAGCCTAGCCTTGCCGACATGCCGGATCCGATCGACGTCCATCGTCTGACCGCGTCGTTGCGAAGGTCACACGAGTGGCCCGACGTGGTGCACCTGCACGAGACCGGGTCGACCAACGTCGTCGCCCTGGAGCGGGCCGAGCCGTGGGCCCCCGTGCTCGCCGAGCTGCAGACCGCGGGGCGCGGGCGGCTCGGCCGCCCGTGGCAGGAGGCGCGCGGCGCCGGGCTCGCGTTGTCGGTCCTCGTGCCGGTCGTCCCCGACCCCGGGTGGCTGCCGCTGGCCGCGGGCCTCGCCGTGCGCGCCGCCGTCGCCGAGGTCGGGGTCCGCGCCGACCTCAAGTGGCCCAACGACGTCCTCCTGCCGGACGAGGACGAGCGCAAGGTCTGCGGCGTCCTGTGCCAGATGCGGCCCGCCGGTGACGGGATCGTCGTCGGCATCGGGATCAACGTGCACCACACCCGCGAGCAGCTGCCCGTGGCGACGGCGACCTCCCTTCGCCTCGCCGGCGTCGACGCGGACCGCACCGCGCTCGCCGCCTCCGTGCTGCTCCACCTGCGCCGCCTCCACGCCGACCTCACCGCCTCCGGCGACCGGGCGAAGGGGGTCCACGACGCCTACCGTCGCGCCTGCGCCACCATCGGCCGGGCCATCGAGGTGCACCGCCCGGACGGCACCGTGGAGCCGGTGACGGCCACCGGCGTCGACGACCACGGGCGCCTCGTCGTGAGCGGCGCGAGCGGCTCGGATACCGTGGCCGCGGGTGACGTGCAGCACATCCGCCCCGCGGGCACGTCCACCTCACCCTGATCCCGCCCGAGGCGACCCGTGGAGGTGCCGTTGTCGCACGACCCGCGCCACGCCGGCGCCCCCGACGCCGAGGACGAAGGGAGCGGCCGCGCCGCCCTCGAGGGCTTCGAGCGCTCGCTGCTCGGGCGCCCCGCCTCCATGGGGCGCCGCGAGGTCTCCCGCATCGCCGGCGTGTCGATCCGCTCGGCCCGCAAGTTCTGGCACGCCATGGGCTTCCCCGTCGTCCAGGAGGGCGACGCGATGTTCACCGAGGCCGACCTCGAGGCGCTGTCCCGGGTCGCGACGATGGTGCGCCAGGACGACCTGCCCGAGGAGCTCGCCCTCAACATGACCCGTGCCATCGCGCGGACCATGGACCGGCTCGCGGCGTGGCAGGCCCAGCTCGCCACCGAGGAGGTCGCCCGTCAGCGCCACGGTGACGAGGACGCCGGCCCGGAGCCCGACCGGGCCCGTGACGCCGAGGCGGCCGCTGCCTGGATCACCGAGCTGGCCGACGAGCTGGAGCCGCTCGTGGTGTACGTGTGGCGCCGCCAGCTCACGGCGACGATCCAGCGCCTGCTCACGGTCGAGGAGGACGGCTCCCGGCCGTCGGTCATCGGCTTCGCCGACCTCGTGAACTTCACCTCGGTGGTGCGCCGGCTCACCGAGCGCGACCTCGCGCGGATGGTCCAGCGCTTCGAGGACCTGTGCACCGACATCGTCACCGCGCACGGCGGACGGGTCGTCAAGACGGTGGGCGACGAGGTGCTCTTCCAGACCTTCGACGTCGCGCCCGCTGCCGCCATCGCCCTCGACCTCGTCGAGGCGATGAGCGAGGACGACCTCCTGCCCTCCGCCCGGGTCGGCATGGCGCACGGCCCGGTCGTGCGGCGCCTCGGCGACGTCTTCGGCACGACGGTCAACCGCGCCAGCCGGCTCACCGCGGTCGCCCCGCCCGGGGGTGTGTACGTCGACGACGCCCTCACCCGGCTGCTCGAGCCGCTCAGCGGGTTCTCGACCCTGCCGACCCGTCGGCGCTCGCTCCGCGGCATCGGCGAGGTCGCGCCCAGCCGGCTCGTCCGCGTCACGGGTGTGCGACGCGCCGCCGATGTCACCGCGCACGTCCGCGGATGAGTTCCTATGATCCAGCCATGACACGAGTGCTGCTGGCCGAGGACGACACCGCCATCTCCGAACCCTTGGCCCGGGCCCTCATCCGCGAGGGGTACGAGGTCACGGTGCACGCCGACGGGCGTGACGCGCTCGATGCCGCGCTCAACCTGCCGCCCGACCTGCTGGTCCTGGACCTCGGCCTGCCGACCCTCGACGGTCTCGAGGTCTGCCGACGGCTGCGGGCGACGAGCTCCGACGTGCCGGTCCTCATCCTCACCGCCCGCGCCGACGAGGTGGACACCGTCGTCGGGCTCGACGCGGGTGCCGACGACTACGTCACCAAGCCCTTCCGCGTCGCCGAGCTCATGGCTCGCGTGCGCGCGCTGCTGCGCCGGCGCGGCGACGAGGTCGTCGAGGCGACCGGCCCGCTGCGCATCGACCTCGACAGCCGCCGCGTGTGGTTCCACGGCGAGGAGCTCGCCCTCACGGCCAAGGAGTTCTCCGTGCTGAGCGTGCTCGTGCGCGAGAGCGGTCGCGTCGTCACCCGCGAGCAGCTCATGGCCGAGGTCTGGGAGACCGAGTGGTACGGCTCGACCAAGGCCCTCGACATGCACATCTCCGTCCTGCGCCGCAAGCTCGGTGACGACGTCACCGACCCTCGGCACATCGCCACGGTCCGTGGCGTCGGCTTCAGATTCGACGCGTGACCTCCACGGGGCGGATCTGGCGGATCGTCCTCGCGGCGGTCGTGGCCGCGGCGGTCCTCACCGCGGTGGTCCTCGTCGCCGTCGCCGTGGCAGCAGCTGGCTTCGACGGCGTCACCGTCCTCGGCCTCGACCTCGTCGCGTGGGCCCTCGTCGCACCGGCCCTCGGGGCCGGGATCGCCGCGGGGATCACCATCCCCGTCGTGAGGTCCGTCGAGCGCCGCCGTGAGCGCGGCCTGCACTACATCCGCGAGCAGATCGCGGCGATCCGCGACGGCGAGGGGGCCCTGCCGCGCTCGGTCCACGGACTCCCCGAGGTGGACGCCACCACGGGAGACTTGGCGCGCCTCGCCGGGGAGCTGGCCCAGCAGCGCGCGCTCGATCGTGACTACGCCGCCGACGCCTCCCACCAGCTGCGTACCCCGCTCACCGCGCTGCTCATGCGCCTGGAGGAGATCAGCCAGATCGACGACCTGGAGGCCATCCGGGACGAGGCGGAGGTCGCGGTCACCCAGGTCGAGCGCCTCACGGGCGTCGTCGACACGATGCGCGACCGCTCGAAGGGGGACGAGGCCCTCCCGCAGATCTCCCTCGACTCCGTCCTCGCGGGCCTGCAGCGCGAGTACCAGCCGGCCTTCACCGCGGCCCGCCGCACGATGCGGGTCGTCGGGCCGCCCGGTCTGGCCGTGCGCAGTTCCCCGGTCGACCTGTCGCAGATCCTGCAGACCCTCATCGAGAACTCGCTCAACCACGGTGCCGGACGCGTGGAGATCGAGATGCGCGGCTCGAGCGGCTCGGTCGTCATCGAGGTGCGCGACGAGGGGGAGGGCATCCCGGCAGCGATCGCCCCGCACATCTTCGAGCGCTCGGTCACGTCGCACGGCTCCGGCCTCGGGCTCGGCCTGGCCCGCCAGCTCGCCGAGCGCAACGGCGGGCGGCTCGAGCTCGTGCAGGCCCACCCGGCGGTCTTCGCCGTCTTCCTCTCGGCGCCCGGCAGCCGCTGACCCGCGGGTCCGGCCCCCTTCGTCAGGCGATGTGGCGGCCGCCGCCCTCGAGCGGGGAGGTGTCCTCGTCCATCGGCTCGTTGGCGAAGACGAAGCGACGGTAGGTCCAGAAGCGGAAGATCGTGCCCACCCCGATGCCGATGACGGTGGCGACGTTGTCGGCGAGGCGCGAGGTGAAGTCGAACCCGTAGTGCGAGATGACGAGGCACAGCGTCGAGATGACGAGCGCGAGCCCGTTGACGACGAAGAAGAGGGAGACCTCGTGGTGCACCGGCCGGGACCGCCGGTGGGCGAAGGTCCAGCTGCGGTTGCCGAACCACGCGAAGAGCGTCGCCGCGACACCGCTGATGAGGCGGGCCGTCGTCACCTTGTCGCCGAGGACGGTGTGGGTCAGCAGGTTCATCCCGCCGAGGTCGATGACGAAGGACAGGGCGCCGATGACGCCGAACTTCGCCACCTCGTGCCAGACGGTGTCGACGAGGCCCGCCAGACCGCTCTTCCGCTGGGTCGGCGAGGGCGCGCCGGACGCGTCAGGGGAGGTGTCGGTGGGTTCGGACATCTCGAGCAGCGTAATCGGGGCACGGGCCAAAAAGGCGCACCGTATCCTTGCGCACGTGTCGATCCCCCCACGCGCCCCCGGAGGTTTTCCCGTCGTCGGCATCATCGGCGGTGGCCAGCTCGCCAGGATGTGCGCCGGTCCCGCCGCGGAGCTCGGCATCACCCTGGCCGTCCTCGCCGAGGCCGAGGACTCGTCGGCGGCGCTCGTCGCCCCCTTCGCGCCGGTGGGTGAGGCGAGCGACGTCGAGACGGTGCGCGAGTTCGCCCGGCACTGCGACGTCGTCACCTTCGACCACGAGCACGTGCCCGCGCCGGTCATCGAGGCCCTGCTCGCCGACGGCGTCGCCGTCCACCCCGGGCCCGCCGCGCTGCTGCACGCCCAGGACAAGATCGTCATGCGGGAGGCCCTGACGGCAGCCGGCGTCCCGTGCCCCCCGTGGGCGACCGCGTCGGACGAAGGGGAGGTCCTCGCCTTCGCCGCGCAGGTCGGGTGGCCCGTCGTCGTCAAGACGCCGCGGGGCGGCTACGACGGGAAGGGGGTGCTCGTCGCCGACGGGATCGACGACGTGCGCGAGTGGCTCGCCGCCGCTGCGGAGCGTGGTGACCGGCTGCTGCTCGAGGCGCGCGTCCCCTTCGTCCGGGAGCTCGCGGTGCTCCTGGCCCGCAGCCCCTCCGGGCAGGCCGCGGTCTGGCCGGTCGTCGAGACCGTGCAGACCGACGGGATCTGCACCGAGGTCATCGCGCCGGCGCCCGACCTGGACCCCCGGACGGCCGCGTCGGCCACGGCCATCGGGCTGGACATCGCCGCCGCGCTCGACGTGACGGGGGTGATGGCGGTCGAGCTCTTCCAGCTGGCCGACGGCAGCGTCGTCGTCAACGAGCTCGCGATGCGCCCGCACAACTCGGGCCACTGGAGCATGGACGGCGCGGTGACCGGGCAGTTCGAGCAGCACCTGCGGGCCGTGCTCGACCTGCCGCTCGGCTCACCGAGGCCGCGTGCCGAGTGGACCGTCATGGGCAATGTCCTCGGCGGGGAGCCGACCGACCTGTACCCGACCTACCGGCACCTCATGGCCCGCGACCCGGAGCTCAAGGTCCACCTCTACGGCAAGGGCGTGCGCCCCGGCCGCAAGATCGGGCACGTCAACGTCAGCGGCAGCGACCTGGCCGACCTGCGCGAGCGGGCCCGGCACGCGGCCGACTACATCCAGGGAGTGATCAGCGAATGACCGGTGACGACGCCTCGACCCCCCGCGTGGGTCTGGTCATGGGCAGCGACAGCGACTGGCCGACGATGGAGGCCGCGGCGCAGGTCCTCGAGGACCTCGGCATCGCCTACGAGGCCGACGTCGTCTCGGCGCACCGCATGCCGACCGAGATGATCGCCTACGGGCAGCAGGCCGCGGACCGCGGCCTGCAGGTCATCATTGCCGGCGCCGGCGGCGCCGCCCACCTGCCCGGCATGCTGGCGTCCGTGACGACCCTGCCCGTCGTCGGCGTGCCCGTCCCGCTGGCGCACCTCGACGGCATGGACTCGCTGCTGTCGATCGTGCAGATGCCGGCCGGCATCCCCGTGGCGACCATGGCGGTCGGAGGAGCGCGCAACGCCGGGCTCATGGCGGCACGGATCCTCGCCGCGGGTGAGGGCGAGGAGGCGGCCCGGCTGCGTTCCGCCCTGGAGACCTTCGCCGCGGACCTGTCCGCGCAGGCGCACGCGAAGGGGGAGCGCCTGCGCCGGCGGGTCGCCGCCGGCGGCTGAGCGCACCCCCTGCATTCCCCTAGGGCAATGCAGACCTGAACCTGCATTGCCCTAGGGGAATGCAGGTTCAGCGGGTCAGCGCGAGGCGCCCTCGTTGCGCAGCTGCCGCCACTCGATCTTGGGGCAGGTGTCCATGACGACGAGCAGGCCCGCCTCGCGGGCCCGGTCCGCCGCGGCCGGGTCGACGACCCCGAGCTGCATCCAGATCGCGTCGATCTGCAGCCGGTCCTTGTGGGCGATCGCCTCGTCGACGACGGCACCGACGTGCTCGGAGCTGACGAAGAGGTCGATGACCTTGACGTCGCCGTCCGGGATGTCGCTGATCGTCGCGTAGCCCTGGTCCCCGTCGACGGTCTCGGCGTCGGGGTGCACGGGGATGATCGCCTTGTGCATCTCGCGCTTGAGCCACCGGGCGACCCGGTGCGCGTCACGCTCGGTGTTGTTGCTCAGTCCCACGACGACCCAGGTCCCGGGGTCGGCGATGAGGCGCCGCATCGTCTCGGTGTCGTTCTTGTGCGTCAGGCTCATGGGGCCATCCAACGCTTCCCCGCCGCGGGAATCAACGGACCACGCCATCGGGTCGCCACGAGGTGTTGACCCGCGTGGGCCATAATGCGGCGGGGCGTCCTTCCCCGGAACCAAGTGCAGTGAGGAACCACGTGACTACCAAGATCGCCGTCGTCGGCACGGGCTATGTCGGCCTGTCCATGGCCGTCCTGCTGGCGCAGCACAACGAGGTCGTCGGCTTCGACATCGACGAGCGCCGGGTCGAGAAGCTGAACTCCGGTCAGAGCCCGATCCACGACGAGGAGATCATCGACTTCCTCGCCCACCGCGACCTGGACCTGCGGTTCACGCTGGACAACACCGACGCCTACACCGGCGCCGACTTCGTGGTCATCGCCACCCCCACGGACTACGACCCGGACACCAACTACTTCAACACCAGCACGGTGGAGGGCGTCGTCGCCGACGTCATGCGCATCAACCCCGACGCCGTCATGGTCATCAAGTCCACGATCCCCGTCGGCTTCACCGAGGGCCTGCGCACGTCGGTCGGCACGGACAACCTGATCTTCAGCCCCGAGTTCCTGCGCGAGGGCAAGGCGCTGCAGGACAACCTGCACCCCAGCCGCATCGTCGTCGGCGAGGTGAGCGAGCGCGCGCGGCGCTTCGCCGACCTGCTCGTCCAGGGCGCCGAGGACACCGACACCCCGGTGCTGCTCACCGACTCCACCGAGGCCGAGGCGATCAAGCTCTTCGCCAACACCTACCTCGCGATGCGCGTCGCCTACTTCAACGAGCTCGACACCTTCGCCGCCCGCCACGGGCTCAACACCCGCCAGATCATCGACGGCGTCGGGCTCGACCCGCGGATCGGCACGCACTACAACAACCCCTCCTTCGGCTACGGCGGCTACTGCCTGCCGAAGGACACCAAGCAGCTCCTCGCCAACTACGAGGACGTCCCGCAGAACCTCATGCAGGCCGTCGTCGACTCCAACCGCACCCGCAAGGACTTCGTCGCCGAGGACATCCTGCGCCGCAACCCGCGGGTCGTCGGCGTGCACCGCCTCATCATGAAGGCCGGCTCGGACAACTTCCGCGCCTCCTCCATCCAAGGGATCATGAAGCGCCTGAAGGGCAAGGGCGTCGAGGTCGTCATCTTCGAGCCGGCCATGGAGGAGGACGTCTTCTTCGGCTCCCGCGTGCTGCGCGACCTCGAGGAGTTCAAGGCCACGGCGGACGTCATCATCGCCAACCGCCGCACCGCCGACCTGGAGGACGTGGCCGACAAGGTCTACACGCGCGACCTCTTCGGGACCGACTCCTGACCGCGTTGAACACCTGTGCAACCGCCGACGGGGCGCGGGTACGATCACGGACGTGAGCGCGAACCCAGACTTCGACCTGTTCCGTACGTCCGAGGACCACGAGGCGATCCGTGACGCCGTGAGGGCTGTCGCGGAGGCGAAGATCAAGCCCTTCGCCGCCGAGGTCGACGAGGAGTCGCGCTTCCCGCGCGAGGCCAACGAGGCCCTCGTCGCGGCCGACTTCCACGCCGCGCACGTCGCGGAGGAGCACGGTGGGGTGGGCGCGGACGCGCTCGCGGTCTGCATCATCATCGAGGAGATCGCGCGCGTCTGCGCGTCCTCCTCGCTCATCCCCGCCGTCAACAAGCTCGGCTCCATGCCGGTGATCCTCGGTGGCTCCGAGGAGCTCAAGGCGCGCTACCTGCCGCGTCTGGCGAAGGGGGAGGGGTTCAGCTACGGCCTCTCCGAGCGCGAGGCCGGGTCGGACACCGCCGGCATGCGGTGCAAGGCCACCCGTGACGGCGACGACTGGGTCCTGAGCGGGCAGAAGGCGTGGATCACCAACGCCGGCGAGTCCGAGCTCTACACCGTGCTCGCGGTCACCGACCCCGACGGCCCGCGCGGCAACAACATCTCGGCCTTCGTCGTCGAGAAGTCCGACGAGGGCTTCGGGTTCTCCGAGAAGGAGCGCAAGCTCGGCATCAAGGGCAGCCCGACCCGCGAGCTGCACTTCGACCGGTGCCGCGTCCCCGGCGACCGCATCATCGGCGCCGAGGGCGAGGGGCTGAAGATCGCCCTGCGCACGCTCGACCACACCCGCGTCACCATCGGTGCTCAGGCCGTCGGCATCGCCCAGGGCGCCCTCGACGAGGCCCTGGCCTACGTCAAGGAGCGCAAGCAGTTCGGCAAGCACATCGCCGACTTCCAAGGCATCCAGTTCATGCTCGCCGACATGGCGATGGAGCTCGAGGCCGCCCGCCAGATGGTCTACGTCGCCGCCGCCAAGTCCGAGCGCCACGACGCCGACCTGTCCTTCTTCGGCGCCGCGGCCAAGTGCTTCGCCTCGGACGTCGCCATGAAGGTCACCACCGACGCCGTCCAGCTCCTCGGCGGCGCGGGCTACACCCGCGACTTCCCGCTCGAGCGGATGATGCGCGACGCCAAGATCACCCAGATCTACGAGGGCACCAACCAGGTCCAGCGGGTCGTGATGGCACGTGAGCTCCTCAAGGGCCTGCCGACCTCACGCTGACCGCGGCCCCGGGCGTCAGGTCTCGTAGGTGTAGAACCCGCGCCCGACCTTGCGGCCGAGCAGGTTGGCGTCGACCATGCGCTGGAGCAGCGGCGGGGGAGCGTAGAGCGGCTCCTTGAACTCGTGGTAGAGCGACTCCGCGACGGCCATGGTCGTGTCGAGGCCGATGAGGTCGGCGAGGGCCAGCGGGCCCTGGGGGTGGGCCGCGCCGAGCACGAAGCCCTGGTCGATGTCCTCGGCGGTGGCGAAGCCGGACTCGTACATGCGGATCGCGCTGAGGATGAAGGGGATCAGCAGGCTGTTGACGACGAAGCCCGCGCGGTCCTGGCAGGTGATGGCGCGCTTGCCCAGCTCGCCGTCGACGTAGGTCCGCGCCCGCTCGAGCGTCTCGTCGGCGGTCATGAGCGAGGGGACGAGCTCGACGAGCTTGAGCACCGGCACCGGGTTGAAGAAGTGCACGCCGAGGACCTGCTCCGGGCGCTTGGTGACGGTCGCGAGCTTCATGATCGGGATCGAGCTGGTGTTGGACGCGAGGATCGCGTCGGGGCTCTCGACGATCTCGTCGAGCTGCTTGAAGAGGTCGACCTTGGCGCCCTCGTCCTCGATGATCGCCTCGATGACCATGTCGCGGTCGGCGAGCTCACCGAGCTCGGTGACGACCCGGACGCGCTCGAGCACCGCGTCCGCGTTGTCGAGCCGGCCGCGTTCCTGCGCGCGGCGCAGCGACTTCTCGATCCGACCACGGCCCGCGTCGGCGCGTTCCCGGCTCGACTCGACGACGACGACGTCGGAGCCGGCGCGCGCGCAGACCTCCGCGATGCCGGCGCCCATGAGGCCGCATCCCACGACCCCGATCCTGTGCAGCGTGTTGTCCATGGAGGGCACGCTACCGGCGTGTGAGCGCACTCACGCACGCAGGTCCAGGTCCCGGAGGGTCAGGAGTCGTCCGGCTCCACGGTGATCGGCCGGTCCTGCCGCAGGTCCTCGAAGAGCTGCTTGGACTTCGCGTCGTCCCACTGCACGGCGGACCCGGCCGCAGTCGGCAGGTTGTTGTCGGAGACCGGGACGGTCACGGAGTTGCCCTCGCCCTTGGCGATGCTGCGGAGGGCCCAGAAGGAGCGCGCCGTCTCGAGCATCGAGTCATCCTCGCCGACGGTCAGCGCACCGTCGCTCTCCTTGCCGAGCGAGTGGACCCGCCACGGCTGGACCAGGTTGCCCGGGGTCGCGACCTTGCCCATGAGCGCGCCGAGGAACTGCCTCTGGCGCTTGGCCCGGCCGAGGTCGCCCTCGGGGTCGGAGTAGCGGGCCCGCACGTAGCCCAACGCGGTCGGGCCGTCCATGTCCTGGCAGCCCTTCTTGAGGTTGATGTGCGCCTTCGGGTCGTCCATGTCGTTCTTCACGCAGATGTTGACGCCGCCGACGGCGTCGACCACCTGGGCGAACCCGCCGAAGCCGATCTCCATGTAGCCGTCGAGCTCGAGGCCGGTGTTGTGCTCGATGGTCTGCCCGAGGAGCTTCGGCCCACCGATGCTGAAGGCGGCGTTGATCTTGTTCATCCCGTGCCCGGGGATCTCGACGTAGGAGTCGCGCGGGATCGACAGCAGGGTCGAGCGGTCGCCGCCGGTGTGCAGCACGAGGATCGAGTCGGTGCGGGCCCCGCCGGTGTCCTGGCCGGTGCCGAGGCGGTTGCGCTCCTTCGCGCTCAGCCCCTCCCGCGAGTCGCTGCCGACGAGGAGGACATTGCGTCCCTCGCCCCCGCTCGGACGCTCTCCGGCGGGGGTCGCGTCGACCTTGGCGACGTGGGACCACGCGGAGTTGACCGCCCAGACCATCGCGCCGCCCCAGACGAGGACCAGCACGAGCACGCACGCGAGGAAGGTCCGCATCGGACGCCGGCGACGCGTGCCGCCCGTCGGTCCGTCGCCCGCCGGCCGGGGGGCGGGTCGCCGCGGACCGCCGCCACCGGGGGGCGGACCCTGACGACGTGGGGTCTCACGGTCCTCACGGACGGGGCGCGAAGGGGGAGTCCCCGCGGGCATGACCCGCGTCCGGGGCTCCTCGGCCGGCCGGCGAGACGAGGCCGCCGCGGGGCGCGACGACGCCGCGCCCCGCGGGCGCGGGCGGCCGCTCGTCGGGACGTCGCCCCCCTTCGTCCCCTGGGGGCGTGGACGCGACCGCTTGCCGGTCGGGATGGCGCGCGCGGTCTCGTCGTCGCGACGACCCCTGCGGACGTCGAAGACCATCGGGTCGTCCTCGCCGCGCCGTCGAGGAGATCGGTCGCCGGGGGACCGACCGGGGCGGGAGGGGCGCTCAGACATGACGACGAGGATAGGAGCAATGACTGGGAGAGCGCAGGACGGTGGCGGCGAGTCCGCGGCACCGTCCGCGTGACCTTGTCCATACTGGAGCGCGTGCCTCCCCGCGTCAGTGTCGTCATGCCCGTCCTCAACGAGGAGCGCCACCTCGCCGACGCGGTCCGGATGGTCCTGCGCCAGGACTGGCCCGGCGAGCTCGAGCTGGTCCTGGCGCTCGGCCCGTCGACGGACGCGACCGACGAGGTGGCGGCCGGCCTCGCGGCCACCGACCCGCGGGTGCGCACCGTCGCCAACCCCTCCGGGCGCACCCCCGACGCGCTCAACGCGGCGATCGAGGCCTCGACCGGCGACGTCGTCGCCCGCGTCGATGCCCACGCGGAGATCCCGGTCGACTACCTGAGCCGGGCCGTCGCGGTCCTCGAGGAGACCGGCGCGGACAACGTCGGCGGGATCATGGACGCGGTCGGCACGACCCCGATGGAGAGCGCCATCGCCTGCGCGATGAAGAGCCCCCTCGGCGTCGGTGGGGCCCGATTCCACACGGGCGGGGGTGCCGGCGAGGCGGACACGGTCTACCTCGGGGTCTTCCGCCGGTCCGCGCTCGAGCGGGTGGGTGGGTACGACCCGCACTTCGAGCGGGCGCAGGACTGGGAGATGAACCACCGCCTCCGCAGCTCCGGCGGCCGGGTCTGGTTCACCCCCGAGCTCGTCGTCACCTACCGCCCGCGGCCGAGCCTGGCCCGGCTCGCCGACCAGTACCGCGGCTACGGCCGGTGGCGGCGGGTCGTCGCCCGGCGTCACCCGGGCACCGCCAACGCCCGCTACCTCGCCCCGCCGACGATGGTCGCGGGCACCCTCGCGGCGAGTGCGCTCGGTCTCGTCTGGCGGCCCGCGTGGGCCGTGCCGCTCGGCTACGCGGCGGCCGTCACGGTCGGCGGGTGGCTCATCTCGAAGGGGGAGGACCCCGCCGTGCGCGTCCGGGTCCCGGCCGCGATCGCCACGATGCACTGGGCCTGGGGTCTCGGTTTCCTCACGAGTCCTGCCGAACTTGGTCAAGCCCTTCCGGATCGGGGCTGAGAGGCGGACAATACGCCTCATGCCCCCCCTCTCGTCCGTGCGGTTCCGACGTGCCCTCGTCGCGGCCCTCGGCTCCCTCGCCCTGCTGCTCACCGCAGCACCCTCCGCCGCGCCCGCCGTGACCGGCACGACCGGCACGACCGCCAGCAGCGGCGCGGCCGCGGTGCCGTCGTCGTGGACCTTCTCCGGACGCGGCTTCGGCCACGGGGTCGGGATGAGCCAGTACGGCGCCTACGCCCAGGCCAAGGCCGGGTGGACGGCCAGGGAGATCCTCGCCTTCTACTACCAGGGCACGACCTACGACGCGGTGGTCGACACCCAGACGATCCGGGTCAACGTCGTGCGCGGCGCGAGCACGGCGAGCATCGCCGGCCTCGCGACGGGGACGAGCGGCGGCAGGCTGACGATCACCGCCGGCGGGCGCACGATGACCTCTGCCGCGGGCCAGACCGTCAGCCTGCGCCGCTCCTCGGGCAGTGTCGTGGCGACCTGCTCCGCCTGCTCACCGACCTCGGTGACCGGCACCTCCGTCTCGGTGACCTGGGACGAGTCCCGGACCGACCTGTCCGTGGGCGGGCGTCGCTACCGTCATGCCCCCTTCGTCGTGACGCCGACGCCGGGCGCGGCGACGCTCGAGGGGGTGCTGCACCTGCAGCTCTCCAGCGAGTACCTCGACCAGATCCGTGAGGTCCCGTGGTCCTGGCCCGACGCGGTGCTGCAGGCGCAGGCCGCCGCCGCACGCAGCTACGCGCTGCGCAAGGTCGCCGCCGGCGTCCGCTCCTCGTGCGCCTGCCACGTGACCGACGGCCAGGGCGACCAGGTGTACGGATCGGTGCCGACCGGGGCCGAGGCGGCCGCCTGGCCGCGCTGGCGTGCCGCGGTGGCCGTGGGGGGCGACCCGAGCACGGGGTTCGTCCCGCGGTACGGCGGCCAGGTCATCGAGGCGCTGTACTCCTCGTCCTCCGGCGGCCGCACGGTCGCCAACGAGGACGTGTGGCTCGGCGGCGCCCCCGTGCCCTACCTGCGCAGCGTCGCGGACCCGTGGAGCCTGACCGCGGACAACCCCCGGCGCTCGTGGACGACGACCGTGACGGGCAGCCGGGTCGCTGCGGCCTTCGGCCTGCCGGACGTCGTCTCGCTGCGGCTGTCCGACCGCTCGAGCGCGGAGACGGTGCGACAGGCCACCGCGACCTCCTCCTCGGGGGCGACGAGCACCCGCAGCGGCAACGCGATGCGGAGCGCGCTCGGGCTGTCGTCCGCGTCGATCCACCGGCCGATCTCCCGCGTCGCGGGCAGTGCACCGGCCGACCTGGTCGCGGCCTCGGCGCAGAGCGCCCCGAGCACCGCCGGCACGGTGGTCATCGCCAGCAGCTACGAGGCGGACGTCCCGCACCTGCTGATGGCCCGGCCGCTCGCCGGCTCGCTGCGCGCCCCGCTGCTGCTCAGCGGTCGCTCGTCGCTCACCTCGTCCGCCGTGCGCGAGCTCGACCGCCGCGGGGGCACCATCACCCGTGCCTACCTCGTCGCCGGCTCACCCATGGTCGGCAGCTCGGTCGTCTCCCAGCTGGAGCGACGCGGCATCACCGTCACGCGGGTCGGCCTGTCCGACCGGGACGCCACGGCCGCGGCCGTCGTCGACCTCATGGAGGCCACGGTCGGGGTGTCCACGGCCGCCGCCTCGACCCGTGACACGGCGCCCGAGGCCGGCGCCTTCTCGGCCGTGGCCGGCGTGCGCCGAGAGCCGATCGTCTGGGCCGGCGCGACGAAGGTCGGCTGGCGGGCGCGGGCCGCGCTCCAGCGCGCGGGCGTCCGCACGGTCCGGCTGCTGGGCCCGACGAGCCGCATCTCCGCCGACGTCGCCACGGACCTCACCGGCCGCGGGTTCCGGGTGACCCGGTTCTCCGGGTCGAGCGCCTCGCTCGTCTCCGCGCAGATCGCGGAGTACTTCCGCAACAGCTACCGGGGCGACACCGTCGTCCTCGCCCGCTCGACGAGCACGCGCACCTCGGACCCGGTCGCTGCCGCCGGCTACGGCCTGCCGGTCCTCGTCCTCACGGGCACCTCGGCGCCGGGGTCGGTGACCTCGCTCGTGCAGCGCAGCCCGCAGTGGCCGCAGGTGCGGGCGATGGGGTCGACGTCGAGGGTGACCTCCGCAGCCCTGGTCAAGGTGCGCGACGCCTGAGGCGACGCAGCGGGGACGACGAAGGGGGCCCGGGTCACGTGACCCGGGCCCCCTTCGTCGTGGTCGTGCTCAGTCGAGGTCGATGACGAGATCGGTGCCCGTCTTGTCGACGACCTCCTCCTGGGTCACTCCCGGCGCGAGCTCGCGCAGGACGAGGCCCTCGGGGGTGACGTCGATGACGGCGAGGTCGGTGATGATCCGCTGGACGACACCCTTGCCGGTGAGGGGCAGGGAGCAGTCCTGGACGATCTTGTGGGAGCCGTCCTTGGCGACGTGCTCCATCAGGACGATGACCTTCTTGGCGCCGTGGACGAGGTCCATCGCACCGCCCATGCCCTTGACCATCTTGCCCGGGATCATCCAGTTGGCGATGTCGCCGTTGGCGGCGACCTGCATCGCGCCGAGGATGGCCGCGTCGACCTTGCCGCCGCGGATCATGCCGAAGCTCGTCGCCGAGTCGAAGATCGAGGCGCCCTTGCGCAGGGTGACCGTCTCCTTGCCGGCGTTGATGAGGTCGGCGTCGACGGCGTCGTCGGTGGGGTAGGGGCCGACGCCGAGGATGCCGTTCTCCGACTGCAGGACGATCTCGACGTCGTCGGGCACGTAGTTGGGCACGAGCGTGGGCAGCCCGATGCCGAGGTTGACGTAGTCGCCGTCGGCGAGCTCGGCGGCCGCGCGCGCGGCCATGTCCTCACGGGTGAGTGCCATGGTCAGGCCCCTTCCTTCGTCGACGTGACGGTCCGCTTCTCGATGCGCTTGTCCGCGGCCTGCTCGGGCGTGAGCGGCAGGACCCGCTGCACGTAGATCCCGGGGAGGTGGACGGAGTCGGGGTCGAGCTCACCGGGCTCGACGAGCTCCTCGACCTCGGCGATCGTCACGCGGCCGGCCTGGGCGCACAGGGGGTTGAAGTTGCGCGAGGTGGTGCGGAAGACGAGGTTGCCGTGCCGGTCGCCCTTCCAGGCGCGCACGAGTGCGAAGTCGGTGGCGATGGCCTCCTCTAGGACGAACTCGTGGTCCTCGCTCGTCGTGCTCCCGTCGGCCTGGCGGCTCTTGACGGCGAAGGTGCGCGTCTCCTTGGCCGGCGAGGCAACCGAGATGTTGCCCTCGGCGTCGTAGCGCCACGGCAGACCGCCGTCGGCGATCTGGGTGCCGACGCCGGTGCGCGTCCAGAACCCGGCGATGCCGGCGCCGCCCGCCCGCAGCTTCTCGGCGAGGGTGCCCTGCGGGGTGAGCTCGACCTCGAGCTCGCCCGAGAGGTACTGGCGGGCGAACTCCTTGTTCTCCCCGACGTAGCTGGAGACCATCCGCCGGATCTGGCCGCCGGCGAGCAGGACGCCCAGGCCCCAGTCATCGACCCCGCAGTTGTTGGAGACGCACTCCAGGTCGCGCACCCCCTTCGCCTGCAGCTCGGCGATGAGCACGCTCGGGATCCCGCAGAGCCCGAACCCGCCGACCGCCAGTGTGGCGCCGTCACGGATGTCCGCGACGGCCTCGGTAGCAGTGGAGATGACCTTGTCCATGGGCGTCACCCTAGAGGTCCGGGGAGGCGGCGCGGGTGTGCTCGGCACACACCGTCCCGGGCGAAGGGGGTGCGCCCCACCCGTGCGTCGCCGCCGGTCACGGCGGTGAACCACAGGGACGTAATTCCACCAGTGGGTCTGGCGTGTCTGGTGTGACTCGTGGAATAAGAGTGACTGGCCTGATGTCTGTGAGCGCTGTGACGCGTGTGATCGGACGAGGGTCGCCACCGCCCTGATCGGGTTCCCCTGCCCGCTTCCACCAAGGAGCACCTGCGTGTCACGTTCCGTCCGCCTGGTTGGCGCCGCTCTCATCCCGGCCTTCACCCTCCCCATCGCCACGTCCGCCGTCGCACGCTCCGCCGACGTCCCGCCGCCGCCGGTCAACCGCAACCTGCCGAAAGAGCTGGACGTCGCCTCGCCGTACATCCCGCAGTCGGTGTGCGACCCCGATCCCAAGCCCGGTGTGACCGCCTTCGCGCGGCTCATGGCCAACCACTACGACGAGTTCAACTACGGCATCTCGCGGGCGTGCAACTACGGGCTCACCGAGCACTCCGAGGGCCGCGCGCTCGACTGGATGCTCAACGCCTACGACCCGCACGAGCGCGCCGTGGCCGACGGCGTGATCGCCTGGCTGCTCGCGCCCGACTCCGAGGGACGGCCGGCGGCGATGGCCCGCCGCTTCGGTGTCATGTACATCATCTGGAACCGCCAGATCTGGGGGACCTACCAGATGAGCACGGGCTGGCGGGCGTACAACGGCGTCAGTCCGCACACCGACCACATCCACTTCAGCTTCAGCTGGGACGGCGCCATGCAGCGCACGTCCTGGTGGACCGGCAAGGCGTGGACCGGTGTCACGACGACCCCCGGCGGCCCCTCGATGCCGATCCCGGACCCGACGGAGTACCCGACCCTGCGCGTCGGCTCGTCCGGCCCCGACGTCAAGCTCGCCCAGGAGGTCATCGGCGTGACCGCCGACGGTGCCTTCGGCCCGGCGACCCAGACGGCCCTGAAGACCTGGCAGCGCACCAACGGCGTCAAGGTCACCGGCGTCCTGGACGACGCCACGTGGAACCGGATGGTCCTCCTCGGCAAGATCCCCGCCCGCGGCTCCGACCAGGGCGGCGACCTCGCCCCGCACATGAAGACCTCGATCCGCCTGGGCTCCACCGGCGAGGCCGTCAAGGCCCTCCAGCGGGTCCTCGGCCTCAAGGTCGACGGCACCTTCGGCCCCGCGACCAACACTGCGGTGCGCAACTTCCAGAAGGACCGGCAGCTGCGGGTCGACGGCTTCGTCACGCAGAACGTGTGGAAGGCCCTGGCCGGCGTGCCCTACGTCAAGAACGGCACCGTGCCGAAGCCGAAGCCGGAGCCCGAGAAGGACCACGTCCACCACCCGACCGTCGCCTCCCCCAAGGCGCCGGCCGCCCCCACGGGCGCGGTCGTCGTCACCAAGACCCAGTTCGCTGCGGTGAAGTCGACCGTGCTGGCCAGCGGTGCACGCGGCGGCTCGGTCAAGGTGCTGCAGCGCGCGCTCGGCGGCGTCGCCGTCGACGGTGCCTTCGGCAGCGGCACGGCCCGCGCGGTCCGCAGCTTCCAGCGCGCGGCCGGCCTGTCCGCGACCGGCGTGGTCGACGGGAAGACCTGGGACGCGCTCGAGGCCCGGGAGTACCCCTTCCTCCAGTACCGCAGGACGGTCCTGAAGCCGGGGTCGACGGGCTACCCGGTCAAGGTGCTGCAGACCTACCTCGGCGTCCGGGCCGACGGAGCCTTCGGCACCTCGACGCGGGACGCCGTGCGCGCGCTGCAGGGGCGCCACGGCCTGGCCCGCACCGGCTACGTGGGCGGCGTGACCTGGCAGGCCCTCGAGCGCGAGGTCCGCGCCCGACGCGCCGGCTGACCCGCATGCCCGACGAGGGCGTCGCCGCCGATCAGGCGGTGACGCCCTCGCTGCGTGCCCGGCGGGCGAGGGTCGCCTCGTCATCCTGGCCGAGGTGCACGACGAGCGAACCGTGCTCGGACCACACGGCGAGGGCGGTGCGCAGCAGCGCCTCGGGAGAGGGGTCGACGAGCTGGACGCGCGCCCCCTTCGAC
The DNA here is from genome assembly GCF_001591405.1 of Janibacter terrae NBRC 107853. Lineage (GTDB taxonomy): Bacteria > Actinomycetota > Actinomycetes > Actinomycetales > Dermatophilaceae > Janibacter > Janibacter terrae. Next base: position 379,566 of record NZ_BCUV01000002.1, read on the forward strand.
CCGGTGCTCCCGACCGTGCTGCCGCCGGTGCTCACGACGCGTGCGTAGGTGGCCTGCTCGCCGCCCACCCGCAGCGCGACGTCGTCGCCCTCGGGCTCGGCCCAGGGCGTGAAGTGGTCGCCGTGCGAGGCGAGCTCCGCCGCCTCGTCCATGACACCGTCACGGACCTCGACCGCGGCCCAGCGGGCGAGGGCGGCCCGGGTCACGAGGACGGCGGGGCCGTCGTCCGGGAGCCGCTCCGGGTCGTCGGTGACGACGAGGTCGGCGGCGGCCGGGTCCTCGAGGTCGAGGACGGCGCCGACGGACCACACCGCCCAGGCCCAGTAGAGCAGCCGCCAGTGCGGCCGCATCGCGACGTGCACGACGGAGCCGGGCTCGATGTCCCACTCCTCCTGCAGGGCGTTGGCCGCCTTGCTCACCCAGGTGCCCAGGACGCGCCCGGACAGCTCCACGCGTTCGCCGGCGGTCGGGCCGGGCAGGTCGTCGTAGCAGGTGATCCGCGGGGCGGCGGAGTCGGCGGCGTTGATCGCGGCGAGGACGTCGGCGGGGGTCGGCATGGACCCAGCCTACGAAGGGAGGTCACCCGCGCCGGATACCGTGGCGGCCGTGACGACCCCGACCCCACGCCGTGACCTCGCCCCGGCGCTCGAGCGGGTCGTCGTCGGCGCCGGGCTCTGGCTCGTGCTCCTGGGGTTCCTCGGGGCGGTCCTCGCCCGGCTCGGGGTGTGGGTCCCGGTGATCGGGTGGGCGGCGGCGGTCGTCACCGCCGCGGTCGCCGTGCGCCTGTCCCGCGCCGTGCCCCGGCCGGCTGGTGCCGGCCTCGGTCCCGTCCCGGCTGCCGCGCTCGTCGTCGGCGTGCTCGCCGTGACCGTGTGGACCGGCGTGACCCACTCCGAGCAGGTGCTCCCACGGCGTGACTCGGCGAGCTACCTGCAGGCGACGATCTACCTCGCCGAGACCGGCAGCCGACCCGTCGCGATCGATCCCGAGAGCATCGGTGGCCCCGAGACGCTGAGGGAGGAGGGGCTGACGCTCGAGGCTCCGGCCTTCTACGGGACGGGGTCGCCCGAGGACCCCACGGTCCAGCCGCAGTTCATGCCCGGCCCCGCCGTGGCGTACTCCCTGCCGTGGTGGGCCGGGGGAGCCACCGCCACGCTGTGGGCCCCGGCCGTCGCCGGTGGCCTCGCCCTCCTCGCGCTCGGGCTGCTCGTCGCGCGGACCGTCTCACCGCTCGCCGCCGCGCCGGCCGCAGTGCTCGTCGGCGCCTGCTTCCCGTGGCTGCACACCGCCCGGTCCACCTACTCCGAGCCGCTCGCCGCGCTGACCCTCGGGGCGGGGTTCCTCGCCCTGACCCTGCTCGTCCGCGCGGCCGAGGACGCTCCCGTCGGCGACGTGCCGCCGGCCTGGACCCGCTCGGCCGCCCTCCTCGCCGGTGCCCTCGTCGGGGGCACCTCGATCGTGCGCATCGATGCCCTCCGGGAGACGATGCTCCTCATCCCCGTCGCCGCCCTGCTCCTGGCCCGCGGGCGCGGCTGGGCCCGGCCGCTGCTCGTCGGCGCCGTCGGCACGACGCTCGGGGGGTTCGCGGTCGCCGGCGTCATGAGCTGGCGCTACCTGGGCGAGATCGGCAGCTCGCTCGTCCCGCTCGTCGGGCTCGTCGTGCTCATGTCCCTCGGCTGCTGGGGGCTGCTGCGGCTCTCCCGCCGCGGGTGGTCCGTGCCCCTGTGGTTGTCCACCCGCCTCCCGGTGCTCCTCGCCGCGGGCGTGGTCCTCGTCGGGGTGCTGCTCTCCCTCCGCCCGCTCGTGCAGGTCACCCGTCAGGACCCGCGCGACCCCGGCGCGATGTACGTCGCGCGGATGCAGGCCGAGCTCGGCCTGCCCGTCGACGGCGGGCGCACCTACGCCGAGCACTCCGTCGACTGGCTGGCCTGGTGGGTCGGGCCGGGCACCCTCGTCGTCGCCCTCGTGACCCTCGCCGCGCTCGCCCACGTGCTCGGTCGCTGGTGGACCGGGGGAGGGCGCCTGCCCGCCTGGGGCGCCGCCCTCGTCGTCGCCACCGGCTCGACCCTGCTCACCCTCGTCCGTCCCGGGATCACCCCCGACCACCCGTGGGCCGACCGTCGCCTGCTCGTCGCGCTCCCGCTCGCGCTCGTGCTCGCGGTCGCCGGGGCGTCCTGGGCGGCCCGGCAGGCGCGGCACCGTCGTGGCTCCGTCATCGGGGGAGCGGTCCTCGTCGCCCTCCTCGCCGTCACCGCCGTGCCGACCGCCCTCGCGACGTGGCCGCACCGCTCCGAGCGCGTGGAGCAGGGAGGGCTCGCCGCGGCGGCGACCTACTGCGCGGCGCTCGAGCCCGGCGACGTCGTCCTCGCCGTCGACGACTGGGCCGTGAACCACTGGACGCAGGTGACCCGCGGCATGTGCGGCGTCCCGGCGATCGCCACCACCGGCCGCCTGCGGGACGACCCCGACCGGGTGCTCGCCGCGGCGCAGCGGCTCGACGAGCGGGTCCGGGCCCGCGGCGGACGGGTGCTGCTCGTCGCGCACCGAGAGCCGCAGACCCTGCAGCGGCTCGGCGCGACCGACGTGCGCACCGTCCTCGACACCACGCTCATGGAGGACCCGCACGTGCTGACCGAGCGCCCCGAGCGCCTCGACCCGCTGCGCCTCACCGTGTGGACGGGACGCGTCCCGCGATGACCCCGGCAGGTCGCATAGGCTGCCCGCGATGAGCGCGCACCTCGCCCCCGATCCCGGCGACCGTCCCGGTGACGCCTCGCTGAAGATCGCCGTCGTCGGTCCCACCCACCCCTACAAGGGCGGCGTGGCCTCGCACACGACGACCCTCGCCCACGAGCTCGAGGCCGCCGGCCACGACGTGACGCTCGTGTCGTGGAGCCACCTCTACCCGAGCTTCTTCTACCCGGGCGAGCAGTCGGTCCCGAGCCAGGGGGACCCGGACGTGCCCCCCTTCCCCCGCACCGTCCGCGCCCTGTCGTGGGCCCGGCCGGACACGCTCCTGAGCGCGGGCCGGCGGTTGCGGGACGTCGACCTCGTCATCGTCGTCCACGTCATCCCGCCGGTCGTGCCGCTGCACCTCATGCTGCTGCGGGCCGCCGGCGTCGGGCGCACCGCGATGTCCGGACGGGGCCCGCGCAGCGTCGTCATCGCGCACAACGTCCTGCCGCACGAGCCGCACCCGGGTGACGCGGCGCTCATGCGGACCCTCTTCCGGCGCGTGGACGCCGTGCTCGTCCACTCCGCCGAGCAGTCGCGCCTCGCTCGCGAGCTCGACGCCGACCACGTCGTCGTCACCGACCTGCCGCCGCACCTGCCCGGTGGTGACCCCGCCCCGCGCCCCGCGCACCGCGGCCCCGCCCGGCTCCTCGCGCTCGGCCTGGTGCGGGGGTACAAGGGCATCGACGTGCTGATGCGGGCCATGCTGCGCGTGCCGGACGTGACCCTGACCGTCGCCGGCGAGATCTGGGGCGACGCGGGCGAGGAGCTGCGGACCCTCGCCGAGCACCGTTCCCTCCGCGACCGCGTGCGCATCCACAGCGGCTACGTCCCGGCCGACCGGATCGCCGCCCTCCTCGCGCAGCACGACGTGCTCGGCCTGACCTACCGCAGCGCGACCGCGAGCCAGAACGTCCTGCTCGCCCACCAGCACGGCCTCGCGGTACTCGCGTCCGACGTGGGGACCTTCGGCGACCAGGTCACCGACGAGGTCGACGGCTACCTCGTGCCCCCGGCGGACGAGGACGCGGTCGTCGCCGTCCTCGAGCGGCTGCGCGAGCCCGCCGAGGTCGAGCGCATCCGCGCCGGCATCACCCCTCCCGACCTGCACGCCCCGTGGGCCCGCTACGTCGGCTCGCTCGAGGCGCTCGCCGCCGCGGACCTGCAGGCCGACCCCACGGCCCGCCCGGTCGTGCGCCGGCGCTCGCGCCTGGGTCGGGTCGCCGACCGCGCCGAGGACCTCGTGACGCTCGCCAGGCTCGCCCGTGACCGTCGCCGACCGCGGCTCGACCTCGGTCGGGCCGACTTCCCGTCCTGGCTGCGCGCCACCGACGTGCTCGCGCACGACGAGGAGGCCGTCCGCGCCCGTGAGCTCGCCCGCGAGCTCGGCCTGCCCCGTGGCGGCGACGCGATCGCGGAGTGGGCCGCCCTCGGGGCCCTCGGGGTGCTCGTCGGCATGCGTGACGACCGGCGGCGCGAGGCCCTGATCATCGACGCCTCCGGCGCGGGGTCCCCCTTCGGGCGGTGGGCCCGGGCCGCCGGCTACGTGCCCGTCGAGGTCGAGCTGCGGGGCTCCCGGTCGTCGATGACGCTCCTCGACGTCGACACCGCCACCCTCGACCTCATCACGCGTCTGCACCCCGACGACGCGTCCGCCGCAGACATCGACGAGACGCTGACCCAGGCGGGCTGGGCGCTGCGCGCCGGCGGCCTGCTCTGCCTCACCCTGCCCGTCGGCGGCACCGGGAGCGACGTCGTCGGCGGGGCGGCCGACCTGCGGGCGGTCGTCGCCCGGGCCGCCGACGCGGGCTTCACCCTCGTCGGCGACGTGGACGGGGACCTCACCGCCCGGCTGCGCCACGCGTCCAGGGTGAGCACCGAGCCCGAGGCCGCCCACGCCCTCGTGCGCCTCACCTTCGCGCGGCGATGAGCGCCCCCGCGCGCCGCCCGCGCAAGCGGGTCCTCGACGTGCTGCGCATCGGCTTCCTGCTGCTCGTCCTCGTGGTGGTGGCGATCGCGCTGCGCTCCAACTGGGAGGAGGTGCGCGGCGACCTGCGCCGGATCGGTCCGGTCACGCTCCTCGCGGCGACGGCGCTGTCGCTGCTCTCGCCCTTCTTCACCGTGCTCGGCTGGCGCGTCCTCATGGCCGACCTCGGATCGCGGCTGCACATCGCCCCCGCGAGCGGGGTCTTCTTCGTCGGGCAGCTCGGCAAGTACCTGCCGGGGTCGGTGTGGTCGGTCGTCGTCCAGACCGACATGGCCGCGCGGCTCGGCGTCCCCCGACGGCGGACGGCGGTCGTCGGTCTGCTGTGCATCGCGCTGTCCGCGCTCACCGGCATGATCGCGGGCCTGCCCGCGCTGCCCGTCCTGCTCACCCGGGGCGAAGCCGTCATCCCGTGGTGGTCGCTGCTGCTCATCATCGGCGTGCTGGGGGCGCTGCTGTGGCCGCCGGTGCTCAACCGGGGCATCCGCACCCTCCTGCGACTGCTGCGGCGCGAGCCCCTCGAGCACGACCTCACGCACGCCGCCGTCGGCCTGTCCAGCCTGTGGTTCACCTCGTCCTGGCTCACCGGCGGACTGGCCGTGTGGGTCATGGCCCGCAACGTCGCGCCCGACGACGCCGACGCCTCGCGGTTGCTGCTCGTCGCGGTCTCCGGGTACCTCCTCGCCGCCGGCATCGGGATGTTCAGCATCGTCGTGCCGGCCGGCGTCGGCGTGCGCGACGGCGTGCTCGCCCTGCTCCTCGCGACCCAGATGCCCTTCTCCGCGGCGACGGCAGTCGTCGTCGTCGCGCGCTTCCTCACCGTCCTCGCCGACGTCGTCTGGGCCGCCGTCGGCTGGCTCTGGGCGAAGTCGCACCACCTGCTCCCCTCGCCCCCCGGCTCGGCCCCGACGGGGCCTGACCCCGCCCCGTAAGGTGATCTCCCATGTCTGACTCCACCTCCTCCGGCCAGGTCGCCGCACCCCCGGGTGGTCGCCTCCTGGCGCTCGCCAAGCGCGCCGCCGAGCACGCCCTCTGGGGCCGCGTCGCGGTCCAGCGGCGCCTCGAGGCCAGGGCGAAGGGGGATCGTCCCGCGCCGACGACCGTCGCCCCGACCGGTGTGCTCACCGACGCCGCGGCGTGGCGGCGTGCGGCCGACGAGGCCAAGCGCCTGCGCCTGCCGCTCCACCGGGACCTGCCCAAGAACTGGGACGCCCTCGGTGCCGTCGGCGCCGTCCTCGACCTCGTCGACGACGGGACGCGCAGCGCGCGGGTCATGGACGCCGGCTCGGCGCGCTACTCGCCGGTCCTGCCGTGGCTGCGGCTCTACGGCTTCGGCTCCACGCCGGGCTCGCTCATCGGGATCAACCTCGAGTTCGGCTCGCAGGTCACCCGCGACGGCGTCGTCTTCCGCTACGGAGACGTGACCGACACCGGGTTGCCGAGTGGCCACCTCGACGCCATCACGTGCATGTCGGTCATCGAGCACGGCGTGCCCCTCGAGGGGTTCATCGCCGAGTCGGCGCGGCTGCTGCGCCCCGGCGGGGTCCTCGCGGTCTCGACCGACTACGACCAGGACCCGCCGGACACGACCGGCAAGGAGATCTACGGGTCGCAGGTCCACATCTTCTCCCCGGCGGAGATCCGCGACCTCGTGGCGCTGGCCGAGCGGCACGACCTCGAGCTCGTCGGCACCCTGGACGACGCGGCCCTGGCGCACACCGAGCGACCCGTGCACTGGACCAGGGTCGACCTCGACTACACCTTCATCCTGCTGACCTTCCGCCGCCGCTGACCGGCACCGGATGAGCACGCACCCGGGAGCGACGGTCCGGCGGCACCGCCCGCCCGCGCCGGTCGACCTCGCCCTGGTACTGCCCCCCTTCGTCCGCGGGTCGGGTGACCCGACGAGCCTCAGGGGCCGCGACGGCTGGTGGTTCGGCTGGACGACGCCCGACGGCCCGGTCACCCTCCACCTGCGCGACGCCGGGGCCGAGGTCCTCGCCTCGGCCTGGGGTGCCGGCGCGGCGTGGATGCTCGATCGCCTGCCGGACCTCGTGGGGGGCCGGGACGACCCGATGGGGTTCACGCCCCACCACGACCTCGTCGCCCGCGGGTGGCCGCGGATGCGGACCTGGCGGGTGCCGGCCAACGGGCTCGTCGCCCAGATGCTCGTGTGCTCGGTGCTCGAGCAGAAGGTCACCGGCCGCGAGGCCTTCAGCAGCCAGCGCCAGCTCGTGCGCCGCTTCGGGTCGCCGGCGCCCGGGCCGGGGGAGGAGCTGGGGCTCGTCTGCCCGCCGAGTGCCGCGGACTGGGCCCGCATCCCGTCCTGGGAGTGGCTGCGGGCGGGGGTCGACGGGGCCCGCTCGCGCGTCGTCGTGCGGGCCATGGGCGTCGCCGGACGCCTCGACGAGTGCGCGGACCTGCCGCTGACGCAGGCGCACGCCCGGATGCGCTCGTTGCCGGGGATCGGCGTCTGGACGGCCGCCGAGGTGGCCCAGCGGGCGCTCGGGGACGCGGACTCGCCGAGCTTCGGCGACTACCACGTGGCCAAGGACGTGACGCTCGCGCTCGACGGCCGGGTGGGCGACGACGACCGCATGGCCGAGCTCCTCGCCCCCTACGCCGGCCACCGGTACCGCGCGCAGCGGGTCGTCACCGCCACCGCCGGCCCCCGGCCGCGTCGTGGGCCGCGCCGCTCGCTGCCCACGCACCTGCCGACGCGGTTCTAGCCGCGCACCCACGACGCACCGGGTCAGGGACGCAGTCCGAGCGCGAGGTCGAGGGCGTCGGCGGCCACCTGCTCGGCAGGCCGGCCGAGGTCGACGTGCCGCGTCGTCCAACGGGACCCGCGCGCCGGGGCCTCGTCCGCGGGCGCGAGCCAGCCGGCGAGGAGGTCCTGGTAGAGGCCGGCGACGCCGGCGGACGTGGGCTCGATGCCGACCGCGGCGAGCGAGGGGCCGAGGGACGCGAGGTCGGGGCTCACGCCGACGACGGGCGCCGACGTCCCGCGCAGCGCGTCCCGCACACCGGGGACGCCGAGGACGATGCCGACGGACAGCACCGGGTCGCTCGGCGGGAGCAGGACGACGTCCGCGGAGCGGAGGGCGTCGAGCACGCCCGGGGCGGCGGCCGCGCGGTCCATGCCGGCGACGACGAAGCGCACGGCCGCCGGCGCGCCGAGCTCGTGCCGCCACCGCTGGACGTGGACCGCCTGCTGGCCCTCGGCGCCGTCCAGGACCGCGTGGGTCTCGACCGGGACGTCGCTCATCGGCAGGACCCGCACGTGGTCGGGCAGCCCGGCGCGCACCGCGAGGCGCGCGGTGACCTCGGTCGGTGTCGCGCCCTGACCGAGCCACGCGGTCCGGGCGAGGTGGGTGGCGACCTCGCGGTCGGTGACCGGGTACCACTGGGGGTGGACGTCAAGCGCGACGAGCTCGTCGGCGACGACCGAGGACGGGTCGGCGGGGGAGCCGCCGAGCTCGGCCAGCAGGGCATCGACGTCCGGCTGGACGCGCAGTCCCCACAGCGTGAGGTCGTCCCCGGTGTTGGCGATGACGGTCACCTCGTCGTCGCCGGCCCGATGACGGAGGTGGTCCAGGAGACCGCGGACGAATCGGGCGCCGGCCGGCCCGCCGGAGATCACGGTGATGCGCATGGGGCACATGGTCTCAGCCGCCGCCGGGGAGGGCGAAGGGGAGGGGAGACGGGGCGACCGTTCGCCGCTCCATACCGTGCTCGGCTTGACGACGCACGCATGACACGCATGTAATTACAGACGTGTCGTCACCCCGTCGTCCGGGAGCGGCATGGGACCAAGGGTCGAGGTCGAGGAGGGACCATGCACGAACTTCAGCTGATCACCGGTGACGCCACCGACGACACGGAGCTGTCCTGGCAGGAGCGATCGCTCTGCGCCCAGACGGATCCCGAGGCGTTCTTCCCCGAGAAGGGCGGATCCACCCGCGAGGCGAAGAAGGTCTGTGTCGGGTGTGACGTCCGCCAGGAGTGCCTCGAGTACGCCCTGGCGCACGACGAGCGCTTCGGCATCTGGGGCGGGCTGTCCGAGCGCGAGCGGCGCAAGCTCAAGAAGCGCGCGGTCTGACCGTCGGCGAGGTCGTGACGCAGCCCAGTCCCACGCCCTCCGCCACCCCTTCCCGGCGGACGACGGCGCCACCGGTGACCGTGACCGCGGTCGTGGTGGCGCGCACCAGGGAAGGAGCCGGACAGGTCCTCAGCGCCCTCCTCGCGCAGGACCGCCTCCCTGACCGCCTGCTCCTCGTCGACGGCGCGATCGGCGGTCTGGACGACCCGAGCGACCTCCTGGCCCCGGTCGACCGCGCCGGCATCGACGTCCTGACGACCACCCTCGGACCCCGGCGAGGGCTGCGCCGGATCCTGCCGGCGATGATCGACAGCCTGCCGCGGGCGGACGTCGGCCGGGACCTCGTCTGGATCCTCACCTCGCGGACCCGCCCGCACCCCGAGGCGCTGCGCCGCCTCGTCGCCGCGACGGGGCGGGGCGTCGGCATGGCCACCCCCAAGCTCGTCGACGAGGCGGACCCGAGCCGCCTCGTCCGCTTCGGCCTCCAGGTGACGCGGTCGGGACGCATCGTCCCCGATCCCGTCGCCGGGACGACCGACCAGGGCCAGTACGACGCCGATGTCGACGCGGTCGCGGCCCCGCTCGAGGGCCTGCTCGTCGACCGGGCCACCTACGAGCTCCTCGACGGCCACGACCCGGCCCTGGGCGACTTCGGCGGCGACCTCGACCTCGGCTGGCGCTCGCAGCGCGCCGGGCGGCGCGTCGTCCTCGTGCCCGGAGCCGCCGTCGCGGTCCGCCCGACCGCAGCCGAGCGCCGCCCGGGCGCGCAGCACCGCCGTCAGGCGAGACGCGCCGCCCTCACCCGCGCGCACGTCGTCACCGCACCCTTCCTCGCCCTGTGGATCGCCGTGTCCAGCCTGCTCGTCGGCCTCGGGCTGGTCGTCCTGAAGCGGCCCGGGCTGGGGGCGGAGGAGCTCGCGAGCATCCCCGCCACGCTCGACCCGCGTCGGTTGCGCTCCCGCCTGCGTGGCCACGCGCCCCGCGAGGTGGCCAGGGGCGACCTCGACTCCCTCTTCGTCACCTCCGCCGATGCCCGTCGCCGACTGGTGGACGACGCGCGGGGGAGCGCCCGGCGGCACACGGGCGTCGAGGCCCGCTCGCTCGAGGTCGAGCGCGGTGGGCGCTGGCTCACCCACCCGCTGCCCTGGCTCGTCATCGGGGTCACCGCCTTCTCGGCGTGGTCGGCCCGGCACATCACCGGTGAGCTGCGGCACCGACCGGACGCCGGTCTCGTCGGGGGCGAGCTCGCGGGCGGTCGGGCCACGGCCGGGCAGCTCTGGGACTCGTGGTGGATGGCCTGGCACGGCCAGGGCTGGGGTGACGGGGCCGAGCAGAGCCCGGCGCTCGTCGTCCTCGCCGCGCTCGCCCGGGTCGTCGGCTGGATCCCCGGCCTCGGCTCCGGGCAGTCGCCGGCGGGTCTCGTCCTCGCGCTCCTCGTCATCCTGGCGCTCCCGGTCGCGGCCGTCGTCGCGTGGTCGGCCACAGCCACCTTCACCGACCGCAGGTGGCTGCGGGCTGCCGCGGCGCTCGCGTGGGTGACGACCGTCCCCGCCGCGCTCGCCGTGGGCGAAGGGCGGGTCGGTGCCCTCCTCCTGCTGGTCCTGCTGCCGCGTGTCGTCGCCGGCGTCGCCCGCGCCGCCCGGGGGTGCTCGTCCTTCAGCGACGGCGTGCGGACAGCCCTGTGGGCCACCCTGCTGGCGACGGTCGCTCCCTTCGTCCTGCCGGTGCTCGTCGTCGTCGGGGTCGCGCTGCTCCTCGTCGGCGACGCGCGCCGACGGGTGCGGGGCATCGTCCTCGCGGTCACCCCCGTGCTCCTCCTCGGGCCCTGGTTGCTCACCCTGCGTGACCACCCGCGGCGCCTGCTCGCCGGATGGGGCCTCACCGACGCCCCGGTGACCACTCCCGCGCCGCAGCTCGCCCTCGGGCAGCTCGACGGCGGCGCCGCGACGACGTGGTGGACCGCCGCGATCCTCGCCCTGGGGCTCCTCGCGCTGCTCGTCCCGGGCCGCCGACCGGGTACCTGGGTCGCGGCCGTCGTCGCGCTCGTCGGCCTCGCCGCGGCCGTGGCCGCGCCCCGCGTCGTCATCGGCTACCGCCCCTCCGGGTCCGTCGACGCGGGCAGCGAGATCACGCCCTGGGCCGGCACCGGGCAGATCCTGCTCGTCGGGTCGGCGCTCGTCGCGGTGCTCCTGGCCGCCGACGTCCTGCCCGCGCGACTGCGCTCGGGTGGGCACCGGCGTTGGCTCGTCCTGCCGGCGCTCGCCCTGCCGGTCGCGGCCATCGGCAGCGCGGTCGTCGTCGGCCAGCACTCCTACGGCGACGACCTGACGACCTGGCGCGACCCGCGGCCGCTCGTCGCCGTCGCCGCCGCGGAGGGCCCCTCGGCCTCCCGCACCCTCGTCGTGGAGCCCGCTCCCGCCGGCGTCCGCTACCGGCTCGTCGGTGCGGAGCCGGGAGAGCTCGTGCGCGACCTGCCCCCCGCCACGCGTCCCGTCCCCGGCGAGGAGCAGGTGGCCTCCGCCGTGGCCCAGCTCCTCGGGGTCGGCGAGGGCGAGGGCTCCCCGGGCGACGTCCTCGCGCGGCACGCCGTCTCGCACGTCGTCGTCGTCGACCCCAGCGAGTCCCAGCGCCGCCTCGTCGACGCCGCGCCCGGTCTGGCGCGCCTCGGCTCGAGCGCGGGCTCGATCACCTGGGCGGTCCGCGCCGAGGAGACCGACGGCGCCCTCCCCTCCCGGCTGCGGGTCACCTCGCAGGACGGCAGCCACCCCGTCCTCGCCTCGGGGGCCCACGCCGACACCGACGGCCCCGTCGAGGTCCCGAGCGGGGAGGAGCTCGTCATCGCCGAGTCCCTTGACTGGAGCGACCGCGTCGAGGTGCGCGCCGACGGGCGCCGGCTGCAGCCGCAGACCCACAGCGCCGTCCCGACCTACGAGCTGCCCGAGCGCACCGACGAGGTGAGCGTCGCCGTCGGCGCCGGCCACCCGTGGTGGAAGGTCGGTCAGGGCGCCGCGCTGCTGCTCGCCCTCTACCTCGCCCTGCCGACCGAACGGCGCGTCGAGCCCGACGAGGAGGAGCAGCGATGAGCCCGCGCCCCGCCCGCTCGGCCTGGCTGCCGGCCGCCGCACGCGTCGTCGTGGTGGGCGCCGCGGCGACCGGCGTTGTCCTCGGGGCCGACCGGCTCGGCGCGGTGGCCCCCCAGGCGTCCCCGCCGGTGGGGGCGCCCTCGATCGCGACGAGCCTCACGAGCACGTACTGCCCGGGTGACCCCTTCGCCGGTGTCGAGGGCGCGCCCGACGTCGACCTCACGGGGGGCGTCGTGGCCCACGCCGCACCTGCGCAGGTGCTCGACGGGGTCATCACCCCGCCCGGCGAGCCGGGCACGATCACGGTCGAGGACCTGCGGGGCGAGCCGGCCCCGACCCCTGACGCCGAGCCGCGCAGCGGACCGACGAGCGAGTCGACCCGCGACCTGGGGTCGCGCCCGGTGCGGGTGCGCGCCACGCAGGAGCGGGCCCCGGGGCTCGTGGCGACCGAGGGCTTCGTTGCCTCGGGCGAGAGCGTCCAGGGCCTGGCCGCGCAGCCCTGCGGCACCGCGACCGCCGACGCGTGGCTCGTCGGCGGCGGTGGCGACAAGGGCCGCCAGGAGCGGCTCGTCCTCACCAACCCCGGGGCCAATCCCGTCACGACCCGCATCGAGCCCGTCGGGGCGAAGGGGGAGGACCGCGGCCGCTCCGTCGTCGTCCCCGCGCACGGCCGCAGCGTCGTCCTCCTCGACGCGGTCGGCGGTACGGACGCCCCGCAGGCGGTCCACGTGAGTGCCACCGATGGCCTCGTCGTCCCGACCCTCGTCGACCACCACACCGACGGGCTGACGCCCGCCGGGGTCGAGCTCGTCGGGCCGACTGCTGCCCCCGCGCGACGACTCGTCGTCCCGGGCAACGCCAACGGCGCACGGCGGGGCATCGTCCTCGCGGCGCCGGGTGACCAGGACGCGGTCGTCGAGGTGCGCGCCGTCGGCGAGGAGCGGGCCCGCAGCGCCGGCGTGCGCACCATCCCCGCGGGCCGGGCCGTCGACGTCGCGCTGCCCGAGTCGCCGGGCGTGCACTCCTGGGTCGTCGAGTCCGACGAGCCGGTCGTGGCCGCCGCCCACGTCTCCACCGAGGACTCCGGCGGGCGCAGGGACATGGCGTGGTCGGTCGCCACCCCCGCCATCGGCACGCTCGGGGGAGCGGCCCTGCCGACCTCCCCCTCGAGCGACGTGCGGCGCTTCGTCGAGGTGACCGCCGACGAGGAGGCGGCCACCGCCGACCTGCTCGTCCTGCGCGACGGCGAGATCACGACCCGCGAGGTCGACCTCGAGGCCGGCCGCAGCAAGGCCCTGTCGATCGGTCGGGCGAGCGCCGTCTGGGTGCGTCCGACGGACGGTCGTGTGCACGCGGCGGTCCTGCTCATCGGCAGGGAGCAGGGCGCCCGGGCCGAGACGACCTCGATCCCCGTGCTGCCCTCGCGCGTCACGGTGCGCGACGTGCCGGTCGTGCAGGCCCGCTGAGGCTCGCTGCGGACCCGGGGGGCGGTCAGCGGCGCTCGGGGTCCACCTCGTCCGGGTCGACGCCGAGCAGGAGCGCGACCTGCTCGACCATCACCTCGTGGACCACGTCGACCGGGTCGCTCCCGCGCGCGATCGTCTCGACCGGTCGCCGGTAGACGACGATCCGGGCGGGCAACCTCCCTTCGGCGGGCCACAACCTGGCGAGGGGGACCCCCTCCTCCCAGCGGGCCGGGTCGGACGGGGGGATGTCCTCGACGGCGAACTCCACGTCGTCCCACCGTCGGCCCAGGACCCGGCGGAAGCGCTGCGCGGTGTCCACGACGAGGTCGTCGAAGGCCTCTGCGCGGGTCGCCATCGCCGGCACGGCCGGCTGGGCGAGCGGTCCGCGCAGGCCGCGGCCACGACGATCCCGATGACGACTCACCCTCCCGATCGTAGGTGCCCCGGTGCGGCGTGGCGTCACCGATCCTCTCCTGCGTGGCCTAGCCTGCACGGGTGACCGTCTCCCGCCAGTGCTCCCGTGCCGCCTGCGCACGACCGGCCTCCGGGACCCTCACGTACGTCTACTCCGACTCCACGGTCGTCCTCGGGCCCCTCGCCACCTACGCCGAGCCGCACGCCTACGACCTGTGCCAGGACCACGCCCAGCGCCTCACCGCGCCGCGCGGCTGGGACGTCGTGCGGCTCTCCACGGACCAGCCCGCCCCGGCCACCTACGACGACCTCGTGGCCCTCGCCGAGGTGGTCCGTCGGCGCCCCGAGCCGATGACCGACTCGGAGCGGACCCGCGGCATCGCCACGACCGCGCGTCCGGAGCCCGCGAGCGTCACCGAGACCGGTCGGCGCGGCCACCTGCGCGTGCTGCGCGACCGCGACTGAGCGCCCGACCCGGCGCTGCAGGACCGGCGCACGCCCGGCACGCGGTCGCGAACTAGGCTGCTGCCCGTGACCATCCAGCTCGCCGACTTCGTCAAGGCCTACGACGTGCGGGGCCTCGTGCCCGACCAGCTCAACATCGACGTCGCGCACGCACTGGGCGCGGCCTTCGCCGAGGTCGTCGCCATCGCCGAGGGCGCCCCGGCGGTCGTCATCGGCCACGACATGCGCCCGAGCTCTCCGGAGCTCGTCGACGCCCTGGCCCGGGGCATCACCGCCCGGGGCGTCGACGCGATCCTCATCGGCCTGGCCAGCACGGACGGGCTCTACTACGCGAGCGGGGCCCTCGGCCTGCCCGGTGCGATGTTCACCGCGAGCCACAACCCGGCCCGGTACAACGGCATCAAGTTCTGCCGCGCGGGCGCGCGGCCGGTCGGCCAGGAGAGCGGCTTGGCGCAGGTCCGCGACCTCGCCCAGGAGCACCTCGACGCGGGCGTCTCGGCCTTCGACGGCGTGACGCCCGGCGCGGTCACCGAGCGCGACGTCCTCGCCGACTACGCCGCCTTCCTGCGCGGTCTCGTCGACCTGTCGGGCTCGCGCCCGCTGCGGGTCACGGTCGACGCCGGCAACGGCATGGGGGGGCTCACCGTCCCCGCGGTCCTCGGGACGCGCTCGGGCCTGCCCGAGCTGCCCCTGACGATCGACCCGATGTACTTCGAGCTGGACGGGACCTTCCCCAACCACGAGGCGAACCCGCTCGACCCCAAGAACCTCGTCGACCTCCAGGCGCGCGTGCGCAGCCACGGGGCCGACATCGGCATCGCCTTCGACGGCGACGCCGACCGGTGCTTCGTCGTCGACGAGCACGGTGACCCGATCAGCCCGAGCGCGATCACCGCGATGATCGCCCGGCGCGAGATCGCCCGTGAGGTCGCTGCTGGCCGCGACCTTGCGGAGATCTCGATCGTCCACAACGCGATCACCTCCGCCGCGGTCCCCGAGATCATCGGCGAGGACGGCGCCCGACCGGTCCGCACGCGCGTCGGGCACTCGTACGTCAAGGCCGACATGAGCGAGCACGACGCGGTCTTCGGCGGCGAGCACTCCGCGCACTACTACTTCCGCGACTTCTGGTTCGCCGACACGGGCATGCTCGCGGCGATGCACGTGCTCGCCGCCCTCGGGGAGACCGACCGGCCCCTCAGCGAGGTCATGGCTCCCTTCGAGCGGTACGTCGCCTCCGGCGAGATCAACTCCACGGTCGCGGACGCCGCCGCCGTCACCGAGGTGGTACGCGGGCGCCACGTCACCGACGGTGCGGTCGTCGACGAGCTCGACGGCCTCACCGTGACCCACCCGGCCACCGACCGCGAGCCGATGTGGTGGTTCAACCTGCGGCCGAGCAACACCGAGCCGCTGCTGCGCCTGAACGTCGAGGCCGCCGACGAGGCGACCATGGCCCGGGTGCGGGACGATGTCCTGACGACGATCCGGGAGGCATGACCATGAGCGAGTCGACCATCGAGCCCTGGCTGCGGGAGATCCTGCGCTGCCCCGCGTGCCGCGCCGAGCTGCGCGACGAGACCGGGGCACAGGGGCCCGAGCTGGTGTGCACCGGTCCGGACTGCGGTCTGGCCTACCGGGTGGACGAGGGCATCCCCGTCCTCCTCGTCGACGAGGCACGACCGCGGGCCTGAGGCGATGCCCCCCTTCGACACCGGGCTCCTCGACGACGACGGGCGTCGCGCCGCCGTCGACACGACCGACATGCTGCGAGCCCTTGCCGGCGCCGGCGCCCAGGTGCGACGCGCGCTGACCCTGGCGGCGGAGACCGATCTCGCGAGCGTCACGGCGGGGGAGCGGCCGCGTGCCGTGCACGTCGCCGCCGTCGGCGGCGCCGAGACGGTCGGGACGGTCCTCGACCTGCTCGTCTCGCGCAGCGGCCCGGTGCTCCTGACGGCCGACGGGTCGGGGCCGCTCCCCGGCTGGGTCGGCACGCTCGACCTCGTCGTCGCGATCTCCCGCTCGGGCCGCGCCGAGGGGCCGGTGCGCCAAGCGCGCGAGGCCGCGCGACGCGGCGCCCACGTCCTGACGATCGGTGCACCCGACAGCCCGCTCGCGGAGGCCGCCCACGCCGCCCGCGGCCTCCACCTGGCCATGGACCCGGGGGTGGGCCACTCGCGGACCGCGTTGTGGGGCATGGCCGCCCGTGCCGTCCTCGGGGTGACGGGGAGTGGTGTCGTCGACATCGCCCCGAAAGTGCTCGCAGGGGTCGCCGACCGGCTCGACGAGCAGGCGGAGCGCTTCCGGCCCGATGCCGAGCACTTCGTCAACCCGGCCAAGGTGCTGGCCGCCGACCTCGCGGACGTCGCCGGCGTCGTGCTCGGGGACGGCCCCGTCACGGGGGTGGCCGCGCGCCGCACGAGCGCGATGCTCGCGCGGACGGCACGCACCCCGAGCACCTGGGGGCGCCTGCCCGACTCCGCCGCGCAGGTCGTCGCCTGCCTGTCCGGGCCGTGGGCCCGCGGGCGGCAGGCGCCCGACGGTGGTCGGGACATCTTCGCCGACCCCTACCTGGACGGCCCGTCGGGGCCGCAGCTCGGGCTGCTGCTCCTGCGGGACCCCGTGCCCGCGGACGACGCCGACCCGATGGAGGTCGAACGGCACAACACCGCGCAGTCGGTCGCCGACCACGCCCGCACGACCGGGGTGCGGGTGCTCGAGCACACCGCCCGCCCGGGCCACGACCTCGAGCGCCTCGCGGAGCTCGTCGCGCTCACCGACTACGCCGCGACCTACCTCGCCATCGGGCACGGGCTCGACCCGGCCACCGCCCCCGGCATCTCCGACCTCCACCTCCCACGGAAGGCCACCGAGTGATCGACGTCGACATCGCCGTCATCGGCAGCGGATCGGGCAACAGCCTGCTGACCGATGACCTCGCGGACCGCACCTTCGCGATGATCGAGGGCGGTGACGTCTTCGGGGGCACCTGCCTCAACGTCGGGTGCATCCCGACCAAGATGTTCGTCCACGTCGCGGAGATCGCCACGGCCGTGCGCGAAGGGGGACGCCTCGGCGTCGACGCGACGCTCGAGCGGGTGCGCTTCACCGACGTGCGCGACCGCGTCTTCGGTCGGATCGACCCGATCGCGGCCGCCGGTGAGGCCTACCGCCGCGACGACGAGGACGTCCACCTGCTGCGCGGCCACGCGAGGTTCACGGGACCGCGGACCCTGTCGGTCGAGATGCCCGACGGCAGCACGCAGGACGTGCGGGCCGGGCAGGTCGTCATCGCCACCGGGTCGCACCCGGTGGTCCCTGACGAGCTGGCGCAGGCGGCCGCCCGCGCGGGGGTCACCCTGCACACCTCCGACAGCGTCATGCGGCTGCCCGAGCTGCCCGGGCGGATGCTCGTCATCGGTGGGGGCTACATCGCCGCCGAGATGGCGCACGTCTTCTCCGCCTTCGGCACCCAGGTGGTCCTCGCGGTGCGCAGCGACACGCTGCTGCGCCACCTCGACGAGGACATCTCCCGGGCCTTCACCGCGGCCGCGCGCGAGCAGTGGGACGTGCGCAGCGGGACGACCGTCACGGACCTCACTCGCGACGAAGGGGGCATCACCGCCACCCTGTCCGACGGGTCGAGGGTCGAGGTCGACGCCGTCCTCGTCGCCGCTGGCCGGGCACCCAGCACGGACGACCTCGGGCTCGAGGCGGCCGGGGTGGACGTCCACGACGACGGCCGCGTCGTCGTCGACGAGTACGGCCGGACCAGCGTCGACGGCGTGTGGTCCCTCGGGGACGCCAGCTCCCCCTTCCAGCTCAAGCACGTGGCCAACCAGGAGGCCCGCGCCGTGGCGCACAACCTGGCGCACCCGGACGACCTGCGGGCCTTCGACCACGACGCCGTGCCGGCCGCCGTCTTCACCCACCCCCAGATCGCCTCGGTGGGCCTGACCCAGGCCGAGGCCGTCGAGCGGGGCATCGACGTCACCGTCAAGGTGCAGCGGTACGGCGACACGGCCTACGGCTGGGCCATGGAGGACACGACGAGCGTGTGCAAGGTCATCGCCGACCGGCGGACCGGCGCCCTCGTCGGGGGACACATCCTCGGCCCCCAGGCCTCCACGCTCGTGCAGCCGCTCATCCAGATGATGGCCTTCGACCAGCCCGTCGCCGACATGGTCCGGGGTCAGTACTGGATCCACCCGGCCCTGACCGAGGTCGTCGAGAACGCGCTGCTCGGCCTCGAGCTCAACCCGGCCGAGGACGTCCTCGAGTCGCCACCGATGGCGTGAGCGTCTCGGCGTGGCTGGAGGCCGGGCGCCGGCGTGTGCTGGCTACGCTGTGCACGTGCTGACGACCCACGTGACCCCCGGGCCCCTGCGATGAGCGGCGGCCTCGTCGCGCTTCTCGACGACATCTCCGTCCTGGCCCGTGCCGCAGCGGCGTCCATCGACGACGTGGCGGCCGCCTCCGGCCGGGCGAGCGTCAAGGCCGCGGGCGTCGTCGTCGACGACACCGCCGTCACACCGCGCTACGTCGAGGGCCTGGACCCCAAGCGCGAGCTGCCGATCATCAAGCGGATCACCATCGGCTCGCTGCGCAACAAGCTCGTCTTCATCGTCCCGGCGATCCTGCTGCTCAACGCCTTCCTGCCCTGGCTGCTCTCGCCCCTGCTCATGCTCGGCGGCACCTACCTGTGCTTCGAGGGCGCCGAGAAGATCTGGGAGAAGATCGCCGGGCACGACGACGGTGCGCACGCCGAGCCACGGCCCGCCGACGAGGAGACGATCGTCAAGGGTGCGGTGACCACGGACTTCATCCTGTCCGCGGAGATCATGGTCATCTCGCTCAAGGCCGTCCTGGACGAGGGGCTCAACGACTCCTTCTGGTACCTGCTCGCGGTCATGGTCGCCGTGGCCATCGCCATCACGTTCGTCGTCTACGGCACCGTCGCCCTCATCGTGAAGATGGACGACATCGGTCTGGCCCTCACGCAGAGGGAGTCAGGCTTCGCGCAGACCCTGGGTCGTGGCCTCGTCACGGGCATGCCCAAGCTGCTCACGGTGCTGTCCGTCGTCGGCGTCGCCGCGATGATCTGGGTCGGTGGACACATCATCCTCGTCGGCCTCGACGAGACCGGCTGGCTGCCGCAGCCCTACGAGCTCGTCCACCACCTCGAGGAGGTCGTGCACGAGGCGACCGGCGCACTCGGGGGTGCGCTCGGCTGGTTGACCAACACCGTCGCCTCGGCGGTCCTCGGTGGCCTCGTCGGTGCCGTCGTCGTCGCCGTCATGCACGTGCTGCCCTTCGGGAAGAAGGACGAGGGCGCGCACGCCGCGCACTGACGCGACCCGCGCACCGGGGCCCAGCGCCTACACTGCTGTGAGCCGGCGTGGGTGATGCCCCGCGAGAGCCCAGAAGGGCCGCGCCGGGTCCGATCCCACACCTGTCACAGGAGTTTCACGTGTCCTTCGACTACAAGGTCGCCGACCTGGGCCTCGCCGAGGCCGGCCGTCACCAGATCCGTCTCGCCGAGCACGAGATGCCGGGCCTCATGAGCCTGCGCGAAGAATTCGCTGGTTCGGCGCCGCTTGCGGGCGCCAAGATCGCCGGCTCCCTCCACATGACCGTGCAGACCGCGGTCCTCATCGAGACCCTCACGGCGCTCGGCGCCGAGGTCCGTTGGGCCAGCTGCAACATCTACTCGACCCAGGACGAGGCCGCCGCGGCGATCGTCGTCGGCGCCGGCACCCCCGAGGACCCCCAGGGTGTCCCGGTCTTCGCCTGGAAGGGCGAGACCCTCGAGGAGTACTGGGACTGCACCGAGCAGATCCTCACCTGGGCCGACGACGAGGGTCCCAACATGATCCTCGACGACGGTGGCGACGCGACGATGCTCGTCCACAAGGGCAAGGAGTGGGAGGCCGCCGGACAGGTGCCGCCCACCACCGAGGAGGACTCCGAGGAGTTCACGGTCTTCAAGGCGCTCGTGCGCCGCACCCTGGAGGCGGACCCGCAGAAGTGGACGACCGTGGCCGCTCGCATCAAGGGCGTCACCG
Source organism: Janibacter terrae NBRC 107853 (assembly GCF_001591405.1). Lineage (GTDB taxonomy): Bacteria > Actinomycetota > Actinomycetes > Actinomycetales > Dermatophilaceae > Janibacter > Janibacter terrae. The sequence continues at coordinate 399,878 of NZ_BCUV01000002.1, forward strand.
AGGAGACCACGACCGGTGTCCACCGCCTCTACCAGCTCGCCGAGGCCGGCGAGCTGCTCTTCCCGGCCATCAACGTCAACGACGCGGTGACCAAGAGCAAGTTCGACAACAAGTACGGCACCCGCCACTCCGTCCTCGACGGCCTCAACCGCGCCACCGACGTGCTGATCGGCGGCAAGGTCGCGGTCGTCGCGGGCTACGGCGACGTCGGCAAGGGTGTCGCGAGCGCGCTCGCCGGCCAGGGCGCCCGGGTCGTCGTGACCGAGGTCGACCCCATCTGCGCGCTGCAGGCCGCGATGGAGGGCTTCGAGGTCACCACGATGGACAAGGCCGCCACCTACGGCGACATCTTCGTCACGACGACCGGCTGCTACGACGTCATCACCGCCGAGCACATGGCCTCGATGAAGAACAAGGCGATCGTCTCCAACATCGGTCACTTCGACAACGAGATCGACATGGCCGGCCTGGCGCGCATCGAGGGCGTCACCAAGATCGAGATCAAGCCGCAGGTCCACGAGTGGACCTTCGCCGACGGGCACTCGATCATCGTGCTGTCCGAGGGCCGCCTGATGAACCTCGGCAACGCCACGGGGCACCCGAGCTTCGTCATGAGCAACTCCTTCGCCAACCAGACGATCGCCCAGATCGAGCTCTTCGCCAAGGCCGACGAGTACGTCGACGACGAGGGCAAGCCGTCCGTCACCACGCTGCCCAAGCACCTCGACGAGAAGGTCGCCCGCCTGCACCTCGACGCCCTCGGTGTCGAGCTCACCGAGCTGACCAAGGGCCAGGCCGAGTACCTCGGCGTCGACGTCGCCGGGCCGTACAAGCCGGAGCACTACCGCTACTGAGCGCCGACCCGTGGGCCGCGAGGGGCCGCCGTCCGACACGGACGGCGGCCCCTCGCGCTCTCGTCAGCCGCTGGGCTCGCGGGCGGGGACGAGCTTGAGGCCCATGACGGCGGCGATGATGCCCGCGACGAGCAGGGCCCTGACGGGGGAGAAGGGCTCGTCGCCGGTCACCACGGCCCAGGTGACGGTGAGCGCGGCGCCGACCCCCGTCCAGACGGCGTAGTCGGTGCCGATGGGGATCGACCGGACGGCGACGCCGAGCCCGCCCATGCTGATCGCGAGGGTGAGGACGAAGATGACGGTCGGGAGCGGTCTGCTGAGCCCGTCGGACCGCCCCAGGGCCGTCGCCCACACCGCCTCGAAGACCGCGCTGACGAGCAGGACGAGCAGAGTGGTGCGGGCGCGGGAGGCGAGCTCGTCCCCCTTCGCCATGGACCACACGACGGTGAGGGTCGCGCCGGTGCCCACCCAGACGGCGTAGGCCGTGCCGGTGGGGATCGTGGTCATCGCCCACGCGAGGCCGGCCGTGCTGGCGGTGGCCCAGACGGCCTCGAGCATCCCCGAGACGACGAGGACGAGCCAGGACATGAAGTTCCTTGCTGAGTCCGTCGTGTCGTGGTGCGGGTACGGCTCCCTCGTCCGCAGGCCCGGTCGCGGGCCTCGCCGACCAGACGAGCCGCACGGGTACCCGGGCCCGGCAGCCCGCTGTGTGATGATTGGCGGGCAGCGACACCGTGTGAAAGGGATCAAGGTGAAGGGACGCGTCCTCGTCGTCGACGACGACCAGGCACTGGCCGAGATGCTCGGGATCGTGCTGCGCAAGGAGGGGCTGGACGTCGCACACGTCGCGGACGGCGCGCGTGCGCTCGATGCCTTCCACGAGTCCCGACCGGACCTGGTGCTCCTCGACGTCATGCTGCCCGGCATGGACGGGATCGAGATCTGCCGCCGGCTGCGCCAGGAGTCGGGCGTGCCGATCGTCATGCTCACCGCCCGGACCGACACCGTCGACGTCGTCGTCGGCCTCGAGTCCGGTGCCGACGACTACATCGTCAAGCCCTTCAAGCCGCAGGAGCTCATCGCCCGGCTGCGCGCCCGGCTGCGTCGTGGTGACGAGCCCGAGCCCGAGCGCCTGACGATCGGCGACCTGACGATCGACGTCGCCGGCCACTCCGTCAAGCGCGGTGACCAGTCGCTCGGCCTGACGCCGCTGGAGTTCGACCTGCTCGTGGCCCTGGCCCGCAAGCCGTGGCAGGTCTTCAGCCGCGAGGTCCTCCTCGAGCAGGTGTGGGGCTACCGGCACGCGGGCGACACCCGTCTGGTGAACGTCCACGTCCAGCGCCTGCGCAGCAAGATCGAGCACGACCCGGAGAACCCGCAGATCGTCGTCACCGTCCGGGGTGTCGGGTACAAGGCGGGGCCGTCCTGACGATGGCCTCCGCACCCGCGGTCGAGCCGACCGGGGTCTCGGACTCCGCCGGGCCCGAGGGCCCCGTCGGGGGCAGGTCCGGCGACGGGTTCGTCGTCCGCAGGATCAAGGCGCTGGTCGACCTGTGGCGCCGTTCGCTGCGCTTCCGCGTCGTCACGAGCACCCTCCTCCTCGGTGTCGTCGTCGTCTCGATCATCAGCCTGACGATGTACCGGTCCATCGCGGACGGACTGGTCGACAACCGGATCAGCCTCGCCCAGGCGGAGTCACGCAAGCTCACCGACGACGCCCAGGCGGGTTTCAACGGCTGGACGGGCACCCCGGAGCTGCCCGTCTTCACCAACTCCCTCGTCAACCGCACCCTCAAGGCACCGGCAGGGGACAACAGCCGCTACGTCATCTTCACCCGGGGCGGTAACAACACCTCCGACATGCGCATCCCCTCGGAGGAGTCCGAGGCGGTGACGCTCGAGTCCATCCCGACCTCCCTGCGGGACGCCGTGGCAGCCGACCCGGCCCGCCAGCAGACGGTGACGATCGAGCTGAACCGCCAGGTGACCGAAGGGGTCGGCGCCGAGTTCCCCGGGTCCGTGTCCGAGTCCGTGCCTGCCGTCGTCGTGGGTTCCCAGGTGGAGATCCCCTCGGCGGGCCCCTACGACATCTACTTCATCTACCCGATGGACCAGGAGCAGGCGACCCTCGGGACGATCTCGCGCTCCTTCACCCTCGGAGCCCTCTTCCTCATCGCGCTCGTCTCGGCCATCGCCTACATCGTGACGAGCATGATCGTCACCCCGGTGCGGCGGGCCGCCGCCGCGGCCGAGCGACTCTCCTCGGGCCACCTCAACGAGCGGATGTCGGCACGCGGCCACGACGACCTGGCCCTGCTCGGGCAGTCCTTCAACGACATGGCCGACAACCTGCAGACGCAGATCCGCCAGCTCGAGGGCCTCTCGCGCGTCCAGCAGCGCTTCGTCTCGGACGTCTCGCACGAGCTGCGGACCCCGCTCACGACGATCCGCATGGCCGCCGACCTGCTCCACTCCTCCCGCGACGAGATGGACCCGGTCGCCGGGCGCTCGGCGGAGCTGCTCCACGACGAGCTCGACCGCTTCGAGGAGCTGCTCGCGGACCTGCTGGAGATCAGTCGCTACGACGCCGGCGCCGCGGTGCTGGAGCAGGACCCCGTCGACCTCTTCGCGATCGTCGACCGGGTCGTCAGCTCGACGGAGTCCATCGCCGACGCCCGCGGGAGCGACGTCACGGTCCACCGCGAGCCGGGCCAGACCGCGGTCGCGGAGGTCGACGCCCGGCGCATCGAGCGCGTCCTGCGCAACCTCGTCGTCAACGCCATCGAGCACGGTGAGGGCCGCCCCGTCGACATCTGGGTGGGTGGCGACGACCAGGCCTGCGCAGTCCTCGTCGAGGACCACGGTGTGGGCCTCAGGGCAGGAGAGGCCTCGCTCGTCTTCAACCGCTTCTGGCGCGCCGACCCGGCCCGCACGCGCACGACGGGCGGGTCGGGGCTCGGTCTGGCCATCGCCCTCGAGGACGCGCGACTGCACCACGGGTGGCTGCAGGCCTGGGGCGAGCCGGGCGAGGGCTCGCGCTTCCGTCTCACCGTCCCGCGCACCGCGGGCGGTCCGCTCACCGCCTCGCCGCTGCCCCTCACGCCGCGCGAGGGCGACCTGCCCGGGAGCCCCGATGAGTCGTCCCGGTGAGGTGACCCGGCGCACGGCGCTCGGCGCCGCAGCCGCCGGCCTGCTGGCGGGGTGCGGTCTCGGGGCCGACTCCACCGTGCGGCCGGGGCTCAAGGTCGACGGCGAGCCCCCGGCGCCGCTCAACCGCATCCCCAACAGACCCGAGACCGGCGCCTCGCCGCAGGACATCATCCTCGGGTTCCTGCACGCGGGCGCGACGAGCGGGCAACGGCTCGACATCACCCGGGCCTACCTGACCGACACCCTCGCCAGGGGGTGGATCCCCGACAGCCAGACGGTCATCTACGTGGGCGGTGACCCCACGGTCCGACGCGTCAGGGGACAGCAGGACGTCTTCAGGGTGCGGGTGCGGGTGGCGGCGACGATCGACACCGAGGGCCGGTACGAGGTGGCCCCGCCCAACCTCTGGGAGAGCTTCGACTTCACGATGACCCGGGTCGAGGGGCAGTGGCGCATCGACCAGCTCGAGGCAGGCTTCGGCCGGCTGCTCCAGGAGCAGGAGGTCGGCTTCATCTTCCGGGACTACCCCGTGCACTACCCGGCGATCGGGTGGAACACCCTCGTCGTCGACCAGCGGTGGTTCCCCCAGGACCAGCTGGCGACACGGCTCGTGAGAGCACAGCTCGGGCGCGTGCCGGACTACCTCGAGGACGCGGTCTCCACGGACAACGGGGCCCGGCTCGTCATCGACGCCGTCCCCGTCCGGGAGGGCGTGGCCCAGGTCGACCTCGACGCGGAGTCGGTCGCCGAGGACACCACGACCCGCACGAAGCTCGCCGCCCAGCTCGTCGCGACGCTCATGACGCTCCCGGCCGTCACCGAGGTGGCGATCACCCTCTCCGGCAACACGCTCGAGCTGGGCGTCGACGGCCCGTTGACGTCCCCGGAGCAGCTGGGGTTCGTCGACCGCACGCGGGCGTCGGCGCCGATCGTGCTCGGCCGCTCGGGGAGCAAGGTGCTGACGATCGGTGACCGTCTCTCCTCGGTCTCGGAGCAGCACGTCCGGGCGGCCACGTCCCGCTTCGCACCGATCCCCTCGTCGGTCTCCCGTCTCGGCCTGCGACTCGACGCCAAGGAGCTGGCCACGGTCGACGGCCGCGGCCGGGACCTCGTGCGACTGCGTGACGACCGCAGCCGGATCGAGGTCCCGACCTTCGCCGCCGACCTCACCCGTCCCTGCTACGACTACGGCGGCGTGCTCTGGGTCGGTGGGGCGGGGCTGGGCCGTGAGTCGGGCAACCGCCTGTGGGCGATCAATGCCACCGCCGACCCCGAGGACGAGTCGGCGTCGGCGCCCCGTCGCATCCCCGCGCCCTGGCTCGGCCGGCGGTACGTCCGTGCGGCGGTCGTCTCGCCGGAGGGCAGCCGCATCGCCGTGGTGTCCGAGGAGTCCCCCCACACCGGCAGCATGCTCGAGGTGGCCGGGGTGGTGCGACGGTCCAACGGGCTGCCCACCAAGCTCTCGGCGCAGACCTTCCGCGTCGCCGCGGAGCTCGTGGAGATGATCGACGCGGTGTGGGTCGGACCCACGACGCTCGCCGTCCTCGGGCGTCGGGACAAGCAGGCGCAGCTCCAGCCCTACCTCGTGCACGTCGGCGGCAAGGTCGAGCCGATGGCGGAGCGCGCCGGCGCGGTCCGGGTCATGACCACCGGCGACGACACGGATGTGGTGCTCACGACCCCGGGAGGCCGCGTCTTCCAGCGTGCCGGTGGTCGATGGGTCGAGCAGCCGCTCCTCGACGGCGTCGTGAGTGCCGGTCTCTGACGAGGTCCCCAGACCCCCGGCTCGCGTCCCGCCGTCCACAGCCTGACGAAGGGGGCCGCCCCCGCCCGCATGGGGCTCGAGACTCGAGCACGTGGCAGAGCAGGGCAAGGGGTCGGTGGCCGCTGTGGCGGCGGCCATCGACCTCGTCCTGCCGCGTGGCTGCGCCGGGTGCGGGTGCGCCGGTGCCGCCCTGTGCGCCTCGTGCCGCTGCGCGTTGGCGGACCTGGCGCTCACGGACCTCGGCCGGGTGGCGCCCCACCCCGTCCCCGTCGGGTGGCCGGGGTGCACCGGGACGGTGCGCTACGAGGGCCTGGCCGCTCGGGTCATGAAGTCCTTCAAGGACGGTGACCGACGCGACCTGACCGACCCGCTCGGGCGCCTGCTCGCCGACGCCGTGCTCCGCGCGGTGGCGGGGCCCCCCTTCGTCGGCACGGGCTCTGGGGTGGGCGCCGTGCTGCTCGTCCCCATCCCCTCTGCGCCGGCCACAGTCCGCCGGCGTGGGGACCGACCCACGGTCCTGCTCGCGCGTCGTGCCGCCCGCCTCGTCGCGGGAGTCGAGGTCGCGCCCGCCCTGGTGATGGCTCGGGGGACCGCCGACCAGGCGGGCCTCGACCGCGCCCACCGGCTGGACAACCTGCGCGGCGCGATGACCGTGCCGCGGCCCGAGCGGGTCCTCGGGAGGGACTGCCTCCTCGTCGACGACGTCCTCACCTCGGGCGCCACGCTCGCCGAGGGCCGGCGTGCGCTGCTCGCCGTGGGGGCCGCGCGGGTGGGGATGGCGGTGTGCATGGTGACGCCCCGCAGATCGCGCAGACCCGCCCTACCTTTCCCTCGGCCCACCGACTAACGTGACGTCATGGGTCCCTCGATCGACCGGCGCAGCCGGTGCGGTGCAGGGGCCCTTCGCGTTCGCGGGCGGCAGCCGGCGACGACAGGCCTCCCGGGACGGGGGGTGGTGCCACGGTCAGTGCGCCCTCGCCAGGCGTAACCCACTGCATCACCGATGTCCCAAGGAGGACTCCGTGGAAATTGCCATCACCGGACGCCATGTCAACGTCTCCGACCGACTGCGCGACTACGTCGACACCAAGCTGTCGAAGGTCCAGCAGCTCGACCCTCGCGTGCAGCGGATCGAGGTCATGGTGAGTCACGAGGCCAACCCACGTCAGGCGAAGCTCAGCGAGCGCGTCGAGATCACGTGCCGCTCCAAGGGCCCGGTCATCCGCGCCGAGGCCTGCCACGAGGACCGACAGGCAGCCGTCGACCTCGCCGCCGAAAAGCTCCTCGAGCGTCTCCGTCGCGCCCACGACAAGCGCCACGTCCTGCGCGGTCGCCGGCGCACCTCGGTCGCCGACGCGACCGCCGAGCTCACCGACACCCTGCAGACCGGACCCAGCGAGGAGAGCGTCGAGGCGCCCGACCAGTTCGGCTCCATCGGCGACAGCCCCATCGAGGTCCGCGAGAAGGTCCACGAGAGCGCGCCCATGACGCTCGCGGAGGCCGTGCGACGGATGGAGCTCGTCGGGCACGACTTCTTCCTCTTCCACGACTCCGACACCCAGCGCCCCAGCGTCGTCTACCGACGACGCGGCTGGTCGTACGGCGTGATCCACCTCGACGTCCAGGACGCCGCCCACGACGCGGCCGTCAACGGCACCGCCGTCGAGTCGCCCGTCACCGAGACGGCGCGCGTCGGGGTCTGACCCCCAGCCGGTGATGGCCGCGACCCGACCGGGTCGCGGCCATCGTCCGTGCCCGGCGCGGTTGTCGTCGGGACAGGGCAGGGTGGGGGACGTGACCCGCAGACTCAGCGCGCCGGCCGCCCGCAGGATTGCCCTCGCGGCGCAGGGCTTCGCCCGACCACGGCCCGATCACGCGCCCACCACCCGTGACCTGCAACGCGTCGTCGACACCGTCGGGCTGGTGCAGATCGACAGCGTCAACGTGCTCACACGGAGCCACTACCTCCCCTTCTTCTCGCGCGTCGGCCCGTACGAGACAGGGCTGCTGGACCGCATGCGTGACCGGGCGCCGCGACGTCTGGTCGAGTACTGGGCCCACGAGGCGAGCCTGCTGCCCCCGAGCACCTGGCCGCTGATGGAGCACCCCCGCATGCGCCGTGCCGTCGACGACTCGTGGGGCGGCATGCAGCGGGTGGCCCGCGACCACCCGGAGGTCGTCGCCGCCGTGCTCGACGAGGTGCGCGCAGGCCCGCCGCGCACCGCCCGAGAGATCGAAGCCGCGCTGGGTCACCAGCGCGACGGCGACCGGGAGCACTGGGGCTGGAACTGGTCGCTCGTCAAGCACGCCCTCGAGCACCTCTTCTGGGCCGGGACGATCTCGTCGGTGGGGCGGACCAGCCAGTTCGAGCGGCGCTACGCGTCCCTCGAGCGGGTCGTGCCGCCCGCGGACGCCCGCGCGTGGCTCGACCCCACGGCCCGCCCCACCGAGGAGGCGGCCTACACCGAGCTCGTGCGCATCTCCGCGCGTGCCATGGGGGTCGCCACCGAGACCGACCTCGCCGACTACTTCCGGATCAAGCGCGTGCACGTGCGCCCGGCGGTCGAGCGGCTCGTGGCCGACGGCGAGCTGGAACCGGTGGACGTCGACGGCTGGGTCGCGCCGGCGTGGCTGCACGCGGACGCCCGCCGACCGCGGTGGGTCCGGGCACGGGCCCTGGTGTCCCCCTTCGACAGCCTGGTGTGGTGCCGGCCGCGCGTCGAGCGGGTCTTCGACTTCCACTACCGGATCGAGATCTACACGCCGGCCGCACAACGGGTGCACGGGTACTACGTGCTCCCCTTCCTCCTCGGGGAGGACCTCGTCGGCCGGGTGGACCTCAAGGCCGACCGGGCCGCCGGGGCGCTCCGGGCGCAGCGGGTCGGCTGGGAGCCGGGGCGCGGGGGAGCGGACGACCGCCGGGAGCTCGCCGAGGAGCTCGGGCAGATGGCCACCTGGCTCGGCCTCACCGAGGTGGTGGGGGCCTGATCAGGCGAGGCGCTCCCAGTGGATCGCCGCGCGCTGGCCGCGTCCGCGATGCACCAGTTGACCCCGCGGCCGAGCGACATGCCCTCGCGACGCCGCAGCAGCCAGTCGTCGAAGGTCTGCGGGCTCGGGATCTCCCGCGCGGGCAGGTGATGTTCCGGGTGGACCCAGACGTGCTGCGGGGTCATCGGGTGACCCGGCAGGAGCGACGCCACCCAAGCGTCGACGGCGCCGACCCGGCGCAGAACCAGTACAGGCTCGGCGCCCCGTGGTCGAAGGCCCAGCCGGCCGCCGTCCGCAGCGCGGTGGACATCGTCGAGCGCCCACGGGCCGCCGGGTGGAGGGCGAAACCCACCTCCCACGGCCCAGTAGCGGCGGCCGGCGGGCTCGCCCCACTCATGCGCCTGCCGCTGGAGGAACTCGCGCGCCTGATCCGGGCCGTAGGGCTGCGCCACGGTGGTCCAGCGCACGCACTCGGCGTCGTTGCTCTGCTCCACGAGTGCGGGCAGGTCCGCCTCGGCCATCGGGCGCAGTCGCACCGCCCCACGCGTCAGCACCGGCACGATGTCGGGGAACGCCCCGGTCGGAACGCCGGGGGTGCGGTGGTCGTTCACCCGGGTCAGGGTGTCCGGTCCGTGGCCGGCCCCGCAACCGATTAGCCTGTGGGCAGACTGTTCCGCGCAGCGGCGTTCGTGCCGTGCCCGGATCGTAGAGACGTCAGGAGCTTTGTTTCGTGAAGATCGTCGAGCGCATCCTCCGCGCCGGAGAGGGCCGCACCGTCAAGCGGCTCGAGGCCATCGCGGTGCAGGTCAACGCCATCGAAGAGGACTTCGAGAAGATGACCGACGCCGAGCTGCGGGGGGAGACGGACGTCTTCCGCGCCCGGCTGGCGGACGGCGAGACGCTCGACGACATCCTCCCGGAGGCCTTCGCGGCCGTCCGCGAGGCCAGCCGTCGGACCATCGGCAAGCGGCACTTCGACGTGCAGATCATGGGTGGCGCGGCCCTGCACCAGGGCAATGTCGCCGAGATGAAGACCGGTGAGGGCAAGACCCTCGTCGCGACCCTCCCTTCGTACCTCAACGCCATCGAGGGCAAGGGCGTGCACGTCGTCACGGTCAACGACTACCTCGCCGAGTACCAGGCCGAGCTCATGGGCCGCGTGCACCGCGCGCTCGGGCTCGAGACCGGCGTCATCCTCTCCTCGATGAACCCCGAGCAGCGGAGGGCCGAGTACCTCAAGGACATCACCTACGGCACCAACAACGAGTTCGGCTTCGACTACCTGCGCGACAACATGGCGTGGAACACCGAGGAGCTCGTCCAGCGCGGCCACAACTTCGCGATCGTCGACGAGGTCGACTCGATCCTCATCGACGAGGCCCGCACCCCGCTGATCATCTCCGGGCCGGCCGACCAGCCGACCAAGTGGTACAGCGAGTTCGCCAAGATGGTCCGCAAGCTCGAGCGCGGCCACGGCGCCGACCTCATGAGGGGCATCGAGGCCGAGGGCGACTACGAGGTCGACGAGAAGAAGCGCACCGTCGGCATCCTCGAGCCGGGCATCGAGAAGATCGAGGACCTCCTCGGCATCGACAACCTCTACGAGAGCGTCAACACCCCGCTCATCGGCTACCTCAACAACGCCATCAAGGCCAAGGAGCTGTTCACCCGCGACAAGGACTACGTCGTCATGGACGGCGAGGTCCTCATCGTCGACGAGCACACCGGCCGCATGCTGGCCGGGCGCCGGTACAACGAGGGCATGCACCAGGCGATCGAGGCCAAGGAGGGTGTGGAGATCAAGAACGAGAACCAGACCCTCGCGACGATCACCCTGCAGAACTACTTCCGCATGTACGACACCCTCTCCGGCATGACCGGTACGGCCCAGACCGAGGCGGGCGAGCTCAACTCGATCTACGGCCTCGGCGTCGTGCCGATCCGCACCAACCGCCCGATGATCCGCAAGGACCAGGCGGACCTCGTCTACCGGACCGAGCAGGCGAAGTTCAACGCCGTTGTCGACGACATCGCCGAGCGTCACGCGAACGGCCAGCCCGTCCTCGTGGGCACCACGAGCGTCGAGAAGAGCGAGTACCTCTCCGCCGAGCTGACCAGGCGCAGGATCAAGCACGCCGTCCTCAACGCCAAGCACCACGAGCGCGAGGCGAGCATCGTCGCCGACGCCGGCCGCAAGGGCGCCGTCACAGTCGCGACCAACATGGCCGGTCGAGGCACCGACATCATGCTCGGCGGCAACCCGGAGTTCCGGGCGGTCGCGGAGCTGAAGAAGCGCGGTCTCGACCCCGAGGAGACGCCGGAGGAGTACGAGGCGGCGTGGGACGACGCGCTCGCCGCCGCGGAGGCCGCGGTCGCGGCCGAGCACGAGGAGGTCACCGAGCTGGGCGGCCTGTACGTGCTGGGCACCGAGCGGCACGAGTCCCGCCGCATCGACAACCAGCTGCGGGGTCGCTCCGGCCGCCAGGGTGACCCGGGCGAGTCGCGCTTCTACCTCTCGCTCGAAGACAGCCTGATGCGCCTCTTCAACGCCGGCTTCGTCGACCGCGTCATGCAGACCGCCAAGATCGACGACGAGACGCCGATCGCGGGCAAGATGCTCACGAAGTCCATCGAGGGCGCGCAGAGCCAGCTCGAGGGGCAGAACTACGAGACCCGCAAGAACGTCCTCAAGTACGACGACGTGCTGAACCGCCAGCGCACGGTCGTCTACGACGAGCGCCGCCGCGTGCTCAGGGGCGAGGACCTCGAGGAGCAGGTCCGCCACTTCATGACCGACGTCGTCGGGGGCTACGTCGACGCCGAGACCGTCGGTGGGTTCTCCGAGGACTGGGACCTCGAGCGACTCTTCACCGCGCTCAAGGCGATCTACCCCGCCTCGCTCACCCCGGCCCAGCTCATCGAGGGTGCAGGCAGCCTGGCCGCCCTCAACGCGCAGAGCCTGCGCGAGGCGATCGTCACCGACATCCACGAGGCGTACGACCGCCGAGAGGCCGAGCTCGGCGAGCCGGTGGCCCGCGAGCTCGAGCGCCGGGTCGTGCTGTCCGTCCTCGACCGCAAGTGGCGCGAGCACCTCTACGAGATGGACTACCTCAAGGAGGGCATCGGCCTGCGCGCGATGGCCCAGCGCGACCCGCTCGTGGAGTACCAGCGCGAGGGGTTCCAGCTCTTCGAGGCGATGAACGAGGCGATCAAGGAGGAGTCGGTCGGCTACCTCTTCAACTCCGAGGTCCAGGTGCCAGAGGTGCCGGAGTCGAGCACCCAGCCCAAGAGCGTCGACGTGCTCCTCGGCGGGCGCGCGGAGCGCCCCAAGGTCTCGGCCAAGGGCCTGGAGGACGGCTCGCGCCAGCGCAACCTGCACTACTCGGCCCCGTCGGAGGACGGCGGCGTCGAGGAGCACGACGAAGGGGGCTCCGCCAGCGGGACCCGCGCCGAGCGTCGTGCGGCGGCCCGCAAGGCGAAGAAGGCCGGTCGCCGGGGCTGAGCTAGCCCACCTGCAGCGCCTCGACCACCCACCGGCGGTCGCGGCCGACCAGGCGAAGCGCGAGGGCGCGGACCCGGCCCCCGTCGACGAGCACGACGGCCGCCTCGACGACGTCGGGTGCGGGCTCGCAGGTGTGCACACGCACGACCCGCGTGCGGTGGCTGCGGCCGGTCGTCGTGGCGCGTCGCGCGGCGCGTGACCCGCGGCGGGCGACGACGACGTACACCTCGGGGCTCGTCCAGCGCATGACCTGGCCGGGCGGGCGCACCCCGTGCATGACCTCGACGAGGCCCTGGGCGATGTGCGCGGCCCACTCCCGCGGGTCCGGCAGGTCGCAGGCTCGCGTGGGCTGCCGACCGAAGACCTGCTCGTCGCTGGCCGCCGCGAAGTCCACGGCCAGCGCGTCCTGCACGTAGGGGGCCTGCCCGCGGGCGCGCTCCTCCCGTCCCTGCCGGTGCGTCGGCAGCGGGATCCCGGGTGGGCTGTGCCGCGGTGCGGGCAGGACCTGGATGGGTGCGGTGGTGGTCATGGTCTCCCCTTCGTGGCCGGGACGGTCGCCCGGGTCGTGTCGCTCGGTGCTTGCAGCTGGGTGCCCGGCAGGAGGATGTGCGGGTCGGGGCCGATGAGCTCGGCGTTGGCGAGGTGCCAGCGGGGCCACGCCTCGGCGACCTCGGCGTCGGAGGCACCCGGACCGAGGTGGGCCGCGGCGATGGACCACAAGGTGTCGCCACGTCGGACGACGACCTCCGGGCCGGACGCGTCGCGCTGCCTGCCGGTGAGCAGGGTGGGGTCGGTGCGTTGCCGGCGGGCCGGGCGGTGCGGTGTCCAGCCGGGGGCCGGCGCGGTCACCGTGACCCGCGGGCCGGGTGCGCTCCACCCCGGCGAAGGGAGGGACGTCGCGTCTGCCGTCATCGGCCTGGGGGACGTGGGCGCGGTCGGGGACGTGGCCCCCCACCCGGGTGACGGCGGGTCGCCGTGCTCGACCCGGACCGCGGCGACGGCGGTGCCCGGCAGGACCGTGGCGGTGACCGAGGCGCCGAGGACGACGGCCGCCCACTGGCGCACGACGGCCGGCGTCACGCGGTCGCGGACCCGGAGGGCCAGTCGTCCCGGGCCGCCCGGAAGGGCGGTGGCGATGCTCAGGCCGAGGCAGGACGTGAGCCATCCGGCGACGAGGGTCGCGAGCAGCGACGCGAGTCCGGCGACCGCCGCGGCCGGGTCGCTGCCCGGGTCCGCGACGCCGTCGAGCAGTCGTGCGGTCCCGGCCGCGGTCGCCGTGGTGAGGGCCGCGCCCCCGAGGAGCCCCGCCCCCGCCAGCGCCACCGTCGTCGTGCGTCGCATCGCTGCCCCCTTCGTATCCTCGGTAGCAAACGGTGTCGTTTGATGTCGTTTGCTGTTGATTGATAGCAAACCATGGCATCCGGCATCGCGCAACGGGTGGGCGCAGCCAGCCGCGCCTACATTGGGACCGTGCGCTGGGACCGGCTCTTCGACGACCTCGAGGCGCAGCTGGCTGCCCAGGCACGGCTCGAGCTCGACGCCGAGGTCGCCGAGCGCACCCGCACCGAGCGGGCGCGGATCACCCTCGGTGAACGCTTCGCCGGAGCCGTGGGCACGCCGCTGGTCGTGCGCCTACGCGGTGGGGCGCTCGCTCGCGGCGTCCTCGAGGACACGGGGGACGGGTGGCTGCTCCTCGTCGAGGGCACCGGTCGTCAGGTCCTCGTCGCCACCGCGGCGGTGCTCGGGGTCTCCGGGCTGCGTCGGCCGCGCGACGACACGCGTGCACGCCGCTTCGGCATCGGGTCCGCGGTGCGGGGCATCAGCAGGGACCGCCGTGCCGTGGTCGTCGTCGACGTCGACGGGGGCGCCGTGCACGGGACGATCGACGCCGTGGGGGCGGACGCCTTCGACGTCGCCGAGCATCCCCTGGACGCGCCTCGTCGGGCCGAGCACCTGCGCGGCGAGCGGGTCATCCCCTTCGCCGCCGTGGCGATGATCGCCTCGTCGTGAGGTGGGGCGATCAGCCCTCCGGGCCGCCGCGGGCGACGAACTCGCGCGTCTGCGCGTACATCCGCTCGATGTAGGCGTCGAGCTCGTCGACCTCGACGCGCCACTGGCCGCGACCGCCGACCTTGATCGCCGGGAGCTCCCCGCTGCGCACCAGCGCGTAGGCCTGGGCGGCGGAGACGCCGAGGACCTCGGAGACCTCGGTGAGCGGGACGAACTTGCGCGGCATGGGGCTAAGTCTGCCATCGGGTCCGGACGGCCCGAGGCCGCGGCACGGCTGCCTGTGGATGGTCGTCGGGCGTGGTGGGCCGGGTTTGGGCATGATGCTGAGCGACGCCCGCACCCGAGACCCGAGGAGCATCGTGAGCCCGTTGCCCACTCCCACCGCACGCCGTCTGACGGCGCCGTCGTGGAAGGATGCCCGCCTGCTCGTCGGGATCCTGCTCGTCCTGCTCTCCGTCGTCCTCGGCGCCGTGGCCCTGAGCGCGGCGGACGACCGTGTCGGTGTCTGGGCGGCGAAGGGGGAGATCACCCCCGGGCAGCAGATCGAGGAGAGCGATCTCGTGCGCGTCGACGTCCAGCTCGGCGACGCCGCACCGGAGTACGTGCTCGCCAACGAGCGCCTGCCCAACGGCGCGGTCATGGGCCGGGAGCTGCACGACGGCGAGCTGCTGCCGCGCGCCGCCGTCGTCGACCCGGTCGACCTGCGGGTGAGCCAGGTCGCCGTGCACGTCGAGCCCGCGTACCTGAGCAACCTCGTCAAGGGGTCGCGGGTCTCGGTGCACGCGGTCGACCCGCGCACGACGACCGCATCGGGCACCGACGAGCAGGCGGCCGACGACCGTCCTCGCTACGAGGAGATCGTCGAGCGGGCGACGGTCCATGCGCTGCCCACGAGCGGCGGTGGCGTCATGACCTCGGCCTCGGGGTCGACGGCCATCATCGTCGTGCCGGACGGGGTTGTGAACGAGCTGCTCTCGCTCGACACCCGCGAGACGCCCATCAAGCTCGTCCTCGAGTCGGGCAGCCCGGAGAAGAAGGACGGATGAGCGTCACCGTCCTCACCGCCCTCGCGCACGACTGGGAGGGACGCATGGTCGAGATCGTCGACCGGCTCCCCGGGGTCTCCGTCGGTCGACGGTGCGTCGACCTCGCCGACCTGCTCGCCGCCGCCTCGGCGGGTCTCGGCGACGTCGCCCTGGTCTCCGCGGACCTGCGGGGTCTCGACCGCGACGCCCTCGGCCACCTGCGCACCCACGGGGTCGACGTCGTGGGCGCCAGCCGGGACGGCGACGAGGCACAGGAGCGCCATCTCCGTCGCCTCGGCGTCGAGCGACACGTCCACACGGGCACGCCCGGTGAGGACCTGGTCGAGGTCCTGACGTCCGGCCCGACGACGCCGGGGGGAGGGATGCCCCTCGTCACGGACCCGGCCGAGCCGTGGCCGGGCGAGGACCCCCCGACCGCACCCCGCAGGTCGGTCCCCGACGGCCCCGACCCGCAGGAGGCACCGCCCGTCCGCGGTCGCGTCGTCGCGGTCTGGGGGCCCACCGGGGCCCCGGGGCGCAGCACCCTCGCGGTCAACCTCGCCAGCGAGATCGCCGCATCGGGGCACCCGGTCGTCCTGCTCGACCTCGACACCTATGGCGCCGCGGTGGCCCAGCTGCTCAGCGTGCTCGACGAGGCACCCGGCCTCGCCGCGGCCGCCCGCGCCTCCGAGCTCGGCACGCTCGACCTGCCCTCGCTCGCCCGCCTGGCCGTCGAGGTCTCGCCGGCCTTCCGCGTCCTCACCGGCATCCCCACGCCCACCCGCTGGACCGAGGTACGGGCCTCGGCGGTCGAGCACGTCATCTCGCTCTCCCGGGCGCTCGCCCCCTTCGTCGTCCTGGACCTGGCGTTCTGCCTCGAGGACGACGAGGAGCTCAGCTACGACACCGTCGCCCCGCGTCGCAACGCCACGACCCTCACGGCGCTCGCCGAGGCCGACGACCTGCTCCTCGTCGGGGCGGGCGACCCGGTCGGTCTGCAGCGCATGGTCCGCGCCGTCCAGGCCGTCGGGCAGGTCGCCTCCCCGCCACCGCGACCGGTCGTCAACCGGTTGCGCGCGTCCTCGGTCGGGCCCGACCCGCGACGCCGCGTCGCGGAGTCGCTCGCGCGCTTCGCCGGTCTGGAGGACATCGCCTTCCTGCCCGACGACCCGATGGCGACCGATGCCGCCCTGCTCGCCGGGCGCACCCTCGTCGAGTGCGCCCCCGAGTCGCCGCTGCGCCACGCGATCGCCGAGCTCGCCGCGGGGTTCACCGGGGTCGCGGCGCCGGCCCGCGCCCGTGCCCGGAGGGGACTCCTGCGCAGGGCCTGACATGGGCGGCGCGGGACGAGGGGTGCCCGGCGGCCCCGTCCGTGCCACGATGTCGTCCGTGGTGAGCAGACTCAGTCCCGTCGATGCCGCGTTCCTCCACGTGGAGGAACCGACCGTGCCGATGCACGTCGGCTCCGTCATGCTCTTCGAGCCACCCGCGGAGGGCGTCGTCGACCACGACGGCTTCGTCGAGGTCGTGGGGGACCGGATCGCCGGTCACGGCCGGTACCGTCAGCGCATCCGTCAGGTGCCCGCCGGGCTGGACAACCCGGTCTGGGTCGACGACGAGCACTTCGACCTGACCTACCACGTGCGACGTGCCGGGACGCCGGCACCGGGTGGCCGGCGCGAGCTCGAGGACTTCGTGGCCCGGATCATGGCCCGACCGCTCGACCGGGACCGCCCCCTGTGGGAGGCCTACTTCGTCGAGGGCCTGCAGGGCGGTCGGTTCGCGGTCGTCACCAAGGCGCACCAGGCGATGGTCGACGGCATCCACGCGGTGGACCTCGCCCACCTGCTCGTCGACCCGGATGCCATGCCGGTCGACGAGCGTGGCCAGGCGTCCGTCCCCGCCCCTTCCGACCTGCGCCTCGTGGCCGACGCCCTGCTCGGCTCCGTCCTCAACCCCGCCAAGGTGGTCCGCGGGGTGGGGCGCGGGGTGCGTGACGTCTCCCGCACGGGGCGGCGCCTCACCGAGACCGCCGGCGCGCTCGCGGTGACCCTCACCAGGGTCGGCGTGCGCCCCGCGCCCCCCTCATCGCTGCGGGCCCACGTGGGCGCCTCCCGGCGCTACGTCATGGTCGAGACGGAGCTCGACGACTACCGCCGCATCCGCAGCCGGCTGACGCGCGGGCGCTATGTCGCCGACGTGACGATCAACGACGTCATCCTCGCAACCGTGACCGGCGCCCTGCGCGCGTGGATGCAGAACCGCGGCCTGCCGGTCACGGGGTCCTCGAGCCTGCGGGTCATGGTGCCGGTGAGCGTCGTCGACGGCACCGGTGACCAGCTCACCGACAGCTCGCTGACGGCGTGCTTCATCGACCTGCCGATCGGGGAGAACACCCCGTCGATGCGGCTGCACCAGATCTCCTTCGCGATGCGCCAGCAGATCGAGTCCGCGGCCGCCGAAGGGGTCGATGCCTCGTCCCTGGCCTCCATGGGCGGCTTCGCCCCGCCCACGCTGCACTCGCTGGGTGCCCGCCTCGGCAGCGCGATGACCAGGCGCTTGTTCAACCTCGTCATCACCAACGTCCCTGGCCCCCAGCAGGCGCTGTACGTCGAGGGCTGCCGGCTCATCGAGACCTACCCCGTCATGCCGCTCGGGCGCAGCCAGGGGCTGGCCATCGGGCTGACGTCCTACGACGGCAAGGTCTACTACGGGCTCACGGCCGACCGGGACTCGATGCCCGACGTCGACATGCTCGCGGACTCGATCCACGAGGCCCTCGCCGAGCTGAGCTCGGCCGCCCGGTCGGCGCGCGACTGATGCGCGTCTACCTCCCGCTCCTGCTCGCCGAGCTGGGCGCCGTCGCCGCCGACGCGCGCCTGCCGGAGCGATCCGGTTACATCGTCTCGGACGCCCTGCGCGCCGCTGACACCGAGGCCGACGAGGAGGACCTCGAGTTCGAGGCCATGTGCCAGGCGCTCGACGCCGCTCGGGGACTGGGCCCGGGGCGGCGTGTCGTCGCCGCGGCCGACATCGCGGACGCGCCGGCGACCGGCAGGGGTGCCGGGCTCGACCGGCCCGTCGTCGTCCCGCTCGGGGACGTCGTCTCCTTCCACGTCGAGGAGGAGGCGGGGGAGGTCGGCGCCGGCTACGACGACCTCCTCTGGTACGACGTGACGGAGCTGTCCGACCTCACCTGAGGCACGCACCGGCCCTCGGGGCGAGGCGCGCCGGTCAGCTCAGACGCTCGGTGAGCAGCCGCACCTCGGTGTCCATCGACTGCTGGACCGGCGTCATCGCGGCCTCCTCGACCTTGCGACCCAGGAGGGGGATGGAGCAGCGCAGGTCCCCGTCGACGGTCATCGTCGAGCCGACGGCCGCGGCAGCGAGCACGATGTGCCCCCGCAGGGTCACCGGGACGCCACCGACGGTGATCTCCAGGTCCGCGGTGCGGGAACCGTCCGCGGCGGGCGGTCGCCAGGTCTGCTGCTCGGTGATCTGCAGCGTGTCGCCCACCATCGAGGTCACGGGGCCGGGCATGCCCCGTGTCGGCAGCACCCTCTCGGTGTGCACGGCCGTGAGCCCCCCCACCTGCTCCGTGACCGAGGCGCGCCCCTCGGGCCCGGCGCCGATCTTGGCCTGCTGGTACTCCGTCGTCGAGATGATCGCGAAGACGTCCTCGACGCCAGCGGGCAGGGGTGCGGTGTGGCTGATCCTCATGGGGTCACGCTAGCGCCGCCCGCCCCTCGGCGCGCACGCGTCAGGCGCGCAGCGCGTCGCCGGCGGCGGTCAGGGCGTGGCGCGCCTGCTCGCACTCGGCGCTGAGGCGCGTGCGGTGCCGCGACATCGTCGTGACGGTCTGGTGCACCCGCTCCTGGAGGCTCTGGCGCATGCGGTCCCCGTCCTCCTCGGCCCGTCGGTCGGCCAGACCGGTGATGCCCCACGGGCGGCCGACGGTGCCGTCCCGGACTTCCAGGCCGGCCTCTCGCGCCTCCTCCTCGAGCGTGCGCAGGCGGGCGATCGACGCCGCGAGCTCGGTCGCGGCCAGCTGCAGGCGCGAGCCGGAGTCCTCGAGGGCCGTGGCGACCTCGGCGCTCGCACCGGCGAGGACGTCGACCCGGCGTCGCGTCGCGACGGCCATGGGGCCGGTCCACCCCGGGGCGGCATCCGCCGCGGCCCGTTCGAGGTCCTCGACGTCGGCGCGCAGCCGCACCGCGGTGCGGCGCAGGGTGGAGGCGAGGGCGCTCATCGAGGCCGGGTCGCCGAGCAGGGGATGGGTCATCGGTGCTCCCGCGCGCCCTCGGCCAGCGGGGCCGCGGCGCGCGCGTGGGACCCGAGGGAGAGTGCGACCTCGCGGCAGCCGGAGGACAGCTCGCGCAGCACGTCGACCGCGTCGTCGACCAGCCCGTCGACGGCCGCCTGGGCGGTGCGGTCACCGACCGTCACCATGTGGTCGAGCAGCTCCTCGTCGGCCGAGACGGCGTGCCCCGCCAGGCTCGACAGCGCGGCGCCGAGCGCTGTCAGGTCCTCGGGTCGGGGGTGCGAAGGGGGCATGGTCCGGCCAGCCTATCCGCGCACCCCGCTCCTGCCGGGGGCCTCGTCCACAGCGTCCACGCAGTTCCTCCGCGGGCCTCGCGCAGGCGCGTCCCTCCCGGTGGATGTGATCTGCGCCATGGGTACTACGCTCGGAGTCGGGCGGGACGACGACGTCCCGCAGGAACCGAAGACATGCATCTCGAGGACGCTCATCCATGGCCCAGCCGCCTGTCCACCCTGCCATCGACCCCGCGCCCGTCACGGCCGAGGACATCGCCGCCGCCGCCCGCGCGGCAGGTGCCGACCCTGCCTTCGTCGATCGATACCTCCGGGACGTCGACGTCGAGGTCCTGCGGGAGCGCAGCGCGACCGAGCTCGTCGCACTCGCGACAGCCCACCGGGAAGCCGCCGCCCGCCGACCCGAGGGCACGTCCGTCGTCGAGGTCGTCCGCGGGGTCGTGCACATCGTGACCGCGGACCGGCCCTTCCTCGTCGACTCCGTGCTCGGCGAGCTCGCGAGCGAGGGCCTGGGTGTCTCCATGCTCATCCACCCGCTCTTCGTCGTGCGTCGCGACGAGGACGGGGTCCTCACCGAGGTCGTCGACCTCGACCCGCGCACCCCGCAAGAGGACGGGCTGGTCGACGAGTCGTGGATCCGTGTGGAGCTCGACGGGCGCTGCGACACGATGGTCGTCCAGGAGCGCATCAGCGAGGTCGTCGACGCCGTGGCCCTGGCGGTCGACGACTGGGAGCCGATGCGCGCTGCGGCCCTCGAGCTGGCCGACGCGCTGGACGCCGGGCACGGCACGGGGGACGCGCCCTCGCAGCGTGCGGCGGCCGACTTCCTGCGCTGGCTCGTCGACGACCACTTCACCTTCATCGGTGCCCGCGACCACCTCGTCGAGGCGGACGGGGTGCGGGCCATCCCGGGCACCGGCATCGGCATCCTGCGCTCGGACTCGACGGCCGAGGCGATCACGCCCCTCGGCGAGAGCCCCGTCGACCCGGAGGAGCTCGGCTGCGTCACCGTGGGCAAGTCCCACGCGGTGCTGCCGGTCCGCCGCGCGACCCACCCGGACCTCATCGCCGTGCGGTTCCACGACGCCGAGGGCCGCCTCGTCGAGCGCCGCTTCGCCGGGCTCTTTGCCTCGACGGCCTACACCAGCTCGGTCCTGACGATCCCGCTCATCAAGGACAAGGTCGAGCAGGTCCTCGCCGAGTCGGGCTGGGCGCGCCAGAGCCACTCGGGCGGCTTCGCGATGCGCCTGTTCGAGACCTTCCCGCGCGACGAGCTCTTCCAGGCGCCCGTCGACCACCTGCTGCGGGTCGTCACCCGGATCCAGCAGATGGTCCACCGCATGCGCACCGCGACCTTCCTGCGCCTCGACTCGGGTCGGCAGTTCGTCACCGCGATCATCTACCTGCCGCGCGACCGCTACACGACCAAGGTGCGGCACCGCATCGAGCAGGAGCTCTGCGAGGCGACGGGGGCCGACGAGGTCTCCTTCACCGCGCACGTCTCCGAGGAGCCGATGGCGCGGCTGTACTACATCCTCAGGGGGTCGACGGGGGTCCGGCTGCCCCGCGGAGAGGTGCGGGCCGAGCTCGAGTACTCCGTGGGCCAGGCCGTGCTCACGTGGGAGGAGCGCCTCGTCACCACCGCCCGCGAGCTCGTCGGTGACCGCTCCGAGCACCTGCTGGAGTCGTGGATCGACGGCTTCCCGCTCGACTACCAGGAGGACTTCGCGCCCGCCCAGGCCGTCGCGGACCTGAAGAACCTCGTCACCCTCGACGAGGGGACCCCCTTCGCCTGCGCGCTCTACGACCCGCGACGTGGCCACGGAGGGGGTGAGGACCCGTCCGTGCGCCGCTTCAAGCTCTTCAGCATCGCGGAGCTGATCCTCGACGACCTCATGCCGATGTTCCGCGACCTCGGGGTGCAGGTCATCGAGGAGGAGCCCTACACGCTGACCCGCACGGACGGGGTGAGCGCCGGCGTCTACGACTTCGCGCTGCGCGTCTCCGACCCCGCGCTGTGGGAGGCGTACAGCCACGAGGACCTGCGGGCCCTCGTCGAGTCGACCGTGCTCGCCGTGCGCGCCGGGCGGACCGAGTCCGACGGGTTCAACGCCCTCGTCATCCGGGCCGGCCTCACCTGGCGCCAGGTCGGGCTGCTGCGCGCGCTCGCCCGCTACCTGCGCCAGGGCGGCGGCAGCCGGAGCCAGCGCAGCCTCGAGGCTGCACTGGTGGAGCACCACGAGATCGCCCGCGACATCGTCGACCTCTTCGAGACCCGCTTCGACCCGGAGCGCTACGCCGGCCTTGCCGACGACGCGCGCGCCGCCGCCGAGCAGGAGATCACCCAGCGCATCGACGACGCGCTCGAGCACGTCTCCTCGCTCGAGCACGACCGGATCATCCGTGCCTTCGTCGGGGTGGTCGGCGCGACCCTGCGCACGAGCTACTTCGTGCGTGACGCCGACGGCCGACCGCTGCCGCGGATGTCCTTCAAGCTCGAGCCGGCCAGGGTGCCGGACCTGCCCAAGCCGCACCCTGCCTTCGAGATCTGGGTGCACAGCCCCCAGGTCGAGGGTGTCCACCTGCGGTTCGGCGCGGTCGCCCGGGGTGGCCTGCGGTGGAGCGACCGACGCGACGACTTCCGCACCGAGGTGCTCGGTCTCGTCAAGGCCCAGATGGTCAAGAACGCCGTCATCGTCCCGACCGGCAGCAAGGGCGGCTTCGTCGGCAAGCTGCTGCCCGACCCCGCCGCCGACCGCGAGGCCTGGCTCGAGGCCGGTCGCTCGGCCTACCGCGCCTTCATCTGCGGGCTGCTCGACGTCACCGACAACCGGGTGGACGGCGCGATCGTGCCGCCGGAGCGCGTCGTGCGCCACGACGGGGACGACTCCTACCTCGTCGTCGCGGCCGACAAGGGCACCGCGACCTTCTCCGACCTCGCGAACTCCATCGCCCGCGAGTACGGCTTCTGGCTCGACGACGCCTTCGCCTCCGGCGGCTCGGTCGGCTACGACCACAAGGGCATGGGCATCACCGCCCGAGGCGCGTGGGAGTCGGTCAAGCGGCACTTCCGGGAGCTGGGTCACGACACCCAGACCGAGGACTTCACGGTCGTCGGCATCGGTGACATGAGCGGCGACGTCTTCGGCAACGGCATGCTGCTCTCCGAGCACATCCGCCTCGTCGCGGCGTTCAACCACCTCCACGTCTTCATCGACCCCGAGCCCGACGCGGCCACGTCCTTCGCCGAGCGCCGCCGCCTCTTCGACCTGCCGCGCAGCACCTGGGACGACTACGACCGCTCGCTCATCAGCGAGGGGGGCGGCGTCTGGCCGCGCAGCGCCAAGTCGGTCCCGGTGAGCGAGCAGGCCGCTCGTGCGCTCGGCCTCGAAGGGATCACGTCGCTGACGCCCAACGAGCTGATCAACCACGTGCTCAAGGCCCCCGTCGACCTGCTGTGGAACGGCGGCATCGGGACCTACGTCAAGGCCACCGACGAGGACCACGCCGAGGTCGGTGACCGCGCCAACGACGCGATCCGCGTCGACGGCACCCAGCTGCGCGCCCGCGTCGTCGGCGAGGGCGGCAACCTCGGCGCCACCCAGCGCGGTCGGATCGAGGCCGCCGTGGCCGGGGTGCGCATCAACACCGACGCCGTCGACAACTCCGCCGGCGTCGACACCTCCGACCACGAGGTCAACATCAAGATCCTCCTCGGAGAGGCGATCCGCCGCGGCACCCTCGACGAGGACGCCCGCGTCGAGCTGCTCGCGTCGATGACCGACGAGGTGGCCGAGCAGGTCCTGCGCGACAACTACGAGCAGAACGTCCTGCTGGGCAATGCCCGGGCCCAGGACGGGACCATGCTCGTCGTCCACGAGCGGCTCATGGAGACTCTGACGGCACGCGGCGAGCTCGACCGCGAGATCGAGTTCCTGCCGACCCGCGCACAGGTCCACGACCGCATGGCGGCGGGGGAGGGGCTCTCCTCGCCGGAGCTGTCGGTGCTCCTCGCGTACTCGAAGCTGGCGCTCAAGACCGACCTGCTCGACTCCGACCTGCCGGACGACCCGGCGACGGAGCGCCGGCTCGTCGACTACTTCCCGACGCCGCTGCGCGAGCGCTTCCGC
The DNA here is from genome assembly GCF_001591405.1 of Janibacter terrae NBRC 107853. Lineage (GTDB taxonomy): Bacteria > Actinomycetota > Actinomycetes > Actinomycetales > Dermatophilaceae > Janibacter > Janibacter terrae. The sequence continues at coordinate 423,856 of NZ_BCUV01000002.1, forward strand.
GAGGAGCTGCGGGCACACCCCCTTCGTCGGGAGATCGTGACGACCGTCGTCGCCAACGACCTCGTCAACCGCGGCGGGATCACCTTCGTCCAGCGCGCGACGGAGGAGACGAGTGCGACGTCGGTACAGGTGGCGCGCGCCTACCTCGTGTGCCGCGAGGTCTTCGGCCTCGACGAGTACGTCGCCGCCGTCGAGGCGCTCGACAACGTCGTGCCGACCCGCGTGCAGACGCGCCTCTACCTGGAGCTGCGGCGACTCATGGACCGGTCGGTGCGGTGGTTCCTCGCCAACCGGTCCGGGCGTCTGGACGTGACGGCGGAGATCGAGCGCTTCCGCGAGCCGGTCGCCGAGATCGCGCCGCACATCCCCCAGCTGCTGCGGGGGGAGCAGGCCGACCGCTTGGCCCGCAAGACCCAGGACCTCGTCGACGCCGGGGTGCCCACCGACCTGGCCCGGCGCAGCGCCGGCCTGCTCGACCTCTACCCCGTCCTCGACATGGTCGACATGGCGCGCGACGGCGGGCGCACGACCCGCGAGGTGGCGGAGACGTACTACCTCGTCTCGGAGGCCTTCGGCATCGACGAGCTGCTCATCATGGTCACCCAGCTGCCCCGGGAGGAGCAGTGGGACGCCATGGCCCGTGCCGCGCTGCGCGACGACCTCTACGCGACGCTGCACACGCTCACCGGGTCGGTGCTCGGGCACGCCGGCGACGACCCGGCGGCCCGTTTCGCCCAATGGTCGGACGAGCACGACGAGGCGCTCGAGCGGGTGCAGGGCCAGCTCGCCGGCATCCGTCAGCTCAACCGCCCCGGCGTCGCCGCGCTGTCCGTCGCGCTGCGCACCCTGCGGTCCGTCACCCGGTGACCGAGGCGCCCGGGCCGGCGGTGTCCGCACGTCACTAGGATCACGACGTGCGGACACTGGCGGACTTCCTGAGGACCACCCCCGGCCTGGACGCGGCCGACACCGAGTGGCTCCACCTGCTCGTCGAGGACTGGCAGCTGCTCGCCGACCTGCTCTTCAGCGACCTCGTGCTGTGGTTGCCGAACGACAACAGCTGGGTGGCCGTCGCGCACGCCCGGCCGATGACCGGGCCGATGGTCTTCGTGGAGGAGGTCGTCGGGCAGGACGCGACCGTGGTCTTCGGCGACCTCATCGACCAGGCGGCGCGCGAGGGGCAGAGCGAGCACGTGCGGGAGCGCGGCCAGGACCTGCTCCACGAGCGGGCGCGCACGGTGGTGCGTGCCGGCCGCACGATCGGGGTCCTGAGCATCCACGACCAGCTCGACAGCGGCCGTCCGCAGACCCGCCTCGAGGAGAACTACGCCGGCATGGGCGACGAGCTCTTCGCCATGGTCACGCAGGGCAGCTGGCCCACGCAGGTGGCGCCGAGCGGGGCGCGTCGTGGCGCACCGCGCGTCGGGGACGGCGTCATGCGGCTCAGCGAGTCCGGTGTCGTCGAGTACGCCTCGCCCAACGCCCTGAGCGCCGTCCGGCAGCTCGGGCACCAGGGCCCGATCGAGGGGCAGGTGCTCCTCCAGGTCCTGAGCGGCCTGCCGCACCTCGAGGGGCACGTGGACGAGGGCCTCGCGCTCGTCGCCATGGGCCGCGCCGCCTGGCGAGCGGACGTGAGCGCCAAGGGGGCGGCGCTCGCCCTGCGGGCCGTGCCGCTGATGAGCGGTCGCCGGCGCCACGGCGCCATCGTCCTGGCGCGTGACGTCTCCGAGCTGCGTCGTCGCGGCGAGGAGCTGATGACCAAGGACCAGACGATCCGCGAGATCCACCACCGGGTGAAGAACAACCTGCAGACGGTCGCCGCGCTCCTGCGGATGCAGTCGCGCCGCGTGCCCGACACCTCCGCCAAGGTGGCCCTGGACGAGGCCGTGCGCCGGGTCGGGGTGATCGCCATGGTCTACGAGGCCCTCAGCACCGGCTTCGCCGAGGCCGTCGACTTCGACGACGTCGCGGTGCGCGGTCTGCGGGCGATCGTCGAGGTGGCCCGCACGTCCGGGGCGATCGACTCCCACTTCACCGGCTCCTTCGGCCAGGTGCGCGCCGAGGAGGCCACGGCGGTCGGGCTCATCCTCTCCGAGCTCGTGCAGAACGCCGTCGAGCACGGCGTCCCCGACGGGGGCAATGTCCACGTCGACGCCCAGCGCACGACCGAGGAGGAGGGCGAGGACATCCTGCGCGTGAGCGTCGTCGACGACGGCCGGGGGCTGCCGACCGGGTTCCGACCGAGCCGGGCGGGGCTCGGCACGCGCATCGTCACCTCGATGATCCACGACCTCGGGGGCCAGATCCGGTGGGACGACGCCGAGCCGCGCGGCACCCGGGTGAGGTTCAGCGTGCGGCTGCGGAGCGTCGACTCCTGAGCCGCGGGACCGGGCCGAGCACGACGAAACCGCCCCCGAGCAGGTGCTCGGAGACGGCGGTCAGGGTGCGGGTGCGCTCAGCCGGCGCGCCGGGCGCGGGCCTTGCGGCGCTTCAGGGCACGACGCTCGTCCTCGGAGAGGCCACCCCAGACACCGGCGTCCTGGCCGGACTCGATGGCCCACTTGAGGCAGGTGTCGACGACCTCGCAGCGACGGCACACCTTCTTGGCCTCCTCGATCTGGGCGATCGCCGGGCCGGTGTTGCCGATGGGAAAGAACAGTTCCGGATCTTCGTCCAGACAGGCTGCGCGGTCGCGCCAATCCATGGGGGTGGTGCTCCTTGTCGTCGGGAGGGTCGTGTGCGGCCGGGGACTGGCCTGACGACCATGGTGCGCACACAGCCCGTGGCGTGTCCACAGGCCAATACACACACCATTGTCCAAGATACCGCTCGGGATGCCAACGGTGTGGGACGTCCTCATTGTTCCCGCACGGCGTGTGTTCGGTCACCTACGCTGCTCGTCGTGACCCCCAGCCAACCCCCTTCGCACCCTCGCCCCGCCGTCCTCGCCGCCGCCGGGGTATGCCTCCTGCAGGTCCTCATGCTGCTCGTCACGGCCGGTCTGTACGCCCTGGAGCTGACGCGTGGGGACGGTGAGGACCCGAGCACCGCCTCGATGACGATGGTCGTGTGCATCATCTTCGCGATCCTGCTCGCGGTGCTCGCCTCGGCCTGGTTCAAGGGCGCCTCGTGGCCGCGCACGCCGACCATCGTGTGGAATGTCCTGCTCCTGCCCGCCGCGTGGACACTCGCGACGAGCAGCGGGCTCTGGTTCGGCCTCGGCCTGGCCGTCCTCGCGCTCGTCGGGATCGCCGCCGCCCTCCTCACGCCCGTGCCCGAGCTGCCGGACCGGGCCCTCTGAGATGGCTCCCTTCGACGTCGTCGAGGCGGACATCGCCTCCCTCCGGGCTGCGCTGGAGAGTGGGGCGACGACGAGCGAGGAGCTCGTCACCGCCTACCTGGCCCGCATCGCCGCCTACGACAGCGCCGGCCCGCGGCTCAACGCCGTCGTCGTGCCCAACACCGCGGCCCTCGACGATGCCCGCGCCAGCGATGCCCGCCGGGCGAAGGGGGAGACCCTCGGCCCGCTCGACGGCATCCCGTACACGGCCAAGGACTCCTACCTGGCCACCGGGCTCACCTGTGCCAGCGGGTCGCCGGCCTTCGCCGACCTCGTCGCGCAGCGCGATGCCTTCACCATCGAGCGGCTGCGCGGCGTCGGCGCGGTGCTCATCGGCCTGACCAACATGCCGCCGATGGCCAACGGCGGCATGCAGCGCGGGGTCTACGGCCGGGCCGAGAGCCCCTACAACGGCGACTACCTCACCGCGGCCTTCGGCTCCGGCAGCTCCAACGGCTCGGGGACGGCGACGGCGGCGAGCTTCGCGGCCTTCGGCCTGGGGGAGGAAACCTGGTCCTCCGGGCGGGCGCCGGCGAGCAACAACGCGCTGTGCGCCTACACGCCCTCGCGGGGCGTGATCTCGGTGCGGGGCAACTGGCCGCTCGTGCCGTCGATGGACGTCGTCGTGCCGCACGCGCGGACGATGGCCGACCTGCTCGAGGTGCTCGACGTCGTCGTCGCCGACGATCCGGACACCACGGGTGACCTGTGGCGCACCCAGCCGTGGATCGAGGTGCCCGCGGCCTCGCAGGTGCGGCCGGAGTCCTACCCGGCACTCGCGCAGGACGGCGCGGCGCCGCTGCGCGGGCTGCGACTCGGCGTGCCGCGGATGTACCTCGGCACCGATGAAGGGGCGGGCACCGGCGTCGGCTTCGGTGGACCGATCGGTGAACGGATCGTGCCGCGGCCCAGCTCGCTGGAGCTCTTCGCGGCGGCGCGGGCGGACCTCGAGGCAGCGGGGGCGGAGGTCGTCGAGACCGACTTCCCCGTGGTGTCCAACTACGACGGTGACCGTGCCGGTGCGCCGACGATCGCGACGCGCGGCCAGCTCCCGGAGGGCTATCTCGAGGAGGAGATCTGGGAGCAGTCGATGTGGGGGTGGGAGACCTTCCTGCGGGCCAACGGCGACCCCGCGCTGCACCGGCTCGCCGACGTCGACGGCCCGCGGATCTTCCCGCACCCCGAGGGCGCGCTGCCCGACCGCTACGGCGAGCTCGACTTCGACCTCGCCGACTACGTCACCCGGGCGCGGCAGGCAGGGGTGGTCGAGGACGTCACGACCCTGCCCCTGCTCGAAGGGGGTCTGCGTGGCCTGGAGGAGACGCGCCGCGTCGACCTCGAGGCGTGGATGGACGACCTGGGGCTCGACGCGGTGATCTTTCCGGCGGTGGCCGATGTCGGGCCGGCCGATGCGGACGTGCGTGAGGAGTCGGCCGACCTCGCGTGGCGCAACGGCGTGTGGGTGGCCAACGGCAACCTCGTGCCCCGCCACCTCGGCATCCCGACGGTCACGGTGCCGATGGGCACGATGAGCGACATCGGCATGCCGATCGGGTTGACCTTCGCCGGGCGCGGCTGGGAAGACAACCGCCTGCTGACGATCGCCGCGGCCTTCGAGGCGACGGGTCAGCGGCGCACCGAGCCGCCGCGCACGCCGCGGCTGGAGAAGTCTGCGTGGGTCTTGGTCCCGGTTGGGTCTCGATCGCCCGGTTGCCGCGGGCAGGCGTTGACGGGCCGACTGTCTGACGCCACGGTATGACGTGCCCCACAGTGACGTGGGTTCGCGATCCGGAGGGGGAGCCGTGCGACATCAGGTACTTAGGGGGGGGGCGTGGCGCTAGCTCTCGCTGTTGCAGTCACGTCCTCCGGAGGGGGCTCAGCGTTGGGGCGCACCGCGGGTGCTCCTGTCACGAATGTAGCGACGAACGCACTGGATCCGGAGGTTGACCGGGCCTTCACAATTCTGGACGCCCAGCCTGCGGACAGGGCGGCAGCGCTCGACGAGGCTTTCGATGGCGTGGACCGACAGGGGCCCGACGGAACGTGGCGGGGCGATATCGGAGGGTTCTCGCCTGCAGAGATCCTCGACATGCACACGATGTCTCAACCTGTTGGGGATTCGGCGGCGAACGCGGTGGCAAAGATGCAGCGCGAGCAGGTTTTCAACGAACTTGTCGAAAAGGTGCGGCGGGACGCACCTGACCGATACGTGGCCGCGAGCTTTTCCTCCACGACCGCGACCATCTACGTGACGGGGGACGCCGGAGACTTCGCATCGACCGAGCGCGCCTCGTCGGTGGCTGTGAATTTCGTAGGTGGGTATCAGTACTCCGAGAGTGAGCTGCTCGAGAAGCATCGAGAGATCGTCGAGGGAGTAGACGCACCAGACATCGAGCGACTCTCATCGGAACTCAATCCGAAGGAGTCCACCGTCGTCATCAGAACTGATCAGCCGAGCAAGGTGGCCAGTTCGTCGAAGTCCGTGGACCTGGCGGATCCTGCTGATGGGCTACAGGTGACCGTCCTGCCGTCCAAGGATGTGCCTGGAGAGGGGCTGGACGCGCTGTTGCGGGGAGGTGGGTACTTGGGGTCGTGCACATCTGGATTTGTGCTGCGCAGCGATTACAGCGGCACCAAACGATTGGCGACCGCGGCGCACTGCGGCTACCGGCAAGATCGCGTTAAGTATCAAAATAGGAATCAATCCGCTTTCACTACTGTCGAGTACATGTGGCGTCACTGGGGGTCCAACGGTGATATCGCCTACACGAGTACGGGCGCTTTCGATCCCTATCCAAGTTTCTATGCTGGAGTGAGTGAGATCCGTGCTGTTCGCGGGGTCACGAATGACTTCCATGAGGGTAAGTCGTTCTGCAGGTTTGGGCGGACTTCAGGAAACAAGTGCAGCACCTCGCGAGGCATCTTCTCTAGCAGGAAGGCTCGCAGCGATGAGCGTGACGCTGGCAAGACCGCGCACAATCTCGTGTCGATGAACTACGACCGAGGCGAAGGTGGTGACAGTGGGGGGCCGTGGTATTCACCGTCCCAGAATTCGGCGGCGGCAGGTATCCACTCGGGTAGCAATGGCTGCTGGACGATCACCGTTCTGTGCGACCAATTCACGCCTGTCAGCGCATTTCATCAGTATGGATTCAGGGTGTGGACGCTGTGACTTGGCGCGCCCGTGCGGCAGGGCTCGCTGCAGCCGCCATAGTGCTGGCTGCTTGCCAAGCGTCTGATACGTCGCCGAGGTCGAGAACTTCCCCGGCGGATTCGAGCCCACGGGCTGTCTCGTCGTCCGGCGTCGTGGTTCCCATCGTCCCGCTCATGGGACATTCCGACGTTGCCAAGACCTACCACGTCAAGGGGCTCAATGATCGTGGCTGCGTCATCGGTCACGTGGATGGTCCTTCGGGCAAGCCGTTCAAGGGGGTGTTCGTCGGCAACGAGGGGACGAAGGTGACCGGAGATAGGGGCAACTTCACCATCACCTTCGCGAAGGGAAAGGTCGCGCGGAAGGGCGCCACCTTCACGGGGAGCGGTTATGCATTGTCGAGGGGCGACAACTCGGAATCTGAGACAGCGGTGATGGACGCTGTGCACGAGACGTGCGGTGAAGACTCGGTTATCGCTGTGGAGTGAGGTGCGTGGCTCGCATCTCGACCCATGGAAGCGCGACCTGCACCTCATCCGCTGGCCCGTCGACGACGAGGTATCCCCGACCGGCCACGCGCGGCAGCGGCGGGACCCGCAGGCCCAGGGCGTCGCCGTCGGAGCGAGCCGACGGCTGGAGCAGCAGGCCGGTGCGGGTGCGCGCGAGGTCGGAGACCAGCCCGCGCACCTGGCCGACGGCCGTCTGGGTGGCCGTCGCGCCGATGACGAGCCCGCGGTCGGCGTCGAGCCGGCGCAGGATCTCCTTGAGCACGTCGGCGACGGGGGCGCCCTCGAGCCGGTCGAGGTCGTCGGCGATGACCGCGAGGTCGGGGTGCCTCTGGCGCATGGCGATCAGCTCGTCCCGGTCGTCCGCACCGAGGACCGGGCAGTCGAGCCCGTCGGCGATCGCCCCCGAGCCGACGACGACGAGCGGCGCCCCGGAGGCGGCCACCTGACGGGCGAGCAGTGCCAGCGTCGTCGACCGGCCGCTGCGCGGCGGGCCGCAGACGAGGAAGCGCCGCGCGCCGTCCGTCCGCCACACCACCGGGTCGCGACCGGAGCCGCCGAGCCCGAGCGGGATCCGCTCCCGCGCCGCTGCGGGCAGCACGTCGGGCGGCACCGACCCGGGGAGCTCCTCGACGACCCACGGCGGCACGGTCGCTTCGCCCCCTCCAGAGGGGGCAAGTGACGGCAGCGCCACCTGCACGAGGTCGCCGCCCGGCTTGAGCCGAGCTCGCCCGGCGACGAGCCGGTCGGAGACCTCGGTGCGGGTGAGCCCGGCCAAGGCGGCATCGCCCCGGTCGCTCAGGTGCAGCACGAGGCGGGTGCCGACGAGGGAGGAGACCCGGCCGGACAGCAGCTCGCGGCCACCCGCAACGACAACGCGCAGCCCGAGGGCGACGCCGTCGCGCATCAGCGTCTCGAGGGACTCGGCCGTCTCGCCGAGGTCGAGCGAGCCGCGCGGTCGCGTCACCCGACCCCAGCCGTCGATCGCCAGCAGCAGGTGCGGCGGGGGCAGCGGACCCCCTTCGCTCTCGTGGGTGGCCCACCACGCGTCGAGGGTCGGGTGACCACTGGCCCGCAGGGCCACCCGTCGCGCCGCGAGGTCGGACTCGAGACGCTCGAGGAATCGGCCCACGACCGTCGGTTCCTCCCCGTCGACGATGCTCCCGACGTGCGGCAGGGCGGACAGCCCGGCCAGCCGCGCGGACCCGTCACCGACGACCTGCACCTGCAGCCGGTCCGCCGACCACCGGTGCGCGGCAGCGGTGACGAGCGAGGCGAGGGCCGTGGTCCGGCCGGAGCCGGGACCGCCGACGAGCATCCAGTGCCCGTCGGTCGTGGCCCACTCCAGCGGCGACTGGCGCTGCTGCGCCGGCAGGTCCACGAGGCCGAAGGGAGCCCCCGTCGCCTCGTCGTCGGGTAGCCGCGCCGCCTCGATGGTCTCCGGCAGCGGCGGCAGCCAGGGTCGGTGGGGTGCCGGGATGGCCAGCGACTGCGCCACCCGGGTCATCGTGCGGGCGAGACGCTGCAGGTCGGTCGGTCCGAGGTCGTCGACGACGGGCGGCGCGGGCCAGGCCTCGCCGGGGTGGCGCACGAGCAGCGCACCGCCGACACCAGCGGCGTGCCCGGCGACCCGGCCCGTCTGGAAGGCACGCGGCGGACCACCACCGGTGCTCGCCAGGGCCCGGCCGGGAGCCGTCTCGGGGATCTCGGCCGCGTCGGGGCAGCCGATGACGTCGTCGCTGTCGGCACGGTCGCGTACGCGCAGCGCGATGCGCAGGTTGACGTTGGCCTTGATGTCCGCGGAGACGATGCCGCCGGGTCTCTGGGTCGCGAGCACGAGGTGCACGCCGAGCGAGCGGCCCACGGCGGCGATGCGCATGAGGTGGGCCATGACGTCGGGCTGCTCCTCGGCGAGCATGCGGAACTCGTCGATGACGATCATCAGCCGGGGCAGCAGGTCGCCGCGGTGGTCGTCGATGTCCTTGGCCCCCGACGCGGCGAGGACGTGCTCGCGGCGGGTCAGCTCGGCGTCGAGGCTGGTCAGGGCGCGCTCGGCCGCGGCGGGGTCGAGGTCGGTGAGCATGCCGACGGTGTGCGGCAGCCGCGCGCACTCGGCGAAGGCCGCCCCGCCCTTGTAGTCGACGAGGACGAAGGTCATCTCCTGCGGCGACAGGCGCGTCGCGAGCGCCGCGACCCAGCTCTGGAGGAACTCGGACTTGCCCGACCCGGTCGTGCCCGCGACGAGGGCGTGCGGCCCGTCGCGGCGAAGGTCGATGCGGAAGGTGCCCTCGCCCGCGGCCCCCACGACGACCTCGAGGTCGTCGCCAGCAGAGCACCAGAGGCCGCGGATCTGTTCCTCGTCGTCGGGATCGAGATCGCCCAGGTCGACGAGCCGGGCGGCCCAGGGCAGGCCGGCGCCCTGCGCGTCGGGCGTCGCGTCGCGCAGCGGCAGCAGCGCGGCGGCGATGCGGCGCGCCCACGGCTCGCCGGTGCCGTCGAGCACACCCCGCGCCGCCTGCTCGCCGGCGAGCAGCAGCCGCAGGTCGTCGCCGGCGAGGACGGCGACCGCGCGGGCCTCGTGCGGCAGGTCGGCGGGGGTGTCGGCGAGGGCGATGACGAGGACGCGCTGGGGGCCCCCTTCGCTCATGATCGTGCGCAGCCCGGGGTCGGTCCGCCACGCACCGGCCCCGTCGACGACGACCACCTGGGCGACGGGCAGCGGATCGCCCTCGCGGCGTCGCTCGGGCCCGCTCGCGGCGCGTTCGGTGGTCAGGCGGGCGAGCCCGGCGAGCAGCGCGGCGCCCGCCTCGGGGTCGGTCGCGACCCGTGCGGACCCCGGCAGGTCGTCGTGTGCGCGCAGGTGCACCAGGCCGGCGAAGGGGGACCACCACCCGTCCTCGTCCGCGACCACGCCCACCCGCACGTCGTGGTGGGAGTGCAGGACCACGAGCCCCCCGAGCAGATGGCGCGCGAGCCGGTCACGGGAGGCGCGTGGACCCGCGATGCCGAGCACCGCGATGTCCGCCAGGTCGACCGTCAGGGGGACGTCCTCGAGCACCGGGTGCTCGCGCACGCCGGCGCGGTGCTCGACCTCGAGCCGGGCGGGCAGCGCCCCGAGGCCAAGCCGCAGGCACAGGTGCTCCTCGTGCTGGGCGCGCCTCTCCCACAGGCGTGCCGACTCGCCGCGAGCCGCGTCCTGGAGGGCCGAGGCGTCGGGTGCGGCGCGCAGGCGTTCGCGCCGCTCGTCGGCCAGGGCCGCGGTGAGCCGCTCCCCGGCGCGGGCGCGCTCGCGGACCCACGACGCGTGGGCCTCCCGGTGCTCGCGGCGCGAGCTCGTGCGGTCGGAGAGCGTCGAGCCGAGGACGAGCAGCGGGGAGAGCAGGCCGAAGAGCAGCATCCGCGGCCCGAAGAAGTAGGCCAGCACCCCCGCGAAGGGCAGCGGCAGCAGCACCATGACCCAGGGGATGCGGCGGCGTGCCGGCGGCCTGGGCTCCTCGGGGACCCGGATCGTCGTGGGCTTGCCGGTGCGGGGCAGGTGCGGCGTCGGGTTGACGCCCAGGGTGCCGTCGCCGGTCGCCACCGGTCGGGTCGGCCGCGGCCGGTGGGCCTCGACGGCGAAGGTCGTGTGCCCCGCCCGCAGCTGGCTCCCGGCACGCACCCGCACCCCGTCGGTGGGGACGGTCGCGTCGTCCACGCGGGTGCCGTTGGTCGTGCCGAGGTCGCGCAGGTGCACCCCGTCGCGGTCGACGGCCAGCTCGAGGTGCTCGCGGGAGAGCGCGTCGTCGGCGACCCGCAGCGTCGCGGCGTCGCCGCGGCCGATGGTGTGACGACCGGAGGTGAGCTCGTGGGTGCGACCGGCGTCGGGCCCGCTGAGCGTGACGAGGCGAAGGGGGGACCGCCGGGCTGCTCGCGTGGTGGGCTCCCGGGCAGGGCGCATGGCGTCGAGGACGAGCGCGGCGCCGTCGAGCAGGGGTGGGAGCCCGACGGGCGCGTCGGGAGTGAGGCGCTGCGGCCCGACCCGGACGGTCGCGCCCGGGCGCCCGGCCGCGGCGAGCAGGTCACCGAGGGTGTGGTGCTCCTCGGCGAGGACGTCGATCGTCTCGGTCCCCCCGCCGCCGGCGTCGATGATCGTCATCCGCAGCTGCATGAGGGCACGGTAGGTCGATCGCCCTCATCGACCGCGGGAGTTGTCCACAGGCCCGGCCGGGCTCAGTCGTCCAGCCCCCGCGCGGCGAGGGCGTCGCCCATGGCGTCGGCCCGCCTCAGGGCGCCGACGACGAGCGGCACGGCGAAGGCGCGTGGGCTCGCCCCGAGGCCGCGCGCGTGCTGCGCCTCGCGCACGCGGCCGCCCAGGTCGATGACGAGCGGCACGGCGCGGATGGCCAGCTGCAGCATCAGGCCGACGCGCTCGGGGTCGACGCCGACCCGTCGCAGCGGCCCGCACACCCGCACGACGACGTCGATGAGGTCGCTCGTACGGGTCGTGAGCGTCACGAGGTTGGCGAGCAGCACGAGCGCGATGAGGACCCCGACGATGACGAAGGCCCGCTCCCAGCCCGCGACCACCGTCTGGAAGACCCCGAGCGGCACCATGACGAGCAGCAGCGGGCGCAGCATCTGCAGCAGCACCGCCGCCGGCATCTGCGCGGTCGCGTAGCCCGCGAGCACCACGGCCAGGGCGACCGCGGTCACCACCGGCGAGCGGACGAAGGGGGAGACCAGCCCGGCGAGCAGCAGCCCGGCGAGCTTCGCACCGGCCGGCAGCCGGTGCAGGAGCGACCCGCCGTCGCGGTAGAGCCCGATCACCGGTCGCGGTCCATGAGCTCGAGGTAGCGCGCGACCGAGTCCGCCGGGGACCCGTCGTGCACGAGCCGGCTGTCGTCGAAGACGAGCACCCGGTCGAAGTCGGCGAGCAGGTCGAGGTGGTGGGTCACGAGGACGACCTGCTGGGGCAGGGCGCGCACCGCGTCGGCGACCCGGCGCGCGTTGCGGATGTCGAGCAGCGTCGTCGGCTCGTCCATGACGAGCAGGTCGGGCTCGGTGACGAGCACGGCGGCGAGGGCGAGCAGCTGCTTCTGCCCGCCGCTGAGGAGGTGCGCCGGGTGGTCACCGCGACCGGCGAGGCCGTGGGCCGCCAGGGCCCCCTCGACACGGGCGGCGATCTCCCCCTTCGTCAGCCCGCGGCGGCGCAGGGAGAAGGCGACGTCCTCCGCGACCGTCGGCATGACGATCTGCGCGTCGGGGTCGGTGAAGCAGAAGCCGACGCGCCGGCGCACCTGCTTCCCCTGCCGCGCCGTGTCGAGACCGTCGAGGGTCACGGTGCCGCGCTCGGGGACGACGAGGCCGTTGAGCATCCGGACGAAGGTCGACTTGCCGGACCCGTTGGCCCCGATGACCCCGATCCGGGGCTCCTCGAGACGCACGGTGACATCGCGCAGCACCGGTGCGCCGCCGTCGAACCCGTGCGTCACGCCGGTGACGTCGATCAGCATGCCTGCACCACCATCGCCACTCCCTGCCCGCCGCCGGCGGCGATCGTGGCGAGACCGAGCGACCCGGGGCGCGGCACCAGCTGGTGGAAGAGCCGTACGAGCAGCACGGCCCCGGAGGCGCCCCACGGGTGGCCCAGGGCGAGCGCGCCACCGTCGGCACACACGCGAAGGGGGTCCAGCCCCAGCTCGTCGCAGCAGGCCAGCACCTGCCCGGCGAAGGCCTCGTTGACCTCGATCGCGTCGAGGTCGTCGAGCCCGGTCCCCGCGCGCTGCAGGACGGTCCGCGTCGCCGGCACGAGGCCCCGGCCGGGTCGGTGGGGCGCCACGCCGGCGGTGGCGGTGGCCAGGACGCGCAGCCCCGGGCCGCCCAGGCGCGCGTGGGTCGCTGCGTCGACGACGGCCACGGCGGCGGCACCGTCGCTGATGCCGCAGGAGTTGCCCGCGGTCACCGACCCGCCGTCCCGGAAGGCCGGTCGCAGACGCGCCAGCTTGTCGACCGTGAGCGTCGCCCGCGGTCGGTCGTCGCGCACGACCCTGCCGACGGCCACGATCTCGTCGTCGAAGACCCCCGCCTCCTGCGCGGCCACGGCCCGCGCGTGCGAGCGCGCGGCGTACTCGTCCTGGCGCTCGCGGGAGACGCCGGCCTCCTGCGCGAGCAGGTCGTTGGCGACCCCCATGTCGGGGTCGTCCCACCCGGCGGGGGCGAAGGGAGCCCGCTCGTACCGCACGGGGTCGGCGCCCTCGACGGGCGGCCAGTGCCGCCACGGGGCGGTGCTCGCGGACTCCACCCCGCCCGCCAGGACGGCGGGGGAGCCCGTGGCGACCATGCGGACCGCCACGTCGACGGCCGCGAGCCCGCTCGCGCACTGCCGGTCGACGGTGAGGGCGGGCACGTGCTCGGGCAGCCCGGCGCGCAGGGCCGCAGACCGGGCGACGTCGCCACCGGGACCCATGCAGTTGCCGAGCACGACGTCGCCGACCTCGGCGGGGTCGAGCCCGGCGCGACGGGTCACCTCGGCGAGCACCGGTCCGGCGAGCCGCTCGGCGGTGACCGTGGACAGGGAGCGGCCGGCTGTCCCGATGGCGGTGCGGGCGGCCGCGACGATCACGGGGGTCGTGGTCATGACCCGGCCGCCACGAGCCTCGCGCGCACCGCGCCGCGGTCGACCTTGTCGTTGGGCGTGACCGGCAGCGTCTCGAGGTGGACCCAGCGTCGCGGGCGCTGGGGCGTCGTCAGCTCGGCGCGGGCGACGCGGCGCAGCCGGTCGGCGTCGGAGGCGACGGTGACCGCGCAGGCGACGACCTCGCCGAGCTCGGTGTGGGGGAGGCCGACGACGACGACCTCGCCCTCGGCGTGGGGTCGTAGGACCCGCTCGACGTCGGCGACGGTGACAGTCGCGCCGGCGGTGGTGATGCCCCCTTCGCGCCCGTGGACCCGCACGACGCCGCCGCCGACCTCGCCGCGGTCTCCGACGCTGACCCAGCCGCCCGGCCGGGTGCGCAGCTCGTGCCCCGGCTCGAGGTACCCGCGGCTGACGTAGGGGGAGCGGACCCACAGCTCGCCGTCGCGCGCGCGGACCTCGACGCCGGGGAAGGGACGCAGCGCGTCCGCGTGCTCGCCCCAGGCGACGAGGGAGAGCTCGGCCGCACCGTAGTAGTGGCTCAGGCCGCCGCCCGCGGCGAGGACCTGCTCCCGGGTCGCCGCGTCGACCCGGTCGCCGGCGACGACGACGTGCGTGCCGGCGAGCTCCTGCGGGCGGGTCGCGAGGACCCGCCGGAGCGCGCTGGGGGTGAGGTGGGCGTGCGTCGCGTCGGCGAGCTCGTCGACCATCGTCGCGCGGGCCCAGCCGGCGTGGACGGCGGCGAAGAGGTTCATCGACGAGGTGATCGGTCCGGGGGCGTGCACCCGGCTCCCCGCGGTGGTGCCGGTCAGCGCGCTGACGGCCGGGAAGGACCCGACCCACGAGCCGGTCGTGCGCACGATCGTGCGTGCGTGCCCGGAGGTGCCGGAGGTGGCGAGGGCGATGGGCCGGCCGGCTCGCGCGGCCTCCCCGAAGGCGGCCACGGGGTCCTCGGCCGCCAGCACGTGGACGATCTCAGACGAGGGCATCCTCACGCTCCCGCGTGCGCGTGCGGATGAGACCGGGGTAGGCGGCGTGCACCCCCCGCGCGACGACGGCGCAGATGACGGCCTTGACGAGGTCACCGGGGACGAAGGGGGCTGCGGCCACGAGGGCTGCGACGGGGCTGAGGTCGGCGCGCAGGATCATCCCGATGATGCCCAGGACGTTGAGCGCGAGGACGCCGCCCAGGATGTTGATGCCGATGCCGGGCACCAGGCGGTAGGGGCGGCCGGCCGCCTCCGTCATGACACCGACGAGGTACGCGGCGATCGGGTAGCCGATGAGGTAGCCCACGCTCGGGCCGGCGAAGACGCCGAGGCCGCCGCGCCCGCCGGCGAGCAGGGGGAGGCCCAGGGCGACGAGCGCGAGGAAGACGAGGACCGCGAGGGCGCCCCGCCGGGCGCCGAGGATCGCGCCGCAGAGCATGATGCCGAGCGACTGTGCGGTGATGGGCACCGCGTTGCCGAAGGGGGCGATCGCCGGGACGAGGCCGAGCACGGCGATGATGCCGGCGAAGACGGCGATCTGGGCGAGCTCGCGGCCGGTGGATCGGGGGTGGGACACGGTGGGGCCTCTCGGTTCGGGGACGCCCGATCATGGCACGCGAAGCGACCACGTGTGAACACTGTTCACGAGCGGCTCCGCCCACAGTCTGTGGATTCTCGAGATGCGAGCGCCCGGGAAGTCGCTAGCGTCTGACATCGACGGATCGGGGAGTGTCGTCGGTCAGATCACGAGCACGAAGGGGGGTCCGCATGGACGCCGTCAAGACGGTCGAGGGTGAGGTCCGCGAGCTCATCCGGCGCTCCGGCCTGGACCCGGTGCGCGAGACCGGCGAGGTCGCCGACCTCGTGCGCGCCGCGGTCACCGACTACGACGAGCGCAGCACCCACGGCGGGCTGCCCCTGCTCGGCAACTTCGAGGCCGCGGTCAAGTCCGTCATGGACACCGTCGCCG
This sequence comes from Janibacter terrae NBRC 107853, assembly GCF_001591405.1. GTDB lineage: Bacteria > Actinomycetota > Actinomycetes > Actinomycetales > Dermatophilaceae > Janibacter > Janibacter terrae. Next base: position 439,428 of record NZ_BCUV01000002.1, read on the forward strand.
GCTTCGGCCCGCTGCAGCGCTACTTCGACGACCCGCTCGTCGAGGAGATCTGGATCAACAGCCCGAGCCAGGTCTTCGTCGCCCGCAACGGCGTCTCCGAGCTGACGAGCACCGTCCTCACCGCCGACGAGGTCCGTGACCTCGTCGAGAAGATGCTCAAGTCCTCGGGACGGCGGGTCGACCTGTCCTCTCCCTTCGTCGACGCGACGCTGCCCGACGGCAGCCGGTTGCACGTCGTCATCCCGGACATCACCCGGGAGCACTGGGTGGTCAACATCCGCAAGTTCGTCGTGAAGGCCGACCACCTCGACGACCTCGTGCGCCTCGGCACGCTCACCCGGGAGGCCTCGGTCTTCCTCCAGGCCGCGGTGGCGTCCGGGCTGAACATCCTCGTCGCCGGGGGCACCCAGGCCGGCAAGACCACCCTCCTCAACTGCCTGTCCGCGGCGATCCCGCCGCGCGAGCGGGTGGTGACCTGCGAAGAGGTCTTCGAGCTGAAGATCCCGATGCGCGACGTCGTCTCGATGCAGTGTCGCCAGCCCAGCCTCGAGGGCACCGGCGAGGTACCCCTGCGGCGCCTGGTCAAGGAGGCGCTGCGCATGCGCCCCTCGCGGATCATCGTCGGCGAGGTCCGCCAGGCCGAGAGCCTCGACCTGCTCATCGCGCTCAACTCCGGGCTCCCCGGCATGTGCACCCTGCACGCCAACTCCGCCCGCGAGGCGGTCACCAAGATGTGCACTCTGCCGCTGCTGGCGGGGGAGAACGTCGGGTCACGGTTCGTCGTCCCCACGGTCGCCGGCTCGATCGACATCGTCGTGCACACGGCCCTCGAGGTCGACGGCGTCCGACGGGTCCGCGAGATCGTGGCGCTGCCGGGGCGGATCGAGAACGACGTCGTCGAGATCAGCGACATCTTCACCACCCGTGACGGCCGGCTCGTGCGCGCAGAGGGCTACCCGCCCCACCGCGACCGCTTCCAGCGGGCCGGCTACGACGTCACCGCCCTGCTCGGAGGGGATCGCGGATGACAGGTGTCCTCATCGGCGCAGTCCTCGGCCTCGGGCTGTTCCTCATCTGGTGGTCCTGGTGGCCGAGCGACGAGACGCGGGTCCGCGCTCCGCGCGAGCACCGGGTCATCCGACGCCTCTCCGACGACCTCGCCCAGGCCGGCTACCGCGGGATCGGTCCCACGGGCCTCGTCGCGGCGTGCGTCATCGCCTTCCTCCTCATCTTCGTCGCCGTCACCGCGCTCACCGCGGTCCCGGCCATCGCGTTGTGCTTCGCGGTGATGGCCGGCGGCGTGCCCGTGCTCGTCGTGCGCATGCGGGCGCGTGCACGCCGGGCCCACCTGAGGGACCTGTGGCCGGACGCGGTCGACAACATCACCTCCGCGGTGCGCGCCGGCATGGCGCTGCCCGAGGCGCTCTCCCAGCTCGCGCTGCGCGGCCCCGAGGAGCTGCGCCCGGCCTTCGCCGACTTCGCGAGCGACTACCGCACGACCGGCCGCTTCAACGACTGCCTCGACCGGCTCAAGGACCGGCTCGCCGACCCCGTCGGCGACCGCCTCGTCGAGTCGCTGCGCATCGCCCGCGAGGTCGGCGGCTCCGACCTCGGGTCCCTGCTGCGCACCCTCTCGACCTTCCTGCGCGAGGACGCCCGCACCCGCAGCGAGCTGGAGACGCGCCAGTCGTGGACGGTCAACGCGGCCCGGCTGGCCGTGGCCGCGCCGTGGATCGTGCTGGCGCTCCTGTCGACCCGACCCGAGTCGGTGCAGGCGTACAACACCTCGACCGGTGTCCTCGTCCTGGCGGTCGGCGCCGCCGCGACCGTCATCGCCTATCGCGTCATGGTGCGCATCGGCCGGCTCCCGGACGAGGAGCGGGTGCTGCGATGACGGACGTCCTGCACTCCATCGGCCTGGGGCGCAGCGGCGCCCTCCTGGGGATGCTCCTGGCCCTCGGTGCCGTCCTGGTCCACCAGGGCTTGCCGCGCCACCGGCGGGCCACGCTCGACGACCGGTTGGCCCCGTACCTGCGCGACACCCCGAGGCCCTCGCGCCTGCTCGCCGACGACGAGGTCGCCCTGCTCGCTGTGATCCCGACCGTGCTGCGTCCGGTCATCACCGACCTGGCCCGGCGGGTCGAGTCGGTGCTCGGCGGCACCTCCTCGGTCCGCCGGCGTCTGCTGCGGGCCGGTCGCGCGCCCGACACGGACCGGTTCCGGGCCGAGCAGGTCCTGCACGGTTTCGGCGGTGCCGTCATCGGTGGCGCCCTCGGGGTCTTCTACGTGACGGGGCAGGGCCGCTCGCCGTTCTTCCTGCTCGTGCTCATCGTGCTCGGGTTCGCCATCGGCGTCGTCGTCCGTGACACCCTGCTCACCCGCGAGGCAGAGCGTCGCGAGGCGCGCATGCTCGCCGAGTTCCCCACCGTCGCAGAGCTGCTCGCACTCGCAGTCGGCGCGGGGGAGGGCGCCGCAGGGGCCCTCGAGCGGGTCGTGCGCCTGTCCGACGGTGAGCTGTCCGACGAGCTCGGACGCTGCCTCGCCGATGCCCGCGCGGGCGCCAGCCTCCCGTCCGCCCTGGAGGGCCTGGCCGACCGCACCGGACTGACCTCCCTCGCCCGGTTCGTCGACGGCATCGTCGTCGCTGTCGAGCGCGGCACGCCCCTCGCCGACGTCCTGAGGGCGCAGGCACAGGACGTCCGCGAGGAGGGGCGCCGGCTGATCATGGAGGCCGGCGGCAAGAAGGAGATCGCGATGATGGTCCCCGTCGTCTTCGGCGTGCTGCCCATCACGGTCCTCTTCGCGTTGTTCCCCGGCCTCGGCTTCTTCCAGTTCCAGATGTGACCTGACAGCACCGCCACCAAGGAGAGATGACATGACCGACCAGCTCATCAAGGCGCACGTGCGCCTCACCGACAGCGTCCACCGGGCCATGGCCCGCCTCGAGGACGAGACGGGCGACGTGCCCGGCTGGGTGCTCATCACCCTGATGACCGCGGCCCTCGTCACCGGCATCTGGGCCATCGCGGGCGAGCAGCTGAAGTCGATGTTCGAGAACGCCCTCAAGGGCGTCACCGGGCCCGACCAGGTCCACGGTTGACGCGGATCGAGCGTCTGGGGGACGACCGCGGATCCGCGGTCGTCGACTTCGCCCTGACCTCGATCCTCCTGCTCTTCGTCTTCCTCGCCGTCTTCCAGCTGGGACTGGCCCTCCACGTGCGCAACACCCTCGTCTCCTGCGCCTCCGAGGGGGCTCGCTACGGGGCGAGGGCCGGCTCGAGCCCCGAGCAGGGCGCGGCCCGCGCACGTGACCTCATCGACCGCTCCCTCTCGCCGCGCTACTCCGGCGGTGTCGTGGCGAGGACCGACACGACGACCGAAGGGGTGCAGGTCGTCGTCGTCGACGTGACGGCACCGCTGCCGGTGATCGGTCCGGTCGGCCCGGGGGACGCGCTCGACGTCCGTGGCCGCGCCTTCCTGGAGGAGCAGTGAGGGCGCGCGCACGGCTGGCCGACGACGGGGGGACCGCCGTCATCGAGTTCGTCTGGCTGGCGATCCTGCTCCTCGTCCCCCTCATCTACCTCGTCCTGTGCCTCGCCCGCCTCCAGGCCGGGTCCTACGCCGTCACCCAGGCCGCCCGAGAGGCAGGTCGCGCCTTCGTCACCGCGAGCGACGAGTCGTCGGCGCAGGCGCGCTCGCAGGCCGCGGCGGACATCGCCTTCGAGGACCAGGGCTTCGGGGAGGGCAGCCGCCTCACGCTCGAGTGCACCGCTTCGCCCTGCCTGTCGCCCGGAGAGTCGGTGACCACCCGGGCGGTGACCTCGGTGCCCATGCCGCTCGTCCCGGGGTTCCTCCGCGACGTCGTGCCGCTGGACATCCCGGTCTCGGCCACGCAGGTCTCGCCCGTGCCCGAGTACGAGGCGCGATGACCTCCCTTCGCCCCCTCTGCGCGCGCACCCGTGACGATCGTGGCCAGCTCAGCGTCCTCGTCCTCGGCCTGACCGTCATCGCGATGACGCTGATCATCGGCGGCATCGCCGTGACCTCGGTCCACATCTCCCGGATGCGACTGCTCGACGCCGCGGACTCCGCGGCGCTCGAGGCGACCGACGAGAGCGCCGAGCAGATCTACGAGGGCGGGCTCGGCACCGCCCTGCCCGTCACCGACGACTCGGTCCGCGCTGCGGCCTCCGAGCACCTCGCGTCGCGTGCGCTGCCGCACGGCCTCGAGAGCTGGGGCGTCGCGGACGGCACGGGCAGCCCCGACGGTCAGACGGCCGTCGTCCGCCTGACCGGACAGGCGGACCTGCCCCTCATCGGCGGCCTGCTCGAGTCGATGGGTGGCTCGGTGACGGTGACCGTCGAGTCGCGGGCCCGTGCCGGCGTCGTCACCGGCCAACCCTGAGCCGCGTTGCGGCTCGCCCGTCGGTCCGAGGTGACACGATGACGGCAGCGGTGCACGACCGTGCCCGCACCTGCAGGAGGGATGCACGTGGCGGACGAGCAGCGGGACGGCACGACCGGGACGAAGGGGGAGGACGCGCCCCCGGCCGAGGTGGCCGAGACCACGTCCGACACCGCACCCGACGCCGCGCCCGACGCCGCGCCGGACACCGCTCCCGATGAGCACGAGCCCGAGGTGGTCCAGACGACCCAGGGCACGGTCCTCGACCCCGACGAGCGCCCCGAGGCCCCGACCGTCCCCGCCGCCGAGCTGCACGACGCCGAGCGCGACCACGCCCACGAGGAGGTGCGGCCGGTCCACCGGATCTCGCTGCCGCCGACGCTCACCCTGCTGCTCGGGCTGGCCGCCGGGATCATCGCCATCGCCGGCCTCAAGCAGGTCGCCGGGATCGTCGCGCCCACCTTCCTCGCCGTCACGCTGATCATCGCCGTCTACCCCGTGTACAAGGGCATGCGGCGGATCCTGCCGAGCGCCGTCGCCGGGCTGCTGCTCATCGTCATCCTCTACGGGATCCTCGCCGCGCTCGGCGCCTCGATCGCCATCGCCGCGACCCGCTTCGCCAACGAGCTGACCAAGCCGGCGTACACGAGCACCTTCACCGGGTTCGTCACCGACATCCAGCAGCTGCTCGCCGAGCGCGGGGTCGAGACGGAGGAGATCAACGACGCGATCAACAACTTCGACCTGCGCAACCTCGCGGGCGTCGCCAGCTCCCTCGCCAACACCGTGACCGGCCTGACGACGACGATGCTCTTCCTGCTGACGGTGATGATCTTCCTCGTCATGGACGCCGGCGGCTTCGGCCGGCGGCTCGACGCGATCCACCGGCAAAAACCGGACGTCGCCGACGCCCTCGTCGACTTCGGCTACCGCGTGCGCCGGTACTGGATCGTCTCCACGGTCTTCGGCATCATCGTCGCGGTCATCGACTACCTCGCCCTGGCCTGGCTCGGCGTCCCGCTGGCGATGACCTTCGCCCTGCTGGCCTTCGTCACCAACTACATCCCCAACATCGGCTTCGTGCTCGGCCTCGTCCCGCCGGCCCTCATCGGGCTGCTGTCGGGCGGGGTCTCGACGATGGTGTGGGTGATCGTCGTCTACTCGGTCGTCAACTTCGTCGTCCAGACGATCCTGCAGCCGAAGTTCACCGGCGACGCCGTCGGCATCAACGCCTCGACGGCCTTCCTGTCGCTCGTCTTCTGGGCGTACGTCTTCGGCGCGCTCGGCGCGCTGCTCGCCATCCCCTTCACCCTGCTCGTCAAGTCGATGCTCATCGACCGCGACCCCAAGGTGCGCTGGGTCGACCAGTTCATCTCGAGCACGCCCGACGCGTCGGCGCGCCTGCCGTAAGGTGACCTGCTGTGGCTGTCGACTTCGAGACCGAGATCAAGCACCTGCGCACGACCATGGGGTCGGTGCGCGATGTGACCGACGTGCCCGCCCTCGAGGCGCAGATCGCCGAGCTCGAGCAGCAGGCCGCGGCCCCCGACCTGTGGGACGACCCCGACAAGGCGCAGGGCGTGACCTCCGCCCTCTCCCGCGCCAACTCCGAGCTCGAGCGGATCCAGAGCATGGACGCGCGGATCGACGACCTCGAGGCGCTCGTGGAGCTCGGGACGGAGGAGCGCGACGCGGACACGCTCACCGAGGCCGAGGCCGAGCTGGCCAAGATCCGCAAGGCCGTCGGCCAGCTCGAGGTTCGCACCCTGCTCTCCGGTGAGTACGACGAGCGCGCGGCGGTCGTGACGATCCGCGCCGGCGCCGGTGGCGTCGACGCCGCCGACTTCGCCGAGATGCTCATGCGCATGTACCTGCGCTGGGCCGAGCGCCACGGCTACCCGACGAAGGTCATGGACACCTCCTACGCCGAGGAGGCGGGCCTGAAGTCGGCGACCTTCGAGGTCAACGTCCCCTACGCCTACGGCAACCTCTCGGTCGAAGGGGGGACCCACCGCCTCGTGCGCATCTCGCCCTTCGACAACCAGGGTCGTCGCCAGACCTCCTTCGCCGCGGTCGAGGTCATCCCGCTCATCGAGGGCACCGACTCCATCGAGATCCCGGAGAACGAGCTCAAGATCGACGTCTTCCGCTCCTCCGGCCCGGGCGGCCAGTCGGTCAACACCACCGACTCCGCGGTGCGCATGACGCACATCCCGACGGGGATCGTCGTGTCGATGCAGAACGAGAAGTCGCAGATCCAGAACCGTGCCGCCGCGCTGCGCGTCATGCAGTCGCGCCTGCTCCTGGCCAAGCGGGCCGAGGAGGCCGCCGAGCGCAAGGAGCTCGCCGGCGACGTCAAGGCCACCTGGGGCGACCAGATGCGCTCCTACGTGCTCAACCCGTACCAGATGGTCAAGGACCTGCGCACCGAGCAGGAGACCGGCAACCCGAGCGCCGTCTTCGACGGTGAGATCGACTCCTTCATCGAGGCCGGCATCCGCTGGCGCATCGAGCAGGCCAAGGCCGAGGCCTGAGCCGACCGCGACCTCGGACCTAACGCGCCGAGGTCACGAGATTGTCACGGACCGTCCACCCGTGCGGCTTATCCTGCAGGCGGCCGTGTCCCCTTCGTCCCTGAGGCCTGCTGCAGCTGATGATCCGCTTCGAGAACGTCACCAAGAGATACCCCAACCAGAGCCATCCCGCGCTCGACGGGATCGACCTGAACATCGACCGCGGGGAGTTCGTCTTCATCGTCGGCGCCTCGGGCTCGGGCAAGTCGACCCTCGTGCGGCTGACGATCCGTGAGGAGATCGTCACCTCCGGGCGGCTGCTCGTCGGGGGCCACGACCTGCGCAAGCTGCCGCAGCGCAAGGTGCCGCAGCTGCGGCGTCAGGTGGGGACGATCTTCCAGGACTTCCGGCTGCTGCCGAACAAGACCGTGGAGCACAACGTGGCGTACGCCCTGCAGGTCATCGGCCGCCCGCGCCGCGCGATCCGGGCGCTCGTGCCCGAGACCCTCGAGCTCGTCGGCCTCGCGGGCATGGAGAAGCGCATGCCCCACGAGCTCTCCGGTGGTGAGCAGCAGCGGGTGGCCATCGCCCGCGCGGTCGTCAACAAGCCGCCGGTGCTCCTGGCGGACGAGCCCACAGGCAACCTCGACCCCGCGACCAGCCTCGACATCGTGGGCCTGCTGCGCCGCATCCACGACTCCGGCACGACGATCGTCATGGCCACCCACGACAACGTCATCGTCGACGAGATGCGCAAGCGGGTCGTCGAGCTCGAGGGCGGCGTGATCGTCCGCGACGAGGAGGGCGGGAGCTACGTGCCGCGCATCGTGGACTCGCGTGACCGCGAGGACCGCGCCGCCGAGCACGAAGGGGGCGTGGAGCCCCGCGAGGACCCGGCGGACCGCCCCCTGGGTGAGGTGCACGCCCTCGACGACTGGGACGACGACGCGGAGGACCTGCTGCGATGAGGCCGACCTCGGTACTCGCCGATGCCTGGGAGGGCCTGCGGCGCAACAAGTCGATCGCCGTCTCGGTGATCCTCGTGACGATGATCTCGCTGTACCTGCTCGGCGTGGGCCTGCTCGCCCAGCGGCAGGTCGACCAGATGAAGGGCTACTGGTACGACCGCGTCCAGGTCTCGATCTACATGTGCACCGAGACCTCCGCGCAGCCCAACTGCTCGACCGGGGCGGCCACCCAGGACCAGAAGGACTCGGTGGACGCGCAGCTGGAGGAGATGAAGCCCCTCGTCAAGGACGTCTACTACGAGTCCGAGGAGGAGGCGTACAAGCGCTTCAAGCAGGACTACAAGAACTCCCCGCTCGCCGGGCACATCCGCGTCGGCGACATCCCGCCGAGCTACCGCGTCCAGCTCTCCGACCCGGAGGAGTACGAGACGGTCGCCTCCGCCTTCGAGGGGGCGCCCGGCGTGGCGAGCGTGCCCAACCTGCGCGAGGTCTTCGCCCCGCTCTTCCGGGCGATCAACATCATGACCGTCGTGATGGTCGGTCTGGCGGCGCTCACCCTCATCTCGGCCGTGCTCCTCATGGCGACGACGATCCGGCAGGCGGCCTTCACCCGCCGTCGTGAGATCGCCATCATGAAGCTCGTCGGTGCGTCCAACCGGACGATCCGTACCCCCTTCATCATCGAGACCGTCGCGTCCGGCCTCATCGGGGCGGTGATGGCGGTGGGCCTGCTCTGGTTGTCGGCGTGGGCGCTCTTCGACCGATACCTGTTGCAGGAGAACGCCGGTACCGCCTTCATCTCCGCGAGCGATGTCTGGCTCATCGCCCCCTTCATGCTCGTCGGGGTGGTCGTGCTGGCCGTGGGGACGTCGACGGTGACCCTGTGGCGCTACCTGCGGGTGTGACGGGGCGCGCCGAGGGCGCGAGGGTGCTGTGCACCGGTCGGGTTCGTCGTTACCGTTGACCTCGATGTCCCGCCCCTCACGTCCCCAGGTCTCCGCGCGCGCCCGTGCCCTCACCGGCGCCGCGCTCTCGGTCTGCCTGCTCGGCGGCGTCGTCGGCTACGCCCACGCGGCCGACCCGGACCCGCAGGAGAAGAAGAACCGGGTCGACAGCCAGCTCTCCGACGCCCGCGGTGACCTCCACGAGTCGTCCAAGGAGCTCGTCAGCGCGTACGAGAAGCTCAAGGCCACCCGCAACAAGCTGCCCGGGGCGCGCAGCGCCGCGGCCGCCGCCGAGCGGGCCGAGACGACGGCGAAGGGGGAGTACGACGACGCCGTCGCCGCGTACGAGCTCGCCCGGGCCAACGAGCGCAAGGCCGAGAAGCAGCTGAAGTCGACCAGCTCCAAGATCACCACCTCGCGGCGCGCGGTGGCCGGCTTCGCCGGGCAGGTCTACCAGCAGCAGGGCATCGGGACGATGTCCGTCGCCGTCGGCAACGAGGACCCCGGGACCTTCGTCGACAAGATGATCATGGCCGAGTCCGTCGGTGACTCCCAGAGCTCGGCGCTGCAGGAGCTGAGCACCTCCCGCGCCAACCTCGTCTCGACCGGGGACCGGCTGCAGGCGCTGCGGCAGAAGACCAAGGACGCCAAGACCGACAAGGAGAGCAAGCTCTCCACGGCGAAGGTCGCCAGCGACAAGGCCGACTCCACGCAGCGCAAGCTCGAGGGCCTCGAGAGCGACCAGACGAGCCAGGCCGCGACGTTGCGCCGGGAGAAGGCCAAGGACAAGCGCCAGGTCGACAGCCTCCAGGCGCAGTCGGACAAGCTGACCAAGATCCTCGAGGAGCGGGCCCGCAAGGCGCGCATCCGCGAGGCCGAGATCCGCCGGGCCCGCGAGGCCCAGGCCGCCCGCGAGGCAGAGGCTCGCCGTCGGGCCGCGGCCTCGACCCCGAGCGCGGCCGCCGCGCCGGCCGACCCCAACCCGCCGGCCCCGACGAGCAGCGGCGTGCTGCAGGCGCCGAGCAGTGCTCCCGCCAGCTCGGAGTTCGGGCTGCGCTTCCACCCGATCCACCAGACCTGGCGGCTGCACGCCGGCCGCGACTACGCCGGCGCCTGCGGCTCCCCGGTCTTCGCCGCGACCGACGGCACGATCATCGCCGCGAACCCACCCGGCGCGACCGGCGGCTACGGCAACCAGATCGTCATCGACCACGGCATCAAGCGGGGTTCCTCGCTCGCCACGACGTACAACCACCTGCAGTCCTTCGCGGTGCGCAGCGGCCACGTCAGCCGCGGCCAGGTCATCGGCTACGTCGGGACCACCGGGACGTCGACCGGGTGCCACCTGCACTTCGAGACCCGCGCCAACGGCACGCCCGTCGACCCGCGCGGCTGGCTCTGACCTCCCTTCGGCACAACTGACGGGACTCCGCGCGCCCGACGGGGTACGGTGGCCCGTCACCAACCGGACCTGCGAAGGGGGGACCACCATGGCCAAGAAGACCGCCCAGGGCGAGCTCGTCGTCGCGCGCAACCGCAAGGCCCGCCACGACTACCTCATCGAGGACACGTACGAGGCCGGCCTCGCGCTCATGGGCACGGAGGTCAAGGCGCTGCGCATGGGCCGCGCCAGCCTGGTCGACGGGTACGCCATCTTCTACGGGGACGAGCTCTACCTCGAGGGCGTGCACATCCCGGAGTACGTGCAGGGCACCTGGACCAACCACACCCCGCGCCGCCGGCGCAAGCTGCTGCTCCACCGCGCCGAGCTCGACAAGATCGCCGCGAAGGTGCAGGGGAGCGGGCGCACGATCGTCCCACTGTCCCTGTACTTCAAGAACGGCCGGGTCAAGGTCGAGATCGCGACCGCCACCGGCAAGAAGGCCTACGACAAGCGGCACGCGCTGCGCGAGCGGCAGGACCGGCGGGAGACCGACCGGGCCGTCTTCGGTCGCGGACGCGACTGACGGGAATGCGTTTGGCCTCTCGCGTCGTTGAGGGGATACTGAGAGAGCACAACTGAACAGCGTGACGTGTCCCTCCCATGGGGGTGATCGGTTTCGACATTGGCCGGTCCTTCAGGAGAAGCGGGTCGAGGATGCACGGTCATCTCGTCAACGCCCCGTGCAAAACCCATAGGTGCCAACTCCAAGCGCACCGACTTCGCCCTCGCCGCCTGAGCGAGCCCGAAGTCCGTTGGCCTAGGCTTGATCTCGGCCTAGATCCCAGCGTCAGCTAGAGATCTTGCTGCAGTGCCATGTCACGGGGTACTGCGGGACTCTTACGTGACTGGGCCTGTCGGGGAACGTGTGCGCGCGAGCCCCGGGGCCGAGAAAATCCATAGCGCACTGCACCCGGAGAAGTCCTGATTGTCTGCCAGTGGACGCGGGTTCGATTCCCGCCACCTCCACCACCTGGGCCACGTCACGCAGCACGCACGACGAAGGGCGGGACCATCGCGGTCCCGCCCCTCGTCATGTGCGTGGGGTTCAGCGCCTCACTTGAAGGCGTCCTTGACCTTCTCGCCGGCGGCCTTGAGGTCGCCCTTGGTCTCCTGGGCCTGGCCCTCGGCCTGCAGGTCCTCGTCGTCGGTGGCGTCGCCAGCGGCGCCCTTGGCCTTGCCCGCGAGCTGGTCCTTGGTGTTCTCGATCTTGTCGTCGATACCCATGGAGTCCTCCTGGTCGTGGTTGGTCTCTCCACCTCACCACAGGTCGCGCCGACGCGCCAGTGCTCCTCGCGGAGGACGGGTCGACGCGGTGGGGAGCGTCAGCCCGCGGAGCCCTCACGGGCCGCGACCTGGGCCTTGACCTCGTCCATGTCGACGTCCTGGACGGCGTCGAGCAGCTGCTCGAACTGGGCCTTGGGCAGGGCGCCGGCGCTCTGGTGCAGCAGGATGCCGTCGCGGAAGGCCATCAGGGTCGGGACCGACGAGACATTGGCGAGGGAGGCCAGCTCCGGGTTGTCGTCGATGTCGACCTTGGCGAAGGTGATGTCCTCGCGGTCGTCCGCGGCGGCCTCGAAGACCGGGGCGAACTGACGGCACGGGCCGCACCACGACGCCCAGAAGTCCACGACGACCGTGCCGTCGCCGGTGACGGTGGAGCGGAAGGTCTCGAGATCGAGGTCGGTGATCTTGCTCATGACATCAACTGTAGGCCGACCTGGGCGCGGGTGCTTCGGGGTGGTGTGCTGTGCTGGCCCGGTGCCCGTACCGCAGACCCGCCGTCGGCTCCTCCGGGTGGCGTTCGCGCTCGTCGTCCTCCTCCAGCTCGTGGTCCTCTACGCGCCGCAGGTGCCGGGGCCGCCGTCGCCGGTTCCCCACGGGGACAAGGTGGTCCACGCCTTCGTCTTCGGCCTGCCCGTGCTCGTCGCCGGTCTGGCCCGCCGCAGACGGTGGCCCGCCGCAGCCCTGCTGTGCGCCGTGCACGCACCTGTGAGCGAGGTCATGCAGCACGCGGTCCTCGCGCACCGCTCCGGTGACCCGTGGGACGTCCTCGCCGACCTCGTCGGTGTCGGCCTCGCAGCAATAGCGGTACCATTGGTGATTCGGCGACCGCGTCGTCGCCGCTCCTAGGAACTCGCACGATCGCTTTCGACTCTGGTGTCGCCCGCGCCCCACGTGTGCGGGTTTGCCCATTCACCAAGAGATTGAGAGCACCGACGTGCCCCCGAAGAAGAAGCCCCGCTGGACCACCTCGCAGAAGAGCTCGGCGAAGAAGAACGCTCCCGTCAAGGGACCCAAGAAGCCCCACCACCGCGGCCAGGCGCCGACCGACGCGCCCCGCGCCAAGGAGCGCTGGCGCGACCGCGACGAGTCCTCCTCCGGCGACCGGCCCAAGCGCGTGCGCCGCGACGGCACCGAGGACCGCGGCCAGCGGACGTGGGAGCGTCGCGAGGACCGCGGCCGTTTCCAGCGCCGTGACGACCGGGACGACCGTCGTGGTGGCGGTTTCCAGCGCCGCGACGACCGGGACGACCGCGGCTTCGAGCGCCGCGAGGACCGCCGGCGCGGCCCCGCCCCGCGTTTCGACCGCGAGCAGACGGGTGGCCGCCCGTCGCGCGGCCACCGCGACAACGACGACCGTCGGCGCGGTCCCGCACCCCGCTTCGAGCGCGAGCAGAACCGCCGCGGCGCCGCCCCCCGCTTCGAGCGTCCCGACCGAGCGGACCGCTTCGAGCGCACCGAGGACCCCGAGGCCCTGCGCCAGGAGGCCGACACCTGGACCTCCTCCGCCCGCACCTCGCTGAGCGGACCCGTCGACGTGGCCGAGGACAACGGCTTCGCCGCGCTCGGCGTGCCCGAGGTGCTCGTGGAGCGACTCGCGCGCGACGCCATCACCACCCCCTTCGCCATCCAGGCCGCCGCGATCCCGGACGCCCTCGCGGGCAAGGACGTGCTCGGCCGCGGCCAGACCGGCTCCGGCAAGACGCTGGCCTTCGGCCTGCCGATGCTCGCCCGTCTGGCCGGCGGCCGCGCCCGCAGCCGCAAGCCCCGCGGTCTCGTCCTCGTCCCGACCCGTGAGCTGGCCATGCAGGTGAGCGACTCCCTCGAGCCGCTCGTCCACGTCAGCGGCCTGCGGATCAAGCTCGTCGCCGGCGGCCTGTCCTACACCGGCCAGACCGCGGCGCTCGACAAGGGCGTCGACGTGCTCGTCGCGACCCCGGGTCGCCTCGTCGACCTGCTCGACCGCGGCGCGCTGACGCTCGACGAGGTCGAGGTGGCCGTCCTCGACGAGGCCGACCACATGGCCGACATGGGCTTCCTGCCCTCGGTCACGCGGATCCTCGACGACTGCCGTCCCGGTGGCCAGCGGTTGCTCTTCTCCGCGACGCTCGACCGCGGCGTCGGCGACCTCGTCGCGGCGTACATGAGCGACCCGGTGACGCACAGCACCGACGAGGCCTCCGCGAGCGTCTCGACGATGGAGCACCACCTCATGCTCATCGAGCCCAACATCAAGAAGCAGATCACCGCGCGGATCGCCTCGCGTCCCGGTCGTACCGTCGTCTTCGCGCGGACCAAGCTCGGCTGCGAGCGGATCGCCGGCGAGCTGCGGGAGGCCGGCGTCGCCGCGGCCCCGCTGCACGGTGGCCTCAGCCAGTCGCAGCGCAACAAGACGATCGGTGCCTTCCGCACCGGCTCGCTGCCGGTCCTCGTCGCCACTGACGTCGCCGCCCGCGGCATCCACGTCGACGACGTCTCGCTCGTCATGCAGGTGGACCCCCCGGGTGACCACAAGGACTACCTCCACCGCGCCGGTCGTACCGCCCGCGCGGGCGAGAAGGGCAGCGTCGTGACGCTCGTCCTCCCGCACCAGCGCAAGGAGGTCACGCGCATGGCCGCGGAGGCTGGTCTCGAGGCGCGCCCGGTGAGGACCGAGCTCGACCACGAGGTCCTCTCCGACGTCGGTGCCGTCGAGCCGAGCGGGGTGCCGATCTCCGACGCGGACTTCCGCAAGCTCGTCGACCCGCGCCCGGCGCGTCGTCACTCCGGCACCCGCGGGCCGCGCGGCGCGCGGGACCACCGTGATGGTGGCCGCGGCGGTCGTCAGGGCGGGTACCGCGGACGCCCCCGGGACTAACCTGAGGGCATGGAGACCTCGCTCGCCGGCCGCCTGCTCGTGGCGACCCCCGACCTGACGGACGATCTCTTCGCCCGCAGCGTCATCCTCGTGCTCCAGCACGACGAGCAGACCGCCGAGGGCCTCATCCTCAACCGACCGCTCGACACCCCCGTGGACCACGTGCTGCCCGGCTGGCAGGCCGGCTCCAGCCAGCCGCAGCGCGTCTTCCAGGGTGGGCCTGTCCAGCTCGACTCGGCCATCGGCCTGGCCGGGCTGCCCGGCGACGTCGAGCCGCCGCCGGGGCTCAAGCGCCTCTTCGGGGCGATCTCGCTCGTCGACCTGGACTCCCCGCAGGAGATCATCTGGCCGCAGGTGAGCGCGCTGCGCATCTTCGCCGGGTACTCCGGGTGGAGCGCCGACCAGCTGGCCGACGAGCGGGCGCGTGGCGGCTGGTACGTCGTCGACGCCGAGATCGGTGACGTCTTCGACGGCGACCCGGGCACCCTCTGGCGACGCGTCCTGCGTCGGCAGGCCGGGTCGCTCGCCTTCGTCTCGACCTACCCGGTGGACCCGGACCTGAACTAGGGCCCGATCTAGGATGGGTGGCATGAGCACGCCTGCCGACCCCACCCAGCCCGGCTCCCCGGTCACCGAACCCGGTGGCCCGTCGACGTCGACCTCGCTGCTCGAGCGCACCGAGCCGACCCCGCAGCTGGCCGAGCCCGGCGACCACGAGCGCTTCAGCCACTACGTGCGCAAGGAGAAGATCCTCGAGAGCGCGCTGTCCGGCGAGCCGGTCAAGGCCCTCTGCGGCAAGACCTGGGTGCCCGGGCGCGACCCGGAGAAGTTCCCCGTCTGCCCGATCTGCAAGGAGATCTACGACGGTCTGCGCGACCCGCAGGACGGGGAGGACTGATCCCCACGGTGGAGGCCTTCTACCGGCAGCTCGACGACGCGACCTTCGACTCCCTTCCCGCCACGGCCGGCCCATGGACCCCGCATGCCCAGCACGCCGGTCCGCCGGCGGCCCTGCTCGCGAGGGCGATGGAGCGGCACGATCCGCAGCCCGGCACGCGCCTGGCCGACGTGCGCCTGGACATCCTCGGGCCGATCCCCGTGGCTCCGCTGGCCATCGACGTCCGGGTCCTGCGAAGCGGGCGGTCGATGCAGCTGCTCGAGGCGAGCGCCGGTGTCGCCGGCCGCCCGGTGGCGGTCGCCAGGGCCTGGCGCATCGTGCGCGCCCCCGAGGACTTCCCTCGGCTGCAGGGCCGGCGCACCGGCGGTCCCGACCCGGTGCCGGAGGGTGCGGGGGACGGGCGGCTCGAGATCCCGGGCATGCACCTGGACGGCTACGTCAGCGCGATCGAGTGGCGCACCGTCGAAGGGGGAGTCGGCACCGGCGGCACGGCCGTCGCGTGGGGGCGCCAGCTCATCCCGCTGCTGCCCGACGAGGAGCCGACACCGTGGGAGCGTGCGCTCGTCCTCGCGGACTCCGGTGGTGGCATCACGATGACGCTCGACCCGCGCCGGCACACGTACATCAACTGCGACCTGCACGTGGCGCTCGACCGGGACCCCGAGGGGGAGTGGGTGCGTCTGAGCTCCCAGGCGCTCGCGACCCCCGGTCACGGCGGCACGGTGCACACGACCCTGTCCGACCGGCTCGGCGACCTCGGCACGGGCGTGCAGACCATGGTCGCGATGGACGCGAGGGCGTGAACAGGCCCCTCGCCGGTCCCATGCGCCACCGGTTTTCGGTCCTGTCGGCGCGGCGATCTACAGTGGTCCCGCGATGAGTCAGTCTGCTGCTTCCCACCTGTCACCCGCCTTCCCGAGACGGGCCGCGTGGGGCACCGCCGGCGCCCTGCGCGCTTGGCAGGCCGAGGCGCTGCAGCTCTACCTCGACTCGGGCCGCACCGACTTCCTCGCGGTCGCCACCCCCGGCGCCGGCAAGACGACCTTCGCCCTGCGGGTCGCCGCCGAGCTGCTGTCCACGGGTGAGGTCACCAACATCACCGTCGTGGCGCCGACCGAGCACCTCAAGACGCAGTGGGCCGACGCGGCGGCCCGCGTCGGGATCCACCTCGACCCGAGGTTCTCCAACACCACGGCCGTCACCTCGAGCGACTACGACGGGGTGGCGGTCACCTACGCGCAGGTGGCCTCGCGCCCCTCGGTCCACGAGCAGCGCACCCGGGCCGAGCGCACCCTCGTCATCCTCGACGAGATCCACCACGGCGGGGACAACAAGTCCTGGGGCGACGGCATCCGCCAGGCCTTCGAGCCGGCGACCCGTCGACTCTCCCTCACGGGCACGCCCTTCCGCTCCGACACCAACCCCATCCCCTTCGTCGGGTACGAGTACGGCGACGACGGGATCCTGCGCTCGAGCAGCGACTACACCTACGGGTACGCCGAGGCGCTGCGCGACGGGGTCGTGCGGCCGGTGCTCTTCATGGCCTACGGCGGCGCGATGCGCTGGCGCACCCGCGCCGGTGACGAGGTGGCCGCGCGGCTCGGCGAGCCGATGACCAAGGACCTCGTCGCCCAGGCCTGGCGCACCGCACTCGACCCGAAGGGGGAGTGGATCCCCTCGGTCCTCGCGGCCGCGGACAAGCGACTCACCGAGGTCCGTCGCGGGGTGCCGGACGCGGGGGCGATGGTCATCGCCACCAACCAGACGCAGGCCCGCGCCTACGCGCGCATCCTCACCGAGCTGACGGGGGCGAAGCCGACGGTCGTCCTGTCCGACGACAACGGTGCATCGCAGCGAATCGAGGACTTCTCCGCGAGCACCTCGCGCTGGCTCGTCGCCGTGCGCATGGTGAGCGAAGGGGTGGACGTGCCCCGACTCTGCGTCGGCGTCTACGCGACGTCGACGTCGACCCCGCTGTTCTTCGCGCAGGCCGTCGGACGCTTCGTGCGCGCCCGCGGCCGCGGCGAGACCGCGTGCGTCTTCCTGCCCAGCGTGCCGGTGGTCCTCGCCCACGCCGGTGCCCTGGAGGAGCAGCGCGACCACGCCCTCGACCGGCCCGACGCCAGCGAGGACGAGGCGCCCCTGTGGTCCGAGGAGGAGGGCATGCTCGCGGCGGCCAACCGCGAGGAGGGGACGAGTGATGACCTGCTCGGGTCCTTCGAGGCGCTCGAGTCCGACGCCCACTTCGACCACGTGCTCTACGACAAGCAGCAGTTCGGGCTGCACGCCGAGGTCGGCTCGGAGGACGAGCAGGACTACCTCGGCCTGCCGGGGCTGCTCGAGCCCGACCAGGTGCACGCCCTGCTCAGCGAGCGGCAGACGAAGCAGTCCAGGCGGACCGGCCGCACCCGTCAGGACGACGACGCGCCCATGGCCGCCCACCGGGCACTGGCCGCCCAGCGCAAGGAGCTCAACAAGCTCGTCGCGGCGTACGCGACGAAGACCGGCTCCCCGCACGCCAACATCCACATGGACCTGCGCCGTGCCTGCGGCGGACCGGAACTCGCGCAGGCCACGAGCGAGCAGGTCACCGAGCGGATCGAGCGGATCCGGCGCTGGTTCGTCGGGCGGAAGTGATGGACAACTCGCTCGCGGTCCATCCGGGTGGCCCTCATGACCAACAACGCACTGTCTGCGTGACCTGATGAGGATCAAAGACTTCGGGCGCAGTGCCTGGTCCGATGACCACAGGGGGTTCGCCTTCGTCATCGGCATGTGCATCTTCTGGCTCGGCCCCCTGATGTTCGGGGCGATGGCCGTCATGGGGCCCCGGGTGATCTGGCCGATGCTGGCGGGTGCGGTCATCACGGGTGTCGGGTGGGTCCTGGCGTGGGTGGTCATGATCCGACAGGTGCGCCGCTCGCCACCCGGGGCGAGCGTCGACCTGACGCCGACCGTACCGCTCGTCGCTCCAGCCGTCCTCATGGTCGGCGGCGTCGTGCTGAGCCTGCTCTCCTTCTGACCCTGCGTCCGATCATCCGCCGGCGGCGGCCTGCACGAGCGCGTCGGTACGCATCTCCAGGTGGGTCACCAGGCAGATCGAGGTGCTCGCGCGCACGACGTGGACGTCGTCGATGATGTCGTCGATGACCCGGCCGAGGTCGGCGTTGTCGGTGGCGACGATGCGGATGATGAGGTCGCCGACGCCGGTCGTGCTGTGGATCTCGAGCACCTCGGGGATCGCGGTCAGGTGGTCGACGACGGCCTGGTGGCCGAGGCGCTGACGGATCTCGAGGGTGCACAGCGCCGTGACCGGGTACCCGAGCGCCGCCGGGTCGACCGTCGGCGCGAAGCTGCGGATGACCCCCTTCGTCTGCAGCCGGTCGAGGCGCGCCTGCACCGTCCCCCGGGCCACGCCGAGCTCCCGGGAGGCGCCGAGGACACCGATCGACGGGCGCTCGGAGAAGAGCGCGATGAGGCGGGCGTCGAGCTCGTCGATGACCGGGCGTCGGGACCGAAGCATCTTCATGGGCACATTGTCGCCCTCGACCCGGTGGTCCGGCAACAGATTGTGCAGGGTGCGCAGGGGCCGTTGGTCCTCTTGCCCACGCCCGTGAGCCCCGGCCACGCTGGGCGCATGTCCGACACCGTTGTTGAACTCACCAGGCAGGAGCGCGAGGCCCAGCTCGACCTCGCCCAGCTCAAGCAGCTCGTCGGGCTCGTCGAGTACGACGAGAGCACCGACCCCTTCCCGGTGACGGGATGGGACGCGATCGTCTTCGTCGTCGGCAACGCGACGCAGACCGCGCACTACTACCAGTCCGCGTGGGGCATGGAGCTGGTCGGCTACTCGGGGCCGGAGCACGGCAACCGGGACCACAAGGCCTTCGTCCTGAGGTCCGGCTCGATCCGCTTCGTCGTCAAGGGCGCCGTCAGCCCCGACAGCCGCCTCATCGCGCACCACACCGCCCACGGCGACGGGGTCGTCGACATCTCGCTCGAGGTCCCCGACGTCGACAAGTGCGTCGCGCAGGCCAAGGCCGCCGGGGCCAGGGTGGTCCGCGAGCCGGAGGACGTCTCCGACGAGCACGGCACCGTCCGCATCGCCGAGATCGCGACCTACGGCGAGACGATCCACTCCCTCGTGCAGCGGACCGTCGACGGCCGGACCTACGGCGGCGTCTACCTGCCGGGGTACGTCGCCAAGGAGTCCACCTTCGTCAAGCGCGACGGTGCGCCCAAGCGGCTCTTCCAGGCGCTCGACCACATCGTCGGCAACGTGGAGCTGGGCAAGATGGACGAGTGGGTCGCCTTCTACAACCGGGTCATGGGCTTCGTGAACATGGCGGAGTTCATCGGTGACGACATCGCGACCGAGTACTCGGCGCTCATGTCCAAGGTCGTGGCCAACGGCAACCACCGGGTGAAGTTCCCCCTCAACGAGCCGGCCATCGCCAAGAAGCGCAGCCAGATCGACGAGTACCTCGACTTCTACCGCGGTCCCGGCGCGCAGCACCTCGCCCTGGCGACGAACGACATCCTGCGGACCGTCGACGAGCTGCGCACGGAGGGCGTCGAGTTCCTCGACACCCCGGACGCGTACTACGACGACCCGGAGATGCGCGCCCGCATCGGCGAGGTCCGCGTCCCGATCGAGGAGCTCAAGGCGCGCGGGATCCTCGTCGACCGCGACGAGGACGGCTACCTCCTGCAGATCTTCACCAAGCCCCTCGGGGACCGCCCGACGGTCTTCTTCGAGATCATCGAGCGGCACGGGTCGCTCGGGTTCGGCAAGGGCAACTTCAAGGCGCTCTTCGAGTCGATCGAGCGGGAGCAGGACAAGCGCGGCAACCTCTGAGTCGATGCCGAAGGGGGGCGGTCCACCGGTGGTGGGGCGCCCCCCTTCGTCATGGGCGTCGATAGACTCAGGTGACCCTCACCAAGGAGCCTCGTGACCTGGTCGCACTTCCTGCCCACCTTCGGGGGGCTCTTCGTCATCGTGATGCTGCGGGCCAACGCGACCTACTGGATCGGGCGTGGCGCGGCGGCGGGCACGCGGCGCTGGCGCGGATCAGCGTCACCGCCGTCCCGGAGCGTCACGAGGGCGCAGGACCTCGTCAACCGGTGGGGCCCGGTCGCGGTCGTGCTGTGCTTCCTGACGATCGGGATCCAGACGGCGGTCAACGCGACGGCGGGCGTCACGCGGATGCCGCTGCGCCGCTACCTGCCGGCGGTGACCGTTGGGGCGCTCCTGTGGGCGGCGATCTACGCGAGCGTCGGCCTGGCGGCCGCGCAGGCGTGGCTGGCGGCCGCCGCACGCTCGCCCGTCGGGGCGACGACCGTGACCGTGGTGCTCGTCGCCGCCGTGCTCGCGGTGGTGGTGCACCGGCGCGTCCGGGCGTCGTGAGATCGTGAGCGCATGAGCACCCCCGAGCGCGCCGGCTGGTACGACGACCCGGAGGACGAGTCCCGGTTGCGGTACTTCGACGGGATCATCTGGAGCGATCGCACGGTCCCGAAGCAGACCCGCTGGGCGCAGCCGGTGACGGACCCGGCGCAGCCGGCGACCGGACCGGCACAGCCGGGGACCGACGTCTTCGGTCGACCGACGCCGCCCGGCGGCGCCCAGCCGCCGTACGGTCAGGCACCCCACGGTCAGGCGCGCTACGGCCACGCGGCGGCTGCGACCCCCGAGGCCACGACCACCGACGGCCAGCCGCTCGCCGGCTACGGCGTCCGGGTCGCGGCGTACATCCTCGACGGGTTCATCCTCGCCATCATCAACCTGGTCGTCGCCGGCTGGGCCCTGTGGCTGTGGGTCGCCGACTACTGGGGCTTCGCGTGGGACGCGGCCGTCTCCGGCAACCAGGACGCCGTCCGCGACCTGTCCCCGGACGAGCTGTGGGGCCTGTTCGACTGGCAGTACTTCTACATCGCGCTCGGGCTGATGCTGCTCGTGCAGATGCTGTACCACGTCGGGTTCCTCGCCGCCCGCGGCGCGACCCCGGGCAAGATGGTGCTCGGCATCTCCGTGCGGCGTCTGGACCGGCCGGGCCCGATGGGCCTGGGTGTCGCCTTCATGCGGGTGCTGCTGCCCCTCACGGTCGGCGTCTTCCAGACCGTGCCACTGCTCGGCTACCTGCTCGGGCTCATCGGCGTGGTCGACCTCGTGTGGCCACTGCGGGACCGCAACCGTCAGGCGCTCCACGACAGGATCGCCGGTACCCAGGTCGTCGTGGGCAAGCGCTCACCGCGCTGACGACGGCCGGCGCCGGTCACCCGGCGAGCAGCCCGAGGTCGGTCAGTTCCCCGATCGGGTCCGTGACGTCGCAGCACCCGTAGCCGGCGAAGGCCGAGCGCACCGCCGCCACGTCGGGGCTCGACCACTCCGCGACGATCCCGGCGAGCGCCTCGGCCTCGCGCACCTCGAGCAGGTCGCGCACCGTCCGCGCATCGGCGCCACCCGCCGTGGCGTGCACCGCCACCAGGACGTTGAGCAGCCCGTGCTGCTGCTCGCTGGTGCCGTCGACGGTGTGCTCGCCGCGCACCACGTGGTGCAGGCCGCCCGTGAGGACGAAGGGGAGGTACCGCCGGGCAGTCCCGAGCAGGACGTCCGTGAGCTCCTTGGCGTCCGGCCAGGCCCACGTGGTGGTGGCCCCGGTACGGAACTTGGCGCGGACGTCGGCGATGTCGTGGGCCGCGGCGATGTCGTCGAGCGCGGCGTCGCGGTCCCGACGCCCGACCTCGAGGTGCAGCGGGAGCTCGCCGGGGTCGAGCTCGCGCCAGCCCGGGTACCAGCCGGCGTCCAGGGAGACGAGCCGGACGCGCGGGTCCGCGCGCAGGGCGCGGATGGCTCCCTTCGTCTCCTCGACGGGGATGCCGGGGCGGGCGACCAGGCCGATGCCCGGCGGGACCGGGGCCCCGGCGTCGAGGGCGGACAGCAGGTCGGTCACGGCGGGCACGCCGACGAGGAAGGGGCCGACGAGGTCGGCGTCGCGGCCCGCGCGGTGGGTGGCGTGGCGGTGCAGGGCGTCGGCCATCGGCAGCGCCGCCGGCGGGAAGAGCGCGGCGTCGTTGACCAGTGAGATGAAGAGCGCACGGTGCGCGGGGCTGCTCGGCATGGTCGGCACGCTACCGGCCGTCGGCCCCCGCCCCCGGCGAGCGGTGCTGCAGGACGGCGCGCACGAGCGCCCCCATCCGGCTGCGCTCGGGGACGAGCGGCTCGACCCCCTTCGCCCGCAGCGGTGCCGCGGTGACCGGGCCGACCGCGGCGAAGAGCACCGAGTCCGCCGCGCGGCGCACGATCTCCGCCGTGGCGCCGACGGCGTCCGCGGCCGCGAACCACGCCTCGACGGCCCCCGCGGAGGTGAAGACGACCGTGTCGATCTCGCCGGCGGCGACGGCCTGTGCCGAGGCGGTGACGGCGGCGGGGTCGGGCGCCGGTCCCCAGCGGTAGATGACGAAGGGGGAGACCCGCGCCCCGGACGCGGCGAGCGCGGCGTCGATGCCGTCCGAGCCGTTGCCGTGGTGCTGGACCGCCACGTGGGTGCCGGTGAGGTCCTCGCCCGCGAGGTGCTCGATGATCTCGGCGGCGGTCTCCGACTCGGCGACCCATGCGGGGGCCAGCCCCTGCGCGATGAGCGCGCCCTTGGCCTTGGGTCCGCGGGCGAGGATCCGGGCGCCGTCGAGCACCCGGAGGAGGTCCGCGTCGAGGCCGGCGACTTCGGCTGCCTCGATCCATCCACGCAACCCCTGCCCGGTGGTGATGACGACGATCTCGGGCGGGTCGGCGAGGAGCGCGCGCGTGTCGTCGAGGAGCCGCTCGTCGTCGGCGTGCGGGACGATCGAGATCGCCGCGGCGTGGCGGATCGTGGCCCCGCGGCGGATGAAGGCGTCGGCGAGGTCCTCGCTGCGCCGGTCGGCGGTGATGAGCACGGTGCGGCCGGCCATGACCGCGGGCAGCGGGGTGCTCACGAGAGGGTCGCCCCGGCGGCCGTCATCTCGGCGAGCGCGGCCTCGGTGGTGTCGGGTGCGACGCCCGCGATGGTGTCGGTGAGCAGCCGGACGCCAAAGCCCTCGCGGAGGGCGTCGAGCACCGTCGCCCGCACGCAGTGGTCCGTCGCGATGCCGCCGACGTCGAGGTCGGTGACGCCGCGCCGTCGCAGCCAGGTGGCCAGGTCGGTGCGGCCGTCCCCGGCAGCGACGCCTTCGAACCCGCTGTAGGCGGCCTCGGTCAGGCCCTTGCGGAAGACCTCGGCGACGTGCTCCAGCGCGGGCTGGAGGGCCGGGTGGAACTCCGCTCCCGGGGTCCCCGCCGCGCAGTGCACCGGCCAGCTCGTCGCGAAGTCGGGCTCGGCCTGCGTCGCCCAGTGCCCGCCGGGGTCGAGGTGCCAGTCCGCGGTGGCCACGACGGCGACGTACTCGCGGTGGCCGAGGTCGTGGGCCGTGGGATCGGCCAGGACGCGCTCGGCAGCGCGGGCGGCGACGGCTGCGCCGCCGACGACGGCGAGGCTCCCGCCTTCGCAGAAGTCTTGCTGGATGTCGACCAGGACGAGTGCTCTCCCCATGCCCACAGAGGATGCCACGGACGGGCGTCACCCGGCACTGGCGAGGAGGCCCCAGAACCGGTCGAAGGCGCGAGAGGTCCCGCCCGCGTCGAAGCTGACCTGCGTGGCGAGGAAGGCGGCCCGGCCCGTCGCCGGGTCCGCGTAGCCGATCGTGCCCAGCCCGCCGGCCCACCCGATCCACCCCTCGGGGCGGATCTCGACGTGCCGGCCCCAGCCGCAGCCCGGCTGGAGGAACCCGGTCGCGGTGCGTCGCTGCTCCGTCGTGAGGTGGTCGGTGCGCAGGTCGCCGAGCGACGCGGGGGAGAGGACCGCGGGGGAGGAACCGACGAGGGAGGAGAGGAAGGTCAGCTGGTCGGGCACGGTCGAGACGAGCCCGGCCGCGAGCGACTCGAAGACGGGGACGTCGACGTAGGTACCGGGCGGGACGGGGAAGGGAGCGAGCCCGGGCTCGTCCGGGCCGGGGGCCCCGTAGGCCGTGGCCATCCGGTCCGCGTCCCCGTGGAAGGCGGTGTCGGTGAGGCCGAGCGGCCCGAGGACGTGCTCGGTCAGCAGGTGCCCGACGCTTTCGTCGGTCGCGCGCGCGAGCAGGACGGAGAGGACGTCGCTGCTCGTGTGGTAGCGCCAGGCGGTCCCGGGCTGGTCGGCGAGGGGCAGGGCGGCGATCCGGGCGACGAACTCGTCGGGCGGCAGCGGCGGGCCCCAAGGGCCGGGGGCGATCTCCGGCTGGGCGGCGATGGCGTCGGCGAGGGGGCCGGGCTCGGCGACCCAGCCGAAGCCGGGGACCATGCCGAGCAGGTCCGCGACGGTGATGGCGCGGTCCGCCGGTCGGGTGTCGTCCAGGTCGGCTCCCGGTGAGGACAGCACCCGCGGTGTCACGAGCTCCGGCAGCCAGCGCGCGACCGGGTCGTCTAGGGAGAGCACCCCGATCTCCGCGAGCCGGAGCGTGAGCACCCCGGCGAAGGGCTTGGTGCTGGAGCTCAGCGCGAACTGCGTGTCCTCGCTCATCGGCGGACCACCGAGCGACCGGTGCCCACCGGTGAGGACGGTCTGGTCGTCGGCGTCGGCCAGACCGGCCACCCAGCCGGCGAGCAGGCCCTCGGCGACGAGGCGGTCGAGGTCGGTGGCGAGGTCCTCCAGCGAGGTCATCCCCCCAACCTGACAGGTCGGTGCTCCCGCGTCGAGGGGCCGACGGTGGGACGGGTGGTGTCAGACCGAGAGCGAGTGCGCGGCGTCCGGGCGGGTGACGTGGGTCCGACCGGTCGGTGCGGTCCACGTGCAGGTCCCGTCGGGCGTCATCGTCAGGCGCCAGCCCGCATGGTGCTTGAACCCGTGGTGCGTGGTGCACAGGCAGACGAGGTTGCCCACCTCGGTCGCGCCGGCCGGGTAGGGGGTCACGTGGTCGAGCTGGGCGCGCTCGGCGGGTGTGCCGCACCCGGGGAAGCGACAGGTGCCGTCCCGCCGCCGGACGCGGCTCGCGACTGTGCGGCCCGGTCGGTAGGCGTGCGTGCTGTCGGTGACGACGGTGCCCGTGAGGGGGTCGGCCCCGACGACCCGGATGCGGGTCGCCGGGTCGGCGAGCAGCGCGGTGAGGTCGTCGGGCAGGAGGGCTCCCACGCGGCGGGCGTCGACGTGACCGGGCACGAACCAGGCTCCGACCCGTGCGGCGGCTCCGTCGGGTGGCCGGCCGGGAGGAGGGGCATGACCCAGGTGGGGGTTGCCACGGACGGTGAGCTCACGCGTCAGCTGCAGGGTGAGCTCGGCCTCGAGCTGGGAGGCTCGGTGCAGGTCGACGCCGCTGACCCACCGCAGGATGATGTCGTCGCGGCCGCTGCCCCCGCGCAGCACGTCGGCGGGCGAGCGGCGCTCGCCCCTCCGGTAGGTCCCGAGGCCACCCGGCTCCACGTCGCTCTCGTCGTCGACGAGCGCGGCCACGGGGACGACGAGCTCGACGGTCGTCTCCACGGTGGCGCGGGCCAGCACGAGGTCGACGAAGGCGTCGGCCCGCGCCTGGTCCATCGTCACCGGCTCGCCGGCATCGCGCCGGGCGCGGTGGTACTCCCGCGCCAGCTCGTCGACGGCGGCCCACACCTGCCGCGAGGGCTCGGTGGGCAGCCGCAGGCGCCAGGTGGTGAGTCCCGGCAGGTCACGGTCCGGGGAGCAGGTCACCGAGCGCTTGCGCCGGGCCCGGGCCGCGGCCTCGTCGACGCACGTGCGGTCCGTGGCCACAGCGGCCCGACGAGCCCGGCGGGTGAGGTCCGCGACCGGTAGACCGAGGACGTCGTCCGCGAAGAGGCGAGCCTCGAACTCCTCGAGCTGGTGGTCGTCCAGCGGTTCGCTCGCCCGCACGATCGCGTCGGTCCGGTACGGCTCGAGGTCGCCGCGGCGCGCGCTCTCCCACGTGCCGGTCATCTCGTGGTCGACCCGGCGGGCCCGGTGGATGCGTGAGGACATCGTCCGCGGGGACACGTGCAGCAGCGGAGCCAGCGCCGCCGCCGCGAACTGCTCCTCGCCCGGGATCGGGAACCATCGCTCGCTGAACCCGACGCCCCTGGCCTGCGCCTCGGCACGCCGCGCCTCGAAGTCCCGTCGGCGCTCCTCGCGGTAGCGGTCGAGATCGCGGTCGGTCTCGTCGGCGAAGGTCGTCACGGCTGCGGTCTGCACCGCAGCGAGCGCGTTGGTGAGCCGCTGCGTCGCGGCCACGACCACCTCGGCCTCGGCGGCAGTCATCGCGACCAGGTCCTCACGCGTCAGAGCACCCAACGGCGCTGCGAGGGAGAAGGGCTCGGCCTCGAGCACGGCAGCGACATCCACCCCGACGGCACCGACTGCCGAGGTGGTGGAGACGCCCTTCGTGTCCATGACCACGACTCTAGGTGCGACCACCGACAACGCCCCGGACAACTCTGAAGAGCCGCCGGCTCAGCCCTCCGCCCAGCCGGTGTCGCAGCCCGAAGGGTTCAGGCCAGGGCCAGCCTGTAGCCGCGCTTGACGACGGTCTCGACGACGCGACGGTCACCGATGGCCTCGCGCAGCCGGGCGACGGCCACCTCGACGGCGTGACCGCTGGCGGAGTCGCCCGGCAGCACCTCGAGGACGTCGGCGCGGGTGACGACGTCCCCCTTCGCGGCGACGAGCAGGTGGAGCACGGACATGCCGCTCGGGGAGACGGCGAGCACGCGATCACCCAGGACGGCGGCGGTGCTGCGCAGCTGCAGCGGTCCGGCGACGGTCTCGACGGCCGTGGACACCATCGCCTCGTAGTGACCGACGACGGCGCGCACGAGCGACCCCAGCCGCGCCCGCTCCGGGAGCAGCGGGGCGATGCCGACGTGCTCGAGCGGACGTGCGGTGACCGGCCCGACGGCGGCGACGACGAGGCGCCCGGTGCGGGCCCGGCCGATGATCGACGGCAGGACGCCGGCGTCCTGCGCGGCGTCGAGCCAGGCCGCGGCGGCGGGGGCGGAGGTGAAGACGACGACGTCGACGTCGCCGACCGCCGCCTGCTCCACGCCGCAGGTCACCGCGGCGGTGTCCGGCGGTGGGCCCCACCGGTAGACGACGAGGGGAGTCACCGAGGCGCCGGCGGCGGCGAGGTCGACGTCGAGCTCTTCGCACCCAGCGCCATGGTGCTGGACCGCGATGCGTTGTCCGGCAACGCCTTCGGTGATGAGGAAGTCGCGGATCTCGACCGAGGTCTCCGACTCGGCGACCCAGTCGGCGTCGTGCCCGGCGGCCTGGATCGCCCCCCGGGCCTTGGGCCCGCGGGCGATGATCCGGGTGGCGTCGAGCACGTCGTGCAGCTCCTCGCCGAGCCCGGCGGCGTCGGCCGCCTCGACCCACCCGCGGAACCCGATCGCCGTCGTCACGACGACGATGTCGGGTGGCGCGGCGAGCAGTGCCCGGGTCCGCTCCACGAGCTCCGCGTCGGCGGTGTGCGGCACGATCGTCAGCGCCGGGGTGTGCACGACCCGGGCACCGCGCCGCTCGAGGGCGGCGCGCAGGTCACCGGCACGCCGGTCCCCGGTGACGAGGACGACGCACCCGGCGAGCAGCTGCGGCAGGCTCACGTGACGCTGCGGTCGAAGGGGGAGCCCGTCACCTCGTCGCCGGACGGCTCGATCCAGACCTCGCCGTCGACGACCGCCACGGGCCAGGTCCGCAGGTCGACCGGGTCGCTGCCGGCGCCGTCGAGGCAGGCGCCCGTGCGCAGGTCCCACACCTGCTTGTACATCGGCGAGATGACCGTCGGGACCCCGCCCCGCGTGCCGACGAGCCCACGGGCGATGACGTGGGCGCCGCTGTAGGGGTCGAGGTTGGCGATGCCGTGGACGAGATCGTCGTGCGTGCGGACGAGCGCGACCTGCAACCCGTCGACGAGGGCGACGGCGCCACGCTCGGGGACGAGATCGGTGAGGGCGCACAGATGCACCCGGGTCTGCGGGGGAGCAGTGGTCATGAGCGGACCTCCAGTGTCGTGCCGGCGATGAGGACGGACTCGTCCGAGCGCTCCTGCGGGGTGGCCGGGCGGGCCTGGCCGCGCTCGCCGACGTAGGCGAGCGAGTCGTCGACGGCGTCCGGGGCATTGACGAAGGACGCGAAGCGGGCCAGCTTGTCGGGGTCGGCGAGCGTGGCTGCCCACTCGTCGCGGTAGTTGCCGACGTGCGCGGCCATGGCCGCGTCGAGGTCGTCGGCGATGCCGAGGCTGTCGTCCATGACGACGGCGCGGATCGCCTCCAGACCCCCTTCGTGCTCCTCGACCCAGGGCGCGGTGCGCTGCAGGCGGTCGGCGGTGCGCACGTAGTACATGAGGAAGCGGTCGATGGTGCGCACGAGCGTCTCGGTGTCGAGGTCCTCGGCGAGCAGGCGTGCGTGCTTGGGGGTGAATCCGCCGTTGCCGCCGACGTAGACATTCCACCCGTGGTCGGTGGCGATGA
The DNA here is from genome assembly GCF_001591405.1 of Janibacter terrae NBRC 107853. Classification (GTDB taxonomy): domain Bacteria; phylum Actinomycetota; class Actinomycetes; order Actinomycetales; family Dermatophilaceae; genus Janibacter; species Janibacter terrae. Next base: position 468,239 of record NZ_BCUV01000002.1, read on the forward strand.
CCCCGACGTCCTTGCCGCGGGCCTCGGCGCACTCGCGGGCGCACCCGGAGACGCCGAGCTTGATCTTGTGCGGCGAGCGGAGCCCGCGGTAGCGCAGCTCCAGGTCGATCGCGAGTCCCACGGAGTCCTGAACGCCGAAGCGGCACCAGGTCGAGCCGACGCACGACTTCACGGTGCGCAGCGACTTGCCGTAGGCGTGCCCCGACTCGAAGCCCGCGTCGACCAGCCGCCGCCAGATGCCGGGCAGCTGGTCCATCCGGGCGCCGAAGAGGTCGATCCGCTGGCCGCCGGTGATCTTGGTGTAGAGGCCGTAGTCCTTGGCGACCTCACCGATCGCGATGAGTCCTTCGGGCGTGACCTCGCCACCGGGGATGCGCGGGACGACCGAGTAGGAGCCGTCCTTCTGCAGGTTGGCCATGACGTGGTCGTTGGTGTCCTGCAGCGCCGCCTGCTCGCCGTCGAGGATGTGGCCGGTCCCGAGCGAGGCGAGGATCGAGCCGATGACCGGCTTGCAGATGTCGCACCCTCGGCCGGTCCCGTGGCGCTCGATGATCTCGCTGAAGGTCCGCAGGCCCTGGACCCGCACGATGTCGAAGAGCTGGGCCCGCGACTGCTCGAAGTGCTCGCACAGGGCACTACTCACCTCGACGCCGGAGGCGGCGAGCTCGCTCGTCACGAGCTTCTTGACCAGCGGCAGGCAGGAGCCGCAGCTCGTGCCCGCCCTGGTGCACGCCTTGACCCCGGCGAGGTCGGTGCAGCCCCCTTCGCCGACGGCACAGCGGATCTCACCTGCGGTGACGTTGTTGCAGGAGCAGACCGCGGCCTCGTCCGGCAGGTCCCCGGCGGGTGCCGCGGCGGCCCCCTCGGGCAGGAGGTAGGCCGCGGGGTCGCCGCCGAGCTCACGGCCGACCATCGGGCGAAGGGAGGAGTAGGCGCTGGCGTCGCCGACGAGGATGCCGCCGCGCAGGGTGCGGGCGTCGTCGCTCATGACGAGCTTCTTGTAGACGCCGGCCACCGGGTCGGAGATGACGACCTCGAGCGAGCCGGGCTCCTGCGCGAAGGCATCGCCGAAGCTCGCGACGTCGACACCGAGGAGCTTGAGCTTGGTCGACAGGTCGGCCCCGGGGAAGGTCCCCGCGCCGCCGAGCAGCCGGTCGGCGACGATCTCTGCCATCGTGTAGCCGGGAGCGACCAGGCCGAGGCAGCGACCGCCGATGCAGGCGACCTCACCGATCGCGTGGATCGCGGGATCGGCTGTGGCACAAGCGTCGTCGACGACGACTCCGCCGCGCTCGCCGATCTCCAGACCGGCCTCGCGGGCGAGCTCGTCGCGCGGGCGGACACCCACGGCGAAGACGACGACGTCGACGTCGAGCGAGGGGCCCTCGCTGAACCTCATCCGGGAGACGGCTCCGCGCTCGCCGACGATCTTCGACGTCGCGGTCGAGGTGCGCACCGAGACGCCGAGGCCCTCGATGAGCCGCTTGAGGCCCTCGCCGCCCCCCTCGTCGACCTGCAGCGGCATGAGGCGCGGCGCGAACTCCACGACCGTCGTCTCGACCTCGAGCGCTCGCAGGGCCCCGGCCGCCTCGAGGCCGAGCAGGCCGCCGCCGACGACCGCGCCGCGGACCGGCCGGTCGAGCTCCTCGCGGCGGGTCTCGACGAACTCGCGCAGGTCGGCGACGTCGTCGATCGTGCGGTAGACGAAGGCCCCGCGCAGGTCCTTCCCGGGCACGGGCGGCACGGCGGCGTAGGAGCCGGTCGCGAGGACGAGGGAGTCGTAGGGCAGGACCTGGCCGGTGCTCGTCGTCACGGTCCGGGCCTCGCGGTCGATGCTCTCCGCCCGGACGCCGCGGCGGAGCGTGACGAGCGGGTCGTCCCACAGCTCCTGCCCGCCGAGGGCCAGGTCTTCGGGGTGCCGTCCGGTGAAGTAGGAGGTGAGGGCGACGCGGTCGTAGGGTGCGCGCGGCTCCTCGCACAGCAGCGTGACGGCCCACCGGCCGGCGTCGTCGCGGGCACGCAGCGCGTCGACGAGTCGGCGCGCGACCATGCCGCCGCCGACGACGACGAGCTGCTGCGGCTCGGTGGTGGGGGTGGTGGTCTCTGACATGGCGCTCAACTTAGACAGCCCTCGTTTCGGCTCGGTCTTGGTCGTGTTTCCCCGGTGTGAACCCGCCCTCACCGGGCGTGGTCGCGCGCTGTGAGGGGCCTGCGTCGGCGCCGAGCCAGTCGAGGATCCCGCACACCGCGTCGGTGCACCCACCGCAGCCGGTCGTCGCCCGGGTGCTGGCGGCCACCTGCTCCAGCGTCGTTGCGCCGGAGGCGAACTCGGTGCGGATGTCCCCCTTCGTCACGCCGTTGCAGCGGCAGATCGTCGCCCGGTCCGGGATGAGCGAAGGGGAGTCCCGTCGCGTCGTCGTGACGGCAGGCGCGATGGCCGGCAGCAGCAGGTGCGCCGGGTCTGCGGGCAGGGGAGTGCGACGGGTGTAGGTGGTGATCAGGTCGGTGCCGACGCGACCCGCGCCGACGGTCGTGGCGCCCACGAGCAGGCCGTCGCGCACGACGACCTCGAGGTGCCGTCCGGCGGCGGGGTCGCTGAGCTGCACGACGCGCAGGCCGGGGTCGTCGACCCGCCCGCTGCCGCACACACCCATCGTCACGATGTCGACACCGTGGGTCTTGGGCTTGACGACGTCGCCGACGCCGGTGGTCACGGCCCCGGGGTCGCGGCCGGTGAGCAGGTCGGCGAGACGACGGGCCTGCTCCCACCCCTGGGCGACGAGTCCGGTGGCGCCGCCGGGAGGTTGGGCGCAGTCACCGATGGCGTGCACGTGCGGGTCGCTCGTCGTCATGTCGGCGTCGACGAGGATGCCGCGGTCGACGTCGATCCCGGCCGCCTCGGCCAGCTGGGTGTTGGGCACGGTGCCGGTCGACAGCACGAGCAGGTCGGCGGCGAGCACCTCGCCGTTCGTCAGGTGCACCCGTCGCAGCCGGCCCTCCTCGATGACGACCTCCTGCGCCCCGACGCCGACGCGCTGGTCGACACCGGTGCGGCGCAGCGTCGACTCGACGACGCGGCTGGCGGCCTCGTCGAGCTGACGCTCCATGAGGGCGGGGGAGGGGTGGACGACGGTGACGGCGAGGTCGCGTCGGGCGAGCCCGCTCGCGGCCTCGAGACCGAGCACGCCGCCCCCGAGGACGATGGCGCGTCGGGCGTTGAGCGTCGCCGCGATGATCTCGCGGGCGTCGTCGATGGAGCGCAGCACGTGGACGCCGCTCGGCAGGTCACCGCCGGCTGGATCGTCACCGAGACCCGGGACCGTCGGGACCCGGGCGGCCGCCCCGGTGGCGATGACGAGCTCGTCGTAGGGGACCAGGGTGTCGTCGGCGAGCAGGACGTCGCGGCGCTCGCGGTCGATCGCCCGCACCGCGACGCCGCGCTGCACCGTGACGCGCGGGTGGTCGGGCGCGGGGAGGGCGATCGCCGAGAGCCCGCGCGTGCCCGCGACGACGTCGCTGAGCAGCACCCGGTTGTAGGGCTCGCAGGCCTCGTCGCCGAGCACCGTGACGAGGTGTTCGCCGGCGTGGTCGGCGGCCGTGAGGTCCTCGACGAATCGGGACCCGACCATCCCGTAGCCGATGACGACGATGTGGCTCATGCGCTGACCTCCAGCGGCTCGGGGACGAGATCGGTGGTGCTGGCGGCGACGTCGACGGCGCACACCTTGAACTCCGGCATCGACGAGATCGGGTCGACCGCGTCGTTGGTCGCCCGGTTGACGCTCCCGGCACCGGCGAAGTGGAAGGGCATGAAGACCGTGTCCGGCCGGACCCGGTCGGTGATCCGCGCGGGCGCGCTGACCGTGGCCCGCGCGGTGCGCAGGTCGAGCTGGTCGCCCTCCTCGATGCCCAGGCGGTGGGCGAGGAGTGGGTGCACCTCGACGAAGGGGGTCGGTTGCGCCGCGAGGAGCGCTGCCACCCGGCGGGTCTGTGCCCCCGACTGGTAGTGCTCGAGGACGCGCCCGGTGATGAGGAAGAGCGGGGCATCGCGCCGCAGGTCCTCGGCCGGGCCGACGTGGTCGACGGGCACGAGCCGGGCACGGCCGTCGGGCGTGGGGAAGTCGTCGAGGAAGGCGCGCGGTGTGCCCGGGTGAGGTGCCTCCCCTTCGCCGCTGGCGGGGCAGGGCCAGTGCAGGTCGCTCTCGCGGTCGAGGCGGGCGTGGCTCAGCCCGGAGTAGTCGGCGCGGCCGCCGACGCTCGCCCTGGCCAGCTCGTCGAAGACCTCCGACGGGACCGTCGACCACGTGCCCGGGGCATCGAGGCGAGCGGCGAGCTGCGACCACACCCACAGCTCCGAGACGACTCCCTCGGGCGGGTCGATCGCCTTGCGGCGGCGGATGATTCGGCCCTCGAGGTTGGTCATCGTGCCCTCCTCCTCGGCCCACTGCGTGACGGGCAGGACGACGTCGGCGAGGGCGACGGTCTCGGAGGGGACGACGTCGCAGACGACGAGCAGGTCGAGGGCACGCAGCCGCTCGGCGACCGCGTCGGCACGCGGCGCGCTGACGACGGGGTTGGCCCCGTGGACGAGAAGTGCCCGGGGTCCGCCGGGGGTGCCGAGGGAGCGCAGCAGCTCGACGGCCGGCAGGCCCGGGCCGGGCAGGTCGTCGGCGTCGACGCCCCAGACCGCGGCGACGTGTTCGCGGGCGGCCGGGTCGGCGATCATCCGGTAGCCGGGCAGCTGGTCCGCCTTCTGCCCGTGCTCGCGCCCACCCTGGCCGTTGCCCTGACCCGTGAGGGCGCCGTAGCCGCTCCCTTCGCGTCCGACGAGGCCGAGCGCGAGGGCGAGGTTGATCGCGGCGGTGACCGTCGCGGTGCCCTGGGTGGACTGCTCGACGCCGCGCCCGGTGAGGACGTGGACGCCCGCGCCTCCCCGTGCGGGGCTGGCCGCCGCGAGCAGCCGAGCGGTCGCCCGCAGGTCGTCAGCGGGCACCCCGCAGACCTGCTCGGCCCGCTCGGGCCACCACGCGGCGACGGAGCGGGCGACGTTGTCGAGCCCGCTCGTCCGCTCGGCGAGGTAGGCCTCGTCGGCGAGCGACTCGGCGAGGACGACGTGCAGCAGCGCCTGGAGCACGACGAGGTCGGTCCCGGGGACGGGCTGCAGGTGGACGCCCTGCCCGTCGTCGGTGAGGTCGGCCGTGGCCGAGCGGCGCGGGTCGACGACGACGAGCCCACCGGCCGCGCGAGCTCCCGCGAGGTGCCCGACGAAGGGAGGCATCGTCTCGGCGACATTGCTGCCGAGGAGCAGGATCGCGCCGGAGGTGTCCAGGTCGGTGATGGGGAAGGGCATGCCCCGGTCCATACCCAGCGAACGGTTGGCGGCGGCCGCGGCAGAGGCCATGCAGAAGCGGCCGTTGTAGTCGATGTGCTTGGTGCGCAACGCGACCCGGGCGAACTTGCCGAGCTGGTAGGCCTTCTCGTTCGTCAGCCCGCCACCGCCGAAGACGGCCACCGCGTCCGGCCCGTGCTCGGCCGCGATCGACCGCAACCGGTCGGCGAGGAGGTCGAGCACCTCGTCCCAGCCCATCGGGTGCAGCTCGCCGTCGGAGCCGCGCACCAGGGGAGTGGTGAGCCGGTCGGGTGCGCGCAGCACCTCGGCCGACGTCCACCCCTTGCGGCACATGCCGCCCCGGTTGGTCGGGAAGTCGCGGCCCTCCACCTCAATTCGCTGGTCGAGGTGGGAGGCCGTCCGCGGCCGACCCTCGAGACCTGCCGTCCCGAGACCCACCGGCTCCATCGTCATCGCGCACTGCAGCGCGCAGTAGGGGCAGTGGCTGTCGACCATCAGATGCCCTCGCCGGCCAGGCGCGCGCCGCGGCGGACGTAGACCGCCCACGTGAGCGTCGCCATGAGGACGTAGGCCGCGATGAAGACCCCGATCGCCGGCACGAGCGAGCCGAAGCCCGTCGTCGACATGGCGAAGCCACGCGGCACGAGGAAGCCGCCGACGGCACCGACCGCACCGGCGATCCCGATGCAGCCGGCGGCACTGCGGCGGGCGATCGCGAGCTCGGCCCCGTCACGCACCCCGGCCCGGAAGACGGCCGGAATCATCCGATAGGTCGCGCCGTTGCCGATGCCGGCCCCGGTGAAGAGCACGAGGAACGCGAGCAGGAAGAGGACGAAGGAGTGCGCGGAGAGGGCGAGGATCGCCAGCCCCGCGGCGAGCCCCATGACGACGAAGGCCGCGATGGTCACCCGCGCGCCGCCGAGCCGGTCGGCGACCACCCCGCCGAGCGGGCGACTCGCCGCGCCGAGGACGGCGCCGAGGAAGGCGAGCGTGGTCGGCGCCTCGGGGAACTGGGTCTGAAGGAGCGTCGGGAAGGCCACCGAGTAGCCGATGAAGGACCCGAAGGTGCCGATGTAGAGGGTCGAGATGATCCACGTGTGCGGGTGGGACGCGGCCCGGGCCCAGCTGCGGTGGTCCGAGCGGGCCGTGCTCAGGTTGTCCATCCCGCGCCAGGCGCCCACGGCCGCCAGGATCACGAGCGGCGCGAAGACCAGGCCGGCCCGTTCGAGGTGGATCCCGGCACCCATCGCCACGACCGCCGGGATGACGAGCTGGACGAGCCCGGTGCCGAGGTTGCCGCCAGCGGCGTTGAGCCCCAGCGCCTTGCCCTTCTCCGACTCCGGGAAGAAGAAGGAGATGTTGGTCATCGACGACGCGAAGTTGCCGCCGCCGAGTCCAGCGAGTGCGGCGATGCCGAGGAGTACGGCGAAGGGGGTCTCCGGCCTCCCCACGACCCACGCCAGCGAGAGCGTGGGCAGCAGGAGGAGGAGCGCCGAGACGATCGTCCAGTTGCGGCCGCCGACGAGCGGGACCATGAAGGTGTACGGCACCCGGAGGCAGGCGCCGACGAGGCTCGGCACCGCGATGAGCCAGAACTGCTGGTCGAGGGTCAGCGTGAAGCCGGCTGCGGGCAGCTGCGGCACGACGACCGACCACAGCGCCCACACGCAGAAGCCGAGGAGCTCGGCGAGCACCGACCAGCGCAGGTTGCGGGCCGCGGCGGCCCGCCCTCCGGCGGCCCAGAAGCCGGCGTCCTCCGGGTCCCAGTGGTCGATCCACCGTCCGGCCCGGCGGATCGGGCCGACCGAGGTCGCGTCGAGGGGGACGGGAGGGGCGGTCGTCGAGGTCATGCGAGGAGGCTCGCAAGACCGTGTTTCGCCGTGCCACGGTTGGTGTAAAGGCTTCGTTACCTGCCCCGCACAGGGCCGCCGGGTGAGGTGTGAGGGGCTACGGCGTCTCGGTGAGGAAGACCGTCTCCACCGCAGGTGGGCCCCCGCTCAGCTGGTGCGCCGACCGCGGCAGCTCGGCGACCGACGCCTCGTGCCGGGCGCGCGCCGCCTCGAGCGTGCAGTGCTCGCGGCCGACCACCTCGCCGCCCTCGACGAGCAGGACCATGAGGTCACGGTCGTCGCCGTCACCGACGGGCTGCTCGCCGATGCCGAGCACCTCGGCCTCCGCGACGCCGTGCTGGTTGCGGCGGCGCAGGGCGTACTTGCGTCCGCCGATCGACTGCTTGTCCTTGCTCTTCTTCGCGACGCCGATCATCCGGCCCTGGTCGTCCTCGCGGGCGACGAGCTTGTAGACCATGGACGCGGTCGGGTGACCCGACCCCGTGACGACCCGGGTGCCGACCCCGTACGTGTCGACCGGCGCGGCCGCCAGCGCGGCGATCGCGTGCTCGTCGAGGTCGGAGGTGACGACGATCCGGGTCTCCGTCGCGCCGAGCGCGTCGAGCTGCTCGCGGACCTCGCTCGCCTGGACGACCAGGTCGCCCGAGTCGAGACGCACGCCACCGAGCGAGGTGCCGGCGACCTCGATGGCCGTCCTCACCCCTTCGGTCACGTCGTAGGTGTCGACGAGGAGCGTGGTGCCGGTGCCGAGCGCGGCGACCTGCGCCTCGAAGGCCTCCCGCTCGCTCTCGTGCAGCAGGGTGAAGGCGTGCGCGGCCGTCCCGCCCGTGGGCACGCCGTGGCGCCGCCCGGCCTCGAGGTTGGATGTCGACGCGAAGCCGGCGATGTACGCCGCCCGCGCCGCCGCGACGGCGGCCTCCTCGTGGGTGCGCCGGCTGCCCATCTCGATGACGGGACGCGTCCCGGCGGCGCCGGTCATCCGCGACGCGGCGGAGGCGACTGCGGAGTCGTGGTTGAGGATCGACAGCACGACGGTCTCGAGGATCACGCCGTGCGCGAAGTCGGACTCGACGACGAGCAGGGGCGAGTACGGGAAGTAGGTCTCTCCCTCCGCGTAGCCCCACACGTCGCCGTCGAAGCGGTAATCCGCGAGGAAGTCGAGCGTCGTCGCGTCGACGACCTCCCGCGAGCGCAGGTCCTCGAGCTCGGCGTCCCCGAAGCGGAAGTCCTCGATGGCGTCGAGCACGCGGCCGACCCCGGCGAGGACGCCGTAGCGGCGCCCGGACGGCAGCCGCCGGGCGAAGGTCTCGAAGACGCACCCACGCGACGCGGCGCCGCTGCGGAGCGCGGCCTGGAGCATGGTCAGCTCGTAGTGATCGGTGAGCAGCGCGGTGCTGGGTCGGGTCGTCACGCCCGCCACTCTAGGGTGGAGGGCGTGTCCATCGCCCCAGCCGAGCAGCAGACGAGCGAGCCCGACGTCGTCGAGGCCGTCGACACCCCGTGGATCACGCTGGTGTGGAACGACCCCGTCAACCTCATGTCGTACGTGACCTGGGTCTTCCAGACGCACTTCGGCTACCCGAAGGAGCAGGCGGAGAAGCTCATGATGGACGTGCACCTCAAGGGCCGGGCGGTCGTCTCGACCGGGCCCAAGGAGCAGATGGAGACCGACACCGAGGCGCTGCAGGGCTACGGCCTGTGGGCGACCTTCCAGAAGGACGTGTAGATGGCCACCGCCTTCGCGCCCGACGGCGAGGTGCTCGTCGCCGTCCTCGACGAGCACGAGCGGGCCGTCGTGGCCGGGTTGTGCCTGCAGGTCATGGAGCTCGTCGCCCCCGCCGCGAGGACGAAGGGGGAGACCGCCGACCCCTTCGAGGCCATCGTCGCGGGGCTCGGCGACCTCGCGACGGACGTCGACCCGGGGGGCGAGGTCCCCGACCGGGCCTTCGGCCTCGACCACGACCGCGACCCCGCGCTCGACCGGCTCTTCCCGACCGGCCACCGCGAGGACGAGCAGGAGGCGGCGGAGTTCCGTCGCCTCACCGAGCAGGGGCTGCGGCAGCGCAAGCACGCGGGCCTGCGGACCACGGTCGCCACGCTCGAGTCCGCGCAGGACGACCGCTGGGTCGTGACCCGGGCCCAGGCGCCGCAGGTGCTCGTCGCCCTGACGGACGTGCGCCTCGTCATGGGGGAGCGGCTCGGCCTGCGCACCGACGAGGACGCCGACCGCCTCGAGGAGCTCGTCGCGAGCCTCGACCCGGACGACCCGGCGATCTTCGCGCTGAGCCTCTACGACTTCCTCACCTGGCTGCAGGAGTCGCTCACCCGGGCGCTCGTGGGGGAGGACGAGGAGTGACCGACGGCGACACCCGGGCCGTCGAGGCCCAGCCGATCGGCATCTTCGACTCGGGGTTCGGCGGGCTGACCGTGGCCCGCGCCGTCCTCGACCAGCTGCCCCACGAGTCGGTGGCCTACCTCGGCGACACGGCGCGAGCGCCCTACGGCCCCAGGCCGATCGCCCAGACGCGCGAGTTCGCGCTGCAGTGCCTCGACCGGCTCGTGGACCACGGCGTCAAGGTGCTCGTCATCGCGTGCAACACCGCCTCCGCGGCCGTGCTCCACGACGCCCGGGAGCGCTACGACGTGCCGGTCATCGAGGTCATCCGGCCCGCGGTGCGGCGCGCGGTGCTCGCCACCCGCAACCACCGCGTCGGGGTCATCTCGACCGAGGGCACGCACCGCTCCCGCGCCTACCTCGACGCCTTCGCGGCCGCGCCGACCACGCACGTGATCTCCCAGCCCTGCCCGCGCTTCGTCGAGCTCGTGGAGGCCGGGACGACGTCCGGGCCGGAGGTGCTCGAGGTCGCCCACCGGTACCTCGACCCCCTTCGCGCTGCCGAGGTGGACACCCTCGTCCTCGGGTGCACCCACTACCCGCTGCTCACCGGCGCGCTGTCGTACGTCATGGGCGAGGGTGTCACCCTCGTCTCATCGGCGGAGGAGACCGCCAAAGACGTCTACCGTGTCCTTGCGGACCTCGACCTGCTGCGCCCGGAGTCGCTCCCGGCCCCGACCCACGGGTTCACCACGACCGGTGACCCGGAGCAGTTCCGGTCGCTGGCCCGCCGCTTCCTCGGACCCGAGGTCGCGGATGTCTTCGGCAACATGGGGGAAGGGCGATGAGGCTCACCGTCGTCGGCTGCTCCGGTTCCTTCGCGGGACCCGACTCGCCGGCCTCGTGCTACCTGCTCACCGCGGAGCACGAGGGGCGCACCTGGCGCCTCGTCCTCGACCTGGGCAACGGCGCGCTCGGCGCCCTGCAGCGGCACACCGACCTCGCGGACCTCGACGCGGTCGCGATCTCGCACCTGCACCCGGACCACTGCATCGACCTCACGGGTCTCTACGTCACCCGCACCTACCGTCCGCAGGGCGCGCTCGCCGAGCGCCTGCCCGTCTACGGTCCGGTCGGCGCCGCCGAGCGGCTCGCGGCGGCCTACGAGGGGATCGACGAAGGGGGGATGACCGGGGTCCTGGACTTCCGTCGGATCTCCACGAGCGTGCCCACGCACATCGGGCCCTTCGTGGTGCGGCCCCACCTCGTGGAGCACCCCGTGGAGGCCTACGGGTTCCGCGTCGAGGCGGACGGCAAGGTCCTCGCGTACAGCGGCGACACCGACTCCTGCGACGCGCTCGGCCCGCTCTTCGCCGACGCCGACCTCGTCCTCGTCGACTCGGCCTTCGTCGAGGGGCGGGACGAGGTGCGCGGCATCCACCTGACCGGTCGCCGTGCGGCCGAGGCGGCCGTCGCCGCGGGCGGTGTCCAGCGGCTCATGCTCACGCACATCCCGGCATGGAATGACCCACTCGTGTGCCAGCGGGAGGCAGCGGAGGTATGGCCGGGCGAGGTCGAGCTGGCCCGGCCGGACGCCACCTACGACATCTGAGCAAGGTCGACGTGGGGGCCCGGACCTGATGGGGTGGGGGCATGCCCGCGCGCCTGCCCGCCCCCCTTCGCCCCGGTGACACGATCGCCGTCACCGCACCGAGCTCCGGGGTCTCCCCGGCGCTCCAGCCACGCCTCGACGTCGCGATCGCCGACCTGCGGCGCCGTGGGTACGAGGTCCTCGAGGGCGTCTGCCTGCGCGACGACCGCGACCACCACGTGAGCGCCTCCCGGGAGGCGCGCGCCGACGAGCTCATGGCGCTGCTCGTCGACCCGGACGTCGCCGCGGTCATCCCGCCGTGGGGCGGCGAGACGGGCATCGACGTCCTGCGCCACCTCGACCTCGACCTGCTCGCCGAGTGCGACCCGTGCTGGTACGTGGGCTTCTCCGACACGACCACGACGATGCTGCCGCTCACGCTGCGCTCCGGGTGGGCGACGCTCCACGGGCTCAACCTCATGGACTCGCCGTACGCACCGGCGCCCGGCCTGCTCCACTGGCTGGACGTCGCGACGAGCGAAGGGGGCGAGCTCACCCAGACCGCCGCGACCCACCGGCGTGCGGGCGGCTGGGACGACTACGTCGCCGACCCGGGCGTGGACGAGCTGACCCTCGCCGAGCCGACCCGGTGGTCCTTGCTCGACGGGGGGACGGCGTCCTTCGCCGGTCCGCTGATCGGCGGTTGCCTCGAGGTCGTCTCGCCGCTCTCCGGGAGCCCGTACGGGGACGTACCGGGGTGGGCCCGGCAGCAGGACCGGCCGCCGGTGCTGCTGCTCGAGGCGGCCGAGGGCAACGCGTTCGAGACCGCTCGGGTCCTGCACGGGCTGCGCCTGTCGGGGTGGTTGGACCGGTGCGCCGGCGTGCTCGTCGGGCGCACGCCCGCACCCGACGCGCCCTCGCTCACCCAGCACGAGGCCGTCCGAGACGCCCTCGGCGACCTCGACGTACCGGTCGTGCTCGACGTCGACTTCGGTCACCAGCAGCCGATGATGCCGCTCGTGCTCGGGGCCGAGGCCAGGGTGGAGGTCGGGCCGCAGGGCCAGCGGATCACGCAGGACCTGCGGCGTCCCTGACCCGGAGCCGTCCCCACGGCGGTGCGCCGACGGCGCGGTCGCCTCGTTAGCCTGAGCCCCATGACTGACACCACCCCCCGCCACGACGGCCGTACCCCCGAGCAGCTGCGCGAGGTGCGCATCACCCGCAACTGGCTCGACCACGCCGAGGGCTCGGTCCTCGTGGAGTTCGGCCGCACGCGGGTCCTCGTCGCCGCGTCCTTCGAGGCCGGGGTCCCGCGCTGGCTCAAGGGCCAGGGCACCGGCTGGGTCACCGCCGAGTACGAGATGCTCCCGCGCAGCACCAACACCCGCAGCGGCCGCGAGTCCCGCAAGGGCAAGGTCGGCGGTCGCACCCACGAGATCTCGCGCCTGATCGGCCGCAGCCTGCGCGCCATCATCGACACCAAGGCGCTGGGGGAGAACACGATCGTGCTCGACTGCGACGTGCTCCAGGCCGACGGCGGCACCCGCACGGCCGCGATCACCGGCGCGTACGTCGCGCTCGCCGACGCCATCGACGACGCCCGCGCGCGCGGGCTCATCGCCGCGAGTGCCCAGCCGCTCACCGGGTCGATCGCGGCCGTCTCCGTCGGCGTCGTCGGCGGTCGGGCGGTCTGCGACCTGGACTACCCCGAGGACTCGACCGCCGAGACGGACATGAATGTCGTCATGACCGGCGCGGGCGACTTCGTCGAGGTGCAGGGCACGGCCGAGGGTGCCCCCTTCGACCGCGCGCTCCTGGGGGAGCTGCTCGACCTCGCGACCACGGGCTGCCACGAGCTGACCACCAGGCAGCAGGCGGCGCTCGCCGAGACGCCGCGGGAGCGCGTGCTGTGACCCGCCGGGTCGTGCTCGCGACGCACAACGAGCACAAGGTGCACGAGCTGCAGCAGATCCTCGGCGAGGTCGGCGTCGCCGACGACCTCGAGATCCTCTCGATGGCCGCCTTCCCCGAGGTCGGGGAGATCCCCGAGACGTCAGTGACCTTCGTCGGCAACGCCCGGCTCAAGGCCGAGCACGTCGCCCGGCGCACCGCCCTGCCGGCGCTCGCCGACGACTCCGGTCTGGCCGTCGAGGTCCTCGGGGGCAGCCCCGGGATCTTCTCCGCGCGCTGGTCGGGACTGCACGCGGGCGAGGACCTGTCCCGCGCGGACCGGGACCGCCGCAACCTGCAGCTCCTCCTCGACCAGCTCGCGGACATCCCGGACGAGCACCGGCAGGCGGCCTTCCGGTGCGCCGCGGTCCTCGCCGTGCCCGGGGGCGCGACGGTCGACGTCGAAGGGGAGGTCCCCGGCGTCATCGCCCGGGAACCCTCGGGGGACAACGGCTTCGGCTACGACCCGATCTTCGTCCCGGACGGCGGCACCCGCACGATGGCGCAGTACACGGACGTCGAGAAGAACGCCATCAGCCACCGCGGCCGCGCCTTCCGCGCCATGGCGCCGCTCCTGCGCGCGCACCTCGCCTGACCGGCGAGGGTGGGGGTGCCGAAGGCGGGACTTGAACCCGCACGCCCGTGGGCACGTGGACCTAAACCACGCGCGTCTGCCAATTCCGCCACTTCGGCTCGGCTGGCAGTCTAGGCGGGTGAGCGCGCACACCTTCACGACCTCCCTGGGCTGGAGCGGGTCGACCGCCCTCGGGTACGACGCCTACGACCGTGAGCACGAGCTGACGGTGGCCGGTCGCGGACTGCGGGCGAGCAGCGCCGGGGCCTTCCTCGGCGACCCCTCGCTGGCCAACCCGGAGCAGCTCCTCGTCGCGGCGGCGAGCAGCTGCCAGCTGCTGTCCTTCCTCGCGGTCGCCGCGCGGGCCCGGCTCGACGTCACCGACTACGCCGACGAGGCGAGCGGCGAGATGCCCGAGGGCAACCACCCGATGTGGGTGACGCGCATCGTCCTGCGGCCGCGCATCACGCTCGCGGGCGACCCACCGCGGGCCAAGGTCGAGCGACTCGTCGAGGTCGCGCACCGCGAGTGCTTCGTCGCGGCGAGCCTGCGCAGCGAGATCGTGCTCGAGCCGACCCTCGTCGGCGTCGCGGGCTGACCCCGGGCACGACCGTTCGTCTGCATTCCCCTAGGGGAATGCAGACTTCGGGCTGCATTGCCCTAGGTGTTGCGGGGCATGAGGTTGGTGACACGAGGAGGGGCGTAACAGGGCGGGCAGGTCCCCGTGGCGACAGGATGAGGGTGTCAAAGCCGTTCATCACGAGCCAGCCAAAGGAACCTGCCCTGTGTCCCACGCTAATGCCCCGATGACCCCTGGTGGTCGCCTACGTCTGATCGAGCGAGTGCTGGGTCAGGCCAATGATGAGGCCGGCCCGCGGCCGATCGCGCACGTCGCAGCCGAGGCCGCGATCTCACGCCAGTGCCTGTCCAAATGGGTAGCCCGCTACCGCGAGCACGGCGAGGAAGGGCTGCACGACCGCTCCAGCCGGCCACAACGCTCCCCGAGCGCGACTGCCGAACCGGTGGTCGAGCGGATCATCGAGCTGCGGCGCCGTAAGTGGTCCGCGCGGCGCATCCATCTGGCGCTGGCCGATGAGGGCACGAATGTGGCGGTGTGCACCATCGCCCGGATCCTGCGCCGCGAGGGCTTGAACCGGCTGCGGGACCTGGACGTCGACGGGCAGCCCCTGCGCCAGCAGCCCGCCGGCAAGATCATCGCGCGCTACCCCGGGCACATGATCCACCTGGACGTGAAGAAGGTCGGACGCATCCCGCCCGGGGGCGGGTGGCGCGTCCACGGCCGCGGCTCGGACGCTGACCGGGCCCGCGGCCTGCGAGGACACCACCGCGGCGCCAAGGTGGGCTACACCTACCTGCACTCGGCCGTGGACGGCTTCACCCGGATGGTCTACACCGAGGCCCACGACGACGAGAGCGCCGCGACCGCGATCGCGTTCCTGGCCCGCGCCCGGGTCTTCTTCGCCGCGCACGGCATCACCCGCATCACCCGCATCGTCACCGACAACGGGTCCTGTTACCGCGCCAAGAACTTCACCCGCTCGGTGCTCTCCTTCGCCTCGAAACACAAGCGGATCAAGCCCTACACGCCCAAGCACAACGGCAAGGTCGAGCGCTACCAGCAGACCATGGCCCGCGAGGTCCTCTACGCCGACGCCTACCCCTCCGAAGAAGCCCGCCGACGACAGCTACAGATCTGGGTGACCCACTACAACTACCATCGCCCACACAGCGCCATCGGGGACCAACCCCCAGCCAGCCGCGCCAAGACCCGTGTCACCAAGGTCATGCCCAGTTACACCTAGGGGAATGCAGACGTCAGCGGCGCGTGCGGGCCGGCACCGACCGCGGGTCGAACCCGTAGGGGAGCTCGAGGCGGTGGGTGTGCATGAGCTCCTCGTCCGCCAGGACCTCCGGCGTCGCGCCGTCCGCGACGACCCGCCCGCCGGAGAGGACCACCGACCGCTCGCACAGCTGGAGGGCGTACGGCAGGTCGTGGGTCACCATGAGCACCGTGATGTCCAGCCCGTCGACGATCTCGGCGAGCTCGCGGCGCGAGGCGGGGTCGAGGTTGCTGCTCGGCTCGTCGAGCACGAGGATCTCCGGTCGCATCGCGAGGACGGTGGCGACGGCGACGCGGCGCTTCTGCCCGAAGCTCAGGTGGTGCGGCGGCCGGTCCGCGACCTCGCTCATGCCGACGGCACCGAGGGCCTCGGCGACCCGCCGGTCGACCTCGTCCGCGGGCAGCCCGAGGTTGCGTGGCCCGAAGGCCACGTCCTGCGCGACCGTCGTCATGAAGAGCTGGTCGTCGGGGTCCTGGAAGACGATGCCGACCCGGCGGCGCACGTCGAGCAGGTGCTCACGCGTCACCGGGAGCCCGGAGACCGTGACGTCCCCGCTCGTCGGGACGAGGATCCCGTTGAGGTGCAGCACGAGCGTCGTCTTGCCGGCGCCGTTGGGGCCGAGCAGGGCCACCCGCTCGCCGGGGTGGATGTGCAGGTCGACGCCGTCGAGGGCGGAGTGCCCGTCCGGGTAGGTGTGCCGCACCCCGCGCAGCTGGATGACCGGTGTGCTCATCCGAGCATCCTCGCCGACAGGGCGATGACGGCCGCCGCCAGGGGGACGGACATCGTCGCGGTGAGCACGCGCGGCGCGACGGGGGCGGTGGGCCCGGCGTGCACCCGGCCGTCGTGCCCGCGGGCGAGCATGGCCAGGTGGACCCGCTCGCCGCGCTCGTAGGAGCGGATGAACAGGGCCCCGGCCGTGCCGGCGAGGACCGGCCACGAGCGCAGCCCGCCACCGCGGAACCCCCGGGACTCCCGGGCCACCCGCATCGAGCGCAGCTGTGCGGTGACGACCTCGGTGTAGCGGACCATGAACCCCAGGATCATCACCAGCTGGCTCGGCAGCCGCAGCCGGGCGAGCCCCGAGACGATGTCGGCCGGCTCCGTGGTCGCGGCGAGCAGGAGCGATGCGCCGACCCCGAGCGTGGCCTTGGCGAGCAGCGTCCAGGCGCCCCACAGGCCCGCCTCCGAGAGCGTGAGCGGTCCGACCTCGACCCGTGGGCCGGTGGCGACGAAGGGCATGAGCGCGGCGAAGAGGAGGAAGGGCACCTCGACGAGCAGCCGTGGGGCCAGGTGCCGCACGGGCACCCGCGTCACGACGAGCACCGTGAGCAGCACGAGCGCGTGGGCGCCGAAGGCCCAGAAGGCCTCCCGCGGCGTCGCCACGACGAGCACGACGAAGAGGAAGGTCGCGAGGATCTTCAGGTGCGCCGGCGCCCGGTGCGCGGGGGAGTGGCCGTGGTGGCTCAGCGCATGACCGTGCGGACCGCCCACCTCAGTCGCGCCGGCGGGCGAGGAAGCGCAGCACGAGCCACATCACCGCGCCCGTGAGGACGACGCCGACGACCCCGGCCAGCCCACCGGAGAGGAAGCCGTCGTCGACCCCCTTCGTCCCGTAGTCGGCGAAGGGGGAGTCCGCGGACCCGTGCTCGTCGGCCGACCCCGAGAATCCGAGGGTCTCGGCGACGTGCTCGAGCCCGTCGGGGTGCGCGGAGGCGTAGTAGCTCGCGACGCCCGCGAGGAGCAGGCAGAGGACGAGCCCGGTCACGACGAGCGTGCGTGTGGAGATGCGGGACCTCACGGGGCGACCTCCTGCGGGGCGGCGGCGGGGGCCGGCGACAGGCCCCGCGCCCCGTGGACGAGGTCGGGGCGGACGGAGACGACCGCGGAGACGACGAGGAAGGTGATGACCGTCTCGCCGATGCCGATGAGCAGGTGCCAGGAGAGCATCGCGGTGAGCAGTGCACCCGCGTCGACCGGGGCGGTGCCGCCGACGACGAAGAGCCCGGCGAAGACCGCGGCGACGGCCGGCACCGAGACGAAGGCCCCCACGGCGGCGGCCGCGGGCACGCTCGCCGGGCGCGAGGGCAGGACCCGTCGCGCGAGGGCGAAGAGGACCCAGCCGACCCACACGCCCACGATCGCCATGAGCGTGACGTTGGTGCCGAGGGCCGTGAGCCCGCCGTCGGCGAACACGAGGGCCTGCACGAGCAGGACGACGGTGACGCAGAGGGTCGCCGTCCACGGCCCGACGAGGACCGCGGCGAGGGCACCGCCGAGCAGGTGGCCGGAGGTGCCGCCTGCCACGGGGAAGTTGATCATCTGGGCGGCGAAGACGAAGGTCGCGACGAGCCCGGCGAGCGGGGCGACCCGGTCGTCGAGGTCACCACGGCTGCGACGCAGCGCCAGTGCGACGCCACCGACCGCGACCGCGGCGGTCGCCACGGAGGTCGGGGCGTCGAGGAAGCCATCGGGCACGTGCATCTGGTGCTCCTCGGGGGGCAGGTCGCTGGGATAGGTTGGTGCAGACATCCGACCTTATTGCATCTCATGTGCAACTGGATTGCGAGGTACTCGTGGGCGAGCGACTCACACCGGGCGACCGGGCACCAGACTTCACCCTCACCGACGACACCGGCGCAGAGGTCTCGTTGAGCGACTTCCGCGGCAAGCGCGTCATCGTCTACTTCTACCCGGCGGCGATGACCCCGGGCTGCACCACGCAGGCGTGCGACTTCAGCGACTCGCTCGAGGCTCTGCGCGCGGCGGACACCGAGGTGGTCGGCATCTCGCCGGACGCCCCGGACAAGCTCGCGAGGTTCCGCGAGCGCGATGGGCTGACGATCACACTGCTCTCCGACGCCGACAAGGCGGTCATGACCGCCTGGGGCGCCTATGGTGAGAAGAAGTTGTACGGCAAGGTCGTCGAGGGAGTGATCCGCTCGACGGTCGTCGTCGGAGCAGACGGCGTGGTCACCCACGCCCAGTACAACGTCAAGGCGACGGGCCACGTGGCCCGCATCCGCCGCGACCTCGGCATCGAGTAAGGACGGAATCCTCACGTGAGCAATGACAACCCGAGCACGACCAGGCTCGAGAACGACATCATCACGACCCGTGACCGGCTCGCGCAGACGATCGACGAGCTGTCGGTGCGGGCGGCCCCGAAGAACGTCATCGAGCGGCAGAAGGCGCAGGCCAAGGCCTCCTTCGCCCACGCCACGCGGACGGAGTCCGGTGAGCTGCGCATGGACCGCGTCGCCATCGCGGCGGCCGCGGTCGTGGGCCTCGTCGTCCTCCGGGCGATCGCGGCCAGCCGCAAGCACAGGAAGTGGGAGAAGCAGCGCGCCAAGCGCTCTTGGTGACCCCTCACCACGACGGCGAAGGGCGGTGCTCCAGCGGGGGTCCCGCCCTTCGTCATGTGCCGGACACGTCCCGGCAGCCCTGTCGCGGAGTCGATTTCATCTCGCCGCATCGTGGTGCTAATGTTTCTCCTCGCGCGCCAATAGCTCAATTGGCAGAGCAGCTGACTCTTAATCAGCGGGTTCGGGGTTCGAGTCCCTGTTGGCGCACCACCCTCGAAGGACCTCACCGGTTGATCCGGTGGGGTCCTTCTTCGTCCCGGGTCGCAGCAGCGGTGCTACCTTCGCTGGCAGTCGAGCAGAGGGAGACGACATGCAAGGTCCGAGGGTGCTGGCCGTCATCCTGGCCGGGGGCAAGGGGTCCCGGCTGGGCGCGCTCACCGAGCACCGGGTCAAGCCCGCGCTGCGCTTCGCGGGCACCTACCGGCTCATCGACGTCGCGCTGTCCAACCTGGCCAACAGCGGCATCACCGACGTGTGGATCGTCGAGCAGTACCTGCCGCACTCGCTCAACGAGCACCTGGCCAACGGTCGGCCCTGGGACCTCGACCGCAACCGGGGTGGCCTGCAGATCCTGGCGCCCTTCAGCGGCGCGACGGGCGAGGGCTTCGCCGAGGGCAACAGCGACTCGCTGTGGCGCCACCGCAGGCGCATCGCCGCGAGCGGGGCCGAGGTCGTCCTTGTCCTGAGCGCCGACCACCTCTACACGGCCGACCTCAGGGCGGTCGTCGACGAGCACGTCGCGACGGGCGCCGACCTGACGGTCGTCACCACGCGCACCGCGGGGGACGCGAGCCAGCACGCCGTCGTCGAGTCCGACGACGACAGGGTGGTGACCGGCTTCGACTACAAGCCCGACGAGCCGAGCACCGACGTCGTGGCCACCGAGATCTTCTGCTTCACGACGGACGAGCTCACGGGGGCTCTCGAGCGCCTGCATGACGAGCTCGGCGGGCTCGGCGACTACGGCGAGGACCTCGTCCCGTGGTTCGTCGAACACCGCTCCACGCGCGCGGTCGCGTTCGAGGGCTACTGGACCGACATGGGTACCTTGGCGTCGTACTGGCGCGCGCACATGGAGCTGGTCGACGGCACGGGGGTGGAGCTGGACGACCCCGACCGACCGATCCACTCGGCCCAGCCGCAGCTCGTGCCCGCCCGGGTGGCCGCCACCGGTCAGGCCGTCGAGAGCCTCCTGTCGCCGGGGTGCCGGGTCGCCGGCACGGTCCGGCACAGCGTCATCGGTCCCGAGGTGGTGGTCGAGGAGGGCGCCGAGGTGCTCGACTGCGTCCTGCTCGACCGCGTGCACGTCACGAGCGGCGTGCGCCTGACGGGCTGCGTCGTCGACGTCGGTGCCCGGCTCGAGGGGGCCGACCTGGGTGACGCGTCGAGCGTCACGCTCGTCGACGCCGACGCCTCGGTGGGGGCGGTCGAGGACCGCCCCTGACGGGCGTCAGCCGCGCCACTCCTCGAGGTGGATGTCCTCGTCGTCGCCGTCGTCGCCGCGCCGACGGGCGAGCAGCCCGACGACGGCGCCCACGACGAGCAGGCCGCCGATGATCGCGGCCCACACCCACGTGGGGACGCCACCGTCGTCGCTCGTGTCGTCCTGGGCCGGGACGGCGGCCGTCGTCGAGGACGAGGTGGGGCGCTGCGAGGGCTCGGTCTCGCCGTCACCGGTGGTGGAGGAGGAGCTGGAGCTCGTCGTCGAGCTCGGCTCCGAGGTGCTCGACGACGTCGGCTCGCTGGTCGACGAGGACGGCGCGGTGGCGGAGGTCGTGCTCGGCGCGGACGTGCTGGCCGTCGGCGCGCTCGTCGAGGACGAGCTGCTGGTGGTGGTGCTCGTCGCGGGTGGGGTGCCCTCGCCGCCCGGCTCCTCGACCGGTCCTTCGTCACCGCCGGGCGGGGCGTAGCGGAAGGACAGCGACCCGCTGATCGGGTGCCCGTCGGCGCTCACGACCTTGTAGGAGACCTTGTAGGTGCCGGCGGGCAGCGAGGACTTCAACGGCTGGTAGACCGTCGCACCGTCGACCTCGAGCTCCCCTTCCGTCGCGTCCGTCGACCCGGACGTGACCGTCACCTGGTTGAGACCGCTCTTGATCGGCTCGTTGAACCGCAGCATCACCTCGGGTGGGGTAGCGGTGAGGGTCGAGCCGTCGCGCGGGCTGGAGTTGTCCAGGCGCGCGTGCGCTGAGGCCGGCCCGGCCGTGGCGACCAGTGCGGCGAGCATCGCTGCGAGAGCGAGGATCGCGGTGATGACGGGGACGAAGGGGGGAGCGGAGCGGTGCGGTGTGGTCACCGGCCCATCGTGCCTGATCGGCCTGCGTGCGTCCGGGAGGTGGGTGGTCACGAGCACCCTTCAGGAACAGGTACGATGGTCCGCGCTGCCTGAGACAGGCAGAACTTGGTGGGTATAGCTCAGCTGGTAGAGCATCGCGTTGTGGTCGCGAGGGTCGCGGGTTCAAGTCCCGTTACTCACCCCAAGGGCGAAGGGCCCCCGGTGCGCCGGGGGCCCTTCGTCGTCCTCTCGACGCCTGGATTTAACCTTGTCGTCCATTTCAGGCCATAGTGGTCGTGATGCAGACCGTGCGCTCGTGGCCCTACTCCGTCGCCGTGGTCGTCTCGGTCCTCGTCGGGGCGGCCGCGGTGGCCGGCACCTCCTCGCTCGGGATCCCCCTGAAGGACCCGGAGGGCTTCCTGGGCCCCGCCTACGTGCGCCTGCCCCTGCTGGCACTCGTCCTCTTCGGCATCGGCCTGGTCTTCGCCGGGCTCCGGCGCCGCGGGGTGCGACAGCTGTGGCTCGGCATGGGCGAGGTCGTGCGCCACGAGTGGAGCCTGCGTCGCCTGGCCTACGTCGGCACCGGTCTGGTCACCTTCTACGTCTGCTACGTCGCCTACCGCAACCTCAAGAGCGTGCTGCCCGTCCACCGGGAGGGAGTCCTCTACGACCACCAGCTGCACGCCGTCGACCAGTGGTTCCTCGGCGGCAGCGACCCGGCCGTGGTCCTCCACTCGGTCCTCGGGGTGGACTGGACGGCAGGTCTGCTCTCCTTCGTCTACCTGCTCTACCTGCCGTTGGTCCCGGTGAGCCTCATGGCGGTCCTCGTCCTGAGCCGTGACGTGGCGGTGGGGGCGTGGTACGCGACGGCGCTGAGCCTCAACTGGGTCCTCGGCACGCTCAGCTACTACGTCCTCCCGGCGCTCGGCCCGGTCTACGCCAGGCCCAGCCTGTACGCGGGGCTGCCGCGCACCGAGGTGGCCGACCTGCAGCAGGCCCTGCTGAGCAACCGGGTGGAGTTCCTCGCCGACCCGCTCACGAGCGACGCCATCCAGGGGGTCGCGGCCTTCGCGTCGTTGCACGTGTCGGTGACCTTCGCCCTGGCGCTCTTCCTCCACCGCACCAGCCCGGCCCGCTACCTGCGCCTGGCCGCGTGGACCTTCTTCGGCCTGACCTTCGTCGCGACCCTCTACTTCGGTTGGCACTACGTGCTCGACAACCTCGCCGGGGTGCTCGTCGGTTACCTCGCCGTGGTGATCGGTGCCCGGGCCACCGGCCAGCACCGCCGGGCGCGGAGGTCTCAGCGCACCTGGTGGCGCGCGGCGATCTCCTTCAGCTCGGCGCTCTCCAGCCCGGGCTGCGGCCGGAAGACCGCCTCGCGGTAGTAGCGCAGCTCGGCGATCGACTCGACGATGTCGGCGAGCGCGCGGTGGCCGCCGTTCTTGTCCGGCGAGGCGAAGTAGGCCCGCGGGTACCAGCGGCGGGAGAGCTCCTTGATCGAGGAGACGTCGATCATCCGGTAGTGGAGGTGGGCCTCGAGGGTCGGCATGTCCCGCACGAGGAAGGCGCGGTCGGTCGCCACGCTGTTGCCGCCGAGCGGCGCCTTGGCGGCGTCGGGCACGTACTCCTTGATGTGTGCGAGCACGGCCTCCTCCGCGTCGGCCATCGTCGTGCCCTCGGCGAGGACGTCGAGCAGGCCGGAGCTCGTGTGCATGTCGCGCACGAAGTCGTTCATCTGCGCCAGCGCCGCCTCCGGCGGACGGATGACGATGTCGATGCCTTCGTCGAGCTGGTTGAGCTCGTAGTCGGTGATGACGGCGGCGACCTCGATGAGCGCGTCGCGCTCGAGGGAGAGTCCCGTCATCTCGCAGTCGATCCACACGATGCGGTCGGACGAGGCCTGGGTCGAAGAAGTCACGGCGATCACCCTAGCGACCCGCCGGGCGTCGTCCCCGTCACGGGGAGTCCTACCCGCCGACAGGGCCCCCCGGCCGGGTTAGCGTGTCGCCCATGAGCGCGACGCCCCCTCCGCCCCCGCCCGGCCGGCCG
>NZ_BCUV01000003.1 GCF_001591405.1 Janibacter terrae NBRC 107853
CGGCGCGTCCGCGACCCCGCCGCCGCCGTCCGTGACCCCGACGCCCCCGCCGCCGCCCGGACAGCCGCCGGCCCCGCCGTCGTCGAGCCGCCCGGCGGAGGACACCCTCTCCCGACGCGTGCTGCGTCGCTCCGCGCCGGACGAGCCGGAGTGGTTCCGCACCGCCTCGCGCTCGATCGCCCTCGCCGAGCAGGAGGCCAGGACCGACTCGCGCGCGAAGGTCCTCGCCCAGCAGCAGGCCTACGAGGAGCAGCAGCGGGCTGCGCGCCTGGCTGCCCAGCAGCAGGCCGCCGCCGCGCAGTACCAGCAGCACCAGGCGTGGCTGCAGCAGCAGCAGTACACCGCCCACTACGTGACCGCCCAGGCACAGGCCAACCCCACGCCGCGCCCGACGCTGCGGACCTGGCTGCTCGGCGGCACGGTGCTCATCGGCTCGCTCGTGCTCGTCCTGCTCTTCGCGCTGTACTACGGGTTCGCCTTCGGGGTCATCCTCACGCTCGTGTCGCTGGTCGCCGCGCTCATCCCGCTGTGTCTCGTCCTGCCGATCTTCCTGTGGCTGGACCGCTTCGAGGCGGAGCCGCTGCGCTACCTCGTCACGGCCTTCCTCTACGGCGCGCTCGTCTCGACCTTCCTCGCGATCTTCGCCAACACCCTCGGCGGGGCGGTCATCAGCTCGTTCGCCTCGTCGCCGCAGGACGTCAGCACCCTCACCGCGGTGCTCGTCGCCCCGCCGGTCGAGGAGACGACGAAGGGGGTCTTCATCCTCGTCATGTGGTGGTTCATGCGGCGTGAGTTCAACGGGCTCACCGACGGCGTCGTCTACGCGGGCATCGTCGCGGCCGGCTTCGCCTTCACGGAGAACATCCAGTACTTCGCGGGGGCGGCCACCGAGGCCGGCGCCGCGGGCTTCGGCTGGACCTTCGTCCTGCGCGGTCTCGTCACCCCCTTCCTCCACCCGATGTTCACGTCGATGACGGGCATCGGCATCGGCGTGGCAGCGGTCTCCCGGTCGATGCCGGTCAAGATCATCGCCCCGGTCCTCGGGTGGTGCGCGGCGGTGCTCCTCCACGGCCTGTGGAACCTCAGCGCCTCCACCGGGCTGGTCGGCCTGGGCATTGGCCTGGTCGTCGGCTTCGGTGCCTTCGTCAGCTTCGTCTGCTTCGTCGTGTGGACCCGCAAGCGCGAGGGGCGGGTCATCGGCCAGCACCTCATGGCCTACGTCGACACGGGCTGGATCTCGGGCGACGAGGTCGGGATGCTCGCGGACATGAAGGCCCGCCGCCAGGCGCGCCAGTGGGCCAAGTACCACCGGGGGCCGGGTGGGTTGAGCTCGATGCGCAGCTTCCAGGACTGCGCCTCGGAGCTGGCGCTGCTGCGCTTCCGGATGCTCAGCCACGAGGCCGACCCGCGCTCGCTCGAGCGTGAACGGGTCCTGCTGGACTCGATGACCGCCCGACGGCGGGAGTTCGCCGGCGCGGTCTGACCGCGGTCGACGCGATCCTCAGGTCGTGACGACCTCGAGGGGCTCGTCCGTGAGGGCTGCGACCGCGGCGCGGTGGCTCGCGGCGTCGAGCGTCACGTCGGCGAGCGAGATCCGCGCCGGTCGCGGCTCGGTGGCCCGCCAGTCGACGAGGAGCGCGGCCTCCAGCGGCCCGGAGACCAGGACCTCGGCGGGGTCGACGACCAGGCCGTGACCGGTCGCCTTGAGGACCGCCTCCTTGCGGGCCCACACCCGGGCGCGGGCGACGAGCAGCTCGTGGCCCTCGAGGCCGTCGAAGCCGGCGACCTCCTCGCGCGCCAGCGTGGCCCGGGCGAAGCTGTCGAAGTCGGCATCCGTCAGGTCCTCGGTGTCGACCCCGACCTCGACCCCCTTCGCCACCGCCACGACGGCGACCTCGGGGGTGTACGAGAGGGAGAAGTGCCAGCCGTCGCCCTCGACGAGGACCGGTTTGCCGTGGAGGTCGCTGCGGCAGGTCGTGCACCGGCGCTCGAGGACGAGCCCGGCGGGGTCGCGCTCGACCAGCTCGCCGAGGACCCGTCGCACGAGCGCGTGGCCCGTGACGAAGGGGGCCGGCTGTCGCTTGCGGTGCGCCCGGGACATCTCGCCGGGGTCGAGGAGCGCCAGATCGGCGGGGGAGTGGCCCACCCCCGCCTCACGGACCAGGACGCGGACGGACATGTCCCGATCATGTCAGGTCGCGACGCTCACTACACTGGGCTCCGCCCGTGCGTGGACACCGCCACGCCGGGCGTGCCTCCGTAGCTCAGCTGGACAGAGCAAGGGCCTTCTAATCCCTAGGTCGCAGGTTCGAGTCCTGCCGGGGGCGCCACGCGCCGTCACGCCGAGCGTTCGGGCAGGACAGCCGGGCGCACGTATATAGGGTGGGCGCATGGCTGAGATCTCGAGCGCGAACGGGGCGGACGCCGGCCTGCTGCAGCGGGTGACGAGCCTGCGCGACGAGGTGGCTCGCAGCCGGCTCACGCTGGACCTGCCGAGCACCCGCGCGGCGCGGACGGAGCGGCAGGCGCTCCTCGACCAGCTCGACGACTACGTGATCCCGCGCCTGTCCTCGATGGACGCGCCGCTGCTCGCCGTCGTCGGTGGCTCGACCGGCTCCGGCAAGTCGACGCTGGTCAACTCGATCCTGCGCCGGGAGGTGAGCCGGTCCGGGGTGCTGCGCCCGACGACGACCAGCCCCGTGCTCATCCACCACCCCGACGACGAGCGGTGGTTCCGCGACGCGCGGGTCCTCCCTTCCCTCGCCCGCGTCACCGGTGGCGCCGGCGCCGACCCGCAGCCCGGGACCGTCCGCCTGACGCCGTCGCCGACACTGCCCCCGGGCATGGCGATCCTCGACGCACCCGACATCGACTCGGTCGTCTCGGCCAACCGCGAGCTCGCCGCCCAGCTGCTCGCGGCCGCCGACCTCTGGCTCTTCGTGACGACGGCCGCCCGCTACGCCGACGCCATCCCGTGGCGTCTGCTGCAGCAGGCCTCCGAGCGGGGGACCGCGGTCGCGATCGTGCTCGACCGGGTCGACCGGCCCGCGATGGCCGACGTGCGCACGCACCTCGTCGACATGCTGCGCGACCACGGCCTCGAGACCGCGCCGGTCTTCACCGTCCCCGAGACCGACCTCGACGACGACGGCCTGATCCCGGAGCAGGACATCGAGCGGGTGCGCGCCTGGCTCACGGCGCTCGCCGGCGACCAGCGGGCCCGCTCGATCATCATCCGGCAGACCCTCCGGGGCGCGCTGCGCTCGCTCGACGGCCGCACCCGCGCGCTCGTCGACGCCGCCCAGAGCCACCGCGACCAGACGGACACCCTCGCCCAGGCCGCCTACGACGCCTACGACAAAGCGGAGGAGGGCGTCACCGAGGGCATGAAGGACGGGCAGCTCCTGCGCGGAGAGGTCCTCGCCCGGTGGCAGGAGTTCGTCGGGACCGGTGAGTTCTTCCGCAAGGTGGAGAAGGGGGTCTCGCGCCTCCGCGACCGCGTCACGGCCGCAGTGGGCGGAGGCCCCCCGCCGTCCGCGGAGCTCGACCAGGCCCTGCACACTGGCGTCAGCGCGCTGCTCATCGCCGAGGCCGACGCCGCCGCGAGCACCGTCGCCCGGACGTGGCGCTCGACCGAGGCCGGCCCGGTCGTCCTCGACCAGCACCCCGAGCTGGCGCACTCCTCGCGAGGGCTCGAGGGCGAGGTCGAGCGGCTCGTGCGCGACTGGCAGGGCGATGTCCTCGACATCGTCCGGGCCGAGGGCGGCAACCGGCGCACCAACGCCCGGATCGCCGCCTACGGCGTCAACGGCATCGGCCTCTTCCTCATGCTCGTGTCCTTCGCGCACACCGGGGGCGTGCTCGTCGCGCCCGAGGTCGCCATCGCGGGTGGGACCACCGCGCTGGCGCAGAAGGTGCTCGAGGCGATCTTCGGCGACCAGGCGGTGCGCGACATGGCCAAGAAGGCCCGCCAGCTGCTCCTCGAGCGGGTCGAGGACCTCTACACCGCGGAGCGGTCGCGCTACACCGACGTCACCGGTGACCTCGCCGTGAGCGAGGCGCAGCTGCGCCGGCTGCAGCAGGCCGCTGCCGCGGTCGGTGAGGGCACCCGATGAGCCCGCGCAACCCCCTTCGTCGTGGCGGTGGGGACGCCTCCGCGCTGTCCGTCGAGGAGCTGACCGCCCGGGCCGACGCACTCTCCGAGGCCCTCGAGGCCGGGGGCAGCCGACTCGAGCCGCAGCCGGCCGGCCGGGCCCGCGAGGTCGTCGCCAAGGTCTCCGAGCGGACCGCGCTCGTCGGCGGGCACACGGTCGTCGCGCTCGCCGGGGCGACCGGCTCCGGCAAGTCCTCGCTCTTCAACGCCCTCGTCGGCGCCGACGTGGCCCGGGTGGGCCAGCGGCGCCCGACGACGTCCACGCCGACCGCCGCCGTCTGGGGCGGTGAGCCCGCCGGCGAGCTGCTCGACTGGCTCTCCGTGGGCACCCGGCACCAGGTGCAGGAGGGTGCCTCCGACCTCGACGGGCTCGTCCTGGTCGACCTGCCCGACTTCGACTCGCGCGAGGCCGCCCACCGCGAGGAGGCCCGGCGGGTCCTCGAGCTCGTCGACGTCTTCGTCTGGGTCACCGACCCCCAGAAGTACGCCGACGCCGTGCTCCACGACGACTACGTCGCGGTGCTGCGCGAGTACGGCGCCGTGACGATCGTCGTGCTCAACCAGGTCGACCGGCTGCGTGGGGAGGGCCAGGCCCAGGTGGCCGCCGACCTTTCCCGGCTGCTCGAGCGCGATGGCCTGCAGACCCACGAGGTCATCGGGACCTCCACGCGGACGGGGGAGGGGCTCGAGACCCTGCGCGCCCGCCTCGCCGATGCCGTCCAGCACTCCGATGCCGCCCGCCACCGGCTCGGCGCGGACCTGCGCACGGCCGCAGAGGGCCTGCGTGCGTCCGTGGCCGATCGGGAGGCAGCGATCCCCGACCGCGCCCGCGGGGAGCTCGTCGACGCCCTGGCCCGCAGTGCGGGCGTCCCGACCGTCGTCGAGGCCGTGGCCCGGGACTTCCGCATGGAGGCCTGGGCGCGCACCGGCTGGCCCTTCACCCGCTGGGTGCGGGCCTTCCGGCCGGCGCCGCTCAAGCGGCTACGGCTCGACCGCACGAGCGACGGGACCCCGGACATCACCGAGCAGGACGTGCGCGCGGTGCTCGGCCGCTCCTCCATCCCGCCACCGGCGCCCGCGGCCCGCGCGAGCGTCGACCTCGCGGCCCGTCGCATCGGCACCGCCGCCGGCGAGGGTCTGCCGACCCGCTGGGCCGACGCGGTCGCCGATGCCGCGAGACCTGCCGACCACGACCTCGCCGACGAGCTCGACCAGGCCGTCATGCGCACCCCCCTGCGCAGCCGCAAGCCGATGTGGTGGACGGTCTTCGGGCTGCTGCAGGTCCTCCTGGCGATCACCGCCGTCGTCGGCCTCGTGTGGCTCGTCGTCATCGCGCTCGCCGGCTGGCTGCAGCTGCCGGAGATCCCGACCTTCGACGTCGGGCCCTTCGCGACCCCCTTCCTGCTGCTCGTCGGCGGGCTGCTGGGTGGGCTGCTGCTCGCCGCGATCGCCCGCTGGCTGGCGAGGATCGGTGGTCGCAAGCGAGCCGGGGTCGTCGACAAGCGGCTGCGCCGCTCCATCGGCGAGGTCGCGGACGCCCGGGTCATCGAGCCCGTCGAGACCGTGCTCGGCGAGCACGCCCGAGCTCGCGCGGGCATCGAGCGCGCCCACGGTTGACCACGGCTCCGCCGTCGTCGTGCACAGGGGGAGGGTGACCCGCCCGGTCGTCCACAGGGGGTGACTCGGCCCGTCGCGCCCGTTGGTCCGGCGCGACGCTGGTCCCACGGACCCACCCGATCGCAGGTGGGCGCACAGGGATGGGACACGAGATGAACGAGACCGAGATCACCGTGGGCGGCCGGGTCGTCGCCGACCCCGAGCACCGCACCACGCGCAACGGCATCCAGTTCACGATCTTCCGGATCGCGAGCACGGTACGGCGGCGCAGCCGCGAGGGCGTCTGGGTCGACGGGCCGACGAGCTTCTACAACGTCGCGACCTACCGCGCGCTGGGGGTGAACGCCCACCAGTCCCTCGGCAAGGGTGACCCCGTCGTCGTCCACGGGAGACTGACGATCAACGACTGGCAGCGCACCGACGGCTCGTGGGGCTCCTCTGCCGACATCGAGGCGATGAGCGTCGGGCACGACCTGACCTTCGGCACGACCGAGTACTCCAAGGCGCAGCGAGGCGCCGGCGACGCCGAGGCCCTGGCCGCCAGCGAGGCGGGCTTCGACCGGATGCGCACCCGCATGGAGGAGTCCGACGGACCCGGGTGGGGCACGGTGCACCCGGCGCCGGCTCAGGGCCCGGCGGGCGAGGTCGTGGACGAGAGCACCGGCGAGGTGCTCGACCCGACGGAGCCGGATGGGCAGGGCGCCGACGAGGCGGAGGAGGTCGCCGTGCCGGCCTGACGACGGTGGATTCGGGCGTGGGGGCGGGAGTGGATAGCCTGCCCCCATGGCCGACTACATCTACACCATGGTCCGCGCGCGCAAGGCGCACAACGAGAAGGTCATCCTCGACGACGTCTCGATGTCCTTCTTCCCCGGTGCCAAGATCGGGATGGTCGGCCCCAACGGGGCCGGCAAGTCGACCATCCTGAAGATCATGGCCGGGCTCGACCAGCCGAGCAACGGCGAGGCGAGCCTCAAGCCGGGCGCGACCGTGGGCATCCTCCTCCAGGAGCCGCCGCTCAACGAGGACAAGACCGTCCTCGGCAACGTCGAGGAGGGCGCCGGCGAGATCAAGGCCAAGCTCGACCGGTTCAACGCCATCTCCGAGGAGATGGGTGAGCCCGACGCGGACTTCGACGCGCTCATGGAGGAGATGGGCAAGCTCCAGGAGGAGATCGACCACGCCGACGCGTGGGACCTCGACTCCCAGCTCGAGCAGGCGATGGACGCCCTGCGCTGCCCGCCGCCGGACAGCCCGGTCACCAACCTCTCCGGTGGTGAGCGTCGCCGCGTCGCGTTGTGCAAGCTGCTCCTGCAGAAGCCGGACCT
Organism: Janibacter terrae NBRC 107853; assembly: GCF_001591405.1. Classification (GTDB taxonomy): domain Bacteria; phylum Actinomycetota; class Actinomycetes; order Actinomycetales; family Dermatophilaceae; genus Janibacter; species Janibacter terrae. The sequence continues at coordinate 7,099 of NZ_BCUV01000003.1, forward strand.
GCTGCTCCTCGACGAGCCGACCAACCACCTCGACGCCGAGTCCGTCCTCTGGCTGGAGCAGCACCTCGCGGCCTACGCGGGTGCCGTCGTCGCCGTGACGCACGACCGGTACTTCATGGACAACGTCGCGCAGTGGATCGCCGAGGTCGACCGCGGCCGTCTCTACCCGTACGAGGGCAACTACTCGACCTACCTGGAGAAGAAGCAGGAGCGGCTGCAGATCCAGGGCAAGAAGGACCAGAAGCTCGCCAAGCGGCTGAAGAACGAGCTCGAGTGGGTGCGCTCGAACCCCAAGGCCCGCCAGACCAAGAACAAGGCCCGTCTGGAGCGCTACGAGGAGATGGCGGCGGAGGCCGACCGGACCCGCAAGCTCGACTTCGAGGAGATCGCGATCCCGCCGGGCCCGCGCCTCGGCAGCAAGGTCATCGAGGTCCGGGACCTGACGAAGGGCTTCGGCGACCGGGTGCTCATCGAGGACCTGTCCTTCTCCCTGCCGCGCAACGGCATCGTCGGCATCATCGGCCCGAACGGCGTCGGCAAGACGACCCTCTTCAAGACGATCGTCGGCTTCGAGCAGCCGGACGCCGGCGTGGTCGACATCGGTGACACGGTCAAGCTGTCCTACGTCGACCAGAACCGTGGCGGCATCGACCCGGAGAAGAACGTCTGGGAGGTCGTCTCCGACGGGCTCGACCACATCCAGGTCGGCCAGGTCGAGATCCCCTCGCGCGCCTACGTCAGCCAGTTCGGGTTCAAGGGCCCGGACCAGCAGAAGAAGGCCGGTGTCCTCTCCGGCGGTGAGCGCAACCGCCTCAACCTCGCGCTCACCCTCAAGCAGGGCGGCAACGTGCTGCTCCTCGACGAGCCGACCAACGACCTGGATGTCGAAACCCTGGGCTCCTTGGAGAACGCGCTCCTGGAGTTCCCCGGCTGCGCCGTGGTCATCTCCCACGACCGGTGGTTCCTCGACCGCGTCGCGACGCACATCCTCGCCTACGAGGGGACCGACGAGAACCCGGCCTCCTGGTACTGGTTCGAGGGCAACTTCGAGGGCTACGAGGCCAACAAGGTCGAGCGCCTCGGGGCGGACGCCGCGCGTCCGCACCGCGTGACGCACCGCCGCCTGACCCGCGACTGAGGGCGCCGCGAGGCAGGGGCAGCGCAGCTCGTCCGACCCTGCCGTCGTCGCCGCCCCCTGGGTAGGGTGTGGCCATGGTCATACCGCCGGCTCGGGACTGAGCACACACGGCCATGACGCACGTGCGGCAGGTCGGGCTCGTCGGCGGGGTCGGTGGCGGAAACACCGGCAACGAGGTCAGTCTCGCCGTGGTCCACGACCAGCTGGCTGCCGCACGGCCCGACCTGCGGTTCGCGGTCGTCACGCCGATGCCCGACGGTGCCCGGGCCCGCGGGGTGGTCCACGGCGACGAGCCCGTGCTGTCCTTCCGAGCCGACCGCACGCGCGGCGGTGCACGGGCCGTTCGGCTCGGGCGAAGGGTCGTCGCCGAGCTGCGTCACGTGGGTTCGGTCCTGGGGTGGATGGGCTCGCTGGAGGCCGTCGTCGTCTGCGGCACCGGGGTCCTCGACGACCTCGAGGAGCCGCCGTGGGGGATGCCGTGGTCGCTCTTCCTCTGGGCGGCCGCCGCGCGGGCGCGGCGACGCCCCTTCGTGCTGCTGGCCGTCGGGGCCGGGCCCATAGGGAGCCGGGCCAGTGCGCTGCTATTCCGAGCGACCGTGAGGCTGGCGTCCGAGGTCACCTACCGCGACGCGGACTCGATGCGCACCATGGCCGACCTGGGCGCGGCCCGTCCCGACGCGCGGGTGACCTGCGACCTCGCCTTCGGCCGCGCGGTCGGCTCGACGGCGCCCGCGCAGCCCGGACCGGGGATGCGGGTCGCCGTCGGCATCATGGACTGGAGGGGCTGGTCTGGTTCAGGTCGGGGCACGGAGCAGTACCTGGACATCCTCGCGGAGGTCGTCGTCGGGCTCCTCGACCGTGGCTGCCGGGTGGTGCTGACGGTCGGACAGCCGGTCGACGTCGAACCCGCGCGAGAGGTGCGCCGGCAGGTCCTGCGGCAACGTCCGCAGGGCCGGCTGCCCCTCGCCGACGTCGGCAACTTCGACGAGCTGGTCGAGGTGGTGCAGGGCGTCGATCTCGTCGTCGCGACCCGGTTCCACACCGTCGTCGCCGCCCTCGCGGCCGACCGCGCGATCGTGTCGGCGGGCTACGCACCCAAGAACCGCGCCGTCCTCGAGCGGGTGGGCCTGGACCACGCCGACCGGCCCGTGGACGAGATCGACGCGGCCTGGATCCTCGGCGAGGTGGACGCCGTCGCGGAGGGCAGGGCTCCGTGGCGTGCCGACCGGCAGATCATCGCGGGCTGGGCACGCCTCGTGCGTGACGAGATCGACGGGCTCGCCATCCGGATCGACCGAGCCACCAGTCGGCAGCGGCGTGTGGTGGGTCGGGTGACACCGACCAGCCGGTGGCGATCACGGCTCCGGCGACCCAGAGCGTGGTGGTCTCGTCGAGGAGGTTCTCGGTCAGCGTGACCGTGACGAGTCCGAGCGCGACGGCCGCCGCCGCCTCGAAGGAGGCGCGTGCCTCGCCCTCGCGCTGCCGGAGTGCCCGGCCGGCCTCGCGGAGCGTGACGGTGACCCCGATGGTGACGGTCACGAGCGCCACCATCCCGACCGCGCCGAGCTCGACCCAGGTCTGGACCCACACGTTGTGCGGGAGCAGGCCCTCGCTGCGCATCGTCGGTACCACGCCGAACCCGATCCCCGTCAGGGGGTTGAGCCAGCCCAGGGGGGCGAGCGCCTGCCAGTAGCCCCATCGCCAGGCGAGGGAGCTCTCAGGCGCCCCGGGGGGCGGGGGCGGCGGATCCCAGATGTCGACCACTCGCTGGTTGAGACTGGGTGTCAGGGCCACGACGACGACACACACGGCGATGACGACGGGCAGCCAGCGCCGGTCCCTGCGATAGGCGATGACGAAGGCACCGAGGGCCACGGCGATCCATGCGGCCCGTGTGTAGGTGAGCAGGACGACGACGCCCGTCGCCAGCGTGCCGCACCCCCAGAGGAGCCGCTGGCCGGACCGGGACCACACGAGACGTGCCAGCATGAGGACGCAGAGCACCGCCGCGTACTTGCCCAGCACGCTGGGGTGCACGAAGGGCCCGGTGACCCGGGAGAGGCCGGTGTCGCTGTCGACGGGAGAGGTCCCCGTGATGACCTGGACGATGACGTGGCCGCACACGATGACGGCCGAGGCGGCAAGCGCTGCGTGGACCGTGGACGAGGTCAGCTGCCGGCTGCGCACGAGCTGCTCGATGACGACGAACATCAGCACGCCTGCGGTCAGCCGTGCCGCGCTGGCCGCGGACAGGGCCGGCACGTGCGAGCTGAGCGTGCTCAGGGCTGCGGCCCCGACGAAGCCGAGGAGCGCCCACACGGCGACGGAGGGACGCCGCAGCTGGTCCGTGCGCCACTGCGACCACAGCCACCACACGGAGGCAGCGATGAAGATCAGCCCGATGGCAATCGCCGTCCCGTGGCCCACCGCGTCGAGCTCGGGTCGCACGACGAGCAGGAGCAGCGCCAGGGCAGCGAACTGACGCACCGCGAGCACCCCCGCAATGACGACGACGAGCGCCGCGACGACGAGGACCACGACGGAGAAGAGGTCGACACCGACCCATACGGAGGCGATGCCGGCGATGCCCGCACCCAGGCCGATGACGGCGGCGTACCCGGTCCGTCGGGTCACGACCGCACCCCGTGGGTCGCCTCGCCGTACACCGTCGTGAGGCGGGCGAGGTGCTCCTGCGTCGTCGTGCTGCGTCGACGCACCTCGTCGACGAGCGCGGCGCTCCCGGCCAGCCGGGAGCGAAGTGCGGTGTCGAGGGTGGCAGCCCACCCGTGGACGTCGTCGTGCCGCACCGTCCAGCCGCTCGCCGGACCGACCATCTCCGGCATGCCGCCGACCCGCGACACGACGGCCGGCACGCCGGCCATGAGGCTCTCGCGGAGGGCGAAGGGGGAGTTCTCGTGGCACTGCGACGGGTGTGCGGTGACGATCGCGCGGTCGAGTGCCCGGCGCACGCCCGCGGCGTCGGTCACCCCGGGCAGGTCGACCCGGGGGATGCCGTCCGCCGCGATCATCGATCTCAGCTCGCCGGCCTGGCTCCCTTCGCCGATGAGCTCGACCCGCACCTCCGGGTGGAGGTGTGCGATCCGCCGCCACGCCTGCAGCAGCACGTGTGGCCCCTTGAGCGGGACGAGCCGGCTGGCGAAGACGATCGCGTCCCGCGGACCGTCCGAAGGGAGCACGTCCTCGCCCTGCGAGCGCCACGGCAGGTCGAGGTACTCGACCGCTGCGGCCGGCCACCCCTCGTCGGCGATGACGCCCCTCATGAAGTCCGACGGCGCGAGGATGTGCGGGCCGGACCGTCGCCACTGCGGGGCGGAGACGAGCTGTTCGGCGGCACCGAGGGCGCTGACCGCGAGGCTGCCCTTCATGCACCGGCGCCGCACGGGGGCGAGGGCGCGGTGCAGCGATGAGCGGCCGACGCAGTCGGTGCAGATGGTGCCGTCCGGATCGCTGAAGAGGGTCTGGTTGGCGCACACCAGCTTGTACTCGTGGGCGGTGAGGACGGCGGGGAGACCCGCCTCGCGGACGGCTCGTACGACCGATGACGTCAGCTGGTAGCAGGTCCCGTGGAAGTGCACGATGTCGGGACGGTGCTCGCGGATCGCTCGTCGCATCGTGACCCCGGCCTCCGGCGACCACACCGACACGGCCGCGCTGCGCCAGCGGTCGGGGGAGCCGGGCTCGAAGGACCGACGTCGGGTGAACCACGTGGGCGCCCCCGACAGGTCCATCGGGGACCGCCCCGGTGGCGGCGTCATCGCCACCACCCCGACGTCGTGGCCGTCGGCGACGAGGGAGCGCACGAGCCAGCCCACGTAGGTCTCCACGCCGCCGACGTGGTGCGCGAACTTGCTGACCTGGAGGATGCGCACGTCAGGCCCCGCTCCGGGCCCGCAGGAGTCGGCTGCGCAACCAGTCCATGTCCCGGCGCAGCTCGCCCGGCGACAGGACGGCCCGGACGGACAGGCCGATGTGGCGCGCCACGAGCCGCTCGCCGAGGACGAAGACGGTGGTGTAGCCGACCGTGCTCATGATCGCCGCGCCCAGTATCCCGTGCCGGGGCACGAGGAGGACCAGCCCGACGAGCAGCACGATCGTGCCGCCCACGTGGGCCACGCTGGCCCACCCGGGTGCCCCGAGGCCCTGAAGCGTCGCCATGAGGGCCATGCTCGCGGAGAAGAGCACGATACCCGGCAGCATGAGCCACAGAGCGGGGACAGCGGCGGAGAACTCGTCGCCGTAGACGAAGGGGATGACCCACGGTGCCGTGGCAGCGATGGCGAGGATGGCGAGGCCACCGCCGACGAGGTTGATCCTCAGCCCGCGCTCGAGCGCGCCCCGGGCCGCGGGCCCATGACCGGCAGCCGTCAGCGGGAAGATCACCATGGCCACGCTCCCGAAGAGGGAGACGACCATGGAGGAGACGTTGACCGCGATGGAGTAGTAGCCGATCTGGGAGGCGCTGACGAAGGCCGGCAGGACGAGTGAGTCCAGTCGGAGCGCACTCAGGCTGATCCCCTGCATGCGGAACCCGTAGCCGAGGGACGCGCGCGCCAGCCGACGATCGCCACGGGTGATGCCCTCCGCCACGAGGCCGACGACCGCCACGGTGAGTGCCACCCCGTAGCTGGCCACCTGGGCCGACAGGACGGTCACCGGGGTGAATCGGTCGAGACCGAGCAGGGTGAGGAGCGTGAGCACGTAGGTCGCGGGCTGGGTGATGCGCACGACTCCGAGGAAGCGGAAGCGGTGGCGGGCCATGAGCATGGCCCACATCGCCTCGGTGGTGAGGACGACGGGGATCGCGCAGAGAAAGATCCGCGCGATCAGCTGCGTCTCGTCGTCCTGCGCGGCGAAGCCCACGGGGACCAGGAACTGTGCGATGCCGACACCGAGCACCCCGAGGACGGGCGCCATGGTGAGGGTCGTGCCGAGCACCCGGCGCTGGTCGGCGCCCCGGCCCTGCAGGAAGATCATGCCGTCGGCGAATTTGAGGTTGGACGCCCAGGTGAGCGTCAGCGTCCACGTGCTCACCGCGGCGACGACCCCGCGTCCGTCGGCGCCGAGGAAACGGGCGGTGAGCACACCCGAGACGAGCCCCAGGAGGATCGTCGTGCCACTGGTGGCCAGTGTCGTGGCGAAGGCCCGTCCGGTGGACGGGCGGCTCTGGTCGGTGGTCACGCCGACGACCGGGTGTCGCCACGCTCTTCGTGACGCCGGCGCCTGCGGACGGTGAGCAGCGCGAGGGCACCCCCAGTGAGGACCAGGGCCGCGAGCCCGCCGGCGACGCTGGCGCGGGCCCGGGTCGAGGTCGTGCTCATCGGGCTGGTGTCCACCTGGAGCGACGAGGCCCGGTCCGCGTTGCGTCGTTGGGCCACCTGGATGCTCTTGAGCGATGAGGTGGCGTCGGCGACGATCTCCCCGACGCGGTTGAGGGCGGCCGTGTCCGCCGGGAACGCAGGGCCCCTGCCCCCCTCCGACTCGAGCGACTTCCGGGCGAGCTCGGCACCGGCGACATCGGCATCGAGCTGCTGCTCGATGCCGTCGGAGACCTCGTCGAGGGCATGGCGCACCTGTCGGCGCAGACCGCTCTCGGCCGCGTCCGCCGTGCTGGCCACGTACGTGACCCGGATGATCGTGCCGTTGCCGACACGAGAGGAGTCGACGAAGGCCCCCGGTGCGTCGGGATCGCCGGCCACGTCGCCCGTACCCACGTCGTCGCCGTAGGCCGAGGTGAAGTCGGCCGCGTGCGTCGCCACCTCGTAGTTGGAGAAGGTGCCGATGATCGGGGCGATGTTGACGTCCGCCGTCGCACGGACGGTGGCCGGTGACCACCCCGCGGTCCCGGACCACGTGACAGCTGCCGCCACGCCGGCGGTGACGACGAGGATGGCGGCGGAGCTGACGGAAGGACGTCTGACACCGCGGGACGGTCCGGTCATGCCGACCCGCTGGCCGGGCGGAAGCGTCGACGGGCGGGACGGGCGAGCACCCGCTCGAGGTAGTGGGCGGTGAAGCGTGCGCTCCCCCGCAGGCCCCGGGGACTGCGCAGGACGTCGCAGGCGGTGCCGGCGGCCTCGCGGCGTCGCCCGTCGGCGAAGAGGCTGCGGATCCGCAGGATCCTCGTGCGGACGAGCTCGTCGCGCACGGCCCGCAGGTGCCGTGGATCGTCGCTCGACTGCAGTTCCCTCTCGAGGACCGCCACGGCCCCGTCGAGCTGCCGGGTGAAGTCGCCGACGCTGTCGGCGGCGTCGTGGATGCGGTAGGCGATGACGGGGCGCTCGACGTGCAGCGCGGCCCCTCCCGACCGGGAGAGCGCGAGAGCCAGGTAGCGGTCGTAGGCCGTCGCGGCCCAGTCGGGGCGTTCGCTCCAGTCGACGGCGCGACGACGCAGGACCGCGGCCACCATGAGGATGTCTCCGCGCGCCGCCACGTCGTCGAAGGCGGGCAGCCTCCCTTCCGGCACCCGGCGCCGGTCGACCATCGCGTGCATCGGGTGCGTGCGAGGCAGCGGCAGACCGTCTGCGTCGACGAGGTCGACGTCAGCGAAGCAGACGGCGAGGGACGGGTCCTCCAGCATGGGTCGCACGAGCTGCTCGAGCGCGTCCGGGCGGAGGACGTCGTCGTCGTCGACCTCCATGACGAGGTCCGTCGTCGAGTCGGTGAAACCCTGCCAGACGTTGCCGAGGATCCCGAGGTTGGACTCCCGCGGCACCCAGCGGAAGCGCGCATCGGCGAGCTCGTCGACGACCCTGCCCACCTCCGGCTGGGCGGCGTTGTCGCAGACCACGACGGTGAAGTCGGCGAAGGACTGGGTGCGCAACGCCTCGAGACAGGAGCGCAGCATCTCGGGCCGACGGTAGGTCGGCACGACGATCGTCACCGCGGGTCCCGCCGCTCGCACGTCAGCGGCCGCCCACGGTCGGGTCCCGGGCAGCACGGAGGCGCGGCGCCACGGCGACGAGGGGTCGCGTCGGCCGGAGTGCCTGCCTCGCTGGGAGACGCCCTGGGCCAGGTCGGCGCACAGGTCGGCGTAGCCCGCCGCCACCTTGTCCCAGTCGTAGCGCCGGGTGCAACGCTCGACGAGACGTCGTCGCCGCTCCGTGTCGGCGTCCGGTGCGGCGTCGATCCGGGCGATCGCCGACGCCAGCGTCTCGACGGTGTCGCCGAAGAACCCGTCGTCGCCGAGGACCTCACGGTTGAAGGGGTTGTCGTGGGCGATCGTCGTGGCACCGGCGCCCATCGCGCGGAGCAGCGACGGGTTGGTCCCGCCGACGGAGTGCCCGTGCAGGTAGCTCGCCGAGCCCGCGTACAGCTCGTCGAGCAGCTCAGGGTCCCAGACGCCCCCGAGCATCCGCACGCCCGGCGTCTGCTCGGCGGCGGACCTGACGGCAGCCTCGTACTCGGAGGCGTAGGGGATGCTGCCGACGACGGCGAGGGGCAGGTGGGCGCCGCTCGCCCCGTAGGCCCGGATCATCTCCAGCACGTGGTTCTCGGGCTCGATCCGCGCGACGACGAGGTGGTAGCGACGACGCTCGAGGCCCACCTCCGCCAGCCGGGCGGTGGGAGCATCCGCGATGACCGCGGTGCCGTACTCGAGCAGCGCGGTACCGGCGTCGAACTCGTCGCGGTAGTACTGCTGGATGCCGGGGGAGTCGGCGATGAGCGCGTCGGCCCACCGCACGGCGGCAGCCTCGGACAGGCGGTAGAAGGTCTGCCCGGCGGGCCCCCACTTCGCCCGCCGCCACTCGAGGCCGTCGACGTGGACGGCCACGGGCAGACCCCGTAGGTGCAGCAGGGGCAGGGCGAAGGTGTTGGCGGCGTTGAAGACGAGGGCGACGTCGTGGCGGGTGCCCGACGCCGCGACGTGCAACGCGGACAAGGCGGTGTGCGAGAGCGTCTCGAGGGTCTTGCGGCGGATGCACGGCAGGTGCACGAGCTGCATCCCGGCATGGATCGTCCGCGGTGCAGCCGAGTCGTCCGCCGGGCGGCGGCAGTAGACCGTGACCTCGTGCCCCGCGTCGGCGAGGCGACTGCCGATCTCCTCGACCGCGGTCTCGAAGCCCCCGTAGTGCGCCGGTACACCTCGTGTCCCCAGCATCACGATGCGCATACCCGCTCCCCGTTCAGCTCTGTGTGGGCCTCCCCATTCAGCACGATGTCGCCACGATAGCGCCAGCACGGGAGCAGGGACATAGCGAAAGCAGCCCTCGCGTCCCAGGTCCCGCTGGTGCCCACACCTAGGGTGCCGTCATGCCCTCACTCCTGGAGCAGGTCGCCGGTCGCACGAGCATCGTCGACGAGGTGCTCACCGGCTCCCTGGGCGAAGGGGAGGTCCTCTCCGGCGTGGAGATGGTCGGGTGCACGCTGCGCGACGCGTCCGTCGCGGGAGCGACGCTGTCGGGGGTGCGGCTCGAGGGCTGTGCCGTGGAGCGGGTCGACCTCTCGCGTGCCCGCCTGCCCGACTCGGTCGTCGATGGCTGCAGGTTCGTCGGGTGCAAGGCACTCGCGACGTCGTGGGCGATGCTGCGCGCCCCGGTGCTCGTGCCCGACCCGAGCGTCTGGGTGGACTGTCAGCTGTCGATGGGCAGCTTCGCCGGGCTCGACCTCACGGGCACCCGCTTCGAGCGGTGCGTGCTGACGGACGCCGACTTCGACGGGGCCACCCTGGTCGAGGTCGTCTTCGACGAGTGCTCCCTGGGTGGGGCCCGCTTCGTCCGGGCGGACCTGCGGCGCGCCGACCTGCGCACTGCGCGCGACTTCGTCGTCGACGTGCGCGATGCCAGGGTCGAGGGGCTCCGGGCGGACCTGACCGGTGCGCTCGGGCTCCTCACCCCCTTCGGCATCGTCGTGGGGTAGGGCGGCGCCGGCCGGGGACCGATGTCACGTCAGGGAGTGCGCGCCCCGACCAGCCGCAGGGCGAGCGCCCCGTAGGTCTCGCCGATGGCGGCCGGGGTGGTGCGCTTGATGCCCGGGTGGTACCAGCGAGCGACGTCGACGACGAGCGAGAGCGCGGCGAGCGCGGTGGCGCGCACGTCGTCGACGACGAACTCGCCGGACTCGACACCGGCGGTGATGATCCCCTCGACGACCGCGTCGATCTCACGACGCAGGGTGAGGACCTCGCGCTGGTGCTCGGGAGCGAGGTGGCGGAACTCGTACTGGACGATGCGGGCGACCTGGTGCTGCTCGGCGTGCCACCGGGCGAAGGTGGAGATGACCTCCTGGAGGGCGTCCGTGGGCGAGCCCGCCTGGGCCGCGGCCGAGGCCAGCGCGTCGCGGGCGCCCTCGTGCCCGACGCGGCTGAGCTGGAAGAGCAGGTCCTCCTTGCTCGCGAAGTGGACGTAGACGCCAGCCGGCGAGAGGCCGGCACGGGAGGCGATGTCACGCGTCGTCGTGGCATGGAACCCCTTGTCCGCGAAGGCGTCCGCGGCCGCCACGAAGAGCCTCACGACGGTCGGGTTGTCGTGCTCGGGGAGAGAGGGCGTCGGCGTCGTCACGTTGACAGCATGCCCGCCGGGGGCGAGACTAAGCAAGCGCTTAGTGCGATGACGCACACCACGTTCCAGAGAGGTGACCATGCCCCGCAACATCTACGACGAGGACCACGAGTCCTTCCGCTCCTCCGTCAAGGAGTTCGTCGAGCGCACGCTCGTGCCCCGGGCGGACTCGATGATCGTCGAGCACACCATCCCCCGCGAGGTCTGGCTCGAGGCCGGCAAGCAGGGATTCTTCGGCCTGACGATCCCCGAGGAGTTCGGCGGCGCGGGCATCGAGGACTACCGCTTCAACGCCGTCCTCGCCGAGGAGCTGTCGAAGTTCAACGTGGCGGTCTCCTCCTGCTTCGGCATCCACGCCGACATCACCGCGCCCTACCTCGTGGCCATGGGGACGCAGGAGCAGAAGCAGCGCTGGCTGCCGAAGGTCGTCACCGGCGAGGCGATCATGTCGATCGGCATGACCGAGCCCTCCGGCGGCTCCGACCTGGCCGCGCTGAAGTCGACCGCCGTCAAGGCCGACGACGGCAGCGGCGACTGGGTGCTCAACGGCTCCAAGACCTTCATCACCAACGGCCACCAGTGCGACCTCGCGGTGGTCGCGGCCCGGACCGACCCGGCCAAGGGCGCCAAGGGCATCTCGCTCTTCGTCCTCGAGGCGAGCGACGAGGGCTTCACCAAGGGCCAGCCGCTGGACAAGGTCGGTCAGCCCGAGTCCGACACCTCCGAGCTCTTCTTCGAGAACGTCCGCCTCCCCGCGGACCGGCTCCTCGGTCCCGAAGGCATGGGCTTCATCACGATGATGCAGAAGCTCCCGCAGGAGCGCCTCGGCAACGCGATCGGCTGCGTCGCCCACGCCGGTCAGATCCTCCAGGAGACGATCGAGTACACCAAGGAGCGCAAGGCCTTCGGTCAGCCGATCGGCTCCTTCCAGCACAACAAGTTCAAGATCGCCGAGCTCGTCACGAGCATCGAGGTCGCCCGGGCCTACGTCGACGAGTGCGTCGTCGCGCACGCCGAGGGCAAGCTCAGCGCCGTCGACGCCGCCAAGGCGAAGTGGTGGGCCGCCGAGACCCAGAGCAAGGTCCTCGACGAGTGCGTCCAGCTGCACGGCGGCTACGGCTACATGAACGAGTACCGCGTGGCCCGCGCCTGGCGTGACGCCCGGATCAACAAGATCTGGGCCGGCACCAACGAGATCATGAAGGAGCTCATCGGGCGCGACCTCGGGCTCTGACCCGGGTCCGCACCCCCGACGCTGCACCGGCGGCCGGCCGCTCCGTGAGACACGGAGCCGCCGGCCCCCGTGCGCGCACCCGAGTTTGAGAGACTGGGGGAGACCACGAGCGAAGGGGGTCCGGTGAGCGACACCGTCCACGTCATCACGGTCTCCGACCGGGTGAGCTCCGGCGCGCGCGAGGACGTCTCCGGCGACGCCGCAGTCGAGCTCCTGCAGGCGGAGGGCCACACGGTCACCACGAGCCTCGTGCCCGACGGCGCGGACGCCGTCGAGGCAGCGCTGCGTGCCGCGCTCGCCGACGGCGCCCGACTCGTCGTCACCACGGGGGGCACCGGTCTCTCCCCGCGCGATCGCACCCCCGAGGGGACCGCGCCCGTGCTCGACCGCGAGGTGCCCGGGCTGGCGGAGCTGCTCCGTGCCGAGGGCGCGCGGCAGACCCCCTTCGCCGCCATCTCGCGCGGTCTCGTCGGCATCGTCGACGCGAGCGACGAGCGTCCCGGCGCGCTCGTCGTCAACCTCCCCGGCAGCACGAAGGGGGTGACGCAGGGCCTGCAGGTCCTGCTGCCCCTCGTCGGCCACGTCCTCGACCAGATCTCCGGAGGCGACCACTGATGGCCGACCTGACCCGCATCGCCCGCATCGCGACCGACGAGGTCGACCTGGCTGGGGTGCTCGCGAGCGTCGACGACCCCGGCCACGGGGCGGTGGCGAGCTTCGTCGGGCAGGTGCGCGACCACGACCCCGAGGCCGGCGGCCGGGTCGTCGCGCTGCGCTACACCTGTCATCCCGACGCGCCGCGCCTGGTCGTCGAGATCGTCGAGCGCGTCCTGCGCGACCTCGACCCGCAGGGCGAGGCGAGCGTCCACGCCGTGCACCGCGTCGGGGACCTCGAGGTCGGCGACCTCGCGCTCGTCGTGGCCGTGGGGACCGCGCACCGGGACCTCGCCTTCACGATCTGCCGGGCGCTCGTCGAGGCGGTCAAGCACGAGCTGCCGGTGTGGAAGCAGCAGTTCGAGGCGGACGGCACGCACGCGTGGTCGGGGTTGAGCTGCTGATGACCCGCCCGCTGGTCGACCCCCACGGCCGCCTCCACCGCGACCTGCGCGTCTCGCTCACCGACAAGTGCAACCTGCGGTGCACGTACTGCATGCCCGCCGAGGGCCTGCCGTGGCTGCCCAAGGACGAGCTGCTCACGACACCGGAGCTGCTGACCCTCGTCGAGGCGGCCGTGACGGCCGGCATCAGCGAGGTGCGGCTCACCGGCGGCGAGCCGCTCGTGCGCCCCGACGTCGTCGAGATCGTCGCGGCGATCGCGGCGATGGAGGGCCCCGAGGGCGCGCCCGAGGTGTCGATGACGACCAACGGCCTGGGGCTGACCAAGGTGGCCGCAGCCCTCGCCGAGGCCGGGCTCGCCCGGGTCAACGTCAGCCTCGACACCCTGCGGCCCGAGCGTTTCCACGAGATCACCCGCCGCGACCGCTTCGACGAGGTCGTCGCCGGCATGGCGGCGGCCCACGACGCCGGCCTGCGGCCGGTCAAGGTCAACTCCGTGCTGCAACGGGGGATCAACGACGACGAGGCCGTCGACCTCACGCGCTGGGCGGTCGAGCGCGGGTACGAGCTGCGGTTCATCGAGCAGATGCCGCTGGACGCGCAGCACACGTGGCAGCGCACCGAGATGGTCACGGGCGCGGAGATCCTCGAGCAGCTGCGCACGGCCTTCGAGCTCACAGAGGTGCCCGGTCGAGGAGCCGCCCCGGCCGAGCGCTTCCACGTCGACGGTGGGCCGGCGACCGTGGGCGTCATCGCCTCGGTGACGATGCCCTTCTGCGGCTCGTGCGACCGGTTGCGCCTCACCGCGGACGGCCAGCTGCGCAACTGCCTCTTCGCGCGCGGGGAGACCGATCTGCGTGGACCGCTGCGCTCCGGGGCGAGCGAGGCCGAGGTCCACGAGCTCGTCCACGCCTGCCTGGCCACCAAGCGTCCCGGGCACGGGATCAACGAGCCCGGGTTCCTCCAGCCGCCGCGGCCGATGAGCGCGATCGGCGGCTGAGCATCAGCCCCCGGCGAAGGGGGGCAGCACGTCGATCGTCGCGCCGGCGGTGACCGGGGTGTCGCCGTCGTCGACGTAGCGCCCGGCGTGCAGCACCGAGCACCGCTGCAGGACCTCCGTCAGCCGTGCACCGTGGGCCGCCTCGGCCTGCGCGAGGACCTCGCCCACGGTCCTCCCGTCCAGGCGTTCCTCGTCGGTGCCGGCGGCCTCGGCCGCTGCCGCGAAGTACCTGATCGTCGTCATGCCTGCTCCTCCTGCTCACGGTCGGTGATCGTCGCCTCGAGCGCCTGGCTCAGGGAGTCCACGTCGACCGGCCGGCCCTGCTCCTGCAGGTGCCCGACGGCGACCCCGAGGATGTAGGCGCCGACCGGCGCCATCGGGCGCTCGAAGCCGTGGGCGATCGTCTTGGTCATCGCGTGGATGGTCACCACGTCAACGCACTCGGGGTCGATGCCGACCGCGGCGCAGGCGTCCTCGATCCAGTCCGCCCACAGCGCGCGGGTCGTCTCGAGATCGGTCACGGTGCCTCCTCGTCGCGCAGTCGCTCCACCCAGCGGGCGTGGTCGGTCCAGGTGTCGATGTCGGCCACGTCGTCGTCGCTCGCCGGCACGGTGACGAGCACCGACTGCCCGAGCAGGCTCTTCATCGACCGGTCCCTGGGCGGGCCCAGCCGTTCCAGCGCTCGCCGCAGGGACGCCGTGCGGTGGATCCCGAGCAGCCACTGGGGATGCCCCGTGGAGTCCTCCAGGCACCAGCCGTCGTGCTCTGCCGTGTCCACGTCCGCGCTGCGCTGTGCGTACGACCAGGCGGCGAGCAGCCGGCCGAGGGCGGGGAGGGGGTCGGCGAGGTCGCAGGCGAGCAGCACGGTCCAGTCGGCGGCACCGTCGGCAGCCAGCGCGTCGAGGCCGGCGGCCACCCCCGCGACGGGGCCGCCCAGCGGCGGGTCCTCGAGGGTGCGGTGCACCCCGGGGGGGACGTCGACGTCGCCGACGACGACGATCTCGCGGGCATCGGAGACGGCGACGAGCACGCGGTCGACGAGGCGTGCGCCGCCGAGCTCGACATCGGGCTTGCTCGCCCCGCCGAGCCGCTCGGCGGCACCCCCGGCGAGGACGACGGCGTCGAAGGGGATGGGCTCGCTCATGCGTCCTCCCGGGTCCAGGTGCCACTGCGACCGCCGGTCTTCTCCAGCAGCCGCACGTCGGTGATGTGGGCGCCGCGGTCACGTCCCTTGACCATGTCGATGACGGCGAGCGCCGCGACGGTGACGCTCGTGAGCGCCTCCATCTCGACGCCGGTGCGGTCGGCCGTGCGCACGGTCGCGGTGATCTCCACGCCCGCGTCGGTGATCTCCAGGTCGACGACCGCCCCGTGGACCCCGATGACGTGGGCGAGCGGTAGCAGCTCGGGGGTCTTCTTGGCCGCCTGGATCCCGGCGATGCGCGCGACGGCGAGCACGTCCCCCTTCGGCACGGTGCCGTCCCGCAGGAGCGCGACCGTCTCGGGGGAGGTGGCCACCCGTCCGGCCGCGGTCGCGGATCGCACGGTCGGGGTCTTGTCGGTGACGTCGACCATGCGGGCGTGCCCGCGGTGGTCGAGGTGGGTGAGGGGGTGATTCATCTACAGGCTCCTGATCTGCACGAGGTCGCCGGGCTCGACGGCATCGGTCTCCTCGGCGACGACCGCCAGCGCCTGCGCGCCGGCGAGCGAGGTGACCATGTGCGAGGCCGAGCCGCGCGCGTGGCTGGGGGTCGCGACGAGCCGTCCGACGTCGTCGCTGGACAGGACGACCGGGACGTACTGGCGGCGTCCCGCGGGGGAGCGCCACGCCGACCCGGCCACGGCCCGGGTCGGCCCGGGCAGGGGCGCGCGGCCGAGGAGCCGGTCGAGCAGCGGACGGCCGAAGACCTCGAAGGAGATCGCCGTCGAGACCGGGTTGCCCGGCAGGGCGAGCACCGGCACCTCGCGCCAGCGGGCCCATCCCTGCGGCTTGCCCGGCTGCATGCGCACGTGGCGGAAGGTCGCGCCCGAGCGCTCCAGCACGATCCGCGAGACGTCGAAGTCGCCGACGCTCACCCCGCCGGTGAGCAGGACGAGGTCCGCGCCGGAGGTCAGCTCGTCGAGTCCCGCGGCGAAGGCCTCGGTGTCGTCCGTGAGCACGACCGTGGCCCGGACCTCGGCGCCCAGCTCGCGCAGGGTGGCGGCGAGGTGGGTGCCGTTGGACTCGAAGATCTGCCCCCGCGCGAGCGGGGTGCCGGGGGCGACGAGCTCGTCGCCGGTCGCGGCGATCGCGACGACGGGGCGGCGGCGGACCGTGACGGTCGCGGTCCCGGCCGCGGCGAGCGACCCGAGCACCCGCGCGGTGACGGTGGTCCCGGCGGCCGCGACGACGTCGCCCCCGCGCACGTCCTCGCCCGCGCCGCGGACGTGCTGCCCGCGCTCGCCGACCCGGGCGATCGTCACCTCCGCAGTCCCGCCGTCGGTGGCCTCGACGGGGACGATCGTGTCGGCGCCGGTCGGGACGGGCGCGCCGGTCATGATGCGCACGCACTGCCCCGGTGCGAGTGCCGGGTCCTCGCCCGAGCCGGCGGGCACGGCGCCGACGACGTGGAGGATGGTGGGCAGCGTGCCCAGGTCCTCCCGCCGCACCGCGTAGCCGTCCATGGCCGAGTTGGCGAAGGCCGGGACGTCGCCGACCGCCGTCACCGGCTGCGCGAGCACGCGCCCGAGCGCGTCGGGGAGCGGGACCTCCTCGGTCTCGTCGAGGGGCCCGGACCCGTCGAGCAGGTGGGTCAGCAGCTCGTCGAGGTACTCCTCGACCGTGAGCAGCACGCGGTCGGTGGTCATGGGGTCTCCGGGGTGTGCGGGACGGGGTCGGGCCAGGCGAGCATCCCACCGTCGAGGACGAGCAGCCGGTCGTGCCCGCGCGCCAGCAGGGCGCTCGCGGCGAGCCGGGCCCGTGGCCCAGCGCGGCAGACGAGGACGACGTCCCGGTCGGTCGGGACCTCCGCCGCCGCGGTGGGGTCGGAGGTCAGCCGAGCGACGGGGATGTGCACGGCGCCGGGGACGACCCCCGCGGCCAGCTCGTGATCCTCGCGCACGTCCAGGACGAAGGGGGCGTCCGCCCCAGCCAGACGAGCGGCCAGCTCCGCGGCGGAGAGCGTCGGGACGCCCGGCTCCTCCGGGGGTGCTGGTACCGTGCGGGCCGGGCGGGGCGTCCCCGCCGCCCGCGGGTGCCGCGCGACGAGGGGGATCTCGCGCTGGGTCGCGGCGAGCACGTCGATGAAGAGCAGCCGCCCGAGCAGGGGCGCTCCGACACCGGTGATGAGCTTGATGGCCTCGGTCGCCATCATCGAGCCGACCTGCCCGACGAGCGGCCCGACGACCCCGGCGTCGCCGCAGGCCGGCACGCTGCCGGGGGCCGGCGGCTCGGGGAAGAGGTCCCGCAGACCGGGCGCCGGCAGTCCCTCGGGTGCCCCCGGCCAGAAGACGGTCAGGTGGGCCTCGGTGCGGTACACCGCCGCCCACACGAGCGGGATCCCGAGCTCGTCGCAGGCGTCGGCGACGGCGTAGCGCGTCTCGAAGTTGTCGCTGCCGTCGAGCACGAGGTCGTGGTCGGCGAGCAGCTGACGGGCGTTGTCCGCGTCGAGGTGCTCGCGCACGCCGACGACCTCGATGTCGGGGTTGAGCGCCCGCACCCGCTCCAGAGCGCTGTCGACCTTGGGGCGGCCGACGTCGCCCGTCGCGTGGATGACCTGTCGCTGCAGGTTGGTCTCGTCGACGCGGTCGTCGTCGACCACCGTGAGGCGCCCGACGCCCGCGCCCGCGAGGTACAGCAGCGAGGGGGAGCCGAGCCCTCCCGCACCGATGACGGCGACCCGGGCGGCGAGGAGGCGACGTTGTCCCCTTTCGCCGATCGTGGGCATGAGGAGGTGGCGCGAGTACCGGCTCACCTGGTCCCCGGTGAGCGCCGGACCGGGAGCCACGAGCGGGGAGAGGGTCATGGTGCCGACGGTAGCCCGGTCACCTCCGGCTGGGCAGGTCGGGCTTGTCCCAGCCGCGGCGCGGCGCCGAGGTGCCCGTGCCGTACCCGCTGCGGGCGTCCCGGGAGCGGTAGACCAGGTAGGGCCGGGTGAGGTACCCGACGGGTGCGCTGAAGACGTGGACGAGCCGGGTGAACGGCCACATCGCGAAGAGCCCCATGGCGACGAGGGCGTGCAGCTTGAAGCCGATCGGCGCGTCCTGCATCAGCTGGGCGTCCGGACGGAAGGTGAAGACCCCGCGCCACCACGGCGAGACCCCGTCACGGTAGTTGTACTCGCCGCCGAACTGCAGGAGCGAGCCGGCGACGGTGTTCCACATGCCCAGGACGATGACGGCGGCGAGGAAGACGTACATCACCTTGTCGTTCGTCGTGGTGGCGGAGAAGACGGGGCCGGTCGTGCGCCGGCGGTAGACGAGGATGGCCAGGCCCACGAGGGTCGCGATGCCGGCCGGGATGCCGCCGGCCAGCGCGATGACGTGGTAGGCGTGCCGGCTCAGGCCGAGCGCGTCGGTCCACACCTGCGGGATGACCAGGCCGATGACGTGACCGGCGATGACGCCGAGCATGCCGAAGTGGAAGAGCGGGCTGCCGATGCGCAGCAGCCGGTCCTCGTAGAGCTGGGAGGAGCGCGTCGTCCAGCCGAACTTGTCGTACCGGTAGCGCCAGACGTGCCCGACGACGAAGGTCGCCAGGGTGAGGTAGGGGACGATGACCCAGAGGAAGGTGCTCATCGGGGGGCTCCTACGGGGATGGTCGCGCCGAGGTGGGACGCGGCGGGAGGCGAGGGACGAAGGGGGCCGGCCAGGTGCTCGTCGAGCGCCGGGTCCTGCGCGTAGGGGGCGGTGTCGATGCCGACGTCCTCCTGCGGCGGGCCCTCGGCGATGAGGCGGCCGAGCGCCTCCTCGTCGTCGCCCCGCAGCCGGGGGAGGGTGGCGCGCAGCGCCCGGACGGCGGGCAGCCACGGGGACTGCTTGCCGGTGAGGGCGGTGTGCAGCAGCTCGATCCCGACGCGGTGGTCGTTGAGCAGCCGCCACGCCGTGTCCGGGTCGCAGGTGGCACCGAACTCGAGCAGGACGCACAGGTGGTCGGGCAGCTCGGCGTCCTCGTCGTCCAGCTGCACCCCGGCGGCCCGGTAGGCCTGCTTGAACTGCACGAGCGCGACCCCCCGCTTCCGGGTGTCACCGTGCAGGAAGTAGGTCAGGTGCAGCGCGCACCGACGGGTCACGTCGAAGGTGTCGACGTACTGCGCCTGCAGGTCGGTCAGGTCGGTGCGCTCGATGTGGTCGAGGAGGTCGACGAGGGGCTCGCCGACCGTGGCCGGCAGCCCCTGCGCGCTCTGGCGCAGGACGGGGACGAGCGCGACGAGACGCTCGTCGGGGTAGTCGAGGAGCAGCGAGATCACCTGCCAGGCGTCGGCGAGGGCCCGTCCCTGCACGGCGGGCTCGCTCCTGCGGTGGCGTCGCCAGGGCATCATGGCCGGTCACCGCGCGACTGGTCCGGGAAGAGCCCCTCTGGGGTGCCCTTGCCGTCCCAGTTGAGCAGGTTGACCCGGCCGGTCTTCGTGCCACCCGCGACGAGCTGGTCGGAGGTCTGCCGCTCCTGCAGCATCTGGAAGTTCTCCACCGCCACCGGGGTGAGGGCACCACGGCCGGACCCCTCGCCGAAGGGGCCGGACAGGTCGATCTCCTCGTCGTAGCCGGAGACGGCGCAGTCCGTGGCGAGCTCCTCGAGCCCGTGGGCCTGCTCGCCGTGGGCGGTGGGGATCACGTAGCGCTCGTCGTACTTGGCCAGGGCGAGCAGGCGGTACATGTCGTACATCGCCTCCTCCTCCATGCCGACGGCCTCCGGGATCTCCGCCCGGGGGTCGCGGCCGAGGTTGATGTCGCGCATGTAGCTGCGCATGGCGGCGAGCTTCTTGAGCACCTCGTCGACCGGCCGGACGTCGCCGGCGGTGAAGAGGTTGGCGAGGTACTCGACCGGGATGCGCAGGGTGTCGATGGCCGCGAAGAGGTTGTCCTTGTCCTCGCCGTCGTACCCGGTGTCCTTGATGACGTCGACGACCGGCGACAGCGGCGGGATGTACCAGACCATCGGCATGGTGCGGTACTCCGGGTGCAGGGGGAGCGCCACCTTGTAGTCCATGATCAACCGGCGCACCGGCGAGGCCTTGGCGGCCTCGACCCAGTCACCGGGGATGCCGGCCTGCTCTGCGGCCCGCTGCACCTGCGGGTCGAAGGGGTCGAGGAAGACCGAGCGCTGGGCCTCGTAGAGGTCGTGGTCGTCCTCCACCGAGGCCGCGTCGAGGACCCGGTCGGCGTCGTAGAGCATGATCCCGATGTAGCGCAGGCGTCCCACGCAGGTCTCGGCGCAGACCGTCGGGATGCCCACCTCGACCCGCGGGTAGCAGAAGGTGCACTTCTCCGCCTTGCCGGTCTTGTGGTTGAAGTAGACCTTCTTGTAGGGGCACCCGGTGACGCACATGCGCCAGCCGCGGCACTGGTCCTGGTCGACGAGGACGATGCCGTCCTCCTCGCGCTTGTAGATCGCGCCGGAGGGGCAGGAGGCCGCGCAGCTGGGGTTGAGGCAGTGCTCGCAGATGCGCGGCAGGTAGAACATGAAGGTCTGGTCGAACTCGAACTTCACCTTGTCCTCGATGCCCTTGAGCATCGGGTCCTTGACGGCGTGCTCGAGGCTCCCGCCCAGGTCGTCGTCCCAGTTGGCCGACCACGACACGTTCATCTTCTTGCCGGAGATCAGCGAGTAGGGGCGCGCGACGGGGAAGTGCTTCTGGGCCGGGGCGTTGAGCAGGGTCTCGTAGTCGTAGGTCCACGGCTCGTAGTAGTCGTGGATGCTCGGCATCTTGGGGTTGGAGAAGATGTTGAGCAGCTTGTTGATCCGTCCCCCCGCCCGCAGCTTGAGGCGACCGTTGGCGGCGCGCTCCCAGCCCCCCTTCCACTCCTCCTGGTCCTCGTAGCCGCGCGGGTAGCCCAGACCCGGGCGGGTCTCGACGTTGTTGAACCACACGTACTCGGTGCCCGAGCGGTTGGTCCACGCCTGCTTGCAGGTGACCGAGCAGGTGTGGCACCCGATGCACTTGTCGAGGTTCATGACCATCGCCATCTGTGCCATGACGCGCATCAGTACTGGACCTCCTGGTTGGTGCGACGACGGATCATCGTGACCTCGTCGCGGTTGTTGCCCGTGGGCCCGATGTAGTTGAAGAAGTAGGACAGCTGGGCGTAGCCGCCGATGATGTGGCTCGGCTTGAGCAGGATCCGGGTCAGGCTGTTGTGGATGCCGCCCCGTCGCTGGTCGGTCTCGGTGAGCGGCACGTCGATCAGCCGGTCCTGCGCGTGGTGCATGAAGACGGTGCCCTCGGGCATGCGGTGGCTGACCACCGCGCGTGCCGCGACGACGCCGTTGCGGTTGACCGCCTCGATCCAGTCGTTGTCCTTGACGCCGATCTTGGCGGCGTCGACGTCGGACATCCACACGGTCTGCCCGCCGCGGCTGAGGCTGAGCATGAAGAGGTTGTCCTGGTACTCCGAGTGGATGGACCACTTGTTGTGCGGGGTCAGGTACCGCACGCTCACCCCGAGCTCGGTCTGCTCGCCGATCGGTGTCTCCCCGAACAGGCGGGTCATGTTGAGCGGTGGTCGGTACGTGGGCAGCCCCTCGCCCATGCCGAGCATCCAGTCGTGGTCGACGAAGAACTGCTGGCGTCCGGTGAGGGTGTGGAAGGGCTTGTGCCGCTCGATGTTGATGGTGAAGGGGGCATAGCGCCGGCCCCCGGACTCGCTGCCGGACCACTCGGGGGAGGTGATGACCGGCACGGGCGCCGCCTGGGTGTCGGCGAAGGTGATCAGCTTGCCCTCGTGCTCGGCGGCCAGGTCGTGCAGCCGGGTGCCGGTGCGCTTCTCGAGCGCCTTGAAACCCTGGGTCGACAGGTGGCCGTTGGTCGTGCCCGACAGGTGCATGATCGCCTCGGCGACGTGGATGTCGGTCTCGAGCCGGGGGCGGCCGTCGCCGGCGCCGCCGTGGACCGTGCCGTTGCGCTGGCGCAGCAGGTCGATCTCGCGCGAGGGGTCGTAGGGCACCCCCTTCGTGACCATGCCGACCGTGTCGAGGAGCGGACCGATCGAGGTCATCTTGTCGTACACCGCGGTGTAGTCGCGGGTCACCTCGGCCAGGACCGGCAGGGTCTTGCCGGGGACCGCCTCGCACTCTCCCTTCGCCCAGTCCAGGACGCGCCCGTGGACGGTCGCCATGGCCTCGGGGGTGTCGTGCCACAGGGGCTTGGCGACGACGTCGGTGCGGGTGCCGAGGTGGTCGGCCGCGAGCTCGGAGAAGCGCTTGGCGATGACCTTCCACGTGTCCCAGTCGTTCTTGGACTGCCACGGCGGCGCGATCGCCGGGTTGAAGGAGTGGATGAAGGGGTGCATGTCGGTGGTGTTGATGTCGTGCTTCTCGTACCAGGTGGCCGCCGGCAGGACGACGTCCGACAGCAGCGTCGAGCTCGTCATGCGGAAGTCGAGGGTGACGAGCAGGTCGAGCTTGCCCTCCGGTGCCTCGTCGGCCCAGACGACGTCCTGCGGCCGGTGCGCCTCGTCGGCCTCACGCGCCTTGACGGCGTTGTCCGTGCCGAGCAGGTGCCGCAGGAAGTACTCGTTGCCCTTGGCCGAGCTGCCGAAGAGGTTGGCCCGCCACAGCGACAGGATCCGCGGGTGGTTGTCCTCCGCCTCGGGGTCCTCGATCGCGAAGCGCAGGCTGCCCTCGGTGAGGGAGCGCGCCACGTACTCGCCGACGGGGACACCGGCCTCCTTGGCCTCGTCGGCGACGACGAGCGAGCTGCGGTCGAACTGCGGGTAGCTCGGGGTCCACCCCAGCCGCACCGACTGGGCGAGCAGGTCCATCGTCGTGCGTCCGGCGAAGGTGCCCGTGCTGCCGTTGACCTCGTCGGCGTCGAAGGTGTCGTAGCGGTACTGGCTCGTGTTGACGTACCAGTACGCCGTCTGGTTCATGTGCCGTGGCGGGCGGACCCAGTCCAGCGCGAAGGCCATGTGCTGGAAGCCCATGAGCGGGCGCACCTTCTCCTGGCCGACGTAGTGGGCCCAGCCGCCGCCGTTGCGTCCCTGGCAGCCGGTGATCGTCGTCAGGACGAGCATCGCCCGGTAGATCTGGTCGGAGTGGTACCAGTGGTTGGTGCCGGCGCCCATGAGGATCATCCCGCGGCCGGTCGTGTCGATGGCGTTGTCCGCCCACTCGCGCGACAGGCGCACGATCTGCTCGACGGGCACACCGGTGATCTCGGCGCCCCACGCCGGGGTGGCGGGGACGCTCGGGTCCTCGTAGCCCGTGGGCCAGGCGCCGGGCAGACCCTCGCGGGCGACGCCGTAGTGGGCCAGCATCAGGTCGAGGACGGTCGTCACGAGGTGGTCGCCGACGCGGCGCACCGGGACGCCGCGTCGCTCGGTGCCCATCTCGCCGTCGAGGTTGTCGAAGCGCGGCAGCTCGACCTCCACCGACTGCGCCTCGCCGTAGAGGCTCAGGCGCGGGCGCACGTCGCCGAGCTCGAGGTTCCAGCGGCCCAGGCCCTCGTCACCGAAGCGGTGGCCGATGGAGCCGTTGGGGATCACGACCTCGTCGCTCACCTCGTCGATGACCGCGGTCTTCCACATCGCGTTCTGCGAGGTCTGCTCCGGGTTGTCGAAGTCGCCGGCGACGAGGAACTTCGAGGGGGCGTACCCCCCTTCGCTCGTGGGCTCGAGGGTGACGAGGTAGGGCAGGTCGGTGTACTGCCGGTTGTAGTCGGTGAAGAAGTCGACCTGCCGGTCGACGAAGTACTCCTTGAGCAGCACGTGGCCCATCGCCATGGCCAGCGCCCCGTCCGTGCCGGGCGCCGCGGCGACCCACTCGTCGGCGAACTTCACGTTCTCCGCGTAGTCGGGGGCGACGGCGATGACCTTCTGCCCCCGGTAGCGGGCCTCGGTCATCCAGTGGGCGTCGGGGGTGCGGGTGAGCGGGACGTTGGAGCCCCACATGATGAGGTAGGCCGCGTCCCACCAGTCGCCCGACTCGGGGACATCGGTCTGGTCTCCGAACATCTGCGGCGAGGCATTGGGCAGGTCGGCGTACCAGTCGTAGAAGGAGAGCATCGGTGCGCCGATGAGCTCGTTGAAGCGGGCGCCGGAGACGTAGCTGACCTGCGACATCGCGGGGATCGGGGAGAAGCCGGCGATGCGGTCCGGGCCCCACCGCTTGATCGTGTAGACATAGGCGGCCGAGACCATGTCGACCACCTCCTCCCACGTGGCGCGGACGAGCCCGCCCTTGCCACGGCCGCTCTTGTAGGTGCGGGTCAGCTCGGGGTCCTGCACGATCGAGCCCCAGGCGACGACGGGGTCGCCGTAGCGCTCCTTGGCCTCGCGGAACATCTGGAGCAGGGTGCCGCGGACGTAGGGGTAGCGCACGCGGGTGGGTGAGTAGGTGTACCAGGAGAAGGCGGCACCTCGGGGGCAGCCTCGCGGCTCGTACTCGGGACGGTCGCCGCCGGTGCTCGGGTAGTCGGTCTGCTGCGCCTCCCACGTGATGATCCCGTCCTTGACGTAGATCTTCCACGAGCACGACCCGGTGCAGTTGACGCCGTGCGTCGAGCGCACGACCTTGTCGTGGCTCCAGCGGTCGCGGTAGAAGGCGTCGCCGCTGCGTCCGCCCTCGACGAACATCGCCCGGTGGTCCTGCGAGATCCCCGCCCGGGTGAAGAAGCGCCGGGTGCCGACGAGCGCCTCGGACAGCGGCCCGTCGAGCCCGGCGGAGCGGGGGAGGTCGGTGGTGGGTCCACCGGTGGGCGAAGGGGTCATGCGGTGCCTCCTCGAGGGGCGAACGGGGTCCGGGTGGTCACGTGGGCGGTGCAGCGGGTGGGGGTGGCGAAGGGGGTGAGCTCGAGCTCGGCACCGGGCTCACCGAGGACCTCGAGCGTGCCGCGCATGAGCCCGCGGTGGACCGCGCACACGACCTCGGGCCGGCTGCGGGCGAGCTCGATGAAGGGGCAGCCGATGATGTCGATGTCGGCGGTGCGGCCCTCGGCGCTCGTGCGCAGGTCCGGGGTGTAGCCCCAGTCGCGCAGGACGTCGATCATCCGGCCGACCGTGGCCAGCCAGGCGCCGGGGGAGGTGGCCGGCCCGGTGGGCGGACGGTCGCCGAGCAGCCGGGCGGCGTGCTCGTGGGCCCAGGCCGCGCCGGCCTGCTCCGGGGTGAGCGGGCTGCCGTCCACGGTCCGCGCCGTGAAGGTCTCCGCGAGGAGCTCCGCGAGCCGGACGAAGGCCTCGTCGCGCTGCGGCGCCGGCAGGCCCTCGCGGGCGATGGCGTACTTCTTGCGCGGGCGTCCGACGCCGCGGGTGCGCACGGAGTGGGTGGTCAGCAGTCCGCCCGCCACGAGCCGCTCCAGGTGGAAGCGGACGGTGGTCACGTGGAGCCCGGCGAGCTCGCCCAGCTCCTGTGCGGTCAGGCCCTCTTCCCGCCGCCCCGCTGGCAGGGCGGCCAGGGTCTCGACGAGGTCGCGACGCACGGTCGAGTCCAGCAGGTCGCTCCTGCCGTCGGCCTCCTGCGGGGCCACGGTGCTACGGCGTCCGGGCTGCGCCGGTGTGCTCGTCACAGTCCGGAGTCTGCCAGATAAAAATGATTGGCACGAGGTGGACGCGGGCGCGGCATCGGCTGTGAATTGGGCAACAGGACGATGTCGTAGAACATTGGATCATCCGGGGACGCGAATTTAGAGGAAGGGCTCAGGCAGTGCCGTCGGCCCGGGGCGGCTTGATCCGCACCATCGCCTCCTGGGCGATGGTCGCGACGAGCGCCCCGTCCTCGTTGAAGACCTTGCCGACCATGAGACCGCGGCCGGAGCGGGTCGACGGGGACTCCTGGTCGTACAGCAACCAGGCACCCGGGTCGACCGGTCGGTGAAACCAGATGGTGTGGTCGATCGTCGCGGCGGTCAGCCCGGGCTCCGCCCAGGTCAGCCCGTGGGCACGCAGCATGGTGTCGATGGGGGTGTAGTCGGAGGCGAAGGCGAGCACGGCGCAGCGGGTCAGCTGGTCGTGGGGCAGCTGGGCGACGGTGCGGAACCACACCCGCTGACGGCCCTCGTGGTCGGGTGCGGGGACGACCGTCACGTCGCCGTCGACGTAGCGGTGGTCGACGGGCCGGCTGGCGATGTACTCCGCACGGGGGTGGTCGACCTGCGCGAACGCGTCCGCGACCGACTCGAGGTCCTCGGGGTAGGGCACCTCGGGCATCGGCAGGTGGTGGTCCAACCCGTCGGAGGGGTCCTGGAAGGAGGCGGTCATCGACAGGATGGGTCGTCCGTGCTGCAGGGCGTGGACCCGCCGGGTGGAGAAGGACCGGCCGTCCCGCATGCGCTCGACGGCGAAGCGGATCGGCAGGCTGGAGTCGCCCGGCCGCATGAAGTACGCGTGGAGGGAGTGCGGCATGCGGTGCGGCATCTCGGGCAGGACCGTGCGTCCGGCCGCGACGAGCGCCTGCGCGAGGACCTGGCCGCCGAAGACCCGGCCGTGGGGCATCGCGATGCTCTCGCCCTCGAAGACGTCGGCGGCGCTCGCGCCGAGCTCGCCCACCCCTTCGGGACCCTCGACCCGGATCGTCGCGTGCCCGACCTCCTCGAGGTCCAGGGCCGCCAGGGCCGTGCTCAGCGCGATGCGCTGTGCCTGCTCGATCGACTCTGCGGTCATGGGGCTCCTCGACTGGTGGTCAACGACGTGACTCTAGGCGACGACGCGGGGAACGTGTCGTCAGCCGTCCAGGCCGAGGACGAAGGGGAGGACCTCCTGCGCCCCGGCACGCCGCAGGGCGCGCGCGGCGACGGTGAGGGTCCACCGCGAGTGGGCGATGTCGTCGACGAGCAGCACCGGCCCGCTGAGGCCGGGCAGGGCGGCGGCGAGCTCCGGGCCGACCGCGAGCCGCTCCCACACGCCCGAGAGCCGGTAGGCGGAGTTGCCGCCGGGGTCGCCGACCGGTCCGCCGTCGACGAGGTCGAGCGTCCCGAGGACAGGCAGACGGCCGATCTGGCCGAGCTGCTCGGCGAGGGAGGTGACGAGGGTGGGCCGGCTGCGGGACGGGACCACGACGATGCCGGCGGGCCGGGTCTGCCAGCCCCACTCGGCGAGGACGCGGACGACGGCGCGGACCACCTGGTCGGGCACCGGCTGGTCCTGCGCCAGGAGCTCGCGCACCCGCGGTCCCCAGCCGAGGTCGGTGACGCGGGCCAGGGCGCGGCCGGGTGACATCCCCTCGGTCGGCGGGATCTTGCCCCTGACCGGCACGCCGAGCCGGTCCATGCCGGTGGGCCACTGCGCGCGCGGGTCGAGGTCGACACCGGCGCGGTCCAGGGTCGAGCGGGCGGACCCGAGGGCCTCGGCCGCGACGTCCGCGTCGATCCACGCTCCCGCGCAGCGGTCGCAGCGGCCGCAGTCCTGCGCGCTCGGGTCGTCCAGGGTGCGCTGGAGGAAGGCCATGCGGCACCCGTCCGTCGCGATGTAGTCGAGCATGTGCTGCTGCTCCGCCTGGCGGGCAGCGGCGACGCGCTCGTAGCGCTCGGCGTCGTAGACCCACGGCTGGCCGGTGCCGATCCAGCCGCCGCTCACGCGCTGGACGGCGCCGTCGACGTCGAGCACCTTGAGCAGCAGCTCCAGCCGGGTGCGCCGGATGTCGACGATGGTCTCCAGGGCCGCGGTCGACAGCGCGCGCCCTGCCTCGGCCAGGGCCGTGAGCACCGCCGCGGCCTGGTCCTCGCGCGGCATGGACGCCGAGGCGAAGTGCTTCCAGATCGACACGTCGTCGTGCCCGGGCAGGAGGACGACGTCCGCCCGCTCGGTGGCGCGACCGGCGCGACCGACCTGCTGGTAGTACGCCACCGGCGAGGACGGGGCCCCGAGGTGGACGACGAAGCCCAGGTCCGGCTTGTCGAAGCCCATGCCGAGCGCGCTCGTCGCCACCAGCGCCTTGACCTCGTTGCGCCGCAGGGCCTCCTCCATCGACGCGCGCTCCTCGGCGTCGGAGCGCCCGGTGTACGCGGCCACCGTGTGCCCGGCCGCCTGCAGGGCGGCGGCCACGTCCTCGGCGGCGCTCACGGTCAGCGTGTAGACGATGCCGCTGCCCTCGAGCTGCCCGAGGTGGGTGGCGAGCCACGCGAGGTGCTGGTCCATCCCGGCGCGGGGCAGCACCGCCAGCCGCAGGCTGTCGCGCGCGAGCTGTCCGCGCACGGTGAGCACCTCGTCCTGCGTCCCCGCCGCGAGCTGCTCCTCGACGTCGTGCACGACCCGCTCGTTGGCCGTCGCCGTCGTCGCGAGCACCGGCGTGCCCTGCGGGAGCTCCCCGAGCAGGTCCTTGATCCGGCGGTAGTCGGGCCGGAAGTCGTGCCCCCAGTCGCTCACGCAGTGCGCCTCGTCGACGACGAGCAGACCGCACCGTCGGGTGAGGTCGGGCAGCTGCTCCGCGCGGAAGCGCGGGTTGTTGAGCCGCTCCGGGCTCACGAGGAGCACGTCGACCTCGTCGCGCGCGAGGCGGTCTCGCACCTCGTCCCACTCCTGGGCGTTGGCGGAGTTCATCGACACGGCACGCACCCCGGCGCGCTCGGCCGCCGCGATCTGGTCACGCATGAGAGCGAGGAGGGGGGAGACGATGAGGGCGGGTCCGGCTCCCTTCGCCCGCTGCAGCCGCGAGGCGACGAAGTACACGGCCGACTTGCCCCAGCCGGTGCGCTGCACGACGAGGACGCGACGACCGCCGCCGACCAGCGCCTCGATCGCCTCGAGCTGGCCGTCGCGGAAGGTGACGTCGTCGCGTCCGACGAGCCGGCGCAGGACCGTGGTCGCGTCGTCGGCCAGGGTCGTGGTGGGGGAGGTGCTCATGACGTCCACCGTAGGCGAGCCCACCGACGTCGCCGTGGGCTGCGGACACCCTGGGGACGGGCGACCGAGCCGGTGGGAGACTGTGGACATGACCAGCCAGAGCCCTGCCCACCCCAGGTTCACGGCGGAGGTGGTCCTGCGCTGGGGCGACATGGACGCCTTCGGCCACGTCAACAACGTGCAGTACCACCGGCTCCTCGAGGAGGCACGCATCAGGGCCTTCGGCGAGTGGTTCCACTCCAGCGGCGGCGACACGATGCTGCGCTCCGGCGTGCTCCTCGCGCGGCAGGAGATCGAGTACCTCGAGCAGATGGTCTACCGGACCGAGCCGATCGCCATCGAGATGTGGGTGACCCAGGTCGGCGGCGCCACCTGGGACATGGGCTACGAGATCCGCGACCGCGACATGCTGTACGCCCGGGCAGAGTCCACGCTCGTCGCCTTCGACCTCGCCGCGCAGGGCCCTCGACGGCTGACCGCGGACGAGCGGGCCGCTCTCGGCTCGCTGCTCGGCGAGCCCGTCGCGATGCGCCGCCGGCGATGACCCCCCTTCGCCTCGCCGACGAGGAGTCCGCGGCCGACCTCACGACCTACCTCAACCGGGCCAAGCGGGTCGACGAAGGGGGCGACGTGCGCCTCCAGGCGGTCGGTCCGGTCCTCGCGGCCTGGACCTGCGTGCTGCCCGGCCGCGGCCTGGGCAACGGTGGGCTCGTGCTGGGCCTGCGGACCTTCGCCCTGGCCGAGCCGGTCGAGCGCGACCTCACCGTGCCGATCGCGGCCGTGACCGACCGGCTCGCGCGCGGCGGCACCGAGGTGCCCGACCCGCCGATGACCTCCGCGCCCACGTGGGCCGCGATCAGCCCGCCGCGCTCCGGCTGGGAGCCCGTCGGGCGCGTGCCGGACGAGCTGCTGCTCGCCCATGCCCGCGAGGGGGTCGCCGAGGTCGCCGAGGGGGCTCCCGACGGCTCGGGCGCCGCGGCCGTTGCCGACCTGCGCGCCCGGGTGTGGGGACGGCCCACCCGGACGACGCCGCCGGTGCCGGCGGGGACGGCCTTCGGGCTGCACGCGCTCGGCTTCCTGCGGCCCACCGCCGGTGCCGTCGCGCAGGTGCACGCGGCCGGGCCGTGGACCCGGGTGGCGACCGACCGGGGCTTCGTCATCGCCCGCTGAGGACGGCCATAGTGTGGGGCGCGTGGACGACCACCTCGCCGACCTGCCCGCCGACATCGAGGACGCGGCCCTCGCCGCCGCGCTGACCCGACGGGCCGCGGAGCTGGCCGCCCGCATGCGCGCCGACGGGCTCGTGGGGCAGGCCAAGACCTCGATCTCCGACGTGGTGACGGCCGCCGACCACGCGGCCGAGGAGCTCGTGGAGGGCGCCCTGCGTCGCCTGCGGCCCGACGACGGCATCCTCGGCGAGGAGGGCGCCGAGGCCGAGTCGCGGTCCGGCCGCACCTGGGTCGTCGACCCGGTCGACGGGACGTACAACTTCCTCGCCGGGCTCGGGACGTGGTGCAGCGCGCTGGCCCTGCGCGACACCGACGGGCTGGTCCTGGGCGCCGTGCACCAGCCCGCGGTCGACGAGGCCTGGCTCGGCGGGCGCGACCTGCCGACCTCGCTCAACGGCACGGCCGTGGGGGCGCTCGCGGACCTGCCGCTCGCCGAGGTGGCCATGGCGACATACCTGCACCCTGCCGTCCTGCACGTCGACGACCTGCGCGAGCCGTGGCTGGCGGCCATCGCTGGCGCGGCGACGGTGCGGATGTTCGGCTCCGGCTCGTGCGACCTCGCCGCCGTCGCCGCGGGCCGCATCGGCGTGTGGGCCCAGCAGTCGGTGCCGGAGTGGGACTGGCTGCCCGGTGCCGCCCTCGTCACCGCGGCGGGCGGCCGCGCGGAGCAGGTCGAGGTGCGCGGCCACGTGTGGAGCGTCGCCGGGCGCCCCACGGCCGTCGAGCAGGTCCTCGCGGCGCTGCGCAGCCGGGTCTGATCAGGGTCGAGCCGCACGACCGGCCTCGACACGCGCAGCAGGTCACGTCGTGCAGCAAGATCGCGATCTTGCTGCACGACGTGACCTGTCACGCGCCCTCGGGCGGCCTGGTCCTGGTCGTCAGAGGCGGGGGAGGATGCAGGCCGGTTCGAAGACCTGGCACGCGAGGTCGCGGATGGTGTTGTACCGCGCCTTGTAGTCCGTGCCGGTGACCCGGTTGTGGATCACCTCGGCCGACGCGACCCTGCTGGTGATCGTGCTGCTGATGGGCTGCCCGTGGTACTCGTAGCGCTCGTTGCCGTTCCAGAACCACGTCTTGGCGTCGACCCCCCAGCGCGCGGGCGGGGTGACCCCGATGACCTCGCCGCAGGAGTTGCGGAGCACGACCATCGTCGAGCCGGTGTACCCCATGCCCCAGTAGCTGTTGTAGAGGTGGGTCGTGCCCGACACCAGGCCCTGGCTGCGGCTCACCGTGCCGTTGTAGGTGTCCATGTGCAGCCCTCCGGTGAGCGGCCAGCTGCGCTTGCTGAAGGACACGCTGCCGGCCCCGAGGTCGCGGTTGCACCAGTCGCTCGTCGTGGACGCGGACGAGCCGGCGGAGCTGGTCCCGGCCGGTCGGGCCGAGACCGGGGCGGCGGTGGCGGCGCCGAGCGCGACGACGCTGGCGGCGGTGCCGAGAGCGGCGACCATGCGCGTGCCGAGGCGGGGGGTGGTCGAGGTGCGGGTCGTGGTGGTCATCGTGATCTCCTTCGTCGTGGCCCTCTGGGTGGCGGGGCCTGCATGACGAGAGTGGGTCCGCGGGCGTCCCGCCGGTAAGGGACAGGCGCCTGCCGCCGACGGGACGATGTCCCGGGACGCGCGAAGGGGGTCAGCTCGGTGCGAGTGGGATCCGCACCT
The DNA here is from genome assembly GCF_001591405.1 of Janibacter terrae NBRC 107853. Taxonomy (GTDB): domain Bacteria; phylum Actinomycetota; class Actinomycetes; order Actinomycetales; family Dermatophilaceae; genus Janibacter; species Janibacter terrae. The sequence goes on from NZ_BCUV01000003.1 coordinate 38,899, forward strand.
CGACCCGCGTCCCCGGGTCCGCGTCGAGCACTCGGCAGGTACCTCCGAGCTCCTCGGCCCGGTTGGCCATCGACTGGAGCCCGACCCCACCGTCCCTGGGACGCACGCCGCCGACCCCGTCGTCGGTCACGGTGACGTGCAACCAGTCGTCCTGCGCGCACACGTCCACGCGGCAGCTGCGGGCGTGGGCGTGCCGGACGACGTTGGTCATCGCCTCGGTGGCGATCCGGTACGCGGCCACCTCGACGGCCGGTGGCAGGTCCGGCAGGTCCGTGGGGACCTGCACCGTCGTGCGGTGATCCGGGAGCAGGACGTCGACGCGTTGCGCGAGGGCCGTCCCCAGGCCCCGGTCGAGCGCGGGCGGTCGCAGGCCGTCGACGACGCGACGCACCTCTGCCGTGCAGTCGGCGAGGACCTCGAGGGCGTTCGCGAGCAGCAGGCCGACGGCAGGGTCCTCCGGTGCGGCGCTGCCCGCGAGTCGTCCCCGGGCGGCCGTCAGCTGCATGCGGGTCCCCGCGAGCGCGGGCCCGAGACCGTCGTGCAGGTCGTGACGCAGCCGCAGCCGCTCCTCTTCCCTGGCGCGCACGAGGACGGTCCGGGCCCGCTGGAGCTGCAGCGTCAGACGGTGCGCCTCGGCAGCGATGGCGGCCTGGGTGGCGACCTGCGTCAGCAGGGCCTCCTCGGCCGGGGTGAAGGCCCCGCCCGCGCGGCGGGGCGCGACCTCGAGCGTGCCGACGTGGTCACCGTGGGCGACCAGCGGGAAGGCCTGCGTCCCGGGCTGCGGACGGCCGGACTCCGCCACGACGAGCGGCTCGGCACCGCGGGTCGTGACGAGGATGCGCGCGTACGGGACGCGCAGCGCGTCGGTCAGGGTCTCGACGAACTCCGTGAGCATGCCTCCCGGGTCGCTGGCCTGGTGCATCCGCCGGCCCAGGTTGCCCACGACCTGGTGCGGTCGGTCGCGGTCGCCGAAGAGCAAGCGGTCCAGAGCCCGCTGCACCACGCGTCGCAACGGGTCGAACCCGGCGGCGATGATGCCGGTGCCGATCGCGGAGGCGAGGAAGGGCCGCTCACCCAGGACGGTGCTGCTCGTCACCGCGATCGTGAGCGCGAAGGCCACGAGGACCGCACCGCTCATGACCAGCCAGACGAGGGTGCGGTTGACCACGAGGTCGAGGTCGTCGACCCCGTACCGCAGGATCGCCAGACCCATGCCGAGGGGCAGTGCCAGGGCAGCCGGCACGAGCGAGTAGCTCATGCCGCCGGCGTCGAGGGCGGTGCCAGCGACGAGCAGCAGCCCGGCAGGTAGCAGGCACAGGATCTGGCTGCGCACGGACCCTTCGGCGTCGTCGGCCCGGGCGCGAGCGACCATGTCGATGACGACGAGCACCGTCAGCAGGATGACGACCACGGCGCCGGCGACGGTGGCGACCACCCAGGGGCGGGCCGCCACGGGGGCGGCCTGGGCCGAGGTGAGGAGCGTGCGAGGGGCGCCGAGGGCGGCCGTCGCGAGCGTCGTCGTGCTCACGGCCGTGGTGAGCACCAGCAGCCACGCCACCCACCGTCGCGACCCGGTGGGGAGGTGTCCTCCGGGGAAGGCCAGGAGGGCGAGCGGGATGAGCGCCAGAGGTGGCCACCACAGCCACTGGGTGGCCCAGGCCGCGACCACGTGGTGGGCCCACCCCGCAGCCGCGACGGCGGCGAGTGCGACGAGGCCGATGGCCAGGACGACCCGGCCGACGAGGTGGCCGGGCCGGGCACCGAGGACGAAGATGCCGAGGGGGAGGAAGCCGGCCGCCAGGGTGAGCGTGGCCACCGACGACGGTGTGTCGGCCCCGTCCGAGGTGAGCAGCCCCGCGAGAGCGAGCAGGACGAGGACGGCCGCCACGGTCCCGCCGAGCGCAGCCTCACCGGCGCGCCGGCGGACGGTCACCGTGCCGGCCCCGGGCGTCATCCCATCGCGTGCAGGAGGTTGTGGAACCACCCCCGGCTGTGAGCGTTGGCGGGCGGGTGCTCCAGCCGGTGCAGCTGGGCCAGGACCTCTGGCAGCTCGCCGCCGACCTCGGGGACGACGGTGCCGACCGGGTAGTGGGTGCTGCTGCTCGGGGGGTGCGCGGCCAGGTGGGCGCTGGCCGACGCGAGGACCCGGTCGATGCGGTGCCGCACCTCCACGGGCGAGGCCTGTCCGTCGGCGGTGGCGAACCCGTGGACCTCGAGCGTCTCGTCGAGGAGCGGCTGGAGCTGGTGGCCGGCTGCGTCGTAGAAGTCGAGGGCCCGAGGGTCGTCGCGGGGCGCGTCGCCGAGCGCGTGACCGGTCGTGCGGTGCCTCCCCCCGTGGTCGATGACCTCGGTCACCGTGCCGACGTACAGCCAGCTGTCGTCGGTGGAGATCGCGAGGACCAGCGAATCCGGGGCAAGCGCGTGAACGGCCATCGTGATCGTCTCCGGCTGGGAAGCGATGGGGTGGACGAAGAATGGTCCCCCCGGTCTGGTCAGTATGGCCCCGAATCCCGCTGCTGGGTAGAGCTCCCGGGTCCTAGGCTGCCTCCATGACCAGTCCGGGCGAGGGGACGACGGCGGGGCACGTCGTGCTCGTCGTCGACGACCACCCGGTCGTCCGCAACGGCTTGACCGCGCTCCTCGCCGGGCTGCCCTGGGTGGCGCGCACGGTCGAGGCCGAGAGCGTCGTCTCGGCGCTCGACGTCGCCGGCCAGCACGCTCCCAGCCTCGCCGTCGTCGACCTCGGCCTCCCCGACGGCGACGGCATCGACCTGACGCGACGCCTGCGTGCGCTCCTGCCCGACGTGCGGGTCCTCGTCCTGACGATGACCTCCTCGGGGGACAGCGCCCGCGCCGCACTGGGTGCCGGTGCGTCCGGCTACGTGCTCAAGGAGACCGCGCCCGACGTCCTCCTCGGCGCCCTGCGGACCGTGGCCGACGGCGGACTCGTCCTGGGGCCGGACGTCGGGAGCGGCGAGCTGCTCGGCGAGGGGACGAAGGGGGGAGTGCCCGCCCCCTTCGCCCGGTTGTCCCCGCGGGAGCTGCAGCTCGTCCGGCTCGTCGCCGCCGGCCGCTCCAACGCCGAGATCGCGCGGCGGATGTCGTTGGCGGACAAGACGGTGCGCAACCAGGTCTCGTCCGTCCTGTCCAGGACCGGGGCCGCCGACCGGCTGCAGCTCGCCCTGCTGGCCCGCGAGACGGGGCTCGTCGACTGACGGGACCTCACAGCAGGGGGTGGCCCCGCTCCGCGAGCACGTCCCGCAGGGTGTCGATCCGGTCGGTGACGATGCCGTCGACGCCGAGGTCGAGCAGGCGGTGCATCTCGTCGGCGTCGTCGATGGTCCACACGTGCACGTGCTTGCCGAGGGAGTGGGCAGCGGCGACGAGCCGTCGGGTGGCCAGGGCGACGGGCACCGGCCCGACCCGCTGGCTGAGCGGGATCTGCAGGGCCTGGGAGGGCGAGCGCAGCAGGCGCCGCAGCACGCGGGGGAGGAGCCGGGTGGCGGCCACGTCACGGGGCCCGGCCGACGTCGCGAGGTCCGGGCCGAGCGCCCGGCGCACCGCCCGCAGCCGCTCGTCGCTGAAGGAGCCGATGCACACCCGCTCGATCGCGTCGTGCCGGCGGATCACCTCGACGAGGGGCTCGATCGCCTCGCGCGACTTGATGTCGATGTTGAACCGGGTGCCCGGGAAGGTCTCGAAGAGCTCGTCCATCGTCGGGACGGCGTCGTTGCCGTGGATGCGCGCCGTCGAGACCTCCGACCACGGCAGCTGCGCGATGGCGCCCTGCGCATCGGTCACCCGGTCGAGCACGTCGTCGTGGAAGGCCACGAGCTGGCCGTCGGACGTCGCGTGCACGTCGGTCTCGAGGTAGCGGTACCCGATGTCGACGGCGTGACGGAAGGCGGCGACCGTGTTCTCCCGACCGACGTTGGGGCCGTAGGTCGACCCGCCGCGGTGGGCGAGGGCGATGGGTGGCGCATCGCCGAAGTAGGCGAAGTCCGAGGCGGGTCTCACGCCGACCACGCTAGCGCCGTCACCCGGCGTTCAGCGGATGAAGCCGTGGATCCTCTCGACCGTCGCCGCGGTGAGCGCCGCGTCGTACCCCGGCAGGTCCGGGTCGGTGTAGAGGTGGCCGCGGCCGGGCGCCACGTGGTCCTCGAAGGGGGCCCCACTCACCTCGACCGCCGCGCCGAGGGCGGTCACGTCGGTCGGCGCGATCCACGGGTCGTCGGCGTACCGGTGCACCTGGACGGGCACGCCCGACCACGCGTGCCGCGGGGCGGCGACGGAGTGGAGCAGCACCGCCGCGCGGGCCAGCGGTCGTCGCGCGGCCAGCCGCTGCGCGTACCACGCACCGAGCGAGAACCCGGCGAGCACCGTCTCGGGCGGCAGGGACGCGACGAGCTCGCGCACCGTCTCGAAGTACTCGGGGTGGGCGTCGCGGTGCGCGATGCCCTCGCGCTCGCCGTCGAAGACATGACCCTCGTAGTAGTCCGGCACCTCGACCTCGTGACCCCGCTCGCGCAGCAGGTCGGCGAAGGCGTGGACCCCCGGGCGCAGCCCGAGCGCCGAGTGCATCAGCAGGATCGTGGCCATCTCAGCGAAGGGAGGCCCACACCGTGACGTCACCCGGCACCCGGGTGTCGCCCAGGTCGGCGGAGGAGACCAGCACCTCCGCGCCGTCGGGCAGGTCCACGGGCGCACCCGAGAGGTTCACGAGCACGAGCGTACGGGTCCCGTCGGGCGCGGTCGAGACGTAACCGAGGACGTCCTCGGGCAGGCCCTCGACCTCGGCCAGCCCGCCGAGCCCGAGGCGGCGGTCGCGGCGCAGCGCCAGCAGGGTGCGGTAGAGCTCGAGGGTGGACCCGGCGACCCCGGTCTGGGCGTCCACGGCGAGCTCGGAGTACGAGGCGGGCTGGGGCAGCCACGACGCGCCGGTGTCGTTGAACCCGAGGGCCGGGGCCCCCCTCGTCCACGGCATCGGGACGCGGCAGCCGTCCCGTCCGAGCTCGACGCCGCCCGTGCGGGCGAAGGCCGGGTCCTGGCGGACCTCGTCGGGCAGGCTCGTGTGCTCCGGCAGGCCGAGCTCCTCGCCCTGGTAGACGTAGGCGCCCCCGGGCAGCGCGAGCATGAGGGCCGTCGCGGCCCGGGCGCGGCGCACGCCCAGCTCGGCGTCGGGTTGCGGGTCGGCCGCGCCGATGCCGTTGGGTCGCGGCTGCCCGACCGCCAGGCCGAACCGGCTCGCGTGCCGCAGCACGTCGTGGTTGCTGAGGACCCACGTCGACGGCGCGCCGACCGAGTCGTTGGCCGCGAGCGAGCGCCGCACCGCGTCACGCAGCGCCCCCGCATGCCACTGCGTCTCGAGGAAGTCGAAGTTGAAGGCCTGGTGCATCTCGTCGGGGCGCACGTACCGCGCCAGCCTGTCGGCGGGCGCGACCCACGCCTCGGCGCACAGGATCCGCTCGGGTGCGCCGTAGGAGTCGAGGAGCGCGCGCCAGGAGCGGTAGATCTCGTGGACGCCGTCCTGGTCCCAGTACGGCGCCTCGTGGGTGACCTCCATGAGCCCGCCCGGGTGCTTGCCGAAGGGCGGGAAGGTCGGGTCCTTGACGAGCCCGTGGGCGACGTCGACGCGGAACCCGTCGACGCCGCGGTCGAGCCAGAAGCGCAGCGTCGTCTCGAAGTCGGCGCGCACCTGCGGGTTGGTCCAGTCCAGGTCCGGTTGGCTCGGGTCGAAGAGGTGCAGGTACCACTGGCCGGGCGTGCCGTCGGCCTCGAGCACCCGCGTCCAGGCCCCACCGCCGAAGTTGGCCAGCCAGTTCGTCGGCGGGAGCGACCCGTCCTCGCCGAGCCCGTCACGGAAGACGTAGCGTGCGCGCTCGGGGCTGCCCGGGCCGGCGGCCAGCGCCTCCCGGAACCACGCGTGGTCGCTGGAGGTGTGGTTGGGCACGAGGTCGACGACGACGCGCAGCCCGAGCTCGTGGGCGCGCGCGATCATGGCGTCCGCGTCGTCGAGGGTGCCGAAGAGCGGGTCGACGTCCCGGTGGTCGGCGACGTCGTAGCCGGCGTCGCGCTGCGGGGAGCGGTAGAAGGGGGAGAGCCACACCGCGTCGACGCCGAGGTCGCGCAGGTGCTCCAGGCGCGAGGCGATGCCGGGCAGGTCGCCGACGCCGTCCCCGTCGCCGTCGGCCCAGGACCGCGGGTAGATCTGGTAGATCACGGCGTCGCGCCACCACGGGGAGCCCGCGGGGTCGGCGGCGTGGATCTCGTGCAGGGCGAAGGGGGTGCCCCCGGCCTTCGTGGAGGGGTCGTTCACAGGCGGTTCCCGTCGTCGTCGGCGTTGACGAGCATGTCCGCCGCACGCACGAAGTAGTCACGCATCGCGGCGTCGTGGGCCTCGGGCAGGTCGAGAGTGTCCATGGCCGCCATCATGTGGCGCATCCACCGCTCGCGCTGGTCCGGCGTCACCGCGTAGCCGACGTGACGCATCCGCAGGCGCGGGTGGCCGCGCTCCTGGCTGTAGGTGCCCGGGCCGCCGAAGTACTGCTCGAGGAACATCCGCAGCCGCACCTCCGCCGGACCGAGGTCCTCCTCGGGGTAGAGGGCGCGGAGCGTCTCGTCCCCGGCCACCCCCTGGTAGAAGGCGTGCACGAGGCGCACGAAGGTCTCGTGCCCCCCGACCTGCTCGTAGAAGCTGTCTCCGGGCTGGGCGAACATGGGGTCCAGCCTCTCAGATCTGGTGCTGCCCACCCACGGTGGGGATCGGCGGCCCGGCGATGCCCTCGCGGTCGAAGGCCTCCTTGACCCTGCGGCGGATCTCGCGCTGGATGCCCCAGTTCTCGTCGGGCGCGCAGCGGGCGAGGATGCGGACGGTCACGGTGCCGCCGGTGATCGACTCGACCCCGAGCACCTGCAGCTCCTCGCGCAGCACCTCGCGCCAGTGCGGCTCGTCGTCGATGCGGCCGACCTCGTCGCGGATGATCCCGATGACGCGCTCGACGTCCTCCCGGTAGCTGAAGGGGATGTCGACGAGCACCGTCGACCAGCCCTGGCTGCGGTTGCCGATCCGGATGATCTCGCCGTTGCGCACGTACCAGACGACCCCGTCGTGGTCGCGCAGCCGGGTGACCCGCAGCGTGACTTCCTCGACGGTGCCGACGGCCTCACCGGTGTCGATGAGGTCGCCGACGCCGTACTGGTCCTCGAGGATCATGAAGATGCCGGAGAGGAAGTCCTTGACGAGGGCCTGCGCGCCGAACCCGAGCGCGACCCCGCCGACGCCGGCGGAGGCGAGCAGCGGGGCGAGCGGGATCCCGCACAGCGACAGGACCGTGAGCACCGTGATGACGCCGATGGCGAAGGTCGCGATGGACCTCAGCAGCGAGCCCATCGTCAGCGTCCGCTGGCGGTAGCGCTCGCGGGCGGTCGTCGCCTCGCGGCCGGTGCCGCGCCGCTCGCGCCTGGCGCGGGTCGCCTCGCTGCGCGCGATCGAGGCGGCGACGGCCCGGGTGATGGCCCGGTGGGCGAGCCAGCGCGCGAGGACGGCCACCACGAGGGTGACGACGATCTTCAGCGGGGCGCCGAGGAGCCAGTCCAGCGTGGACTCCCACGTCAGGTCGAGCGCGAGGATCTGGGTGAGGTCGATCATCGGGCCGAGTCTGCGTCACGCTCCTGGGCAGCGACTGCACGCGCCACGGCGTCGCGGCTCTCGGCGACGGTGCGCCGCAGGCCCGCCGGTGCCGACGCGTGCTCGTCGAGCCAGGCCTGGGTCGTCGCGAGCAGCTCCGGCCCGGCCAGCGCCATCGGGTAGAAGCCGATGACGATGCCCTCGGCGATGGCGTGCGTGCGCGTGGACCACACGTCCTCGAGGACGTCGTGGTAGCGCTGGACGAAGGGGGTGAGCAGCGCCGGGTCGGTGGTCCGGCCGAACCCGAGCGCGTGCGCGTCGACGACCGAGTTGGGGGTGTCGGTCGCGACGACGCCCGCCTGCCACGCGGCCTCCTTGGCCTGCGCCGTGGGGATGCTCGCGGCGGCGCGGGCGGCGCGCTCACGACCGGTGGCCGTGTTGTCCCCCTTCGCCTCCGTGGCGATCGCGTCGGCGTCGGCGGCACCGGCCGCGGCGAGGCCGGTGAGCAGGGTCCACCGCATGTCCGTGTCGACGGCCAGGCCCTCGAGGGTCGTGCTGCCGTCGAGCAGCCCTGCGACGAAGGCGGTGTCGTCACCGGGTGCGAGCAGGCCGCAGTGCCCCGTGACGAGCTGCAGCTGGGCGTCGCTGCCGGGCGCGGCCCGGCGCGCCAGCTCGGCGAGGTGGCCGACGACCTGCGCGCGCACCTGCTCGCGGTGCTCCGGTGCGCTGTACGTGAGGACCGCCGTCGTGACCTGGCCGATGAGCGCACGCAGCAGGACCGAGTCGGTGAGCCCGTCGAGGACCGGCAGGACGAGCTCGACGTAGGAGCGCGCCGCCATCTCGCCGTCGCGGGTCATGTCCCATGCCGAGGCCAGGGCCAGCGACGCCGGGAGCGACTCGGTGAAGGCCGTCGGGTGCGCGAGCAGCGTGGCGAGGGAACGCTCGTCGAGGCGCAGCTTGGCGTAGGCCAGGTCGTCGTCGTTGACGAGCAGCAGGTCGGGCTGGCGCTGCCCGACGAGCTGGGGCAGCGGGGTGCGCTCGCCCTCGACGTCGACCTCGATGCGCTCGCGGCGCTGCAGCGTGCCGTCGACGAGGTCGTAGACACCCACGGCGAGACGGTGCGGGCGCAGGGTCTCGAAGCCCTGGGCGAAGGTCTGCTCGATGACGGCGTCGACGTAGTGCCCGCGGTCGTCGACCTCGACGAGGGGCCGCAGGGTGTTGACCCCGGCGGTCTCCAGCCACAGCCTCGACCAGGCACGCAGGTCACGGCCGGACGTCGCCTCGAGCTCGTCGAGCAGGTCGTCGAGCGTCGTGTTGCCCCACGCGTGCTTGGCGAAGTACGCGCGCAGGCCGTCGCGGAAGGGCTCGCGGCCGACGTAGGCGACGAGCTGCTTGAGGACGGAGGCCCCCTTCGCGTACGTGATGCCGTCGAAGTTGACCTCGACGTCGGCGAGGTCGCGGATCGGCGCGACGATCGGGTGGGTCGAGCTCAGCTGGTCCTGGCGGTAGGCCCAGGCCTTCTCGTGGGTGCAGAAGGTCGTCCACGCGTCGGTCCACCCGGTGGCCTCGGCCTGGCAGGTCGTCGAGGCCCACTCGGCGAAGGACTCGTTGAGCCACAGGTCGTTCCACCACTTCATCGTCACGAGGTTGCCGAACCACATGTGGGCCAGCTCGTGGAGGACGGTGAGGGCGCGGCGCTCGACGAGCGCGTCGGGCACCTTGGAGCGGAAGACGTACATCTCGTGGAAGGTCACGCAGCCCGCGTTCTCCATCGCGCCCATGTTGTACTCCGGCGTGAAGACCTGGTCGTACTTGATGAAGGGGTACGCGCGGTCGAACTCCTCCTCGAAGAAGGCGAAGCCCGCCTTGGTCAGCGCGAAGAGGTTGTCGGCGTCGAGGTACTGCGTGAGGGACTTGCGGCAGAAGATGCCCAGCGGCACCTCCTTGTCCCGCGACGTCAGGGAGTCCCGCACGACGTCGTAGGGGCCGGCGACGAGGGCGGTGATGTAGCTGCTCATCCGCTCGGTCGGGGCGAAGGCCCACGTCGCGACGCCGTCACGGACCGGCGTCGGCTCGGGGGTGGGGGAGTTGCCGATGACCTGCCAGTGCGCGGGGGCGGTGACGGTCAGGGTGAAGCTCGCCTTGAGGTCGGGCTGCTCGAAGACGGGGTACATCCGGCGGCTGTCCGGGACCTCGAACTGCGTGTACAGGTAGACCTCGCCGTCGACCGGGTCGACGAAGCGGTGCAGGCCCTCGCCGGTGTGCATGTACCGACCCGTCGCACGGATCGTCACGACGTTGTCCTCGGCGAGGTCGTCGAGGCGGATGCGGTGGTCCGCGAAGAGGTCGGTGGCGTCCAGCTGCACGCCGTTGAGCTCCACGGACTCCACCGACTCACCGATGAAGTCGACGAAGGTGGAGGCGCCCCCCTTCGCGCTGAAGCGGATGGTGCTCGTCGTGGCGAAGGTCGTCTCCGACGTCGTCAGGTCCAGCGTGATCTCGTGGCTGTCGACGGTGACGACGGCCGCCCTCTCGGCGGCCTCCTCACGGGTGAGGTTCTTGCCGGGCACGTGTGGCTCCTTCGCATCGGACGTTTTCCTCATGCTGTCACAGCACCCGGACGGGTCTGAGACGATGGGCGCATGACGACGACGCCCGTTGAGATGTGGTTCGACCCGCTGTGCCCCTGGGCCTGGATGACGAGCCGGTGGCTCATGGAGGTCGAGCAGGTGCGCGACATCGAGGTCACCTGGTCGCAGATGAGCCTGTCGGTCCTCAACGAGGGCCGTGACCTGCCCGAGGAGTACCGGGAGATGATGGACCGGGGCTGGGCGCCGGTCCGGGTCATCGCCGCGGCGCGCAAGGCGCACGGTGACGAGGTGACCAAGCCGCTCTACGACGCGATCGGCACCGCGATCCACCTCGGTGGTGAGCAGGACTACCGCGTCGCCACCGCCGCCGGTCTCGCCGAGGTCGGGCTGCCCGCCGAGCTCATCGAAGCCGCCGACACCGACGAGCACGACGCCTTCCTTCGTGAGAGCCACGACCGCGCCATCGACCTCGTCGGCGACGACGTGGGTACCCCGGTGATCTCGGTCGAGGGCGTCGCCTTCTTCGGCCCCGTCGTCTCCCCGGCCCCGAAGGGCGAGGCCGCCGGCCGCCTCTTCGACGGCTGCGTGCTCGTCGCCGGCACGGACGGCTTCTTCGAGCTCAAGCGTTCCCGTACCCGCGACCCCATCTTCGACTGAGAGGCACTGACGTGCGCGTCCACATCGGCGGTGACCATGCCGCCTTCGAGCTCCACCAGGAGCTGCTGACCTTCCTCGCGGACGAGGGCCACGAGGTCACCGACCACGGGCCCTTCGAGTACGACGCCGTCGACGACTACCCGGTCTTCGTCATCCGCACCGCGCAGGCCGTGGCGGCCGACCCGGGCAGCCGCGGGATCGTCCTCGGCGGCTCCGGCAACGGGGAGCAGATGGCGGCCAACAAGGTCGCCGGCATCCGGGCGGCCCTGTGCTACGACGCGGAGCTGGCCCGGCTCGCCCGCGAGCACAACGACGCCCAGGTCATCTCGATGGGCGGGCGCATGCAGTCCGTCGAGGAGTCCAAGGAGATGGTGCGCGTCTTCCTGGCCACCGAGTTCACCGGTGAGGAGCGCCACCAGCGCCGCATCGACATGGTGAGCGCCTTCGAGGCCGACGGGACCCTGCCGCCCCTGCCGTGACCGATCACCTAGCACCACAACGCTCCTCGCGGGGCGCGTGGTTGGTATCCGATCGGTCACAACACTTCACACGCGGGTAACTTGGTGCTTATGGTGCGGACACGGCCTCATGAGGTGGCCGTGCAGCCCGACCGGGGGAGAAGCACAGCTTGTCAGCCATCCTGCCCAACCGGTTCCCCGCGTGGACCGAGCGTCACTGGTTGCCGCGGGTCGCGCCCTCCCTCGACCGTGCGCACCTGCTCACCGTCATCCTGTGCAGCGTCTTCGCGATCGTCGTGGCGCACGAGCTGTGGGCGATCCCGCTCGTCACCCTGCTGCCACCCGTGCTCCTCGCGACGGCCCTGTGCACGATCCGCGAGGTCCAGCTCGTCTTCGTCGTCGTCCTGGCGTACGCCCTGTGGGCGACCGTGATCGCGGGCGAGGGCCTGGCCCGGCAGCTGCCCTTCCTCGTCTCGCTCGCCCTGATGTACGTGCTCGCCGCCTCCCGGTCCCACCACGGGGCGGCGACCTTCGCTGGCGACCGCATGCTCGGCGACCTGCGCAGCCGCCTGCACGGCATGGGGGAGATCCGTGAGCTGCCCTGCGGCTGGCACGCCGAGCGCTCCTTCGCGACGGCGCACGACCACGCCTTCGCGGGCGACTTCAACGTCTCCTCGGTCAGCCGCTGCGGCGAGAGCCTCGAGATGGTCCTCGTCGACGTCAGCGGCAAGGGGCAGGGCGCGGGCACCCGGGCGCTCGTGCTCGCCGGCGCCCTCGGCGGCGTGCTCGGCTCGGCCGCGCCCCAGCGGGTGCTGCCCATGGCCAACGACTTCCTCGAGCGCGAGGACTGGGACGAGGGCTTCGCCACCGCGGTGCACGTCCACCTCGACATGGTCACCGGCGAGGCGACCGTCGCGTCCGCCGGCCACCCGCCGGCCATGCACTACGACGCCGGGTGCGGTCGCTGGCGCCCCCTCGACGAGGCGCGGGGCCCGGCCCTCGGCCTCCAGCCCGGTGCCGAGTACCCGTCCTCGCGCACGGTCCTCCAGCGCGGCGACGCCCTGCTCGTGTACACCGACGGGATCATCGAGTCCCGTGCCCGCGACCTCGACGACGGCATCGACTGGATGCTCGGCCAGGCCGAGGCCCATCTCTCGCAGGGCTTCTCCGGCCTGGCGCAGCGCCTCGTCAAGCAGGGCCGGGCGGGTCTCGAGGACGACCGCGCGGCCGTGCTCATCTGGCGGGACTGACTGCCGGGGCGGGCCTGCGCCACCTGGGCGTGGCCCGACGGCTCGTATCCTTGCGGCCGTGACCTCCTCCGAGCCCGACCCGCACAAGCAGCCCCTGACCGACACCCCGCTCGCCGCGGACGGCCGTCACCGGGCGACGGTGCGCACCTTCACCCCCCGGTGGCGGATGTCGCCGCGCGTCGAAGGGCTGATGGAGCGGCTCCTGCCGCGCTACGCCGTCCCGACGACGCCGCTCGACCCGGTGGCGGTCTTCGGCCGTGACGTCCCGGTCGTCCTCGAGATCGGCTCCGGCTACGGCGAGTCCGCCGTCGCGTACGCGCGGGAGCACCCCGAGCACGGGGTCATCGCGGCCGAGGTCCACGTGCCCGGCGTCGCGGCGATGATGGACAAGGCCGAGCGCGAGGGCCTGGGCAACCTGCGCACCTTCCGCGGGGACGCGATCGAGTACCTCCTGCAGTGCGTCGGCCCCGACCAGCTCGAGGCCGTGCACCTCTTCTTCCCCGACCCCTGGCCGAAGGCCCGCCACGCGAAGCGGCGCTTCGTGCAGCAGGACACGATCGACATGGTCCTGGAGCGGCTGCGACCCGGCGGCCACCTGCTCGTCGCGACCGACCACGCCGGCTACGCCGAGCACGTGCGCGACCAGCTCGCGCGGCACCCGGGCGTCTCGGTGGTCGAAGGGGAGCGCCCGGCCTGGCGCCCGACCGCCGGCTTCGAGGACAAGGGCACGGCGGCCGGTCGGGAGATCCACGAGTTCCGGGTCACGGCGAGCGCCTGACCCGCAGCCCGCCCACCTCCCGACCGGCGCTCCGCGTCACCACCGGTGCGCGACGTCGATCACCAGACGGGCGTCGGCGCCCGGCCCGTCGAGCGCGAAGGCGCGTACGGGCAGCCTGGCCCGGGTCCCCAGACCGATCGTCGACTGACCCTCGAAGCTGCCGGCCCAGGCCACCTGGCGGAAGGTCCGGTACCCCGAGGTGTCGACCAGCCCCACGCGGTTGGCCGGGCGGTAGGTGCTCCGGCCGTCCTCGTCGTAGGCGGGGGTCCGCACGACGATCTGCAGGTCCGCGCCGCCGCGGAGCGGGACGAGCCGGCCGCTGCCGTCCTCGCGGACGGCGCTGACGTAGCGCACGTCGTAGGCCAGGTCGTGCCGCGGGCGGTCGATGTCGATGACGAGCCGGTCGTAGCAGGTGTGCCGACCGGAGCGCACGTCGTCGAGGGTGCCGAGGCTGTGGCCCCAGCCGCTGACCTTCGCCGTGGATCCCCACCGGATGCCGCAGTAGGGGGAACTGGCCGCGGGGGTCGCGGCGGGGGCCGCGAGCAGGAGGGCTCCCGCCGCGGCGACGGACCCGATGCCGGCCCGTCCGATGATCTTGCGCACGTGCATGACGCCTTCTCCTCCGGTAGGCGGGCTCGCACCCGCTCGATGTGACGTGGATCACCTCACGTGGGGCCAGACGCGCGGAGGGGGCGAGCGGTTGCGCTCAGTCGAGGAGATCTTGTCCGACGTACTGGCCGGGGCCGGCGCCGGGCGGGACGGCGAAGAGCGCGGAGCCGGTGAACCTCAGGTACTCCATCATCGCGTCGTGCTTGGCCATGGCGGTCTGCATGGGGACGAACTGCGTCGCGGGGTCACGCACGTAGGCGAGGAAGAACAGCCCGGCGTCGAGCGAGCCGAGGTCGGTGGACCCGTCGACGAAGTTGTAACCGCGCCGCAGCAGGCGAGCCCCGTCGTTGTGGCTCGGGTGGACGACGGCGACGTGGGAGTCCTTCGGCACGAGCGGCCCGCCGCGACCGGGCAGGGTGAAGTCGGGGTCGTCGTGCTCGGTGCCGCCGGAGAGCGGCGCCCCGCTGGCCTTGGTGCGCCCGATGATCCCCTCCTGGTCGCCGAGGCCCTGACGGTCCCACGTCTCGATCGTCATGTTGATCCGACGCACGACGAGGTAGGAGCCACCGGCGAGCCAGTCCCCGCCGTCGTCCTCGGGCTGGACCCACACGTGCTCCTGGAGGGCGGCGCCCTCGTCGGCGAGGACGTTCTTGGTCCCGTCCTTGAAGCCGAAGAGGTTGCGCGGGGTCTCCTGCCCGCTCGTCGTGCTCGACGTGCGGCCGAAGCCCAGCTGCGACCAACGGACCGCCACCGTGCCGAACCCGACGCGGGCCAGGTTGCGGATCGCGTGGACCGCGACCTGCGGGTCGTCGGCGCAGGCCTGGATGCACAGGTCGCCGTTGCTGCGCGCCGGGTCGAGGACGTCGCCGGGGAAGTGGGGCAGGGGCTCGAGCGACGCGGGTCGCCGGTCGGCCAGGCCGAAGCGGTCCGCGCCGTCCTCGTCGACGAAGAGCCCCGGCCCGAACCCGAAGGTGATGCTCAGGCGTGCGGGCGGCAGCCCGATCGCCTCGCCCGTGTCGTCCGGCGGGAGCCGGTAGTCACCCTCGACGGGCCCGACCGGTCCCGCGGGGCCACCGGCCATCATCCGCTCGGCGGCCTCGGTCCACTCCTTGAGGAGCGAGACCAGGCGTGCGCGCGAGGTCGTCGTGATGTCGAAGGCGGCGAAGTGCAGACGGTCCTGCACCGGTGTCGTGATGCCGGGCTGGTGCCTCCCCCGCAGGGCGAAGGGGGACTCGCTCGCCCCCTTCGTCGGCTCCGCGGCCGTGGCCCGGCCCGCGCCGAAGCCCCCGACGACACCCGTAGCGGCCGCGACCGCGCCGGTGCCGAGCATCGCACGGCGGGAGGGCGGGCGCTGCTGCTGCTCCTCGCCCATCCTCAGACGACCGCCGCAGTGAGCTTGGAGAGGGGCTCGGACAGGGCGTTGACCGCGTCGGAGAGCTCCTTGACCTCGGCCGTGCTCAGGTCGGTGTAGAGGACGAAGCCGTCGCCCTCCGCGTGCTGGTCGAGCAGCTGCTGCAGCTCCTCGAAACGGCTGTCGAGCTGGGTGGCCAGCTCGGTGTCGCCGTTCGCGACGAGGACCGGGCGGACGCCGTCGTAGCCGACCCTGGCGCCGTCGACGTTGGCCTGGAAGTCCCACAGGTCGGTGTGCGACCAGGCCTCCTCCTCACCGGTGACCTTGCCCGTCGCGACCTCCTCGAGCAGTCCGCGGGAGCCGTTGGCGATCTGGTCGATGGTGAACGACATCTTCTGGATCCGCGCGTCGAGGGTCCTCGTATTCTCCAGCAGGTCGTCGCCGTAGGTGGTCCGCTCGGCGTCCGTGAGGGGGGTGTAGCCCTTCGCCTCCTGCGGCCACAGGTCCTTCTCGATGCGGTGCCAGCCGGTCCACCGCTGGCCGGGCTCGAGGTCGGCCTCGCGGGCGTCCATCTTGGGGTCGAGGTCACCGAAGGACTCGGCGACGGTCTCGATGCGCTCCCAGTGGACCCGGGCGCGCGCGTACAGGTCGCGTGCCTCCTCGTCCTTGCCGGCCCGGTAGAGGGCGACGAACTGCTTCGTCTTCGTGAGCAGCTGGTCGGACTGGTCCTTGACGTACGCGGTGTAGTTCTTCTCGGCCTGCGCGATGCTCGCCCGGTCTCCGGCCGCCACCGGACCGTCCGTGGACCTCGCGACGGTGAAGTCGGCGCGGATGCCCTCGCCGACCATCCCCGGCTTGCAGGCCGTCGTGTAGGTGCCCGCCGGCACGGTGACGACGAGGTCGCGGGAGAGATTGGGCCCGATGTTCTCCACCTCGCCGACGACGCGCAGGCCGTCCTCCCCGAGCAGGTAGAACTCGGTGGCCCTGGTCCCGGCGTTCTTGACGGTGAAGGTCAACGGTCCCTCGGGTACGTCGGCCGTGGAGACCTCGCACGCGTCGTCGGTGGAGGTCACCGAGATCGTGCGCTCGTCCCCCTTCGCGCCATCGGTGGAGGGTGGGCCGGCAGTGCACGCGGCGAGGCCGGCGGTGAGCAGGAGTGCAGCGGCGACGGGACGACGGGTCATCGGTGGGATCCTCACGAAGGGGGTGGTGGCGGGTGGGTCAGGCTGCGCGGCGCGAAGCTGGGGACGCCCCTGAGTGGCGTGGGGTACCAGGTGCTGGCGTCGAAGACGTCGAAGACGTCGAAGACGTCGAAGACGTCGAAGGCGGGCGTGCTCAGCCCGCCTGCCCAGACGTGGGGGAGGAGGTGGCGGTCGGTCCTGACGAGGTGGCTGGCGAGCACGAGGAGCACTGTACTGCTGGTTTGGTGAGCCTAGCCTTACTTCTCGTCAATCGTCTCGCGACGTGGGAAGGCACTCGGAGCGGGCGACGGGAATCGAACCCGCGTAGCCAGTTTGGAAGACTGGGGCTCTACCATTGAGCTACGCCCGCGCGCTCGGCCACCAGCAGGCCTGCGCCGCAAGGGTGGATGAGCAGGGGTTAGCCTAGTGCCCGCTCGCGTCCCGATCCCAATCGGCACGCGCACGGGGTATGGCGCAGGTTGGTAGCGCGTCCGCTTTGGGAGCGGAAGGTCGTCGGTTCGAATCCGGCTACCCCGACCGCGCATTCGGCGTGGGGCCGGGCACCGGATACAGTGGGTCCTCGTGTCCCGGGTCACCGGGACGGTGCGTGCGCGCCGCAGGGCCGGTCCTACCGGCCCGAGGGCCTGCGCCCAACCCCCGTCGTCGTCCAGAACGTGTGGAGTGCCTGCAGTGAAGAGTGCCGTCGAGAACCTCAGCCCGACCCGGGTCAAGCTGACCGTCGAGGTCCCGAGCGAGGAGCTCCAGCCGCACGTCGACGCGGCCCTGAAGTCGATCGGGAGCCAGATCCAGGTCCCCGGGTTCCGCGCGGGCAAGGTGCCTGCTCGCATCATCGAGCAGCGCGTCGGCAAGGGCGCCGTCCTCCAGGAGGCCGTCAACGAGGCCCTCCCCGAGTTCTTCGGCAAGGCCGTCGACGAGACCGGCGTCAGCCCGATCGGTCAGCCCGAGGTCGACATCACCCAGGTGCCGATGGCCGACGGCGAGCAGCTCGAGTTCACCGTCGAGGTCGACGTCCGGCCCGAGATCACGCTGCCCGACTACGACGGCATCGAGATCCAGGTCGACAACCTCGAGGTGACCGACGCCGACGTCGAGGCCAAGATCACCGAGCTGCGTGAGCGCTTCGGCACCCTCGTGGGCGTCGAGCGCGCCGCCGAGACCGGCGACTTCGTCTCCATCGACCTCAAGGCCGACATCGACGGCGAGGAGATCGACTCCGTCGAGGGCGTCTCCTACGAGATCGGCTCCGGCAACATGCTCGAGGGCCTCGACGACGCGCTCGTCGGCATGGCCAAGGGCGAGACCAAGGACTTCACCGCGCCCCTCGCCGGTGGCGACCAGGCCGGCCGTGAGGCCAACTGCACCGTGACCGTCCAGTCGGTCAAGGTCCGCGAGCTGCCCGAGGTCGACGACGACTTCGCCCAGATGGCCAGCGAGTTCGACACCGCTGAGGAGCTGCGCGCGGACCTCGCCCAGCAGGCCGAGCAGGCCAAGAAGTTCGAGCAGGGCATCCAGGCCCGCGACAAGGTCCTCGACCACCTCCTCGACAACACCGAGATCCCGCTGCCCGAGGGCATCGTGGAGGCCGAGATCCACCAGCACCTCGAGCAGGAGGGTCGTCTCGAGGACGACACCCACCGCGCCGAGGTCGACGAGTCGACGCGCAAGACGCTCACGACCCAGTTCCTCCTGGACGCCCTCGCCGAGGCCGAGGAGATCGAGGTCGGCCAGCCCGAGCTCATCGAGTACCTCATCATGCAGTCTCAGCAGTACGGCATGGACCCCAACCAGTTCGCCCAGCTGCTCGACCAGCAGGGTCAGGTCGAGTCGATGGTGTCCGAGGTGGCCCGCCGCAAGGCGCTCGCCGCGGCCCTGGACAAGGCCAAGATCGTCGACGCCGACGGCAACGAGATCAACCTCGACGACATCGTCCCCGAGTCCGAGCGCGTCTCCGACGTCGAGGACCTCGCCGGTGACGAGGCCGAGACCGAGGCGGCCGAGCCGGAGAGCGCCGACGAGCAGGCCTGAGCCCCAGCACCCCTGACGAAGGGGGGCCACCACCGGATCACCGGTGGTGGCCCCCCTTCGTCCGTCCCCCAGGAGCCCACCCGATGACCTCCGCCTCCGCGACGACGGCGCGCAACGCCGTGCTGGCGACCTTCGCCGTGAGCGGGTTCGCGTTCGCCTCGTGGGCGGCGCGCATCCCGACGATCCGCGGGCAGCTCGACCTCACGCCGGGCGAGCTCGGTCGCACCCTGCTCGTGGGCGCGCTCGGGTCGGTGGTCTCGCTGCCCTTCGCCGGGCGGGTCATCACCCGGGTGGGCGCCGCACGCACGGTGATGATCGGCGTGGTCACCGTGGCGGTCGGCCTGCTCGCGCTCGGTGCCGCGGTCGACGTCCTCGGGCACCTCGCCCTGACCGCTGCGGCGATCTTCGTCGTCGCCGTCGGCATCTCGTTGTGGGACGTCGCGATGAACCACGAGGGCGCCGCCGTCGAGCAGCGGCTCGGGCGCACGATGATGCCGGTCTTCCACGCCTGCTTCTCCGGTGGCACGGTGCTCGGCGCCCTCGTCGCGGCGGGGGTGGTCCGCGTCGGGCTGCCCGTCCTGGGTCACCTCGCGGCCGCGGCCGCCGTCGCCCTCGTCGTCGGCCTGTGGGTGCCGCGCGGCTTCCTCGCGCGCGACCTCGAGGTCGGGGGAGGCGCGGGCGTCACCGAGCGGCCCGGCAGCGCGTGGCTCGAGCCGCGCACCCTGGTCATCGGTGTCGTCGTCCTCGTCGCGGCCCTCACCGAGGGCACCGCCAACGACTGGATCGCGCTCGCGGTGACCGAGGGGCACGACCAGCCGGAGGAGGTCGGGGTCCTCGCGTTCGCGACCTTCCTCGCGGCCATGACGGCCGGCCGGCTCCTCGGCGTCCGGGTGCTCGACCGCTTCGGCCGCGTCCCGGTCCTGCGGGTGCTCTTCGGGCTCGCCGTCGTCGGCTCGCTGCTCGTCGTGCTCGGCGGCACGGTGGCGGCCTTCGTCGGTGTCGTGCTGTGGGGCGTCGGCGCCAGCCTCGGCTTCCCGACGGGGATGAG
This sequence comes from Janibacter terrae NBRC 107853, assembly GCF_001591405.1. Lineage (GTDB taxonomy): Bacteria > Actinomycetota > Actinomycetes > Actinomycetales > Dermatophilaceae > Janibacter > Janibacter terrae. Next base: position 58,495 of record NZ_BCUV01000003.1, read on the forward strand.
CGCGGCCGCCGACGACCCCGCCCGCGCGGCCGCCCGGCTGTCCGTCGTCTCGACGATCGGCTACCTCGCCTTCATCGTCGGGCCGCCGCTGCTCGGCCTGCTCGGGGACCACGTCGGCGTGCTGCGCTCGCTGCTGCTCGTCGGCGTCCTCGCCGTGCCCGCGCTGCTCGCCGTCCCGGCCGTGCGCGAGCGGGCCCCCCGGGGCGCCGGGCACGCCGACCTGAATCCGCATTACCCTAGGGCAATGCGGTTGAACGAGTGTTCAACCCGGCCCCCCGAGGAGGACGCATGACCGACGGAGCCTTCGTCTCCCCCTTCGCCGTCGAGGACCCACAGGCCCTCGCCGCGACCGAGCGCGCCCAAGGTGGTCTCGCCCGCAGCATCGCCCGGCTCGTCGACGCCTGCGTGCGCACCCGCGTCGACGACGCGACGCTCGGCACGACCGCCGAGGCGGTCGACGCACTGACCGCGCGCCTCCTCGAGGTCGCCCAGGACGGGCCGCTCGGCATCGAGACCTCGAGCGACGGTCGGCTGCGTGACCATGCCAACCCCATGGTCGGCCTGCGCAACCCGCTCGCCCCGCCGCTGCTCGTGACCGGTGACGACGAGGGCACGACGACCTGCACGTTCACCCTCGGTGCGGCCTACGAGGGGCCGCCGGGGTGCGTCCACGGGGGCATCGTCGCCGCCGTCCTCGACCAGGTCGCCGGCTCGGTGCCCGCCCGGCTGGGCAGGCCGGGTCTCACCGCCTACCTGAGCACGACCTACCGCCGCCCCACCCTCCTCGGTCACGAGCACGTCTGCCGGGCACGGGTCGATCGCGTCGACGGGTGGAAGACCTTCGTCCGGGGCGAGATCCGCGACGGCCAGGCCCGGGTGACCGCCGAGGTCGAGGCGCTCTTCGTCGTGCCGCGCTGGGCCCGGGAGCACCTCGCGCCCCCGACCGGCGACGCGATCGACGTCCCCTCCACGGTCGACGCGGCGAAGGGGGACACCACGCCGTAGCGTGGTCGTCATGACTGACTCCGACGACGTCCTGCCCGACCCCGTGCCGGGCGTGGACCAGCCCGAGGCGCTCGAGGTCGAGGTGCCGGGTGCGCCCAACTTCGCGGACATCTTCTACCCCGCCCGTCCCAGGGCACTGCGGCCCAGGGCCCGGCTCCGACCGCAGGGTGCACCCTCGGCGGCGCAGGTGCGCTCGGGCGAGCCGGTCGGCTCCAACCCCGTCTACGTGGAGTGGCTGCGGGGCCAGTCGATGCTCCAGGACGCCAAGGAGATCGCCGGTCAGTTCACCGGTATCGGGGCGATGTGGCAGAACCCCTTCGCCCACCCCGACCCGCGCGCCGCGGTGCAGACGGCCTCGGTGTGGTTCACCGCCTACCCGATCTCGATGATCACCCGGCCCGGTCGGTCCTTCCTCGCCTCGCTGGCCGACCCGCGGCTGTGGGAGACCTTCCAGCGCATCGGGATCCAGGCGCTGCACACCGGGCCGGTCAAGCGGGCCGGCGGCCTGTCGGGGTGGAACCCCACGCCGAGCGTCGACGGGCACTTCGACCGCATCGGCACGCACATCGACGAGCTCTTCGGCAGCGAGGACGACTACCGGCGCATGTGCGAGGTCGCGGCCCAGCACGAGGGGACCGTCATCGACGACATCGTCCCGGGGCACACCGGGAAGGGAGCCGACTTCCGCCTGGCCGAGCTCGGCGTCGACGACTACCCCGGGATCTACCACATGGTCGCGATCCCGCAGGAGGAGTGGCACCTGCTGCCGGACGTGCCCGAGGGCCGAGACTCGGTCAACCTCGACGAGGCGGCCGAGGCGGCACTCGCCGAGGCCGGCCACATCATCGGCGAGCTGCAGCGGGTGATCTTCCACGTGCCCGGTCTGAAGGACACCAACTGGTCGGCGACCGCCCCGGTGACCGGTCCCGACGGGGTGACGCGGCGCTGGGTCTACCTGCACTACTTCAAGGAGGGGCAGCCGTCGATCAACTGGCTCGACCCCACCTTCGCCGGGATGCGGCTGGTCATCGGTGACGCCCTGCACAGCCTCGGTGACCTCGGGTCAGGGGGTCTGCGGCTGGACGCCAACGGCTTCCTGGGGGTCGAGCGCACCCTCGACGTCGGCCCGGCCTGGTCCGAGGGCCACCCGCTCTCGGAGGCCGCCAACCAGCTCATCGGGTCGATGGTGCGCAAGGTCGGCGGGTTCACCTTCCAGGAGCTCAACCTCTCGATCGAGGACATCCGCGACACCGCGGCCGGGGGTGCCGACCTGTCGTACGACTTCGTCAACCGGCCCGCGTACCACCACGCGCTCGCGACCGGGGACACCGAGTTCCTGCGCCTGACGCTGCGCCAGGCGATGGAGCTCGGCGTCGACGCGGCGGGGCTGGTCCACGCCCTGCAGAACCACGACGAGATGACCTACGAGCTGGTCCACTTCGCCAGCCGCCACCGCGAGGACGAGTTCACCTTCCGCGGGGAGGCGACGACGGGGGAGGAGCTCGCCGCGACGATCCGGCAGGAGCTCACCGACGCCCTGACCGGCGAGGCCGCGCCGTACAACCTCGTCTTCACGACCAACGGGATCGCCTCCACGACCGCATCGGTGGCGACCGCGGCCCTCGGGCTGCGCGACCTCGACGCACTCACCGAGGAGGACGTCGAGCGGGTGCGGCGCGCGCACCTGCTCCTCGCGATGTTCAACGCGCTCCAGCCCGGGGTCTTCGCCCTGTCGGGGTGGGACCTCGTCGGGGCGCTGCCCGTCCCCGCGGACGAGATCGAGCCGCTGCTGCGAAGGGGGGACACGCGCTGGATCCACCGTCCCGCCTACGACCTGCTCGACGTCGACCCCGGCGCGACCGGCTCGGCCTCCGGGATGCCGCGCGCGCGGACCCTCTACGGCTCGATCGAGGCCCAGCTGGAGGACCCGACCTCCTTCGTCAGCCGACTCAAGGACATGCTGCACCTGAGGGGCTACTTCGGTCTCGCGACGACGCGCCAGGTCGACGTCCCCGACGTCGCGCACCCGGCGATGCTGGTGATGGTCCACGACTACGAGCTCGTGCCGGGTCAGGGGCAGGTCACGGTCCTCAACTTCTCCGCGGAGCCGGTGAGCGGCACCGTCATCAGCGAGCACCTGCCGCCGGGGTCGTGCCTGATGGACATGGGCGACGGCTCGACCTTCGGCGAGGTGGACCAGCTCCACGGCTTCCACGTCGAGCTCGAGGGCCACGCCGGGCTCTCGCTGCTCGTCACCCCGCCCAAGGAGCAGTCGTGAGCGAGCGGCCCCGGGTGCGCGTCCGACCCCTCGGCGGCGCCGTGGGCTGCCTCGGCATGATCCTCTTCTCGGTGATCGCCTCGGTGGTCCTCACCGTCGTGCTCAACCTGCTCCTGCGGTGAGCGGATCGCGTTGCGCTCACGGCGAACACGTGCGGGAGCCGGGAAACATGCGCAGGGAGCGGACGTTAGGGTCAGTGAAAGTCGTGAACCACGAGAGCAACCGCCGGACGGCGGAGAAGCGAGTGAGCGTGAGCAACAGCAGCGAGATCGTCGCGGCCGGCCCGCAGGGCGGGATGGGTCTCGACGACCACATCTACCAGCGCCTCCTCAAGGAGCGCATCATCTTCCTGGGCTCGGACGTGCGTGACGACAACGCCAACGCCATCTGCGCCCAGATGCTGCTCCTCGCCGCGGAGGACCCCGGCAAGGACATCTGGCTGTACATCAACAGCCCGGGCGGGTCGATCTCCGCCGGCATGGCGATCTACGACACGATGAAGTGGATCCCCAACGACGTCGCCACCGTGGCCATGGGCCTGGCCGCCTCGATGGGCCAGTTCCTGCTCTCCGCGGGCACGCACGGCAAGCGCTACGCCACGCCGCACGCCCGGGTGATGATGCACCAGCCCTCCGGCGGCATCGGCGGCACGGCCTCGGACATCAAGATCCAGGCCGAGCAGATGCTCTTCGTCAAGACGCAGATGGCCGAGCTCATCGCCGAGCACACCGGGCAGTCCGTCGAGCAGATCCACCGGGACTCCGACCGCGACCGCTGGTTCGGTGCGGCGGAGGCCAAGGAGTACGGCTTCGTCGACCACGTCTTCGAGCGCTCCGACCAGGCCGGCCGCGGGGACGACAACCCCATCAGCGACTGAGCCCCGACCCGAGCCTTCCCAGGAGAACCCATGAACTTCGACGCACAGCTGCGCACCCACCAGCCGGGCTCGGCCCCCCTTCGCCCCGGGCCGTCCAGCCGCTACATCCTGCCCAACTTCGAGGAGCGCACCTCGTACGGCATGAAGCGGATGGACCCGTACACCAAGCTCTTCGAGGACCGCATCATCTTCCTCGGCGTGCAGGTCGACGACGCCTCCGCGGACGACATCATCGCCCAGCTGCTCGTGCTGGAGTCGCAGGAGCCCGAGCGCGACATCCTGATGTACATCAACAGCCCGGGTGGCAGCTTCACCGCCATGACGGCGATCTACGACACGATGCAGTACATCCGCCCGGACATCCAGACCTTCGTCATCGGCCAGGCGGCCTCCGCCGCAGCGGTGCTCCTCGCCGCCGGCGCCCAGGGCAAGCGCTTCGCCCTGCCCAACAGCCGCATCCTCATCCACCAGCCCGCGCTGGCCGGTGGCGAGTACGGCCAGGCCTCGGACATCGAGATCCAGGCCAACGAGGTGCTGCGGATGCGCACCTGGCTCGAGGAGACCTGGGCCAAGCACTCCGGCAAGACGGTCGAGGAGGTCCGCGAGGACATCGAGCGCGACAAGATCCTCTCGGCGCAGGAGGCCAAGGAGTACGGCCTCATCGACGAGGTGCTCACCCCGCGCAAGGCCTCGCTCGAGGACTGATCCACAGTGACGAAGGGCCCCGGACCTCCGGGGCCCTTCGTCGTGCCCGGGGGCGGATCCCGCGATGAGGTGGAACCGATGGGTGGGCGCCGACGTCGGATGAGCATGAGACGTCTGCTGACCACCCTGCTCACGGTGCTGCTGACCGTGCCGGTCCTCGTGCTCACCGCACCCGCAGCACAGGCGTGCTCGTGCGCGCAGGGCTCGCTCGAGCAGCACCTCGCCGACTCGGACCTCGTCGTCGAGGGCACCGTGACCTCGGTGCGGACCACGGGTCGGGAGCGCGCGTACACCTTCGACGTCCAGCGCTCGTGGAAGGGGCCGCGGCGCGATGTCGTGACCGTCCGCACGCGCGTGGACGGCGCGGAGTGCGGGCGCACCTACGCCGGGGGGAGGCCGCAGGTGGTCCTGGCCGTGGGCTCCGACGGCACCTGGCGGACCGACCTGTGCCGCGGCAAGGTCTTCGACGGCGGGACGCAGATCCGGGACGTGACGGCTGCACAGGTGGAGGAGGAGCTCGGTCGGGGGACCCGCTCTGGTGATGACGTCACCGAGCCGGCGGGAGACGACGCGGTCAGCGTCGGCGACCCGTCGCCGTGGCCCGGGATCGCCGTGGGTGCAGCCCTCCTCGTGCTGCTCGTCGTGGGCCGCTCCGTCCTGGGCCGACGCCGTGGGGAGCGCTGACGCCCCGTGCGACGGTTGCTGATGACGCTCCTCGCGTGCCTGCTGGCGCTGCCCGTCGCGGTGCTCACCGCGCCGGCCGCGCACGCGTGCTCGTGCGATCGTCCGGAGCGCGCGAGCGCCCTGGAGAGCGAGGTCATCGCCGAGGTCCTCGTGGAGGGCGAGGAGCGGGTCGGGCACGACCGCGTCTACGACCTGCGCGTCGTGCGCCAGTGGCACGGGTCGGGCGCCGCGTCCGTCCGGCTGACGACTGGCGCCGACGTCACGGCCTGCGGCCTGCGGCTCGTCGAGGGGGAGCGCTACCTCCTCTTCGCCCACGAGCGTGACGGCGGCGGGTGGCAGTCGAGCTGGTGCACCGCCACCTCCGGGGTCGGGGCGAAGGACGTGGTCGTGACCCGGGCCGACATCGAGGAGCGCCACGGCACCGGGACGGTGCCCGCGTCGGACCACGTCGAGAGCCACCGTGGCGGGGGGCCGGCGCCGTGGCTGCTCCTCGCAGGTCTCGCAACGGGGGTGCTCGCGCTGCTCGGTGGTGGCTGGTGGCTGCTGCGCGGGCGGAGGGGCTGAGGTGTTCCGCTGTCAGCGAAACGGGGCGACGCGCCGCGCCTGATCGTGTCCAATTGGGGGTGGAGCGACGGGCCTTTGGGTAGCGTCGTCCCCACGACCAGATCGGTCGGTGAGGTACGGAGAGGACACCTGACGTGGCACGAGTCGGAGAGAGCGGCGACCTGCTGAAGTGCTCCTTCTGCGGCAAGTCCCAGAAGCAGGTGAAGAAGCTCATCGCCGGTCCCGGCGTCTACATCTGCGACGAGTGCATCGACCTGTGCAACGAGATCATCGAGGAGGAGCTCACCGACTCCGGTGACCTCGGCCTCGACGAGCTGCCCAAGCCGCGCGAGATCTACGACTTCCTCGAGACGTACATCATCGGCCAGGACAAGGCGAAGAAGGCGCTCGCCGTCGCCGTGTACAACCACTACAAGCGGATCCAGGCCGACGACGGTGCCGCCGCCAAGCGCGACGAGGACCACGTCGACATCGCCAAGTCCAACATCCTGCTCATCGGCCCGACCGGCTGCGGCAAGACCTACCTCGCCCAGACCCTCGCGCGGATGCTCAACGTCCCCTTCGCCATCGCCGACGCGACGGCGCTGACCGAGGCCGGCTACGTCGGCGAGGACGTCGAGAACATCCTGCTCAAGCTCATCCAGGCGGCCGACTACGACACGAAGAAGGCCGAGCAGGGGATCATCTACATCGACGAGATCGACAAGGTCGCCCGCAAGTCCGAGAACCCCTCGATCACCCGTGACGTGTCCGGAGAGGGCGTGCAGCAGGCGCTGCTGAAGATCCTCGAGGGCACGACGGCCTCGGTGCCGCCGCAGGGCGGGCGCAAGCACCCGCACCAGGAGTTCATCCAGATCGACACGACCAATGTCCTCTTCATCGTCGGCGGCGCCTTCGCCGGGCTGGAGAAGATCATCGAGTCGCGCGTCGGCAAGAAGGGTCTGGGCTTCGGCTCGGAGCTGCACAAGGCGAGCGACCTCGCCGAGGCGATCACCGACGTCATGCCCGAGGACCTGATGAAGTTCGGCCTCATCCCGGAGTTCATCGGTCGCCTGCCGATCATCACGACGGTCACGCCGCTCGACCGCGAGGCCCTGGTGCAGATCCTCAGCGAGCCGAAGAACGCCCTCGTCAAGCAGTACCGCAAGATGTTCGAGATCGACGGCGTCGAGCTCCAGTTCACCGAGGACGCCCTCGAGGCCATCGCCGACTCCGCGATGGCCCGCGGCACGGGGGCCCGTGGTCTGCGCGCGATCATGGAGGAGGTCCTCCTGCCCGTCATGTTCGACACCCCGAGCGACGAGGGCATCAAGCAGATCGTGGTGAGCGCCGAGGTCGTGCGGGACAACGTCCTGCCGACGATCGTGCGCCACGAGGAGACGCCCAAGCGCAAGCACAAGCGCTCCGCCTGACGCACCTGACAGGATGGGTGGGGTGAGTCCCCCCTTCCACCTCGTGCAGGGTGCCTCCGGGCCCCGCCAGCAGAGTCCGACGACGTGCGGCGCGGCGTGCGCGACGGTGGCGCGGATGCTCGTCGACGCCCCCTTCGCCCGCTGGATCATGGCCGGTGACGGTCATCCGGTCCCCGGCGCCGAAGGGGGGGACCAGACCGAGCGGTTCGCCGCCTGGGAGCGGACGGTCCAGGCCCGGACCAACGGGTGGCGGGCGCCGGCCGGTGGCCTGCTGCTGCCCTGGCCCAAGGCGCTCGGGACGCCGCCGTGGGGCCTGCGGCACGAGCTCGAGCACGGTGCCTCGCGCGCGGGGACCCGCTACACGATGGTGCCCGTGCGCGGCCACAACGAGGAGGGGCTGCGCGCCCGGTACCGGCGTCTGGTCGACCTCGTGGTCGACGGCGAGCCGGCCGCGCTCTACGTCGGCAACCGGCTCACCCCACGCCACGTGACGCTCGTCCTGCCGGGGGACCGCAACAGGTACGTCGAGGTGTACGACCCGGCGAGCGGCCGGGTGTCGGTCCTCGACGAGGAGGCCTTCGTCGCCAAGCGACTCTCGCTCGGTGGCTGGAAGGTGCCCTGGGTGCTCGTCCAGCCGACCGGCCACCGGCGCCTGCCGGTGCGTGAGCCGGTCACCGCCGCGTGGCGGATCCCGGCCCTGGGTCCCGCAGCCCCGACGGAAGCCACGGGGTGAGGGACCTCGGCGTCAGACCTTCGGCGGCTTGACGAAGGGGATGAGCTCGACGTCGCGGAGGCTGACCTCCTCGCCCTCGGCGTAGTCGAAGGCCCCCGTGAGGCGACCGGCGCTGCGCAGGTCGCTCTCGCCCGCCCGCACGAGCTCGGCCCTGGCGGCCGGGGCGACGAGCGTCGCCGCGGTGATCTCGCTGCGCATGCCGACCTTGGCGTCGGACTTCGCCTTGCGGACCTGGCTCAGGGCCTCGCCGACGGCGCCGAGGACGGCGGCGTCGCCGCCCGGGGGCAGCTCGTCGACGGTCGGCCAGGTGGCGCGGTGCACGGAGCCCTCCTTCCACCACGACCAGACCTCTTCCGTGGCGTAGGGCAGGACCGGGGCGAGGAGACGCAGCAGCGCGTCGAGCGCGAGGCGCAGGGCGGCACGCGCCGAGGCGGTACCGGCCCGGTCCTGGCCCTCACCGCCGTGGGCGCGGTCCTTGACGAGCTCGATGTAGTCGTCGCAGAAGGTCCAGAAGAAGGTCTCGGTCACCGACAGGCTGCGGGTGTAGTCCCAGGCCTCGAAGCCCGCGGTCGCCTCGGTGACCACCTGCCGCAGCCCGGCGAGCATCGACTGGTCGAGCGGGTGGGTGACGGCCGCGGCGAGGTCACCGTCGGCCTCGCCGAACCCGAGCGCGAACTTGCTCGCGTTGAGCAGCTTGATCGCGAGGCGACGGCCGATCTTCATCTGGCCGGTGTCGTACGCCGCGTCGGTGCCCAGACGGCCGGAGGCCGCCCAGTATCGGACCGCGTCGGCGCTGTGCTCGACGACGACGTCCTCGGGCGTGACGACATTGCCCTTGGACTTGCTCATCTTCTTGCGGTCGGGGTCGAGGATCCACCCGGAGATCGCGGCGTTCTTCCACGGCGCGGTGCCGTGCTCGAGGTGGGCGCGCACGACGGTCGCGAAGAGCCAGGTCCGGATGATGTCGTGGGCCTGCGGGCGCACGTCCATGGGGAAGACCTTGTCGAAGAGGTCGGACTCGCCCCGCTCGGAGGCGAGCCAGTCGCCGGCGATCTGCGGCGAGAGCGACGACGTGGCCCAGGTGTCCATGACGTCCGGGTCGCCGGTGAACCCGCCCGGCTGGTCGCGCTGGTCCTCGGTGTACCCGGTGGGGACCTGGGCCATCGGGTCGATCGGCAGCTGGTCCTCGGTGGGCACGATCGGGCTGTCGTACCGCGGCTGGCCGTCGACGTCCAGGGCGTACCAGACGGGGATCGGGATGCCGAAGAAGCGCTGGCGCGAGATGAGCCAGTCGCCGTTGAGGCCGGCGACCCAGTTCTTGTAGCGCGACCTCATGAACTCGGGGTGGAAGTCGATCTCGTCGCCGCGGGCCTGCAGCGCCAGGTTCAGCTCGGCGTCGCGGCCACCGTTGCGGATGTACCACTGGCGCGAGGTGACGATCTCGAGCGGCTTCTCGCCGCGCTCGTAGAAGTTGGCCTTGCGCTGGGTCTTCTGCGGCTCGCCCTCGAGGTCACCGGAGGCGCGCAGCGCCTCGACGACGACCTCGCGGGCGGAGTGCACGGTCTTGCCGGACATCTGCGAGAAGACCTCCGCCCCCTTCGCGCTCCCGGCAGCGGCAACCCACTCCGGGGTCTCGCCGAGGACGCGACCGGCGCGGGTGATGATCGAGCGGGTCGGCAGCTGCAGCTCGCGCCACCAGATGACGTCGGTGAGGTCACCGAAGGTGCAGCACATCGCGATGCCCGCGCCCTTGTCCATCTCGGCGGCCGGGTGGGCCACGACGGGCACCTCCACGCCGAAGATCGGGGAGGTCACGCTCGAGCCGAAGAGGCCCTGGTAGCGCTCGTCGTCGGGGTGCGCGATGAGGGCGACGCAGGCGGGGAGCAGCTCGGGACGGGTGGTCTCGATGTGGACCGGCCCGTCGGCGCCGTGGAAGGCGACGCGGTGGTAGGCGCCCGGGTAGTCGCGCGCCTCGAGCTCGGCCTGCGCGACAGCGGTCTGGAAGGTGACGTCCCACAGGCCCGGCGCCTCGGCCGTGTACGCCTCACCGCGAGCGAGGTTGCGCAGGAAGGCGGTCTGCGCGGTCGCGCGGGAGCGGTCGTCGATCGTGCGGTACTGGATCTCCCAGTCGAGGCTGAAGCCCAGGCGCCGGAAGAGGGACTCGAAGGCCTCCTCGTCCTTGACCGTCAGCTCGTCGCACAGCTCGATGAAGTTCTGCCGGCTGACCGGGACCTGGTCGGCCGCCTTGATCGTCTTCGTCGTGCCCTCGAAGGGGGGCGTGAAGTCCGGGTCGTAGGGCAGCGAGGAGTCGCCGCGCACGCCGTAGTAGTTCTGGACCCGCTTCTCGGTCGGCAGGCCGTTGTCGTCCCAGCCGATCGGGTAGAAGACGTTGAAGCCCTGCATGCGCTTGTAGCGCGCCATGCAGTCGGTGTGCGTGTAGCTGAAGACGTGCCCCATGTGGAGGCTGCCGCTCGCCGTGGGCGGCGGCGTGTCGATGGAGAAGACCTGGTCGCGGGGCCCCTCGGGGTCGAACGCGTAGGTGCCCTGCTCGCGCCATACGGCGCCCCAGGTGTCCTCGAGGCCGTCCAGCGAGGGACGGTCCGGGATGCGGGCGGCGTCGGGGGCAGCGGAGAGCTCGGTCATGGGCCAGATCTTCCCATTGCCGGGTGTGACCGGACCAATCGGCCAAGGTCCACCGCGGCAACCTACGAGACCGTAGGCTGCAGGCATGCGCCGCCCTGAGCCTCTCTACCGCGCGATCATCATCGTCGCCCGGATCATCTTCCTCGTGAACGGCTACCGCTTCACCATCAAGGGGGAGCGCAATGTCCCGAGGGAGGGGGGCGCGGTCATGGCGATCAACCACACCGGCTACATCGACTTCGTCCTCGCCGGTCTCGGCGCCCGCAAGAGCCGCCGGTGGGTGCGCTTCATGGCCAAGAAGTCCATCTGGCAGCACAAGGTGGCCGGGTGGTTCATGCGTGGGCTCAAGCACATCCCCGTCGACCGCCACGCGGGCGGCGCGGCCTTCAAGGAGGCCGTGCAGAAGCTCAAGGACGGGGAGGTCGTCGGCGTCTACCCCGAGGCGACGATGTCGCGCTCCTTCGAGATCAAGGAGCTCAAGAACGGCACGGCGCGGATGGCCCAGCTGTCCGGCACGCCGATCCTGCCGACCATCGTCTGGGGGGCGCACCGCATCTGGACCAAGGACGTGCCCAAGCGCCTGGGCCGCACGGGGTTCCCGATCCACATCACCATCGGCGAGCCGATCCACGTCGGTCCGGACGAGGACGTCACCGAGGCCACCGAGCGGCTGCGCGAGGTCATGAAGCAGCTGCTCGACGAGACGATCGCCGCCTACCCGCCGCTCACGGGGGAGGACCTGCGCTTCCTGCCCGCTCGCCTCGGCGGCACCGCCCCCTCGTACGAGGACGCGTACGCCAAGGACCACCGCGACATGACGCGCGTCAAGGACCAGTTCACCAAGGACTGACCCTCAGGCGGTGAGGGCCAGGTCGCTGCCGGCGAGCCGGGCGTAGGCGCCGCCGCGGCGCAGCAGCTCCCCGTGCCCGCCGCGCTCGAGCACCCGACCACCGGAGAGCACGAGGATCTCGTCCGCGGACGCGATGGTGCTCAGGCGGTGGGCGATGGTGATCGTCGTGCGGCCACGGGCCAGGGCGTCCAGGGCCACCTGCAGCTCGCGCTCGGTGTCGTTGTCGAGGGCGCTCGTCGCCTCGTCCAGGACGAGGACCGCCGGGTCGCGCAGGAGCGTGCGGGCGATGGCGATGCGCTGCTTCTCACCACCGGAGAACCGGTGGCCGCGCGCCCCCACCACGGTGTCGAGGCCGTCGGGCAGGCCGGCGACGAGGTCCGCGGCCTGGGCGGTCGCGAGGGCCTGCCACAGCTGCGCCTCGGTGGCGTCGGGGTCGGCGAGCAGGAGGTTGGCCCGGATGGTGTCGTGGGCCAGGTAGGTCTCCTGGGTGACGATGCCGACGACGTGCGTCAGCGTCTGCGGGTCGATGTCGCGCAGGTCGTACCCGTCGACCGTGATCCGCCCGGTGTCCGGGTCGGCGAGCCGCACGAGCAGCGACGCGAGCGTCGACTTGCCGCTGCCGGTCGCGCCGACGAGGGCCAGGTGGGCACCGGCCGGGACGGTGGCGGACACGTCGTCGAGGGCGCGCCCGTGGCCACCGGGGTAGGCGTACGAGACGCCCTCGATCCGCAGGTCCCCGCGGAGGCGAAGGGGGTCGATGTCCACCGGGTCGCTGGGCGCGGCCACCTCCGGATCGAGGTCGAGATAGCCGAAGACCCGGCTGAAGAGGGCCATCGAGGCGATCCACGAGGCGCCGACGTTGAGCAGCCCCATGATCGGGCGGAAGATGCCTGCCTGCAGCGTCGTGAAGGCGATGATCGTGCCGATCGTCATGCCGCCGCTCGTGGCGGGCAGTCCCGCGGCCAGGTAGATCAGCGCGGGGATCGCGGCGAAGACGATCGACATCGTCGCCATCCGCCAACGGCCGGCGAGCTCGGAGCGCACCTCGAGGCCGACGAGGTCGGTCGAGGTCTCGGCGAAGAGCCGGGCGCCGCGCTCGGAGGCGCCCAGGGTCTTCGACAGCAGCGCACCGCTCACCGACAGCTCCTCGGTGACCTGCGCCTGCAGGTCGGCGAGCCGCCGCTGGCGCCGGGCGGTGATCTCCCTTCGTGCGAAGGCCACCTTGCGCGTGGTCCAGATGGCCGGGGGCAGCACGAGGAGGGAGAAGAGCGAGAGCCGCCAGCTCAGGGCGACCATCGCGACGGCGGTCGCGACCGCCGTCGTGAGGTTGGAGGCGATCGAGACCGCGGTGCTCGTGACGATCGACTGCATGCCGGCGACGTCCTGCGTGATGCGGGACTGGATCTCGCCGGAGCGGGTGCGGGTGAAGAAGCTCATCGCCTGTCGCTGCAGGTGGGTGAAGACGTCGGTGCGCAACCGGTGCATGACCGCCTGGCCCACGCGCGTGGAGATCCAGGTCTGCTGCACGCCGATGAGGGCGGTCGCGATCGTCACGAGGAGCATGCCGCCCACGGTGAGGAGGAGGAGCCGGACGTCCTGGCGGGGGAGCGCGTCGTCGATGACCACGCGCAGGAGGAAGGGGGAGGCCATCGAGATCAGCGAGCTCGCGACGATGAGGCCCACGACCGCGGCGACCTGCCAGCGGTAGGGGCGGAAGCAGGAGATGACCCGGCGGGCGCTCACCGGGCTCTCGGCGAGCTGGGCGCGGTCTCGCGGGTCGACGCGGTGCGGTCCGCGGCCGGTCTTGGGGGAGCTCACGGGGGTGTCCATGCGGGCCCCTTTCGTCACAGTCAGTTCGTGATGCTGAGGTTACCTCACTATGAGGTGAGCGGTCAAGATCGCTACCCTTGGGGCATGAGCCCACGCACCCCCGCCCCGGACGGCGACGACCTCGGCGAGCAGCTGCTGCGTGTCGCCCGCCGCCTGCGCCGCGCGTGGCTGGTCGATCTGTCCGCGCACGACCTGTCGCCGCACGAGCTGCGCGCCCTGCGGGTGGCCGCGGACCGCGACGAGGCGCCGCGCCTGCGCGACCTGGCCGATGCCCTGCGCATCGCCCCACGCTCGGTGACCGACGTCGTCGACGCCCTCGAGGCGAAGGGACTGGTCGAGCGACGCCCCGACCCGGCGGACCGTCGGGCGAGCGTCGTCGTCGTGACGGACCGGGGCAGCCGCACCCGGGCCGCCGTCCACGAGGCCCGTCGGCGCAGCGTCGCCGGGCAGATGGGCGCGCTCAGCGCGCAGCAGCGCGCGGCCCTGACCGATGCCCTGACCACGCTCGAGGAGGGCCTGGAGGACCCCCCTCCGCGTGCATTGCCCTAGGGGAATGCAGCCTCAGAAGGCGGAGTGGCCCACATGGACGAGCGCCTGGCGCAGCAGCGCGCCGTGGCCGCCGGCCATCTCGGCGAGCTGACCGGTCTCCCCGGCCTCCTGCGGCGTGAGCCAGGCGAGGTCGAGCGAGTCGTGCTGGGGGGCGCAGTCACCGCGGACCGGGACGATGAAGCACAGCGCCACGGCGTGCTGCCGCGGGTCGTGGAAGGGGGTGACGCCCGGCGTCGGGAAGAACTCGGCGACGGTGAACGGCACGGGCGAGGCGGGGACCGAGGGGAGCGCCATCGGGCCGAGGTCCTTCTCGAGGTGGCGGACCAGGGCGTCGCGCACCCGCTCGTGGTAGTTGACCCGACCGGCGACCAGCTCGCGCTCCATCGTGCCCGTCTCGGAGGCTCGCAGGAGCAGCCCGACGCGGGTGACGTCACCGTTGTCGGAGACCCGCACGGGGACGGCGGCCACGTAGAGGATCGGCACGCGCCCGCGCACGTTGTCCAGCTCCTCGCGGCTCAGCCACGCTTCCTGTCGCTCCACGTCGGTCGGCATGCTCGCCATCCTCGCAGAACCCCCCGAGGCCCTCAGGACCGGGCGATGCTGCGGAACCCCCTCAGCCGCAGGCTGTTGCCGACGACGAAGACGCTGGAGAAGGCCATCGCCGCCCCGGCGAGCATCGGGTTGAGCAGGCCGAGGGCGGCGACCGGCACCGCGGCGACGTTGTAGGCGAACGCCCAGAAGAGGTTGCCCTTGATCGTGTCGAGCGTCCTGCGCGAGAGGCGGATGGCGTCGACCGCCCCGAGCAGGTCCCCGCGCACGAGCGTGATGTCGGAGGCCTCGATGGCGACATCGGTGCCCGTGCCCATCGCCAGGCCGAGGTCGGCCTGCGCGAGCGCCGGCGCGTCGTTGACGCCGTCACCGACCATCGCGACGGTCCTCCCTTCGCCCTGCAGGCGGGTGACGACGTCGACCTTGCCGCTCGGGAGGACCTCGGCGATGACCTCGTCGATGCCCACCTCCGCGGCGATGCGCCGGGCGACCGCCTCGTTGTCGCCGGTGAGCAGCACCGGCGTCAGGCCGAGCCCGCGCAGGGCGGTGACCGCTTCCGTGCTCGTGGCCCGGACCGTGTCGGCGACCACGAGCAGGCCGCGGGCGGCCCCGTCCCAGCCGACGGCGACGACGGTGCGGCCCGCACCCTCCTGCTCCGCCTTGGTCGCCGCGAGCGCCTGCGTCAACGGCTGCGACCGATCGGCGAGCAGGCTCGCGCGGCCCACGACGACCGCGCGCCCGTCGACGACGCCCTGGACACCCGTGCCCTCGAGGTTGGTGAAGTCCTCGGGCGCCGGCAGCGGACCGACCTCCTCGCTCGCCCCCGCGGCGATCGCCCGCGCGATGGGGTGCTCGGAGGCGTGCTCGAGGGCGCCGGCCAGGCGCAGCAGCTCGGCGCGCTCGACGCCCGGCGCGGTGACGACGTCGACGAGGGCCATCCGACCGGTGGTCACGGTGCCCGTCTTGTCGAGGACGATCGTGTCGACCCGGCGCGTGGACTCCAGGACCTCCGGGCCCTTGATGAGCACGCCCATCTGCGCGCCGCGGCCGGTGCCGACGAGCAGGGCCGTCGGGGTGGCCAGGCCGAGCGCGCACGGGCAGGCGACGACGAGGACGGCGACGGCCGCGGTGAAGGCGGCGCTGGCGGGGAGGCCGGCACCCAGCCAGGCGCCGAGGGTCACGACGGCGATCGCGATGACGACCGGCACGAAGACCCCGGAGATCCGGTCGGCGAGGCGCTGCACCTCGGCCTTGCCGGTCTGCGCGTCCTCGACGAGCCGGGCCATCTGGGCCAGCTGCGTGTCCGACCCGACGCGGGTCGCGCGCACGATGATCCGGCCGCCGGCGTTGACGGTCGCGCCGGTCACGGCATCGCCCTCGGTGACCTCGACGGGCACGGACTCACCGGTGAGCATCGACGCGTCGACCGCGGAGGTCCCGCTCGTGACGACGCCGTCGGTGGCGATCTTCTCCCCGGGGCGCACGACGAAGTCGTCGCCGACGCGCAGCTCGTCGACCGGGACCATCACCTCGGTGCCGCCGCGCAGCACGGCGACCTCCTTGGCACCGAGCTCGAGCAGGGCGCGCAGCGCGGCGCCTGCCCGGCGCTTCGAGCGCTTCTCGAAGTACCTACCGGCGAGGATGAAGAGGGTGACCCCTGCCGCGACCTCGAGGTAGATGTTGCCGGCGCCGTCGGAGCGCTCCACGGTCAGCTCGAACGGGTGCGTCATGCCCGGCTCGCCGGCGGTCCCGAGGAAGAGCGCGTAGAGCGACCAGAGGAAGGCCGCGAGCGTGCCCATCGAGATGAGCGTGTCCATCGTGGCGGCGCCGTGGCGCAGGTTGGCCCAGGCGGCCCGGTGGAAGGGCCAGGCCCCCCAGACGACGACCGGGGCGGCCAGGGCGAGCGAGGCCCACTGCCAGTGCTCGACCTGCAGTGCCGGGACCATCGCCATCGCGATGACCGGCGCGGACAGGACCGCGGTCCCGACCAGACGATGACGAAGGGAGGTCAGCTCGGGGTCGTCGTCGGCGCCGGTGTCCTCGCTCGAGGGGACCTCCGGTGCCGGCAGGGCGGCGGTGTAGCCGGCCTTCTCCACCTCGGCGACGAGGAGCGCGGGGTCGTACCCCTCGGGTGCGCTGACCCGCGCCTTCTCCGTGGCGTAGTTGACGGTCGCGGAGACCCCGTCGAGCTTGTTGAGCTTGCGCTCGATGCGGTTGGCGCACGAGGCGCAGGTCATCCCGCCGATCAGGAGCTCGTGGTCGGGGCCGGTCGCGGTGGGGGCTTCGGTGCTCATCGGGTCTCCTCTGCGGCATCGATCACGAAGGTGGCCGTGCGGACCTCGTCGTCGACCCGGAAGTCGAGGTACAGCAGGTAGCGCCCGGCGGTCGGGGTCTCAGCGGTGAAGTCGATGCCGGGGCCGGCGGTCGCGCCGGCACCCGGCTCCTTGTCCCGGGCGTGGACGTGGAGGTAGGCGAGGTCGCCCTCGCGCAGCGCGACGAGGTGGCCGAAGGCGCCGAGGTAGGGCTGCACGTCGGTGACGGGGCGTCCGTCCCGCTCGATCGAGACGGTGAGGTCGGTGGCCGTGCCGGCCTCGAGCCTGCCGTCGATGGTCACGGTGTACCCGTCGACCTCGTCGGTGCGCGAAGGGCGTTGCACGACGGGCGTGTACGCGCCGGTGACGTCGACGGTCCGACTCAGGGTGACCCCCTTCGCCGGCGTGCCACCGGGGGTGAAGTCGGCGTAGACGCGGTGGGTGCCGGCCTCGTCCCAGGTCCACGGCACGGACCACGTGCCGCTCTCCCGGTCGAGTCGGGGGTGCTCGTGGCGGTAGCCGGAGCCGTCGCTGCGCACGACGACGAGGTGGAGGTCCTGCTCGTGCGCCCGCGTGTACTGCGTCAGGGGCTCGCCGTGCGCGTCGAGCACGCGGAAGGACAGCGTGCCGGCGGAGCCGGTGCGGCGAGGCGCGCTCACGGGGGAGAGGCGGTAGCCGTCGGCCTCCAGCGAGACGCCGGTCGGCGCGTGGTCCGCTGCGTCGGCTGCCTCGTGGGGCGGGGCGTCGGCGTGGGTGTCGACGTGGCTCGGCTCGAGCTCGGACCAGCGGGCGACGACCTCGTCGGGCACGGCGGCGCCGGCGATCCCGTAGGACGCGCTGAAGGCCACCACCAGGCCCGCGCCGTAGGCGGCGAGGCGGACGCCCGCCTCCATCAGGCCCGCACCGCCGTGTAGCCGGCCTCCTCGACCGCGGCGAGGACCGCGGCGTCGTCGACGGAGTCGTCGGCGGTGACGAGCAGGCGGCCGCTCTCGTGGCTGACCTCGATGCCCTGGACGCCGGGGATCTCGCCGACCTCTTCGCGGACGGACATCTCGCAGTGGCCGCAGGTCATCCCGGTCACGGTGTACTCGGTGGCGCTCATCGTCGTCTCTCCTGGCTCGGTCGAACTACCCCGAGGGGGTATCTGATGAGACCAACCGTATACCTCGTGGGGGTATTTCCGCCACCGCCTCAAGGCCGGGAGAAGGATGCCCGCCGCGCGGCCCGGCGCAGGGCACCGAGGACCGGTCTGCCGGTGAGGGCGATGAGCACGACATTGGTGCCCGCCCGCCCGAGGTCCCAGGCCAACGAGGTCGCGAGGGTGAAGGCGAGGAAGCGCCGCAGGTTGTCCGCGACCGGGTCGCCCGCGACGAAGGCCAGCGCCGCCTCACCCTGGACGGTGAAGGGCCAGAAGGAGAAGTTGAGCGCCGCCCCGTAGAGAAGCCCGGTGACCACGCCGTACGCGCAGAGCAGCACGATCTCGGCGGCGCCCTTCGCCCGGGGCAGCAGGCCGGCGCCCATCCCGACCCACGAGGCGGCGAGCATCTGGAAGGGCAGCCACGGACCCACCCCGGCGGTGATGAGCGCGCTCGCCGCGAGCGTCGTCGAGCCGAGGACGAAGCCGAAGCCGGGGCCGAAGACCCGGCCGGAGAGGATGAGCAGGAAGAAGACCGTCTCGAGCCCCGCGGTCCCGCCCCCGAGCGGACGAAGGGCGGCCCCCACCGCCGAGAGCACGCCGAGCATCGCGATCGCCTTGGTGTCGAGACCGCCGTCGCCGACCTCGGCGAGGACGACCGCGAGCACCCCGATCAGGACCGCGGCGAAGACGAGCGGGGCGTCCCCGCCGTGCGACAACCCGCTCTCGGGCGTGATGACGAGCGGCCAGAGGAAGGCGAAGAGCCCGACGACGCTCGTCAACCCGATCGCCGCGACGGCGCGTGGTCGCAGCACGACCGCGGTCGAGCTCACGGTCGACCCGCCGCGGCGCGCACCTGCGCGACCGTGAGGAGCGGGGCCGGCGCGAGCACCTTGGCCACCTGCGGGGCGAAGGCGGGGGAGGAGACGACCACCTCGGCGGTGGGGCCCTGCGCGATGACCTCGCCGTCGGCCATGACGACGACCCGGTCGGCGGTCTCGGCGACGAACTCCACGTCGTGCGTCGACAGCAGGACCGTGCGGCCCCGGTCCGCGACGGCGCGCAGCGCGCGCGTCAGGGCGGCCTTGGCCGTGTAGTCGAGACCGCGCGTCGGCTCGTCGAGCAGGACGACGGTGGGGTCGGCGGTCAGCTGCACCGCGAGGACGAGGGCCAGGCGCTGCCCCTCGGACAGGTCGCGCGGGTGCCGCTGCGGCGGGATGCCCGGCGCGATGGTCTCGAGCAGGGCGGCGCAGGTCCCCACGGGGGCGTCCGCGTCGAGGTCGGCGCGCTCGCACTCCCCGCCGACGGTCTCGAGGTAGAGCAGGTCGCCGGGCGTCTGCGGGACGAGGCCGACGACGCCGCGCCGGGCCGCGGGGGCGAGCGTCTCCGGGTCCTCCCCGTCGACCGCCACTGTGCCGGCGGCGCGCGAGCCCGACCCCTGCAGGGCCCACATCAGCGAGGACTTGCCGGCACCGTTGCGCCCCATGAGGGCCGTGATCGCCCCAGCGGGCAGCGTCAGGTCGACCGCGTCGACGGCGACCAGGGCGCCGTGGCGCACGGTCACCCCCTTCGCCGTGATGCCGGCCGGGAGGCTGGGGGCGGGCGCGGGGGCCGGCCACCCGCCCAGCTCGCGACGAAGGGGGCCCGCCGCGCGTCGGGCGTCACGCACGGACAGGGGCAGTGGGGTCCACCCGGCCCAGCGCCCCAGCTCGACGACGGGAGGAGCGACGGTCGAGCCGACCATGATCCGTGCCGGGTCGCCGTGCTCGACGCGGCCGTCGACGACGTGCACGACCGAGTCGGCGTGGTGGATGACGCGCTCGATGCGGTGCTCCGCGACGACGACCGTCGTCGACAGGTCGTGCACGAGGCGGGAGATCGCGGCGAGCACGTCCTCCGCCGCGGTGGGGTCGAGCGCCGAGGTCGGCTCGTCGAGGACGATGACGCGCGGGTGGAGGGTGAGGACGGCACCGATCGCGACCCGCTGCTGCTGTCCGCCGGAGAGGTCGCGCAGCGGGGCATCGCGCAGGTCAGCGATGTCCATGACGTCGAGGGCCTCCTCGACCCGGCGCCGCATCGTCTCCGGGGCCAGGCCGAGCTGCTCCATGCCGTAGGCGAGCTCGGCCTCGACGGTCTCGGTGACGAACCCGGCGAGCGGGTCCTGCCCGACGACGCCCACGATGTCGGCGAGGTCGCGGGGACGGTGCGTGGCCGTGTCGCGCCCGGCGACGAGGACCCGGCCCTCGAGGTGGCCACCGGTGAAGTGCGGCACGAGCCCGTTGATCGCGCCGAGCAGGGTCGACTTGCCGGAGCCGGTGCGGCCGACGACGAGCGCCAGCTCGCCCTCGTCGATCGTCAGGTCGACGTCGCGCAGCGCGGGGGCGTCGGCGCCGTCGTAGGTGATCGTCACGCCGTCGAGGACGACGGCGGGCTCGGGTGACCAGCTCATGCGTGGCTCCTCCCGGTCGTGGTCGTGGCCGTGCCGGTCGCGCGGGCGGCGCGGGTGCGGTGCACGGGCGGGGGCGGGGTGAGCGCGGCGGGCAGCGTCGCGACGAGCAGGCCGAGGGTGAGGAGCCAGGGCAGCTGCGGCGGCCCGAGGGGGGCGAGCGGCATGGTGAGCGCGGCCGGTTCCCAGCGGACGCTGGCCAGCGCGGCGACCGCGGCCAGCACGCCGCAGGCCGCAGTGAGCGTCTCGGGGGTCCGCCAGGGGGAGGGGCGGTAGGTCGTGCGGGAGACGGCGAGCGACCCGCTGCGCAGGCCGAGGGCGCCGAGCGCGACGCCGACGAGCAGCATCGGGGTCCCGACCCACTCGGGGCTCGTCGCGTCGAGGACCCCGTAGCTGCCGACGGCCGTGCACAGCAGGCCGCCGAGCGTGAGCAGACCGGTCGTGCGGTGGCGGGCGGGGGAGACCGCGCCGCGGCGCCCGTAGCCGCGCGAGTCCATCGACGCGGCGAGCGAGAGGGAGCGCTCGAGCGTGTCCTCGAGGACCGGCATCGCGACCCGCCGGAAGGCGCGCAGCCCCCGTGCGGCGTCGCCGCGCAGCAGCCGGGCCCGGTGGACCCGTCGCGCGGACTCGGCCAGCTGGGGCGCCACGCTGATCGCGACGACGATCGCCGTCCCGATCTCCTGCAGGGCGCCGGGGAGCGCGGCGAGCAGCCGCTTGGGGTCGGCGAGCGCGTTGGCGGCGCCGATGCACAGGATCATCACCGCGAGCCGCAGCCCCTCGAAGAGCGCCCCGAGCAGGCCCTCGAGCCGCACGTCACCGAGCAGGTCGATCCCCGCGGCCCAGCCCGGCAGGCCGATCGTCGGCAGCGGCAGGACGACGAACTCGCCGTACTTGAGCCCGACGAGCACGTGCAGCACGAGCCGCAGCCCGATGATGAACCCGCCGAGGACCGCGTAGAGCCGGAAGGCGCGGCCCCACGGCGAGTCGGTGCGGCGCGCGACGACGACGAGGGTCACGGCGGCCGCGGCGAGCAGCAGCACGAGCGGGTTGGTCGTCTGCGAGACCGCCACGGCCAGCCCGATGGCCCAGAGCCACCAGGCTCCCGGGTGGAGGGCGCGTGCGATCGGTGGGGTCACGAAGGGGGTCAGCCCGCGCGTCGTCGTGCGGCCACCGCAGCGGCGCCCCCGCCGAGGGCGAGGAGCAGGCCGCCACCGATGACGGTCGGCAGCAGGGCGCCGCCCCCGCCGCCAGAGGTGTCCGCGCCGGCCGCCACCGTCGCGTCCGAGGAGGTCGTGGACGAGGCGGACGTCGGGGGCTGGGTCGAGGACGTCGACGTGGTCGACGACGTCGTGCCCTTCGACGTCCGCGAGGGCTTCGACGCCCGTGAGGAGGACGTCGCCGACGAACCGCTGTCACGGGTGGTGGTCGACGAGGTCGAGAGGGCGGTGCTGCTGGTCGTCCGGCCCGGGGTCGGTGCCGCCGTGCCGCCCGGGTCCGGGGTGCTGGTGCTCGTCGGGTCCGTGGCGGTCGACGAGCCCCCGCCACCGCCCCCGGACGTGGGTCGGGGCGCGGCCGTCGTGCGGGGCGCGTCGGCCGTCGCACGAGCGGTCGGCTGCGAGGTGGTCGTCGGGGCCGCGGGTGCGGGCGCGGGTGGCGCGACGCTCGGCGACTGGCTGGAGCCCAGGCGGAAGCCGACCGAGGTACCCGGCGCCGGGTCGTACTCGTAGATCCCCCTCTGCGAGTACTGCCAGGAGCCCCCCGCCGGCGCGTGGAAGAAGGCCCAGTACTGGCTCGCGGGAGGCATGCGCACGCACGAGGTGCTGGGCACGCCGTTGATCTGGCACACGGCCCCCGGCTGGGTCTGGACCTGCTGCACGCTGAAGCCCGCGGCGGTCAGCGCCGCACCCGCAGAGGCGGGGTCACCCGAGGCGCACCGCACGTCGGTCGAGGACCCGTAGTCCACGACGACGGTCACCCCGCTGCCGCCCGAGCAGGGCGCCGCCTGGGCGGGGGCGGCCAGCGTGAGGCCGGCCCCGCCGACGACCAAGGAGGTGCCGAGGGCGGCGAGCAGCCGCCGCATCAGCGCACCCGCTCTCCGACCCGACGACGGGTCACGAGGGTCGCGCCGGCGGCCGTGGCCGCAGCGCCGAGGCCGAGGGCCCACGCCGGCCAGCCGGCCGAGGGGGCGGTCACGCCGTCGGTCTGGACGACCGCGGGGATCTCCGGCTGCTGCGGGGCGGCGCCGGTGTCGGTGCCCGTACCGGTGCCGTCGCTGCCGCCGGTGCCGTCGGTGCCAGTGCCGTCGGTGCCAGTGCCGTCGGTGCCGGTGCCGTCGGTGCCAGTGCCGTCGGTGCCGTCGTCACCGGAACCGTCGGTGTCGTCGCCACCGGGAGCGGGGGTGTCGCAGCCGGTGTCCGGGGTGGCGGCGGCCTGCCCGGCCGAGGTCACGGTCGCGTACGACTGGTCGGTCAGGCCGAGCAGGGCCTGGGCGGTCGAGCGGGTGATGGTCCCGTCGGGGGCGGCGGAGGCCCCCTTCGCCACGGCGGCGTCGAAGTCGGCGCGGTTGTACGCGATGCCGCCGGCGAGGGCCGGGGTGGCGCAGTCGAAGGTCAGCGCGTCGACGTACCCGAGCGCGCTCGCCCGGGCGTCGTCACGACCGGCGAGCCGGAAGGCGACGGCCGCGAGGCCGGTGCTGTTGGAGTTGGCGCCCTCGGTCGTGGCGCCGCCGCCGACACCGCCGTCGGAGCCCTGCCGGGACTCGAGGTAGTCCGCGGCCTCCTGCACGACGGCCTCCTGCCCCCCGACGACGTCGAGGGCCTGGACGGTGAGGGAGGTGGCGTCGGGGTCGGAGACGCAGCCGTCGGCGAACTCGAGGCTGAAGCCGCCGTCGTCGCACTGCTGCGACAGGAGGGTCTCGACCGAGGCCGTGGAGGGGGTGGCGCCCGCGCGCGTCAGGCCGATGACCCCGAAGGCCTGGCCGAGCGTGTTGGAGTAGTCGCCCCACTGGGACTGGTCGGAGAAGCGGCCGTCGGCGTCCTCGAGGGACTGCAGCTGGGCCACGAGGTCGACGCCACCGAGGGACCGCGGGTCGAGCCCACGGGCGCTGGCGAACGTGAGCAGCTTGGCGGTCGCGGCCGAGTAGACCTCGTCGCCGTACCCGTAGTACGTGCCTGCGTTGGCGACGACGTAGTCGGTCGCGGCGGCGGAGGCGTCCCCGCCGGAGCCCGCGGCGCTCATGCCGAGCACCCCGTCGATCGTCAGGCCGAGGTCGTCGAAGGTCTGCCCGCCGGACTCGACGGTCAGCCGGTCACCGCCGTCCGCCAGACGGTCGGCGAGGTAGGCGACGGAGTCCGCGGGTGCGGCCGCGCTCGCGGTGGGGGCGAGGGCGAGGCCGAGGGCGCCGACGGAGGCCGTGGTGGCGAGGGTGCGCAGGAGACGCATGGGAGCGTGCCTTTCGGGCTTGGGACGGTATGCCGTTGACCCGGGCGCGATGCGTCGGGCTCGACCCGCTGTCCACGGCGGGTGATGGCGGAGCCACACGTCGTCTCAGGTGCTCCGGCTCGCCACGAGGCTCACGGTTGCGGGACAGCGCCGGACTCGCACCGGCTTCCCCCGAGGGACGCTGGGGTGAGTCTACCCGCGCGCCGCAAGCCCTTACACTGGTCCCTGCAGGCGCCTGAGCCGTCATCACCGGCGAGCCTTCCGGAAGAACGGGACCACGACCCACGCGGGCCGCGCTCCTCACTAGACCCGGACGGGTGGTCACGTCACGACCGAAGGACCAAGAGCGGTCTGCTCCCGACGCGTGCGAAGGGGGTGGACAAGCGGGGTGGTACCGCGGTGGCCGCAGTCGCATCAGACCCAGGCCGTCGTCCTCGTGGCACAGCCGAGACGACCACCCCGAGCACCCCGGAGCCGCCGCGATGACCTACCCCAAGGTCTCCACCACCGACGCGACCACCGTCGCCGCCTCCCCGAGCTTCCCCGAGATCGAGAAGCACGTCCTGAGCTACTGGGACGAGGACCAGACCTTCCAGGCCTCGATCGACGCGCGCGACCCGGGCGAGGACGGGGCCAACGAGTTCGTCTTCTACGACGGACCCCCCTTCGCCAACGGCCTGCCGCACTACGGGCACCTGCTCACCGGCTACGTCAAGGACGTCGTCCCGCGCTACCAGACCATGCGCGGCAAGCGCGTCGAGCGCCGCTTCGGCTGGGACACGCACGGCCTGCCCGCCGAGCTCGAGGCGATGCGGCAGCTCGGGCTGAAGACGACCGACGAGATCCGCGAGCTCGGCATCGAGAAGTTCAACGCCGCCTGCCGCGAGTCGGTCCTGAAGTACACCGGGGAGTGGCGCGACTACGTGACCCGGCAGGCGCGCTGGGTCGACTTCGACAACGACTACAAGACCTTCAACCCCGGCTTCATGGAGTCGGTCATCTGGGCCTTCAAGTCGATGTACGACAAGGGCCTGGTCTACGAGGGCTTCCGCGTGCTGCCGTACTGCTGGCAGGACGAGACGCCGCTGTCCAACCACGAGCTGCGCATGGACGACGACGTCTACCAGCAGCGCCAGGACCCGGCCGTCACCGTAGGTCTGCGGATGCACACGACCGGCGAGGACCCGGTGCTCGACGGTGCCCACCTGCTCGTGTGGACGACGACGCCGTGGACCCTGCCGAGCCACCTCGCCGTCATGGTGGGCACCGAGATCGACTACGTCGTCGTCGAGGCGCCGGTCCCCGGCGTCGAGGGGGAGGTCGCCAAGTACCTCCTCGCCGAGGCGCGCCTGGGCCACTACGCCCGTGAGCTCGGCGAGGAGCCGGTCGTGCTCGGTCGGTACACCGGCGGCCAGCTGCTCGGCCGCACCTACGAGCCGCCGTTCTCGTACTACTCCGGGCACGCCAACGCCTTCCGCGTCGTCGCTGCGGACGACGCGGTGACGACGACCGACGGTTCCGGCCTGGTCCACACCGCCGGCGCCTTCGGTGAGGTCGACAAGGAGGTGACCGACCGCGAGGGCATCGAGGCGGTCATGCCCGTCGCCAAGGACGGCACCTTCACCGCGCCCGTGAGCCACTACGCCGGCCTGCTCGTCTTCGACGCCAACGGCCCGATCATCGACGCGCTCAAGGCGACCACCCGCGGCGAGCCCACCGACGCGGTCACGCCCGGCACGATCCTGCTGCGTCGGGAGTCCTACGAGCACTCCTACCCGCACTGCTGGCGTTGCCGCCAGCCGTTGATCTACAAGGGCGTCGAGTCCTGGTTCGTCGAGGTCACGGCGATCAAGGACCGGATGCTCGCCAACAACGAGCAGATCACCTGGGTGCCCGGGCACGTCAAGCACGGGCAGTTCGGCAAGTGGCTGGAGAACGCGCGCGACTGGTCGATCACCCGCAACCGCTTCTGGGGCAGCCCGGTGCCGGTGTGGAAGTCCGACGACCCCGCGTACCCGCGCATCGACGTCTACGGCTCCTTCGAGGAGATCGAGCGCGACTTCGGGCGGCTGCCGAGGGACCCGGAGAACCCGGACGTGCCGGACCTGCACCGCCCCTTCGTCGACGAGCTGACCCGCCCCAACCCGGACGACCCGACCGGCCGGAGCACGATGCGCCGCGTCGAGGACGTCCTCGACGTGTGGTTCGACTCCGGGTCGATGAGCTACGCGCAGGTGCACTACCCCTTCGAGAACGCGGAGTGGTTCGAGCACCACTTCCCGGGCGACTTCATCGTGGAGTACATCGGCCAGACCCGCGGCTGGTTCTACACGCTGCACATCCTGGCCACCGCGCTCTTCGACCGGCCGGCCTTCTCCTCCGTCATCAGCCACGGCATCGTCCTGGGCAACGACGGGCACAAGATGAGCAAGTCCCTGCGCAACTACCCGGACGTCTCCGAGGTCTTCGACCGCGACGGCGCCGACGCGATGCGCTGGTTCCTCATGAGCAGCCCGATCCTGCGCGGCGGCAACCTCGTCGTCACCGAGCAGGGCATCCGCGAGGGTGTGCGCCAGGTGCTCATCCCGCTGTGGAACAGCTACTCGTTCTTCACGCTCTACGCCAACGCGCTGGGCGGGGCCGACGGGTCCGGCTACGAGGCGAAGTGGTCGACGGCGTCGTCGGACCCGCTCGACCGCTACCTGCTGGCCAAGCTGCGCGAGTTCGTCGAGGACGCGACCGCCCGGATGGACGTCTACGACATCGCGGGTGCCTGCGACAGCACGCGGACCTTCACCGACGTGCTGACCAACTGGTACATCCGGCGCAGCCGCGAGCGGTTCTGGGCGACCGGTGCAGACCGGACGGACGCCGAGGCCGCCTGCGACACGCTCTACACGGCGCTCGAGGTGCTCTGCCGTGTCGCCGCCCCCCTTCTCCCGCTCACGACCGAGGAGATCTGGCGCGGTCTGACCGGGGAGCGCTCGGTGCACCTCGCCGACTGGCCACAGGCGCAGGACCTGCCGGCCGACCACGAGCTCGTCGTCGCGATGGACACCGCGCGCGCGGTCTGCAGCTCGGCGAGCGGCCTGCGCAAGGCCAACAAGCTGCGCAACCGGCTGCCGCTGCGCGACCTCACGGTCGTCGTGCCCGAGGCCGCGCGGCTCACGGCCTTCGGCGCGATCGTCGCCGACGAGGTCAACGTGCGCCAGGTGAGCCTGCTCGACATCACCGACCCGGCCGCGCAGGAGTTCGGCGTGAGCCAGCGACTCGCGGTCAACGCCCGCGCCGCCGGACCGCGCCTGGGCAAGCAGGTGCAGGTCGCGATCAAGGGTTCCAAGACCGGGGACTGGTCGGTCGCCGAGGACGGCACCGTCACCGCCGGCGGGATCGAGCTCGTCGAGGGCGAGTACACGCTCGAGACCGTCGCCGCCGATGACGAAGGGAGCCAGCGCGCCACCGCCATGCTCCCCGGGTCCGTTGGCGGGTTCATCGTCCTCGACACCGAGGTCACCGACGAGCTCGCTGCCGAGGGCCTGGCCCGCGACGTCGTCCGGGCCGTGCAGGACGCCCGCAAGCAGGCCGGTCTGGAGGTCTCGGACCGGATCAGCCTGACGATCACCGGCTCGCAGCCGGTGTGGGAGGCGACGGTCGCCCACCAGGGGCTCATCGTCGACGAGACCCTGGCGGGCCAGTTCGGCTCGGCGCCGAACCTCGAGGCGCTGCCGCTGGGCGATGGCGTCGTCGAGACCGAGCTCTCGGGCAACGAGAGGGTGCGGGTCAAGGTCACCCGCCTGTGAGGCCCCGATGATCAACGGCATCCTCTGGGTGCTCGGGTGCCAGCTGGTGGGCGAGGTCCTCGTCCGCGCGCTCGGCATCTCGATCCCCGGCCCGGTCGTGGGGATGGTGCTCCTCTTCGGGGTCCTCTCCCTGCGCCGGCCGGGGGAGACCTCGGGCACCCTGCGCTTCGCCGACGGGCTGCTGCGCCACCTCCAGCTCTTCTTCGTCCCGGTGACGGTCGGGATCATGGTCCACGCCTCCGAGATCGCCCGGCAGTGGCTGCCGATCGGCGGCGGTCTCGTGGTCTCGTGGGCCGCCGGCCTGGTCACCGTGGCGCTGCTCGCCTCGTGGCTCACGCGTCGTCGCGGGGAGGACGTCCATGGGTGACGCCCTGGACTTCCTGCGTGACTCGCCGGTCACGTGGGTCTTCGTCACCCTGCTGGCCTACCGGGCGGGTCTGTGGCTGCGTGCCCGCACGCACGGGCACCCGCTCGCCCAGCCCGTGCTCGTCGCGGCCGGGCTCGTCATCGCCCTGCTCGCGCTGCTGGGCATCGACTACGACACGTACATGACCGGGGGGTCGCTGGTGCACCTCGTCCTCGGTCCCGCCACCGTGGCCCTCGCGGTGCCGCTGCACCGGCAGGCCCACCACCTGCGCGAGATGGCCGTGCCGCTCGCGGTCGCCCTGCCCGCCGGCGCGCTGGTCTCCATCGGCTCTGCGGTGCTCACCGTGCGCGCCCTGGGGGGCGGGGAGGCGCTGGCCAACACCATCGCCCCCAAGGCGGCGACCACACCCGTGGCCATCGCGATCGCCGACAGCATCGGTGGTGTGCCGGCGCTCGTCGCGGTCTTCACGATGTTCGCCGGGATGCTCGGTGCCGTCCTCGGTCCGTGGGCGCTCGACCGGATGGGCGTGCAGGACCGGCGGGTCCGCGGCCTGGCGATGGGTGCGGTCTCGCACGGCGTCGGCACCTCGCGCTCTCTGCACGACAGCATCGTCGAGGGTGCCTTCGCCGGGTTGGCCATGGGCCTGACCGCGCTGCTGACGAGCATCCTCGTGCCGGTCGTCGTCGCGCTGCTCTGACCCCTGCATTCCCCTGGGGCAATGCAGACGAGCGGTCGCCGACCTGCGCATTGCCCTAGGTGTAACTGGGCATGACCTTGGTGACACGGGTCTTGGCGCGGCTGGCTGGGGGTTGGTCCCCGATGGCGCTGTGTGGGCGATGGTAGTTGTAGTGGGTCACCCAGATCTGTAGCTGTCGTCGGCGGGCTTCTTCGGAGGGGTAGGCGTCGGCGTAGAGGACCTCGCGGGCCATGGTCTGCTGGTAGCGCTCGACCTTGCCGTTGTGCTTGGGCGTGTAGGGCTTGATCCGCTTGTGTTTCGAGGCGAAGGAGAGCACCGAGCGGGTGAAGTTCTTGGCGCGGTAACAGGACCCGTTGTCGGTGACGATGCGGGTGATGCGGGTGATGCCGTGCGCGGCGAAGAAGACCCGGGCGCGGGCCAGGAACGCGATCGCGGTCGCGGCGCTCTCGTCGTCGTGGGCCTCGGTGTAGACCATCCGGGTGAAGCCGTCCACGGCCGAGTGCAGGTAGGTGTAGCCCACCTTGGCGCCGCGGTGGTGTCCTCGCAGGCCGCGGGCCCGGTCAGCGTCCGAGCCGCGGCCGTGGACGCGCCACCCGCCCCCGGGCGGGATGCGTCCGACCTTCTTCACGTCCAGGTGGATCATGTGCCCGGGGTAGCGCGCGATGATCTTGCCGGCGGGCTGCTGGCGCAGGGGCTGCCCGTCGACGTCCAGGTCCCGCAGCCGGTTCAAGCCCTCGCGGCGCAGGATCCGGGCGATGGTGCACACCGCCACATTCGTGCCCTCATCGGCCAGCGCCAGATGGATGCGCCGCGCGGACCACTTACGGCGCCGCAGCTCGATGATCCGCTCGACCACCGGTTCGGCAGTCGCGCTCGGGGAGCGTTGTGGCCGGCTGGAGCGGTCGTGCAGCCCTTCCTCGCCGTGCTCGCGGTAGCGGGCTACCCATTTGGACAGGCACTGGCGTGAGATCGCGGCCTCGGCTGCGACGTGCGCGATCGGCCGCGGGCCGGCCTCATCATTGGCCTGACCCAGCACTCGCTCGATCAGACGTAGGCGACCACCAGGGGTCATCGGGGCATTAGCGTGGGACACAGGGCAGGTTCCTTTGGCTGGCTCGTGATGAACGGCTTTGACACCCTCATCCTGTCGCCACGGGGACCTGCCCGCCCTGTTACGCCCCTCCTCGTGTCACCAACCTCATGCCCCGCAACACCTAGGGCAATGCGGACGAAGGGGGGAGGTCGCCCGCGCGGGCGACCTCCCCCTTCGTCCGCCCGGGTCAGAGGGCCTCGGCCTGCCGCTGCCAGACCTGCTCCTCCATCGGCCGGCCGGTCTCGAGCACCGACTTGATGCCGGAGAGGACCCACGGCCAGCCGCCACCGCCGGCGCCCGACGGGTCGGGGTTGCCGGCGACCTGGCTCGCCGTCTGCGGTCGACCGGTGAGGTCGTGGGTCAGGGTGAGGCGGGTGGCGCCGTCGGCGGTGGCCTCGATGTCCCACGTGACGGTGCCCGGCTCCTCGTCCTGGATCCAGGTCGGTGCCCAGGTCTGCACGAGGCGACGCGGCGGGTCGGCCTCGAGGACCTCGCCGGTGACGACGACCTCGGGCATGCCCATGGACCTCATCTCCTCGCTCGCCCGGTGCTCGTAGTGGCCGCCGGGGGTCAGGTCGTAGGAGACGTCGCCGGTGTACCCGTAGAGACGGCTGAACTCGGGGGTGGTGATCGCCTCCCACACGCGCTCCGGGGTGGCGTTGATGAAGATGCGGTGGATCTGGATGTCGCTCATGACTGGTCCCTGTCCTTTTCCAAGACACGTTTGAGGTCGAGCAGCGCGGAGGCCCGCGCGGCCGTGTACTTGTCGATCCAGCGGTCGTGGATCGCCCGGATCGGGACGGCGTTGAGGAAGTGCAGCTTGCTCCGCCCCTGCTTGCGGGTGACGACGAGATCCGCTTCCTCGAGCAGCCGCAGGTGCTTGGCCACCCCGAACCTCGTCATCTCCCAGCGCTCCCGCACGACCTCCTCGAGCTCGGACTGGGTGCGCCCGTCCTGCTCGTGGAGCGCGTCCAGCAGGGCCCGGCGGACGGGGTCCGCCAGGGCCTTGAAGACGAGGTCGTCGGTCACCCCACCGAGGATAGGTGACTATTTAGTCACCTGTCAATGGTCGAGGCCGGGAGTGCAGCGGACCGGACGTGCGGGACGACGAGCGGGGTGCCCGACCGGGGGTCGTCGACGACGTCGGCGGCCAGGCCGAAGACCTCACGCACGAGCTCCGCGGTGAGGACCGAGGTGGGGTGGCCGTCGCCGCGGATCCTCCCTTCGCTCATCACCACGAGACGGGAGGCGAAGCGAGCCGCCTGGTTGAGGTCGTGCAGCACGGCGACGACCGTGCGGCCCTCGCGGTTGAGCTCGGCGAAGAGCTCGAGCAGCTCGTACTGGTGGGCGATGTCGAGGAAGGTCGTCGGCTCGTCGAGCAGGATGACCTCGGTGTCCTGCGCGAGCACCATGGCGACCCACGCGCGCTGGCGCTGACCGCCCGAGAGAGTGGCGACCGGGGTGTCGGCGAGGTCGCCCAGGTGGGTCCGCTGCAGCGCGGCCGCGATGGCCCGGTCGTCGTCGGGGGACCACTGCCGCAGCAGGGTGTGGTGCGGGTGCCGACCGCGGGCGACGAGCTCGGCGACGGTGATGCCCTCGGGGGCGACCGCGCTCTGGGGCAGCAGCGAGATCCGTTGCGCGACAGCGCGTCCACGCATCCGGTGCACGTCCTCGCCGTCGATCTCGACGCGGCCGGCCGAGGGCCGGTTGACCCGGCACAGCGCCTTGAGCAAGGTCGACTTGCCGCAGCCGTTGGGTCCGACGACGACCATGAAGTCACCCTGCTCGATCGCCAGGTCGAGCGAAGGGATGACCGGCTCGCCCCCGTAGCCGACGGTGACCTGGTGGGCAGCGAGGAGCGTCATGTGGCCTTCTTCCATTCGCCGACGAGCAGGAGGCCGAGGTAGACGCCACCGATCGCCAGGGTGAGGATGCCGACGGGCAGCCCGTCGAGGAGGGGGACCTGCTGGGTGGCGAGGTCCGCCAGGGACAGCAGGAGGGCGCCGGTCACCGCGGACAGCCCGAGCAGTGGCCGGGCGCTGCGGGCCAACCGGCGGGTGATGTGCGGTGCGGTCAGGGCGACGAAGGAGATCGGCCCGGCGACCGCGACGGCACCGCCGGCCAGCAGGACGGACAGGAGCACCGCCCTTCGCCGGACCGCGCCGGAGTGCACGCCGAGCGAGGCGGCGACCTCGTCGCCCATCTCGGTCATCCCGAGCGGCACCGACAGCATCGCCAGGGGCACGGCGGCCACGGCGAGGACGATCCAGATCGTCACCGCCTGGTCCCAGCCGCGGGCGTTGAGGCTGCCGTTGATGTAGGCCGCCAGCACCGACGACTTGTCCCGGGCCATGACGTAGACGACGTACTGGGTGAAGGCGTAGGCCATCGCCGAGACACCGATGCCGGCGAGCACCATGCGCATCGGGTTGGACAGGCCGGTGCCGGTACTCACGGCCACCAGCCCCACGGCGATCGCGGCGCCGGCCACGGAGCCGATCACGATCGAGGTGGCGCTGGGCACGAGCAGCCCGACGAAGGCAGCACCGGCGCCTGCACCCGCGCTGACCCCGATGACATCGGGACTGCCCAGGGGGTTGCGGGTCACCGACTGGAAGAGCGCGCCGGAGGCGCCGAGCGCTGCACCGGCACCGAGCGCGACGACCAGCCGCGGCCCGCGCAGGTTGCCGAGGACGAAGTTGGCCTTGCCCCGCGCGTCCCCGCCCAGGACATCGGCGATGCCTGCCGGCAGCTCCATGACCGGGATGCCGAGCCGCCCCATCGACAACGTCGCCACAGCCGCGCCGACGACCAGGGCGACGAGGACGAGGCCCAGGAGTGCCACCCTTCGGCGCACCGGCAGTCGGACACGGCGACCCAGACCGATGACGGGCTCCGAGGTGGTCCACGGGGTGCTCATGCCGCCCGCTTCCCGAGGCGCCGGACCGCGAGAAGGAGGACCGGTGCCCCCACGAAGGCCGTCACCACCCCCACCATGAGCTCCTGCGGTCGCAGCACGACCCGACCGATGATGTCCGCCCCGAGCAGCACGATCGGGCCGACGAGCAGGCAGGTGATGAGCTGTCGGCGCATGTCCAGGCCGACGAGGGTCCGCACGATGTGGGGGACGGCCAGACCGACGAAGGCGATCGGTCCGACGGCTGCGGTTGCCGCCGCGCAGAGCAGGGTTGCCGCGCCGAGAGCAGCAGTGCGCAGCAGGGTGGTGTTGACCCCCAGGCCGGTCGCGGTCTCCGAGCCCAGGGCGAGGGCGTTGAGGCCGCTCGCCGAGAGCAGAGCGAGGACCAGCCCGACGATGAGGAAGGGGGCGACCGACCGCAGCTGGTCGAGCCCACCGTCACCCAGCGATCCGACGACCCAGAAGCGGTAGCTGTCGAAGTGCTGGGGCATCGACAGTGCGAGCCCCTGGACGTAGGCGCTGAGCACCGCCGCGACGACCGCACCAGCGAGGACGAGGCGCACCAGGCTGGCGCCGCCGCCACCCACCGTGCCGATCGTGTGGACGACGAGCGCCGCGATCCCACCGCCGAGCAGTGCGACCCATGCCGAGGCCGTCGACCCCGTCGCCACGCCGAAGAAGGCGCTCGCGGTCACCATCGCGGCAGCCGCACCGGCGTTGATGCCGAGCAGCCCCGGGTCGGCGAGCGGGTTGGCGGTTACGCCCTGCATGAGCGCCCCCGACAGGGCCAGCGCGACCCCCACCGCAAGCGCGAGCAGGGTGCGCTCGATGCGTGAGTCGAGAACGGTCGCCAGGTAGGTGTCCGGCCGCCCGGTGAGAGCGCCGATCACCTCGGGCAGGGACGTGGACTTGGATCCGACGGCGAGGGAGGCCAAGCAGATGAGGGCGAGCATGACGACGCACCCCACGAGGACCAAGGCGGTCCGTGGGGTGCGTCGTGCGGAGGGCGTGCTCGTCACCAGCCGAGGGTCACTTGGCGTCGGCCTTGGCGATGGCCTTGTCGATCATCTTCGGGTAGCGCTCGAGCGTGTACGGCACGGTGAGCGGGTTGATCATCGACGAGGCGGTGACGAAGGCGTTGTCCTCGCCGGCGACGACCGCGCCCTGCTTGATCGCCGGGATCGAGGCGTAGAGCTTGTTGTCCATCGCCTGCTTCTTGGCCTTCGGATCGCTGTAGAAGGTGAAGATCAGGTCGCTGTCGTTCAGCTTGTCGGCGTTCTCGTAGCCGATGACCGCGGAGTCGGTTCCCTCGGTCTCCTCGAGGGTCTTGACGACCGGGTCGGGCTTCAGCCCGAGCTTCTGCACGATCGCGGCGCGCTGCTCCGTCGGCAGGAAGACACCGAGGGTGTCGGGTGTCGTGTAGACGTACGAGAAGGTGTGCTCGGCCCACTCGGGGTGCTTCTTCGCCTCGTCGGCGAGCTGCTGCTCGAGGTCCTCGACGACACCCCGGGCCTGCTCCTCCTCGCCGAGCGCCTCGCCGATGATCTCGATCTGCTCGTCCCAGTCGGTGCTCCACGCCTTGTCCGGGTAGGCGACGGTCGGGGCGATCTCGCTCAGCGAGTCGTACTGCTCCTGGGTGATGCCGGACCAGGGGGCGAGGATGACGTCGGGCTCGAGCTCGACGATCTTCTCCAGGTCCAGCTCCTCGCCGGCCCCGACGAACTCCGGGAGCGTGCCCCCTTCGTCCTTGACGGCCTCGTGGACCCACGGCGTGTAGCCGGACTCGTCGGCGGCCCACGCGTACTCCTCCATGCCCACCGGCACGGTGCCGAGGGCGATCGAGGTCTCGGTGGAGCCCTGGCCGAGGGTGACGACCTTCTTCGGCTTCTCGGTGATCTCGGCGGTGCCGAGGGCGGACTCGATGCTCACGGGGAATGCGGAGTCGTCGGAGCCGGACGTCGCGGCGGCGTCGGTGGCGGGGTCCGAGCCGCAGGCGCTCAGGGCGACGGGTGCGGCGACGAGGAGGGCGACACCGGTGGTGCGCAGGCGGGGCAGGGGCATGGCAGAACCTCAGGTCGATGGATGGTTAGGAGAGGCTAACCTACTCAATCGCGCGAGTGAATGGAGGTGCCAGTCCGCGACCGCGGCCTCGACATCGTCCTGGTGCAGGCCGACGTCAACGCTGCTGCCCCCTTCGGCTCCGCGCAGCACGACCTCGTGACAGCCGCCTACGCATCCGTCCCGCGGACGCCCGACGGCCGCGGCGTCGCCCACGTGCTCGACGCCGTCGCGCCGGGCGGCCACCTCGTCGTCGTCAACCACGACACGCACGACATGGACGAGACCGCGACGCACGGCGACGTGGACCAGACCCGGCCCTTCGACCACCACGCCTTCGTCGGCACCGACGACCTCGTGGCCGCGATCGCCGAGCGGCCCGGGTGGGTCGTCGAGGTCCACGAGCGCCGGGAGCGCCCAGCCGGCGCGGTCTCCGCGCACCACGTGCACGACGTCGTGCTGCGTGCACGCCGTGGGGCCTGACGATGGGACAATCTGCGGCATGAGCCCCGCCCCCGACGCCGC
This sequence comes from Janibacter terrae NBRC 107853, assembly GCF_001591405.1. Classification (GTDB taxonomy): domain Bacteria; phylum Actinomycetota; class Actinomycetes; order Actinomycetales; family Dermatophilaceae; genus Janibacter; species Janibacter terrae. Next base: position 93,965 of record NZ_BCUV01000003.1, read on the forward strand.
CCAGCGGCAGGCCGCCGCCGACCTCGAGCTGCGCAAGCGCATGCGCCAGGTGGAGGAGAGCATCCTCGAGCGTGCGCCCGAGCACGACCTGCAGCCCAGCCTCGACCGCATCCGGGCGGTCATGGACCTGCTCGGCGAGCCGCAGCGCACCTTTCCGGCGATCCACGTCACGGGCACCAACGGCAAGACCTCGACCGCGCGGATCATCGAGTCGGTGCTGCGCGAGTCGGGCCTGAAGACGGGACGGTTCACCTCGCCGCACCTGCAGGACATCCGGGAGCGGATCACCATCGGCGGGGAGCTGATCACGCGCGAGGCCTTCCTCGACGCGTGGGCGGACATCGCCCCCTTCGTCGACGCGGTCGACACCCGCTCGGTCGCCGAGGGTGGACCGCGGATGACCTACTTCGAGGTGCTCGTCGCGCTCGCCTACGCGGCCTTCGCCGACGCGCCGATCGACATCGCCATCATCGAGGTCGGGATGGGCGGGTCGTGGGACGCGACCAACGTGCTCGAGGCCGACGTCGCGGTCATCACCCCCGTCGGGCTCGACCACCAGCACTTCCTCGGTGACTCCATCGAGGACATCGCCTCGGAGAAGGCGGGGATCATCCACCCCGGCGCCATCGCGGTGAGCGCCCCCCAGGAGCCCGAGGTCCTGGACATCCTGCGCGAGCGGGCCGAGGAGGTCGGCGCGCAGCTGAAGGTCGAGGGAGCCGACTTCGGGGTCCTCGAGCGCGAGGTCGCGGTCGGCGGCCAGGTCATCTCCCTGCGCGGCCTCGCCGGGGACCACCCCGACCTGCTGCTCAAGCTCCACGGCGCGCACCAGGCGGGCAACGCGGCGCTCGCCGTCGCGGCCGTCGAGGCCTTCCTCGGCGGGGGAGAGCAGCCGCTCGGGGAGGAGGTCCTCGCCGCCGGGCTGGCCACGGCCACCTCGCCCGGTCGTCTCGAGATCGTGCGCCGCAGCCCCACCGTCATCGTCGACGCGGCCCACAACCCGCACGGCGCGGCGGTCCTCGCCGAGGCGCTCAAGGACTCCTTCACCTTCAGCCACCTCGTCGGCGTCGTCTCGATCTTCAAGGACAAGGACGTCGTCGGGATCCTCGAGGCCCTCGAGCCGGCGCTCGACGAGGTCGTCGTCACCCGCTCGACCTCCCCGCGCGCGATGCGTCCCGACCGCCTGGGCGAGATCGCCGGGGAGGTCTTCGGTGACCACCGCGTCACGGTCGTCGACGAGCTGCCCGACGCGCTCGACCGCGCGGCCGAGCTGGCGGACGAAGGGGGAGTCGCCGGCGGTGTCGTCGCGACCGGGTCCATCGTCACCGTCGGTGAGGTGCGCCTGCTCCTCGGCGTGACCGACGTCGAGGAGCCCGTCGCCCCGCCGGTCGAGGTGCCGGTGGATCTCGACGACGAGTGAGCCGCTTACCCTTGACCACCGTGACTCCCGACCAGCAGCCGCGCCCCCAGGGCAAGTTCATGTGGCGGATGCTCGCCACCGTCGTGGGCGGCCAGGCGCTCGTCATCTTCTTCGGCGCCCTGACGAGCCGGGGCCTCGACCCGGACCAGGACGCGGTGATCGCGGGGCTGACCCCCTTCGTCCTGCTCTGCGGCCTGGCCGTCCTCGCGCTCGTCTCCGCGGGTGTGATGAAGCGGCCCTTCGGGCCGGCCCTGGGATGGGTCGTCCAGGTTCTCTCCATCCTGTCGGGACTCTTCGTGCCGATGATGTTCGTCGTCGGTGCGATGTTCGCGCTCCTCTACGGCTACTGCCAGCGCGTGGGCCGACGCGTCGATCGTGAACAGGCCGCCCGCGCCACGACCCAGCAGGAGAGCTGACCTTGGACCTCATCACCGCCATCATCCTCGGGCTCGTCCAGGGGCTCACCGAGTTCCTCCCGGTGAGCTCCAGCGCCCACGTCTCGATCGTCGGGCAGCTGCTCGGGCAGGAGGACCCGGGCGCGGCGTTCACCGCGATCACCCAGCTGGGCACCGAGGCCGCGGTCGTCATCTACTTCTGGCGCGACATCACGACGATCATCCGCAAGTGGTGCCTCTCGCTCGCCGGCAAGGTCGCCAGGGACGACCCGGACGTGCGCATGGGCTGGCTCGTCATCATCGGCACCATCCCCATCGGCCTCCTCGGCATCCTCTTCCAGGACCAGATCGAGACCTCGCTGCGGAGCCTGTGGATCACCGCGACGATGCTGCTCGTCTTCGCCCTCGTCATCATGGCCGCCGAGCGGCTCGGCACCCAGCGCCGCGAGCTGACCGAGCTGTCGTGGAAGCACGGCATCTTCTACGGCCTCTGGCAGGCCCTGGCCCTCGTGCCGGGGGTCTCCCGCAGCGGCGGCACGATCGCCGGCGGTCTCTTCATGGGCTACACCCGTGAGGCCGCGGCCCGATACAGCTTCCTCCTCGCGATCCCCGCGGTCATCGCCTCGGGCGGCCTGCAGGTCGTCAAGATCGCCGGGGGAGAAGGGACCGGCGAGACCGGCTGGACGCCGATCATCGTGGCCACCCTCATCGCCTTCGTCGTCGGCTACGCCGTCATCGCGTGGTTCATGCGCTACATCACGACCCACACCTTCACCCCCTTCATGGTCTACCGGATCCTCCTGGCGCTCGGCCTCTTCGCCCTGCTGGGTACGGGCACGATCAGCGCGTGACTACGCTGGGGCCCGTGACCGAGACCGTGCAGACCGAACGCTCCCTGATCCTCGTCAAGCCCGACGGCTTCCGCCGTGGCCTCACCGGTGAGGTGATCCGCCGGATCGAGGCGAAGGGGTACACCCTCGTCGCGCTCTCCGTGGTCACCCCGACCCGGGAGCAGCTCGCCGCGCACTACGCCGAGCACGAGGGCAAGCCCTTCTACGAGCCGCTCCTGGACTTCATGTCCTCCGGCCCCGTGGCCGCGGTCGTCATCGAGGGCCAGGAGTGCATCAAGGGCTTCCGTTCGCTCGCCGGCGCGACCAAGCCGACCGAGGCGGCCCCCGGCACGATCCGTGGCGACCTCGGCCGCAAGTGGGCCGGCGCGGTGGACGAGAACATCGTCCACGGCTCCGACTCGCCGGAGTCCGCCGACCGTGAGATCGGCATCTGGTTCCCGAAGCTCTGACGTGGCGGAGGGAGCACGAGGAGGACGCCGAGGGCTCCCACGCCTGGCCCGTGACCTCGCCATCGACCTCGGGACCGCCAACACCCTGATCCACCACCAGGATCGCGGCGTCGTCCTCGACGAGCCGAGCGTCGTCGCGGTGAGTGCCGAGACGGGGGAGCTCGTCGCCGCGGGCACCCGGGCCAAGGAGATGCTCGGGCGCACGCCCGGGGCCGTCCGGGCGGTGCGTCCGATGCGCGCCGGGGTCATCAGCGAGCCCGATGCCACCGAGCAGATGCTGCGGTGGTTCACCGACCGCGTCGGCATGTCCCGCGTCTTCCGCCCGCGCGTCGTCGTGTGCATCCCGAGCGACATCACGGGTGTCGAGCGTCGGGCGGTCGAGGAGGCCGTCCTGCGCGTCGGAGCCCGGCGCGTCTACCTCGTCGAGGAGCCGATGGTCGCCGCCATCGGCGCCGGCCTCCCGGTGACCGACACCCAGGCCTCGATGGTCGTCGACATCGGCGGCGGCTCGACCGACGTCGCCGTCATCGCGCTCGGCGGGATCGTCGCCTCGCGCAGCACCCGCACCGCCGGCGACGCCATCGACGACGCCATCGTCGACCACGTGCGCCGCCACCTCTCGCTGCTGCTCGGGGAGCGGAGCGCCGAGCACATCAAGGTCGAGGTCGGCTCCGCGTTCCCGCTCGCCACCGAGGTGTCCACGCGCGTGCGCGGCCGCGACCTCGTCACGGGCCTGCCCAAGACCGTCGACGTCGGCTCGGCCGAGATCCGGCGGGCCATCGCCGGGCCCGTCGGTGAGGTCGTCGGCCTGGTCCGTGACGTCCTCGACCGCTGCCCGCCCGAGCTCGCCGGCGACGTGCTCCAGCGCGGCATCACCCTCACCGGCGGTGGCGCGCTGCTGCGCGGGCTCGACGCGCGGCTGCGCCACGAGCTCGGCGTCCCCGTCACCGTCGCCGACGCGCCGCTGCGCGCCGTGGTGCGCGGCGCCGGCCGGTGCGTCGACGACTTCGCCGCACTGCAACCCGTCCTCGTCGACGGCCACCGGTTCTGATGCGTCGCCGCGTCCTGCCCGTGCTGCTCGCGCTCACGCTGCTCGTGCTGCTGGCGGACCTCGCCGGTGCGCCGCTCGGCCCCCTGCGCGGGGCCGGCGACGCGGTCCTGGGCCCCGTCGAGCGCCTCGTCGCGCCCGGTGACGACGAAGCCGACCGGCTCGAGCGGGACAACATCCGCCTCGCCGAGGAGATCCGGACCCTGCGCGAGCAGGCCCGTGCGGGACGGGCTCTCGACGAGCTCGACGCGGGCGAGCTGCGCACGGTCAGCGCGCGCGTGGTCGCGCTCGACCGCGCCGGGGCGTCCGGCCCGGAGCGGGTGACGATCGACGTCGGCCGTCGCGACGGCGTGCGCGTCGACAGCGCGGTCATCGCCCCGGACGGCCTCGTGGGCCGGGTCGTCTCCGTCGCCGACTGGAGCGCCGACGTCGCCGTCGTCGGAGCGCCCGATGCGGGCGTCGGGGTCCGCACCGGGCCGCGAGGAGTCATCGGCACCCTGTCGGGGTCGGACCCCACGACGACGCACGCCGCGGACGAGCTCGTCATCACCCAGCTCACCCGCGCCCGGACGACGAAGGGGGACGACGTCACGACGCTCGGCAGCCCCGGGCAACGGCCGTACCCGCCCGGGATCCACGTCGGCACGGTGACGCGCGTCGAGCACGCCGCGGGCGCCCTCACCGACACCGCCGTCGTCGATCCCGCGGTCGACCTCGCGACCGTCGACGTCGTCGCGGTCGTCGTCGGTCCCGGCCGCACGAGCCGGCGCACCCCGTGAGCGGCCTGCGCTGGCCAGTGCGCCTGCTCGCCCTCGCCCTCGCCCTCGTCGCCGTGCTCGCGCTCGGCGCCCGAGGGGTGCTCGCCCCGCCCGACCTCGTCCTGCTCGTCGTCGTCGGCGTCGCCCTCGCCGCGGGCTCGCCCTCCGGGGCGCTCATCGGGCTCGTCGGCGGTTGGCTCGTCGACCTCGCCCCGCCCGTCGGTGCGCCGCTCGGTCTCTCGGGCCTGGCCTACGCGGCGGCCGGGTGGGTCGCCGGCACCGCCCGACGGCGCTCCGGCCACCCGTGGTGGTGGCCGGTGCCGGTCGTCGTGCTCGCCGTGGTCGTCACCCGCGCGGCGCCTGTGCTCATCGATCTCGCCAGCGCGCGGCCGGTGGCATGGGGAGCGCTCGGCTGGCAGGTGCTCGCCACGGCGACCCTCGGTCTCGTCGTCGTCGGCCTCGTCGAACGCCTCGAGGCCACTCTCGTGACGAGGGGACTGGCATGAGGCCTCGCGCGCCCCGCATGCAGGCCCGCATGCTCGCCTCGCTCGCCGTCCTCGCGCTCATGGCCGGGGTGCTCCTCGGGCGTCTCGGTCAGCTGCAGCTCACGGACCACCCGGCCGCGGACCCCGGGGTGCAGGGCCCGGGCACGACCCGCCTGGCGCTGCCCGCCCTGCGCGGCCGGATCCTGGACCGCGACGGCCGACCGCTCGTCGACAACGCGGTGCGCACCGACCTGACGATCGACCGCGCCTCGCTCGCCGATGCCCCGGACGGCGGGCGCGCGACGGTCCGCCGACTCAGCGAGGCGCTGGACCTCCCCTTCGCGCGGCTGTGGGGGAGGACCACCCTCTGCGGTGCACCCGGGGCGGCCGACCCGCCGGCCTGCTGGCCCGGCTCCGCCCTGGTCCCGGTGCCGGTCGCCGTCGACGTCGACCCGGCCGATGCCGCGGCGATCACCGAGCGTCCCGAGCTCTACCCGGGCGTGGCCGTCACCCGGCAGCCGGTCCGCGGCTACCCACGGGCGAAGGGGGGCGGCGCCCCGCAGACCACCGGGTACCTCGCGCGACCCGATGCCGCGACCGTCGAGGCCTCGGGGGGCGCGATCTCGGCCGACGACCTCGTCGGCGCCTCCGGCCTGGAGCGGCAGTACGACGAGCTGCTGCGCGGGCGCCCCGGGTACCGCGACGTGCGCGTCGACGCCCGCGGGGTCGCCGTCGAGGAGGTGGGCCGGAGCGAGCCCGTCCCCGGGTCGGACCTGGTGACCACGCTCGACCTGCCGATCCAGCGCCGCACGGAGTCCGCTCTCGCCCAGGGGATCCGGGACGCGAGGGCGCGCGGCAACGCCGCCGACAGCGCGGCCGCGGTCGTCCTCGACCTGCGCGACGGCGGGGTCGTCGCCTCCGCGAGCGTGCCGACCTACGACCCCTCGGTCTGGTCGCGCGGCGTGACCCAGGAGCAGTACGAGCGGCTCACCGAGGGTGACGGCAGCCCGCTCATCGACCGCGTGGCGGGGGTGGCGCAGCCCCCGGCCTCGACCTTCAAGGCGGTCACCCTGCCCGGCGCCGTCGCGGCGGGTACCGACCTCGACGACGAGGTCAACTGCTCCGCCTCGCACCGGATCGGGGACCGGACCTTCAACAACTTCGAGTCGCGGGCCTACGGGTGGATCACCTGGCGCGAGGCGATCAAGGTCTCCTGCGACACGGTCTTCTACCGCGTCGCCGAGGACGTGTGGCGCGAGCAGGGCGGCCTGTCCGCCGACGACGACGGTGACCCCCTCATCGACACCGCGCGCGACCTCGGGCTCGGCGAGCCGACCGGGATCGACCTGCCCGCCGAGTCCGCGGGACGCATCCCGGACCGCGCCTGGAAGCAGGAGTGGTGGGACACGACCAAGGACGCCTCCTGCCGCGAGGCCGAGCGCGGCCACCCGAAGATCGCCGACCCCACCCGCCGCGCCTACCTCACCGCGATCGCCCGGGAGAACTGCGACAACGGCTACCAGTTCCGTCCCGGCGACGAGGCCAACCTGTCGATCGGGCAGGGCGACGTCACGGCGACCCTGCTCCAGATGGCCCGCGTCTACGGCACCATCGCCGCTGACGGGCGCGAGCCGGCGCCGCACCTCGCCCGCGCGGGCATCGCCCCCGACGGGACCAGGACCGCGATCGACGCACCGACCGCCCGCCAGGTCGACCTGCCGGGGGAGTCGGGCGCGCTGCTGCGGGTCGCGCTCGGTGACGTCGTCTCGGAGCCCGGCGGCACCGCCCGCTCGGCCTTCGAGGGCTTCCCGTTGCGCCGCTGGCCGGTTGCCGGCAAGACCGGCACCGCCGAGGTCTACGGCAAGGAGGACACGGCGTGGTTCGTCTCCTACGCGCCGACGACCAGGCCGCGCTACGTCGTCGCGGTCGTCGTGTCGCAGGGCGGCACCGGTGGTGCGTCCGCTGCGCCGATCGCGAGGGAGGTCCACGAGACGCTCGCGGGCGTCCGGGACTGATCAGCAGCAGCGGGTGCCCGGGTGGCGCTCCTGCTCCTCGTAGTGCGCCCGCCAGAACTCCGCTCGCGTCGGCACGGGAGCGCCCGGGTGGACCCGCTGCAGGTGCTCGACGTACCGCTCGTAGCGGTCGGCGCCGGTCACCCCCGACACGAAGCGGCCGATCCGCCGCAGCACGTCGAAGGGGGAGCCCGTCACCGCGTTCATCGGTGGCCGCGCCTGGCCGCGGGGGAGGGCTCGAGGCCCGCCTCTCGCCACTCGGCGAGGACGGCCTTCTCCTCCGGGGTCGCCATCGGGCCGGACGGCGCGAAGATCCGGGAGGGGACCCCCTTCGTCTCGCTCGTCGGCAGGCCACCGGCGCGGGCCGCGCGGACCATCACGGCCACCGCGGCGACGACGACGATGATGACGAGCACCGCGAAGATGATCGACAGCGCGCCCTGGACGCCGGAGTTGAAGATGATCTTGTCCATGTCCGCGGCGCTCTTGGCCCCGGTGAGCAGCTCACCCTTGTCCCGGGCCTCGACGAAGGCGTCGCGCTGGGCGAAGTAGCCGATCTTGGGGTTGCTGCTGAAGATCTTCAGCGCGGAGGCCCACAGCGTGATGACCAGGTCCCACACGAGGGCGACTCCCGGGATCCAGGCCCAGCGCAGGTTGCCCTGCTTGACGATGATCGTCGTCACCACCGCCAGCGCGATCGCCGCGAGCAGCTGGTTGGCGATGCCGAAGAGCGGGAAGAGCGTGTAGATCCCGCCGAGCGGGTCGAGGATGCCCATGACGAGGATCGAGCCCCAACCGGCCACGACGAGGAAGCTGCACAGCCACGCGCCCGGCCGCCACGACGGGTCCTTGAAGCGGCCCAGGCCGGGCAGGTTGCCGAGCGCGTCGGAGAACATGAAGCGCGCCACGCGGGTGCCGGCGTCGACCGTCGTGAGGATGAAGAGCGCCTCGAACATCACCGCGAAGTGGTACCAGAAGCTCTTGAGCGAGTCGCCGCCGAAGACGCTCATGACCTCGCTCATGCCGAAGGCCAGCGTCGGGGCCCCACCGGTGCGGGAGATGATCGTCTCCTCGCCGACGCTGTCCGCGGCCTGCTGCAGCGTCGCCGCGTCGACCGGCGGGACCGGGCCGCCGCCGGGGGTGAGGAGCGGCAGGCCGTTGACGTAGTCGGCGGCGCTGCCCGGCTCGCCGCCGGTGAGGGCCGCCGGGGCGTTCATCGCGAAGTAGATGTGCTGGTCGATGCTCACGGCCGCGACCATCGCCATGACGGCGACGAAGGACTCGGTGAGCATCGAGCCGTAGCCGATGAAGCGGGCCTGGCTCTCCTTCTCGATGAGCTTCGGCGTCGTGCCCGAGGCGATCAGCGCGTGGAACCCGGACAGCGCTCCGCAGGCGATGGTGATGAAGAGGAAGGGGAAGAGCGAGCCGGCGAAGGCCGGCCCCGTCCCGGTCGAGGCGAACTCGGTGACCGCCGGCATCCTGACCTCGGGGCGTGCCACGAGGATGCCGATGGCCAGCAGCGCGATGGTGCCGACCTTCATGTACGTCGACAGGTAGTCGCGCGGGGCGAGGAGCAGCCAGACCGGCAGCACCGAGGCAGCGAAGCCGTAGGCGATGAGCAGCCAGGCCAGCGTGATCGGCTCGAGGGTGAAGGTGCCCGAGAGCGTCGGGTGGTCCGACACCCAGCCGCCACCGATGATCGCGACGACGAGCAGGACGACGCCGATGAGCGAGACCTCGCCGACGGCACCGGGCCGCAGGAAGCGCAGGTAGAGCCCCATGAAGAGGGCGATCGGGATCGTCATCGCGATGGAGAAGACGCCCCAGGGGGAGTTGGCGAGCGCGCCGATGACGACGATGCCGAGGACGGCGATGAGGATGAGCATGATGGCGAGCACGCCGACGATCGCGGCCGTGCCACCGACCCGGCCGAGCTCGTCCCGGGCCATCTGGCCGAGGCTGCGACCGCCACGGCGGATCGACAGGTGCAGGACCATGTAGTCCTGCACCGCGCCGGCGAAGACGACGCCGAAGACGATCCACAGCGTGCCGGGCAGGTACCCCATCTGCACCGCGAGGACAGGACCGACGAGCGGACCGGCGCCGGCGATCGCGGCGAAGTGGTGCCCGAAGAGCACCCGCCGGTCGGTCGGCATGAAGTCCTTGCCGTTCTCGAACTCCTCTGCGGGGGTGGCGCGCTCGTCGCGCGGCTTGAGCACCTTGTACTCGATGAGGCGGGCGTAGAAGCGATACCCGATGATGTACGTGCACACCGCCGCGAAGACGAACCAGACCGCGTTGACGTGCTCGCCGCGGACCACCGCGATCATCGCCCAGCCGACCGCCCCGAGCAGGCCGATGAGGGCGAAGACGAGTTTCTCCCTTCCCGTCACGAGGTGCGGTGCGCGCACCGCGACAGGAGGGCGGTCGCTGTCGGTACGGACCCGCTCGACGCCGTCCCTCTCCTCGACGAGGGGACTCGACTCAGCCTGCTGGCGCATGGTCACTCCTGGTGCTCACGGCGGTGTGATGCGGACTCGTGTCTGAACGTAGTCCACCTGTGGCTAGGCTGTCGGCCATGGCTGATTTCGACGTTGTTGTGCTCGGTGCCGGACCCGGTGGCTACGTGGCGGCGATCCGCGCCGCGCAGCTCGGCAACACGGTCGCGGTGATCGAGAAGAAGTACTGGGGCGGTGTCTGCCTCAACGTCGGCTGCATCCCCAGCAAGGCGCTCATCAAGAACGCGGAGCTCGCGCACACGCTGACCCACGACAAGAAGAAGTTCGGCATCGAGGGCGACGTCACGATGTCCTTCGGGCCGACGCACGCCCGCTCCCGCCAGGTGAGCGCCGGCATCGTCAAGGGCGTCCACTTCCTCATGAAGAAGAACAAGATCACCGAGATCGACGGCTGGGGCACGATCACCTCCGCCAACACGGTCGACGTGGCCCTGAACGACGGAGAGACCAAGACCGTCTCCTTCGACAAGCTGATCGTCGCCGCGGGCGCGACCACCCGCATGCTCCCCGGCGTCGAGGTGAGCAAGAACGTGGTCACCTACGAGGAGCAGATCCTCGACGAGAACCTCCCCGGCTCGATCATCATCGCCGGCTCCGGTGCCATCGGCGTCGAGTTCGCCTACGTCATGAAGAACTTCGGCGTCGACGTGACGATCGTCGAGTTCCTCGACCGCATGGTCCCCACCGAGGACGCCGACGTGTCCAAGGAGCTGGCCAAGCACTACAAGAAGCTCGGCGTCAAGGTCATGCTCGGCACGAAGGTCGAGTCCGTCGAGGACACCGGCTCGGGCGTCAAGGTCACCGTCACCCCGGCGAAGGGGGGCGACTCCCAGGTGCTCGAGGCCGACCGCCTCCTGTCCGCCATCGGCTTCGCCCCGCGCACTCAGGGCTACGGCCTCGAGTCCATCGGCGTCCAGCTCACCGAGCGCGGCGCCATCGAGATCGACGAGTACTGCCGCACCAACGTCGAGAACGTCTACGCCATCGGTGACTGCACCGCCAAGCTCATGCTCGCCCACGTCGCCGAGGCCCAGGGCGTCGTCGCCGCGGAGCACATGAACGGCGCCGAGACCATGCCGGTCGAGTACGACTTCATCCCGCGCGCGACCTACTGCCACCCGCAGATCGGCTCCTTCGGCTACAGCGAGGAGCAGGCGAAGGAGAAGGGGTACGACGTCAAGACGGCGACCTTCCCCTTCACCGCCAACGGCAAGGCCATGGGCCTGGGCGACGCGGTCGGCTTCGTCAAGGTCGTCGCGGACGCCGAGCACAACGAGATCCTCGGCGCCCACATGATCGGCCCCGACGTCACCGAGCTGCTCCCGGTCCTCACCCTGGCGCAGAAGTGGGACCTCACCGCCGACGAGGTCGCCCGCAACGTCTTCGCGCACCCGACGCTGTCCGAGGCGGTCAAGGAGGCCGTCGAGGGCATCGCGGGGCACATGATCAACCTCTGACGCACTGACGAAGGGGGGGGCGCGGCCACATCGGCCGCGCCCCCCTTCGCTCGTCCTCCCCAGGTGCCGCCGAGGGCGCCGACTACCGCTGGGCGACAGGGCTGGCCGGGACCTTGTCGCCCGGTGGTGGCGCTGTCAGGATGAGATGGCGCAGCTGCTGTTCCCCCGGACAGGACCCGGGGTCGATGGTTTTGACGGAGAGTCATCATGGACAGTCACAGCGATGCAGCACGGCCTCGGACGATCCGACCACACCGCGTCGACGACCTGTGCGTCGTCGCGCCGGACCCCGAGCTCAACGAACAGCTCAAGGAGCAGTTCCAACGGTTGCGCGAGCAGGTCCGCGACCAGGAGCTCGGGACCCTCGCCGACCACCTGACCCTCAAGGCGCCCGACCACGTCGGCTTCGACGACGGGCTCATCTTCCCCGGCACGTACTTCCCGACCGGGACGACGGCCGCCGTGGCCCAGCGCGCGGCGCTGGACCGGGCCCCCCTCCGCGGGGACGTGCGGGTCGTCGTCGTCCTCGTGGACTTCTCCGACAAGACGATGGCAGCGGACGCCGACGACCGCTTCAGCCGGCTCTTCTTCTCGTACGGTGAGCTCCCCGCCGGGAGCGTGACGGAGTACTTCTCCGACGTGTCGGGCGGCCTCGTGACGATCACCGGGGAGGTCGTGGGCCCGTACCGGATGCCCGGCACCCTGGCCAGCTACGCGGGGAGCGCCAACGGCACGCAGGCCACCACGCCCAACGCGCGGACGATGGCGAACGACGCGCTGTCCGCGGCCAACGCCGACGTCGACTTCGGGCCCTACGACAACGACGGCAACGGGTTCGTCGACGCCTTCATCGTGGTGCACGCCGGCCGCGGTGCCGAGCAGACCGGGCAGGCCACCGACATCTGGTCGCACAAGTGGGTCCTGCCCGCCGAGCGCACCGTCGACGGCACCAAGGTCTTCGCCTACCTCACCATCCCCGAGGACGCGAAGATCGGCGTCAGCGCGCACGAGATCGGGCACCTGATCTTCGGCTGGCCCGACCTGTACGACACCGACGGCACGTCCGAGGGCGTGGGCAACTGGTGCCTCATGGGAGGAGGCTCGTGGGGCGGCGGCGGTGACCGCCCGACCCACCCGTCCGCCTGGTGCAAGCTCACCCAGGGGTGGGCGAGCGTCGTCGTGCAGTCGACCAACGCGACGGTCACGATCAACGACATCAAGACGGGCCGCACCGCCTACCGGTTGTGGAAGGACGGGCTGGGTGGCAACGAGTACTTCCTCGTCGAGAACCGGCAGCGCACGGGCTACGACCAGTCGCTGCCGGGGGCCGGTCTGCTCGTGTGGCACATCGATGAGGCGGTCACCGGCAACACCAACGAGTCGCACTACAAGGTCGGGCTCCTCCAGGCCGACGGCAGTCGGCACCTCGAGCTCAACACCAACCGCGGGGATGCCGGCGACCCCTTCCCCGGCTCGTCCGGCAACACCACCTTCAACGACTCGTCGACGCCGAGCAGCACGTCCTTCGCCGGGGCGTCCACCTGCGTGGAGATCTCCGCCATCCCGGCCTCGTCCGCCGCGATGACCGTCCAGCTGAAGGTGCGCTGCTTCACCGCACCCAAGCTGCGGGAGGCCAAGGACATCAAGGACATCCGGGACGGGTGGAAGCGGTGGCCCGACGTCGACGTCAAGCCGATGAAGGACCTGCGCGACGACCGCGGCAAGGGGCTCAAGGACGTCCGCGACGGCAAGGGGCTGCGTGAGGAGAAGTTCCCCGACAACAAGTTCGGGGAGAAGCTCGCCGAACGTCCCTTCGGCCGAGGGCAGTGGTGGTCGTCCGCGCCCGACCCGGTCGCGGAGTCGGTCGGCGACCTCGAGGCCCGGCTCGATGCGCTCGAGACGGTGGTCCACGGTCTCCTCGAGTCGCTGGGCGGCAGCGGGCCCGACGAGGGCTGGAGCGAGGGTGCCGAGCCCTTCATCGGCGAGGCGGAGCGGCCGGACCTCGGTCGCAGCAGCGGTGGCCCGGACCCGGACGCGCTGCGGTCGGCGGTCGAGGAGGGGTCGACCGGGGCCAAGGCCGAGTTCGACACCCTGCCGCCCGGCTGAGCCCGCGATGGTCCCGTCGATCCTGATCATCGCCCCACCCCGGGACGTCACCGCGATGGCCGTGGCCGCCGTGCTGCGCCGCCGGGGGGTGGAGAGGGTCGAGCTCGCCGACGACCTGCACCTCGCGCGGGCGAGCACGACCCACACCCCGGCGTCGGGCCCGTGCGCGAGCGACCTCGAGCCCGAGCCGCCCGGGTACGACGTCATCTGGTGTCGCGCGGTCACCTTCCGGGCCCGCCCCTTCGCCCGGTCGGCCGACGCGGAGTACGCGGCGGCGGAGATGCACGCCGCCGGGCTGTCCTGGTTGTGGAGCCGTCGTGAGGTCGTCGTCAACCGGCCGAGCCCGGGGGCCCTGTGCGGCACGGCGCCGGACCTCCTGCGGCTGGCGCCCGCCTGTGCCGCGGTCGGGCTGGCGACCCCGGACCTCCTCCTCGCCGCCGACGCGGCCCGGGTCCCCGGGGAACGCTGGCCGGGCGGGCAGCGCCGCCCCTGGGTCGAAGGGGGGATCCCGCGCCACGTGGACGCCCCCGGCCGCGGGCCAGGGCGGCCGGTGCTCGCCGAGCCGATGGTCGGCAGCTCCGAGATCCCGCCCGGGCGCCGGCAGGTCCTCGTCTGCGGGGACGTCGTCGACGCGCCAGCCGGCCTGGTCGGTCCCCTTCGCGCCCTCGTGCGCTCCCTCGACCTCGAGGTCGCGAGCGTGCTGCTGTCGGTGCCCGGGCCGCGCCCCGGGGGGCCGGAGGTCCTCGGGGTGGACCCGGTGCCCGCGACGACGGCACCGGCCGGTCTGCAGATGCTGGCCCGACACCTCGAGGGGCGCGCCGCGGAGCACGCGGGCAGGCGCGTCGCATGATCATCGTCGTCGGCAGCCCCAGCGAGCCACCCGTGAGCCTCCTGCTCGACCGGGCCTCCCGGGAGGGGATGGAGGTGCTCCTGCTCGCCGAGGAGGAGGCGCACGCCTGGCAGCTCGAGGTCGAGGTGCGCGGCGGGGTCGTCGGTGCCTGGTGCGGTCGGCACGGCGCGCGCGTGGACCTCTCGCGCGCCACCGGCCTCTACCTCCGGCTCAGCGGGCCGGACGTCGCCGGTCTGGTCCCCGACCCCCTTCGCGACCGTCGGCAGGAGGCGGCCCTCGCGGCGATGACCGCGTGGGCGGATGTCGCTCCGCTGCGTGTCGCCAACCGCCCGCGTGCGATGTCGAGCAACACCTCGAAGCCGTACCAGGCTGCGCTGATCCGCGCGCTGGGGTTCGACGTGCCGGAGACGCTGGTCACGAGCGACCCGGAGGAGGCGCGGCGCTTCCTGCGACGACACGGGCGGGTGGTCTACAAGTCGGTGAGCGGCGTGCGGTCCGTCGTGCACGAGCTGGCGGGGGAGCGCCTGGACGACCTCGAGCGGGTCCGGCACCTGCCGACCCAGTTCCAGCGGCTGCTCACCGGGACCAACGTGCGGGTGCACGTCGTCGGTGACACCGTGCATGCCTGTGCCGTCGACTCGGAGACGCTCGACTACCGCTACCCGGAGGGGGGCGGGGGGACCGCGATGACGCCCGTGGAGCTGCCCGACGACCTGGCGCGACGCTGCGTGCGGCTCGCCGAGGAGCTCGAGCTGCCCTTCGCGGGGGTCGACCTGCTGCACGACGAGGACGGGAGGTGGTGGTGCTTCGAGGTCAACCCGTCGCCCGCGTACAGCTGCTTCGAGGAGCCGACCGGGATGCCCATCGCGCACTCGCTCGCGACATGGTTGGCTGGACGCGACGCGGCCTGAGACCGCGGCCCGGAGCAAGGAGTCGAGATGGTGCAGGCGATGGAGAACCGCTCGCTCGTGTGGTGCGCCCCGGGCTCGCGTCCCGAGGAGGGGCCCGCGCCGGGGTGGTGCACCGTGCCCGTGAGCGTCGAGCGCACCGAGCCGGTCGGGGAGGTGGCCCACCTCATGACCGACGCCGCGGGCGACGAGTACACCGCGCTCGTCCCCCCGGAGCTCGTCGAGAGGCTGTCGGGCGAGCCGTCCTGGGTGGTCGAGGTCGAGGTGACCGGCCCCCGCCGCATCACGGTCCGCTCCGTCGCGGACGAGGGGCCCCCCGCGGATTAGGGGGCGTGGGCGACGCACTGGTAATCTGCACGGGTTGCCGTTAGATCGGCCGCGGATCCAAGAGCCCCGGTGAACCAGCCCGGGCGCGCCGCGCAACAACCCAGGAATGGAGCAGTGTCACCGCATGCCGCTGACCGCTGAAGTCAAGAAGCAGATCATGACCGAGTACGCCACCGTCGAAGGTGACACCGGTTCCCCCGAGGTCCAGGTCGCGATGCTCACGCAGCGCATCAAGGACCTCACCGAGCACTCGCGCGAGCACAAGCACGACCACCACAGCCGTCGTGGTCTGCTGCTCCTCGTGGGCAAGCGTCGCCGCCTCCTGCGTTACCTGGAGAGCACCGACATCGAGCGCTACCGTGCGCTGATCAAGCGCCTCGGCCTGCGCCGATAAGTATGTCGTGGAGAGCGGTTCCCGAGACTGGGGGCCGCTTCTTCGCGTATCCGGGGACAGTGTGAACCCCGGAGGAACCACAACTGAAGATGCGACAACTGAAGACCGTCACCACCGAAGACATGACCGGGGCACAACGACGATGCACCCGGTAGCAGAGAGAAAAGGAGGACCCGATGGAGGGTCCTGAGATCCAGTTCGCCGAGGCCACGATCGACAACGGCCAGTTCGGCACCCGCACGGTCCGGTTCGAGACCGGGCGCCTCGCCAAGCAGGCCGGCGGTGCCGTCGTCGCCTACCTCGACGGCGAGACCATGCTCCTGTCGACCACGACGGCCGGCAAGACCCCGAAGGACCACTTCGACTTCTTCCCCCTGACGGTGGACGTCGAGGAGCGCATGTACGCCGCGGGTCGCATCCCGGGCAGCTTCTTCCGCCGTGAGGGTCGTCCCGGCACGGACGCCATCCTCACCTGCCGTCTGATCGACCGCCCGCTGCGCCCCACCTTCAAGAAGGGTCTGCGCAACGAGGTCCAGGTCGTCATCTCCGTCCTGTCCGTCCACCCGGACCACCAGTACGACGTGCTCGCGATCAACGCGGCATCCGCGTCCACCCAGATCTCCGGTCTGCCCTTCTCGGGCCCGATCGGTGCGGTGCGCGTCTCGCTCATCGACGGCCAGTGGGTCGCCTTCCCGAACTTCAGCGACATCGAGCGCTCGACCTTCGACATGGTCGTCGCCGGCCGCATCGCGGGTGACGACGTCGCGATCATGATGGTCGAGGCCGAGTCCACCGAGTCCACGTGGAACCTCGTGAAGAACGAGGGCAAGACCGCCCCGACCGAGGAGGTCGTGGCCGAGGGCCTCGAGGCCTCCAAGCAGTTCATCAAGGTCCTGTGCGACGCCCAGGCCGACCTCGCTGCCAAGGCCGCGAAGCCGGTCGAGGACTTCCCGATCTTCCTCGACTACCAGGACGACGCCTACGCCGCCGTCGAGGCTGCGACCTCCGCGGACCTCGCGACCGCGCTGACGATCGCCGGCAAGGTCGAGCGCGAGGACCGGCTCGACGAGATCAAGGACGCCATGAAGGCCTCCCTCGCGGGCACCGAGGAGGCTCCCGGCGAGTTCTTCGGTCGGGACAAGGAGCTGTCCGCCGCCTACCGCTCCGTGCAGAAGGCGCAGGTCCGCCAGCGCATCCTGCGCGACAAGGTCCGCATCGACGGCCGTGGCCTCGCCGACATCCGCGCCCTCGGCGCGGAGGTCGAGGTGCTGCCGCGCGTCCACGGCTCGGCGCTCTTCGAGCGCGGCGAGACCCAGATCATGGGTGTCACCACGCTCAACATGCTCAAGATGGAGCAGCAGATCGACTCACTGAGCCCGGTCACCAAGAAGCGCTACATGCACAACTACAACTTCCCGCCCTACTCGACCGGTGAGACCGGCCGGGTCGGCAGCCCGAAGCGCCGCGAGATCGGCCACGGAGCGCTCGCCGAGCGTGCGCTCATGCCGGTGCTGCCGCCCCGCGAGGAGTTCCCCTACGCGATCCGTCAGGTCTCCGAGGCGCTGAGCTCCAACGGCTCGACCTCGATGGGCTCCGTCTGCGCCTCCACCCTGTCGCTGCTCAACGCCGGTGTGCCGCTGCGCGCGCCGGTCGCCGGCATCGCCATGGGCCTGGTCTCCGACGAGGTCGACGGCCAGACGCAGTACGCGGCGCTGACCGACATCCTCGGCGCCGAGGACGCCTTCGGCGACATGGACTTCAAGGTCGCCGGTACCCGTGAGTTCGTCACGGCCATCCAGCTCGACACCAAGCTCGACGGCATCCCCGCCTCCGTGCTCGGTGGCGCGCTCACCCAGGCCCGCGACGCGCGTCTGCACATCCTCGACGTCATGAACGAGGCCATCGACACCCCGGACGAGATGGCGCCGACCGCGCCGCGCATCATCACCGTCCAGGTCCCCGTCGACAAGATCGGTGAGGTCATCGGCCCGAAGGGCAAGATGATCAACCAGATCCAGGACGACACCGGCGCCGACATCAGCATCGAGGACGACGGCACCGTCTTCATCGGTGCGGTCGACGGCCCGTCCGCGGACGCCGCGCGCAACGCGATCAACGCGATCGCCAACCCGCAGATGCCCGAGGTCGGTGAGCGCTTCCTCGGCACCGTCGTCAAGACGACGACCTTCGGTGCCTTCGTCTCGCTCCTGCCGGGCAAGGACGGCCTGCTGCACATCTCCGAGGTGCGCAAGCTCGTCGGCGGCAAGCGGATCGACGCGGTCGAGGACATCCTCGGCATCGGCCAGAAGGTCCAGGTCGAGCTCAAGGAGATCGACCCGCGCGGCAAGCTCAGCCTCGCCGCCGTCCTCACCCCCGAGCAGGAGGCCGAGATGGCCTCCGGCGGTGACGACGAGGGTGGTCGTGGCGGTCGCCGTGAGGGTGGTCGCGACGGCGGTCGCCGTCGTCGCCGCCGCGGTGACGACGAGGCCAGCGAGTCGGGCCCCGCGTCCGTGTCCGGGTCAGGCTCCGACGAGTCCGGTGCCGCTCAGGACGACTGACCCCAGGGTCCCTGAAGGGGGCCGGCTCTCCCACGGGAGGGTCGGCCCCCTTCGTCGTGCGTGGGGACAAGAGGAAGCCCCGCGACCAGCGACGTGGTGGCGGGGCTTCCTGGCTGGGGGAGCGGTGGCTCGTTCAGGCAGCGTGACGTGCGGTGCGACGGGTCTCGTCGAGCCAGCGCATCTCCATGCGGGTCTCGCCGTCCTCTCCGCGCACGGCGACCCAGGTGCAGGTCAGCCTCGGGGTGGGGCGAGTGGTCTCGGCCTTCTTCGGATCGGCCTGCTCGAGATGGGTAACGGTCATGACGGACACCTCCTGTTCACTTTGTGTTCATGTCGGACCATAGCACCGACATGAACAGAAGGTGAACAACCCGCCGGTGGCGTCGCGTGCGGATCCCCTTCGTAGGCTGTGCCCATGACGACGAAGGTGGCAGTGATCGGCGCCGCGGGGCGCATGGGTGCGACGGCGTGCGAGGCGGTCGAGGGGGCGGACGACCTCGAGCTCGTCGCCCGCTTCGACGACGGGGACGACCTGGGTGACCTCGGCGGCGCCGACGTCGCCATCGACTTCACCGTCCTGTCCGCGAGCGAGCGCAATGTCCGCCACTGCGTCGAGCGCGGCGTCCACGTCGTCGTCGGGACCTCCGGGTGGACCGACGAGCGCGCCGCCGCCCTGCGGACCGAGGTCGAGGCGAAGGGGGGAGTGGGCGTGCTCATCGCCCCCAACTTCGCGATCGGTGCCGTCCTGATGATGCAGTTCGCCAAGCAGGCCGCGCGCTTCTACGAGTCCGTCGAGGTCGTCGAGCTGCACCACCCGCGCAAGGTCGACGCCCCGAGCGGCACCGCCACCCGTACCGCCGAGCTCATCGCGCAGGCGCGCACCGAGGCGGGGCTCGGCGAGGTCCCGGATGCGACGACGGAGGACCCGGACGGCGCCCGCGGTGCGCGCGTCGAGGGCGTCCCGGTGCATGCGGTCCGCCTGCGCGGCCTCGTCGCCCACCAAGAGGTCCTCCTCGGCAACGAGGGCGAGATGCTGACGATCCGCCACGACTCCTTCGACCGGGTCTCCTTCATGCCCGGTGTCCTCACCGGTGTGCGTGAGGTCGCGAAGCACCCCGGCGTCACGGTCGGCCTGGAGCACGTCCTGGGCCTGTGAGACCCGGGGTCGGGTCCGTCAGCCCCAGCCGAGTGCGCGCAGGCCTGCGGCCAGGGCGGCCGCGCCGAAGATGACGACGACGAAGTTCGCCCGCAGCCACATCAGCACGACGGCCAGCGCGACGGCGGCCAGCCGGGCGTCGAGGACGATCCCGTCGCCACCGCCGACGCTCTGGGTGACGAGCAGCCCGGCGAGCAGCGCGACCGGCAGCAGGCCGATGATCCGCGAGCGCCTCGGTCCGTCGACGAGGGACTCCGGCACCAGGTAGCCGGCGTACTTCGCCGCGAAGCCGAGCGCGCACGCGGCGAGGACGGTGACCCACAGGGCGGTCGTGCTCACAGCAGGTCCCCCTCGGGCTGCTCGATGTCGCGCGCCGTGCTCGGCGTGCGGTCGAGGAGGCCCACGACGACGGCGGCGATCGCGGCGAGCAGGACCGGTACGCCGGCAGGCGTGGGCACGAGCATGACGAGGGCGATCGCGGCGGCGAGCGCCGCGGTCACCCGACCGGTGCGGTCCTGCAGCCGGGGCCAGATGAGGGCGACGAAGGCCGCTGCCGCCGCCGCGTCGAGACCCCACACCCGGGGGTCGCCGAGGGCGTTGCCGAGGAGCGCGCCGAGCAGCGTCGAGAGGTTCCAGAAGACGAAGACCCCGGTGCCGCCGGCCCAGAACCCGGCCCGGCGCCCCTCGGGTGTGCTCTGTGCCAGCGAGATCGCCGTCGACTCGTCGATCGTCAGCTGCGCGGCGGTGACCCGGCGCCACCCGGTCAGTCGCAGGATCCGGGCGAGCTGCAGGCCGTAGAGGCCGTTGCGGATCCCGAGCAGGGTCGAGGTCGCGACGGCCGTCACGGGGTTGCCGCCGGAGCCGATGATCCCGACGAGGGCGAACTGCGAGCCCCCGGTGAAGAGCAGCAGCGACAACGCCATCGTCTGCCACAGGTCGAGCCCGGCAGCGATCGACAGGGCGCCGAAGCTGATGCCGTACGTCCCGCTCGCGATGCCGATCGAGAGCCCCTGCTTGCGGGCCTTGGCGACCTCACGCACGGCTTCGCTCACGAGGGCGAAGGGGGGGCCGCCACCGCCGCGGTGAGGCGCACCTCGCGTGCGGTGGCACCGTCGGGGGAGACGACCCGGTCGCGGTAGGCGCCGTCCGGCTCGAGCCCGGAGCCGGTGAGGAAGGCGCGCAGCCCCTCGTGCTCGACGAGGCACCAGGCGGCGACGTGCTCGGCGCCCGCCTCGCGCAGGATGTCGACAGCGGCGTTGACGAGTCGCGACCCGTGGCCCTGCCGGCGGTGCATGGGGTGCACGCCGAGGGCCGTGACCTCACCGGTCGCCTGCCCGGCGTCGGGGTCCTGGCTCGGACCGATCGCGACGAAGCCGACGACCTGCTCGCCGGCGCAGGCGACGAGGAGGCGGTGCACCCCCTGGGGCGGCGTGCGCAGGGAGTCGCGCCAGGCGGTGGCGAAGGACTGGGGGTCGAAGGCGGCGTGCACCTGCGGCGGCACGATGCCGTCGTAGGCCTCCTGCCACACGAGCGCCTGGGTCTGCCCGACGGCAGGTGCGTCGTTGACCGTGGCGCTGCGGACGCTGGCGTCGGCGGTGGTCATCAGCGGCCGACGAACGTGGGGGTGCGGCGCTCGCCGAAGGCACGCTGGCCCTCGACGAGGTCCTCGCTCGCCCAGGCGCGGGCGAAGGCGGCGGAGTAGTCGCCGTCGGGGCCGGGGGCGGTGCCCATCCCGAGCTTGGACCCGGCCTGCGACAGGGGTGCGAGCGGCACGGCGGAGCGGGCGAGGTCGACCGCGGTGTCGAGGCCGCCGCGGACCTGGGCGAAGCCGAGCCGCCACGCGTCGTCCTCGGTGAGGACGGCGGCGGTGAGCACCATGTGGCGGGCGGCGCCCTCGCCCCAGCAGCGCGCGACCCGGTCGAGCGTCCACTTGTCCACCATGAGGCCGAGCTTGGCGACCGGCACGGCGAAGCGGGCCGGGGTGTCGACGACGCGCAGGTCGCAGGCGACGGCCAGCTGCATGCCCAGGCCCATGCACGAGCCGGAGATCGCGGCGACGGTCGTGATCGGGACGCCGGCGAGGTGCTGGAGGACCTCGGCGAGCCGCTCGGTGAAGGACACGTCCTCGAGCTCGGTGAGATCGGCGCCCGCGCAGAAGTGCCCCTCGGCACCGGCGAGCACGAGCGCGCGACAACCGGACCCGACGGCTGCGACGACTGCTGCGTGCAGCTCCTCGAGCGTCGTCAGG
The DNA here is from genome assembly GCF_001591405.1 of Janibacter terrae NBRC 107853. Classification (GTDB taxonomy): domain Bacteria; phylum Actinomycetota; class Actinomycetes; order Actinomycetales; family Dermatophilaceae; genus Janibacter; species Janibacter terrae. The sequence goes on from NZ_BCUV01000003.1 coordinate 115,903, forward strand.
TCGAGGGCGTTGCGGCGATGGGTGCGGTCGATCGTCAGGACCGTGACGGCATCGGTGGTCTCGCTGGTGATGGGCACGTCGCCAGCATACGAAGCGGCGAAGGGAGGGCACGCTGGCCCTCCCTTCCTCCGCCCGTCGTCCCTAGGGTGGGGTCATGGACCACCACGAGCCCACGACCGTCGAGATCACCACGGTGCCGGTGCCCGGCGCCGGAGCCGAGGACGTCCTCCTCGGGCCGGACGGGCGGGTGTGGACGGGCACCGCCGACGGGGCGGTGATCGTCATCACCCCGGACGGCCGTCGCAGCGAGCGGGTCGTCGAGACCGGCGGCCGACCGCTCGGACTGGAGTGGCTGCCGGACGGCCGCCTCCTCGTGTGCGACGCACGCCGCGGCCTGCTCGCCGTCGACGTCGACGGCGACCTGGGGATCGACGAGCTCGTGACGCACGTCGACGGGACGCGTCTGGCCTTCACCAACAACGCGGCGGTCGCCGCGGACGGCACGGTCTGGTTCAGCGACTCCTCGCGTCGGTGGGGCATCGACGAGTGGAAGTCCGACCTCGTCGACCACACCCGCAGCGGTCGCCTGCTGCGCCGCGACGTCGACGGCAGCGTCGAGACCGTCCTCGACGGGCTGGCCTTCGCCAACGGCGTCGCGCTGCTCGCGGACGAGAGCGCCGTCCTCGTCGCCGAGTGCGCGCTCGGGCGGATCCGTCGGGTCGGGCTGGACGCTGGCCGGCCGGCGGCGGGTCACGTCGTGGGGGACGAAGGGAGTGCCGCCGCGCCTCCCGCGGAGCAGGTCTTCGTCGACGGGCTGCCGGGGTATCCCGACAACATCTCCCGTGGCTCCGACGGCCTCGTCTGGTCGGCGATCGCCTCCCCGCCGGACCCGGTCCTCGGCCTGCTCCAGCGCGGCCCGCAGCGGGTGCGCGACCTGGCGCTGCGGCTGCCGGACGCGCTCAAGCCGAGCCCGCGCCGCACCGTCCGGGTCACGGCCCACGACGACTCCGGCGTGCTCGTGCACGACCTGTCGGCGGACGCCACCGACTGGCACATGGCCACCGGCGTGCGGGAGCAGGACGGCCGCGTCTGGCTGGGCAGTCTCGTCGAGCCGGCGCTCGCGTGGATCGACGTGCCGGGCTGACGCGCCGGTCGTCAGGAGGCGAGCACGAGGGCGGTCATCGCGACCAGCCAGCTGACGAAGCTGCCGACGAGGAAGTACTCCGTCACCTTGTCGATCCCGAGGGCTCCGGGCGAGGTGTCGTCGTCGGCGTGCGAGCGCAGCTCGGGCCAGCGGATGAGGCCCTTGGCGGCGATGACCAGCCCGGCCGCGGTCAGCTCGCCGGCGAGGCCGAGGCCGAGGATGAAGAGCCGCTCGAGCGGGCCGAGCAGCCGCCCGCCGCGCAGCTCGCCGTCGCTGCGTCCCGGGAGCGGTCGGGCCGGCAGGGCGCCCGTGGTGACGAGCACGAGGCGCACCAGGCGGTTGCCCGTGGCGAGCTGGACGAGGGCCAGGCCGGCGAGCAGGAGCGCCCGGTCGGGATCGGGCTGCCAGGGCAGGTGGCTCCACGCGAGCCAGTCGGCGAACCACCCGCCGACCGGCGGCGCCCACCCCGACCCGAGGAGCTGCGCGAGCACGGCGAGGGCGAAGACCGCGAGGGCCCGGGCGTGACCGCTCCCGCGGTCGGCCCGCTCCGCGCAGACGAGCCAGGCGACGAGGCCCACGACGGCCAGGGCGGTGAGGACGACCCCGCCCCAGGTCGTGAGCAGGCCGGCGGCGGCCGCGACGACGACGAGGACGAGCAGGCCGGCGGCCGGGACGCCACGCGTCTCGCGGCCGGCGTCGGAGGGTTGGGGGCCGAGGCTGCGCAGCAGGTCAGCGGCGCCGACGGCGACGAGCAGGGCGGCGAGCACGCTCACGGGAGGACCTCCAGGTCGGCGTCGAGGCGGATGAGCTGGTCGAGGGCGTCGACGTGGACGCGCTTGCTGACGGCAGCCGCGGAGATGTCCTCGTCGGCCGCGAGCTGGCGCTGGGTGCGCCCGGCGAGCAGCCCGCGCAGCAGGCGGACCGAGCGGTCGTCGAGCGCGGCGAGGAGCAGGTCTCGGTGGCGCACGGCGGCGTCGATGGCCAGGCCCGTGGGGGAGTCCTCGCACCAGCGCGTGCGCACGACCCGGCCGTCGGCGCGGGTACGCTCCTCGTCGTCCTTGGCGCGGGTGATCGCCTCGCGCGCCAGCCACCAGCCGGGACCGTCCTGGACGGCGCCGTCGTCGCTGAGTGCGGTCACCTCGCCGAACCCGAGGCCGTAGCGGGTGTCGACGGCGGGCAGGAGCGCCAGGCGCAGCACCAGGGCCGCGTGGACCGCCTCGCCGCGGCGCGTCCAGGCACCTTGGAACTCGTCGCCGACGGTGATCCGCAGCGGCTGGACGGGCGAGGTCGTCGTGTTGACGGTCTCGAGGGCGGTCTCGAGGGCGTCGTGCAGGGCGTGACGGTCGGGGGTGGTCCGGGATCCGACGACGTCTCCGATGAGGGTGGCCACGGTGCTCATGTCAACACCATAGGTGAATCCATCGCCAAATCAACCCCTAAGGTTGATCTGAACGGGAAACAACCTCTGCGGTTGATAGGGGGTTCCGTTCGTAGGTCACGAAGTCGAAGCCCTCTCGCGCCTCGCGCCGCGCCTCGTGCCACGCCGTGGGGTCGACCTCGGGGAAGAAGACCTCGGCGTCGGGCGCGGCGTCGATCTCGGTCAGCTCCAGCCGCGAGGCCAGGGCGATGGTCTGGCGGTAGATCTCGCCGCCCCCGACGACGAAGACCTCTCCGGGGCCGCCCGCGACGAGGGCCTCGGCGAGCGAGTGGACGACGACGGCGCCGGGGGCCGACCAGGCGGGGTCGGAGGTGACGACGATCGTCGTGCGCCCGGGCAGCGCGCGCCCGATGGAGTCCCAGGTGCGCCGGCCCATGATCATCACCCCGCCCATGGTCAGGGCCTTGAAGTGCGCGAGGTCCTCGGGCAGGTGCCACGGCATGCCGCCGTCGACGCCGATGGCACGGTTGGCGCCGAGCGCGGCGACGAGGACGAGCCGTTGGTCGTGGCCCAGCTCGACGAAGGGGGGCAGCCCCCCGTCACGCAGCCCCTCCAGCACGACCCGCTCGTGCGGCACGACCCGCGCCGGCAGCCCGGCCAGGGGCCACCACCGCAGGTCCGCCGCCTTGTCCGGCTCCCGCAACGTCGGCTCGCCGACCCAGTCGGTGACGTGGAAGAAGAAGTCGGCGCGCTGCTCGAGACGTCCCGCCAGCGTCGAGCGCTGCACGGTGGTGAGCGGCGACGCCGTGACGACCCGCACGCCGAGCTCCTCGTCGACCTCGCGGGCGAGCGCCTCGCTGGGCGGTGCGACGTCCTCGACGTGGCCGGCGGCGCCGCACGCCCACCAGCCGTCCATGAAGCCGGTGCCCCGGCGCAGCTGCAGCAGCACCTCGGTGCCGGAGGCGCCCTCGCGGGTCATCACCGCGTACGAGGCGGCGACGAGCGGCACGCGGCCACGCAGGTCCTCGGGGACGGGGCGGGGCCGGCTCATACGGCGATCGGTGCCTTGATGCTCGGGGCGGCCTCGTAGCCGACGAGGGTGAAGTCCTCGATCTCGTAGGCGTCGATCGAGTCGCGGTGGGCGATCTCCATCCTCGGCAGCGGGCCGGGGGAGCGGGTCAGCTGCAGGTCGGCCTGCTCGAGGTGGTTGAGGTAGAGGTGCGCGTCACCGAGGGTGTGCACGAACTCACCCGGCTCCATGTCGACCTGCTGGGCGACCATCATCGTCAGCAGCGCGTACGAGGCGATGTTGAACGGGACACCGAGGAAGACGTCGGCGCTGCGCTGGTAGAGCTGGCAGGACAAGGTGGGCCTGCCCCCTTCGCTCGCCGGCGTGACGTAGAACTGGAACATCGTGTGGCAGGGCGGCAGCGCCATGTCCCCGACCTCGGTGACGTTCCACGCGGACACGATGTGCCGCCGGCTGTCGGGGTTGGTGCGCAGGCCCTCGATGACCCCGGCGATCTGGTCGATGCTCGAGCCGTCGGGTGCGGGCCACGAGCGCCACTGGTGCCCGTAGACGGGACCGAGGTCGCCCTGCTCGTCGGCCCACTCGTCCCAGATGCTGATGCCGCGCTCCTGCAGCCAGCGCACGTTGGTGTCGCCCCGCAGGAACCACAGCAGCTCGCCGATGATCGAGCGCAGGTGCAGCTTCTTGGTCGTGAGCACCGGGAAGCCCGCGGCCAGGTCGAAGCGCATCTGGTGGCCGAAGACGCTGCGGGTCCCCGTGCCGGTGCGGTCGGACTTGTCGACCCCGTGGTCGCGGACGTGCTCGAGGAGGTCGAGGTACTGGCGCATGGCGCCACGATAGACGTCCCCACCGACGGCTACCCTGAGACGCATGACGACTTCCCCCTTCGGCCGGGTGATCACCGCGATGGTGACCCCGATGACCCCAGACGGCGCGGTGGACACGAAGGGTGTCACCGACCTCGTCGAGCACCTCGTCGCCACCGGACACGACGGTGTCGTCGTCAACGGCACGACCGGCGAGTCGCCGACCCTCAGCTCCGCCGAGAGCATCGCGATGGTCGAGACCGTCAAGGAGGCCGCCGGTGACCGGTTGGCCGTGACCGCCGGTGTCGGCTCCAACAACACGGCGCACGCCATCGAGATGTCGCAGGCCGCGACCCGCGCCGGCGCCGACGCCCTGCTGGTCGTCTCGCCGTACTACAACAAGCCGACGCAGGCGGGCCTGCTCTCCCACACCCGCGCGATCGCCGACGCGGCGCAGCTGCCGATCATGCTGTACGACATCCCGGGGCGCACCGCGACCCCCTTCGCCGTGGACACGCTCATCGCGCTCGCCGACCACGAGCGGATCCTTGCCGTCAAGGACGCCAAGGGCGACCTCTGGGCCTCCTCCGAGGTCATGGCCGCGACCGACCTGCTGTGGTTCTCCGGTGCCGACGAGGTCAACCTCGCGCACCTCGCCCAGGGCGCCCACGGCGTCGTCTCCGTCGTCGGCCACGTCGCCGGGCGCGAGTACCGGGCGATGGTCGAGGCCGTCGACGCCGGTGACCTCGCCGCCGCCCGCGCGATCCACCACCGCCTCATCCCCGTGACCAACGCGATCATGTCCACCTCGCAGGGCGCGATCATGGCCAAGGCCGCCCTCGTCGAGCTCGGCGTCATCGAGCACGCGAGCGTGCGCCTGCCCTACGTCGAGGGGCCGGACGAGCACCTCGACATCCTGCGCAAGGGTCTGGCCGCCTCCGGGATCGGGGCAGCATGAGCCACCCGCACCCCGACCTGCTGCTGCCGCCCGCCCTCGCCCCGGGCGCGCTGCGCATCATCCCGCTCGGCGGCCTCGGTGAGGTCGGACGCAACATGGCGGTCATCGAGCACGAGGGCCAGCTGCTCGTCATCGACTGCGGCGTCCTCTTCCCCGAGGACCACCAGCCGGGCGTCGACCTGATCCTCCCGGACTTCGAGTACATCCTCGACCGGCTCGACGACGTGCAGGCCATCGTCCTCACGCACGGCCACGAGGACCACATCGGCGCCGTGCCCTACCTGCTCAAGCACAAGCCCGACATCCCGCTCGTCGGCTCGACGCTCACGCTGGCCCTTGTCGAGGCCAAGCTCAAGGAGCACCGGATCAAGCCTTGGACCCTCGGGGTCAAGGAGGGCGGGCGCGAGTCCTTCGGCGTCTTCGACTGCGAGTTCATCGCCGTCAACCACTCGATCCCCGACGCGCTCGCGGTCTTCGTGCGCACCGGGGGAGGCACGGTCCTGCACACCGGTGACTTCAAGATGGACCAGCTGCCGCTGGACCGTCGCCTCACGGACCTGCGGGCCTTCGCCCGCGTCGGTGAGGAGGGCGTCGACCTCTTCATGACCGACTCGACCAACGCCGAGGTGCCGGGCTTCACCACGCCCGAGCGCGAGATCGGTCCCGCGATCGACACCGTCTTCCACAAGGCGCAGCGCCGGATCATCGTCGCCTGCTTCTCCAGCCACGTGCACCGCGTCCAGCAGGTGCTCGACGCCGCCGAGCGCAACGGCCGCAAGGTCGCGATGGTCGGTCGCTCGATGGTGCGCAACATGGGCATCGCTGCGGACCTGGGGTACCTGCACGTGCCCGACCGCGTGCTCGTCGACGTCAAGAAGCTCGACAACTACCCGGACAACGAGGTCGTGCTGATCTGCACGGGCAGCCAGGGCGAGCCGATGGCGGCCCTGTCGCGCATGGCCAACCGCGACCACCGCATCGACGTGGGCGACGGGGACACCGTGCTGCTCGCCTCGAGCCTCATCCCCGGCAACGAGAACGCCGTGTACCGCGTCATCAACGGCCTCATGCGCCTGGGTGCCGACGTCGTGCACAAGGGCAACGCCAAGGTGCACGTGTCCGGTCACGCGAGCGCCGGCGAGCTGCTCTACTGCTACAACATCGTCAAGCCGCGCAATGTCATGCCGGTCCACGGCGAGTGGCGCCACCTCGTGGCCAACGCCGAGCTGGCGATCCAGACCGGGGTCGACCCCGACCACGTCGTGCTCGCCGAGGACGGTGTCGTCATCGACCTCGTCGACGGCCGCGCCCGCATCGCCGGCGCCGTGCCCTGCGGGTACGTCTACGTCGACGGCTCGAGCGTCGGCGGCACCACCGAGGAGCTGCTCAAGGACCGCCGCATCCTGCGCGACGAGGGGTTCATCTCGGTCATGGTCGTCGTCGACTCCTCGACCGGCAAGGTCATCGCCGGCCCCGAGATCACCGCCCGCGGCTTCGCCGAGGACGACGAGATCTTCACCCAGGTCAAGCCCAAGATCATCGCCGCGCTCGACGAGGCGACCAGGAAGGGCACGACCGACACCCACCAGCTGCAGCAGGTCGTGCGCCGTGCCGTCGGTGGCTGGGTCGGCGGCAAGATCCGTCGCCGCCCGATGATCATCCCGGTGGTCGTGGAGGCCTAGGAGACGGTGCCCCGGGCGTCCCAGGATTCTCGGGTGACCCGATAAACCTCGCCTTCGCAAGAGTTTGAGACTCTTGCGAAGGCGAGGTTTCTCTTGCTGAGCGAAGGGGGACTGCCGGGTCCCCCCTTCGACCTCACCCGAGGAGGGTCAGAGGGCGCGAAGGGCGCCGAGGAGCCGGTCGATGTGGGCCGGGGTGGTGCCGAGGCCCGCGCTGATCCGCACCGCGGTGTCCTGCTCGTGCTCGAAGAGCAGGTCGTCGACGAGCAGGTGCGCGCAGAACTTGCCGTCGCGCACACCGATGCCGTGGTCGTCGCCGAGGATGCGCGCGACCTCGCTGCTGTCGTGGCCGTCGACCGTGATCGCCGCGACGGGGGCGCCCTCTCCACCGCCGAAGAGCGTGTGGACGCGCACACCCTCGATCCCGGCCAGACCGCTCAGCAGTCGGATGCGCAGGGCCTGCTCGTGGTCGATGATCGGCCGCTCGCGCTCGGCGATGATCTCGCAGGCCCTCGCCAGGGCGATCGCGCCGAGGACGTTGGGGGAGCCGGCCTCGTGCCGGGCCGGACCGCAGGTCCACTCGGTCGTGTCGAGACCGACGCGGGCGGTGGCGCCGCCACCGGCGAGGTAGGGGTCGGCGGCGTCGAGCCAGTCGCTGCGGCCGACGAGCACCCCGGCGCCGAAGGGGGCGTAGATCTTGTGGCCGGAGAAGGCGACCCAGTCGATCCCGAGGGCAGCGATGTCGACCCGACGGTGCGGCGCGACCTGGGCGGCGTCGAGGGCGAAGCGGGCGTCGTGCTCGCGGGCGACCGCGGCCAGGCGCTCGATCGGCCAGTGCTCGCCCGTGACGTTGGACGCGCCCGTGGCGACGACGAGGCGGTGCTCGGCGGGGTGGTTGCGCAGGGCCTGCTCGAGGAGCTCGACGGCCTCGTCGCGGCTGTGCGGCACGGGCAGCCGCAGTGCGTCGCCCCACGGGAGGAGCGCCGCGTGGTGCTCGGAGGCGAAGACGAAGACCTTCGTGCCCGCCGGCAGCGCCCGGGCCAGCAGGTTGAAGGAGTCGGTCGTGTTGCGGGTGAAGACGACCTGGTCGTCCTCACGCGCCCCCACGAAGTCGGCGACGCTCTCGCGAGCCTGCTCGTAGCGCGAGCTGGTCACCCGGGAGGCGAAGCCGGCACCGCGGTGAACGGACGAGTAGGTCACCGCGGCGGTGGCGACCTCCTGCGCGACGGCCTCGAAGGCCGGGGTCGTCGCCCCGTGGTCGAGGTGCGCGTACTCGACGGTCGAGCCGTCGCGGTCGCGGTAGGTCAGGCACTCGGAGACGAGGCGGGGGAGGTCGGTCGAGGTCTGCTGCACGTGGGACACGGTCATGGGGATGCTCCTGGTCCGTCAGGGACCCGGGTGTCGACCACGAGTCCGCGCTTGCCGGGCGACAATGGCATCGCCGGCCAGGTCGTCACCCGGAGCACCCCACCGCGGAGGAGGGTTGCCGACCAGCTAGCCGGGGCTTGTCGCTGGTACTCGTGACCTTGCGGATAACTATATCGGACACCGGTGGGTCCGTGTCGAGAGGAGGCGAGGCGCGTCTCGCCACCTGGGACGTCAGCCGAGGGCGACGGCGATGACCGCTCCGGCGACGAGGTAGGGGCCGAAGGCGAGGTGCGTCCCCCGGTCGGCCCGGCGCGCGAGCAGCAGTGCGAGAGCGGCGAGTCCACCGATGACGAAGCCCACCCAGACCCCCACGACGAGGTGCGTCCAGCCGAGCCAGGCGAGCGTCGGCGCGATCGAGACCATGAGCTTGGCGTCGCCCATCCCGATCGAGCGGCCGAAGAGGAGGAAGGCGAGCGCGAGCGTCCCGCCCCCGACGAGCAGGGCCGCGAGCCCGGCCCGCTGCAACGCCTCCCACTCGCCGGTCGCGGCGGAGGCGAGGGTGAGCAGCACGGCCTGCACGGGGACCAGGGGCAGGGTGATCGCGTTGGGCAGGCGGTGGACGTCGGCGTCCACCGCGGCGAGGACGAGGCCGGCGAGGGCCAGCGAGAGCGGTGCCGCGAGCACCGGCCACGGCAGGTCGGAGAGCCCGCGGGCGATCGCCCACCCGACGGAGGGGGCGACCGGCAGGACCCACAGGTGTCGGGGGAGGGGACCCCCTTCGTCCTCCCGCCGGTACGTCCCGGTGCGCAGCCAGAGGTACCCGACCACGCCGCCGACGAGCGCCAGGAGGGCGACGATGAGGGTGCGTGCGTCCACGGCGGCGACGCTACTCGGCGGGTGCCGGGGCCGCTCCCCGATCTCCACAGGTTGCCGTTGTTGCGCGTGTGACGCGTGTGTCGGGCGGGGCTTTCGCCTAACCTGCGGAACATGGCCACTCGTCCGTCGACCTCCTCGCGCAGCACCAAGGGCGCCTCGTCGCGCCCCAAGGGCAGCACCCGTCCGTCGGGTCGCACGTCCGCTGCGAAGGGGAAGACCGCCGCCCCGCGCAAGAAGGCCGCGTCCGGCGGTGGTCTCCCGCTGCCGCTGGTCGCGGTCCACAGGACGTGGGTGGGCGTCGCCCACGCCACCGGCGCCGGCGTGCGCCGGATCGGCACGAGTGCCGGCGAGATCGAGCCCGAGCACCGGCGCGACGGGTGGGGCTTCCTGGCCCTCGCGCTGGCCCTGGTCGTCGCGGTCCGCGAGTGGTGGGGCCTGTCGGGCGCCTTCGGTGACGTCGTGCACGCGGTCTTCGCGGGCACCTTCGGCCGGGTGGCGTACGCGCTGCCGATCGTCCTGCTGCTCCTCGGGGTCCGCCTGCTGCGCTCGGCCGGCGAGTCCGCGGCCGACGCTCGCCTGGGCTTCGGCACGGCGGGGCTGCTCTTCGCCGTCTCCGGCCTGACGCACGTCTCCAAGGACATCCCGCAGCCGCCGGACGGCGCCGGGCCCATGCGGGACGCGGGCGGCATCGTCGGCTTCCTCGCCGCGGACCCCCTGACCACGGCGGTCACGGAGTGGCCGGCCATCGTCCTGCTGGTCCTCCTCGGCCTCTTCAGCCTCCTCCTGCTCACCGGCACCCCCCTGCACGAGGTGCCGCAGCGCCTGGCCTACGTCCGGGCCGCCTTCACCGGGGAGGTCCCCTCGCACGTCACCAGCGCCGACGTCGCGGCGAAGGGGGACGCTCCCCAGGCCGCGGTCGCGCGGGCCCGGCGTCGGCGCACCTTCGACGACGACGAGAACCTGGGCGAGCGCGACGGCGACACCGCCTTCGACCAGGCCGCGGTGGTCCAGCCCGCGGGGAAGGGACGCAAGCGCAAGGGCGCCGCCGCGCCCGTCGACGCGGTCGACGAGCCGGCCGCGGATGCCGCGGCCACCGACGGTCCCCGCCCGGGGGAGAAGCGGCCGACCAAGAACCCGGTCGTCGCGCCGATCAGGAGTGCGGACAAGCCGGCCCTGGAGCCGCCGCCCACGACCCAGCTGCCGCAGCGGGTCGAGCAGCTGGCCCTGGCCGGCGACGTCACCTACACGCTCCCTGACAGCCAGCACCTCAAGCCCGGCGCACCCCACAAGGAGCGCTCGGCGGCCAACGACAAGGTCGTCGAGTCCCTGACGAGCGTCCTCGACGAGTTCGGCATCGACGCGCAGGTCACCGGGTTCCACCGCGGCCCGACCGTCACCCGGTACGTCGTCGAGCTCGGCCCGGGCGTGAAGGTCGAGCGGGTCACCGCGCTGTCGAAGAACATCGCGTACGCGGTCGCCTCGGCCGACGTGCGCATCCTCAGCCCCATCCCGGGCAAGTCCGCCATCGGCATCGAGATCCCCAATGCCGACAAGGAGATGGTCTGCCTCGGCGACGTGCTGCGGTCCGACGTCGCCCGCAACAACGAGCACCCGATGGTCATGGGCGTCGGCAAGGACGTGGAGGGCGGCTACGTCATCGCCAACCTCGCGAAGATGCCGCACCTCCTCGTCGCCGGCGCCACCGGCTCCGGCAAGAGCTCCTTCGTCAACTCGATGATCACCTCGATCCTCATGCGGGCCACGCCCGACGAGGTGCGGATGGTGCTCGTCGACCCCAAGCGCGTGGAGCTGACGGCCTACGAGGGCATCCCGCACCTCATCACGCCGATCATCACCAACGCCAAGAAGGCGGCGGAGGCCCTGCAGTGGGTCGTGCGCGAGATGGACATGCGCTACGACGACCTCGCGACCTTCGGCTACAAGCACCTCGACGACTACAACAAGGCCGTCAGGGCCGGCAAGGTCGAGCCGATCCCCGGCAGCGAGCGGGTCATCCAGCCCTACCCCTACCTGCTGGTCATCGTCGACGAGCTCGCCGACCTGATGATGGTCGCCCCGCGAGACGTCGAGGACTCGATCGTGCGCATCACCCAGCTCGCGCGCGCGGCCGGCATCCACCTCGTGCTCGCGACCCAGCGACCCTCGGTCGACGTCGTCACCGGCCTCATCAAGGCCAACGTCCCCTCACGGATGGCCTTCGCCACCTCGTCGCTCGCCGACTCGCGCGTCGTGCTCGACCAGCCGGGCGCGGAGAAGCTGCTCGGCCAGGGTGACGCGCTCTTCCTGCCGATGGGCAAGTCCAAGCCGATGCGTGTCCAGGGCGCCTGGGTCACCGAGTCGGAGATCGAGGCCGTCGTCAGCCACGTGACCGGTCAGCTCAAGCCGACCTACCGCGAGGACGTCGCCCCCGAGACGCCCAAGAAGCAGATCGACGAGGACATCGGCGACGACCTCGACGTGCTGCTCCAGGCGACCGAGCTCGTCGTCACGAGCCAGTTCGGCTCGACCTCCATGCTCCAGCGCAAGCTGCGCGTCGGCTTCGCCAAGGCCGGTCGCCTCATGGACCTGCTCGAGTCGCGCGGCGTCGTCGGTCCGTCCGAGGGCTCCAAGGCCCGCGACGTGCTCATCACGCCCGAGGACCTGCCGACCACCCTCGCCCTGATGCGCGGCGAGGAGCCGCCGGCGTCCACCGGGGACGAGGGCGACCCCCACGACGACGAGGACGAGGCCGTCGTCGTCACCGAGGCCGAGGCCGCCGCCGGGGACACCGCGGTCATCGACGTGCGCGAGGGATCACCGGCTGCGCCGCACAACCGCTACCTGACGGACCCCATCGGTACCGAGGTCGTCGAGGAGTGGACCGAGGACGACGACGAGGACGCCTGGTCCCTCACCGACCGTCACTGACCGGCCGGCGCAGGAGCGGGGGCAGGATCAGCGGGCCGTCGGCGACGGGCGAGTCTAGGGTTGCCGCATGACGAAGGCCTGGTACGAGCTCGACAGCCGACCGACGGGTGCCCGGTACTGGGCCGCAGTGGTGCGCAAGCAGCCATCCGCTGTCCTCGTCGCGATCCAGCTGTTCGCGATCATCCTGCTGCCGTGGGTCGAGTCCGAACCCTGGGGACGCGTGGTCATCACGTCGTTGTCGCTGTTCGCGGTGACCTTCGGCATCTGGGTCGTGCGCTCCACCCCGGCCCTGACGTGGCTCGCACTGCTGATCGGCTTTCCCGCCTTCGTCCTCGAGGTCTGGTCCGTCCTCGAACCTGCCGACCACGTCGTCGGCTTCACCGCGCACGCGCTCCTGGCGGTCTTCTACTTCTATGTCGCCTACGGCCTCGTCTCGTACATGTTCGCCGACACCTGGGTGACCAAGGACGAGCTCTTCGCCGTCGGGGCGGCCTTCACCGTGCTGCTCTTCGGCTTCGCCTACCTCTTCGTCGCAATCCAGACTCTGGCGCCCGGCTCCTTCACCGGTCACACCGGCGAGGGCCGCAAGACCTTCCTCGAGCTGCTCTACTTCTCCGGAGCCAACCTCACCAGTGTCGGGCTCTCGGATGTGGGCGCAGTCAAACCGCACGCCAGAGCGGCAGTGATCATCGAGCAGCTGAGCGGCGTGCTCTACGTCGCGATGGTCATCTCGCGTCTGGTCGCCCTCACCGTGATGCGGGCCCGCAGCTGACGGTGTCCGTCGCCCTGCACCGAGCACCTAGAGTGGGGGGCATGTCCGTCCCCACCCGTAGCGTCGCCCTCGTCACCCTGGGGTGTACCCGTAACGACGTGGACTCCGAGGAGCTCGCCGGGCGCCTGTCGGCGGAGGGCTGGACCCTCGTCGACGACGCGGCCGAGGCCGACGTCGCCGTCGTCAACACGTGCGGGTTCATCGAGCAGGCCAAGAAGGACTCGATCGACGCGATCCTCGAGGCGAACGACCTGCGTGAGCACGGACGCACGCAGAAGGTCGTGGCGGTCGGCTGCCTCGCCGAGCGCTACGGCAAGGAGCTGGCGGACGAGCTGCCCGAGGCCGACGCGGTCCTCGGCTTCGACTCGTATGCCGACATGTCCAGCCACCTGCGAGCGGTCCTCGACGGGCACGCCCCCGAGGCCCATACCCCGGGCGACCGCCGCAGGCTGCTGCCGATCTCCCCGGTCGAGCGGGACGCGAGCGAGCTCTCCGTGCCGGGTCACGGCGCTGGTGACCTCCCGCGCGCCCGTCTCGACGACAAGCCGTGGGCGCCGCTGAAGATCGCCTCTGGCTGCGACCGGCGCTGCGCCTTCTGCGCCATCCCGGCCTTCCGCGGCGCCTTCGTCTCGCGCCGCCCGAGCGACGTCGTGGCCGAAGGGAGGTGGCTCGCCACCCAGGGCGTGCGTGAGCTCTTCCTCGTGAGCGAGAACTCCACGTCCTACGGCAAGGACCTCGGCGACCTCGACCTCCTCGAGCAGGTCCTGCCCGAGCTGACCACGATCGAGGGCATCGAGCGCGTCCGGGTGTCCTACCTGCAGCCCGCCGAGATCCGCCCCGGCCTGCTGCGGGCGATGGCGAGCACCGAGGGTGTGGTGCCGTGGTACGACATCTCCTTCCAGCACGCCTCCGGTCCGCTGCTGCGGCGGATGCGCCGCTTCGGTGACACCGACTCCTTCCTCGGCCTCATCGAGGGCATCCGTGAGCGCCAGCCCGAGGCCGGCATCCGCTCCAACGTCATCGTCGGGTTCCCCGGGGAGACCGAGGAGGACGTCGCCGAGCTCGAGCGCTTCCTCGTCGGGGCGCGGCTCGACGTGGTCGGGGTCTTCGGGTACTCCGACGAGGACGGCACCGAGGGCGAGCTGCTCACAGACAAGATCGACCCCGATGTCATCGCCACGCGGGTCGACCGCCTCACCCGGCTCGTGGAGGAGCTCACCGCGCAGCGTGCCGAGGAGCGCATCGGCCAGGTCGTCGAGGTGCTCGTCGAGGACGTCGACGAGGAGAGCGGTGAGGTGAGCGGCCGCGCCGCGCACCAGGGCCCCGACGTCGACGGCGTCACGCTGCTGACCGGTGCGCTCGAGGGTGTCGAGATCGGCGCCTTCGTCGCTGCCGAGGTGGTCGGCACCGAGGGCATCGACCTCGTCGCGGAGGTCCTGGCGTGAGCCAGGACCATCCCACCCCGGAGGCACCGGAGGGCATCTCGATGCCGATCCCGGAGCCGAGCCCGTGGAACTTCCCCAATGCGCTGACCGTCCTGCGGATCCTGCTCGTCCCCGTCTTCGTCTGGCTCGTGCTGCGTGACGGCGGCGAGGACCCGGCGACGCGCTGGTGGGCCTGGGGCGTCTTCGCCGTCGCGATCATCACCGACCGCATCGACGGTGACCTGGCCCGGGCCAAGGGGCTGGTGACGACCTTCGGCAAGGTCGCCGACCCGATCGCCGACAAGGCACTGACGGGCGCCGGCCTCATCACGCTGTCGATGATCGGCGAGATCCCCTGGTGGATCACGGTCGTCATCATCGCCCGCGAGCTCGGCATCACGCTCCTGCGCTTCTGGGTCATCCGGCACGGGGTCATGCCGGCCAGCCGTGGCGGCAAGGTCAAGACCTTCCTCCAGGCACTGGCCATCGGGCTCTTCGTCATCCCGCTGAGCAGCCTGCCCGTCGAGTGGCTGTGGCGGGGGATCGCCTGGCTCATCCTCGTCGCCGCGCTCGTCGTGACGATCGCGACTGCGATCGACTACGTCATGAAGGCCCTGACCCTGCGGACCACGAGCGATCGCGCCCGGATGAAGCGCGCCCGTCGGGCCAGTGGCGGCCGCTGACGGCTCGCCGGCGGGTGCCGCCGGGCTGCTGGCCTCCCTTCGCGCCGTCGGGTGGTCCCTCGGCACCGCCGAGTCCCTGACGGGTGGTCGGCTCGCGGCGACGATCGTCGACGTCCCCGGGGCCTCCGCGGTCTTCCGCGGATCCGTCGTCGCCTACGACCCAGCGGTCAAGATCGAGGTCCTCGGCGTCGACCCCGAGCTGGTCGCCCGGGTCGGGACGGTCGACGAGGAGGTCGCGACGCAGATGGCGAAGGGGGCCGCCCGCGTCCTCGGCGTCGACGTCGCCATCGCGACGACCGGGGTCGCCGGCCCCGGGCCGAGCGAGGGACATCCCGCCGGGACGGTCTGGCTGGCGTGCCTGACCCCCGACGGATTACGGACGCGACGCCTGGCGTTGACGGGGGACCGGGACGCCGTGCGGTCCGGGGCGGTGGAGGCGGCACTGGACCTCGCTGTGCGGGACTCACCCTGACCGTTGTCGGGGTGGCGGGGTACGGTTGGAACCAGTAGATGCGAGTAGGAGGTGAGCGCGATGGTGCTGCTGCGTGAGGAGCTCGGGGACGTGCTGCGCGATGCGCGCCGTGCCCAGGGCCGGACCCTGCGCGACATCTCCGCCAAGGCCTCCGTCTCCCTCGGCTACCTCAGCGAGATCGAGCGCGGGGAGAAGGAGGCGAGCTCGGAGCTGCTCGCCTCGATCTGCACCGCCCTCGAGATGCCGATGTCGCTTGTCTTCACCGAGATCGCCCAGCGGGCCGACCGCGCCGAGCGCGCCTCGGCTCCGGTGACCCTGCCGGTCGCCAACCGGTCCGAGGACGTCGTCTCCGCGGCCTGATCGGCTCGGCCTCAGGGCCGTGGCCGTCGGCGGGAGCCGAGCGGCCCCTGCGGTCGGCCGTCGTCCGTCGGCCCCACCCCTCCCTGGCACCCCGGGCAGGAGAAGAAGACCCGGTCCGGCCCCTGGCGCCCGAGAGGGGCGACCCGCACGGTCTGGCCGCAGCGTCGACAGGGGCGACCCGACCGTCCGTGCACCCACGCCCGCTGGTCGGCGCGCAGGATGCCGGTGGCCGACTGGACCGCGTGCTCCCGGCCGCGCAGCATGAGCTCGTGCAGGCGGGCGAGCAGGGCGGTGACCTCGTCGTCGCCCAGGTCCGCTGCCGGACGCCACGGGTGCAGCCGCTGGACGAAGAGCCCCTCGCTCGCCCAGAAGGTCCCCACGCCGGCGAGGACGCGCTGGTCGAGCAGCGCCGCGGCGACCGAGACCTGCTCCGGCTGCTCGCTGATCCGTCGGGCGACCAGGTCGGGGTCCCAGTCGTCCCCGAGGATGTCGGGTCCGAGGTGCCCGACGAGCCGGTGCTCCTCGTCACGCCGCACGACGTCGAGCTCACCGAGCCGCAGCCCGAGCGTCGTCCAGTCGTCGTTGCCGATGGCCGCGCGCAGGTCAGGGCGGCGAAGGGAGCGCCTCGCCGCCTCGGACCCCGCCGCCTCGACCCGCCAGGATCCCTCCATCCGCAGGTGCGTGTGCAGGGTCCAGCCCGAGTCGAAGCGGTGGAGCAGGTGCTTGCCCCGGGGCACGACCTCGTCGACGACCGCCCCGCGCAAGGGCGCCTCGTCGACCTCACCCCACCGGATGTCGACGAGCAGCGCGCGCCGGCCCGCGAGGGCAGCGTGCAGCCGCTGTGCCGTCCGCCAGACGGTGTCGCCCTCGGGCACGGTCAGCCCCGCCCGCTCGGCCGTAGCCGCAGGCCCCGCGGCGTCATCGTGAACCCGGCGTCGGTGAGGGCCTGCGCGAGCGGGTCCTGCGACCCGAGCACGGGAGCGCCGTCGGCCCGCTGCACCGTGAGGCGGCCGAGCGCGCCCCGGTGCACCGCGTCGGCGAGCCCGCGCGCGGCCAGGGCGAGGGACTCCTCGTCGCTCTCCCAGGACAGCAGCGTGCGCCCGCCGCGCTCGACGTAGAGGACGAGCTGCCCGTCCACCGCGACGACGAGTGCCCCCGCCTTGCGGCCGGGCTGGTGCCCGGAGTCCCGCTCGGGCCAGCGCAGCGCCGCTCCCCACGGGTTGGCAGGGTCGGTCGCCGCGAGCACGACCGGCCCCTCGGGAGCGCGGGTCGAGCGCACCTCGTCCACGGCGCCCGGCACCGCGAACTGCGAGGCCCCCAGCCCCTCGATGAAGTAGCCGCGCCGCACCTGGCCGGCCTCCTCGGCGGCCCCGAGCACGCGGTGGATCGCCGCGAAGCCGCCGGTGACCTCCTCGGCGACGACGGCGCCGCGCGTGACGACGCCGTGCCGGTCGAGCAAGCCCTCGGCGGCCGCGTGGATGCGCGTCGTCGGGTCGCTCTCGGCGATCGGCAACGCAGACCACCGGCCGGCGGCGCGCGAGGGCCCGCTGCGCTGAGGCAGGGCGGCACGGCCCAGCCGCGGCCGACCGCCGTACCGGCCCCGAGGGGTCGGCCGGCGCTGCGCCTTGTGCGCGGTGCGTCCACCGGCGAGCAGACCCCGGACCGGGGCAAGCGTGTCGCCGGTGACCAGCCCGCGGTGGGCGAGCGACCACAGCGTGTCGGCGAGCTCCTCGTCGTCGATCCGCTCCTCGTCCTCCGCCCGGCTGCGGGCGAGGGCGTCGGAGAGGTCGCGGAAGAAGTAGGCGCCTCCGCCGGCCAGCGCCGCGTGGACCCGCTCCTCGACATCGCCCAGACCGGACGCGTCGGGGACCGGGAGCGTCGTGTCGGCGCCGTCGGCGAGGTGCAGGCTGATCCACGCGTCGTCACCGGGGAGGCTGCCGTGGCCGGCCCAGAGCACCTGACCGGTCGCCATGAGGTCGTCGAGGATCGGCCTGACCGTGTCGTCGACGCGCGCGGGCAGGACGAGCGACTCGAGCGCGCTGGCCGGGACCGGGACCCCGCTCAGCTGCTCGACGACCCGCAGCATGCCGTCACGTCCGCGCATGCGACGCCCGACGCCCTGCCACGCCGGCAGGAAGCGTGCGTACTGCCGCGGCTCGACCGGTTCGACCTCGTGCCTCAGGGCGGCCAGCGATCGGCGCCGCAGGGTCCGCAGCACCTCGGCGTCGCAGAACTCGCCGCCCCGGCCGCCGCACTCGACGGGCAGCAGGTCGCCCTCGACGAGCCGGCCGGTCTGGACGAGGCGCCGCAGGGCGTCGGTGGCGACCGCGCGGCCGATGCCGTAGTGGGTCGCGAGGTCGGCCGCCGCGAAGGGGACGTGGGTGCGGGCATATCGTGCGACGAGGTCACCGAGCGGGTCGCTCGTCGGCTGGAGCATCGAGTCGGCGAGCCCCGGCGGCAGGCTGACGCCCAGGGCGTCGCGCAGGCGGGCGGCGTCCTCGGTGCTCGCCCAGCGGTCCTCGCCGGCGACGCGCACGGGGATGACCTGGCGGCCGCGCTCGAGCTCGGCGAGGGCGGCGCGGACGTCCTCCTCGTCGAGCCGGCTGCGTCGGTCGAGCTCGGCCACGGAGAGCGGGCCGAGCACCCGCAGCAGGTCCAGCAGGTCCTCGCCGTCGCGGGCCGCGCGCTCCGGGGTGAGGCTCTGCAGCTCGGCGGCGGTGCGCTCCACCGCGGCCGGGTCGAGGAGGTCGGACAGTGCGAGCTGCTCGCCGCGCCCGAGGAGGTCGGCGAGCAGGCTGGGGTCGAGCGTCAGGGCCGCGGCGCGCCGCTCGGCGAGGGGGGAGTCCCCTTCGTAGAGGAACTGGGCGACGTAGCCGAACATCAGTGACGCGGCGAAGGGGGAGGGCCGTGTGCTCTCGACGTCGACGAGCGTCACCCGGCGCCCGGCGATGTGCGTCATGAGCTCCGTCAGCGCCGGCACGTCGAAGACGTCCTGGAGGCACTCGCGCACGGCCTCGAGCACGATCGGGAAGTCGGAGTGACCGCTCGCGACCTCGAGCAGCGCCGCGGCCCGCTGCCGCTGCTGCCACAGCGGCTGACGTCGGTCGGGCCGGCGCCGGGGGAGCAGCAGAGCCCGGGCGGCGCACTCGCGGAAGCGCGCGGCGAAGAGCGCCGAGCCACCGATCTCCTCGGTGACCGCCCGCTCGACGTCGGTCGGGTCGAGGGTGATGAGGTCGAGGACCTGGGTGCTCACGGCGCCGGAGTCCGGCGCTGCGTCGAGCTCGATGTCCGGGAGGCGCAGGACGATCCCGTCGTCCCCGTGCATCGCCTGCACGTCGATGCCGAAGCGCTCCCGCATGCGCCCGGAGATCGCGAGCGCCCACGGCGCGTGAACCTGCGCGCCGAAGGGGGAGTGCAGCGCCACCCGCCAGTCGCCGATCTCGTCGCGGAAGCGCTCGACGACGATCGTGCGGTCGTCGGGCAGGTGACCGGTGGCGGTGCGCTGCTCGTCGAGGTAGGCGAGCAGGTTGTCGCGGGCCCACTCGTCGAGGCCGGCCTGCGCGAGGCGGGCGTGCGCCCCCTTCGCGTCGAGCCCGCCGACCTCGCGGAGGAAGCCACCGACGGCGGCGCCGAGCTCCGCCGGGCGCCCGAGCTGGTCGCCGTGCCAGAAGGGCAGCTTGCCCGGCTGCCCGGGAGCGGGCGTGACGAGGACCTGGTCGTGGGTGATGTCCTCGATGCGCCAGCTGCTCGTGCCGAGGGTGAAGACGTCGCCGACGCGCGACTCGTAGACCATCTCCTCGTCGAGCTCGCCGACCCGTCGGCCGGGGCCGTCGCCGGACGCGAGGAAGACGCCGTAGAGGCCGCGGTCGGGGATCGTGCCCCCACTCGTCACCGTCAGTCGCTGCGCCCCGCGCCGCCCGACGATGGTGCCGGCGACCCGGTCCCACGTGATCCGTGGCCGCAGCTCGGCGAAGTCCTCGGACGGGTAGCGCCCGGCGAGCATGTCGAGCGTCGCGTGCAGCAGCGTCGCCGGCAAGGAGGCGAAGGGGGCCGCCCGCCGCACGAGCGCCTCCACCTCGGTGACCTGCCAGTCGTCGAGCGCGCACATCGCGACGACCTGCTGGGCGAGGACGTCGAGCGGGTTGGCGGGGACGTGCAGGGCCTCGATCTCGCCGGCGCGCATGCGCTCGACGACGACGGCGGACTGGACGAGGTCCCCGCGGAACTTCGGCAGGACGACACCGTGGCTCACGGCGCCGACCTGGTGGCCGGCGCGGCCGACGCGCTGGAGGCCGGAGGCGACCGAGGGCGGGGACTCGATCTGGACGACGAGGTCGATCGCGCCCATGTCGATGCCGAGCTCGAGGCTGCTCGTGGCGACGACGCAGGGCAGGCGGCCGGCCTTGAGGTCCTCCTCGATGAGCGAGCGCTGCTCCTTGCTCACCGAGCCGTGGTGGGCGCGGGCCAGGATGGTCTCCTGCCCCACCCGCTCGGAGTGGATCTCGTTGAGCCGCCCGGTGAGCCGCTCACCGAGTCTGCGGCTGTTGACGAAGACGAGGGTCGAGCGGTGCTGCTCGACGAGGTCAACGACCCGCTCCTCGACGTGCGGCCAGATCGACGCCCGGCGCTCCTCGCCGGCCGCAGCACCGGAGAGGTCGCCCGTCGGCTCCCCGAGGTCGGTGAGGTCGGCGACGGGGACGACGACGTCGAGCTGCCACTGCTTCGTCGACTCGGGCTGGACGATCTCGACGGGACGGCCGCCGGCGAGGAAGCGGGCGACCTCGTCGACCGGGCGCACGGTCGCGGACAGGCCGATGCGCTGGGCGGGGGACTCGAGGAGGGCGTCGAGGCGCTCGAGCGAGAGGGCGAGGTGGGCGCCGCGCTTGGTCCCGGCGAGCGCGTGGATCTCGTCGATGATGATCGTGTCGACCCCGCGCAGGGCGTCGCGGACCCCCGAGGTGAGCATGAGGAAGAGCGACTCGGGCGTCGTGATGAGCACGTCGGTCGGCGCCTTGGCGAAGGCGCGGCGCTCGTTCGCCGGGGTGTCACCCGAGCGGACGGACACGGAGACCTGCGGCGCCGGCAGTCCCAGCCGGTCGGCGGCGTGGCCGATGCCGACGAGCGGGGCGCGCAGGTTGCGCTCGACGTCGACCGCCAGGGCCTTGAGCGGGGAGATGTAGAGCACCCGGCAGCGCGCCTGCGGGTCCTCCGGTCGCGGCGTGGAGGCGAGCCGGTCGAGCGCCGAGAGGAAGGCCGACAGTGTCTTGCCCGACCCGGTCGGGGCGACGACGAGCGCGTGGCTGCCACCGCTGATCGCGCTCCACGCCCCGGTCTGGGCCTCCGTGGGCGCGGCGAAGCTGTCGCGGAACCATGCCGCGGTCGCGGGGGAGAAGCTCTCGAGGATGTCGTTGGTCATCGCAGGGACAGCCTGCCACCGACCACCGACAGCTCAGCGCTGGAGCAGCTCCAGCACCTGGTCGACCTTGCCCCCGAGCGAGTCGACCTTGCCCCCGAGCGAGTCGACCTTGCCCTCGAGCGAGTCGACCTTGCCCTCGAGCGAGGTCATCCGCGTCTCGATCGATGACATGCGCTCGCCCAGTGCCCCGACGTCCTCGGTCAGCTCGTTGAACCGGTTGGTGTGTCGTCCCTGGGTGTTGTGGATGTCAGCGATCATCGTGTAGATCGCCGAGATGTCGTTCTCGTGCTGCCGCACCTTGCGCTCGATGTCCGCCGCCGTCATCCCTCCACGATAGGCGTCCCGGCGCGACACGCCGAGGGCCCGTCGCACATCTGTGGACAACCGTCAGCTGGTCGTCACCCGCTCCCGCGCCAGCATCGCCCCGACCCTGACCAACCCGACGGTCAGTCCGACGACCAGCACCACCACGACGAGTGCCTCGATCGGTCGGGTCACGACGAAGGTCGGGATCGCGCGGTCCGGCACGGCCACCGCGCCGACGAAGGCGGCGCACAGCCCGAGCCAGCTGCCGCGCATGTTGCCCCTGTGCGCGGCGATGTTGCCCCGTCGCGCCTGGACCACCCCGAGGGTGACGGTGACGAGGGTGACGGTCGAGAGGATGTGCAGCAGGGACAGCTCACCGTGGCGGATGTCGCGGATCCAGTACGAGCTGAGCGCGACCCAGATCATCAGCCCCGCCCAGACCCGGCCGAGGAGGACGTGACGGACGTCCCCCTTCGTCGGCCGGAAGAGCTGGTAGCCGCCGAGCGGCAGGGCCACGAGCGCGGCGAGCAGGTGGGCGACGAGCAGCGGGGTCATGGTGACTCCTCGAGGAGGGCGGTGAGCCGGCGCACGTCGCGGGCCAGGGCCTCGGGGCTGCGTCCGATGGCGCGGACGGCGTCGTCGAAGTCCCGGCCGAGGCTCGTGCCGGCGCGGTCCAGCAGCGCGCGACCAGCCTCGGTGAGCGCCAGGGTGCGGCGGTTGCCGGATCCGGGCGTCCGGGCGATGTCGATCCAGCCGTGCTCGCCCAGCCCGGTGGTCGTGCGGCTGGCGGAAGCCTCGCTCAGCCCGAGCCTCGCGGCGAGGTCACGCTGGGTCAGCCCCGGGGCGTCGCCGACCACGAGCAGGGCGAGGTAGCGCGCGTACGTCAGTCCGAAGGGGGCCAGACGCACCTCCGCGGACCGGTCGAGGGCCTTGACGAGGAGGTGGAGGTCATGGGCGAGCGTGCTCATGACCTAGACGAGCAGCGCCAGCGCCGCCGTGTAGGTCGAGAGGATCACGCCGGATGAGATCGCCTGTGCCCGAGGGGACGTCGCGAACCGCTGCCCGACGATGATCGCGGCGTCGGAGACGAGGAAGAGCGCCCCGCCGAGGGCCACGGCCCGCCCGGTGCGTGCGCGGCCACCGTCGCCCAAGGCCAGCGCCGACATCGAGCCGAGCAGGAGACCGTAGCCCGTGAGCACCGCGTCGGGAGCCCCTCCGTCGGAGTCGAGGACGGCGAGCCCAGCCAGGGTGGTCGCCGCGACGCCCACCGGCCCCCGTCGGGGCCGTGCGCCGTCCCGCACGAGCAGGGCGACGAGGCCGGCCTGCTGCACGGCGAAGGCGCTCGCGCCCCGCCGCATCATCGCCCGTGACAGCTCGCCCTCGGTCCGGCTCGAGCGGTACATGTACCAGTCCCCGACGGTGGAGCCGACGAGCGCGATGAGCAGGGTGCCGGTGCGGCGGGGGCTGCGCCCGGACCGGGTCGAGAGCACCCCGGCTGCGAGCGTCGGGGCGAGCGCCAGCTTGCTCACGAGGTGGGCGCGGTCGCGACCGAGCACGTCGGCCGCGGTCGTCGCCACGGCGAGCGGGAGGTAGCCGAGCAGGTCGGGCCTCACGAGGACTCCGGCTGCTGCTGGGTGATGCAGTGGATGCCGCCACCGCGGTCGAAGAGCGGGCGGGCATCGACGCCGACGACCTCGCGGCCCGGGTAGACCTCGCGCAGGATCTCGAGCGCCCGCTCGTCGTGCGGGTCGTCGAAGACGCAGGCCACGACCCCGCCGTTGCACACCAGGTGGTTGACGTAGGACCAGTCGACCGGTCCCTCGTCGTCCGTGAGCGTCCGGGGCGCAGGGATGCGCGTGACCTCCAGCCGGCGTCCGGCGGAGTCGGTCGCCGCGAGCAGCGCCTGCTCGATCTCGCGGCTCACCGCGTGGTCCGGGTGCGACTCGTCCTCCTGCCAGTGCAGCAGCACGTGCCCCGGTTCGGTGAAGGTCGCGACGATGTCGACGTGCCCGCGCGTCCCGAGCTCGTCGTAGTCGCGCGTCAGGCCCCGCGACAGCCAGATGAAGGTGTCCACGCCGAGCAGCCGGCCGACCTCGGCCTCGATGTCCCCCTTCGTCGCCCCCGGGTTGCGACCCGGGTCGAGCTGCACGGTCTCGGTGAGCAGGACGGTGCCCTCCCCGTCCACGTGCAGCCCGCCCCCTTCGTTCACGATCGACGAAGGGAGGTGGTGCGCGCCCGCGGCGTCGGCCACCTGTGCGGCGATCCGGGCGTCGAGGTCCCACGTCGCCCAGTCCTGCCCGCCCCACCCGTTGAAGACCCAGTCCACGCCACCGAGCTCGCCGTCGGGGGAGAGGACGAAGCTCGGCCCGATGTCGCGCATCCACGCGTCGTCGAGGTCGGCGATGACGATGTCGATGGGGTGCGCGGTGTCGTTGCGCAGGTACTCGCGGCACAGGTGGATGTCGCTCGGCGACACGACCATCGTCACCGGCTCGAAGCCGGCCACCGCCCGCGCGACCGCGGCCCACGTCCGCCGGGCGCGCTCCACCTCGTCGGGGGTGTCGCCCAGGGTGTAGCCGTTGCTCGGCCACGCCATCCACGTGCGCTCGTGCTCGGTCCACTCGGCGGGCATCCGCCACGGGATCGTCTCGCCCATCGGGCGACCTCCTTGGTCGTCGTGGCTGCAGTATGCCGCCCCGCACCGACGGCCGCCGGACACACCTACACTCGCCGGGTGCGCCTGAGTCACTTCTGGACCCTCATGGAGGACGAGTTCGGGGAGGGGTATGCCCACACCCTCGCCCGCGGGCACGTCGTCCAGGCGCTCGGTGACCGCACGGTCGAGCGCGCGCTCGCCGACGGTGAGCCGCCCCGCCGGGTGTGGGAGAGCCTGTGCGAGGACCTGTCCATCCCGCCCCACCGCCGCCTCGGGCTCGACCGGGAGCCGATGGAGGTCCCGCCGGAGATCGCGAACGAGAGGCCGGAGTGAGCGTGCTGCTGAGCGCGCGCGGCCTGACCAAGACCTTCGGTGACTTCACGGCCGTCGACGGCATCGACATCGAGGTGCGGCGGGGGGAGTCCTTCGGGTTCCTCGGTCCCAACGGCGCCGGCAAGTCCTCGACGATGAAGATGGTCGCCGCCACCTCTCCGCCGAGCGCCGGCGAGCTGCGCATCCTCGGCCTCGACCCGGTGACCGACGGCGCCGCGATCCGGGCCCGCCTGGGCAACTGCCCGCAGCAGGACAACCTCGACGAGGAGATCACCGTCGAGGAGAACCTCTACGTCTACGGGCGCTACTTCGGGTTGCCGCGCCGGGTGATCCGCGAGCGGATCGACGAGCTGCTCGACTTCGCCCAGCTCACCGAGCGGCGCAAGGACAAGGTCGAGCCCCTGTCGGGTGGCATGAAGCGACGCCTGACCATCGCCCGCTCGCTCATCAACGAGCCGGAGATCCTGCTCCTCGACGAGCCGACGACCGGTCTGGACCCCCAGGCGCGGCACGTCCTGTGGGACAAGCTCTTCCGGCTCAAGCGCCAGGGCGTCACGCTCATCATCACGACGCACTACATGGACGAGGCCGAGCAGCTGTGCGACCGGCTCGTCGTCATGGACCGCGGTCGCATCGTCGCCGAGGGCTCTCCGCGCTCGCTCATCGGGTCCTACTCGACGCGCGAGGTGCTCGAGCTGCGCCTGCCGCTGGACGAGCAGGCGGACCACGCCGACGCGGCGCACCTCGTCGAGGGCGTCGGCGAGCGCGTCGAGGCACTGCCGGACCGCCTCCTCGTCTACACCGACCACGGTGACGCGGCCCTCGAGGCCGTCCACGACCGCGGCCTGCAGCCGCTCAGCGCGATCGTGCGCCGCTCCACGCTCGAGGACGTCTTCCTCCACCTCACCGGCCGCACCCTCGTCGACTGATGCTCGGCCGCGTCGGCGCCGTCGCGGGGTACTTCCTCGTCGTCTACCGGCGCACCTGGATGGGCTCGCTCTTCTCGCGCTTCGTCTCGCCGCTGCTCTTCCTGCTCGCGATCGGGCTCGGCCTCGGATCCCTCGTGGACGCGTCGTCCGGGGGAGTGGACGGCGTCTCCTACCTGCTCTTCGTCGCGCCGGGCATGGTCGCGGTGCAGGCGATGATGACGGCGGTCGGTGAGTCGACCTACCCCGTCTACGGGCTCTTCACGTGGAACCGCATGTACCACTCGATGCTCGCCACGCCCCTCACGGTGAGCGACCTGCTCCTCGGGCACCTGACGGTCATCGCCGTGCAGGGTGGCCTCGCTGCGGCGGCCTTCGTCCTCGTCGCCTCGTTCTTCGGCAGCTTCGCGTCCTGGTGGGTCCTGCTCGCGGTGCCCATCGGGGTCCTCGTGACCCTCGCCTTCGCCGTCCCGCTCTTCGGCTTCACCGCCCGGGCGAAGGGGGACTCCTCCTTCAACATCGTCTACCGCCTCGTCATCACCCCGCTCATGCTCTTCTCGGGCGTCTTCTTCCCGGTCGACCGCCTCCCCTTCGTCCTCGAGATCCTGGCCTGGGCTACCCCGCTGTGGCACGGGGTCGAGCTGGTGCGCTCGTCCGCCCACGGGAGCTTCGCCCCCTTCGGCCTCGTGCACCTGCTCGTGCTGCTCGCCTTCGTCGCCCTCGGCTGGGTCTACGCCCGGTCCGGCATGACCCGGCGGTTGGTGACATGACGACCGGTGTCCTCACGCCCGGCCTGGCCATGTGGCGCGCCGTGGTGGAGCGCAACGTCGTGACCTTCCGACGGCAGTGGATCGCCTTCGTCACCGGTTTCGCCGAGCCGGTCTTCTACCTCTTCTCGCTCGGCATCGGCGTCGGGTCGCTCGTCCCATCCGTCATGACCGACGGCGGGACGCAGGTCTCGTACGCGGCCTTCGTCGCCCCGGCGATGCTCGCCAGCTCGGCGATGAACGGCGCGGTCATGGACTCGACCTTCAACGTCTTCTTCAAGCTCAGGTACGCGCGCATCTACGACGCGATGCTCGCGACCCCGCTCGGGCCGCGGGACATCGCCGTCGGTGAGGTCGTTTGGAGCCTGGTCCGCGGTGGGGTCTACGCACTCGTCTTCTACCTCGTGGCGCTCGCGGTGGGCGTCGTCGAGTCCTGGTGGTCGGTGCTCGCGGTGCCGGCGGCGGTCTTCATCGGCCTCGCATTCTCCGCGGTCGGCATGTACGCGACGACCTTCATGCGCTCCTGGGTCGACTTCGACTGGGTGATGCTCGTCATCCAGCCGCTCTTCCTGCTCTCGGCGACCTTCTTCCCGCTGGCGACCTACCCGGGGTGGGCGCAACCGGTCGTCATGGCCACCCCGCTCTACCACGGCGTCGCACTAGAGCGCGGCCTCATGCTCGGCGAGGTCGGGTGGGGCCTGCTCTGGCACGTCGCCTACCTGCTCGTGCTGGGCGTGGTCGGCATCTGGGCCACCTCCCGCCGCATCGAGACCCTCCTGCGCGCCTAGGGACGGAAGGGGGTCAGGCCAGCCCGAGCTCCGCGGCCTCCTCCCACAGCTCCTCGCGCACGCGGGGGTGGGCGGCCTGCTCGATGAGCGCCCGGGCCTGGTCCCGCTCGGAGTGGCCGAAGAGCGGGGCGGTGCCCTGCTCGGTGACGATCGCGGTGGCCTGGAAGGAGGTCACCGGCTCGTCGACGAGCGGCACGATCGTGCTGACGTCGGCGCGTGGGTGCCACGAGCGCAGCGCGAGGAAGGCCTGCCCGCCGGGGGAGTGCAGCGCGCCGACGATGAAGTCGGTCTGCCCGCCGAAGCCGCTGTGGATGCGGGCGCCGAGCCGGGAGGCGTTGGCCTGCCCGAAGAGGTCGACCTGCAGCGCCGTGTTGATCGAGGTCGCTGCCGCGCGATGAGCCCAGGGTCGTTGGTGCGCTCGGTGCGGGCCATCTGCACCCGCGGGTTGCCATCGACCCAGGCGTAGAGCTCGGGGGAGCCGAAGAGGAAGGACGTGGTGAGGGGATGGTCCGGGTCGAGCGCTCCGGCCGCGTCGAGGGCCAGGACGCCGTCGGAGAACATCTCCGTCCACAGCCGCAGCTCGCGGTGCTCGGTGAGCGCGGCGAGCGCCGCGTCGGGGACGGCCCCGATGCCCATCTGCAGGGTTGCGCCGTCGGGGACCATCGCGGCGACGCGGCGGCCGATGGCGCTCGTCTCCTCCCCGAGGGGCGCGTGGGCGGCGGGCGAAGGGAGCGGCTCGCTCACCTCGACCGCGAGGTCGACGTGGTCGAGCGGGACGCGCGCGTCACCGTGGGTGTAGGGCATGCGGTCGTTGACCATCGCGACGACGAGGCCGCCGCGCTCGCGGCAGGCCTCGACGGCGCCGGGCAGGAGGTTGACCTCGAGGCCGAGGGAGAGGTGCCCCTCGCGCGGGGGAGCGCAGTGCACGAGGACGCAGTCGACAGGGAGCCGGTCGCGGTAGAGGACCGGGACGAGGGAGAGGCGGCTCGGCACGTACCGCAGCCCGGCGCGGCGCCGCTGCCCGGGCCCGACGAAGCTCGTCTCGAGCGTCACGCCCGCGCGGTCGGGGAGGCCGGCCGGGCCGTTGAGCATGTTGAGCGTGTAGGTCTCGAGGGTCGCGTCGAGCAGGTGCACGAGCGCCCACGGGACGCTGTGGTTGCCGGAGACGACGACCCGCGGGTCGTCGGGCAGGGCGGTCAGGGCGCGGGCGAGGGCCTCGGGGGTGACGGTCTGCACGTCCTCATCCTGTCGTGACGGCGTGTCGGCGCGCCACCTCCCACCCTCGAACACCTGTACGGGTAACGTCGTCCACAGGTGCCCATCCGGCAGCCGCGGTGTCCACAGCCCCACGGCAGCTGCGGACGGTTGTCGGTGGTGGCTCCTAGCGTCTGACCAGACAGCACGAGACGTCCGACTGTGTGGGAACTGGTCGCCGGTGGACGCGCCCGACACGATGACAAGGAAGGTGTGGCATGGCTGAGGTCACCGCCATCGACAGCAAGCTCCACGAGCAGAAGCTCAAGTCCCTCGACAACGTCATGGGGCAGATCGAGAAGGCCCACGGCAAGGGCGCGGTGATGCGCCTGGGCGACGACGTGCGCCCCCCGATCGCGGTCATCCCGACCGGCGCGATCGCCCTGGACGTCGCCCTCGGCATCGGCGGCCTGCCCCGTGGCCGAGTCGTCGAGATCTACGGCCCGGAGTCCTCCGGAAAGACGACGGTCGCCCTGCACGCGGTCGCCAACGCGCAGCGAGCCGGGGGCATCGCGGCGTTCATCGACGCCGAGCACGCCCTCGACCCCGAGTACGCCAAGAAGCTGGGTGTCGACACCGACGCCCTCCTCGTCAGCCAGCCGGACACCGGTGAGCAGGCGCTCGAGATCGCCGACATGCTCATCCGCTCCGGCGCGCTCGACGTCATCGTCATCGACTCCGTCGCGGCGCTCGTGCCCCGCGCCGAGATCGAGGGCGAGATGGGTGACAGCCACGTCGGTCTGCAGGCCCGTCTCATGAGCCAGGCGCTGCGCAAGATCACCGGCGCGCTCAACACCTCCGGCACGACCGCGATCTTCATCAACCAGCTCCGCGAGAAGATCGGCGTCATGTTCGGCTCGCCCGAGACCACCACGGGTGGCAAGGCGCTGAAGTTCTACGCCTCCGTCCGCCTGGACGTGCGCCGCATCGAGACCCTCAAGGACGGCACCGACCCGGTCGGCAACCGCACCCGGGTCAAGGTCGTGAAGAACAAGGTCTCCCCGCCCTTCAAGCAGGCGGAGTTCGACATCCTCTACGGCCAGGGCATCTCCCGCGAGGGCGGCCTGATCGACATGGGCGTCGAGCACGGCTTCGTCCGCAAGGCCGGAGCCTGGTACACGTACGAGGGCGACCAGCTGGGTCAGGGCAAGGAAAATGCCCGCAAGTTCCTCAAGGACAACCCGCAGCTCGGCGAGGAGATCGAGGCCAAGATCAAGACCAAGCTCGGCATCGGGGTCGTTCCCGTCGAGGAGGCCGACGAGCCGGCCGAGGTCCCGGTCGACTTCTGAGCCGCGACATGAGCACTGACGAGGGAGCCGCCGCGCGCAGGCTCGAGGGCCTGCGTGCGGCGGTCTCCGCCGTCGAGCGCGGCGCCGCCCCTCCTCCGGACCCCGCGGGCCGGGAGGGTGACCCCGACGCCGACCCGTACGCGGTGGCCCGCGCCGTCGTCCTGCGCCTGCTGACCGGTTCGCCCAAGTCGCGCGCCGAGCTGGAGAAGGCCTTGCGCCGCAAGGGCTGCCCCGACGACGTCGCGGCGGATGTGCTCGATCGCTTCGAGCAGGTGGGCCTCGTCGACGACGAGGCCTACGCCCAGGCCTTCGTGCGCTCCAAGCAGGCCGGTCGCGGTCTGGCGAAGCGCGCGCTCTCCCACGAGCTGCGCAGGAAGGGGGTCGACGACGAGCTCGCCCAGGCGGTGCTCGACGAGGTCGACCCGGAGGACGAGCGGGCCCGCGCCCATGAGCTCGTCGCGAAGAAGCTGCGCTCCATGCACGGCCTGGACCGCACCGTGCAGGCTCGGCGCCTCGCCGGGATGCTCGCCCGCAAGGGCTACGGCAGCGAGGTCGCGCGCCTGGTCATCAACGAGGCGCTCGACGCGCAGCCGGAGCACCAGCGCGACTAGTTCCGCCGGGCGGCCGGCTCATCCACTCGACGAGCAGGTCCGGGTTCGACCCGGCGCCCGGGCCGGGGCCGTCGGCCGCGACGCCGTCGCGGGCCCCGAGGCGGTCGGGGTCGCTCTTGTGCGCCGAGACCTTGAACTTCCCGGTCACCCGGCGCACGGGGATGCGGATCCCGACGACATGGGCCAGCTGCTCGTCCACGTACCCGGGCGGTGCCATGCCCGCCCGCACCCACCGCGGGTCGTCGTGCACCTCCAGCGGACCCCAGGCGTGGACGGCGACGTAGTTCCACGTCGGCACGGTGCGGTGGTGCTCGGCCTTGCTCGGGTACCAGGTGGGGGAGATGTAGTGGTCCGTGGCCCGGAAGACGGCGAGGGACTCCCCTTCGTGCCGCCCGACCTGCCACACCCGGTTGACGCGGGCGACGTGCCCGACGAGCTCGATGCCGGATGCGGTCCGCTGCGCGAGCAGCGGGATGAGGTCGACCTCGGGGGAGGCGCCGTCATGGGTGACGAGCGAGGCGAGCGGGTGCCGGGCGATGACGTCGAGCACCAGGGCCTCGTCGTCCACCCGGTCGTGGCACCACCGCTCGTGCGTAGGGTGGGCGCGTGACCGTCAACGACTCTCTCTTCGGGACCTACGCACCCAGTGCGGCATGGGACGAGATGCTCGGCGAAGGGGGCGAGCCCCGCCCGCCGTACAAGCCGATCCACCACACGCTGCGCTCGATGGAGCCGCAGGAGCTGAAGGACCGTGCGGACGCCCTCGCCCGGATGTTCTTCGACCAGGGGGTCACCTTCGACCACGCCGGCGAGGAACGCCCCTTCCCCCTCGATGCCGTCCCTCGGGTCATCGACGCGGACGCCTGGCAGGCGGTCGAGCAGGGCGTCGCGCAGCGGGTCAAGGTCCTCGAGGCCTTCCTCGACGACATCTACAGCCGCACCGGCGGGCTGCCCCGGGCGGTCGAGGACGGCATCGTCCCGTGGAAGCTCATCGCCACGTCGAGCCACTACCACCGTGCGGTGACCGGTCTGCGACCGCCGGGTGGGGTGCGCGCGCACGTGAGCGGCATCGACCTCATCCGCGACGAGGAGGGGACCTTCCGCGTCCTCGAGGACAACGTCCGCGTCCCCTCCGGCGTCTCCTACGTCATCGCCAACCGCCGCGCGATGACCAACGTCTTCCCCGAGGCCTTCGCGACGATGCGGATCCGGCCCGTGCACGACTACCCGCGCATGCTCCTGCACGCGCTGCGCGCCTCGGCGCCCGAAGGGAGGGTCGACCCGACCGTCGTCGTGCTCACCCCCGGCGTCTACAACAGCGCGTACTTCGAGCACACGCTGCTCGCCCGGATGATGGGCGTGGAGCTCGTCGAGGGGCGTGACCTCGTCGTGCGCGGCGGCGAGGTGCGCATGCGCACGACGCACGGGGAGGAGCGCGTCGACGTCATCTACCGGCGCATCGACGACGACTTCCTCGACCCGGTGCACTTCCGGCGCGACTCGATGCTCGGCGTGACAGGACTGGTCTCCGCCGTCCGCGCGGGGCGCGTGACGCTGGCCAACGCGATCGGCAACGGCGTCGCCGACGACAAGCTCGTCTACTCCTACGTCCCGGAGCTCACGCGGTACTACCTCGACGAGGACCCGATCCTGCCCAATGTCGACACCTACCGGCTCCAGGAGCCCGAGGCCCTGCGGGAGGTGCTCGGCCGGCTCGACGAGATGGTGACCAAGCCGGTGGACGGATCCGGTGGCAAGGGCCTCGTCGTCGGACCCGCGGCCAGCGGCGCCGAGCTCGACGAGCTGCGGGCCAAGCTGCTCGAGGACCCGCGCGGGTGGATCGCCCAGCCGGTGGTCCAGCTGTCGACCGTGCCGACGCTCATCGACGGGCAGCTGCGCCCGCGCCACGTCGACCTGCGCCCCTTCGCCGTCAACGACGGCACCGACGTGCAGGTCCTCCCCGGTGGCCTGACCCGCGTCGCCCTGCCCGAGGGCCAGCTCGTCGTCAACTCCAGCCAGGGGGGTGGCTCCAAGGACACCTGGGTGCTCGCCGGACGCTACAACCGGCTGCCGCACGACGTCGACGAGCGCGAGGTCATCTTCCTCGGTACCGGGACGGGCACGCACGAGCGCGACGACGGCCCTGTCCCGCAGTCGCAGTCCCAGTCCCGGTACCAGGGCCAGTCGCAGGACCCGAGCGAGGAGGACGTCTGATGCTGAGCCGGATCGCTGACTCCCTCTTCTGGATCGGTCGCTACATCGAGCGCGCCGACGGGACCGCGCGCATCGTCGACGTGCTGCGCCTGCAGCTCCTCGAGGACCCCGCGGCGGACGAGCAGACCGCGTGCACGATGGTGCTGCGCGGGATCATGGGCTACGACGACGTCGGCGAGGTCGACTACGCCGACACCAGCCGCATGCTCGTCTTCGACGCGGGCAACCCCAACGCCGTCTCGGGCTCGTGGCACGCCGCGCGCGAAAACGCCCGGCGTGCCCGCGAAACCGTCTCCACCGAGATGTGGGAGGCGATCAACACGACCTACCACCGGTGGAACTCCTTCACCCCGGGACCCGCGACGCAGTACCACCTCGGGTGGGTGCGCGAGCGCTCCGCGCTGCTCGACGGCCTCACCGACACGACGATGAGCCACGACGACGCCTGGGACTTCCTCGTCCTCGGCCGGGCGCTCGAGCGTGCCGACATGACCGCCCGTCTCGTCGCGACGGGCGCCAGCGACCTGGGCCCCGGCTGGGGGCAGGTCCTCGCCAGCTGCGGCGCGCAGCAGGCGATGCTGCGCACGATGCGTGGCGTCGTCACCGACCGCACCGCGGCCGCCTTCCTGACGCTCGACCGGCGCTTCCCGCGCTCGGTCATCGCGGCGCTCAAGGAGGCGGAGGAGCGGCTGATCAACCTCTCGCCCGACAAGGACCGGGTCGGCTTCTCCGACGAGGGCCGCCGCATCCTCGGGCAGATCCGCACCTCGCTGGAGTTCAGCAACCCGGACACGGTGCTGCACGACCTGCCGGAGCGGATGCAGCTGGTGCAGGAGGCCGTCATGGCCGCCTCGGACGCGATCGGGGCGCGCTACTTCTTGTCCGCGCCGGTCCAGGAGTGGATGGGAGAGGTCGTATGAGCAGCAGGCGCCACCGCATCGTCCACCGCACGACGATGCGCTACGAGGGCGAGGTCACCGCCGCGCACAACGAGCTGCGCATGATCCCGGTGAGCGAGCCGGGCCAGGCGACGCTCGAGGCGCGCGTGCGCGTCAAGCCCCTCACCTGGAGCCACGTCTACGAGGACCACTGGGGTACCCAGGTCATGGCGATGGAGTCCCAGACCGGCCACGAGGTGCTCGAGATCGAGGCCACGAGCACCGTCGAGCGCTCCGAGCTGCCCGTCCAGGCCGACGCCGTCGGCTGGGCCGCGGTCAGGGACGCGACGACCTGCGACCGGTTGAGCGAGTTCCTCGCGCAGACCGGCCGGACCGCGCCGCCCGAGGAGGTCGTCGCCCTCGCACAGGAGCGCGTGGAGGACCCGACCCCGCGAGCCGCCGGGCTCGCCATCGTCGAGCGGCTGCGCGAGCGCCTCACCTACGAGAGCGGCATCACCGGCTGGCAGTCGACGGCCGCCGACGTCTGGGCCGGCGGCAAGGGCGTGTGCCAGGACTTCGCCCACGTGACCCTCGGCGCCCTGCGGTCGGCCGGGATCCCCGCCCGCTACGTGAGCGGGTACCTGACGGCCGAGGACACGGACGTCCAGCGCGGCACGACGGTGCCCGCGCGCAACCACGCGTGGATCGAGCTGTGGGACGGCGGCTGGCACGCGCTCGACCCGACCAACACCGGGCCGGTCGGGCTGGACCACGTCGTCATCGGCCGCGGCCGCGACTACGACGACGTCTCGCCCTTCCGCGGCATCTTCGTCGGCCCCCCGGTCAGCGACCTCGACATCGAGATCACCTACACCCGGCTGGGGTGAGGCGCGGACGCAGGGGGAGGGCACCCCCTTCGTCCGACGTACCCTTGACGGGCCATGACTGCGACGCCCAAGACCTATGACGTGCGCACCCACGGGTGCCAGATGAACGTGCACGACTCCGAGCGCCTGGCCGGCCTCCTCGAGACGGCCGGCTATGTCGACATCGCGAGCCTGCCGCGCCACGAGCGCGGCGAGGTCGCCGACGTCGTCGTGTTCAACACCTGCGCGGTGCGGGAGAACGCCGACAACAAGCTCTACGGCAACCTCGGCCAGCTCCGCCCGTTCAAGCAGCGCAACCCCGACCTGCAGATCGCCGTCGGCGGCTGCATGGCGCAGAAGGACCGCACGACCATCGTCGAGCGGGCGCCCTGGGTCGACGTCGTGTTCGGCACCCACAACATCGGCTCGCTGCCCGCCCTGCTCGACCGCGCCCGCCACAACGCGCAGGCGCAGGTCGAGATCCTCGAGTCGCTGGAGACCTTCCCCTCGACGCTGCCGACGCGGCGCGACTCCGCCTACTCGGGGTGGACGTCGATCTCGGTCGGCTGCAACAACACCTGCACCTTCTGCATCGTGCCCGCGCTGCGCGGCAAGGAGAAGGACCGCCGTCCCGGCGAGGTCCTCGCCGAGGTCGAGGCGCTCGTCGCCCAGGGCGTCCTCGAGGTGACCCTGCTCGGGCAGAACGTCAACAGCTACGGCGTCGAGTTCGGTGACAAGCTCGCCTTCGGCAAGCTGCTGCGCGCCTGCGGCGACATCGAGGGCCTGGAGCGGGTGCGCTTCACCAGCCCGCACCCGGCCGCGTTCACCGATGACGTCATCGAGGCGATGGCAGAGACGCCCAATGTCATGCCGAGCCTGCACATGCCGCTGCAGTCCGGCTCCGACCGCGTGCTGAGGGCGATGCGGCGCAGCTACCGCTCCGAGCGCTTCCTCGGGATCATCGAGCGGGTCCGCGACCGGATCCCCGACGCGGCGATCACGACCGACATCATCGTCGGCTTCCCGGGGGAGACGGAGTCGGACTTCGAGGAGACCCTGCGGGTCGTGCGCGAGTCGCGCTTCAGCTCCGCCTTCACCTTCCAGTACTCGATCCGCCCCGGGACACCGGCCGCGACGATGGCCGACCAGGTGCCCAAGGAGGTCGTCCAGGAGCGCTACGAGCGGCTCGTCGCGCTCCAGGAGGAGATCTCCTGGGCGGGCAACCGCGAGCAGGAGGGGCGCGAGCTCGAGGTGCTCGTCGCGACGGGGGAGGGACGCAAGGACCGCGAGACCGCCCGTCTGAGCGGTCGCGCCCCCGACAACCGCCTGGTGCACTTCGCGGTCCCCGAGGACCTGCCCGAGGTCGGGCGCCCGCGCCCCGGCGACATGGTCACGGTGGGCGTCACCTACGGCGCCCCGCACCACCTCGTCGCCGACTCCGCCCTGTCCGGCGGCACCTTCAGCGTCCGCCGCACGAAGGGGGGCGACGCATGGGCCGCCCTCCAGGACAAGGGCGTCGAGGGTGCCGTCGCCAAGCCCGGCGTCTCGCTCGGCATGCCGCGCATCGGGGCTCCGGAGCCCGTGGAGGCCAACGGGCCCGCCTGCAGCGCCTGATCCGCCCGGGCAGGACCACGACCGAGCACGACGAAGGGGGTCGGTCACCGTCACGGTGACCGACCCCCTTCGGGCTGGGACGGGTCAGACGCGACGGTCGTCCGGGACGTCGTCGACGCCCTCGGTCTCGATGCGCTCCTTGCGCACCGTGCCGCTCACCTGCTCCTCGTCCGTGACGGTCTCCTTCTCGAGGCGGACGCGCTCGACGGGGACGGTCTCCTTCTCGACCACGGGGCGCTCCTCGTGGAGGGTGACCTCGTGCTCCTCCTCGGAGATACCGGGGCCGTCGAGGGCGTCGCCGCGATTGGCGTCGGTGATCGGCTCGCGCTCGACGCGGACCTCCTCGCGGGTGACGGGGACGGTGACCTGCTGCTCCTCGGTGACGACGTACTTGCGCAGACGGGCACGGCCGGTCTCGCGGCGCTCGGTCCCCACGTCGAGCCGCTCCTCGGAACGGGTCATCGCGTCGTCGGTCGTGGGTCCGGAGGTGTCGTGGCCGACGACGCGCTCACCGGTCTCGTCGTCCAGGTCCCGGCCGCCACGGCCCTCGGCCACACCGGCGACGGGTGCGCCGGTGGTGCCCGTCCTGCCGTAGTGCGCGAAGAGACGCTCCTCCTCCTCGGGCTCGAGGTGCCCGTCGTCCTCGACGTTGGGTGCGTCCTTGACCTGGTCCTTCGTGTACGGCACCCGCAGTCCCTCGTCCGTCTGCTGCGCGTCGGTCAGCGGCACGAAGCTCGAGCGGGTCCCGAAGAGCCCGGTCCTGACGGTGATCCAGTCCGGGCGCCCGGTCTGGTCGTCCAGGTACACCTGCCCGACGCTCCCGATCTTCTCCCCGTCGGAGCCGTGGACGTCCCGCCCGCTGATCTGGTCGATGGCGTTGTGGTCGATGCTCATGTTCCGTTCCTCTCGTGGTCGTGTCGACGGCCGGGGTTCGGCCGGAGGCACCACTGGCTTACCCCAGCCGAGGGAGCCAAAACACGACCAAGGGGGTCGATCGCCGTGGTGATCGACCCCCTTCGCGTCAGAGCGGTCTCACTCGCCGATCTTGCCGTCGAGGAACTCCCTGCCCTGGTCGCTCTTGTCGGCGTCAACGCCCTTGCCCTCGGCGAACTCGCCGGCCTTGTCGAGGCCCTGGTCGCTGTGCTCCTCGACCTTGTCGCTGTGCTCACCGAGCGCGTCGGTGGCCTGGCCCTTCAGATCGTCGAACCCCATGGCGTTCTCCTTCTGTGTCGGCATGCCCGGTACGGGCCGTGGCACCACACAAGCACGACATCTCTGGCGCTTCAACGGGAACGGGCGTACGGTCGATAGTGGTTGAAAAACGAATAGTTGACACGACAAGCAAAAGGTCCTAACGTATGTCGTGTTCCAACCACCTCCCGGACCACGGCACCACCACCAAGGAGCTCCACATGACCGACCTGAACATCCCCGCCGGTACCTACGCCATCGACCCGAGCCACACCGAGGTGAGTTTCGTCGCTCGCCACGCGATGGTCACCAAGGTCCGCGGCTACTTCCGCGACCTCGAGGGCACCATCACCGTCGCCGAGGACCTGGGCGCCTCCAGCGCGACGGCCACGATGAAGACCGCTTCCGTCGACACCGGCAGCGCCGACCGTGACGGCCACCTGAAGTCGGCCGACTTCTTCGACGTCGAGACCAACCCGGAGATCACCTTCGTCTCCACCGGCGTGCAGAACGCCTCGGGCAACAGCTTCGACCTCGTCGGCGACCTGACGATCAAGGGCGTCACCAAGCCGGTCACCCTGAAGGCCGAGTACGACGGCACCGCCCAGGACCCCTTCGGCAACGTCCGTGTCGGCTTCACCGCCCAGACGGTCGTCGAGCGCGAGGACTGGGGCCTCACCTGGAACGCCGCGCTCGAGACCGGCGGCGTGCTCGTCTCCAAGAAGATCACCCTCAACCTCGAGGTCTCGGCCATCAAGCAGGCCTGAGCCTCGACCCCGGGCTCGTAGAGCCCGCCACCCCCGCGGAGCCGGGACCGGTACCCCCTGACCGGTCCCGGCTCCGTCATGCCCGTCCCGCGGGCCAAATAGGATGCCGCCCATGACGATCCGCCCCATCACCATCACGGGTGAACCGGTCCTGCACACGCGCGCCCAGCCGGTCACCGAGTTCGACGCCGAGCTGCGCACCCTCGTCGAGGACATGTACGAGACCCAGGAGGCCGCGCACGGCGTCGGTCTGGCAGCGCCGCAGATCGGGGTCGGCCTGCGGGTCTTCACCTGGAGCATGGCCAACGACGACGGCGTGCCGACCCTCGGTCACGTCATCAACCCCTACGTCAAGGCAGCCAAGCCCGCCGTCGGCGAGCCCGACCGCGACAACGAGTCCGAGGGCTGCCTCTCCGTGCCCGGCTACTCCTTCCCGCTGCGCCGCGGTGAGAGCGCCGAGGTGAGCGGCTACGACTGGGACGGCAACGAGATCGCCTTCACCGCCACCGGGTGGTTCGCCCGCTGCATGCAGCACGAGTACGACCACCTCAACGGCTTCCTCTACGTCGACCGGCTGGGCGAGAAGTGGAAGAAGAAGGCCCGCAAGGCCGTCAGGGCCGAGGGCTGGGGTGTCCCCGGCCACACGTGGATGCCGGGCGAGGTCCCGGACCCCTTCGGTCACGACGACGAGCAGGACGACGAGCAGGAGTGATCCCGCAGGTCATCGCCGTCGTCGGCGCCACCGCGACCGGCAAGTCGGACCTGGCGCTCGACCTCGCCGAGCGGCTGGGTGGCGAGGTAGTCAACGCCGATGCGATGCAGCTCTACCGCGGCATGGACATCGGCACCAACAAGTTGCCTCCCGCTGAGCGCCGTGGGATCCCGCACCACCTCCTCGACGTCCTCGAGGTCACCGACGAGGCGACCCTCGCAGACTTCCAGTCCCGTGCCGAGGCAGCGATCGGCGACGTGCTCGCGCGCGGTCGGGTGCCGGTGCTCGCCGGCGGCTCCGGCCTGTACGTGCGCGCGGCCCTGGATCACCTCGACATCCCGCCGACGGACCCGGTCGTGCGCGCGCGGCTCGAGGCGCAGGCGCAGGACGAAGGGGGGAGCGACGCCCTGCGTCGTCGCCTGCGCGAGCTCGACCCCGCGGCCGCGGCTGCCATCGAGCCCAACAACATCCGCCGGATCGTCCGAGCACTCGAGGTCGTCGAGATCACCGGCCGTCCCTTCTCGGCGACGGCGCCCACGAAGCGGTACCGACGCCCTTCGCTCGTCATCGGTCTGCGTGACGACCGGGACGCGCTGACCCGCCGGATCGAGCGGCGCGCCCGCGCGATGTGGGAGGGCGGGTTGCTCGACGAGGCGCGCCGGCTGGACGCTGCCGGGCTGCGCGGCGGCCGGACCGCCTCGCGGGCGATCGGCTACGCGCAGGCACTCGGTCAGCTCGACGGGCGCTGGGGCGCGGAGCAGGCGATCAGGGACACCGCGCAGGCCACCCGGCGGTACGCCCGACGGCAGGAGTCGTGGTGGCGGCCCGACCCGCGCCCCGTGTGGTTGGACGCCGCCGCGCCGGACCTCGCGGACGCGGCGCTGGAGCTCACCCGCCGTCCGACACAATGGGTCCCATGAACCTGCCTTTCACCAAGGGCCACGGCACCGAGAACGACTTCGTGCTCGTCCCTGACCTCGACGGCGAGCTCGAGCTCACCCCGACGCAGGTCGCGTTGCTCGCCGACCGCCAGGCCGGGATCGGCGGTGACGGCGTCATCCGCATCGTGCGCACGGCGGCGGCCGCGGAGGAGGACGTCCGCGCGCTGGCCGACCGGGCCGAGTGGTTCATGGACTACCGCAACGCCGACGGGTCGCTGGCCCAGATGTGCGGCAACGGCACGCGGGTCTTCGCGACCTGGCTGCGCCGCGAGGGACTGGTCGGCGAGGAGCTGACGATCGCCACCCGAGCAGGCATCCGCCGGATCCGTTTCGAGGGCGACGAGGTCGTCACCCACATGGGGACCTGGCGCTTCGTCGACGAGGCCAAGGCGCAGGCGCAGGGGTTCGACTCCCTCGTCCACGTCGAGGAGGCCGAGGACATCACCGAGCCGTACTCCGCGCTCTCGCTCGACCTCGGCAACCCGCACACCGTCGTGGCGCTGCCGGAGAACGTCAACCTCAACGGCCTCCGCCTGCGCCAGCCGCCGAAGGTCAACCCCGTCCCGCCCGAGGGCAGCAACGTCGAGTTCGTCCGGGTCCTCGGCCCGGGCCACGTCTCGATGCGCGTCCACGAGCGCGGCGTCGGGGAGACCCGCTCCTGCGGCACCGGCGTGTGCGCCGCCGCGATCGGGCTCGCCTTCTGGTCCGGCGACGTCGACGCCCCGGGGCAGGTGCAGGTCGAGGTGCCCGGCGGGACGCTGCGGGTGCGCCTGCTGCCCGGCCGTGAGGTGGAGCTCGCCGGTCCTGCCGTGCTCGTCGCCGACGGGACGACGACGCTCGTCTGAGGCGCTCCCCTTCTCGGCTCAGCCCGTCGCGGGTGGATGGCGCCCCTAGACTCCCGCTGTGGAGCTGATGAGGGACGTCACCGCGGGTGGCTGGCTGATCGACCGGGTGGGTGACTGGGGTCTGGTCGGGGGCGTCGCGGGGACCGGCTTCGACTCGTACGCGCGGATCCTGCACCCGGTCCCGGTCACGCGCTGGGACCGGTCCGTGGTCGACGAGTGGGGCATGCCGCGTCTGCTCGAGGAGACCCGGTGGCCGTGGTCCGAGGTCGCAGCCCGACAGGGCCTGACGACGCACCCGCTCGTCCAGTTCAACCGCTTGGCCGACGTTCACGAGGGCGTGGAGCTCGCCGATGGGTGGAGGGTCGGTCAGACGCAGGAGGGGTTCTTCGACCTCGACCTGCTCGCCGGGCTGACCGAGCACCTGGCGGTCGCGACGACGACGCCGGACGACCTCGTCACCGGGATCTGGGCGGGGTGGGGCCAGCTCGGTGAGCGTGGGGTCGCCCGGTACCTCGAGGAGCGCAGCGGGTGGCTGCCACGCAGGCGGGCGCAGCGCGAGGCCGACATCGCGCAACAGGCTGGTGTCGCACCCGAGGTGCGCCGCGCGGTGAATCACGGGCCGTGCCTGCAGTGGCCGGGACGGGAGATGCTCCTCCTCGCCACGTCGACGAGCGAGCTGGCGGACCGGACATGGCCGCAGCGGGCCGGGCTGGGGGCGGACGACGGGATGTGGGAGATCAGCCCGCAGCTGCTCTGGCCGGCCGACCGGGCGTGGGTCGTGGCGAGCGAGATCGACTGGGACAGCACGATCGTCGCCGGACCGCGCTCTCTCGTCGATGCAGTCCTAGCGGACGAGAGGTTCGTGGCCTTCGAGGTCGATGCGGACGCGGACCTGAGCTACGAGGGCGACACGGTCAACCCGCCGCGGGGCGGGTGGACCGCAGCACCCTGAAGCCCTTGCTCGTCGTGACCCGCTCGGTGGGCAGCCCGAGCTCGTCGGTGATCCAGCGGGCGTAACCGTCGGCGCCGAGGTTCTTGCCGATGACGAGGTGGGCATCGGCTCCCTTCGCCAGGCGGGGGAGCCACGTGCCCAGCAGGTCCTGGACGGCCGGCTTGCCGATGCGGATCGGCGGGTTGGACCAGATCGCCGCGAAGGCGACGTCTGCCGGCACCTCGTCGGGCCGGGCCGTGCGGACGTTGGCCAGGCCGAGTCCGGCAGCATTGCGCCGGGTCAGGTCGAGGGCGCGCTCGGTGACGTCGACCGCCCAGACGGTGGCCTCGGGGGAGCGCATCGCGAGCGTCAGGGCGATGGGCCCCCACCCGCAGCCGATGTCGAGCAGGTCTCCGGCCGCGGGGGGCCCGGGCACCTCGGCGAGGAGGATCGCCGTCGCCCGGTCGAGGCCGCCGGGCGAGAAGATGCCGCCGGCCGTCTCCACCGTGACCTCGCGGCCGGCGAGCTCGAGCGTGAGCGGACGGCGCTCGCGGTCGGTCGCGGCGGGGGAGTCGGTGAAGTAGTGGTCGGTCACGCAGCAACCCTAGGTCGGTTGTCGGTGCCCGGTGGGATGCTGGCGCCAGCGATGGACATGCAGGGCGAGGGGAGGAGGCGCGATGACGGATCCAGGGAC
Organism: Janibacter terrae NBRC 107853; assembly: GCF_001591405.1. Classification (GTDB taxonomy): domain Bacteria; phylum Actinomycetota; class Actinomycetes; order Actinomycetales; family Dermatophilaceae; genus Janibacter; species Janibacter terrae. Next base: position 157,780 of record NZ_BCUV01000003.1, read on the forward strand.
CGACAGCACGGGGAGCGAGTCGATGCCGCCGGTCGTCCTGCCGGACCGGTTGGCCGCCTCGCTGGAGGCCTTGTCGGCGGCCCGCCCGGAGGGGTTGTCGCAGGCGGAGCTGCTCCGCGTGGTCAGCCTGCTGGAGGCGACGAAGGGGGCGGCTGCGGCTCTGCAGGCCCGCGCGACCGCTCGGTTCGTCGAGGACCGCGACGCGCGGGTGGCCGAGCAGCTGGCGAGCGACGAGATCTCAGCCCGTGAGGCCCGGTGCCGTCGCGCCGCGGCGCGGGCGGAGTTGGCCCTGGCACGGCGGGTCTCGCCGAGCCAGGCCGATCGGCACGTGGGTCTGGCCCAGGGTCTGGTCCACGACCTGCCGCACACGATGGCGGCCCTGACCGCCGGTGAGCTCAGTGAGTGGCGGGCGACGATCGTGGCTCGCGAGACGGCGTGCCTCTCCCACGAGGACCGCATGGAGGCCGACCGGCGGATCGCCGGGTGCCTGACGACGGCGGGGGACCGAGAGCTGTCCGCTGCGGCGCACCGGGCGGCGGTCGACCTGGATCAGGAGTCATTGGTGAGGCGTCGTCGCCGGGCGGCCGCCTCCCGCAACGTGTCGGTGCGCCCGGCCCCGGACGGCATGGCCTGGTTGAGCATCCTGGGTCCGTTGACGGATGTCGTCGGCGCGTTCGCAGCACTGAAGGCCGCGGAGCACGCGCGTCACACCCTGACGGGCGACCCGGTCGTCGACGCGGCGCGCGTGGCGGACGAGCGAGGCCGCGGCGCGTGGATGGCTGACACGGCGTTGGAGCTGCTGTCGGGGCGCCACGCAGGGCAGGTGCAGCCCGTCGAGGTCGCCCTGGTGATGCGTGAGGAGGCGATCGTGCGTACGGACGGCGAGAGCGACGAGGTCGAGGTCCCGGGTTTCGGGGCGATGCCGGGACCGATGGCTCGTGAGCACCTCCTGCGGCTGTGTGACAGCGACACCCGGACCTGGCTGCGCCGCCTGTGGACCGCTCCGGGGCGACGAGACCTCGTGGCCATGGACTCGCAGCGGCGCCTCTTCTCCGGGGTGCTGCGTCGGCTGATCGAGCTGCGGGACGCGTCGTGCCGGGTGCCGTGGTGCGGTGCCCCGATCAGGGACATCGACCACGTCAACGCCCACGCGGGCGGGGGCGAGACCTCCGCGGCCAACGCGATGGGGACCTGTCAGCGGCACAACCTGGCCAAGGAGTCGCCGGGTTGGTCGGCCGAGCTCGTCGCGGACGGGCTCGACCCCGGCGGTGGTCCGCATCAGGTCAGGCTGACGACACCGACGGGCGAGGACTACTCCTGCGTGGCGCCACCGCTGCTGGGTCACGGGCGACCCACGCGTCCCGGTACCTCGGGTGCCAGGGTGAGGCGCCGACCGGAGCCGGTGCCCGACCGGGCCTGGTCACCGCTTGAGGTTCACCTCGACGGGCTCGTCGACGCGGCCTAGGACGCCGACCTCGGACCCCGACCTCAGACGACGTCCTCGTCCACCCAGTCCAGGGTCTTGCCGATCGCCTTGGTCCAGTTGCGGTGCAGCCGCCCCACCTCGGTCTCGTCCATGGCCGGCGACCACCGGCGGTCCTCGGCCCAGTTGTCGACGATCTCGTCGGTCGACTCCCAGTACCCGACGGCGAGGCCGGCGGCGTAGGCGGCGCCGAGCGCGGTGGTCTCGGCGATCCTGGGCCGCACGACGTCGACGCCGAGGACATCCGCCTGGAACTGCATGAGGGTCTCGTTGGCCACCATGCCGCCGTCGACCTTGAGCTCGGTGAGACGGCCGCCGGCGCGCTCGGCGTCCGCCTGCATCGCGTCGAGCACGTCCTTGGTCTGGTACGCGGTGGACTCCAGGGCTGCCCGGGCGATGTGGCCCTTGTTGGCGAACCGGGTGAGCCCGAGGATCGCGCCGCGGGCATCGGGCCGCCAGTGCGGTGCGAAGAGCCCCGAGAAGGCCGGGACGAAGTAGACCCCGCCGTTGTCCTCGACGCTCCCGGCGAGCTGCTCGACCTCGGGGGCCTCCTTGATGAGGCCCAGGTTGTCGCGCAGCCACTGGATGAGCGAGCCGGTCACGGCGATCGAACCCTCGAGCGCGTACACGGCCGGCTCCTCGCCGAGCTGGTAGCAGACGGTCGTCAGCAGGCCGTTGTCGCTCCTGACGATCTCGGTCCCGGTGTTGAGCAGCATGAAGTTGCCCGTGCCGTAGGTGTTCTTCGCCGTCCCCGGCGTCAGGCACGCCTGGCCGAAGGTGGCCGACTGCTGGTCGCCGAGGACCCCTGCGATCGGCGTCCCCTTGAGCACTCCCGGCTTGCACTCGCCGTACACCTCCGAGGAGGAGCGGATCTCGGGGAGCACCTGCATCGGCACCCCGATCGCCTCGCAGGTCGCCTCGTCCCACGCGAGGGTCCGCAGGTCCATGAGCATCGTGCGGGAGGCGTTGGTGACGTCGGTCACGTGGACCCCGGCGTTCTCGCCGCCGCCGGTGAGGTTCCACAGGACCCACGTGTCCATCGTCCCCGCGAGCAGCTCGCCGGCCTCGGCGCGCTCGCGCGCCCCCTCGACGTGGTCGAGGATCCACGCGATCTTCGGTCCGGCGAAGTACGTCGCGAGCGGCAGGCCGCAGACCTCCTTGAAGCGGTCCAGGCCGCCGTCCTGGGCCAGCTCGTCGACGATCCCCTGGGTACGCGTGTCCTGCCAGACGATGGCGTGGTGGATCGGCTGGCCGTTGCTCCTGTCCCACACGACGGTGGTCTCGCGCTGGTTGGTGATGCCGACCGCCGAGATGTGCCCGCTGTTGAGGTTGGCCTTGCCGAGCGCCCCGCCGATGACCCGCCGGGTGTTGTCCCAGATCTCCATGGCGTCGTGCTCGACCCAACCGGCGCGCGGGAAGATCTGCTCGTGCTCGATCTGGTCGGTCGCCACGACCGAGCCGTCCCGGTCGAAGATCATCGCCCGGGTGCTGGTCGTCCCCTGGTCGATGGCCAGCACGTAGGTCTTGGCAGCGCTCATGTGCGGCATCCTGTCAGGTCCCTTTCGCCTGTGGTGCCGACCGCGACTACCGTTGTGCCATGCCGAATCCCACGCCCCTCGACCCCCAGCAGCGCGTCGCGGCCTGGCGCCGCATCGCGGAGGAGGACCTTGACGTCCTGGTCATCGGCGGTGGGGTGACCGGCGCCGGCGTCGCCCTCGATGCGGCGACCCGTGGCCTCAAGGTGGCCCTCGTCGAGCAGCGCGACTTCGCCTCGGGGACCTCCTCCCGCTCGAGCAAGCTCTTCCACGGCGGCGTGCGGTACCTCGAGCAGCTCAACTTCGGCCTGGTCCGCGAGGCGCTCAAGGAGCGCGAGCTCATGCTCACCCGCATCGCGCCGCACCTCGTCAAGCCGGTCTCCTTCCTCTACCCGCTGGCGCACCCGGTCTGGGAGCGGCCGTACGTGACCGCCGGGTTGACCCTCTACGACTCGATGGGCGGCGGCCGGTCCGTGCCGCGCACCAAGCAGCTGACGAAGGGGGGAGTCCGTCGCCTCGTCCCCGCGCTCAAGCCGTCCGCCCACCACGGCGGGCTGCTCTACCACGACGCCCAGTGCGACGACGCCCGCCACACGCTCACGGTCGTGCGCACGGCGGCGTCCTACGGCGCGACCGTCCTCAACTCGGCGAAGGTCACCGGTCTGCTCCACGCGGGCGAGCGGGTCGTCGGCGCGCGGGTGCTCGACGTCGAGACCGGTGACGAGGTGGAGGTCAGCGCGTCGGTCGTCATCAACTGCACGGGCGTGTGGACCGATGACATCCAGCGGATGGCCGGTGGCCGCGGCCGGTTCCACGTCCGGGCGAGCAAGGGCGTGCACATCGTCGTCGCCCGCGACCGGGTCAACTCCGAGACGGGCCTGATCCTGCGCACGGAGAAGTCGGTCCTCTTCTGCATCCCGTGGGGCACCCACTGGATCATCGGTACGACCGACACGGACTGGAACCTCTCTCGGGCGCACCCGGCGGCGACCTCCACGGACATCGACTACATCCTCGAGCAGATCAACGGCGTGCTCGTCACCCCGCTGACCCGCGACGACATCCAGGGGGTCTACGCCGGGCTGCGCCCCCTGCTGGCCGGTGAGTCCGAGGAGTCCTCGCAGCTCAGCCGCGAGCACGCGGTGGCCCGTCCCCAGCCGGGTCTGGTCTCCATCGCGGGCGGCAAGTACACGACCTACCGGATCATGGCGCAGGACGCGGTCGACGCGGCCCGTGTGGACCTGTCGCCCGGGGTCCCGGACAGCGTCACCGAGCACATCCCGCTCGTCGGGGCCGAGGGCTACCAAGCGCTGGTCAACCAGCTCGACACCCTGAGTCGCCGTCACGACCTGCCGGTCTGGCGCCTGACCCACCTGCTCGACCGCTACGGGTCCCTCGCCGTCGACCTCTTCCGGATGATCGACGAGGACCGCGCCCTCGCCGAGCCGCTCGAGGGAGCGGAGGAGTACCTCGTCGTCGAGGTCGTCTACGCCGCCCGCCACGAGGCGATGCTCCACCTCAACGACCTCCTGACCCGTCGCACGCGCATCTCGATCGAGACGACCGACCGCGGCGTCCAGGCGGCCGCACCGGCGGCGCGGGTCCTCGCGGCCGAGCTGGGCTGGGACGCGGAGCGCACCGAGTCGGAGGTCCAGCACTACCTGCGGCGGGTGCAGGCCGAGATCGAGAGCCAGCAGATGACCGAGGACGAGCGGGCCGATGCCGAGCGCACCGAGGCGACCGACATCCGCACCCTGGCCAAGGGCTGAGGCCTACGCCCTGGAGCCGACGTCCGGGCGCTGCTCGATGGTGTGCGCGGGCAGGTCGACCGGAGCCCGACCCTCCCCGCGGACCAGCGTGAAGTACGCCAGCGTGAGCAGGACCAGCGCGCCGGCCCCCACGTAGAAGGCGTTGCGTCCGGAGTCGGTGGTCGCGAGCAGCACGATGACGCCCAGCATGAAGACGATCGCGATGCTGTTGAGCACCGGGAAGAAGGGCATCCGGTAGGGCGTGTCGGGCGCGCCCTCGCGGATCATCCGCGCCCGCATCCGCCAGTGGGCGAGCAGGATCATCAGCCACGTGAAGACCGTGGCGAAGGTGGCGATGGCCGCGACGTAGAAGAAGAGCCGGTCCTCGATCGTCAGGAAGAGCGCGATGCCGACGGCGCCGGTGACGAACATGATGAGCACGGGGACGACCGGGATGTGCGCCCGGCGCGAGACGTGGTGGAAGACGCGTGGCGCGTGGCCCTGCTCCGCGAGGCCGTACATCGTGCGGGAGCAGGCGTAGAAGATCGCGTTCATCGCCGACAGGGCCGCCGTGATGACGACGAAGTTCATGATGTGCTCGGCCGCGGGGATGTCCAGGGCGGCGAAGACCTCGACGAAGGGAGAGGTCTCGCCGGTCACCTCGTCCCACGGGATGATCGACATGATCACCGCGAGCGCGGCGACGTAGAAGAGCAGGATGCGCACGGGCACGGTGTTGACCGCTCGCGCGATGGAGCGGTCCGGGTCGTCCGCCTCGCCGGCCGTCATGCCGAGCGTCTCGATCCCGCCGAAGGAGAAGACGACGACGCTCAGGCTCATGACGATGCCCCACAGGCCGAAGGGGGCGAACCCGTCGTTGCTCCACAGGTTGGCGAAGTCGGGGGTGGTGCCACCGACGTCCTTGCCCCAGAAGATCAGGACGAGGCCACCGACGACCAGGGCGAGGATCGCGAGGACCTTGATGAGGGAGAACCAGAACTCCATCTCACCGAAGACCCGCACGGCCATGAGGTTGAGGCAGCCGATGAGCACGAGCGCGGCGACCATCCACACCCAGCCGGGCACGCCGGGGAACCACAACCCCATGTACGTCGCCACGGCGGTCATGTCGGCGATGGCGACGACGGCCAGCTCGAGCCAGAAGACCCACCCCGTGATGAACCCGGCGAAGGGGCCGAGGAAGGACCCGGTGTACTGGGCGAAGGACCCGGCGACGGGGTGGCGCACGGCCATCTCGCCCAGCGCGCGCATGACGATAAAGACCATGGCACCGGCGACGAGGTAGGCCAGCAGCACGGCCGGGCCAGCGGCCTGGATGGTCTCGGAGGAGCCGAAGAACAAGCCCGTGCCGATGGCGGTGCCGAGGGCGATGAACTGCACGTGGCGGGGGTTCAGACCCCGATCCAGGTGGTCCTCGGTGGGCGTGGGGACGACGTCGTGGGTGGCGGACACGAGGTCCGAGCCTACGTCCGGGCTCCCACGCAGGACTAATGGGTGGATCGTGGGCGTTGGAAGGTGAGATCCTGAGGAGAACATGACAGAACCACTTCACGACCACGACGCGTCCGCCGACGACATCCGCCTCGACGCCACGATCGACCGGGTCCTCTCCCGACGCGCACAGGCGCTCGCCGACGACGAGGGCTTCCTCGACCGCAGCGACTACGACGGCGACCAGCTGGACCGCGAGGAGCGCTCCGCCCTTCGCCGTGTCCAAGGGCTGTCCACCGAGCTCGAGGACATCACCGAGGTCGAGTACCGCCAGCTGCGGCTCGAGCGCGTCGTGCTCGCCGCGGTGTGGAACGACGGCACGATCGAGGACGCGGAGAACTCGCTGCGCGAGCTCGCCGCCCTCGCCGAGACGGCCGGCTCCGAGGTCCTCGCCGGCGTCCTGCAGCGCCGCCAGAACCCCGACCCCGGCACCTACCTCGGCTCCGGCAAGGCACTCGAGCTGCGCGACATCGTCGAGGCCGAAGGAGCCGACACTGTCGTGTGCGACACCGAGCTCAGCCCGAGCCAGCGGCGCGCCCTCGAGGACGTCGTCAAGGTCAAGGTCATCGACCGCACGGCTCTGATCCTCGACATCTTCGCCCAGCACGCCACCTCCCGCGAGGGCCGCGCGCAGGTCGAGCTGGCCCAGCTGACCTACCTGCTCCCGCGCCTGCGCGGCTGGGGTGAGTCGATGTCTCGGCAGGCCGGTGGCCAGGCGGCCGGCGGCCAGGGCATGGGGTCGCGCGGTCCCGGTGAGACCAAGATCGAGCTCGACCGCCGCCGCATCAACTCGCGCATCTCCAAGCTCAAGCGCGACATCGCGGGGATGAAGACCCACCGTGACACCAAGCGCTCCTCGCGCCGCAGCAACGGCACGCCGTCCGTCGCCATCGCCGGCTACACCAATGCCGGCAAGTCGACATTGCTCAACCGCCTCACCCACGCCGGGGTGCTCGTCGACAACCAGCTCTTCGCGACCCTCGACACCACCGTGCGGCGCTCCGAGACGGCCGACGGGCGCGAGTTCACCCTCGCCGACACCGTCGGGTTCGTGCGCGAGCTCCCCCCGCAGCTCGTGGAGGCCTTCCGCTCCACGCTCGAGGAGGTGGGCGAGGCCGACCTGCTGCTGCACGTCGTCGACGGCTCGCACCCCGACCCGGAGGGGCAGATCTCCGCGGTCCGTTCTGTGCTCGCCGACGTCGACGCGACCGATGTCAAGGAGGTCATCGTCATCAACAAGGCCGATGCCGCCGACCCCGAGGTCGTCGACCGCATCCTGCGCAACGAGAAGCACTCGATCGCCGTCTCGGCGCGGACGGGGGAGGGCATCCCGGAGCTGCTCGCGCTCGTCGCGGACGAGCTGCCCCGTCCGGACATCGACGTCGAGGTCCTCGTCCCGTACGCGCGCGGCGACCTCGTCAGCCGGTTGCACGACGAGGCCGACATCCTCTCGGAGGACCACGTCGCCGACGGCACCCGGGTCAGTGCCAGGGTGCACCCGGACCTCGCGGCCGAGCTCGCCCCCTTCGTCGCGGTCGCCTGACCCGTTCCGGTGGAACCACTGGCGGTCCTGGCCGCCGCCCTCGTCGGAGCGTTCTTCGTCGTCCCGACGGCGCGCGGGATCGCCCAGGCGGTCCGGGCACGCGATGCGTGGGCGCCCTTCGAGCGTTCGCGCGGGCACCGTGGTGCCCTCGCCCCGGGCGGTGGGTACCTCAGCTCGTTGCGGGCGCCCGGGCACGGCCAGCGCTCCAGGACGGGACTCTGGGTCCGGTGGGTCTGCTGCGTGGGCGTCACCGCGAGCACCGTGCTGGCGGTGGCTCGCCTCATCTGGTGACGAGCAGCACGGCTAGCCCGATCATCGTCACGCCGATGACGCCGTCGAGCACCCGCCAGGTGCCCGGCCGGCCGAGCGGCCCGGCCAGGGCCCGTGCGCCCAGGCCCAGCGCCGAGAACCACAGGGTGCTGCCGAGCGCGGCCCCGCCCGCGAAGGCCCAGCGCTGCTCGCCGTGACCGTTGGCGATCGACCCGAGCATGAGGACGGTGTCGAGGTAGACGTGCGGGTTGAGGAAGGTGATGGCCAGCGTCGTCATCACGACCGACCCGCGCGAGGTGGGCGCATCGGCGGTCAGCGTCTCCGGTCGGGCGGCACGCCGCAGGGCGACGAGACCGTACCCGAGCAGGTAGGCCGCCCCCAGCCACGTGACGACGCGCACCAGTTCGGGGTGGGCACCCACCAGCGCGCCGACGCCGGCAGTGCCCAGACCGATGAGCAGGGCGTCGGCGGCGATGCAGATGAGCACGACCGGTGCCAGGTGCTCGCGACGGATGCCCTGGCGCAGGACGAAGGCGTTCTGCGCGCCGATGGCGACGATGAGGGTGAGTCCGGTGAGCAGACCGGCGAGGGCGGAGACGGGCACAGGGCACGACGCTAGGCGCTCGCCACCGTGCAGGCCAGTGAAGGATCCTTCAGGATCATTAGCATGGCTTCATGCAGCTCGAGCAGTTGCGAGCCCTGCTCGCCGTCATCGACGCCGGTACCTTCGACGCCGCGGCCCGCTCCCTCCACGTCACTCCCTCCGCGGTGAGCCAACGGATCAAGGCGCTCGAGCGCGACACGGGTCGGGTACTCGTCGAGCGCGCGATCCCGTGCCGGGCGACCGAGGCAGGGCAGTCGCTGGTCCGTACGGCTCGGCAGATGGTCCTGCTCGAGGACGAGGCGCGTGCCGCGTTGGGCGAAGGGGGATCCACGCACGTCGCGCTGCCGGTCGCCGTCAACGCCGACTCCCTCGCGACGTGGTTCGCGCCCGTGCTCGAGGTCGCCGCCGGCTGGCCGGACACGCGGCTGCAGCTCGAGGTCGAGGACGAGGAGTACAGCGCCGACCACCTGCGGCGCGGGGGAGTGGTCGGTGCGGTCACGGCCGACCCGACGCCGGTCGCCGGTTGCCGCACGGAGCCGCTCGGGGCGATGCGCTACCTCCCGGTGGCCTCGCCGGCCCTGGCCGAGCGCTTCATCCGAGGGCGGGGCCACGACTGGGCTGCCATGCCCGTGCTGCGCTTCAACTCCAAGGACGACCTGCAGGCCGAGGTGCTGCGGGACCTGGGCGTCATGACCGAACCGCCGACGTCGCAGGTGCCGTCGTCGGAGGGCTTCGTCGCGGCCGTGCGCGCCGGCCTCGGCTGGGCGATGGTCCCCGAGGCACAGCTCGGCGACGACCTCGACACCGGCGAGCTCGTGCTCCTGCGCAGCCGTGAGCGCCGTGACGTGCCGCTGTACTGGCAGGTCTGGACCCTCGGCACCCCACGCCTCACCCGCCTCACGGAGGCGGTTCACGACGCCGCTCGGCGACTGCGTCCGGTCCGCACCCGCTGAGGCCTACCGCCGGTCGGTGCGCCGGGGCCACCATGGGTGGCATGGCATCGACACTCAACCCGTACCTGAGCTTCGACGGCAGTGCCCGTGAGGCGATGGAGTTCTACCAGTCCGTGCTCGGCGGCGAGCTGGTCGTGCACACCTTCGGCGAATCCATGCCCGACGCCGGCGACATCGCCGACCAGGTGATGCACGCGAGCCTGCAGACCGACGCGGGCTACACGATCTTCGCCAGCGACACGCCACCCGGCATGACGGCCACGCCCGGCAGCGCCATCACCATCAGCATCAGCGGCGACGAGGCGGAGCGGCTGCGCGGCTACTGGTCGGGGCTCACCGACGGCGGCACCGTCGAGGTGCCCCTCGAGATGCAGATGTGGGGGGACGAGTTCGGCTCCTTCACCGACCGCTACGGCGTCCCGTGGATGGTCAACATCGCGGGGAGCTCGGTGAGCGGCGGCTGAGCTACCGCTCGGCGAGGACCTCGGCCGAGGTCGACACGACGATCTGCGGCGCGTACAGGCCCATGACCTGCAGTGCGGCCGCGTGGTCCTCCTCGCTCGACCCCGCGCAGGCGTCGGCGGCGACGACGAGCGTCGCGCCGGCGTCCGCTGCGGGCAGCGCGGTGGAGATGACGCAGCAGTCCGTTGAGACCCCCGCGAGTACGAGCGTGGGCGTCTCGCCGGTGACGCGCCTCAGCGCCGTGCCCCACTTGCCGAAGGTCGTGACGTCGACCGTGCCCCGGCTGCTCCACCCGTTGGCGGGGGAGACGAGGTCGAAGAGCGGATCGGTGTCGGGCCGGTCGGCGAAGGCCCAGCGCTCGAAGTACGGCCCCCAGGAGCCCTCCCGTGAGGTCCCCGGGAGCCAGCGCGTGACGAGCGTGCGCTCGGCACCGAAGCCGGAGCGCAGGCTCTTGATCGGGCCGAGGGCCGCGTCGAACATCGGCGAGCCCCACTCGGAGGCAGGGTCGGCGAAGATGCGCTGGGGGTCGACGACGACGAGCCAGGCGTCGTCGAGGTCGGGCAGCGAGGGCCGCTCGGCGCCCGTCACAGCCGCTCCTCCTGCCGCCGCACCACACCGCGTCGCGCCACCCAGGTGATGACGAAGGCGAGCACGAGCGCCACGACCACGCCGAGGTTGGCGTAGGACCAGTCCCCGGCCCAGTAGCTCCCGGCCGGGTCCTCGACGAGCTCGGTGCCCATGAAGGCCTTGAGCAGGTAGCCCTGCCAGTTGTTCCACGTCGAGTCCGGCATCGCGTTGGTGACCAGACCCCACCCGATGGCCGAGGTGAGGACCATCGTCGCGACGGAGATCCAGTCGACCGACCCGTAGCGCCCGCGGGAGTCGAAGAGCGCGACCTCGTCGTAGTCCCGGCGCCGCAGCGCGAGGTCGGACAGGAAGATCCCGGCCCAGGCCGCGAGCGGCACCCCGAGGGTGATGAGGAAGGACTGGAAGGGGCCGAGGAAGTTCTCGGCGAAGAAGACCACGTAGATCGTGCCGAGGGTGAGCAGCAGCCCGTCGATGCCGGCGGCGGCGGGGCGCGGGATCCGCACCCCGAGGCTCAGCAGGGTCAGGCCCGAGGAGTAGATGCCGAGCACCGCGCCGGAGACGAGCGCGAGCACGGCGGCCACGCCGAAGACCACGAGGTACCACGTCGGCAGGATCGTCGCGAGGGTGCCGACGGGGTCGGCGACGATGCCTGCCCGCAGGTCCGCGTCGGACCCCGCCAGGCCGATGCCATACGCGACGAGCAGGGCCGGCGCGAGCGCGCCACCGAAGGTGTTCCACGCGACGATCGCGCCGGAGGAGGCCTCGCGGCTCTGGTAGCGCGACCAGTCGGCGGCGATGTTGATCCACCCGAGGCCGAACCCGGTCATGACCATGATCAGCGCGCCGAGGACCTGCTGGGGGGACCCCCCTTCGACCGCCGTGAGCGCGGACCACTCGATGTGCGAGACGGTCAGCAGCACGTAGACGACCGTCGCGAGACCGGTCACCCAGGTGAGCCACGACTGCAGCCGCATGATCAGGTGGTAGCCGGCGACCGAGGCGACGACGATGAGCCCGGCGACGACGAGCATCGCGATGATCTTGGTGGGCGTCCCTCCGCCCCAGCCGAGCTCGCGCATGACCGTCGCGGTGGCGAGCGTGGCCATGATCGCGAGGAAGGTCTCCCAGCCGATCGAGACGATCCACGAGACGACGCCCGGCAGCTTCTGCCCCTGGACGCCGAAGGCCGCCCGGGAGATGACCATCGTCGGGGCCGAGCCCCGCTTGCCGGCGACGGCGACGAGCCCGCACAGCAGGAAGGAGATGACGATCCCGAGGACCGACACGAGGATCGCCTGCCAGAAGGAGATGCCGAAGTCGAGCACGAAGCTGCCGTACGAGATGCCGAAGACGGAGACGTTCGCGGCGAACCACGGCCAGAAGAGGTCGGAGGGCCTCGCGGTGCGGTCGGCCTCGTCGATGATCTCGATGCCCGTGGTCTCGACCCCGGCGCGCCGGACGGACTCGAGGGTGTCACCCGAGGGGGAGGGAGCGCTCATTCGGGCAGAATCCCACACGTGATGACGCTGCGTGAGCGATGGCACGCCGATGTGACCGCCCTGGTGCCGGGCGCGGACCCCGCCGCAGTGGACGAGCTCGGCGACGAGCTGCTCGTGCGGTGGCGCGAGCCGCACCGCGCGTACCACGGCCCGGTGCACCTGGCGGAGGTCCTCGCGGCCCTCGACGAGCTGGCCGAAGGGGGTGACCTCCCCGACGAGGACCGGCACCTCGCGGAGCTGGTCGCGTGGTTCCACGACGCGGTGTACGAGACCACCGCCGCGCCGGGTGCGTCCGAGGAGGCCTCGGCGGTGCTCGCGGAGCAGCGCCTGCCCCTCCTCGGGCTCCGGGTGGCGGAGGTCACCCGCGTGGCGCGCCTGGTCCGTGACAGCGCCACGCACGAGATGGCCGTCGACGACGCGGTCTCCAGGGCCTTCCACGACGCGGACCTGTGGATCCTGGCGTCGCCGACCGAGCGCTTCGACTCCTACTGCGCCCAGGTGCGCGCCGAGTACGGGCACGTGCGGGCGAGGGACTTCGCGTGGGGGAGGGCCGCGGTGCTCACCCCCTTCGCCGAGCGGGAGCGCCTGTACCTCACGGACCACGCGCACGCGCACTGGAGCGCGCGGGCCCGCGTCAACCTTGCTCGGGAGCTCGCCCGGCTCGCTCCGCCTGCGTGACCCTCAGGCCGCTGCGGATGAGTCGGCGGATCAGTTCGGACCCGGCGACCTCGTGGGCCCCGGCGGCGACGACCTCGTCGTATCGCTCGACCGGCACGTCGTAGTGGTCCTCGTCGAAGAGCCGACGCTGCAGCCCGACGGCGCCCGCGAAGGCGTGCAGCTCCTCCAGCGAGGAGTCGGACACGAGGTGGCTCCAGGTACGGCCCCATCCGGGCCACGTGGGCGGGTCGACGAGGATCATCGGCTCACAACCGTCTCAGCGCGCTCGCCAGGACGACCGCCTCGCCGACCCGGTCGGACGCATCGAGGTCGACCTCGGCCTCGATGACCCAGTCGTGGTCGCCCTCGGGGTCCGCGAGGGTCTGGCGCACCCGCCACAGCCGCACGTCCGGCGCGTCCTCGTCGTCGACCCCGGGGGCGGGGCCGCTCGCCTCCTCCACGTGCAGGTGGTGCGGGCCGTGGGCGTCCTGGTCGGTGGCGATCCGGTCGTGCTCCTCCCAGTAGTCGCCGAGCGCGCCGTCCCACGCGTCGTACCCCATGACCGGGGTCCGGCCGTCGTCGGCGAGCTCGGCGGCGGCGGTCTCGATGGCGCTCAGCCCGGACAGGTCGTCGCGCGCTGCGCGCTCGACGCGCTGCCACAGGGCGCCCCGGACCATCGTGCGGAAGGGACCGGTGCGCGCACTCAACGGGCGCGGCGGTGCGGCGGCCTCGCGGCCCTGGGCGAGCCGGGCGGCCGCGTCCGGGTCGGACAGCGCCTCCCACTCGTCGAGCAGCGAGGAGTCGGTCTGGCGCACGGTCTCGCCGAGCCAGGCGACGATCTCCTCGAGCGCGGGTGAGGAGTGGGCCTCGGGCACCGTCCGGGTCAGCGTCCGGTACGCGTCGGTGAGGTAGCGCAGGACGAGGCCCTCGCGCGGCGCGAGCTGGAAGCGACGGACGAAGTCCGCGAAGGACATGCCCTCCTCCCACATGAGCCGGACGACGGACTTGGGGACGAGCGCCTCCTCGGGCAGCCACGGGTGGCTCTGCCGGTAGGTCTCGAAGGCGGCCTCGAGCTCCTCCGCGAGGGGCCGCGGCCAGGTGATCTCCTCGAGCAGCCGCATCCGCTCCTCGTACTCGATGCCGTCGGCCTTCATCTCCGCGATCGCCTCGCCTCGGGCGGCGTGCTGCTGCGCGACGAGCACCGCCATCGGCGCCTCGAGCACCGCCTCGATCGTCGAGACGACCTCGAGGGCGTGGGTGGGGGAGTCCGGGTCGAGCAGGTCGAGCGCGGCCAGGGCGAAGGGGGCGAGCGGCTGGTTGAGCGCGAAGTCGGCGGGCAGGTCCAGGGTCAGCGCGACGGTCCGCCCGGTCTCGTCCGGCTCGGGGAGACGCTCCAGCACACCGGAGTCGAGCAGACTGCGCCCCAGGCGGACGGCTCGACGGGCGAGGCGGGACCTCCCCTTCGCGTCCTCGTGGTTGTCCCTGGTGAGCCGCGAGAGCGAGGCGACCGGGTCACCGGGGCGGGCGACGAGGTTGAGGATGAGCGAGTTGTCGACCTTCATCCGCGAGCGCAGGACCTCCGGCTCGGCGGACGTCAGCTTGGCGAAGGTCTCCTCGGTCCAGACGATGAAGCCCTCGGGGGCCTTCTTGCGCTGGACCTTCTTGCGCTTCTTGTCGTCGTCGCCCGCCTTGAGCAGCGCGCGGTGGTTGTCGATGACGTGCTCCGGCGCCTGGACGACGACGTAGCCCTCGGTGTCGTACCCGGCGCGGCCCGCGCGGCCGGCGATCTGGAGGAACTCGCGCACCCGCAGCACGCGGTGGCGGGAGCCGTCGAACTTCGTCAGCGAGGTGAAGAGCACGGTGCGGATGGGCACGTTGATGCCGACGCCGAGCGTGTCGGTGCCGCAGATGACCTTGAGCAGGCCGGCCTGGGCGAGCTGCTCGACGAGACGCCGGTAGCGGGGGAGCATGCCGGCGTGGTGCACGCCGACGCCGCGGCGCAGCATCCCGCCGAGCGTGCGGCCGAAGCCCGCGGAGAAGCGGAAGCCGGCGAGCCGGTCGGCGATCGCCTGCTTCTCGTCCTTGTCGAGCAGCTTGAGCGTCTGCAGCAGGCGGGCGTGCTCGGCGGCGTTGGCCTGGGTCTGGTGGACGACGTACACCGGGGCGCGACGCCACTCGAGGATCTCCTCGATCGTCTCCTGGATCGGGGTGAGCGCCCAGGAGAAGGTGAGCGGCACCGGCCGCTCGGCGTCCGCCACGACGGCGACGTCGCGCCCCGTCCGCTCGCGCAGGTCGGCCGCGATCGCGCGGGTGTCGCCGAGCGTGGCCGACATGAGGAGCATCTGCGCCTGCGGCAGCTCCAGCAGCGGCACCTGCCAGGCCCAGCCGCGCTCTGGCTCGGAGTAGTAGTGGAACTCGTCCATGACGACCAGGCCGACGTCGGCGCTGCTGCCCTCGCGGAGCGCGAGGTTGGCCAGGACCTCGGCGGTGCACACGATGATCGGGGCGTCGGCGTTGACCGAGGCGTCGCCGGTGAGCATGCCGACGTTGTCGGGGCCGAAGGTCGCACAGAGGTCGAAGAACTTCTCGGACACCAGGGCCTTGATCGGTGCGGTGTAGAAGGCGACCTCGTCCCTGGCCAGCGCGTGGGCGATCGCGCCGGTGGCGACGAGGGACTTGCCGGACCCGGTCGGGGTCGCGAGGACCACGTGGTCGTCGCCGAGGAGGGCGAGCAGCGCCTCCTCCTGGTGCGGGTACAGCGGCGTGCCGCGGTCGGCGGCCCACGTCGCGAAGAGCTCGAAGAGCGCGTCGGGCTCGGTGCCGACGGGGACGGCGAAGGGGGCGGAGGCGGTGGTCGTCGAGGTCATCGTGGCTCCATCGTCCCAGTGACCGGGGTGGTGGTGCACCATGGCCCACGTGACTGCAGTGCTGCCTCCACCGCGATCGATCACCACGGCCGGGTTCGGCCTCCGTGCCCCCGTCGTGGGCGACGCCCGCCTCGTGGCCGACCTCATGGGTGACCCCGAGGCCGTCGAGCGTGCCGCCGAGATCGTCCGGGGCTGGCGCGCGCACTGGGACCAGCACGGCTACGGCGCCTGGGTCGTCGAGGACGGAGCCGGGGCCCGCGCCGGCTTCGTCGGGCTCCGGGCGCACGCCGAGTTCATCCGCGTGACGATCCGCGTCCTCGAGCGCGAAGGGGGCGAGGACCTGGCCGCGCGCTCGCTGCGGGCGGCGGTCGCGCACGCCCTCGAGTGGTTGCCGGACTTGCCGCTGCGCATGCGGGTGGCCCCGGACGACCTCGCGACCAGGCTCGTCGCCGAGTCCGCCGGGATGATGCACGTCGCCGAGCTGGACCACACCGTGGACGGGGAGGAGTGGCAGGTCCTCGAGCTGCCGTACCTGCGGGTCGCCGAGCGCATCCCGGCCCGGGCGCGCGAGGCGATGCTCGACATGTGGGTCGCGGTCAACGACGCTGGCGGTGCGGTCGGGTTCCTGCCCGGCGCCTCCCGCGAGGACGTCTCGGCCGTGCTCGACGGCTACGAGGCGAGGCTCGAGCGGGGGGACACGGTGTGCGTCGCCCTCAACTCGCCGCTGGGCGACCTGCTGGGCTTCGGCTTCGTCGTCGGGTCGACCGGGGCACTCATGGCGCACGGCGCCACCCTCGAGCGGGTCATGACCGACCCCGGCCGCCGTGGCACCAACCACGGCGCCCTCCTCATGGCGGGCCTGCACCGCACGGCCCGCGACCGCGGCTTCGAGCTCGTCACCCTCGACTACCGGGGCGGGACCGGGCTCGGCGAGTTCTACACCCGGTACGGCTACGCGGAGGTCGGTCGGGTGCCGGGGGCGGTCCGGGTCGCGCCCGGTGACGACCGGGACGGCGTGATCATGGCGCGCTCGCTGTGACCCACCTCGAGCCCTTCGGCCACGGGACCGCGTGGCTCGCTGTCCTCGACCGGTCGCAGGCCGAGGTCGCCGAGGCACTGGGCCTGACGGACGGGCGCGGGGTCGACGGGGCCGAGGCCGTGGGCGCCGTCTCGGGCACGGGCATCCTCCCGCCGGTCCCGGGCGCGGACGGTCGCTGGACGCTCGCCATCAGCCACCGCATGTCCGGCATCTCCCCCCGACGGCTCGGCGCGCTCACCGCGCTGCTCGGGACCCGGGTGCACCTCTACGACACGACCCGTGACGCCGCACCGGAGGAGGTGCTCGCGCGGGCCGCCGCCGAGAGCATCGACCCCAGGACCCTCGCCGGCCAGGTCCCCGGCAACGCGGTGTACTACGACGACGTCGACGAGGGGCCACCGCCGGGCGAGCAGCTGTCCACGCCCTCGCGCACGCCGTGGCTGTGGTCCGTCCTCAGGGGTGGCCGTCCCTGACCTAGCATTCGGCCCATGACCGAGACCGATCAGGACACCGCGAGCAGACCCCCCTTCGGCCTCGGGTGGCAGCTCCACGGCGACGGGCGGGAGGTCCGGCCCGGCGAGGTCGTGCGGCCCGGCGAGCGGCTGTCGTGGCCGCGGACGATCGGTCTCGGCGCACAGCACGTGGTCGCGATGTTCGGCGCGACCTTCCTCGTCCCGCTGCTCGTCGACATCTCGCCCGCGACGACCCTCTTCTTCAGCGGCATCGGCACGATGCTCTTCCTCGTCCTCACCGCCGGGCGGGTGCCGAGCTACCTCGGCAGCTCCTTCGCCTTCATCGCCCCGTTCACCGCCGCGACGGCGAGCCACGACCAGGCGACCGCCTTCGGCGGCGTCGTCATGGCGGGCGTGGCCCTCGCGCTGCTCGGCCTGGCCGTGCAGCTCGCCGGCGACCGGTGGCTGCGCGCCCTGATGCCCGCCACGGTGACCGGTGCGATCGTCGCCCTCATCGGGCTCAACCTGGCGCCGAGCGCCAAGGCCAACGTCGAGCAGGGGCCGGTGACCGCCCTGGTCACCATCGCCGTCATCCTCGTGGTCACCGTCGCCACCCGGACGCTGTTCTCCCGCATCGCGATCCTCGTGGGCGTCGCGGCCGGCTACGTCGCCGCGCTGCTGCAGGGACAGGTCATCTTCGCCAAGGTCGAGGAGGCGTCCTGGTGGGGGATGCCGGACTTCCAGGCGCCCCACCTCGACCTCGCCGTGGCAGGTCTCTTCGTCCCCGTCGTCCTCGTCCTCGTCGCCGAGAACGTCGGGCACATCCGCTCCGTCGCCTCGATGACCGGTGAGGACCTCGACCCGATCACCGGGCGCGCGCTCATCGCCGACGGGCTCGCGACCACCCTCGCCGGGGCCGGCGGCGGGTCCGGCACGACGACCTACGCCGAGAACATCGGCGTCATGGCGGCCACCCGGGTCTACTCCACCGCGGCCTACTGGGTGGCCGCGGTCGTCGCCCTGCTCCTGTCCTTCTCGCCGAAGTTCGGCGAGGCCATCGCGACCGTGCCCGCGGGCGTCCTCGGCGGAGCGGGCGTCGTCCTCTACGGGATGATCGGCCTGCTCGGCGCGAAGATCTGGATCGAGTCACGGGTCGACCTCGGCAACCCGATCAACCTCATGACCGGCGCAGTCGCGCTGATCATCGGCATCGCCGACTTCACCTGGCAGATCGGTGACCTGCAGTTCGCCGGGATCGCGCTCGGGACCGCCGCCGCGCTGCTCGTCTTCCACGGCATGCGGGCCCTCAACCTCGTCACCCGCGCGGTGCCCGACCCGCTGACCCCGCTCGATCGATGAAGACCTCCTCATCTCGTCCTCATCATCGGATCATCCGGACTGCCTAGGGTCATCGGCATGAGGACAGGACGACGCATCGGACGAGACGGCTTGCTGCTGGCGGCACTGCTCTGCGTGCCCCTGCTGGTGCTGCTCGGGTTCCGCGTGGCGGCCGCGCCCTCGGACCCGCCGCCGGTGCAGGAGCGCCCCCTGCAGCTGACGAGCGAGACGCGCCCCTCCAGCCCGACGTCGAGCTCGACCTCCTCCAGCCCCAGGACGTCGAGCCCCAAGACCTCCAGCCCCAAGACCTCCAGCCCCAAGACGACGCAGCCCGTCCCGTCGTCCACGTCGTCGCGCCCCACGTGGACGCCCCCGCCCAGCGTCACCACCCGCTCCGATGCCCCGGTGCCGACGTACGACGACGATGATGGGGACGACGACGGGGACGACGCGGATGATGACGAGTACGACGATGACTGATGGCGGCTGAGCGCCGCCCGCGGCCCAGGTTGGCCAGGGACACCATCGTCGGCTGGATGCTGCTGATGCTCCTCGTCAGCCTGCTGAGCGTCATCATCGTCGTGCGCGAGAGCCTGCACCGGTCCGTGACCGACGCCGCCAACGCCGACGTCTCGCAGGAGATCGAGGAGTTCCGCACCTTCACCGAGGAAGGCGTCGACCCCGAGACCTCGAAGCCCTTCACCTCCGCCGAGCGGCTCCTCACCGTCTACCTCACCCGCCAGCGGCCCGGGGCGGGCGAGGCCATCGTCGGCTACGTCGGCCAGTCGGGGGTCGTCACGACCTCGTACGGTCCCGGCGCTCCCGACCCGCAGGAGTACGACCTCACCCGGGACACCTCGCTCGTCCGCGACGCCGAGCGCCGGACCTCGGGCACCACCGACACCCCGGCGGGCGAGATGCGGTGGGCCCGCACCGTCGTCGACGTGCGCGGCGGTGACGACGCGATGATGCTCGTCGCCGTCTTCACCGAGGGCGCGCGGGCCGAGGCCGACCGCACCGTGCGCACCCTGACCCTCGTCTCGCTGGTCGCGCTCCTCTTCGCGGGCGTCGTCTCCTGGCTCGTCGCCGGTCGGCTGCTGCGCCCGGTGCGCCTCGTCCACGAGGCGGCCGAGGAGATCACCGAGCAGGACCTCACCCGGCGCATCGACGTCGGTGACGACGACGTGTCCGGGCTGGCCGCGACCTTCAACCGGATGCTGGACCGCCTCGAGGAGGCCTTCCTCGCGGAGCAGCGCTTCGTCGACGACGCCGGCCACGAGCTGCGCACCCCCATCACCGTCATCCGTGGCCACCTCGAGCTCATGGACGACGACCCGCGGTCGCGGGCGGCCACGATGCGCATCGTCACCCAGGAGCTGGACCGGATGAGCCGGATCGTCACCGACCTGCTCGCGCTGGCCAAGGCCGACCGTCCGGACTTCCTCCGCCCGGTCGACGGGGTCGACCTGTCCGCCCTCACGGTCTCGCTCGACGCGAAGATCTCCGCCCTGGCCGAGCGCAGCTGGCGGGTCAGCCAGGTCGCCGAGGGGACCGCCAGGCTCGACGCCGAGCGGATCACCCAGGCCGTCCTGCAGCTCGCGCAGAACGCTGTCCAGCACACCCACGACGGCGACGCGATCACGCTCGGGTCCGATGTGGTCGACGACCCGGCCCTGGGCCGGGCGCTGAGCATCTCCATCACGGACACGGGGCCGGGGGTGCCGCAGGCGGACCGGGAGCGGATCTTCGAGCGCTTCTCGCACGGCGAGCCGCCGGACGGTCGCCGCCACAGTGGGGCCGGGCTGGGCCTGGCGATCGTGCGCGCCATCGCCGAGGGGCACGACGGTCGGGTCGACGTGGGAGCCGGACCGGGTGGGGGCGCCGTGTTCACGATCGTCATCCCCGTCGACGAGGACACCGGACGCCACGAGCAGGACGACCAGGAGGCACCATGAGCAGCATCCTCATCGCCGAGGACCACGAGGAGATCTCGAGCTTCATCGACAAGGGGCTGCGCGCCAACGGCCACCGCACGACGATCACCGCCGACGGCCGTCAGGCCTGGGCGCTCGCCGGCACGGGTGCCTTCGACCTGCTCGTGCTCGACGTCGGGCTGCCCGGCCTCGACGGCTTCGAGGTGCTGCGGCGGCTGCGCGGCGACGGCGTCGACATCCCGGTCATCATCCTCACCGCCCGTGACGGTGTGGACGACACGGTCGCGGGCCTCGAGGGCGGGGCCAACGACTACATGACCAAGCCCTTCCAGTTCGCCGAGCTGCTCGCGCGGGTGCGCCTGCGGCTGCGCGAAGGTGGCGCCGCACCCGCCACGGACACCGCCCTCACCCTCGGAGACCTCAGCCTCGACGTGCGTCGCCGGACCGCGCGCGTGGCAGAGCGCGAGGTGGAGCTCACCGCGCGGGAGTTCGCGCTGCTCGAGGCGTTCGTCGAGCACCCGGAGCAGGTGCTCTCCCGGGAGCAGCTGCTCGGCATGGTGTGGGACATGGACTTCGACCCGGGGTCCAACGTCGTCGACGTCTTCGTCCGCTCGCTGCGCTCGAAGATCGGCGCCGAGCGGATCGTCACCGTGCGCGGCGTGGGCTACCGGCTCACCGCGGTCGTCAGCTGATCAGGCCCTCCTCACGGGCGCGCGCGACCGCGGCCGTGCGCGAGTCGACGTCGAGCTTGGTGAAGACGTGCACGAGGTGGGTCTTGACCGTCGCCTCGGAGATGAAGAGCGTGCGGGCGATCTCCTTGTTGCCCAGGCCCCGGGCGACCGCGGTGAGGATCTCGACCTCGCGCGCCGACAGCTGCGCACGCGGCCGGCCCAGCCGGGCGACGACCCGCTGGGCGAGCTCGGCCGAGAGGACCGTCCCACCCGCCGCGGCCCGGACGACGGCGCCGACGATGTCGGCCGGGTCCGCGTCCTTGAGCAGGTACCCGGCCGCCCCGGCCTCGACGGCGCGCACGATGTCACGGTCGGTGTCGTACGTCGTGAGGACGAGCACCGCCGGCGCCTCCCGCCCGGAGCGGAGGGAGGCCGTCACCCCCACCCCGTCCATCCCGTCGCCGAGGCGCAGGTCGGTGACGACGACGTCGGGATGCTCTCGCTCCGCGACCACCAGGGCCTCCTCGCCGGTGCCCGCCTCGCCGACGACCGCGATCCGCTCGTCCTGACCGAGCAGGGCGACGATGCCCAGCCGCGTCACCGGGTGGTCCTCGACGACGACGACACGCACGCTCACGGTGTCTCCTTCACGGTGCGGGGCGAGGGGACCCAGGCCGAGACGGCCGTCCCCTCGTCGGGGGTGGACTCGACGGCCAGGCCGCCGCCGACCTCGCGCAGGCGGGCTCGTGTCGCCCGCAGGCCGTAGCCCCCTTCGCCGGTGGTGCTCGGTCCGGACGACCACCACGCGTCCGCGTCGAAGCCACGCCCGTCGTCGACGACGTCGACCCGGACGGTCTCCTCGCTCGCGTCGAGGGTGACGACGACCCGGCTGGCGGCGGCGTGGGTGCGGATGTTGGCGAGTGCCCCCTGGACGCACCGCAGGAGCGTGACCTCGGCGGTCGTCGGCAGCGGCGGGAGCGTCCCGGCGACGACGACCTCTGCCTCGACCCCCGACTCCTGCGCGAAGCGCTCGGTGACCCGGCGCACGGCCGCGGCGAGGCTCCCTTCGTCGAGGTCAGCGGGGGCGAGGGCCGCTACCACCCGGCGCGACTCCTCGAGGCCGCGGGTGGCGCCGTCCTCGAGGTGGCCGAGCAGTTCGCGGACCCGGGCGGGGTCCTCCTCGGCGCCGGCCGCGCGGGCGAGCAGGACGATCGAGCTGAAGCCCTGGGCGATGCCGTCGTGGATGTCCCGGGAGAGCCGGGTGCGCTCGCTCGTCGCCCCTTCGGCACGCTGCACGCGGGCGAGCTCGTCGGTGAGGGCCGCGGTCTCCTCCTGCGCCGCGTAGAGCGAGGCGATGAGCCGCTGCCGCTCGATGCCGTCCCGCACGAGTGCCTGCTGGGCCCAGGCGACGCCGAGCGCGACGACCATGCCGATGAGGGGGCCGATGATCGCGGCGAAGGAGGCCGCGCCGGTCTGTCGGACCGGCTCGAGGGCGACGACCACGAAGACGCCGAGCGAGATGAGCACGGCCGGCAGCAGCGGCAGGACGTGGCCGGCCAGCAGCCACAGGGGGAAGGCGAGCCAGACGTTCTCGGGGGAGACGAGGACGAGGAGGGTCCACAGCAGGACCAGCACGAGGAACCAGCGGGTGCCTGCCCGGGCGAGGCGTGGGCCGACGGAGTACCAACCGATGAACGCGGCGAGCGCGGCGATCTCGGCGAGCGGGTGGGCCCCGTCCACGATCGCCCGGAGTCCGCAGACCAGGGCCAGCACGCCGAGGAGGGCGTGCCGGCCCAGCCGCAGCCACCGGCTGGTGACCGTCTGGTCGAGGGGCGCGCTCACCGGCGTGACGCTACCCGCCCGGGCCGCCAGAAGCGGTCGCCGACGAGGGCCGTCGCGGCGGGCACGACGACGGTGCGCACGAGGAGGGTGTCGAGGAGGACACCGAGCCCGACGACGAGCCCGAGCTGGCCGAGCACGACGAGAGGGAGGACCCCGAGGGCGGCGAAGACCGCGGCCAGGACGACCCCGGCGCTCGTGATGACCGCTCCCGTCCGGGCGACCGCCCGGGCGACCCCCTCGCGGGTGCCGTGCCCACCGGTCTCGGCGCGCGCCCGGTGCATGAGGAAGATCGTGTAGTCGATCCCCAGCGCGACGAGGAAGAGGAAGGCGAGGAGCGGGACCTGCACGTCCAGCGCCGCGTGTCCGAGCAGGTGCTCGTCGAGCCACGCCCCGAGGCCGATCGCCGCGAGCGCGCTCGCCGCGTTGAGCAGCAGGAGCACGAGCGGACCGACGAGCGCGCCCAGGATCAGGACGAGGACGACGAGGCTCACGAGCAGGACGAGGGGGGCGACGGTCGTGAGGTCGCTCTCGGCGGCGGTGCGGGCGTCGAGCAGCTCGGCGGAGCCACCGCCGACCAGGGCGTCGGCACCCGGGACGGCGTGGGCGCTCGTGCGCAGGTCGCGGGCGAGGTCGAGGCTCGCAGGCGTGCCGGGGGAGGGCTCGCCGATGACCGTGAGCCGGGCCAGGCCGGCGCCGTCGGTGCCCGCCGGGACGACCGTGGTGACGCCGTCGACGGACTCGAGCGCGGAGACGGTCGCCGCGGTGCTCCCCTCGCGCGTCGTCACGGCGAAGGGGGCGACCGACCCGGCGGGGAAGTGCTCGCCGACCGTGACGAGGCCGTCGGCGGACTCGGAGGCGGTGCGGAAGGAGTCGGCCTGGGCCAGGCCGACGCTCGCGCCGGAGAGGCCCGAGGCGAGGACGGCCAGCACGGCGAGACCACCGACGAGGTGCGGCCCGGGGCGGGCGACGACGCGGCGGGCGACCTTCGCCCAGACGCCGTCGTGGCCGGGCCGGTCACCGGGGCGGGGGACGAAGGGCCAGAAGACCCGCCGGCCGACCAGGGCGAGGGCGGCGGGCAGCGCGACGAGGATGGCGACCAGGGCGATGACGAGGCCGACGGCGGAGGCCAGCCCGAGCCCACGGGTGCCGGGGACGCTCGCGAGGAGCAGGGTGCCCAGCGCGAGGACGACGGTGGCGTTGCTCGCGAGGATCGCGGGGACCGTGGCGCGCCAGGCGACCGCGAGGGCGGCGCGGTGGTCCGCGTGCTCGTGCAGCTCCTCGCGGTAGCGGGAGATCAGCAGGAGGGCGTAGTTGGTGCCTGCGCCGAAGACGAGGACCGAGACGATCCCGGCGTCGAAGGGGAGACCGCTCGCCTCGCCGACGGCCGCCGTGACCCTGCCGGCGAGCCGGTCGGCGGTCCCGACGACCACGAGCGGGACGAGCCAGAGGACCGGTGAGCGGTAGGTGAGGAGCAGCAGGAGCGCGACCACGCCGATGGTCACGGCGAGCAGGGTGAGGTCCGCGCCGTCGAAGGACGAGGCGATGTCCGCACCGAAGGCGGGCCCACCGGTGACCTCGACGGTCAGGTCCGCCGGCGCGTGCTCGGCGACGTCGGCACGCAGGTCCTCGATGGTCTGCACCGCCGCGGCGCTGTCCTCGGTCACGGGCACCGGCACGGTGACCGTCGCGGCCCGGCCGTCCTCGCTGACGCGGGCGTGGGCGTCGGTGGCGCCGAGGTCGTCGGCGAGGTCGGCCAGGGCGGAGGCGTCGGCGGGGGAGAGGGCGGCTCCTCCCTTCGTCGCGACGAGGACGACCGGGGCATCGCCGCTCCCGGGGAAGTGCCGCAGCTGCTCGGCCACGATCGCGGACTCGGCGGTGGCCGGGTAGCCGTCGCCCCGGGGCGGTGCCTGCGCGGTGCCGAGCAGGGTGGTGGCCAGCCCGACGAGCAGGAGGGCCAGGACGAGCACGAGGGCGGCCCCGCGGCGGCCGGTCAGGCGCTGCGCGAGGGTCTCGCGGGACCTACGTGGAGGGGTGTCGGGGCGGTGAGGTCGCAGGGTCGTCGTCATGGCACCCAGTCCACCGGCGAAGGGGGCTCGCCCGCATCGCGCGGGAGGTTGGTCCTGCGGTCAACCTTTTGGTGGACCATCTCGACGGCTGTGGATCGGTGACCCGGGATGTCGGCCGGGCCATCTAGGGTGGAGCGGTGTCCTCGACTGTTGAGTCCCTGCTCGCCGCCGCCGTCGGGGGAGTGGGCGGATCGACCCGCCCGGGACAGGTCGAGATGGCCGTCGCGGTGGCGCGTGCCATCGACACCGAGGAGCACCTGCTCGTCCAGGCCGGCACCGGCACCGGCAAGTCCCTCGCCTACCTCGTCCCCGCCGTCGAGCACGCCCAGCGCGTCGGCAAGCCCGCGGTCGTCGCGACCGCGACCCTCGCGCTGCAGGGCCAGATCGTCGACCGTGACATGCCGCGCCTCGCCGACGCGCTGACCCCCCACCTGCGGCGTCGCCCGACCTACGCGATCGTCAAGGGCCGTCGCAACTACGTGTGCAAGCACAAGGTCGAGGGCGGCTTCCCCGACGACGAGGACGGGCTCTTCGACGTCGGCGAGGCGGACGCCCGCGCCGGCTGGCTCGGCAAGGAGGTCGTCCGGGTCCGCGAGTGGGCCGCCGAGACCGAGTCGGGCGACCGCGACGAGCTCGTCCCCGGCGTCTCGGAGAAGGCCTGGCGCCAGGTGTCGGTCTCCGCGCAGGAGTGCCTGGGCTCCAAGTGCCCGATGGTCGGTGAGTGCTTCGTCGAGCGCTCCCGCGAGGCGGCCAAGGACGTCGACGTCATCGTCACCAACCACTCCTTCATGGCCATCGACGCCTTCGAGGGGCGCCCGATGCTGCCCGACCACGACGTGCTCGTCATCGACGAGGCGCACGAGCTCGTCGATCGGGTCACGTCCACGGTCACCGACGAGCTGGCGCCGGGCGGCGTGCGCGCGGCGGCCAAGCGGGCGCGCAAGTTCGCGGAGACCTCGGACGCGCTCGACGACCTCGCCACCGACCTCGAGGCGGTGCTCGAGGAGGCCCCCGAGGGGCGCCTGGCCACCGGCATCCCCGACGCGCTCGCGATGGTCCTCGGGCGCTGCCGTGACGTGGCCCGCGCGCTGCTCACGGAGATGAAGCCGCCCAAGGGCGAGCAGGTCGACGGCACCCGGCAGGTCGCGCTCGTCACGGTCGAGGAGGTCCACGACACGGCCGCGCGCATGCTGCAGGAGCACGAGCTGGACGTCATCTGGGTCAGCCGCGACCTGCGTCGCGGACCGCTGCTGAGGGTCGCCCCGATGAGCGTGGCGATGCGGATGCGGGAGCGGATCTTCGGTACCGGGGCGACCGACGACGACGAAGGGGTGCGCGACCGCACCGTCGTCCTCACCTCCGCGACGCTGGAGCTCGGCGGCACCTTCGACGCCGTCGCCGGCACGCTCGGTCTGCGCGGCCCGGGCGCCCCGGAGTGGACCGGCCTCGACGTCGGGTCCCCCTTCGACTACCAGCAGCAGGGCATCGCCTACGTCGCCGAGCACCTCCCGGCGCCCGGACGGGACGGGCTCGCGCCGCAGACGCTCGACGAGATCGAGGCGCTCGTGCGGGCGGCCGGGGGTCGCACGCTCGGGCTCTTCTCGTCGATGCGCGCGGCCAAGGAGGCCAGCGAGGCGATGCGCGAGCGGCTGGGGCCTGACTTCACCGTGCTCTGCCAGGGCGAGGACATGATCGGCACGCTGGTGCGCGACTTCGCGCGCGACCCCCGGACCATCCTCTTCGGCACGCTCACGCTCTGGCAGGGCGTCGACGTGCCGGGCAGCAGCTGCCAGCTCGTGCTCATCGACCGCATCCCCTTCCCACGACCCGATGACCCCCTGGCATCCGCGCGCACCCAGGAGATCGCCCGGCGCGGCGGCAACGGCTTCATGGCGGTCTCGGCCACGCACGCCGCGCTGCGGCTGGCCCAGGGTGCCGGCCGGCTCATCCGACGGTCCGACGACCGGGGCGTCGTCGCCTTCCTCGACCACCGGATGATCAAGGCCCGCTACGCCGGGTTCCTGCAGCGCTCCCTTCCCCCGTTCTGGCCGACGACCGACCGCCAGCTCGTGCTCGGGGCCCTCGCTCGGCTCGACGAGACCGCCCCCGATGTCCTGCCGGTCGCCGACCCGGTCAAGCGCGGCCTGACCGGCCAGGTCGCCGACCCCGGCCCGGCGGGCAGCGTGCGCACCGCGGTGGTGCAGGGCGACGGGTGGTCCGTCCAGGACGACGACGAGCTGCGCGACGGCATCGACCTCGGTCTGCCGCTCACCGAGCTGGCCGCCTCGCTCGACCGCGACGAGGCCGCGGTCACCGCGCGGGCCGACACCCTCGGGCTCGTCGTCCGCACCCGCGACTAGCCTGAGCGCCATGGACATCCGCCGCCTCGGTCGCTCTGGTCTCGCCGTCTCCGCCGTCGGTCTGGGGTGCAACAACCTCGGTCGCCGCGGCACCGCCAGCGAGACGCAGGAGGGTACGGACGCCGTCGTGCACGCCGCGCTCGACTGCGGGATCACCCTCTTCGACGTGGCCGACGTGTACGGCGCAGAGCCGGGGCTCTCCGAGACCATGCTGGGTCGGGCGCTCGGCTCGCGCCGCGACGAAGCCGTCCTGGCGACGAAGTTCGGCATGGACATGGGCGGGACCAACGGCGAGGACTTCGGCGCGCGCGGCTCGCGCCGCTACATCGTCCGCGCCGTCGAGGCGTCCCTGCGGCGCCTGGGCACCGACCACATCGATCTCTACCAGTTCCACTCCCCTGACCCCCTCACGCCCATCGAGGAGACCCTCGACGCGCTCGACGACCTCGTGCGCTCCGGCAAGGTGCGCTACATCGGGCACTCCAACCGCGCCGGGTGGCAGATCGCCGAGGCGGAGCACGTCGCCCGCGAGCGCGGCGGTCCACGCTTCATCTCGAGCCAGAGCCACTACAACCTGCTCGACCGCCGCGCGGAGCTCGAGGTCACGCCCGCAGCCGAGGCGTACGGGCTGGGGGTGCTGCCGTACTTCCCGCTCGCCCGGGGGCTGCTCACCGGCAAGTACTCCTCGGGCACGGCGCCCGAGGGCAGCCGTCTGGCATCCCGCCCCGAGATCATCGAGGGGGCCGACCTCGACCAGCTGCGGGCCTTCGGCGACTTCGCCCGGGAGCGCGGCCTCACCGAGGTGCAGGTCGCCTTCTCGTGGCTCGCCTCCCGCCCGAGCGTCGCGAGCGTCATCGCCGGCGCGACCCGCCCCGAGCAGGTGGCCGAGAACGCCGGGGCCGCGGGGTGGGTCCCGACGCCGCAGGACGAGGCGGAGCTCGACGAGATCTTCCCGCGGGTGCCCAAGGTGGCGCTCTTTTGAGCACGCCCCCCTTCGTCCTCGTCCAGGGGCCCGAGACCGTCCTCGCCGACCGTGCCGTCGACCAGGTCGTCGCCGACGTGCGCGTCGGTGCGCCCGACCTCGAGGTCGTGACCCTGCGCGCCGAGGGCTACGAGGAGGGTGAGCTCTCCATCCACGCCGGCCCCTCGCTCTTCGGCGAGGACAAGGTCATCGTCGTGCGGGACCTGCACCTGGCCCCCGACGTCCTGCAGCTCGACCTGCTCGCCTACCTCGCCGACCCCGAGGACGGCGTGACCCTCGTCGTCACCCACGCCTCGGGCAACAAGGGCAAGAAGGTGCTCGACACCCTCAAGAAGGCCAGGGCGCTCGTCCTCGAGGCGCCCGCCATCAAGAGCGACCGGGACAAGGCCGAGTTCGTCACCAACGAGTTCCGGCGTGCTCGGCGCAAGGCCGATGCGGGGGCCGTCCAGGCGCTCGTCGAGGCCGTGGGCAAGGACGTGCGCGAGCTGGCCTCCGCCTGCCAGCAGCTCGTCGACGACACGACCGGTGTCATCGACGCCGACGTCGTCGAGCGGTACCACGGTGGTCGCGTCGAGGCCACCGGGTTCAAGGTGGCCGACGCCGCGGTGGCCGGCCAGACGGGTGAGGCGCTGCGCCTGCTGCGCCACGCGGTCAACGTCGGGGTCGACCCCGTCCCGATCGTCGCGGTCCTCGCCCAGCAGCTGCGGCAGCTGGCCAGGGTCGGGGGAGCCGGGCGCGGTCGCAGCGCCGACCTCGCCCGAGAGCTCGGGATGGCCCCCTGGCAGGTCGACAAGGCCCGCCGCGCGCTGCAGGGCTGGGGTGGCGACGCGCTCGGTCGCTCGATCCAGGCCGTCGCCGCGGCAGACTTCGAGGTCAAGGGCGGCGGGCGCGACCCCGTCTACGCCGTGGAGAAGGCCGTGCTCACCATCACGCGTGAGCGCAACGGCGGCTGAACCACCCCGGGTTTGTCCGCGCCTGCTCGCCGCTGCTAGATTTGTCCATCGCGTGCGCGCATGGTCGTGCGCGCATCGCAGCACCACCCAGGGCGTCTCTCCCACGGTGTCCCCACGCCGGTCCCGAGATGCCTTGCCGCCCTCTAACGGCAGAAGCTCGACCAACCCAGTCAGAAAGATTCTTGTGGCAAACATCAAGTCCCAGATCAAGCGCGTCAAGACCAACGCGGCCCGGACCGAGCGCAACCGCGCGCACAAGTCCGAGCTGCGCACGTGGATCCGCAAGGTCCGCACGGCCGTCGAGACCGGCGACGCCGAGACCGCCAAGACCGCGCTGGTCACGGCCGGCAAGAAGCTCGACAAGGCCGTGAGCAAGGGCGTCATCCACGCCAACCAGGCCGCCAACAAGAAGTCGGCGCTGGCGAAGGCCGTCAACAAGATCTGATCTGTTGACCCCAGACGAAGGGGGCCGGTCACCGCGAGGTGACCGGCCCCCTTCGTCATGCCCGTGAAGCTGCATTCCCCTAGGGCAATGCAGGGAAGGGGGTCAGGCCGGGTCGTCGTCGTAGTCGCGGCCGGCGGCGACCGCCCGCACGCCCTCGACCACGGCGGCGAAGACGCGTTCGTCGAGGACCGCGCCGTCGCGGCGGACCTGCTCCGGGTCCACCCGCAGGACGCGGTTGATGCGGGCCTCGCTCGGACGACCCCGTCCGTCCCAGGCGCCCGCGCCGACGTCGACCCACCGGCGCCCCTCGGCGGCCTCCTGCTCGGCATCGAGGTCGTGGTCGGCGCTCGTCAGCTGCAGGCCGAGCAGCCACTCGCCGTCCCGGCCGACGAGCAGCACGGGCCGGTCCTTGCCCTGCGCGTGGTCCTCCTCGAAGGGCACCCACGTCCACACGACCTCGCCGGGGGACGGGGTGGGGTCGTCCGGGGTCGGGGCCCACCGCATCTCGGGGATGCCGACGAAGTCGCCCGGGTAGCCGCTCATGTCCCCCCACGGTAGTGGCCGTGGTCACGGGGTGAAAAGGCTCACGGGTCGGCGGACCTGCACGCCATCGGGCCGTCACCTGCGCGTCACCCGGGGGCACCAACTTTGCCCGCATGCCCACCGACGTCAGTTCCCCTGTCCCCGGGCCCGGTCCCGCCCGTCGCGACGTCGTGCGCGGCGCCACGGTCGCCGCCGTCGTCACCGCGGGCGCCACGCCCTTCACCCGCTCCTCCACGGCGCAGGCCGCCACCGGCGCCACCGGCTTCCTCCACGGTGTCGCCTCGGGCGACCCGCTCCCCACGGCCGTCGTGCTGTGGACCCGCGTGACCCCGAGCGCCGACGCGACCCCGGGCTCCGGCAGGGGTGCGCGCGTCCAGGTCGACTGGGAGGTCGCCACGGACGAGTCCTTCACCCGCATCGTCCGCAGGGGCCGGGTCTCCACCGGCACCGAGCGCGACCACACGGTCAAGGTCGACGCCACCGGCCTGTCGCCGGGCACGCGCTACGCCTACCGCTTCCGCAGCGGGGGCCAGATCTCGCGCACGGGCTGGACCGCGACCGCACCGGCACCCACGTCGACGCCCCCCAAGCTGCGCCTGGGGATCGTCTCCTGCTCCAACTGGGAGGCCGGGTACTTCGCGGCCTACCGCCACCTGGCCGACCACGGCGCGCTCGACGCGGTACTCCACCTGGGCGACTACCTCTACGAGTACCCGACAGGCGAGTACGGCGCCAGGGGCGGCGCGGTGCGTGCGAGCGAGCCCGCCCGCGAGATCGTCACCCTCACCGACTACCGGGTGCGCCACGGTCACTACAAGACCGACCCGGATCTGCAGCGCTTGCACGGGGCCGCCCCGTGCATCACCACGTGGGACGACCACGAGAGCGCCAACGACGCGTGGAGCGGGGGAGCGGAGAACCACCAGCCCGGGACGGAGGGCTCGTGGCAGGACCGCGCGGCCGCGTCTCGCCGTGCCTACGACGAGTGGATGCCGATCCGTCTGTCCGGGAGCACCGCGCTGGGCGACGGGAGCCAGATCTACCGACACCTCGGGTTCGGCACGCTCGCCGACCTGCGGATGTTGGACCTGCGCAGCTACCGCAGCAAGCAGGCCTCCCCGGCGGCGCCCGGCGCCGTCGGCGACGCGGATCGCACGATCACCGGTGACGCACAGATGACGTGGCTGAAGTCCTCGCTCAGCGAGTCCACCGCCACCTGGAAGCTCGTCGGCAACCCGGTGATGATCACGCCCGTGACCTTCGCGGCGGTCGACGCGGAGGTCGGGAACGCGGTCCACGAGATGGGTGGCCTCCTCCCGCCGGACGGCCTGCCGTACAACGTCGACCAGTGGGACGGCTACACCGCCGACCGCCGCGAGCTCATCGACCACCTCGCCGACCACGCGATCGACAACACCGTCTTCCTCACGGGTGACATCCACTCCGCGTGGGCCTGCGACATCCCCAAGGACGTCGGCACCTACCCGCTCAGCAGGTCGGTCGCGGTCGAGTGGGTCGGGACGTCGGTCACCTCCGACAACCTCGACGACATCCTCGGCGTCGAGCCGCGCACCGTCTCGCTCGGCGTCGAGGCCGCCATCCGCACCGACAACCCGCACGTGCGATACCTCGACTTCGACCGGCACGGCTACTCGGTGCTCACCCTGACGCCCTCGCGCGCCCAGATGGACTGGTACGCACTGGCCGACCGTACCGATCGCGACTCCGCCGTACGCTGGAGCGCCGGCTTCGAGACCCTGCCCGCCACCAACCGCACCCGCCGTGTCTGGTACCCGGCGAGCTGACGACGGAGACACGATGACCGACACCAAACAGCACGCCCGCACGCCCACCCGACGCACCGTCCTCGCGGCGGGCCTGGCCACGGGCGCGACCATCGCGATCTCGGGAGTGGCCGGGGCCCCGTGGGCCGCTGCCGCGCCCGTGGTCGACACCCGTCGCGTCTACGTGCTCGTCACCGACGGGCTCCGCCCCGACGAGATCAACGGCCTCAGCACCCCCAACATCGACGCCCTTCGCCGCGACGGCACCTGGTACCCGAACGCCCGGTCGCTGCCGATCATGGAGACCATCCCCAACCACGTGATGATGATGAGCGGCGTGCGACCGGACCGCACCGGCGTGCCGGCCAACAAGATCTACGACCGTGGTCTGGGCACGGTCCGGGACATGGACCAGCCCACCGACATCAAGGTGCGCACCGTCCTGGAGCGACTGCGGGACAAGGGGCTGACCACCGGCACCGTCCTGTCCAAGGACTACCTCTTCGGGGTCTTCGGCGACCGGGCGACCTACCGGTGGGAGCCCGAGCCGCTCATGCCGATCACCGACCACGCGCCCGACGCCTACACCTACGACGCGCTCGTGGAGATGGTCGACGAGGCCGACCCGCACCTCGTCCTCGCCAACTTCGGTGACATCGACCGGGTCGGGCACGCCGACCTCGGCGGGGCGGTCGACCTGCCGGCGCTGCGCTCGGCGGCCCTGCTCAGCACCGACCGTCTGATCGGGCAGTTCGTCGACCACCTGAGGACGAAGGGGACATGGGAGCAGTCGGTCGTCATCGTCCTCGCGGATCACTCCATGGACTGGTCCTTCGCGCACCGCGTCATCTCCTTGGGCACCCCCATCTCGGCCGACCCGTCCTTGCGGGACAAGGTCGAGATCGCGCAGAACGGCGGCGCGGACTGCCTGTACTGGACCGGACCCGCGGCTGAGCGGAGCCAGGGCCTGGAGCGGTTGCGCCGGCTCGTGCTCGCGCAACCCGGCGTCCTGTCCGTCCACACCCCGGCGCAGTTGCGGCTGAGCGACGTCGCGGGTGACCTCGTCGCCTACTGCAAGGCGGGCTGGCGCTTCTCCGACCCCACGGTCCTCGACAACCCGATCCCGGGCAACCACGGCCACCCGGTGACCGAGCCGATCCCCTTCGTCATCGCCGGCGGCTCGCCGCTGGTGCGACCGGGCACGCGCACGGCGGTCGCGCACACGATGGACGTGGCACCGACGATCGGGGAGATCTTCGGACTCGGTCGGCTGCCGGGCGGGTACGACGGCGTCTCCCGTCTCTGACGGGTTGCCGGAGCGGCTCCCCGTCCGTGGGAGGATGGAGGCCGACCCCTGTCCCGACGAACCCCGAGGTCCACCACCCGTGTCACCGCAGGCCCGTGAGGCCCTCCCGCCCAACGCGACCCCGCCGGCGCAGATCCGCAACTTCTGCATCATCGCGCACATCGACCACGGCAAGTCCACGCTCGCCGACCGGATGCTCCAGATCACCGGCGTCGTCGAGGCGCGGCAGATGCGCGCCCAGTACCTCGACCGGATGGACATCGAGCGTGAGCGCGGCATCACCATCAAGTCGCAGGCCGTGCGCATGCCGTGGGAGCAGGACGGGGAGACCTTCTGCCTCAACATGATCGACACCCCGGGACACGTGGACTTCACCTACGAGGTCTCCCGCTCGCTCGCCGCGTGCGAGGGGGCGGTCCTCCTCGTCGACGCCGCGCAGGGCATCGAGGCGCAGACCCTCGCCAACCTCTACCTGGCGATGGAGAACGACCTCACGATCATCCCGGTGCTCAACAAGATCGACCTGCCCGCGGCCCAGCCCGAGAAGTACGCGGAGGAGATCGCCGGCCTCATCGGCTGCGAGCCCGAGGACGTGCTCCGGGTGAGCGGCAAGACGGGCGAAGGGGTGGAGGAGCTCCTCGAGCAGATCGTCGCCAAGCTCCCCGCCCCCGTGGGCGACGCAGACGCTCCTGCCCGCGCGATGATCTTCGACTCCGTCTACGACAACTACCGCGGCGTCGTCACGTACGTGCGGGTCGTCGACGGTGACCTCAACCCGCGCGAGAAGATCGTCATGATGTCGACCCGGGCGACGCACGAGCTGCTCGAGATCGGCGTCATCTCGCCCGAGATGATCCCGAGCAAGGGCCTGGGCGTCGGCGAGGTGGGCTACCTCATCACCGGCGTCAAGGACGTGCGCCAGTCCAAGGTCGGCGACACCGTCACCAACGCGGGCACGCCGGCCGACCGGGCGATCGGCGGCTACAAGGACCCCAACCCGATGGTCTTCTCGGGGCTGTACCC
The DNA here is from genome assembly GCF_001591405.1 of Janibacter terrae NBRC 107853. Classification (GTDB taxonomy): domain Bacteria; phylum Actinomycetota; class Actinomycetes; order Actinomycetales; family Dermatophilaceae; genus Janibacter; species Janibacter terrae. The sequence goes on from NZ_BCUV01000003.1 coordinate 192,239, forward strand.
GATCGACGGCAGCGACTACCCGACGCTGCGCGACGCCCTCGACAAGCTCAAGCTCAACGACGCGGCGCTCGTGTACGAACCGGAGACCTCCGCGGCGCTCGGCTTCGGCTTCCGCTGCGGCTTCCTCGGTCTGCTGCACCTGGAGATCGTCCGCGAGCGCCTCGAGCGGGAGTTCGACCTCGACCTCATCTCGACCCAGCCCAACGTCGTCTACGAGGTGACGATGGACGACGGCTCCACGATCACCGTGACCAACCCGAGCGAGTTCCCGCACGGCAAGGTCTCCGAGGTGCGCGAGCCGGTCGTCAAGGCGACCATCCTCGCCCCGAGCGAGTTCATCGGCGCGATCATGGAGCTGTGCCAGTCCAAGCGCGGCCAGCTCGGCGGCATGGACTACCTCTCCGAGGACCGCGTCGAGATGCGCTACACGCTGCCGCTGGCCGAGATCGTCTTCGACTTCTTCGACCAGCTGAAGTCGAAGACCCGCGGCTACGCCTCCCTCGACTACCAGGAGTCCGGCGACCAGGTCGCCGACCTCGTCAAGGTCGACATCCTGCTGCAGGGCGAGACCGTCGACGCCTTCAGCGCCGTGGTCCACAAGGACAAGGCCTACGCCTACGGCACGATGATGGCCGGCAAGCTCAAGGAGCTCATCCCCAGGCAGCAGTTCGAGGTGCCGATCCAGGCCGCCATCGGCGCGCGGATCATCGCCCGGGAGAACATCCGGGCGATCCGCAAGGACGTGCTCGCCAAGTGCTACGGCGGTGACATCTCCCGCAAGCGCAAGCTCCTCGAGAAGCAGAAGGAGGGCAAGAAGCGCATGAAGAACATCGGCACCGTCGAGGTCCCGCAGGAGGCCTTCATCGCCGCCCTCTCGTCCGACGACAACGCGGTGGACAAGGCCAAGAAGTAGCACATCCGTCGGGACAGGTAAGCGCTGGCTTAGTCTGGTGCGCATGGCCCAGCAGACCTTCGACCTGTACCAGCGCCTCACCCGGCTCCCCGCGGGCAAGCGCATCTTCTCCCTCCTCTACAGCGTCAAGGCGCCGTACTTCGCGACGGTCCGCCCGCAGGTGCGTGAGGTGCGCGCCCACCACGCCGAGCTGTCGATCAGCAACCGCAGGCGCGTGCACAACCACATCGGCACCCTGCACGCGATCGCGGTGTGCAACGGGCTCGAGGCCGCGATGGGGCTGCTCGCGGAGGCGACCTGCCCGTCCGACCAGCGCTGGCTGCCCCGCGGCCTGCAGGTGCGCTACCTCGCGAAGTCCACGACCGACCTGCTGTGCGTCGCCGAGACCGACCCCGAGCAGTGGGCCGGCGAGGCGCCGTACGACGTCGACATCCGCGTCAGGGCGGTGCGCACCGACGGCGTCGTGGTCGTCGAGGGCGTCATCCCCGTCTACGTGACCGCGAAGCCGCAGCAGGCCGCCTGAGCGTCAGGTCGTCAGGCGGGCGCGGAGGCGCTCGACCTCCGCCTCCTCCCACCCCGTGGTCGTCAGCCAGCCGACGGTCCCACCGAAGCCCTCGTGCAGATGGGTCAGGACGGCCTCCATCGCCTCGGCGCGCGGCGTCTGGTCATCGATGCTGTGGTGGGGGAGCGAGCGGCGGTAGGGCTCGACCTCGACGAGCCGCTCCATGATCCGGTGGATCCGCTCGGCCGTGCGCACGTAGTCGGCGATGATCTCCTCCTCGGGGACGCCGGCGACGGCCAGCGCCATCCCCACGACCGTGCCCGTGCGGTCCTTGCCGGCCGCGCAGTGCACCACGGCGCCGCCGGCGCTGTCGCGCACCGCGGCCAGGGCAGCGGCGACCGAGTCGGGACGCGTGCTGAGGTAGCCCGTGTAGTGCCGACCCCAGAACTCGCCGTCGCGCACGACCGACTCGTCGCGCTGCCAGCGCAGCGCGAGCGCCTCCTCGACCGTGGTCTGCGCGTCGACGTCCTCGCGCAGCAGGCTGAAGTGGTGGTGCGTCAGGGGGGTCGCGCGCAGCGGACCCTCACCCGTGACCTCGTACTCGACGTTGCTGCGCAGGTCGACGACGTCGGTGACGCCGAGCTCCTCGACGAGGTGACGCACGTCCCCTTCGCTCAGGTCCTGGAGGTTGTCGCTGCGGATGAGCCGGCCCTCCCGGGTGCCGCGACCGTCGCGGGTGGGCAGGCCACCGAGGTCACGCATGTTGACGACGCCATCGAGCTCGATCCACCTGGTCATGGGAGCCACGCTAGCCACCGGGTGGGAGGATGGGCCGGTGCGTCCCCCCTTCGGCATCTACCTGCACGTGCCCTTCTGCACCGTCCGCTGCGGCTACTGCGACTTCAACACCTACACGGCGACCGAGCTCGGCCCCGTCGGAGGAGCGAAGGGGGCGAGCCTGGCCACCTTCGTCGACGCCGCGATCGGTGAGCTCGACCTCGCCGCCGCCGCGGTCCCCGACGCGCCGCCGGTCTCGACGGTCTTCGTCGGCGGAGGGACACCGACGCTGCTGCCGCCGCAGGACCTCGTGCGCTTCCTCGACGCGGTCCGGAGGCGCTGGGGGCTGGCCGACGACGTCGAGGTGACGACCGAGGCCAACCCCGACAGCGTCACCGAGGAGTCCCTGCGGGTCCTGGCCGACGGCGGGTTCACGCGGGTGAGCATCGGCATGCAGTCGGCGGTGCCCGAGGTCCTCGCGACCCTCGACCGCACCCACGACCCGGCCAACGTCTCGCGCGCCCTCGCCGCGGCCCGCGCCGCCGGGCTCTCCGTGAGCCTCGACCTCATCTACGGCACGCCGGGGGAGAGCCTGGAGCAGTGGCGCACCTCGCTGGAGACCGCGATCGCGCTGGGGCCGGACCACCTCTCGGCCTACGCGCTGACCGTCGAGGAGGGCACCCGGATGGCGGTGCGCGTCCGGCGTGGCGAGCTGCCGATGCCGACCGGTGACGACGAGGCCGACAAGTACGAGCTGGCCGACGAGCTCCTCGCGGCCGCCGGGTACGAGTGGTACGAGATCAGCAACTGGGCACGCACCGACGCCGACCGGTGCCGGCACAACGAGGCCTACTGGCGCAGCCACGACTGGTGGGGCGTCGGGCCGGGTGCCCACAGCCACGTCGACGGCGTGCGCTGGTGGAACCGCAAGCACCCCGCCACCTGGGCGGCGCACCTCGCCGGCGGCGACCCCGCGGCCGAGCGCGAGGAGCTGACCGCGGAGCAGCGGGCCGACGAGCAGATCCTGCTCGGGGTGCGCCTGCGCGAGGGACTGCCGACAGCTGTCCTCACGGCCGACGGACGGAGGGCGGTCGCCGGCCTCGTCGCCGACGGCCTCGTCGAGGGGCCGGCCGCCCTGCGCGGGCGGGTCGTGCTGACCCGGCGCGGACGGCTGCTCGCCGACACCGTCGTGCACCACCTCGTGGCCGGTGCCCCCGACCCCGTGCGGGTGACCGGTGCCTGACGTCCCGGAGATCCCCGACCTCATCGGCTTCTTCGACCTGCTCGGCGTCCTCGCCAACGGCCTGCTCGGGGGAGCGGTGGCCCGGCGCTACCAGCTCGACCCCGTCGGTTTCACCGTGATGGCCATCATCTCCGCGCTCGGCGGCGGGGCGATCCGCGACGTGCTGCTCGACGTGCAGCCGGTGGCCCTGACCGACCTGCGCTACCTCACCGTCGCCCTCGTGGCCGCGGCCATCGCCTACCTCGTCCCGCTCGAGGGACGGCGCTGGCGCCAGATCTTCCCGTGGGTCGACGCCGTCGCGCTCGGCACGTGGGCGGTCGTCGGCACGCAGAAGGCGCTGCTCCACGACATCCACTGGCTCCCGGCGGTCCTGCTCGGTGTCCTCACCGCGTGCGGCGGCGGTGTCGTGCGCGACATGATGCTCGGCAACGTGCCGGTGATCCTGCAGCGCTCCGAGCTCTACGCGACGGCGGCCTTCGCCGGGGGGTCGGCGCTCGTCCTGCTCCACCTCCTGACGTCCGGGCCGATCGCCTCGCTCGGCGCACTGGTGGTCGGTGGCGGGGTCTGCATGCTCGCCCGCAAGCGCGGCTGGATGTTGCCGACCGAGCCGCCGTGGAAGCCGCCCCGCGTCCACCGACGGTGACCGGTCCGCGGACCGCGCTGTGACCGACCGGTACGCGTGGCGCACGATGGACCCATGACCACCACGCGTACCGCCATCGTCACCGGAGCCGCCCGCGGGATCGGCCGGGCCATCGCCCTGCGACTCGCCACCGACGGCCACCACGTCGCCGTCCTCGACCTCGACGAGTCCGCCTGCCAGGTGGTCGTCGACGAGATCACCGAAGGGGGCGGCACCGCCCTCGCCGTGGGCGTGGACGTCTCCGACCCCGACCAGGTCGAGGCGGGCGTCGCCCGCGTCGCCGAGGAGCTCGGCGCCCCGACCCTCCTGGTCAACAACGCCGGCATCATCCGCGACAACATGCTCTTCAAGATGACCGTCGACGACTGGGACTCCGTCATGGCGGTCCACCTGCGCGGCGCCTTCCTCATGACCAAGGCCACCCAGGCCCACATGACGGCCGAGAAGTACGGGCGCATCGTCAACCTCTCCTCCACCTCCGCCCTCGGCAACCGCGGTCAGACGAACTACTCGGCCGCCAAGGCCGGCATGCAGGGGTTCACCAAGACCCTGGCCATCGAGCTGGGCAAGTTCGGCGTGACCGCCAACGCCATCGCCCCGGGCTTCATCCAGACCGACATGACGGCCGCGACCGCCGAGCGCATCGGCGTGCCCTTCGAGGACTTCCTCGCGCACGCCGCGAAGGAGACCCCGGTCGGCCGCGTCGGTCAGCCCGAGGACATCGCCGCGACCGCGTCCTTCCTCCTGTCCGAGGAGGCCGGCTTCGTCTCGGGCCAGGTCATCTACGTGGCCGGTGGCCCGAGGGACTGACCCCGGCCTGCATTGCCCTAGGGCAATGCAGAGTGAACCCGCATTGCCCTAGGGGAATGCGGGTTCAGGTCATTCGAGGGCGGTGACGAAGTCGATGAGCTCCTCGACCCGCCCGAGCAGGGAGGGCTCGAGGTCGGCGTAGGAGCGCACGGTGCCGAGGATCTGCTTCCACGCCCGGGCGATGTCCGCCTGCGTCTCGTGCGGCCAGCCGAGATGGGCGCAGATCCCGCGCTTCCACTCCGTCGACCGCGGGATCGTCGGCCAGGCCTCCATGCCGAGGCGTTGCGGCCGGACCGACTGCCACACGTCGACGAAGGGGTGCCCGACCACGAGCACGTGGTCGGGTGCCACCCGGTTGGCCTCGGCGACGATCCGCGACTCCTTGCTGCCGGGCACGAGGTGGTCGACGAGCACGCCCATCCGCCGGCCCCGGCCGGGCCCGAAGTCCCGGATCGCCGCCGCGAGGTCGTCGACGCCGTCGAGCGGCTCGACGACGACGCCCTCGACCCGCAGGTCGTGCCCCCACACCTTCTCGACGAGCTCGGCGTCGTGCCGCCCCTCGACGAAGATGCGCGAGGCCCGCGCGACCTTCGCACTCTTGTCGTGCACCGCCACCGACCCGCTCGCGGTGCGCGAGGCGGCCTGGTGGGCGGCGGCGAGGGCCGCGCGCTGCGCCCCCTTCGGCGCCGTCAGGGTGACGGGCGCACCGTCGACGTGGAACCCGGGGCCGAGCGGGAAGGCCTTGACCCGGCCGCGGCGGTCCTCGAGGTGCACGACGTGGACGCCGCCGGCCTTCTCGACCGCGACGACGGCGCCGACCCAGCCGGTCTCGACGTCCTCGACGACCGTGCCGCGGGTCGCCTCCAGGGCGCGGGAGGTCGGGCGCGACAGCCTCCCCTTCGACTTCCAGTCGCCGGAGAGGACATCCTTGCCGTATCGATCGTTCACGGGCATCGACGGTAGGACGAAGGGGGGACACCCGGGCGACGGCACGCCGGACTTCGGGGAATGCGGCGCGCGGTCGTAGACTTGGCACTCAGTCGGACCGAGTGCCAGCGAAGGAGGCAGCATGAGTCAGGAACGCCGGATGGCCGTGCTCAGCGCCATCGTCGAGGACTACGTGCAGACCTCGGAGCCCGTCGGCTCCAAGGCGTTGCTCGACCGGCACCAGCTCAACGTCTCCGCGGCGACCGTCCGCAACGACATGGCGGTCCTCGAGGACGAGGGCCTCATCGTCGCGCCGCACACCTCCGCCGGTCGGATCCCGACCGATGCCGGGTACCGGCTCTTCGTCGACCGGCTGGCCGCCATCCGACCGATGTCGAAGGGGGAGCGGGCCGCGATCACCGACTACCTCGAGGGCGCCGACGACCTCGACGTCGTCCTCGACCGCACGGTGCGGCTGCTCTCGACGCTCACCCGCCAGGTCGCCGTCGTGCAGTACCCCTCGCTCACCCGCAGCACCGTCAAGCACATCGAGCTGGTGCCGATGGCGGAGACCCGGCTCATGGTCGTCGTCATCATGGGTACCGGTCGGGTCGAGCAGCGCATCGTGCCGATCGGCGTCGACTACCTGACGACGGCGGGGGCCGACGCCCTGGCGAGCGCCCGGGCCCGGATCAACGCCGCGACCCGGGAGCGTCGTCTCGCCGACGCCCTCACCTCGCTGGCGACCCTCCACGAGGAGGACAGCCAGACCGAGGACGCCCTGACGGCGGGGGTGCTCGCGGCGCTCGAGGAGGCGCTCGCCGAGGAGCGCGCGACCAAGGTGACGCTGGCCGGCACGGCCAACCTCGCCCGCAGCTCGAGCGACTTCCCGATGACGCTCGAGCCGGTGCTCGACGCGCTCGAGCAGCACGTCGTGCTGCTGCGGCTGCTCAGTGCCGAGGCGGGCCACGACGCCACGGGCGTCTCGGTGCGCATCGGCTCCGAGAACCCCGTCACCGGGCTGCAGAGCACCTCGCTCATCACCTCGGGCTACGGCTCGGGCGACGAGCAGGTCGGCGCCGTCGGCGTGCTCGGCCCGACCCGGATGGACTACCCGGCGACGATGGCGCAGGTGCGTGCCGTCGCCACCTACCTCTCGCGGATCATGGACGCCTGACCGGCGTCCACCCGCACCGACCACCACCACGACCCACGAGGACGTCACGCGTGAACGACTACTACGAGGACCTCGGCGTCAGCCGGCAGGCCACGCCCGAGGAGATCAAGCGGGCCTACCGCAAGCTCGCCCGCACCCTCCACCCGGACGTCAACCCGGGCCCGGAGGCCGAGGAGAGGTTCAAGGCCGTCTCCCAGGCCTACGACGTGCTCTCCGACGAGACCAAGCGGCGCCAGTACGACATGGGCGCCGACCCGTACGGCGGGGCGCACGAGGGCTTCGGTGCCGGCTTCAGCTTCAGCGACATCATGGAGCAGTTCTTCGGCCAGGCCGGTGGCGGCGGCGGCCGCGGCCCCCGCTCGCGCTCCTCGCGCGGCCAGGACGGCCTCGTCGGGCTGGAGATCGACCTCGCGACCGCCGTCTTCGGCGGCCAGGAGGACCTGACGATCGACACCGCGGCGGTCTGCGGCTCGTGCTCCGGCGACGGTGCCCAGCCCGGCACCGGCCGACGCACCTGCGACACCTGTGGTGGCCGCGGTGAGGTCCAGCAGGTGCAGCGTTCCTTCCTCGGGCAGGTCATGACGACCCGTCCGTGCCCGACCTGCCAGGGCTACGGCGAGGTCATCCCCAACCCCTGCCACGAGTGCTCCGGCCAGGGCCGGGTCCGCAGCCGCCGCACGATGAAGGTGCGCATCCCCGCCGGGGTCGACTCCGGCACCCGCATCCATCTCGCGGGCGAAGGGGAGGTCGGTCCCGGTGGCGGTCCGGCCGGCGACCTCTACGTGGAGCTGCGCGTGCGTGACCACGCGACCTTCACCCGCCGCGGGGACGACCTGCACGCCTCGGTCTCGGTGCCGATGACCGCGGCGGCACTCGGCGTGACGATGAGCTTCGCGACCCTCGACGGGGAGCAGGAGATCGCCGTCAAGCGCGGCACCCAGCCGGGCGACACGATCGTCCTGCCCGGTCTGGGCGTGACCCACCTGCGGGTCGAGGGCCGCGGCGACCTCGTCATCCACATGGACGTGCGCACGCCCACCAGGCTCGACGCGGAGCAGGAGCAGCTGCTGCGCCAGCTCGCGCAGGTCCGCGACGAGGAGCAGCCCGACGGCGAGCTCGACGACGTCGACTCCGGCTTCGTCGGGCGCCTGCGCCACGCCTTCAAGGGACGCTGACCGCGTGACCGCACCGCTCTTCCTCGTCGACCCCGGGGCCCTCGACGGCCTCGGGGTCGACGGCGTCGTCGACCTCACCGGTCCCGAGGCGCACCACGCGGCGACGGTCATGCGCCTCGCCGTGGGGGAGGAGGCGCTCGTCGCCGACCGGGGCGGCGCCCGGGTGCTCACGACGGCCGAGGCCGTGGCCGGCGAGCTCGTGCGCCTGCGGGTCACGGCCCGCGCCGACGAGCCGGAGCCGTCCGTGCGCCTGACGCTCGTGCAGGCGCTCTCCAAGGACGGCCGGGACGAGGACGCGGTCGAGGCCGCGACCGAGCTCGGCGTCGACGCCGTCGTGCCCTGGCAGGCGGACCGCTCGATCGTCCGGTGGAAGGGCCCGAAGGTCGACAAGGGTCGCCGCAAGTGGGCCAACGTCGTCGAGCGCGCGGCCAAGCAGTCCCGGCGCGGCCGGTGGCCGCGCCTCGGCGACCTCGTGACCACCGCGGGGCTCGCCGACCTCTGCGGGGCGGGGGTGACCCCCTTCGTCCTGCACGAGGACGCGACCACCCCGCTCGCCACCGTCGACCTGCCCGAGGCCGGTGAGGTCCTCCTCGTCGTCGGTCCCGAAGGCGGCATCTCGCCGCAGGAGGTCGAGCGCCTGGTCGCCGCGGGCGCGACCCCGGTGCGTCTCGGAGCGCAGGTCCTGCGGGCCTCCACGGCAGGACCCGCCGCGATCGCCGTCGTGAGCTCTCGCGGCCGCTGGCACTGAGCGAAGGGGGAGTCCTCCCCCTCGCGCGGCCGCTGCGGCGCCCCTAGTGTTCAGCAGGACCGAGGCCGAGGAGCAGGGGAGCAGACATGAGCGTCACCGAGGGCATGGATGCGGCTCGCATCCACCTGATCGCGGGTCGGCTGCAGCGCAGCAGCGAGCAGCTGGGGGAGCTCGGGACGCGGGGGCGCGGGCAGCTCTCGGTGCTCCACGGCGCGTGGGCGGGTCCCGACCTGGAGGACTTCGGACGCGAGTGGGGCGCTGCCGAGAGGTCGCTCCAGGCCGCCGGCCAGACCCTGTCGATGCTGAGCACGCGGTTGCGCGCCGAGGCGGGGGAGCAGGACGACACGTCGTCCTCCACGGGGAGCGTCCTCGGCGGAGGCGGTCTGCCCACCGGCCCCGGCCCGGGCGGTCCCGGCGGGCCGTCCGGTCCCGAGGGGGTCCCGTGGCTGGAGAACCTCTCCACGTGGGTCGGACGCGTCGGGGCCCTCGACGGCGTCAACGACATCATCAGGGCGCTCAACGCCGGTCGCGGCCTCGGTGCCCTGCTGAGCGGGATCCCGGCGCTGACCCGTCCGATCCTCTCGCCGGCCGCCCGGCTCGGGCTCTACCTGCAGGCGGAGCTGACCCACCCGCTCTTCGGCAGGGGGGCAGCGGCACTCTTCGGCAGCTCGCGCCTGGCGCCCCTGTTCAACTCCAGCCGGCTGGCCGCCCTCTCCGGTGGGTTCGGTCGCCTCCTGGGTCCGCTGTCCGTCGGTGTCGGGGCCTACGACCTCGTCCAGGGGGTCCGGGAGGGCGACTGGTCCCAGGCGATCTCCGGCGGCCTGGGCATCGCCTCGGTCGCGGCGCCCCTCCTCATCGCCTCCGGGCCCGTCGGCTGGGCCGTCGCCGGCGGCCTGGCCATCGGCTCCTTCGTCGTCAGCCAGTGGGGTGACGACATCGCCGCGGGCGCGCAGCAGGCGTGGGACTGGACGGGAGACCGGCTGTCCGACATCGGTGACAGCGCGCAGAGCTTCGTCGAGGACGCCGGTAGTGTCCTCTCGTCCGGCCTCAACACCATCGGAGGGCTGTTCTCGTGACCGACACCACCGCCGCCGAGGCGCCGCTGCTCGACCTCGTGGCGAGCGACGAGGCCCAGCGCGTGTGCGCCGAGCTGCTCGACACCGCCCGCACCTCGCAGCTGCCGCTCGAGATCGGCACCCTCACCGACGAGGAGCTCGTCGCCTACCTCGGGTCCGAGGACGCGGCCGGACCCATGGGCGTCTGGTACTCCTCCCTCGTCGTCGAGGCCAAGCAGCTGACCCAGTTCGCCACGCTCCGGGCGCTCACGGCGCGCGGTCAGTTCCTCCAGCTCGTCGACGAGAGCGGCCAGGAGGCCTACCGGCTCGCCGAGCCGGTGCTGGCGACGCTGCGCCTGCGCGACACCGAGCCGCGCCTGTCCGCGCAGACCGCGCGTGACGACGGCCCCTGGTGGTACCTCCTGCGTCCGCTCGAGGGTGGGCTGTGGCTGCGCGAGGTCGTCACCCCCGCCGGGATGCACAGCTTCCACATCGTGCGGGTCGAGGACGAGGAGGAGCTCTTCCTCACGGTCGTCGGTGTCACCGCGGGGGCCCCGGCGGCCGCGGTCGAGGCCGACCTGACGCCGGCGCAGCTCGAGACGCAGACCGAGGACAACTCCTTCCTCGCCGACTGCACGCACTCGACCTCGCTCATGGCGATCAGCCCCGGCCAGGCCACCCCGGACGTGCTCAACATCCACGTGGGGCAGGACGCCGCGGTCTTCCTCGGGCGCCGCATGGGTGAGCACATGGCCTTCCGCGGGGCGCCCGGTCAGGTCGTCGTCGACACCTGGCGATCGTGGGTCGCCGCCCAGTGAGCCGGGCCTTCTACCGGTGGTCCGGCGGGACGACCGCGGACCACGAGGCACTGGCGTGGTTCTCGTCGGCCACCCCGGGCCGCATGGGTCCGCTCGTCGCCCGGTTCCGTGGTGGGATCGGCGTCGGTGCGTGGGTGCGGATCGTCGGCGTCGGTCTCGGCGTCGGCGTCGTCCTCGGTGTCCTCGTCCTGCTCCTCGCCCCGGGCGCCGCGCTGGTGGCGGCCGTCGCCGCCTGCGCCGTCACGGTCGTCGTCGCGGTCCTGGCAGCGACGGGCGCACTGCTCGCGGCGCGGCGGTACCGCTACGACGTGCACGCCCACGGCCTGGTGCTGCGCGGCCTGCGCGGGGGGTACGACGTCCTCCCGTGGGCGAGCCTCGACCCCGGACGCGTCTTCATCGCGCGCAGCGTCCGCGCGATGACCCGCATGCCCATCGCCCTCCACCGCCAGCGGGCGGCCTTCCCCCCCGGCGTGGTCCTCAACGGGTGGACCAACAGCCCCACCGGGACCCACGAGGCCATCGAGGCCTTCTCCGGCGGTTACCGGTACCAGCCGACGGCGGGCGAGACCCCCTTCGGCTGGTGGCAGCTGGGCGTCACCGACCCGGCAGCGCTGCTCGGCGCGATCGAGCACGCCATGGTCGCCGACGGCTACGCGGCCGCCGGGCTCACCCCCTTCGCCCTCTCGCGTCGGTACTCGGCCGGTGATCTGCGCCGCGACCCGACGATCCAGCGGGAGCGGCAGCTCACCGACCCGGTGATCGGGCTCCCGACCGCCGCACGGCCGTCGCCCGCGGGACCCACGGGCCCGTAGGATCAGGAGCACGATGCCTCAATCCGACCATCCCGACCTGCGCGCGCTCGACGCGATCTCCGACGACCCCCGAGCGGCTGCCCCCGACGGCGCCCCGAGCGTCCAGCAGACCATCGTCCTGCCCGACAACATGCCCATGGTCAGCGTCCTCGGTCCGACCGACGAGCTGCTGCGCACCATGGAGCGGGCCTTCCCCAAGACCGAGATCCTCGTGCGCGGCAACGAGTTCCGTCTGCGCGGTCCCGCCGATGACCTCGAGGTCATCGACCGGCTCCTCGACGAGATCATGGAGATCGTCGAGGCCGGCCACCCGCTCAACAAGGACGCGGTCGAGCGCGCGATCACCATGCTGCGCGGCCAGACCCGGGAGCGGCCGGCCGACGTGCTGACGATGAACATCGTCTCCAACCGCGGCCGCACGATCCGCCCCAAGACGCTGGGCCAGAAGCACTACGTCGACGCGATCGGCGACAACACGGTGATCTTCGGCATCGGGCCGGCGGGCACCGGCAAGACCTACCTCGCGATGGCCAAGGCCGTGGCGGCCCTGCAGGCCAAGCAGGTCGCGCGGATCATCCTCACCCGACCGGCCGTCGAGGCGGGGGAGAAGCTCGGCTTCCTGCCCGGCACGCTCGGCGACAAGATCGACCCGTACCTGCGACCGCTCTACGACGCGCTGCACGACATGATCGACCCCGAGTCGATCCCGCGCCTCATGGCCGCGGGCACCATCGAGGTCGCCCCGCTGGCCTTCATGCGCGGCCGCACCCTCAACGACTCCTTCATCATCCTCGACGAGGCGCAGAACACCTCGCCCGAGCAGATGAAGATGTTCCTCACCCGCCTCGGGTTCGGCTCCAAGATGGTCGTCACGGGTGACACCAGCCAGGTCGACCTGCCCGGCGGCACCGAGTCGGGCCTGAAGGTCGTCCAGCGCATCCTCACCGACATCGAGGGCGTCGAGTTCGTCCACCTCGACGCCTCCGACGTCGTCCGGCACCGGCTCGTCGGCGAGATCGTCGGCGCCTACGACCGCTACGACGCGACGAAGGGGCAGCGCCGATGAGCGTCGACATCCTCAACGAGACCGACCACACCGTCGACGAGACCGAGTTCGTCGACCTCAGCCGCTACGTGCTCGAGCAGATGCGTGTGCACCCGCAGGCCGAGCTGTGCATCCGCCTCGTCGACGAGCCGACGATGACCGTCCTGCACGAGCAGTGGATGGACCTCGCCGGGCCGACCGACGTCATGAGCTTCCCCATGGACGAGCTGCGGCCCGGCCGCGAGGGGGAGAGCCCGCTCGAGGGTGTCCTCGGCGACATCGTCCTGTGCCCCTCGGTCGCCGAGGCCCAGGCGGTCGCCGCCGGGCACGCCACGATCGAGGAGATGCTGCTGCTCACGACCCACGGCATCCTCCACCTGCTCGGCTACGACCACGCGGAGCCGGACGAGGAGAAGGAGATGTTCGAGCTGCAGCGCCAGCTGCTCCTGACCTTCCTCGCGACCCGTGGCCGGGGGGACACGGGGTGACGAGCCTCATCGTCGGCGCGATCGTCTCGATCGTCGCCGCGTTCGGCCTCACCCTCATCGACGCCGCGATCGGTTCCGCCTCGCGCGTCGCCGCCGAGGAGGCGGACAGCGAGGGACGAAGGGGGGCCCCCGCCCTCCGCGAGATCCTCGCCGACAGCGCCGGGCCGATCTCGGTGATCGCCTTCCTGCGCGCCGTCGCCGAGGCCGTGGCCGCGGTGCTCATCACCCTCGTCGTCGTCGACCAGGTCGAGCGGACGTGGTTGGCGCTGCTCGTCTCCGCCGCGATCATGGTCGTCGTGACCTTCGTGCTCGTCGGCGTCTCGCCGCGCACCCTCGGTCGCCAGCACAGCACCGCGATCGCGCTGGCGACGGCTCCCTTCGTCATCTGGATGCGGCGGTTGCTCGGGCCGGTCGCCCGCCTGCTCGTCACCTTCGGCAATGCCGTGACCCCCGGGCGCGGGTACCGCGACGGACCCTTCCGCTCCGAGGCCGAGCTGCGCGACCTGCTCGACCTCGCCGGGGAGTCGGCGATCATCGAGGACGAGGAGCGCGACATGCTCCACTCCGTCTTCGAGCTCGGGGACACGCTCGCGGGCGAGGTCATGGTGCCGCGCACCGACATGATCACCATCGAGTCCGACAAGCCGGCGCGCAAGGCGCTCAACCTCTTCATCCGCTCCGGCTTCTCCCGGGTGCCCGTCGTGGGGGACGACACCGACGACATCGTCGGGCTGCTCTACCTCAAGGACGTCGTGCGACAGGTGCTCGCGGACGAGAGGAGCTCCGGGCGGGCGGTCGAGGACTTCATGCGGCCGGCCCCCTTCGTCCCCGAGAGCAAGCCGGTCGACGAGCTGCTGCGTGAGATGCAGCGCGACCAGATCCACGCCGCGATCGTCGTCGACGAGTACGGCGGCACGGCCGGCCTGGTGACGATCGAGGACATCCTCGAGGAGATCGTCGGTGAGATCACCGACGAGTACGACCGCGAGGGGCCCGGTATCGAGGACCTCGGTGACGGGCGCCACCGCGTCCCCGCCGGCATGCACGTCGACGACCTCGGCGAGCTGTACGGCGTCGACCTCGACGACGAGGAGGTCGACACGGTCGGCGGGCTCATCGGCAAGGTCACGGGCCGGGTCCCGATCATCGGGGCCCGCGCCGAGGTGGCCGGTCTGTCGCTCACTGCTGAGAAGATGTCCGGACGACAGCACCGCATCGCCACCGTCATCGTCGAGCCCCTCGCGGCCGACGCCACCGGCGGCCACGAGCAGGAGGAGATCGGGGCATGACGCAGGACCAGGACGAGGCCACCTGGCGGGCGGGGTTCGCCTGCCTCGTCGGGCGACCCAATGCCGGCAAGTCGACGCTGACCAACGCCCTCGTCGGCGACAAGGTCGCGATCACCTCGAGCAAGCCGCAGACCACGCGGCACACGATCCGCGGCATCGTGACGCGCGACCACCAGCAGGTCGTCCTCGTCGACACGCCGGGGCTGCACAAGCCGCGCACCCTGCTCGGGGAGCGGCTCAACGACCTCGTGCGCGAGACGCTGCTCGAGGTCGACGTCATCGGCTTCTGCCTGCCGGCCGACCAGAAGATCGGGCCGGGGGACAGCTACATCGCGGCCGACCTGGCCGAGCTGCAGCGCGCCAAGCGCGTGCCCGTCGTCGCCATCGCCACCAAGGCCGACAAGGTCGACCGAGAGCGTCTCGCGGAGCACCTCATCGCCATCGACCAGCTGGGGGACTGGGCCGCGATCGTGCCCTGCTCGGCTGTGCGCGGCGACCAGATCGAGGACGTGCTCGCCGTGCTCGGCGAGCACCTGCCCCCTTCACCCGCCCCGCTGTACCCCACGGACCAGCTGACGGACGAGGACGACGAGACGATGATCGCCGAGCTCGTCCGCGAGGCCGCCCTCGAGGGCGTGCGCGACGAGCTCCCGCACAGCCTCGCGGTCGTCGTCGAGGAGATCGTCCCGCGGGAGGGCCGGCCCGAGCACGACCCGATGCTCGATGTGCGGGTCAACGTCTTCGTCGAGCGCGACAGCCAGAAGGCGATCATCATCGGCCGGGGCGGGTCGCGCCTGCGCGAGGTCGGCACCACGGCTCGCGTCGGGATCGAGAAGCTGCTCGGTCAGAAGGTCTTCCTCGACCTGCACGTCAAGGTCGCCAAGGACTGGCAGCGCGACCCCAAGCAGCTCCAGCGCCTGGGGTTCTGAGACTGCGGCCCGAGGTCACGAGTCGGTCACGAGCATTTGGGCGCAGGCCGGTGGGTGGGTCAGAGTGAGTGGTTGGGCAGTGCGCTGCCCGACGCCACCCAACTCGACAACAGGAGGAGTGGCCCCGGCCGAACCCCTGCCGACCGGGCCATGTACACAACGTGACCGAACCTACGCAACCGCCGACCTCCGGACGTGACGCCGCACCGCGCGACACCCGTCGCGTCGACCACCCGGCCCTCGAGCCGCGGCTCATCGCCAAGACCGACCGGCTCGGCATCGACTGGATCGTCTTCGGCATCACCGCCGTCCTCGCGATCGCCTTCGTCCTCTGGGGCGTCATCAGCACGGCCTCCCTCTCCGATGCATCGACATCGGGTGTCGACTGGGTCGTGACGAACACCGGTTGGCTCTTCGCCCTCGCCTCGACCGGCTTCGTCTTCTTCGTCGTCTGGCTCGCGGCCAGCAAGTACGGCAACATCCCGCTGGGCGCCGATGGCGAGCAGCCGGAGTTCCGGACCATCTCGTGGATCGCGATGATGTTCTCCGCGGGCATGGGCATCGGCCTGATGTTCTGGGGCGCCGCGGAGCCGTTGGCGCACTACCTCGCCCCACCGCCGGGGACGGGTGCGGAGGGCAACGACCACGTGACGCGCACCGCGATGGCGACGACGCTCTTCCACTGGACGCTGCACCCGTGGGCCATCTACACGGTCGCCGGTCTGGCGATCGGCTACGGGGTCTTCCGCAAGGGCCGCGGCCTGACGATCAGCGCGGTCTTCGAGCCGCTCATCGGCAAGCGCCAGGTGCACGGGCCGGTCGGCAAGGTCATCGACATCTTCGCCATCTTCGCCACGCTCTTCGGCTCTGCGACCTCGCTCGGCCTCGGTGCCCTGCAGATCGCCTCCGGCGCGAAGATCGTCGGCTGGGCCAACGACATCACCAACACGGTGCTCGTCGTGATCATCGTCGTGCTGACGATCTGCTTCATCTTCTCGGCCGTCTCCGGTGTCGAGAAGGGCATCCAGTGGCTCTCCAACACCAACATGGTGCTGGCCTTCCTCCTGGCCGCCTTCGTCTTCATCGCCGGCCCGACGATCTTCATCCTCAACCTCGTGCCGACCTCCCTCGGCACGTACATGCAGCACCTGATGGAGATGGCCGCCCGCACCAACGCGCAGGGCGAGCACGGCATCAAGTCGTGGCTGTCCGGCTGGACGATCTTCTACTGGGCGTGGTGGGTCAGCTGGACCCCCTTCGTCGGCATGTTCATCGCCCGCATCTCCCGCGGTCGCACCATCCGTGAGTTCGTCACCGGCGTCCTCCTCGTGCCGAGCACCGTGAGCCTGATCTGGTTCGCGATCTTCGGTGGCGCCGCCATCAAGGCGCAGGAGATGGGAGCGAGGCTCGACAAGTTCGGCGACGGCGAGGAGAGCACGCTCTTCGCGCTGCTCGACTCGATGCCGTGGGCCGCGGTCACGTCGGTCCTCGTCATGGTGCTCGTCGCGATCTTCTTCGTCTCCGGCGCCGATGCGGCCTCGATCGTCATGGGTTCGCTCAGCCAGCGCGGGACCCTCGAGCCCAACCGGTTCGTGGTCGTCTTCTGGGGTGTCGCCACGGGCGCCGCCGCAGCGATCATGCTCGTCATCGGTGGTGAGGACTCGCTGACGGGTCTGCAGCAGGTCACCATCGTCGCGGCGCTGCCCTTCGTGCTCATCATGATCGGCATGGCCGTCGCGCTCGTGCGGGACCTGCAGTCGGACCCGATGGCCATCCGTCGGGCGTACGCCCGCGAGGCGCTCAGGCAGGCCGTCGTGGCCGGTGTCACCGAGCACGGGGACGACTTCGTCCTGTCCATCGACCAGACCGCGCCCGGCGAGGGCATCGACCGCGACAAGGTCGTCCCGGCCTCGGCCACGGACGAGGCGCCGGATGCCCAGGCCGACGAGGAGCACCCGGAGCGACGCGAAGAGCACGGCAGCACGCCGGCCTCGAGCTGAGCGACTCCCTGTCCGGGGCCTGAACGCGATGTGGGCGTTCAGGCCCCGACCTCTATCCTTGGGCGCATGCACATCGGAGTCTTCGGAGCCACCGGCCAGGTCGGACACGTCATGCGAGCACTGCTCGAGGAGCGGGACTTCCCCGTCACCTCGATCCGCTACTTCGCCTCGGCGCGTTCCGCCGGCACGACCCTGCCGTGGAAGGACCAGGAGGTGACGGTCGAGGACACCGCCACCGCGGACTTCTCCGGCCTGGACATCGCGCTCTTCTCCAACGGCGGAGCCACGAGCAAGGAGTGGGCCCCCAAGGTCGCCGCTGCCGGCGCCACCGTCATCGACAACTCCAGCGCGTGGCGCAAGGACCCCGACGTCCCACTCGTCGTGTCCGAGGTCAACGCCGAGGACACCGTCGACCTGCCCAAGGGCATCATCGCCAACCCCAACTGCACGACCATGGCCGCCATGCCCGTGCTCAAGCCGCTGCACGACGAGGCGGGCCTCGTCGCCCTGCGGGTCGCCACCTACCAGGCGGTCTCCGGCTCGGGCGGCAAGGGGCTCGACGAGCTCGACAGCCAGCTGCGCGCCGGGTACGCCTCGGGTGACCCCAAGGACCTCGCGCTCGACGGGTCGGCCCTCACCCTGCCCGCGCCGCAGGTCTACGAGGTGCCGGTCGGCTTCAACGTCGTCCCGGTCGCCGGCTCCGTCCAGGACGACGGCAGCCTCGAGACGGACGAGGAGCAGAAGCTGCGCAACGAGTCGCGCAAGATCCTGCACGTCCCCGACCTGCGCGTCTCGGGCACCTGCGTGCGCGTGCCGGTCTTCACCGGTCACGCCCTGGCGGTCCACGCGGAGTTCGAGCGCGAGATCACGCCCGAGCGCGCCACCGAGCTCCTCGAGGCCGCTGAAGGTGTCGTCGTGACGGCCGTGCCCAACCCGCTCGAGGCCGCCGGCAAGGACGACGTCTACGTCGGCCGGATCCGCGCCGACCAGTCGGTCGTCGACGGCAAGGGGCTGACGCTCTTCGTCGTCGGGGACAACCTGCGCAAGGGCGCGGCCCTCAACGCCGTGCAGATCGCCGAGGCGATCGTCGCCCGACAGGGCTGATACCCGCGCTGCAGCCGTACGCGTCCGACGACGAAGGGAGTGCCCCACCGCTGGGGCACTCCCTTCGTCGTGCTCGTGTGTCGAACCGGTAGCCCGGCGAGTCGGGGACCTCGCCACGGGCGCTGCCGGCACCGGGGGCTACCGGTTCGACACAGAACGACTGCGGTCACCGCGGCGGCTTGACCGCCAGGACCGGGCAGGTGGCGTCGAGCAGGATGCGCTGCGCGGTCGACCCGAGCAGCAGCTTGCCCACGGGCGTGCGGTGGCGCAGCCCGATGACGATGAGCGAGGCGTCGACCCGCGCGGCCTCGTCGAGCACGAGGTCGGCGATGTCCGGGCCCATCGGGCGGGAGACCTCGTGCTCGAGGCCCGAGGCGTCGAGCTGCTGCTGGAGCTCGTCGATGTCGCCCTCGCCGCCGTAGCGCGGGTCGACGAAGGCGTCGCCCTTCGTGGCGTTGACGACGAGGACCCGTTCGCCACGCAGCCTGGCCTCCGAGAGGCCGCGCTCGAGGGCGTGGGTGCTGGCGGGTTCCGGGGTGAAGCCGATGACGACGGTCATGCCGAGACCTCCGAGGTCGTGGTGTCCTTGCGGCCGCGGAGGAGTCCGGTGACCGCCATGCCGATGAGACCGAGGGCGATGATCGCGTAGACGATGACGGCGGCAGGCTCGCTGACGAGCCCGCTCCAGTCGCCGCTCGACAGCAGCAGCGTCTTGCGCAGCTCCTCCTCGACGCGCGGGCCGAGGATGACGCCGATGATCAGCGGCAGCACGGGGACACCGAAGCGCCGCATGCCCAGCCCGACGAGCCCGAAGAAGAGCAGCAGGGCCAGGTCGAACCACTGCAGGTTGACCGCGAGGGCGCCGAGCGAGGCGAAGAAGAGGATGCCCGCGTAGAGGTACGGCCGCGGCGTGCGCAGCAGCTTGGCCCACAGGGGCGCGAGCGGCAGGTTGAGCACGAGCAGCAGGAGGTTGCCGATGAAGAGGCTCGCGATGAGGGTCCAGACGAGCGTGCTCTCGGACTCGAAGAGCGCCGGGCCGGGCTGGATGCCGTAGCCCATCATCGCCGCGAGCATGATCGCCGCCGTGGCGTTGGTCGGCAGGCCGAGGGCCAGCATGGGCACGAGGGTGCCGGCGGCCGAGGCGTTGTTGGCGGCCTCCGGCCCGGCCACGCCCTCGATGGCGCCGTGGCCGAACTCCTCGGGGTGTTTCGAGAGCTTGCGCTCGGTGATGTACGACAGGAAGGTCGGCAGCTCGGCGCCGCCGGCCGGGACCGCTCCGAAGGGGAAGCCGAAGGCGGTGCCGCGCAGCCACGGTTTCCACGAGCGCTTGAGGTCGTCCCTGCCCATCCACGGGCGACCCACGGGGATGATCTCCTGCGGGCGTCGGCGGAGGAAGGCGGCGACCCACAGGGCCTCGCCGATGGCGAAGATCGCGACGGCGACGACGACGATGTCGATGCCGTCGCCGAGGAGCGGGATGCCGAAGGTGGCCCGGCTCTGCCCGGTGAGGCTGTCGATGCCGACGATGCCCACGGCGAGGCCGAGGAAGAGCCCGATGAAGCCGCGCAGCTTGGAGCTGCCGAGGACGGCCGTCACCGCGATGAGCGCCAGGACCATGATCGCGAGGTACGAGGGGTTGCCGAGCTTGACCGCCTGCACGGCGATCCACGGCGCGAAGAAGGTCAGCAGGGTGGTGCCGATCGCACCGGCGATGAAGGAGCCGATCGCCGCGGTGGCCAGGGCCTGTGCCGCCTTGCCCGCCTTGGCCATCTTGTTGCCCTCGATGGCGGTGATGACCGACGAGGACTCGCCGGGCGTGTTGAGCAGGATGGAGGTCGTCGACCCGCCGTACATGCCGCCGTAGTAGATGCCGGCGAACATGATGAACGCGCTGGCGGGCTCGACGTTGTAGGTGATCGGCAGGAGCAGGGCCACGGTCATGGCCGGGCCGATGCCGGGCAGGACGCCGACCGCGGTGCCGAGGAGGACGCCGACGCAGGCGAAGAGCAGGTTGGCAGGGGTGATCGCCGAGCCGAAGCCGTCGATCAGGTGGTTGAGGTTGTCCATCAGAGGATCCCGTCCAGGATGCCCGCGGGGAGCGGGACGCCGAGGGCGACGTAGAAGGCGTAGAAGGTGGCGACCGACAGCACGGCGCCGATGACGAGGTCACGCAGCCAGGTGCGGCTGCCGAGCGTCAGGGAGCACCCGGCGAAGAAGAGCGCCCCGGAGATCGCCCACCCGAGCAGGTCGACGGTGGCGATGAGGAAGACGAAGACGGCGACGAGCTTGGCCACGGTGACCCAGTCGGCCCCTTGGTCGAGGTCGACGTCCTCACCCCCTTCCTCCTCGGGGAGAGAGCCGCGCAGGATGGCGACGCTCAGCAGGGCGGCGGTGAGGTAGAGGAAGCCGGCGACGAGCCAGGGGAAGAACTTCGGTCCGACCGGGTCGGTCTCGGCGAAGTCGTTGCGCAGCCCGGCCGCGTCGACGACGAGGACGGTCGCGACGAGGACGAGGAATCCCACGACGACGAACTGCGCGAGGTCGCGCCGACGCTCGGGCGTGGTGGTCAGGATCGTGTCGTTCACAGCAGTCCCAGCTCCTTCAGGGTCGTCTCGACGCGTTCGTCCTGGGAGGTGAGGAACTCGCCGAACTCGTCTCCGGTCATCCACGCATCGGTCCAGTTGTTCAGCTTCAGCGCCTCCTGCCAGCCGGTGCTGTCATGCATC
Source organism: Janibacter terrae NBRC 107853 (assembly GCF_001591405.1). Taxonomy (GTDB): domain Bacteria; phylum Actinomycetota; class Actinomycetes; order Actinomycetales; family Dermatophilaceae; genus Janibacter; species Janibacter terrae. The sequence continues at coordinate 213,420 of NZ_BCUV01000003.1, forward strand.
TGCTGGAGCAGGTCGATGAGCTGCTCCCGACGAGCGGTCGAGATGCCGGGAGGGGCGAGGATCCCGCGCCAGTTGATGAAGGTCAGGTCGACGTCCGACTCCTTGAGCGTCGGCGCGTCGATGCCGGGCACCCGCTCCTCGCCCGAGACGGCGAGGACCTTGACCTGGCCCTTCTCGATCTGCTCGGCGTACTCGCCGAGACCGCTCATGCCGGCCTTGATCTTCGAGCCGAGCAGTGCGGGGAGCAGGTCACCGCCACCGTCGTAGGTCACGTAGTTGACCTTGCGCGGGTCGATGTCGACCGCCTTGGCGAACTCCATCGGGAAGAGGTGGTCGGGGCCGCCGGGGGAGGAGCCTCCGCCGATGCTCACGGCCTTGGGGTCCTGCTGCCATGCCGTGATCAGGTCGGCGATGTCCTTGTAGGGGGAGTCGGCGGGCACGATGACGCCCTCGGACTCCTGGATGAGCCGGGCGAGGGGCGTCATGCCGGAGACACGGGCCTGCGACTTGTTGGTGAAGGTCGCGCCGACGACCCCGAGGCCCATGGCCATCATGAGGTCCTCGTTGCCGCGCTCGTTGGCCAGGCGCGCCATGGCGACGGTGCCGCCGGCACCGATGACGTTGAAGACCTCGAAGCGGCTGGTGATCTCGGCGTCCTCCATGACGCGCACGGCGGCGCGACCGGTGAGGTCGTACCCGCCGCCGGGAGAGTTGGGGATCATCATGCGCAGCCGGGTGGAGCCGGCGTCGTCGCCGCGCGTCACGCCGCAGGCGGCGAGCGTGGGGACGGTGAGCGCTCCGAGCGAGGCCAGCAGCAGGGTTCGCCGCGTGGGGCCTGGGGACATGTCGGCACGCCTTTCGTGGGGTGGGTGGTCGATGATGGTCGTTGACGATGGTGGAGGGCGCGCGCGCCCCACGTCACCATTGCGGTCACAAAGGAGGTTGTGGTCATTGCGGTCCCGGCGCGTGCGGTGGAGCCTTGCCGCCCAGTTCCTCGTCTGGCAGCTCGCCGCCCTCCTCCTCGTCCTCCTCGTCGTCGCGGTGATCACCGTGCAGCAGTCGACGCAGGACTTCCGGGCGTCCCGGGAGCAGCGGCTGCTCGCGGTCGCGGAGTCGCTGGCGGCCACACCGGTGGTCCGGTCCGAGCTGGTCGAAGGGGGGAACCGTCGCGCCCTCGACGGGCAGATCGGGCGGGCGGCGAGCCTGTCCGGGGCGCGCACGGTGCAGCTGCTCGACGCGGACGGGACCGTGGCCGCGTCGACCGACGCGACGGACCTCGGGAAGCGGCCGGCACTCGGCCTGGCGGCCAGTGACGGTCGGTCGTGGTCGGGGGACCTGGAGATCGACGGCGCCCGCGCCGTCGGCGGCCAGGCGCCCGTGCTCGCCGACGACGGTCGGGTCCTGGGCGCGGCACTCGTCGTCGAGGAGTACCCGCCGCTCACCCAGCGGCTGTCGCAGGCGGCCCCCGACCTGCTGCTCTTCCTCGGGGCCGCCGCGGCGCTGGGTGTGGCCGGTGCGTGGGGGCTCTCGCGGCTCATCCGGCGCCAGACCCGCGGCCTCGAGCCGGCCGACATCGCGCGGCTGGCCGACCACCAGGAAGCACTGCTCACCGGGATCCACGAAGGGGTCGTGGGGGTCAACGGTGCCGGCGTCATCACGCTCGTCAACACCTCGGCCCAGGAGCTCCTCGGGCTGTCCGAACGGGACGTGGGCCGTCCGGTGGGCGAGGTGCCGGTCCACGGCGGGGTCGCCGAGTTCCTCGCCTCGGCGGAGGACAGCGACCCGACGCTCATCGTCGTCGGGGACCGGACGCTCGTGCTCACCCGGCGTCGCACCTACTTCGACGGGCGGCAGGTCGGGACCGTGACGACGATGGTCGATCGCAGCGACCTGCTGGCCCTGCAGAGCCAGGTGTCGGCGCAGGCGAGCATCACCGACGCCCTGCGGGCGCAGACCCACGAGTTCGACAACCGGCTGCACACGATCTCCGGGCTGGTCCAGCTGCAGGAGTACGACGAGGTGGTCGCCCTCATCGCCGACGTCAACCGACGACGTGGTGAGATCAGCGATGCCGTGACCCGCTACGTCGAGGACCCCCGCGTCGCGGCGCTGCTCATCGCCAAGGTCACCGCCGCGTCCGAGGTCGGCATCGAGCTGTCCATCGAGCCGGAGTCCCACCTGCCGCGCCTGGACCCGGCCGTCGCGGCGGACGTCATCACCGTCGTCGGCAACCTCATCGACAACGCCCTCGACGCGACGCGGGCCAACGGGGGGCGGGAGTCGTCGGTGCGTCTGCTCATGACGGACGACGGCCCGCTCGTGCGGGTCGCCGACACGGGTGCGGGCATCGCACCCGAGGACGTCGACCGGGTCTTCGAGCGCGGGTGGTCGACCAAGCCCTCGGGGGCGGCTGGCCGCGGCATCGGGCTCGCCCTGGTGCAGGCCGTATGCTCCCGGGGCGGTGGCCGGGTGACGGTCGTGCAAGGTGACTTCGGGGCCGTCTTCACCGCATCACTGGGCGGTACCGGGAGCGAGGAGGACCCATGAGCGAGAGTGTCGACGTCGTGGTCGTGGACGACGACTTCCTCGTCGTCAGGGTGCACACGCGCTTCGTCGAGAGCGTCCCGGGCTTCCGGGTCGTCGCGACCGCGCCCACCGGCGCCGCCGCCCTCGAGGCCGTCCGTGAGCACGGACCCGACCTCGTGCTGCTCGACGTCCACCTGCCCGACATGACGGGGATCGAGGTGCTGCGTCGGCTGCGTGCCGAGGGCAACGAGGTCGGTGTCCTCATGGTCACCGCCGCACGTGAGGTCGAGCAGGTGCGGGCGGCCCGGACCGGGGGCGCCGTGGGCTACCTGGTCAAGCCCTTCGGCCAGGCCGATCTGACCGCCCGCCTGCAGGACTTCAGGGCCGAGCTGCAGCGACTCCAGCGGGTCGACGCCGACACCGCTGCGCAGGAGGACATCGACGCGATCTTCGGCGGGACCCCGGGGGCAGGGACGCCGACAGCTGTCCTGCCCAAGGGGCTGAGCGGGGAGACCGGCGAGCTCGTCCTCGCTGCGGTCCGCGGGGCGGGGGACCTCTCCGCCAGCGAGTGCGCGGAGGCGGTCGGGCTCTCCCGGGTCACGGCCCGGCGCTACCTGGAGCACTACGTCGGGACGGGTCGGCTCGAGGGCCGTCAGCAGTACGGACGGGTGGGTCGACCCGAGCGGCGGTACCGCTCCCCTTCGTCCGCATCGTGACCCGCGGCATGCCGCGCCGGGGCGAGGAGTATCGTGCTGGGCATGCGGACGGACCTCCTCCTTCTCTGCCGCGGCGAGGCCTGACAGACGGCCACCTCGTCGCGGAGTTCGTGGTGCCGGCCCACACGAGACCCACGCGACGAAGGACAGAGCATGATCCACCCCCAGCAGGCCACCGCGATGCCGGTGCGCAAGTACGTCCCCTTCCAGGACCAGATCGCCGTCGAGCTGCCCGACCGCACGTGGCCCGACCAGGTCATGACGCAGGCACCGCGCTGGTGCGCCGTCGACCTGCGTGACGGCAACCAGGCGCTCATCGACCCGATGGACGCCGAGCGCAAGCTCGCGATGTTCCAGCTGCTCGTCAAGATGGGCTACAAGGAGATCGAGGTCGGTTTCCCGAGCGCGAGCGAGACCGACTACAACTTCTGCCGCGAGCTCATCGACGGCGGCCACATCCCCGACGACGTGACGATCCAGGTGCTCACGCAGTGCCGTGACCACCTCATCGAGAAGACCTTCGACGCCATCGCCGGCAGCAAGCAGGCGATCGTCCACTTCTACAACTCGACCTCCGTCCTGCAGCGACGTGTCGTCTTCAACACCGGCCAGGACGGCATCGTCGACATCGCGCTGCAGGGTGCGCGGCTGTGCAAGAAGCTCGAGGAGACGATCCCGGACACCGACGTCTACTACCAGTACTCGCCGGAGTCGTACACGGGCACCGAGCTCGACTTCGCCGCGCGGATCTGCAACGAGGTCATCGACGTCATCGACCCGACGCCGGACCACAAGATGATCATCAACCTGCCGGCGACGGTCGAGATGGCCACCCCCAACGTCTACGCCGACTCCATCGAGTGGATGAGCCGCCGTCTCGAGCGGCGCGAGTCGATCGTGCTCTCGCTGCACCCCCACAACGACCGCGGCGAAGGGGTGGCTGCCGCCGAGCTCGGTTACCTCGCCGGCGCCGACCGGATCGAGGGGTGCCTCTTCGGCAACGGTGAGCGCACCGGCAACGTCGACCTGGTGACGCTGGGCATGAACCTCTTCAGCCAGGGCATCGACCCGCAGATCGACTTCTCCCAGATGGACGAGATCCGCCGCACCGTCGAGCACTGCACCCAGCTGCCCGTGCACCCGCGTCACCCGTGGGGTGGCGACCTCGTCTACACCGCCTTCTCCGGGTCGCACCAGGACGCGATCAAGAAGGGCTTCGAGGACATGGAGCTGCGGGCCAAGGAGGCCGGCACCGACATCGACGGCATCGACTGGGGCGTGCCCTACCTGCCGATCGACCCGCACGACATCGGCCGCTCGTACGAGGCGGTCGTGCGCGTCAACAGCCAGTCCGGCAAGGGCGGCGTCGCCTACCTGCTGAAGTCCGAGCAGGGCCTGGACCTGCCGCGTCGCCTGCAGATGGAGTTCTCCGCGGTCGTCCAGCGCAAGACCGACACCGACGGTGGCGAGATGAGCGGCCTCGCGCTGTGGGAGGTCTTCAACGACGAGTACCTGCACAGCGAGGACAGGGACGGGTGGGGCCGGTTCCAGCCGGTGCGCACCACGCTGACCGGTGAGGACAACGGCCTCGACCGCATCGAGGGGCACATTCTCGACCGCGGCCAGGAGATCGCGATCTCCGGCAGCGGCAACGGCCCGATCGCCGCCTTCCTCGACGCGCTCGCCCCGCTGGGCGTCGACGTACGGGTCCTCGACTACGCCGAGCACGCGCTGTCCGCCGGTGGCGACGCCCGCGCCGCGGCCTACGTCGAGTGCGCCGTCGGCGAGCGGGTGCTGTGGGGCGTCGGCCTGCACGACTCGATCGTCAAGGCCTCGCTGCGCGCGATCCTCTCGGCGGTCAACCGCGCCGAGCGCGACGCCCAGGCCTGAGCCCGGCGAAGGGGGAGGCGCGAGCCTCCCCCTTCGTGCGTCTCAGCGCACGCCGGCCACGCGGAACTGGATCGACACCCGGGGCCCCACCGCCGCCGAGGTCTTGGGCACCGCGTGGTCCCAGGTGCGCTGGCAGGCGCCGCCCATGACGACGAGGTCGCCGTGGCCGAGCGCGACCCGCTGCGACGGACCGCCGTCACGCGGGCGCAGCGCGAGGTGGCGGGCCGAGCCGAGAGAGACGATCGCGACCATCGTGTCCTGCTCGCGGCTGCGCCCGATGCGGTCGCCGTGCCAGGCGACCGAGTCCTCGCCGTGGCGGTACAGGCACATGCCGGCGGTGACGAAGGGCTCGCCGAGCTCGCTGGCGTAGTGCTGGGAGAGGCGCTCGCGCATGTCGGCGACGAGCGGGTGGGGCAGGGGCTCCCCTGCGCGGTAGAAGCAGGTCAGGCGCGGCACGTCGACGACGGAGTCGTACATCTTGCGCCGCTCCGCCCGCCACGGGACCTCGTGCAGGAGCGTGTCGAGCACCTCGTCGGTGCCGCACGCCCATCCCGGCACGAGGTCGAGCCAAGCCGTGCCGTCGAGGAATCGCCGGTGACGCCGCTCGAGGTCACCGAGGGTGGGGGAGTCGGCCGTGTCGAAGAGCGAGGACTGGAGCGCCTGCATACCACGACCCTAGCAGCCCCTCGAACACACGTTCGATGATTCGCGATGGCGTGTCGCTCAGCCTGCGGCCACCGGGTGGTCGCCCTTCGCGCGCAGGCGCAGGCCGGCGGCGCTGGCCACGAGCAGCACGGCCCCGGCGACGAGCAGGGCCCCGGCGGCGCCGAGCGCACCGTCCGAGTAGTCCACCGCGGCCTCGGTGGCGGCCATCGTCAGCGCGACGACTCCGACGCCGAGGTAGGGCCACGACTGCGTCCGGACGTAGGCGAGGAAGCCGAGGACGCCGACGACCGCCAGCAGCGCGTAGGAGACCCACGCGTGCTCCCAGCCCATGGCGACCTGGGCGCCGAGGATCGCCAGGACTCCTCCGACGGCGCGCCCGAGATGGGTCTCGCGCCACAGCCCGGTCTCGGTCAGGGCGATCCATGCGGCGGCGAGCCCGAGGAGCGAGGCCGCGGCCACGAGCGGGGCGTTGTCCGAGGCGTCCGGCCCGAGGGCCAGCGTCATCGTCGTGATGGCCGCGGTGAATGCGGCGCCGAGCTGGCCGAGCCCGGTCGGTACGAAGCGGTAGCCGAGGACCATGAGCGCGCACGCCGTGCCGAAGCCGATGCTCACCGTGTAGGGCTCGCGCAGGTCGAGGACGTGGGTCGCCCACACCCCCGCCGCGCCTCCCGCGACAGCGGCGGCCGCCACGGCCAGCGTGCCCGCCAGGAGCAGCCGGGCCTGCCGCGCCAGCTCGGGGAGGGTCGCGGCGGAGCGTGCCGTGAGCCGCACGGCGACGGCGCCGGCGGCCAGGACGAGGGCGCTGACGAGCAGTGCCGCCACGCGGGTGCCCGGGCCCATCCGCGACCACTGCGAGGCGAGGAAGACCGCGGCTGCCGCGATGACGAGGATGCCGCCGAGGTAGCCGGCGATCTCCGCGGCGATCCGGCCCGCAGGCGGGCGCGCAGTGGCTGGCTCCGGCCCGACGTCCACATGGCGGGCCAGCACGGCGCCCGCCCGGTCCCGGTCGCCCTCGGCGACGACACCCGCCCGGACGAGGTCGTCGGCGATCTGCCGGGAGCGAAGGGGGAGTGGGGCCTCGTACGCGCGCCTGCCCATGGTGAGCCTCCTGAGGACGACACCGCCGTGGCGTCACTCCCATTGTCCGCCCGGCGTGGCCGCCGTGGGAAGACCCGTCGTGCGTAGGACAATGGGGTGCATGCCCCTCTACCGCGACTCCGGGGTCGTGCTGCGCACCCACAAGCTGGGCGAGGCCGACCGGATCATCACCGTGCTCACCCGCGGGCGCGGCAAGATCCGCACGGTGGCGAAGGGGGTCCGCCGCACGAAGTCGAAGTTCGGCGCTCGCCTCGAGCCGGGCATGCACGTCGACCTGCAGTGCTACGAGGGCCGCAACCTCGACACCGTGACCCAGACCGAGTCGATCGACGCGTGGGGCGACGTCATCGCCCGCGACTACGCGCGCTGGACGGCGGCCACCGCGATCCTCGAGACGGCCGACCGGCTGACCGAGGAGCACGAGCCGGCGCTGCAGCAGTACCACCTGCTCGCGGGTGCGCTGCGCTCGCTCGCCCAGGGTGACCATGCCGCCGAGCTCGTCCTGGACGCGTACCTCCTGCGGGCGCTGGCGGTCGCCGGCTGGGCACCGAGCTTCCACGACTGCGCCCGGTGCGGCGACGAGGGCCCGCACCGCGCCTTCCACGTCGCCTCCGGTGGCGTCGTGTGCCGCAGCTGCCGCGTCCCCGGGGCCAACGCCCCCGCCCCCGAGACCCTCACCCTGCTCGCCGCGCTCCTCGCCGGTGACTGGGTGGTCGCGGACGCCTCCCTCGACCGGCACCGACGGGAGGGGTCCGGCCTGACCGCCGCCTTCCTCCAGTGGCATCTCGAGCGCGGGGTGCTCTCCCTTCGTCACGTCGACCGCACCCAACCGCAGAGGACCGGATGAGCCGCTACGAGACCCCCTTCGCCCACCCGAGCGGGGCCACCCCGCCGCCCGTGCCGGCCGAACTCGTGCCCGGTCACGTCGCGATCGTCATGGACGGCAACGGCCGCTGGGCCAACCAGCGGGGCCTCGCCCGGACCAAGGGCCACGAGGCGGGGGAGGGCGCGCTCCTCGACGTCGTCGCCGGGGCCCTGGACATCGGCGTCAAGCACCTGTCGACCTACGCCTTCTCCACCGAGAACTGGCGCCGCTCGCCAGAGGAGGTGCGTTTCCTCATGGGGTTCAACCGGGACGTCATCCGCCGGCGGCGCGACCAGCTCGACGCGTGGGGCGTGCGCATGCGCTGGGTGGGACGTCGCCCGAGGTTGTGGAGCTCGGTCGTCAAGGAGCTGGAGATCGCCCAGGAGATGACCCGGGACAACGACGCGATGACGCTGTACTTCTGCGTCAACTACGGCGGTCGGGCCGAGATCGTCGACGGCGTGCGGCGGATCGCCGACGACGTCAAGGCTGGCCGGCTCAAGGGCTCGGGCATCGACGAGCGGACGATCTCGCGCTACCTCACCGAGCCGACGATGCCGGACGTCGACCTCTTCCTGCGCAGCTCGGGGGAGCAGCGCACGAGCAACTTCCTGCTGTGGCAGTCGGCCTACGCCGAGATGGTCTTCCAGGACACGCTGTGGCCGGACTACGACCGGCGCCACCTGTGGGAGGCCATCGAGACGTACGCCCAGCGCGAGCGGCGCTACGGCGGCGCGGTCGACGCACCATCGGGCTCCTGAGTCGCCCCGAGTGCATCGACCCGGCGAAGGGCGTTCAGGACCAGCCGCGCTCGATCGTGCACCCGACGCCGACACGGTCCGAGAGGACGTCGTGGCATACGCTGTCGAGGCCCGCGCGACCTGCGTTCATCGACCTGTCACATGAGGAGAACGTATGTGTCGAGTTCTTGCCTACGTCGGTCCGGAGATCTCGCTGGAGAATCTCTTGCTCAAGCCGACGAACAGCCTGATCAACCAGTCCCTCGACCCGGAGACCCATCCCGAGCTCCAGCTCGTGGGATGGGGGTTCGGAGCGTGGAGCGAGCACCTGCTCAAGCCGGAGGAACCCTTCATCTACCGCCGGCCGACGGCCGCCTTCTACGACGACAACGCCACGCGCATGCTCCCCAGCCTCCAGGCCAGCACCATGTTGGCGCACGTCCGCGCTGCCGCCTACGAGGCCAGGGTCGTCATGGCCGACGAGAACTGCCACCCCTTCTGCTTCGAGGGGACCCGGTGGATCGTGGCGCAGAACGGCTACCTGCCGGGCTGGCAGGTCCTGCAGCGGGAGCTGCTGCAGCACTGCAAGGACGAGTACCTGACGCAGATGCTCGGCACGACCGACACGGAGTTCATCTACGCCCTCTTCCTCTCCCTGCTGGAGGGTGACGGTGACGAGGATGTCCAGCGCGCGGTCGAGGAGCTGCTGCGCCTGATCGCCAAGGCGATGAAGGACCTCGAGCTGCCGGGGCTGACCAAGCTGAAGATGGGGCTGGTCTCCCAGGACCGGGTCATCGGGATCAACTGGGGGCTCGGGCACCAGGGCGAGGTCGACCCGGAAGGGGACTGGCGGGATCTGCGCACGGCTGACGCCGGCACCGACGACCGCGCCCTCTCCATGCTCCTGGAGCCGATGTACCTGTTGCTGGGTCGCAACTTCCAGCACGACGAGGCGAACTACGGCTTCCAGGAGTGCACCGAGGAGAAGGCCACGGCGGCCATCTTCGCCTCCGAGCCGTTGAGCGAGGAGGGCGACGGCTGGTTGCCCCTGGAGTACGGATCGATCGTCTTCCTCGCCAAGGACGGCGAGCACATCACCAAGTCCGTCAGGCAGCTCCAGCTCTAGGTCGTCGGCCGGGAGGCGCACTCCCCGCAGCGGCCGAAGAGCTCAAGGGTGTGCGCGACGTCGCTGAAGCCGTGCTCCTCGGCGACCCTGCCGGCCCAGCGCTCCACGGCGGGGCCCTCGACCTCGACCGTGCGGCCGCAGTCGCGGCAGACGAGGTGGTGGTGGTGGCCGGTGCTGCAGCGCCGGTAGACGATCTCGCCGTCGTCGGTGCGAAGGGAGTCCAGCGCCGCCTCGTCGACCATCGCCTGCAGCGTGCGGTAGACCGTCGCGAGACCGATCTTGTCGCCACCGGCGACCAGGCTCGCGTGGATCTCCTGGGCCGAGCGGAACTCGTCGGAGCGGTCCACGTCGGCCTCGATCGCCGTGCGCTGCCGCGTCGGGCGGCGGGTGCGGGTGTCGGTCATCGGGGGCTCCCCTGGAGGGTCGGGTCGGCGGGCGCGTGCTCCGGGTCGTGCTCGTCCCAGTGGTCGCCGTGCCGGGCGTGCCGGTGCCCGTCGTGCAGGTAGTCGACGTGGTCGCCGTGCAGGACGACGTCGTGGCCGCAGTCCTCCCAGTGGACGTGCTCGTGGACCTCCGCCGTGCGGTGGCCGCGGCGGCGCACGGCACGCAGCGCGGTGGCGGCGGTGGCCGAGACGACGAAGACCGCGATGGCGAGCAGGACGATCGTCGCGCCGGACGGGGTGTCGGCGTAGAAGCTCGTGACGACCCCGCCGACGCTCGTCAGCGTGCCGACGACGACTGCCCACCGCAGGCTGCCCCGGAAGGACCGCCCGAGGTACTGGCCGGTCGCGTTGGGCAGGATCATCAGCGCGCTGATGAGCAGCAGGCCGATGACCCGCATCGAGATGACGACCGTGACGCCGGTGAGGACGGCGAGCAGGATGTTGGTGCCGAGCACGGGCAGCCCGGAGGCGCGGGCGTACTCGTCGTCCTGGGCGACGGCGAAGAGCCGCTCGCGCAGCACGAGCACGGTGACGAGGACGACCGCGGCGAGGACCGCGAACTGGATGAGGTCGCTGCGGGTGACCGTGGTGAGGGCACCGAAGAGGTATCCCTGCAGGTTGGTCGCCGAGCCGGACGGCGCCTTGGCGATGATGACCACACCCGCCGCCAGACCGCCGTAGAACATCACCGCGAGCGCGAGGTCGCCACCGGTCCGCCCGAGGTGGCGCAGCAGCTCGATCGCCACGGCCGCGACGACGACGACGGCCAGGGCCGTGAGCACGGGCGAGGTGCTCGTCAGCAGGCCGATGCCGACGCCGGCGAGCGCGACGTGGCCCATCCCGTCACCGATGAGCGACATGCCGCGCTGGACGAGGAAGACGCCGACGAGCGGCGCGGACGCCCCGACCAGCAGCGCGGCGAGGAGTGCGTTGCGCATGAACTCGAGACCGAGGATGTCGATCACCGGGGTCCCCCCTTCGTCGTGATGATGGTCGAAGGGAGGGCCGAGGGTGCCGGGTCGTCCTCACCCTCGTGGTGGGTGTGGGCCTGTGCGTCGGCGGTGAGCTCGTCCGGGGCGCAGTCCTGCTCGATCGTGCCGCCGCGCACGACCACGGCCCGGGTGACGATGTCGGCCAGCGCGTCGACCTCGTGGGTGACGATGACGAGGGTCGCCCCACGGGCGACGAGACGTCGCATCACGGCGACGAGCACCTGCTGGTGGCCGCGGTCGACCCCGGCGGTCGGCTCGTCCATGACGAAGACGTCGGGACGGCTCGCGAGTGCGCGCGCGATGAGCACCCGGCGCTGCTGGCCGCCGGAGAGCGTGGCGACGTCGTGGTCCGCGAGGTCGCCCAGGCCGACGACCGCGAGGGACTCGGCGACGAGCGCGCGGTCGGCCGAGGAGCGGATCCGCCACGGCGCCCACCAGGGCGTGCGCACCGTGCGTCCCGTCGTCACGATCTCGGAGGCGGTCGCCCTGACGGCCGAGGCGAGGGTGTGGCGCTGCGGGACGTACCCGATACCGGCCCGCGCGTCCGCGCTGCCGACCTCGTGGCCGAGGACTCGGGCGGTCCCGGCGTGCTGGTCGGCGATCCCGAGCAACCCCTTGACCAAGGTCGACTTGCCGGCCCCGTTGGGTCCGAGCACGGCGACGACCTCACCGCGGCGGACGGTGAGGTCGACGTCGTGGACCACGACGCGGTCGCCGTAGCCGAAGGCGGCGCCGGTCAGCTCGATCACGGGAGGGGCGGACGAGGTCAACTGCACCCCTGTCCCTTGCGGACGGTGGCCAGGTTGCTGCGCATGACCTCAAGGTAGTCCGATCCGGCGGACTCGTCCGTCAGTCCCTCGAGGGGGTCGAGGACGGCGACCTTCGCCCCGGAGTCGCGGGCGATGGTCCGGGCGACATCGGCGGGCACGAGGGTCTCCGCGTACACGGTGTCGACCCGCTCCTGCTTGACGTGCTTGATGAGGTCGGCCAGCGCGCTGGGGCTCGGCTCGCTGTCCGGGCTCAGGCCGCTCACCGACTCCTGGTGGAAGCCGTAGCGGTCCGCGAAGTAGGCGAAGGCGGTGTGGCCCGTCACGAGGTCCTGGCTGCGGCAGTCGGCGAGCCCGGCCCTGAGGTCCTTGTCGAGCGTGGTCAGCTCGCCCGTGAACTCCTTGGCGTTCGCCCGGTAGTCCGCGGCGTGGTCCGGGTCGGCCTCGGCGAAGCGCTCGGCGACGGCGTCGACGACGTCCGCGTAGCGCGTCGGGTCGAGCCAGAAGTGGGGGTCGACGGCCCCGTGGCCCTCCTCGTGGGCGGCGTGCTCCTCGGCGCTCTCGCCCTCGTGCCCCTCCCCCTGAGGTGCCTCGAGGTCCAGACGAGCGGCCGACGAGACGTCGAAGGCGGAGTCGCCCGCCTCCTTCGCCGCGTCGTCGACGGAGGGCTGGAAGCCCTTGAGGTAGACCAGGGCGTCGGCCCGGCTGACGTCGAGGACCTGGTTGGGCGTGAGCTCGAGGTCGTGCGGCTCGGCGCCGGGCTTGGTGAGGTTGGTGACCTCGACGTGGTCACCGCCGACCTGCTCCGCCGCCTCCTGCAGGGGGTAGAAGCTCGTCGCCACCGACAGGCTCGCGTCGCCCGCACCGTCCGTGGCGTCCTCGCCGGAGCCGCAGCCCGTGAGGGCGAGCAGGAGGGCGGAGACGCTGAGGACGAGACGGTGTCGGGACTTCATGAGAACGATTCTCACCGCACGTGAGAATCGTTGTCAACTTCAGCGGGGTACGACCTTGATCACCGTCAGGCCGACGAGCAGGACGATGACGGCGATGCGCATCAGGCGCTCGCTCGCGGTGAGGCGCGGCCAGGACAGCCCGAGCATCCACAGCAGGAAGAGCACGACCAGGCCGAGGGGGATCGCGCCCCACGGACCGAGGAAGCTGCCGAGCAGCACGAGCGCGAAGACGACGACGATCGGCACGAGCGGCGGCAGCTGGGACAGCGCCCGGGTGAGAGGCAGGCTCGCGCGCTCGAAGGCGTTGGTCGCGACGGGCTCGGGACGGGGCGTGGGGCTGCTGAACACCCCCACAGGGTAGGCGGGCCGATGCAGGGGTCGGTCCGCGGCCCGGATAGCCTCTGTCCCATGGCCAAGCAGACCTCCACCGTCGACACCGTCGTCAACCTCTGCAAGCGCAGGGGTTTCGTCTTCCCCTGTGGCGAGATCTACGGAGGCACGCGCTCCGCGTGGGACTACGGACCGCTCGGGGTCGAGCTCAAGGAGAACATCAAGCGCCAGTGGTGGAGGTCGATGGTCACCGGCCGCGACGACGTCGTCGGCCTCGACTCCTCGATCATCCTGCCGCGCGAGACCTGGGTGGCCTCCGGACACGTCGGGACCTTCACCGACCCGCTCACCGAGTGCCTCAACTGCCACAAGCGCCACCGCCTGGACCACCTGCAGGAGGCGATCGCGGACAAGGCGGCGAAGAAGGGTCAGGAGGTCGACCCCGACTCCATCCCCACGAGCGAGATCGTCTGCCCGGACTGCGGCACCCGCGGCCGGTGGACCGAGGCCCGCGAGTTCAACATGATGCTCAAGACGCACCTCGGGGTCATCGAGGACGAGTCCGGGCTGCACTACCTGCGCCCCGAGACCGCCCAGGGCATCTTCATCAACTTCAACAACGTCCTGCAGACCTCGCGCAAGAAGCCTCCCTTCGGCATCGCGCAGACCGGCAAGTCCTTCCGCAACGAGATCACGCCGGGCAACTTCATCTTCCGCACCCGCGAGTTCGAGCAGATGGAGATGGAGTTCTTCGTCAAGCCGGGCGAGGACGAGGAGTGGCACCAGTACTGGATCGACGAGCGCACCCGCTGGTACACCGACCTCGGCATCAAGCCGGAGAACCTGCGCCACTACGAGCACGCGCAGGAGAAGCTGTCCCACTACTCCAAGCGCACCGTCGACATCGAGTACCGCTTCAACTTCGCCGGCAGCGAGTGGGGCGAGCTCGAGGGCATCGCCAACCGCACGGACTTCGACCTGACGAGCCACAGCAAGCACTCCGGCACGGACCTCGTCTTCTTCGACCAGGCCAACAACGAGCGGTACACGCCGTACGTCATCGAGCCGGCGGCGGGGCTGTCGCGCTCGATCATGACCTTCCTCGTCGACGCGTACGCCGAGGACGAGGCCCCCAACGCGAAGGGGGGCGTGGACAAGCGCACCGTCCTGCGCCTCGACCACCGGCTGGCTCCCGTCAAGGCGGCCGTCCTCCCGCTGTCGCGCAACGCGGACCTCTCGCCCAAGGCGCGCGACCTCGCCGCGCAGCTGCGCAAGAGCTGGAACGTCGACTTCGACGACGCGCAGGCCATCGGCAAGCGCTACCGCCGCCAGGACGAGATCGGGACGCCCTTCTGCATCACGGTCGACTTCGACACCCTCGAGGACGACGCGGTGACCATCCGCGAGCGGGACTCGATGGAGCAGCAGCGCATCTCCATCGACCAGGTCGAGTCCTTCCTCGCGCCCAGACTCCTCGGAGCCTGACGGGGATGACCGGGCGGGGAGCCCCCCTTCGCCTCCTGCTCGTCCACGGCAGCCGGCTCAACGCCGCCGCGTGGATCCCGCTGGAGGAGGCCCTCCTCGGCCGGGTCGTCTGCGACCACCTCGACCTGCCCGGGCACGGGCTGCGGCGGGCGGACGCCTTCACGATGGGGGCGGCGCTCGACGCGGTCACCGACGCCGTCGCCGCGCTCGACCCGCAGGCGCACCGGGTCGTCCTCGCCGGGCACAGCCTCGGCGGGTACGTCTCGATGGAGTGGGCGGCGCGCCACCACCACGTCCTCTCGGGGCTGGTGCTCCTGGGCTCGACCGCGCAGCCGTCCTCGCGGCTCGCGGGCATCTACCGCGCCTTCGGCAGCGCCTTGCGCGCCGGCCTCGGGGACGAGCGGCGCGTCGGGCGCATCGAGGAGACCGACGCGGCGTCCCTGCGCCGGATCATCGGCCCGCGCACCGCGCAGGCCGTCCTCCAGCGGGGACGGGGGCTCGCCGCGATCCCCGACGCCTGGGACGCGGTCATCAACGAGGTCGACCTCGCCTCGCTGCGGGACGTCGACGTGCCGGTGCTCGCGATCAACGGCGAGTACGACCAGTTCCGCGTCGGCGAGGCCGCGGCCCGTCGCCTGCGGCGGGACCTGCAGGTCGTCCACGTGCACGGCGCGACGCACTTCGCCCCGATGACGCACCCGGCGCCGGTGGCGCAGGCGATCTGCGACTTCGTGGCCGCCCTGCCCGACTACTGAGCGCCGGTCGCGATCTCGCGGGACGGGTCGGTGATCCACTCGCTCCAGCTGCCGACGTAGACGTCGGCCTCGACGCCCGCCTCGTGCAGCGCCAGGGCGGTGTGCGCCGCGGTGACGCCGGAGCCGCAGTAGGTGCCGACGACCGTCACCTCGTCGATGCCCTCCCGGGCGAAGCGCTCCCGCAGCTGCGCCGCCGGGCGCAGTCGTCCGTCGTCGGTGACGAGCTCGGACATCGGCACGTTGACCGCTCCGGGGATGTGGCCGGCGACGGGGTCGATCGGCTCGCTCTCCCCTCGGAACCGCTCGGGGGAGCGGGCGTCGACGAGCACGCCGAGCTTGGCGGTCGCGGCCGCGTCCTCGGCGTCGAGGGCGACGAGCTCGTCGCCCTCGAGGTGGACCTCGCCGGGCTCCGGCGTGACCGGCTCGGTGCTCACGGCACCGCCGGCGGCGCGCCAGGCGGCGAGGCCGCCGTCGAGGACCCGGACGTCCTCGATCCCCGCCCACCGCAGGACCCACCACGCGCGGGCGGCACCGAGGGAGGTCGCCTGGTCGTAGACGACGACCCGCGTGTCGTCGCCGATCCCGGCGGCGCGCAGGCCCTCCTGCAGGACCGCGACGTCGGGGAGGGGGTGGCGCCCGCCGTCCCCGGGCGGTCCGGCGAGGACCGCGTCGAGGTCGACGAAGGGAGCGCCCGGCACGTGGCCCTGGGCGTACAGCGCCGGACCCTGCCCGTCGAGCGTGTACTGCACGTCGAGCACGACGAGGTCGTCGTCACCCAGCTCGTGCTGCAGGTCGGCGGCGGTGATCAGGGCGCTCATGGGGTCTCCTCGGGGTGGGGGTGCAGGGGGGCGATGGGGATCTCGTAGTCGCCGAAGTCGTGGTAGGCGCGCGGGTCCTCGCGCGGCTCGATGTGGGTGGTGACCTCGAGGTCGGGGAAGTCCCGGTGGAGGACCTGCTCGAGGTCCTCGACCACGTCGTGGGCGCGGCGCACCGACCACGCGCCGGGGACGAGGACGTGCACCTCCGCGAAGGACAGGTGGCCGGCGCCGCGGGTGCGCAGGCCGTGGAAGTCGATCTCAGCGGTGCGCTGGGCCTCCAGCACGGCGGCGAGGGCGGCGTTGACCTCGGGGTCGAGCGCCTCGTCCATCAGGCCGCGTCCGGACTCGTCGAGGAGCTTCCACCCGGTCCAGATGATGTTGGCACCGACGAGCAGCGCGACGATCGGGTCGAGCTGCTCGATCCCGGTGACCACGACGAGGAGCACGCCGACGAGCACGCCGACGGAGGTCCACACGTCGGTGAGCAGGTGCTGCCCGTCCGCCCGCAGGGTGATCGACCGGTGCTCGCGCCCGGCGCGCAGGAGCACTAGGGCGACGGCGCCGTTGATGACCGAGGCGACCACCGAGATGGTCAGGCCGATGCCGGCCTGGCTGATCGGCTGCGGGTCGAGCAGGCGCGCGATCGACTGCCAGATGATGAAGGTCGCGGCGACGAAGATCATCCCGCCCTCGATCGCGGCGGAGAAGTACTCGGCCTTGCTGTGACCGTAGTGGTGGTTGTCGTCGGCGGCCCGCGCGGCCACGCGCAGCGCGATCAGCACGGCGATCGCCGCGACGAGGTTGACGATGGACTCGGCGGCGTCGGCGAGCAGGCCGACGGAGTCGGTGATGTACCAGGCGCCCGTCTTGAGGGCGATGGTCGCCACGGCCGCGGCGATCGAGAGCCAGGCGAACTTCTCGAGGTTGGGTCGGGAGGTGGCCGGGGAGTCCATGTGTGCGATTGTCCCTGCTCGTGCTCGCGGTGCGACACTGGGAGGCGCGATGAGCACCCAGACCCTTGATCCCACCACCCCGGCGACCACGGGGGAGCGCGTGCTGCCTCCCCTTCGCATCGGCCGCCACGTCATCGACTCACCGGTCGTCCTCGCCCCCATGGCCGGCATCACCAACCGCGCCTTCCGTCGGCTGTGCCGCGAGGCGGGCGACGCAGGGCTCGCCGCGAGCGGCCTGACGGGCGCGAGCAGCCTCTACGTCAACGAGATGGTCACCTCGCGCGCCCTCGTCGAGCGCACGCCGGAGTCGATGCGCCTCATCGAGCACGACGGGGACGAGCGCCCCCGCAGCGTGCAGCTCTACAGCGTCGACCCGGCGACGACGGCCGCCGCCGTGCGGATGCTCGTCACGGAGGAGCGCGCCGACCACATCGACCTCAACTTCGGCTGCCCGGTCCCCAAGGTCACCCGCAAGGGTGGCGGCGCGGCGCTGCCGTGGAAGCGCGACCTCTTCCGCGCGATCGTCGCCGCCGCGGTCACCGAGGGGGCGAAGGGGGAGATCCCCGTCACCGTGAAGATGCGCGTCGGGATCGACGCCGAGCACCACACCTACCTCGAGGCCGCGACCGCCGCCGTCGAGGAGGGCGTCGCGGCCGTGTCGTTGCACGCGCGCACCGCGAGCCAGGCCTACTCCGGGCAGGCGGACTGGGGACACATCCGGCTCCTGAAGGAGACCGTGACCTCCGTCCCGGTGCTCGGCAACGGCGACATCTGGTCGGCCGAGGACGCGCTGCGCATGGTCGAGGAGACCGGCTGCGACGGGGTCGTCGTCGGGCGGGGGTGCCTCGGCCGGCCCTGGCTCTTCGCCGACCTCTCGGCCGCCTTCGCCGGCACGCAGGTGCGGGTGCGCCCGACCCTCGCGGAGGTCACCGCGACCCTGCGCCGGCACGCCGAGCTGCTCACCGACTTCTACGACGGCGACGAGCTGCGCGCCTGCCGCGACATCCGCAAGCACATCGCCTGGTACCTCAAGGGCTTCCCGGCCGGCTCGACCGTGCGCAACCAGCTCGCGCTCGTCGACTCGCTCGCCGCCCTCGACCGGCTCATCGCGACGATGGACCCCACCAGTCCCTGGCCGGGCGAGGCCGCGGAGGGCCAGCGCGGTCGTGCCGGCTCCGCCCGCGTCGTCGCCCTGCCGGAGAACTGGCTCGCCTCGCAGGAGCTCGACGAGGCCCAGCGGGCGCAGGTCGCCGCCGCCGAGCAGTCGGTCGCCGACGGCGGCTGACCCTCACCCGACGACGACGAGCAGGTCGCCCCCTTCGACCTGCTGGCGCGCGCCGACGGCGACGCGGCGCACGGTGCCGGCCTGCTGGGTGGTGATCGCGGCCTCCATCTTCATCGCCTCGATCGTCGCGACCGTGGCCCCCGCCGCGACCTCGTCGCCCTCGGCGACCTGGAGCGTCACGACCCCGGCGAAGGGGGCCGCGACGTGACCGGCGGCGCTCGGGTCGGCCTTCTCCGCGGCGACGACGTCCGCCTCGACCGTGCGGTCGCGGACCTGTACCGGGCGCAGCTGACCGTTGACCGTGCCCATGACGGTGCGCATGCCCTGCTCGTCGGGCTCGCTGACCGAGGACAGGCCGAAGGTCAGCGTCTTGCCCGGCTCGATCTCCACGTCGTGCTCCTCGCCCTGCTCCAGGCCGTGGAGGAAGAGGCCCGTGTCGAGGACCGAGGTGTCGCCGAAGGTGGCTCGCGCCGTGCGCATCTCGTCGGTCGGTCCGGGGAAGAGCAGCTCGTTGAGGGTCTCGCGCGGGTGCTCCCGCAGGGCCTGCTCCTGCTCCGGCGTCAGCTCGGCGGTCGGGGGCTGCTCGCGACGGCCCTCGAGCGCCTTGCTGCGGAAGGGCTCGGGCCAGCCGCCGGGCGGGTCGCCGAGGTCGCCGCGGAGGAAGCCGATGACCGAGTCCGGGATGTCGAAGCGGGCCGGGTCGGCCTCGAACTCGGCCGGGTCGGCGCCGAGGCCGACGAGGGCGAGCGCGAGGTCACCGACGACCTTGCTGCTCGGCGTCACCTTGACGATGTTGCCGAGCATGGCGTTGGCCGCGGCGTACATGTCCTCGACCTCCTCGAACCGGTCGCCGAGGCCGAGGGCGATCGCCTGCTGGCGCAGGTTGGACAGCTGGCCACCCGGGATCTCGTGGCGGTAGACCCGCCCGGTGGGGGAGGCCAGGCCGGACTCGAAGGGGGCGTAGAGGCGGCGCACCCCCTCCCAGTACGGCTCGAGGGCGAAGACCTGCTCGATGTCCAGGCCGGTCGGCCGGCCGGTGCCGTCGGTCGCGCCGACGAGGGCGGAGAGGGAGGGCTGCGAGGTCGTGCCGGCCATCGTCGCGCTCGCGGCGTCGACCGCGTCGACGCCCGCGTCGATCGCCGCGAGGAGGGTGCCGATCTGGCCGCCCGCGGTGTCGTGCGTGTGCAGGTGGACGGGCAGGTCGAAGCGCTCCCGCAGCGCCCGCACGAGGGTGGCGGCGGCGGGCGCCCGCAGGAGCCCGGCCATGTCCTTGATCGCGAGGACGTGCGCGCCGGTGTCGACGATCTGCTCCGCGAGGCGCAGGTAGTAGTCGAGCGTGTAGAGCCGCTCGCCCGGGTCGAGCAGGTTGCCGGTGTAGCACAGGGCGACCTCGGCCACGGCCGTGTCGGTGGCGAGGACCGACTCGACCGCCGGGCGCATCTGGCTGACGTCGTTGAGCGAGTCGAAGATGCGGAAGACCGACAGGCCGCTGCGCGCCGCCTCGGCGACGAAGGCATCGGTGACCGTCGTGGGGTAGGGCGTGTAGCCGACGGTGTTGCGACCGCGCAGGAGCATCTGCAGCGCGATGTTGGGCATGGCCTCGTGCAGGGCCGCGAGCCGCTCCCACGGGTCCTCGTGGAGGAAGCGCAGGGCGACGTCGTAGGTCGCCCCGCCCCAGGCCTCGACCGAGAGCAGCTGCGGGGTGAGGCGGGAGACGTGCTCGGCGACGTGGAGCAGGTCGCGGGTGCGCACGCGGGTCGCGAGGAGCGACTGGTGGGCGTCGCGGAAGGTCGTGTCGGTGACCTGGACGTCGGTGCGCTCGCGCAGGTCGGTGGCGAAGCCGGCCGGGCCGAGGCGCAGGAGGCGGTCGCGGCTGCCTTCGGGCCGGTCGCCGGTCGGCAGCTCGGGCAGCTTGGTGCGTGGGCGCAGGTCGCTCGTCCGGGGGCCGTGCGGGCGGTTGACGGTGACGTCGGCCAGGTAGGTGAGCAGCTTGGTGGCCCGGTCCTTGCCGACGGGCGCGTCGACGAGGTGGGGGCGCTCGTCGATGAAGCTCGTCGTGACGCGCCCCTCCTGGAAGGCCGGGTCGGCGAGCACGGCCTCGAGGAAGGGGAGGTTGGTCGCCACGCCGCGCACGCGGAACTCGGCGAGCGCTCGGCGGGCGCGACGGACCGCGAGCGGGAAGGTCGCGGCGCGGCAGGTGAGCTTGACGAGCATCGAGTCGAAGTGGGCGCTCACCTCGGCACCGACGAAGGTCGTGCCGCCGTCGAGCCGGACGCCGGACCCGCCGGCGGAGCGGTAGGCCGAGATGGTGCCGGAGTCGGGGCGGAAGCCGTTGGCCGGGTCCTCGGTGGTGATGCGGCACTGCAGCGCGAAGCCGTGCGTGCCGATGTCCTCCTGCCGGTGCCCGAGCCCGGCGAGCGTGGCGCCCGCGGCGATCTGCATCTGCATGACGACGAGGTCGACCTCGGTGACCTCCTCGGTGACCGTGTGCTCGACCTGGATGCGGGGGTTCATCTCGATGAAGACGTAGCGGCCGTCCTCGCCGAGGAGGAACTCCACGGTGCCGGCGTTGACGTAGCCGATCGACCGGGCGAAGGCCACCGCGTCGGCGCACATCCGCGCGCGCAGGTCCGGGTCGAGGTTGGGGGCCGGGGCGATCTCGACGACCTTCTGGTGGCGGCGCTGCACCGAGCAGTCGCGCTCGAAGAAGTGCAGCACCTCGCCGGAGGCGTCACCGACGACCTGGACCTCGATGTGGCGCGGGTTGACCACGGCCTCCTCGAGGTAGAGCGTGGGGTCGCCGAAGGCGGACTCGGCCTCGCGCTGGGCCGCCTCGAGCGCGGCGCGCAGGTCCTCCCGTCGTCCCACCCGGCGCATGCCGCGCCCGCCGCCACCGCTCACGGCCTTGACGAAGACGGGGAAGCCGATCTCCTCGGCCGCGGCCTCGAGGGCGTCGAGGTCGGTCGTCGCGTCGGCGCCGACGAGGGTCGGCAGGCCGGCGGCCTTCGCCGCGGCGATCGCGCGGGCCTTGTTGCCGGTGAGCTCGAGGACCTCCGCCGGCGGGCCGATGAAGGTGATGCCGTGGCGGGCGCACTCCTCGGCGAGCTGGGGGTTCTCGGAGAGGAACCCGTAGCCCGGGTAGACGGCGTCGGCGCCGGCCTCGCGGGCGACCCGCACGATCTCCTGCGGGTCGAGGTAGGCGCGGACGGGGTGACCGGCCTCGCCGATGACGTAGGCCTCGTCGGCCTTCATCCGGTGCTCCGACATGCGGTCCTCGACCGGGTAGACGGCGACGGTGGTCGCGTCGAGCTCGGTGGCCGCGCGGAAGGCACGGATGGCGATCTCGCCTCGGTTGGCGACGAGGATCTTGCGGAACATGGAGCCTCCGGGGTGTGTCGGCAGTGTCCCCGCAACGCTAGCCCCACCGGTGCGATGACGAAGGCGGCGTTCCGCAGGGTGGAGTGCGCGTCGCCCGTCGTAGGCTCGCCAGCGTGAGCGAGAGCAGCGACCGGGAGCGGTGGGTCTCCGAGGACCCGGTGCACAAGCGGGCCGACCGTGACGACTTCGCGCGCGACCGGGGTCGTCTCATCCACTCGGCCGCCCTGCGCCGTCTCTCCGCCAAGACGCAGGTGCTCGGGCCCGGCAGCGACGACTTCGTCCGCAACCGGCTCACGCACAGCCTCGAGGTCGCGCAGATCGGCCGCGAGTTCGGTGGGGCCCTCGGCTGCCGGGCCGACGTCGTCGAGGTCGCCTGCCTCGCGCACGACCTCGGGCATCCCCCCTTCGGGCACAACGGGGAGACGGCGCTGGACGAGGTCGCGGCCGGGATCGGCGGGTTCGAGGGCAATGCGCAGACCCTGCGGATCCTCACCCGGCTCGAGCCCAAGCGGGTCCACCCCGACGGTCGCCCGGCCGGCCTCAACCTCACCCGCGCGAGCCTCGACGCGGCGACCAAGTACCCGTGGCGGCGCGGTCACGGGCCTGCTCCCACACCCAAGTTCGGCGTGTACGAGGACGACGTGGCGGTCTTCGAGTGGATGCGCGAAGGGGGGCCCGGCGGTGTCGTGCGCTGCCTCGAGGCCGACGTCATGGACTGGTCGGACGACGTGGCGTACTCCGTCCACGACGTGGAGGACGCGGTGGCCTCGGGCCGGCTCGACCTGCGGCGGCTGCGTGACGGCAGCGACGCCGGGGCCGTGCTCTCGGTCGCCGCGACCCACTTCGCCCCGGACCTGGGTCGGGACGCCGTGGGCGCGGGCCTCGAACGCCTGCTCGCCACGGGCGCGGTCCCCACGGACTACGACGGGTCCCGGGTCGCCCTCGCGGGGCTGAAGGACATGACCTCACGGGTCATCGGGCGCTTCGTCCACGCCGCCGAGGCGGCGACGCGCGCGGTCCACGGCCCGGGCGACCTCGGCCGCTACGATGCCCGCCTCGTCGTGCCGGACGAGTCGCGCGCCGAGGTGGCCGTGCTCAAGGCGGTCGCCGCCCACTTCGTCATGTTCTCGGGGGAGCGGGACGACGAGTACGCCCACCAGCGCCGTGTCGTGGCCGACCTCGTCCAGTGGTTCACGGCCGACCCCGAGGCGCGCTTGGACGCCGACCTGCGCCCCGACCTCGAGGCCGCCCCCGACGACGCCGCCCGGCTGCGTGTCGTCGTCGACCAGGTGGCCGGCCTGACCGACGTGCGCGCGCTCGCGCTGCACGCCGCGCACTGCTGAGCAGCCGCCGGGTGAACCCCGGGTGACAGGGGAGTCCTCCCCATTCCCGCTCCTCGGGGGCTGCTGACAGGGTCGGTGCGACCGAGAGGCCACCGGCAGGAGAAGCACGTGATGCTCACCCACGCGATGGACCCCGCGCGGGTCCGGGAGGTCGCGGCGACCCTGCGCGCGCAGGCCCGCACGGTCGAGGACCTGCGGACCTCCGGGCAGGCGAGCTCCCTGGTCCTGCGCGGGGCCTGGCAGGGGGGCGACACCGAGGCGCTGCTCTCGGAGTGGGACGACCTCAGCCCGCGGCTGACGGATGCGGCCCGGACCCTGCACGAGGTCGTCGCCGCGTTGCACCGGGGTGCCGCGTCGCAGGACGCGACGTCGGGCGAAGGGGGCGGGGCACCCCCTTCGTCGACCAAGACGTCCGCGGCAGACACCAACCCCGCCCCGCGGACCGTCATGGCGGGGGCGCCGGACCCCGGGACCGGCCAGATGACCGAGGGGGAGGCGGAGCGGTGGCGGGCGGAGCACACCGACGGCGTCAACCCGGCATGGGACATCGACCCGGAGGAGGGGACGGCGATCGTCAGCGGGCGGGCCGTGCCGAACAACGACTTCGCGGGGCGGACGTACGACGGCCCCCAGTGGAGCGAGGAGCTGCAGGAGCGCTACCCCGACGGGGTGGAGATCGACGAGTTCGGCTTCCCGGACTTCTACCCCTACGTCAACGCGGAGCACGGGCCGGTGCTCATCGAGCTCACCGAGACCTCGAGCAAGGACATCCGGCTCGCCTACGGGGCGGCCGGCATCGACAAGGACGAGGCCAAGGCGCTCCAGGAGGACTGGGTCTGGCACCACACGCACGCCTACGACCCCGAGAGCGGGCGCGGTGAGCTCGTCCTCGTCCCGCGTGACCTCCACGCCGCGGTCAAGCATGCTGGGGGCCGGTCACTGCACAAGCACGACGGAGCCGAGACGAGCGACTGATGGACTTCCGCACCAGCTACCCAGCACCCGACGAGTCGAGCCTGCGCGCCCTCGAGGCCGCCCTCGGCGTGCCGTTGCCTGCCGACTACCGGGCGTGGTTGCAGGGCAACGGTGGTGGCGTCACCGAGGACGACCTCAAGTACGGCACCGACGACCTCTCGGTCGAGGAGCGCACCCACCCCGTGGTCACGATCTTCTTCGGGCTCGGGGTGGCGGACCGCGAGCTCGACCTCGGCGGGGCCCGCGGTGTGTACGACCGGCGGCTGCCGCCCGAGGTCACCCCGATCGCGACCAACGACGCCGGCGACCTCGTCTGCCTCGCTGTGGCGGGCGAGCACGCCGGGTCCGTGTGGTCCTGGGCGCACGAGGAGGAGTCCGCCGACGGGCCGTCGTGGGCCGGCCTGACCCGCGTGACGGACGGGTTCACCCCCTTCGTCGACGGGCTGCGCGCCGTCCCCTGGTGACCGGGCCCGGCCCGGCCGCCGCCGGCACCTAGACTCGGAGGCCACGAGGGCGAGACCAGGAGGTGGCCGTGGCGGGACGGATCCGTGCCGAGGACGTGCAGGCGGTCAAGGAGCGCTCCTCGATCACCGACGTCGTCCGTGAGCACGTCAACCTGCGCGCCGCCGGCATCGGCTCGATGAAGGGCCTGTGCCCCTTCCACGACGAGAAGACGCCGAGCTTCACCGTCCGCGAGACCGTCGGCGCGTACCACTGCTTCGGCTGCGGCGAGGGCGGTGACGTCATCTCCTTCGTGCAGAAGCTCGACCACCTGACCTTCGCCGAGGCCGTCGAGCGGCTCGCCGGCAAGCTCGGGATGGAGCTGCGCTACGAGGAGGGCGGCGGCCCCCGCGACGGGGTGGGGCTCGGCAAGCGCTCGCGGCTCATCGAGGCGCACCGCGCTGCGGCAGAGTTCTACCACTCCCGGCTGCTCGAGACGCCCGAGGCGCGCATCGGCCGGGACTTCCTGCGGGAGCGGGGGTTCGCCTCGCCCGAGGCCAAGCTCTTCGGCATCGGCTACGCGCCCCGCTCCGGCGAGGAGCTCGCCCGCCACCTGCGCGGCAAGGGCTTCAGCGACGAGGAGCTGACGATCGGTGGCCTGTGCGGGCGCGGCTCGCGCGGGCTCTACGACCGCTTCCGCGGCCGGCTCGTCTGGCCGATCCGCGACATCACCGGCGACACCATCGGGTTCGGCGCGCGGCGGCTGTGGGACAACGACCGCATCGGCGCGAAGTACCTCAACACCACCGAGACGCCGATCTACAAGAAGTCCAACGTCCTCTACGGCCTCGACCTGGCGAAGAAGGCCATCCGGGACGAGCGTCGCGTCGTCGTCGTCGAGGGGTACAGCGACGTCATGGCCGCGCACCTGTCCGGGGTCGAGGGCGCCGTCGCGACCTGCGGCACCTCCTTCGGGGCGGACCACATCAAGGTCATCCGGCGCATCGTGCGGGACGAGGAGGACCTCGCACCCGCCAAGGTCATCTTCACCTTCGACGGTGACGCGGCCGGGCAGAAGGCCGCGATGGCCGCCTACGCCCAGGACGACAAGTGGGCCAGCCAGAGCTTCGTTGCGGTGGCCAAGGACGGCATGGACCCGTGCGACCTGCGCCTGCGCGAGGGCGACACCGCCGTCCGCGAGCTCGTCGAGGACGCGGTGCCGATGTTCGAGTTCGCCGTGCGGACGCTCCTCGCGCGCTTCGACCTCTCGACCGCCGAGGGGCGGGTGCAGGGGATGCGCGCCGTCGCGCCCGTCATCAACAGCATCCGCGACACCTCCCTCCGCCCCGAGTACGTGCGCACGGTCGCCGGCTGGGTCGGCGTCGAGGTGGACCAGATGCGCAGCGCGGTCGACCGGGCCGGTCGCCTGCAGGCACGCGAGGACGCGAAGGGGGACTCCCGCGCCAACCCGGAGACCCCCGAGCCGACCCGGGGCGAGGCCTCCTCCGGCATCCCGGCGCCCAACCTGCGCGACCCGATCGTCATGGCCGAGCGGCAGCTGCTCCAGTCGCTGCTCCAGCACCCCCAGATGTTCAGCCCCGAGGACCTCGACGCCATCGAGCCGGAGAGCTTCACCGCGCCGGCCCACCGGTCGGTCTTCGACGCGATACGCGAGGTCGGGCCGCTCGAGCAGGGCGTGACGCTCTCGTCGTGGCACGCCCGGATCGACGAGGCGACGCCGCTCGCCGTGACCTCGCTCGTCGCCGAGCTGTCGGTCGCCCCCCTTCCCGTCGTCCACGACCAGTCGACCGGCATGCCCCCACCGAGCTACACCCGATCGCTGCTCGTGCGCGTGCGCGAGGTCTCGATCAGTCGCCGCATCTCCGACGCGATGTCGCAGATGCGACGCCTCGCCGCCGACCCGTCCGCGGACCAGGGCGCACTGCGCGAGCTGTCCCTGGCCCTGCAGACGCTCGAGCGGCAGCGCGCCGCCCTGAGGGAGGCGGTCCAGTGAGCCGGTTCCGCTGGCGGCGCGAGCGCGCCGTCCCCGTGCCCGACGACGTGGCGCTCGCGCGCGGCGAGCGGGTGCTCGCGACCGCCCGGGCCGGGGAGTCGACGCTCGTGCTCACGTCGCACCGGCTCCTCGTCCCCGGCGAGACGGACGAAGGGCGTGCCTGGCACCTCGTCGACCGCGGGCGGTGGGACCCCGGGACCGACACCCTGTCGGTGACGTGGGTCGACCACGCGCCCGCGGGGCGGTGGGTGCTCACCGAGGCGGGGGGCGTCCCGGACGCCTTCCACGAGCGGGTGCAGGCCAGCATCGTGCTCGTCGAGGAGGTCGTCCTGGACCGCACGCGACGAGCGCGCGTGGTGCTGCGCAAGGACCTCGCGACCGACCGGATCCTCGCCCAGACGATCGTCGGCCCCCGCTGCGACCCCGACGACCCGGAGCTCGTCGCGGCCACCGAGGCGGCCGCCGCGCGGCTCGCCGAGCAGGTCGGTCGCGAGCCCTGATCCCGATTACGTCCCGCGCTGAGTTCTTGCTATGGTGGCGCAGCGCTTCGGCGCGGTCCCCCATAGCTCAATTGGCAGAGCATTCGACTGTTAATCGGAGGGTTCTTGGTTCGAGTCCAAGTGGGGGAGCCCGATGAGGGCCCCGGACAGGCTGTGTGCCTGGCCCGGGGCCCTTTTCATGTGCTCGGACCTCGCGTGAGATCCCCGTCCTGGACGTCGCCGACCTGGCGGCCGGTCCCGACGTGGTGTGAGTCAGCTAGCTCGTCCCGGAGGTCACGCTCGACGAGGAGCTCTCGCTCGCCGGCGGGGGAGGGCAGTCCTGCAGCTTCGGTGGCCGGAGCGTGGACGTCGGCAGCATCGACGTCGCGAGGTTGCTGCGCACGGCCTTCTTCCAGGCGCCGGAGTCGACCATGTCCTCCAGCGCCGCGCTCACGTCCTCGCACAGCGCGCTGTCGGCCGGGCGCATCGCGACGCCCCACCGCTCACGGGCGAAGCTGTGCCCGCTGAGGCGCAGCTTGTCGGGGGCACGCGAGCGCCTGGCGAAACCCGCGAGGATCGCCGCGTCGGAGGTCACGGCCTTGACCTTGCCCTCCTCGAGCAGCTTGACGCAGTCGGACACGCGCGGCTGGACGGTCAGGTGCAGACCGGGGTGGTCGTCGACGAGCTCGCTCGTCGACGTGGACCCCTGCACGCTGCAGACGGTGAAGCCGCGCAGCTGTCCGGGGGAGCGGATCGTGCTGCGGGAGGAGACGAGCAGGTCCTGCCCGGTCGTGAGGTAGGGCCCGGCGAAGGTCACCTCGTCCTTGCGCTCGGGCGTGATCGAGTACGAGGAGAGCACGAGGTCGGCCTGGCCGGTCGCGAGCAGCGTCTCGCGCTGGTCGGTCATGCCCTCGACGAAGCTGATCCGGTCGATACCCAGGTGGCGGGCGATGTAGCGCGCGACATCGACGTCCAGACCCGAGTACGTGTCCCCCTCGCGCAGCCCGACCCCCGGTTGGTCGAAGGAGATCGCCACGCGCAGCGTGCTCGGCAGGTCGGTCTCGTGCAGGGAGGGTGACGAGGTGCCGCTCGGGGACGAGGTGCTCGCGGGCGCCTGCGTCGAGACCACGGGGCTCGTCGGCCCGGTCGGCTCGACGTCGACCGGGCGCACGCACGCGCTCAGCAGGGCAGCGCCGAGCGCGGTTGCGGTCACCACCCGGGCACGGCGCACGTCATCCCCCTTCGTCGATCGGGACCATCCTCTCAGGCCCGCTGCCATGACGAAGGGGGGAGTCCGTCGCGCGTCAGCGCTTGAGCGTCGTCGAGGCCTTGCCCCAGGTGTTGGAGGTGTCGACGGTCGCGATCTGCCAGTAGCGGGTGGTGGAGGCGTAGGCCTTGAGGGAGACCCGGCCGTAGCGGTCGGTGGTGCCGGACCTGACCCACTTCCACGAGCACGACGAGCAGGACTTCTGCCGCAGGGAGACCTTGGCGCCCGACCAGGCGCGGTAGGTCCCGGCGCTGGGGGAGTAGCGGGTCGCGGTCGCCCTGACCGTGACGTAGCGACCGCTGCGCGAGCTGCTGGCCGCGGTCCGGGACCCGAGGCGCACGGTCATCGTGCGGGTGTTCTGGTTGACGTCGTTGTAGTTGTAGTCGTACGCGAAGTCGGGACGGATCGTGTAGGTCCCGAGCGGGGACCAGTCGTACCAGTCCTCGACGTCGCTGCTGGCGCCGTCGAAGTTGAAGGAACCTTCCCAGCCCTGGGTCGGGTGCATGATGTCCCACCACGCGGACTCGGTGTACCCCAGGCAGCCGGCACTGAACTTCGCGGTGATCGCCCGGTAGGTGCTCGTGACCGAGACCTTGCTCGGCACGCTGATCGAGCAGGAGTACGCGGCCTGCGAGGGGGCGGCGACCATGACGGTCGGGACGAGGGAGAGAGCGGCAGCAGCCGCGACGCGCTTGAGCATGAGGGTCCTCTGGGAGTGGCGAAGGGAGCGCCGCTGGGAAACCGTCTCCCCCCGGCGATCCACAGCCTAGGACCGAGCGGTGACAACCCCTGCGCAGGCGCGCCCGGGGCCGGCCCCATGAAGGAGTTCTCACCCGGATCTCATGATCGTTTCACAGCGGGCCGATGGGATGGCGGTGCCGGCAAGGAGCCGGCCCAGGACGGGGAGGATGGACATGGGTTCCAGGAGTGTGGGCACCGCGGTGCTGACCGTGGGCTTGGCGATCGGGGTCACCGGCGGTGCCGCTGTCGTGCAGAGTGCGCCTGCCGAGGCGGCGAACGTCACGCGCGTGCAGTCGTCGATCGACGTGGGTGGGTGCGTGATCCGGCTGTACTCGTACGGGCCGCGGGTGCACGCCAACCACACGCACACGTGCGTCGGGGTGAAGAGCGTCAACATCACGGGCACGGGACGGCTGCAGATCCACTTCAGCGAACCGGGGCGCACGGTTGGCCTGTCCGCCGGGTCGGACGAGACGCTCACCGGTCGCGGGATCGCGGCGGGCATCGACGGCACGTCGCGGTACGCCACGGTGAGCCTCTACGACACGCGCCTGAAGCGGCGCCTGCACCTGGGCCGCAGCACCGACTACCGCAGGGCGGCCGGTGCCTCGTCGAACATCTGGTTCAGCTCGACACGGGTGCTGTCGTGAGGCGCCTCGCCGGTGCCGCGGCCCTGGTTGCCGTCGGCCTCGTCGGTGGGGCAGCCGGGTCGCACGCGATGTCGACGAACCGACCTGCGGCCATCGCGCCCGCGCAGGTCGAGGTCATCGCCTGCCACATCGAGTGGGACGCGCAGGCGCGCGCCCCTCGGTTGGACCGTGGGAGCGGCAGTGGTTGCAGCGGCGTCTGGGGCACGCACGTGGACGCCCGGGGTCGCGTCGTCGTCGACCACGCCTCCGACCCCGTCATCTCGATCGAGGTGACGCCCGACGAGGCCGCCGTCGCCCGGGGCATCTCGGCCGGCCCCTCCGGGGGCGGCAACACGACGAAGCTGACCGTCCACGACTCGCGCGTCCGACGCGCCCTGGACCTGTCGTCGCGCTCGGACGCATCGCGTCTGGGCGGCGGCTCGGGCTGGTGGCTCGTCATCACCCACGACTCGCGCTGAGCGGGGGACGAAGGGGTGGGGCGACTGGGGCTTGAACCCAGGACCGGCGGATTATGAGTCCGATGCTCTGACCGACTGAGCTACCGCCCCGTGCGCCCGGAGGCGTCGGCGTGAGAGTACCGCGCGAGGGGCCGCGACCCGTGGTGAGGGTGAGGCGCACGTGAGGGCTGGTGCTCCTGTGATCCATGGGGCACAATGGCCGTCACAAGCACGTCCGCGTGCACATATCGCTCGAGCAGCACACCGCGACAAGCAGTAGCGCGCAGCCGTTCGGTCCTCCGGGTGAGTGCCTGGCGTTGGGGAAGACGTCCATCGCACTCAAGGAGGATCAGGATGTCTGCAGGAAAGCGCATCAGCACCCGCGGGGTGGTGTTCATCCACAGCACCCCCACGGCCCTGTGCCCCCACATCACGTGGGCGCTCGAGGCCGTGCTGGGTCAGGCTGTGTCACTGGACTGGACCGATCAGACGATCGGCCGGTCTCTCAAGCGTGCCGAGTTCTCCTGGACGGGGGAGCCCGGCACGGGCGCGAAGCTCGCCTCTGCCCTCCGCGGCTGGGAGGGCGTGCGCTACGAGGTGACCGAGGAGGCCACGCCTGGCCTCGACGGGTCCCGGTGGAGCCACACCCCCACCCTCGGCATCCACCACGCGACGATCTCCGCGTCCGGCGACGTCGTCCTCCACGAGAACCGTCTGCGTGAGGTCATGACCCTCGCCCAAGGCGCCGGCGAGGCCGTCGAGGACATGCTCGGCGAGCTGCTCGGCGATCCCTGGGACGCCGAGCTCGAGCCCTTCCGTCACGCCGGCGACGGCGCGCCGGTCCGCTGGCTGCACAAGGTCGGCTGAGCAGACCCGCCCACCCCCATGACGAAGGGGGCCGCGCTCCCTCCTTGACGCGGCCCCCTTCGTCATGCCCGGATCCGGGTCAGTCCTCCGCTCCCGGGACCGTCGGCGCGGCCGCGATCGCGTCCCCGGCGGTGCGCCCGCGACGGTTGATGCGCCGCTCGAGGAGACCGGCGAGGGAGGTGAGCGCCCAGTTGACGACGATGAACATGATCGCCACGACGACGAGCGCGGCGAAGATGTTGGAGTGCAACGAGGAGAGGTTCTGCCCCTGCTGCAGCAGCTCGGGGTAGGTGATGACCGTGCCGAGCGCCGTGTCCTTGAGGATGACGACGAGCTGGCTCACGAGGGCCGGGAGCATGGCCGTGACGGCCTGCGGGATCTGGATCGAGCGCAGGACCTGGCCACGCGAGAGGCCGACGGACAGGCCGGCCTCGCTCTGCCCGGACGGCAGCGAGTGGACGCCGGAGCGGAGCAGCTCGGCCATGACCGACCCGTTGTAGAGGGTCAGCGCGGTCACGACGGCGGCGAGCGGGTTGAGGTCGGCGGAGAAGACGCCGTTGTAGGCGTAGATGCCGAAGAAGAAGATCATCATGATCAGCACGGGGATGGCCCGGAAGAACTCGACCACCGCCCCGCTGACCCAGCGGATGACGCGGTTGCCCGAGAGCCGACCGGTCCCGAAGACCAGCCCGAAGAGGGTTGCTCCGACGACCGAGAGGCCGGCTGCCTTGAGCGTGTTCCACAGGCCCAGGAGCAGGTAGTAGCGCCACGTGGACCACTCGAGCATCGGCGACCACTTGGCCCCGGAGAACTCGTCGTACTCGTTGAGCTTGCCGACGACGACCCAGAGGATGCCGGCGGCGACGAGCAGGCCGAGGAGGGCGACGATGCGGTAGCGGACCCGCGCCCGGGGCCCGGGGTTGTCGAAGAGGACGGTGCTCGTGCTCATCGCTTGACCGCCAGACGCCGCGAGAGGCTCGTCATCCCGATGCCGATCGGCAGGGTGAGGAGCAGGAAGAACCCGGCCACGAGGGCGAAGGTCAGGTAGTTGAGGTCGGCGCGCAGCTCGATGGCCGAGCTCATCAGCGCGGCGGTCTCGGCGACGCCGATGGCGGCGGCGACCGTCGTGTTCTTGATGAGCGCGATGATCACCGAGGCGAGCGGGGCGATGGCACCGCGCACGGCCTGGGGGAGGACCACGTGGCGCAGGTTCTGCGCGAAGCCCAGGCCCAGCGAGCGCGCGGCCTCGGCCTGGCCAGGTGGGACGGTGTTGATGCCGCTGCGCAGCGCCTCGCACACGAAGGCCGCGTGGTAGACGGCCAGACCGACGATGGCCCAGCGCACCCCGTTGTCCGTGATCGACGTGGGGCTCGACTCGTCCGCGAGGTTGATGCCGAGGTCGTAGAGCATGACGAGGATCGTGAAGGTGAGGATCAGCGTCAGCGGGGTGTTGCGGACGATGTTGACGTACGCCGCGCCCGCGAAGCGGAAGATGCCCACCGGGCTCACGCGCATGATCGCCACGACCGTGCCGATGACCAGTGCCCCGACGAGGGAGAACAGGGCCAGCCTGATGGTGAGCCAGAAGGCCCCCCACACGTCGAACTGCTGGAAGAGCTCGTTCATCCACTACTCCTTGTGCGCGTGCGTCGTCGTCCCCGCGGTCGGGGTGGGCCGAGCGGCCCACCCCGACCGCTCGCCGTCAGGAGCAGGCGTCGAGCTTCGGCGGGTTGGTCTTGGTGTCGACCTCGAAGCCGGCCGGGCCGAAGTTGTCCTCGACCGCCTTGTCCCAGGCGCCGTCGTCGACCATCTTGGTCAGGGCCTTGTTGACGTCCTCGCACAGGGCCGTGTCGCCCTTCTTGAGGCCGACGCCGTAGCGCTCCTCCGAGAAGGGGGCGCCGACGACCTTGAGCTTGCCCTTGTACTGGTCCTGCGCCGCGTAGCCGGCGAGGATCGTGTTGTCGGTGGTCAGGGCGTCGAGCTGCCCCTTGGACACGGCCTCCGCGCACTTGGAGTAGGTGTCGAACTCCTGCAGGTTGACGCCCGGCACCTCCTTCTTGACGTTGTCGGCCGACGTGGAGCCGGTGACCGAGCACAACTTCTTGCCGTCGAGGTCCTTGGGCCCGGTGATCTTGGCGTCGGACGCGACGAGCAGGTCCTGACCGGCGACGAAGTACGGGCCGGCGAAGGAGACCTTCTGCTTGCGCTCGTCGGTGATCGAGTACGTCGCGAAGATCAGGTCGACCTGGCCGGTCGCGATGAGGTCCTCGCGCTGCTTGCTCGGGGCCTGGACGAACTGGACGTCGGTCTTGCCCAGCTCCTTGGCGACGTAGTTGGCCACGTCGACGTCGAAGCCGGAGTAGGTGTTGCCCTCCTTGAGGCCGAGTCCGGGCTGGTCGAACTTGATGCCGATCTTGATCGAGCTGTCGCCGCCGCCACCGCCGTCGGTCCCTCCACCGTCGTCGCTGCCACAGGCGGCGAGGGCGGCTGCGAGGGCGAGGGTGGCGCCTGCAGCGCCGATGCGTCGCATGGTCATGGTGTCCTCCTGGTTGGTGGTGCTGTCGGGTCGGTGCGGCTCTAGTGGCTGAGGATCTTGCCGAGGAAGTCCTTGGCCCGCTCGCTCTGCGGGTTGGTGAAGAACTCCTCGGGGGTGGCCGTCTCGACGATCTGCCCGTCGGCCATGAAGACGACGCGGTCGGCCGCGCGTCGGGCGAAGCCCATCTCGTGGGTCACGACGACCATCGTCATGCCGGACTGGGCGAGCTGGATCATGACGTCGAGGACCTCGTTGATCATTTCCGGGTCGAGGGCCGAGGTCGGCTCGTCGAAGAGCATGACCTTGGGTTCCATGGCCAGGGAGCGCGCGATCGCCACGCGCTGCTGCTGGCCGCCGGAGAGCTGCGCGGGGAACTTCGCGGCCTGGGCCTCGACCCCGACACGGGTGAGCAGCTCCTGGGCGCGCTGCTGCGCCTCGGCCTTGGACTTCTTGCGCACCTTCATCGGCCCCAGGGTGACGTTGTCGAGGATCGTCTTGTGGGCGAAGAGGTTGAAGGACTGGAAGACCATGCCGACGTCGGCGCGCAGGCGGGCCAGCTCCTTGCCCTCCTCGGGCAGCGGCTGGCCGTCGATGGTGATGCTCCCGGACTCGAAGGTCTCCAGGCGGTTGATCGTCCGGCACAGGGTCGACTTGCCCGACCCGGAGGGGCCGATGACGACGACGACCTCACCCTTGCCGATCGTCAGGTTGATGTCCTTGAGGACGTGCAGCTGCCCGAAGTGCTTGTTGACGTCGGTGAGCACGACGAGGGGTTCATGGGTGGCGTGCGCGGTCGGCATGGCGACGAACCTATCGCCCTGAGCGTGTGCCGCGTCGTTCCCTGGGGTCAGAGCGGGATGTTGCCGTGCTCCCCACGTCGTGCCGGGGCCTCCGCCAGGGCAGCGGCCACCGCAGAGCGGGTGCGCGTCGGCTCGACGATCTCGTCGACGACGCCGATCTCGACGGCCCGCGCCAGGCCGCCCGAGAGGCGGTCGTGCTCGTCGGCCAGCTGCTGCTCGACCTCGGCGAGCTCGGACTCCTCGACCTCCGCGAGCCGGCGGCGGTGCAGGATCCGGATCGCGGCGACCGAGCCCATGACGGCGACGTGCGCGTCGGGCCAGGCGAAGACCTTGGTCGCGCCGAGCGAGCGCGAGTTCATCGCGATGTACGCGCCGCCGTAGGTCTTGCGGGTCACGACCGTCACCCGCGGCACGACCGCCTCGGCGAACGCGTGGAGGAGCTTGGCCCCCCTTCGCACGACGCCGTCCCACTCCTGGCCGACGCCGGGCAGGTACCCGGGGACGTCCACGAGGACGACGAGCGGCACGCCGAAGGCGTCGCACATGCGCACGAAGCGCGCTGCCTTCTCCGCGGACGAGGAGTCCAGGCAGCCGCCGAGGCGCATCGGGTTGTTGGCGACGACGCCGACCGTGCGGCCGCCCATGCGCCCGAGGGTGGTGACGATGTTGGGCGCCCACCGGCCGTGCAGCTCCTGCAGCGGGCCGTCGTCGAGGAGCTGCTCGACGAGCGGGTGCACGTCGTACGCCCGCTTGGCGGACTCCGGCAGCTGCTCGGCCAGGTCGACGTCGTTGACGGCGCCGAGGTCGAACTCGCCCTGGTCGCCGAGGAGCCGGCAGAGCGTGCCGGCCCGGGCGAAGGCGTCGTCGATGGACTCGGCCAGCACGTGGACGACGCCGGAGCGGCGACCGTGGGGCTCGGGACCACCCAGGCGAAGGGCGTCGACGTCCTCACCCGTGACCGAACGGACGACGTCGGGCCCGGTGACGAAGATCCGCCCCTCCGGGGCGAGGATGACGATGTCGGTGAGCGCGGGACCGTAGGCGGCACCCCCGGCGGCCGCGCCGATGACGACGGAGATCTGCGGGATCCTGCCGGAGGCCCGGGTCATGATCGCGAAGACCTCGCCGACCGCGTGCAGCGAGACGACGCCCTCGGGCAGGCGGGCGCCGCCCGAGTGCCACAGGCCGACGACGGGGACGCCGTCGGCCAGGGCCCGCTCGTACGCGGCCACGACGACCTTGCAGCCGGCGACGCCCATGGCGCCGCCCATGATCGTCGCGTCGGAGACGAAGACGACGACCGGCTGACCGGCGACGGTGCCCGTCGCCGCGAGCATCCCCGAGTCGTCGTCCGGGGTGATCAGCTCGAGCGAGCCGTCGTCGAGGAAGGCCGCGAGCCGGTGGTTGGGGTTGCGGGGGTCCTCCTCGCGGGGGACCTTCGGGCGCTTGCCGACGGCCGCGGACGCCGCGTTGGGCTGGCGGGTCACCGGACGGTCCTGAAGGCGAGGGCGACGTTGTGGCCACCGAACCCGAAGGAGTTGTCCAGGACGAGCAGCTCTCCGTCACCGAGCTGGCGCGGCGTGTCCCGGATGATGTCGAGGTCGACGGCGGGATCGAGGTTGTCGATGTTGATCGTCGGGGGAGCCACCCGGTCGCGGACCGCCTGGATCGCGAAGACGGCCTCGAGGGCGCCGGCGGCGCCGAGGAGGTGCCCCGTCATGGACTTGGTCCCGCTGATGGCCATGTGGTCGGCGTCCTTGCCGAAGGCGCGTCGGATCGCGGCGACCTCGGCCACGTCGCCCACCGGGGTGGACGTCGCGTGGGCGTTGATGTGGCACACGTCGGCGGGCGTGGCGCCCGCGTCGCGGACCGCGTCGGCCATGGCGCGGGAGGCGCCCGCCCCCTCCGGCTCGGGGGCGGCGATGTGGTGCGAGTCGGCGCTCACGCCGAAGCCGGCGAGCTCGCAGATGATGTTGGCCCCGCGTGCCTTCGCGTGCTCCTCGGACTCGAGCACGAGGATCGCCGCGCCCTCACCGAGGACGAAGCCGTCGCGGTCGGTGTCGTAGGGGCGCGAGGCGGACTGGGGGGCGTCGTTGCGGGTCGACAGCGCCTGCATCGCGGCGAAGCCGGAGATGGGCAGCGGGTGGATCGAGGCCTCGGAGCCACCGGCGATGACGACGTCGGCGAGCCCCTCGCGGATCAGGTGGGCGCCGTAGCCGATCGACTCCGCGCCGGAGGAGCAGGCGGAGACGAGCGTGTGCGCCCCGGCCCGTGCGCCGAACTCGAGCGAGACCGTGCCGGCCGCGCTGTTGGGCATGAGCATCGGGATCGACAGCGGGTAGACCCGACGAGGGCCCTTGGTGCGCAGGGTCTCCCACGCGGTGAGCAGCGTCTGCACGCCGCCGATGCCGGTGCCGACGGAGCTGGCCAGGCGCTCCGGCTCGACCTCGGGCGAACCGGCGTTCTCCCACGCCTCGCGGGCGGCGACGAGCGCGTACTGGGCGAAGGGGTCCAGACGCTTGGTCTCGACCTTCTTGAGCACCTCGGCGGCGGGCACGGCGAGCTGGGCGGCGAAGGTCACCGGCAGCTCGAACTCCTGCACCCAGTCGGCCTCGAGGGGGGCGGCGCCGGGGCGGCCGGCGAGGGCCGCCTGCCAGGTCTCCTCGGCGGTACCGCCGAGCGGGGTCGTTGCGCCGAGTCCGGTGACGACGACGGTGGGCCGGGGAGAGGTCATGGGGGCTCCTGTCGGGTGGGGTGGGAGAGAGGGTGGTTCCCCCCTTCGCTCAGGGCGAAGGGGGGATGCTCACCGGTCTCAGGCGGCCTGGTTGGCCTGGATGAAGTTGACGGCGTCACCGACGGTCTTGAGGTTCTTGACCTCTTCGTCGGGGATCTTGGCCCCGAACTTCTCCTCGGCGGTGACGGCGATCGTCATCATCGACAGCGAGTCGACGTCGAGGTCGTCGGTGAAGGTCTTGTCGGCGGTCACCTCGGACGCGTCGACACCCGTCTCCTCCGAGACGATCTCGGCGAGGCCGGCGAGGATCTCCTGGTCGCTGTAAGCCATGGGTCGTTCTCCTTGTGCATCGGTGGGGTGGTCCGAGAGCCCGTCGGACCGACGGGTTGAACTTCAGGGGAGCGTCACGACCTGCGCGGCCCACACGAGGCCGGCGCCGAAGCCGATCTGCAGGGCCAGCCCGCCGGGCTCGACCTCGCCCTCGCGGAGCATGCGCTCCATCGCGAGGGGCACCGAGGCCGCGGAGGTGTTGGCCGTGGTGACGATGTCGCGGGCGACCGGGAGGTCGGCCGGCAGGCCGAGCGTCTTGACCATCTGGTCGATGATCCGCACGTTGGCCTGGTGGGGGATGAAGGCGGCGAGCTCGTCGGCGCGCACGCCGGCGACGTCGAGGGCGCGCTGCGCCTCCTTGGCCATCGACCACACTGCCCAGCGGAAGACGCTCGGGCCCTCCATGACGATCGCGGGCCAGCGCAGGTCGCGGTCGGTGCGGACCTCGTTCCACGAGTCGCGCTGGGCGATGAGGTGCTTCTGCTCGCCGTCGCTGCCCCAGACGGTCGGGGAGATGCCCGGGACGTCGCTGCGCGAGACGATCGCGGCGCCGGCGCCGTCGCCGAAGATGAACGCCGAGCCGCGGTCCAGCGGGTCGGTGAAGTCGAGCAGCTTCTCGACCCCCACGACGAGGACGTGCTCGGCGGTGCCGACGCGGACCATGTCGTTGGCGACGGAGATCGCGTGGCAGTAGCCGGCGCACGCCGCGGAGATGTCGAAGGCCGCTGCGCGCGAGCCGAACCGGGAGGCGAGCTCCGGCGCGGCGGCGGGGGTCTGGTACGGGTGGGTGACGGTCGCGACGAGGACGGCGTCGAGCTGGGCGGCGTCCAGGCCGGCGTACTCGAGCGCACCCCGCGACGCGTGCTCGGCCATGTCGACGACGGTCTCGTCGGGCGCGGCCTTGTGCCGCGACGCGATGCCGGAGCGCTCCCGGATCCACTCGTCGGAGGAGTCGATCGGGCCGACGATCTCGCTGTTGGGGACGACCTGCGCGGGGCGGTAGCCGCCGATGCCGGTGATGCGGGCGTGGTGGAGGACGTCCGGGACGCCGAGGGTGCTCATGCGATCGACCCTTCGGGGTGCAGGCGCAGGATGGGCTGGCCGGGGGAGACCGGGTCGCCGTCCTCGACGAGCCACTCGACGACCGTGCCGGGGTGCCCGGCGCGGACCTCGAGCTCGTCGCGCAGGGAGGAGATGCGGGCGACCACGTCGCCGGCGGTGACCGCGGTGCCGGCCGCCTCGGCGCCGATCGCCACGGTGCCCTTGACCGGCGCGGTGACCAGGCGCCACGTCGGCTGGCTCGCGTCACGGGCCGAGCCGTGCTCGCGGACCATGCGGTGGGCCGCCTCGAGGTCGTCGGGGGACTTGAGCGCGAGGACCTCGACGCCCTTGAGCCCGCGCTTGGCCAGGCCGGTGAGCGCGCCCGCCGGCGGGACCTCGATGATGCCCGTGACGCCGAGGTCGCGCATCGTCTCCATGCACAGGTCCCAGCGCACCGGGTTGCTCACCTGGGTGACGATGCGGCGCAGCACCTCCGTGCCGGAGTGGACGACGCTGCCGTCGACGTTGGACACGAGCGGGACGCGGGCGTCATGGGTGGACACCGCGCGGGAGAGGCGGGCGAGGTCGTCGACCGCGGGGGCCATGTGCTGGGTGTGGAAGGCCCCGGCGACCTTGAGGGGGATGACCCGGGCCTTGGCGGGCGGCGCCTCGGCGAAGGCGGCGAGCTGCTCGAGCGTGCCGGCGGCGACGACCTGGCCGGCGCCGTTGACGTTGGCGGGGGTGAGGCCGTGGGCCTCGATCGCGGCGAGGACCTCCCCTTCGTCCCCACCGAGGACGGCGCTCATGCCGGTCGGGGTGACCTCGGCGGCGCGGGCCATGGACCGACCGCGCTCACGCACGAGGACCATGGCCTGCTCGGCGCTGATGACGCCGGCGGCGGAGGCGGCGGTGATCTCGCCGACGCTGTGGCCGGCGCCCGCGCCGACCACGCGGAACCCGTCGGCGGGGTGCTCGAAGAGCGCGAGCAGCGAGAGCAGGCCGGCCGCGACGATCAGCGGCTGCGCGACCGCGGTGTCCTTGATGGTCTCCTCGTCGGAGGTCGTGCCGTGCGTGGCGAGGTCGATGCCGGCGACGGTCGACAGCCAGTGGAGGCGGTCGGCGACGCCGGGCAGCTCGAGCCACGGGGCGAGGAAGCCGGGCGTCTGTGAGCCCTGGCCGGGACAGGTGATGGCGAGCACCTCTCAAGAGTCGCCGCCGAAGGGGGGCGCCTGCGAGGTCGACGCCTCCAGAGAATCACCGCGCGTTCTTGGAGGCATCCTCCAAGATGGCTCCGATCGTCAGACCGACGCGCACGGTGAAGGCCTCGTGCGGGTCGGTCAGGTCGTAGCCGATGAGCTCGGTGATCCGGCCCAGGCGGTACCGCACGGTGTTGACGTGGACGATGAGCGCGCGGGCCGTCGCCTCGAGGCCGGTCGAGTCGAGGTGGGTGCGGGCGGTCTCGAGCAGGCTGGGGTGCTCCTCGAGCGGTTCCTGGACGTTCTCGACGAGGGTTGCCCTCGCGAGGTCGTCCCCGGCGACGGCCCGCTCGCCGAGCAGGTCGTCCGCGGCGACCGGGCGCGGTCGGGCGGGCCAGCCGGGCGCGGCGAGGTGGCCGGCGACCGCCGCGTGGGCCGACAGGGCACCCTCGCCGAGATCGGCGACGCGCGGCCCGTGCACGAGGTCCCCGTCCGCGAAGCACCCGGCGAGGCCGGCGGCGGCCGCGGCCGGCTCGGTGACCCCACCGAGGACGGCGACGAGTCGGTTGCCCTGCACCCCGGCGAGGACCGGCAGGCCGAGCCGGTTCCCGGCCCGGTGGACGTCGATGATGGCCGCAGCAGGGTCTTCCCCGCCCGCTGGGTGCGGCGAGTTGCCCACCAGCACAACGACATCGGCGACCTCGCCCCACCCGAGCGCAGCGGCGCGGCTCCGGATGGACTCGTCGACCTCGCCCCGCATGACGGCGTCGATGACGAGGGACTCGAGCCGGGCGTCCCACGCGCCGCGCTGCTCGGCGGCCTGGGCGTACACCTCGGCCGCACCGAAGGCGATCTCGCGGGCGTACCGCAGCACGGCGATGCGCAGGTCGGTGACGTCCTTGGGGCGGGCGAGGGACTCGACCTGCTCCTCGACGACGTCGACGACCGTGCGGGCCAGCTCGAGGGTCTGCGCGAGGTTGATGGTGCGGGTCAGCTCGCGGGGGGCGGCGCCGAAGGTCGCGCGGGTGTCGGCCGGCTCGATCCCGTCGAGCCAGTCGATGAAGTTGGAGATGCCCGCCTGGGCGACCAGTGCCACCCACGAGCGCTCCTGGGCGGACAGGCGCGTGTACCACTCGTGCGTGGCCTCCAGGCGCTGCGTGGCCGCCGTGGCGAGCTCGCCGCCGGAACGCCGCACCTGGCGGCGAGTGGTCAGCGAGACGAGTCCACGGCGCGGCATGCCCCGATCCTATGTGCGAACCACACAACGCACGGAACCCTGCATTGCCCTAGGGCAATACAGGGTCCCGAGTGCGTTCGCGTGGCTGCGGGACGGCCCGTCAGTCGGTGCCGAACTCCATCGCGGCCCGGTCGAGGGCGTCGTCGAGCTCGTCGACGTCCTGGGTGGCCGGGTTGGAGGCGATCTGGTCGGCGCCACCGGCCTCGAGCTGACCCATGATCTCGAGGTAGCCGCCCGAGAGCTGGTCCTGCGCGGCGTAGACCTCGAGCTTGCCGCGGCTGTCGGCGATGTCGAGGTTGCGCATCGTCAGCTGCCCGATGCGGTCGACGGGGCCGAAGGCGGCGTTCTCCGTGCGCTCCATCGACAGCTTGTCCGGGTGGTAGCTGAAGTGCTCGCCGACCGTGTTGACGATCGTCCAGTCCTCGCCGCGGCGCAGGCGCACGGTGACCTCACCCGTGACGACCGAGGCGACCCAGCGCTGGATCGACTCGCGCAGCATGAGCGACTGCGGGTCGAACCAGCGGCCCTCGTAGAGCAGCCGGCCGAGGCGGCGGCCCTCGGCGTGGTAGCTGGCGATGGTGTCCTCGTTGTGGATCGCGTTGAGCAGGCGTTCGTAGGTGAGGTGCAGCAGGGCCATGGCCGGGCCCTCGTAGATGCCGCGCGACTTGGCCTCGATGATGCGGTTCTCGATCTGGTCCGACATGCCCAGGCCGTGGCGGCCACCGATGTCGTTGGCGGCCATGACGAGCGCCACGGCGTCGCCGCCGAAGTCGTCACCGTTGATGGCGACCGGACGCCCGCGCTCGAAGCGCACCGTGACGTCCTCGGTCTCGATGGCGACCTCGGGGTCCCAGAACCGCACGCCCATGATCGGGTCGACGATCTCGAGCGACTGGTCGAGGTGCTCGAGGGTCTTGGCCTCGTGGGTGGCGCCCCAGATGTTGGCGTCGGTCGAGTAGGCCTTCTCCGCGCTGTCCCGGTAGGGGAGCCCGCGCTCGGTGAGCCACTCGGACATCTCCTGGCGCCCGCCGAGCTCGGTGACGAAGTCGGCGTCGAGCCACGGCTTGTAGATGCGCAGACCCGGGTTGGCCATGAGGCCGTAGCGGTAGAAGCGCTCGATGTCGTTGCCCTTGAAGGTCGAGCCGTCGCCCCAGATCGAGACGCCGTCCTCCTTCATCGCCCGCACGAGCAGGGTGCCGGTGACGGCGCGGCCGAGCGGCGTGGTGTTGAAGTACGTGCGACCACCCGAGCGGATGTGGAAGGCGCCGCAGGCGAGGGCGGCCAGGCCCTCCTCCACGAGCGGGGTCTTGCAGTCGACGAGCCGGGAGAGCTCCGAGCCGTACTGGCCGGCGCGACCCGGGATCGACTCGATGTCGTCCTCGTCGTACTGACCGAGGTCGGCGGTGTACGTGCAGGGCACCGCCCCCTTCTCGCGCATCCACGCGACGGCCACGGAGGTGTCGAGCCCGCCGGAAAAGGCGATGCCGACACGTTCACCAACAGGGAGGGAGTTCAGTACCTTGGACACGGCCCCCACCCTAGGACGTGCGCGGCAGGGGCGACCACCGGGCTTCACCGACTGGTCACGTCGCAGACACGGCGAGGTCGCCGCAGGCACGACGAGCGTCCCTAGCGTCGCGCCCATGAGCCCACTTCGACTCGCCACCGGCGTCGCCTGCGCCGCCGCACTCCTCGTCCCCACCGCCGCGTCCGCCGCGCCGACCCTCGCTCCCGCGAAGGCCCCCGGGGCCACGAGCGCCTCCGACAACCCGGGGTACCGCGAGAAGGGCATGGCGGACCCGCTGGTGTTCGCCCACCGCGGTGCCTCCGGCTACCGTCCCGAGCACACCCTCGCCGCCTACGACCTCGCCGTGCGGCAGGGCGCGGACTACATCGAGCCCGACCTCGTCATGACCAAGGACGGCGTCCTCGTCGACCGGCACGAGCCGGAGATCGGTGGCACGACCGACGTCGCCGAGCACCCCGAGTTCGCCGACCGCCGGACGACGAAGAACCTCGACGGCACCCAGGTCACCGGCTGGTTCGTCGACGACTTCACCCTCGCCGAGCTGAAGACGCTGCGCGCCAAGGAGCGCCTCGGCGCCATGCGGCCCGGGTCTGCCTCCTACGACGGGCGGTTCGAGGTGCCGACCTTCGAGGAGGTCCTCGCCCAGCGTGAGGAGCTCTCCCGCTCGACCGGACGCGTCGTCGGGATCATCCCGGAGATCAAGCACTCGACCTACCTGCACGCGGAGGGCTTCGACCCCGAGGCAGAGGTCGTGCGCCTGGCGAAGAAGTACCACCTCAACCACCCCAAGGCCCCGATCTGGGTGCAGTCCTTCGAGCTCACCGCGCTCAAGGACCTGCGCGTCGCCCACGGGTACAGGGGCAGGAGCACCTTCCTCACCACGGTCAAGGGCGGTCCGTACGACCTGCGCGAGGAGGGCACGACCTACGCCGAGCTGACCACCGCCGCGTCGATGGAGGACCTCTCGCTGTGGATCGACGGCTTCGGCCCGGAGAAGAACGCGGTCATCGCCCGCAACGCCGACGGCACCCTCGGCGAGCCGACCTCGTTCGTCCGCGACGCCCACGCCGCCGGGCTCAAGGTCACCCCCTGGACCTTCCGCGCGGAGAACACCTTCCTCCCGACCGACTACCGCAGCGGCGCGGACCCGGCGGCCCACGGCCGGATGGCCGACGAGGTCACCAGGTTCTACGAGATCGGTGTCGACGGGGTCTTCTGCGACCAGCCCGACATCTGCGTCGAGGCCCGCACGGACTTCCTCGCCGGCAGCTGACTCGGCCCCGCCGACGACTAGGTAAGGCTAGGCTTACCTCGACTCAACCGTCGAGGAGGAGCACGTGAACCATCCACCGGGTCTGGCCCGCACGGTCGTCGCATCCGCGAGCCACGTCGAGGTCGGGATCATGGGGCACAGAGCCCCGCTGGCCGCGCATGCCGTGGACGAGGGGGGCGCCCTCCTGTTCTCCCTCGGGGAGGCCGCACCCGAGTGCACCCACCTGGTCCGGCCCGGCACGTCCGGTCCGGTCGTGCACGCCGTGGCGACCGACGTCTCGGGCGTCGCGCACGCCGGGCGGGTCCGCGGCCGGGTGACCCTGTCCGGCCGGGCCGAGGTGCTGGCCGATCCCGTCGACGTGGGGCTGCGCGCCCACCTCGGTCTGGCGGAGCGATCCCTCGTGGCCCGGCTCGAGCCGACCGAGGTCACCCTCGAGTGGTCCGTCGAGAGCGGCAGGACCGCCCGGCCCGCGGTGGACGTCGACCCGGGGGACTACGCGGCCGCGGAACCCGACCCGCTCGCAGGATGGGCGGACGGGTGGCTCGTCCACCTCGACTCCGCGCACCGGGACTCCCTGCGCGAGCTCGTCGTCGACGCGGTCCAGCCGGTCGCCGTCGTCCGACCGGTCCACGCCGACGCCGACGGCATCGTCCTGCGTGAGCACGTGGGGGTGAGCCGCCGGGACATCCGGGTGCCCTTCCCGCGGGCCGTGCGGTGCGGGTGCGAGGCGATCCAGGCGCTGCGCGTGCTCATCTCCGTGGGCACGCTCGGCTGACGGACGCCGGCGACCGCCGTCAGACCGGGGCGAGCGGCGTGTGCGGCCCGGGCGGGAGGTCGACGCCGATCGTGTCGCCGGCGCGCACCGTCCCGCTCACCTCGACGACCCCCATGACGCCGGCGCGACGTTCGATACCGACGCTGTCGCCACGGCGCACGACGAGCCGGAGCAGGCCGGGGGAGTGCTCCTCGATCTGGCGGCACGGGTTGCGCAGCCCGGTGACCCGCACGACCGCCTCACCCATCCGCAGCCGGGTGCCCTCGGGCAGTGCGAGCAGGTCGACGTCGCCGGTCAGGACGTTCTCGCCGAGCGAGCCCGGACCGAGGTCGTGACCCGCCGCGCCCGCCTCGTCGAGGAGCGCGGCCTGGATGAGGTGCACCTGGCGCAGGTTGGGCTGGTTGGGTTCCCGCCGCACGCGCGAGCGGTGC
Source organism: Janibacter terrae NBRC 107853 (assembly GCF_001591405.1). GTDB lineage: Bacteria > Actinomycetota > Actinomycetes > Actinomycetales > Dermatophilaceae > Janibacter > Janibacter terrae. The sequence goes on from NZ_BCUV01000003.1 coordinate 258,301, forward strand.
TGCACGAGGGTGCCGGCGTGGGCGTCCCCCCGGACCCGGAGGCCGGCCACGAGCTCGATCTCCTCGCACGGGGCCTTGCTGAACCGGTGCAGCTCGTCCCGGCTCACCGCGACGACGAAGGGGGGTGCCCACACCCGTGATCCTGTCACGGGTGTGGGCACCCCCTTCGAGACGGCGCTGGCGCGCCTCCTCAGGGAGCGAGCCGACGGCGCTGGCGCGCCTCCTCAGGGACCGTGCGGATGGCGCTGGCGCGCCTCCTCAGGGACCGTGCGGATGGCGCTGTGGCGTCAGGCGTCGCCTCCGGCGTTGCCGGAGGTGCCGGCGGTGACGTCGAGGAGGCGGTACGTGTCGGCCGCCTTCTTCGGGACGTCCTCCGCGACCCAGCCGCGGTCGGCGAGCATCTGCAGGGCGCGCACCGCCATCGACGGACCGTCGACGTGGAAGTACCGGCGAGCGGCGGCGCGGGTGTCGGAGAACCCGAAGCCGTCGGTCCCGAGCGCCGAGAACTCCTCGGGCACCCAGGGGCGGATCTGGTCCTGGACCTGCTTCATGTAGTCCGAGACCGCGACGACCGGGCCGACCGCGCCGTCGAGCGCCTGCGTGATGTACGGCGTGCGGCGCTCGCGCTCCGGGTAGAGGAAGCGCTCCTCGTCGCAGGCCATCGCCTCCCGCCGCAGCTCGCTCCAGCTCGTCACCGACCAGACGTCGGCGACGACGCCCCAGTCGTCGCGCAGCAGCTGCTGGGCCTCGAGGGCCCATGCCATGCCGACGCCGCTCGCGAGGAGCTGGCAGCGCGGCGGGGTGTCGCCCAGGCCGGAGGCGTCGCCGGCGGCGTAGCGGTACAGGCCCTTGAGCAGCGCGTCCACGTCCAGGCCCTCGGGCTCGGCCGGCTGGACGATCGGCTCGTTGTACAGGGTCAGGTAGTAGATCGCGTTGCGGCTCGGGTCGGACTGCGGGGCGTCGCCGCCGTACATCGTCTCCAGGCCCTTGCGCATGATGTGCGCGATCTCGAAGCCGTAGGCCGGGTCCCACGCCACGACGGCCGGGTTGGTCGCCGCGAGCAGCGGGGAGTGGCCGTCGGCGTGCTGCAGACCCTCGCCGGTGAGCGTCGTGCGACCGGCCGTGGCGCCCAGCATGAAGCCGCGCGACATCTGGTCGGCGGCCGCCCAGATCCCGTCACCGGTGCGCTGGAAGCCGAACATCGAGTAGAAGATGTAGACGGGGATCATCGGCTCGCCGTGCGTCGCGTAGCTCGTCGCCGCCGCGGTGAAGGCCGCGACCGAGCCGGCCTCGTTGATGCCGGTGTGGACGATCTGCCCTTGCTCCGACTCGCGGTAGGCGAGCATGAGGTCGGCGTCGACCGAGGTGTAGTTCTGGCCGTGGGGGTTGTAGATCTTCTTCGTCGGGAAGAAGGAGTCCATGCCGAAGGTGCGTGCCTCGTCCGGGATGATCGGCACGATCCGATCGCCGAACCCCTTCTCCCGCATGAGGTCCTTCAGCAGGCGGACCCACGCCATCGTCGTGGCGATCTCCTGCTTGCCCGAGCCCTTGGCCATCTGCGCGTACTTGTCGTCGCCGGGCAGCTGCGGGGTCTTGTACTCGACGCGGCGCGAGGGCAGCCCGCCGCCGAGCTTGTCGCGTCGCTCGCGCATGTAGGCGATCGCCTCGTCCTGCTCGCCGGGGTGGTAGTACGGCGGCAGGTACGGGTCGGCCTCGAGCTGCTCGTCGGTGATCGGGATCTTCAGCCCGTCCCGCAGACCCTTGAGGTCCTCGAGCGTCAGCTTCTTCATCTGGTGGGTCGCGTTGCGACCCGCGAAGTGGGTGCCGAGGCCGTAGCCCTTGATCGTCTTGGCGAGGATGACCGTCGGCTGGCCGGTGTGCTCCATGGCCGCCCGGTAGGCCGCGTAGACCTTGTTGTAGTCGTGGCCACCGCGCTTGAGCTTCCACCAGACGTCGGCGTCGCTCCAGTCCTCGACGAGCTTGCGGGTGCGCGGGTCGCGGTTGAAGAAGTGCTCGCGCACGTAGGCGCCGTCGTTGGCCCGGAAGGTCTGGTAGTCGCCGTCGGGCGTCTGGTTCATGAGGTTGACCAGGGCGCCGTCGCGGTCGGCGGCGAGCAGCGGGTCCCAGCCGCGGCCCCACACGACCTTGATGACGTTCCAGCCGGCGCCACGGAAGTAGGCCTCGAGCTCCTGGATGATCTTGCCGTTGCCACGGACCGGGCCGTCCAGGCGCTGCAGGTTGCAGTTGACGACGAAGGTGAGGTTGTCGAGCTCCTCGAAGGCCGCCGTCTGGAGCAGGCCGCGGCTCTCCGGCTCGTCCATCTCGCCGTCGCCGAGGAAGGCCCACACGCGCTGCTGCGAGGTGTCCTTGATGCCGCGGTTGTGCAGGTACTTGTTGAACTGCGCCTGGTAGATCGCGTTCATCGGGCCGATGCCCATGGAGACCGTGGGGAACTCCCAGAAGTCGGACATCAGGCGCGGGTGCGGGTACGACGGGAGGCCGAGGTCGGTGCCGCCGGCGAGGTGAGCGGCCTCCTGCCGGAACCCGTCCATCTCCTGCTCGGTGAGCCGACCCTCGAGGAAGGCGCGGGCGTACATGCCGGGGGAGGCGTGGCCCTGGAAGAAGATCTGGTCGCCACCGCCGGGGTGGTCCTTGCCACGCCAGAAGTGGTTGAAGCCGACCTCGTAGAGCGTCGCGGCGGACGCGTAGGAGGAGATGTGCCCGCCGACGCCCACGCCGGGACGCTGGGCGCGGTGCACCTGGACGGCGGCGTTCCAGCGGATCCACGCGCGGTAGCGCCGCTCGACCTCCTCGTCGCCCGGGTACCAGGGCTCGTCGACGGGGGAGATCGTGTTGACGTAGTCCGTCGTCGTCAGCGACGGCACGCCGACGTTCTTCATCCGCGCGCGCTCGAGCAGGCGCAGCATCACGTAGCGGGCACGATCACGTCCCGACTCGTCGATGAGGCTGTCGATGGAGGCCAGCCACTCGGCCGTCTCCTCGGCGTCGATGTCCGGCAGGTGGGTGGGGATGCCGTTGAGGATGGGGCCGTCGCTGAGATGATCTGAGCCGGGCACGGGTGTCGTCCTTTCACAAGACCGATCCGCCCGAGGTGACGGCGGACACAGCCATCCTCTCGCGCGGTGTGGCGGCTCACAAACCGGGGTCGATCTGCGAGATGCGCCGCGCGTGGGCGTAGGCGGTCGCGCGGTCCCCCCGGACGAAGCCGAGGAGGGTCAGCCCGGACCGCTCCGCGACCTCGATCGCGAGCGTCGTCGCGGCCGAGACGCAGGCGAGCACGGGGACGCCGGCGACGGCCGCCTTCTGCGCGATCTCGAAGCCCGCCCGGGAGGAGACGAGGAGGGTGTGCCCACGCAGGGGGAGACCCCCTTCGCGCGCCGCCCACCCGATGACCTTGTCCACCGCGTTGTGCCGGCCGATGTCCTCGCGGACGACGAGCAGCTCGCCGTCGGGTGCCAGCAGGGCGGCCGCGTGGACGCCACCGGTGGCCTCGAAGACCTTCTGCCGAGTGCGCATCGCGTCCATCCCGGCGTGGATCGCGTCGAGCTCGACGCGGGTCTCGTCGGTGGACGGGCTGTGGGGGAGCGCGGCCAGCAGGTCGTCGACGGAGGTCGACCCGCAGACGCCGCACGCGCTCGTCGCGATCTCGGTGCGCTCGGTGATCGGTCGCCGCAGGGAGACGCCCGCGGCGAGCGTCACCTCGACGACGTTGAACGTCGGTGACCCGTCCGGGCCGGTGTCCGTGCAGTGCATCATCGTCGCGACCGCGTCACCGTCGGCGATCAGGCCCTCGGCGACGAGGTGACCCAGCGCGAGGTCGAAGTCGTCACCCGGCAGACGCATCGTCGTCGTCACGGTCGTCGACTCGGGGCGAAGGGGGTTGCCCCCGGCCGGCACGCCCCGGTCCGGCAGCGCCGCGACCCGGATCTCCAGCGGTTCCTCGACGGCGACGGACTCGATCCGTCGAGCCGGGCGCTCGCCCAGCCGCTCCACGCGCAGCCGCTGCGTCATGCGTCCCATCCGCCTGCCTCCTTCGGTGGCCACCTCCCTCCACCCTACGGAGGGGGTCTGGTGAGATGGAGAGGTGGACGACCCCGCGACCCCGCCCCCTTCGCCCGGACCGACCGTGCTCCCGCTGACCGGTGACCACGGGGCCCGCTGGCGCCCGGTCTCGCCCGCGCTGACGCACGTGCGCCGCGTCTCGACGACCGTGGTGATCGCCCCCTTCGTCATCGCCCTGGTCGTCTGCGCGGTGCTGCTCACGCGGTGGTGCGCGATCCCCGCCGTCGTCCTCGTGCTGCTGTGGCTGTGGCTCATGTGGCTCATCCCGCGGCAGGTCACCGCCGTCAGCTGGGCCGAGCTGCCCGAGGAGCTGGCGATCCGCAAGGGACGCTTCTGGCGGCACATGGTGACGATCCCGTACGGGCGGATCCAGTACGTCGACATCGTCTCCGGGCCCTTCAAGCGGGCGAAGGGGATCGCCGACCTCACCGTCAACACGGCCTCGCCGCAGAGCAGCGGCGACATCCCCGGGCTACCCGTCGAGGTCGCCGAGGAGCTGCGCGTACGCCTCGCCGCACGCGGCGAGGCGCAACGGGCCGGGCTGTGAGCGAGCCCGACGCGGACGGCTTCGTCCGGGTGCACCCGCTCTCGCCGTACGTGCGTGGCGGACTCGTCGTGCTCGCGGTCCTCGGCTACGTCGTCTCCCAGCAGGTGGACCGGGTCGCGGGGCTGCTCACCGACGCCCCGGGGGACGCGGGGAGCATCGGCTTCGGCCTGCTGCAGCTGGCGGGCGTGGCCGTCGTCGTGCTCGGCGCCGTCGCCCTCGGCCTCGTCTCGTGGTGGTTCACGCGGTACCGCCTCGGCGAGGAGAGCCTGGAGATGCACACCGGCGCCGTCTTCCGCCAGCACCGGCAGGTGCGCTACGACCGCATCCAGGCCGTCGACCTCGTGCGGCCGCTGCTCGCCCGCCTCACGGGGTTGTCGGAGGTGCGCGTCGAGTCGGCGGGCGGCGGGGACTCGCACGTCTCGATCGCCTACCTGTCGCTGCGGGACGCCGAGCAGGTGCGCGAGCGGCTGCTCGGGCTCGCCGACGCGGCCAGCGCGCCGGCCGTCGTCCGGGCCGTCCCCGAGGCCGCGGCGAGCGAGCCGGGCAGCGTCCCGCCGGCCCAGCGGGCCGTCGGCGAGCTCGTCCTCGCGATGCCCGTCTCGCGGCTGCTCGCCTCGATCGTCCTGAGCGGCGACGCCGTCCTCGTGGTCGTCGCGGCCGTCGTGGGTCTGGTGCTCACGCTGCTCGACCTCGCGCCGGTCGTCACCGGCTTCATCCCCTTCGTCATCCTCGGCGGGCTGCGCTCCCTGGGTCGGCTCGCGCGCTGGTACGGCCTCACCGTCACGCGCAGCGGCGACACCCTGAGCAGCCAGCGGGGGCTCACCGACACCCGCACCTCGACGGTGCCGCTGCAGCGCGTCCAGGCCGTCGCCATCAAGCAGCCGCTCTTCTGGCGGAGGGCGGGGTGGTGGTCCCTCGAGGTCAACGTCGCCGGGGCCCGGATCGGCTCGGCGAGCGAGTCGGCCGCCGACACCGTCCTCGTGCCGGTCGCGACGACGCCCGAGGTGCTCGCCCTCCTCGAGGTCGTCACGCGCGACCGCGGCACGACGGCGGAGGTGGCCGCGCTCCTGGACGGCACGCCCGCGGGCTTCGTCGGCCAGCCGGCGCGCGCCCGGTGGCTCTTCCCCTTCGCGCACCGGCGGATCGGGTACCTCGTCGGCCGCCGTGCCCTGGTCACCCGGTCCGGGTGGCTGGAGCGCCGGCTCGCGATCGCGCCTTGGGGTCGGGTCCAGTCCCTGACCGTCGCGCAGGGTCCGATCGCTCGCCGGCTGGACCTCGCCAGGGTCGACGTGGTGAGCACGGTGGGGCCGGTCAGACCGAGCGTCGCGGGACTGGACCGGGCACGGGCGGAGGGCCTGAGGGCGCTCACGGCGGAGCGTGCGCGGGGTGCGCGCCACGACGACGAGGGGACCGGTGGTTGCGATCCCGCGCCGGACACGATGGACTGTGACCGATGAATGATCAGCGAACAGCAGAGAGGACCAGCGTGGAGACCGGGGAGTCGACCTCAGGAGGTGAGCTCGCCACGACCGCCGTCGAGAAGCTGGGCTTCATGACCGGGCAGGTCGTCCAGGAGTACGGCTGGGACGACGACGTGGACGACGAGCTGCGCTCGGCCGTGCAGGACGTCATCGGCGAAGAGCTCGAGGACGAGGACTACACCGGTGTCGTCGACGCGGTGATCCTGTGGTGGCGCGACGGGGACGGTGACCTCACCGACGCGCTCGTAGACACCCTCGGCACGCTCGCGGAGGGGTCCTCGATCGTCCTCGTGACGCCGCGACCCGGCCAGCAGGACGAGGTCGACCCGAGCGAGGTCGACGAGGCCGCCAAGACCGCGGGGCTGCACACCTCCGGGTCCGTCATGTGCTCCGAGGAGTGGGTCGCGACCCGCCTCGCGGCACGCAAGGGTGCACGCTGAGCGCCCTCGCCGTCGGCGCCCACGCGCCCGACTTCACCCTGCGCGACCAGAACGGCCGCGACGTCACCCTCTCCGAGCACCTCGGCGAGCGGGCCGTCCTGCTCGTCTTCTACCCCTTCGCCTTCTCGGGCATCTGCACCGGCGAGCTCGGTGAGATCCGTGACGACCTGGGGCGCTTCGAGTCCGACCGGGTGACCACCTGGGCGATCTCGTGCGACCCGATGTTCAGCCTGCGGGCCTGGGCCGACCGGGAGGGCTACTTCTTCCCGCTGCTGTCCGACTTCTGGCCGCACGGGGCGGTCGCCGACAGCTACGGCGTCCTCGACGAGGAGCGGGGGATGGCGCTGCGCGGGACCTTCCTCGTCGGCCCCGACGCTCGGATCGCCTGGTCCCTCGTCAACCCCACCGGCCAGGCCCGGGATCTCAGCGGCTACCACGAGGCGCTCGCGGCACTCGGCCAGGACGATCAGCCGGCCTGAGGCAGGTATCGTCCGCCACCATGAGCGACGACATCCTCGAGGTGGACCTGCTGGCCTTCGAGTCCGGGGACGGTGAGCGCGCCCGGGCCGTCGTCGACGGCCTGATGACGTCGCTGGAGACCGGCTTCGTCTACGTCAGGCACGACCTGTCCGAGGACCTCATCGACTCCGCCTACGGGATGCTCGAGGAGTTCTTCTCCGCCGAGCGCGAGGTCAAGGAGCAGTTCGTCGCCCCCGGCACGCATGGCCAGACCGGCTACACGGGCCTGCTCGTCGAGACCGCGGCCACCGCCGACGTCGCGGACTGGAAGGAGATGCTCAACTGGGGTCCCTCGATCCCGGCCGGGCACCCGCTGCGCACGCGCTACCCGCACCGCTACCACGACCCCGTGCTCCCGGAGTCGGCCGTCCCGGGCATCACCGAGACGCTCACGGCCTTCCACCGGTCGGTGGCCGACCTCCAGCGCCGCGTCCTGCGGATCATCGCCACCGGCGTGGGCGCGCACCCGGACTACTTCGAGAAGATGCTCGTCGACGGGCCCACGCTCTCCCGCGCGATCCACTACCCGGCGATGGAGTCCGCCCCGGACGCGCCGCACGTCTGGGCCGCCGAGCACGCCGACATCAACCTCATCACCGCGTTGCCCCGCGCCACCGCGGCCGGGCTGCAGGTGCGCCTGAAGGACAGCGGGGAGTGGGTCGACGCCATCGCCCCCGAGGGCGGCGCGATCATCAACACCGGGCTCATGCTCGAGGTCGTCACCAACGGCGCCATCGAGCCGGGCATCCACCGCGTCGTCGCCTCCCCCGGCCAGGACGGCGACCGGTACTCCGTGGTCCAGTTCACCCACCCGACGCCGTGGACCGTCCTCAGCCCGCTCGTGTCGACCGTGACGGACCAGACGCCGCAGCTGTTCTCGCCGATCAGCGCGGCCGACGCCCTCGACCTCGTCCTCTACGAGATCAACCTCATCGAGGACGCGCGGCGGCTCTGACGCACGACGTCCTCGAGGGCGGCGTCGGCCTGACACAATGACGGCCGGCGCAGTGAGGCGCCGGGGGCCTGTAGCTCAGGTGGTAGAGCACCGCGTTTACACCGCGGGTGTCGTCGGTTCGAGCCCGGCCGGGCCCACATGGAGACCATCCGGTTGCGGCACGTCCTCACGGCGCTCGAGGAGATGTACCCGGTCGACACCGCCCAGTCGTGGGACAGGGTCGGCCTCGTCACCGGTGACCCCGAGCAGCCCGTCCGGCGGATCCACGCCGCCGTCGACCCCACCCTCGAGGTCATCGAGGAGGCCCGCGAGGCCGGGGCCGACCTGCTCGTCACGCACCACCCCCTGCTGCTGCGCGGCGTGCACTCCGTCGCCACGACGAGCGCGAAGGGAGCGGCCGTCACCTCCCTCGTCGTCGGCGACGTCGCGCTCTACGTGGCCCACACCAACGCCGACGTCGCCGAGCCCGGCGTCAACACCGCCCTCGCGGCGGCGTGCGGCCTGACCGCCACCGAGCCGCTCACGCTCGAGGAGGGGCGGGCCATGGGGCGGGTCGGCGACCTGCCCGCGGAGGTCTCCCTCGCCCAGTTCGCCCGGTCCCTGGCGGCGGCGCTCCCGCCCGCACCGGCGGGGATCCGGGTCTCCGGGCCGGCCGACGGACGGGTCCGCCGCGTGGCCCTGCTCGGCGGTGCCGGCGACGGGCTCGTCGACGCGGCCGCGGCGGCCGGGGCCGACGTCTACGTGACCTCCGACCTCCGCCACCACCCGGCCCTCGAGGCCCGGGAGGACGCGACGACGCGGGGCGGCACCCCCTTCCTCGTCGACGCCGGCCACTGGGCGACCGAGTCGCTGTGGCTGGGGGAGATGCTCACCCGGCTCGGGGAGTCGCTCGCGGCCGCCGGGGGCGACGTGGTTGGGTTGGAGACCCACGTGAGCACCATCTGCACCGACCCGTGGAGCTTCACCGTCGGCGCACGACCCGACCAAGGAGACCCGCAGTGAAGGCAGACCCCTTCGTCCAGGCCCGGCTGCTGAAGCTGCAGGCGCTCGACACGCGCCTGCAGCAGATCGACCACGCCCGAGGCCGCGTGCCCCAGATCGCCGCCCTCAAGGAGGCGAGCGCCCGGCTGCAGACCGTCTCCGACGACGTCGTGCGCGTCGAGACGGGCCTGTCCGACATCCGCCGTGAGGTCGAGCGCGCCGAGTCCGACGTGCAGCAGGTGCGCGACCGCACCGCCCGCAACCAGGCTCGGCTCGACGCCGGCCAGGGCACGCCCAAGGACCTCACGGCGATGCAGCACGAGCTCGAGTCCCTCGCCCGGCGCCAGGCCGAGCTGGAGGACGTCGAGATCGAGGTCATGGAGCGCCAGGAGGGCGCCGAGGCCCGTCTCGCCGAGCTGACGAGCGCCCGCGAGGAGGCCCAGGCCGAGGTCGACCGGCTGACCGCCGAGCGCGACGCCGCGCTGGCCGAGCTCGACGCCGAGCGCGCGAGCGTGTCCGCGCCCCGCGCGGAGCTGACCGGCAGCATCGACGACCCGCTGCTCGCCCTGTACGACCGGATCCGTGCATCCTCGGGCGGCCTGGGCGCTGCCGAGTTCCAGCAGGGCCGCTGCGGCGGGTGCCGGCTCGAGCTGAACCCGGTCGACCGGGCCGCGATCGAGAAGGCGGCGTCCAACGAGGTCGTCCGTTGCGAGGAGTGCGGCCGCATCCTCGTGCGCACGCACTCCGACGACTGATGGGGCGCGCCCTCCGCGTCGAGGCCGACGGCGGGTCCCGGGGCAACCCCGGTGTCGCCGGCTACGGCGCACTCGTGCGGGACGAGGGCGGCACCGTGCTCGTGGAGCTGGCGGCGCCCCTGGGCACGGCCAGCAACAACGTCGCCGAGTACCGCGGCATGCTCGCGGGACTCGCTGCGGCGCACCGGATCTGCCCCGACGCGGACGTCGTCGTGGCGATGGACTCCAAGCTCGTCGTCGAGCAGATGTCGGGCCGGTGGAAGATCAAGCACCCCGACATGCGCGAGCTGGCGCTGCAGGGGCGGGACCTCGTCCAGCAGATCACCCGGGCCGGGGGGTCGGTCGAGTTCACCTGGGTCCCGCGGGCCGACAACGCCGATGCCGACGCGCTGTCCAACCGCGGCATGGACGGCGAGCACGTCGAGGACCACCACGGCAGCGAGCAGGCGGGTGACGACCTCTCCCCGTCCCGCGACGGGGAGCAGGAGCCGGTGCGCCCGCGCGCCGGACGCGGTGAGGCGACCCGGGTCGTCCTCGTGCGCCACGGCGTCACCGAGCTCACCGAGCAGTCCCGCATCGACGGTCGCGGCGGCCTCGACCCGGGCCTCACCGACGCCGGCCGGGCGCAGGCGGTCCGGGCGGGCGAGCTCGTCGCCGAGCTGGTCGGTGACGCCGAGGTCCGCGTCATCACCTCCGACCTGGCCCGGGCCCGGCAGACCGGTGGTGTCATCGCCGACCGTCTCGGCGTGACCCCGCAGGCGGACCCGGCCTGGGACGAGCAGTCCTTCGGCGACTGGGACGGGCAGGCCGTCACCGACCTCATCGCCGCCCACCGCGAGGACTTCCGCGCGCTGCGCGAGGACCCCGGCTACGCCCGACCGGGCGGGGAGTCGCACACGCAGATGGCCGAACGCGTCCTCGCGGCCTGGGAGGCGGTCGTCGCCGGAGGCGGCACGGTCGTCATCGCCTCGCACCGCAAACCCATCCTCGTCGTCCTCGCCCACGTCCTCGGCCTGCCGCACGAGCGGCTCTGGCGCATCGCCGGCAGCCCGGGCTCGCTGACGGCCGTCGAGGCCTGGCCCGGTGGTGAGGCCGTCGTGGCCTTCACCAACCGCACGTGAGGAGCGGGACATCACCGACCTGCCCACCTGGCTGACCGCGTCCGGCCTCATCGGTGCAGCGCTCTTCGGCCTGCTGTCCGCCTTCTTCCCACCGCTCAACGCCGAGATCTATGCCCTCGCCGCGCCGGTGATCTTCCCCGACTCATGGCTGCTGCACGTCACCGTCATGACGATCGGGCTCGTCGCGGGCAAGATGACCCACTTCGTGGCGGCGGCGAAGGGAGCGGAGGCGTACACCCGTCGTCGGGAGGAGAAGGAGGCCCGGGAGGCACAGGTGGAGCGCACGCCTCCCGGCCCGGTCCGCGCGCGCCTCACCCGGTGGAGCAGGGCGATGATCGACGTCCTCGACCGTCCGCGGCTGGGCCCGCTCGTCCTGCTTGCCAGCTCGGGCATCGGCTTCCCGCCGCTCGCCGTGGTCACCGTCGCGGCCGGCATCAAGCGGCTCAACATCGTGCTCTTCCTCGTCGTCACGACGGCCGGGTGCCTCCTGCGGTTCCTGGCGACGTCGTGGCTCGTCAGCCGCGGCATCGACCTCGGCCACTGAGCGTCTCGGGTCCTGACCCCGTGTGCGTCGACGGTGGTCCCGGAACCTAACCTGTCCGTCATGACCCCGCCCGCAGACCTCACCCCCCAGCAGGCGTGGGAGCGACTCGGCAGCGACCCGCACGCGGTCCTCGTCGACGTGCGCACCCGCGCCGAGTGGTCCTTCGTCGGACTCCCCGACCTCACCGCTCTCGGCAAGCAGGTCATCCCCATCGAGTGGACGACCTTCCCCGAGGGCGCGCCCAACCACGCCTTCCTCGACGAGCTCCGGGCGAGCGTGCCGACCGAGGCGCCGGTCCTCTTCCTCTGCCGCTCGGGTGCCCGTTCGGCGGCCGCCCAGGTCGCCGCCGCCGCTGCCGGCTACGCCGAGGCGATCAACGTGCGCGAGGGCTTCGAGGGTGAGCTGGACGCGCGCGGCCACCGCGCGGTCAACGGCTGGAAGCAGGCCGGTCTGCCGTGGAGGCAGGGGTGAGCGCGGCCCCCTTCGGCCCGGGCAACCCGCGGCCCTACCTCGACCCGGAGGGGTTGTCCCCGCAGACCCTCGCCGTGCGCGGCGGGCAGGCCCGCACGACCTTCGACGAGACCTCCGAGGCGCTCTTCCTGACCTCCGGCTTCGTCTACGGCAGCGCCGAGGAGGCCGAGGCAGCCTTCACCGACGAGGTCGAGAAGTTCGTCTACTCGCGCTACGGCAACCCGACCGTCGCGATGCTCGAGGAGCGGCTGCGGCTGCTCGAGGGCGCCGAGGCCGCGTACGCGACCGCCTCCGGCATGTCCGCGGTCTTCACCGCCCTGGCGGCGCTGCTGGGGAAGGGGGACCGCCTGGTCTCCTCGCGCGGGCTCTTCGGCAGCTGCTTCGTCATCGTCGACGAGATCCTCCCGCGCTGGGGTGTCGAGACCGTCCTCGTCGACGGCCCCGACCTCGACCAGTGGCGCGAGGCGCTCTCCGAGCCGACGACCGCGGTCTTCTTCGAGACGCCGAGCAACCCGATGCAGGAGCTCGTCGACATCGCCGCGGTCAGCGAGCTGGCGCACGCCGCCGGCGCCCAGGTCGTCGTCGACAACGTCTTCGGCACCCCGGTCTTCTCCCGGCCCCTCGAGCACGGCGCCGACATCGTCGTGTACTCCGCGACCAAGCACATCGACGGCCAGGGACGGGTGCTCGGCGGCGCGATCCTCGGGCCGCAGGACTACATCGACGGGCCGGTCAAGAACCTCATCCGGCACACCGGGCCGTCGCTGTCGCCCTTCAACGCCTGGGTGCTCCTCAAGGGGCTGGAGACGATGGACCTGCGCGTGCGGCGCATGGCCGAGTCCTCGCTCACCGTGGCGCGTGCCCTGCAGGAGCACCCCCGGATCCGGCGCGTGGTCCACCCGTGGCTGCCCGGGCACCCGCAGCACGAGCTCGCCCAGCGGCAGATGAGCGGTGGCGGCACCGTCGTGACCTTCGACGTCGTCGGGGCCAAGGCGGAGGCCTTCGCGGTGATGAACGCCCTGCGCACCGTCGACATCTCCAACAACCTCGGGGACTCGAAGTCGCTCATCACCCATCCGGCGACGACGACGCACCGCCGGATGGGCGAGGAGGCGCGAGCGGCGATCGGCATCACCGACGCGACCCTGCGCATCTCCATCGGCCTCGAGTCCGCCGACGACCTCGTCGCCGACCTGCGTCGCGCCCTGGGCTGACGACCGTGCTCGTGCTGCTGCCCCCGTCGGAGTCCAAGGCCGGCCGTTCCCGCGGCAAGGCGCTGGACCTCCCTTCGCTCTCCTACCCGGACCTCGCGGGGCATCGTCGACAGGTGCTCGACGCCGTGGCCGCGGTGAGCGCCAGGGAGGACGCCCACGAGGTCCTCGGGGTCAGCCCCAACCTCGTCGAGGAGGTGGCGCGCAACACGGCCCTCACCACTGCCCCGGCGCCGCCGGCGGCGGAGGTCTACACCGGCGTGCTCTACGACGCGCTCGACCTCGGCGACCTGACCCCCGGCCAGCGGCGCCGGGCCAACCGGTGGTTGGTGGTCGTCTCGGCGCTCTTCGGCGCGGTCCACCCCGACGACCGCATCCCGCCGTACCGGCTGTCGATGGCGGTCAACCTGCCCGGGATCGGCCCGCTCGCGGGACACTGGCGCGAGGCCCTCGCCGCCGAGCTGACCGCCGCGGCGGGCACCGGGCTCGTCGTCGACTGCCGCTCCAGCACCTACGTCGCGGCGTGGGTACCGAGCGGCGCGACCGCCGAGCGGTGGGTGCAGATCCGGGTGCCCGGCGCGACCCACATGGCCAAGCACACCCGAGGTCTCGTCGCCCGGCACCTGCTCGGGGTCGACCGCGAGCCGCGCACGCCCCGGGCGCTGGCCGCGGCGCTGGCACCGGCCTTCGACGTGGAGCTGCACGAACCCGCCGGACCCGGACGACCCTGGGTGCTCGACACGACGGCTCGGTGACCCGGGCCGTCGGCGGGTTCGCCATCTAGGGTGGCGAGCATGGCCGCGAAGCACCCCGTCACCCTCCGCCCGACCAACCCCGAGTCGGGCGACGTCGTCGCCGCCGCGGGTCTCAGCGGGCGCTTCGACGCGATCCGCGCCGAGCTCGAGGTACCGGGGGAGTTCCCGGCCGAGGTCGTGGCCGAGGCCGAGCGGGTCGCGGCGACGCCGCTGTCCACGCCGGAGCGCGACGAGAGCGACGTCCCCTTCCTCACCATCGACCCACCCGGGTCCATGGACCTCGACCAGGCGATGCACCTCGAGCGCGACGGAGACGGGTACCGGGTGCGGTACGCCATCGCGCACCTGGAGTCCTTCGTCGAGCCCGGGGGAGCCATCGACGCCGAGGCCCGCCGCCGTGGGCAGACCATCTACGCCCCCGACCAGCGCACCCCGCTGCACCCACCCGTCCTCAGCGAGGGGGCCGCCAGCCTGCTGCCCGGGGAGACCCGGCCGGCGTACGTGTGGGACATCCGGCTCGACGCCCGCGGTGAGCACACGGCCGCCGAGGTCCGCCCCGCGCTCGTGCGCAGCGTCGACCGGCTCGAGTACACGGCCGTGCAGGAGAGCATCGACGCCGGCACCGACGACGAGCGGCTCGTCCTGCTCAAGGAGATCGGGGAGAAGCGCATCGCGCTCGAGCAGGAGCGTGGCGGTGCCTCCCTGCCCATGCCGGACCAGCAGGTCGAGGAGGTCGAGGGCGGCTTCCGGCTGCACCTGCGCCCGCTCGTGCCCGCGGAGGACTGGAACGCGCAGATCTCCCTGCTCACCGGCATGGTCGCCGCGGACATGATGCTGGCGGCCGGGGTCGGCATCCTGCGCACGATGCCCCCGCCGCAGGAGCGTGCGATCAACCAGCTGCGCCGGGTCGCGAGGGCGCTCGGCGTCGACTGGCCGGAGGGGACCGACCACGGGGCCTTCCTGCGCTCCCTCGACGGCCGCGATCCCAGGCACCTCGCGCTCATCCACGAGTCGACCGTCCTCTTCCGCGGGGCGGGCTACACCGCCTTCGACGGCGAGCTGCCCGAGCTCGTCGAGCAGGCCGCGATCGGCGCCCCGTACGCCCACGTCACCGCGCCGCTGCGTCGGCTCGTCGACCGCTTCGGTCTGGCGCTGTGTGCCGCACTGAGCGCCGGGGGAGAGGTCCCCGCGTGGGTGCGGGAGGCGCTGCCGCAGCTGCCCGAGCTCATGGAGGCCTCGGACCGACGGGCCGGCGGCGTCGAGCGCGCGACGACCGATGCGGTCGAGGCCGCGACCCTCGCCGACCGTGTCGGGCAGGACTTCGTCGCGGTCGTCGTCGACGTGCCCGAGGGCAAGGACGACGCCGGCGCCCTCGACGTCCAGCTGCTCGACCCGCCCGTCCTGGCCCGCGCGAAGGGGGCGGCCGGGCTCGGCGCCGAGGTCACCGTGCGCCTGACGCAGGTCGACCTGGCCACCGGGACGGTGGACTTCGAGGTGGCGTGAGGGACCCTCTTCGCCATGGTCTAGACTCACCGGCAGCGAAAGGGAGTAGTCCCCAACAGGTGTGTCGACACACTGAGCCTCGGCCTCGGCCCCGGCTCCGGCACATCGGGCCAGTCACCTGGCGGACGAGACTTTCGACCGGTTTTGTTTGCGACGATCCCGGTCGGGGCTCGTCGCATCACGACTCCTCGTCCGGGCGGACGAGGAGTTTTTTCATGTTCTCTGCACTGGTGCTCAGCACCGTGGTGATCTTCGTCGCCGAGCTCGGCGACAAGAGCCAGCTCATGGCGATGACCTTCGCGACCCGCTACCGGGCCCGCGATGTCATCATCGGCATCACCGCAGCCACCGCCGTGGTCCACCTGGCGTCCGTCGGCATCGGGTACTTCATCGGCGCGAGCTTCGAGAAGTACCAAGGAGCCATCGCGATCGTGGCCGGCCTCGCGTTCCTGGCCTTCGCCGCCTGGACCCTGCGCGGTGACGAACTCACGGACGAGGAGGCGCAGAAGGCCCGCAAGGCGAAGGGGTCCGCGCTCCTGGCCGTGGGTGTCGCCTTCTTCCTCGCCGAGCTCGGTGACAAGACGATGCTGGCCACCATCACCCTCGCGGTGCGGGAGGACTGGTTCGGCACGTGGATCGGCTCGACGATCGGCATGGTCGCCGCGGACGCCCTGGCCATCGCGGCCGGCGCGATCCTCGGACGCAAGCTCCCGGAGAAGGTCATCACGTACGGCGCCGCGGCGGCCTTCGCGATCTTCGGGCTGGTGCTCATCGCCGAGGGGCTCGGCTGGTTCGGCTGACCGGCGCCCGCGTGTGCACGAAAGGTCGTGCTGGTGCATCTCGTGGCTCGTGACGCCACCGGATGCATCAGCACGACCTCGTGTGCACAGCCGTGCGGGGGATGAGTCGGCCTGTAAGCCGGGTTCTGTCCCCCGGCACCGTCGCCGGTGCCCGGGTGACGGCCATCCATCTCGGGTCGCCGTTGCCGACGACCTCCAGCGTCCTACCCGTGTGCTCGGGCGGGCCGCCCTCGGACGCACACTGTCTGGACTTGCTCCGGGTGGGGTTTACCGAGCCGATCCGGTCACCCGGATCGCTGGTGGTCTCTTGCACCACCGTTTCACCCTTACCGCGACCGCCGAGGCGGTCGTGGCGGTCTGCTTTCTGTGGCACTGTCCCGCGGGTCACCCCGGGTGGCTGTTGGCCACCACCCTGCCCTGTGGAGCCCGGACTTTCCTCGACACCACCGAGGTGGTGACGCAGCCGTCCGGCCGACTCATCCGCCGAGCAGTCTACGGGTGCATCGGCACCCTTCGCGCCGGGTGGGTCGAGCCAAGACGGGCGTCACTCCCGGGTCGTGTGCCGCACCCACCCGGTCGTCGCCCCGACGAGCAGCACGACGACGCCGGCGATCACCGAGGGGACCGGCAGGAGGACGGCGACGCCGAGGCAGCCCAGCAGGCCGAGCGTCGGGATGACCCGGTGGACCCAGCCCCCCTCGAGCGTCCACGCGCTGGCGTTGGCGATCGCGTAGTAGACGAGGACGCAGAAGCTCGAGAAGCCGATCGCCCCGTCGAGGTCCCCGAGCACGATGAGGACGATGACCACGGCGGTGACCACCGCCTCCGCCCGGCGCGGCACCGCGTGCGGACCGTCGACCAGGGCGAGGACGGGCGGCAGGTGCCTGTCCCGCGCCATGGCCAGGACGGTGCGCGAGACCCCCAGGGTGAGGGCGAGGAGCGCCCCGCCGGCGGCCACGACCGCGGCGATGCGCAGCGCCGGGCCGAGCCAGGGCCACGCCGAGATCTCCGCGGCCTCGGCCAGCGGCGCCTGCCGGGCCGCGAGCCACCCCACGCCGAAGCCCTGGGTCAGGGCGACGGCGACGAGGACGTAGACGGCCAGCACGATGCCCAGGGCGATGGCGATGGCCCGCGGGATCGTCCGGCGCGGGTCGGCGACCTCCTCGCCGAGCGTGGCCATGCGGGCGTACCCGGCGAAGGCGAAGAACAGGAACCCGGCGCCCTGGGCGATGCCGACCGGGCCGCCGGGCACCACCGGGTCGACCAGCGGCGCCTCGGCCAGCGCAGGAGGGCTGACGAGGAGCACGACGGCGAAGGTCACGACGAGCGCGAGGACGCCGACCGCGATGGCCAGGGCGACGCGGGCCGAGCGCTGCACGCCCTTCAGGTTGAGCGCGAGGACGGCGAGCACCGTCACGACGGCCACGACCCTCGACGCGTCGGGGAAGAGATGGACCCCGATCGTCATCGCCATGGCGGCGCACGAGGCGGTCTTGCCGGTGATGAAGGCCCAGCCCGCGAGGTGCCCCCACGGCACCCCGAGCTGCTCGCGCCCGTAGACGTAGGTCCCCCCGGACTGCGGGTGGACCGCGGCCAGGCGCGCGGAGGAGACGGCGTTGGCGACGGCGATGGCCGCGGCCAGCAGGATGGCGAAGGGGAGGCCGTCACCGGCAGCAGCGGCAGCCGGGGCGAAGACGACGAAGAGCCCCGCACCGACCATCGCGGCGATCCCGACGCCCACGGCATCGAGCAGCCCCAGGCCGCGCCGCAGCGTGCCCGTGCTCCCACCCGGTGCGCTCGTCATGGCTCCAGACTGCCCCACCCTCGGTGGCCGCCGCAGGTGACGCGCCCCGCGGCGGCTTCAGTTCCCCCGCGCCGCGAGGCGGGCGGCGCCGATGATGCCGGCCTTGTTCTTCAACCTGGCCGGGACGATCTCGGTGCGCAGGTCCAGCAGCGGGAGGAAGCTCGCCGCCTGCTTGCTGACGCCACCGCCGACGACGATGAGGTCGGGCCAGAAGAGCGACTCGAGGTGGGAGTAGTACGTCTGCAGCCGCTCGGCCCACTGCTCCATGGTGAGCGCGTCGCGCTCGCGCACCGACTCGGCCGCGCGGGACTCCGCGTCGTGCCCCTCGATCTCCAGGTGCCCGAGCTCGGTGTTGGGCACGAGGTGGCCGTCGACGAGGAGGGCGCTGCCGATGCCGGTGCCGAGGGTCGTCACGAGCACGACGCCGTCGACCCCCTTCGCCGCACCGTGGTGCAGCTCGGCGACGCCCGCGGCGTCCGCGTCGTTGACGATGTGCACCTCGCGCCCGAGCCGGTCGGCGAAGAGCGCGCGTGCATCCGTGTCGATCCACGACTTGTCGATGTTGGCAGCCGTCCGCACGACCCCGTGGGTGACGACGGCCGGCAGGGTGATGCCGAGGGGCACCGACGTCTTGACCGAGAAGTGCTCGGCGATCTGCTCCACGACGTCGCACACCGCCTCGGGGGTGGACTCCTCCGGGGTGGCCACCCTCAGCCGGTCGTCGGTGAAGACGCCCTTGTCGAGGTCGACGGGGGCGCCCTTGATGCCCGACCCCCCGATGTCGATGCCGAGTGCGTCGAACTTCTTGCTCATCGTCGTGCCTTCCAGCTCAGGGGAGGGTGAGGATCTCGTTGCCGGAGTCGGTGACCAGGATCGTGTGCTCGAACTGCGCGGACCGCCGACGGTCCCGCGTCACGACCGTCCACCCGTCGTCCCACAGCTCCCAGTCCGGGGTGCCGAGGTTGAGCATGGGCTCGATCGTGAAGGTCATGCCCGGCTCGATGACCGTGTCATACTGCGGCGCCGCGTCGTAGTGGGGGATGACGAGCCCGGAGTGGAAGGCGCTGCCGATGCCGTGGCCGGTGTAGTCGCGCACGACCCCGTAGCCGAAGCGCTCGGCGTACTTCTCGATGACCCGACCGATGACGTTGACCTGCCGTCCGGGCAGCGCGGCCCTGATCCCGCGCATCATCGCCTCGTGGGTCCGCTCGACGAGCAGCCGGGACTCCTCGTCCAGATCGCCGGCGAAGAAGGTCGCGTTGGTGTCGCCGTGGACGCCGCCGACGTAGGCGGTGATGTCGATGTTGACCAGATCGCCGTCCTCGAGGGGCCGGCTGTCGGGGATACCGTGGCAGACGACCTCGTTGACGGACGTGCACAGCGACTTGGGGAAGCCGCGGTAGCCGAGCGTCGAGGGGTAGGCGCCGTGGTCGAGGAGGAACTCGTGGCCGACCCGGTCGACCTCCTCCGTCGTGACGCCGGGAGCGACGGCGGCCCCGGCCGCGGCGAGGGCCTGGGCGGCGACCCGCGAGGCGTGGCGCATCCGCTCGATCGTCTCCGGGTCCTTGATCTCGCTGCCGGACCACGGCTCGGGAGCCGGTCGGTCGACGTACTCGGGGCGCGTGATCGCCGCCGGCACGGGGCGGCGCGGGGACACGGCGCCGGGGGTCACGGTTGCGACGGGGGCGTGCATGCGGTGAAGTCTAGGCAACGAGAGCGTGGCCGATGCGCTCCGGTCTGCGGGTGCGACCCGCGAGGAAGGACGGCAGACGATGGCGTACTGGTTCAACATCGAGACCGGTCAGGTCGAGTCCGACGAAAACCGCTCCCAGGGCGAGGACGTCATGGGCCCCTACGAGACCGAGGCCGAGGCGGCGGCGGCGCTGGCCACGGCCCGCGCCAAGACGGAGGCCTGGGACGAGCAGGACCGCAAGGACCGCGAGTGGGAGACCGGCGACGCCGGCGCCTGACCCGCACCATGACGAAGGGAGCCGCCCCGGTGACCGGGGCGGCTCCCTTCGCGCGCTCAGCGGGGACGGTAGAGCGTGAGCGCCCAGGACCCGTCGCCGGGCCACGGCTGCGCGTCCCACGAGGCGTAGCGGGTGACGAGCGAGAGGTCCGCGGCGAAGGCCGCGCGCTCGAAGTCCTCGGCGCTCACCGCGGCGGCACCCGGCGGCTGGTGGCCGGGCAGCGCCCAGCCGCAGACCAGCCGGCCGTCCGGGGCCAGGTGCGCGCGCATGCGGCGCAGGACGTCGACGAGGGTCCCGTCGGCGAGGAAGGGCACGACATTGCCCGCGAGGACGACGACGTCGAAGGTCTGCGCGGTGAGCCACAGCGTCGCGAGGTCCGCGTGCACGAAGCGGGTCACGTCGTCGCGCTCACGGGCCACCTCGATCATCGCCCCGTCGGCGTCGACACCCACGACGTCGTGGCCGAGGGCGGTGAGGGCGGAGGCGATGCGACCCGTCCCGCACCCGGCGTCGAGGATGCGGGCGGGGGGCGCGTGGAGGGCGTGGACGAAACGCGCCTCACCGTCCAGGTCGACGCCCTGGGTGGCCAGCTCGTCGAAGCGCCGCTGGTAGGCGTAGGCCGCGTCGATCCCTCCCGACACCTCCGACCACCGGGTGCGGATCTCAGGCAGCTCGCCGGTGGCCATCGTCAGCTCTCGAAGGAGTGCTCGGTCGCGGGGAAGCTGCCGGCCGCGACGTCGGCGGCGTAGGCGCGGGCCGCGTCGCCCAGCACGGTGGACAGGTCGGCGTAGCGCTTGACGAAGCGGGGGGCCCGGCCCGAGCGCAGCCCGGCCATGTCCTGCCAGACGAGGACCTGGGCGTCGCAGTCGGGACCGGCGCCGATGCCGATGGTCGGGATGCGCAGCTCACGGGTGACGGCGGCCGCGGACGCTGCCGGCACCATCTCCATGACGACGGCGAAGGCGCCGGCCTCCTGCACGGCGCGAGCGTCCTCGAGGAGGCGGTCGGCGGCGTCGCCGCGACCCTGGACGCGGTACCCGCCGAGCGTGTGCTCGCTCTGCGGCGTGAAGCCGATGTGCGCCATGACGGGGATGCCCCCCTTCGCCATCCGCTCGATCGTCGGCGCCATCTCGACGCCGCCCTCGAGCTTGACCGCGTGCGCCAGGCCCTCCTTCATGAGGCGGGCCGCGGAGAGGTAGCCCTGCTCGGGGGAGGCCTGGTAGGTCCCGAAGGGGAGGTCCGCCACGACGAGCGCGCTGGAGGCCGCGCCGGCGACGGCCCGGGTGAGCGGGATCATCTCCTCGAGCGTGACCGGGACGGTCGTCTCGTACCCGTAGACGTTGTTGCCGGCGGAGTCGCCGACGAGCAGCACGGGGATGCCGGCCTCGTCGAAGACCTGTGCCGCGTACATGTCGTAGGCGGTGAGCATCGCCCAGCGCTCGCCCTTCTCCTTCATGGCCTGCAGGTGGGGGATGCGCACCCGCCGGCGCGGGGCGGCGGGTGCGGCGGCGGCGGACCCCGAGCCGTACGGGGCGGCCGTCTCGGCCGCGAGGGTGGGGGTGTCGGGCGTGGAGGGCGAGCTCATGGCCACATGCTAGGCCGCGGCGCCCCGGGCACGGAGACGTCCCGGCGAGGGTAAGGATTCCTTCAGGAAGTCCTGCGAACCCCCCCATGTGCCGTCAGATCTTGATTGAGTGCGCTCACCGCTTGTGGCAGACGCCACAACATCTCAGGAGGATCCGTGAAGAGACGCCACACCCATGTCGTGTCCGGACTCGCCGCTGGCGCCCTCGCCCTCACCCTCGCCCCGCTGTCGGCGAGCGCTGGGACGACGGCCGGCGTGGCACCCGACGACAGGGCCGCATCGACGGCCCGGCCCGACGACCTGCCGAACCCGCTCGGCGACGCGCAGCGGGAGCTGCGTCGGGCCGCGGTCGACCAGCTCATGCGCGGCGAGGCCAAGGTCGTGACCAAGAACGGCACCAAGGTCATCGAGGTCAGGAGCGAGGACGCCGCCGAGCGCCACGCCAAGGGCACGGCGAAGAAGCCCCCGCGCACCAAGTACGTGCAGTACGACGTCAACCGTGAGGCCTCGATCTTCACGATCCTCACCGATTTCGGCGACCAGACCCTGCCCGCGACAGGTGGCGCGCCCGGGCCGGTCAACAACTCGATCCCCGAGCCCGACCGCACCGAGAACAACACGACGATCTGGGACGAGGACTTCGGCCGCGAGCACTACACCGACCTGATGTTCGCCGAGGGCAAGGAGTCCTTCAAGGACTTCTACCTCAAGCAGTCCAACGGCCGCTTCCTCACCAAGGGCGACGTCTCCGACTGGGTGAGGGTCCCGTACAACGAGGCCCGATACGGCCACAACCCCGTCGCCGGCGACGGCACGAGCGAGGCCGACGGCTACTGGAACTACATCAAGGACACCGCCCAGGCCTGGTACGACGACCAGAAGGCCCAGGGCAAGAGCGACGCCGAGATCAAGGAGTACCTGGCCCAGTTCGACGTCTGGGACCGGTACGACTTCGACGGTGACGGCGACTTCAACGAGCCCGACGGGTACATCGACCACTTCCAGGCGATCCACGCCGGCGAAGGGGAGGAGGCCGGGGGCGGCGCGGAGGGCGAGGACGCCATCTGGAGCCACCGCTGGTACGCCTTCTCCAACAACCTCGGCAAGGCCGGCCCGGAGCAGAACAAGCTCGGCGGCGTGCCCCTCGGCGACTCCGGCATCTGGATCGGCGACTACACCACCGAGCCCGAGAACGGTGGCCTCGGCGTCTTCACGCACGAGTTCGGCCACGACCTCGGCCTGCCGGACCTGTACGACACGGCCGGTGGTGACAACGGCACCGGCTTCTGGACCCTGATGTCGGGCGGCTCGTGGCTGGGTGACGGCACCGAGGACATCGGCTCCAGCCCCGGCTACATGGGCGCGTGGGAGAAGCTGCAGCTCGGCTGGCTGGACGTCAAGGCCATGCAGCCCGGCGAGCGGGCCAAGGTCGACCTCGGCCCGGCCGACCGGGACAGCGCCAAGCTGCCGCAGGCACTCGGTGTCGTGCTCCCCGAGCGCGATGTCACCACGGACTACAACACGCCGCACTCCGGCAGCTACGAGTGGTGGTCCGGGTCCGGTGACGACCTCAACAACTCGCTCACCCGCGAGATCGACCTGACCGGCGCCTCGTCGGCCTCGGTCACGGCCCAGATGGCCACCGACATCGAGACCGGCTACGACTTCCTCTACACCGAGGTGAGCACCGACGGCGGCTCGACGTGGACCGAGCTCGCGGCCGACGACACCGAAAACATGACCTGGCACGCAGAGACCACGGACCTCACTGCCTACGCGGGCGACAAGGTCCTCTTCCGCTGGCGCTACCAGACCGACGGTGGACTCGCCAAGACCGGCGCCTTCATCGACGACATCACCATCACGGTCGACGGCCGGGCCGTCCTCACCGACGACGTCGAGTCGGGTGACAACGGCTGGACCGCCGACGGGTTCACCCGGATGACGGGGTCGACCACCGAGGCCGTCCAGGACTACTACCTGGCGGAGAACCGCGTGTACTCCGGCTACGACGAGAACCTCAAGACCGGTCCGTACAACTTCGGCTGGGCCTCCACCCGGCCGGACTGGGTCGAGCGGTTCCCCTACCAGGACGGTCTGCTCGTCTGGTTCGCCAACGGCGAGTACAAGGACAACAACACCAGCTCCCACCCCGGGGGTGGGCTGGCCCTCCCGGTCGACGCCCGCCCGGCGCCGGTCACCTTCGAGAACGGCCGGCTGCTCGGCAACCGCCGTCAGCCCTTCGACGCCACCTTCGGCAAGCAGCGCACCGACGCGGTGACCTTCCACAACAACGGCATCGCCGAGACGGTGCCGTCGAGCAAGGGCATCGCGACCTTCGACGACTCCGACCCGGACCGCTACTGGTCCGCGGACAACCCGTGGAGCTCGACCAAGGTCGCCGGGTCCGGCACGAGGATCACGGTCAAGGCGCAGCACGGCGACGAGATGAAGCTCGACGTCCGCGCCGGCGAGTGAGGCCGTCGGCCTGACGCACACGGGCCCGTCCGTCCCCCCTTCACCGGGGGCGGGCGGGCCCGCGGCGCGTGCCCGCACAGGCCCCCCACTCCGCCGGATACTGTGGGCGAAGGCCCCGCCGGACGGGAGCCGGGACCGCTGGGAGAGGACCTTCGACGTGACGCAGACCGCTGACCACCTCCTGCCCGACTCTCCCGTGGAGCGCGCCCTCGTCGCGAGGGGATGGGCCGACATCGACCTCGTGGAGCGGCTCGGCCCGGCGCGCACCCGACGGTTCCGCTCCGCGACGCTGGGCGCCGACGTCGACCGCGCGCGGGAGTGGTTCCGCTCGCCGGAGCCGGGCACGATCCCGCCGGGCATCGTCCAGATGTACGAGTCCGAGGCCAACGTGACGCGCTACCGCCGAGTCCTGGACTTCATCGGTGCCGGCGAGCGGGTCTTCGAGGTCGGCATCGGTCACGGCTTCCTCGCGACGATGATGCTGCGCGACGGGGGGATCGAGCGGTACCGGGGCGTCGACCTCTCGCGGTACAGCGTGCGCAAGACGACCCAGACGCTCGAGGCCAACGGCTTCGCGGACGTCGCCGAGGTCGCCGAGCAGGACCTCTACACGGTGACCCGGCAGGACCTCGAGGCCGTCGACGCGACCCTCCTCGTGTGCTGCGAGGTGATCGAGCACGTGCCCGAGCCGGAGGAGGCGCTCGCGACGCTCGCCCGGGCCCTGCCCGAGGGCACGGACCTGCTGTTCTCCATCCCCCTCGTCGGTCGCCTCGAAGGGGTCTGGGGGCACACGCAGGTCTTCGGCGCCGCGCGCATCCACGACATGCTCGCGCCCGCCGGCCTGGTGGCGCACCACGTCGAGGTCCTCCACGACACGTGGGCGGTCGTCCTGGCCTCCACGAGCACGGCGCCCTCGCCGCGGGCCGCCCGCGTGCTCGAGGCGACCGCGCCGGTGGAGCCCGAGCGCTTCCTCGAGCCGCCGTTCAGGTCGATGGCCAATGTCGTCGTCAAGGACCTCGAGCGCGTCGAGGCCCAGTGGGTCAAGCGCGTCGCCGACCCCACGGTGGAGCCGTGCCCGGGTAGTGGTGACGACCCCGACCTGCCGCTGCGGGGCCTGCGGGTCAGGGCCGGCAACGAGAGCCCGACCCGCGGACCGGGCAAGGGCTGGGCGGCGTACGCCGGGGTCGCCTTCGCCGTGCCCGAGGGGACGAAGGGGGCGCGCCTGGAGGTCCACCTCGAGGACCCGGAGGCCGTCCGGGCCCTGCGGGTCGTGTGGTCGCGCGAGGGGGAGGCGGTCGGCAAGTGGGTGTGGCGTCCCGGCGAGGCCCGGCCGAGGATGGACTCGCCCACCTTCCTCATCGCCCCCGGACGCGGCGGGACGTACCTGCGACGGGTCCCGGGGTCGCGGGTCGAGGGCGCCGACGCCGTCGAGGTCTTCGTCGAGGCCGAGGGCACCGCCGACATCGACTTCCGTGTCCTGCGCTGGGCCTGGGTGAGCTGACGCCGCCCGTGGGGCAGGATGGGCCCATGGATCGTCAGCAGGAGTTCGTCCTCCGCACCATCGAGGAACGCGACATCCGGTTCGTCCGGCTCTGGTTCACGGACGTGCTCGGCACGCTGAAGTCGGTCGCGATCGCGCCGGCCGAGCTCGAGGGTGCCTTCGCCGAGGGGATCGGGTTCGACGGGTCGGCCATCGAGGGCTTCACCAGGGTCTACGAGGCCGACATGCTCGCGCGCCCCGACCCCTCGACCTTCCAGGTGCTCCCGTGGCGTGGTGAGCACCCGGGCACTGCCCGGATGTTCTGCGACATCCAGCTGCCAGACGGCTCGGCGGCGCTCGCCGACGCCCGCTACGTCCTGCGCCGGGCGCTCGACAAGGCCGCCGACATGGGCTTCACCTTCTACACCCACCCAGAGATCGAGTTCTTCCTCCTGCACCAGGGCACCCCCAAGGGCGCGCGGCCGGAGCCGGTCGACGACGCCGGCTACTTCGACCACGTGCCCAAGGGCGAGGCGCACGACTTCCGCCGGGCGGCGATCACGATGCTCGAGTCGGTCGGCATCTCCGTGGAGTTCAGCCACCACGAGGGCGCACCGGGGCAGAACGAGATCGACCTGCGCTACGCCGACGCGCTGTCCACCGCGGACAACATCATGACCTTCCGCACGGTGGTCAAGGAGGTCGCGCTCGAGCAGGGCGTCTACGCGACCTTCATGCCCAAGGTCTTCGCCGAGCACCCCGGCAGCGGCATGCACACGCACATGTCGCTCTTCGAGGGCGACACCAACGCCTTCTACGAGCCCGGAGCGCCGTACCAGCTGAGCAAGGTCGGCCGACAGTTCATCGCCGGGCTGCTGCACCACGGCCGCGAGTACACCGCCATCACCAACCAGTGGGTCAACAGCTACAAGCGGCTGTGGGGCGGTGGTGAGGCCCCCGCGCACCTCACCTGGGGCCACAACAACCGCTCCGCGATGGTCCGGGTGCCGATGTACAAGCCCAACAAGGGCAACAGCAGCCGGGTCGAGGTCCGCAGCCTCGACTCCGCGTGCAATCCCTACCTCGCCTTCGCCGTGATGCTCTCGGCCGGCCTCAAGGGCATCGAGGAGGGCTACGAGCTCCCGCCCGAGGCCGAGGACGACGTCTGGGGCCTCACCGACCGCGAACGTCGCGCCATGGGGATCAAGCCGCTGCCGGCGAGCCTGGCCGAGGCGATCGAGGCCATGGAGGAGAGCGAGCTGGTCGCCGAGACCCTCGGCGAGCACGTCTTCGACTTCTTCCTGCGCAACAAGCGCCAGGAGTGGGACGACTACCGCAACCAGGTCACCCCCTTCGAGCTCGAGCGCCTGCTGCCCAGGCTGTGACCTCGTGACGCCACCACGCCGCGCGGTCCCGGGGCTCGCCCGACGGGGCTTCAACGACACGGCGCGCGCGGAGACGCTGCTGTCCGACCCGGCGCTCGAGCCGCTCGTCGCCGCCCGGGAGCCGCTGCTCGCCGCCCTCGGTCGCGCCGCCGACCCCGACGCGGCCCTGCTCGGTCTCGTCCGGCTCCTCGAGGCAGCAGGTCCCGAGACCGACGCCCTGGCCGCCGCCCTTCGCTCCGACGAGGCCGCCCGGCTCCGCGTCATCGGCGCCCTCGGGATCTCGAGCGCGCTCGTCGACCACCTCGTGGCCCACCCCGAGCAGTGGCGCGACGCCGTCGAGGCGCACGAGATGACCCCCGAGGAGCGGACCGACGCGCTGCTCGGCGAGATCGCCGCGCACGGGGACCTCGAACCCCAGGACGCCCTGCGCGTCGGCTACCGGAGGCAGCTGCTCGGCATCGCGGCCTGCGACGTGACCTCGGAGGACCCCCTGGCCCACCTGCCGACGGTCGCCGCTGCCCTGGCCGACCTCGCCGGGGCGGCGCTCGAGGGTGCGGTGCGGATCGCGATCGACGAGCTCGGGGAGGCCGGCCAGACCTGCCGCTTCGCCGTCATCGGCATGGGCAAGGCCGGGGGACGGGAGCTCAACTACATCTCCGACGTCGACGTCATCTTCGTCGCCGAGCCCGTCGAGGGCGCCGACGAGGCCGCCGCCCTCGAGGTGGCGACCAAGATCGCGACGCGCACGATGCACGCCTGCGCCGACGCCACCGCGCACGGCAGCCTGTGGCCGGTCGACGCGGCCCTGCGGCCCGAGGGGAAGCAGGGCCCGCTCGTGCGCACCGTCGCCAGCCACCGCACGTACTACGAGCGCTGGGCCAAGACCTGGGAGTTCCAGGCCCTGCTCAAGGCGCGCCACCTCGCGGGCGACGCCGGCCTCGGTGCCGAGTACCTCGACGCCGTGCGGCCGCTCGTCTGGGAGGCCGCCTCCCGGGAGGACTTCGTCGACGACGTCCAGGCCATGCGCCGCCGCGTCGAGGAGCACATCCCCGCCGCCGAGGCCGCGCGCCAGCTCAAGCTCGGTCCCGGGGGGCTGCGCGACGTCGAGTTCTCCGTGCAGCTGCTCCAGCTCGTCCACGGACGCACCGACGAGACGCTGCACTCGGGCACGACCCTCGACGCGCTCGCGGCGCTGTCCACCGGCGGCTACATCGGTCGCCGCGACGCGCAGGTCCTCGGCGAGGCCTACCGGGTGCTGCGCACCCTGGAGCACCGGATCCAGCTGCACCGGCTGCGCCGCACGCACCTCATGCCCACGTCCGAGCAGGACCTGCGGCGCCTGGGCCGCGCCATGCGCCTCTTCGACCAGCCGGACAAGCAGGTCGTCGCCCTGCGCACCGAGCGTTCCCGGGAGGTGCGCCGGCTCCACCAGCAGCTCTTCTACCGGCCGCTGCTGTCCGCCGTCGCGCGGCTCAGCCCCGACGAGGCCCGTCTCACGCCCGACGCGGCCCGCACGCGGCTCGGCGCCCTCGGCTACCGCGACCCCGCCGGCGCGCTGCGCCACCTCGAGGTGCTCACCGACGGGGTCAACCGCACGGCCGCGATCCAGCGCCAGCTCCTGCCCGTGATGCTCGAGTGGTTCGCGGAGATGGCCGACCCGGACGCCGGCCTCCTCGCCTTCCGCAAGGTGAGCGAGGCGCTCGGCTCCACGCACTGGTACCTCCGGCTGCTGCGGGACGAAGGGGAGGCCGCCCAGGTCCTCGCCCACACCCTCGGGGCCAGCCGGTTCGCTGGCGACCTGCTGCTGGCGAGCCCCGAGGCCGTCCAGATGCTCGGCGACGGGGACGGGCTGCGCCCCCGCGGCAGGGACGAGATCCTGCGCCGCATGCGGGCGGCGGCCGGCCGCCGCGACGACGCCGACGCGGCGGTCTCTGCGATCCGTGCCATCCGCCGCGCCGAGATCTTCCGCGTCGCCGTCGCGGACCTGCAGGACACGGTGAGCCTGGAGCAGGTCGGGCAGGCCCTCACCGACCTCAGCGAGGCGACGATCGAGGCATCCCTCGAGGTCGTCGTCCGCTCCGTCGAGGCCGACCTGGGCCGGCCGCTGGGCACGGACCTGCTCATCATCGGGATGGGGCGCCTCGGGGGCAGGGAGATCGGCTACTCCTCGGACGCCGACGTGCTCTACGTGCACGACCCGCACGACGGGGTCGCCGACCAGGACGCCCAGGAGGCCGCGCTCGCGGTCGTGGGGGAGATGCGTCGGCTGCTCGGGGCGCAGGGCTCCGACCCGCCGCTCGGCCTCGACGCGGACCTGCGCCCCGAGGGCAAGAGCGGGCCGATGGTGCGCACCCTGGCGTCGTACGCGACCTACTACGCGCGGTGGTCCCAGACCTGGGAGGCGCAGGCGCTCCTGCGGGCCCGACCGGTCGCCGGGGACCCGGGGCTGGGGGAGCGGTTCATCGCCCTCATCGACCCGCTGCGCTGGTCCGACGACGGGCTCGACGCCACGCAGATCCGCGAGGTCCGCCGGCTCAAGGCCCGGATGGAGGCCGAGCGGCTGCCCCGCGGCGCCGACCGCAAGGCGCACTTCAAGCTCGGGATGGGCGGTCTCTCCGACGTCGAGTGGACCGTGCAGCTGCTGCAGATGGAGCACGCCCACGAGCACGAGGGCCTGCGCACGACCCGGACCCTGCCCGCACTCACGGCGGCGGTCGAGGCGGGGCTGGTCACCGCCGAGGACGCCGAGGTGCTGCGCCAGGCGTGGTGCATGGCCTCCCTGCTGCGCAACGCCGGCATGCTCTTCCGCGGTCGCGCGGTCGACTCCGTCCCGTCCAACCTGCGCGAGGCGGACGGCGTGGGGCGCATCGTCGGGATGGAGCCGCAGTCGGGGCTGGCGCTCGCCGAGTCCTACCGCCGCACCGCCCGCCACGCGCGCCAGGTCGTCGACCGGATCTTCTACGGCGAGGAGTGAGCGCCTGCTGCTCTCGGGGTGGTGCGGCGGGCGTCGGGTGACCCCGAGCGGTGGACACCGGACGGGCCGTCCGGTGGACGAACCTAGACTTGTCCCATGCTCGCCACGATCGACCTGCGTTCCCAGCCCCTCGGGGCCCGGCAGCTGCGGGCAGCCCTGCCGCGCGCCGAGTACGACGTCGAGGCCGCGCTCGACGCGGTGCGACCGATCTGCGACGACGTCCATGACCGGGGCGCCGAGGCGCTCTACGACCTCGCCGAGCGCTTCGACGGGGTGCGGCCGACCGCCCTCCGCGTGCCGGCGCAGGTCCTCGAGGCCGCCGTGGAGGTCCTCGACGCCGACGTGCGGGCCGCCCTGGAGCTGGCCATCGAGCGCGCCCGTGCGGTCCACGCCGACCAGCGTCGCACCGACACCACGACCACGCTCGCGCCCGGGGGGACCGTCACCGAGCGCTGGGTCCCGGTCGAGCGGGTCGGCCTGTACGTGCCCGGTGGCCGGGCGGTCTACCCCTCGTCCGTCGTCATGAACGTCGTGCCCGCCCAGATCGCCGGAGTCGGGTCGCTCGCCGTCGCCAGCCCGCCCCAGCGCGAGAACACCGGCGTCTTCGCCGGCTACCCGCACCCGACGATCCTCGCGGCGTGCGCGCTGCTCGGCGTCGACGAGGTGTGGGCGATGGGTGGGGCCCAGGCGGTCGCCGGCTTCGCCCACGGGTTCACCGACGGTGCCGACGAGTGCGCCCCCGTCAGCCTCGTCACCGGCCCGGGCAACATCTACGTCGCCGCGGCCAAGCGGCTGCTCAAGGGCCTCATCGGCATCGACGCCGAGGCCGGGCCGACCGAGATCGCCGTGCTCGCCGACGCGAGCGCCGACCCCGAGCACGTCGCGGCCGACCTCATCAGCCAGGCCGAGCACGACCCGCTCGCCGGTTCCGTCCTGGTCACCGACTCCACCGAGCTCGCCGACGCCGTCACCGCTGCCGTCGAGCGGCGCGCGGCCGCGACCAAGCACAGCGAGCGCGTCGGCGAGGCCCTCACCGGGCGCCAGTCCGCGATCGTCCTCGTCGACGACGTCGATGCCGGCCTGCGGGTCGTCGACGCCTACGCCGCCGAGCACCTCGAGGTCATCACGGCGGACGCGCCGCAGGTCGCGGCGCGCGTGCGCAACGCAGGGGCGATCTTCGTCGGTACGCACTCGCCGGTGAGCCTCGGGGACTACGTCGCCGGGTCCAACCACGTCCTGCCCACCGGCGGCAGCGCCGCCCACAGCAGCGGCCTGTCCGTGCAGTCCTTCCTCCGGGGCATCCACGTCGTCGAGTACTCGGCGCAGGCCCTCGCCGAGGTCGCCCCGCACGTCGTGGCCCTGGCCGAGGCCGAGGACCTGCCCGCCCACGGCGAGGCCGTCACCGCGCGCACGGGCGAGGTCCGGCGATGAGCGAGATCAGCGAGCTGCTGCGCCCCGGGCTGCGCGGCCGCACCCCCTACGGTGCGCCGCAGCTGGACGTCGACGTGCAGCTCAACACCAACGAGTCCTCCTACCCGGTGCCCCCCGAGGTCGTCGAGGCCATCCTCGCGGAGCTCGCGGACGAGCTCGGGACGCTCAACCGGTACCCGGACCGCGAGTTCACCGCGCTGCGCAAGGCGCTCGGTGACTACCTGCACGACCGCAGCGGGGTCTCCATCCGCCCCGAGCAGCTGTGGGCCGGCAACGGGTCCAACGAGGTCCTCTCGCACCTCGTCCAGGCCTTCGGCGGGCCGGAGCGGACCGCGCTCGGCTTCACCCCCGCGTACTCGATGCACCCGATCATCGCCGAGACGCTCGGCACGACGTGGGTCGACGGGCAGCGTGACCGGGCCAGCTTCGACCTCACCGTCGAGTCCGCGATCGAGCAGGCGAAGGGGGTCGACCCGCACCTCGTCTTCCTCTGCTCGCCCAACAACCCGACCGGCACCGCCCTGCCCTTCGACGTGGTCCAGGCGATGCTCGAGGCCGCGCCGCGGGCGATCGTCGTCGTCGACGAGGCGTACGCGGAGTTCGCCCGTCCCGGGACGCCCACCGCGCTCTCGCTCCTCGAGCGGCACCCGCGCCTCGTCGTGACGCGCACGATGAGCAAGGCCTTCGCCCTCGCAGGTGGACGGCTGGGCTACCTCGCCGCCGACCCCGAGGTCATCGACGCCCTGCGCCTCGTGCGACTGCCGTACCACCTCTCGGCGCCGACGCAGACGATCGCCCGCGTCGCGCTCGAGCACGCGGACCGGCTCCTGGAGACGGTCGAGGCCATCAAGGACCAGCGTGACCGGCTCGTCACCGAGCTCACGGCCCTCGGCCTGCGGCCCGTGCCGAGCGATGCCAACTTCGTCCTCTTCGGCGGCCTCGCCGACGCCGCGGCGACGTGGCAGGCTCTGCTGGACCGGGGCGTGCTCGTCCGGGACGTCGGGATCCCGCACCACCTGCGCGTCACCGCCGGCACGCCGGAGGAGACGACCCGGTTCCTGACCGCGCTCGCCGAGCTCGTCCCCACGCACGCCACCACCAAGGAGACCCCGTGAGCAGCACCGCTCCCCGTACCGCGACGGTGACCCGCGGCACCTCGGAGAGCCGGGTCGAGGTGAGCGTCGACCTCGACGGCACCGGCGCGGGCCAGGTGTCGACGGGTGTGCGCTTCTACGACCACATGCTCCTGTCGCTGGCCAAGCACAGCCTCATCGACCTGACGATCGCCGCCGAGGGCGATGTCGACGTCGACGCCCACCACACCGTCGAGGACGTCGCGATCGTCCTCGGCCAGGCGGTCCGCCAGGCGCTCGGCGACAAGAGCGGCATCAGCCGCTTCGGCGACGCGACCGTCCCGCTCGACGAGGCGCTCGTCCACGCGGTCGTCGACGTGGCCGGGCGGCCGTACGTCGTCCACACCGGTGAGCCCGCCGGCCAGGAGCACGTCGTCATCGGCGGCAACTTCGTCGGCTCGCTCACCCGCCACGTGCTGGAGTCCTTCGCCTACAACGCCGGCATCGCCCTGCACGTGCGGGTGCTCGCCGGGCGCGACCCGCACCACATCGTCGAGGCGCAGTTCAAGGCGCTCGCCCGCGCACTGCGCGCGGCGGTTGCCCCCGACCCCCGGGTGAGCGGCATCCCGAGCGCCAAGGGCGCGCTGTAGGGATGAGATGACCGAGCCCGACAGGGGAGTGGTCCTCCTCTCCGCGTCGTCCGCGGCCGCCGTGGACTGGGTGCGGGGCGGCGTCGTGCCCTGCCACGTCGTCGAGCACCCCACGTGGTCGATCGTCGTGCCCGCGACCTCGGCGACGGTGACCGCCGCTCCCTACGACGACGCACTCACCGTGCTCGCCGCCCGGCACACCGGCGCCCGGCTCGCACCGGCCATCGGCTTCTTCAGGATCGGTGACACGGCCGTCGTCACGGCCCGTGCCCCCGGCCGCTCGCCGATCCGGTGGGCGCTGCGGGCCCCGGACCGCGAGATCGTCCGCGGACCGCAGCTGCCGCCGCTCGCCCCCGAGGACCTGCACCGCGCGCTCTCGGCCGGCTCCGGCGCACGCCTGGTGCCGATCCGCGAGATCCGCGCCCTCTGGCGGCGTACCGACCTCACCCACCTGGAGTGGCTCGACGAGGCGATGACCGTCCTCGGTCTGCCGGGGGCCCGTCTCCTCGACGGCTCCGACACGGCGCTCGGTCCCGTCATCGCGCCCGACGAGCGCGCCGTGTCCACCTTCGAGTCCGTCGTCAAGGACGTGCACCAATGAGCAGCCAACCCCGTGTCGTCGTTCTCGACTACGGCTCCGGCAACATCCACTCCGCCGTCCGGGCGCTCACCCACGTGGGCGCGGACGTCGAGCTGACCGCCGACCGGTCCGCCGTGCTCGCCGCCGACGGGCTGCTCGTGCCGGGCGTCGGCAACTTCCACGCCTGCATGGCCGGGCTGCGGGCCGTCGACGGCCCCTCGCTCGTCGACACCCGTCTCGCCGGCGGCCGCCCCGTCCTCGGGGTCTGCGTCGGCATGCAGGTGATGTTCGAGGGGTCCGGCGAGCCGAGCGCGGCCCAGCCGGAGCAGGAGGGCCTGCACCAGTGGCCCGGCACCGTCTCCCGGCTGTCCGCCCCCGTCGTGCCCCACATGGGCTGGTCGACCGTCACCGCGCCCGAGGGCACGCGCCTGCTCGCGGGCGTGGAGGACGAGCGCTTCTACTTCGTCCACTCCTACGGGGTGGCCACCTGGGACCTGCCGACCGCGCCGGGGGCGCTCGTCGCCGCCACGCCGCTCGTCACGTGGAGCGAGCACGGGTCCCCCTTCGTCGCGGCCGTCGAGAACGGTCCGTTGTCCGCCACGCAGTTCCACCCCGAGAAGTCCGGGGATGCGGGACTGCACCTCCTCAAGAACTGGGTGATGTCACTGTGACCACGACCGACCGGCCCCGGCTGGAGCTCCTTCCCGCCGTCGACGTACGGGGCGGCCGCGCCGTCCAGCTCCAGCAAGGCGTCGCCGGGTCGGGGTGGGACTTCGGTGACCCGCTCGAGGCCGCGCAGGCCTGGCAGGAGCAGGGCGCCGAGTGGATCCACCTGGTCGACCTCGACGCGGCCTTCGGCGAAGGGAGCAACCGTGAGCTCCTCGCCGACATCGTCGGACGCCTCGACCTCAAGGTCGAGCTGAGCGGAGGCATCCGCGACGAGGAGTCGCTGGCCGCCGCGCTCGCCTCGGGCTGCGCCCGGGTCAACGTCGGCACCGCCGCCCTGGAGAACCCCGAGTGGACCGCCCGGGCCATCGCCGAGCACGGCGAGCGCATCGCCGTCGGCCTCGACGTGCGGGGCGCGACGCTCGCCGCCCGCGGGTGGACCCAGGAGGGCGGCGACCTGTGGGAGACCCTCGCGCGCCTGGACGCCGAGGGCTGCGTCCGCTACGTCGTCACCGACGTCGCCAAGGACGGCATGCTCGCCGGTCCCAACGTGCAGCTGCTGCGCGAGGTCGCCGCCGCCACCGACGCCAAGGTCGTCGCGAGCGGCGGCGTCACGACCGTGGACGACGTCGTCGCCCTGCGCGACCTCGTCCCCGAGGGCGTCGAGGGCGCGATCATCGGCTCGGCTCTCTACAAGGGCAGCGTCACCCTGACTGAGGCCCTCGACGCGGCCGGGCGGCCGTGAGCGGGCCCACCGACTCCGCCGGTGTGCCCTGGCAGGGGCGCGAGCTGCCCGCCGGCGGCTTCGCCGGTGACTCCGGCGAGGCCGACCCGGCGCTGCTGCGCGCCCTCACCACCGGCGCGGAGACCGACGTGCTCGAGCACCTCGCGCGCGCGCGGCTGCTCGTGCCGGTGGCTGCGGTCGCGGCGGAGACCACGCAGACCGAGGCCGGCCACACCGCTGACAAGGAGGCCGACATGGCTGTCGTCCTCCTCGAGCACCCCGACGGACGCACCGCGCTGCCCGTCTTCTCCTCGATGGCCGCTCTCGCGGCCTTCGACGCGTCCGTGCGTCCCGTGCCGGTCAAGGCCGCTCGCGCCGCGCAGGCCGCGGTGAGCGAGCAGGCCGACCTCATCGTGCTCGACTGCGCGAGCGAGCACGCCTTCGAGGTCCGGGCGTCCATGGTCTGGGCGCTCGCCCAGCAGCGGCCGTGGCTGCCAGCGCACGAGGACCCCTTCGTCGCGCGGTCGGTGGAGCGGGTCTGCGCCGGGGTCGAGCAGGTCATCGGCCACACGCTCGCCGAGGGGGTGCCCGACGGGCAGGGGATCCTGCAGATCGGTCTCACGCTCGTCCCCGGCCTCGACGCGGCCGCGGTCGAGGAGCTCGTGACGGCGATCGCCGAGGAGCTGGCCACCGACGGTGAGCTCCGGGCGCGCGTCGACGGGCTCTCCTTCACCGTCTCCTGAGTCGACGGGCGGCGATTTCGGCTCGCGCGGGGGTCGCTGCTACTGTTGTCTCCGACCGGTCACCATCTTCGTGGTGGTGACGCAAGAGGAGCCTCGCTTCCACCCGCGACAACCAGCTGGTTGCCGGGTCTCAGGTCTCGACGCGGTCCGGATCCGCCGGGTGCCCAGGCACCCTCCGTCCGGCATCGTCGTCGTGCTCTGGTGAGGCTCCTCGCGATCGGCGAGGAGCCTTTCTTCGTCGGTACGCAGGACACCGAGCTAAGGAGCAGCACATCAGCGAACCTCGCATCAATGACCGTATCCGCGTCCCGGAGGTGCGGTTGGTCGGCCCCAACGGGGAGCAGGTCGGCATCGTCCGCGTGGAGGACGCCCTGCGTCTCGCTGCCGAGGCAGACCTCGACCTCGTCGAGGTCGCTCCGATGGCCAAGCCCCCGGTCGCCAAGCTCATGGACTTCGGCAAGTACAAGTACGAAGCCGCGATGAAGGCGCGCGACGCGCGCAAGAACCAGGTCAACACGGTCATCAAGGAGATCAAGCTCCGACCGAAGATCGACAGCCACGACTACGGCACCAAGAAGGGCCACGTCGAGCGCTTCCTGGGCGCCGGCGACAAGGTCAAGGTGACGATCATGTTCCGCGGGCGTGAGCAGTCGCGTCCCGAGCTGGGCTTCCGGCTCCTGCAGCGCCTGGCCGAGGACGTCATCGAGCTCGGCACCGTCGAGTCGGCGCCCAAGCAGGACGGGCGCAACATGATCATGGTGCTTGCCCCGACGCGCAAGAAGTCCGAGGCCCGCGCCGAGGCGCGGCGCAAGAAGGACGAGGAGAAGGTGGCCGCCGAGGCCAACGCCCCGGAGCAGCGGACCTCCGAGTCCCCGGCACCGGCGGAGGAGCCCACCGCGGCCCCGGCCGCGGTCGAGGGCAGCACCGAGGCCCCGGCCGAGTCCTGATCCGGCACCAGACCAGCACAGCAACGACAAGGAGATCGGCGCCATGCCGAAGAACAAGACGCACTCCGGTGCCAAGAAGCGCTTCCGGGTCACCGGCTCGGGCAAGATCATGCGTGAGCGCGCCAACCACGTCCACAAGTTCCACGAGAAGAGCCCGCAGCACGCGCGTCGTCTCGCGAGCGACGTCGAGGTCTCCAAGGCCGACGTGAAGAAGATCAAGAAGCTGCTCGGTCGCTGACCTGAGCACCTTGCACACACACTGACTGAAGGAGTACTCACGTGGCACGCGTGAAGCGGGCGGTCAACGCCCACAAGAAGCGTCGGGTCGTCCTCGAGCGCGCCAGCGGTTACCGGGGCCAGCGGTCCCGCCTCTACCGCAAGGCGAAGGAGCAGGTCACCCACAGTCTCGGTTACAGCTACCGGGACCGCCGGGCCAAGAAGGGTGACTTCCGTCGCCTGTGGATCCAGCGCATCAACGCCGGCGCCCGCGCCAACGGCATGACCTACAACCGGTTCATCCAGGGTCTGCGCGCCGCGGAGGTCGAGGTCGACCGCCGCATGCTCGCCGAGCTCGCCGTCAACGACGAGGCCGCGTTCGCCGCGCTCGTCGAGGTCGCCAAGGCGAACGTGCCGGCGACGAGCGACGCCAAGGCCTCGGCCTGAGCGACCACACCGGACGCCGGGAGCGTCCGCCCCTGACCAATCCCTCCTCGGAGCGGGTGGCGTCGGTGCGCGGACTCTCCCGGCGTCCTGTGCGTCGGCGGACCGGCCGGATCCTCGTCGAGGGACCGCAGGGTGTCCGCGAGGCCGTGAGCTTCGCCCCCGAGCGGATCGTCGACCTGTACGCCACGACCGAGGCGGCGCAGCGGTACGCCGAGTTCGTCGAGCCGGCCCGCGAGCAGGGGGTCTTCGTCCACGAGACGAGCGAGGAGGTCCTCGCCGCGATGTGCGACGCCGACACCCCGCAGGGCACGGCGGCCGTCGTCGAGTGGGCCCCGAGCGACCTCGCCTCGGTCCTCGCGAGCTCGCCCCGCCTCCTCGTGCTGCTCGCCCACGTGCGCGACCCCGGCAACCTCGGCACCGTCATCCGCGGCGCCGACGCGGCCGGCGCCGACGCCGTCCTCGTCAGCGATGCCTCGGTCGACGTCACCTCGCCCAAGGTGGTGCGCTCGACGGCGGGTTCGCTCTTCCACCTGCCGGTGGTCACGGGCCTCGACATCTCGGAGACCCTCACCGCCCTCGGCGACGCCGGGATCACCCGCCTCGCCGCCGACGGCGCGGGCGAGCGGACCATGGACGACTGCGACCTCACCGGTCCCCACGTGTGGGTCATGGGCAACGAGGCCTGGGGCCTCGAGGACGCCACCCTCGCCGCGTGCGACGAGGTGGTCCGGGTCCCGATCCACGGCCATGCCGAGTCGCTCAACCTCGCCATGGCGAGCACGATCTGCCTCTACGCCTCGGCGCGCCAGCAGCGCGCCTGAGCACGACCCCGGCACGCGACGACGAAGGGGGTGGACCGGCCGGTCCACCCCCTTCGCCGTGCCATGGCATCAGGAGACCGCGTGCGTCTCCTGACCACCGAGGACCTCGCCCGGGTCGACCGGCGCCTCGTCCGCGGCGGCCTTGCCGTCCCGGACCCGCTGACCGATCGTGGCGTCGATGTTGGTCCAGTACTCGAAGACCCGCGAGAGGACCGGGTCCTCGACGCCGGCGAGCGAGCCGACGACCGTGTCGACGAGACGGTCCCGCTGGGCGTCGTCGAAGACCTCGCGCACGAGCGTGCCCGGCTGACCGAAGTCGTCGTCCTCCGGGTGCAGCTGGTAGGCCGAGCGCACGATCGCGCCGTCGACCTCCCACCCGTCGTCGACCGGTCCCTCGAAGTCCGCGACCGGCCTGCCGAAGCTGTTGGGGTGGTAGGTCGGCGCGGCACCCGAGTGCTCGTAGCGCATCGGGCCGTCGAAGGAGTAGTGGTTCTCCTGCTGGACCGCGGGGCGGTTGACCGGCAGCTGGTGGAAGTTCGGGCCGATCCGGGCCCGGTGCGCGTCCGCGTAGGCGAAGACCCGGCTGAGCAGCATCTTGTCGGGGGAGTACCCGATGCCCGGGACCGTGTTGCTCGGCGCGAACGCCGCCTGGTCGATCTGCGCGAAGAAGTTCACCGGGTTCTCGTCGAGGGTCATCGTGCCGACCTCGATGAGCGGGTAGTCCTCGTGCGGCCAGGTCTTCGTCAGGTCGAAGGGGTTGAAGCGGTAGGTCTTCGCGTCCTCGTAGGGCATGACCTGGACAGACAGCTTCCACTGCGGGGACTCGCCGCGGGCGATCGCGTCGAAGAGGTCGCGACGGTGGAAGTCCGCGTCCTGCCCGGCGATCCGGTCGGCCGCCTCGCCCGTGATGCCGCGCACGCCCTGCTGGGTGTGGAAGTGGTACTTGACCCAGAACTTCTCGCCCGAGGCGTTGACCCACATGTAGGTGTGGCTGCCGTAGCCGTTCATGTGGCGCCACGAGCGCGGCAGGCCACGGTCACCCATGAGGTAGGTGACCTGGTGCGCCGACTCGGGGTTGTTGGTCCAGAAGTCCCACTGCATCGTGTTGTCGCGCAGCCCGTTGTCGGGCAGGCGCTTCTGGCTGCGGATGAAGTTGGGGAACTTCAGCGGGTCGCGCAGGAAGAAGATCGGGGTGTTGTTGCCCACGAGGTCGAAGTTGCCCTCGGAGGTGTAGAAGCGCAGCGCGAAGCCGCGCACGTCACGCCACGTGTCGGGGGAACCGAGCTCCCCGGCCACCGTCGAGAAGCGCGCGAGCATGCGGGTCGTCGTGCCCGGCTGGAAGAGGGCGGCCTTGGTGTACCGCGAGACGTCGGCCGTGGTCTCGAAGTGACCGAAGGCGCCCGCGCCCTTGGCGTGCGGCTTGCGCTCGGGGATGTTCTCCCGGTTGAAGTGCGCGAGCATGTCGACCAGGTGGGTGTCGTGGAGCAGGAGGGGGCCGTTGCTCCCCACGGAGAGACTGTTGCGGTCGCTGACCGTCGGGGAGCCGTTGAGCTGCGTCGAGGGCCCGGAGACGTCGAGCGTCCCGCGCGCGTCCGCGCGGCTCTGCGGGGTGGAGGGGGTGGTGGACATGTGCTGCTCCTCTTTCTCTGTGGGGTGGGGCGCAGTGCTGGTCAGGGGGTGCCGTCGCGGTCGCGCAGTCGGGGCAGATGCCCCAGTAGATGACCTCGGCCTCGTCGATGGCGAAACCGTGGTCGTCGGCGGCGTCGAGGCAGGGTGCCTTGCCGGGGGCGCAGTCGACATCGACCATCGTGCTGCACGAACGGCACACGAGGTGGTGGTGGTTGTCGCCGAGCTCGAGCTCGAAGCGGGCGGGGTGGCCGGCGGGCTCGAACTTGCGCACGAGCCCGTGGGCGGACAACACCGCGAGGATGTCGTAGACGGCCTGGGTGCTCACCGAGCCGAGGCGCTCGCGCGTGCTGCGCGCGATCGTGTCGACGTCGGCGTGGGGGCGCGCGGAGAGCTCGCGCAGCACGGCCACGCGCGGGGCGGTCACCCGCAGCGACCGGCCACGCAGGAGATCTGCCGCGGCGTCGGTGTCGATCATGGTGCTCATCGTCCCCAAGACTCGCACCGATACTTGAACCAGTCAAGAAAAGGGCGGAAGGGGGTCGCGCGACCCCCTTCGCCCCCCCGTAGACTCGGGCCTCGTGTCAGGACCCAACACCAACTACGACCCGGTCGAGGTCGCCGCGCTCGACCCGCAGGTGATCGAGGAGGCCGTCGCGGCCGCCCTCGCCGCAGCAGCGGGAGCCACGACCCTCGACGAGCTCAAGCGGATCCGCGGGCAGCACCAGGGCGACAAGAGCCCGCTGGCGCTGGCCAACCGCGAGATCGGCGCCCTGCCGCCGAGCGCCAAGGCCGAGGCCGGCAAGCGCGTCGGGCAGGCGAGGGGCCGCGTGGGAGCGGCCTTCTCGGCCCGCCAGGTCGAGCTCGAGGCCGAGCGCGACGAGCGGATCCTCGTCGAGGAGACCCTCGACCTCACCGTGCCGAGCCCGCACCAGCGCCTCGGTGCCCGCCACCCGATCAGCCTCGTGACCGAGCGGGTCGAGGACATCTTCGTCGGCATGGGCTGGGAGATCGCCGAGGGCCCGGAGATCGAGTCCGAGTGGCTGACCTTCGACGCGCTCAACATCGGTCCCGACCACCCGGCGCGCGGCGAGCAGGACACCTTCTTCGTCGAGCCGGCCGACGCCGGGGTCGTCCTGCGCACCCACACCTCGCCGGTGCAGATCCGCACGATGCTCGACCGCGAGCCGCCGATCTACGTCCTGTGCCCGGGCAAGGTCTTCCGCACCGACGACCTCGACGCGACCCACACCCCGGTCTTCCACCAGTTCGAGGGCCTCGTCGTCGACAAGGGCATCACGATGTCGCACCTGCGCGGGGCGCTCGACGCCTTCGTCCAGGGCCTCTTCGGCGAGGGCATCGTCACCCGCCTGCGCCCCAACTACTTCCCCTTCACCGAGCCCAGCGCCGAGATCGACTGCCAGTGCTGGGTCTGCCGCGGTGAGGACTCCGGCTGCCGCACGTGCGGCGGCACCGGCTGGATCGAGCTCGGCGGCTCCGGCATGGTCAACCGTCGAGTGCTCGCGGCGAGCGGCATCGACCCGGACGAGTACACCGGTTTCGCCTTCGGCCTGGGCATCGAGCGCTCGCTCATGCTGCGCCACGGCGTCGCCGACATGCGCGACATCATCGAGGGGGACGTCCGCTTCTCGGCGGCGTTCGGGATGGAGATCTGATGCGGGCACCCGTGGAGTGGCTCCGTGAGCTGACCGAGGTCGACCCGCAGGCGAAGGGGGCGGACGTCGCCGCGTCCCTCGTGCGCGTCGGCCTCGAGGAGGAGGAGATCTCCGGCGGCGAGGTCACCGGCCCCCTCGTCGTCGGCCGGGTCCTCGAGCGCACGCCCGAGGAGCAGAAGAACGGCAAGACGATCAACTGGTGCCAGGTGGACGTCGGGTCCGCCAACGGCTCCGGCGAGCCCCAGGGCATCGTCTGCGGCGCGCACAACTTCGACGCGGGCGACCTCGTCGCGGTCATCCTGCCCGGCGGTGTGCTCCCCGGGAACTTCGAGATCTCCGCGCGCAAGACCTACGGGCACGTGAGCGCCGGCATGATCTGCTCCGCCCTGGAGCTGGGTCTGGGCGAGGACCACGACGGCATCATCGTGCTCACCGAGCAGCTGCCCGCCGACGTGGTCGCGGGTCTGTCTCCGGGTGACGACCTCATCCCCGTCCTCGGCCTCGACGCCGAGACGGTGGAGGTCAACGTCACCCCGGACCGCGGGTACTGCTTCTCCATGCGCGGGATCGCGCGGGAGTACGCGCTCTCCGAGGGGACCCCCTTCGTCGACCCGGCACAGCTGCCCGTCGCCGAGGCCACCGGCCCCGGCTACGAGGTGCGTCTCGCCGACGGCGCCCCGGTCGACGGCGTGCCCGGGTGCGACCGGTTCGTCGCGCGGACCGTGCGGGGCATCGACGCCACGGCCGCCTCGCCCGAGTGGATGCAGCGCCGGCTGACCGAGGTCGGGATGCGCCCGATCTCGCTCGCGGTCGACGTCACCAACTACGTGATGATGCTGCTCGGTCAGCCGCTGCACGCCTACGACCTCGGCAAGCTCTCCGGGGCCATCGAGGTCCGCCGTGCCCGTGCCGGCGAGGTGCTCACGACCCTCGACGACGTCGAGCGCACGCTCGCGCCCGAGGACCTGCTGATCACCGACGGCGGGACGACGCCGCTGGCGATCGCCGGCGTGATGGGCGGGGCCTCGAGCGAGGTCGACGACGCGACCACCGACGTGCTCGTCGAGGCCGCGCACTTCGACCCGGTCTCCGTCGCCCGCTCCGCGCGACGCCACCGGCTCTCGACCGAGGCCTCCAAGCGCTTCGAGCGCGGCGTCGACCCGGGCGTGACCGCCGCGGCGGCGCAGCTGGCCGTCGACCTGCTCGTCGAGCACGGCGGCGGCGTCGCCGACACCACCGCCACCGACGTGGGCGCGCCCGCGCCGGCGCAGGCGATCACCTTCGACCCGCAGCTGCCGAGCCGGTACATCGGCCTCGAGTACCCGCGGGAGGAGGTCCTCGCGACCCTCACCGCGATCGGCTGCGCCGTGACGGACGAAGGGGAGTCCCTCCTCGTCACGCCCCCCACCTGGCGCCCCGACCTCGTCGACGGACCGGACCTGGTCGAGGAGGTCGCGCGGGTGCGCGGCTACGACCAGATCCCCTCCGTCGTGCCGCGCGCGAGCGCCGGTCGTGGCCTGACGCCCGGCCAGCGCGCCCGTCGCGTCGTCGCGCGCACGCTCGCGGCGACCGGTCTGGTGGAGGTGCTGTCGTACCCCTTCACCTCGTCGGAGCGGCACGATGCCCTCGGCTACGCGGCCGACGACGCCCGCCGTGAGACGGTGCGACTGGCCAACCCGCTGCAGGACGAGGCGCCGCTCATGCGCACCTCGATCCTCGACACGCTGCTCGACACCCTGCGGCGCAATGTCTCCCGCGGCCACCGGGACGTGGCGCTCTACGAGATCGGTCTCGTCACGGCCGGCGGCATCACGCCGCTGCCGCTGCCCCCGGGGGGCGTCAAGCCCGACGCGGCGACCCTGACGCGGATCACCGACGGAGTCCCGCCGCAGCCGCGGCACGTGGGCATCGTCGCGGCGGGTGCGACCCTGCCCGCCGGGCCGCACGGTCCGGCGCGCGCCGCCGACGCCACCGATGTCGTCGGGTGGTCGCGGGCGGTCGGCTCGTCCCTCGGTCTCGAGCTCACGGTCGAGGCCGCCCACCAAGCGCCCTTCCACCCGGGCCGCTGCGTCGCTGTCTCGCTGCCGGACGGCACCGTCGTCGGCCACGCGGGCGAGCTGCACCCCAAGGTCTGCTCGGCCCTGGAGCTCCCGGAGCGCACCGTCGCCGCCGAGCTCGACCTCGACGCGATCACCGCGGCCGCCGGCGAGCCGGTCCGGCCCGAGCAGCTCTCGACCCAGCCCGTCGC
The DNA here is from genome assembly GCF_001591405.1 of Janibacter terrae NBRC 107853. Taxonomy (GTDB): domain Bacteria; phylum Actinomycetota; class Actinomycetes; order Actinomycetales; family Dermatophilaceae; genus Janibacter; species Janibacter terrae. The sequence goes on from NZ_BCUV01000003.1 coordinate 301,991, forward strand.
CAACACCGACGTCGCGCTCGTCGTCGACGACGGGGTCCCGGCAGCCGCCGTCGCCTCGGCCCTGCGCTCGGGTGCCGGCGACGACCTCGAGTCGCTCACGCTCTTCGACGTCTACCGCGGCGACCAGGTGGGGGAGGGGCGCAAGTCCCTGGCCTACCGGCTGACCTTCCGCGCGGGCCGCACGCTCAAGACCGGGGAGGTCTCCTCCCTTCGCGACAGGGCCGTCGCGGCCGCGGCGAGCGCCACGGGGGCCCAGCAGCGCTGAGCGCGCTGACCTCAGGATTATCGGGTCACCCGAGAATCATCGGCTGAGCAGGAGTTTTAAACTCTTGCTCAGCGGGGGTTTCTCGGGTGACCCGATAATCCTGGGACGCCCCCCAGCTTGCATGGAATCGACCCACAACGTATATTCATGCACTGTGATCACCGCAGCCATCGCCGGAGCCAGCGGCTACGCAGGAGCTGAGATCGCCCGGCTCCTGCTCGCGCACCCAGAGGTCGAGATCGGGGCGCTCACCGCCTCGGGCAACGCGGGGGTGAGCATGGGTGACCTCGCGCCCCACCTGCAGCCGCTCGCCGACCGGGTGCTGGAGCCCACGAGCGCCGAGACCCTCGCCGGGCACGACGTCGTCTTCCTGGCCCTGCCCCACGGCCACTCGGCCGCGATCGCGCAGCAGCTGCCCGAGGACGTGACCGTCCTCGACTGCGGCGCCGACTTCCGGCTCGACGACGAGCAGGACTGGACCGACTACTACGACACCCCCTTCGCCGGCACCTGGCCCTACGGACTGCCGGAGCTGGTCCGAGCCGGTGGTGGCAAGCACCGCGACGACCTCGTCGGGGCCCGCCGCATCGCCGTCCCCGGGTGCTACCCGACGGCGGTCAGCCTCGCCCTCGCGCCCGGCCTGGCCGCGGGCGTCATCGAGCCCACCGACGTCGTCGTCGTCGCCGCCTCGGGCACCTCCGGGGCCGGCCGCTCGAGCAAGCCGCATCTCATCGGCGCCGAGGTCATGGGCGCGATGAGCCCGTACGGGGTCGGCGGCGGGCACCGCCACACCCCGGAGATCCGGCGCAACCTCGCCCTCGCCGCGGGCGCGGACGCCACCGTCTCCTTCACCCCGACGCTTGCCCCGATGCCCCGCGGCATCCTCGCCACGACGACCGCCCGCGCGGTGCCCGGCGTCGACGCCGCGACCGTCCGCGCCGCGTGGGAGAGCGCGTACGCCGACGAGCCCTTCGTCCACCTGCTGCCGGAGGGGCAGTGGCCCCACACCGGCAGCGTCGTCGGCTCCAACCTCGTGCACGTCCAGGTGGTCCTCGACGAGCGCAGCGGTCGCGTCGTCGCGATCGCCGCCGAGGACAACCTGACGAAGGGGACGGCCGGCGCCGCCGTGCAGTCCATGAACCTCGCCCTCGGTCTCCCCGAGACCGCCGGGCTGCCGATGACGGGAGTGGCCCCGTGAGCACGACGACCCCTGCAGGATTCCGCGCCTCCGGCGTGACCGCTGGCCTCAAGGCGAGCGGACGACCCGACGTCGCGGTCGTCGTCAACGACGGCCCGGACCACCACGCCGCAGCGGTCTTCACGACCAACCGCGTCGAGGCGGCACCCGTCACGTGGTCGCGGCAGGTCGTCGTCGACGGTCGTGCCGACGCCGTCGTCCTCAACTCCGGCGGCGCCAACGCGTGCACCGGCGCGCAGGGGTTCCAGGACACCCACGCCACCGCCGAGCACACCGCGGCGGCCCTCGGGGTCGCCGCCGGCGACGTCGTCGTGTGCAGCACCGGGCTCATCGGTGAGCTCCTGCCCATGGAGAGGCTGACCGCCGGCGTCACCGCGGCGGCCGCCGCCCTCACGGACGAAGGGGGAGCCGCCGCGGCCGAGGCCATCATGACCACCGACACGGTCCCGAAGACCGCGACCGCCACCCGCGACGGCTGGTCCGTCGGCGGCATGGCCAAGGGCGCGGGCATGCTCGCCCCCGCCCTCGCGACGATGCTCGTCGTCGTCACGACCGACGCGGTGACGAGCCCCGGCGACCTCGACGCCGCGCTGCGCGAGGCGACGCGCACGACCTTCGACCGCATCGACTCCGACGGGTGCATGTCGACCAACGACACGGTCCTCGCCATGGCCTCCGGTGCCTCCGGCGCCGGTGCCACCCGCGAGGAGCTCACCGAGGCGATCCGCGAGGTCTGTGCCGACCTCGCCCGGCAGCTCATCGGTGATGCCGAGGGCGCCGCCCACGACATCGAGATCGTCGTGCGCAGTGCGGCCAGCGAGGCCGACGGTCTCGAGGTCGCGCGCAGCATCGCCCGCAACAACCTCTTCAAGTGCGCGATCTTCGGCCAGGACCCCAACTGGGGCCGGGTGCTTGCTGCCGTGGGCACCACCGCGGCCGCCTTCGAGCCGTCGCAGCTCGACGTCTCGATCAACGGCGTCCAGGTCTGCCGCGCCGGCGGGGTCGGGGAGGACCGCACGCTCGTCGACCTCGAGGCCCGGGACGTGCGCGTCCTCGTGGACCTGCACGCCGGTACCGACGAGGTGACGGTCTGGACCAACGACCTCACGCACGACTACGTCCACGAGAACTCCGCCTACTCCACCTGATCGGACCGGCATGTCTGCTGAATCCACCCTGCGCGGCGCCATCGACGCCGCGGCCCTGCGGGTCGCCCAGAGCAAGGCCACCACCCTCGTCGAGGCGCTGCCCTGGCTCGAGCGGTTCCGCGACGCGCTCGTCGTCATCAAGTACGGCGGCAACGCCATGACCGACGACGCCCTCAAGGCGGCCTTCGCCGAGGACATCGTCTTCCTGCGCTTCGCCGGGCTGCGCCCCGTCGTCGTGCACGGCGGAGGCCCGCAGATCCAGGCCATGCTCGACCGGCTCGGCCTGGAGAGCGAGTTCAAGGGGGGGCTGCGCGTCACGACCCCCGAGGTCATGGACGTCGTGCGCATGGTTCTCACCGGCCAGGTCGGGCGCGAGCTCGTCGGGCTGCTCAACCAGCACGGCCCCGTCGCGGTCGGGCTCTCCGGCGAGGACGCCGGGCTCTTCGGCGGACGCCGCAGGGGCGTCGAGATCGACGGCGAGATGGTCGACATCGGTCTCGTCGGTGACGTCGAGTCGGTCGACCCCGCTGCCGTCCTGGACATCCTCGACGCCGGACGGATCCCCGTCGTCTCGACGATCGCGCCCGACCTGGACGAGGACGGGCAGGTGCTCAACGTCAACGCCGACACCGCCGCCGCGGCCCTGGCCGTGGCGCTGCGGGCGCACAAGCTCGTCGTCCTCACCGACGTCGACGGCGTGTACGCCGACTGGCCGGACCGCGACTCGTTGCTATCCCACCTGAGCGCGTCCGGTGCCCGCGACCTCCTGGCCCGGGTCGACTCCGGCATGATCCCCAAGCTCGAGGCGTGCATCCGCGCGGTCACCCACGGCGTCCCCCAGGCGCACGTCGTCGACGGCCGCCAGCCGCACTCGATGCTCCTCGAGCTGTTCACCTCGGAGGGCTTCGGGACGATGATCCTGCCCGACGACCCGACCACCGCCCCCGACGACGAAGGGGAGGGGAGCCCCTCGTGAGCACCGTCTCGCCCGCACACCAGCAGCTGCTCGAGCGCTACCGCGCCAGCCACATCGGGGTCTTCGGCCTCCCCGGGCTCGTCCTCTCGCACGGCGAGGGCCCCTACGTCTGGGACGTCGACGGCACCCGCTACCTCGACCTGCTCGGCGGCATCGCCGTCAACGCCCTCGGCCACGGCCACCCGGAGCTCGTCGCCGCGATCTCCAAGCAGGCCGGCACCGCCGTGCACGTCAGCAACTTCTTCACGACCCAGGCGCAGATCGAGGCGGCCGAGGCGGTCCTGCGCATCGCGCAGGCCCCGGAGGGGTCCGGCATCTTCTTCTGCAACAGCGGGTCGGAGGCCGTCGAGACCGCGATCAAGCTCTCGCGCCGCACCGGCCGCACGGGGATCGTCGCCGCCGGAGGTGCCTTCCACGGGCGGACCACCGGCGCGCTGAGCCTCACCCACAAGGCGGCCTACCGGACCCCCTTCGAGCCACTGCTCCCCGGGGTGACGCACGTGACGCCCGGCGACGTCGACGCCCTGCGCGCCGCCGTCGGCCCTGACACCGCGATGGTCCTCCTCGAGCCGATCCAGGGGGAGGCGGGCGTCGTCCCCACCCCGCCCGGCTACCTCGCCGCCGCCCGCGAGATCACCCGCGAGGTGGGCGCCCTCCTCGTCCTGGACGAGATCCAGACCGGTATCGGCCGCACCGGGGCGTGGTTCGCCCACCAGCTCGAGGGCGTCGTACCGGACGCGATCACCGTCGCCAAGGGGCTTGGCGGGGGAGTGCCGATCGGCGGCCTCGTCACCTTCGGTCCCGAGGTGACCGGCCTGCTGACGGCCGGCCAGCACGGGTCCACCTTCGGCGGCAACCCGCTCGCCTGCAGTGCGGCCCTGGCGGTCATCGCCACCATCGAGTCCCAGGACCTCATGGCGCACGCCGTGGCCGTCGGCGAGGCCCTCGTCGCGCAGGTCGCCGCGCTCGACCACCCGTTGGTCGCCGGGGTCCGTGGGGCGGGGCTGCTCCGCGCCGTCGTCCTGACCCGGGAGATCGCGCCCGCCGTGGCCCTGGCCGCCCGCGCCCGCGGCTTCATCGTCAACCCCGTGGCGCCGGACGCCCTGCGCCTGGCGCCGCCGCTCACCATCACCACCGACCAGCTCGCGACCTTCGTCGAGGCGCTGCCCGCGCTCCTCGACCAGGCCGCCAAGGAGTCCGCATGACCGTCCGCCACCTCCTCGCCGACGACGACCTGACGGCCGCCGAGCAGGCCGAGGTGCTCGACCTCGCCGCGGCGCTCAAGGCCGACCGCCACGCAGAGCAGCCGCTGGCCGGCCCGCAGGCCGTCGCGATCATCTTCGACAAGCCGACGCTGCGCACCCAGCTCTCCTTCGCCACCGGTGTCGCCGAGCTCGGTGGCTACCCGATGACGGTCGACGGCAACCTCGCCCAGATCGGCACCCGCGAGTCGATCGCGGACGTGGCGCGGGTCGTCGGGCGCCAGGTGAGCGCCATCGTGTGGCGCACCCACGGCCAGGACCGGCTGCAGGAGATGGCCGACCACGTCGACGTGCCGGTCGTCAACGCCCTCACCGACGACTACCACCCGTGCCAGCTGCTCGCGGACCTGCTGACGATCCGTGAGCACAAGGGGAGCACTGCCGGACGCACGATCGCCTACCTCGGCGACGGCGCCAACAACATGGCGCACAGCTACCTCCTCGCCTGCGCCCTCGCCGGGATGCACGTGCGCATCGGCACCCCGGCGACCCACCAGCCCTCACCGGACGTCCTCGTCCGCGCCGAGCGGATCGCCGCCGAGCAGGGCGGCTCGGTGCTCGTCACGGACGACCCGGTGGCCGCCGTGGACGGCGCCGACGTCGTGGCGACCGACACCTGGGTCTCCATGGGCATGGAGGGCGAGAAGGGCGATCGCACCGGCCAGGCGTCGCCCTTCGCCCCCTTCGCCGTGACCCGTGGCCTCATGGCCCACGCGGCCGCCGAGGCGATCGTGCTGCACTGCCTGCCCGCCTACCGCGGTCTCGAGATCGAGGCCGAGGTCATCGACGGCGAGCAGTCGGTCGTCTGGGACGAGGCCGAGAACAGGCTCCACGCGCAGAAGGCGCTCCTCACCTTCCTCCTGCGCGCCTCGTCGTGATCGCCGCGACGAGGTCCGGGCGGCAGGCGCGGATCACCGAGCTCCTGCGCGAGCACGCCGTGCGCAGCCAGACCGACCTGCTCGCGCTCCTCGCCGCGGACGGCATCGAGGTCACCCAGGCGACGCTGTCGCGCGACCTCCTCGAACTGCGCGCCGAGAAGGTGCGGGTCGGACGTGACCTGGTCTACGCCGTCCCGGGCGAAGGGGGGGACCGCACGCCCCGCGCAGCCGTCGCCCACGCCGAGGTCGACGACCGCCTCCGCCGGCAGTGCGAGGAGCTGCTCGTCACGGCCCGGGCCAGCGCCCAGCTCGTCGTCGTGCGCACCCCGCCGGGCGCGGCCAGCTACCTCGCGTCGGCCATCGACCACGCCCGGCTCCCCGAGGTGCTGGGCACCATCGCGGGGGATGACACGATCATGATCATCACCGCCGGCCCCGACGAGGGCGCGGCCCTCACCACTTCGCTGCTGGGGCACGCCCAGGGCACCGACAGCCAGGAGGCACCGTGAGCCAGGACCAGACCGCCCAGCCGAGCGAGCGAGTCAGCCTCTGGGGAGGCCGTTTCGCCGGGGGGCCGAGCGATGCCCTGGCGGCCCTGAGCAAGTCGACGCACTTCGACTGGCGGCTCGCTCCCTACGACATCGCAGGGTCCCGCGCGCACACCCGCGTGCTGCACGGCGCCGGGCTGCTCGACGACGCGACCCGGGACGCCATGCTGGAGGCCCTGAGGCAGCTGGCGGACGACGTGGAGTCGGGCGCCTTCGTCCCGGCCCAGGACGACGAGGACGTCCACACGGCGCTGGAGCGCGGGCTGATCGAGCGCGCCGGACCTGACGTGGGCGGGCGCCTGCGGGCCGGCCGCTCACGCAACGACCAGGTCGCCACGCTCTTCCGCATGTACCTGCGCGACCACGCACGGATCGTCTCGGGGCTGGTGCTCGAGGTCGTCCAGGCACTGGTCGACCAGGCCACCACCCACATCGACGTGCCGATGCCCGGGCGCACCCACCTGCAGCACGCGCAGCCGGTCCTGCTCAGCCACCACCTGCTCGCGCACGCCTGGGCGCTGCTGCGTGACGTCCAGCGCCTGGTCGACTGGGACGCGCGCACCTCGCTCAGCCCCTACGGCTCCGGTGCCCTCGCCGGCTCCTCCCTCGGACTCGACCCGGAGGCCGTCGCGGCGGACCTCGGCTTCGCCGGGTCCATCGACAACTCGATCGACGGCACGGCCTCGCGCGACTTCGTCGCGGAGTTCTGCTTCGTCGCGGCGATGACCGCCGTCGACATCTCCCGGCTCGCGGAGGAGGTCATCCTCTGGGCGACCAAGGAGTTCTCCTTCATCACCCTCGACGACGCCTTCTCGACCGGGTCGAGCATCATGCCGCAGAAGAAGAACCCCGACGTCGCCGAGCTGGCCCGCGGCAAGGCCGGCCGGCTCGTCGGTGACCTCGCCGGGCTGCTGACGACGCTCAAGGCGCTGCCGCTCGCCTACAACCGCGACCTGCAGGAGGACAAGGAGCCGGTCTTCGACGCGGTCGACACCCTCGAGGTCCTGCTGCCCGCCTTCGCGGGGATGATGGCGACGATGACCTACCACGGCGAGCGCATGGCCTCCCTGGCGCCGCAGGGCTTCTCGCTCGCGACCGACATCGCCGAGTGGCTCGTGCGCGAAGGCGTCCCCTTCCGGGTCGCCCACGAGGTCGCCGGCTCGTGCGTGCGCGTCTGCGAGGAGCGCGAGATCGAGCTCTGGGACCTCACCGACGAAGACCTGGTCGGCATCAGCGAGCACCTCACCCCGGGCGTGCGCGAGGTCCTGTCCGTCGAGGGCTCCCTCGCCTCGCGCGACGCGAAGGGGGGCACCGCTCCGGCACGCGTGCGGGAACAGCTGGCTGCGGTCCGGTCCCTCGTGGGCGACCTGTCGGCCTTCGCCGCCTCCCGCATCGAGGCACGCTGACGTGGGCCCGTCGGGGCGCCGGCTGGTCGCGCAGGACCTGTCCGCCGACCCCCTGACCGTCGCCCCCGTCCTGCTCGGGAGCCACCTCGTCGTCGGCGACGTGACGCTGCGTCTCACCGAGGTCGAGGCGTACTGGGGGAGCGTCGACCCCGGATCGCACGGCTACCGCGGCATGACGCCGCGCACCGAGGTGATGTTCGGGCCGCCCGGACGCCTCTACGTCTACCGGTCGTACGGCATCCACTGGTGCGCCAACATCGTCTGCGGGACGAAGGGGGAGTGCGCCGCAGTCCTGCTGCGTGCCGGTGAGGTCGTGGTCGGGCAGGGGCTGGCCATGGAGCGACGTCCCGGCGCCGCGGTGCGCGACCTTGCCCGTGGACCGGGGCGGCTCACCAAGGCCCTGGGACTCGACGGTGACGACGACGGCGCCGCGGTCGTGGGGAGGGGCGCGCGCCTCGTCCTGCGGGCCCCGGCCGAGCCGGTGCCCGCCGAACGCATCCGCACGGGTCCGCGCGTGGGGGTCTCGGGCCCCGGCGGCGACGCGGAGGCCTTCCCGTGGCGGTACTGGATCGACGGGGACCCGACCGTCTCCGCGTATCGGCCCGGCGGGCCCCGCGTCAGGCGGGGCTGACCCCGACGTCGACCTGCTGGGCGAGGTAGTTCTCCAGACCCACGCGGGCGATCGCGTCGAGCTGTGCCTCGAACCAGTCCCCGTGGCGCTCCTCGTCGCGGGCCATCTCCTCGAAGATCGAGGCGGTGGCGTGGTCGCCGAGCTCGTGGCACTCCTTGGCGCCGGCGTTGAACTGGTTGATCGCGACGATCTCGCCGGCGAGGGCCAGCTCGAGCATCTCCTTGGCGTCCTCGCCGATCTGGATGTTGTTGAGCTTCTGCACGTTGGGGTGGCCGTCGAACATGAGGATGCGCTCGATGAGCTCGTCGGCGTCCTTCATCTCGCCGATCGACAGGTCGTAGAAGACCTTGCCCAGGCGTGGCAGGCCCCAGTTGTCGAGCATGCGCGCGTGGAGGAAGTAGGCGTTGACGACGGTGAGCTCGAGGGTGAGTGCCTCGTTGAGGAGGGTGACGACTCGAGGGTCAGCTGGCTGCACGGTGGACCTCCGCGGAAGTGGTGAAGAGACCGTGATCGGCCTCGCTCCCCACATGTTCGCAGAGGATCTGCCGCACGGAGAAGACACAGGCCCCGCAGTCGCGACCGGCGCCGGTGCTCGCGCACACGCGAGAGAGTGTCGTCGCGCCCTGGGCGGCCGCCTCGGCGATCGCCCGGTCGCCGACGACGGCGCAGTGACACACGATCACGAGACTCTCCCTTCGTTGCTGAGGTGAGGCATACCTTAGCCCAGCGGGGAAGTCTCCTGTCACGGGGTGTTCCACATGCCGGACCGGTGCGCCTCCGGGACGACGCGGTGCGGCATGGCAGGCTGGGGAGGGGCGCGACCGCGCGCCCCGCGACCTCCCGGAAGGACCCATGGCCACCGTGACCGACATCCTCGACGAGCTGCAGTGGCGCGGAGCGGTGGCGCAGACCACCGACGAGGACGCCCTGCGACAGGCCCTCGCCGACGGACCGGTCACGGTGTACTGCGGCTTCGACCCGACGGCCCCGTCGCTCCACTTCGGCAACTTCGTCCAGCTCGTCGCCCTGCGCCGCCTGCAGCGAGCGGGCCACAAGGTCATCTGCCTGGTCGGCGGCTCGACGGGCCTCATCGGGGATCCCAAGCCGACGAGCGAGCGCCAGCTGAGGACCAAGGAGCACACGGCGCAGAACGTCGCGCGGATCAAGGAGCTCGTCCAGCCCTTCCTCGACTTCGACGGCAGCCAGGGAGCCGAGCACCCGGCGATCCTCGTCGACAACCTCGACTGGACAGCTCCGATGTCCGCCCTGGACTTCCTGCGGGACGTGGGCAAGCACTTCCGGGTCAACCAGATGATCCGCAAGGACGCGATCGCGGCGCGGCTCGAGAGCCAGGAGGGGATCTCGTACACGGAGTTCAGCTACCAGCTGCTCCAGGCGCTCGACTACCTCGAGCTCTACCGGACCCACGGCTGCAGCCTCCAGGTGGGCGGCTCGGACCAGTGGGGCAACCTCACCGCGGGGGTCGACCTGATCCACCGCGCCGAGGGGGCCTCGGTGCATGCCCTGACCTCGCCGCTCCTCACCGACTCGCACGGGGTCAAGTACGGCAAGTCCGAGGGGAATGCCATCTGGCTCTCTGCCGACCTGACGAGCCCGTACGCCTTCTACCAGTACTTCCTCAACGTCGAGGACGCCTCCGTGGTCACGCTGCTCAAGGTCTTCACCGACCGGGGACGTGACGAGATCGCCGAGCTCGAGCGACTCGTGGCCGACGAGCCCTACCGCAGGGCGGCGCAGAAGGCGCTGGCCTCGGACATGACCACGCTGGTGCACGGCGCGCAGGCCACCTCGGCCGTGCAGGCGGCCTCGGAGGCACTCTTCGGCAAGGGCGACCTGGCGGCCCTGGACGAGCCGACGCTGCTGGACGCGACAGCGGAGCTCCCCGGCGCCGACGTATCGATAGGGACGGGGGTCCTCGACGCCCTCGTCGCGACCGGCCTCGTCGACTCCAAGAAGGCCGCCCGTCGCGCGATCGGCGACGGAGCCGTCTCGATCAACGGGGCCAAGGTCACCGACGAGGCACACGCGATGGCCCCGGAGGACTACCTCCACGGGCGCGTAGCCGTCCTGCGGCGTGGCCGCAAGAACCTCGCCGCGGCCCGCCACCCCTGACCGTCGCCGGGGCACGGCGCCGAATCCCCGGAAATCCGGGGGATCCGGGGCCGATTTGGTTTCTGCCAGATCCTTGATCTACTGTTCTCGATGTCAGCCCGAGAGGGAGGAACGGACTCCACGCGGTGGCCCTTGCAGGGTCGCACCAAGCAGGCCGGTCCCACCGAGCAGACATCCACTCCGAGCGAGTCGCCACAGCACTTCGGTGCCGGTGGGACGGACTTGGAAGCTCAGCAGCACGGCTGCTAGAGTGGGAGACCGCCGCAGGCGCCAGACCCGCACAACGACCTCCACGAGGACGAGCGAGTTTGACCCGCGACGATCACAAGAAGTAAGTTTGAGAAGTTGCCCCTTGTGCGGGCCGCCTGGTTTGGGTGGTGTGTGTGGGGTGTGCGTGTGAATCTTGAGAACTCAACAGCGTGTCAAAAATCGATGCCAATACCTCGTTCTGGCTGATTGTGGTTCGACTCTATTGTGGGGTTGGGCCTGGTTGGTTGGAGTGAAATTTTTTCCTTTGGTTGACAAGAGATTCAAACAGCGATTGCGCTGGTTGTTCTTGCTCAGTCATGGTTCAGCCCTTTGTTGGGTTATGGATTGCTCCCTTTGAGCCTTTTGGGTTCGGGGGGTGTTGATCATCAACGGAGAGTTTGATCCTGGCTCAGGACGAACGCTGGCGGCGTGCTTAACACATGCAAGTCGAACGGTGAAGCTTGGAGCTTGCTTCGAGTGGATCAGTGGCGAACGGGTGAGTAACACGTGAGCAACCTGCCCCAGACTCTGGAATAAGCGCTGGAAACGGCGTCTAATACTGGATATGTGACGGACCTGCATGGGTACCGTCTGGAAAGTTTTTCGGTTTGGGATGGGCTCGCGGCCTATCAGCTTGTTGGTGAGGTAATGGCTCACCAAGGCGACGACGGGTAGCCGGCCTGAGAGGGCGACCGGCCACACTGGGACTGAGACACGGCCCAGACTCCTACGGGAGGCAGCAGTGGGGAATATTGCACAATGGGCGAAAGCCTGATGCAGCGACGCCGCGTGAGGGATGACGGCCTTCGGGTTGTAAACCTCTTTCAGCAGGGAAGAAGCGAAAGTGACGGTACCTGCAGAAGAAGCACCGGCTAACTACGTGCCAGCAGCCGCGGTAATACGTAGGGTGCGAGCGTTGTCCGGAATTATTGGGCGTAAAGAGCTTGTAGGCGGTTTGTCGCGTCTGCTGTGAAAATCCGGGGCTCAACCCCGGACTTGCAGTGGGTACGGGCAGACTAGAGTGTGGTAGGGGAGACTGGAATTCCTGGTGTAGCGGTGAAATGCGCAGATATCAGGAGGAACACCGATGGCGAAGGCAGGTCTCTGGGCCACTACTGACGCTGAGAAGCGAAAGCATGGGGAGCGAACAGGATTAGATACCCTGGTAGTCCATGCCGTAAACGTTGGGCGCTAGGTGTGGGACTCATTCCACGAGTTCCGTGCCGCAGCTAACGCATTAAGCGCCCCGCCTGGGGAGTACGGCCGCAAGGCTAAAACTCAAAGGAATTGACGGGGGCCCGCACAAGCGGCGGAGCATGCGGATTAATTCGATGCAACGCGAAGAACCTTACCAAGGCTTGACATATACCGGAAACTTCCAGAGATGGTTGCCCCCTTTGGGTCGGTATACAGGTGGTGCATGGTTGTCGTCAGCTCGTGTCGTGAGATGTTGGGTTAAGTCCCGCAACGAGCGCAACCCTCGTTCTATGTTGCCAGCACGTAATGGTGGGGACTCATGGAAGACTGCCGGGGTCAACTCGGAGGAAGGTGGGGATGACGTCAAATCATCATGCCCCTTATGTCTTGGGCTTCACGCATGCTACAATGGCCGGTACAAAGGGCTGCGATACCGCAAGGTGGAGCGAATCCCAAAAAACCGGTCTCAGTTCGGATTGGGGTCTGCAACTCGACCCCATGAAGTCGGAGTCGCTAGTAATCGCAGATCAGCAACGCTGCGGTGAATACGTTCCCGGGCCTTGTACACACCGCCCGTCAAGTCACGAAAGTCGGTAACACCCGAAGCCGGTGGCCCAACCCTTGTGGGGGGAGCCGTCGAAGGTGGGACTGGCGATTGGGACTAAGTCGTAACAAGGTAGCCGTACCGGAAGGTGCGGCTGGATCACCTCCTTTCTAAGGAGCACTGGCCTGGTCCATCTGTGATGGGCTGGGTTCATGTAGAGCTTGGTTTGTCGGCGTATGTCCGGCACCGAGTGCTCTGGGTGGAACATCGATTATTTGACGCTCGTGGCTCGTGCTGGTGAGTACCTGCGCTCCTTTGGGGGGTGTGGTGGAAAGCTGGTGCTGGGTGGCGGGTGTCTGGCACGTTGTTGGGTCCTGAGGGTTCACGCGAGTGAAGCTTCGGGCCGGCTCTCCTTCTGAGGGGGGTTGGTTGTGGGCCTCGCCTGGTGGCGTACCGCATCGCGTTTGCGTGGTGTTGGCGTCACGGTTTGGTGGGGTGCCGCCCGTATGTTGAGAACTACACAGTGGACGCGAGCATCTTTGTGGCTCAAGTTTTTAAGGGCGCACGGTGGATGCCTTGGTACCAGGAACCGAAGAAGGACGTAGGAATCTGCGATAAGCCTCGGGGAGTCGATAACCAGACTTTGATCCGAGGATTTCCGAATGGGGAAACCCGGCTGGAGGCAAGTCCAGTCACTCCCGGCTGAATATATAGGCCGGGTAGAGGGAACGCGGGGAAGTGAAACATCTCAGTACCCGCAGGAAGAGAAAACAATAGTGATTCCGTGAGTAGTGGCGAGCGAAAGCGGATGAGGCCAAACCGGTCATGTGTGATAGCTGTCAGGCGTTGCATGTCCGGGGTTGTGGGAGCTTTTGCTCGGAGCTGACACTTCGGGGTGGAGTAAGAAATCCATGTCATAGTCGAAGGGTCTTGAATGGCCCGGCACAGAGGGTGCGACCCCCGTAGACGAAATGTCGTGGACTCCATGGAGAGATTTCCCAAGTAGCACGGGGCCCGAGAAATCCCGTGTGAATCTGGCGGGACCACCCGCTAAGCCTAAATATTCCCTGGTGACCGATAGCGGACAAGTACCGTGAGGGAAAGGTGAAAAGTACCCCGGGAGGGGAGTGAAATAGATCCTGAAACCGTGCGCTTACAATCCGTCGGAGCCTCCTTGTGGGGTGACGGCGTGCCTTTTGAAGAATGAGCCTGCGAGTTAGTGCTCAGTGGCGAGGTTAACCCGTGTGGGGAAGCCGTAGCGAAAGCGAGTCCGAACAGGGCGTTTTAGTCGCTGGGTCTAGACCCGAAGCGGAGTGATCTACCCATGGCCAGGTTGAAGCGACGGTAAGACGTCGTGGAGGACCGAACCCACTTAGGTTGAAAACTGAGGGGATGAGCTGTGGGTAGGGGTGAAAGGCCAATCAAACTCCGTGATAGCTGGTTCTCCCCGAAATGCATTTAGGTGCAGCGTCACGTGTTTCTTACCGGAGGTAGAGCTACTGGATAGCTAATGGGCCTCACCAGGTTACTGACGTTAGCCAAACTCCGAATGCCGGTAAGTGAGAGCGTGGCAGTGAGACTGCGGGGGATAAGCTCCGTAGTCGAGAGGGAAACAGCCCAGATCACCAGCTAAGGTCCCTAAGCGTGTGCTAAGTGGAAAAGGATGTGGAGTTGCCGTGACAACCAGGAGGTTGGCTTAGAAGCAGCCACCCTTTAAAGAGTGCGTAATAGCTCACTGGTCAAGTGATTCCGCGCCGACAATGTAGCGGGGCTCAAGCACACCACCGAAGCTGTGGCATTGACACACTGCTCGGCACCTTTGGTGTCCAGGCGTGTTGATGGGTAGGGGAGCGTCGTGTGGCGAGCGAAGCGGCGGAGTGATCCAGCCGTGGATGCCACACGAGTGAGAATGCAGGCATGAGTAGCGAAAGACGGGTGAGAAACCCGTCCGCCGAATATCCAAGGGTTCCAGGGTCAAGCTAATCTGCCCTGGGTAAGTCGGGACCTAAGGCGAGGCCGACAGGCGTAGTCGATGGACATCCGGTTGATATTCCGGAACCGGCGAAGAACCGCCCATGATGAATCCAGTGATGCTAAACGCCTGAAGCTCACCGTAGATGCCCTTCGGGGTGTCGTTGGTGGGTGGAACGTGTGACCCTATCTGGTAGTAGTCAAGCAATGGGGAGACGCAGGAAGGTAGCCTCCGCGTGGCGATGGTTGTCCACGTCCAAGGGTGTAGGGAGTCAGGTAGGCAAATCCGCCTGGCACATATCCTGAGACCTGATAGTGACCGCCTCTGGCGGGAAGCAGGGTGATCCTATGCTGCCGAGAAAATCCTCTAGCGAGGTTCTAGCCGCCCGTACCCCAAACCGACTCAGGTGGATAAGTAGAGAATACTAAGGCGATCGAGTGAATCGTGGTTAAGGAATTCGGCAAAATGCCCCCGTAACTTCGGGAGAAGGGGGGCCCGGATTCTGAAGCCCCTTGCGGGCTAGGAAGATGGGCCGCAGAGACCAGGGAGAAGCGACTGTTTACTAAAAACACAGGTCCGTGCGAAGTCGCAAGACGATGTATACGGACTGACGCCTGCCCGGTGCTGGAAGGTTAAGAGGACCGGTTAGCCCCTTGTGGGCGAAGCTGAGAATTTAAGCCCCAGTAAACGGCGGTGGTAACTATAACCATCCTAAGGTAGCGAAATTCCTTGTCGGGTAAGTTCCGACCTGCACGAATGGCGTAACGACTTCTCCACTGTCTCAACCGCGAACTCGGCGAAATTGCATTACGAGTAAAGATGCTCGTTACGCGCAGCAGGACGGAAAGACCCCGGGACCTTCACTATAGCTTGGTATTGGTGATCGGGACGGCTTGTGTAGGATAGGTGGGAGACTGTGAAGCATGCACGCCAGTGTGTGTGGAGTCATCGTTGAAATACCACTCTGGTCGTTCTGGTTATCTAACCTCGGTCCGTGATCCGGATCAGGGACATTGCCTGGTGGGTAGTTTAACTGGGGCGGTTGCCTCCTAAAATGTAACGGAGGCGCTCAAAGGTTCCCTCAGCCTGGTTGGCAATCAGGTGGCGAGTGCAAGTGTACAAGGGAGCTTGACTGCGAGACAGACATGTCGAGCAGGGACGAAAGTCGGAACTAGTGACCCGACGGTGGCTTGTGGAAGCGCCGTCGCTCAACGGATAAAAGGTACCCCGGGGATAACAGGCTGATCTTCCCCAAGAGTCCATATCGACGGGATGGTTTGGCACCTCGATGTCGGCTCGTCGCATCCTGGGGGTGGAGTATCTCCCAAGGGTTGGGCTGTTCGCCCATTAAAGCGGCACGCGAGCTGGGTTTAGAACGTCGTGAGACAGTTCGGTCCCTATCCGCTGTGCGCGTAGGAAACTTGAGAGAGGCTGACCCTAGTACGAGAGGACCGGGTTGGACGAACCTCTGGTGTGTGAGTTGTTCTGCCAAGGGCACCGCTCATTAGCTACGTTCGGGAGTGATAACCGCTGAAAGCATCTAAGCGGGAAGCATGTCTCAAGATGAGGTTTCCATGGAGCTTGCTCCGAGAGGCTCCCAGTAGACTACTGGGTTGATAGGCCAGATGTGGAAGTGCAGCAATGCATGGAGCTGACTGGTACTAATAAGCCGATAACTTGATACACACACAACATCTGTTGCGTAACAAAAGATTGACTCGCGTCCACTGTGCAGTTCCCGAGATACGGTCGGGACACTGTCCACGTATTTCCATAGAGTTTCGGCTGTCATAGCGAGGGGGAAACGCCCGGTCCCATTCCGAACCCGGAAGCTAAGCCCTTCAGCGCCGATGGTACTGCACTGGTGACGGTGTGGGAGAGTAGGACGCAGCCGGACAAACATTGAGCAGAAACGCCCTGGTCGGCTCGTCACAGACGAGTTGTCAGGGCGTTTCTTGCATTTGATCCCCGATCCACGGGAGTGTGGCTCTCGCAGGGACAAGGTCTAGAGAGGTATCAGACGTGGACGAGAGGTCGAACCGACCCCAAGGTGGACGTGGCCGACCCGGTGGAGGGCGGCCGGGCGGTGGACGCTCCGAGCGATCCGGCGGAGGCCGTCCCGGCGGCAGCGGGGAACGGCCGCGTCGCGACGGCGGCCAAGGCCGTCCCTTCCGTGAGGACCGACGAGACGATCGCGACCGCCGCGCCGGTGAGCGTGGACCCGGGGACCGGCGTGACTCGCGCCCCGAGCGTGGAGGCACCGGTCGTGAGGACCAGGAGCGCGGCGGATCCCGTCTGGTGCCCAAGGAGGGCCGCAAGCCCGAGCCGGCCATCGCGCCCGATGTCACCGGCGCCGAGATCGACCGCAGCGTCAAGCAGCAGCTGCGCACCCTGAGCAAGGAGAATGCCGAGGGCGTCGCCCAGCACCTCGTGATGGTCGCGGCACTCCTCGAGGCAGAGGACCTGGACGGCGCCCTGGCGCACGCCGAGACCGCCGTGCGGCGTGCCGGACGGGTCCCGGCCGCACGTGAGGCGCTTGGCTTCGTGGCCTACCGCATGGGCGACTACGCGCGTGCGCTCACGGAGTTCCGCACCGTTCGCCGGCTGAGCGGGTCCTCGCACCTACTGCCGCTCATGGTCGACTGCGAACGTGGGCTCGGCCGTCCGGCGCGCGCTCTCGAGCTGCTCGGCTCGCCGGAGGCGCGTCAGCTCGGCCAGGAGGAGCAGATCGAGCTGCTCATCGTCGGGTCCGGCATTCGTCGTGACATGGGCCAGCCCCAGGCTGCTGTCCTCGCCCTCCAGGGGCAGGTGGACAAGGTGAAGAACAAGCCGTGGGCACCGCGCGTCTGGTACGCCTACGCCGACGCGCTGCTCGAGGTCGGGCGGCGCGACGACGCCCGGGCCTGGTTCGCCAAGGCGGCGGTGGCCGACCAGGACGGAGAGACGGACGCGGTCGAGCGCGTCGAGGAGCTCGACGGCGTGCACGTCGAGGAGCTCGATGACGTGGGCGACGGCGGGGAGACGCCGCAGCCGTGAGGGGAGGCCCCCTCTCCGCGGGCTTCGAGGGGATCATCTGTGACCTCGACGGCGTGGTCTACGCCGGTGCGGTTGCGGTGGAGCACGCGGTCGACGCGCTCAACCGTCTCGCCGTGCCCGTGGTCTACGCCACGAACAACGCGTCGCGACCCCCTTCGGACGTCGCGGACCATCTGCGGCGCCTCGGCGTACGGGTCGAGGCGGCGCGCGTCCTCACCTCGTCGGTTGCCGCCGCGCGAGAGCTGGCCACGGACCTGCCCGCCGGGACCGCGGTCCTGGCGGTCGGGGGCCCCGGGGTGGGCGTCGCGCTGCGCGACGCCGGTCTGCGGCCACTGGCGCCCGGGGACGAAGGGGAGGTCGCTGCGGTGCTGCAGGGTTACGGCCCGCAGGTGACCGCCGCCGACCTCGGTGAGGCCGCGCACGCCATCCGCGCCGGAGCGCGCTGGGTGGTGACGAACGACGACCTGACCCTGCCCACCGAACGAGGCCCGGCGCCGGGCAACGGCTCCCTCGTGGGCGCCGTGCGCAACGCGGTGGACCGTGATCCAGAGGTCATCGGCAAGCCGCACCCGCCGATGTACGAGCTCGCGGCCGACGTCCTGGGGGTGCCACCGGCTCGAGTGCTCGCGATCGGCGACCGTCTGGAGACGGACATGGCCGGCGCCCAGGCTGCCGGTACCTCAGGGGCCCTGGTGCTCACCGGTGTCCACGGACCCCCGGAGCTGGCGGCGGCCCCCTTCGACCATCGTCCTCAGTACGTCCTGACCGACCTGCGCGACCTCGCCGAGGACTACCCCGAGGCAGGCGTCGACGACGGCTGGCACGTGCGCGGATCCGCTCGTGCCCGCCTCGCGCGCGGTGGCCGGCTCGAGGTGGTCGGCGCGGGCGCCGACCTGTTGCGCGCCGCGCTCGACGCACTGTGGACCGCTCGCGATGCGGGTCTGATCACGGCGCAGGACGCGGGTCGGCTCGTCCCGAACGGGTAGCGTGGGATCCACCCCGACCCAAGGAGCGACGTGGACCCTGTACGCGGACTGATCCACCTGGGCCTCAGGACCACCGAGGCCGCCCTCGACCGCACCCTCGGTGTCGTGCGGCTCGTCGACACGCTGCTCGTCGCCAGTGCGGTGCCACCGGCCCGGGGTGACGCGCCGGAGCGCGCGTGGCCCGACGAGGAGCAGGCGGACCTCGACGCGCTGAGCGAGGCGCTGCGGGCCCGCGACGACGCGCCCGAGGAGGAGGTCGTCTCCACGACCCCGCCCACCCGTCGCACCGCTCCCGCTCGCCCGGCGACGAAGGCGCCGGTCCGCAAGAGCTCGAGCGCCGCGAGGAAGGCACCGGCGAAGAAGACGCCGGCCAAGAAGGCCGCCGCGAAGACGGCCACCAAGACGGCCACCAAGAAGGCCGCCACGAAGAAGGCCACGCCGAAGAAGGTCACTAGCGCGAAGGTGACCACGGCGAAGGCGACGGAGCCGACCCCGACCCCCGTGGTGCTCCCGGATGCCTGACGAGCCCGGTCAGCTCGTCCAGACCGGTGACCTCGTCGTCGATGCGGCCCTGTCCGATCTGGCGGGCGTCGATGCCGCAGACCTGGACGCCGTCCTCGCGGCCGGGGAGTCGGTGCACGCCACCTTGACCTCGCGCCTGTCCGACCTCGGGTCCTGACCCGTGGCGCAGACCACTCGCCTCGACGTCGCCCTCGTCGAGCGGGGCCTGGCGCGCAGTCGGACGCGTGCCCGGGAGCTCGTCGTCGCCGGTGACGTGCGGGTCGACGACGCGACGGTGACGAAGACCTCGCTGCAGGTCGGGCCGGACGCCCGGCTGACGGTCGTCTCCGACGGTGATCACTGGGTCGGGCGCGCGGCCGGCAAGCTCCTGGGCGCCTTGACGGCCTTCACGCCGCAGGTCAGGGGGCAGCGCTGCCTGGACATCGGCGCCTGCACGGGGGGCTTCACCCAGGTGCTCCTCGAGCACGGAGCCGAGCACGTCATCGCCCTCGACGTCGGTCATGACCAGCTGGCGCCGGAGCTCCTCGCGGATCCGCGCGTCACCGACCGCAGCGGCACGACCATCCGCGGGCTGGTCGCGGACGACATCGGTGGCCCCGTGGACCTGGCCGTGGGGGACCTGAGCTTCATCTCCCTTCGTCTGGTGCTCGCGGAGGTGGCCGGTCTGCTCACCGACACCGGCGAGGCGGTGCTGCTCATCAAGCCGCAGTTCGAGGTGGGGCGGGACCGGCTCGGTCGCAAGGGGGTCGTCACCGACCCGGCTGCTCGGGAGACTGCGATCATCGGTGTGCTCGAGCGCGCCCGCGAGGTCGGCCTGTCCGTGCTGGGACTGGCGCGCAGCCCGCTGCGCGGGGGTGAGGGCAACCACGAGTACCTCGTGCACCTCACCGCCCGACCGGGTGTCGGCCCGACGTGGCAGGCTCTGCAGGTGATCGCCCACGACCTGTCCCGCGAGGAGGAGAGATGACCGCGGAGCCGAGGCAGGTGCTGCTGCTCGCGCACCCTGCTCGCCCCGAGGCCCTCGAGGTCGCCATCGGTGTCGCCGAGCGGCTGTCCGCGGAGGGCATCCAGGTGCGTCTGCCGGCGGGCGAGCTCGCCGACACCGTGCTCGGCCAGCACCCGGAGGTCGTCGTCCACGACGGCGAGGACCCTGCAGCGGGGGTCGAGCTCGTCGTCGTCCTCGGCGGTGACGGCACGATCCTGCGCGGCGCCGAGGTCGCCCGGGGCAGCGGGGCGCCGCTGCTGGGGGTCAACCTCGGTCACGTCGGGTTCCTCGCCGAGGCCGAGCGCGAGGACGTCGACGCGACCGTCGACCACATCGTGCGCCGCGCGTACATCGTCGAGGAGCGCATGGCGCTGGACGTGGTCGCGACCCGGGACGGCCAGGAGATCGCCCGCAGCTGGGCCCTCAACGAGGTGACCGTCGAGAAGGCCTCGCGCGAGCGGATGCTCGTGCTCACCGTCGAGATCGACGGTCGACCGCTGTCGACGTGGGGCTGCGACGGAGTCGTCATGGCCACACCGACCGGTTCCACCGCGTACGCGTTCAGCGCCGGCGGCCCCGTGGTGTGGCCGGGTGTCGAGGCGATGCTCGTCGTGCCGATCAGTGCCCACGCGCTCTTCGCGCGTCCGCTCGTCGTCGCCCCGACCTCCGACCTCGCGGTCGAGCTCGTCCCCGGCACCGAGGGCCACGGCGTCCTGTGGTGCGACGGCCGCCGCGCCGTCGACCTGCCGCCCGGCACCCGCGTCGAGGTGAGTCGCTCGAAGGAGTCGGTGCGCCTCGCCCGCCTCAGCCGCTCGCCCTTCGCCGACCGGCTGGTCGCGAAGTTCGACCTGTCGGTCCACGGGTGGCGCGGCCGGAGAGGTTCGGCCTGACGTGCTCCGCGAGCTGCGCATCCGCGACCTCGGCGTCATCGAGGATGCGACCCTCACCCTCGACCCCGGCCTGACCGTCGTCACGGGCGAGACCGGGGCCGGCAAGACGATGGTCGTCACCGGGCTCGGCCTCGTGCTCGGCGGGCGGGCCGACACCGGCCTCGTGCGCACCGGTCGCGACGAGGCCGTCGTGGAGGCCGAGCTCGAGCTCGACCCGGACCATCCCGCCCGCGAGGTCGTCGCCGACGTCGGTGGCATCGCCGACGAGCCCGACCTGATCCTCAGCCGCACCCTCTCCGCCGCGGGGCGCAGCCGCGCCCACGTCGGCGGCCGCCGGGCACCCGTCGGTGTCCTGTCCGACCTCGGTGAGGGGCTCGTCGCCGTCCACGGGCAGGCCGACCAGTGGCGGCTGCGGCGGCCGGCCCAGCACCGCGCCCTCCTCGACGCCTTCGGCGGGGAGCCGGTGACCGGCCTCGTTCGCGAGGTCGGGTCCGCGCACCGCGCCTGGCAGGAGGCGAAGGGGGAGCTGGCCCGGCTCGTCGAGGGCGAACGCACCCGGTTGCAGGAGATCGAGCTGCTCACCCACCAGCTCGAGCAGATCGATACCGTCGACCCGCGGCCGGGGGAGGACCGCGAGCTGGCCCAGGAGTCCGAGCGCCTCGGGCACGCCGAGGACCTGCGCTCCGGCGCCGGGACCGCGCACCGCCTGCTGTCCGATCCCGACAGCTTCGACGGGGACGACGTGGTCGGCCGGGTCGCCCGAGCCGGAGAGGAGCTCGAGCGACTGGTCGCGCACGACGCCTCCCTGGCGGACCTGCGCCGACGCCTCACCGAGATCGGGGTGCTGGCCAGTGAGGTGGCGGCCGACCTCTCCGCCTACACCGCCGACATCGAGTCCGACCCTGCCCGGATGGGCGCGGTGCAGGAGCGGCGTGCCGCCTTGCACGAGCTCACGCGGCGCTACGGCGAGGACATCGGTGCGGTGCTTCGCCACCGCGACCAGGCCCGGGAGCGACTCCTCGGCCTCCACGGCGCCGACGAGCGCACCGAGGAGCTGACCCGCCGCGTGGCCGAGGCCGCCACGCGGCTGACCGTGCGCGCCGCCGCGCTCACCGCTGCCCGGACCGAGGCAGCCGGCCGATTGGCCACCACCGTCGAGGAGGAGCTCTCCCACCTGGGCATGGCCAGGGCACGCGTGCAGGTGGCCGTCGACCCGCGCAGCGACGAGGGCGCGGTCGAGGTCGACGTCGAGGGGGCCGAGGCCATCCGCGTCGGCGCCGACGGAGCCGATGTCGTGGAGATCCGGGTCGCCGCCAACCGGGGGACCGAGCCCCGGTCGGTGGCCAAGGCCGCGTCGGGCGGTGAGCTCAGCCGGATCATGCTGGCGATCGAGGTCGCGACCGCCGGGTCCGCGCAGGACCGGGTGCCGACGTACGTCTTCGACGAGGTCGACGCCGGCATCGGTGGCCGCGCGGCCCTCGACGTCGGCGCGCGCCTCGCCGCCCTGGCCCGCACGAGCCAGGTCATCGTCGTCACCCACCTCGCCCAGGTGGCCGCGCACGCCGACCGGCACCTCGTCGTGCACAAGGCGCACGGCGACCAGATCACCTCGAGCGGGGTGCGGGCCGTGGACGGCGACGACCGGCTGGGGGAGCTCTCACGGATGATGGGGGGCGACGACACGAGCGTCGGCCTGAGCCACGCCCGCGAGCTGCTGGAGCAGTGCCGTCGCTGAATCCCCGCGGCTTCATGGGACGATGCACCGGATGGCCATCCGACTGACCCGCGACACGACCCGTGAGCCGGCCCTGCCCGGCACCAACGGACCCGTGCGGGTCGACCGACGCACCAAGGACCTCACCAAGCGGCTGCGGCCCGGCGACATCGCGGTCATCGACCACGTCGACATCGACCGGGTGAGCGGCGAGGCCCTCGTCGCCCGACGCCCCGCGGCGGTCGTCAACGCCAGTCCCTCGACGAGCGGGCGCTACCCCAACGTCGGACCCCGGATCATCCTCGACGCCGGGATCCCGCTCCTGGACGTCGACGACGAGGAGCTGCTCGGCCGTCTCAAGGAGGGGACGACCGTCGGCGTGGACGGCGACACGCTCCACGTGTCGGCGGACGACACGATCATCGGCCGCCTCTGGGACGACGAGGCGCTCGCGCTCGCGATGGAGGCCGCGCGGGCCGGGCTGAGCCAGCAGCTCGAGGACTTCGCCAAGAACACGATGGAGTACATCACCCAGGAGCGTGACCTCCTCTTCGACGGCGTCGGCGTCCCGGAGATCTCGACGAGCATGCAGGACCGGCACGTCCTCATCGTCGTGCGCGGCTACCACTACAAGGAGGACCTCGCGGCCCTGCGCCACTACATCCGCGAGTACAAGCCGGTCCTCATCGGCGTCGACGGGGGCGCCGACGCGCTCGTCGAGGCCGGGCACCGGCCCGACCTCATCGTCGGCGACATGGACTCCGTCTCGGACGTCGTCCTGACCAGCGGCGCCGAGGTCGTCGTCCACGCCTACCGGAGCGGCCGGGCCCCCGGCGAGGCCCGCGTCGAGGCGCTCGGGGTGACCCCGGTCGTCTTCCCGGCGACCGGCACCAGCGAGGACATCGCGATGCTGCTCGCCGACGACAAGGGCGCCTCTCTGATCGTCGCCGTGGGCACGCACGCCACCCTCGTCGAGTTCCTCGACAAGGGCCGGGCCGGCATGTCGAGCACCTTCCTCACCCGCCTGCGCGTCGGCAGCAAGCTCATCGACGCCAAGGGGGTCAGCCGCCTCTACCGGACCCGGATATCGTCGTGGTCCCTGATCGGTCTGGGGATCGTCTGCCTCATCTCGCTCTTCGTCGCCCTCTGGGCGACCCCGACCGGACAGGCCACCCTGCAACTGCTGGGGGCCCGCTGGGACGACCTGTGGGCCCTCGTCGAAGGACTCATCACGTGATCGACTTCAGGTACCACCTCGTCTCCCTGGCCGCGGTGCTCATCGCCCTGTCCATCGGGATCGTGCTCGGGGCGGGCCCGCTCAACGACAACATCGGCAGCACGCTCTCCGGCGAGGTGACCAAGCTCCGCCAGGAGAAGGAGGCCCTGCGCGCGGACGGCAACGAGCAGCGCGCCGCGATCGAGGCCAGGGACACCTACGACGAGCAGACCCTCCCCCTCGTCGTCCAGGGACGCCTGAGCGATCGCACCGTCGCCCTCGTGCGCCTGCCCGAGGGCGCCGACGACGACGTCCAGGCGCTGCGCGAGACCCTCGAGGACGCCGGCGCGACGGTCGAGGAGCCCGTCGAGGTGAGCGCCACCTGGGCCTCGACGGCCGACGAGACCGTGAGCAGCCGCAGCGCGACCGGCGAGGCCGCCCTGCGCGACCTCGGTGTGAGCGCCGCCGTCCCGGACGGCGGCCAGCGCATCGACCAGGCCCTCGCCGTCGTGCTCACCGGCACCCGGTCGCCGCGGGACGGCGGCGACCGCGTCTCGCGCGAGCAGCGGCAGCAGGCGTGGACGCAGCTGAAGGACGCCGGGCTGGTCGACGGCCCCGACGAGACCCCGGACGCGGCCGACCTCGTCGTCGTCGTGGGTGGCCCGGTCTCCGCCGAGGACTCCTCCGACACGGACACCGTCGATCGCCAGGCGGAGGGCACCTCCGGCGTGTGGGTCGCGCTGACCCACCTCATCGAGACCCACGCCCAGGGCACGGTCCTCGCCGCCGACGAGGCCACCGACGGCACGAGCGACTCCTCACCGGTGACCATGGCCCGCCTGCAGGGGAGCCTCGCCGAGGGCGTCTCCACCGTGGACGACCCGGCCGTCCCCATGGGGCGCGCCGCGATCGTGCTCGCCCTCGTCGAGCAGCTCACCGGCGAATCGGGCCACTACGGGACCGGCGCGGGTGCCGCCCGCCCCGTCCCCACCTTCCAGTGACCACGCCGACGCTCGTCGCCGCGGCGGGCGCCCGTGCGCTCGTCACCGCCCGCCGGGGGCTGCCCCCCGGTTGGGGACGACCCTGGGAGCGCACCAACCACGCCGGCCGGGCGGTGACCCTGCTCGAGGGTCCGGCCGCGGTCCTCGGCGCGCTCGCCGGGGTGGCCGCGACACCGCACCACCGCGGCCCCGCCGGCGCCGTCGTCCTCGTCCCCGGACTGCTCGGAGCACTCGACGACCTCGTCGGTGACACCGCGACCAAGGGACTGCGGGGGCACCTCGCTGCCCTGCGCGCGGGACGCGTCACCACCGGCGCGCTCAAGGTCCTCGGCCTCGGGGCCGTCGCGCTCGTCACCGCCGCGACGGAGCAGCGGGCGGGGGGACCCCCTTCGTCCCGCCTCGGCCAGACCGCCGTGGACACCGTCGTCATCGCCGGGACCGGCAACCTCGTCAACCTGCTCGACCTGCGTCCGGGCCGCGCCCTCAAGGTGACGACCGCGGCCGGCGCGCTGCTGCTCCTGCCCACCGGGTCGCGCCCCCTGGCAGGGGCCCTCCTCGGGACCGGCGCCGGCCTGCTGCCCGAGGACCTCGCCGGGGAGTCCATGCTCGGCGACTGCGGGGCCAACGCGCTCGGCGCACTGCTCGGCCTGGCACTCGTGCGCGGGCTCGGACCGCGCGGCCGGCTCACCACCGCAGCCACGGTCACCGGGCTCACCCTGCTCTCCGAACGGGTGAGCTTCACCCGCGTCATCGAGTCGACACCCGTGCTGCGGGAGCTCGACGCCTGGGGCCGACCTCGGTGAGCCGGGTCGCCCGGGACGCCGGCACCGTCGCGCTCGTCACCGCGGCGGCGCGGGTCGTGGGCTTCCTGCGGTGGGTCGTCTTCGCCTGGGCCGTCGGTGCGGCCGGGGTCGGGACGGTCTACCAGACGGTCAACACCGTGCCCAACGTCGTCTACGAGATCGCCGCGGGCGGCATCCTCGCCGCTGTCGTCGTGCCGCTCGTGGCTTCGCGGATCGGGGACGGCTCGACAGAGGGTGCGGACGACGTCGCCTCGGCGCTGCTCACCCGGGCCGTCGTCGTCCTGCTGCCCCTGGCGGCCCTCGTCGCGCTGGCCTCCCCGCTGATCAGCCGGGCGCTCCTCGGCGGGCTCGAGGGGGCGGTCGAGGGTGCCGTCGGGCTCGGCACGCGACTGCTCGTCCTCTTCAGCCCGCAGATCGTCCTCTACGGTCTCGGGATCGTCGTCAGCGGTGTGCTCCAGGCTCACCGGTGGTTCCTCGCCGCGGCCCTCGCCCCCCTGCTGTCGAGCCTCGTCGTCATCGTCACCTACGTGCTCTGGGCCCTCACGGTGCCGGCCGGTACCGCGCCCGACGAGGTGACGGTCCGCGAGCTGCTGCTCCTCGGCGGCGGCACCACGCTCGGTGTCGTCGCCCTGTCCGTGCCCCTGCTCGCGGCGGCTGCCCGGCACGGGATCCGGCTGCGGCCGCGCTGGGCGCTCGCGCCCGAGACCGCTGCGCGTGCCCGGACCCTCGCCGGGGCCGGGGTGGTGGCACTGCTCGCCCAGCAGGTCACGGTCGTCGTCACCCTGCGGGTGGCCAACCGCTCCGGCGGTGACGGGGCGCTCGTCGTGCAGAACTACGTCCAGGCCCTCTACCTGCTGCCCTACGCGGTCCTCGCCGTCCCCGTCGCGACGGCGGTCTTCCCCGTACTCGCGGCGGCCGGCGGCGCCGCGGCCGAGCGCTCGGCCGCCCGCACCCTCGCGGCCTCCC
>NZ_BCUV01000004.1 GCF_001591405.1 Janibacter terrae NBRC 107853
ACCCTCGCGGCCTCCCTGCGCGCCGTCGTCGTGCTCTCGGCAGCGGCGGCTGCCGGGCTCGTCGCGGCCGCCGCACCGATCGGCCGGGTCTTCACCGCCATCGACCGGCGCGGCGAGGGCTCCCGGGCCCTGGCGGCCATGCCCGAGGCGCTCATCGCCATGGTGCCGGGACTCATCGCCTTCGCGCTGTGCGCCGTGGCCCTGCGGGCGCTCTACGCGCGCGGCCGAGCCCTGCTCGCCGGGCTGACGATGGCCGGGGGCTGGCTCGTCGCGGCCGTCGTGCCGCTGCTCGTCCTCGGCCCCCAGGACGGGGCCCGTCGCACCCTCGTGGTCCTCGGGCTCGCGTCCTCGCTCGGCATGGCGCTCGCGGGCCTGGGCCTGCTCCTGCGGGTGCGCCACGACTGGGGCGTCGAGGCCGTCGCCGGGCTGACGCGCGCCCTCGTCCTCGCCGGGCTCGCCCTCGGCGCGGGGCTGCTCGTCCACCTGCTCGGCCGGGACCACTGGCCCGAGCAGACCCCCTTCGTCGTCGTCGCCGGGGGCCTCGCCGCCGCCGCCGTCGCCGCGGGTGTGCTGCTCGTGGGGGCCGCACTCGACCCCGGCCTGCGTGCCCGACTGCCCGGAGCACGGCGGACGAAGGGAGGATGAGCCCATGAGGATCCTGCTCTGCCTCGCGAGCGCCTCCGGAGGGATCGGGACGCACGTCGCCGACCTCGCCGCCGGGCTGCGCGCAGCCGACCACGACGTCGTCGTCGCCACCGAGCCGGGGACCCGCGAGCGGTTCGACCTGCCGGGGGAGGCGCCCCTCACCCCACGCGCCGTGCGCGCCCTGGCCCGGGGGGCCGACGTCGTCCACGCCCACGGGTTCCGGGCGGGGCTGGTCGCCTCGGCCGCGGCGCGGGGGACCCCCTTCGTCATCAGCCTGCACAACCCCGTCCGCGGCTCGGGGACCTCGCCGCGCCGGCTCGCGGGGGAGGCGGCCGCCCGGCTCGTCGTGCGGCGAGCCGACCTCGTCACCGGGGCGAGCAGCGACCTCGTCGCCGACGCGAGAGCGCTCGGCGCCCGGCGGGCGGAGCCGGCGGAGGTGCCCTCGCCACGGGTGCCCGGGCTGCTCGCCACCGACCGAGCCGCCTGGCGGGCCGCGCACCGTGACCTGCTCCTGGCGGGGCACGGGATGGCGGGGGAGACCCCCTTCGTCCTGACGATCGCCCGGGTCGCCCCGCAGAAGGGCATCGACGTGCTGCGGACGGCGGCGGGGCTCGGAACCGGCACATGGGGGCTCGTCGGGCCCGGCCAGGAGGCACTGACCGACCCGGGACCGGTGCGCCTGCTCGGCGCGGCCCGCGACGTCACGCCGTGGCTGCTGGCCGCCGACGTCCTCGTCGTGCCGAGCGAGTGGGAGGCCCGGGCCCTCGTCGTCCAGGAGGCCATGGCAGCCGGGACGCCCGTCGTGGCCCGCAGGGTCGGCGGCCTGCCGGACCTGCTCGACGGGGCCGGGCTGCTCGTCGAGGGCCCGCAGGACCAGGCCGCGGCGCCCATCGCGCGCGCCGTCGCCGCAGTCCTGGACCACCCGGAGCGCGCGGCGGCGGCCGCCGGACGCGCCCGCACGCGGGCCGCGACGTGGGACGGGCTCGAGGAGAGCGTGGCACGGTGGGTGGCCAGGTACCGAGCACTGCCCGATGTGACGTAGATTGGAACCCCGTGGTGGCACTGACGAAACACATCTTCGTGACCGGAGGAGTCGTCTCCTCACTCGGCAAGGGACTGACGGCCTCGAGCCTCGGGCACCTGCTTCGAGCGCGTGGCCTGCGGGTCACGATGCAGAAGCTGGACCCCTACCTCAACGTGGACCCGGGGACGATGAACCCGTTCCAGCACGGTGAGGTCTTCGTCACCGAGGACGGTGCCGAGACGGACCTCGACATCGGCCACTACGAGCGCTTCCTCGACACCAACCACGACGGCTCCGCCAACGTGACGACCGGTCAGGTCTACAGCCGGGTCATCGCCCGCGAGCGCAAGGGCGAGTACCTCGGCGACACCGTCCAGGTCATCCCGCACATCACCAACGAGATCACCTCGCGGATGCGTGCGCCCGCGGCCGGCAGCCCCGGCGTCGAGGCCTCCAGCGCTCCCGACATCATCATCACCGAGATCGGCGGCACCGTCGGCGACATCGAGTCGCTGCCCTTCCTCGAGGCGGCCCGCCAGGTGCGCCACGAGCTCGGCCGCGACAACTGCTTCTTCCTCCACGTCTCGCTCGTGCCGTACATCGCGCCGAGCGGCGAGATGAAGACCAAGCCGACCCAGCACTCCGTGGCCGCGCTGCGCCAGGTCGGCATCCAGCCCGACGCGCTCGTCCTGCGCGCCGACCGCGAGATCAGCGCCGACATCAAGCGCAAGATCTCGATGTCCTGCGACGTCGAGCAGGACGGCGTCGCCGCCTGCGTCGACGCCCCGAGCATCTACGACATCCCCAAGGTCCTGCACCGGGAGCACCTCGACACCTTCGTCATCCGGCGCCTGGGCCTGAACTTCACCGACGTGGACTGGGACAGCTGGGACACCCTGCTGCGCCGGGTCCACCACCCGCGCCACGAGATCGAGGTCGCCCTCGTCGGCAAGTACATCGACCTGCCCGACGCCTACCTGTCGGTGACCGAGGCCCTGCGTGCCGGTGGCTTCCACAACGACGCCAAGGTCCGCATCCGCTGGGTCCCCTCGGACGACTGCCAGACGCCGGCCGGTGCCGCGCGGGCGCTCGGTGGCGTCGACGCCGTCCTCGTGCCCGGAGGCTTCGGCGTGCGCGGCATCGAGGGCAAGCTCGGTGCCCTGCGCTGGTCCCGGGAGAACCACGTGCCGACGCTCGGCATCTGCCTCGGCCTGCAGTGCATGGTCATCGAGTACGCCCGCAACGTCGCGGGGATCCAGGGCGCGAGCTCCACGGAGTTCGACTCCGACTCCTCGGCGCCGGTCATCGCGACGATGGAGGAGCAGAAGTCCTTCGTCGACGGCGCGGGAGACCTCGGCGGCACGATGCGTCTGGGCTCCTACCCCGCAGACCTGCGCGAGGGCTCGGTCACCGCGCAGGCCTATGGCACGACCAAGGTCACCGAGCGCCACCGCCACCGCTACGAGGTCAACAACACCTACCTCGACCAGCTCGAGCAGGCCGGTCTCGTCGTGAGCGGCACGCATCCTCAGCTCGGTCTCGTCGAGTTCGTCGAGCTCCCGCGCGAGGTGCACCCGTACTACGTCTCGACGCAGGCGCACCCCGAGTTCAAGTCCCGCCCGGACAAGGCGCACCCGCTCTTCGCCGGGCTCATCGGCGCGGCCGTCCAGGCGCAGAAGGACGCGCGACTCGTCGAGGTCGAGCCGAGCCGCGAGACGGCGCCGGCAGCGGCCACCACCGACTCCGCCGGCTGATGGTCGAGGACGGGAGGCTGCGGGACGAGCTGGTCAGCCTGTCGGTGACGGCCAGCGAGGTCGTCTTCGACGGTGCGGTGTGGGACGTGCGCCGTGACACCTTCGAGCTCGAGGGACAGACCCTCGTGCGCGAGGTCGTCGACCACCCGGGCGCCGTCGCCGTCCTCGCCCTCGACGAGGACGACCGGGCGCTGCTCATCCGGCAGTACCGCCACCCCGTGGCCGCCCACGAGTGGGAGGTCCCCGCCGGACTGCTCGACGTCGCGGGCGAGGATCCACTCGTCGGGGCGCAGCGCGAGCTGCTCGAGGAGGCGGACGTCACCGCCGACGAGTGGTGGGTCCTCGTCGACTACTTCCCCTCGCCCGGCGGGATGAACGAGGCGATCCGGGTCTACCTGGCCCGCGGCCTGCACGAGGTGCCCGAGGGCGAGCGCCACGCGCGCGACGGCGAGGAGACCCACCTCGAGTACCGCCGGGTCCCGCTCGACGAGGTGGCCGAGGCCGTGCTCGCGGGACGGGTGCACAACTCGACCCTGATCGTCGCGGCCCTGGCCGCCCGGGTCGCGCGGGAGGGCGGGTGGGTCTCCCTTCGTCCGGCCGACAGCCCGTGGCCGGAGCACCCCGCCCACCGCTGATCCGTCCGTGCGGGCCACGGGTTCGCCGAGCACCTCGCTCCTTCGTAGGATGAGCGGTGGCCGGGCGCCCGCCGGGCCGAGAACCACCCCTCGCGATAGGACGTCATGCTCCGCACCCACGAAGCCGGCACACTGCGTGCCGAGCACTCCGGCCAGACCGTCACGCTCACCGGATGGGTGGGTCGCCGACGCGATCACGGCGGCGTGGCCTTCCTCGACCTGCGGGACGCCTCGGGCGTCGCCCAGGTCGTCGCCCGTGACGAGGTCCTCACCGGTGCGGCGCACGACCTGCGCAACGAGTACGTCGTCAAGGTCGTCGGCGAGGTCACCCCGCGTGACCCCAAGGACGTCAACCCCAACCTGCCCACCGGCGAGGTCGACGTCGTCGCGACGACGATCGAGGTCCTCTCCGAGGCCGCGCCGCTGCCCTTCCAGATCGACGAGCGCGTGAGCGTCGGCGAGGAGGCGCGCCTGAAGCACCGCTACCTCGACCTGCGCCGCCCGGGTGCCTCGAGCGCCGGCGCCGGTCTGCGTCTGCGGAGCAAGGTCAACGCCGCTGCCCGCTCGGTGCTCGCCGAGCGCGACTTCGTCGAGATCGAGACCCCGACCCTCACGCGGTCCACGCCCGAGGGCGCGCGTGACTTCCTCGTCCCCGCGCGCCTCGCGCCCGGCGAGTGGTACGCGCTGCCGCAGAGCCCGCAGCTGTTCAAGCAGCTGCTCATGGTCGCCGGCATGGAGCGCTACTACCAGATCGCGCGCTGCTACCGCGACGAGGACTTCCGCGCCGACCGGCAGCCGGAGTTCACCCAGCTCGACATCGAGATGTCCTTCGTCGAGCAGGACGACGTCATCGAGCTCGGCGAGGCGATCGCCAAGGCGGTCTGGGCGACGATCGGCGTCGACCTGCCCACCCCCTTCCCGAGGATGACCTACGCGGAGGCCATGGAGCGCTACGGCTCCGACAAGCCCGACCTGCGCTTCGGCGTCGAGCTCGTCGACTGCACCCAGTACTTCGCCGACACCCCCTTCCGGGTCTTCAGGGCCGAGCACGTCGGCGCCGTTGTCATGCCGGGTGGCGCGAGCCAGCCCCGCCGGCAGTTCGACGCCTGGCAGGAGTGGGCGAAGCAGCGCGGGGCCAAGGGCCTGGCCTATGTCACCGTCGGCGAGGACGGCCAGCTCGGTGGCCCCGTCGCCAAGAACATCTCCGACAGCGAGAAGGCCGGTCTGGCCGCCCACGTCGGTGCCGAGCCCGGCGACTGCATCTTCTTCGCCGCGGACACCCCCCGGGCCGCCCGCGCGCTCCTGGGTGCCGCCCGCCAGGAGATCGCCCAGCGGTGCGGGCTCATCGACGACAGCGCCTGGTCCTTCCTGTGGGTCGTCGACGCCCCGCTCTTCGAGCCGGCCGGCGACGCCGTGGCCGCGGGCGACGTCGCGGTGGGTGCCGGCGCGTGGACCGCGGTCCACCACGCCTTCACCAGCCCCAAGGAGGAGTTCCTCGACACCTTCGACTCCGACCCGGGGCCGGCTCTCGCCTACGCGTACGACCTGGTCTGCAACGGCAACGAAATCGGCGGCGGGTCCATCCGTATCCACCGCAAGGACGTGCAGGAGCGGGTCTTCAAGGTCATGGGCCTGGACGAGGAGTCCGCGCAGGAGAAGTTCGGATTCCTCCTCGAGGCCTTCAAGTTCGGCGCCCCGCCGCACGGCGGCATCGCCTTCGGCTGGGACCGCATCTGCATGCTGCTCCTGGGTGCCGACTCCATCCGCGACGTCATCGCCTTCCCCAAGTCCGGTGGCGGCTACGACCCGCTGACCGACGCGCCCGCGCCGATCACCCCGGAGCAGCGCAAGGAGGCGGGCATCGACGCCACGCCGCGCCGCGACGAGGACGCGGAGCAGGCAGGCGCCTGAGCGATGGGCGAGCCGGTCGAGGTGCTGCTGTGGGACTGCGACGGCGTCCTGCAGCACGGACGCTTCGACTGGCGCGCCCGTCTCGACGGGGCGGTCGGCCCCGGCTTCGCCGAGCAGGTCTTCGAGGCCGAGCTGCCCGCCCTGCGCGGTGAGCGGTCGCTGCGCGAGGTCCTCGAGGAGCTGCTGCGGCACGAGGGCCGGCGGCGCACGCACCTGCCGTTGACGGTCGAGGACCTGCTGGCGATCTGGGAGCAGTTCGACCTCGACCCGGAGGCGGTGGCGGTGCTCACCGCGGTCCGAGAGCTCGGCGTGCCGTGCATGCTCGCGACCAACCAGCAGGACCACCGGGTGCGGCACATGCGTGAGGTGCGCGGCTACGACGACCTCGTCGACGGCTCCTACTACTCGAGCGAGCTCGGCGCGATGAAGCCCGACCCCACCTTCTTCGAGCACATCCTGCAGGACCTCGACCTGCCGGGGGAGCGGGTCGGGTTCGTCGACGACGTGCCGGTCAACGTCACGGCCGCCCGCGGCGTCGGGATCCGGGCGGTGCTGCACGACCCCGCCTCGGGCGCCGCCGGCCTCGTCCACGGCCTCACCCCGCTCGTGCCGGGGCTCGCCGCCCACTCGATCTGAGTCAGTCGCCGAGCAGCTCCACGAGCCGGTCGAGGAAGGCCGTCTGCGCGGCCACCACGAGCTCCCGGGCGCTGTCGAGGTCGTGCCACCCCGCGCGGTCGAGCTCGGGGAAGCTCTGCCGCCGGCCGGATCGCGGAGGCCACTCCATCTCGAACACGCCGCTCTCGACGAAGACGACGTCAGCTGCCGCGCCGACCTCGATCGCCCACGCCGTGACCCGTTTGCCGCCGGACTGGCGGATCTCGCCGAGCGGCACACGGTCACCAGCCGGTGCCGGAGCCCCGGTCTCCTCCAGCCACTCGCGCTCGGCCGCGGCGAGCGGCTCCTCGTCCGGCCCGTGCTCGCCCTTGACGATCGTCCAGCCGCGCGGCCGCCTGGTCCACAGGGGGCCGCCCATGTGCCCGAGGAAGACGTGCGCGCTCCCCCCTTCGCCCCGGACGAAGGGGAGCAGTCCCGCACTCGTGCGGGTCACCTCAGGCCCCGGCGAGGATCGCGTGGACCCGACGCAGGTCGGCGGTGATCGCCTCCGCCGGCCGGTGCCGGGTCACCGGGTGGTCGGTGAGGCCCGTGAGGGCCTCGCGCGCCTGCGCCATGAGCTCGCGCTGCCCGCGCACGCGCGGGTTCCACGCCGCACCGAGGACCTGGTAGCCGATGGCGGCGAGCAGCTGCTCCATCTCGCGGTACGGGGCGACCGCCCGGGGGGCGTCGGCGACGGCCCGCGTGGCCACGACGTCGGAGCCGATGAGCTCGACGTACAGCTGGCGGCAGTGGTCGAGGTGGGCGGCCATCCCGGCGTCCGTGCGGGTCCGGCGCTCGGCGAGGTCCGCGAGCACGTCGTCGAGGGCGAGGACGACCCGACGCCCGTGGGCCCGCAGGAGCAGCTCCGGCCGGCCGAGGCGACCGCTGACGAAGAGGACGAGCACCGCCGACCCCACGCCGATGAGCGTGTCGAGGGCGCGGTCGAGCACGATCGTCTCCGTGTCCATCGCCGTCAGCCGTGAGGAGATCACCAGCGCGAGCGGGGTGATGAAGGTGACCGCCATCGCGTAGTTGCGTGTCACGAGCAGCTCGACGATGCCCTGGAAGACGATGACGACCGCCACGAGCCACCAGTGGCTGAGGTCGAGCGAGAGGACCGCGGCGAAGAGGACGAGCCCGGTGGCGGTGCCCACGGTGCGCTGCAGGGCCCGGTGGTGCTGCGAGACCCGGGTCCCGCCCGTCTGCACGACGAGGACGGCGAACCCGGCCGCCCAGTAGGCGTGGGCGTTGTCGAGCAGGAGGGCGAAGCCGCCCGCGAGGAGGGTCGCCGCCGCGACGCGGGCGGCGACGAGCAGGTCCTCGCTCGGCCAGCGCAGGGCCTGGCGCAGGGACCACGAGGCGCGGGGGCGCCCGAGGGAGACCTGCCGCACGCTCGCGGCCTGGTGCAGGGCCATCTCCGCGGTCACCTCGGTGTCGGTCCCGCCGACCGCTTTGGCGACCGTGCTCGCGTAGCGGTTGTTGACACGCTGGAGCCGCCCCGCGAAGGCCTCCTCGGTGCCACCGTCGGTCACGGCGGTCCAGGCCCGGCTGAGGGCCCCGGCGGCGGTCCGGCGGGCCGCGGGGACGGCCGCCGGGTCCGTCTCCCGGACGTAGGCGTCGACGGCCCCCTCGGCGGCGCTGACCGCGGCCTCCTCGATGCCGGTGACGCGGAACCACGCATCCGAGGTCCCGACGACGATCGCCGACAGGACGCCGATGGCGGCGAGACCGAGCACCTTGCCGGGATCGGCTCCGCCGGTCGCCGCGAGGTGGGCGATGCCGAGATCGAGGGCGAAGAAGAACGCGGCCGGCGGCCCGATGCCGAGGGTGTAGGTCAGCAGGGCGGCGACGGTCGCGACCACCGCCATCGCGAGGATGCCGAGGAGTGCATGGCCCGCGGTGAGGATGCCGATGCCGATCGCGAGGAGCAGCCCCAGACCGGCGAGCGGGATGGTCCGGAACCGGCGCCGGACCGGTCCACCGGCCCCGTAGAGGACGGCGAAGACCCCCAGCCCGGCCATGAAGGCATCGTGGTGGTTGTCGAGGAGGGAGATGAGGACCATCGGGACCGCCGCGGCCGTCGCCGCCCTGAGGGCGATCCAGCGCCGCACGGGGCCGGGGTTCCAGCGGACGAGGGGTCGCAGGAGCTCGCCGACCGCGCTCATGCCAACCTCCCGCTGGTCCACTCCGCGTGCACCTCGTAGCCGAGCGAGAGATAGATCCGTCGTGCCCGGTCGTTGTGCGAGTACATCCCCAGCGTGCACCACCCGTGCTCGGCGACGGCGGCCCGGGTCAGCTCGGTCGTGACCGCCCGCGCGAGCCCACGGCCGCGGGCGGCGGGCACCGTCGTGATGCCGGCGAGCACCGGTGCGCCCGAGCGCTCGCGCTCGCAGCAGCCGACGGCGAGCAGGGCGCCGGCCGCGTCGCGGGCACCGAGCCAGCGCTGCCCCGCGCGGGCGAAGGGCTGCCCGTCGGTCCCCGGGTTGTGCATGTCGAGCAGGGCCTGGACCTCGTCGCGCTCCGACGGCCCCAGCTCGACGAGGCCCTCGACGGGCTCGGTGGCCGGCGCGGTCCGCGTGCTCATGAACTCCCAGCGGCCACCGACCGCCCCGAGCAGCCCGCCGAGGTCCTCCAGACCGCGGGGCAGGGTGACCGAGGTGGCTCCCTTCGCCCTCGCCCGGCTCACCCACGAGGCGAAGGGGGCGGACCCCACCAGCTCGCGCAGGGCCGCGTGGTCGCCCCGGAGCATGATCGCGACGCCGTGGGTGTGGGTCGGGCGGACGAAGGCGAGCGCCCACGCCGCCCCGGCGCGGATCGCGAGGGCGGGGACCTCGACGTCGGACGAGGCCTCGGCCCGCACGACCGGGTCGCCGCCGCTCCACTCCAGCAGGTGCGACATGGGGACGGTCTGGCTCACCGGGATAGCGTGCCACCTGTGGTGCCCGACGATCTCTTCGCCTCTGCCTCCGACGACGCGGCGTCGCCCGGGGCGGACCTCAACGCGCCGCTCGCGGTGCGGATGCGCCCCCGCAACCTCGACGAGGTGCGCGGCCAGGGGGAGGTGCTGCGTCCCGGCTCGCCGCTGCGACGCCTCGTGGAGGGCAGCGCCAACGCCGTCGCCGGACCGATGTCGGCGATCATCTGGGGGCCGCCGGGGACCGGCAAGACGACGCTCGCGCACCTCGTCGCGACGGCCGCCGACCGTGACTTCGTCCAGCTGTCGGCGGTGACCGCCGGCGTCAAGGACGTGCGCGCGGTGATGGAGCGCGCCGCGACCAACCGGTCGATGTACGGGCGGCAGACGGTGCTCTTCCTCGACGAGATCCACCGCTTCTCCAAGGCGCAGCAGGACGCGCTGCTGCCCGGCGTCGAGAACCGCGAGGTCGTCCTCGTCGCGGCGACGACGGAGAACCCGAGCTTCTCGGTCATCGCGCCGCTGCTCTCCCGCTCGATCCTCGTCACCCTCGACTCCCTGACCCGGGAGGAGGTCGCGGAGGTCATCGACGCGGCCCTCACCGACGAGCGCGGCCTGGCCGGCGGGTACGACCTCGCCGACGACGCCCGCGACCACCTCGTCGCGATCGCCGGCGGTGATGCCCGTCGCGCGCTCACCTCCCTCGAGGCCGCGGCCGGCGTGGCCGCCGGCGACGTCCCCTTCGGGCCGGGCACACCGGAGACGGTGCCGCTCACCCTGGCCCACGTCGAGCAGGCGGTGGCCCGTGCCGCGGTGCGCTACGACCGCACGGGCGACCAGCACTACGACGTCGCCTCCGCCTTCATCAAGTCGATGCGCGGGTCCGACGTGGACGCGGCGCTGCACTACCTCGCCCGGCAGCTCGAGGCGGGCGAGGACCCGAGGTTCATCGCCCGGCGCATCGTCATCTCCGCGTCCGAGGACGTCGGCCTCGGCGACCCGACCGCGCTGCAGACCGCTGTCGCGGCCATGCACGCCGTCGCCCAGATCGGCATGCCGGAGGCGAGGATCATCCTCGCCCAGGCGGTCGTGCACAACACGTTGGCCCCCAAGTCCAACGCCGCCTACACGGGGATCAACGAGGCGGTCGCCGACGTGCGGGCCGGCAAGGTCCAGGCGGTGCCGCCGCACCTGCGCGGCAGCGGGTACACCCAGGCCTCCGACCGTGCGGCCGGTGCCAGCGGGGGAGCGAAGGTGGAGGGCTACGTCTACGCGCACGACCAGCCGGACGCGGTGGCGGCACAGCAGTACCTGCCCGACGACCTGCACGCCGAGCTGGCCGAGCGGTCGTACTACCGGCCGACGGACCGCGGCTTCGAGGCGCGGCTGCAGGAGCGGTGGGCCTGGCTGCGGGGACGTCTGCGCGGCAAGGGGTAGGACGGCGGGCCCGGGTAGGGTGGGGGCCATGACCGTGCCTCTCGGACGGCCGCGGCGGACCATCGCCCGGCGAGCTACCTCGGGGTCGG
The DNA here is from genome assembly GCF_001591405.1 of Janibacter terrae NBRC 107853. GTDB lineage: Bacteria > Actinomycetota > Actinomycetes > Actinomycetales > Dermatophilaceae > Janibacter > Janibacter terrae. The sequence continues at coordinate 11,064 of NZ_BCUV01000004.1, forward strand.
CCCGCGCCTGACGCGCCGGTCGCCCCCTTCGCTCCTGCCCGAGATCCTGCAGCACAGACCTGCACCACCAGATTGGACGCGAACACCCATGGAAACTGCCGAGATCCGGCGCCGCTGGCTGACCTTCTTCGAGGCGAAGGGGCACACGGTCGTCCCCTCCGCCCCGCTGATCCACGAGGACCCGACGCTCCTCTTCGTCAACGCGGGCATGGTCCCCTTCAAGCCGTACTTCTCCGGTCAGGAGACGGCGCCCTGGGACCGTGCCACGAGCGTGCAGAAGTGCGTGCGCACCGGTGACATCGACGAGGTCGGCAAGACCTCGCGGCACGGCACCTTCTTCCAGATGAACGGCAACTTCTCCTTCGGCGACTACTTCAAGCGCGAGGCGATCAGCTTCGCGTGGGAGCTGCTCACGACGAGCCAGGACGCCGGGGGGTACGGCCTCGACCCGGAGCGTCTCTGGGCGACGGTCTACCGCGACGACGACGAGGCCGAGCAGCTGTGGCTGGAGCTCACCTCGATCCCCGCCGAGCGCATCGTGCGCCGCGGCGAGGCGGACAACTACTGGTCGATGGGCGTGCCCGGCCCGGGCGGCCCGTGCAGCGAGATCTTCTACGACCGCGGCGAGGAGTACGGCCGGGACGGCGGGCCGGCGGTCGACGAGGACCGGTTCATGGAGATCTGGAACCTCGTCTTCATGCAGTACGAGCTGTCGGCGGTGCGCTCGAAGTCCGACTTCGACGTGGCCGGCCCGCTGCCCGCGCAGAGCGTCGACACCGGCATGGGCCTGGAGCGGATCGCGAGCATCCTGCAGGGCGTCGACAACATGTACGAGATCGACGAGGTCTACCCGGTCCTGGAGAAGGCCGCCGAGATGACCGGTCGCAGCTACGGCACCCGGTCGGGCCACACCGCTGGTGACTCGCACCCCGACGACGTCCACCTGCGCGTCGTGGCCGACCACGTGCGCTCCTCTCTCATGCTCATCGGGGACGGTGTCACCCCCGGCAACGAGGGACGTGGCTACGTGCTGCGCCGCATGCTGCGGCGTGCGGTGCGCGCGATGCGCCTGCTGGGCTACGACGAGCCAGCGCTGCCGCATCTGATGCCGGTCTCGATGGAGCGGATGAGCGCCTCGTACCCGGAGCTGCGCACCGGCTTCGACCGGATCGCGCAGATCGCCTACGCCGAGGAGCAGGCCTTCCGGCGCACGCTCGCGCAGGGCACGACGATCCTCGACACCGCGGTGGCGAGGACCAAGCAGGGCGGGGGGGACACCCTCGGCGGTGACCAGGCCTTCGCCCTGCACGACACCTACGGCTTCCCGATCGACCTCACCCTCGAGATGGCGGCCGAGCAGGGGCTGAAGGTCGACCGCGACGGTTTCGTCCGCCTCATGGACGAGCAGCGGCAGCGGGCCAAGGCCGACGCCAGGGCCAAGAAGGGCGGCATCGCCCACACCGAGGTGTGGAGGGACCTGCGTGCGCTGGGCGCCACCGACTGGCGCGCGTACGAGGAGCTGACGACGACCGGCTCGGTCGTCGGTCTCGTCCGCGACGGCGCCCGTGTCGAGGAGCTCGAGCCCGGGCAGACCGGCCAGGTCGTGCTCGACCGCACGAGCTTCTACGCCGAGTCCGGCGGTCAGGTCGCCGACTCCGGCGTCATCGTCGTCGACGGCGCGCGCCTGCTCGTGCGCGACGTCCAGCGTCCCGTGAAGGGCCTCGTCGTGCACACCGTCGAGGTCGCCGACGGCCCGGTGCGCGTGGGCACCGAGGCCTCGGCCGAGGTCGACCCGCAGTGGCGCGTGGACGCCTGCCAGGCGCACTCCGGCACGCACGTCGTGCACGCGGCGCTGCGGCAGGTGCTCGGTCCCTCCGCGCTGCAGTCCGGGTCGTACAACAAGCCCGGGTACCTGCGGCTCGACTTCGCGTGGAACCAGGGCCTGTCCGCCGACGCCCGCGCCGAGATCGAGCACGTGGCCAACCTCGCGGTCCGCGACGACCTGCCGGTCTCCGCGGACTGGATGACCCTGCCCGAGGCCCGTGAGCGGGGCGCGCTGGCGCTCTTCGGCGAGACCTACGACGAGCAGGTCCGCGTCATCGAGATCGGTGGCGAGTGGTCGCGCGAGCTGTGCGGCGGCACCCACGTGCGCCACTCCAGCCAGATCGGCGCCCTCACCCTCACCGGCGAGTCCAGCGTCGGCTCCGGCGTGCGCCGCCTCGAGGCCTACGTCGGGATGAACGCGCTGCAGCACCTCGCGACCGAGCGGGCGCTCGTCGCCGAGCTCTCGAGCATCGTCAAGGCGCCATCGGCAGAGCTGCCCGAGCGCGTCAGCGAGCTCGTCACCCGCCTGCGCGAGGTGGAGAAGGAGCTGGACAAGGTCCGTCGCGAGCAGGTGGCCGCCAACGCGGGCGCGCTCACGGACGCGGCGAGCGAGGTCGGCGGCACCACGTACATCGGCCAGCACGTCGCCGGGGGCATGCCGGACGACCTGCGCCGGATGGTCACGGACACCCGGGCCAAGCTCGGCGAGGAGCGACCCTCGGTCGTGGCCCTCACCGGTGACGGCCCCGGCAAGCCGGTCGTCGTCGTCGCCACCAACGAGTCCGCCCGGGCGAAGGGGGTCAAGGCCGGCGCGCTCGTGCGGGTCGCGGCCCAGGTCCTCGGCGGCGGCGGTGGCGGCAAGGACGACCTCGCCCAGGGCGGTGGCCAGGACGCCACCAAGGTCGAGGACGCCCTGGCGGCCATCGAGCGGGAGCTCGGTGCCTGACGAGGTGCCCGGCGCGATGCGCCCGGGCGTGCGGCTCGGCATCGACGTGGGCGAGGCCCGCGTCGGGGTCGCCGCGTGCGACCCCGGCGGGCTGCTCGCGACGCCCGTCGAGACCGTGGCACGCGACCTGCAGCACGGCAGCGACATCGACCGCGTCATCACCCTCGCCGGCGAGCTCGGCGCGATGGAGCTCGTCGTCGGCCTGCCCCGCTCCCTCGACGGGAGCGAGGGGCCGGCGGCAGCCGGGGTCCGGACCTGGGTCAAGCACCTGGGGTCCGTGTTGCACGCGTCACCGCTCGGCAACACACCGATCCGCCTCGTGGACGAACGGCTCACGACCGTGGATGCTCATCGGGGTCTGCGGGAGAGCGGCGTCGCCGGACGGCGCCATCGCAGCGTGGTCGACCAGGCGGCGGCCGTGCTGATCCTGCAGACTGCGCTGGACACGGAACGCGCAACCGGTGGACCCCCCGGCGAACGGGTCGGTCGGCCGCGCCGACGCACACCGAAGGGCAAGAAGGCATGAACCAGCTCGACGACGACATCTTCGAGAGCCAGCACGAGCACCGGCACACCCGGTCGCGTCGTCGGGCCAACCGCGACCGCTCGCGCCGCACCGGGGCGAGCTGCCTGGCGGTCCTGCTCGCCGGTGCGGTCCTGCTCGCGGCGGCCTTCTTCGCCTTCGGCTCCCTGCGCTCGCTCCTCCCCGGCGCCAGCGAGCCAAGCGACTACGAGGGCGCCGGCCACGGCACCGTCGAGGTGGAGATCACCTCCGGGCAGTCCGGCTCCGAGATCGGCGAGTCCCTCGTCGAGGCCGGCGTCGTGAAGTCGACGAGCAGCTTCACCTCCGTGGCGGCGACCCAGCCGGACAAGGCGGCGGCGATCCAGCCGGGCACCTACTCGATGCGTCAGGAGATGTCGGCGGCCAGCGCCTTCGACCGTCTGCTCGACCCCAAGGCGCGGATCGCCAAGGGCGTCACGCTGAGCGAGGGCCTGTGGCGGTCGGAGATCTACCCCAAGCTCTCCAAGGCCACCGGCGTGCCCGTCGCCGACTACGAGAAGGCGGAGAAGTCCGCCCAGCTCGAGCTCCCCGCCGAGGCAGGCGGCGACGTCGAGGGCTGGCTCTTCCCCTCGACCTACGAGTTCGAGAAGGGCACGAGCGCGGTCGAGCAGCTCAACCAGATGATCAGGATGACGACCGACCAGCTCACCGAGGCCAAGGTCGCGCGCCGCGACTGGGAGCGCACCCTCACCGTCGCCTCGATCGTCGAGGGTGAGGCCGGGGCCGCCGACCGCGGCAAGGTCGCCCGGGTCGTCGAGAACCGTCTGGAGGACGTCAACGGACCGACGGTCGGGATGCTCCAGATGGACTCGACGATCCACTACATGCTCCAGAAGCGGGGGACGGTGACGACCTCCGACAAGGAGCGCAACACCGACAGCCCGTACAACACGTACAAGAACAAGGGGCTGCCCCCCGGCCCGATCAACAACCCGGGCGCCGACGCCATCGAGGCCGCCGGCAACCCCGACGAGGGCGACTGGCTCTTCTTCGTCACCGTCGACCCGGAGTCGGGGGAGACGAAGTTCACCGCGGACGAGGCCCAGCACCAGCGCAACGTCCAGGAGTTCTGCCGCAACACCGGCAGCTGCGAGAAGTGACGCTGCACGCGGGCGTCCTCGGCAGCCCGATCCGGCACTCGCTCTCGCCCACGCTCCACCGGGCGGGGTACGCGGCGGCCGGGTTGCCGGACTGGGAGTACACCGCCCACGAGGTCGACGAAGGGGGTCTCGCCCCCTTCGTCGCCGGTCTCGACGCCTCCTGGCGCGGCCTGAGCCTCACCATGCCGCTCAAGGTCGCGGCCTTCGACGTCGCCGACGAGGTGAGCGCGCTCGCCCGCGCGGCCGGCGCCATCAACACGCTCGTGCGCACGCAGGCGGGCTGGTCGGCGCACAACACCGACGTCCACGGGATTGTCGCGGCCCTCGCCGAGGCGGGTGCCGCGCACGTCTCCTCCGCGACGATCGTCGGGTCCGGGGCGACGGCCCGCTCGGCGCTGCTCGGGCTCGTCGGGCTCGGGGCGCGACGGGTCACCGTCGCTGCCCGGACCCCGTCCCGGGCCGAGGCCCTGCGGGACGTGTGCGACGTCGATCTGCAGGTCGTCCCGCTCCGGGAGTGGGCGACCACGGGTGACCGGGCCGTGGTCTCCACCCTCCCGGGGGGACCGGCCAACGCCGTCGCCGCCGGGCACACCCGCGGCGACCTCACCGGGGTCACCCTCCTCGACGTCGTCTACGCCGACTGGCCGACCCCGCTGGCGCGGGCCGCCGCCGAGCACGGTGCGACGGTCGTCTCCGGGCTGGAGATGCTCGTCCACCAGGCGGCGCGGCAGTTCGAGCTCTTCACCGGGGTCACGGCGCCCGTCGAGGCGATGCAGGCTGCCGGCCGGGAGGCACTCGGCCACACCCCGGACGCCTGACGGCGCCCGCTGACCGAAGTGCGAGGATTGCGCCCATGTTGCGTTGGTTGACCGCTGGTGAGTCGCACGGCCAGGCCCTCGTGGCGACCCTCGAGGGGCTGCCCGCGGGCGTCGAGGTCACGACCTCGGACGTCGCCGGGGCCCTCGCCCGTCGCCGTCTCGGCTACGGCCGCGGGGCCCGCATGAAGTTCGAGCAGGACCAGGTGACCTTCCTCGGTGGTGTCCGCCACGGGAGGACCCTCGGCTCGCCGCTGGCCGTGATGATCGGCAACACCGAGTGGCCCAAGTGGGAGACGGTGATGAGCGCCGACCCCGTCGAGAGCGACGCGCTCGCCGCGGCCGACGACGTCAACGCGGAGAAGGAGATCGCCCGCAACCGGCCGCTCACCCGCCCGCGTCCCGGCCACGCCGACCTCGTGGGCATGCAGAAGTACGGATTCGACGAGGCCCGCCCGGTCCTCGAGCGCGCCTCGGCCCGCGAGACCGCGGCCCGCGTGGCCCTCGGCGAGATCGCCGAGCGCTTCCTCGAGCAGGCCTACGGCATCCGCCTCGTCGCGCACACGGTCGCCATCGGTGAGGGCTCCGCCCCCGTGGACGGCCCGCTGCCGACCCCCGAGGACACCCCGGTCCTCGACGCCAACCCGGTCCGCGCGATGACCCGAGAGGGCACCGACGCCATGGTCGCCGAGATCGAGGCGGCCAAGAAGGACGGCGACACCCTCGGCGGCGTCGTCGAGGTCCTCGCCTACGACCTGCCCCCGGGCCTGGGCAGCCACGTCCACTGGGACCGTCGCCTCGACGCGCGCCTCGCGGGCGCCCTCATGAGCATCCAGGCGATGAAGGGCGTCGAGGTCGGCGACGGCTTCACGACCGCCCGCCGTCGCGGCTCGGCCGCGCACGACGAGATGGAGCGTGACGCGGACGGCGTGATCCACCGCCGCACCGGCCGGGCCGGAGGGACCGAAGGGGGCATGAGCACCGGTGACGTGCTGCGCGTGCGCGCCGCGATGAAGCCCATCAGCACCGTCCCGCGCGCCCTCGAGACCGTCGACGTCGCCGGGACCGACCCGGCGACCGCCATCCACCAGCGCTCGGACGTGTGCGCCGTGCCCGCCGCCGGCGTCGTCGCCCAGGCGATGGTCGCCCTCGTGCTCGCCGAGGCCTGCGTCGAGAAGTTCGGCGGCGACTCCGTCGCCGAGACCGCCCGCAACCACCGCGCCTACCTCGACGCGATCCCCGAGCTCATGCGGACGTGGGAGGCGTGAGCGGGGCCCCCTTCGTCGTCGTCATCGGCCCTCCCGGGGTCGGCAAGTCGACGGTCGCCCGCGAGCTCGCCGACCGCCTCGGCCGGTCCCTCGTCGACACCGACTCCCTCGTGGAGCAGCGCGAGGGACGCAGCATCTCCGACCTCTTCGTCATCGAGGGGGAGGAGTACTTCCGGGCCGCCGAGGAGCGCGCCGTGCTCGAGTCGCTCACCGATGAGGGCATCGTCCTGGCGCTCGGTGGCGGGGCGCCGATGATCCCCGCGGTCACCGAGGCGCTGGCCGGGCACACGGTCCTCTTCCTCGACGTCGGCATCGCCGACGCGGCCAAGCGGATCGGCTTCGACACGAGCCGGCCGCTGCTGGCGGTCAACCCGCGGCAGAGCTGGATCCGGACGATGGAGGCGCGCCGCCCCACGTACGAGGCCCTCGCGACGCACCGCGTGGACACCGCGGGACGGCAGGTCGACGAGGTCGTGGCCGACGCCCTGCGTCTGCTGGAGGAGAGCGCGTGAGTGACGTGAGCACCATCCCCGTCGGAGACGACTACGACGTCCTCGTCGGGCCCGGCGTCTCGAGCCGCGTCACCGACGTCCTGCCGAAGGGGGTCGCCCGGGTCCTCGTCGTCCACGGCGCGCCGCTCGCCCGGCTCGCGGAGCCCGTCGTCGCCGCCCTGCGGGATGCCGGTCTCGAGGTCCACGTCGCCCCCGTACCGGACGCCGAGGCGGCCAAGACGGTGACCGTCGCGGCCGACCTGTGGGCGACGATGGGGCAGGCCGGGTTCACCCGGAGCGACGCGGTCGTCGCCGTCGGCGGCGGCAGCGTCACCGACCTCGGCGGCTGGGCCGCCGCGGCCTGGCTGCGCGGCGTGGCGGTCGTGCACGTGCCGACGACCGTGCTCGGCATGGTCGACGCGGCCGTGGGTGGCAAGACCGGCATCAACACGGCCGAGGGCAAGAACCTCGTCGGGGCCTTCCACACGCCGGCCGCCGTGCTCTGCGACCTCGACCACCTCGCGACGCTGCCCCCGGCGGACCTGTCCGCGGGGCTCGCCGAGGTCGTCAAGGGCGGCTTCATCGCGGACCCGCGCATCCTCGAGATCGTCGAGGCCGACGAGTCCGGGGTGCAGGACCCCACCTCGCCCGCCCTGCGCGAGGTCATCGAGCGCAAGATCGCGGTCAAGGCGGGCGTCGTCGCCGCCGACCTGCGCGAGTCGCACCTGCGCGAGATCCTCAACTACGGCCACACCCTCGGTCACGCGATCGAGCACCACGAGCAGTACCGCATGCGTCACGGCGAGGCCGTGGCCATCGGCATGGTCTTCGCGGCCGAGATCGCCCATCGCACGGGTCGGATCGACGCGGCCCTGCTCGAGCGGCACCGGTACGTGCTGGGTCTCCTCGGCCTGCCGACCCGGTACTCGGGAGCGGACTTCGACGAGCTGCTCGCCGCCCTTCGCCGTGACAAGAAGACGCGCGGGTCCACCCTGCGCTTCGTCGTGCTCGACGGCCTGGCCGAGCCGGCCCGGCTCGAGGGCCCGGACGAGGCCCTGCTGCGCGCGGCCTACGCCGCCCTCGCCTGACCGATCCCGCGCGCGACCGCCCCCCCGAACCTGCATTCCCCTAGGGCAATGCGCGCTCAGGTCTGCATTGCCCTAGGTGTTGCGGGGCATGAGGTTGGTGACACGAGGAGGGGCGTAACAGGGCGGGCAGGTCCCCGTGGCGACAGGATGAGGGTGTCAAAGCCGTTCATCACGAGCCAGCCAAAGGAACCTGCCCTGTGTCCCACGCTAATGCCCCGATGACCCCTGGTGGTCGCCTACGTCTGATCGAGCGAGTGCTGGGTCAGGCCAATGATGAGGCCGGCCCGCGGCCGATCGCGCACGTCGCAGCCGAGGCCGCGATCTCACGCCAGTGCCTGTCCAAATGGGTAGCCCGCTACCGCGAGCACGGCGAGGAAGGGCTGCACGACCGCTCCAGCCGGCCACAACGCTCCCCGAGCGCGACTGCCGAACCGGTGGTCGAGCGGATCATCGAGCTGCGGCGCCGTAAGTGGTCCGCGCGGCGCATCCATCTGGCGCTGGCCGATGAGGGCACGAATGTGGCGGTGTGCACCATCGCCCGGATCCTGCGCCGCGAGGGCTTGAACCGGCTGCGGGACCTGGACGTCGACGGGCAGCCCCTGCGCCAGCAGCCCGCCGGCAAGATCATCGCGCGCTACCCCGGGCACATGATCCACCTGGACGTGAAGAAGGTCGGACGCATCCCGCCCGGGGGCGGGTGGCGCGTCCACGGCCGCGGCTCGGACGCTGACCGGGCCCGCGGCCTGCGAGGACACCACCGCGGCGCCAAGGTGGGCTACACCTACCTGCACTCGGCCGTGGACGGCTTCACCCGGATGGTCTACACCGAGGCCCACGACGACGAGAGCGCCGCGACCGCGATCGCGTTCCTGGCCCGCGCCCGGGTCTTCTTCGCCGCGCACGGCATCACCCGCATCACCCGCATCGTCACCGACAACGGGTCCTGTTACCGCGCCAAGAACTTCACCCGCTCGGTGCTCTCCTTCGCCTCGAAACACAAGCGGATCAAGCCCTACACGCCCAAGCACAACGGCAAGGTCGAGCGCTACCAGCAGACCATGGCCCGCGAGGTCCTCTACGCCGACGCCTACCCCTCCGAAGAAGCCCGCCGACGACAGCTACAGATCTGGGTGACCCACTACAACTACCATCGCCCACACAGCGCCATCGGGGACCAACCCCCAGCCAGCCGCGCCAAGACCCGTGTCACCAAGGTCATGCCCAGTTACACCTAGGGGAATGCAGGGTCAGGGGGCGTCGAGGTCGGCCTCGTGCACGGTGATCGCGACCTGGACCCGGTTGTCGGCGTCGAGCTTGTCGAGGATGCGGCCGACGTGGGCCTTGACCGTCGCGACGCTCAGGTAGAGCTGCGCCGAGATCTCCGCGTTGGACAGGCCCGCGCCGACGGCGCGGGCGACGTCGAGCTCCCGCTCGGTGAGCAGCGCCAGGCGGGACCGGGCCGTGTCACGCGACGCGTCGGCCTCGCGTCGGGAGGCCCCGCGCACGGACTCCAGGACCCGGGACGTGACGCTCGGGGAGAGGATCGACTGCCCGGCCGCGACGAGCCGCACGGCTTCGACGATCCGGTCCGGCGGGGTGTCCTTGAGCAGGAATCCGTCCGCCCCGTGCTGCAGCGCGCGCATGACGTCGTCGTCGGCGTCGAAGGTCGTGAGGACGATGACCTTGCTCGGTGCCCCGCTGCGGACGAGCTCCTCGGTGGCCGACAACCCGTCCAGGCGCGGCATGCGGATGTCCATGAGCACGACGTCGGGCGCGTGCTCGGCGATGACCGACAGCCCCTGCCGGCCGTCCCCGGCCTGGGCGACGACGGTGATCTCCGGCGCCCCGCCGAGGATCATCGACAGCGCGGTGCGGACCATGGCGTCGTCGTCGACGAGGACGACGGAGATGGGCGGGCTCACGCCGGCCACGGTAGCGAGGCCACGAGTCGGTGCATCCCGTCGGGGTGCCAGCCGTGCGCCAGCTCACCGCCGGCCAGCTCGACGCGCTCGGCGAGCCCGAGGAGACCCAGCCCGGAGGCTGGTGCCGGCGCCTGGTGGCCGACGGCGCGGGGGTTGGCGACCTCGACCCGCAGCGTGCCGCCGGCGCGGCCGCCGAGCGTGACCGCCACGGCCGCCCCGGGCGCGTGCTTGCGGGCATTGGTCAGGCCCTCCTGCACGACCCGGTAGACCGTGCGTCCGGTCGTCTCGGGCACGGCCGTCGGGTCGATGCCGCCGTCGTCGAACGCGGCCCGGGTTCCCGCGGCACAGGCCTCCTCGAGCAGCTCCGGCACGTCGGCGAGGGTGCTCTGCGGGCGAAGGGGGAGGGACACGTCCTCGTCGCGCAGGACCCCGAGGACCTCGCGCAGGTCGGTCAGCGCGGCGCGGGCGTTGGTGTCGATCGCGGCGATCGCCTCGCGCCGCTCCGCCTAGGGCAGGTCCTCGCGGTAGGCGAGCAGCCCGGAGTGCATCGTGATGAGGGAGATGCGGTGGGCGAGGACGTCGTGCATCTCGCGGGCGATGCGCGAGCGCTCTGCCGTCTGCGCCCGGGAGACGCGCGCGCTCTGCTCCGACTCCGCGGAGCGGGCCCGCTCGACCCACGAGGCCACGAGTGCCCGGCGCGACCCGATGGCGTACCCGACCGCCACGGTGACGACGATGACGAGCAGGGTGACGAGGGCCTCCACCCAGAGCGGCAGCGCCTTGGGGTCGGGGTAGACGACGCGGGTCGCGAGGAGGCTCGCGAGCACGGTGAACCCGGCGAGCGGGAGGATCTCGCGCCAGCGCCGGCGGGTCGCGAGCGAGACGAGCACGACGGTCTGCGCTCCCGCGGCGACCATCGACACGCCGGCGAGCACCGTCGTCGCGGTGGTCACCGGGACCGGCCACCGACGGCGCAGCAGGAGCAGACCCGCGGCGAGGAGACCGAGGAGCGGGTCGACGACGACGAACCACAGGCCCCTCAGCACGCTCGGGCCCAGACCGCTGTCCGAGAAGATCATCGCGGCCGTGACGAGCCACAGCAGCCCGCCCAGGAGCAGCGCGACGACGACCCGCCACGTGGTGTCCCACCACGTGAGCCGGTCCGGGACGCGCTCCTCGCGCTGGGCTGTGGCTGTCACGGGCCCACCGTAGGCGCAGCCCGACCGCGACGACATCAGCCCCAGGGAGGGGGCCGCACGCCGGCGCCCCCTACCTGAGGAGGGGGAGCCGTCGAGACCTGCGGGCGATGCCCCCTTCGCCCCCGCCGTCGCATCGTGGGAGCCATGATCACGCTCACCCACCTCACCAAGCGCTACGGCGGCTTCACCGCCGTCGACGACATCTCCTTCACCGCCCGCCCCGGCAGCGTCACCGGGTTCCTCGGCCCCAACGGCGCGGGCAAGTCCACCGCGATGCGGATGGTCACCGGCCTCACGCCGCCGACCTCCGGCGAGGCGCTCGTCCTCGGCCGGCGCTACGCCGACCTGCCCAACCCCGGCCGCCACGTCGGCGTCATGCTCGACGCCTCGGCCCAGCACCCCGGCCGCACCGGACGAGAGGTGCTCACCCTGGCCGCCCGGACGATCGGCGTCGGTCCGACCGCCGTCGAGCACGGGCTCGCCACCGTCGGTCTCACCGACCAGGAGGCCGGTCGACGGGTGCGCAGCTACTCGCTCGGCATGCGCCAGCGCCTCGGCCTGGCCGCTGCGCTCATCGGCGACCCCGAGGTGCTCGTCCTCGACGAGCCGGCCAACGGGCTCGACCCCCAGGGCATCCACTGGATGCGGGGGCTGCTGCGCGGCTTCGCCGACCGCGGCGGCACCGTGCTGCTCTCCTCGCACCTGCTCTCCGAGGTGCAGGTCGTCGCCGACGAGCTCGTCATCATCGGCCACGGGTGCATCGTCGCCCAGGGCAGCGTCGAGCAGCTCCTGCAGCAGCAGGGCACGCGCGTGCGCTCCACCGACGACGCGGCCCTGGTCGCAGCGCTGACCACCGCGGGCATCGAGGTCACCGCCAGCCCCGCCGGCCTCCTGGCCGCGACGAGCAGCGAGGCGGTCGGTCGCATCGCGCTCGACGCCCGCATCGTCCTCACCGACCTCGCCAGCGGCTCCGCCGGTGGCCTCGAGGAGCTCTTCCTCACCCTGACCGCCGCACAGTCCCGAGAGGGGATGGCCGCATGAGCGCCGCCACCGCACCCACCGCACCCACCACGTCCGAGTCCGCGCCGGTCGACGTCTCCGGCGACCGGATCCCCTTCGCCCGGCTCGTCGGCCTCGAGCTGCGCAAGATGGTCGACACCCGCGCCGGTATGTGGATGCTCGTCGTCATGGCGGGGATGAGCTTCCTCGTCGCTGCCGGCCTCGTCGTCTGGGGCGAGGGGAGCGGCACGGCCTTCCCGACCTTCTTGGGCCTGATCGTCATGCCGATGATGCTCCTGCTGCCGATCGTGGGCATCATGTCGGCGACCCAGGAGTGGGCCCACCGCACCGGGCTGGTGACCTTCGCCCTCGTGCCACGGCGCGGTCGGGTGCTCGCTGCGAAGGTCGCCGGGGCGCTGGTGCTCTGCCTCGTGCTGCTCGCCGCCGCCGGCGCCGCGGCCCTCCTCGGCACGCTCCTCGCGGGCGGGGAACTCACCCTGACCGGCATCTCGCTGGTCGGCATCGTCCTCGCCGGGCTCGTCTACACCCTCCAGGGCGTCGCCTTCGGCGCGGCCTTCCTCAACACCCCGGTCGCTATCGTCACCAGCCTCGTGCTGCCGACGGTGTGGACGGTCCTCACCGCGATGACCGGCTGGATGGGCGATGTCGCCCGCTGGCTCGACCTCAACCTCGTCACCGCGCCTCTCACCGAGGGCAGCATGACCGGCGAGAGCTGGGCGCAGCTGGCGGCCGCCACCGCCGTCTGGGTCGGGATCCCGCTGGCGATCGGGACCCACCGGGTCCTCATGCGCGAGGTGAAGTAGTCCGCTCCCTGCTCGACCCACCACGGGGTGCGGTCCGCGACATGATCTCGATGATCGCGGCCGCGTCCTCGTCGCTGATCGCGCCCCACCCGGGCTCGTAGCCGTAGACCTCGCCGAGCGGGGTGGCCGCGCGGTTGCCGAGGAGCAGCTCCACGTCGTCGACCGTGAGCAGCCCGGGGTGCCAGACGCCGCACGCCTCCGAGACCTTGAGCAGGTCGCGGCGCAGGGTGCGCAGGTAGTTGTTGACGCGCTGCGCCTTGAGCGTCGGGTCCAACCCCCGGACGAGCCACGGGTTCTGCGTGGCGACACCGGTGGGACAGTGGTCCGTGTGACACCGCTGGGCCTGGATGCAGCCCAGCGCGAGCATCGGCTCACGGGCCACGTGCACCATGTCGCAGCCGAGGGCGAAGGCGACGAGCGCGTTCTCGGGCAGGCCGAGCTTGCCGGACCCGACGAAGGTGACCCGGTCGGTGATGCCCGCGCGGGCGAAGACCGAGTACACCCGGGTGAAGGCCAGCCGGAAGGGCAGCGCCACCGCGTCGCTGAAGACGAGCGGGGCAGCGCCGGTCCCCCCTTCGCCACCGTCGATGACGACGAAGTCGACCCCGCGGGAGTGGTCCGCGGCCATCGTGTCCACGAGCTCCTGCCAGAACCCCATGTCGCCCACCGCGGACTTGATGCCCACGGGCAGCCCGGTCTCGTCGGCGACGCGCTCGACGAAGTCGAGGAGGGAGTCGACGTCGTCGAACTCGGTGTGCCGGGAGGGGCTGGCGCAGTCGTGCCCCTGCGGGATGCCTCGGGTCTGCGCGATCTCGTCGGAGATCTTGGCCGCGGGCAGCATGCCACCCAGCCCCGGCTTGGCCCCCTGGCTCAGCTTGACCTCGATGGCCTTGACCGGCGCGGACGCCACGACCTCCTTGAGCCGCTCGAGGTCGAAGCGGCCCTCCTCGTCCCGGCACCCGAAGTAGGCCGTGCCGATCTGGAAGATCAGGTCCCCGCCCTGCCGGTGGTGCGGCGAGAGCGACCCCTCGCCGGTGCAGTGCAGCGCGCCGGCGAGGCGGGCGCCCTCGTTGAGGGCCCGGACGGCCGGACCGGACAGCGAGCCGAAGCTCATGCCGGAGATGTTGACGACCGAGTTGGGCCGGAACGCGTGCCGGCGGCCACGCGGTCCCCCGAGGACCTTGGCGCTCGGCAGGACCACGGAGTCCGCGGAGTGCACCGCCGTGGGCGCGGCGACGTCGGAGAAGGTGCGGTGCTTGAGGATCGGGTAGCCCTCCACCGTCTCCACGTCGTTGTCCGTGCCGAAGCCGACGTAGTTGTTCTCCATCTTGGACGAGGCGTAGACCCAGGCCCGCTGGTCCCGGCTGAAGGGCCGCTCCTCGTCGTTGCTCGTGACGATGTACTGCCGCAGCTCGGGTCCGATGCGCTCGAGCAGGTAGCGGGCGTTGGCGACGACCGGGAAGTTGCGCTTCAGGGAGTGCTGCTTCTGCAGCAGGTCCCGGGCAGCGAGCCCGGCGGTGCCGGCGAGCACGGTGGCGAGGGCGACCTTCGACTTCATGCTCGCCATCCTGCCTCTCCCGGGGGGTGGATGCGAGGATGCCCCGCATGACGACCTCGTGGGGCGCCGGCCGGCGTCGATGGCTGCTCGTGGCAGCGGCCGTCGTCGTGGTCCTCCTCGCAGCCCTCGTCCTGTGGCGCGCCGGCGACGACGACGTGCCGGGGGCGCCGCAGGGCCCGGCGGGGGCGGCGTTCTACTCGACGAGCGCGGAGCAGCTGTCCGCAGGGCGCCACGGCAGCCTCATCTGGTCCCGCCGGGTCGTCGACGGCCCGACGATCGGCGGGACGACGCACCTGGTCATGTACCGCTCGACGGACGCGAAGGGGGAGCCCGTCGCCGTGTCCGGGGTGGTGTCCGTGCCGGCCGGGAAGCCCCCGCAGGGCGGCTGGCCGGTCATCAGCTGGGGCCACGGCACCACCGGCATGGCCGACGAGTGCGCCCCCTCCCGCTCCCTGGTGGACCAGCAGACGGGCGTCTACACCGCGGCCATGGACCGGGCCACCGCGGACCTCGTCGGGGACGGCTACGCCGTCGCGCGCACCGACTACGAGGGGCTGGGCACGCCGGGGCCGCACCCGTACCTCATGGGGCAGTCGGCCGGGGCGGCCATGACCGACATCGTCCTGGCCGCGCACGAGCTCTCCCCGGACCTCTCCCCGCACTGGGTCGCCATGGGGCACTCGCAGGGCGCCCAGGCGGCACTCTTCACGAGCCGCTTCACCACCGGGTACTCACCCGGGCTCGACCTGGCCGGGATCGTCGCCCTGGCGCCGCCGAGCCAGCTCGGCGTCGTCGTCGAGATGGCCGA
This sequence comes from Janibacter terrae NBRC 107853, assembly GCF_001591405.1. Classification (GTDB taxonomy): domain Bacteria; phylum Actinomycetota; class Actinomycetes; order Actinomycetales; family Dermatophilaceae; genus Janibacter; species Janibacter terrae. The sequence continues at coordinate 26,468 of NZ_BCUV01000004.1, forward strand.
CGGCGGTCGGCCCGCGGGGACGACGGCGCAGGAGCGGGCCGCCGCGGCAGATGCGGGCTCGGGGTTCCTCGGTCCGCTCATCGTCTCCGCCGCCCGCGTCGCCGGCGTGCCGGAGGAGGACGTGGTGAGCCCCGCGGGCCGCAGGCTGCTGCCGCAGCTGGAGGAGCGCTGCATCGCCGAGCTCTTCCGGCAGGACTCCTTCGGCGGCATGGACCTGCCGACCTTCCTGCGGGACGACGCCGACCTCTCCCGCATCCGCCGGGTCGTCGGCGCCAACGACGCGGCGGAGCTGCACCCGCAGGTGCCGGTCCTCGTCGTCCACGGCACGAAGGACACCACGGTGCCGCCGCTGCTCAGCGACCGCCGGGCGGAGCAGTACGAGGCGCAGGGCGCGGACCTGACGTACGAGCGCGTGCGGGGGGCCGACCACATCTCGGTGCTCGAGGAGGCCGCCGCCGACGTGAGCGCGTGGGTGTCCGAGGCGTTCGACGGTTAGGATGCTGGGCGGCCCGCGCGCGCCCTCGGCGCAGCGGTGGGAGACCAGACCGAGACGACGCGAAGGCGAGCACACCCGTGGCAACGACGAATGACCTCAAGAACGGCATGGTCCTCAACATCGACGGCCAGCTCTGGAGCGTCGTGGAGTTCCAGCACGTCAAGCCCGGCAAGGGCCCGGCCTTCGTGCGCACCAAGCTGAAGAACGTCACGAGCGGCAAGACCGTCGACAAGACCTTCAACGCCGGCACCAAGGTCGAGACGTCCAACGTCGACAAGCGCACGATGCAGTACCTGTACAACGACGGCACCGACTTCGTCTTCATGGACCCCGACACCTACGACCAGATCCCGGTCGCGCCGGAGGTCGTCGGTGACGCCGCCAAGTACATGCTGGAGAACCAGGAGGCGGTCATCGCCCGCCACGACGGCAGCGTCCTGTACGTCGAGCTGCCCGCCTCGGTCGTCCTCGAGATCACCTACACCGAGCCGGGCCTCCAGGGCGACCGCTCGACCGGTGGCACCAAGCCGGCCACCCTCGAGACCGGCGCCGAGATCGCCGTCCCGCTCTTCCTCGAGCAGGGCACCAAGGTCAAGGTCGACACCCGCGACGGCTCCTACCTCGGTCGAGTGAGCTGAGTGGGGGCACGCACCAAGGCGCGTCGGCGTGCCGTCGACCTGCTCTTCGAGGCCGAGTCCCGGGGCCTGAACGCGAGTGACCTCGCGAGCGAGCGGGCGTCGAAGCCGGTCACGCCGGCGCCGCTCAACCCGTACACGATCACCGCTGTCCAGGGCGTCGTGGCGCACTGGAACGACATCAACGACGCCCTGACCACGTACAGCCAGGGCTGGACCCTCGACCGCATGCCCGACGTCGACCGCGCCATCCTGCGGCTCGGCGCCTGGGAGATCCTCTTCAGCGAGGACGTCCCCGACCAGGTCGCCGTGAGCGAGGCCGTCGTCCTGGCGACCGAGCTCAGCACGGACGAGTCGCCGAAGTTCATCAACGGGCTGCTGGCGCGCATCGTCGAGGTCAAGCCCACCCTCGTCTGAGGAGACACATGAGCAGCGAGACCACCGTCGAGCACCGCCCCGAGCCCGTGGACCGCGGCGTCGTCATCGGACGGGGGCTGACCGCGCTCGCCCGGTGGTCGTGGCGCCTGGTCCTCCTGGCGGCCGGAGCGGTCGTGGTCTGGTGGGTCCTCGGCAAGCTCTGGGTCGGGGTCTTCCCCGTGCTCCTCGCGCTCATCGTCGCCACGGTCCTGTGGCCGCCGACCCGCTGGCTGCGGGCGAAGGGGGTGCCCTCCGCGCTCGCCGCGGCGCTGGTCATCGTCGGCTCGCTCCTCGTCTTCTTCGGGGTCCTCGGCGCGATCGCGCCCTCGCTCGTCTCGCAGTCCGGTGACCTCGCCGACCAGGCGGCCAAGGGCCTGGGCGACCTGCAGGAGCTCGCGGCCAAGCCGCCCTTCAACGTCGACAGCGCGACGATCGACGACGCGGTCGGCAAGGCGACGACCTGGCTGCAGGAGCGGAGCGGCCAGATCGCGAGCGGTGCCCTGGCCGGTGCCTCGGCCGTCGGCTCCGGCCTCGTCACCCTCGTCCTCGTCCTCGTGCTCGTCTTCTTCTTCATCAAGGACGGGCCGGCGTTCCTCCCCTTCGTCCGTCGGGTCGCCGGTGAGCGCGCCGGTGGTCACCTCACCGAGGTGGCGACGCGGTCGTGGAACACCCTGGGTGGCTTCATCCGCACCCAGGCGCTCGTCTCCGCCGTCGACGCGGTCCTCATCGGCACCGGTCTGGCGCTGCTCGGCGTGCCGCTCGCCTTCGCCCTGGCGATCCTCACCTTCTTCGGTGGCTTCGTGCCGATCGTCGGTGCCTTCGCCGTCGGCGTCCTGTCCGTCCTCGTCGCCCTCGTCGCCCAGGGCCCCACGACGGCGCTGCTCGTGCTCGCGCTGATCATCGCGGTGCAGCAGATCGAGGGCAATGTCCTCCAGCCCTTCCTCCAGGGCCGCTCGATGCAGCTGCACGCCGGCGTGATCCTCCTGGCGGTCGCGGTGGGCAGCACGCTCTTCGGCATCGTCGGTGCCTTCCTCGCCGTGCCGGTGGCCGCCGTCGCGGCGGTCGTCCTGCGGTACATCAGCGAGCAGGTCGACCTGCTCGCCGGCATCGTCAGCGCGGACGAGGTCGTCACCGAGTCGGCCGAGGGCGGGGAGGTCGCCGACGAGGTCGAGGACGAGGCCCCGGTCAGATCGTGACGCCCGTCGTCGCCCGCCCGGCCGTGAGCGTCATCCCGCTGCGTGACGGGCCGGACGGCCTCGAGGTCTTCGTCCAGCACCGCGCGACGACGATGGACTTCGCGGCCGGTGTCGTCGTCTTCCCCGGCGGCCGGTGCGACCCGGCCGACGAGGCGAGGGGAGCGGACCTCGCCCTGTCCGCCGCGACCCTCGCCGAGCACGTGCGCCGGTGGCGTCAGGTCCCCGTCGACGCCCCCGTCCACGTCGACCCGAGCGTGTCCGCGCGCACCCTGCTCGCCACCGGGCTGCGGGAGCTCGCCGAGGAGACCGGGCTCCTCGCCGACCCCGAGGCGCTGCTGCCGTGGGACCGCTGGGTGACCCCCGAGGCCTCGCCCAAGCGCTTCGACGTCGCCTTCTTCGTCCTCCCCGTGCCCGGGCACGCTCCCGACCAGCCGACGCACCTCACGACCGAGGCCACGCACTCCGTGTGGGAGGGCGTCGACGCCCTCCTCACCGCGGCGACGGAGCAGCGGCTGCGGCTGATGACCCCGACGAGGGTGCTGCTGCGCGAGCTCGCCGACCTGGGCGACGTCGCGTCGGTGCTCGCCCTGAGGCCGGTCATCACCGGCGTGCGGGACGACCGGCCCGGCAGCCGCCCACGGGCGACCGACCCCTCCTGAGCCGCGCGTCGATCAGAAGGCGGGCAGGACCTCACCGTTCGGCCAGGTCTCCTCGATGTACTTCTTGACCTCGGGGGAGTGGAGGAGCTCGTCGAGCTTCTTCAGCGACGCGTTGTCCTCGTTGGCCTTCTGCACCGCGAGGAAGTTGGCGTACGGGCTGTCCTTGCCCTCCTCGACGAGCAGCGCGTCATCGACCGACAGGTCGGCCTCGATGGCGTAGTTGCCGTTGATGACGGCGGCGTCGAGGTCCTGGAGCGAGCGCGCGAGCTGGGCCGCGTCGGTCTCCTTGAAGGTGAGGTCCTTCGGGTTGTCGGCGACGTCGAGGATGGTCGCGTTGGTCGCGTCCTTGCCGTCCTTGAGGGTGATGACGTCATTGTCGGCGAGCAGCTGCAGCGCGCGACCCTGGTTGGACGGGTCGTTGTTGATGCCGATCTGGGCGCCGTCCGGCAGGTCCTTGACGTCCTTGACCTTGTCGGAGTACAGGGCGAAGGGCTCGATGTGGATGCCCGTGTAGTGCGCGAACTCGTACCCGCGGTCCTTGACCTGCGCCTCGTAGTAGGGGAGGTGCTGGTAGTAGTTCGCGTCGAGCGTGCCCTCGGAGAGCTGGACGTTGGGCTGGACGTAGTCGTCGAAGGTCTTGATCTCCAGGTCGAGCTTCGCGTCGGGCGCGAGCTCCTTGTCGACGAACTCGAGGATCTTGGCGTGCGGGGTGGGGGACGCGCCGACGGAGATCGTGGTGACGCCGCCGTCGCCGGCCGCGGGGCCCTCGGCATCGTCCTCGACCGCGCCGCAGGCCGCGAGGGCAAGGGCGGAGACGGTGATGACCGCAGCAGCGCGGGTCGCGGAGCGGGTGGTGGGCATGGTGGTTCCTCTCGATGGGTGGCCGGTCGGGCCGGTGGTACGAAGGGGGGAGGTCAGCGGTGGTCGAGGCGGCGGGCGACGAGGTCGCCGACGACCTGGACGATCGTCACGATGACGACGAGGAGGGCGACGCAGACGATCATCACGTCGGACTCGAAGCGGTTGTACCCGTAGGACATCGCGACGGCGCCGAGGCCGCCGCCGCCGATGGCACCGGCCATCGCGGTGTAGCCGATGAGCGCGATGACCGTCGTCGTCAGTCCGGCCACGAGACCGGAGCGCGCCTCCGGGAGCAGCACCTTGCGGGTGATCTCGCGACGCGTGGCGCCCATCATCGCGACGGCCTCGACCTTGCCCGCAGGCACCTCGCGCAGCGAGGTCTCGACGAGCCGGGCGTAGAAGGGGATGGCGCCGACGGTGAGCGGGACGACCGCCGCCTGCCAGCCGATCGAGGTCCCGACGACGAAGCGCGTGAACGGGATGATCGCGATCATCAGGATGAGGAAGGGCAGCGAGCGTCCGACGTTGACGACCGCCCCGAGCGCACGGTGGACGGTGGGGTGGGGCGAGGTGCCGCCGGGCGAGCTCGTGTAGAGCAGCACACCGACGGGGATGCCGAGCAGCGCGGTGAGCACGCCCGCGAGGCCGGTCATCGCCAGCGTCTCCCAGACGGCGGTGGGGACGAGCTGGCGGATGACGTCGTTGTCGAGCCAGCGGCCCTCGGCGGCGACGGTGGTCAGGGCGGTCATGCGGCCACCTCCGGGGACAGGTGGGCGGCCTCGAGGACGCGGACGGCGTCACCGGTGCGCGCCGGCTCGACCTCGAGCTGGATGCGGCCGACGCGGCGGCCGGCGATGGTCTCGAGCGTCGCCGCGGCGACCTCGGCGGGGATGCCGGCCTCGCGCAGCAGCGCCAGGACGGCGTCGACGCTCGTGGTGCCGGAGCGGCTGTCGCCGAGCGCGACCTCGACGTAGCCACCCTCGTGCCCGAGCGGCAGCGGGGGCAGGGGGACGAGGTCGCGGTGGAGCTGGCGGCGCGGGTCGGCCACGACCTCACCGATGGGGCCGGTCTCGACGACGCGGCCGTCGGCCAGGAGGGTCACCGTGTCGCACACCTCGCGGACGACGGAGGGCTCGTGCGTGATGATGACGACGGTGATCCCGAGGTGCTCGCGCAGGTCGCGCAGCAGCCCCAGGATCTGCCGGGTGGTCGCGGCGTCCAGGGCCGAGGTCGGCTCGTCGCACAGCAGGATGTCGGGACGGGTCGCCAGGGCGCGGGCGATGCCGACGCGCTGCTGCTGGCCACCGGAGAGCTGGCCGGGGTGGTTGTCGGCGCGATCGGTGAGCCCGACGAGCTCGAGCAGCTCGGCGACGCGCGCCCGGCGCTCGTCGGCGGACCAGCCGGCGATCTCCAGGGGGAGGGCGATGTTGTCGGCGGCCGTGCGCGAGTCGAGCAGGTTGGCGTGCTGGAAGACCATGCCGAAGCGGCGACGCACCGCGCGCAGCTGCTCGCCGGCGAGGGCCGGGATGTCGGTGCCGTCGAGGTCCACCGTCCCGGAGGTCGGCCGCTCGAGCCCGGTGAGGCAGCGGATGAGCGTGGACTTGCCGGCGCCGGAGCGACCGACGATGCCGTGGATCGAGCCGCGCGCGATCGACAGGGTGATGTCGTCGAGTGCGACGACCGGCCCGCGCGCGGAGGGGAACTCCTTGCGCAGGCCGGACAGCTGCAGGAGGGGGGTCTCGGTCACGTCGAAGATAATAGGAAGTTATGTCTGGCATAAGCAAAACGCATGATGAGCCCCCTTCGCCCACGGGGTGGCGGTGCCGGGCGGACGTGGACGGATGTCGGGCGGTCCCGCCGCGGACGGTAGAGTCGGGGCCGATCGACATCCTTTAACCACTGTCCCGTGAGGCAGAGAAGGAGGTCTCGAGACACCCATGTGTCCGGACACGCCCCCAGAGGTCGGCCCCGAGCCGCCAGCCCGTGAGGTGCTCAGCACCTCCGACGTCGCCCGAGCGCTGCGTCGCATCGCCCACGAGGTCGTCGAGCGCAACAAGGGGGCCCAGGACGTCGTCCTGCTCGGCATCCCCAGTCGCGGCGTCGAGCTCGCCCAGCGCCTCGCAGCGCTCATGACGGAGATCGAGGGCGCCTCGGTACCCGTCGGCTCGCTCGACGTGACGATGTACCGCGACGACCTGCGGGGCCGCCCGACCCGCGCGCCGCAGCAGACCACCTTCCCCGCTGCCGGCGTCGACGACCGCATCGTCGTCCTCGTCGACGACGTCCTCTACTCCGGCCGGACCGTGCGCGCCGCCCTGGACGCGCTGTCCGACTACGGCCGCCCGCGGGCGGTGCGCCTGGCCGTCCTCGTCGACCGCGGGCACCGCGAGCTGCCGATCCGCGCCGACCACGTCGGCAAGAACCTCCCCACGTCCCAGGCCGAGCGCGTCACCGTGCGCCTCACCGGGCACGACGGCGTCGAGGACTCCGTGACGATCTCGGGCGGTGACCCCCGATGACCCGCCACCTGCTCTCCGTCGCCGACCTCGGCGACGACGCCCTGCGCGAGGTCCTCGACACCGCGGCCGAGATGCACGAGGTGCAGCATCGCCAGGTCAAGAAGATCCCGACCCTGCGGGGACGCACGATCATCAACCTCTTCTTCGAGGACTCCACCCGCACGCGCAGCTCCTTCGAGATCGCCGGCAAGTGGATGAGCGCCGACACGATCAACATCACCGGCAAGGGGTCCTCGACGTCGAAGGGGGAGTCCCTCCGCGACACCGTGCGCACCATCGCCGCCATGGGGGTGGACGCGATCGTCATGCGGCACCAGGCCTCCGGTGCCGCCCACCAGGTGGCCCGCTGGTTCGACGAGGCCGACGTGCGCACCTCGGTCGTCAACGCCGGCGACGGCACCCATGAGCACCCGACCCAGGCGCTGCTCGACGCCTACACGATCCGTCGGCGCCTCGGCACGCTCGAGGGCAAGCGGGTCGCGATCGTCGGGGACGTCACGCACAGCCGGGTCTTCCGCTCCAACGTCCTGTCCCTGCCGCGCCTCGGTGCGCAGGTCACGGTCGTCGCGCCGCCGACGCTCATGCCGAGCGGGGCCGCGCGCTGGGCGCAGGCCGACGGCTTCACCCTGAGCGACGACCTCGACGAGGTCATCGACTCCGGGGTCGACGCCCTGATGATGCTGCGGGTCCAGCGCGAGCGGATGTCGGGCGGGTTCTTCCCCACGGCCCGCGAGTACACGGTCGGCTACGGCCTGACCCGCGACCGCCTCGCCGCGCTCACCGCCGCCAACCCCGAGGCGGTCATCTGCCACCCCGGCCCGATGAACCGCGGCCTCGAGATCGCCGCCGACGCGGCGGACGCCGCGAGCAGCCTGGTCCTCGACCAGGTCAGCGCCGGTGTCGCCGTGCGGATGAGCGTCCTCTACCACCTGCTGGCCTCCGGCCTGACCGACGAAGGGGGCGCCGCATGAGGGACCTGCTGATCACCGGGGCCTCCCCGCTGGGCGCTGCGGCCACCGACGTGCTCGTGCGCGACGGCGCCGTCGTCGCGCTCGGGGCCGACGCCTCCGCCGACGCGACCCGGCAGGCCGAGCGCCTCGACGCCGACGGGCTGGTCCTGCTGCCCGGTTTCGTCGACCTGCACACCCACCTGCGCGAGCCCGGCCGGGAGGACGCCGAGACCGTCCGCACCGGGTCGGCCGCCGCCGCCGCCGGTGGCTTCACGGCGGTCCTCGCGATGGCCAACACCAGCCCGGTCACCGACACCGCCGAGGCCGCCGAGCGCGTCCTCGACCTCGGGGTCGCCGCCGGGCACTGCGACGTCCGGCCGATCGGTGCCGTGACCAAGAGCCTCGAGGGCGCCGAGCTGGCCGAGCTCGGTCTCATGCACCGCTCCCGGGCCCAGGTCAGGGTCTTCTCCGACGACGGCCGCTGCGTCCACGACGCGCGGGTCATGCGCCGGGCGCTCGAGTACGTGCGGGCCTTCGACGGCGTCATCTCCCAGCACGCCCAGGACCCGGCCCTCGCCGGCCCGGCCGCGTGCTGCCACGAGGGCGAGCTGAGCGGCCGCCTGGGCCTCACCGGCTGGCCGGCCGTCGCCGAGTCGAGCATCATCGCCCGCGACGCCGAGCTGGCGCTGCACACCGGCTCACGCGTGCACGTCGCTCACGTCTCGACCGCCGAGGGCGTCGAGGCCGTGCGCTGGGCCAAGCGTCGCGGGGCCCGCGTGACCGCGGAGGTGACCCCGCACCACCTCGTGCTCACGACCGACCTGCTGAGCGGCTACGACCCGGTGTACAAGGTCAACCCGCCGCTGCGCCCCGCCGAGGACGTCGAGGCGCTGCGCGAGGCCCTGGCCGACGGCACGATCGACGCCGTCGCGACCGACCACGCCCCGCACGCCCGCCACGACAAGGAGCACGCCTTCCCGGACGCCGCCTTCGGCATGCTCGGGCTCGAGACGGCCTTCTCCGTCGTGCACGACGTGATGGTCGGCTCCGGTCGCACCGACCTCGCGACGCTCGCCGAGCGGATGTCCCACGCCCCGGCCCGCATCGCCGGGCTCACCGACCACGGACGGGCGATCGAGGTCGGCTCCCCGGCCAACCTCGTCCTCGTCGACCCGAGCGAGCGGGTCACCGTCGACCCGGCCACCTCGCTCTCCCTGTCCCGCAACACCCCCTTCGCCGGGCACACCCTCACCGGGCGGGTCCGCACGACGATCCTGCGCGGCCGCGTCACGGCCACCGATGGAGAGGTCATCAGTTGAGTCACCACACCACCACCCCCGCGGTCCTCGTCCTCGAGGACGGTCGGACCTTCGCCGGCACGGCTTACGGCGCCGTCGGTGCCACCGTCGGTGAGGCGGTCTTCTCCACCGGCATGACCGGCTACCAGGAGACCCTCACCGACCCCAGCTACCGCGGCCAGGTCGTCGTCATGACCTCGCCGCACGTGGGCAACACCGGCTGGAACGACGAGGACGACGAGTCCTCCCGCATCCACGTCGCCGGCTACGTCCTGCGCGACCCCGCGATCCGCCCGAGCAGCTGGCGCTCGCGCCGCTCGCTCGAGGAGGAGCTCGCCGCGCAAGGCATCGTCAGCATCGCCGGGATCGACACCCGGGCGCTCACCCGCCACCTGCGCGAGCGGGGCGCCATGCGCGTCGGGATCTTCTCCGGCGAGGCCCTCGCCGACGAGGCGACCCTGCTGGAGCGGGTGCAGGCCGCCCCGGAGATGGCCGGCTCCGCGCTCGCGACCCAGGTGAGCACCACCGAGCCCTACGTCGTGGAGGCGAAGGGGGACAAGCGCTTCACCGTCGCCGCGATCGACCTCGGGATCAAGACCATGACCCCGAAGCGGCTCGCCGAGCGCGGCATCGAGGTCCACGTGCTGCCCGCGACCTCCACCTTCGAGCAGGTCATGGCGGTCGGCCCCGACGGCCTGTTCTTCTCCAACGGCCCCGGCGACCCGGCGACCGCGGGCGACCAGGTGGCCCTGCTCCAGGAGGCACTGCGCGCCGGCCTGCCCTACTTCGGCATCTGCTTCGGCAACCAGCTCTTCGGGCGGGCCCTGGGCTTCGGCACCTACAAGCTCAAGTACGGCCACCGCGGCATCAATCAGCCGGTCTTCGACCGGACGACCAACAAGGTCGAGGTCACCGCCCACAACCACGGCTTCGCCGTGGACGCGCCCCTCGACGAGGTGACGCAGACCCCCTTCGGCGCCGCGGCCGTGAGCCACGTGTGCCTCAACGACGACGTCGTCGAGGGCTTGGAACTACGGAGTGCTGCGGGGCAGCTCTTGGCCTTCTCCGTGCAGTACCACCCGGAGGCGGCGGCCGGCCCGCACGACGCCGCGTACCTCTTCGACCGCTTCGTCGACCTCCTCGAGACCACCACCGCCACCACCAAGGAGACCCAGGCCTGATGCCCAAGCGCGACGACATCACGAGCGTCCTCGTCATCGGCTCCGGGCCGATCGTCATCGGACAGGCCTGCGAGTTCGACTACTCCGGCACCCAGGCCTGCCGCGTGCTGCGGGAGGAGGGCGTGCGGGTCATCCTCGTCAACTCCAACCCGGCGACGATCATGACCGACCCGGAGTTCGCGGACGCGACCTACATCGAGCCGATCACCCCCGAGGTGGTCGAGAAGATCATCGAGCGCGAGCGTCCCGACGCGGTGCTCGCCACCCTCGGCGGCCAGACCGCGCTCAACACGGCGATCTCGCTCCACGAGGCCGGCGTGCTCGAGAAGTACGGTTGCCCGCTCATCGGCGCCAGCGTCGAGGCCATCGAGCTCGGCGAGGACCGCGAGCGCTTCAAGGGCGTCGTGGAGCGCTGCGGCGCCGAGTCGGCCCGCTCGATCATCTGCCACACGATGGAGGAGTGCCTGGCGGCGGCGGAGGACCTCACCTACCCGGTCGTCGTGCGGCCCTCCTTCACCATGGGCGGCCTCGGCTCCGGCTTCGCCTACGACGAGACGGACCTGCGCCGCATCGCCGGCCAGGGCCTGCAGTACAGCCCGACGACCGAGGTGCTCCTCGAGGAGTCGATCCTCGGCTGGAAGGAGTACGAGCTCGAGGTGATGAGGGACAACGTCGACAACGTCGTCGTCGTCTGCTCGATCGAGAACTTCGACCCCGTCGGTGTGCACACGGGTGACTCCATCACCGTGGCGCCCGCGCTCACCCTCACCGACCGCGAGTACCAGAAGATGCGCGACGTGGGCATCGCGGTCATCCGCGAGGTCGGCGTCGAGACCGGTGGCTGCAACATCCAGTTCGCGATCAACCCCGCCGACGGCCGGATGATCGTCATCGAGATGAACCCCCGCGTCTCGCGCTCCTCGGCCCTGGCGTCGAAGGCGACCGGCTTCCCGATCGCCAAGATCGCGGCCAAGATGGCCATCGGCTACACGCTCGACGAGGTGCCCAACGACATCACGCAGGAGACGCCGGCGGCCTTCGAGCCGAGCCTGGACTACGTCGTCGTCAAGGTGCCCCGCTTCGCGTTCGAGAAGTTCCCGGCGGCCGACCCGACCCTCACGACGACGATGAAGTCCGTCGGTGAGGCGATGGCCATCGGGCGCAACTTCACCGAGGCGCTGCAGAAGGCCCTGCGCTCCGCGGAGCGCAAGGGTGCTGCCTTCCACTGGGACGGCGACCAGCCCACGCTCGAGCACGGCCGCGAGCTCCTCGAGGCGGCACGCACGCCCACCGACGGCCGGATCGTGCAGGTGCAGCAGGCGATGCGCGCCGGCGTGTCGGTCGAGGAGGTCTTCGAGGCGACCAAGATCGACCCCTGGTACCTCGACCAGATGGCGCTCATCAACTCGGTCGCCGAGGAGGTGCACGCCGCGGAGGAGCTCAACCCGCAGGTGCTGCGCCTGGCCAAGCGGCACGGGTTCTCCGACGCCCAGATCGCCCGGCTGCGCCGGATGGACGAGGCCGTCGTGCGCGGCGTGCGCCACGCCCTCGGGGTGCGCCCGGTCTACAAGACGGTCGACACCTGCGCGGCGGAGTTCGCGGCCCGCACGCCCTACCACTACAGCTCCTACGACGAGGAGACGGAGGTCGAGCCGCGCGAGCGTCCGGCCGTCATCATCCTCGGGTCGGGGCCCAACCGCATCGGCCAGGGCGTCGAGTTCGACTACTCGTGCGTGCACGCCAGCTTCGCCCTGCGCGACGCCGGCTACGACACCGTGATGGTCAACTGCAACCCCGAGACGGTCTCGACCGACTACGACACGAGCAGCCGCCTGTACTTCGAGCCGCTGACCCTCGAGGACGCCCTCGAGGTCATCCACGCCGAGACCCAGGCCGGCCCCGTCGCGGGCGTCATCGTCCAGCTCGGCGGGCAGACGCCGCTCGGCCTCGCCGGTCAGCTGAAGGCCGCCGGCGTGCCCATCGTCGGGACCTCGCCCGAGGCGATCGACCTCGCCGAGGACCGGGGCCACTTCGGCCGGGTGCTCCACGAGGCCGGGCTCAACGCGCCCAAGCACGGCACCGCCTTCAGCGCGGAGGAGGCCGTGGAGATCGCCGGCGAGATCGGCTACCCGGTCCTGGTGCGCCCGTCCTACGTCCTGGGCGGACGCGGCATGGAGATCGTCTACGACGACGCCACGCTCTCCGAGTACGTCACCCGGGCGGCGATCGCCAGCCCCGAGCACCCGATCCTCGTCGACCGCTTCCTCGACGACGCGATCGAGATCGACGTCGACGCCCTGTACGACGGCACCGAGATGTACCTCGGCGGGATCATGGAGCACATCGAGGAGGCCGGCATCCACTCCGGTGACTCCAGCTGCACCCTCCCGCCGGCGACCCTCGGCACCTCCGAGCTGCAGCGGGTGCGAGAGGCGACCCTCGCCCTCGCCGAGGGCATCGGCGTGCGCGGCCTGATGAACGTCCAGTTCGCCCTCGCGCAGGACGTGCTCTACGTCCTGGAGGCCAACCCGCGGGCCTCGCGCACCGTCCCCTTCGTCGCCAAGGCCACGGGCGTGCCCCTGGCCAAGGCCGCGGCCCGCGTCATGCTCGGCACGAGCATCGCCGAGCTCAAGGACGAGGGCATGCTGCCCCGCCACGCCGACGGTGGCTCGATGCCGGCCCACGCGCCGATGTCGGTCAAGGAGGCCGTGCTGCCCTTCAAGCGCTTCCGGACCAAGGAGGGCGACGTCGTCGACTCGCTGCTCGGTCCCGAGATGCGCTCGACGGGCGAGGTCATGGGGATCGACGACGACTTCGGTGCCGCCTTCGCCAAGAGCCAGCTCGCGTCGCTCTCGAGCGGGCTGCCGACGACCGGCACGGTCTTCGTCTCCGTGGCCAACCGCGACAAGCGCGCGATGATCTTCCCGATCAAGCGCCTCGCCGACCTCGGTTTCACGATCCTGGCGACCCAGGGCACCGCGGACGTCCTGCGCCGCAACGCGATCGAGTGCGAGGTCGTCACCAAGCACTCCGAGCGTCGCGAAGGGGAGGTCAGCGTCGTCGACCGGATCCTCGCCGGTGAGATCGACGTCGTCTTCAACACCCCGTCCGGGCAGCACGCCCGCGCCGACGGCTACGCGATCCGCGCCGCGACGACCGCCATGGACAAGCCGATCGTCACCACGGTCCAGCAGCTCGGCGCGGCCGTGCAGTCGATCGAGGCCCGCATCCACGGCGAGCTGCGGGTCAAGCCCCTGCAGGAGCACGCCCGCGACCTCGACCTCTACGGGGTGGGGCGGTGACGGCTCGCACGATCGCGGCCCGCGAGGGGGCCGGTGTCGTCCAGGTCGACGCCGAGGTCCTGGGCAACGCCGCCGTGGGCGCCTACCGGCACCTGACGCTCGTCACGCCGGGTCTGGCCGAGATCGCGCGGCCGGGGCAGTTCGTGGCGCTGTCCGTCGGTGACGGGACGAGCTCGATGCTGCTGCGCCGCAGCTTCTCCATCCACCGGGTGAGCCCGGCCGGCACCTACGGCGGCACGACTGAGGTCGTCGTGGCGGCGCACGGGCCCGGCACCCGGGCGCTCACCGCGCTCGAGGCGGGGGAGAGCGTGAGCGTCATCGGTCCGCTCGGGCGCGGGTTCCCGCTGCCCTCGCAGCCGGTGCCGTGCATCCTCGTCGGCGGTGGCTACGGCTCCGCGCCGCTCTTCTGGCTGGCCGAGCAGCTGCGCGAGCGCGGTTGCGCCGTCGAGATCGTCCTCGGTGCGGCCTCGGCCGACCGGCTCTTCGGCGTCGTCGAGGCCCGCAGGGTCGCCGACGGCGTCACCGTGACGACCGACGACGGGTCGGCCGGCACGCAGGGCTGGGTCTCGGACGTGCTGCCCGACCTCATCACCCGCACGGGCGCCGGCGTGCTCTACGGCTGCGGGCCCATGGGCATGCTGCGCTCGATGAGCGAGATCGCCGAGGCACACGGGATCATCGCGCAGGTCGCCGTCGAGGAGGCCATGGCCTGCGGCGTCGGCATCTGCATGACGTGCGTCATGCCCGTCAGCGACGCGCAGGGCAGGACCAAGATGGTCCGCAGCTGCCTCGAGGGCCCGGTCTTCCGAGGCGACCGCGTGCGCTGGGAGGCCTTCGCGGACGGCCTGTGCCGCGTGCCCGCCGACGCGGTCGGCGCGCCGAAGGAGGCCCGATGACACCCCCTTCGTCCACGTCCGCGGCGTCCGCGGCGTCCGTGGCGTCCGTGGCGTCCGTCGACATGTCGGTGGACCTGGCCGGGGTGCGCCTGCCCAACCCGATGATGACCGCGAGCGGCTGCGCCGCCAACGGCCGGGAGATGCACCGGTTCATCGACGTGGCGCAGCTGGGCGCCTTCGTCACCAAGTCGGTCAAGGCCCAGCCCGTCTCCGGGCGCGGCACACCGCGCATGGCGGAGACCCCCTCGGGGATGCTCAACTCCATCGGCCTGCAGGGGCCGGGCGTCCAGGCCTTCGTCGAGGAGGACCTCGCCTGGCTGCACTCGATCGGCGCCCGCGTCGTCGTCTCCATCGCCGGGAGCACGGCCTCGGAGTTCGCGGGTGTCGCGCGCGCGGTCGTGCGCAGCCGGTACGCGAGCGCCGTCGCCGCCATCGAGGTCAACATCTCCTGCCCCAACGTCGCCAACCGCGGGCTCGTCTTCGCGTGCGACCCCGCGAGCTCGCACAAGGTGATGACGCTCGTGCGCGAGGAGGTCCCGCGCGGGCTGCCCATGCTCGCCAAGCTCAGCCCCGACGTCACCGACATCGTCGAGATCGCCGACACGGTGCTGCGGGCCGGCGCCCACGGCCTGACGATGATCAACACCACGCTCGGCGTCGCGATCGACGTCGACCGCCTGCGGCCCCACCTCATCGCGGCGACTGGTGGGCTCTCCGGGCCGGCGATCCGCCCGATGGCGGTCCGGGCGGTCTGGCAGGTCGCCGGGGCCATGCGCGCCGGCCGGATCAGGACCGCACCCATCGTCGGGGTCGGGGGGGTGCGGCACGGCCGCGACGCCCTCGAGCTCGTCGCGGCGGGCGCGAGCGCGATCCAGGTCGGGACGGCCGCCTTCAACGACCCGACCGCCCCCGAGCGCGTCGGGCGCGAGCTCGAGCAGCTGCTCGCCGAGCGCGGCTTCGACCGCCTGTCCGACGTCGTCGGGATCGCCCACGAGAGGTTCACGCCATGAGCGCCGACCCGCTGCCCCCCCTGCCCTTCGGCGCTCGGCTGCAGGCCGCGATGGCCGAGTACGGACCGCTGTGCGCCGGCATCGACCCGCACCGGGGCCTCGTCGAGTCGTGGGGCCTGACCTACGACCTCGCCGGCCTCGAGCGCTTCACGATGACCTGCGTCGAGGCCTTCGGGGGAGCGGTGGCCGCGGTCAAGCCGCAGTCCGCCTTCTTCGAGGTCTTCGGGGCGAAGGGGGTGGCCCTCCTCGAGCGGGCCCTCACCGATCTGCGGGACGCCGGCACCCTCACGGTGCTCGACGTCAAGCGCGGCGACATCGGCACGACCGTCGACGCCTACGGCGAGGCCTTCCTCGGCACGGACGCGCCCGCGGCCGCCGACGCGATCACGCTCAGCCCCTACCTGGGGTACGGCTCCCTGCGCCCGGCCATCGACCTCGCGCACCAGACCGGTCGCGGGGTCTTCGTCCTCGCCCTGACCTCCAACCCGGAGGGCGCCCAGGTGCAGCACGCCCGGCTCGCCGACGGCCGCTCCGTCGCCGGCGCCATCGCCGACGACGCCGCGGCGGACAACGCCGGGGCCCGCTCCCGTGGCGAGCTCGGCAGCGTCGGCCTCGTCGTCGGCGCGACCGTGGGGTCCGCCGTCGCGGACCTCGGCGTCGACCTGCCGGCCATGGGCGGACCGATCCTCGCACCCGGTCTCGGGGCGCAGGGCGCCACCGCCGCGGACGTGCGCTCGGTCTTCGCCGGGGCGCTCGGCCAGGTGCTCGCGAGCAGCAGCCGCGACGTGCTCCGGGCGGGGCCGGACGTGTCCTCCCTCCGCGCCCGGGCCCGGGAGGTGGCGACGCAGGTCGCCGACATCACCGCGGCGTGAGAGGGTGACCGGATCGCCGACCCGACGCCCCGGAGGCACGCCGTGAGCATCCCGCCCCTCAGCCCGCAGCAGCGTGCCCGGGCCCTGGAGCAGGCCGCCTCGGCCCGGCTCCGGCGGGCGGAGGTGCGCGAGCACCTCAAGGCCGGTCGTACCGGGGTCGCCCAGGTCCTCGAGGACGCCGGGAGCGACGACGCGCTGGCCCGGATGCGGGTCCGCACGCTCATCGAGTCCCTCCCGGGTGTCGGGCCCGTCACCGCATCCCGGATCATGGACGAGCTGGGGATCGCGGCCTCACGCCGGGTCCGCGGACTCGGCCGTCACCAGCGCACCGCACTCCAGGAGAGGTTCCCCCGGGCATGAGCACCCCCCGTCTGACCGTCCTCGCCGGACCCACCGCCGTGGGCAAGGGCACCGTCGCCGCCTGGATCCGCGAGCACCACCCCGAGGTGTGGCTCTCCGTGTCCGCGACGACCCGGCCGCCACGACCCGGCGAGGTCGACGGGGTGCACTACCGCTTCATGTCCGGCGACGAGTTCGCCGAGCAGGTCGCCTCCGGGCAGATGCTCGAGTGGGCGGTCGTCCACGGACGGGCCTCCTACGGCACCCCGCGCCGACCGGTCGAGGAGGCCCTGGCCGCGGGCAAGCTCCCCCTGCTGGAGATCGACCTGCAGGGAGCCCGGCAGGTGCGGGCCTCGATGCCCGACGCCTGCTTCGTCTTCCTCGCCCCGCCGACGTGGGAGGAGCTCGTCGGTCGGCTCGAGGGCCGCGGCACCGAGACGGCGGACGAGCGGGCGGTCCGGCTGGAGACCGCCAAGGTCGAGCTGGCGGCCCAGAACGAGTTCGACCGGGTCATCGTCAACGACGACATTCGTCGTGCCGCCGAGGAACTCGTATCATTGATGAGATCCCACTGACCCCGACGACAGGACCACCCCGACGTGTCCGGCACCACGGCCAACCCCATCGGTATCACCAACCCGCCGATCGACGACCTGCTGACCAAGGCTGACAGCAAGTACGCGCTCGTCATCTACGGCGCCAAGCGGGCCCGCCAGATCAACGCGTACTACTCCCAGCTGCAGGAGGGCCTGCTCGAGTACATCGGCCCCCTCGTCGACGCGCAGGTCCACGACAAGCCGCTCTCGATCGCCCTTCGCGAGATCAACGAGGGCCTGCTCACCAAGGAGGCCAGCGCCCCCGAGGGCGAGGACCTCCCGGCCACCGACGCGCCCGTCGCCGACGAGGCCTGAGCGGACCCCCCTTCGTGCGCATCGTCCTCGGTGTCGGAGGCGGCATCGCCGCCTACAAGGCAGCCCTCCTGCTGCGCCTGTTCACCGAGGAGGGCCACGAGGTGACCGTGGTCCCGACGGACGCCGCGCTGCGCTTCGTCGGGGCCCCCACGTGGGAGGCCCTCTCGGGCCGTCCCGTCCAGACCGACGTCTGGAGCAACATCACCGACGTGCCCCACGTGCGGCTGGGCCAGGAGGCCGACCTCGTCGTCGTCGCGCCGACGACCGCGGACCTGCTCGCCAAGGCCGCCCACGGGCTGGCCGGTGACCTGCTGACCAATGTCCTGCTCACCGCCCGCTGCCCGGTGGTGCTCGCCCCGGCGATGCACACCGAGATGTGGGAGCACGCGGCGACGCGGGCCAATGTCGCGACGCTGCGCGAGCGCGGCGTGACCGTCGTCGAGCCCGCCTCCGGGCGGCTCACCGGTGCCGACACCGGCCCCGGCCGGCTCCCGGAGCCGGAGGCGATCCACGCCGCCGCCCTCGAGGCCCTGGGCGGCTCGCCGTCCGCCGACCCGGCCCGCGGGCCCGACCTCGCCGGACGCACCGTGCTCATCAGCACGGGCGGCACCCGCGAGCCCCTGGACCCGGTGCGCTACCTCGGCAACCGGTCCTCCGGCAAGCAGGGCCTGGCCCTGGCCGAGGCCGCCGCCGCCCGGGGCGCGCGGGTGACCCTCGTCGCCGCCAACCTCGCCCTGCCCGTCCCCGACGGGATCACCGTCGTGCCGGTCCAGACCGCGCTGGATCTGCAGGCCGAGATGACCGCCCGGGCCGCGAGCCACGACGTCGTCGTCATGGTCGCGGCGGTGGCCGACTTCCGGCCCGCGGACTACGCCGAGAGCAAGATCAAGAAGACCCACGACCCGGCGGACCCCGATGCGGCGCCAACGATCCGGCTCGTGCGCAACCCCGACGTCCTCGCCGGTCTCGTCGCCGCGCGCGGGTCGTCGGCAGCACCGCTCCTCGTCGGCTTCGCCGCGGAGACGGGGGACGCGACCGGCTCGGTCCTCGAGCTCGGGCGGCAGAAGCTGGCCCGCAAGGGCTGCGACCTCCTCGTCGTCAACGAGGTGGGGACGGACAAGACCTTCGGCGCCGACGACACGAGCGTCCAGGTGCTCACCCGGGACAGCGAGGCGGTCGTGGAGATCGGCCCCGCCAGCAAGCTCGAGGTCTCGCACGGCATCTGGGACGTCGTCGTGGGCGTGTCGGCTGCGCGCTGAGCGCGCGTGCTTAGACTGGCCGGGCCCGTACCGGGCGGTCCTGGGCCGCCCTTCCACGATCATGGGAGTACTGCGTGTCCGGACGTCTCTTCACCTCAGAGTCGGTGACCGAGGGTCACCCCGACAAGATCTGCGATCAGATCTCGGACTCGATCCTCGACGCCATGCTCGAGGCGGACCCGCGCAGCCGCGTGGCCGTCGAGACCATGGTGACCACCGGGCTCGTGCACATCGCCGGTGAGGTCTCCACCGAGGCCTACGTCGAGATCCCGCAGCTCGTCCGCACGGTGATCGCCGACGGCGTCGGCTACGACTCCTCCGACAAGGGGTTCGACGGCCGCTCGTGCGGCGTCTCGATCTCCATCGGCCAGCAGAGCCCGGACATCGCGCAGGGCGTGGACACCGCCTACGAGAACCGCACCGGCGGCGTGGACCCCAAGGACAAGCAGGGCGCGGGTGACCAGGGCCTGATGTTCGGCTATGCCTGCCAGGACACCCCGGAGCTCATGCCGCTGCCGATCTTCCTCGCGCACCGCCTCGCGCAGCGCCTCACCGAGGTCCGCAAGAGCGGCGAGCTGGACTACCTGCGCCCGGACGGCAAGACCCAGGTCACCATCGACTACGACGGCGACCGCGCCGTGCGCCTCGACACCGTCGTCCTGTCGACCCAGCACTCGGCCGAGGTCGACCACGAGACCCAGCTGCCGGCGGACATCAAGGCGCACGTCTTCGAGCCGGTCATGGCCGCGCTCAAGGACTCGGGCGTCGAGCTCGACACCTCCGACTACCGGACCCTGATCAACCCCACCGGCAAGTTCGTCATCGGCGGCCCCATGGGCGACGCGGGCCTCACCGGCCGCAAGATCATCGTCGACACCTATGGCGGCATGGCCCGCCACGGTGGTGGCGCCTTCTCCGGCAAGGACCCGTCCAAGGTCGACCGCTCCGCGGCCTATGCCATGCGGTGGGTCGCCAAGAACGTCGTCGCCGCCGGCCTCGCCGGCCGCTGCGAGGTCCAGGTCGCGTACGCCATCGGCGCCGCGCAGCCGGTCGGCCTCTACATCGAGACCTTCGGCACCGAGACCGTCCCCGTCGACCGGATCCAGGTGGCCGTCAACACGGTCTTCGACCTGCGCCCGCTCGCGATCGTCGAGGAGCTGGACCTGCTCCGCCCGATCTACGCCCCGACCGCCGCCTACGGCCACTTCGGCCGGACCGAGGCCGCCGGCTACGACAACTCCTTCCCGTGGGAGCAGACGACCAAGGTCGAGGCGCTCCAGGCAGCAGTCAGGGGCTGAGCCACAGCGGTCGACCGGGCGGGGTGTCGCTGACACCCCGCCCGGTTACCTTGGTCCCCGTGCGCGTCGCCCAGGTCCTCGTCGACTCGGGGCTGGTCCATCTCGACCGGCCCTTCGAGTACCTCG
Source organism: Janibacter terrae NBRC 107853 (assembly GCF_001591405.1). Taxonomy (GTDB): domain Bacteria; phylum Actinomycetota; class Actinomycetes; order Actinomycetales; family Dermatophilaceae; genus Janibacter; species Janibacter terrae. The sequence goes on from NZ_BCUV01000004.1 coordinate 46,693, forward strand.
TGCCCGAGGCCCTCGACGAGGCGGCGCAGCCCGGTGTCCGGGTCAAGGTGCGCTTCGCCGGGCGTGACCTGCCCGGCTACGTCCTCGAGCGGACCGAGGTCGCCGAGCACACCGGTCGCCTCGCCGAGGTCCGCACCGTCGTCTCGCCGGAGCCGGTGCTGACCCCCGAGGTCCTCGAGCTCGCCCGACGCCTCTCCCGGCACCAGGCCGGCACGGTCATGGACGTCCTGCGCCTCGCGGTCCCGCCCCGGCACGCACGTGCGGAGAAGGCGTTGCCGCTCGACCCGCCCACCTGCGACCCGGCCACCGAGGCAGGGGAGGCGGGTCCCCCTTCGCCGGAGACGACGGCGGGGGTCCCGCAGGTCTGGGCGGGCTACCGGGCGGGGGCCGCGTGGTGGTCACGGGTCGCGGCGGGCGAGTCCCCTCGCGCCGCCTGGCTCGCCGCCCCCGGGCGGCCTGTGGATCAGGACTGGCCGCGGGCCCTCGCCGAGGCCGCCGGGGCCGCCCTCCGCTCCGGCCGGGGGAGCGTCGTCGTCGTGCCCGACCAGCGGGACGTCGCCCGCGTCGACGCGGCCCTGACCGAGGTGCTCGGGACGGGGCAGCACGTGCGCCTCACCGCCGGCCAGGGACCGCAGGCGCGCTACACCGCGTGGCTGAAGGTGCTGCGCGGTCACGTGCGCGTCGTCGTCGGCACCCGCGCCGCCGCCTACGCGCCCGTGCGCGACCTCGGGCTCGTCGCCTGGTGGGACGACGGGGATGACCTGCACCTCGAGCCCCGCTCGCCCTACGCCCACGTCCGCGAGGTGCTCACCACGCGCGCCGACATCGAGGACGCCGCGCTCCTCGCCGGCGGGCTCGCCCTCTCGACCGACCTCGCCGCGCTCGTCGACGTCGGCCGGGTGCACCTCGTCGGCGGCATCACCTCCCGCCGCGAGGCCCCGCAGGTGCTCGTCGCCGGTGAGGGGACCGACGAGGAGCGGGACGGGCCGGGCGCCCGGGCGCACATCCCCTCGTCCGCGCACCGCGCCGCCTCCGCCGCCCTCGAGCACGGTCCCGTGCTGCTGCAGGTGCCGCGCCGCGGATACCTCCCCGCGATGTCCTGCGCGAGCTGCCGAGCGCCGGCGCGGTGCCCCGAGTGCCGAGGTCCGCTCGCGCTGCCCTCGCCCGACCGGTCGCCGGAGTGCGGGTGGTGCGGCAAGGTGCCCCGCGGCTTCGTCTGCCCGCACTGCGACGGCGACCGGCTGCGCGCCGGGATCATCGGCGCGCGACGGACCGCGGAGGAGATCGGGCGGTCCTTCCCGGGGACCCGCGTCATCACCTCCGGTGCAGGAGAGGTCCGCGAGGGCGTCGGCGCGGAGCCGACGATCGTGGTGGCCACCCCCGGTGCCGAGCCCGTGGCCGAAGGGGGGTACGCCGCCGTGCTCCTGCTCGACGCGTGGGCGAGCCTGGACCGGCCCGACCTGCGCGCGGGGGAGGAGGCGGTGCGGCGGTGGTTCGCCGCGGCGGGGCTGGCCCGCTCCTGGGCCGACGGCGGCACGGTGGTGCTCTGCGGTGCGCCGGGCCACGTGACGATCCCCCCGGTCGAGGCCCTCGTGCGGTGGGACCCGCAGTGGTTCGCGGCGCGCGAGCTGGCCGAGCGGGCCGAGCTGTCGCTGCCGCCGACGACGTGGACCGCCGAGGTGGTCACGGACCGCAAGCGCGTCGAACCGATCGAGCAGGCCGTGCGCGCCGCGGCGCCCGACGCCGCGGTGCTCGGGCCGCTGCCGGTACCCGGCGCGGACCAACGACGACGACTCGTCGTCACCGCCCCCTTCGCCGACGGGCCGCTCGTCGCCGCGGCGCTCAAGGACGTGCGCGCGGGGGAGAGCGCCCGCAAGGCGCCTGACCTGACCTCGGTCCGGGTGGGGCATCTGAGCATCGGGTGAGCGTGGCGGCCAACTAGACTCGCGCAGGTGCGACTGATCTTTGCCGGGACCCCCGAGGTCGCCGTCCCCTCCCTGCGTGCCCTGCTCGACGCCGACCACGAGGTCGTCGCCGTCGTCACCCGACCCGATGCACGGGTCGGGCGCGGCCGACGCCTCGGGTCCTCCCCGGTCAAGGTCCTCGCCCAGGAGGCCGGGCTCGAGGTGCTCACGCCGACCAGCCCGAAGGACGAGGACTTCGTCGCCCGCCTCACCGAGCTCGCCCCCGACTGCTGCCCGGTCGTCGCCTACGGCGCCCTGCTGCCGGTCCGGGTGCTCGACATCCCGGCGCACGGGTGGGTCAACCTGCACTTCTCGCTGCTGCCCGCCTGGCGCGGCGCCGCACCCGTCCAGCGGGCGCTCATCGCCGGCGACGAGATCACCGGGGCGAGCACCTTCCGGATCGAGGCCGGGCTCGACACCGGGCCGGTCTTCGGCACGATGACCGAGCGGATCCGGCCGGACGACACCTCCGGCGCGCTCCTGGAGCGGCTCGCGGGCGCCGGCGCGCCGCTGCTCGTCGCGACGATGGACGGGATCGCCTCGGGAGACCTGCAGCCGCGGCCCCAGCCCGACGAGGGCGTGAGCCACGCCGCGAAGATCACCGTCGAGGACGCCCGGGTCGACCTTCGCCACCCGGCGATGGCCGTCGACCGCCTCGTGCGCGGCTGCACGCCCGCACCCGGCGCCTGGACGACCTTCCGGGGGGAGCGCCTGAAGCTCGCACCCGTGACGATCACCGACGAGCAGCTGCCCGCCGGGACCATCGACGCCCGCAAGCGCGAGGTGCTCGTCGGCACCGCCGACCGCGCCGTGTGCCTGGGCGAGGTGACCCCCCTGGGCAAGAAGCCGATGCCCGCTGCCGACTGGGCCCGCGGGGTCCGCATCGGGGCCGGGGAACGGCTCGGAGAGGAGAGCGCATGAGCCAGGACCGTCCGCACCACCGGGGGCCGCGGCAGAAGTCGCGCACCGCACCCTCCGCCCGGGCCCGTCGCGCCGACGTCCCCCGCTCGACCGCCCAGCAGGTGCTGCGTGCGGTCTCGCAGGACGGCGCCTACGCCAACCTCGAGCTGCCCAGGGCCCTGCGCCGGGTGCGCCTGTCCGGACGGGACGCGGCCTTCGCCACCGAGCTGACGTACGGGACCCTGCGGATGCAGGGCCTCTACGACGCGGTCATCGCCGAGGCGTCCCAGCGTCCCGTGAGCAAGCTCGACGGCGGGGTGCTCGACGTGCTGCGCATGGGCGCCCACCAGGTCCTCGGCATGCGCGTGCCCGAGCACGCCGCCGCCGACCAGTCCGTCGCCCTCGCCCGCGCCGCGGCCGGTCAGGGTGCCGCGGGCCTCGTCAACGCCGTCATGCGCCGCATCGGCGAGCGCAGCCGCGAGGAGTGGCTCGAGCTCGTCACGCCGACCGAGCCCGTCGCCGAACGGTTGGCCGTGTCGCAGTCGCACCCGGTCTGGGTCGTCAAGGCGCTGCGGCAGGCGCTCATCGGCCACGGCGCCGCGACGCCCGACGACGCGGACGCGGAGCTCGAGGAGCTCCTCGCCGCGCACAACGTGCCCGCCGACGTCTCCCTCGTCGCCCGTCCCGGCTTGGCCGACGTCGACGAGCTGCTCGCCGCCGGCGCGCAGCCCGGGCGGTGGTCCCCCTTCGCCGCCGAGCTCGAGAGCGGTGACCCCGGCGCGCTCGATGCCGTCCGCGAGGGCCGCGCCGCGGTCCAGGACGAAGGGAGCCAGCTGCTCGCCCTCGCGCTCGCCGCCGTGCCGGTCACCCCGCGCAGCGTCGGTGCACCCGAGCGGTGGCTCGACCTGTGCGCCGGGCCCGGTGGCAAGGCAGGCCTGCTCGCGGCGCTCGCGCTGCGGCAGGGGGCCGACCTCGTCGCCAACGAGGTGAGCGAGCACCGCACGGAGCTGGTCCGCCAGAGCCTGCGCCCCGCGCTGACCAAGGCCAGGGACCACGGTCGCGAGCTCGTCGTGCGCACCGGCGACGGCCGCGAGGTCGGCCGGGACGAGCCGGAGGTCTACGACCGGGTGCTCGTCGACGCCCCGTGCACGGGGCTGGGCGCCCTGCGCCGCCGGCCCGAGGCGCGCTGGCGCCGCCAGCCCACGGACCTCGCGGGACTGGGCCCGCTGCAGCGCGAGCTGCTCGCCGCCGGCATCGACGCGACGCGCCCCGGTGGCGTCATCGCCTATGCGACGTGCAGCCCGCACCTGTCCGAGACGACCTTCGTCGTGCGCGACGTGCTCAAGAAGCGTGACGACGTCGAGGTGCTCGACGCCCGGACCTTCCTCGCCGACGCGGCGACCGCCGAGCTGACCGGGCTCGGCGACGGGCCGCACGCCCAGCTGTGGCCCCACCTGCACGGCACGGACGGCATGTTCCTCGCACTCCTGCGCAAGAAGGGCTGAACCGTGCGCGCCCTCGTCACAGGTCTCTTCGTCACCGACGTCCGCCGCGCCCACGAGTTCTACACCCGGGTGCTCGGCTGGCGCGACGTGCTCGTCGTGCCGGACGAGGAGCTGTGCATCCTCGGCCCCGGCAGCGGCTGGGAGCGGGGCTGCCAGCTCAACCTCGAGCCCGTCGAGGACGAGGTGACCCGGGCCTTCTCCCAGCACCGGTACCGCGAGGGCCTCGCCGCGATCATGCTCGCGGTCGACGACGCAGAGATGGAGTACCGCCGGCTCAAGGACCTCGGGGGCATCGTCTTCCGCGAGGAGCTGACCCGCGACGTCATCGGCCTGCACTTCCAGATCGAGGACGGGTGCGGCAACATCCTCTCGATCCACGAGGACTGACCCACCACCCGACCCCCACCAGCAGAGGACCCCGTGCAGATCTCTCCGAGCATCCTGTCCGCCGACTTCGCCAACCTGCAGTCCGAGCTGCAGGCGATCGCCACCGCCGACTGGGCGCACGTCGACGTCATGGACGCCCACTTCGTGCCCAACCTCACCCTCGGTCTGCCGATCGTCGAGTCGCTGCTGCGGGTGAGCCCGATTCCGATCGACTGCCACCTGATGATCGAGGACCCCGACCGGTGGGCGCCGCCGTACGCCGAGGCCGGGGCGCAGAGCGTCACCTTCCACATCGAGGCCGCCAAGGACCCGGTGACCCTCGCCCGCGGCATCCGCGCCCAGGGTGCGCGGGCGAGCATGGCGATCAAGCCGGGGACCCCCTTCGCCCCGTACGAGGAGCTGCTGCCCGAGCTCGACATGGTGCTCGTCATGACCGTGGAGCCGGGATTCGGCGGGCAGTCCTTCATGGCCGACCAGATGCCCAAGGTCGCGCAGGTCCGCGAGGCCGTGAAGCGCCACGGCGGTGACATCTGGGTCCAGGTCGACGGGGGAGTCTCGGCCAGGACCATCGAGCAGTGCGCCGAGGCGGGCGCCGACGTCTTCGTCGCCGGGTCCGCGGTCTACGGTGCCGAGTCGGCCGCCGCGGCCGTCGAGGAGCTGCGCGCGCTGGCGCAGGGGCACGCCCACTGACCGACCGGCCACCCCGCCGTGCACAAAGAGTCGTCCTGGTGCATCTCGTGGCGGATATCGCCACCGACTGCGTCAGGACGACCTGTTGTGCACGCCCGAATTGCCGAGCGGGCCAACCCTTCGCACAATGTCCCTGCACGTGCCACGTGACGCGGTGAAAATCCGCACCGGCGGTGAGAGCCCGCGACCCGACCGCCTGCGCGGACGGTGAACTCCGGTCAAGAACCCCGGGGCCGACGGTGAGAGTCCGGACGAGAGCGGCACGCGCGGACAAGGACGACGCATGTCCATCATCGAATGGATCTACTCGGCCGGCGTCGACATCGCCGGCTACCGCCTCTCGCTCATGGAGGTCATCGGGATCGGCTTCGGTCTCGCCTCCGCCGTCGGGGGGATGCTGCGCAGGGTGTGGGCGTGGCCGATCGGCATCGTCGGCAACGCCATCCTCTTCCTCGTCTACATCGGGATCACCGTCGGCGTGGACGACAAGGCGCCGCTCTTCGGCCAGTCCGCCCGGCAGATCTTCTTCATCGTCACCTCGCTCTACGGCTGGTGGCGCTGGCGCCAGGTGAGGTCGGCGCGGGCAGGTGGCGACGGGCACGCGATCACCCCGCGGTGGGCGAAGGGAGCCGAGCGCCTCGGTCTGCTCGTCACCGCAGTCATCGGCATCGTGATCGTCCAGCAGGTCTTCGCCGTGCTCGGTGCGGGGTGGCCGGCGCCGCGCTGGTACTTCTGGGCCGACGCGTGGATCTTCATGGGCTCGCTGCTCGCGACCTACGCCATGGCGCGCGGCTGGAACGAGTTCTGGCTCATCTGGATCGGCGTGGACCTCGTGGGGGTGCCGCTGCTGTGGCACAGCGGCTACCTGCCGACCGCCTTCCTCTACGCCGTGTACGCGATCTTCGTCGTCTACGGCTTCGTCGTCTGGCGGCGCGCCTCGCGGGCCGAGAGTCCGGACGGTGAACCCGTGGGCGAGCGGTCGCTCGTGGCGAACTAGGCTGGGCGCTCGTGAAGACCTTCGAGACCCTCTTCGACGAGCTCTCCCGCAAGGCCGCCGAGCGGCCCGAGGGATCGGGCACCGTGGCGCAGCTCGACGCCGGGACCCATGCGATCGGGAAGAAGATCGTCGAGGAGGCCGCCGAGGTGTGGATGGCCGCCGAGTACGAGAGCAAGGAGGAGCTGGCCGAGGAGATCAGCCAGCTGCTCTACCACCTGCAGGTGCTGATGATCGACGGTGGCCTCACCGTCGAAGACGTCTACACCCACCTCTGAGAGGACCGCCGTGCGCATCGCCGTGCCCAACAAGGGCTCCCTGTCCGAACCCGCCGTCGAGATGCTGCGCGAGTCCGGGTACCGGGTCCGCCGCGACAGCAAGGAGCTGATCGTCGCCGACGCCGACAACGACGTCGAGTTCTTCTACCTGCGTCCGCGTGACGTGGCCCTGTACGTCGGCAAGGGCCAGGTCGACGCGGGCATCACCGGCCGGGACCTGCTCCTGGACTCCGGCTCGGCCGCGACCGAGGTCATGGGCCTGGGCTTCGGCGGGTCGACCTTCCGCTTCGCCGGCCGGCCCGGTGAAGCGAGCAGCGCCGCCGACCTCGACGGTCGCCGGGTCGCGACCTCGTACGCCGGTCTCGTGCGCGACCACCTCGCGGCGAAGGGGGTCACCGCCGACGTCGTCCGCCTGGACGGCGCCGTGGAGACCGCCATCACCCTCGGCGTCGCCGACGCCATCGCCGACGTCGTCGAGACCGGGACCACCCTGCGCCAGCAGGGGCTGGAGGTCTTCGGCGAGCCCATCCTGCGCAGCGAGGCCGTGCTCATCCGCCGTGCCGACGCGAGCGAGGGAGGCATCGACGTGCTGCACCGGCGGCTCACCGGTGTCGTCACCGCCCGCGAGTACGTGCTGCTCGACTACGACTGCCCGGCCGAGCTCGTCGAGCAGGCCGTGCAGCTGACGCCCGGCCTCGAGTCGCCGACCGTGAGCACCCTGCACGACGAGCGCTGGTGCGCCGTGCGCTCGATGGTCCCGCGCGGCCGGACCAACCGGATCATGGACGAGCTGTACGACCTCGGTGCGCGCGCCATCCTCGTCACCGAGATCACGGCGTGCCGGCTGTGACCGTCCCCGACCGCGCGAGCGCCGCCCCCTTCCGTCCCGTGCGAGGGCGGTGGGTCTCGGCGGTCATCGCTGTCGTCATCCTCCTCGGGTCGGTCGTGCTGGCGGCGACCCTCCCCGAGCGCTTCGGGGTCATGGACCGGCTCACCTGCGCGGGCATCGGGGTCGCCGTCGCGGCCTTCCTCTCCCGCTTCGCGACGCTGCACGCCCGGCCGCGGGCCGAGGGTCTCCTCATCCGCAACCTCGGGCCCGGCGAGGTCGTGCCGTGGGAGGACATGCTCGCGATCCGCTTCTCCCAGGGGATGCCCTGGCCGCGCATCGACCTGGCGGACGGCACCGACGTCGCCGTCATGGCGATCCAGCGCTCGGACGGGGAGCGCTCGGTCGAGGAGGCCCAGCGCCTCGCCGACCTCATCGGTCGCTAGCGTCCAGCTGCGCCATCGTCAGGACCACGTGCGCCCGCTCCCGGGTGCGGTCCGCGGTGAAGACGGCCTCCTCCTGCCGCGCCCACATCTCCCAGTGGGAGGCGAAGACCGCGCCGTCGCGCGCGATGGCACGCTCCCGCCGCAGCCCGGCCGGCCCCTCGAGCCACGCGCGCGTCCCGACGAAGGGCGCCGCCGGGCCCACCGTCGCCCCGCACCCCTCGACGACCAGGCGGTCGGAGACGGGCAGCGGCAGCCGCGGACCGGGGCGCTCGGCGAGCCAGTCCCACGTCGGCACGAGCGGCTCGTCACCGCGCGAGAGCGGGAGCAGGACGTGCTCGACGAGCAGCGGGGTCGCTGCGGCCAGCCCGGACCAGCCGGGGTAGAGCGAGTCCATGGACAGCACGGGTGCCTCCCACCGGCGGGCCAGCCGCCGGGCCAGCGAGGTCTTGCCCGACCCGCTCCGCCCGTCGATGCCGATGACGTGCACCGGACCGCACGAGGGCGGCGCGCCGGCGGCGTGGGCGAGGAGCTGCTCGAGGGGCGACATCGGGGCGAAGCGTAACCGGGGGGCTCGGTAGGCTGCCCCGCGTGTCCCTCGCCGTGCGTGTCATCCCCTGCCTCGACGTCGACGCCGGACGGGTCGTCAAGGGCGTCAACTTCGAGAACCTGCGCGACGCCGGCGACCCGGTCGAGCTCGCCCGGCGCTACGGCCAGCAGGGAGCCGACGAGCTGACCTTCCTCGACGTCACCGCCAGCAGCTCGGACCGGGCGACGACCTACGACGTCGTGACCCGCACGGCCGAAGAGGTCTTCATCCCGCTCACCGTCGGCGGGGGAGTGCGCACGGTCGAGGACGTCGACCGGCTGCTGCGCTGCGGCGCAGACAAGGTCGGGGTCAACACCGCGGCGATCGCGCGGCCGGAGCTGATCAGCGAGGTCGCCGACCGCTTCGGCGCGCAGGTGCTCGTCCTGTCGGCCGACGTGCGCCGTCGGACCGCCGAGGACGGTTCTCCCGCAGGCGGGTTCGAGGTGACGACCCACGGTGGTCGCACCCGCACCGGGATCGACGCCGTCGAGTGGTGCGCGCGGGCCTCGCACCTCGGCGCGGGGGAGATCCTGCTCAACTCGATGGACGCCGACGGGACCAAGGCCGGCTTCGACCTGGAGCTCATCCGCGCCGTCCGCGCCGAGGTGAGCATCCCCGTCATCGCCAGCGGTGGTGCCGGGGCCGCCGCGCACTTCCCCCCGGCCGTCGAGGCCGGCGCCGACGCCGTGCTGGCCGCGAGCATCTTCCACTTCGGCGAGGTGACGATCGGTGAGGTCAAGGACGCCCTCGCCTCCGCCGGGCTGCCGGTCCGTCGCGGTCGCGCGGACTGAGGCTCCCCCCTTCGCCCGCCCCTGAACCCGCATTGCCCTAGGGGAATGCGGGTTCAGGTCTGCATTGCCCTAGGGGAATGCAGACGAACGGTCGCTCAGATGCCGTAGGAGGCCGTGCGGACGGTCTCGACCGCCTCCGGCGGGCCGGTGAGCTCGACCTCGGCGACGCCCTTGCGGCCGAAGCCGAAGAGGATGATCTCGCCCGGACGCCCGTGGATCTCGACGACCGGGCCGTCGCCGGAGCCGATGCGGTCGCGGCGGCGGGCGGTGACGAGCTCGACGTCCACCCCCTTCGTCCGGCCGAAGAGCAGCCGACCCATGGTGGCGAGCCGGTCCCCGAGCGCCGAGACGAGCTCGGGCGAGAGGGTGCGGCGGGGGGCGCCGAGGCGGGCGCGCAGCAGGTCCTCGTGGTGGACGAACATCTCGACGAGGTTGACCTTCTCGTCCACCGCACCGACGCTCGTCGGGTGCCAGCGGGGCGGGCCGGACCGCAGGCGGGCGACGAGGTCCTCGAAGGAGTGGCGCTCGAGCAACCGGGCCATGGCCTTCTCGGTGCGACCGGCGAGCGGCGCGGCGAGGATGCCGGCGGCCTGGTCGGGGCGGCCCTCGCGGACGACGAGGTGCGCGAGCAGCTCCGCGCTCGTCCAGTCGCCGCAGAGCGTCGGCGCGTCGGGGCCGAGGTCGAGGAGGGTGTCGCACAGTGCTTCGCGCTCGGCGCGGGCGTGGCGGGTCATGGGGCCTCCGGAGGGTCTGGGACACGTGGTCGTGCTGACGTCGCAGGGTAACCCCGCCCCGACCACGATGCGATGCGACGCGGGGGCGATCGGGCCCGGCGTGCACAATGGCAAGGGTGTCCACGCCTTCGTCCTCGCCCCTGCCCGAGCAGCTCGCGGCACGCCTGCGCCGCGACCCGGCCGGCCTCGTCGCCGCCATCGTCCAGCAGCACGACACCGGCGAGGTGCTCATGCTCGGCTGGATGGACGACGAGGCCCTGCACCGCACCCTCACGAGCGGCCGGGTGACCTTCTGGTCGCGCAGCCGTCAGGAGTACTGGCGCAAGGGCGACACCTCGGGCCACGTGCAGCACGTGCGCTCTGTGGCCCTCGACTGCGACGGCGACGCGCTGCTCGTGCGGGTCGACCAGGTCGGCGCCGCCTGCCACACCGGTGACCGCACCTGCTTCGACGCCGACGACCTCGGGGCGGTCGTGGGGGCGGACGGATGAGCGCGCCGCGCACCCAGCTGCCCGCCCTCGACCACGGGCAGACCTGGCCGGACCTCGACACCTTCACCGACCTGGCCCGCGACCGGCGCGTCGTGCCCGTCGTCCGGCGGCTCGTCGCCGACGGCGAGACCCCGGTCGGGGTCTACCGCAAGCTCGCCGGGGACGCGCCCGGCACCTTCCTGCTCGAGTCCGCCGAGCACGGCGGGGTCTGGTCGCGCTGGTCGATGATCGGCGCGCAGAGCCGAGCCACCCTCACCGAGCGCGACGGCCAGGCGCACTGGATCGGTGAGCCGCCGGCCGGTGTGCCCACCGAGGGCGACCCGACCGTGGCCCTCCGGGCGACGCTCGAGGCGCTGCGGACCGACCCGATCGAGGGCCTGCCGCCGCTCACCGGTGGCATGGTCGGGGCGATCTCCTACGACGCCGTGCGCCGCTGGGAGCGCGTGCCGAGCGAGCTGCCGGACGTCCTCGGCGTCCCCGAGCTCGGCATGGTCCTCGCGACCGACGTCGCGGTGCTCGACCACAGCGACGGCTCGCTGCTGCTCGTCGCCAACGCGATCAACTACGACGACACCGACGAGCGCGTCGAGTGGGCCCACCAGGACGCGGTCGCGCGCCTCGACGCGATGACCGAGCGCCTCGCCGCGCCCGCCGCGTCGACCGTGGCCTCGGTCGACCCCGAGGTGGTGGAGAGCGCGCGGGCGGAGGTCGAGAGCGACATCAGCGTCGAGGGCTTCGAGGAGATCGTCGACCGCGCCAAGGAGGACATCCGCGACGGCGAGGTCTTCCAGGTCGTCCTGTCGCAGCGCTTCTCGATGCCGTGCCCGGTCGACGCGCTCGAGGTCTACCGGGCCCTGCGACGCAGCAACCCGAGCCCGTACATGTACTTCGTGCGCCTGCCTCACCCCGACGGCTCGGTCTACGAGGTCGTCGGTTCCTCGCCCGAGGCCCTCGTCAAGGTCACCGGGCGCCGGGCGATCACCCACCCGATCGCGGGCACCCGCCCCCGCGGCACGTCCCCCGAGCAGGACCTCCAGCACGAGGAGGACCTCATCGGCGACCCCAAGGAGCGCGCCGAGCACCTCATGCTCGTCGACCTGGGGCGCAACGACCTGCAGCGCGTGTGCACGGCCGGCAGCGTCGACTGCGTCGAGTTCATGAACCTGCGTCGCTACAGCCACGTCATCCACCTGGAGTCGACCGTCGTCGGCGAGATGGCGAAGGGGGTCGGGGCCTTCGACGTCCTCGTCTCCACCTTCCCCGCGGGGACGCTCTCGGGCGCTCCCAAACCCCGGGCCCTCGAGCTCATCGAGCGCTACGAGCGCAGCAGACGAGGGATCTACGGCGGGGTGGTCGGCTACCTCGACTTCCACGGGGACATGGACGTCGCCATCGCCATCCGGACCGCGCTCGTCAAGGACGGGGTCGCGCACGTGCAGGCGGGGGCGGGCATCGTCGCCGACTCGGTGCCGGGCCTCGAGCAGGAGGAGACGGTGCACAAGGCGGGTGCCGCGCTCGCGGCCGTCGCGGCGGCCCGGGCGACCCGCCCCATCGGCGGTGCCCGATGAGGCTGCTCACCCGCAAGCCGGTCGTCGTGCTGCTGGCGGTCGCCGCCGGGATCGTGCTCCTCGCCGCGGGGCGTGCCGACTGGGTCACCGGGACCGTCGACGGGGTCGCCGGACCGGTGCGCGCGGCCGCGGTCGGCACCGAGGCGGCGCCCGGCCTCGCCGGCCTGGCCCTCGTCGCGATGGCCGCCTCCGTCGCCGCCACCACCTCCGGTCGGGTCGCTCGCTGGATCAGCCTCGCCGTGCTCGGCGCCGTCGGGGCGGGCGTCATCGCCCTCGCCCTGCGTGCCGTGGTCGACGCCCCCGACGTCCTCGGCAGCGTCGCGGCGACCCACTCCGGCGCGACCGGGACCCTCGAGGCGACCGGGTCGGCGACGGCCTGGCCGTGGATCGCGGTCGTGGCCGCGGGGCTGCTGCTGCTCGCCTGCGTCGGCGGTATCCTCGGCGGCCGCCGCTGGGGAGGTCTGGGTCGCAGGTACGAGCGGCCCGTCGGCGACGGGGACGGGGGCCAGGTGGGCGGCGCCCGGGGGGAACGGGTCGACTCCGACTGGGACCGGGTCACCCTCGGCGACGACCCGAGCGTCGACTAACCTGTGGCCATGCCCAGCGTCCTCGACCAGATCATCGATGGTGTCCGTGAGGACCTCGCCGGGCGCGAGGCCCGGACCCCGCTCGAGCGCCTGCGGCGCCAGTGCGACGGGCTGCCCGCGCCCCGCGACGCCGAGGCGCTGCTGAGGCGCCCCGGCCTGTCCGTCATCGCAGAGGTCAAGCGCTCCAGCCCGAGCAAGGGGGCGCTCTCCGACATCCCCGACCCGGCAGCCCTCGCCTCCGCGTACGCCGCGGGCGGAGCCACCGCCATCTCGGTGCTCACCGAGCAGCGCCGGTTCGGCGGCAGCCTCGCCGACCTCGAGGCCGTCCGCGCGGCGGTCGACGTGCCGGTCCTGCGCAAGGACTTCATCGTCACCGAGTACCAGGTCTGGGAGGCGCGGGCCCACGGGGCGGACATCGTCCTGCTCATCGTCGCCGCCCTCGACGACCGCCGGCTGTCCGACCTCATGGCCCTCGCCGGGTCGCTCGGCCTGACCTGCCTCGTCGAGGTCCACGACGAGGCCGAGGCCACCCGCGCGGTCGACGCCGGTGCGAGCGTCATCGGCGTCAACAACCGCAACCTCAAGACACTCGACGTCGACATCCAGACCTTCGCCCGGATCGCCCCACTCATCCCGGCGTCGTGCGTGCGCGTCGCGGAGTCCGGTGTCCGCGGGCCCGAGGAGGCCGCGGTCTTCGCGCGGGCCGGTGCCGATGCCATCCTCGTCGGCGAGGCCCTCGTCGTCGGCGGCGACCCCGAGGCCGGGGTGCGCTCGATGATCGCAGCAGGAGAGCAGGCATGAGCGAGTCCCGAGAGACCGAGCAGCAGACCGAGCAGGCCGACGTCCCCGCCGAGGTGCACGTCCCCGGGCGCTTCGGCGCCTTCGGCGGCCGCTACGTCCCCGAGGCGCTCGTCCCCGCGCTCGAGGAGCTCGACGAGGCCCGCCAGAAGGCGCTCGTCGACCCCGAGTTCGTCGACGAGCTGGCCCGGCTGCACCGCACGTACACCGGCCGGCCGAGCATCATCACCGAGGTGCCCCGCTTCGCGGCGCACGCCGGCGGCGCGCGGATCATCCTCAAGCGCGAGGACCTCAACCACACCGGCAGCCACAAGATCAACAACGTGCTCGCCCAGGCCCTGCTCACCAAGCGCATGGGCAAGCGCCGCGTCATCGCCGAGACGGGCGCCGGACAGCACGGGGTCGCCACGGCCACCGCCGCGGCCCTCATGGGCCTGGAGTGCCGGGTCTACATGGGCAAGGTCGACACCGAGCGGCAGGCGCTCAACGTCGCCCGCATGCGGATCCTCGGGGCCGAGGTCGTCGCCGTCGAGCACGGCAGCGCCACCCTCAAGGACGCGATCAACGAGGCGATGCGCGACTGGGTGACCAATGTCGAGCACACCCACTACGTCCTCGGGACGGTCACCGGACCCCACCCCTTCCCGGAGATGGTCCGTGACTTCCACAAGATCATCGGCGAGGAGGCCCGCGCCCAGGTCCTCGAGCTGACCGGTCGCCTCCCCGACGCGGTCATCGCGTGCGTCGGCGGCGGGTCCAACGCCATGGGCATCTTCCACCGCTTCGTCGGCGACGAGGGCGTGCGCCTCATCGGCGTGGAGGCCGGTGGCGCGGGCGTCGAGACCGGTCGGCACGCCGCGCGCTTCGCGACCGCGGAGCCCGGGGTCCTGCATGGCGCGATGAGCTACCTCATGCAGGACGACGAGGGGCAGACCCTCGAGACGCACTCGATCTCCGCCGGCCTGGACTACCCGAGCGTCGGCCCGGAGCACTCCTACCTGCGCGACAGCGGGCGGGCCGAGTACCGCTACGCCACCGACGAGCAGGTCATGGACGCCTTCCGGCTGCTCTCCCGCACCGAGGGCATCATCCCGGCGCTCGAGTCGGCGCACGCCCTCGCCGCGGCGCTCGACGTCGGCACGGAGCTCGGCCCCGAGGCCCTGCTCCTGGTGAACCTCTCCGGTCGCGGTGACAAGGACATGCACACGGCGGCCGAGTACTTCGGCTACGTCGACGGGTCCGAGGGCGGGGCATGAGCGCGCTGAGCGAGGTCTTCGAGCGCTGCCGTGCCGAGGGCCGGGCCGCCCTCATCGGGTACCTGCCGGTCGGCTACCCCGACGTCGAGGGCTCGTTGGCCGCGATCACCGTGCTCGCCGAGTCCGGCGCCGACATCATCGAGGTCGGCATGCCCTACAGCGACCCCGTCATGGACGGTCCGGTCATCCAGCGCGCGGCGACCGAGGCACTGGCGAAGGGGGTCCACGTCGACGACGTCTTCCGGGCGACGGCCGCCGCCCGCGCGGCGGGCGCCGTCCCGGTCGTCATGTCCTACTGGAACCTGGTGCTCCGTCGGGGCGTCGACCGCTACGCCGCGGACCTGGCCGCCTCGGGCGGAGCCGGCATGATCACGCCGGACCTCATCCCCGAGGAGGCGGGGGAGTGGCACGAGGCCAGCGAGCGGCACGGACTCGACCGCATCTTCCTCGTCGCCCCGAGCTCCACCCCCGAGCGGATCGCGACCGTCACCGCCGCGAGCAGCGGCTTCGTCTACACCGCGTCGACGATGGGTGTCACAGGCACCCGGGGCAGCGTCGGCAGCAGCGCGCCCGAGCTCGTCGCCCGGCTGCGCGGGGCGACCGACCTGCCGCTGTGCGTCGGGCTCGGCGTGAGCAACGGTGCGCAGGCGGCCGAGGTGGCCTCCTTCGCCGACGGCGTCATCGTCGGCTCCGCGCTCGTGGCCACCCTCATGGACCGCGGCCGCGACGAGGGGCTGGCCGCGCTCCGCGCGCTCACCACCGAGCTCGCCGAGGGCGTGCGGGGCCGGGTGTGACCACCTGCTGGCGCGACCATGTCGGCCTCCTCGCCCGCGTGGCCCTGGGCGGTGTCCTCGTGTGGGCCGGTGCGCTCAAGCTCGGCAACCCGCTCGGCTCGGCCCGGGCGGTGCAGGCCTACGACGTCCTCCCCTTCGAGGTCGCGAAGTACCTCGGCTACGGCCTCCCGTGGCTCGAGGTCGCGGTCGGCGCGCTGCTCGTCATCGGCCTCCTCACCCGCGCCAACGCGCTCGTGGGAACCCTGCTCATGGCGGCGTTCGTCGTCGGCATCGCGCAGGCCTGGGCCCGCGGGCTGACCATCGACTGCGGCTGCTTCGGCGGCGGTGGCCAGGTGGCCGCCTCCGAGACCAGGTACGGCAGCGAGATCGCCCGGGACCTCGCGCTGGCCCTGTGCGGGCTGTGGCTCGTCGTCCGTCCGGCGTCGACGTGGAGTCTCGACCGGGTCCTCTTCGGGACCACGAAGGAGTTGCAGTGAGCACCACCGACCGCAAGGCCAAGGCGCAGGCCGCCGCCAGGGGAGCGAAGGGGGGCGCCAACGTCCTCGTCGTCGCCGGCGTGGTGGTCGTCCTCGTCATCGCACTCGTCGTCGGCGGGGCCATCTGGGCCTCGACGCGCGGCGGCGACACGGCGGCGAGCAAGCAGCCCGTCGGTGTCGAGCAGGGGCAGCCGATCGAGCCCTTCAAGGACGCGAAACCCGCGGCCGACGCGCCGGTCGTCGACGTCTACGAGGACTTCCGGTGCCCGATCTGCCAGGTCTTCGAGCAGGCGATGGGCGACACGATCAACGACCTGGCCAAGGACGGCAGGATCAGGCTGCGCGTGCACCTCAAGACCGTCATCGACACCAACACCGGCGGTGACTCCTCGGCCGTCGCCGGGTCGAGCGCCGTCTGCGCCGCCGACCAGGGCAGGTGGGAGGAGTACCACGAGGCGCTCTTCGCCCTGCAGCCCGCGACGGAGACGCAGCAGGGATTCCCCGAGGGCGACTACACCCGCGCGGCGAAGGAGGCCGGTCTCTCCGGCGACGCCCTCGACGCCTGGCAGGAGTGCACGGACGAGGGCACCTACGTCGACTACGTCAGGAGCGTCGACGACGCGACCGTCAAGGACGGCATCACCGGGACGCCGGTCATCGCGGTCGGCGGGACCCAGCTCAGCTGGGGGGCCCTGATGGACCAGCAGACGGGCCGGGCGGACACCACGCGCCTGACCGAGGTCCTCACGAGCGGCGAGGTGCCGCAGGACCTGGTGCAGCAGCGGTGATCCCGGCCACGCTCCCTTCGCCCACCGTCGGGGTTCTCGCGCTCGGACCGCTGACGATCCACGCGTACGCGCTGTGCATCCTCGCCGGCATCGGCGTGGCCATCTGGATGGGCGACCGTCGCATGCGCGATCGCGGCGGCGAGGAGGGCCTCGTCCTCGACGTCGCGATGTGGGCAGTGCCCTTCGGCATCGTCGGTGGCCGGCTCTACCACGTCATCACCACCCCGCAGCCCTACTTCGGCGAGGGCGGGAGCCCCGTCGACGCGCTGAAGATCTGGCAGGGGGGCCTGGGCATCTGGGGCGCCGTCGCCCTCGGCGCCCTCGGGGCATGGATCGGCACCCGGCGGGAGGGGGTCTCCTTCCTCTCCTTCGCCGACGCCGTCGCACCCGGCGTGCTCGTCGCCCAGGCGATCGGGCGCTGGGGCAACTGGTTCAACAACGAGATCTACGGCGAGCCGACCGACCTGCCCTGGGCCGTACGCATCCACGACTGGGATGCCGGCGCCGGGCAGGCGGTCGTGGACTCCGCGGGTGACCCGGTCGTCCTGGGCACGTACCACCCGACCTTCCTCTACGAGTCGCTCTTCCTGCTCGTGCTCGCGATCGCCATCCTCGCGCTCGACCGACGGCGCCGGCTCGCGCCGGGCCAGGTGATGGGCCTGTACGTCGCCGGCTACCCGCTCGGCCGCGTCGTCATCGAGACGATGCGCACCGACGCCGCCAACACCATCCTCGGCCTGCGGGTCAACATCTGGACGAGCCTGGTCGTCTTCGTGCTCGGTGTGGTCATCTACACCGTCTGCGGGCGCCGACGCGCCGCGGACGAAAGAGACGAACATCTCACATCCCGAGATGCGCCCTCTCACTAGGTAAGACAGGCGCTGCTACACTCCGTCTTGCCGTGGCCGACGCCGTCCACGCCCTCTGACCCTGTACCTGTCGTTGTCCCTGACGCGGCAGGTACTTTCGAATCGAGACCCCGAGGACGGTGACCGACGTGACTGACGTGTCCCTCTCCCCCTATGAGCGCTGGTCGGCACTTCCGGCTGACTCCGGCCTCTACCGCCGGGACGCCGAAAAGGACGCCTGCGGTGTCGCCATGGTCGCCACGATGCGCGGCCACGCCGGCCACGACATCGTCGACCACGCACTCCTGGCGCTCACCAACCTCGAGCACCGCGGCGCCACCGGCGCCGACCCGCTCGTCGGTGACGGCGCCGGCATCCTGTGCCAGGTCCCGGACCGCTTCTTCCGCGAGGTCGTCGACTTCGACCTGCCGGAGGCCGGCCACTACGCCGTCGGCGCGGCGTACGTCCCGACCGACCCGTCCGAGCGCGACCAGATGGTCCAGCGCATCGAGGCCATCGTCGCCGAGGAGGGTCTGCGGGTCCTCGGCTGGCGCGAGGTGCCGGTGCGCCGCGACATCGTCGGCCAGATGGCCCGCGACTGCATGCCCGACTTCCACCAGCTCTTCGTCGCCGCACCCGGCGGCGAGGTCTCCGGGCTCACGCTCGAGCGACTGGCCTTCGTGACGCGCAAGCGCGCCGAGCGCGAGACGGGCGTGTACTTCGCGTCGATGTCGGCCCGCACGATCGCCTACAAGGGCATGCTCACCACCGCGCAGCTCGAGCCCTTCTACCCGGACCTCTCGGACGAGCGCTTCGAGACCGAGCTCGCGCTCGTGCACTCGCGCTTCTCGACCAACACCTTCCCGAGCTGGCCGCTCAGCCACCCCTTCCGGTTCATCGCGCACAACGGCGAGATCAACACCGTCAAGGGCAACCGCAACTGGATGCGCGCCCGCGAGTCGCTGCTGTCGAGCGACATCATCCCCGGCGACCTGCAGCGGATCATGCCGATCTGCGCGCCCGAGGCGTCGGACTCCGCCTCCTTCGACGAGGTGCTCGAGCTGCTCCACCTCGGTGGCCGCTCCCTGCCGCACTCGGTGCTGATGATGATCCCCGAGGCGTGGGAGAACCACGCGACGATGCCGCAGGAGCTCAAGGACTTCTACGAGTTCCACTCCATGTTCATGGAGCCCTGGGACGGGCCGGCCTGCGTGACCTTCACCGACGGCCGCCTCGTCGGGGCGGTCCTCGACCGCAACGGCCTGCGCCCGGGCCGCTACTGGGTCACCGACGACGGCCTCGTCGTCCTGGCCTCCGAGTCCGGGGTCCTCGACCTCGAGCCGGAGCACGTCGTGCAGAAGGGCCGGCTCACGCCGGGCCGGATGTTCCTCGTCGACACCGGCGAGGGCCGGATCATCGAGGACGAGGAGATCAAGGGCCGGCTCGCGGCGGAGCACCCCTACGGGGAGTGGCTCGACGAGGGCCGCATCATGCTCGGTGACCTCCCCCCGCGCGAGCACGTCATGCACACGCCGTCCTCCGTCGCGCGGCGCCAGCAGACCTTCGGCTACACGCAGGAGGAGCTGAAGATCCTGCTCACCCCGATGGCTGAGAAGGCCATCGAGGCGCTCGGGTCGATGGGGACCGACACCCCCGTGGCGGTCCTGTCGGAGAAGCCGCGGCTGATCTTCGACTACTTCACCCAGATGTTCGCGCAGGTGACCAACCCGCCCCTCGACGCGATCCGCGAGGAGCTCGTCACGGCGCTCGGCACCGCGATCGGCCCCGAGGGCAATGTGCTGGCCCCCGACCCGGACCACGCCCGCCAGGTCGTCCTGCCCTTCCCGGTCATCGACAACGACGAGCTGGCCAAGATCGTCCACATCGACGCCGACCGGGAGCTGCCGGGCAAGGCGAGCTATGTCGTGCGCGGCCTGTACGACGTCACCGGGGGAGAGGAGGCGCTGCGCGCCGCCCTCACCCGCATCTGCGCCGAGGTCTCCGAGGCGATCGCCGACGGCGCCCGCTTCATCGTCCTGTCCGACCGGGACTCCGGCCGTGACCTCGCGCCGATCCCGTCGCTGCTGCTCACGTCCGCGGTCCACCACCACCTCATCCGGGAGAAGACCCGCACGCAGGTCGGCCTCATCGTCGAGACCGGTGACGTGCGCGAGGTGCACCACGTCGCGCTGCTCATCGGCTACGGCGCCGCCGCTGTCAACCCCTACCTCGCCATGGAGTCCGTCGAGGACATGGTCCGGCGCGAGGTCATCACCGGAGTCGACGAGACGACCGCGGTCCGCAACCTCATCAAGGCCCTCGGCAAGGGCGTGCTCAAGGTGATGTCCAAGATGGGCATCTCCACGGTCGCGTCCTACCGCGGTGCGCAGGTGTTCGAGGCCCTCGGCCTGAGCCAGGAGCTCGTCGACGAGTACTTCACCGGCACCGTCTCCCAGCTCGGGGGCGTCGGCCTCGACGTCATCGCGGCGGAGACGGCCGCGCGCCACGCGACGGCCTACCCGCCCGCCGGGATGCGTCCGCCGCACCGCAAGCTCGAGGTCGGTGGCGAGTACAAGTGGCGTCGCGAGGGCGAGCCGCACCTCTTCGACCCCGAGACGGTCTTCCGCCTCCAGCACTCCACCCGGGCGCGGCGCTACGACATCTTCAAGCAGTACACGCAGCGGGTGGACGAGCAGTCCGAGCGCCTCATGACGCTGCGCGGCCTCTTCGCCCTCGCCGACGGGCAGGAGCGTCCCTCCATCCCGATCGACGAGGTGGAGCCGATCAGCGAGATCGTCAAGCGGTTCTCCACGGGCGCGATGAGCTACGGCTCGATCAGCCAGGAGGCTCACGAGACCCTGGCGATCGCCATGAACCGTCTCGGCGCGCGCTCCAACACCGGTGAGGGCGGCGAGGACCTCGACCGCCTCATGGACCCGGAGCGTCGCAGCTCGATCAAGCAGGTCGCCTCGGGGCGCTTCGGCGTCACGTCGGCCTACCTGACCAACAGCGACGACATCCAGATCAAGATGGCGCAGGGCGCCAAGCCGGGCGAAGGGGGGCAGCTCCCGGGCCCCAAGGTGTACCCGTGGGTGGCGGGCACCCGCCACTCGACCCCGGGCGTGGGCCTGATCAGCCCGCCTCCGCACCACGACATCTACTCGATCGAGGACCTCGCCCAGCTGATCCACGACCTGAAGAACGCGAACCCGCAGGCGCGGGTCCACGTGAAGCTGGTCAGCGAGATCGGGGTCGGCACCGTGGCGGCGGGCGTCAGCAAGGCGCACGCGGACGTCGTCCTGATCTCCGGTCACGACGGGGGCACCGGCGCCTCGCCGCTCACCTCGCTCAAGCACGCGGGTGGTCCCTGGGAGCTCGGCCTCGCCGCGACCCAGCAGACGCTCGTGCTCAACGGACTGCGCGACCGCATCGTCGTGCAGGTCGATGGGCAGATCAAGACCGGTCGCGACGTCATCATCGGCGCGCTGCTCGGTGCCGAGGAGTTCGGCTTCGCGACGGCCCCGCTCGTCGTGAGCGGGTGCATCCTCATGCGGGTCTGCCACCTCGACACCTGCCCGGTCGGCATCGCCACGCAGAACCCCGAGCTGCGCTCGCGCTACTCGGGCCAGCCCGAGTTCGTCGAGACCTTCTTCGAGTACATCGCGCAGGAGGTGCGCGAGCTGCTCGCCGAGCTGGGCTTCCGCACGCTCGACGAGGCCGTCGGCCGGGTCGACCTGCTCGACACCCGCAAGGCGATCGACCACTGGAAGGCCTCCGGGCTCGACCTCGGCCCGATCTTCGCCAGGGTGAGCTCCTTCGACGGGTCCGGGGTGCGGCACTCCCGCGCCCAGGAGCACGGTCTCGAGGCCGCGCTCGACCACCAGCTCATCGAGCTGGCGGCCCCGGCGCTCGAGGGCGGCGAGGCGGTCACCGGCGAGTTCGCCGTCCGCAACGTCAACCGCACGGTCGGCACGATGCTCGGTCACGAGGTGACCAAGCGCCACCCCGAGGGCCTGCCCGAGGGGACGATCGAGCTGACCCTCACCGGCTCGGCCGGCCAGAGCCTGGGCGCCTTCCTGCCCCGGGGCATCACGCTCGACATGGTCGGCGACGCCAACGACTACGTCGGCAAGGGCCTCTCGGGTGGTCGCGTCATCGTGCGCCCGCCGCAGGACGCCCGCTACGTCGCCGAGGACAACGTCATCGCCGGCAACGTCATCGGGTACGGCGCCACGTCGGGCCAGCTCTTCCTGCGCGGGATCGTCGGCGAGCGATTCTGCGTCCGCAACTCCGGCGCGACCGCGGTCGTCGAGGGCGTCGGTGACCACGGCTGCGAGTACATGACCGGTGGCACCGTCCTCGTCCTCGGCCCGACGGGCCGCAACTTCGCTGCCGGCATGTCCGGTGGCAACGCCTTCGTGCTCGACCTCGACGAGTCCCTCGTCAACCGCGAGCTCGTCGACGTCACCCCCCTTCGCACCGGTGACCGCGAGGTCGTGCGCGAGCTGCTGACCCAGCACCTCGAGCACACCGACTCCGCGGTGGCCCGGCGCCTGCTGGACGAGGGCGAGGCCGGTCTCGACCGCTTCTCGCTCGTCCTGCCCCGCGACTACCAGCGCGTCCTCGATGTGCGGGCCGACGCCGAGGCCGAGGGCCTCGACGTCGACGGCCCGGAGGTCTGGGACCGGATCATGGAGGCCTCCCGTGGCTGACCCGCACGGATTCCTGACCACCCGAGAGCGTGAGCTGCCCGCCCGTCGCCCCGTCGACGTGCGCATCCGTGACTGGAAGGAGGTCTACGAGGAGCAGCAGACCGGACAGCTGCAGCGCCAGGCCGGCCGGTGCATGGACTGCGGCATCCCGTTCTGCCACTCGGGCTGCCCCCTCGGCAACCTCATCCCGGAGTGGAACGACCTCGCCTGGCGCGGGGACTGGCACGATGCGATCGAACGCCTGCACGCGACCAACAACTTCCCGGAGTTCACCGGTCGTCTCTGCCCGGCGCCCTGCGAGACCGCGTGCGTGCTCGGCATCAACCAGCCGGCCGTGACGATCAAGCAGATCGAGGTGACGACGATCGAGGAGGCCTTCGGCCGCGGTGACGTCCCGCCGCAGATCCCCGATCGCCTCACCGGCAAGACCATCGCCGTCGTCGGCTCCGGCCCGGCCGGTCTGGCCGCCGCCCAGCAGCTGACGCGGGCGGGCCACACCGTCGCTGTCTACGAGCGCGCCGACGCACCGGGCGGCCTGCTGCGGTACGGCATCCCGGAGTTCAAGATGGAAAAGCGCATCCTCGACCGGCGCCTCCAGCAGATGAGGTCCGAGGGCACCCGCTTCCGCTCCGGCGTCGACATCGGCACCGAGATCACCGGGCAGCAGCTGCGGGACCGCTACGACGCGGTCGTGCTCGCCGTCGGGGCCACCGTGCCGCGCGACCTGCCCGTCCCGGGCCGCGAGCTCGAGGGCGTCGTGCAGGCCATGGACTTCCTGCCGCCGGCCAACCGCGTCGCGCTCGGCGAGGAGGTCGAGGACCAGGTGAGCGCCGAGGGCAAGGACGTCATCATCATCGGTGGCGGTGACACCGGGGCCGACTGCCTCGGCACGTCCATCCGCCAGGGCGCCAGGTCCGTCACGAGCCTCGAGATCATGCCCCGGCCGGGCGAGGACCGACCGCAGGACCAGCCCTGGCCGACCTACCCGATGCTCTTCCGCGTCGCCTCCGCGCACGAGGAGGGCGGTGACCGCGTCTACGCGGTGTCGACGACCGAGATCATCGGTGACGACGAGGGCCGGGTCTCCGGCCTGCGCCTCACCGAGGTCCGCCGCGGCGACCAGGGCTTCGAGCCGGTCGAGGGCACCGAGCGGGTGCTGCCGGCCCAGCTCGTCCTGCTCGCCATGGGCTTCCTCGGTCCGGAGCCGGACGGCGTCGTCGCCCAGCTCGGCCTCGAGACCGACGAGCGGTCGAACATCGTGCGCGGCAAGGACTACCAGACCGCTGTCCCGGGCGTCTTCGTCGCCGGTGACGCCGGGCGTGGCCAGTCGCTCATCGTGTGGGCGATCGCCGAGGGCCGCGCCGCGGCCCACGGGGTCGACCGCTACCTCATGGGCGAGTCGCAGCTGCCGCGCCCGGTCGACCCGACGGACCGTCCGGTCGTCGTCTGAGCCCCGGCCGAGGGCGAAGGGGGTGTGACCGCGACGGTGGTCACACCCCCTTCGTCGTCGGCATAGGGTGGAGACATGCGTCGCGCGAAGATCGTCTCCACCCTCGGCCCGTCGACCTCCAGCCCCGAACGCATCCGTGAGCTCGTCACCGCCGGCATGGACGTCGCCCGGCTCAACCTCTCCCACGGCGAGTACGCGGTGCACGAGGCCAACTACCGCAGCGTCCGCGACGCGAGCGACGCGACCGGCCACGCCGTCGGCGTCCTCGTCGACCTGCAGGGGCCGAAGATCCGCACCGGCCGCTTCGCCGACGGACCGATCCACCTGGCGGCCGGCGACCACTTCACGATCACCACCCGTGACGTACCGGGCGACCACAGGGTCGTCGGGACGACCTACCCCGGCCTGGCCGGGGACGTGGGCGCGGGGGACACGATCCTCGTCGACGACGGCAAGATCACCCTGGCCGTCCACGACGTCGACGAGACCGACGTGCACTGCGTCGTCGTCTACGGTGGCCCGCTGTCGGACAACAAGGGCATCAACCTGCCGGGCGCCGCGGTGAGCGCCCCGGCGCTGTCGGACAAGGACGAGCAGGACCTGCGGTGGGCGCTCGGGCTGCGGGCCGACTACATCGCGCTGAGCTTCGTGCGCTCCGCCGACGACATCAACCGGGTGCACGAGATCATGGACGAGGTCGGCGAGCGACTGCCCGTGATCGCCAAGATCGAGAAGCCGCAGGCGGTCGACGCGCTCGAGGAGATCATCGACGCCTTCGACGGCATCATGGTCGCGCGCGGCGACCTCGGCGTCGAGCTGCCCCTGGAGCAGGTCCCGATCGTGCAGAAGCGTGCGGTGGAGCTGTGCCGGCAGAAGGCCAAGCCGGTCATCGTCGCGACCCAGGTGCTCGAGTCGATGATCGAGAACTCGCGCCCCACCCGGGCGGAGGCCTCGGACGCCGCCAACGCGGTGCTCGACGGTGCCGACGCGCTGATGCTCTCCGGCGAGACCGCGGTGGGCAAGTTCCCCATCGAGGTCGTCAAGACGATGTCCAAGATCATCGAGACGACCGAGGAGGAGGGGCTGAGCCGGATGCGCGACCTCATGGCCCCGCCGACGAGCCAGGGGGGTGTCGTCACGGCCGCGGCCGCCGAGGTCGGCGAGGCCCTGGGGGTGAAGTACCTCATCGCCTTCACCCAGCTCGGTGGCTCGGCCCGTCGCCTCGCCCAGGTCCGCTCGGGCCTGCCGATGCTCGCCTTCTCACCCGTGCAGGACACCCGCTCGCAGCTCTCGCTCGTGTGGGGGATGCAGACCTTCCTCACGCCGCCGGTGACGCACACCGACCAGTACGCCCTCATGGTCGACGAGCAGCTGCTCGACCTCGGCTGGTGCCAGGAGGGCGACCACGTGGTCATCGTCGCTGGGTCCCCGCCCGGCGTCCCCGGCTCCACCAACGCGCTGCGGGTGCACCGCATCGGCGACGCCCGCAACAAGACGGCGGCCGCCTACCGCGACGACGCCGAGACGACGAAGGGCGCACTGCCCGGCGGGATGGGCTGACGCGACACCCCCGAGCGCTCGGTATGCTTGCCGCGCACTCCGGCCGGGGTGGTGGAATGGCAGACACGGAGCACTCAAAATGCTCTGCCCGCAAGGGCGTGCGGGTTCAAGTCCCGCCCTCGGCACCAGACACGACCGATCGATCACGAAGGATGGACATGGCGGACACCGACGGACAGCAGGGCCAGCGGGTGCTGCTCGCGGAGGACGAGGCGCTCATCCGACTCGACCTCGCGGAGATGCTCACCGACGCCGGCTACGAGGTGGTCGGTCAGGCCAGCAACGGCCAGGAGGCCGTCGAGCTCGCCGAGTCCCTGCAGCCGGACCTGATCATCATGGACGTCAAGATGCCCGTGATGGACGGCCTCACCGCCGCCGAGACCATCGGGGAGCGGCGGATCTGCCCGGTCATCATGCTCACCGCCTTTTCGCAGAAGGAGCTCGTCGAGCGGGCCCGCGACGCCGGAGTCATGGCCTACATCGTCAAGCCCTTCACGGTCTCGGACGTCACCCCCGCGATCGAGGTCGCGACCTCCCGCTGGTCCGAGCTGAAGGCCCTCGAGTCCGAGGTCGCCGACCTCGGCGAGCGCCTCGAGACGCGCAAGTCGGTCGAGAAGGCCAAGGGCGTGCTGATGAAGAAGCTGAAGATCACCGAGGCCGAGGCCTTCCGGTGGATCCAGAAGACGGCGATGGACCGCCGCCTCGGCATGCGCGAGGTCGCCGACGCCGTCGTCGCCGGCATGGACAAGTCCTGACCCGACGGGGCGCCCGCCCCTTCAGCCGAGCGCGACGACCAGCTGCGTGAGCAGCGGTGCCAGGACCAGCGCCGGCAGCATGTCCCCGACGGGGATCTGACGGATCTGCAGCAGCCGCAGGGCGATGCCGACGAGCACGAGGCCACCGGTGGCCGTGAGGGCCGCGATGTGCGCCTCCGGCAGCAGGGCGCCGAGGACCACGCCGAGCACGGTGAGCGAGCCCTGGACGACGGCCACGCTCACGGCGGACAGCAGCACGCCCACGCCGAAGGTGGAGGCGAAGGCGAGGGCGGCGAAGCCGTCGAGGACGGACTTGAGGGCCAGCTTGTCGATCCCGCGGCCCAGCCCGTCGTCGAGGCTGCCGAGGATCGTGAGCGGTCCCACGCAGAAGAGCAGGCTGGCCGTGAGCCAGCCCTCGATGAACCGCTCCCTCTCGGCGCCGTCGGTCGGGGAGTGGCCGACCCAGCCCTGCACCCGGCCGGCGAGCGAGCCCAGCCAGCGCTCGACGCCGAGCAGGGACCCGATGACCGACCCGATGAGCAGCGACCCGAGCACGACGAGCACGGGGGCGCTGGACCCCACCGCCGCGGCCAGGTCGGGGGAGAGCACGTCCATCACCGACAGGGCGGCCATGAGCAGGGTCACCAGACCGAGGCAGTCGGTGACGACCGACCGGGTGTGCTCCGGGAGGCGGCCGCCGACGAGCATGCCGAGCCCGGCGCCGACGACGACCGTCAGGACGTTGAGCACCGTCCCCGCGCCGATGAAGTCCACGGGATCCCCCTTCGTCGGTCCGTGGAGCCTCAGACGCCCGGGGGCTGGTCGCGCAGCAGGCAGGTGATCCGGCAGGTGCAGGTGCGACGACCCTCCTCGTCGGTGATGGTGATCTCGTAGCAGGTGGCGGTCCGCCCCAGGCTCACGGGCACGGCCGTGCCCGTGACCCAGCCGCTGGCGACCGCACGGTGGTGGGTGGCGTTGATGTCGAGGCCGACGCAGATCTTGCCCAGCCCGGCGGCGTGGATCGCCGACCCGATCGATCCGAGGGTCTCGGCGAGCACGACGCTGGCCCCCCCGTGGAGGATCCCGTAGGGCTGGGTGTTGCCTTCGACGGGCATGCGGGCCACGACCCGATCGGCCGAGGCCTCGAGGACCTCGATCCCCATCCGCTCGGCGAGGGGGCCGCGGATGCCCCTGAAGTCCTCGGCATCGAGCTGTCCCGGCTGGGGGAGGGAGTCGGTGGTCATGGAGTTCTCCTGGTGGGTCGACGACGTCTGCGGAGCAGCCTGCCACGAGTGAGGGCTGTCCCCCCAAGCGCCTAGGGTGTGGGGCGTGAGTCGACTACTGCTGCTGGATGGACACTCCCTGGCCTACCGGGCCTTCTTCGCCCTCCCCGCGGAGAACTTCTCGACGAGCACGGGACAGCACACCAACGGCGTCTACGGCTTCGTCGCCATGCTGATCAACGTGCTGCGCGACGAGGAGCCCACGCACGTCGCCGTGGCCTTCGACGTCTCGCGGGCGACCTTCCGCAGCGAGGAGTACGCCGAGTACAAGGCCGGTCGCAACGCGACGCCCGACGCCTTCTCGGGGCAGATCCCGCTCCTGCAGGAGGTCCTCGACGCGCTCAACATCGCCCACGTGCAGCTCGAGGGGTTCGAGGCCGACGACATCATCGCCACCCTCGCCACGCAGGGCCGCGAGGCCGGCATGGACGTGCTCATCTGCTCTGGGGACCGCGACACCCTCCAGCTCGTCGACGAGCGCACGACCGTCCTCTACCCGCGCAAGGGCGTCTCCGACCTGGCGCGCATGACGCCGGAGGCGGTGGCCGACAAGTACGGCGTGGGACCCGAGCGCTACAGCGACCTCGCCGCCCTCGTCGGCGAGGCGAGCGACAACCTGCCGGGCGTCCCCGGCGTCGGGCCCAAGACGGCGGCCAAGTGGATCACCGCCCACGGTGACCTGCAGGGGATCGTCGCCCACGTCGACGAGATCCCCGGCAAGGCCGGGCAGTCGCTGCGCGACCACCTCGACCAGGTGCTGCGCAACCGGCGGCTCAACGCCCTCGTGCGGGACGTCGCGCTGCCCCTCGGGGTCGCCGACGTCGAGCGCCGGGAGTGGGACCGGGAGCAGGTCCACACCCTCTTCGACAGCCTCGAGTTCCGCGTCCTGCGCGATCGGCTGTTCGCGACCTTCGACACGGCGCAGACCGAGGTCACCGGCGGCCTCGAGGTCGAGGGCACCGTCCTCGCCGAGGGCCAGGTGGCCGGGTGGCTCGCCGAGCACGCGACCGAGCGCCTCGGCCTCGACGTCGTCGGCGAGTGGGGACGCGGCTCCGGCGAGGTCACCGGGCTCGGCCTGGGCACGGCCGACGGGGTCGGGGCGTACGTCGACGTCTCCGGGCTCGGCCCCGAGGACGAGAGCGCGCTGCGCGCGTGGCTCGCCGACACCGACCGGCCCAAGGTGCTGCACGACGCCAAGGGACCGATGCTGGCCCTCGCCGCCTCCGGGCTGCCGCTCGAGGGCCTGGTCGTCGACACCGCGATCGCCGCCTACCTGGTGCGGCCCGACCAGCGCTCCTACGACCTCGCCGACCTCACCGTCCGCCACCTCGGTCGTGACCTCACGGCTGCGGAGGGGGAGTCCGGGGACCAGGGGATGCTCGACTTCTCCGCCGACGACTCGGAGGTCGGCCGCGGGGCCATGACCCGCGCCGTCGCCGCCGTCGAGCTGGCCACCGTCCTCGCGGGCAAGGTCGAGGAGACCGGGGGCACGCGCCTCATGCGTGAGGTCGAGCTGCCGGTCGTCGACGTGCTCGCCCAGATGGAGCGCGCCGGCATCGCCGTGGACGTCGAGGCCCTCCGGGCGCTGGAGTCGGACTTCGCGGACAAGGTCGCGACCGCCCAGGCCGACGCGTGGGCGGCCATCGGTGACGAGCAGATCAACCTCGGCTCGCCCAAGCAGCTGCAGACCGTGCTCTTCGAGACGCTGGCGCTGCCCAAGACCCGCAAGACCAAGACCGGGTACACGACGGACGCCGACGCCCTGGCCGACCTGTACGCCAAGACGGAGCACCCCTTCCTCGAGGCCCTCCTGCGGCACCGTGATGCGACCCGGCTGCGGGTGACCGTCGAGGGACTGCTCAAGTCCGTGGCGGACGACGGTCGCATCCACACGACCTATCAGCAGACGATCGCGGCCACAGGGCGGCTGTCCTCGACCGACCCCAACCTGCAGAACATCCCGATCCGCACCGAGGAGGGGCGGCGGATCCGCGAGGTCTTCGTCGTCGGCGCCGGCCACGAGTCGCTGATGTCCGCCGACTACAGCCAGATCGAGATGCGGGTCATGGCCCACCTCTCGGGCGACGAGGGCCTCATCGAGGCCTTCCGTACCGGAGAGGACCTGCACCGCTTCGTGGGCGCGCGCGTCTTCGGGGTCGAGCCGCAGGACGTCACCCCCGAGATGCGCAGCAAGGTCAAGGCGATGTCCTACGGGCTCGCCTACGGCCTGAGCGCCTTCGGCCTGTCCAAGCAGCTGGGGATCTCCACGGGGGAGGCCACCGGCCTCATGGAGGAGTACTTCGAGCGGTTCGGTGGGGTGCGGGACTACCTCGAGGAGGTCGTCGACCGGGCCCGGGCGACCGGTTACACCGAGACCATGCTCGGGCGGCGTCGCTACCTGCCCGACCTCACGAGCGACAACCGGCAGCGGCGCCAGATGGCCGAGCGCATGGCGCTCAATGCGCCGATCCAGGGCTCCGCCGCCGACATCATGAAGATGGCGATGCTGCGCGTCGACCGGGCGCTCACGGACGGGGGCCTGTCCTCCCGCGTGCTCCTGCAGGTGCACGACGAGCTGGTCATCGAGATCGTCCCCGGCGAGGCCGACGCGGTGGAGGCACTCGTCCGCGAGCAGATGGGCGCCGCCGTCGACATGGACGTCCCGCTCGACGTCTCCGTCGGGCTGGGCCGCAGCTGGCACGAGGCCGCGCACTAGGACGACGGTCCGGGGGGCGGCTCAGTCGGCGGACCCCCCGGTCCCGAGCGCTGCGTCGACGACCTGCGCCCCGGGTCCGACCCGCGCGTCCCGGCCGATGACGCTGCGGATCACGACCGCCCCGGCTGCGACGGTCGCCCCGGGCAGCACGACGGCCGCCTCGAGGCTGGCCCCGGGCCCGATCGAGGCCCGCGGGTGCACGACCGACCCGCCGGCGACGGTGGAGCTCGGGTCGACGTCGGCGTCTGCCGCGACGAGGGCCCCGTGGGCGTCTGCTCCGTCGCGCAGCAGCCACGAGGGGCCGTCCCCCACCACGAGATCGCGGTTGGCCCGCACCAGGGCGGCCGGCGTGCCGACGTCGAGGAAGTAGGCCTCCTCCCGGTACACGTGCAGGGCGTCACGGGCCGCCAGCGCCGGGAAGACCTCGTGCTCGAGCGAGAGCACACCCGCCGCGAGCACCTCGAGCAGGGCGGCGCGCACGACGTAGGTGCCGGCGTTGACGATCCGTGACGGCGGGTCGGGGGACTTCTCGACGAAGGCGCGGACGCGACGGCCCTCGGTGAGCACGCTGCCGTACGGACGGGCATCGGGCACCTCGCGGACGTGGACCGAGCCGAGGACCTCCGAGGGGGCTGTGCGCAGGGAGGCGACCTGCGCCGCCAGGTCGTGCCCGGTGAGCAGGTCCCCGTTGAGGACGACGACCTCGTCGGCCCCCGGCAGCGCCCGCAGCGCCCCGCGCAGGCCGCCGCCCGTGCCCCGGGCGGTCTCCTCGACGACGGTGGTGAGGTGCACCCCCTTCGCCCGGAGGGCACGGGTCAGGTCGATGAAGTCGTCCGCGCGGTACGACGTCGCGAGGACCACACGGTCCACCCCGACCGCGGACAGGCACGCGACCTGGTGCTCGACGAGCGGGTGGAGACCGACAGGCAGCAGAGGCTTGGGCAGGTCGCGGGTCAGCGGATCCATCCGCCGGCCGAGGCCACCGGCGAGGACGACCGCGTCGAGACGGGCTACGACGGGTCCTCCCCGCGGGAGATCTGCTGCAGCCGGGGAGCCAGCCACCGCCAGAAGATCGGCGCCGACTCGGACGTGAAGTGGATCGAGTCGTCGTACAGGGGCACACCGTTGACCACGTCGTGCACCGTGCCGCCCGGGCAGAGGAGGGAGTGCTGGTCGAGGACCGGGACGTCCTCGCGCTCGGCCCATCCCGCGACGGTGTCGTTGAGCCGCTCGACGTACTCGTCGTCGTTGACCCGGCTGATCTCCTCGCTGCCGAAGGTCGGCATGTCGTGGCAGGCGAGGTTCATCAGCGCGAACTGGCCGCTGCCCGCGGACCTCCTGGCGCGATCGAGCGCGCGCTCGACGAGCTCGACCCACGCGTCGGAGCCGAACTCGACGACCTTGCCGCCGGCGAGCCGGTCGCTGACCATCGTCTGGGCCACGAAGAAGACGACGACATCGGGCTCGTCGGTCGGGACCTGCTTCGTCCACCCGTCGCGCCACTCCTGGCAGCCTGCTTGGTCCGGCTGGCGCGCACCGTCGAAGTAACGCGGGGCGTCCAGGGGGTCGCACCCGACGTTGGTGTGGTCGACGAGACGAAGGTCCGGGTGGTTGGAGGCGCGGAAGTTCTCGATGAGGCTCTTGGGGACCGAGTTGCCGAGGAAGGTCACGGTCGTCATCCGCCCGTCCGGTCGGTAGACCGGCTGGGCGATCGAGACCTCGTCCGCCCCCAGCGGGCTCACGGGGGCCACGGTGCGGGCAGCGGCCGGCAGGGCCAGCGCGCCGATGACGAGCAGGGGGGCGGTGACCCAGGAGGTCACGGTGCCCAGGCGCGGCAGGCGGGGGACGAGCGCCCGGATGCCCTGCTTGCGGATGGGCCGTTCGACGAACCGGTAGCTCAGCCACGAGAGCAGTGCGGTGAGCGACGCCTGGAGGGCCACCCGCACGGGCGTGGGCCACGGGATGACCTGGTCGTTGAGGAAGATGACGATCGGCCAGTGCCACAGGTAGAGGCCGTAGGACACCAGCCCGATGCGGCGCAGCGGCTCCCAGGACAGGACGCGCTGGGCGAGGGAGCTCGAGGGGCTCGTCGCGGCGACCAGCACGATGCAGATGAGCAGGGACAGGACGACGGCCCAGCCCTCGAAGAGGGCGCTCTGGGCACGCCCGGCCCACCAGGAGGCGGAGAGGACGACCGCGAGGGCGGGCAGGGCGAGGCGGCGGCACCAGCGGTCGAGGACGCGCACCCGCTCGCGGTCCACGGCGCCCGGCCCGCCGCTGGTGAAGGCGGCGACGGCGGCGCCGACGAGGAGCTGGTGGGCGCGGGTGTCCGTGCCGTAGTACACGCGGCTCGGGTCGAGCCCCGGGTGGTGCAGGAGCGACATGAGCAGCGCAGAGGCGGCGGCGCCGAGCGCGAGGATGGTCACCAGGGTCGCGCGGCGGCGCACGAGCGCGAGCAGCCCGATGAGCAGGAGCGGGTAGACGAGGTAGAACTGCTCCTCCACGGCGAGGGACCAGGCGTGCCGGACGGGCGAAGGGGAGGCGACCTGACCGAAGTAGGCCTCGTCGCCGAGCACGAAGCGCCAGTTGGCGACGTAGCCGAGCGTGGCGAGGACGTCACCAGCGACATTGCCGGTGCGTCCCGGCAGGGTCAGGAAGGCCGCGGCGAAGAGGACCGCCGCGAGCACGACGAAGAGGGCGGGGAGGAGGCGTCTGGCCCGCGCCATCCAGAAGCCGAGGAGGTCGATCCGACCCCGTCGCCTGCGGTACTCGGCGAGCAGGAGCGCCGTGATGAGGAACCCGGAGATCACGAAGAAGACGTCGACGCCGAACCAGCCTCCGGGCAGCGCTGCCGGCACCATGTGGTACAGGATCACCGAGAGGACGGCGAAGGCCCGCAGGCCGTCGATGGCCGGTCGGTAGGGCAGGGAGGTGTGCGAGTGCGAGGTCGAGGTCATGTCCTGATTCCGGAGGGGGCGCGCCCATTATGCCCAACCCGTGGGTAATATGCGCCGCATGACAGATCACACCGCGGCGATCACTCCCTCCCGGCAGTTCGCCCCTCTGGCGATCATCCTCGGTATCCCCCTGATCTTCGCGGCGATCTACTTCTACACCTCCCCGGTCACGCTCCTCACCGGCGGAGACCAGGGGATCTTCAAGTGCGGGTCCCCGAGCTCGCCCAACACCGACGCCAAGAACGTCTGCGACGACCCGGAGGGCATCCAGCGCAACAAGGCGATCTACAGCGGGCTCTCCGGCGCGACCCTGCTGGGCCTCGGCGTCGTGTGGATGGTCCGGGGGGCCTCGCGCGACGAGGAGGAGTGGGACGACGACGGTCCGCGCCGCGGTGGCGACGACGACATCGACCTGCGCGGCGACGGCCCCCGCGCTCGTCGTGAGCTGCGCTCCGGCGTGGCCGAGCGCCGCCCCCGCCGCGACGAGACCGACGACGAGGTCGGCGACGACAACCGGTCCGCACGCCGCACCAGCCGTCGGTCCGTCCTGCGCGACGACGACTTCGCCGACCCCGAGCCGCGCCGACGCGGCGATGACGACTGGTCCTCGGACGGCTGGCGCTGATGCGGGTCGAGGACTTCCTCGCCGCGGTCGACCAGGCCTTCGAGGGGGACCCGCGGACGAGCGCTCCGACCGACCCGGTCTTCGCCGAGCTGGCAGACAGGGTCAACGGCTACACCTCGGCCAACGAGCTGGCCGTCCTCAACGCCGCAGCGCGGGTTATGCCCGCCGACGAGTGCTACCTCGAGGTCGGCAGCTACAAGGGGCGCTCGATGTGCGCCGCGGTCCAGGGGGTGGAGGGCAAGGCCTTCTACGTCGTGGAGAACTACCTCGAGTTCGGCATGCAGGGCCGGGAGGCCCGCGCCGAGCTGGAGCACAACCTGCGCACCCACGCCGCCCACGCGGACGTGCGCCTCATCGAGGGCAACTGCTTCTCGCTGCTGCGACGGCCGGGCCTCCTGGACCGTCCGGTGGGTGTCTACTTCTACGACGGTGAGCACACCGGCCTGTCGCACTACCTGGCCCTGGGCATCATCGAGCCCTGGCTCGCCGACGAGGCAGTCATCCTCGTCGACGACGCCTCCTACCCGATGGTGCGCGGCGCCCACGAGGAGTACATCCGACGGCACCCGCAGTGGCGGGTCGAGCGCCGCTGGGACGCCGAGGTCAACGGTGACCCGCGCTGGGCCAACGGGCTGCATGCGCTGAGCTTCCGCCGCGACGCGGCGACGGCGCGGGGCACCGACGAGCCGTGGGACGTGCGGTGGCGCCGGCTGGCCTACCTCTCCTCGCTGGGTCCCGGGCAGAAGGCCGCATGGACGGCCATCCACCGCTTCCCCGAGCTGATCCCGCTCGCGAAGAAGCTCTACCCCTCGAAGAAGGCCAGCTCGATCGACTGACCGTGGGCTCGGGCTCGGTCAGGCGACCAGGGCCTCGGCCGGGTCCGCACGGGGGAGGGGGGCATCCCCCTTCGGCGTGGTGAGCAGCCCCACCCCCGCGACGACGGCGGCGGTCCCGCCCACGGCGGCGAGGACCTCGTAGGGCGAGTCGTTGAACCACACGAGGACCAGCAGGCTCTGCACCCCGGCCGCCACCCACACGACGACGGTCAGGACGTGGTGACCGCGCGTCATCCCGGCGAAGAGCCACACCTGGACGACCGCCCACAGGGTGCCGATGATCGCGCTCCAGACGAGCAGCGGCTCCGCGTCGGTGAAGGCGGCGCCTCCCGACAGGGCGACGAGCCGGCCCGGGAGCAGCGCGCAGCCCAGCGCGACGACGGTCCCGATGGCCAGGACCCCGGCGGCGGAGCGGTAGACCGTGGCGCGCACCGCGCCGGGCGACCCCTCCGCGAGCCTCGGCACGATCGCCAGGGCGACGAACTGCGTGCCCCAGAAGACGACCTTGCCGAAGAGCGCGGCCAGGGCGTAGGAGCCGCTGTCGTGGTCGGTGAGCACGCTGCGGGCGAGCATGACGTCGACCGACGAGAGCGCCATGAGGCCGGCGAGCGCGAGGTTGCTGCGCACGAGGTCGCGCAGCAGGCCCCGTGCCGACCTGCCACCGGTGAGCTCGTGCCGGGTGAGCAGGAGCGCGCAGCCGAGGGTCGCGACCGAGGCGAGCAGCGTGGCCGCGAAGACCTCGACGACGTCGAAACCGGCGAGCGTCGCGACCACCGCGGCCACGAGTCGTGATCCTGCGGTCACGAGGTAGACGACCGAGAGCCGGCCGAGCAGGCCCCGTCCGAGGAGGACTCCCTGCAGGGCCCCGGTCAGCGTCATCGGGGGCAGCATGAGGGCCAGCCACACGACCGACCACGCGGTGTCGAGGCGCAGCTGGTGGGCGAGCACGGGGGAGAGGGCGATGGTGACGAGCGCCAGCACGCTGCCGACCGCCAGCGCGGAGCGCAGCCCCGTGACGTGGCGGTCGGTCACGCGGTACCGAGCGCCCTGCCGTCGGGCGACGACGAGCTGGTACGCGCCGGCGGGCAGGGCGAGCAGGACGCCGTAGGTGTTGAGTGCTGAGAAGCCGCCGAAGTCGGCCGGGCCGAGCGTGGACGAGACGAGGGCCACGAAGACGTAGCCCATGACATTGGCCAGTCCCATGGAGGCCCCGAGGACGAGACCGGCGACGGGCAGCGCCCGGCGCGCACGTGACGTCATGGGGGTCCTCGGCGGTCGGTGGGGATGACCACACGATGTTACGCCCCGGTAGCAGAAATGCCCCGGTCGGTTAGGATCGGCCGTCCGGCGTGCTGCAGGTTCCACTGGGGCGAGACCGTCGGACGACGCGTCCCGAGAGGAAGAGGTGAGTGTGCGCAGCCGGTTCCGGCTTGACCGCGCGGGCTCCGTGCGGCTGGTGTCCGCACTCCTGCTCCTCCTGCTCGCCGTCGTCGTCTTCGGCAACTCGTGGGGCGTCTTCCAGACCGACATCAAGCCCGAGGTCTACCTCGCCCCGCAGGAGATGCTGCCGCGCTACCTGTCGGCGTGGACCTCCTCGCCCTACCTGGGCTCGCCGAACTTCAACGTGGGGCTCGTCCCGGTCCTCGTCGTCACTGCCGCCCTGCGCGCCGTGGGGCTGGACCCGGAGATGGCCTTCAAGGTCTACCACCTGCTGCTCTGGGCGCTCGCCGCCTGGGGGACCAACCGGTTGCTCCGCACCCTCGTGCCGGGCGCCGGGGCCTGGGCCGGCCTGCTCGCCGGCGTCGCCTACATCGCCAACCCGTACGCGGTGGCCGCGGGAGGCACCCTCGCCATCGCCCTGCCGATGGCCCTGCTGCCGTGGCTGCTCATCGCGATGACCAAGGCCCTGCGTGAGCCAACCAGCTGGGCCTGGCCGGCCGCCGTGGGACTCGTCTTCTTCTGCATGAGCGGGATGAACGTCGGCGTCGTGCCCGTCTACCAGCTGCTCCTCGTCATCCCGCTCGTGCTCCACGTGCGCTCCGAGCAGGGGTTGACGTGGGCCGAGGTCCTGACCGCGCTGGCCAAGAGCGCCCTCTTCGTCGTCCTCGTCTCCGCCTACTGGCTCGTCCCCGGCGCCGCGGCGAGCGACACCGGCTCGCAGATCGTCCAGGGCTCGGAGTCCCTCGACGGCATCGCCCGGGTCAGCTCCTTCGGCGAGGTCCTGCGTGGGCTCGGTCTGTGGTCCTACTACGGCTCCTCCGACGCCGGCCCGTGGATCCCGCAGTACGCGATGTACCTGACGAGCGCCGTGATCGTCCTGCTGACGATGCTCTGGCCTGCTGCCGCGCTCGCCTCCCTGCGGGTCGTCCCGGCCCGGCTGGCCCGCTTCAGCGCCCTGGGCACCGCGATCGTCGCCGTGATCATGGTCGGCCTCTACCCGGGCGGCAACGGCAGCTCGGCCTTCAGCATCGTCCTGCGGTGGCTCTTCGAGCACCTGACGCCACTCGTCGCCTTCCGCACGACCAACAAGGTCGGGGCCGGTCTCGCCCTCGTCTTCGCGCTCGTCATCGGTCTCGGTCTCGTCCGGCTGCTCCCACGGGTGCTGCGGCGCAACGGCGGTGTCCCGCTCGTGGCCACCCTCGCCACCGGCGTCGTCGTCGCGCTGGTCGCCCCCGCGGTCACGGGCAACCTCTACGTCTCGCCGCTGGACGTCCCCGACTACTGGAAGAGGGCCGCGGCCGCGGCCGACGAGGGGGACGTCAACGGCCGGGTGCTGCTCCTGCCCGGCCAGACGCGCTCCTCCTACCGCTGGAGCCTCGAGCGGCCGGACGACCTGCCCAACTCGCTCATGCAGCGCGATGCCGTCATCCCGGAGACGATCCCCAACACCTCCGCGACCGGTGGCAACTTCCTCGCGGCCCTCGACGCCACCCTGCAGCAGGGCACCGCGGGCAGCCACGAGGTCTCCCCCTTCGCCCGCTACCTCGGGGCCGACCGTGTGCTGCTGCGCCACGACGTCAACTGGGAGGACACCGGGGGTGCCCGCCCCGGCGAGACGGCTCGTGCGCTCGGCGGCGACCCCGGCCTGCGGGGGCTGGCCAACTTCGGCGCCCCGGGTCAGAACATGTTCACCTACGCAGTGCCGCCGGTCTCCCAGGACGAGGCCGTGCTCTCGCCCCTGCAGCTCTACGGCGTCCGGGGGCACCGTGGCGTCGTGCGTGCCACGCCCACCCCCGGCACGGTCGTCGTCGCCGGCGATGCCTGGGCGATCCCACCACTGGCCGAGCAGGGCCTCCTCGACGACACGCCCGCGCTCCGGTACGCGCACGACGTCACCGACGAGCAGCTGCGCGAGGTCCTGCGCGACGGCGGGCGGATGGTGCTCACCGACACCAACCAGCGTCGCGCCGCGATCACCAACCGCCTGACGGCCAACCAGGGCGCCGTCCTCGCCGCCGACGAGACCCCTGCGCTCACCCGCGCGCTCGGCGACGCCCAGGACCAGAGCACCCTCGTGCGTGACGGGGTGCGCGCCACCGCGACGAGCTCCGGCGGGGCCTTCTTCGACCTGCCGCACGGCGTCGCGGAGCACGCCATCGACGGCGACCGGCGGACGTCGTGGCTCTTCGGTGACTTCCAGCGGGCGAAGGGGGAGTCGATCATCCTGCGTCTGCCCCGGGAGCGCCAGCTGGGCCGGGTCCGCATCGACACGACAGCGCTCGGCGGCGTCGAGATCGACAGCCTGCGCGTGGACGCGGGTGAGTCCACCCGCACCGCGAAGGTCGAGGAGGACGGCACGGCCGAGGTCCAGCTCGGCGGCATCACGACCGACCGGGTGAGGATCACCGTCGCCGGGCTGCGGGGGGAGGGCTTCAGCCTCGTGGGCCTGTCCGAGATCGACCTCGGTGCCGAGGGCCTGGTCGCCGAGCGGACCGTGCGGACGCCGGACACCCTCTCCCGTCTCTACTCCGGCCTCGACGCCCGTGAGCGCTCCGAGTTCGGGCAGACGCCTCTCGACGTGAGCTTCACCCGCGTGGTCAACACCGATGCGCCGACCGACGACTCGGAGCAGGGGTTGCGACGCGACTTCACCCTGCCCGACGACCGCGAGGTCCGGATGGAGGCGCGGGTGCGCGCCACCGGCGACCTCGAGCACCTCGCCGACGAGCTCTCCGGCGCGGCCGACACCTACCGGATGCGTTCCAACCGCACCTACTTCGACGCCCTCGACGTGCGCGCCTCCAAGGCCGCCGACGGCGACCCGCGGACCGCGTGGGTCCCCGGCGGCGACCTGGCCGACGCGTGGTGGGAGGTCACCGGACCGCAGCGCGACCTCGACAGGGTGGCGATCACCCAGGCCCCGGGCCCCGACGACGAGGGCGACACCATGTGGGCCACGCGTGCCCGGGTGCTCGTCGACGGCGAGGAGGTCGCCGACGCCCGGATCGGGCGTGGGAGCACCACCACGATCACGCTCCCCCCGAGGACGAGCGGCCGCACCCTGCGGGTGGCCGTCGACGAGGTCGACGACTCGGACGGCAACCGGCCGCCCCGGTTCACGAGCATCGACACCGGGGTTGAGCTCGAGCAGGGCGAGCAGAGCCGCCCGTGCATCCCCGTCGCGACCATCGACGGCGACCCGGTCCGCATGCGCCCGAGCGACCCCGAGGCGATCGCCGGCCGCGACGGGCCCGCCACGACCTGGCAGGGGTGCGCCGCACAGTCGATCACCTGGGGGGAGCACCGGCTCCGTCCGGTCGACGACATCCAGCTCGACGGGCTCACCCTGCGCGACCGGCAGGGGACCAAGCCGACCGAGACCGTCCCACCGCCCGTCGTCGAGGTCGACCGCACGACGCTCTCCGCGTCCATGACCGTCTCCGTCGGCGCCGCCCGCACGCCGTACTTCCTCACCATCGGCGAGGGGCACGACCCGCGCTGGCGCGCGACGCTCGAGGACGGCACCGACCTCGGCCCGCCCGTCGTCGTCGACGGCTACGCCGCCGGGTGGTACGTCGACGACCTCGCGGCCCACGAGGTGAGCATCGGCTACGGTCCGCAGCGCCGCGCGGACGTCGCGCTGCTCGTGAGCGGGCTCAGCCTGCTCGTCGCGCTCGTGCTCCTCCTGACCCCGCTGGTGCGGCGGCGCGTCGCCGCGGTGCGCACCGAGCGGGAGACCGAGTGGCCCGAGGAGCCGCTCGTCGACCCAGCTGCAGCCGAGACCGCTGCCCCGGCCGAGCAGGCCGCCGTGCCCGAGCCGGTCGTCGCACGCGACCCGCTCCCCTTCGTCGGCCTCGGCCGTGTCCTCGCCGACCGCTCCGGCCGCTCGCGGGTCCTCGTCGAGGTGGGCATCGTCCTCGGCGCCTTCGTCCTCACGGGCATCGGTGGATCCCTCGGGGCGCTGGCTGCGATGCTGCTCGTGCGGCGCCAGGGGCCCCGACCCGGTCGCCTCATCGCGGCGGGCGCGGCGCTGGTCGTCCTCTCGGCGGCCGCCTACCTCGTCCAGGCCGGTCTCGTCGAGGGCACCCTCGGCTCCGTGGACGCCGACACCATCAAGGCCTCCCTCGTCCCGCACCACCTGGCCGGGGCCGGCGTGGTCCTCGCCGTCCTCGGTACCTTCATGCGACCCGACCCTCCCAAGGAGAGCACCACGTGAGCGCACCCGACCAGCACCCGATCCCGGGGTCGGTGACCGTCGTGGTCCCGACCCGCGACAACATCCGGACCATCGAGGCCTGCCTGCGCTCGGTGACCGAGCAGACGCACCGGCCCCTCGAACTCGTCGTCGTGGACAACCACAGCACCGACGGGACCCGGGAGGTCGCCGAGCGCTACGCCGACCGGGTCATCACCGCCGGCCCCGAGCGCTCCGCCCAGCGCAACACCGGCATCGAGGCCGCGAGCTCCGAGTGGGTCCTCTGGCTCGACAGCGACATGGTGCTGCCGCGACGCACCGTCGCGATGGCGCTCGAGACCGCCTGCGCGACCGGCGCGAGCGGCATCGCCCTGCCGGAGCGG
Source organism: Janibacter terrae NBRC 107853 (assembly GCF_001591405.1). Lineage (GTDB taxonomy): Bacteria > Actinomycetota > Actinomycetes > Actinomycetales > Dermatophilaceae > Janibacter > Janibacter terrae. Next base: position 87,312 of record NZ_BCUV01000004.1, read on the forward strand.
ACGATCGGCGAGGGCTTCTGGACCGCCTGCCGCGCCCTCGAGCGCGAGTGCTACCTCGACGACCCGTGGCTGCACAACCCGCGCCTCGTCCGTCGTGAGTACCTGCTCGGGGAGGGCGCCTTCCACACGGACATGTCCGGCCCGGAGGACGCCGACCTGCGGATGAAGATGCGCGCCTCGGGCGCCGGCATCGAGCTCGCACCGATCATCATCGACCACGACGAGGGCCGCCTCACCGTCCGCGAGGTGCTCAGCAAGCGGTACTACTACGGCCGGAGCATCCCGGCCTTCGCGCAGGAGCACGAGGGTGCCGTCGGTGCCCAGGGCCGGGCCGTGCTGCGCTCCTACGCCCGCAACCACCGTCGGCTCCTCAGGGACCCGGCGCACGCGGCCGGCATGGTGCTCCTGCGCGCGCTGGAGGCGGGCGGCTACGCGCTCGGGGCACGACGCGGCCGCAAGGACCGGGCAGCGACGTGAGCGACGCCCTTCGTCGGATGCTCTGGGTGTCGCTGCCGGACCAGCGACCCCGCCGCGAGCTGTACTGGATGTCCCGGATGCCGGGCACCCACGTGCGCGCGATGGCTCAGCAGGAGCCGGTCGGCGGGATCGACTGGATCCCGAGCACCTACGTGCGGCCGATCAAGCGGTTCGTCGAGGCCGGCGCCCTCGCCCGGGTGCGCGGGCTGCGGGAGCAGGACCCCTCCGAGTACGACTGGGTGGCCTCGCTCGAGCTGTGCTCGCTCGTCACCGGCCAGGCCTCGGGCTGGCGGCGTCGGGCGCGGTCCGCCGGCGCCACCCGTCCGCTCCAGGCGGTCGTCACGTGGGAGAACCTGCCCGACCAGCCCCTGTACAAGGTCCCGCCGTACCGTCAGGCCCTGAACTCCTGCCGGGACGCCGACCTGCTGCTGTGCATGGTCGACGCCGCCCGCGACCACCTCCTGGCCAACGACTTCGACGACGAGCTCATCCGCGTCGTCAAGCCCGGCGTCGACATCGGGCTCTTCCACCCCGCCGCCGAGCCGGTGGCCGAGCCGGTCGTGGTCTTCGCCTCGCCCCTCGCCGCCAACAAGGGGATCGACCGCATCCTCGACGCCATGGCGCTCGTGCGCCGACGGGTGCCCGAGGCACGGCTCAAGGTCGCCGGACGCGGTCCGCTCGAGCACCTCGTGCGGGCCGCCGCCGACGACCCGCGCACGGGCGTCGAGCTCGTGGGTTCCCTCGACACCGCCGGCGTCGCCGATCTCATGCGCTCCGCCGCGGTCTTCGCCACCGCACCGCGACCGACGTGGAAGTGGACCGAGCAGCTGGGCCTGGCCTACCTGGAGGCCCTGGCCTGCGGCCTGCCGGTGGTCACCACGCGGTGCGGCACCAACGACGAGGCCGTCCAGCCGCCCAACCTGCTCGTCGACGACGACGTCGAGGCCCTCGCGGACGCCCTCGTCGGGTTCCTCGAGGACCCCGACCGGCGTGCCGAGGTGGGGCGCGCCAACCGCGCCCACGTCGTGACGCACCACGACCTCACGGCGCAGTGCGTCGCCATGGGCGACGCCTTCGCCGAGATCGAAGCGCTCCACCGGTCGCGATGAGGACGAAGGGGGTGACCCGCCCCGGCGTCCTGGGCGCGGTGGTCGGGGCACTCGTCGGCGTCGTCGTCCTCGGTCCTGCGCTCGCCCCCGGGTACACGCTGCACTACGACCTCGTCTTCGTCCCCGAGCTGCCGCTGTCGGCCCGCACGCTGGGCACGGACGGGAGCGTGCCGCGTGCCGTCCCCAACGACCTCGTCGTCGCGCTGCTCGGCACGGTGCTGCCCGGGTGGCTCGTGCAGAAGCTCGTCCTCCTCGGGTGCTTCGTGCTCGGGGGAGCCGGAGCCGGACGGCTGGCCCGCACCGCGCCCGGCGCCGTCGCCACCGCGATGCTGTGGTCGTGGAACCCGTGGGTCGGCGAGCGCCTCGGCATCGGCCACTGGGGCTACCTGCTCGGTTTCGCCCTCCTGCCGTGGGTCCTCGTCGCGGCCACCAGGGTGCGCACCTCGCGTGGCCTCGCGCTCCTCGCCGCGACCCTCACGGCGGCGGCCCTCGGCGGGTCGACGCCCGGCGTGCTCGCCACCCTGGTCGCCGCGGTGACCGTGCTCTCCCTCGACGGGAGCATCCGCCTCCGGTCACGGGACCTCGCGCTCGTGGCCGGGATCTCGCTGCTCGCCAACGCCGCCTGGTGGTGGCCCTTCCTCCGCGCGTCCTCGCACGCAGCCGACGCGGGAGGCGCCGCGGCGTTCGCGGCCGGGGCGGACACCCCCTTCGGCGTGCTGGGCTCGTTGCTGCTCGGTGGGGGGCTGTGGAACGACCGCACGTGGTTCGTCGAGCGCACGACGTGGCCGGTGGCCCTCGGCGCGCTGCTCGCGGTCCTGCTCGTCCTCGCGCTCGCGCTGCGCAGCCCCGCCTGGTGGCGCGCGCCGGTGACCCGGGCCGCCACGGCCAGCGGCGTGCTCGGGCTGCTCCTCGCGGGCCTCGCGGCCCTGCCGGGCGGGCGAACCCTGCTCGAAGCCGTCGTCACGACCGTCCCGGGCGGCGGTCTGCTGCGCGACGGGCAGAAGTTCGTCGCGCTGTGGGTCCTGCTCCTCGCGGTGGCCACGGCCGTCGTCGTCGACCGACTCGTCGAGCGCGACCTGCCGCGGGTCCTCGTGGCCGTGGCCGTGCTGTGGCCGGTCGCCACCCTGCCCACCCTCGCCGCGGGGCACGCGGGTGCCTGGGGGAGCGTCGACTACCCCGACGACGTGCTCGCCGTCGCGCGCGAGGTGGGCCGCAGCGGTGAGCCGGCAGCCGTCTTCCCGTGGTCGACCTACCGCCGCTACGCGTGGGACGGGGACCGCGTCGTCCTGGACCCGTGGAACAGGCTGCTCCCGCAGCAGGTCGTCTCCGACGACCGGCTGCCGCTGCGTGACCGCACGGTGGCCGGAGAGGACCCCGCGTCGGCGCGGGTCGCGGAGGCGCTCGCGTCGGGAGGGGACGTCCCCGGGGTGCTCAGGTCGCTCGGGGTCCGCTGGGTGGTCGTGCAGACCGACCAGCCCGCCCCGGAGGGCACCGTGCCGGCCCTCGACGGGCTCGCGACGCGCACGGTCGGCGACCTGCGGGTCGTCGACCTCGGACGCCCTGACCCCGTCTCGGACGACGCGGACGCACTGCGCGGGCTCGGCCTCGCCGGGACCGCGGCGGCGCTCATCGGGTCCGTCGGCGGGCTCTGGCGCACGCGCCGGGGTGGGACCGGGGACACGTCCGCACGACTCGCCGCGAAGTGACCGGCCGGTATAGGATGGCCGGAACGACATCCGTTGACGGAGGACACCTGTGAACAACGACGGCTCCAAGAAGCTGGCCTACAACGTCGTCGGCACCGTGCTCGGCGCGGCGATGGCGGCGCTGCTGATCTTCGGCATCGTGCAGTACGAGGGCAACAAGTCCGTCCCTCAGGAGAACCAGCAGATCATCAACTACAACAGCTGATCTGCCCCAGACCCCGCGAAGGGGGCGTCCGCTCGCTCGAGCGGACGCCCCCTTCGTCATGGCCGGGCAGGGCCGTCGATCAGGACGCGACGGCCTGCAGGTCCGGCGCGTGGTCCTCCACGGGGCGGGTGGCGATGAGCGCGTCGAGGTCGATGACGTCGTCGCGGTAGCGCTCGCGCAGACCCAGGACGGACTCGATGACCGACTCGAGGCGCCGTCCGGCGCGGCCCCAGTCGAAGGAGCTCGCGTACAGGCGCGCGGTCCGGCCGAGGTCGCGACGCATCGCGGCGTCGTCGACGAGGCGGATGACGTGGTCCTCGAACTCCCCGACCGAGTCGGCGAGCAGGCCGGTGCGGCCGTGGACGATCGACTCGCTCGGGCCGCCGGCGAAGCCGTAGGCGACGGCAGGGGTGCCGTGCAGGCCCGCCTCGACGATCGTCAGGCCCCAGCCCTCCTTGTGCGAGGGCATGACGACGACCCAGGCGCGGGCGAGCAGCTCGTGCTTGCGCTCCTCGGGGACGAATCCGTGGAGGTGGACGCGGTCGGCGACGCCCCGCGCCCGGGCGTGCTCGGCGATCGAGTCCTCCCAGTAGCCGCCCCCGACGACGTGCAGCTCGAGGTCGGGGTGGGACATGGCCCGGGAGGCGAGGATGTCGACGGCCTGCTCGACGTGCTTGTGCGGCACGAGGCGGCCGAGGAAGAGCATCGTCGGGGCCTGCGTCCGCTCGAGCCGGGCGAACCGGTCGAGGTCGGCGGGCCGGTCGTTGCCGGAGTAGACGAGGTCGACGCGGCCGGGGTCGACGCCGAGCTCCTCGAGCTCGGTGCGGGTCGACTTCGACACGGTGACGTAGCGGCTGCGGCGGTAGACCCAGGGGGCGACGCGGGACTCCAGGAGCCACCCGAGCCGGGCGACCTTGCGACCGAAGACGGCGGTCCACTGCTCGCGGTGCACGTGGTGGACGATGTTGACGACGGGCACCTGCGTCACGAGGGGCGACCAGAAGGGCACGCCGTTCTGCACGTCGAGGACGACGTCGTAGTCGTGGCCGTGGCGCAGCAGGTGCCACATGCCGTGGAGGTAGACGCTGAACTTGGAGCCGCGACGGATGACGTCGACGTCCCCGTGCCGGGTGCGCGGGGCGGAGCCGGGGAAGGTGGCGGTGAAGATCGTCACCTCGTGGCCCTGCTGGGTGAGCACCTCGGAGGTCCGCTCGGTGAAGGTCTCTGCGCCGCCCGCCTCGGGGTTCTCGCGGTCGCGCCAGGACAGGTAGAGCACCCTCAGCCGCCGCTTCGGGGTCGTCGTGCTCCAGGTCATTCGTCTCTCCTTGTCGCGCTGCGAGGGGTGCAACGCCGACGGTTAGGCTAGCGCCGTGAGTTACCCAAGGGTAGGTGAAGCCGCGGATCCGCGCTGCGAGGTGTGCGACGGCCCGGTCCGCGGGCAGGCCGTGCGCGGGGGCTGCGTGCTCGAGCGGTGCGAGCGCTGCGGGCACCTGGTGCGGGACCTCGACCGCTGCCCGGCCGACCACCGTGACCTCGCGTACGGCGGCGAGCCGACGCTCGACCGCATCCGCCTCGACCTCACCTACCGCGAGCTCGTCCGTGACGGTGTCCCGGAGCGGGTCCTCGAGGTCGGGTTCGGCGCGGGGACGATGCTGCGCCGTTTCCTCGACGACGGCGCGCAGGTGGCCGGGGTCGACCCCGACCAGCTGCAGGTCGGCGTCGACGAGGTCGTGCGCGCGAAGGGGGACCTGCGCACCGGTGGCATCGAGGAGGCCACGGACCTGCCGGGGGAGCAGGACCTCGTGTACGGCATCCACGTCCTCGAGCACGTCGTCGACCCGCACGCCGCGCTCCGCTCCTCCTTCGACCTGCTGCGGCCGGGTGGTCGCGCGAGCTTCCTCACGCCGGCGGGGGACAGCACCGGCCTCACCCGGTACGGCGCCGCCTGGTGGATGCTCGAGGACCCGACGCACATCCGCTTCTTCACCGCAGACTCCCTGGCGCGGGCCGCGCGGACAGCCGGCTTCGTCGACGTCGAGGTGCGGCGGCTGCTCCTCGACAGCCTGAGCGTCGACGCCGCGAGCCTGGCCCGGGCGGTCCGTCCGGGCGAGCGGCCGCAGGGGGTCCTCGGCTCGCGACCGGTGCTCGCCGCGGCCGTGGCCAGCCTCCCCCTCGTCCTGGGCCAGCGCCTCGTCTCCCCGCGCAGCCGCCCCACCCTGCAGCTGCTCGCACGTCGTCCATGATGGTGTCGTGCCGATGACCTCCCAGCCCATGCGTCGCGGGGTGCGCCGGTCGGTGCGCCTCTTCTCGGCCTTCCTCGTCGAGCAGACCGAGCCGGAGCGCTTCTACTCGGAGCTGGCGCGCGACTCCATCGGGCTGGTGCGCGAGCACACGCCCCTCGACGGCCGGACCGTGCTCGACGTGGGCGCCGGCCCGAGCGAGTTCGCCCGTGCCTTCCGCGCGGAGGGCGCGCGCTACGTGCCGCTCGACCACGATCCGTCGGTCCCGTCGGTGCGGGACGGCGGGGTCGTCGGCGACGCCCTGCGACTGCCGCTCGCGGACGGGAGCGTCGACGTCGTCTTCTCGAGCAACATGTGGGAGCACGTGCCGGACCCCGAGGCCGTCGCCGACGAGATGCTGCGTGTCACCCGGCCGGGCGGGCTCGTCCTCCTCTCGTACACCAACTGGCTCTCGCCGTGGGGCGGGCACGAGACCTCACCGTGGCACTGGCTCGGCGGCGACCGCGCGGTCCGGCGGTACGAGCGTCGCCACGGCCACCCGCCCAAGAACCGCGTCGGCGAGACCCTGCACCGCGTGAGCGTGCGGCAGGGCCTGGACTGGGCGCGCCGGGCCGACGCCGACGTCCTCGTCGCCCGGCCCCGCTACCTGCCGGACGCGGCGCGGGCCGTGCTGCGCGTCCCCGGCCTGCGCGAGGTCGTGACGTGGAACCTCCTGCTCGTCCTGCGTCGCCGATGACCGCTGACGGCCGGGTCGACCTCCTGCGCGAGCGCCTCCAGCGACTCTCCGCGACCCTGCTCGTCGCGGTCCTCCCCTGGCTCGTCGCGCCCGGCACGATCCAGCCGGACACCAAGACCGACCTCGTCCTGTCACCCGCGCGCTACCTCGGCCGGGCGCTGTGGGCGTGGAACGACCACACCGGCATCGGCGAGCTGCAGAACCAGGCCTACGGCTACCTCTGGCCGATGGGGACCTTCTTCCTCGTGGGCGACGCGGTGGGCGCGCCGGCGTGGGCGGTGCAGCGGCTGTGGTGGACGCTCCTTCTCGTCGTGACCTTCGTCGGGGCCGAGCGTCTGGCCCGACGGGTCGGCGGCCTGGCACCGGTCCCGGCGCTGCTCGTCGGCGGGGTCTTCACGCTGTCACCGCGGGTGCTCACCGTGCTCTCGGAGATCTCCGTCGAGGTGTGGCCGCAGGCCCTCGCACCCTGGCTCGTCCTCGTCGCCGCGCGCGCCGTCGCCCCCGGCGCGGTCGCCGCGGACCGGCGGCGGACGGCGGTGCTCACCGGCCTCCTCACGGCCTCCCTGGGTGGGGTCAACGCGACCGTCTCGCTCGTGGCCCTCGTCCCCGCGGCCGCCTGGCTGCTCCTCGCGCCGGCGGGCCGGCACCGTTGGCGGGCCCTCGCGTGGTGGCTCCTCGGTGCGGTCGCCGGGGCGGCCTGGTGGCTGGGTCCGCTGCTCGTCCTCGGCCGCTACTCCTACCCCTTCCTCGACCACATCGAGCTGGCGTCGACGACGACGGCGGTCGCGTCCGTCACGAACGTGCTCCGGGGCGCCAACCACTGGATCGCCTACATCCTCACCGGCAGCGACCAGCCGACGTGGCAGAGCGGGTGGGTCCTCGCCCAGTCCTTCTCGGCGATCCTCGCGACGACCCTGCTCGCGGGGCTCGGCCTCGCCGGTCTCGTACGTCACCGGGACCGGGGCGAAGGGGGCGACCCGCCCCCTTCGTCCGGGCGGCCCGCGGCGCACCTGACGCGCTGGGCGCTCGTCCTGGTGCTGCTCGGCGTGCTCGCGATGACGACCGGGCGCTCCGGCTCGGCCTCCGGGCCGCTCGCGCCCGTCGTGCAGGACCTGCTCGACGGGCCGCTCGCCCCCTTCCGCAACGTCCACAAGGCCGACCTGCTCATCCGGCTGCCGGTCGCCCTCGGCGTGGGCCTGCTCGCCCACTGGGCCACCCGCGTGGAGGGCGGCGCCGGTCCCGTGGTGCGGCAGGCCGTCGTCGTCGCGACCGTGCTCGCGCTCGTCGGCTCGCTCGCCCCGCTGTGGGTCGGTCGCGTCGGTGATGCCTGGGCGCCGGAGGACCTGCCGGGGACGTGGACCGAGGCGGCCCGGGAGGTCGACGAGCTCGCGTCCCGCGACGGCGGGACGACGCTGGTGCTCCCCGGGGCGCGCACCGCGGACTTCACGTGGGGACGCGTCACCGACGAGCCCCTCGGGGCGCTCGCGGCCTCACCGGTGCTCACCCGGGCCGCCGCGCCGCTCGGGCACCCCGGTGCCACGAGGATCCTCGACCACCTCGACGAGATGACCGCGACGGGGCGCAGCCGACCGGAGATCGTCCCCGGGCTGCGGCGGCTCGGCGTCTCCCGCGTCGTCGTCCGCGGCGGCCTGCAGCAGGCCGTCGGCGCGATGGACCCCCGGCGGGTGGCGGACACCCTGCAGGCCACCCCCGGCATCACCCGGGTCTGGGCCGAGGGCGACGGCCAGGACCGGGTGAGCATCTGGCGGCTGGACGCCCCGGCCGAGCCCATGGTCGTCGTGCCCCGGGACGGGGTGGTCCCCGTCGCCGCCGCGCCCGAGGGCTGGTTCGCGCTGCTCGCCTCGGGGCTGGTCGACCCCGACGCCCTCACCACGACCGCCCGCGGTGAGGACGCCGACGTGCGCACCGACACGCTGCGGTGGCAGGCGCTCAACTCCGGGCGACCGCCGTCGGACGGCCGCAGCCCCACCCTCCCCGCCACCAACCTCTGGCCCGAGATCGTCGGCACCAAGGACCTGGACCCGGGCGGCTCGGCGCTCGCCCGCACCACCAGGTTCTGGCGCGGGCTCTCCGGGCTCGCCGTGAGCTCGACCGCTGCCGACCCCTTCGCCCGAGACCCCGGGGGCGCGGGGACCGGCCCGGCGGCCATGGTCGACGGCGACCCCACGACCGCCTGGGTGAGCGGCGACGGGCTGGGCAGGCAGTCCTTCACGCTGCGCCTCCCCGACACCCACCGGCCGACGGCAGTGCTCGTCCACGAGGCGTGGGGCGGCACCCTCGCCCCGCTGTCGGGCGTCCGCGTCGCCGGCAGCGACGGCGAGCTGCTCGAGGGGACCAAGACCTGGCGCGTCCCCCTCGACGGTCGCGGGCGCACCGAGGTCACCGTCGACCTCGAGCGTGCGGGCGGGGACCCGACGCGCCGCGGGGCGCCGGTCGGCGTGCGCGAGGTGCAGCTCGAGGACGGCCCCCGTCTCGGGACGGGGCTGGCCCTGCCGCCGGGCCGGGGCCCGGCCCTGCTGACGCGCGACCCGCGCGGCGGCGTCGACGTCGGGGCGGGCGAGGACCCCGGCGACCTCGTCCGTCGGGTGGGCCACCTGCCGACGACCCGGGTGGAGGCGTCCGTGCGGGTGCGCCCGGGGGAGGCCGCGCAGGACCTCGTGACCGCACCGTGGAGCCTCACCGGCAGCACCGCACCCGACACCGACCCCGCCGCGTCCGGGCTGGCCGACTGGCCGGTCGCCGCCCTCGACGGCGACCCCACGACACGGTGGCGGCCCGCGGTCGGTGCCGCGCGGCCCACGCTGCGGATCGACCTCGGCCGGGAGCGGCGGGTCGGCACCATCAGGCTCGACCGGTCCGTGGGCTCGGTGACCGTCGCGACCGACACGCAGCGCCACGTGCTGCCCGCGGGCACCGAGCTGCGGATCCCGGCGCAGGAGACACGCCAGGTCTCCCTCGTCTTCACCCGGCCCCCCGGCCGGGCCGCATGGTCCGGGCCGGAGGTCACCCTGCCCGAGGCGGGCGCCCCGCCGACGACCGTGACGCTGGGCTGCAGCGCCGCAGGTGCCGTCGGCCGGGACGAGGGCCGCATCGGTCTGTCCCTCACCGCACCGCGCGCCGACCTCGTCGGCGGCCGACCGGTCGCCGCGACGGCCTGCGGCGACCTGCCCGCCGGTGGCGGCACGGTGACGGCGGCCGGCGTCCCGGGTCTGGTCCCCGAGTCGGTCGCCCTCGTGCCCGTCGGCTGGGTGCGGTCCGAGGTGGCGCCGACCCGCACGGTGACGACGCAGCGCGAGCACACCGGCCGGTGGCTCGCGGACGTCGGGGCCGGTGGGCCCTCGGTCCTGGCCCTGTCGCAGGGGGCCAACGCGGGCTGGCGGGCCGTCGACGAGGAGGGCATGCGGCTCGAGCCGGTCACCGTGGACGGGTGGCGCCAGGGGTTCGTGGTGCCCGGGGGAGCGAGCGAGCGGATCACGATCGACTTCGTGCCCAACGGGCAGCACCGGCTCGCCCTGCTCGTCGGGGCCGTCCTCGCGGGGCTCCTGCTCCTGTGGGGGCTCGTCGAGCTGGTCCCGGCGCGCCGTCCTGCGCGCTCGTCGGCCGTCGACGACCGGGTCGTGGAGCCGGCCGGCCCTGAGCCGACGGACGTCCCCGCCGGGGGAGTGGCCCCCTTCGTCGTGGGCGTCCTGCTCGCGGCACTCGTCGGCCTGCTCGTCGCGGGCTGGGCCGGGCTGCTCGCGGGTGCGGTGGGCGCGCTCGTGCCGGTGCGGCGGCGGGCGGCCGCGGTCGTGCTCGTCCTCGGGGCCGCGGGGGTCGCGCTGGCGGTGCTCGGGGTCGCCGAGCGCCAGTCGGCCGGCGCGATGGTCTCCCAGGTGCTCGGCGCGCTCAGCCTCGGGGTGCTGGCAGCGGCTCTGGTGCGTCCGCGGGCCGACGGTGGGCCAGTGCCAGCACCGGACGCTCCAGCAGCATCCACGACAGGTGCGCCAGACCCACGCTGACGAGCGTCACGAGGGCGAGCGTCAGCGCGAAGGGCGCAGCGAAGAGCCGCAGGTCGAGGGCCGCGAAGGCGACCTGCAGCACGAGCACGTGCCACAGGAAGACCCCGTACGAGATGTCGCCGAGCCACCGCAGGGCGCCGGCGACGGGGGAGTCGGCGAGGGTCGAGGACAGGCCGCGCGTCGTCGCCGCGAGGAGCAGGCACCCCGCGACGAGCCCGTAGAGCACCTCGGCGGCGAGCGCCTCCGGTGGCGACGAGGACTCGATGCCGCGCGGGCCGGCGACCGGGGTCGAGGCGAGCAGCCACAGGACGGCGGCGAGGACGACGAGGGTCCCCGGGCTCGTGCGCAGGACCTCGAGCCACGGACGGGCCGGCAAGGCGTCCACCCGCTCCGCCTCGACGAGCACGCGCACGGCCACGCCGAGCGCGAACCACGCGGCGTGCCCGGCCGCGCTCGTGGCGAGCACCCCGCCCGGGGTCCCCTCGAGCAGCGCCGCGAAGGTCTGGGTGCCGAGGCCGAGCACCCCGACGAGGAGGCAGAGCCACAGCAGGCGACGGGTCGCGGCGGTGGGGGAGGCGCCGCGCACGAGCGGGGCGAGGAGCCACGCGACGAGCGGCAGGAGCAGGTAGAAGGTCACCTCGGTCGTGAGGCTCCACGTCTGGGTGAAGGACTGGAAGGTGCGCCCCGTCCAGCCCTGGCCGATGACGAGGTGGACGAGCACGGTCGGCACGTCGAGCACGCTCGCCGCGGCACCGCCGAGGCGAGCGGCGACGGCGACGACCGCCGCGAGCGCGAGGAGGTAGGCGGGCAGGATGCGTGCCGCACGCCGCACGAGGTAGCGCCTGGTCGACCAGTCCGCGGTGCCACCGAGGGCACGACGCACGAAGGGGGAGGACAGCAGGAAGGCGGAGAGGGCGAAGAAGATCGCGACGCCGAGCTCGCCCCGGACCGCGAGCCCGCCCACGACCCCGGAGGCGCCGGCCCCGGTCCAGAAGGCCACGTGCGAGAGCAGGACGAGCCAGGCCGCCACGGCACGCAGCAGGTCGAGCCCGAGCATGCGACCCGCCACATCCGCCACCCGTCCTACCTGCGGGTCACTTACCATTCCGTCATCATCGCTCACCGTCGTATCGAGAGGCCACCCATGACGTCGCGTCCGGTCCTGCGTGCCCGCGCGCCCCTGCGGGTCAGCTTCGCCGGCGGTGGCACGGACGTCGCCCCCTTCCCGCAGCGCGAGGGCGGCGCGGTGCTCAGCGCGACCATCGGCAGCTACGCCTGGGCCACCCTGCGGCCGCGCACGGACGGTCACATCACCGTCGAGTCCCACGACTACGGGACCTCGATCGGCTACGACGTCGGCACCCCCTTCGTCCTCGACGGGGAGCTCGACCTGCCCAGGGCGGCGATCGTGCAGATCATGACCCTCGACGGGGCGATCCGGTCCGAGGGCTTCGACCTCTTCCTGCACACCAACGCGCCGCCCGGCTCCGGGCTCGGCAGCTCGAGCGCCGTCATGGTCGCGGTCATCGACCTGGTGGCCCGGCACTGCGGGCTCGACCTCGGCCCGCACGAGATCGCCCGGCTGGCCTACCGGCTCGAGCGGGACGACCTGCACATCCCCGGCGGCTACCAGGACCAGTACGCGGCCGCCTTCGGCGGGTTCAACTACATGGAGTTCCGTCGCGACGGCGAGGTCGTCGTCAACCCCCTGCGGGTGCGCCCCGACACCGTGCACGAGCTCGAGCACAACATGCTGCTCGCCTACACCGGACGCACGCGGGTGAGCGACCACATCATCGAGGACCAGGTCTCCCGCTACGAGACGGGCAACGAGGAGGCGGTCGCCGGCCTGCGGGCGCAGCGCGACCTCGCCGACGCGATGCGCGTGGCCCTCCTGCGGGGGGACGTCGACGAGATCGGTCGGCTCCTCGGGATCGCCTGGCAGGAGAAGCAGCGGATGTCCTCGCGCATCTCGACGCCGCTCATCCAGGACGCGGTCGAGGCGGCCCTCGCGACGGGCGCCCTCGGTGGCAAGGTGACCGGCGCCGGCGGCGGCGGTCACCTGATCTTCATCTGCGAGTTCGAGCGGCGCCACCTCGTGGCCGACGAGCTCATCCGACTCGGCCTCACCGTCTCCGAGTTCACCTTCACCAAGCACGGCGTGACGACCTGGAAGGGCCAGCCATGACATCGACCGAGGAGCGGCACGCCCTCGTGACGCAGCAGCTGGACGCGGGCATCGCCGCCTGGGCCCGGCTCGCCGACCAGGTGGCCGAGCCGGGGCTGCGGTCCGCGGTGGACGCCGCGGGCCGGGCGGTCCTGGACGCCCTGCTCGCCGGGCGGACCCTGCTCGTCGCCGGCAACGGCGGCTCGGCGGCGATCGCCAGCCACGTCGCCGCCGAGTTCCTCGGCAAGTGCGTCCGCGACCGGCACCCGCTCCCGGCGATCAGCCTCGCCGAGTCGCACTCGTCGCTCACCGCGATCGGCAACGACTACGGCTTCGACCAGGTCTTCCTCCGCGGTGTCCGGGCCTTCGGGCGACCCGGGGACGTCCTGCTCGCGATGTCGACGTCCGGCACGAGCCCCAACGTCGTCGCGGCGCTCGGCGAGGCCCGCGCGCGCGGGCTCACCACGATCCTCATGACGGGTGCGAAGGGAGCCGGCCAGGACCACCTCGCCGACCACCTGCTCGTCGTGCCCTCCGGGGAGACGCCGCGCATCCAGGAGGTCCACATGCTCTGGGCCCACGCCTGGTGCGAGGCCGTCGACCACGCCCTGCAGGACCACCCCTGACCGCGGCGCCCTGGTGGTTCGGCCCCGGGACGCTGACCGCGACCGGCGAGGGGACCCCCTTCGACCTCGTCCTGCTCGACCGGGACGGGACGCTCAACGTCCGGGTGCCCGACGGCTACGTCACCCGGCCGGACGAGCTCCAGCTCCTGCCCGGGGCGTCCGAGGCGGTCGCGGCGCTCACGGCCGCGGGCTGCCGCACGGTCGTCGTCACCAACCAGCGGGGCATCGCCCGGGGCCTCATGGACCGGACGGACCTGCTGGCGGTCCACGCCCGCCTGCGGGAGCTGCTCGCGGCCGACGGTGGACGCATCGACGCGATCGCGGTGTGCCCCCACGAGCGGGGGGCCTGCCGCTGCCGCAAGCCGCTGGACGGTCTCCTCGTCGAGGCACTGCGCCGGGCACCGTGGGCGGACCCCGCCCGGTGCGTCGTGGTCGGGGACATGCCGAGCGACCTCGAGCCAGCCATCGGGCTCGGGATGCGGGCGGAGCGGGTCGGCCCTCCGGGACCCGACGCCGGGGCCGTCGTGGCCAGGATCCTCGCGACATGAGGGGCCTCGCGCAGGCCGCGGATCGGGCGAGTCCGAGGTCACGTCCCCTACGCTGTCGTCCAGCCGGGCGCGGTGTGCCGAATGGTGCTACCGTCCGGTAAGTTCTTCAGGGCCAAGGAGGCTTTTCGTGCGCAAGTTCTTGCTGCCGGCGATCATCATGGGCGTCGGCGCCTTCATCCTCACCATGGGGCTGCTCTTGCGGTTCTATGCCTACCCCAAGCTCGCGGTCGTCCCCCTGGACCAGAACACGACGCAGGTGGTGCAGGACCCCAACGCCTCCTTCTTCGACGCCGACAACGTCAAGCCGGGCTCGGGCGAGCTGACCACCACGAGCCGCATCATCGGTGACCCGGAGGCGTCCGAGCAGGCATCCGAGGACTCCGGCCGCGACCTGGCGATCTGGAACAGCGGCCAGGTGAGCGACAACAACGGCGACAACATGCCGATGGACGGATCCACCGAGGTCTACGTCTTCGACCGTCACACCGGTGAGGCCGTCAACTGCTGCGGCGAGGCCCGCGACGGCCAGGAGGTCAAGCGCGACGGTCTGCTGGTCAAGTTCCCCTTCGACACCAAGCCCGTCGACACCTACCGGTGGTGGGACAGCTCGGCCGGCCAGTCCTTCCCCGTGAAGTACGAGGGCGAGGAGGACCTGCAGGGCATGAACGTCTACCGGTTCACGATGGAGGTCCCGGAGACCAAGACCGGCACCCGTGAGCTGCCGGGCAGCCTCTTCCCGAAGGCGAAGGAGAACGGTGCCGTCGAGGCCGAGCGCTTCTACAGCAACCAGCGCACCTTCTGGGTCGACCCGGTGACGGGCGTCGTCCTCGACCGCCTGGAGCTGCAGAACCAGGAGTTCCGCTACGAGGGCGAGTCGCTCAAGGCGCTCGAGACCGAGTCGCGCTTCACCAAGGAGACCGTCGACAAGAACGTCGAGGAGTACAAGAGTGCCTCGAGCCTGCTCAAGATGGTCCATTCGACCCTGCCGCTGGTCCTCACGATCCTCGGTGTCCTGCTCCTGCTGACCGGTGTGCTGCTGTCGGTGCTCATCGGGCGACGCCACCACCTGGACGCGCAGCCGGCCTACGTGGACGACCGGCCGGACCCGGTCTTCGGCATGGCCGACCCCGACGCCCCGACGACGCGGCGCAGCGACCTGCACGGCGGCTGAGGCCGCGCTGCGCAGTGAGCCCGGTCCTCCGCCACCCCGGCGGGCGACCGGGCTCACGTCGTGGCGACGAAGATCGCGGTCCCGGGCAGGCGCTCGCCGCGCAGCGGCGACCAGCCGCCCCAGGTCTCGGTGTTGTCCGGTGGCCACTCGGGCTCGAGGAGCGCGCGCAGGAGGAGACCCGCCTCGACGAGCTCGGCGATGCGGTGCCCCAGCGTGCGGTGGTGCTCGACGTAGCTGGCCCGTCCGGCGGTGGTCTCGACGTACGGGGTCTCGTCGAAGTACGTCCCGGTCGCGGTCAGGCCCTCCGGTCCCGGCACATCGGGGAAGGCCCACCGGATCGGGTGCGAGGTGGAGAAGGCGAGCGTGCCGCCCGGTCGCAGCACGCGCGCGAGCTCGCGCATGAGCCCGGCGGAGTCCGCGACGAAGGGGGTGGCCCCGTACGCGGAGAAGACGATGTCGAAGCTCGCGTCGGCGAAGGGGAGCCGGCTCGCGTCCGCCTGGGCGAGGAGGGGAGCGGGGCCGTCGTGCCGGGCGTCGAGCAGGCGGGCGGTGGCCAGCATGCCGGCGGACAGGTCGGTGGAGACGACGTGCGCGCCCTGCGCGGCGCACCAGCGCGCCCCCTGGGCGGCGCCCCCGCCGAACTCGAGGACCCGCCGGCCGGCGAGCTGGTCGCGCGGTCCGAGGACGCGCAGGTCCTCCTCGGTCCAGCCCTCGGGGCCCCAGACCAGGTCGGCGTCACCGAGGAAGCCGCCGTGCTCGGCGAGGTAGTCCGTGGCCTCGCGGTCCCACCACCCACGGTTGGCGCGGACCGTCTCGCCCTGGTCGCTCTCGCGCCGGCTGACGGCGTCCGGGTGCTCGTCGGGGCCCTCGTCCATGGGGTGGACGCTAGCCGACGCAGGGGTTTTGCCCCCCTCGTGCCTGAGCACTACGATGGGAGGGCACTCTTGTGTGCCCAGCTGTGTCCACCAGGGCACCCGGGTGCGATGCCTGCACCGCACCCGTTCCATACGATCAACTGTCCACAATCGGAGTTCCTACTACATGACTGCCAGCACGGTCGACACGACCGCCCCTCAGATCGCCATCAACGACATCGGCTCTGAGGAAGATCTTCTCGCCGCCATCGACGCCACGATCAAGGACTTCAACGATGGCGACATCGTCGAGGGCCACATCGTCAAGGTCGACCGCGACGAGGTGCTTCTCGACATCGGCTACAAGACCGAGGGTGTCATCCCCTCGCGCGAGCTGTCCATCAAGCACGACGTCGACCCCTCGGAGATCGTCGCCGTCGGCGACCTCGTCGAGGCCCTCGTCCTCCAGAAGGAGGACAAGGAAGGCCGACTCATCCTGTCCAAGAAGCGCGCGCAGTACGAGCGCGCCTGGGGCACCATCGAGAAGATCAAGGAAGAGGACGGCGTCGTCACCGGCACCGTCATCGAGGTCGTCAAGGGTGGTCTCATCCTCGACATCGGCCTGCGCGGCTTCCTCCCCGCCTCCCTCGTGGAGATGCGTCGCGTCCGCGACCTCCAGCCGTACGTCGGCAAGGAGATCGAGGCCAAGATCATCGAGCTGGACAAGAACCGCAACAACGTGGTCCTGTCCCGCCGTGCCTGGCTCGAGCAGACCCAGTCCGAGGTCCGCACGACCTTCCTCAAAGAGCTCCAGAAGGGGCAGGTCCGCTCCGGCGTCGTCTCCTCGATCGTCAACTTCGGTGCGTTCGTGGACCTGGGTGGCGTCGACGGTCTCGTCCACGTCTCCGAGCTGTCCTGGAAGCACATCGACCACCCCTCCGAGGTCGTCGAGGTCGGCGACGAGGTCACGGTCGAGGTCCTGGACGTCGACATGGACCGCGAGCGCGTCTCCCTGTCGCTCAAGGCGACGCAGGAGGACCCGTGGCAGCACTTCGCCCGGACCCACGCGATCGGTCAGGTCGTCCCGGGCAAGGTCACCAAGCTCGTCCCCTTCGGTGCCTTCGTGCGCGTCGAGGACGGCATCGAGGGCCTGGTCCACATCTCCGAGCTGGCCGAGCGCCACGTGGAGCTGCCGGAGCAGGTCGTCAACGTCGGCCAGGAGATCTTCGTCAAGGTCATCGACATCGACCTGGAGCGTCGCCGCATCTCGCTGAGCCTCAAGCAGGCCAACGAGGACGGCGCCAACCTCACCGAGTTCGACCCGACCCTCTACGGCATGGCCGCGGAGTACGACGAGCAGGGCAACTACAAGTACCCCGAGGGCTTCGACGCTGAGACCAACGAGTGGCTCGAGGGCTACGACACCCAGCGCGAGGCATGGGAGAAGCAGTACGCCGACGCCCACGCCCGCTGGGAGGCCCACCGCGCCCAGATGGAGAAGGCCGCTGCGGACGACGCCGCCGCTGCCGAGGGCGGTGCCGACTCCGTCAGCACCACCTCGTACAGCTCGGACAGCAGCAGCAGCAGCTCGGGCGCGCCGAGCGCTGGTGCCCCGGCGCCGACGTCCGAGGGCACGCTCGCCTCGGACGAGGCCCTGGCCGCGCTCCGCGAGAAGCTCACGGGCAACTGACCCGGGTCGCTTCCTGACGACGAAGGGGGGCATCGCACCGATCCGGTGCGGCGCCCCCCTTCGTCTTGCCTAGGATCGGGCCCATGCTGCGCATCGGACTCACAGGTGGGATCGGCTCCGGGAAGTCGACGGTCTCCTCCCGGCTCGCCGAGCTCGGTGCGGTGGTCGTCGACGCGGACCGGATCGCCCGCGAGGTCGTCGAGCCCGGGGAGGCGGCGCTGGAGCGGGTCCGGGAACGCTTCGGTGACGGCGTCTTCGACGTGGAGGGGTCGCTCGACCGTCCGGCGCTCGGGCGGGTCGTCTTCGGTGACCCGCAGGCCCTCGCCGCGCTCGAGGGCATCACCCACCCCGCGATCTGGGCGCGCACCGCGGAGCGCTTCGCGGCCGCCGAGGCGGCCGGGACGGCGATCGGCGTGCACGACATGCCGCTGCTCGTCGAGAAGGGGATGGCGGGGGAGTACCACCTCGTCCTCGTGGTCGACACCGACGAGGAGGTGCGTGTGCAGCGGCTCGTCGGGTCGCGGGGCATGCCCGAGGACGAGGCCCGTTCGCGGATCGCCGCCCAGGCCACCGACGAGGAGCGGCGCGCGGTCGCCGACGTCCTCCTCGACAACAACGGGTCCCCGGAGGAGCTCGCCGCCGCGGTGGACCGGCTGTGGGAGGCGCGGCTGGCCCCCTTCGCCGACAACCTCGCCGAGCTCACCCCGGTGCGCGCGCCGCAGGAGCTCGTCCTCGTGGAGCCCGACCCGGCGTGGGCGGGGCGGGCCGCGCGCGAGATCGCTCGTCTGCGGCACCGGCTCGGCGACCTCGCGGTGACGCTCGACCACATCGGGTCCACGGCCGTCCCGATGCACGCCAAGCCGATCATCGACCTGCAGGTCGGGGTGGCCTCGCTCGACGTCGCGGACTCCGCCGCCTTCCTCGCGGCGACGGTCGAAGGGGGGTGGCCCCGGATCGAGGGCGTCGTCCAGGACACCCCGCTGGACACCTCGCGGGACTCCGCCACCTGGCCGAAGCGGTACCACCTGGGGAGCGACCCGGCCGTGCCGATCCACGTACACGTGCGCGAGGTGGGCTCGTCGGGGTGGCGCTGGGCGCTGCTCTTCCGCGACTGGTTGCGGGAGGACCCCTCCGCGCGCGCGGACTACCGCGCGGAGAAGGAACGCCTCGCGGCCGAGGGGCTGACCCGCAGGGAGTACGCCGCCGCCAAGGAGCCGTGGTTCGCCGCCGCCCACGGGCGGGTCGAGGCCTGGGCCCGCGAGACCGGGTGGTCGCCCGGGGCCCGGGGGGCCTGAGTGCCGTCCTACCGCGTCGCCGTCGACGTGCACGGAGTCTCGCCGGGCGTGCCGCCGCAGAGCCTCCTGCCGCGTGCCGAGGAGCTGCTCGCGCTCGGGCACCGCGTCGAGGACCGGTCCGTCGAGATCGTGCGGGGGCAGCCCCAGATCCACCTGCGCTTCCTCGTGACGGGAGGGCACGACGCCGCCGAGGACGACGAGGCGCAGGACGCGGTCCGCGGCATGGTGATGGCGCTGGCGCCCATCGCGCGCCTCGGGCGGTGGACCCTGCGTCGCGGTCCGGGTGGCCACTGGAAGGTCATCCGCAGCGGCCACTCCCGGGCGGACCTGCCCGAGCACCCGGTCGACTTCTGAGGGTTGTCGGTGGGGTGACATACCGTGGTGGTCATGCGCCCGGTGACCGATCTGCAACGTACGGTGGCTCCCTTCGAGGTCATCTCGGAGTTCGAGCCGGCCGGTGACCAGCCGACCGCGATCGCCGACCTCGCGACGCGCGTGCGGGCCGGTGAGCAGGACATCGTCCTCCTCGGCGCCACCGGCACCGGCAAGTCGGCGACGACCGCCTGGCTCATCGAGGAGGTCCAGCGCCCGACCCTCGTCATGGCGCCCAACAAGACGCTCGCCGCGCAGCTGGCCAACGAGTTCCGCGAGCTGCTGCCCAACAACGCCGTCGAGTACTTCGTCAGCTACTACGACTACTTCCAGCCCGAGGCCTACGTGCCCCAGACGGACACGTACATCGAGAAGGACTCCTCGGTCAACGAGGAGGTCGAACGTCTGCGCCACAGCGCGACCAACAGCCTGCTGACCCGCCGGGACGTCATCGTCGTCGCCTCGGTCTCGTGCATCTACGGCCTCGGTACGCCGCAGGAGTACGTCGACCGGATGGTCACGCTCGAGGTCGGCACCCAGATCGACCGGGACGAGCTGCTGCGCAAGTTCGTCACGATGCAGTACACCCGCAACGACCTGGCCTTCACCCGCGGCACCTTCCGCGTGCGCGGCGACACGGTCGAGATCATCCCGGTGTACGAGGAGCTGGCCGTGCGCATCGAGTTCTTCGGCGACGAGATCGAGCGCGTCCACACCCTCCACCCGCTCACCGGTGAGGTGGTGCGCGAGGAGCAGCAGATGCACATCTTCCCGGCGACCCACTACGTCGCCGGGCCGGAGCGCATGGAGCGGGCCATCGCGGGCATCGAGACCGAGCTCGAGCAGACGCTGGCGGACATGGAGCGCCAGGGCAAGATGCTCGAGGCCCAGCGTCTGCGGATGCGCACGACCTACGACATCGAGATGATGCGCCAGGTCGGCAGCTGCGCCGGGATCGAGAACTACTCGATGCACATCGACGGCCGCCTGCCGGGCACCGCGCCCAACTGCCTGCTCGACTACTTCCCCGAGGACTTCCTCCTCGTCATCGACGAGTCGCACCAGACCGTGCCCCAGATCGGGGCCATGTACGAGGGCGACGCCTCCCGCAAGCGCACCCTCGTCGAGCACGGCTTCCGGCTCCCGAGCGCGATGGACAACCGCCCGCTGAAGTGGGAGGAGTTCCTCGAGCGGATCGGGCAGACGGTCTACCTCTCCGCGACCCCCGGCGACTACGAGCTGGCCAAGTCCGACGGGTACGTCGAGCAGGTCATCCGCCCCACCGGCCTCATCGACCCCGAGGTCGTCCTGAAGCCGACCAAGGGCCAGATCGACGACCTCCTGCACGAGATCCGTCAGCGCGCCGACCGCGACGAGCGGGTCCTCGTGACGACCCTGACGAAGAAGATGGCCGAGGACCTCACCGACTACCTCCTCGACAAGGGGGTGCGGGTGCGCTACCTCCACTCCGACATCGACACCCTGCGACGGGTCGAGCTGCTGCGCGAGCTGCGGCTCGGCGAGTTCGACGTCCTCGTCGGCATCAACCTCCTGCGGGAGGGCCTGGACCTGCCCGAGGTCTCGCTCGTGAGCATCCTCGATGCCGACAAGGAGGGCTTCCTGCGCAGCGCCCGCTCGCTCATCCAGACGATCGGTCGCGCCGCCCGCAATGTCTCGGGCGAGGTGCACATGTACGCCGACAAGGTGACCCCCTCGATGCAGGAGGCCCTCGACGAGACCCACCGCCGCAGGGTCAAGCAGATCGCCTACAACCGTGAGCGCGGCCTGGACCCCCAGCCGCTGCGCAAGAAGATCGCCGACATCACCGACATGCTGCGCCGCGAGGACGCGGACACCGACGAGCTGCTCGGCTCCGGTCGCAGCCAGTCCCGCGGCAAGGGTCGCGGTGGCAAGGCGGGCACCGAGACCACGGAGCGGGGCCGCGACCTGCCGGCGACCGAGCTGGCCCGACTCATCCAGGAGCTCACCGACCAGATGCACCAGGCGGCCACCGACCTGCACTTCGAGCTCGCGGCGCGCCTGCGCGACGAGATCGGGGACCTGAAGAAGGAGCTGCGGCAGATGACCGCCGCGACCCGGTAGCCGGGGGCGCCCGGGCAGAGTCCTGCAGCCGGACCGGGGTGGGTCGTGAGAGACTCGAGGGAGCGGAGGGGAGTACCCCCAAGCGTTGGCTCGTCAGCACGGTCGGTCCGCCGACCCGGGTCATCGGCCCCCTCGGGGGTGGGAGAGACCTCCGGACGTTGTGTTCCCTGTCCGGAAGGTTCTCGTTGTCCACCATCTCATCGCTCCAGCCGTCGATCATGAGCGGCGGCACCATGGACGTGCCGACCTGGGCGTGGCTCCTCACGCTCGGTGTCGCCGCCGCGGTGCTGCTCTTCGACGTCATCTGGGTGGCCCGCAACCCGCACGTCCCCTCCACGCGCGAGGTCGCGACGATCCTCAGCATCTACGTCTCGGCGGCAGTGCTCTTCGGCATCGGCCTGTGGTTGATGGAAGGGGGTGAC
The DNA here is from genome assembly GCF_001591405.1 of Janibacter terrae NBRC 107853. GTDB lineage: Bacteria > Actinomycetota > Actinomycetes > Actinomycetales > Dermatophilaceae > Janibacter > Janibacter terrae. The sequence continues at coordinate 109,052 of NZ_BCUV01000004.1, forward strand.
CGCGGGACCGAGTTCTTCGCCGGGTGGTTGACCGAGTACTCGCTCTCGGTCGACAACCTCTTCATCTTCATCATCATCATGGCGAAGTTCGGCGTGCCGGCCCGGTTCCAGCAGACCGCGCTCCTGTGGGGCATCATCATCGCGATCGTCCTGCGGACGATCTTCATCTTCGTCGGCGCCGCCGCGATCAACCAGTTCGCCTGGGTCTTCTACATCTTCGGCGCCTTCCTCATCTACACCGCGTTCAACCTCGCCACGGAGAGCCACGACGAGGAGGACGAGTGGGAGCCCAACGCGGTCATCAAGTGGTTCCAGCGGACCGTGCCGAGCACGACCGAGTGGGCCCCCAAGCTCTTCACCAAGGAGAACGGCAAGCGCGTCGCGACTCCTCTCTTCATCGTCGTCATCGCCCTCGGCATGACCGACCTGCTCTTCGCCCTGGACTCGATCCCGGCGATCTACGGCCTCACCAAGGAGCCGTACATCGTCCTCACGGCGAACCTCTTCGCGCTCATGGGTCTGCGCCAGCTGTACTTCCTCATCGGTGGTCTGCTGAAGAAGCTCGTCTACATGAGCCTGGGCCTGTCGGTCCTGCTCGCCTTCATCGGCGTCAAGCTCATCCTCCACGCGCTCCACGAGAACACGCTGCCCTTCATCAACGGCGGCGAGCACGTGAGCGTCCCGGAGATCTCCACGCTCTTCTCCCTCGGCGCCATCGTCCTCATCCTCGGTGTCACGACGGTCGCCAGCCTCTGGAAGTCCAACAAGGACGCCAAGGAGGGCATCGGCTCCGACCACTGAGCCGGCAGACGAAGGGGGTCGGTCACGCCGCGGTGACCGACCCCCTTCGTCATCTCCTCAGACGGGCAGCTCGGTGGCGGGGGTGCGCTGACCCAGGCCGAGGACGAGGATGCTCGCCAGGACCACGAGCGTCATCCCGCCGAGCTGCACGGGGTCGAGGCGCTGGCCGAGCACGAGCAACCCGGCGAGCGCCGCCACGGCGGGCTCGAGGCTGAGCAGGATGCCGAAGACCGCGGGCGCGAGCCGTCGGAGGGCGAAGAGCTCGAGGGAGTAGGGCAGGACGGACGAGAGGACGGCGATGCCCAGCCCCTTGAGCAGCACCTCGGCGTCCCAGGCGCCGGTCCCGTGCCGGGCGACGTCGAGCAGGCCGAAGGGGAGGACCAGGAGCGTCGCGACGACCATGGCGAGGGCGAGCCCCTCCAGCTTGGGGAAGGCCGCTCCGGTCCGGCCGGAGAAGACGATGTACCCGGCCCAGCAGGCACCCGCCGCGAGGGCGAGCGCGATGCCCGTGCCCTCGAGCTCGTCGAGGGGGATGCTCAGGGCCCGGGAGATCAGGACGACCCCGACCCCCGCGGCGCCGACCGCGAGGAGGTCGCGCGGGCGGCGCGAGAGGACGGCAGCGAGCGCCAGGGGCCCGACGAACTCGATCGTCACGGCGACGCCGATCGGCAGGTGACCGAGCGAGCCGTAGAAGGCGAAGTTCATCATCCCGAGCGCGGCACCGAAGCACGTGACCGTCGCCCAGTCCCGGCGGGTGTGGCCGCGCCAGCGCGGCCGGGCGACGAGCAGGAGGATCGCCGTCGCGAAGCCGAGCCGCAGGATGACCGAGCCGGCCGCGCCGATCTCCGGGACGAGGGTGGCCGCGAGCGCCCCGCCGAACTGCACCGAGAGCACTCCCGCGAGGACGAGGAAGGGCGCTGGGACGGCATCGACACGACTCACGGCGTCACCCTAGTCTTCGGCCCCGGGGCCACCTACCTGTCTCGTCCCGGAGGCCGACGAGACGCAGGCGGCCGGCGCCGCCCCGGACGAGGTCGTCAGTCGACGAGCTGCGGCGTCGTGGCGCGTCGGGCGCGCACGTCACGGCTGATCACGAGGCCGAAGACCGGCGCGAACAGGTACATGAAGATCGAGTAGATGGCGGCCGCGATCGCGACCTCGGTGCTGCCCAGCACGCTGAGGGCGATGGTCAGGGCGATCGTCGTGTTGTGGATGCCGACCTCCATCGAGGTGGCGATCGCCTGCCGGTCGTCCAGACGCATCAGCCGGGCGCCGAGGTAGCCGATGGTCAGGCTGGCGAGGCAGAAGAGTGCGGTCACGAGGCCGAGCTGCTCGAGGTAGCCGGCGACGTCGTCGCGCTCGCCGACGAGGGCGCCGACGGCGACCACGACGAGGACGCTGATCGAGAAGATGCGGACCGGGCGGTCGGCCCGGACGGCGAAGGCCTGCGAGCGATGGCGCACCACCATGCCCAGGCCGACGGGGACGAGGACGATGGCGATGACCTGGAGGACCTTGCCGACCTGGAGGCCGAGCTCTCCGTCGGCCTCGAACCAGCCGATCGCGAGGTTGGTGATGACGGGGATGCTGACCACCGCCAGCACCGAGTTGACGGCCGTCAGCGTGATGTTGAGGGCGACGTCCCCATGGAAGAGGTGGCTGAAGAGGTTGGCCGTCGTCCCGCCCGGCGAGGCGGCGAGCAGCATCACGCCCACCGCGAGCAGGGGGTCGACGTCGAAGGCGATGACCAGCCCGAAGGCGACGAGCGGAAGGACGAGCACCTGCAGCACGAGGGCCACGACGACGGCCTTGGGCGATCGTGCGACCCGACGGAAGTCGCCGACGGTCAGGGACAGGCCGAGGCCGAACATGATGATCGCCAGGGCGATCGGCAGACCGATCGAGATCAGGGGGGAGTCGTTCATGGCCAGCCGCGTCCTTGCCGTCGGGGTCGATCACGCTCGGGTCACCGGGAGAACTCAGGGTTACTGATGGGTAACCCAGCCCGCTGGTGAGCAGTGTGGAGGGCCGGGCGTCGTCCCGTCAACCCCAGCCGGCCCGTCGGGCCCCCGTGCTCACCAGCCCCGCTCGCGCCACTCCTGGAGGTGGGGCCGCTCCCTTCCGAGCGTCGTGTCCGAGCCGTGGCCGGGGTAGACCCACGTGTCGTCGTCGTACACGTCGAAGACCCGCTGGGTGACGTCGGCGTACAGCGACTCGAAGCTCTGGCCCTCCATCTTGGTGTTGCCCACCCCGCCCGGGAAGAGACTGTCGCCCGTGAAGAGGTGGACATGGCCCTCGGGGTCGTCGTACGCGAGTGCCACCGATCCCGGGGTGTGCCCCCGAAGGTGCGTCACGGCCAGCGTGGCCTCGCCGAAGGTGATCGTGTCCCCGTGCGCCAGACGGTGGGCCGGCGCCAGGGGCAGCGCGTCGGCGTCGTCCTCGCCGGCGTACGTCTCGGGGGAGTACTCCGCAGTGATCTCCGCCAGGGCGCGGACGTGGTCCCAGTGCTGGTGCGTCGTCACGAGGTGGCCGAGGTCCGTCCCGCCCGCGGCGACGAGCTCGCGGATGCGGTCGGCCTCGTCGGCGGCGTCGATGAGCAGCTGGGCACCGCTCGCCCGGCAGGTGAGCAGGTAGACGTTGTTGTGCATCTCGGACACGGAGAGCTTGCGGATCGTCAGGTGGGCCAGCTCCCGGGTGGACCAGGGGCCGCCCGGGGTGACGTCGGGGTCGTAGGTGTCGGTCATGAGATCGCTCCTTCAACGGGGTGCACGGGGGTCGCTGTGTCGTCCGTCCTGGGGTGCTCGCCACGGGCCGCGGCGGCGTCGGCATCACGCAGCGCGTAGGCGGCGCCGATCAGGGCGAGGTGGCTGAAGGCCTGCGGGAAGTTGCCCGCCTGCCGCCGGCCCCTGACGTCGTACTCCTCGGCGACGAGACCGACGTCGTTGAGCAACCCGCACAGGCGGGCCATGAGGGCGTGCCCCTTGTCGAGCTGCCCGGTGAGGGCGTAGGCGCTCACCAGCCACCAGGAGCAGGCGAGGAAGGGGTGCTCGTCACCGGCGAGGCCGTCGACGCCCGACTCCGTGCGGTAGCGCAGGAGGTACCCGTCGCGCAGGAGGTCGCGCTCGACGGCGGCGATCGTCCCGAGGACCCGCGGGTCGTCCGGGGGCAGGAACCCGACCATCGGGATGAGCAGCAGCGAGGCGTCGACCTCGGTGGTGTCGTAGTGCTGGGTGAAGCTCTGCCGGTCCTCGTCCCACCCGTGCTCGAGCACGTCCGCGCGCACCCGCTCGCGCAGGTCGCGCCAGGTCTCGACCTCCCCTTCGTACCCGTGGAGCTCGACCGCCCGGATGGCGCGGTCGAAGGCGGCCCACACCATCACCCGCGAGTGGGTGAAGTGGCGCAGCGGTCCGCGGATCTCCCACAGGCCGTTGTCCGCGTCCTGCCAGTGCGTGGCGAGGTTGTTGACGAGGGCGCGCTGGACGGCCCACGACTGGGGCGACTCGGTCAGGCCCTGGGCGCGGGCGTCCTCGAGCGCGATCATCACCTCGCCGAGGACATCGGTCTGCTTCTGGTCGACGGCACCGTTGCCGATGCGCACGGGACGGCTGCCCGCGTACCCGGGGAGGTGGTCGAGCTCGCGCTCGGGCAGCTCCCGCCCGCCGTCGACCGCGTACATGATCTGCATGTCCTCCGGGTCGCCGGCGATCGCGCGCACGAGCCAGTCCCGCCACAGCTTGACCGCGCCGACGTAGCCCGACTTGAGCAGCGCCTCGAGGGTGAGCGAGGCGTCGCGCAGCCAGCAGTAGCGGTAGTCCCAGTTGCGCTCGCCGCCGAAGTCCTCGGGCAGGCTCGTGGTGACCGCTGCGACGATGCCGCCCCGGCGCGTGTCGGTGAGCAGGCGCAGGGTGAGCAGCGAGCGCACGACCTCGTCCTGGTACGGCCCCTCGTAGGTGCAGCGGGCACCCCACTGCGCCGAGCGCTGGTACGTCGCCTCGATGCGTGAGCGGATGTCGAGCGGCGGGGGGATCGGCTTGTAGGAGGCGAACCACGTCGTGGAGAAGTTGTAGTGCTCGCCCGCGCGCACGGTCCACCGGTCGCGGTGGTGGTCGCCCTCGGGCACGGGCAGCCGGGAGCCGCGCAGGACGAGCATGTCGTTGCCGGCGATGGCGGTGATGACCTCGCGGTCCTGCTCGTGGCCGGGGGAGTGCGCCACCCACGGGCGGATCCGGCCGTAGCCGAAGCGCACGACCCACTCCTGGCGCATCTCGACCTCGCCCTCGAGGCCCTCGACGACGCGGACGAGGTCCGCGCGCCCGTCGCCGAGGGGCATGAGATCGGTCACCTTGACCGCCCCGGTGGCGGTGCGGTGGGTGGTCTCGAGGATGAAGGAGTCGCCGCGGTAGGCGCGGGTCGTCGTCGCCTCGCCGACCGGGCCGATGAGCCACCGGCCGTGCTCGGGGGTGCCGAGCAGCGCGGTGAAGCACGACGAGGAGTCGAAGCGCGGCAGGCAGAGCCAGTCGACCGAGCCCCCCTTGGACACCAGGGCGGCGGTCTCGGTGTCGCCGATGGCGGCATAGTCCTCGATCGGTGTCGTCATCCGCTCAGGCTAGGCCCTGCTTCGGCCCGTCCGGCGAAGGGGGGAGAGCGCTGTCGGTGGTCCCGCCTAAGGTTGGGTGCGTGACTGTTGCCAAGGCCGCCGGCTCCCGCCTGCACGACCGGATCGTCGTCCAGGGGGCCCGCGAGCACAACCTCAAGAACATCCATGTCGACATCCCACGCGACTCCCTGGTGGTCTTCACCGGGCTGTCGGGGTCGGGCAAGTCGTCGCTGGCCTTCGACACGATCTTCGCCGAGGGGCAGCGCCGGTACGTCGAGTCCCTGTCGGCCTACGCGCGGCAGTTCCTCGGCCAGATGGACAAGCCGGACGTCGACTTCATCGAGGGGCTGTCGCCCGCGGTGTCCATCGACCAGAAGTCGACGAACCGCAACCCCCGATCGACCGTGGGCACGATCACCGAGGTCCACGACTACCTGCGTCTGCTCTTCGCCCGCGTCGGTCGGCCGCACTGCCCGGTCTGCGGCGAGGCGATCACCCGTCAGAGCCCGCAGCAGATCGTCGACCGGCTCCTCGAGCTGCCCGAGCGCACCCGCTTCCAGGTCCTGGCGCCGGTCGTGCGCGCCCGTAAGGGCGAGTTCGTCGACCTCTTCTCCGAGCTGCGGACCAAGGGCTACAGCCGGGCCCGCGTGGACGGGGAGGTCGTCTCGCTCGCGGAGCCGCCGACGCTGGAGAAGCAGGTCAAGCACACCATCGACGTCGTCGTCGACCGCCTCGTGGCGAAGGGGGAGGAGGACCGGGCCGCGAAGCAGCGGGTCACCGACTCCGTGGAGACCGCCCTCGGGCTCGCCGGGGGCGTGCTCGTCATCGACTTCGTCGACCTCGACGAGGACGACCCGCAGCGTCAGCGCCGCTACTCCGAGACGATGGCCTGCCCCAACGACCACCCGCTCAACATCGACGAGATCGAGCCGCGGTCCTTCTCCTTCAACTCCCCCTTCGGCGCCTGCCCGGTCTGCACGGGCCTGGGGACGGAGCTCGAGGTCGACGCGGAGCTCGTCGTCCCCGACGACGACCTGACGCTCGCGGAGGGGGCCATCGCGCCCTGGGCGCAGGGGACCCAGTCGGCCCAGTACTTCCAGCGCACGATGTCGGCGCTCGGCGACGACCTCGGCTTCGACATGGACACGCCGTGGCGGGCGCTGCCGAGCCGCGCCCGCGAGGCGCTCCTGCACGGACGCAACCACAAGGTGCACGTCAAGTACCGCAACCGCTTCGGGCGGGAGCGCTCCTACAGCACCGGCTTCGAGGGGGTCATCCCCTTCATCAAGCGCCGGCACACCGAGACCGAGTCGGACTGGAGCCGGGAGAAGTACGAGGGGTACATGCGCGAGATCCCGTGCCCGACGTGCCGGGGGACCCGCCTGAAGCCGGAGTCCCTCGCCGTCCTCGTCGGTGGGCAGAGCATCGCCGACGTCTCCTCGCTCTCGATCCGCGAGGCGGCCGGGTTCCTCGACACCGTCGACTTCAGCGAGCGTGAGCGGCAGATCGCCGAGCAGGTCATCAAGGAGATCAACGCACGGCTGGGCTTCCTCCTCGACGTGGGCCTGGAGTACCTCTCCCTCTCGCGGGCCGCGGGCACGCTCTCCGGTGGCGAGGCGCAACGCATCCGGCTGGCCACGCAGATCGGCTCGGGCCTGGTGGGCGTGCTCTACGTGCTCGACGAGCCGAGCATCGGTCTGCACCAGCGCGACAACCACCGGCTCATCGAGACGCTGACCCGGCTGCGCGACCTCGGCAACACACTGATCGTCGTCGAGCACGACGAGGACACCATCGCCGCCTCGGACTGGGTCGTCGACATCGGCCCGGGAGCGGGGGAGCACGGCGGTCATGTCGTCCACTCCGGGCCGCTCGCCGACCTGCTGACGAGCGAGCGCTCGGTGACCGGCCGCTACCTCTCCGGCGACCTCGAGATCCCGGTCCCGGCCGTGCGCCGACCGCAGGACCCCGCGCGCGAGGTCACGGTCAAGGGAGCCAAGGAGCACAACCTCGCCGGCATCGACGTCAGCTTCCCGCTGGGCAACTTCGTCGCGGTGACGGGCGTGTCCGGGTCCGGCAAGTCGACCCTCGTCAACGACATCCTCTACAACGTCATGGCCAACAAGCTCAACGGCGCCCGCCGGGTGCCGGGTCGGCACAAGACGGTGACCGGCCTCGAGCACCTCGACAAGGTCGTGCACGTCGATCAGAGCCCCATCGGTCGCACGCCGCGGTCCAACCCGGCGACGTACACCGGGGTCTTCGACCACGTCCGCAAGCTCTTCGCCCAGACGAGCGAGGCGAAGGTGCGCGGGTACCAGCCGGGCCGGTTCTCCTTCAACGTCAAGGGCGGGCGCTGCGACGCGTGCTCCGGTGACGGCACGCTGAAGATCGAGATGAACTTCCTGCCGGACGTCTACGTCCCGTGCGAGGTCTGCCACGGCGCCCGGTACAACCGGGAGACCCTCGAGGTGCACTTCAAGGGCAAGAACATCGCCGAGGTCCTCGACATGCCGATCGAGGAGGCCGAGGACTTCTTCGCGGCCGTCCCGGCGATCGCCCGCCACATGAAGACCCTCAACGCTGTCGGCCTGGGCTACGTGCGCCTCGGGCAGCCGGCGACGACCCTCTCGGGCGGTGAGGCGCAGCGGGTCAAGCTCGCGGCCGAGCTGCAGAAACGGTCCAACGGGCGCACGATCTACGTGCTCGACGAGCCGACGACCGGCCTGCACTTCGAGGACATCCGCAAGCTGCTGCTCGTGCTCCAGGGCCTGGTCGACAAGGGCAACTCGGTCCTGGTCATCGAGCACAACCTCGACGTGATCAAGTGCGCCGACTACGTCGTCGACATGGGTCCCGAGGGCGGGTCGGGCGGTGGCCAGGTGGTCGCGAGCGGCAGCCCGGAGCAGGTCGCAGCCGTGCCACGCTCCTTCACGGGGCAGTTCCTCGCCCCGGTGCTCGCCTCCTCGTCGGTCTCGCCCGTCGTCGGCGAGCTCGTCGTCGACGAGGCCGACCCGGCCCCCGCGGCGAAGGGAGCGGCCACGAAGAAGTCGGCCTCCGCGAAGAAGACCGCGGCCCGCAGGACCGCGGCCACGAAGGGGACGAAGGTCACCGCGACGAAGAAGACCGCGCCGGCCAAGAAGTCCGTCTCGAGTGCGGCGAGCGCGGCGGCCCGCCGTGCGAAGAAGGCGGGCTGACGCGAACGGCGAGGGGTGGGGGCCGGCCGCCCCATCCCTCGCCGTCCGGACGTGCCGGGGGTCAGTCCTCGCCGAGGTAGGCCTTGCGGACCTCGTCGCTCGTCAGCAGCTCCGCACCGGTGCCCTGGGTGACGATCTTGCCGACCTCGAGGACATAGCCCTGGTTGGCCAGCTTGAGCGCCGCCCGCGCGTTCTGCTCGACGAGGAGGATCGTCGTGCCCTGCGCCTGGAGCGTCTTCACGGTCGACATGATCCGCTTCATCATGATCGGCGAGAGCCCCATCGAGGGCTCGTCGAGCATGAGCAGCTTCGGCCGGGAGAGCATCGCGCGCCCCATGGCGAGCATCTGCTGCTCCCCGCCGGAGAAGGTGCCGGCAGGTTGCGAGCGGCGCTCCCCGAGGATCGGGAAGAGCTCGAAGGCGGCCTGGATGTCCTTGTCGACGCCCCTGTCGCGGCGGGCGAAGGCGCCCAGGCGCAGGTTCTCCTCGACGGTCATCTTCGGGAAGATCCGCCGCCCCTCGGGCGAGTGGGCCAGCCCCAGCGTGACGATCTGGTGCGCGGGCAGCTGGTCGATGCGCTGGCCCTTGAAGCGCACCTCGCCGCTGCTCGGCCGCAGCAGGCCGGAGATGGTGCGGAGGGTGGTCGTCTTGCCCGCACCGTTGGTACCGATGAGGGTGACGACCTCCCCCTCGTCGACGGTGAAGGAGATCCCCTTCACGGCGACGATCTTGCCGTAGGAGACCTCCAGGTCATCGACCTCGAGCATCGCGCTCATCGGCCCTCCTCCTCGTCCGTGGTCGCGCTGAAGGTCGTGTCGACGTCGAGTGCGGCCACCTCCTCGTCCTCGTCGTCCGCGACGCCGATGTAGGCCTCGATGACGCGGGGATCGGACTGGACCTCCCCGGGCGTGCCCTCGACGAGCACCTGGCCCCGCACGAGGCAGAGCACCCGGTCGCAGAGGTTGAAGATGAACCGCATGTCGTGCTCGATGACGACGACGGCCAGGCCCGAGTCGCGGATCTTGAAGATCAGCTCCATGGCCTGCTCGGTCTCCTTGGGGTTCATTCCGGCCGTCGGCTCGTCGAGCAGCAGGACCTTGGGATCGGTTGCCAGGGCACGCGCGATCTCGAGGCGACGCTGGTCGCCGTAGGGCATGTTGCGCGCGAGCAGGTGCGCGCTGCGCCCGAGGCCGACGTAGTCGAGCAGCTCCTGGGCACGGTCGGTCGTCTCGCGCTCCTCGCGACGGAACTTCGGGCCCCGGATGATCGAGGTGAAGGCTCCCGAGGAGGTCCGGCAGAAGCGACCCACCATGACGTTCTCCAGCGCGGTCATGTTGCCGAAGAGCCGGATGTTCTGGAAGGTGCGTGCCATGCCTGCGCGGACGACGGCGCGCGGCTTCGGAGGGATCTGCGTGCCGAAGAGCGCCACCTCGCCCTCGGTCGGCTTGTACATGCCGGTGAGGCAGTTGAAGAAGGTCGTCTTCCCGGCGCCGTTGGGGCCGATGAGCCCGACGATCTCACCCTCGCGAACGTCCATCGAGACGTCGTCGACGGCGACGAGACCACCGAAGCGCATCGTGACGTTGCGGGCGTCGAGGATGACCCCCGGCGCTGCCTGCGACTCCGCGGTCGGGGGAGTGGTGGTTGCGGTGCTCACTTGGCTGCCTCCAGCTCGTTGATGACCACTGTCTCGGCCAGGTCCTCGTCGTCCTCGTGGAACTCCAGCTGGCGACGCTTGCTGGCGACGAGGCCCTCGGGACGCACGCGCATCATGACGACGAGCACGAGCCCGAACATCAGGAGGCGGTAGTCCTCGAGGAAGCGCAGCTTCTCCGGGAGGAACTTCAGGATCGCGGCGCCGATGAGCACACCGCCGACCGTGCCCATGCCGCCGAGGACGACGGCAGCGAGCAGGAAGGCGGACTCGAGGAAGATGTAGCTGTCCGGGGAGACCGCCTGGTCCATGTGGGCCTTGACCGTGCCGGCCATGCCGGCCAGCGAGGCGCCCCCGGCGAAGGCGAGCAGCTTGAGCCCGAAGACGTTGACGCCCATGGCCTCCGCAGCGCGCTCGTCCTCACGGATCGCAACCCACCCGCGCCCGATGCGGGAGTTGTTCAGGTGGGTGAAGACGACGATCACGAAGACGATGAGCGCGATGAGCACGAAGTAGTAGTTGCCCGCACGCGGGATCTCGATACCGAGGATGGTGTGCGTGTCGCCGAAGTTGAATCCGAAGAAGTCCAGGTCCGGGATGGCGTTGATGCCGTTGGACCCCCGCGTGATGAGCGGGCCGGAGGTGCCGTCGAGGTTGAACATCGCCAGACGGAAGATCTCACCGAAGGCGAGCGTGACGATGGCGAGGTAGTCGCCGGAGACGCGCAGGGTCGGCGAGCCGATGATCAGACCCAGGATGCTCGAGACGAGACCGCCGATGAGCATCACGACGAGGAAGGGGGGCTTCCACCCGATCGTCGCGAAGGCGGAGTACGACATCGTGGCCCCGACGTAGGCACCGGCGCCGAGGAAGGCGATGTAGCCGAGGTCGAGGAGGCCGGCGAGGCCGACGACGATGTTGAGGCCGAGCGCGGTCGCCGCGAAGATCAGCACATTGCCGGCGATCGTCAGGTTGCCCTCGGAGCCGCCCTGGGTGAAGGGGAAGGCGAGCGCCACCGCGAAGGTCGCGAGCGTGAAGACGCGCCGGTGGCGCAGGGTCACGCCACCGATCCACGCCGCCATGTTCGAGCGCGTGAAGGTGAGCGTCACGCCGATGAGCATGCCGACGAGCAGGACGAGCACCCACGGCTCCTGCTGCTTCAGGGCGTACTGCGCCGTGTAGAGCGCGATGCCGAGCAGGGCCGCGATGGTCAGGATCTCCACCCAGGCGGGCAGCGCGAGCGCGGCCGGGTCGAGGACCTTGCGCTCGGGCGTCATGAAGCCGGCGACGGCGACGAGCAGCCCGCCGACGACGGCGACCCACACCCCTTCGTTGGCGTTGATCAGGCCACCGGACTCGAAGGAGATGGCTCCCAGCGAGACCACGGAGAAGATCGCGCCGGTGACGCCGATGGTGCGCAGCCCGCGGCCGGCGTCGATGTGCTCGGCCCACCGACGCAGGGGACCCAGCACGACGAGCGCCAGCACGAGCGAGACGAGGCCGATGACGATCGCGTAGACCTGCAGGGTGACCGGCCAGAAGCGGACGGAGATGTCACCGAAGAGGGGCTCGAAGCTCCACGACAGGAAACCGGAGACGATGAGCAGGACGGAGCCGGCGACCGCGAGCGGCGCTGCGAGACGGGGGTTCTGGGACGGCGACTTCATGCGCGGTCCACCACCTTTGCACCCATGATGCCTTGGGGTCGGAAGACGAGGACGAGGATGAGGATCGAGAAGGCCCAGATGTCCTTCCACGGCGATCCGCCGGGCAGGTACTGGATGGCCATCGACTCGAGGACACCCAGGACGAGGCCACCGACGACCGCGCCCTGGATGTTGCCGATGCCCCCGAGCACGGCAGCGGTGAAGGCCTTGAGGCCGTAGATGAAGCCCATCTTGAAGTTGATGTTGGTCGTCTGCAGGCCGTACGCGACTCCGGCGACGGCGGCGAGCGCGGCGCCGACGGCGAAGGCCGTGACGATCATCCGGTCGACGTTGATGCCCATGAGGCGCGCGGTGTCGGGGTCCTGCGAGACGGCCTGCATCGCGCGGCCCGTGCGCGTGCGGTTGATGTAGTACCAGAGCCCGACGGCGCTGATGACGAGGCAGGCGATCGTGAACAGCGCCGGCCGCTGCAGCGTGACGCTGCCGAGGGTGAAGGCCTCACCGGAGATGCCGTCGACCTGGGGGAAGACGACCTTCTGCTTCGCGGAGGGGAAGTCGAAGGGGTTGACCGAGGAGATGAAGAGCGTCGGGTCGTTGTACCCGACGCGGACGAGCTCCTGCAGGAAGACCGAGATACCGATGGCCGTGATGAGCGGTGCCAGACGGGGCGCGTTGCGCAGCGGCCGGTAGGCCACGCGCTCCATGAGCACCGCCACGAGGACCGAGGCCGCGACGGCGCCGAGGAGGATGAGCGGCAGGGTCCACAGGGCCGTCTGCCCGGGGAAGAGGACCAGCGAGGTCGAGAGCGCGCCGAAGGCGCCGATCATGAAGATCTCGCCGTGCGCGAAGTTGATGAGCTGGATGATGCCGTAGACGACGGTGTAGCCGACGGCGATCAGGGCGTACAGGGACCCGATGGTCAGACCGTTGACGATCTGCTGGGCGACTTGTTCCACGTGTCCTCCTGGGGCGTGGACGCAGGTCGTGCGTCCACCACGTGCGTCGAGGGGATGTGACGAAGGGGGATCTCAGCGGTGGGGTGAGGATGCGAAGCCGCGTCCCCACCCCACCGGATGACCTGACCGGGGACGGTCAGATCAGGTCGATCACTTGAACTCCTCGGTGTTCACGTCCGTCCACTTGCCGCCCTTGACCTCGTAGACGGTGAGGACCCGCGTGGTGTTGTCGCCGTACTCGTCGAAGGCGACCTTGCCGGTCACCCCGTCGAAGGAGACGTCCTTCATCGCGTCGATGGTGGCCTGGCGGGCCTCCTCCACGCTGGAGGCGTCCTTGAGCGAGACCTTCATCGCCTCGATGATCGACTGGCCCGCGTCGTAGGCGTAGGCGCCGTAGGCCTCGGCCGGGTCGCTGTAGCCGGCGGCCTCGTAGTCCTCCAGGAACTTCTTGCCGGCGTCCAGGCTCTCGGTCGGGGCGCCGACCGAGGTGGCGAGGTCGCCGTCGGAGCCCTTGCCGGCGAGCTTGATGAACTCCGGCGAGAAGATGCCGTCACCGCCCATGAGCGGGATGTCGAGACCGCCGGCCTTGAGCTGCTGGCTCAGGGGTGCGCCCTGGGGGTACTCCCCGCCGTAGTAGACGGCCTTGGGCTTCTTGGCCTTGAGGGAGGAGACGACGGCGTCGTACTTGTCCTCGTCGGGGTTGATCGTCTCGGAGGCGACGACCTTGCCGCCGAGCTTCTCGTACTCCTTGGTGAAGGCCTCGACGAGACCCTGGCCGTAGGTCTTCTTGTCGTGGACGGTCGCGATCTCCTTGATGCCGGCCTTCTCGTAGAGGTACCGGGCGGCGAAGGGCCCCTGGATGCTGTCGGTGGTGCAGACGCGGAAGTAGCTGGCGTAGACCCGCTCCGGGGAGTCCTCCGGCTTGGCCCCGCGGGTGAGCGTCGGGTTGGTGTTGGCGGGCGAGACCATCGTGATCTTCGCCTTGTCGAGGATCGGCTGCACCGGGCCGGCGACGGACGAGTTCAGCGTGCCGACGACGCCGATGACCTCGTTGTCCGAGGCCAGCTTGGAGGCAGCGTTCTTGCCGACCTCGGGCTTGCCCTCGTCGTCCTCGGGGACGACCTCGATCTGCCAGTCGCCGAGGTCGCCGGACTGGTTCGCCTGGTCGGCCGCGAGCTCGACCGAGTGCTGGATGCCGAGGCCCAGGGCGGAGAGGTCGCCGGACAACGGCGCGACGACACCGATCTTCACGACCTTCTTGTCACCGCCCGAGTCGCCGGAGCCGTCGGAGCCGCCGCTGTCGCCGCGGGTGCCGCAAGCCGACAGGGCCATGGTCGCGACGAGCATCGTCGCTCCCGTTGAGATGACGGAACGCCTGATCACGTGTCCTCCTGGTGCTGGGATGTGCGGCCGTGCGGCCTCGGCGCGCAACTCTGGTGCTGCGGGCTGTGCAGGGAATGTAGGCCTGCGGAGGCCGTGATGTGTCCCACATCGCAAGACCGTGACTCGCTCGTTACCAAGTGGTCATCACCGTGGTGACCCACGGACCCCGGTGGCAGGATCGGGGGCCGGACCGATCCCCCTTCGGAAGGGCTCTGAGATGAGCACGACGCGACGCACCGCCATGTCCCTCGCCGCGACCGGTGGTGCCGGTCTGCTCGCCGCCTGCGGGGGTGACGGCTCCGCGGCCGGCGAGACCGGCGGAGGCGGCACGGGTCGCGTGAGCATCCCGGTCGCCGACGTGCCCGAAGGGGGAGGCGTCGTGCGTGACGACGTCGTCGTCACCCAGCCGAGCGCCGGCGAGTTCAGGGCCTTCGACGCCAGGTGCCCGCACCAGGGTTGCGCGGTGGCCGGCGTGACCGCCGAGGCCATCGAGTGCCCGTGCCACGGCAGCCGCTTCGACCCGGCGACCGGGGCGGTGACGCAGGGGCCCGCGACGACCGGCCTCACGGCGAGGACGGCGACCGTCGAGGGCGCTGACGTGACCGTCTCATAGGCTCGGGGGGTGGCAGATCCGGCGACCTACCGACCCGCCCCGGGGTCCATCCCGACCGATCCGGGCGTGTACCGCTTCCTCGACGAGCACGGGCGGGTCATCTACGTCGGCAAGGCCAAGTCCCTGCGCTCGCGGCTCTCCTCGTACTTCCAGGACATCTCCGCGCTGCACCCGCGCACCTCGCGGATGGTGCGCACCGGCGCCCGGGTCGAGTGGACCGTCGTCGCGACCGAGGTCGAGGCGCTCCAGCTCGAGTACGCGTGGATCAAGGAGTTCGACCCCCGCTTCAACGTCAAGTACCGCGACGACAAGTCCTACCCCTACCTCGCGGTGACCCTCGGCGAGGAGTTCCCCCGCGCGCAGGTGCTGCGCGGCGCCAAGCGCAAGGGCACGCGCTACTTCGGCCCGTACACCCATGCCTGGGCGATCCGCGAGACGCTCGACCTGCTCCTGCGGGTCTTCCCCGTGCGCACGTGCAGCAAGGGCGTCTTCAAGCGGGCCGAGCAGTCCGGCCGCCCCTGCCTCCTCGGGTACATCGACAAGTGCTCGGCGCCGTGCGTCGGCCGCGTCACCCCGGAGGAGCACCGCGCGCTCGCGCTGGAGCTGTGCGACTTCCTCGCCGGGGACACCGCCCGGTTCGTGCGGCGGCTCGAGCGGCGGATGAAGGAGGCGGCCGCCGAGCTCGACTTCGAGCAGGCCGCCCGCCTGCGTGACGACGTCGCGGCGCTCACCAAGGCCCTCGAGAAGTCCGCGGTCGTCCTGCCTGACGGCACCGACGCCGACGTCTTCGCCCTGGCCGACGACGAGCTCGAGGTCGCCATCCAGGTCTTCCACGTCCGTGGCGGCCGCATCCGGGGCCAGCGGGGCTGGGTCGCGGAGAAGGCGGCCGAGGACCTCCCGGAGGTCGTCGAGCACCTCCTCCAGCAGGTCTACGGCGGCGAAGGGGGAGAGGCCGTGCCCCGTGAGGTGCTCGTCCCCGTCGTGCCCCCGGACGCCGCGCAGGTGGCGGCCTGGCTGACCGAGCGTCGTGGCAGCTCCGTGGACCTGCGTGTCCCGCAGCGCGGCGACAAGCGCGCACTCATGGAGACCGTGGCCCGCAACGCCGAGCAGTCCCTCGCCCGGCACAAGGTGGCCCGGGCCGGTGACCTCACGGCGCGCAGCCAGGCCCTGCAGGAGCTGCAGGAGGCGCTCGGCCTCGACGACGCGCCCCTGCGCATCGAGGGCTACGACATCAGCCACGTGCAGGGCAGCGACGTCGTGGGCTCGATGGTCGTCTTCGAGGACGGGTTGGTGCGCAAGGGGGAGTACCGGCGCTTCATCGTCCGGGGTGACGTCGACGGACGCACCGATGACACCGCGGCCATGCACGAGGTCCTCTCGCGCCGCTTCGCCCGCCACCTCAAGGACCGCGAGCGCGACGCGACCGATCCCGAGACCGGTGAGGTGCGCCGCTTCGCCTACCCGCCCAACCTCGTCGTCGTCGACGGCGGGGCCCCGCAGGTCGCGGCCGCCCAGCAGGTGCTCGACGAGCTCGGCGTCGACGACGTCGCCGTCGTCGGCCTGGCCAAGCGGCTCGAGGAGGTCTGGGTCCCCGGGGACGAGCATCCCGTGATCCTCGCCCGCACGAGCGAGGCCCTCTACCTCCTGCAACGCCTGCGCGACGAGGCGCACCGCTTCGCCAACACCTTCCACCGTGAGCGGCGCAGCAAGTCGATGACACGCAGCGCGCTCGACGGCATCCCCGGTCTCGGCGAGGCCCGCCGGGCCGCCCTGCTCGCCAGGTTCGGCTCCGTCAAGCGGATCCGGGCGGCGTCGGCGGAGGAGCTGGCGACCACATCCGGGATCGGACCTGCCCTCGCGGAGCGGATTGCGGCAGAGTTGGCCGGGACGACGACCACGCCGGCCGTGAACCTCACCACCGGTGAGGTGCTCGACGACGCAGGAGGAACCCAGTGAACGAGACCGACACCGCCGCGGCGGCCGAGAGCGACTGGGTCCCGGAGGTCGTCGTCGTCACCGGGATGAGCGGAGCCGGCCGCTCGACGGTCGGCAACGTCATGGAGGACCACGGCTGGTACGTCATCGACAACCTGCCGGTCAGCCTGCTCCCGGAGCTGCTGCGTCTCGGGGTGAGCCGGGGCGAGGACATCGCCGCGAGCGAGCCCCCGGTGCGCATCGGCATCGTCCTCGACGTGCGCGCCCAGGGTTTCGACACCCTGACCCAGGCCCTCACGATGCTGCGGGAGCGGGGGTGGACCACCCACCTCGTCTTCCTCGAGGCGACCAACGAGTCGCTCGTGCGGCGCTTCGAGAGCGTGCGCCGGCCGCACCCGCTGCAGGGCAAGGGCCGGCTGCTCGACGCGATCATCCGCGAGCGGGAGGTCCTCGCGGGCGTGCGGGCGAGTGCCGAGACGGTCATCGACACCTCGGGCCTGAACGTCCACCAGCTGAGCCGCAAGATCAGCCCGCTCTTCGTCGAGGACTCCTCGGAGCGGTTGCGCATGGCGGTGCTGTCCTTCGGGTTCAAGTACGGGGTCCCGCTCGACGCCGACTTCGTCCTCGACATGCGCTTCCTGCCCAACCCGCACTGGGTGCCCGAGCTGCGCCAGCACACCGGGCGGGAGGCCCAGGTCGCCGAGTTCGTGCTCAGCCAGCCCGGTGCGCGCGAGTTCATCGACGGCGTCGACACCATGCTGCGTCCGGTCATCGCGGGGTACCTGCGCGAGAACCGGCGCTACGTCACCCTCGCCGTGGGCTGCACGGGGGGCAAGCACCGGTCGGTGGCCCTCGCCGAGGCGCTGGCCTCGCGGCTCTCGTCGAACGACGTCGCCACCTTCGTCGTCCACCGTGACCTCGGGCAGGAGTGACGTGGTCGACGCCCTCCGCTCGGCCAAGGTGGTCGCCCTCGGCGGTGGCCACGGGCTCGCCGCCAGCCTGTCCGCCCTTCGCCTCGTGTGCGAGCAGGTGACGGCCATCGTCACGGTTGCCGACAACGGCGGCTCGTCGGGTCGCCTGCGTACGGACTTCGACGTGCTGCCGCCGGGCGACCTGCGGATGGCGCTCACCGCGCTGTGCGACGACAGCGAGTGGGGCCAGACGTGGAGCGACGTGCTCCAGCACCGGTTCACCGGTGAGGGGGATCTCGCCGGGCACGCCCTGGGCAACCTGCTCATCGTGGCGCTCTGGCAGCTGCACGAGGACCCGGTGACCGGGCTCGACCTCGTGGGGCGGCTGCTGTCCTCGCGCGGACGCGTGCTGCCGATGGCCGCCGTGCCGCTCGATCTCGTCGCCCGCGTCAGCGGTCTGGACCCGGCGGCGCCGACGGCCACGAAGGAGGTGCGCGGACAGGTCGAGATCGCGCGCACCCGCGGTCTCGTCGAGTCGATCTCCCTCGTGCCGGACAACCCACCGGCCCGCCCCGAGTCGGTGGAGGCCGTCGACGCGGCCGACCACATCGTCCTCGGGCCGGGTTCCTGGTACACCTCCGTGCTGACCCACCTGCTCGTGCCGGACCTGCGGGACGCGCTGACCCGCACGACCGCGACCAAGATCCTGACGCTCAACCTCGAGATGCACACCGCCGAGACGCGGGGGTTCTCCGCGACGCAGCACATCCGCACGCTCCACGCGATGGCGCCGGACCTGCGCTTCGACGTCGTGCTCGCCGACCCCTGGACGATCGAGGACCGCAGTCGCCTCGAGTGGGCCTGCGGCATGCTGGGCGCGGAGCTGGTCGCCATGCCGCTCGCCCAGCAGGATCGTCCGGGGCAGCACGATGCGCTGCGTCTCGCGGCCGCCTATCGTGACATCCTCTCGTAAGCGCGCGCGCGCGACCCGCACGGCCGACAACCGGGAAGGAACCCACACATGGCGATGACCGACAAGGTCAAGGACGAGCTGAGCCGTTTCGAGGTGACCAAGACCTGCTGCCGCAAGGCAGAGGTGGCCAGCCTGCTCCGATTCGCCGGGGGGCTGCACATCGTCAGCCGCCAGATCGTCGTCGAGGCCGAGGTCGACACCGCCCAGACGGCGCGACGTCTGCGCAAGAACATCGCCGAGCTCTACGGCTACCCCTCCGAGCTGACCGTGATCGCCGCCGGCGGGCTGCGCAAGGGCAGCCGCTACGTCGTCAAGGTCGGGGCTGACGGCCCGGCCCTCGCGCGCCAGACCGGGCTCGTGGACGCCGACGGCCGTCCCGTCCGCGGTCTGCCGCCCCGGGTCGTCGGCGGGTCGGTCTGCGACGCCGAGTCGGCGTGGCGCGGTGCCTTCCTCGCCCACGGCTCCCTCACCGAGCCGGGCCGCAGCTCCTCGATGGAGATCACCTGCCCGGGGCCGGAGGCGGCCCTGGCCCTCGTCGGTGCCGCCCGACGCCTCGGCATCCAGTCCAAGGCCCGCGAGGTCCGCGGGGTCGACCGCGTCGTCATCCGCGACGGCGACGCCATCTCGGCCATGCTGACCCGTCTGGGTGCCCACGACGCGATGATGGCGTGGGAGGAGCGCCGCATGCGCCGCGAGGTGCGGGCCACCGCCAACCGACTGGCCAACTTCGACGACGCCAACCTGCGTCGTTCGGCCCGCGCCGCGGTCGCCGCCGGGGCCAGGGTGCAGCGTGCCCTGGAGATCCTCGGGGACGACATCCCGGACCACCTGCGCGAGGCCGGCCAGCTGCGCCTCGAGCACAAGGAGGCCTCGCTCGAGGAGCTGGGCCAGCGGGCCGAGCCCCCGATGACCAAGGACGCCGTGGCCGGACGCATCCGGCGTCTCCTCGCGATGGCCGACAAGCGGGCTGACGACGAGGGCATCCCCGGCACCGAGGCGACGCTCACCTCGGACATGCTCGACGGGTGACCCGGCTCGACGCCGGGGGTGACGCAGGCCATAGGGTGTGAGGGACCAGGAGCCGCGTCCGCGGCGCTCGTGGAATCTCTCTCTGGAGGCACCCACTGTGACTGTTCGAGTTGGCATCAACGGCTTCGGCCGCATCGGCCGCAACTTCTTCCGCGCCGTCAGGGCCTCAGGGGCCGACGTCGAGGTCGTCGCGTTCAACGACCTGGGGGACGACGCCACCCAGGCCCACCTGCTGCGCTACGACTCCATCCTCGGACGCTTCGACGGTGACGTGCAGGTCGTCGAGGGCGGTATCGAGGTCGACGGCCGCCTGATCACCTCGCTCGCCGAGCGCGACCCGGCCAAGCTGCCCTGGGGCGACCTCGGGGTCGACGTCGTCATCGAGTCCACGGGATTCTTCACCGACGCGACCGCGGCCCGGGCCCACGTCGACGCCGGTGCGAAGAAGGTGATCATCTCGGCTCCCGCGAAGAACGAGGACATCACCGTCGTCATGGGCGTCAACGACGACCTGTACGACGGGGCGAAGCACACGATCATCTCCAACGCCTCCTGCACGACCAACTGCCTCGCGCCCATGGCCAAGGTGCTGCACGACTCGCTCGGTATCACCAAGGGCCTGATGACGACGATCCACGCCTACACGGCCGACCAGAACCTCCAGGACGGCCCGCACAAGGACCTGCGTCGGGCCCGTGCCGCGGGGCTCAACATCGTGCCGACGTCCACCGGCGCGGCCAAGGCGGTCGCGCTCGTGCTGCCCGAGCTGAAGGGCAGGCTCGACGGGTACGCCCTTCGCGTCCCCGTCCCGACCGGCTCCGCCACCGACCTGACCTTCGAGGCGGGCCGCGAGACCACTGTCGAGGAGGTCAACGCGATCATGCGCGCGGCGGCCACCGAGGGCCCGCTCGTCGGCAAGCTCGTCTACACGGAGGACCCGATCGTCTCCAAGGACATCGAGACGGACCCGGCGAGCTGTATCTTCGACTCCGGCCTGACCAAGGTCATCGGCAACCAGGTCAAGGTCGTCGGCTGGTACGACAACGAGTGGGGCTACTCCAACCGCCTCGTCGACCTCGTGGTCCACGTCGGCGCCTCCCTCTGACCGCACTGACGGACCCCCACCGAAAGGCACCTGTGAAGACCCTCGCCGACCTCGGGGACCTGCGCGGCAAGCGCGTCCTCGTCCGCTCCGACCTCAACGTCCCGATCGACGGGACGTCGATCACCGACGACGGCCGGATCCGGGCCTCGCTCCCCACGATCACCCGGCTCGTCGAGGCCGGCGCCCGGGTCGTCGTCACCGCCCACCTGGGCCGGCCCAAGGGTGCCCCGGACGCGCAGTACTCGTTGGCCCCCGTGGCCACCCGCCTGGGCGAGCTGCTCGGTGCGGACGTCGCCTTCGCCACGGACACGGTGGGGGAGTCGGCGCGGTCGGTCGTCGCCGGCCTGGAGGACGGGCAGGTCGCCCTCCTGGAGAACCTGCGCTTCAACCCGGGCGAGACGAGCAAGGACGCGGCCGAGCGGGGCGCCTTCGCCGACCGCCTCGCCGAGCTGGCCGACGCGTACGTCTCCGACGGCTTCGGCGTGGTGCACCGCGCGCAGGCCTCGGTGTACGACATCGCGACCCGTCTGCCGGCGGCCATGGGGGGCCTCGTCCAGACCGAGGTCGACGTCCTGCGACGGCTCACGAGCGAGCCCGAGCGGCCCTATGCCGTCGTGCTGGGTGGTGCCAAGGTGAGCGACAAGCTCGGCGTCATCGACAACCTCCTGGGCACCGCCGACCGCCTCCTCATCGGGGGCGGCATGGTCTTCACCTTCCTCAAGGCGCAGGGCCACGAGGTCGGCACGAGCCTGCTCGAGGAGGACCAGCTCGGCACGGTCAGGGAGTACCTCGAGCGCGCCGAGCGCGACGGGGTCGAGATCGTCCTGCCCACCGACGTGGTCGCGGCCACCGCGTTCTCCGCGGACGCCGACCACGAGGTCGTCGCCGCCGACGCGATCCCGGCCGACCGGATGGGTCTGGACATCGGCCCCGACTCCGCCGAGGTCTTCGCGGACCGGTTGGCCGACTGCCGGACGGTCTTCTGGAACGGCCCGATGGGCGCCTTCGAGATGGCCCCGTACGCGGCCGGCACCCGCGCGGTCGCGGCCGCGCTCGTCGAGGCGACGAAGGGGGGCGCTCTCACCGTCGTCGGTGGCGGCGATTCCGCGGCCGCCGTGCGCCAGCTCGGCTTCGCCGACAGCGACTTCGGTCACATCAGCACCGGTGGCGGTGCCAGCCTCGAGTACCTCGAGGGCAAGGAGCTGCCCGGTCTCGCGGTCTTCGACGGGCAGGGGGCCTGACATGGCCGGCGCGCGCACCCCGCTCATGGCGGGCAACTGGAAGATGAACCTCGACCACCTGCAGGGCACCCACCTCGTGCAGAAGCTCGACTGGACCCTGCGCGACGCCAAGCACGACGTCTCGCAGGTCGAGGTCGTCGTCCTGCCCCCCTTCACGGACCTGCGCTCGGTCCAGACGCTCGTCGAGGGCGACCGTCTCGCCCTGCGCTACGGCGCCCAGGACCTCAGCCCGCACGACTCCGGCGCCTTCACCGGCGACATCTCCGGTGCCTTCCTCGCCAGGCTCGGGTGCAGCTACGTCGTCGTGGGCCACAGCGAGCGGCGCGACGGGCACGACGAGGACGACACCGTCGTCGCGAGCAAGGCCGCCGCGGCCTTCCGCCACGGTCTCGTCCCGATCGTCTGCGTCGGCGAGGGGCTCGAGGTGCGGCAGGCCGGCGAGCACGTCGCCCACGTCCTCGCCCAGGTCGAGGGCAGCCTCGCCGGGATCACGCCGGAGCAGGCCGCGAGCGTCGTCGTCGCCTACGAGCCGGTCTGGGCCATCGGCACCGGCGAGGTCGCGACGCCCGAGGACGCCCAGGAGGTCTGCGAGGCCATCCGCGGCAAGCTCGGCGAGCTCTACTCGCCGGAGGTCGCCGACGGCGTCCGCGTCCTCTACGGCGGCTCGGTCAAGTCCGGCAACATCGCCTCGATCATGGCCGGCGGCGACGTCGACGGGGCGCTCGTCGGCGGCGCCTCCCTCCAGCCCGAGGAGTTCGCGGCCATCTGCCGCTACCAGCAGCACCTCACCGCCTGAGCGTGTCGGCGGCGCCCGGAGCGCGGGTGGACCGGGCAACCGGGGTATCCTGACGCGGGCGCTGCCGCCGCGGCGGCTCCCCACCGACTGACCCGACCGACAAGGACCTGATCGCGTGAACGCCGTCCGCATCGGACTGCAGGTGATCCTCGTGATCACCGGCCTGATCCTCACCCTGCTCATCCTCATGCACAAGGGGAAGGGCGGCGGCATGTCCGACATGTTCGGTGGCGGCATGTCCGCCTCCCTGGGCAGCTCATCGGTCGCCGAGCGCAACCTCTCGAGGTTCACGGTCATCGTCGGGCTCATCTGGTTCACGGCCGTCGTCGGGATCGGACTCATCGACCGCTTCGACGCCTGACCGCGTCCCGCACACCCCTAGGAGCTTCGACATGGCAGGTGGAAACGCTATCCGTGGCAGCCGCATCGGCGCCGGACCCATGGGAGAGGCCGAGCGGGGTGACGCGGCACCGCGCGCGTTCGTCACGTACTGGTGCTCCAGGGGGCACGAGGTGACCCCGTCCTTCTCCCTCGACGAGAGCGTCGAGATCCCGGAGCAGTGGGAGTGCACGCGCTGCGGGCTGCCTGCCGGCCGGGACAAGGACAACCCGCCCGCCCCGCCCACGGCCGAGGTCTACAAGACCCACCTGGCCTACGTGAAGGAGCGCCGCTCCGACAGCGAGGGCGAGGCGATCCTCGAGGAGCGCCTCGGCGAGCTGCGCGACCGCGGCCTCATCCGCTGACTGCGGCCTCGTCCACCAACCACAGGGTCCGCTCCAGGCCGCGCAGCCGGGCGGCGGTGCTCTCCTGCGCCGGGGCGCCGCCGACCCCCTTCGCCACCGCCTCGGCCTTGTCCGCACCGGCGACGACGAACCACACCTCACGTGAGTTGCCGAGGCACTCGAGCGTGATCGACACCCGCGTCGGCGGCGGCTTGGGGGAGTCGTGGACCGCGACGACGAGCGTGTCGGAGAGCAGCTGGGCCGGGTGGCCGGGGAAGAGGGAGGCCACGTGCCCGTCCGGACCGACGCCGAGCAGGACGATGTCCCAGCTGCCGCTGCCGTCCTCGCGCAGCGTCCGCTCGTAGGCCGCGGCCGCTTCCTCCGGCGAGCCGGAGGCCTCGGGGCCGGCGAGGCGGTGGACGTGCTCCGCCCGCAGCCCCAGGCCGGTCAGCCCGGCGGCGTCGTTCTGGGTGTCGTTGCGCTCGGCGTCACCGGCGGGCAGGTAGCGCTCGTCGCCCCACCAGACGTGGACCGCGTCCCAGTCGACGGCGTGGCGGGCCGGGTGCTCGGCGAGCGCGGCGACGACCGCCGACCCCATGGACCCGCCGGTGAGGGCGATGTCCGCCCGCCCGCGTGCCGTGATGGCGTCCTGCAGGGCCACGAGCAGACGGCTCGCGGTCATCGCGGCGAGGTCCTGCGCGCCCGGGTGGACGAGGACGAAGGGGGCCGCCCCGGTCACGCCTCGTCCTCGGTGCGCAACCGGTCGCGTACAGCGGTCCGCACGGCCTCGGTCGAGCTGCTGGCGTCCTCGGGGGCGGCCTCGACCATCGCGTT
The DNA here is from genome assembly GCF_001591405.1 of Janibacter terrae NBRC 107853. GTDB lineage: Bacteria > Actinomycetota > Actinomycetes > Actinomycetales > Dermatophilaceae > Janibacter > Janibacter terrae. The sequence continues at coordinate 133,465 of NZ_BCUV01000004.1, forward strand.
GCGGATGATCTTGCTCGACTCCTTGGTGAGTCGCTCGACCTCCTGACGGGCCTCGCTCGGCGAGGGGACCTCGCCGGCCCGGACCGCGTCGGTCATGGTGGTGCGCCGCCGGGTGATCTTCGGCAGCCCCGAGATGAGCGCGTCCGCGTAGACGTCGTCGGGGTCGAGGCGGCTCAGCTCGTCGGCGAGGCACTCGGCATCGGAGCGCGGGGCCAGGGCGATCGCCCGCTGCGGCTGGTCGGGCTGGTCGAGCGTCGCGGTGTCCCCGAGCTGCGGCCGCACCAGGTCGGTCGGGCCGGAGGCGCGCTCGAGGCGCACGCTGACGATGCCCGAGCCCTCGCGGGAGCGGACCAGGCTGACCGGGCACCGCAGGCTGTGGCGCAGCCATGCCGCCAGCAGGTCGGCCGAGGGGGAGTCCGCGCCGCCGACGACGGTGGCCGCGGTGACCGACTCGAAGGGTGCTCGGTCCAGGGCCGTGGCCAGCAGCCCGCGCCAGAGGGTGATCCGGCTCCACGCCAGGTCGGTGTCGCCGGGGCGGTAGGCCTTGCCCAGCCGCCGCAGCATCGCGCCGGGGTTGTCCGCGACGGCGCAGTCCGTGATCCGTCGCTGGGCCATCGCGCCCACGGGGTCGCCGCCGGGGTCCTTGGGCGCGTCGTGGGGCCACCACGCGACGACGGGGGAGTCGGGCAGGAGCAAGGGCGTTACGACGCTGCGGGCATGGCCGATGAGCTCCCCGTACAGCCGCAGGACGACGACCTCGGAGGCACCGGCATCGCCGCCGACGCGGATCTGCGCGTCGAGGCGCGCCTTGCCGCGGGCGTTGGCGAGGATGACGCAGACGATGCGGGCCGGGTGCTGGTGGCTCGCGGCGTTGGCGACCGCCAGGGCGTCCTCGGCCTCGTCCTCGCCGACGACGATCACGAGGGTGAGGACGCGGCTGAGGGCCATCGCCCCGACGTCCTCACGGATCTCGACGAGCCGGTGGCTGATCTGGGACGTGCTGGCGTTGGGCAGGTCGACGATCACGGCATCCTCCAGGTGCGTCCGTCACGCTGCATCATCTCGTCGGCGGCGGCCGGGCCCCAGGTGCCGGCCGCATACTGCTCGACGCCGCCCTCCTGCGAGCTCCAGAAGCGCTCGATCGGGTCGAGGATCCGCCACGAGAGCTCGACCTCCTCGTGCCGGGGGAAGAGCGGCGGGTCGCCGAGCAGGACGTCGAGGATGAGCCGCTCGTAGGCCTCGGGGCTGGACTCGGTGAAGGCCCGGCCGTAGCCGAAGTCCATCGTCACGTCGCGCACCTCCATCTGGTTGCCCGGGACCTTGGCGCCGAAGCGCATCGTCACCCCTTCGTCGGGCTGCACCCGGATCACGACGGCGTTCTGCCCGAGCTCCTCGGTCTCCGTGTCGGTGAAGGGCAGGTGCGGCGCGCGCTTGAAGACGACCGCGATCTCCGTGACCCGGCGCCCGAGCCGCTTGCCGGTGCGCAGGTAGAAGGGCACGCCCGCCCAGCGCCGCGTGTCGACGTCGAGGCGCATGGCGGCGTAGGTCTCGGTCGCGGAGCCTGCGGCGACCCCGTCCTCCTCGAGGTAGCCGATGACCTTCGTCCCGCCCTGCCACCCGGCGGCGTACTGGCCGCGGACCGTGCCGCCGGCGAGGTCCTCGGGGACGCGGACGGCCTCGAGGATCTTCTCCTTCTCGGTGCGCAGGGCCCCAGCCTTGAAGCTCGTCGGCTCCTCCATGGCGGTGAGCGCGAGGAGCTGCAGCAGGTGGTTCTGGATGACGTCGCGGGCGGCGCCGATCCCGTCGTAGTACCCGGCGCGGCCACCGATGCCGATGTCCTCGGCCATGGTGATCTGCACGTGGTCGACGTAGTGGCTGTTCCACACCGGCTCGAACATCTGGTTGGCGAAGCGCAGCGCCAGGAGGTTCTGGACCGTCTCCTTGCCGAGGTAGTGGTCGATCCGGAAGATCGAGTCCGGCGGGAAGACCGCCTCGACGATCCTGTTGAGCTCCTGCGCGCTCTCCAGGTCGTGCCCGAAGGGCTTCTCGATGACGACCCGACGCCACGAGTCCTCGGTCTGCGCCGCCAGCCCGGACCGCTGGAGCTGCTCGCAGACCGTGGAGAAGAAACCCGGAGGGATCGACAGGTAGAACGCGTGGTTGCCACCCGTGCCGCGCTGCTCGTCGAGCTCGCGCACGGTCTGGGCCAGCAGGTCGAAGGCCGCGTCGTCGTCGAAGGTGCCCGGCACGAAGCGGAAGCCCTCGGACAGGCTGCGCCAGACCTCCTCGCGGAAGGGGGTGCGCGCGTGCTCGCGCACCGCGTCGTAGACGACCTTGCCGAAGTCCTGGTCGGCCCAGTCACGTCGGGCGAAGCCCACGAGCGAGAAGCCCGGCGGCAGCAGCCCCCGGTTGGCGAGGTCGTAGATCGCCGGCATGAGCTTCTTGCGGGCGAGGTCCCCGGTGACCCCGAAGAGGACGAGGCTGCACGGACCGGCGATGCGCGGCAGCCGCTTGTCCCGAGGGTCCCGCAGGGGGTTGGAGTCGGCGGTGACGCGCGCGGGGCTCATGCCCGGCCGCCCATCAGGGCGGCACCGATCCGGGTCAGACGGTCCGACGCCGGGTCGTCGACGTGCAGCACGAGGACCGGCCGTCCGTGCTCGCCGAGCACCTGCGCATCGCCGCCCGCCTGCGCCGCGATGAACTCGCCGAGGGTGAAGTCGCGTCCAGGTACCGCCAGGTCCGCGCGCGGCTCGTCGGTGACCTGGATGTAGACACCGGTGGCGGGTCCACCCTTGTGGTACTGGCCGGTGGAGTGCAGGAACCGTGGTCCCCACCCGAAGGTCACCGGTCGCTGGACCCGCTCGGCCAGGGCATCGGTCACCCCGGCGAAGGGTGCCCTGCGGTCGCGGTCGAGATAGGCCATGACGGCCACGTAGCCGTGCTCGGGGTCGAGCTGCGCGAGGAGCGCGCTGACCGCGTCCTCGAGCGTCGCGGCGTCCCCGAGCCAGTCCCCGCCGTGGTGGCTGATCGTCACGTTGCCATCGACGGCGTCCGGGGTGGACGCGGTCGCACCGTCACCGGCCATCAGGTCGCGGGCGGCCTGCTTGGCACTCTCGACGTCGGGCTGGTCGAAGGGGTTGATCCCGAGCAGTCGCCCGGCGACCGCCGTGGCGGTCTCCCACAGGAGGAACTGTGCACCCAGCGAGCCGCCGACGTCGACGCTCGAGACGGCGCCGGGAGCGCTCTCGTCGCCGTCCTCGGGCACCAGTCGCACGACCGTCGCGTCGTCGGGCGCGGAGGACCGGCCGGGCGCGTCGAGGACGACGGGCAGCAGCCCCTTGCCCTCCTTGCCGGTGGACTCGGCGATGAGCTGCTCGGCCCAGTCACCGAGTCCCTTGGCGGCAGTGCCGTGGTCGACGAGGTAGAGCTTGTCGCGAAGGGGGGAGGTCCCGCCCATCGCGGCGCCGAGACGGAGCGCGGGGTTGGCCTCGTCGTCCTCGGCGAGCAGGTCGGCGACCGACTCGGCGTCGTCGAGGAGGGCCTCGACGTCGGCGCCGGCCAGGCCGGAGGGCACGAGGCCGAAGGCGGTGAGCGCCGAGTAGCGCCCGCCGACGGCGGGGTCGGCGGTGACGACGCGCTGGCCCTTGGCGCGCGCGTCCTCCTCGAGCGGGCTCCCGGGGTCGGTGACCACGATGATCCGGCGGGCGGCATCGATGCCGGCGTCGGCGAAGGCCTGCTCGAAGACCCGGCGCTGGCTGTCGGTCTCGACGGTGGAGCCGGACTTGCTCGAGACGACGACGACCGTCCGCTCGAGGTCGCTCACGGCGGCCCGCACGACGTCCGGGTGGCTGGAGTCGAGGACGACGAGCGGCACGCCGGCGGTGGCGCAGATGACCTCCGGGGCGAGCGAGCTGCCGCCCATGCCGCACAGGACGACGCGGTCGACACCCTGCTCGCGCAGGTCGTCGCGCAGGGCCGCGATCTCGCCCACCAGGTGGCGCGAGGTGCGACCGAGCCCGACCCAGGACAGCCGCTTGGCGGCCTCCTCCTCGGCGGTCGGGCCCCACAGGGTGGGGTCCTGCGCGAAGATCCGGCTCGCGACGCGGTCATCGACGAGGGTCGGGACGTGCGCGGCGACGGCCTCCGCCGCCGCGCCGGACGCGGCCACGGAGAGGCTGGTCACCTCGAGGCCACCTTGTCCAGCTCTGCGCGGACACCGTCGAGCAGCTCGCCCCACGCCTTCTCGAACTTGTCGACGCCCTCGGTCTCGAGCTGGTCGGTGACCGCGGTGTAGCTGATCCCGAGGCGGTCGAGCGCGTCGAGCACCTCGGCGGCCTCGGCGTACCGGTCGGTGACCTGGTCACCGGTGATCTCACCGTGGTCGATCGTCGCGTCGAGCGTCTTCTCCGGCATCGTGTTGACCGTGTTGGCCGCGACGAGCTCGGTGACGTAGAGCGTGTCGGGGTAGTCGGGGTTCTTGACGCCCGTGGAGGCCCACAGCGGACGCTGGGGGCGCCCCCCTTCGCCCTGCAGGCGCTGCCAGCGGGGCGTCGAGAAGACCTCCTCGTAGGCCTGGTACGCGAGGCGGGCGTTGGCGACGCCAGCCTTGCCGCGCAGGGCGAGCGCCTCGTCGCTGCCGATCGCCTCGAGCCGGGCGTCGACCTCGGTGTCGACGCGGGAGACGAAGAAGGAGGCGACCGAGTGGATCCTCGAGATGTCCTTGCCGGCGGCGAGCGCCTGCTCGATCCCCTCGACGAAGGCGTTCATCACCGCGCGGTAGCGCTCGAGGCTGAAGATCAGGGTGACGTTGACGCTGATGCCCGCGGCGAGCGTCTGCGTGATCGCCGGCAGGCCGGCCTCGGTCGCCGGGATCTTGATGTAGACCTGCGGGCGGTCGACGGCGTCGGACAGCTGACGGGCGACGACCGCGGTCTGCTCCGCGTCCTGCGCCAGCCGCGGGTCGACCTCGATGGAGACGCGACCGTCGACGCCGTCGGTCGCCTCGAAGATCGGGGCGAAGAGGTCGCACGCCTCGCGCACGTCGTCGGTGGTCAGTGCGAAGACGACCTCGTCGACGTCCTTGCCCTGCGCGGCGAGGTCCGAGAGCTGCTCGGTGTAGGCCTCGCCCTCGGCGAGGGCGGCCTGGAAGATCGAGGGGTTGGTCGTGACGCCGACGATGCCCTTGGTGTCGATGAGCTGCTGGAGGTTGCCCGAGCGCAGCCGCTCCCGGCTGAGGTCGTCGAGCCAGACGGAGACACCGGCCGCGCGCAGCGCGGCGACGGGGGCGGGTGCGGTGGGGAGCTGCTCTGCCATGTCGATCATCCCTTCGCGTTCTTGATGGATGCCTTGGCGGCCTTGACGACGGCCGCCGGCGTGATGCCGAACTTCTCGTACAGGGTGGCCGCGTCCGCGGAGGCGCCGAAGTGGTCGATGCCGACGCACTCGCCGGCGTCGCCGACGACCTCGCGCCAGCCGAAGGTGGTCGCGGCCTCGACGGACACGCGGGCCCGGACGGCGGGCGGCAGGACCTTGTTCTTGTACGAGGTGGACTGGCGGTCGAACCACTCGCGGCACGGCATGGAGACGACGCGGGTGCCGGTCCCGGCCTTCTCGAGCGTCGCGCGTGCAGCCAACGCGACGGCGACCTCGGTGCCGGTGGCGACGAGGACGACGTCGGGCGTGTCCGTGCTCGACTCGGCGAGGACGTAGGCGCCCTTGGCCGCTCCCTTCGCCGCCGCGTACTCGCCGCGGTCGACGACCGGGGTGCCCTGGCGGGAGAGGGCGAGGGCCGCGGTGGTGCGGTTCCTCAGGACCTCGCCCCAGCAGACGCTCACCTCGTTGGCGTCGCCCGGGCGCACGACGTCCAGACCCGGGATGGCGCGCAGCGCGGCGAGGTGCTCGATCGGCTGGTGCGTCGGGCCGTCCTCGCCGAGGCCGATGGAGTCGTGGGTCCACACGTAGGTGACCGGCAGCTGCTGCAGCGCGGCGAGGCGGACCGCGGGGCGCATGTAGTCGGAGAAGACGAGGAAGGTGCCGCCGTAGACCCGGGTGAGGCCCTCGAGGGCGATGCCGTTCATCGCCATGCCCATGCCGTGCTCGCGGATGCCGAAGTGGAGGGTGCGGCCGTACTGGTCGCCCTTCCACGTGTCGGTCTGCTTGCTCCTGGGCACGAAGGAGGGCTCGCCGTCCATCGTCGTGTTGTTGGAGCCCGCGAGGTCGGCGGAGCCGCCCCACAGCTCCGGCATGACGTCGGCGAGGGCGGTGAGGACCTTGCCGGACGCGGCACGGGTCGCCATCCCCTTGTCGGAGGCGTCGAAGGTCGGCAGCGCCTGGTCCAGCCCGGCCGGCAGCTCCCCGGCCTGCAGGCGCTCGAGCAGGGCAGCGCGCTCCGGGTTGGTCTTGCGCCACGTGGCGAAGCCCTTGTCCCAGTCCTTGTGGGCGGCCCTGCCGCGCTTCTTGACCTCACGGGCGTGGGCGAGCACGTCCTTCTCGACGGCGAAGGACTTCTTCGGGTCGAAACCGAGCAGCTCCTTGGTCGCCGCGACCTCGTCCTCGCCGAGGGCCGAGCCGTGCGAGGCCCCGGTGTCCTGCTTGGTCGGGGCGGGCCAGGCGATGATCGTGTGCAGGACGATCAGCGTGGGGGCCTTGGTGTTCTTCTTCGCCTGCGTGCAGGCGGCGAGCAGCGCGTCGATGTCCTCGACGTACGCGTTGCCGTCACCGCTGCGGCGCCAGTCGACGTCGATGACCTCCCAGCCGTAGGCGCGGTAGCGCGCGCCCACGTCCTCGCTGAAGGCGATGTCGGTGTCGTCCTCGATCGAGATCTGGTTGGCGTCGTAGATGACGTTGAGGGTGCCGAGCTCCTGGTGGCCGGCGAGCGAGCCGGCCTCCGCGGAGACGCCCTCCTGCATGTCGCCGTCGGAGGCGAGGCACCAGATCGTGTGGTCGAAGGGGGAGGTCCCCGGCGCGGCGTCCGGGTCGAGCAGGCCGCGCTGGCGGCGCTGCGCCATCGCCATGCCGGTCGCGGAGGCGAGGCCGGAGCCGAGGGGGCCGGTCGTGATCTCGACACCGGGGGTGTGGTGCACCTCGGGGTGGCCGGGCGTCAGCGAGTCCCACGTGCGCAGGGACTTCAGGTCGCTGAGCTCGAGGCCGTAACCGGAGAGGAAGAGCTGGACGTACTGGGTGAGCGAGGAGTGCCCGACGGAGAGGACGAAGCGGTCGCGACCGAGCCACGTCGGGTCGGACGGGTCGTGCGTCATGACCTGCTGGTAGAGGAGGTAGGCCACGGGGGAGAGGCTCATCGCGGTGCCCGGGTGGCCGCTGCCGCACTCCTGCACGGCGTCGGCGGCCAGGAGGCGTCCGGTGTCGACGGCGCGGACGTCGAGGTCGCTCCAGCCGGCCTTCTTCGCCAGGGGACGGGGGAGTGCCTCGGAGCGGGAGGAGGTCCCGGCCGGTCCGGCAGGGTTGGCCGAGGCGACCGTGCGGGTGGTGCCCGAGGGGCGCGACTGGGCGGCCGCCTTCTTCGCGGGGGCCTTGGGGGAGGTGCCGGTGTCCGTGCTCACGGAGGGATCTCTCTTTCGGTGGCGCGTATGTGCTCGCCACCAACCCTAGTGCGCGGCGCCGTGGACGACGGATCCACGGGGTGGGGGCCGCCCTCGCCCCCGGCACGGGTAGACTCAGGGCAGTCCGCGCATTGCGCGACCCCCCGTCCCACCCCTTCGTCAAAGGCTGTCCGTGACCACTCTCGAGTCGACGCGCGAGCTCTCGCCGACGACCCGCTCGTGGCGTCGCACCGTGCGTGCGTACGTCGCCCTGACGAAGCCGCGGATCATCGAGCTGCTGCTCGTCACGACCGTGCCGGTGATGTTCCTCGCCGAGCGTGGGGTCCCCTCGCTCGGGCTCATCGTCCTGACGCTCGTCGGCGGCAGCCTCAGCGCCGGTGCGGCCAACACCTTCAACATGGTCTACGACCGTGACATCGACGCCAAGATGGGGCGGACCCAGAACCGCCCGCTCGTCACCGGCGAGGCCACCCCGCGGGGCGCGATGATCTTCGGCTTCGTCCTCACCGCCCTGTCGACCGCGTGGCTGTGGCTCCTCGTCAACCCGCTGTCGGCGATGCTCTCGCTCGCCGCGATCGTGCTCTACGCGGTCGGCTACACGATGATCCTCAAGCGCCGGACCGCGCAGAACATCGTCTGGGGCGGCATCGCCGGGTGCATGCCCACGCTCATCGGCTGGTCCGCCGTGACCAACGAGGTCGGCTGGCCGGCGATCATCCTCTTCCTCGTGATCTTCTTCTGGACGCCACCGCACTACTGGCCGCTCTCGATGCGCTTCATCGACGACTACGCCACCGCCGGCGTCCCCATGCTGCCGGTGCTCGAGCAGCAGACGACCGTGGCCAAGCAGATCGTCGTCTACTCGTGGGCGATGGTCCTGACCTCCTTGGCCCTCATCCCGGTCGCCGACATGGGCTGGGTCTACCTCGTCGCCGCGCTCGTCTCCGGCGGGCTCTTCGTCACCGAGGCCCACCGCCTGCTCTCCGCCGCGTCCAAGGGCGTCTCCCAGGCCGTCCTGAAGCCCATGCGCCTCTTCCACTTCTCGATCACCTACGTCACGCTGCTCTTCCTCGGCGTCGCGATCGACCCCCTCGTGCACCTGCCCCTGCCCGGCCTCGCCTGAGCCGCGTGGACGGCTGAGCCCCGGCTCCCGAGGGGGCAGGCCGGCGCTGCGCCGAAGTCCTTCGTCGTCGCGTGGTGACCTTCTCGTTCTCGACTTCGGCTTGATTCGCGCCGACCTACCCCTTCGTCCGCCGGTGCGTGGGCGCTCTCCAACCACCTCCTCCGGCGTGGCCATCCGCTGAGGTGAGGCGGGGGGAGGAGGGCGCGCGGGGAGGGGCTGAGCGAATCAAGCCGAAGTCCGACGGACCGACGTGAGATGTCTCGTGAACGAAGGGACTTCGGCCCAGCGAAGCCCCTCCCTGCGTGCCGGACGATCGCAGGTATGACGAGCTGCGAGGCTCAGGCAGGGACGGCCGTCGCGGGCTCGCGGGAGAGGACGACGGCGCGGACGATGGCGACGACGAGGAGGCTGGCTCCGAGCATGTGGGCGAGGACGAGGACCTCGGGGAGCTTGGTCAGGTACTGCACGTAGCCGACGAGGCCCTGGGCGAGGGTGACCACGAGGACGACCCACCAGGCGCGGGCGGGACCGGGGGCGCGCTCGGTGAGCTTCGCACCCAGCCAGACGGCGACGCAGATGCCGATGAAGAGCATGACGGCGTCGGCGTGCAGCCACGAGATCGTCCGCGGGTCGAAGCCGGTGCGGGCCGGGGTGTCGGCGTCACCGGAGTGCGGGCCCGAGCCGGTGACGACCGTGCCGAGCACGAGGACGACGGCGGCCACGGCGACGAGGACCTGCTGCAGCCGGGTGACCAGGGGGTGGAGCAGGGAGCGGGTCCTGCCGGCGGGCTGGGTGTGGCGCCAGTACAGCCAGGCGGACACGGCGATCAGCGCCATGGAGCACAGGAAGTGGAAGGCGACGATCCACGGGTTGAGGCCGGTGAGGACGGTGATGCCGCCGACGACCGCCTGCGCGAGGATGCCGGCCATGACGACCCAGGTGCCGGTGATGAGCTCGCGGCGCTCCCGCGCCCAGCGGTAGAGGGCGATGAGCAGCGCCAGCGCGACGAACCCGAGCAGGCCGGTGAGGGTGCGGTTGCCGAACTCGATGACCTTGTGGATGCCCTCCTCCTGCTCCACCGTGGGCACGTAGGAGCCGGGCACGCACTGCGGCCACGTGGGGCACCCGAGGCCGGACCCGGTGAGCCGGACGAGCCCGCCGGTGACGACGATGCCGACCTCGACGACGAGGTTGGCGAGCAGCAGCGGCGCCAGCCACCGGTGGGACGAAGGGGGAGTGCCCCCGGTCGGTGCCGGGGCTGCGGTCTGCGCGGTGCTCACCCAGCAACGGTAAGCCGTGCCCGGCGCCACACCGGCGTCGGGCCCGGCGTCCGCGAGGAGGGGCGGCGAGGGCCCGTCAGTCGCGCCAGCGGAAGGTGCGCACCACGGCCAGCGTGAGCGCGGCACCCCACACGACGAGCACGAGCCACGGCAGCAGGGGCAGGGAGCCCTCGGCGAGGGCGTCGCGGAAGGCGTCGCCCAGGGCGCCGGAGGGGAGCCAGCGCACGACCGCGTCGAGCCCGCCGATCGTGTCGCCGGGCAGGAGCAGCCCGCCGACGCCGGCGAGCAGCACCCACACGAGGTTGGCCACCGCGAGGACGGCCTCGGCGCGGAGGGTCCCGGCGAGCAGGAGCGCGAGGGCGACGAAGACCCACACACCGAGGGCTGCGGTGACCGGGGTGACGACCAGGCCGAGGGGATCGGGACGCCACCCGAGGAGGGCGGCGATGACGCCGAGGACGAGGACCTGCACCGCGGCGACCGCGCAGATCGCGACCGCCTTGCCGAGCAGCAGGCCGTCGGTCCCGACGGGGGTGGTCGCCAGCATGCGCAGGACGCCGTAGCGGCGGTCGAAGGCCGTCTGGATCGCTTGGCCGGTGAAGGCCGTGGACACGACGGCCAGCGCCAGCACGCCGGGGGCCACGGTGGCGATGCGCGGCTCGGGCAGCTCCGGGTAGCCCGCGAGGACGAGCGCCACGAGCGCCATGGCGGGCAGGACGAGCGCGACGAGGAGCTGCTCGCCGTTGCGCAGGAGGATCGCGGCCTCGAAGCGCGCCTGGGCGATCACCCGTCGGCGCCGCGACTGCGCGGCGGGCGCCGTGGTGGGGAGCGAGGGGTCAGTCGGCACGTCGGCCTCCGGTGAGCTCGAAGTACCGGTGCTCGAGCCCGCCGTCCCCGGCGATCTCGCTCGGCGTGCCGTCGGCGACGACGCGGCCACGGTCGAGGATGACGATCCGGTCGGCGAGGCGCTCTGCCTCGTCGAAGCCGTGCGTCGTGACGACGAGCGCCATCCCCCCTTCGCGTCGCTCGCGCACGAGGTCCCAGACGTCCAGGCGCGCGTGTGGGTCGAGCCCGGCGGTCGGCTCGTCGAGGAAGGCGACGGCAGGGGAGCCGACGAGTGCGGCCGCGAGGGCGACGCGCTGGCGCTGCCCACCGCTCAGTCGCCGCACGGGCGTCGTGGCGAAGGGGGCGATGTCGAGCCGGTCGACGAGCTCGTCGACGCAGGTGGTCCGGTAGAGCCGGGCGAGGTGCGTGAGGAGCCGGTGGGCGGAGACACTCTGCGGCAGCCCGCCGTCCTGCAGCATGACGCCCACGCGCGCCCGGTGGTCCGCATCGGCCTGCCAGGGGTCGCTGCCGAGCACGCGCACCGTGCCGGAGTCCGGCCGCTGCAGGCCCTCGAGGCACTCGATCGTCGTCGTCTTGCCGGCACCGTTGGGGCCGAGCACGCAGGTGATCTCGCCGGCGGCGGCACTCCAGCTGGCCCCGTCCACGGCGACCCGGTCACCGAAGACGCGGCGCAGGTCCTCCACGACGACGGCACGTGTCACGGGAGGCGAGTCTAGGCAGCGCGCGCGCCGCTCCACGGTTAGGCATGCCTTTGTTGTGTTGGGACGCCAATTACGTAACATGGATGTGTGGTTATTGCATCGCGAGCAGCGAGGCCGTCGGACACCGACGCCTCCAGTCGTGATGCCCGCACGCGCGATCGCGTGCTGAGCACCATCAGCGAGCGCGGCCCGATCACGGCCGCCGACCTCGCCGCCCACCTCGGTCTGACCGCCACCGGTGTGCGCCGCCACCTCGACCAGCTCGCCGAGGAGGGTGCCGTCACCAGCCGTGCGCCGCACGCCGGCAAGCGCGGCCGCGGACGTCCCGCGCGCGAGTGGGTCGTCGGCGACGTCGGTCACGAGCACCTCACCTCCGACTACGACGACCTGGCCGCCGACGCGATGCGGTTCCTGCGCGAGTCCGTCGGCGAGCAGGCGGTGCGCGACTTCGCCGACCACCGCATCAGCGCGCTCGAGGAGCGCTGCGCGGACCAGGTCGAGGCCGCGGGGGAGGACCCCCGGGCCCGCACCGAGGCGCTGGTCACGGCCCTGCGCGCCGAGGGCTACGCTGCCAGCGCCCGCACGGTCGGCGACGATGTCGTCGTCGGCCTCCAGCTGTGCCAGGGTCACTGCCCGGTCCGGCACGTCGCCGCGGAGTTCCCCGAGCTCTGCGAGGCCGAGACGGATGCCTTCAGCCGGCTCCTCGGCGTCCACGTCCAACGCCTGGCCACCCTGGCCCAGGGCGATCACGTCTGCACCACCTTCGTCCCCACCCCGGGGATGCGTCCCCACACAGAGAGGTCCCCCCGATGAGCACGAACATCGAAGAGCTCAACCCAGGACTGAAGGACATCGGCCGCTACGAGTTCGGCTGGTCGGACACCGACTCGGCCGGGTCCAGCGCCAAACGCGGCCTGGGCGAGGACGTCGTCACCGACATCTCCGACCGCAAGGGCGAGCCGCAGTGGATGCGCGACCTGCGCCTGAAGTCCCTGCGCCTGTTCGACAAGAAGCCCATGCCCAGCTGGGGCAGCGACCTCACCGGCATCGACTTCCAGAACATCAAGTACTTCGTGAAGTCCACCGAGAAGCAGGCGACCTCCTGGGAGGACCTGCCCGAGGACATCAAGAACACGTACGACCGGCTCGGCATCCCCGAGGCGGAGAAGCAGCGCCTCGTCGCGGGCGTCGCCGCCCAGTACGAGTCCGAGGTCGTCTACCACCAGATCCGTGAGGACCTGGAGGAGAAGGGTGTCATCTTCGTCGACACCGACACCGGCCTGCGCGAGCACGAGGACCTCTTCCGCGAGTACTTCGGCACCGTCATCCCGGCCGGCGACAACAAGTTCTCCGCGCTGAACACCGCGGTGTGGTCCGGCGGCTCCTTCATCTACGTCCCGCCGGGCGTCCACGTCGACATCCCGCTGCAGGCCTACTTCCGGATCAACACCGAGAACATGGGCCAGTTCGAGCGGACGCTGATCATCGCCGACGAGGGCTCCTACGTGCACTACGTCGAGGGCTGCACCGCCCCGATCTACAAGACGGACTCGCTGCACAGCGCCGTCGTCGAGATCGTCGTGAAGAAGAACGCCCGCGTGCGCTACACGACGATCCAGAACTGGTCCAACAACGTCTACAACCTCGTCACCAAGCGCACCACGGTCGCCGAGGGCGGGACGATGGAGTGGGTCGACGGCAACATCGGCTCCAAGGTGACGATGAAGTACCCCGCGTGCTTCCTCCTCGGTGAGCACGCCAAGGGCGAGACGCTGTCGATCGCCTTCGCCGGTGAGGGCCAGCACCAGGACGCCGGCGCCAAGATGGTCCACGCGGCGCCCAACACCTCGAGCTCGATCGTCTCCAAGTCGGTGGCCCGCGGTGGCGGCCGCACCTCCTACCGCGGCCTCGTCCAGGTGCTCGAGGGTGCGACCAACAGCAAGTCCTCGGTCGTCTGCGACGCGCTGCTCGTGGACACGATCAGCCGCTCCGACACCTACCCCTACGTCGACGTCCGCGAGGACGACGTGCAGATGGGTCACGAGGCAACCGTCTCCAAGGTCTCCGCCGACCAGCTCTTCTACCTCATGTCGCGCGGCATGAGCGAGGAGGAGGCCATGGCGATGATCGTGCGTGGCTTCGTCGAGCCCATCGCGCGCGAGCTGCCGATGGAGTACGCCCTCGAGCTCAACCGCCTCATCGAACTCCAGATGGAAGGAGCCGTCGGCTGATGAGCCTTCTGGCTGACCCGGGCCAGCAGGCCCACACCCATTCCGCCGAGACGCTGGTCCCGGACCAGTCCCGCGCCGAGCGGACCCGCTCCTGGGACCTCGCCGACTTCCCCGTGCCGCAGGGCCGGGAGGAGGACTGGCGGTTCACCCCGGTCGGGCGTCTCACCGACCTCTTCTCCGACGAAGGGGGGACCGGTGCCCTGGGCGTCGAGCACACCCTGCCGCAGGGTGTCACCCGCTCGCAGATCCCGGCGGAGCAGGCCCGGGCCACGGGCGTCCCGCTGCCGGCCGACCGCGCCGCGGCCGTCGCCGCCAGCGGCGACTCGGTCGTCGTCATCGACATCCCGGCCGAGGCCGAGCTCGGCGAGCCGGTGCGCATCCACCTCACCGGTGAGCCCGGCGACCCGGTGCGTGCCCACCACATCGTGCGCGTCGGGGCCTTCGCGAAGGCCACGGTCGTCGTCGAGCACCGTGGCAGCGCCGACTACACCGAGCTGCTGTCGGTGCTCTCCGGTGACTCCTCGCAGCTGACGATCGTCTCCCTCCAGGACTGGGACGACGAGGCCGTGCACCTCGGCCAGCACGACGTCGTCGTCGGCCGGGACGCGAGCGTGCGGCACATCGCCGTGACGATCGGTGGAGGCATCGTGCGCCTGAACACCAACGCGTCCTACAGCGGGCCCGGCGGTTCCTTCGAGGCCTTCGGCGTCTATTTCGCCGACGCCGGCCAGCACCTCGAGCATCGGCTCTTCGTCGACCACGAGGCGCCGCACTGCACGAGCAACGTCGAGTACAAGGGCGCCCTGCAGGGCGAGACCGCGCACACGGTGTGGGTCGGCGACGTCCTCATCCGCGCCGCGGCCGAGGGCACCGAGACCTACGAGCTCAACCGCAACCTCGTGCTCACCGACGGCGCGCGCGCCGACTCGGTCCCCAACCTGGAGATCGAGACCGGCGAGATCGTCGGCGCCGGTCACGCCTCGACGACCGGTCGCTTCGACGACCAGCAGCTGTTCTACCTGCAGTCGCGCGGTGTGCCCGAGGACGAGGCCCGTCGTCTCGTCGTGCGCGGCTTCTTCAACACCATCGTCCAGCGGATCGGCGACGCCGAGATCAGCGAGCGCGTCATGCGGGCGATCGACATCGAGCTCGAAGGGGGCCGGGCATGAGTGCCGGCGCGCAGCCCGAGTTCATCCGGGTCTGCGGGATCGACGAGCTGACGCCGGGGCAGGCCGCCAAGGCGGACGTCTCCGGTCGGCTCCTCGCCATCGTGCGCGTCGAGGACGGCACCGTCCACGCGATCGACGACGAGTGCACGCACGGCAAGGTCTCGCTCTCCGAGGGCGAGGTCGACGGCTGCACCATCGAGTGCTGGCTGCACGGCTCGCGCTTCGACCTCATCTCCGGGCGCCCCACCGGCCTGCCGGCGACCGTCCCCGTCAAGGTCCACACCGTCCAGGTGACCGACGACGGTGACGTCCTCGTCGCCCTGGCCGACTGACCCACAGACCTCCACACCGAAAGACACCGACATGGCAACTCTCCAGATCACCGACCTGCACGTCAGCGTCGAGACCGAAGACGGCCCCAAGGAGATCCTCAAGGGCGTCACCCTCACCATCAACTCCGGCGAGACCCACGCGATCATGGGTCCCAACGGCTCGGGCAAGTCGACGCTGGCCTACTCCATCGCCGGCCACCCGAAGTACACCGTCACCTCCGGCGAGGTCACCCTCGACGGCGAGGACGTGCTCTCGATGTCCGTGGACGAGCGCGCCCGTGCGGGCCTCTTCCTCGCCATGCAGTACCCGGTCGAGGTCCCCGGCGTCACGGTGAGCAACTTCCTGCGCACCGCAAAGACCGCCATCGACGGCGAGGCGCCCAAGCTGCGCACCTGGGTCAAGGAGGTGCGCGGCACCATGGACGAGCTGCGCATGGACCCCGCGTTCGCCGAGCGCAACGTCAACGAGGGCTTCTCGGGCGGCGAGAAGAAGCGCCACGAGATCCTCCAGATGGAGCTGCTCAAGCCGAAGTTCGCCATCCTCGACGAGACCGACTCCGGTCTCGACGTCGACGCCCTGCGCGTCGTCTCCGAGGGCGTCAATCGGGCCAAGGGCACGACCGACGCCGGCGTCCTGCTCATCACGCACTACACGCGGATCCTGCGCTACATCACCCCCGAGTTCGTCCACGTCTTCGTCGACGGACGGATCGCCGAGCAGGGCGGCCCCGAGCTGGCCGACCAGCTCGAGGCCGAGGGCTACGACCGGTTCCTCGCGACGGGGGAGCCCGCCACGACCGCAGGGGCCTGATGATGGCACCGCAGCTGATCCCCGACGGTGAGCTGGCCGCGATCCGCGGTCAGTTCCCGATCCTCGAGCGCACGGTGCGCGGGGACAAGCCGCTCGTCTACCTCGACTCCGGCGCCACCTCGCACAAGCCCCTCGCCGTGCTCGACGCCGAGCGTGACTTCCTCATGACCTCCAACTCGGCTCCCCACCGCGGCGCGCACGCGCTGTCGGAGGAGGCCACGGAGGCCTACGAGGGCGCCCGCGCGGACATCGCCGCGCTCATCGGTGCCCAAGAGCGCGAGGTGGTCTTCACGAAGAACGCCACCGAGGCGCTGAACCTGGCCGCGTACGCCTTCTCCAACGCCGAGACGGGGTCCCCCCTTCGTCTCGGCGAGGGTGACGAGGTCCTCATCACCGAGGCCGAGCACCACGCCAACCTCGTGCCGTGGCAGGAGCTGTGCCGCCGCACCGGGGCGACCCTGCGCTGGATCGGGGTGACCCAGGAGGGCCGTCTCGACCTCGACCAGCTCGACGAGCTGGTCACCGAGCGGACCAAGGTCATGGCCTTCACCCACGCGTCCAACGTCCTGGGCGCCGTGAGCGACGTGCCCCGGCTCGTCGCGGCGGCCCGGTCCGTCGGCGCGATCACGGTCCTCGACGCCTGCCAGTCGGTGCCGCACCTGCCGGTGGACGTGCGTGAGCTCGGCGTCGACCTGCTCGCCTTCTCCGGCCACAAGATGTACGGCCCGAGCGGGATCGGTGTGCTCTGGGGCCGCTACGACCTCCTCGAGCAGATGCCCGCCTTCCTCACCGGCGGGTCGATGATCGAGCTCGTGCGCATGGAGGGCAGCACCTACGCGCCGCCGCCCACGCGCTTCGAGGCCGGCGTGCCGATGACGAGCCAGGCCATCGGGCTGGGCGCGGCCGTGCGCTGGATCCGCGACATCGGTCTCGAGCGCATCGCCGCCCACGAGCAGGCGCTCACCGCGCAGCTGCTCACGGCCCTGGCCGAGCGTCCGTGGGTGCGCCTCGTCGGCCCCGCCGACACCGTGCACCGCGGTGCCGCCGTCTCCTTCGTCGTCGACGGCGTGCACGCGCACGACGTCGGGCAGGTCCTCGACGACCAGGGCGTCGCCGTGCGGGTGGGCCACCACTGCGCGTGGCCTCTGCACCGGGCCTTCGGCGTCGCGGCCACCACCCGCGCGTCGCTGGCCGTCTACAACACCCCGGCCGAGATCGACACGCTCGTGGCGGCGCTCGACCGGGTGCCGCAGATCTTCGGCGTCGACGCAGGAGCCGCCTGATGGACCTCTACCAGGAGCTGATCCTCGACCACTCCAAGCGCAAGGTCGGTCACGGCCTGCGCGAGGGGCACGCGTCCGAGGTGCACCACGTCAACCCGACCTGCGGCGACGAGGTGACCCTGCGCGTGCACCTCGACGGCACCGGTCACGACGCTCGGATCACCGACATCTCCTACGAGGCGATGGGCTGCTCGATCTCCATGGCGAGCACCTCGATCCTCGCCGAGGAGGTCACCGGTGAGACCGTCGACGAGGCGATGGACGTCCACGAGGCGATGCGGCGCATGCTGACCAGCCGCGGCCAGGACGCCGGCGACGAGGAGGTCATCGGCGACGGAGTCGCCCTGGCCGGCGTCGCGCAGTACCCGGCACGCGTCAAGTGCGCGTTGCTCGGCTGGATGGCCCTCACCGACGCGCTGGCCCAGGCCGGCGTCGACGTCTCGACCACTTCCCAAGGAGAGAGCGCATGACCGCCCAGGCACCCACCCCGAGCAATGTCGCGGACGTCGAAGAGGCGCTGCGCGATGTCGTCGACCCCGAGCTCGGCATCAACGTCGTCGACCTCGGCCTCGTCTACGGCATCACCGTCGACCCGCAGAACCACGCGGTCATCGACATGACCCTCACCTCCGCTGCCTGCCCGCTGACCGATGTCATCGAGGACCAGGTCGACCAGGCCCTCACCGACCTCGTCACCGACTCGCGGATCAACTGGGTCTGGATGCCGCCGTGGGGTCCGGACAAGATCACCGACGACGGGCGCGAGCAGCTGCGCGCCCTCGGCTTCAACATCTGAGCACCACTCCCGTGCCCCGCACCGTCGAGGTCGACCCCGCTCGACTCGACCGCTGGGCGGCGGGCTTCGCGGCCCGGCACGACGGCGTCACCCGCGCCGACGAGCCGGGTCGTGTCGTGCTCCGGGGCGGTGACGGCGCGAGCGCCGTGGGGGAGCGCTTCGACCACGAGCGGATCGGCCTGGTGCTCCTGCGCCGCGGCGGCCACGCCGTCGGACGCGACGAAGGGGGTGACCTCCTCGCGCACACGTGCGGCACCGGGTATGTCCAGGGCCGGACGAAGAAGGGCGGCTGGAGCCAGCAGCGCTACGCGCGCCGCCGCGGCAACCAGTCGGACGCGGTCGTCGACGCGGTCGTGGGCCTGGCGCTGCGGCACCTCCCGCGGGGCTCGGTCGACGCACTCCTCGTCGGCGGTGACCGACGCCTCGTCGCGCAGGTGCTCGAGGACCCACGCCTGGCCCACCTGCGCGACCTCCCGCGACGGGAGCTGTGGGGCCTGCCCGACCCCCGGTTCGCGGTGCTCGTCGACGCCGCCCGCCGCGCGCGTGCCGTCTGGCTCGCGGTGGACGAGCCCGGGACCTGATCACGTCGGGTGTGGAGTATCGTCCGTACCGGGAGGGGGCCAGGGAGGGCCCCACCATGAACCGGGGGAGAACCACTCATGGCACCTCGTGCCGTCGTCCCTGTGTCCGCAGTCGTCATCTCGCTCGGGGTGGCGTGGTCGTCATCGGCGGGTGCCGAGCCGCATGGCGAACGAGCGCGTGGCAGCGGGTCGCTCAGCACCGTCGCACCCGCGCCGCCGGTCCCCATCGACCGGGGTGAGGCCATCGAGCACCGGCCGACCACCCAGCAGCTGCGCCGGGCCGAGCAGCTGTCCGACGCCCCGCTCCAGCGGGAGGCGCAGCCGATCCAGAGCATCCGGCCCGCGTCCGCGGCGGGATCGGTCCGCGAGGCCCGGCCCGTGCGGCTCACGAGCAACGGTGCCTGGACCTGGTACTCCGACCCGCGCGTCCTGGAGACCTCACGGGCGACTTACTTCGCCTACGTCACCCGGGCCGGCTCGGTGATGCTCACGTCCCTGAGCAACGCTGACGCGCGGATGGAGACGACCACCCTCAGTCGCTATCAGCTGCGCGACGACCACAACGTGCCCGCGCTCGTCGAGACGGCGGACGGCCGGGTCGTCGCCTTCTGGGGCGGCCACGGCAGGGCGCCCGTGCGGTACCGGGTGAGCGGTCCTCAGGGCGCGATCTCCTCATGTCGGCCGTGCGCAGGCTCAAGGGCTCGGGCATGGAGAACGTCAGGACGACGTACGTCCAGGCCTTCCGGATGCGCGGGGTGAGGAACCAGTACCACCTGCTCACCCGCCGCTACTCGGACCAGAACTGGGTGCTGACGACGAGCAAGGACCTCGTGACGTGGACCAAGCCGCTCCAGCTGTTCAAGAACTCCGACACCGTCGACAACACCTGACCCTACCTCGAGGCCGCCTCCGTGGGGTGGAAGGAGATGCACCTCGCGGTCTCCGACGGGCACGCAGCCCAGGACCCCGACAACTCGCTGTACCACTTCACCTTCGACGCGGAGACCAAGGCGCTGCGCAGGTCGGACGGTCGCTGGGTGGCCCGGCCCGCGTACCCGCGCTCGGGGACGCTCGTCTACGACGGTCACAGCCTCGACGGCCGCGTGCGCGTCTACGACCTCGCGCTGCGCGGCAATCGCCCGACCGTCGCCTTCACGACCGTCGACCGCAGCCCGGACCCCCCCGGGTACACGTACAAGTGGGCGACCCTGTGGGGCAGCGCATGGCAGACGCGGACCCTCGCCCGGCAGGAGGAATACCCGGAGGGAATCTCGCTCGACAGCAGCGACGCGACGACCGCCTACGTCGTCACCCGGGAGGGTGAGGACACCCAGCTGTCCGAGCTGCGGACCGCGGACGGTGGGGTCACGTGGCGGGCCCGGCCGGTCGCCGCCCAGACCGGTGAGCAGCGGACCCCGACGACCCCCTTCGGCACGGGCGGCCAGTACTCCGTCATGTGGATGGCCGGCCCGTACACGGACTGGACCGACTACCGCACCTCGCTCGTCGGAGAGTCCACGGGCCCCGCGCCGATCAGCCTCACGGCGACCTGGCCGAGCAACTGGGCCAGCGGCGGTGGCGTGAGCGCCCGGATCCGGGCCGGCATCGGCGGCCCGGATGTCGAGGGCGTCACGGTCTGGCTGCTCGTGAAGCGGCCGGGGAAGCCGCAGCAGTTCGTGCGCTCGGCCACGACCGATGCCACCGGGACCGTGCGCTTCGCGGTCAACCGCTACTACCCCAAGGGCACGACGGTCTGGGTCTTCGCACCCGCTGCCGGGGACTGGGGTGCCGCCAAGTCGCAGGGCAGACGGAAGTAGGCCGTGGCGGCCGTCAGATGTTGTTGGGGTCCGCGACCTCGAAGGTGTCGCAGCTGCCCACCGACTCGGCCTTCATGCCGCGCAGCAACCAGGCCTGACGGGCCTTGGCCGAGCCGTGGGTCCAGCCCTCGGGGTTGACGCCCCCGCCGGACTTCTTCTGGATCTCGTCGTCGCCGACGGACTTGGCCGCGCCCATGGCGTTCTTCACGTCGGCCTCGCTGATGTCGGTGAGCAGGACCTGACCGTTGGCGTCCTTGGTCTGCGTGGCGTCCTGGATCCACATGCCGGCGAAGCAGTCCGCCATGAGCTCGACCCGCACCGCGCCCGAGCTGGCGCCCTGCGGGTCCTTCTGGGCCTCGTCGAGGACGCCGTAGACGTTCTGGATGTGGTGCCCGTACTCGTGGGCGAGGACGTACAGCTCGGCCAGCGTGCCGTCCTGCGCGCCGAGCTGCTGCTCCATGATGTCGAAGAAGTCGGTGTCGATGAAGATGCGCTCGTCGACGGGGCAGTAGAAGGGGCCGACCTGGTTGCTCGCGGTGCCGCACTGCGACTGCGTCTGCCCGGTGTAGACGACGACCTTGTCCGGTCCGCGGAACTGCTGGTTGGCTCCCTCGAGCGCCTTGGCGAGGTCGGGCTGCTGGCTCCAGAAGTCGTGCAGGCTGTTCTCGCCGAGGACCATGAGGCACTCGCGGTCCTTCTTGGCATCGGCACCGGTCCGGCACTTCTCGGCGAGGCGGTTGTCGCCACCCTGGGCGCTGGTGTCCTGGGGGGCGCCCCCGCCGTTCAGCATGTCGCCGTTGCCGGTGAGGACGAGGATGACGGCGATGATGAGACCGACGATGCCGCCACCGGCCACGACAGGACCGCGACCCCGTCCGCCACCTCCGCCACCCATGCGCGAGGTGTCGAGCGAGGCGTTGTCGTTGATGCTCACGGCGGTCCTCCAGGGGGGGTGCGGTCCGGTCGGACCGGCACGGATGCGGTGACGGTGGGATCTGCGACTTACACTAACCGCCGACCCACCTTCGTACCTGCAGGAGAACCACCCGTGATCACAGCCAGCGGCATCGAGCTGCGCGCGGGGTCCCGCATCCTGCTCGAGGACGCCTCCTTCCGGGTCGCCGCGGGCGACCGGGTCGGCCTCGTCGGGCGCAACGGGGCGGGCAAGACGACGCTCACCAAGGTCCTCGCGGGCCAGGGGCAGGCGGCGGCGGGCTCGGTCACCTCCAGCGGTGGCATCGGCTACCTCCCGCAGGACCCGCGCACCGGCGACCTCACCGTCACCGCGCGCCAGCGCATCCTGTCCGCCCGCGGGCTCGACCGCATCGTCACCGACCGGGCGACCGCGGAGCAGCGGATGGCCAGCGCGGACCCCGAGACCCTCGAGCGCGCCATGGCGCGCTTCGGCCGGCTCCAGGAGGAGTTCGAGGCAGCCGGTGGCTACGCCGCGGAGTCGGAGGCGGCGAGCATCGCCTCCGCCCTCGGCATCGACGAGGGCCGGCTCGACCAGAGCCTCGAGACCCTCTCCGGCGGCCAGCGGCGAAGGGTGGAGCTGGCCCGCATCCTCTTCTCCGGCAACGAGACCCTCCTGCTCGACGAGCCGACCAACCACCTCGACGCCGACTCGATCGGCTGGTTGCGCGACCACCTGAAGAACTACAAGGGCGGGCTGATCATCATCAGCCACGACGTCGAGCTGCTCGAGGTCGTCGTCAACCGGGTCTTCCACCTGGATGCCAACCGCTGCGAGATCGACCAGTACAACATGGGCTGGAAGAACTACCTCCAGCAGCGCGAGACCGACGAGCGGCGCCGCAAGCGCGAGGTGCAGAACGCGACGAAGAAGGCCGGCGCCCTCCTGGACCAGGCCGAGAAGATGCGCGCCAAGGCGACCAAGGCGACGGCCGCGCAGCAGATGATCAAGCGCGCCGAGCGGATGCTCGCCGGCGTCGAGGGAGAGCGAACGCAGGACCGCGTGGCCAAACTGCGCTTCCCGGACCCCGCCCCCTGCGGGCGGACCCCCCTTCGTGCCTCAGGCCTGTCCCGGTCCTACGGGAGCCTGGAGATCTTCACCGACGTCGACCTCGCGATCGACCGGGGGAGCAAGGTCGTCGTCCTCGGGTTCAACGGTGCCGGCAAGACGACGCTGCTGCGGATGCTCGCCGGCGTCGATGCCCCCGACACCGGCCAGGTCGAGCCGGGCCACGGCCTGAAGCTCGGCTACTACGCGCAGGAGCACGAGAACCTCGACGTCGACCGCACGGTGCTGGCCAACATGAAGTCGGCCGCCCCCGACCTCGGCGAGACCGAGGTGCGCAAGGTGCTCGGCTCCTTCCTCTTCACCGGGGACGACGTCGACAAGCCGGCCGGGGTGCTCTCCGGCGGCGAGAAGACGCGCCTGTCGCTCGCCCTGCTCGTCGTCTCCAGCGCCAACGTCCTGCTCCTCGACGAGCCGACCAACAACCTGGACCCGGCGAGCCGGGAGGAGATCCTCGGGGCGCTGTCGACCTTCAAGGGCGCGGTCGTCCTCGTGACGCACGACGAGGGCGCCGTCGACGCGCTCAAGCCGGAGCGGATCCTCCTGCTGCCCGACGGCGTCGAGGACTTCTACAGCGCGGACTACCGGGACCTCGTCACGCTGGCGTGAGCCCCGGCTGCCCGGCAGGTGAGATGCATAACGACAGGTTATGGATCCGATAACTCCGGCCGTAGGATGAGCGGGTGACTGTGACGACCCGCCCCACCCGCAGCAAGTCCAACGGCGCCTGGGCCGACGGCGACCGCACCCCGTTGAACCACAACGAGGAGTTCAAGCTGGAGGACGACGCGCTCAACGTGCGCGGGCGCATCGAGGACGTCTACGCCGAGGGTGGCTTCGCCTCGATCGCCCCGGACGACCTCAGCGGTCGCTTCCGCTGGTGGGGCCTGTACACGCAGCGCAAGCAGGGGCTCGACGGCACCCACACGGGTGAGGACGGCCTCGACGACGAGTACTTCATGATGCGCGTGCGCAGCGACGGCGGCCGGGTGAGCACCGAGCAGCTGCGCACCATCGCGGGCATCAGCACCGAGTTCGCCCGGGACACCGCCGACATCTCCGACCGGCAGAACATCCAGCTGCACTGGGTGCGCATCGAGGACGTCCCCGAGATCTGGCGTCGCCTGGAGTCCGTGGGACTGTCGACGACCGAGGCCTGCGGCGACTGCCCGCGCACCATGCTCGGCTCGCCGGTCGCCGGCATCGACAAGGACGAGATCATCGACGGCACGCCGGCGATGGACATCATCAAGCGCCAGTACATCGGCAGCCCCGAGTTCTCCAACCTCCCGCGCAAGTACAAGACGGCGATCTCGGGCTCGCCGCACCTCGACATCGCCCACGAGATCAACGACATCTCCTTCGTCGGCGTCGTGCACCCCGAGCTCGGCCCGGGCTTCGACGTGTGGGTCGGCGGTGGCCTCTCGGTCAAGCCGATCTTCGCCCAGCGGCTCGGCGTCTGGGTCTCCCTCGAGGACGTCCCGGCGGTCTGGCACGGCGTCACCTCGATCTTCCGCGACCACGGTTACCGCCGGCTGCGCAACAAGGCGCGGCTGAAGTTCCTCATGGCCGACTGGGGGCCGGAGAAGTTCCGTCAGGTCCTCGAGCGGGACTACCTCGGTCGCGCCCTGCCCGACGGGCCCGAGGCGGTCGCGGCCCCCGGCAGCCGCCGTGACCACGTGGGCATCCACGAGCAGCAGGACGGCCGGGTGTGGGTCGGCGCGGCCCCCATCGCCGGCCGCATGACGGGCACCAAGCTCACCCGGCTGGCCGAGCTCGCCGAGGCCGCGGGCAGCGAGCGCATCCGCTTCACCCCGCACCAGAAGGTCCTCGTGCTCGACGTCGACCCCGAGCGGTCCGAGCAGCTGGCCGTCGACCTCAAGGACCTCGACCTCGAGGTCTTCCCGAGCGAGTGGCGCCGCAACGTCCTGGCCTGCACCGGCCTGGAGTTCTGCAAGCTCGCCCTCACCGACACCAAGAACCGCGCCCGCTGGACCGTCGAGGAGCTCGAGAAGCGCCTCGACATCGACGTCCCCTTCAGCATCCACTTCAACGGTTGCCCCAACAGCTGCGCCCGCAGCCAGGTTGCCGACGTGGGCCTGAAGGGCATGCTCGAGAAGAAGGAGGACGGCTCCCACGAGGAGGTCTTCCAGGTGCACCTCGGTGGTGCCCTCGCCGAGGACACCGCACTGGCGCGCAAGACCCGCGCGCTCAAGGTCCGCGGCGACGACCTGCCCGACTACATCGAGCGGCTGGCCCGCACCTACCTCGCCCAGCGCGAGGAGGGCGAGCCCTTCCGCCTGTGGGTCCGGCGCGCCGAGGAGGACGACATCCGATGACGAGCACCATCTCGACCGACCGTCTGCAGGAGCTCGCCCGAGCCGGCGAGGAGCGTTTCGCCGCGCTCGAGCGCGAGCTCGGCGACACGCACGAAGGGAGGGTCGAGCTGGGACGTCAGGCGCTGGCCTGGGCCCACGAGACCTTCGGCGCCGGCCTGACCGTCGCCAGCTCGATGGGCGACGAGGTGCTCGTCCACCTCGTCGGCACGACACTGCAGGACGCCGACGTCTTCTTCCTCGACACCGGCTACCACTTCGCCGAGACGATCGGGACGCGGGACGCCTACGAGGCCATGCTGCCGATCCGGCTGCGCACCATCTACCCGAAGCTCACCGTCGCCGAGCAGGACGCGGAGCACGGCCCCCGGCTGCACGACCGCGACCCCAACCTGTGCTGCGCGATGCGCAAGGTCGAGCCGCTCAACCGTGCCCTCGAGGAGCACGACGCGTGGGTCACCGGCATGCGGCGCGAGGACGCCCCGACGCGCACGGACATCACCGTCGTCGGCTGGGACGACAAGCGCGCCATGGTCAAGCTCAACCCGATCGCCGGCTGGACCCAGGACGACGTCGACCAGTACGCGGCCGAGCAGTCGGTCTTCCTCAACCCCCTTCGCCAGAGCGGATACGCCTCCATCGGCTGCGCCCCGTGCACCCGACCCGTCGCCGAGGGCGAGGACGCGCGCGCCGGACGCTGGTCCGGCACGGACAAGGTGGAGTGCGGGCTGCACACGTGATGGTCGGTCCGTGACGACCGTCCTGCTGGCACACGGGTCCCCGGACCCGCGGCACGCCAGCACCCTCGAGCGACTGCGGCAACGCGTCGAGGCCCCGCTCGAGGCGATGGGTCGGGGCGCGACCCGACTGGTCTACCTCGAGCACGACCATCCGCAACCGCACGAGTTGGGTGCGGAGCTGACCGACGAGGTCACCCTCCTGCCGATGCTCATCACCCCCGCCTTCCACGCCCGCGTCGACGTCCCCGCAGCCGCGCGGGCCCTCGGCGCCGGCGGGGCGCCCGTGCGCGTCGCGCCGGCACTGGGCGGCGACCCGCTCCTCCTGCTCGCCGTCGAGGAGCGCCTGCGCGCGGCCGGCCACGACGCCGACGCCGCGGTGCTGCTCGTCGCCGGCGGGTCCAGCTCCGGGCAGGCCGGGCAGAGCATCCGCACGCTCCTGGACGCCCACCCTCGCCCGGGGTGGCTCACGATGACGCTCGCCGCCCCCCGCGCCGGCGCGGCGAGCGGTCGGGTCGTCGTGCCCGCGACCCTCGCCGAGGGCGTGCTCCACGACAAGGTGGCCGCGCTCGCCCGGGCGGCGGGCGCCCCCTTCGTCCCCGGCGGGCTCGCGGACACCGGCGCCGTCGCACGACTCGTCCTGCGCCGCGTCCTGGGCTGAACCGCGCACACTGGGGGTGCGGGGGAATCCCGCAGGCGCCGGGGCGGTTGTCGTCCCCGGACGACGAGGAGCAGCAGATGATGAACAGCGCCTGGGGACTCATGCAGTCGATGAGCCACGGCGAGAGCGCGAAGGGGACACCCCTCCCGCCCGGCACGGCCCGACGGGTCCTGGGCTACGCCACACCCTTCAAGCGCACGATCGCGGCCTTCCTCGCGCTCGTCGCGGTCGGCTCGCTCACGGTCGTCGCCGTGCCGCTGCTCCTGCAGCGCCTCATCGACGACGGGGTGACACCGCAGGACCGCCGCGTCGTCGTGACGCTGGCGCTGCTCGTCGCGCTCATCGCGGTCGTCGAGGCGGTCACGACCCTCGCGCAGCGGTGGTTCTCCGCGCGCATCGGTGAGGGGCTGATCCACCTGCTGCGCACCGAGGTCTTCTCGCACGTGCTCCGTCAGCCCATCGCCTTCTTCACCCGCGCCCAGACCGGGGCCCTGGTCAGCCGGCTCAACAGCGACGTCATCGGCGCCCAGCAGGCCTTCACGACCGTGCTGTCCTCGGTCGTCAGCAATGTCATCTCGCTCGTGCTCATCATCGGCGCGATGCTCACGCTCTCGTGGCAGCTGACCCTCGCGGCGCTGGCCCTCGTGCCCTTCTTCATCGTCCCCGCCAAGCTCATGGGCCGGCGTCTCGCCGGTCTGTCCTCGGAGCAGATGAACCTCAACGCCGACCTCGGCACGCAGATGACCGAGCGGTTCAACGTCGCCGGCGCGCTGCTCGTGAAGATCTTCGGCCAGCCGGCCCGGGAGATCGAGCAGTACGACCTGCGGGCCGCGCGCGTGCGGGACATCGGTGTGCGGATCGCCGTCAACCGCGCCCTCTTCTTCGTCATGCTCACCGCCCTCGCCTCCCTCGCGACGGCCATGGTCTACGGCGTCGGTGGCCTCATGGCCGTCGAGGGCGGGCTCACCGTCGGCACGCTCCTCGCCCTCGCGGCCCTGCTCGCGCGGCTCTACGGGCCGCTCACCGCGATCTCCAACGTGCACGTCGACGTGCTCACCGCGCTGGTCTCCTTCGCCCGCCTCTTCGAGCTGCTCGACATGCCCTCGAGCATCGTCGAGACCGAGGACGCCCGACGGCTCCCGGAGGGCGAGGCCCTGGCCGTCGAGCTGGACGACGTGCACTTCACCTACCCCGGTGCGGACACCATCTCGCTGCGCTCCCTCGAGGGCGCGACGACCGGTGACCGCGAGGAGGGCGGCCCGGTGCTGCAGGGCGTGACCTTCCGCGCCGAGCCCGGCCAGCTCGTGGCGCTCGTCGGCCCGAGCGGCGCCGGCAAGAGCACGATCACCTCGCTCGTCACCCGCTTCTACGACCCGACGCAGGGAGCCGTGCGGATCGGCGGCGTCGACCTGCGCGAGGCCACCCTGGAGTCGGTCGCCGACACGGTCGGGATGGTCACCCAGGAGGCACACCTCTTCCACGACACCCTGCGCGGCAACCTCGCCTACGCCAAGCCGGACGCGACCGAGGAGGAGATGTGGGCGGCCCTCGAGGCCGCGCGCATCGGCCACCTCGTGCACTCGCTGCCCGCCGGCCTCGACACCGTCGTGGGGGACCGGGGCCACCGCCTGTCCGGCGGCGAGAAGCAGCGCTTCGCCATCGCCCGGCTGCTGCTGAAGTCACCCGCCGTGCTCATCCTCGACGAGGCGACGGCGCATCTGGACAGCGAGTCGGAGGTGGCCGTGCAGCGGGCGCTCGACACCGCGCTCGAGGGGCGCACGGCGATCGTCATCGCGCACCGGCTCTCGACGATCCGCAAGGCGGACCAGATCCTCGTCGTCGACGACGGCCGCGTCGTCGAGCGAGGCCGGCACGCCGAGCTCATCGCCCGGGGCGGCGTCTACGCCGACCTCTACACCACGCAGTACGCGGAGAGCGAGGAGCCGATCGAGGTGGGCTGACGGCTCAGCCGTCCTCCTCGTCCCAGATGCGCACCTTCCTGGGGCGGGGGGTGGACGGGTCGGCCTCCTGCGCCTCGCGGCGCAGCGCGACGACCACGAAGACCCACAGTGCCGGGATCACGAGCCACCACTGGATGGCGTAGGCCAGGTGCGGCCCGGTGTCGGTGTCCGGCACCTCGAGCGGCTCGGGGCGCTCGCCCTCCGGGGACTCCTGATGCAGCTCGAGGTAGGCGCCGAGCACCTGCCCGTCGACCTGCTCGGACACCTCGTCGAGGTTGATGCTCGCGACCTGTCCGGCGGGCAGGTCCCGGCCCAGGCTCGCCTCGCCGAGGCGCACCCACCCGGTCACGGTCACCTCCCCGGAGGGGACGGCTGGGACCTCGGGGGCGACGTCGGCCCCCTTCGGGCTGTTGGGGACCCAGCCCCGGTCGACGACGAGGACGTCCCCGTCACCGAGGCGAAGGGGGACGAGCACCTCGTAGCCGTACGTCCCGTCGAGCGGACGGTTGCGCACGAGGAGCTGCTCGTCGGCGAGGTACTCGCCGGTGGCGCTCACCCGCGTCCACTCGTCGTCGACCCCGACCGGTGCCGCAGTGAGGACGTCGGCCACCGGGACCGGCTCGGCCTCGTAGTGCTCGGTGATCCGGTCGGCGCGCGCGGAGCGGTCCTCGTACTTGCCCCACTGCCACTGGCCGAGCCAGACGCATGCGAGCGAGACGAGGAGGACGAGGGAGAACCACCCGAGCCACCTCGGGGTGAGGGCACGGCGCAGCATCAGCCCGCGTCGGCCGGGATCTCGTCGAGGGCGCACGTGGTCACGGGGAACCCGCGGACCGACAGGTGCTCCTGCAGGACGCTCTCGTGCTCGTCGCAGGCCAACCAGACCTTGCGGCGGGACTCGTCGTGGATGCGGGGGTTGCGCCACAGGACCGCCCGGGTCGCCGCGGCGCGGCACGCCTTGCGGCTGCACACGAGGTCGGGCTCGCTCATCGCGGTCCGAGCTGGCGGGGCGCGTCGGAGGTCCGCAGGCTGGCGTCCGGGTCGACGTCGCGCGTGTTGACCGCGTTGACGAGGACGACCGCGACGTAGGGCAGGACCACCGCGAGCAGGACGCAGGTCCAGCGCAGCCAGCCCTCGAAGAAGTAGGCCCCCACGAAGCACACCGTGCGCAGCGCCATCGTCATGAGGTACTGACGCATCCGGCCGCGTTGCTCGTCGTGCAGCGAGATCGGGGCCGTCGTGACGGACTGGACGGGGACGTGGGACACGTCTTCAGGGTACGCCGCGGGCCCGTGAGCGGGTCCCGCGGGGCGGGCAGGACTCCGCGTACCGGGCGGTAGTGCTCTAGCGTCGGAGCCGAGGTGACCGGAGGCACATCCGGTCCAGCGACGACGGGAGTGGGATGACATCGCGGCGAGTGCTCGTCACGGGAGGCAACCGAGGGATCGGCGAGGCCATCGCCCGCCGGCTGCAGGCGGACGGCCACCGGGTCGTCGTGACCTCGAGGTCGGGTGACGCGGTCGACGGACTCGACGTCGTCGCCTGCGAGATCACCGACAGCGACTCGGTGGACGCGGCCTTCGCCGCGGCCAAGGAGCTGCTCGGCGGTGACATCGAGGTGCTCGTCGCCAACGCCGGGATCACCAAGGACACGCTGCTCATGCGCATGTCCGACGACGACTTCTCCGCGGTCGTCGACACCAACCTGCACGGGACCTTCCGGTGCGTCCGCCGGGCCGCGACCGCCATGGTCAAGGCCCGCTTCGGTCGGGTCATCATGATCTCCAGCGTCGTCGGGCTCTACGGGTCGCCGGGCCAGACCAACTACGCCGCCTCCAAGGCGGGCCTCGTCGGCATGGCGCGCTCGATGACCCGCGAGCTCGGCGCCCGAGGGATCACCGCCAACGTCGTCGCCCCTGGCTTCATCGAGACCGACATGACGGCCGAGCTGCCCGAGAAGACCCGCGCCGAGTACCAGAGCGCCATCCCCGCACGTCGCTACGGCCAGGGCGACGAGATCGCCGCCGCCGTCGCCTTCCTCGCCTCCGACGAGGCGTCCTACATCTCCGGCGCGGTCATCCCCGTCGACGGTGGCCTCGGCATGGGCCACTGAGTGAGCCCCAACAGCCCATCCTCCGCGCAGCACGAAAGGCACCAGCAGATGCTCACCGGCAAGACCTTCCTCATCACCGGCGTCCTCATGGAGTCGTCGATCGCCTTCCACGTCGCCAAGCTCGCGCAGGAGCAGGGCGCGCAGGTCATCCTCACGAGCTTCGGCCGGACGATGAAGATCACCAGGACCATCGCCAAGCGGCTCCCGCAGGAGGCGCCCGTCATCGAGCTCGACGTGACGAGCGAGGAGGACCTCGCCGCCCTCGCCGACCGCATCGGTGAGCACGCCGAGCGCCTCGACGGCGTCCTGCACTCCATCGGCTTCGCGCCCGAGGGGGCCTTCAACTTCCTCGACGCGTCGTGGGAGGACGTCTCGACCGCGGTCCACGTGTCGGCGTACTCGCTCAAGGCCCTGGCCGTCGCCGCGCTGCCGCGGATGACCGAGGGTGGCTCCGTCGTGGGCCTGACCTTCGACGCGAGCTTCGCCTGGCCGGTCTACGACTGGATGGGCGTGGCCAAGGCCGCCTTCGAGTCGACCAACCGCTACCTCGCGCGTGACCTCGGGCCGAAGGGGGTCCGCTGCAACCTCGTCGCCGCCGGCCCGATCCGCACGACCGCCGCGAAGTCGATCCCCGGCTTCGAGCAGTTCGAGGAGTCCTGGGACGGCCGCGCACCGATGGGCTGGGACGTCAACGACCCGGTACCGACCGCGAAGGCCTGCACGATGCTGCTGTCCGACTGGTTCCCCGCCACGACCGGCGAGATCCTGCACGTGGACGGCGGCGTCCACGCGATGGGCATCTGAGGCTCGACCGCCTTCCCGCCCCGCGCCCCGCGCCCCGCGCCCCCGCGCTCCGCTCCACGCGCTCCGCTCCGCCCCCGCTCCGCGCCCCCG
>NZ_BCUV01000005.1 GCF_001591405.1 Janibacter terrae NBRC 107853
TCCGCGCCCCCGCGCCCCGCGCCCCCGCGCCCCCGCGCCCCGCTCCCTGAGGAGGTCGCGAAGCGACCGTCTCGAAGGGCGCTCAGGCGAGCGGGTGGCCCCCTTCGTCGTCGGCCTGCGGAAGCGGGTCGATGCCGAGGACGTCGAGGACGAGACGTAGGTCCGGCTCGTCGATCGCGACGTCGGCCTGCTCGCGGACCGCGGGCTTGGCGCAGAAGGCGATGCCGAGGTGCGCGGCCGCCATCATGTCCAGGTCGTTGGCGCCGTCCCCGACGGCCACGGTGCGGTCCATGTCGATGCCGGCACTGGCGGCGAGGCGGATGACGAACTCGGCCTTGGCCGCGCGGTCCACGACGTCGCCGAGCACGCGGCCGGTGAGGTGCCCGTCGACGACCTCGAGCTGGTTCGCACGGACCGACGGGATGCCGAGCTCACGGGCGAGGTCGTCGACGACCTCGGTGAATCCGCCCGAGACGATCCCGACCGTGTGACCGGCCTCGGTGAGGGTCGTGACGAGCGTGCGTGCGCCCGGGGTGAGGCGCACGGCGCTGCGGACCCGGTCGAGCACCTCCACGGGCAGGCCCTCGAGGGTCGCGACCCGCGCGTGCAGGCTCTGCGCGAAGTCCAGCTCGCCCCGCATCGCCGCCTCGGTGACGGCGGCGACCTCCTCGCGTGTCCCCGCGTGCTCCGCGAGGAGCTCGATCACCTCGTCCCGGATGAGGGTGCTGTCGACGTCCATGACCAGGGCGAGCGGACCGTCGCCGGGGAGGGTGCGTGGCATGCCCCGCAGTCTAGGAGTGGTCGAAGACGTGGCCCTTGCCGACCACCGTGATCCCGGACTCGGTGACGAGCAGCCCTCGGGCGCGGTCCTCCTCGCGGTCGTGCCCGATCCGGATCCCCTCGGGCAGGCGCACGCCCTTGTCGATGATGACGCGCCGCAGCTGGGCGTGGCGCCCCACGTCGACCCCGTCGAGCAGGACGCTGTCGAGGACCTGGCTGTAGCTGTGCACGAAGACCCCGGGGGAGAGGACGGAGTTGTCCACGTGCCCACCGGAGACGACCACCCCCGGGGAGACGAGTGAGTTCGTGGCCCCACCCGCCCGCTCGCCGTCACCGTGGACGAACTTCGCCGGGGGGTAGGTGCCGTGCAGGGTGTTGATCGGCCAGTCGTAGTTGTAGAGGTTGAAGACCGGATGGATCGAGGTCAGGTCGAGGTGGGCATCGAAGTAGCTGTCGAGCGTGCCCACGTCCCGCCAGTACCCCCGGTCGCGGTCGGTGGACCCGGGGACGACGTTGTCCGCGAAGTCGTAGGCGTAGGCGCGCTCCTGGGCGACGAAGGAGGGGATGATGTCCCCGCCCATGTCGTGCTTGCTGCCGCCGTGGTTGGAGTCCGAGGTCACGGCGTCCATGAGCGCCTCGGTGCTGAAGACGTAGTTGCCCATCGACGCGAAGATCTCGTGCGGCGCGTCCGGCAGTCCCTGCGGGTCGGTCGGCTTCTCGCGGAAGGCGGTGATGCGGCGCCCGTCGGCGCCGACCTCCATCACGCCGAACTGGTCGGACATGGCGATCGGTTGGCGGATCGCCGCGACGGTGCACGCGGCATCCGTGTCCAGGTGCTGCTCGACCATGAGGGAGAAGTCCATGCGGTACACGTGGTCGGCGCCGACGACGACGACGAGATGGGGCCGCTCGTCGGTGATGGCGTTGAGCGACTGGTAGATCGCGTCCGCGCTGCCGGTGTACCAGCTCTTGCCGCGACGTTGCTGCGCCGGGACCGCGGCCACGTAGTGACCGAGCGGCGAGGCGAGGTTCCAGGCCTGGCTCACGTGCCGGTCGAGGCTGTGCGACTTGTACTGGGTCAGGACGATGACCCTCGGGTACCCGGAGTTGACGACATTGCTCAGCGCGAAGTCGACGAGGCGGTAGATCCCCCCGAAGGGGACGGCCGGTTTCGCCCGGTCCGCGGTGAGGGGCATGAGGCGCTTGCCCTCGCCCCCGGCGAGGACGATCGCCAGGACCTTGGGCTGACCACGCTTGACCATGCGGTGCTCCCTTCGCTCCACCGCCGAACCTAGTCCCTCCGGGCCTACGCTGGGCGGGTGCGCGTCGACATCTTGTCCAAGGAGTACCCCCCGGCGGTCTACGGCGGTGCCGGGGTCCACGTCGCGGAGCTGACCCGCGCCCTGCGTGAGCGGGGTGACATCGACGTGCGCGTGCGCTGCTTCGGCGACCCCAGGGACGAAGGGGGGACGACCGGGTACGCCGACCCGCCCGGCCTCGTGGGGGCCAACCCCGCCCTGACGACGATGGGCGTCGACCTGGCGATGGCGGCGGACTGCGGGGGAGCGGACCTCGTGCACAGCCACACCTGGTACGCCAACTTCGCCGGCCACACCGCCTCCCTGCTGCACGGCGTGCCGCACGTCGTCTCGGCGCACAGCCTCGAGCCGCTGCGCCCGTGGAAGGCCGAGCAGCTCGGCGGCGGCTATGCCCTCTCGTCGTGGGTGGAGCGCACCGCCTACGAGGCGGCAGCCGGGGTCATCGCCGTCAGCCACGGCATGCGGGCCGACATCCTGCGCAGCTACCCCTCGATCGACCCCGAGCGGGTCCACGTCGTGCACAACGGGATCGACGCGCAGCTGTGGCGGGCGCAGCCCGACGAGGAGGTCGTGCGACGCCACGGGGTCGACCCCGACCGTCCGTCGGTCGTCTTCGTCGGCCGGATCACCCGGCAGAAGGGCCTGCCCCACCTCCTGCGCGCGGCTCGCGAGCTGCCGCCCGAGGTCCAGCTCGTGCTGTGCGCGGGTGCGCCGGACACCCCCGAGATCCTCGCCGAGGTCGAGGCGCTGATGAGCGACCTGCGCGCGTCGCGCGACGGGGTCGTGTGGATCCGCGAGATGCTCCCCCGGGCCGAGGTCATCGCGCTGCTCACGGCCGGCGCGGTCTTCGCCTGCCCGTCCGTCTACGAGCCGCTCGGCATCGTCAACCTCGAGGCGATGGCGTGCGGGCTGCCCGTCGTCGCGACGGCCACGGGCGGGATCCCGGAGGTCGTCGTCGACGGGGGGACCGGGTGGCTGGTCCCGATCGAGCAGGTCCAGGACGGGACCGGGGCGCCCGTCGACGCCGACCGCTTCGAGAGCGACCTCGCCGCCGCCCTCACGGACGCCCTCTCCGACCCGGCCCGTGCCGCCGAGCGGGGTCGCGCCGGCCGGCAGCGGGCGGTCGAGCACTTCTCGTGGGGCAGCATCGGCGAACGCACCCTCGAGGTCTACTCTGCCGTGCTCGGCCACTCCTGACGGGTCATCTCGGCGACGACCTCGCCGAGCTCCGCGCCGGGCAGCGGGTCCGGCCAGTGACGGACCTCGACGCGCACCTCCCGCATCCCGAGGCGACGCATCACGCCCCGTGACCCGGCGTTGACGTACATCGTCTCGGCACGCACGAGTCGCAGCGCGGGGTCGGCGAAGCCGTCGTCCAGCACGGCCCGGGAGCCCTCCACGGCCAGGCCCTGCCGCCACGCGCGCCGGGCGAGCCGGTAGCCGAGCTCGGCGGTCCCCCCTTCGCGCGGCCACAGGGCCCACCACCCCACGGGACGCCCATCGACGTACCCGACCCACATCGGGCCGGGCAGCCGCGGGGCCCAGTACTCCCTGGCCTCCCGGGCGGTCCGCGCCCGACCGGTGAGGTGTCGCATGACCTCGGGGTCGGCGTCGAGCTCGACGAGGAAGGGGAGGTGCGCCGCGGTCGCCGGCACGAGCGTCATCCGGCCGGTCCGCAGCCGGCGGGTCACCGGCTCGGCACCCACCCGGCCAGCTGGGCGCAGGCCGCGTTGGTCGCGTCGGCGAGCGTCCGCTCGCACTCCCGGGCCAGTCGGCGAAGGGCGGCGGAGCGCGCGTTGTCGTGCGCGGCCGTGACGGCCCCCGACGCCTGCAGCCCCAGCTCGGTCGCGACGGCGACGGTCCCGGCGAGGCCGATGACCCGGCGCGCCCGGTCCGGCAGGGCGTCCGGCAGGGCCCAGTCGGTGCCGAGGCGTTCGTCGACGAGGTCGCGGGAGAGGTCGTCGGACCACGGGGTGCCGCCGATCTCGTCGAGCTCGGTGACCGACTCGAGCAGCTGGCGCCGCAGGTGGCGCTCCAGCTGGGACAGCTCGAGGGCCTCGACGCGGTGCGGCGGCACGGGGTCGGCGTCGTGGGCCATCCAGTCGATGCGCAGGCCCCGGGCGCCGGCCGAGCCGTAGGTCGAGACCGTCGGCACGAGCATCCCGCCGATGCCGGCGACGTAGAGCGCCTCGCCGGCCACGGTGGCGGCATCCGCGGCCACCGGTCCGCAGCGGGGGAGCCCGGCGAGGTCACCGGGGCCGGGGAGCGCGACGAGGAGCGCTCCCTCCCCGAGGTCGTGCCAGAGGCCGACCTGCTCGAGGAGCCCCTCGGTGTGGTCGACGTCGGGCAGGGCCCGCTCGACCGCGCGGGCAGGGCTCGAGCCGACGGACCACGCGTGCGTGACCCACAGGGCGACACGGACGGAGGCGGGCAGCTCGGGCATCTGTCAGATGGTAGTTCGCGGCGGTTAGGGTCGGAGCATGAGTGACGTCCTCGCCCTGGCCGGAGCCACCGTCGTGCGCGGGGAGACGACCCTCCTCAGCGACATCGACTGGGAGGTCGAGGAGGGCCAGCGCTGGGTGGTCCTCGGCCCCAACGGTGCCGGCAAGACGACGCTGCTCCAGCTGGCCTCGGCCCGCATGCACCCGACCCGCGGCGTCGTCGGGATCCTCGGGGAGGTCCTGGGCGCCGTCGACGTCTTCGAGCTGCGTCCGCGCATCGGCCTGGCGTCCGCCTCGCTGGCCGAGCGCATCCCGGGCGACGAGCGCGTCGCGGACGTCGTCGTGACCGCCTCCTGGGGGGTCGTCGGCCGGTGGCGGGAGTCGTACGACGGCCTGGACCACGAGCGGGCCCGTGAGCTGCTCGACGCCCTCGGCGCCGGGCACCTCGTCGACCGGACCTACGGCACCCTCTCGGAGGGAGAGCGCAAGCGCGTGCAGATCGCCCGCGCGCTCATGACCGACCCGGAGCTGATGCTCCTCGACGAGCCGGCCGCGGGTCTCGACCTCGGTGGTCGCGAGGACCTCGTGCACCGGCTGGGCGTCATCGCCGGCGACCTCGAGGCACCGGCACTCGTCATGGTCACGCACCACGTCGAGGAGATCCCGCCGCACTTCACCGACGTGCTCCTGCTCCGCGAGGGCGAGGTCGTCGCGCAGGGACCGATCGAGATCACCCTGACGGAGGCCAACCTGTCGCAGACCTTCGGGGTCGACCTCGTCCTGGAGCAGCACGGCAACAGGTGGTCCGCACGCGCCCGCACCCAGTGAGCGACAGGGCATGATGAGGGCACGACGCGACGAAGGGGGATGACGTGGACTTCCTGGGAGACAACCTCTGGCTGGTCTGGATGGGTCTGGCCCTCGTCCTCATCGCGATCGAGGCGGCCACGGTCGACTTCGTCTTCGTCATGCTCACCGGTGGTGCGCTCGTCGGTGCCCTGGCCGCCGCGCTCGGGGCGCCGCTCGCCGTGCAGATCGTCCTGGCCGTCGTCGTCGCGCTCCTCCTGATCGCCGTCGTGCGCCCGATCGTCCAACGTCAGTTCACCGACCCCGCGGCCTCCAAGGACATCGGCTCCCGCGCGCTCGCGGGGCGCACCGCCCGCGTCCTCGAGACGGTGACCGACACCGACGGACGCGTCCGTCTCGCCGGTGAGACCTGGAGCGCCCGGGTGCCCCCCGGGCAGGCGCCCTGCGAGCCCGGCGAGGAGGTCCGGGTCGTGTCCATCGACGGCGCGACCGCCATCGTCACCCGAGCACCCATCGCGTGAAGGCACGCAGAGCGTCCCACCCGACGAAAGGACCGACATGCCCAGCGGCATCCTGATCTTCCTGGCGGCGCTGCTCGTCTTCGCGCTCGTCATCCTCTTCAAGACGGTGCGCATCGTGCCGCAGCAGACCGCGCTCATCATCGAGCGGCTGGGCCGCTACAGCCGCACCCTCGAGGGCGGCATCCACATCCTCGTGCCCTTCGTCGACAAGGTGCGCGCAAGCATCGACCTGCGCGAGCAGGTCGTGAGCTTCCCGCCGCAGCCGGTCATCACCTCGGACAACCTCGTCGTCAACATCGACACGGTCATCTACTACACGGTGATCGACGCCAAGAGCGCCGTGTACGAGATCGCCAACTTCATCCAGGGCATCGAGCAGCTCACCGTCACGACGCTGCGCAATGTCATCGGCTCGCTCGACCTCGAGCAGACGCTCACCAGCCGCGACCAGATCAACGGCCAGCTGCGCGGCGCGCTCGACGAGGCGACCGGTCGCTGGGGCATCCGCGTCAACCGCGTCGAGCTCAAGGCGATCGACCCGCCGATGTCGATCCAGGAGTCGATGGAGAAGCAGATGAAGGCCGAGCGGGACCGGCGCGCGGCCATCCTCAACGCGGAGGGCTTCAAGCAGTCGCAGATCCTCACCGCGGAGGGGGAGAAGCAGGCGCAGATCCTGCGGGCCGAGGGCTCGGCCCAGGCGCGTGTCCTGGAGGCGCAGGGCCAGTCCCGGGCCATCAAGCAGGTCTTCGACGCCATCCACCGCGGCAAGCCGACGCAGAAGCTGCTCGCCTATCAGTACCTGCAGGTCCTCCCGCAGATCGCCCAGGGAGACAGCAACAAGATGTGGATCATCCCGAGCGAGCTCACCGACGCCCTGCGGGGCATCGGGGGAGCGCTGGGCCAGTCCGACGGGGGCCCCGACGGCGGGCTCGACGCGGAGGACTGGGTCGACCCGGGCCCGGAGGAGGGCAATGCCTTCGGGGAGACCACGCTCGAGGACCCTGCGCAGGCGCTCGCCGAGGCACGCGGCCAGGCCGGCCAGGCCAGCCGCGAGGCGACCGAGCACGCGACCCCGGCCTCACGGGTCCAGCCCGCCCAGGGCCCCGGCGTCCGGTTGCCCCAGGCGCCCGTCCCGCCGGAGTCCCCCGAGGACCCGACGGCACCGGTGGAGGGTCCCGACACCACGCGCTGATCCGTGCTCCAGAACCCACCGCACGACGCCCTGCACCGCCCCTCTAGGGTGGCCGGGTGTCGTGGGTCGAGATGGGTGCCGTGGTCCTCGCGGGAGTGTGGGCCGGTGGGATCAACACCCTCGTCGGGTCGGGCACGCTCGTGACCTTCCCGGTGCTGCTCGCGCTCGGGACGCCCGCCGTGACGGCCAACGTCTCCAACTCCGTCGGCCTCGTCGCCGGCGGCGTGAGCGGGTCCATCGGGTACCTCCCCGAGCTGCGGGGGATGGGCAAGCGGGTCGCCCAGCTGGTGCCCATGTCCGTCCTCGGCGCGGTGCTGGGTGCCCTGCTGCTGCTGTGGCTGCCGCCCGAGGCCTTCGAGGCGATCGTCCCGGTGCTCATCGGGATCGGCATCGTCCTCGTCATCGCCGGACCGAGGCTGCAGGCCTGGTCCAAGCGGCACCACCACGACGGTGGACGGATGCCGAGGGGTCACCTCGTCGCCCTCATGGCCGGCGTCCTCGTCGCCGGCGTCTACGGCGGCTACTTCGGCGCCGCCCAGGGGGTCATCCTCATCGGGCTGCTCTCGGCCCTGTCGACCGAGCCCCTCCAGACGCTCAACGGCCTCAAGAACGTGCTCGGGATGATCGTCAACGCCGTCGGCTCGCTCGTCTTCATCGTCACCGCGCCCGAGCTCGTCGACTGGCGGATCGCGGGCCTCGTCGGTACCGGCGCCCTCGTGGGTGGCGTGCTCGGCGCGCGGTACGGCCGGCGGCTGCCGCCCAACGCCCTGCGCGCGGTCATCGTCGTCGTCGGTGTCGCCGGCCTCGTGAAGTTCGTGTTCTTCCCGTGACGGGCTGGCTCGACCCCACCGTCCTGGCCCTGGGCCTGGTCGTCCTCTGCGGCTCCTTCGTCCAGTCCTCCATCGGCTTCGGGGTCGCCGTCGTGTCGGCCCCCTTCGTCGTCGTCCTGCGACCGGAGCTCATGCCGGTCGCCCTGCTCGTGTGCACCTTCGTCCTGCCCGTCGTGCAGCTCGCGACCGGCCCGCGGGACATCGCGTGGCGGCCGCTCGGCTGGGCGGTGGTCGCCCGCGTGGTCGCGACCCCGATCGGCGTGCTCGTCGTGGCGTCGACCTCCCCGGACGCCATCGCCCTCGCCGTCGGCGTGCTCATCCTCGTCACCGTGGTCGCGTCCGTCGTCGCCATCGAGATCCGGCTGACGCGGGGGAGCGCGATGGCCGCGGGCGCCATCAGCGGCGTCTCCGGGACGGCCGCCTCGATCGGCGGGCCCTTCCTCGCGCTCGTCCTGCGTCACGAGCCGCCCGACCGGCTGCGCTCGACGCTGGCCGTCTTCTTCATCGCCGGTTCGACGATGGGGATCGGCGGGCTGGCCCTGGCCGGGCAGGTGACGTGGGAGCAGCTGCGCACCGGGCTGCTGTGGATCCCCTTCGTCGTCGTCGGCCACCTCCTCGCGGGACCGCTGCGTCGCCGGATGCCGGCGGAGGCGGTGCGAAGGGGGGTCCTCGCCTTCTGCATCGTCGCGAGCGTGAGCGTCATCGCCCGGGCCCTGATCTAGCCTTCGCCTGTGGCGATCCTCATCACCGACCCGACCGACGAGCGACTGCGGGACTTCGCCGGGCTCACCGACGTCAAGCTGCGGCGCGTCCTCGAGCCCGAGGGCGGGCTCTACCTCGCCGAGAGCGAGAAGGTCATCCGTCGGGCCCTGGCCGCCGGCCACCGGCCGCGGGCGCTGCTCATGGGGGAGCGCTGGCTCACCGACCTCGCTGACGTCGTCGAGCAGGCCGAGGCGGACGGCGTGCCGGTCTACACCGGGACGGCCGAGGTCATCGAGGGCATCACCGGGTACAACCTGCACCGCGGGGCGCTGGCCTCGATGCACCGGCCGGAGCTCCCTTCGCTCGCCGAGGTCCTCGACGGGGCCCGCCGGGTGCTCGTCATCGAGGACGTCGTCGACCACACCAACGTCGGCGCGATCTTCCGCTCCGCCGCCGCGCTCGGGACCGACGCGGTCCTCGTCACCCGCCGGTGCGCGGACCCGCTGTACCGCAGGGCGATCCGGGTCTCGATGGGGACGGTCTTCCAGGTGCCGTGGACCCGCGTCGAGCCGTGGCCCGCGGGGATCGAGGACCTGCGTGCCGCCGGGTTCACGGTCGCGGCGCTGGCCCTGGCGGACGATGCCGTGGGGCTCGACGAGCTCGCCGCCGACGCTCCCGAGCGGCTCGCCCTCGTCCTCGGGACCGAGGGGGACGGGCTGGCCCGTCGCACTCTCGGCCGCGTGGACGTCACGGTCACCATCCCGATGGCCGGTGGGGTGGACTCGCTGAACGTCGCGGCGGCCGGTGCCGTCGCGGCGTGGGAGCTGCGGGTGCGCTGAGGCCGGTCAGGCCGTGTAGAGCCCGGTCATCACCGCGCGGCCGAGCGTGTGCTGGAGGTAGGTGAAGGCCGCGACCGTGCAGCTGACCGAGTCGTCGATGCCGAGATCGTCGGTGTCGAGCGCGTGCACGGCGAAGACGTACCGGTGGGGGCCGTCGCCCTTCGGTGGAGCCGCGCCGCCGAAGGCCTTCGTTCCGTAGTCCGTGGCCGTCATGAAGGCGCCCTCGGGCAGCTGCGCCCCGCCCTCGGCGCCGGCGCCCTCGGGCAGGGACGTGGTGTCGGCGGGGAGGCCGACGACCGTCCAGTGCCAGAACCCCGCGGGCGTCGGGGCGTCGGGGTCGAAGCAGGAGACGGCGAAGGACTTCGTGCCCTCGGGTGCGCCGCTCCAGCTGAGCTGGGGGCTGCGGTTGCCGCCGGAGAAGCCCCAGTCGTCGAAGACCTGGGCCTCGGCGAGCTCGCCGCCGTCGGTGAAGCTCTCGCTCGTCACCTCGAAGGGGGTCGTCTCCGGGAGCAGGTCGTAGGGGGCTGGTGCAGTGGGTCGGGTGAGGTCCATGACCCCGACCCTAGGACGTGCGCGTCGTGCGTCAACCGCTCACCGCACGAGGCGGTCGAGGAGCCGCTGCACCTCCGCCGCCGGGTCGTCGGTGAGGCCGCTGTGCACCGGCCCCGCCCGCACGACCGTCGAGCGCGGGGCACTCAGCCAGCCGAACCGTCGCCCGTCGTCCCCGAGGCGTGGGCGTCCGCCCCCTTCGTGCCCTGCGGCGACGTCGCAGACGGTCCGCAGCGCGGCGTCCAGCTCGTCGAGGTCGAGGTCCGGGGCGAAGGCCCGCAGGCGGTCGGGGTCGACGGCGAAGGCCGCTTCGAGGTGCTCGCCGGCCTGGCTGTGCAGGACGATCCCGACGTTGATGAACTCCTCGCGCTCCGCGCGGGGCACGCAGCGGAGCACGACGTACTGGTAGGGCAGGCGGGTCATCGGGCACCTCCGGGGAGCCACGCAGCCGGCTGGTCACGTCGGGCGACCAGGTGCTCGAGATAGGCCCGGCGGGTGTCGGTCGGGGTCACGAGCTGCTCGGTGGTCTCGAGCCACTCGTCGGGGACGAGGTCGAGGACACCGGCGAGCGTGGAGTCGTCGAGCCGTGCGGCGAGGTCCTCGTGGGCTGGGCGCACGTCGTCGACGAGGTCGCCGAGGACGTGGTCCGAGGCGTCGAAGCGCTGCTCGGCGAAGCGCTGGGCATCAGGTGCCCGTCGCGCCCACGCGTGGTGGAAGTACAGCGCGGCCCCGTGGTCGATGACCCACGGCCGGCCGCCCCACACCAGGAGATTGGGGTTGGCCCACGTCCGGTCGATGTTGGCGGTGAACGCATCGAGCCAGATGAT
Organism: Janibacter terrae NBRC 107853; assembly: GCF_001591405.1. Classification (GTDB taxonomy): domain Bacteria; phylum Actinomycetota; class Actinomycetes; order Actinomycetales; family Dermatophilaceae; genus Janibacter; species Janibacter terrae. The sequence goes on from NZ_BCUV01000005.1 coordinate 10,808, forward strand.
CGGCGCCGCCTGCTCCGGGGTGGCCGGTCGGCTGCCGTCGTACCCGAAGGACCCGGGCAGGTAGTCGAGCCCGAGGTTGGTGCCGAGGGAGGCGGTGAGGAGGTCCTGGACCTCTTCGTCGGCCTCGTAGCGGGCGATGTCGCGCGGGAGGTCGACGACGGCGAGGCGGGGGACGGGGATGCCCAGCACGCGGGCGATCTCACCGACGACGACCTCGGCGACCAGGACCTTGACGCCCTGCCCGGCGCCGCGGAACTTGACGACGTACATGCCGAGGTCGTCGGCCTCGACGAGCCCTGGGAGGGAGCCCCCTTCGCGCAGCGGTACGGCGAATCGGGTCGCGGTGACGGTCTCGAGCACGGGCCCACAGTAGGCCCCCGACTGGCTTCTGACGGTCGATTCGCGCAGTCTGGAGCGCATGCTGCCCGGACGACGACCGCCTCACGACTACCTCGGCACCGTGCTCGGCACCCCCGACCCGAGGGGACTGGCGCGGTTCTACGCCGAGGTCCTCGGGTGGCGCATCCACTCCGACGAGGAGGACTGGGCGACCATCGCACCGGACCAGGGCAAGGTCTACCTCGGTTTCCAGCTCGAGCGTGAGCACACCCCGCCGGCCTGGCCGGCCCAGCCGGGGGAGCAGCAGATGCAGATGCACCTCGACATCGAGGTCTCCGATCTCGATGCCGCTGTGGCCGCCGCCCAGCGGCTCGGCGGGCAGGTCGCGGAGCACCAGCCCCAGCTCGGCGTGCGCGTCATCATCGACCCTTCGGGCCACCCATTCTGCCTCTACGTCGGGGCCGCGGAGGAGGCAGCGCAGACACCCGGGTGAGCGGCGCACGAGGTCGCAGGAACTCGCCGCCCGACCGGATTTCGCACTCCGGTCATCCGCGTGTAAAGTTTCACGTCGTTGCCCCGGTGGCCCCCAGCCACCGGAATGCACCACTCGTCCGGGTGGCGGAATTGGCAGACGCGCTAGCTTGAGGTGCTAGTGCCCGTATTAGGGCATGGGGGTTCAAGTCCCCCCTCGGACACAGATGAATCGTTTACGAAGTTGTGAGCGTGGGTTCACGAAACCTCGGTCGGATCAGGGATCTGACCGAGGTTTCGTGCTGTTCAGACGATGCTCCTGCGCTGTGGGCGTGCCGAGCGGGTCGATGGACGCGCCCAGGATCACCAGGGCGAGTACTCGCCGCTGACGGCCGCTGCGGCTGGCGTGACCCAGCAGCGCCGGTGGGTCCAGTCCCGGAGCGCCGGCGGTCAGCGCGCCAGGGCATCACGACCGAGGAACTGGCTGAGGTCACGGCGCTCAGGGCCGCGCAGGGGTTTCGTCGACACCATGGGAGCCGACAGCTCAGGACAAGCACCTCTGCGTCCACGTCGGGTGCTGCCGCCGCCCGTGGACGTGCACCGGCAGATCGTTCATCCGGACACCTCGACACCGGCGGATCGGCGTGTGTCCGCGACACCCGTGACCGTGCGCTTCGCCCAGTCCACCGCGAGGGCCTGGACCGAACCCCATGACGCGCGGTAGGACCGTGGCATCACCTGGGTTCGGTACCCCATCTCCTGGAGTGCGGGTTCATGCCTCCCCGACTCGAGCCGCAGGACCTGGCCATCGAGCTTGAATCGGGGTGCGGGGATGGCGATGTCGAGCGGCTCTCCGTGCAGTGCCCACCGCAGGACGACTGTCGCCGTGGTGTTGGGGATCTGGCTCCCGCCCGGGGCACCGATGACCAGCGCCGGTCGCCCCTGGCCGTCCAGGACCATCGACGGCGAGCTCCAGGTGACTGAGCGTCGTCCAGCCTGCGGCCGGTTGGCCCTGCCGTCACCGATGAGCGCGAACCGCCCGAGCTGGTCGTTGAGGAAGAACCCGCCAAGGTAGGTCCCTGAACCCCAGTAGCTGGTGATCGTGTTGGTCATCGAGATCGCCATGCCGTCACCATCGATGACCGAGATGTGTGTCGTGTTCGGGTCTCCGCTGCTGCGTCGAGTGACACCGACCCTGGGTCGGCCACCGAGCCCCTTGGCGAGAGCGGTGTTGCGCTTGGGGTCGGTGAGCCGATCCAGGGGCACGTCGACGAAGTCCGGATCCCCGAACCAGCGGTGCACGGAGCGCTCTGCCACCTGCCAGGCCCGGGACTGGATGTCGATGAACTCGGGCGAGTCGGCGTCCACCTCACCGATCCCCAGGGCCTCCGCGATCTGCGCCATCTGGATGATGGCGCCACCGGGCAGGGCCGGGGCGCCCGAGAGAAAGGTGTAGTCGCCCAGCGGCCCGGTGGCGGGCTCCCCGTGCTGGACCTCGTAGTCCCGGAGGGTGCGTGCGTCCAGCCCGGGCACCTGCGTCAGCTGCTGGGCGAGGTCACCGCGGTAGACCGTGTCAGCGCCTTCCTTCGCGATGCGTCTCATGGTGCTGGCGAGGTCCTTCTGCACCAGCATGTCGCCCCGTCGCAGCACGCCGCCGTCCTGACGGTGGAAGTGCTCGAGACCTTGCACCACCCGACGCCCACCAGGGCGGGCCAGGATGTCGGCCAGGTACCGCGACACGGGCCCCCCGTCCTCGGCAAGGGTGATCGCCGGGTCCAGGAGGCGGGCCCAGTCCACGGTGCCGTACCGATCGTGGAGGTCGGCCATGCCGGCGACGAAGCCGGGAACCCCTACGCCGCTGGCGGGCACCACCCCAGATGTCGGGACGACCTCGCGGTAGTCGTGGTTGGCGTTCGTGCCGTCCCGCGCGACGATGCTCACGCCACCGCCGCCGATCCCGGAGGAGGCCGGTTGCATCACGGCGTCGGCGAAAGCCGCCGCGATGGCTGCGTCGACGGCGTTGCCGCCGCCACGGAGCACGCCCATGGCCGCGTCGGTGGCGAGCGGGTGGCCGGTGCTGGCGCCGAAAGCTCCCAGCGCTGGGCGCTCGGACGTGGCAGAGCTCGAGGTCGCGCGGGGCGGTTGCGGGGTGGACGCGTCGGTGCACCCCGCGAGGAGAGTGATCCCCACGGCGCCGGTGAGCACCTGACGACGTGTGGGGAGTGGTCGTGGGGCGGGCGAGGGAGTGGTCATGCTGCTCCTTTGACGATCTTGTCGAGCCAGCTGGCCCGGAGGGCTCTTTCCAAGGGGCCGATGCCCAGCCGACGCACCCACACCGTGGCGAAGATGCCGAAGACGAGAACCAGGCCCACCGTGATCGGCACCCCGACGACGCGGACGTCGATGCGACCTCCCAGGGCGGCGATCACGAGGAAGTGAGCGACGTAGAAGGTGAAGGCCAGACGCCCGAGGTCGGCGAGCGGACGAGCCGCTCGATGAAGCCTGGGCCAGGCCCACAGCAGGACTCCGAGGACGAAGACCGCACTGCCGACGCTCGAGATCAGCCACAGCGGCATCTGGCTGTGAGCCGTACCGGTGAGCAGGCGGGGCCAGCCCGACTCGAGCTCCGTGCCCAGGGCTGCGGTGGTGATCTGCCCCGCGACGAAGGCGAGCACAGCAGCTGTTGCCCCCCACCGGATCAGGCGGAGATGAAGTTCGCGTGATCGAAGATCCTGGCGTGCGAGGAGCATCCCCACGAGGAAGGGGACGACCCAGACCAAGATCGGGTAGGCGCCCGACAGGAAGAGCGAGTGGAGCACATCTCCCGGGCTGTCGAGCAGAGACGGCATCCGGCTCTTGTGCTCTCCGGTGTTCTGGTGTCCCTGGACGATCACCGGGCCCAGCACGAGCATCGTCAACGCGACGCCGCCGAGGACCTTGGTCGAGAGGCGGTGCCACAAGAGTGCTCCGAGGAAGAGCACGCCGTATGTCGGGAGGATGACGCTCACAGCGGGCGTGAGGATCTGCAGGGACAGGCCACCGAGAAAGAAGATCGCGGCACGCCAACCCAGAAGCACAGCGCGCGACCTCTGCCCTTGCCGCGACCGGAGGAAGAGTGTCATCCCCAGCCCTGCGAGCAGGACGAAGAGGACTGATGCCCGGCCGAGTGGGATGGTCCAGAGCTTGTTGAACCAGCCGTCGGCGCGGACCGTCAGGATGTTGATCATCATCATCCCGACGAGTGCCACGCCCCGAGCTGCGTCGATCGCCCCCAGCCGAGGGGACGAAGCAGTCGGGGGTGGGGCTGCGGACGCAGGCGTGATCGCCTCAGTCATGGTGCTGCTCCAGATGAGAAGTGGTGTGCGAGTGCCTCCGAGACCGTCCCGGACCGGGAGGCTCGATGTGGCGTGGTGAATGAGCTGAAAGGGCTCACGGCCTAGGCCAGATGCGTCTTGGCCGCAGGCCGTGCCGCCGCCGCCGGTCGCCTGGACACAGCCCTTGCGACGGCAGCATCCCCGAGTCGTACGGGTCAGGCGCAGTCGTCTACGTCCTGCACACGCAGAGATCGAGGGGAGAACGAGCTCGAACGGGATTGCTCGCGACAGCACGCCTCAGAGCGGCGCGGTGAAGGCGCCGGGCGAACATGGTGACGAGGCCCCACGGAACAAGGAGCCGGCGCGGGGCGAGGACGCCGCCGGTCCGGTGGCCCTTCTTCCGGCGAGCGTGAGCGCGCCGCGCCTCGTCGGCCGCGTGGTGGCTGTGGCCCGCCGGACCGTGATGGTGCGACGCGTGGTGACCAACTGCCAGGGGACCGACGCTGGGTCCCGCGGCAAGGCCGAGTGCGACGACCATCGCGCACATGAGGGCCAGGAGCAGCCGCACGCCGCGGCCGGGCCTCATGTCGACGGTATCCACACAGACAGTCTAGGTCGCAAGCCCTTTCCGGCCGGGCAGCCCTCGGTCGTGTCGCCCCACCCCACAAGAGGCGTACTCTGTGCGCATGGACGCAGATATGCAGATGGACGATGATGTGGTGCTGGGGGCGGTCGAGGTCTTCCGGTTGCTGGCCGACGAGACCCGCGTCCGGATCCTCTGCCTGCTCCTCGACGCGGAGCTGACGGTGGGCGAGATGGCTGAGCGGCTCGACCGGCGCGCCCCGGGGGTCTCGCAGCATCTCGCTCGGCTGCGGCGCGGGCGCATCGTCTCGACCCGGCGCGACGGCACGCACATCCACTACCGGCTTGCCGACGACCACGCGGCGCAGATGGTGATCGACGCGCTGAGGCACGCCGAGCACGGCCAGAGCGACGTCCCACGCCACCACAGGGTCGCTGATGGCGCGTCGACCCGAGCACGAGAGTCCGTGCGATGACCGACCAGCCACGCCCTTGCACGCCTGGGCACGACAAGCACCCGCACCACCACGATCACGGTCACGGCGACCACAGCCACGACGACGGTCTGTGGGCCCGGGTCAAGCACGCGGTCGTCCCTCACGCGCACGACGCCAACGACGCCATCCAGTCAGCCGAGGAGTCCGCTCGCGAGGGCATCCGCACGGCGTGGATCGGGCTGGCGGGGATGATGGCCACCGCAGTCGCTCAGATCATCATCGTCTGGCTCTCCGGTTCGATCGCCCTGCTCGCCGACACGATCCACAACATCGGCCATGCCGCCACGACGATCCCGCTGATCCTCGCCTTCAAGCTCGGCCGACGCCCTCCCACCAGCAGGTACCCCTTCGGCTACCGGCGAGCGGAGGACCTCGTCGGCCTGCTCATCTCCGCCGTCATCGCCGCCTCGATCGTCCTCATCGTCTGGGAGTCCGTCGACGCACTGATGAACCCACGGGAGATGACCCACCTCGGCTGGGTGCTCGCAGCGGGCATCGTCGGCTTCATCGGCAACGAGACCGTGGCGGTGTACCGCATCCGTAGCGGTCGGCGGATCGGGTCGGCCGCCCTCATCGCGGAAGGCCAGCACGCCCGGGCCGACGGCTGGACCTCCTTGGCCGTGGTCGCCGGCGCGGTCGGGGTCCTCCTCGGCTTCGAGCGCGCCGACGCCATCGCCGGTCTGCTCATCGCCGTCGCCATCACCGGGGTGCTCATCAGCTCACTTCGCGTGATCGTCCGCCGCCTCATGGACGGCATCGAGCCGACGATCATCGAGGAGATCCGCAGCGCAGCAGCAGCAATCCCCGGAGTCCGCGACGTCGAGCAGGTGCGCGCACGCTGGACAGGCCACCGCATGGAGGCCGACGCCGTCATCCATGTCGACCCCCACCTCGATGTCATCCAAGCCCATCAGATCGCCGACGAGGTCGAGCACGCCATGCGCTCGACCTGCCACAACCTCGACAACGTCTCGGTGCACATCCATCCGGCCCTGGTCGTCCCGACGTGACGTGGGTAGGTGTCCGGAGCGAAGGGGGGCTTGAGCGTGCCTGGGCACGCGGGCGTGCCTGTGGCCCGGCCCGTGGGGGCCGGGTGCGGGGCGCTACAGCTAGAGGTGCCAGGTGACGCCGTGGGGGGTGGTGGTGGCGGTGAGGTCGTGGTGGTGGACGTGGGTGTGGTGGCGTTCGCACAGGAGGGCGGCGTTGGCCAGGTCGGTGGCTCCGCCGTGGGCCCAGTGGGTGATGTGGTGGGCGTCGGTCCATTGCGGGGGCATGGTGCAGCCGGGGTAGGTGCAGCCGCCGTCGCGCAGCCACAGGGCTTTGCGTTGGCCGGGGGTGAACAGTCGGGTGGCCCGGCCGAGCTCGAGGGGTTCGTGGTCGGTGCCCAGGATCGCGGGGATGATCCCGGCGGTGCAGGCGAGCTTGCGCACGGTGGTGGGGGTCAGGACCTGCCCGGTGGCGGTCAGGCCACCGGCGTGGCCCCCGGTGGGCGGGTCGAACGCTGTCCCGCCGAACGCTTGGCCGGTGGCGCCGGGGGCGTGGCCGGGCAGGTCCTGCCCGCAGGCGGCGCAGCGGCCGTGCGCGGCGGAGAGGGCGTGGAGGCTGATGGTCACCAGGATCTGGGCCTTGTCGGCTCGCGGGACCCCCTCGGGGGCGGCGACGCCGCGGCTGATGATCGACAGCAGCGCGTCGGCGCGGCGCCGGGTGGGGGTGCGCTCGTCGGGTGCGCCGTCGGGTCCTTTGACCGGTGCGGACAACGCGGCCAGGGCGGCGTCGAGGATGGCGGCGCCCTCGGGGTCGAGGTCGACGCGGTAGCGGGTCATCCCGCACGGTCCGGGGGCCTTGGTCAGCGACCGGGCGGCCTTGGCTGCGGCGTCCTCGTCGTCCAGGTCCTGCTCCGGGCGCAGCAGCCGCCCGGTCTGGGTGATCGCGGCGGCCAGCTTCTTCTCGTCCAACCCACCGACCCGGTCGGTGACCCGCTCTCCCGGGCCGGTGGCGATGACCTCGTCACGGGCGGCCCTCAGCAGGATCCCCAGGTCCTCCTGCAGCAGGTCCGCATCGGCGACCCGGCGCACCGACTCGTGGAAACGCACCAGCTGGTCGGCCTTGCCCAACGGCAGGTCACCGGCCTCGAAGGCCTGAGTCACCTCACCCGTCGCCCCTGCAGCGCCCGCGACCCTCACCACCCGCGCGACGTGCTGGGCCGAGGGACGGGGCGCGCGGCGCCCTTCGCTGACCCCGACCCAGTCGTGCGCCGACCACGACCCCTGCGACGGCAGGCCCCGGGACATCCCTTCACGCACCAGCGCGACCTCGGCCGACTCCAGCAGCTGACGCGCCTGCCCGATCGTCGACAACGCGTCCGTGATCTGCCCGTCAGCCGCCTGCCAGAGCGTGGACTCATCCGTGTACAGCAGCGCGCGCACCGCGTCCCCCAGGCCCGTCACGAGCCCCCGATCGCGGTACTGCACGTCCCCCACTGACATGACTCGATCATATGTTCGATGAGTTGCATCACAGTGGAACGACACGCCGTCATTTCCCGGAAGCCGCGCGCGGACTGTCTCCTACTCGTCGTTGGCGGTCTCGTCGATCCAGTCGACGGCCTCGTCGGTCAGCTGGGTCTCCCCCTCGACGGAGTCCCCAGCCCACCAGCGCGGATCTCGCCGGCCCCCGGTGACAGCCAGGATCTCACTCAAGATGTCGCCGGGAACCGGTTCGCCGTTGTGCTCGATGAGCCAGGTCTGGGTCGAGGTGGTGAGGCGCGGCCAGACCTGGGACATGTCCATGCTGCTGATGTTCCCGGTGCGGGGTCGATGAGGCAACAGCGTGGTCATCCGCGGGCGAGCGACTCCGCGTATGCACGGCCACCGGTCACCGCCACGAGCACTACCCTGCGGGCATGAGCGAAGTCAGCGCGCCCGAGCAGGAGGTCGTGCGGATCTGCCGCGACCTGCTGCGCATCGACACGAGCAACCACGGGCCCGGCCAGGAGGGGCCGGGGGAGCGCGAGGCGGCCGACTACGTCGTCGCGCAGCTGCGCGAGGTGGGGCTGGAGCCGCAGGTCTTCGAGTCCGAGCCCGGCCGCACCACCGTGAGCGTGCGCATCGCCGGCGCCGACCGCGACCGGGGCGCCCTGTGCATCCACGGGCACCTCGACGTCGTGCCCGCCAACGCCGAGGACTGGAGCGTCCCCCCCTTCGACGGCGTGGAACGCGACGGCTGCCTCTGGGGTCGCGGCGCGGTCGACATGAAGGACATGGTCGCGATGATGCTCGCGACCGTCCGCCACCTCGCGCGGACGGGGACGGTCCCGCCGCGCGACCTCCTCTTCGTCTTCTTCGCCGACGAGGAGGCCGGAGGAGTCCTCGGCAGCCAGTTCATGGTGCGGGAGCACCCGGAGGTCTTCGAGGGCGTCACCGAGGCGATCAGCGAGGTCGGCGGGTACAGCGTCACCGTCGAGGACGCGAAGGGAGAGCCTCGCCGCGCCTACCTCCTCCAGACCGCGGAGAAGGGCATCGCCTGGCTCCACCTCGAGGCCAGGGGCACGGCCGGCCACGGCTCGGTCCCCACGTCCGACAACCCGATCGTCCATCTCGCCGAGGCCATCTCGCGGATCAACGCGCACAAGTGGCCCCGTGAGTTCATCGTCTCCGTGCGCGGCCTGCTCGACGGCCTCGCCGAGCTCACCGGCGTCGGGTACAGCGACGAGGACGCCGAGGCGCTGCTCGAGCGCATCGGTCCCGCAGCGGGATTCGTCCGCGGTGCGCTCCAGGACACGGCCAACGTGACGATGCTCGACGCCGGCTACAAGCACAACGTCGTCCCGCAGTCGGCGTCCGCCGCTCTCGACTGCCGCTTCCTGCCGGGCCACGAGGACGAGCTCATGCAGACCATCCGCGACCTGGCGGGGGAGCACGTCGAGGTCGTCGTCGACCACAAGGACATCTCCCTCGACGCGCCCTTCGAGGGCGAGCTGGTCGACCGGATGCGCGCCGCCCTCCTCGCCGAGGACCCGGAGGCGACGGTCCTGCCGTACTGCCTCTCGGGCGGCACGGACAACAAGGCCCTGTCGACGATCGGGGTGACCGGCTACGGCTTCGCGCCCCTGCGCCTGCCCGCGGACCTCGACTTCGCACCGATGTTCCACGGGATCGACGAGCGGGTCCCGCTGGAGTCCCTCGAGTTCGGCGCCCGGGTGCTGTGGCGCCTCGTCGAGGACTGCTGACTCAGCGGCTGGGCAGCGCCGGCGGACGCGGCACGCGGATGATCTTGCGGCGCAACCAGGCCTTCTGCATCCCGTCGAGGTAGACGACGGTGCGGTGCAGCTCCCAGTGGCCGTACTCGGCGTGATCGGTCAGCTCCTGACGGATCGCGGCACGCGCGGCACCCCTCGGGAAGTGGATGGTGCGGAACTCGTACTCGGGCATCGATGTCATTGTGACCCATGGGATACCGTCATGCCCATGAGCGACCCGCGCCCCGCACTGAACCAGCTGATCGCCGCCTTCGAGCGTCACCTCGAGGCCTCGGCCCAGCGCCGTGGCGAGGATGACCCCACCGTCGTCGCCGCCTACGAGGACCTCGCCGACGCCTTCGAGGCCTACGACGACGCCCTCCACGACGCGACGGGGGAGATGACGCCCCTCGTGGTCGTCGACGAGCAGTTCATGGTCGACGAGGACGACGAGGACGACGAGGATGACGACTCGGACGACGACTCGTCGGATGACGACTACGACGACGACGAGGACGAGCAGTCCTACTCGGGCCTGGACGGCGAGGACTACGACGCGGAGGACTCGCGCCGCTGAGCGGAGCCGCGCCGCGGCCGGGTCAGAGCCAGCCGGAGCGGCGGAAGAGCCGGTACAGCCCGACGCACACGAGCACCATGACCAGCACGGCGATCGGGTAGCCGTAGTGGATCTCCCGGCCGCCGATGAGCGCGGTCGCCGAGAGCTCGGGCATGCCCTCGAAGTTCATGCCGTACACGCCGGCGATCATCGTGGGGAAGGCGAGCATCGCAGCCCACGCGGAGATCTTGCGCATGTCCTGGTTCTGCTGCACGCCGACCTGCGCCAGGTGGGCGCTCAGCACGTCCGACAGCAGCCGGTCCTGGGACTCGGTGTTGTCGATGACGAGCGACAGGTGGTCGTTGACGTCACGGAAACGCAGCCGCAGCTCCTCGGTGGGCAGGGGCGTGGTGGCGCCGACGAGGTGCGAAAGGGGTCGCGCCAGGGGCAGGGCCGCCCGCTTGAACTCGAGCACCTCGCGCTTGAGCCCGTAGATCTCCTCCGTCGACACCCGGCCGTCGTCGGGTGAGAAGACCCCCGTCTCGATGTCGTCGAGGTCGGTCTGGATCTCGTCCTCGATCTCGAGGTACTGGTCGACGACGAAGTCGATGATCGCGTGGAAGACGCCCCACGGGCCGTGCCGCAAGGACTCCCGGTCGTGCTGCTCGAGACGGGTGCGCAGCCCGGCGAGGGGGCTGGCCTCGCCGCGTCGGATCGTCACGATGTAGTCGGGCCCGATGAAGACCATGATCTCCCCGGACTCGACGTCGGAGGTCTCCTCGATGTATCGCAGGGGCCGCAGCACGACGAAGTGCCCGTCGCCGTAGCGCTCGACCTTGGGCCGCTGGTCGCCCGTCACCGAGTCCTCGATGGCGAGCGGGTGGAGGCCGAGCTCCTCGGAGACCCGCGCGAAGCTCTCGCTCGAGGGGTCCCGCATGCCGATCCACAGGAAGTCCTCGTCCTCGCCGGCCACGAGGCCGCCCCGACGGGAGCGGATCTCGGCGAGGGTGTCGCTGATGTCCTCGCAGGGCAGGCGCTGCCCGTCGCGGTACCGGGCCTGGTCGACGATCACCGCAGCATCTTGTCAGGCGAGGCCTAGGGTGGGGGCCGTGGCGTACTGCATCCTCATCCGGCACGGGCGCTCGACCGCCAACACCCAGGGGGTCCTCGCGGGGTGGACCGAGGGCGTCGCCCTCGACGAGACGGGCCGGGAGCAGGCCGAGCGGCTGGTGACGCGCTTGGGGGAGACCCCCGTCGTCCACTTGGCGACCAGCCCGCTGCAACGCTGCCGCGAGACCGCGGACCCGCTGCTCGCCGCCCACGGACTCACCGCGCAGGTCCACGAGGGCCTCGGCGAGTGCCGGTACGGCTCGTGGACCGGCCGCGCGCTCAAGGACCTCGTGGTCGAGCCGCTGTGGCGGGTCGTGCAGGACCGCCCGAGCGAGGCCACCTTCCCCGACGGCGAGACCCACGCCGGCGAGTCGATCGCTGCGATGGCCGCACGCGCGGTCGCGGCGGTGCGGGAGATCGACGCGGCGGTGACGGCCGAGCACGGCGAGCACGCCGTGTGGGCCGCGGTGAGCCACGGTGACGTCATCAAGGCGATCCTCGCCGAGGCCGTCGCGACTCCCCTCGACGACTTCCAGCGCCTGCACGTCGACCCGGCGTCCATCTCCGTCGTCCGGTACACGTCGACGCGGCCGATGCTGCTGCGCAGCAACGACACCGGCAGCTCCGTACTGACCCCGCCGCGGCCGAAGGGGGACACCCCGGCGAGCGGGGACGCGGCGGTCGGGGGCGGAGCGGGACTAGGGTCGACGTCATGACCGTCGTCGACTTCGACCCCCCGGAGCGCTTCGTGCTGGGCACCGTGGGCCCGCCCGGGCAGCGCGCCTTCTTCCTCCAGGCCAGCGACAGCACGCGCCGTCTGCAGATCTCCCTCGAGAAGCTGCACGCGCAGATCCTCGCCGAGCGCATCGGAGAGCTGCTCGATCAGGTCGCGGGTCTCGAGGCCACGGTCGCGGCCGCCGCGGAGGCGGCGGACAACGCCCCCCTGGACACCCCGATCTCGGAGGACTTCCGGGTGAGCGCGTTGGCGCTGTCCTGGGACGAGGAGCGTCACGTCGTCGTCATCGAGGCGCACGACCACGATCCCGACGAGCCGGAGGACGAGGGCCCGACGGGGGAGCGGAAGTCGATGCGCGTCTCCCTCCCGCCGGCGCAGGCACGGGCCTTCGCCCGTCGCTGCGAGACGATCGTGCGGGCCGGCCGCCCCTCCTGCCCCTTCTGCGGCGGTCCGCTCGACCCGGACGGCCACATCTGCCCCCGAGCCAATGGCTACAAGCGCTGACGAGGTGACGTCGCCCCCTTCGCTCGGTGACGGGGAGCTCGTCGTCCTCGGTCGGCACCCGCTGGCCAGCAATGTCGTGCTCGTCGCCGAGGTCCGTGCCCCCGGCGTCGCCCCGGTCACCGTCGCCTACAAACCCGTCGACGGCGAGCGCGAGCTGTGGGACTTCCCCGACGGCACCCTGGCCGCCCGCGAGGTGGCGGCCTGGCACATCGACGACCTCGGTGGTTTCGGGCTCGTGCCGGAGACGGTCTGGCGGGACGGGCCCGTCGGGCCGGGCTCGGTGCAGCGGTGGATCGGCGAGGCGAGCAGCCTGTGCCCGAGCCCCGTCACGGTCACGCCACCTGATGACGTCCCCGCCGGGCACCTCGTGGTCGTGGAGGGCGAGGACGCAGGGGGAGCCCCCCTCGTGCTCTCCCACCCCGACGACCCCCGGCTGCGGTCCATGGCCGTGCTCGACGCCGTGCTCAACAACTCCGACCGCAAGGGCGGCCACATCCTCGAGCACGACGGACGGCTGTGGGGCATCGACCACGGCGTCGGGCTGCACGCCGACCCCAAGCTGCGGACCGTGCTGTGGGGCTGGGCCGGCGAGCCCATCCCGGCGGCGGACGTCGAGCGGCTGCACCGGCTGACGGAGGCCCTCGACGAGCCGGAGGTGAGGGCCGAGCTCGGCCTGCTGCTCACCCCGCTCGAGGTGGACGCCCTGCGCGAGCGGGTCGAGGACCTGCTCGCCACCGGCACCCACCCGGGGCCGACCCACGGCTGGCCCTCGATCCCGTGGCCGCCGCTGTGACGGGCACCTCGTAGGCTGTCCGCGTGAGAGCCTGGCCGACCCCTTCCCTGCCCGTTGTCCCCGGTGAGCCCATCGCCCTTCGTCTGTACGACGTCGCCAGGGAGGCCGTGGCACCGGTCGAGCCCGAGGGTCCCGCGCGGGTCTACGTCTGCGGTGTCACCCCGTACGACACGACGCACATGGGCCACGCCGCGACCTACGTGACCTTCGACCTCGTCGGGCGCGCGCTGCGTGACGGTGGCCGCGAGGTGGTCTACGTGCAGAACGTCACGGACGTCGACGACCCGCTCTTCGAGCGCGCGGCCCGCGACGGCCTCGACTGGCGCGAGCTCGGGCAGGCGCAGATCGCGCTCTTCCTCGAGGACATGACCGCGCTCGGGGTCATCCCGCCGGACCACTTCATGGGTGTCATGGAGTCGATGCCGACGATCATCGCCTCGGTGCAGGCCCTCGTGGAGCGCGGCGTGACCTACGAGGTCGTCGAGGACGGGGCGCGTGACACCTACCTCGACCTCGCGGCGGCCGGTGGGCTCGGCGAGCTCAGCCACCTCGACCGCGACACGATGCTCGCCTACTCGGCCGAGCGCGGGGGCGACCCCCAGCGGCCCGGCAAGCGCGACCCCCTCGACCCCTTGCTGTGGCGCGGGGAGCGCGACGGCGAGCCGGCCTGGGAGGCAGGCGGTCTCGGCCGCGGACGCCCGGGCTGGCACATCGAGTGCACGGCCATCGCCATGGAGCACCTCGGTGACCACTTGGACGTGCAGGGTGGGGGCACTGACCTCGTCTTCCCTCACCACGAGATGTCCGTGGTGCAGGCCGAGGCGCTCACGGGGGAGCGGCCCTTCGCCCGGCACACCGCGCACCAGGCGATGGTCGCCTACGACGGCGAGAAGATGAGCAAGTCCAAGGGCAACCTCGTGCGCGTCTCGACGCTGCGCACCGAGGGCGTCGACCCGATGGCGATCCGGCTCGTCCTGCTCGACCACCACTACCGCGGCGAGTGGGAGTGGACCGACGAGGTGCTGACGGCCGGCCAGGAGCGGCTCGACCTGTGGCGCTCGGGGATGTCCACCGACGGTGGGCCCGACGCGGACGCGACGATCGCCGCCGTGCGTGCGGCCCTGGCCGACGACCTCGACGCGCCCACCGCGCTGCGGGCCGTCGACGCGTGGTGCCGCGAGTCCCTGGCCGCCGAGGGCACGGTGCGCGCGGCCCCCGGCGAGCTCGCGCGTGCGGTCGACGCGCTCCTGGGCATCCGGCTGTAGCCGGCTCGAGGTGGTACCGACCGTCTACCCGGTCGGTACCACCTCGACCCGAGCGAAGGGGGTCAGCTCGGCCCGTTGGTCTCGTCGCCGCGGCGGCGCAGGTAGCGCTCGAACTCCTTGGCGATCGCGTCCCCGCTCGCCTCCGGCAGCTCGCTGGTGTCCTGGGCGCTCTCGAGCGCGGAGACGTACTCGGCGACCTCCTCGTCGGTGCTCGCCAGCTCGTCGACCCCGCGCTCCCACGCGCGGGACTCCTCCTCGAGGTCGCCGTGCTCGATGACGGTGTCGAGCAGGTCCTCGAGCTGGATGAGCAGCGCGAGCGAGGCCTTGGGGCAGGGCACCTGGGCGGCGTAGTGCGGCACCGCCGCCCAGACGGCGACGGAGACCATCTCGGCCTGGGTCGCGCCGTCGGCCACGACGCCGGTGATGCCGGTCGGCCCCTCGTAGCGCGAGGGCTCGAGCTCGTAGGTGTAGGCGGTGGCCTCGTCGTCCGTCGAGCACGTGATGGGGATGGGGCGGGTGTGGGCGACGTCCGCGAGGAGGGCACCGAGCGTGATGACCGTGCCCACGCCGTTGGCCGCGGCGAGGTCGAGGATCTCGGTGGTGAAGGCCCGCCAGCGGAAGGAGGGCTCGATGCCGGTGACGAGCAGGACGTCGCGGCCGAGGCTGTCGGGGGAGGCGAGCAGGATCCGCGTGGTGTTCCAGTGGATGCCTCGGCCCATGCCCTGGTTGGTCACGCGCGGGCGCGTGACCTGGAAGTCGTAGTAGTCCTCCGGGTCGATGGCCGCGACCGTCTCGGCGTCCCAGATGTCCGCGAGGTGCTCGATGACACGGGAGGCGGCCTCGCCCGCGTCGTTCCAGCCCTCGAAGGCACAGATCATCACCGGGTCGTGCAGCTCGGGCAGGTCCTCGATCTCGATCACATCGGTCAGCCTACGTCGGCCCCAGCGAGGGCTGGTGGGCACCGAGGCGAAGGGGGAGCGCCTCACCCCGCGGTCCTCGCCTGCTCCCGGATCCAGTCGCTGGCCGAGCGCGGCGTGATGCCCCGCTCGCGGAGCGGGCCGTCGTCCCACGTCACCGGCAGGAGGTCCTGCATCAACCCGGTGCCGAGGATCGTCGCCATCGCGGGGCTGGGACGGTCCAGCAGTCGCATGCCGAGGCGTGCCACGGCGCGCGGCATCCGCTGGACCTTCATCTTCTTCCCGGTCGCCTGCTCGGCGATGGCGATCGCCTCGTTGCGGCTGATCGCCTCGGGCCCTCCGAAGGTGATGGTGTCCGGCGGATCCACCTCCACGGCGACGGCCGCCACGAGGGCTGCGACGTCGTCCGTGGCGACCCACCGGCGTTTGGTGTCACCCTTCCCGAACACGGACACCTTGCCGTCATGGATGTCGAAGCGCCCGATGGGCGCAAGGTGGATGTCCTGGAATGCATCCGGCCTCACGACGACCCGCCGTATCGGGGAGCGGGCGAGCCGCCTCTCGGTGGCGGTCTTCGCGCGCTCCAGAGGCGTGCCCAGGTCCGCGTCCGCACCGGCGTACGAGACGTAGACGAACCTCTCGACGCCAGCGTTCTCTGCGGCCTCGACCAGCGACGCCATCCCGAGCTCGTCCGCTTCGTGGATGCTGGGATGCTTGCTGCCCGCGAGCACCCTGGCGATGGCGGTGGCCGACGCCACCACGGTGTGCACCCCCTCGCACGCCACCGCGAGGCTCGCGGGATCGGCGAGGTCCCCGCGGACGACGTCGGCGCCCCACTCACGAAGTCGCGGCGCCTCGGTGCCCGGACGGACCAGGCACCGGACCGGATGGTCACCCTCACGCAGCCGCTGGACGACGCGGCTCCCCAGCTCTCCTGACGCACCAACCACGAGGATCATCGCCGAACTCCCTTCGAGCCGGGCACCGGGTAGAGGTCCGACCTTCCATCATCCTCGGGCACCCGCCGGAGGGCAACGGTGGCAGGTCAGGCAGGCACGAACCGGCCACCGCATACTGGGTGCGGATGGTCGCAAGCCGCTGTGAGGAGAACATCCTGAACATGTCCGATTCGACACTCCCGTCAGGCCAGCAGGCCGGCGGCCCGCCACGCACCCCGACGGCCGTCCTGTGGGACATGGACGGCACCCTCGTCGACACCGAGCCCTACTGGATGCTCGCCGAGCACGAGCTCGTCGAGGAGTTCGGCGGGACGTGGACCCACGAGCTGGGGCTGCAGCTCGTCGGCAACCCGCTGCTCGTGTCCGCGCAGTTCATCCTCGACAACTCGCCGGTCGACCTGCCGGCCGAGGAGGTCGTGCTGCGCCTGCAGTCGCGCGTCGTCGACCAGATCGCGGCGGCGGTGCCGTGGCGACCCGGCGCGCGAGAGCTGCTCGCCGCCTGTCGTGCGGAGGGCGTGCCCTGCGCCCTGGTGACGATGTCCTGGACCGACCTCGCGCGAGCCGTCGTCGACGCGACCGAGCCGGGGTCCTTCGCGGTGGTGGTGACGGGCGACCTGGTGACGCACGGCAAGCCGCACCCGGAGCCCTACGAGAGGGCCCTGCGCGAGCTCGGGGTCGAGGCCGCCGGCTGCGTGGCCCTCGAGGACTCGCCGACCGGCGTCCGCTCGGCGGTCGCCGCCGGCGTCTCCACGCTCGCCATCCCGCACCACGTCGAGATCCCCGAGATCCCGGGGGCCGTGCCGGTGCCGGGACTGGCCGGGGTCACCCCCTTCGACCTGCTGCCGCTCGCGCGCCTCGCGACGCCGGCCGAACCCGCATTCCCCTAGGGCAATGCAGTCTCCGGGGTGATGATCTCGATCGTCTCGGGCAGCTCGGGTGGGGTGCCCCCGAAGGCGGGGCAGAGGGGCTTGAAGTCGCACCACCCGCACAGCCGGGACGGGTTGGGCCGGAAGTCCCGGGCGGCGACGGCCTGCTCGATCGCGCCCCACACGGCACGGACGTTGCGCTCGAGCGCGAGGAGGTCGGCCTCGTCCGGGACGTACCGGATGATCGTGCCGTCCTTGAGGTAGACCAGCTGCAGCAGGTCGGGGACCCGCCCGGTGCGGCGCCAGAGCACCAGGCCGTAGAACTTCATCTGGAAGAGGGCCTTGCCCTCGAAGCCCGGCCCCGGCGTGCGGCCCGTCTTGTAGTCGACGACCCGCACTTGGCCGGTGGGCGCGATGTCGACCCGGTCGATGATGCCGCGCAGCACCAGGCCCTCGACCTCGGTCTCGACCTTGACCTCACGTTGAGCAGGCTCGAGCCTCGATGGGTCCTCGAGGGTGAACCATCGGTCGACGAGCTGCTCGGCCGCGGCGAACCACGCCTCCTCGGTGAGCGTCGCGTCGTCCGCCAGCATGTCGGCGAGCTCCGGCCGCTCGTCGACGAGAGCCGCCCAGCGGCCGGGGACGAGCGCACGCGCCGCCTCGGGGGTGCGCTCGGCCGCCGGCAGCTCGAAGATCTCCTCGAGCACGGCGTGCACGAGCGTCCCGCGTGCCGCTGCCGGCGAGGGAGCCTCGTCGAGGCGGTCGATCGTGCGGAAGCGGAACTTCAGCGGGCACTGCTTGAAGTCGGCCGCTCGCGACGGGGAGAGCGCCGCCCTCACTCGGTGGAGTAGCCGAGGTTGGGTCCGAGCCAGCGCTCGGCCTCGCGCATCGTCCAGCCCTTGCGCTCGGCGTAGTCCTCGACCTGGTCCTTGCCGAGGCGACCCACGACGAAGTACTGGCTGTCCGGGTGGCCGAGGTACCAGCCGGACACGGCAGCCCCCGGCCACATCGCCATGCCCTCGGTGAGCTCGATGCCGATCTCGTCGACGTCGAGGAGCGACCACAGCGTCTTCTTCTCGGTGTGGTCGGGGCATGCCGGGTAGCCCGGTGCCGGGCGGATGCCGTCGTAGGTCTCCTTGATGAGCTCCTTGTTGTCGAGGGACTCGTCCGGTGCGTACCCCCAGAACTCGGTGCGCACCCGCTCGTGCAGCCGCTCGGCGAAGGCCTCGGCGAAGCGGTCGGCCAGCGCCTCCAGCAGGATCGCGTTGTAGTCGTCGTGGTCGGCCTTGAACTCGGCGATCTTCTCCTGGGCGCCGATGCCACCGGTGACGGCGAAGGCGCCCATCCAGTCCTTGATGCCGGTCTCCTTGGGGGCGACGAAGTCGGCGAGGCTGCGGTTGGGCACACCGGCGCGGTGCTTGCCCTGCTGGCGGAGCATGTGCAGGGTGTGGGCGACCTCGGAGCGCGACTCGTCGGTGTAGATCTCGATGTCGTCGCCGACGGAGTTGGCGGGGAAGAGGCCCATGACGCCCTTCGCCGTGAGCCACTTCTCCTCGATGATCCGGTCCAGCATCACCTGGGCCTCGTCGTAGAGCTTGCGCGCGACCTCACCCGTGGCCGGGTTGTTGAGGATGTCGGGGAAGGAGCCCTTGAGCTCCCAGGCGTTGAAGAAGGGCTGCCAGTCGAAGTACTCGCGCAGCTCGGCGAGGTCGTAGTCCTCGAAGACGAGCCGCGTCGGGGTGATCCCGGCGAGGTGGGGCTGCTCGGCGCCCCAGTCGATCGGGGTGCGCGCGGCGGCCGCCTCCTCGTAGGTGAGCATCGGCCGGTCATCGCGCTTGGCGGCGTGCCGGCGCCGCAGCGCCTCGTAGTCGGCGGCGACCTCGTCGAGCAGCTTGGTCTTGCCGGTGGCGCTCAGCAGCTGGCTGACGACCGGCACGGAGCGCGACGCGTCCTTGACCCAGATGACCGGCCCCTCGTACTGCTGGTCGACCTTGACGGCGGTGTGCGCGCGCGAGGTCGTCGCCCCGCCGAGCAGCAGCGGGATGTCGAAGCCCTGCCGCTGCATCTCGGAGGCCACCCCGACCATCTCGTCGAGCGAGGGCGTGATGAGCCCGGACAGGCCGATGACGTCGGCGTCGTGCTCCTTGGCCGTCTCGAGGATCTTCTGCGTCGGGACCATGACGCCGAGGTCGATGACGTCGTAGTTGTTGCACTGCAGGACCACGCCGACGATGTTCTTGCCGATGTCGTGCACGTCGCCCTTGACGGTGGCCATGACGATCAGGCCCTTGGACCGGGACTGGTCGCCGGGCTGCTTCGACGCCTCGATGTAGGGGATGAGGTGCGCGACGGCCTTCTTCATGACGCGTGCGGACTTCACGACCTGCGGGAGGAACATCTTGCCCTCGCCGAAGAGGTCGCCCACGACCCCCATCCCGTCCATGAGGGGACCCTCGATGACCTCCAGCGGCTGGCCACCCGCGGCCTCGATCTCCTGGCGCAGCGCCTCGGTGTCCTCGACGACCCAGGTGTCGATCCCCTTGACGAGGGAGTGCGTGATGCGTTCGCGAAGGGGGAACCCGCGCCACTCCTGCGTGGCCTCCTCGACCTTCTCGCCGTTGCCGCGGTGCTGCTCGGCGATCTCGAGCAGGCGTTCGGTGGAGTCCGGGTGCCGGTTGAGCACGACGTCCTCGATCCGCTCGCGCAGGTCGGCGTCGAGGGTGTCGTAGGGGACCAGGGCGCCGGCGTTGACGATGCCCATGTCCATGCCCGCGTTGATGGCGTGGTACAGGAAGACCGAGTGGATCGCCTCGCGGACCGGGTTGTTGCCGCGGAAGCTGAAGGAGACGTTGGAGACTCCGCCCGAGACGAGGACGTGCGGCAGGTTGTCCTTGATCCAGCGGGTCGCCTCGATGAAGTCGGTGCCGTAGGCGGCGTGCTCCTCGATCCCCGTCGCCAGGGCGAAGATGTTGGGGTCGAAGACGATGTCCTCGGCCGGGTAGCCGACCTCCTCGGTGAGGATCGTGTAGGCCCGCTGCGCGATCTCCTTGCGGCGCTCGAGGTTGTCGGCCTGGCCCTCCTCGTCGAAGCCCATGACGACGATCGCCGCGCCGTACTTGCGGCACAGGCGGGCCTGCTCGACGAAGGGCTCGACGCCCTCCTTCATCGAGATCGAGTTGACGATCGGCTTGCCCTGGGTGCGCTTCAGGCCGGTCTCGATGACCTCCCACTTGCTGGAGTCGATCATCAGCGGGACCCGCGAGATGTCCGGCTCGGAGCCGACGAGGTTGACGAAGGTGCCCATGGCGGCGACGCCGTCGAGCATGCCCTCGTCCATGTTGATGTCGATGACCTGCGCGCCGCTCTCCACCTGCTGGGCGGCGACCGCCAGCGCGGCCGGGTAGTCGTCGGCCTCGATGAGCTTGCGGAACCTCGCCGAGCCCGTGACGTTGGTCCGCTCGCCGACGTTGACGAAGAGCGAGTCACCAGTGACATTGAAGGGCTCCAGGCCGGAGAGGCGCAGGGCCGGCTCGACCTCGACCGGGACGTGCGGGGAGGCGGCGGCCGCCCCCTTCGCGATCGCCGCGATGTGCTCCGGGGTGGAGCCGCAGCACCCACCGAGCAGGTTGACCAGGCCCGACGTCGCGAACTCCGCGACGAGCGAGGCCATGTACTCGGGGTCCTGGTCGTACTCGCCGAAGGCGTTGGGCAGGCCGGCGTTGGGGTACGCGGAGATGAAGGTGTCGGCGACCCGGCCCATCTCGGCGACGTACTGCCGCAGCTCCTCCGCGCCGAGCGCGCAGTTGAGGCCGACGGCCAGTGGGCGGGCGTGGCGCACGGAGTTCCAGAAGGCCTCGGTCGTCTGCCCGGTGAGGGTGCGTCCGGAGGCGTCGGTGATCGTGCCGGAGACGATGACCGGCCAGCGCCGGCCGTGCTGCTCGAAGAGCGTCTCGAGGGCGAAGATCGCGGCCTTGGCGTTCAGCGTGTCGAAGATCGTCTCGATGATGAGCACGTCGACGCCACCCTCGACGAGGCCCTCGGCCTGCTCGAGGTAGGCGGCGACGAGCTCGTCGAAGGTGACATTGCGCTTGCCCGGGTCGTTGACGTCGGGGGAGATGGACGCGGTCCGGTTGGTCGGGCCGAGCGCGCCCATGACCCACCGCGGCCGCGAGGGGTCCTTGGCCATGTACTCGTCGGCGGCGGTGCGGGCGAGACGGGCCGCCTCGACGTTCATCTCCCGGGCGAGGTCCTCCATGCCGTAGTCGGCCATGGAGATGCGCTGGGCGTTGAAGGTGTTGGTCTCGATGAGGTCCGCGCCGGCCTCGAGGTACTCGCGGTGCAGGTCGGTGATCAGCTCCGGCTGGGTCAGGACGAGCAGGTCGTTGTTGCCCCTGAGGTCGCTGCCCCAGTCGGCAAAGCGCTCCCCGCGGAACTCCTCCTCCGACAGCCCCTGCCGCTGGATCATCGTCCCCATCGCCCCGTCCATGATGAGGACGCGCTCGCGGAGCGCTTCTTCGAGGACGGGGGTGGCGTCGGGGCGGATGGCGGTGTCGGTCACCAGATGATCCTGTCGCAGAGGGCGTGGTGGACAACTGCCATTATCACCATCCGGTCCGCTCGCCTAGGGTCTGGGCATGGCCGAGACACCGCAGGACCACCCCAGGGGCATCCGCCTGGCCACGATCTCGTCGGTCCCGGTCTACCTCGGCTGGTCCTGGCTGCTCATGGGCGCGCTCGTCGTCTTCCTCGTGGGCCCGTCGACCGCGCGGACCTACGGCGCCGTGACCGGGTACTCCGTCGCGGTCGTCTACGCCCTCGCCCTGCTGGCGAGCGTCCTCGTCCACGAGGCGGCCCACGCGGTCACCGCCCGGTCCTTCGGCCACACGGTGCACCGGGTGGTGGCGGACCTCTGGGGCGGGCACACCGCCTTCGAGGCGTCGCGGGCGACGCCGATGACGGCGGCGGCCATCGCCGTGGTCGGGCCGTTGAGCAACGCGGTCGTCGCCGTCGTCTGCTTCGGCGTCTCGGCCGCGCTGGGCTCGGGGCTGACGGCCAGCGTCATCGGCGGCATCGCCTTCGTCAACGGCGCGCTCGCGGTGCTCAACATGCTGCCCGGACTGCCGCTCGACGGCGGCCAGGTCGTCGAGGCCGTCGTGTGGGGGGTCACCAAGGACCAGGGGCGCGCCCGGGTCGTCGCGGGCTACCTGGGCCGCGGGCTCGTCATCGCCGTCGTCGTGGCGGTCGTCGGCGTCCCCCTGGTGCGCGGCCAGTCCCCGGACCTCACGACGATCCTGTGGACCGCGCTCGTCGCCTCCTTCCTCTGGTCGGGAGCGACCCAGGCGATCGGCCACGGCCGCGCCCTCGGCGTCGTCGGCGGGCTCGACGTGCCCGCGCTCCTCGAGCCGGTCGCGGCCATCGCGGCCGAGCGCCCGGTCGGCGAGCTGTCCTCCCTTCGCGCCCTGCCCGTCGTCGTCGACGCGCACGGCGCCCCGGTCGGCCTCATCGACCACGACGCACTGCGGGCCGTCCCCCCGGGTGCGATCGACTCCACGCCCGTCTCCGCGGTCACCACCCGGGGCCCCGACGGCTGGGCGGTGGACCTGACCCCCGGCCGGGAGGCGATGGAGCTCGTCACGGCCTTCCAGGAGTCGCGCTCGCGGGTCGTCGCGGTGAGCGAAGGGGGAGTCCTGCGGGGTGTCGTCCGGGTCGAGCGGGTCAACGCGGCCCTCGCGCGCAACTAGACTCGCGCACCATGACCGCCACCGGATCCGCCTACCGCCGCGGCCCCTTCCGTGAGGGGGACCGGGTGCAGCTCACCGACCCCAAGGGCCGGATGCACACGATCACCCTGACCCCGGGCAAGCAGTTCCACACCCACCGGGGGCACGTCAAGCACGACGACCTCATCGGCTCGCCCGACGGCTCCACGATCACCAACACCGCCGGGACCGAGTACCTGGCCCTGCGGCCGCTGCTGTCCGACTACGTCATGTCGATGCCCCGTGGTGCGGCGGTCGTCTACCCCAAGGACGCCGGCCAGATCGTGACGATGGCCGACGTCTTCCCGGGCGCGACCGTCGTCGAGGCCGGGGTGGGCTCCGGCGCCCTGTCGATGTCGCTGCTGCGCGCGGTGGGGGAGAGCGGCGCGCTCCACTCCTTCGAGCGCCGCGCGGACTTCGCGGAGATCGCCAGGGCGAACGCTCGCGCCTTCTTCGGCGAGGACCACCCGGCCTGGACCGTCACCGTCGGTGACCTCGTCGAGTCGCTGCCCGACGCGGTCGAGCCCGGCACCGTCGACCGGGTCGTCCTGGACATGCTCGCCCCGTGGGAGTGCCTCGAGGTCGTCGCCGAGGCGCTCGCGCCCGGCGGCGTGCTCATCTGCTACGTCGCCACGGCCACCCAGCTGAGCAAGGTCGCCGAGGCCATGCGTGACTTCGGGACCTTCACCGAGCCGGAGGCGTGGGAGTCGCTCGTGCGCGGATGGCACCTCGAGGGCCTCGCCGTGCGCCCGCAGCACCGCATGCACGGCCACACCGGGTTCCTCATCACGACCCGCCGCCTGGCCCCCGGCGTCACCCCTCCGATGCGCAAGCGCCGTCCCGGCAAGGGCTACGCCGCGCAGGAGGACGGCGGCGAGGCGGACGCCCCGCAGGTCGAGCCGCAGCCCGGCGCGGAGGACGCCGAGTGGACCCCCGAGGCCCTCGGTGAGCGCGTCGCGTCGGAGAAGAAGATGCGCAAGCTCGCCCGAGGCGTGGTCCCCCCTTCGCCACGCTGAGCCGGAAGGGGGAGACTGGGGGAGAGCCGAAGGGAGCACTGCCGATGACCACCGAACCCAGCCCCCAGGATGCACGCGCCCTGCAAAACAAGCTGACCCAGCAGAAGTCGCAGATGGCGAGCGTCGCCTCGCAGAACGAGCGCCTCGTGCGCACCCTCAAGGACGCGCGCCAGCAGATCGTCACGCTCCGTGAGGAGATCGAGCGCCTGGCCCAGCCCCCTTCGTCGTACGCGGTGATCGTCGACGTCCACGCGGAGGACAGCACGGTCGACGTGCTCTCCGGCGGCCGCAAGATGCACGTCGCCGTCTCCCCGGCGGTCGAGGCGGCCGAGCTCGGTGTCGGCCGCGAGGTGCGCCTCAACGAGGCGATGAACGTCGTGTCCGTGCACGCGGAGGACGTCGCCGGCGAGGTGGTCGTCGTCAAGGAGGTCCTCGACGAGGACCGGCTGCTCGTGCTCATGCGCCAGGACGAGGAGCGCGTCGTGCGTCGCGGCTCGCGGGTGACCGGCAAGCAGGTGCGCGTCGGTGACGCCGTGCTCGTCGACCAGCGCAGCAACATCGCGGTCGAGCGGATCCCGCGGGCCGAGGTCGCCGACCTCGTGCTCGAGGAGGTCCCGGACCTCGGCTACGACGACATCGGGGGCCTCAGCGCGCAGATCGAGGCGATCCGCGACAGCGTCGAGCTGCCCTACCTGCACGCGGAGCTCTACGAGCGCCACAAGCTCAAGGCGCCGAAGGGGGTCCTGCTCTACGGCCCTCCCGGCAACGGCAAGACGATGATCGCCAAGGCGGTCGCGGCGTCGTTGGCGCGCAAGGTCGCCGAGCGCACCGGTCAGGAGAGTGCCACCGCGTACTTCCTCAACATCAAGGGACCGGAGCTGCTCAACAAGTACGTCGGCGAGACCGAGCGGCACATCCGGCTGATCTTCCACCGCGCCCGCGAGAAGTCGAGCGACGGCACGCCGGTCGTCGTCTTCTTCGACGAGATGGACAGCCTCTTCCGCACCCGCGGCTCGGGCGTCTCCTCCGACGTGGAGACGACGATCGTGCCTCAGCTGCTTGCGGAGATCGACGGCGTCGAGGGCCTGGACAACGTCATCGTCATCGGGGCGACCAACCGTGAGGACATGATCGACCCGGCCATCCTGCGCCCCGGACGCCTCGACGTGAAGATCAAGATCGAGCGCCCCGACGCCGAGGGTGCGCGCGACATCTTCAGCAAGTACCTGACGCCCGACCTGCCGCTGCACCCCGAGGACCTCGAGGAGCACGACGGTGACGCGCAGGCCACCGTCGACGGCATGATCGAGGCCGTCGTCGAGCGGATGTACGCGGAGTCGGCGGAGAACCAGTTCCTCGAGGTCACCTACCAGGGTGGCGACAAGGAGGTCCTCTACTTCAAGGACTTCAACTCCGGGGCGATGATCCAGAACATCGTCGACCGGGCGAAGAAGGCGGCGATCAAGGACTTCCTCGGCACGCAGGTCGAGGGCCTGCGCGTCGGGCATCTCCTCGACGCATGCATCGCCGAGTTCAAGGAGAACGAGGACCTGCCCAACACGACCAACCCGGACGACTGGGCGAAGATCTCGGGCAAGAAGGGCGAGCGGATCGTCTACATCCGCACGCTCATCGGCGGCAAGACCGGCGCTGCCGAGCCGGGGCGCTCGATCGACACGGGCTCGCGGACCGGCCAGTATCTCTGAGCCGAGCGGGCCGCAGGTCGCTCACCCGATGAGGTGGCTCAGTCGCCCTCGGGGGAGCGTGGCTGCCGGATGCCGAGCTCGTCGACGACACGGTCCCGCTCGGACGGCGGCACGACGCCACGGCCGTGGGTCTCGTCGCGCGGGCCGCTCAGCCGCTCCAGGTCGAGCGGGTCGCCGACGCGGGTGTGCTCGACCGGGACCCGTCCTCGCCCCCCGGAGCGGCGCAGGGGCCGGGGACCGGGGTCGGGACGACGGCGGTCGATCGCCCACAGCACCGCCCGCCAGCCGAGCAGGGTCACGCCGAGGAAGAGCGTCGCCACGACGACGAAGGGCAGGGCCGTGCCCTGACCCGCCATGTCCCGCAGGGCCATGCCCCCGAAGACCGTCGAGACCCACACCGGGAGCCCGTGCCAGAGCCGCGTCGGCCATGCGCGGCTCGTGAGCAGCACGACGGTCCAGCCAATCGCGAGGCCCCCTAGGAAGGGCCAGGCCGTGTCCCACCAACCCGCCGGTTCCAGCGGCTCGTCGTGAGTGCGCCGCCCGACGAGGGTGAAGACGGCGACGACGAGCAGGTCGAGCCCGGCGGCGAGGGCGGCGCGCCGGCCGGGTTCGCCCAGGGGCTCGTCGCGGTCACGCACCCAAGGCACCCCCCACGAGGTGCCGACGGATCTCGGTGACCAGCTCGTGCCGGCTCTGAGCGCCCGCCCGGGCCACCCCGGGGAAGCTCGCGAAGCCGTGCGGCAGACCTAGGTAGTTGGTCAGCCGCACCTCCACGCCTGCCTCGCGCAGGGCCTGCGCGTAGCGCAGCCCGTCGTCACGGATCGGGTCGAGGTCCGCGGTCTGCACGAGTGCCGGCGCGACCCCGCTGACGTCACCGAAGAGCGGCGAGACGACCGGGTCCTGGTGCCCCACGGCGTCGTCCGCGTCCCCGATGTAGTGGGCGCGGAAGGCGAGGACCTTGGCCTCGGTGAGGATCGCGCCCTCCGAGTGCTCCCGGATCGACGGGGAGGCCATCGTCAGGTCCGTGGCCGGGTAGATCAGTGCCTGGTGGCGGATCACCGGCTCGCCGTCGGCGGTGCGCAGGTCGCGCAGCTCCTGCGCGACGACCGCGCTGAGGTTGCCCCCGGCGGAGTCGCCGCACAGCCCGATCCGGTCGCGGTCGATGCCGTGATCACCCACCTCGTGGAGCCAGCGGACGACGTCGATCGCGTCGTGCGCGGCGACCGGCGCGCGGTGCTCGGGCGCCATCCGGTAGTCGACGCTCACGACGACGATCCCGAGCTCGGCGGCCAGGTGCGTGCACAGCGGGTCGTACATCCTCGTCGAGCCCTGGACCCACCCGCCACCGTGGAGGAAGACGAGGACGGGGGAGGCCCCCTTCGTCCCCGCGGGTGTGTACCAGCGAAGGGGGATGCTCGCCCCGTCGCGGACCGGCGCGCTGCCGTCGTCGACGGCGACGGACGGGTCGACGCGACCGGTGATCCAGGAGAACGGCGGCCGCGTGGGGTACACCTTGGCGCGGGCCGCCTCGATGTCCGCCTGGGAGGCGTCGACGATCGAGACCCGGGCGACGTTGTCGAGGAAGGTCGTCAGGGCCGCGACGAGCGGCGGGAGGCCGGGGTAGGGGCGCTTCACGGGGTCTCCTCGTGCAGGTGGTGGCGGATCTCGGCGACCAGCTCCTCGAGCGCCGGGTGGGCGGCGGGCGCGAACCCCGGGAAGGTGATGAACCCGTGCGGCGCACCGCGGTAGGTCGTGTGGCGCACCTCGACGCCGGCGGCGGCGAGCGCCTGCGCGTACGCCGCACCGTCGGGACGAAGGGGGTCGTGCTCGGCCGTCTGGACGAGCGCCGGGGGCAAGCCGGCCAGGTCGCCGAGGGCGGGGGAGATGAGCGGGTCGCGGTCGTCGCCCTCCTCGCCGAGGTAGAGCCCGCGGAAGGAGCGCGCCATCGCGGGCGTCAGCAGGACGTAGCGCCGGTCCAGCTCCTGGAGCGCCTCCTCCTCTCGGTCGGTGAGGTCGGGTGCGGGGTAGACCAGGGCCTGGTGGCGCAGGCCGGTGACGCCCTCGTCCCGCAGCTGCTGGGCGACGGCCGCGGCGAGGTTGCCGCCGGCGGAGTCCCCGGTGACGCCGACCGCGTCGCGGCGGGCGCCGATCTCGGCCGCGTGGTCGAGGGCCCAGTGGGTCGCGTCGAGGCAGTCGTGGATCGCGAGCGGCGCCCGGTGCTCGGGTGCCATGCGGTAGGCCACCGTGACGACCACGACGCGGGCGCGGTCAGCGACCGCCGTGCACCACGGGTCGTAGACCCCGATGTTGCCCAGGACGAACCCGCCGCCGTGGAAGTGCAGGAGCAGCGGCAGCGGGCCGTCCGCGTCGTCGGGCCGGTGGACCCGGATCTCCAGCTCGTACCCGTCGCGCGCGGTGATCCGGCGGGACGTCGACGTCACCCCGGGGGTGGGCCGGCCGAGCACCCACGTGTAGGGCGCGCGCATCGGCACGCTGGCGCGCATCCGGGCCAGGTGGGCCGGTGTCATCTGGTCGGCGGTCACGGCGGAGCGGGTCAGCCGGTCGAGGAACCGCGTCCGCCAAGGCATCCACGTCTTCGTCACGAGGCCATTCCAGCACGTCGGCCTAGGGTGAGGTCATGAGCGTGCGGCGGGTCATGGGTATCGAGACGGAGTACGGGATCGCGGTGCCCGGGCAGCCGTGGGCCAACCCGATGGCGGCATCCGGGGACGTGGTGACGACCTACGCGCGGGCGCACGGCCTGCGCGCCGGGCACGGGGCGTGGGACTACAGCGACGAGCACCCGCTCGTGGACGCGCGCGGCTTCGAGATGCCGCGCGCCCGCGCCGACATCTCCCAGCTCACCGACGCCGAGGACCCGACCCTGGCCAACGTCGTCCTCGTCAACGGCGCGCGCCTGTACGTCGACCACGCCCACCCGGAGTACTCCTCTCCCGAGGTGACCTCCCCGCGCGACGCGCTCGTGTGGGACCGGGCCGGCGAGCTCGTCATGTGCGAGGTCGTCGAGCGGCTGGCCGACCGCGAGCCGGGGATCAACCTCTACAAGAACAACACCGACGGCAAGGGCGCCTCCTACGGCACCCACGAGAACTACCTCGTGGCGCGCGCGACCCCCTTCGACCGGATCGTCTCGGGGCTCACCCCCTTCTTCGTGGCGCGACAGGTGATGTGCGGCGCCGGCCGCGTCGGCATCGGCCAGGAGAGCGAGCGGTCGGGCTACCAGATCGCCTCCCGCAGCGACTTCTTCGAGGCCGCGGTGGGTCTCGAGACGACCTTCAAGCGACCGATCATCAACACCCGCGACGAGCCGCACGCCGACCCCGACACGTGGCGCCGGCTGCACGTGATCATCGGCGACGCCAACCAGGCCGACGTCGCGGGCCTCGTCAAGCTCGGGTCCACCTCGCTCGTGCTGCGCCTCATCGAGGCCGGCGAGATCGGGGGTGACCTCGAGGTCCTCCACCCCGTCGAGTCCCTCAAGGTGATCTCCCACGACCCGACCTGCCGGGCGACGGTGCGGCTGCGCGACGGGCGCGAGCTGACCGCCGTGCAGATCCTCGGCGAGTACCTCGAGCGGGCCAGGGGATTCGTCGAGCGCGAAGGGAGCGACCCTTCCACCGACGAGGTCCTCGCGCACTGGGAGCGACTCCTCGGGCTGCTCGGCGGCGACCCGATGGACGCCGCGGCCGACATCGACTGGGTCGCCAAGCTCGCTCTCCTGCAGCGCTACCGGGACCGCGACGGGCTCGCGTGGGACGACCACCGGCTGCGGGCCATCGACATCCAGTGGTCCGACGTGCGCCCGGCCAAGGGCCTGCACCACCGGCTCGAGGCCGCCGGCCGGATCACCCGGCTGACGACGGACGCGGAGGTCGCGGCGGCGGTGACCACGCCGCCGGCCGACACGCGGGCCTGGCTGCGCGGCCGGGTCGTCGAGGAGTTCGGCGACCGGGTCGTCTCGGCGTCGTGGGACTCGCTCGTCGTGCGCCTGCCGCGGGCCGGGCGGGTCGCCCGGATCTCCCTCCTCGACCCGCTGGCCCACGGCCGCGGCGACACGGAGTCGCTCGTCTCCGCCGGCGACATCGACGACCTCGTGGCCGCCCTCGGGGCATAGGCTCGGGACACGACCCGTCAGCGAAGGAGCAACGATGGCCCAGGAGCAGATCCGACCCCAGTCCACCGGTGGCGGCGATGGCGCCGAGCCCGAGGACGGCTTCGGCCAGGTGGGCGCGACCAACGCCGCGCGTGACGAGGACATCGACTCGGTGCTCGACGAGATCGACGGGGTGCTCGAGACCAACGCCGAGGAGTTCGTCAAGGGCTTCGTGCAGAAGGGCGGCCAGTGAGCCGCGAGTCGTCCGACGGGCGGCTGCCCGCGGCCTTCCTGGCCGCGGGCGGCTCGTCCTTCACCGACTTCGTGGCGCAGCACGACCCGCACCTGCTGCCCGGTCGTCGGCCGCTCCACCCCGGCGCCGTCGAGGCGCCCCACGCCACGACGATCGTGACGCTCACCTGGTCGGGCGGGCTCGTCATGGCGGGGGACCGGCGGGCGACCCTCGGCAGCCTCATCGCCAACCGTGACATGCACAAGGTCTTCGCCGCCGACGAGTACTCGCTCGTCGGCATCGCCGGCACGGCGGGCGTGGCCATCGAGATGGTCCGTCTCTTCCAGGTCGAGCTCGAGCACTACGAAAAGGTCGAGGGCGTCGTCATGTCGCTCGAGGGCAAGGCCAACCGGCTCGCCGCCATGCTGCGCGGCAACCTCGGGCTGGCCATGCAGGGCCTGGCCGTCGTGCCCTCCTTCGGTGGCTACGACCTCGCGGTCGGCCGCGGCCGGATCTTCTCCTTCGACGTGACCGGCGGGTGCTACGAGGAGCAGGAGCACCACAGCGTGGGCTCCGGCTCGCTCTTCGCGCGCGGCGCGCTCAAGAAGCTCTGGAGCCCGGGTCTCGACCGGTCGGCGGCCGTGCGCGTCGCGGTCGAGGCCCTGTACGACGCCGCCGACGACGACTCGGCGACCGGCGGGCCCGACGTGCATCGGCGCATCTGGCCGATGGTCGGCGTCGTCGACGACAACGGCGTCCGCTTCGTCGAGGACGCCGAGTGCGCCGGCGTCGTCGCGGCGATCCTCACGGATCGTGGAGGTGCTCGATGACCCAACCACCCTTCTACGTCTCGCCCGAGCAGGTCATGGCCGACCGGGCCGACTTCGCCCGCGCGGGCATCGCCCGGGGGCGCTCGGTGGTCGTCCTCGCCTACGACGAGGGGATCCTCTTCGTCGCCGACAACCCGAGCAACCGCTCGCTGCACAAGGTGGGTGAGGTCTACGACCGCATCGGCTTCGCCGCGGTCGGCAAGTACAACGAGTTCGAGAACCTCCGGGTGGCCGGCATCCGCTACGCCGACCTGCGCGGCTACTCCTACGACCGCTCCGACGTGACCGCCCGGGCGCTGGCCAACGCCTATGCCCAGACGCTCGGCACGGTCTTCACCCAGGACCAGAAGCCCTACGAGGTCGAGATCGTCGTCGCCGAGGTCGGGCACGACGCGGCGGAGGACCGCATCTACCGGCTCACCTACGACGGGTCCGTCACCGACGAGCGCGGTCACGTCGTGATCGGCGGCGCGAGCGAGCGGCTCAACGCGCGGCTCGACGAGGGATGGCGGCCGGGGATGGCGCTCGCGGAGGCCTTCCGGCTGGCGGTCGACGTCCTGGCCGATGCCGACGAAGGGGAGGACACCCCCTTCGACGTCCACGCGGACGCGCTCGAGATCGCCGTGCTCGAGCGTTCCCGCCCGCGCCGGTGCTTCCGGCGGATCACCGCACCCGACGGATAGCCTCGGACCGTGGAGCGACGCATCTTCGGGATCGAGACCGAGTTCGGCATCACCGCCGTGTCCGGTGGCCAGCGACGGCTGACGCCGGACGAGGTGGCGCGCTACCTCTTCCGCAAGGTCGTGACCTGGGGCCGCTCGAGCAATGTCTTCCTGCCCAACGGTTCTCGTCTCTACCTCGACGTCGGGAGCCACCCGGAGTACGCGACCGCGGAGTGCGACGACCTGCTGACGCTCATCGCGCACGACCGGGCGGGGGAGCGGATCGTGCAGGACCTCGTCGTCGACGCCCAGGAGCGGCTGCGCGAGGACGGGGTGGCCGGCGAGATCTACGTCTTCAAGAACAACGTCGACTCGGCGGGCAACTCCTACGGCTGCCACGAGAACTTCCTCGTGGCGCGGACCTCGAACTTCGCCGCGGTGACCGACGGTCTGCTGCCCTTCCTCATCACCCGGCAGCTCATCGCCGGTACCGGCAAGATCATGGCCTCCACGCGCGGCGCGCAGTTCTCCGTCAGCCAGCGCGCGGACCACATCTGGGAGGGCGTCTCGTCCGCGACGACCCGCTCCCGGCCGATCATCAACACCCGGGACGAGCCGCACGCCGACGCCGAGTACTACCGGCGGATGCACGTCATCGTCGGTGACTCGACGATGACGGAGACGACGACGCTGCTCAAGGTCGGCGCGGCCCACCTCGTGCTGCGCATGCTCGAGGACGGCGTGGCGCTGCCCGACCTGGCCCTCGACAACCCGATCCGCGCGATCCGCGACATCAGCCTGGACATGACCGGGCGCACGCTGGTCAAGCTCGCCGACGGCCGTCGGATGAGCGGCCTGGAGATCCAGCGCGAGTACCTCGAGCGGGCGGTGGCCCACGCCGACCGCGAGGGGATCGACGATGCGGTGAGCACGCGCGTGCTCGACCTCTGGGAGCGCACGCTCACCGCGATCGAGACCGACGACCTCGCCTCGGTCGGCACCGAGATCGACTGGATCATCAAGTACCGCCTGCTCGACGCCTACGCGGCCAGGCACGGGCTGTCGCTGGGGGACCCGCGCCTGGCCCAGCTCGACCTCGCCTACCACGACATCAACCCCGACCGGGGCGTCCACCACCTGCTGCAGCGCTCCGGCAAGGTGGCGCGGGTCGTCACCGACGAGGACATCGCGGCGGCCGTGGACACCCCACCCCAGACGACGCGCGCGAAGCTGCGCGGCGACTTCGTGCGCACGGCCCGGGCCCACTCGCGGGACGTGACGGTCGACTGGGTGCACCTGAAGATCAACGACGAGGCGCAGCGCACCGTGCTGTGCAAGGACCCCTTCCGCGCGGTGGACGAGCGGGTCGACAAGCTCATCGAGGTCCTCTCCTCGCGCCCGACGCCGACCGGACCCTGAGCCACCCCCGCCGGTCGAGTCAGGCATCGTCCAGACTCGGTGGTTAGGCTGCCCGGGAACGTTTTCCCCGAGCATCGAGGTTGATCCGTGCCGAAGGCCGCCCGCCTGACCACTGCCATCGCGACGTCCACCGCGGCCCTGCTGGCCCTGAGCGCCTGTGGTGGGGACTCCGGCGGGGACGCGACGAGCGACTCCTCGACGTCCGCGTCGGCCTCGGAGACCGCCGCCGCGCCCAGCCCCGAGGACCTCAAGAAGGTCGACGACATCGCGGTCACCGCGGCGAAGGGCAAGAAGGGCCCGTCGATCGAGCTCGAGAAGAAGCCGCTGTCGGTCAGCGAGACGACGTCGAAGGTCATCAAGGAGGGCTCCGGCGACACGCTCGCCGACGACGCCTTCGTCGAGGTGGACCTCGCGATGTTCTCCGGCAAGACCGGCAAGATGATCGAGGGCTCGGAGACCTACACGAGCGACCCGATCGTGCTCGACCTCGGCAACAAGGGCGCCCTGCCGGGTCTCGTGAAGT
Organism: Janibacter terrae NBRC 107853; assembly: GCF_001591405.1. Taxonomy (GTDB): domain Bacteria; phylum Actinomycetota; class Actinomycetes; order Actinomycetales; family Dermatophilaceae; genus Janibacter; species Janibacter terrae. The sequence continues at coordinate 44,215 of NZ_BCUV01000005.1, forward strand.
CGATCAAGGGCCAGAAGATCGGTACCCACGGCGTCTCCGTCATGCCGCCCAAGGACCTCTTCGGCGACGAGGGGATGCCGCAGTACGGCGTCGACGGCAAGGACAACCTCGTCCTCGTCTACGACGTGCGCGACGAGATGCCGACGAAGGCGGAGGGCAAGGAGGTCGAGCCGCAGGCCGGCCTGCCCACCGTGAAGTGGAAGGCCGACGCCCCGGCCGACATCAGCATCCCGAAGGACGCGAAGAAGCCGACCAAGCTCGTCACCGAGAAGCTCGTCGAGGGCACGGGCGAGACGGTGAAGAAGGGCGACACCGTCTACGTCAGCTACACCGGCGTCACCTGGGATGACGGCAAGGTCTTCGACAGCTCGATGAAGGACGGCCGCGGGCCCTTCTCCTTCCCGGTCGGCCAGCAGGCCGTCATCCCCGGCTGGGACAAGGCCGTCGAGGGCGCCAAGGTCGGAGACCGCCTCCTCGTCGTCGTCCCGCCGAAGGAGGGCTACGGCAAGCAGGGCACGCCCGACGGCTCCATCAAGCCCGACGCCACCCTGGTCTTCACCGTCGACATCCTCGGCGCCCCCTGATCCACCGACCCGTACGCCACCCCCACCCAAGGAGACGCACATGCCGTTCGACCCCAGCACCACCAAGCCCGAGATCGACTTCCCGGAGGGCGCCGCGCCCACCGAGCTGGTCGTCGAGGACATCACCGTCGGTGACGGCGCCGAGGTGACCGCCGGGTCGCCCATCCAGGCCCACTACGTCGGTGTCGCCCACTCCACCGGCGAGGAGTTCGACGCCTCGTGGAACCGTGGCGCCCCGCTCGCGTTCACCGCGGGCATCGGCCAGGTCATCCAGGGCTGGGACCAGGGCCTGCTCGGCATGAAGGAGGGTGGTCGTCGCAAGATCACCATCCCGCCGCACCTCGGCTACGGCGACCGTGGCGCCGGCGCGGCCATCAAGGGCGGCGAGACCCTGATCTTCGTCGTCGACCTCGTCCAGGTCGGCTGACCTCCCCTTCGCCCGTACGCACCTGAAGCCGCATTGCCCTAGGGGAATGCGGCTTCAGGTGTGCATTGCCCTAGGGCAATGCAGCGAGGTGGGCCGCATGGCGGCCGGCCAGAGCTGCGGTGAGGAAGGGCGTCACGTCCTCCGCCGCGGCCCTGCCCATGCTCACCAGCGGCACGGGGGAGACCACGAGGTCCTCGGCGACACCGGTGGTCGGGAGCGTGATGACACGCGGGGAGCCCGCGGCCGTCGCGACGGCGGCGTCGACCTGCTCGCGCACCTGCGGCCAGGGCGTCTCGGTGGACTCGGGCAGGACGACGTCGGCCGCCCCGAGGAGCGCGCGCGAGAGGACCGTCGCCGTGTGGTGCGACAGCCCCCGGTGCCGCGCCCGTGGGTCGCTGCCGGAGACGCGCGGTACCGCGATGCCGTGCCCGCGCAGGACGTGGACGGCGTTGAGCACGTCACCGGAGGACAGCCCGGACCAGCCCCACGTCGTCGACGACCCGGCATTGCCCGGACCCTGCGCCACGACGGCCACGTCGCAGCCGAGCACGTGGCGGGCGGCGAGCAGCGCGGAGTGCACGGTGATCGCCTCGTGCTCGGCGCCGAAGGCCTGACCCGCCGAGATCGTCGTGGCGAGCCAGCCGGCGTCGACGAGCCGGGCGACGCTGTCGGACAGGGCGAAGGGGAGGGCCGCCGAGTCGGTCATGACGTATGCGACGCGCGCCCCCGGCGCCGCGGCCCGGATCCCGGCGAGCACCGCGGGGAGGGCGGAGTGCAGCTCGGCGACGACCACCGGCATCCCCTGCAGGTCGCCGTCGGCGATCGCCGGGTGGTCGCGCATCGCCTCGTGGTGCGGCGACTCCTGCTCCTCGAGCGCGAGGACCATGTCCTGCAGCGGCGTGTAGCGGGCCTTGACGATGTGCCCGGGCGCGTCGTCGGGATCGGCGGGCGGGCGGGTGGCGTCGGCGACGACGAGGGCGAGACCGCCGGTGCCGAGGCCGCGGCGCAGGGCCGACACGTTGAGCAGGACCGTGTCGCCGACCTCGGGGGTCCCGACGAGCCCGGTGAGGGCGAGCGCGGGGGTGTCGCTCCCGTCGACCTCCACGCGCAGGCCGGCCGCCCCGGGGCGGGAGCCGGTGACCTCGCGGACGGTGCCGCTGCGCCAGTGGATCATGTGCGGCAGGTTAGCCTCAGCGTGACGAAGGGAGCGATGTGGCAGCACCCAACACCCCCGCCGCGAAGACCGAGCGGTTGCTCAACTTGACGATGAGCCTGCTCTCCGCGCGGATCCCCGTGCCCAAGCAGCGGATCCGCACGATGGTCGAGGCCTACCACCTGGTCGAATCGGACGAGGCCTTCGACCGGATGTTCGAGCGCGACAAGGAGGACCTGCGCGCCATGGGCATCCCCCTCGTCACCGAGGACATCGGGATCTTCGAGGACGAGCAGGGCTACCGCATCGACCAGCGCGAGTACGCGCTGCCGCCCGTCGAGCTCGCCGCCGACGAGCGCGCCGTCGTCGGGCTCGCCAGCCGTGCGTGGGCGCACGCCGCGATGGCCGGCACCGCCGCGACCGCCTGGCGCAAGGTCGCCGCGGACGACGAGGTGGGGGAGGACCCCTTCGCCGGTCTGGAACCACGCCTGGGCGGCGCCGAGCCCGCCTTCGAGCCGCTGAAGGACGCCGTGCTCGCCTCCGTGCGGGTGCGCTTCGACTATGCCCGACCCGGCGCCGACGGCGCGCAGACCCGCCACGTCGAGCCCTGGTACCTCACGGCCTGGCACGGTCGCTGGTACCTCGTCGGCCACGACCTGGACCGCGAGGCGCCGCGCGTCTTCCGCCTCTCCCGGATCGCGTCGGCGGTCACGACGACCCGCGAGGCCGTCACCGGTGAGATCCCCGAGGACGTCGACCCGGTCCGCATGATCGCCGCCGTCGACGGTGACGCGCCGCAGCCGAGCGAGTCCGTGCTCCGCGTCCGCGTCGATGCCGGCCACGGGCTGCGGCGACGGGCCACGTCGGTCGAGTCGATCGACGAGCAGTGGGACCGCGTGGTCGTCGACCACGGGGGCACCGGCGCCTTCGCCGGCGAGATCGCCAGCCACGGCGCCGACGTCGTCGTCGAGGGTCCGGCGGAGCTGCGGGAGGCGGTCGTCGCCCGGCTGCGGTCGGTGCTCGAGACGCACGAAGGGAGTCCCCGATGAGTCGTCCCACCGTCGAGTCCGCGACGAGTCGGGTGCAGCGCCTGCTGACGATGGTCCCGTGGCTCGTGGGCCGTCAGGGCATCGAGATCGACGAGGCCGCTGCCGGGCTCGGGATCACCGAGCAGCAGCTCGTCGCCGACCTGGAGCTGCTCTTCGTCTGCGGCTACGGGCAGATGCCCGACGAGCTGATCGAGGTCAGCTACGAGGGCGGCCGGGTCTTCGTCACCAACGCGGACGCGATCGCGCGCCCCCTGCGGCTGACCGTCGACGAGGCCATCGCCCTCACCGTCGGCCTGCGCTCGCTCGCCGCGAGCGGGGCGGGGGAGAGCAGCGCCGTGGAGCGCGCCCTCGCCAAGCTCGAGGGCGCGACCGGGACGATCCCCGGCGTCGAGCGCGTGGTGGTCGTCGAGGACGACACCGACACCGGGCGGACGACGGCCGCGCTGCGCGACGCCCTGTCCTCCGGGCGCCGGGTGCACCTGACCTACCACGTGCCGAGCCGCGACGAGCGCACCGAGCGTGATGTCGACCCGATGCGCCTGGCCCACGTCGAGGGCCACTGGTACCTCGAGGGCTGGTGCCACCGGGCGCAGGACGTGCGCCTCTTCCGCGTGGACCGCATCGAGGCGGTCGACGTGCTCGACGAGGCCGCCGAGCCACCGGACGGCGTGGCCGCCCGTGACCTCAGCGCGGGTGCGTACCAGCGCAGCGAGGACGACGTCCCGGTGAGGCTGCGGCTGCGCCCGTCCGCCCACTGGATCGCGGAGTACTACCCGGTGACATCTCGGCAAACGGCCGGCGAAGACCTGGTCGTCACCCTGCCGACCGGCGACGAGGGATTCCTGCGCCGTCTCGTGCTGCGGCAGGGCGCCGACGTCGAGATCCTCGAGCCGGCGGCCCAACGCGCCGATGTCGCGGGTGCCGCGGCGGCTGCGCTCACCGCCTACGGTGCTGCCTGAAGACGACCGGCGCACCCAGCACCGGGTCGTACACTGACGACGTACACGCGACGAAAGGCACTGCCATGCCCAGCCTGGGTCCCATGGAAATCATCCTCATCCTGCTCGTCATCCTCCTGCTCTTCGGGTTCAAGAAGCTGCCGGACGCCGCGCGCAGCGTCGGCAAGTCCGCCCGCGTCTTCAAGGCCGAGGTCAACGAGATGAAGGAAGAGGACCGGCAGCGCGAAGAGGCCAAGAAGTCGCGGCCGGCTGACACCACGCCCACCGCCGACGGCAACGCCGTCATCGACGAGGCCAAGCCGCGGACGGACAACCAGTCCGGCCCGGTCGCCTGAGTCACACCCCCTTCGCCCCCTCACGCATGGCCCGTCGCCCCCACACGCCCAAGGATCCCGAAGGGCGGATGCCGCTCAAGGAGCACCTGCTCGAGTTCCGCAACCGGCTGATGATCGCCGCTGCCGCGATCGTCGTCGGCGCGATCGTCGGCTGGATCATCTACAACCCGGTGCACATCGGGGCGTGGACGTACGGGGGCATCTACAAGCAGCTGACCTACCCCTTCGACGAGTACAAGGCCTCGAACCCCGACAGCGTCGTCACGCTGAACTTCGGCAACGCGACCTCGGCCTTCACGACGCAGCTCGGCCTGTCGATCTTCACCGGCGTGCTCATCTCGAGCCCCGTGTGGGTCTGGCAGATCTGGGCCTTCATCCTGCCCGGCCTGACCCGGCGCGAGCGCCGCATGTCGATCGGCATCTTCGCCACGGCGCTGCCGCTCTTCCTCGCGGGCTGCTTCTTCGCCTACCAGACGCTGCCCAAGGCGCTGCTCATCCTCTTCGGGTTCACGCCCGACGACAACAAGTCGAGCAACATCCAGCAGGCGAGCGACTACTTCACCTTCATCACCCGCTTCATCCTCGCCTTCGGCCTGGCGTGGCTGCTCCCGGTCTTCCTCGTCGGGCTGTGCGCGCTCGGCGTGCTGTCGGGCAGGACCCTGAAGAAGTCGTGGCGGATGGCGATCCTGCTGATCTTCATCGCGTCCGCGGTCATCACGCCGACACCCGACCCGTTCACGATGTTCCTGCTCGCCGGCCCGCTCTGCGCGCTGTACTTCATCGCCCTCGCGATCTGCCTGGTCATCGACCGTCGCCGGGTCGCGGCGGGCGAGGAGCCCGACTGGTCCGACCTCCCGGACGACCAGGCCTCGCCGCTCACCTAGTCTCGACGCATGCACCGCGTCACCGCCGACCGCATCGGCCTGCTCGTCAACCCCACGGCGGGACGGCACCGGGGCCAGCAGGTCGGCACACGCGTGGCCGACCTCCTCGAGGCCGCCGGCCGTGAGGTCATCGACCTGACCGGTCTGGACGCCGCCCGGGCGGAGGCCAAGGCCCGCGCGGCCATCGAGGGCGGGGACATCGACCTGCTCGTCGTCGCCGGCGGCGACGGGGCCGCGGGCCTCGGGGCCAACCTCTGCGCCGACACCGACGTCCCCCTCGGCGTGGTCGCCGTGGGGACCGGCAACGACAACGCCCGCGAGCTCGGTCTGCCGGTCCACGACGTCGCGGCCTCCGTCGAGCGCATCCTCACCGGCGGCACCCGCCGCATCGACCTCGGCCGCGTCACCACCACCGGCGGCGAGCACGTGCGCGACTTCCTCGGCGTCCTCTCCTGCGGGTTCGACGCGGTGGTCAACGAGCGCGCCAACCGGATGGTCTGGCCCAGGGGACCGCAGCGCTACAACCTGGCGATCCTGCGCGAGCTGCCCGTCTTCGGGCCGATCCACTACGAGCTGACGATCGACGGCCGGGAGCGCGAGATCGACGGGATGCTCGTGTGCATCGCCAACGGCCGGGCCTTCGGGGGCGGCATGAAGGTCGCGCCCGGTGCCGACGTCGAGGACGACCTGCTCGACGTCGTCATCGTCCACGACCTCCCGATGCACACCTTCCTGTCGGTCTTCCCCAAGGTCTTCAAGGGGACCCACACCTCCCACCCCGCGGTCGAGACCATCCGCGGCGCGCGCGTGACGCTCGCCACCGACCGCATCGTCACCTACGCCGACGGCGAGCGGGTGGCGCCGCTGCCGCTCACCGTCGAGGCGGCACCCGGCGCGCTGTCGATCGTGCGCTGAGCCGCTGGCATAGCGTGGGCACATGTCCACGCCCGCTCCCGAGCTCACCGCCTTCACCGCCTCGCAGGACTTCGACCTCGACCCCTTCCAGATCGAGGCCTGCGCCGCGGTCGAGGCCGGGCACGGGGTCCTCGTCGCGGCGCCGACCGGTGCCGGCAAGACGATCGTGGGCGAGTTCGCCGTGCACCTGGCCCTGCAACGCTGCCAGAAGGCCTTCTACACCACCCCGATCAAGGCCCTGAGCAACCAGAAGTACCACGAGCTCGTCGCCACCCACGGCGCCGACGACGTCGGTCTGCTGACGGGCGACATCTCCGTCAACGGCGAGGCGCCGGTCGTCGTCATGACGACCGAGGTCCTGCGCAACATGATCTACGCGGGCTCCTCGACGCTCGACACCCTCGCCTTCGTCGTCATGGACGAGGTGCACTACCTCGCGGACCGGTTCCGCGGAGCGGTGTGGGAGGAGGTCATCATCCACCTGCCGCGCTCGGTCCAGGTCGTCTCGCTCTCGGCGACCGTGAGCAACGCCGAGGAGTTCGGTGCCTGGTTGGCCGAGGTGCGCGGCGGGACCGAGGTGATCGTCTCGGAGGTCCGCCCCGTGCCGCTGTGGCAGCACATGCAGGTCGGCCGCGATGTCCACGACCTCTTCGTCGACGACGGCCGGCACGACGACTCGCCGGCCAAGGTCAACCCGCAGCTGCTCGACGCCATCCGGGCGCGCACCCGCGGCCTCGGGGACGAAGGGGACTTCCGCGGCGGTGGTCGAGGGGGCCGGGACCGCCGTGGTCGTGGCCGACCCGGTCCGCGCGGAGGAGGCGGTCAGGGGTCACGCGGCGGGGGATCCCGCTTCGGCGGCGCGGCCTCGCGCACCGAGGTCATCCAGGGGCTCGACCGCGACGGTCTGCTCCCGGCGATCACCTTCATCTTCAGCCGCGCGGGGTGCGACGGCGCCGTCGGCCAGATGCTCGCCGGCGGGGTGCGACTCATCCCCGAGCGCGACGGCGAGCGCAACCGCCGCACGGTCGAGGAGCGCGCCGCGGTGCTCGAGGGCGAGGACCTGGACGTGCTGGGGTACCACCAGTTCGTCGAGGGCATCTCCCGCGGCTTCGCGGCCCACCACGCGGGCATGCTCCCGCTCTTCCGCGAGATCGTGGAGGAGCTGTTCACCACCGGGCGCATCCGCGCGGTCTTCGCGACGGAGACGCTCGCGCTGGGCATCAACATGCCCGCGCGCACCGTCGTGCTCGAGAAGCTGGTGAAGTTCAACGGCGAGTCCCACGTGGAGATCACCCCCGCGGAGTACACCCAGCTCACCGGTCGCGCCGGCCGGCGCGGCATCGACGTCGAGGGCCACGCGCTCGTCGTGTGGTCGCGCGGGATGGACCCGATGGCGGTGGCGGGCCTGGCGCAGACCCGGACCTACCCCCTTCGCTCCAGCTTCCGGCCCACGTACAACATGGCGGTCAACCTCGTCGCCCAGGTCGGGCGCCAGACGGCACGCGAGGTGCTCGAGACCTCCTTCGCGCAGTTCCAGGCCGACCGCTCGGTCGTCGGGCTCGCCGCGCAGGTGCGTGAGCAGCAGGAGTCGCTCGAGGCCTACGCCGAGGCGATGCATTGCCACGTCGGGGACTTCCGTGAGTACGCGGCGATCCGCCGGCGCATCACCGACCTCGAGAAGGAGGGCGCCCGCGCGCGCGGCGCCAACCGGCGCGCCGAGATCGCAGTCTCCCTCGAGGCCCTCAAGGTCGGTGACATCGTGCGCATCGGCGGTCGCAAGTCCGGCATCGCGCTCGTCATCGCCCCGCCGCGCTCGCACAAGGGGGAGCAGTCGGCGCCCACCGTGCTCACCGAGCACAAGCAGGTGCGGCGGCTCACCGTCGCCGACCTCGACCGGGTGGTGACCCCCTTCGGTCGGCTGGCGGTGCCCAAGAGCTTCAACCCGAGGTCCGCCAAGCAGCGCGCCGACCTCGCGGCGACGCTGCGCATCAAGGCGCCGCACGAGGACGCGCCGAGCGTGCAGCGGCACGCGGCCGAGAGCGCCCGGAGCGAGGACGAGCGCCTCACCGAGCTGCGCCGTGAGCTCAAGGCCCACCCGTGCCACCAGTGCCCGGAGCGCGAGGACCATGCCCGCTGGGCCGCCCGGTGGTGGAAGCTCAAGCGGGAGAGCTCCGCCCTGCAGCGCAAGGTCGAGCAGCGGACCAACTCGGTGGCGCAGACCTTCGAGCGGATCTGCGCGGTGCTCGTCCAGCTGGGCTACCTCGGCGAGGACGGCGAGAGCGTGACCGACCTCGGCAGCCGGCTGCGGCGCCTCTACACGGAGAAGGACCTGCTCGCCGCCGAGTGCCTGCGCGGCGGCGCGTGGAAGCGCCTCGACCCCGCCGAGCTCGCCGCGGTCGTCTCGATGCTCGTCCACGAGCCCCGGCGCGACGAGCACGACCCGTTCCCGCGGATGCCCACGGACAACGTCTCGGACGCATGGCAGGACATGGTCCGCCGGTGGAGCGAGCTGGAGGACCTCGAGGGCGCGAACGCGCTGCAGCAGACCGGCGAGCCCGACGGGGGACTGGCCTGGGCCGTGCACCGCTGGGCGAGCGGTCGGCGCCTCGACGAGGTGCTCTCGGGTTCGGACCTCACCGCCGGCGACTTCGTGCGCCGGTGCAAGCAGGTCGTCGACCTGCTCGACCAGGTCGGTGACGCCGCCCCCGAGCCGCACCTGCGCGGCGTCGCCCGCACCGCGGTCGACAAGGTGATGCGGGGCGTCGTCGCGGCCGACCGGCTGGACTGACCCCCCCTTCGCCCAACCTGAACCCGCATTGCCCTAGGGGAATGCAGACCTGAACCCGCATTGCCCTAGGGGAATGCAGAGTCAGGGGCTCGGGTCAGGGGGCGACGGAGCGAAGGGCGGTGCCCACCCGGTCGAAGGGTCCGGTGAGGTCGTGCTCGATGGCCATCCGGCTCATCGCGACCGGGTCGACGATGTCCGGCGGCAGGTGCAGGTCGAGGTCCCCGACCGGCACGTCGTGCGCGACCCGGACGACGAGCGGGGCCACGTCGAGGTAGGCGGTGGCCTCCTCGAGGCGGGCGCGGCGGGCGCCCTTGATCCCGGGGTGGCCCGAGTCGACCGCGGCGCGGATGCCGGCGAGCGAGCCGTACTCCGCGATGAGTGCGGCGGCGGTCTTCTCACCGATGCCCTTGACGCCCGGCAGTCCGTCGCTGGTGTCGCCGCGCAGCGCCGCCATGTCGACGTACGCGTCGCCGCTGTCGACCCCGTACCTGGCGGCGAGGAAGGCCTGGTCGACGACATCGGGGTCGCGCACGCCACCGCGCGCCGTGTACAGGACCCGGGTGGAGGAGGCGTCGTCGACGAGCTGGAAGAGGTCCCGGTCGCCGGTGACGACGTCGACCGGCATGACCCCCCGGTGCGCCATGGCCAGGGTCCCGATGACGTCGTCGGCCTCGTAGTGGGCCGCCCCGATGCGCGGGATGCCGATGGCGGCGAGCGCCTCGACGATGAGCGGCACCTGGGGGAGCAGCTCGTCGGGCACGTCCTCGCCCTCGGTCGGGTCCTCGGCGACACGGTGGGCCTTGTACGTCGGGATCGCGTCCACCCGCCACTGCGGGCGCCAGTCGTCGTCCCAGCAGGCGACGAGGTGGGTCGGCCGGTACCGCGTGACGAGCGTGGCGAGCATGTCGAGGAAGCCCGCGACGGCATTGGTGGGCAGCCCGGATGGACCACCGCTGCGGGCCGGCACCCCGTAGAAGGCACGGAAGTACAGCGAGGCGCTGTCGAGCAGCAGGAGCCGGGAGGACGCCGAGTCGGACATGGGCCCGACCTTACGGGTCGCTCGCCTATGGTTCACCCATGGAACCGGCGGACCGACGGATCATCGACCTCCTGCGCGCCGACGGTCGCATGAGCTACACGGACCTGGGCAAGGCCATCGGCCTGTCCACCTCGGCGGTGCACCAGCGGGTGCGACGGCTCGAGGAGCGCGGGATCATCACCGGCTACGCCGCCGTCGTCGACACCTCCGCGCTCGGGACCCCGCTCACGGCCTTCGTCGCGGTGGCACCGCTCGACCCGCGCGACCCGGACGACATCCCTGAGCGCCTGCGCGACATCGAGGAGATCGACGCGTGCTACTCGGTCGCGGGGGACACCAACTACCTCCTGCGCGTGCGCGTCGGGACCCCGCAGGACCTCGAGGAGCTGCTCGCCCGGGTGCGCACCCGGGCCGGTGTCTCCACGCGCACGACGATCGTCCTCACCACCCCGTGGGAGTGACGGTGCAGCTCGTCGGGCGTCTGGTGCTGGCGCTCCTCGGTGGCCTGGCCCTCTGGCTCGCCTTCCCCGACCACGACCTCGCCCACCTCGCGATCGTCGGCGTGGCCCTCGTCGGCATCGCGATGTGGGACGTGCGTCCCCGGGTCGGCTTCCTGCTCGGGCTCGTCGCCGGTCTGGCCTGCTTCGTGCCGACGCTCAGCTGGTCGGGGATCTTCGTCGGTCGGTTCCCGTGGTTCGCGCTCGCGACCTTCGAGGCGCTCTACGTCGCCGTCATGGGTGCCCTCCTCGTCGCGCTCCAGCGACCACTCCTGCGCGCCGGCCACCCGTTGCCCGCCGCCCTGCTCATCCCCGTCATGTGGGTCCTGCAGGAGTGGACCCGCGGGAGCCTGCCGTACGGCGGCTTCCCGTGGGCCCGCATCGCCTTCACCCAGGCGGAGACCCCCTTCGCCCGCTGGGCCGCGGTCGGTGGGGCGCCACTCATCACCCTCGCCGTCGCCGTCGTCGCGGTCCCGCTCGTGCTGGTCGTCGTGACGCGGCGCCCCCCCGTCGTCGCCCTCGCCCTGGCGGTGGTCGCGGTCGTCGGCACCGCGCTCGTCCCCGTGCCGACGAGCGGTGACTCGACGGCCCGGGTCGGCCTCGTGCAGGGCAACGTGCCGCGCGCCGGCCTCGACTTCAACGCGGAGCGGCGCCAGGTGCTCGACAACCACGTCGCGGGGACCGAGCGCCTGGCGAGCCGCGAGGGCGACCTCGACCTGGTCGTCTGGCCGGAGAACTCCTCCGACATCGACCCTCTGCGCAACACCGACGCCCGTCGCCAGGTGCAGCGCGCCCTCGACGCCGTCGACACCCCGATCATCGTCGGAGCGATCCTCGACGAGCCCGCCCCGGCCGTCTCCAACGCCTCGCTGTACTACCGGCCCGGCGGCGGAGAGCCCGAGCGCTACGTCAAGCAGCACCCCGTGCCCTTCGCCGAGTACGTGCCGCACCGCGACTTCTACCGCCTCTTCAGCGACAAGGTCGACCTCGTGCGCGTCGGCTTCGCCAAGGGCGAGCACAATGCCGCCTTCTCCGTGGAGGGCGGGGACGGGACCTTCTCCGCCGTCCCGACGATCTGCTTCGAGGTGGCCTACGACGGCCTGATGCGCTCGGCCGTCAAGGACGCGGAGGCGAAGGGGGACCCCAGCCTGCTCGTCGTGCAGACCAACAACGCGACCTTCGGCTACACGGCCGAGTCGACGCAGCAGTACGCGATCTCGCGGATCCGGGCCATCGAGCACGGGCGCAGCGTCGCGCACGTCTCGACCGTGGGCGTCTCGGGGTTCATCAACCCCGACGGCTCCAGCAGCCCGGTCACCGGGCTCTTCACCGCCGCCCAGCCCGTCGAGGACGTCGTCCTGCGCAGCGGGCTGACGCTCTCCGACCGTCTCGGGCCGTGGGTCGAGATCGGCTGCGCGCTCGTCCTCCTCCTCGCCGTGGGCTGGCGGGTCCGCCGAGGGGCGACGGGTAGGGTCGGAGGCCAGCCCACGTCCCACCCGACCGAGGAAGTCACCACAGGTGCCTGAGACCAGCAGCGCCCAGCGCCCGCCCATCGAGCGGGTCGCCGTGCTCATCCCCACCTACAACGAGCGGGAGAACCTCCCGCCCATCGTCGCGCGCGTGCGGGCCAGCGTCCCGGGCGCCGACGTCGTCGTCCTCGACGACAACTCGCCCGACGGCACCGGGCAGGTCGCCGACGAGCTGGCCGCCCACGACGACCACGTCACGGTCCTGCACCGTGAGGGCAAGGAGGGTCTCGGCGCCGCCTACCTCGCCGGGTTCTCGTGGGCACTCGCCCAGGGTTACGACGCCGTCGTCGAGATGGACGCCGACGGCTCGCACCGGCCGGAGCACCTGCCCACGATGCTCGAGGCCGCTGCCGATGCCGACCTCGTCATCGGGTCGCGCTACGTGCGCGGCGGCAAGATCGTCAACTGGCCGGTGGACCGCAAGGCGATCAGCATGGCCGGCAACCTCTACATCAAGGCCATCCTCGGCATGCCGGTCAACGACGCGACCGCGGGCTACCGGGTCTACCGCGCGGAGACGCTGCGCACCATCGGGCTCGACCAGGTGCAGAGCGCCGGCTACGTCTTCCAGACCGACCTGACCGTGCGCACCGTGCGCGCCGGACTGAAGGTCGTCGAGGTGCCGATCACCTTCGTCGAGCGCGAGATCGGCGAGTCCAAGATGGACGGTGACGTCGTGCGCGAGTCGATGCTGCGGATCAGCCGCTGGGGCCTGGCGCACCGCAGGTCCCAGGTGCGCGGCCTCCTCGACCGAGAGCCCACGTGGCACCGCCTCTGAGTCCCGGTCGCACCCCGCGACGCCGCCGGCGCGTCGCGCTGGTCCCGCTCGCGCTCGTGCTCTGGCTGGTCCTCGAGGTGGTCGTGCTCGCCCTCGTCGCCCGCTGGGTCGGCGTCCTGTGGACCGTGCTCGCCGTCGTCGGGCTGTCCGCGCTCGGCGCCTGGCTGCTGCGGCGCGAGGGTCGGCGCACGTGGACCGCGCTGCGCTCGGCGCTGCGCACCGGTCAGATGCCCAGCCGCGAGATCGCCGACACGATCCTCGTCTGGGTCGGGGGAGCGTTGCTCACCCTGCCCGGCTTCGTCTCTGGCGTCATCGGACTGGTCTTCGTCCTGCCCTTCACGCGACCGGTAGCGCGTATCGGCCTCGAGACGATCGTGGCCCGCCGGCTGCTCGCCGCTGGCCTGTCGGTCGCTCCCGGCGAGGCCCGGGTGCGGCGCACCCGCGACCGCGACGTCGAGGGCGACGTCGTCGAGGGCGAGATCGTCGACGAGTAGCCCTTCGAGACGGTTGCTGCGCAACCTCCTCAGGGAGCGGAACTCACGTAGCGGAACTCACCGACGGAACTCACCGGGCGGACTCACCGACGGAACTCACCGGGCGGACTCACCGGCGGAGCTCAGGGAGCGGGCATGACGAAGGGGGGCGCCCACCGGATCGGTGGGCGCCCCCCTTCGTACGTGCTGGGTCAGGCGCTGCGCTTGCGCGGCTTCTCGCCACGCTTGGCGCGCAGGAGCGCCAGACGCTCCTCGAGGAGCTCCTCGAGCTCGGGGATCGAGCGGCGCTCGAGCAGCATGTCCCAGTGGGTGCGGACGTGCTTGACGGGCTTGAGCTCCGGCTCGGGACCGTCGAGGAGCTTGCCCAGCTTGCCGCAGCGGCACTCCCAGGTGCCCGGGATGTCGGCCTCGACGGAGAAGGGCAGCTCGGTGCGGTGGCCGTCGTCACACACGTAGGTGGTGATCTGACGGTCGCTCGGGACGACGTTGTCCGTCGTCTCCATGCTGAAGCTGACCATGCGCGTTCCGCGCAGCGTGCGCTCTGCCATGTTGCGAGTCTCCTGGTGTCCGTCGGTGCCACGCCCCTGCGCGTGGTCCCGTCTGCGTGCTTCAACGCACGGCGTGCGTTGGATGTTCCTCGACCCTGCTGCTCACTCCGTTGCGGAGCAGGGGGCCCGCCGGCCAGCACCCGTCGAAGGGCCAGCTCCCTCCGCCCTCGCGGGGCGGGATGTGGGGCGACCCCACAGGATAGCGCGGTCGGCCGTGTCGCGCACATCGGCGGGGGATCGCCAGATAGCCTCGCCTCGTGACCGACGCGATGACGCCCCCGGCCGAGCCGACGACCGCCCTGCGCGCCGAACCCGCGGGCGGTGTCGGTCGGATCGTCGGGTGGGCGATGTGGGACTGGGGGGCCCAGCCGTTCAACACGGTGATCACCACCTTCGTCTTCGCCGTCTACCTGACGAGCGAGAGCTTCGGCTCGACCAACACGACCTCCACCGCGCTGGCCATCTCGACGGCCGTCTCCGGGCTGCTCGTGGCGCTGCTGGCGCCGGTCCTCGGGCAGAACTCCGACCGCTCCGGGCGCGGCGTGCGCAACCTGCGCCTGTTGACGTGGATCCTCGCGGCCCTGTCGGCATCGCTCTTCCTCGTGCGGCCCGAGCCGGCCTACCTCGTCCTCGGCCTGGTCCTGCTGGGCGCCGGCTCGATCGTCTCCGAGATCGCGAGCGTCAACTACAACGCGTCCATCGAGCAGGTGGCCTCGCCCAGCAACATCGGGCGGGTGTCCGGCTTCGGGTGGGGGATGGGCTACCTCGGCGGCATCCTCGTGCTGCTCCTGCTCTTCTTCGTCTTCATCGACCCGGAGGTGGGGCTCTTCGGCGTCACGGGCGAGGACGCGCTCGACATCCGGGTCTCGATGATCGTCTGCGGCCTGTGGATCCTGCTCTTCACCGTGCCGACCTTCCTCGTGCTCAAGGACGCGCCCCGGGACAAGGCACCGCGCGTCGGGATCATCGACTCATACAAGCTCGTCGGTGACTCCCTTCGCCGGCTGTGGGGGCAGTCCCGTCACACGGTCTACTTCCTGGGCGCCTCGGCCCTCTTCCGCGACGGGCTCGCCGGCGTGTTCGCCTTCGGCGCCGTCCTCGCGGCGGGGACCTTCGGCATGTCGGCGGGGGAGGTCATCATCTTCGGTGCGGTGGCCAACATCGTGGCCGGCATCGCGACGATGCTCTTCGGGCTTCTCGACGACGTGCTCGGCCCGAAGCGGGTCATCGTCATCTCGCTCGTCGCCCTGGTCGGGCTCGGCCTGGCGATCTTCCTCCTGCACGACGGCGGCACGATGGTCTTCTGGACGCTGGGACTCGCGATGACCGCCTTCGTCGGTCCCGCCCAGGCGGCCTCGCGCAGCTTCCTCGCGCGGGTCATCCCCGAGGGGCAGGGTGGCGAGATCTTCGGCCTGTACGCCACGACCGGACGCGTCGTGTCCTTCGTGTCACCCGCGGCCTTCGGCGTCGCGATCGCCATCGGCGCGGCGGTCACCGGCGACGACAACACCCAGTACTGGGGCATCCTCGGGATCGGTGTGGTGCTGCTCGCGGGTCTGCTCGTGCTGCTGCCGGTCAAGACCCCGCAGGAGCAGGTGGGCACGCAGGCCGGCTGATCAGCCCGCGTACTCCCAGTGCCACGGCTCGGGGAGCGTGCCACCGGCAGCGGCCCAGGACGGGTGGAACCAGCCGTGGAGCGGGGCGTTCTGCTGCATCCACAGGTGGGCCGGGTGACCGAAGCTGTTGACCCCGCCGCACAGGTCGAGCGCCTTGCCGAGCCCGTGGTTGCTGCGGCCCGGTGTCGCCGCCCACCCACCGCGCTGCTGCTTGGTGACGACCTGCTCGGCGTACGAGCGGTAGCTGTCGGTGACGCACAGCAGGTGGCCGGTGTCGCGCTGGTAGGCCTTGCTCATCGAGTTGAAGGCGGCCGCGGCGTCCGGGCGCAGCGACTCGCCGGGAGCCCCGAGCAGGGGGCACAGCGCGCTCGGCGGGATCTGCCCGTTGGGGTAGCTGCCCGTGTTGGTCGAGCAGGGCCGGGCATCTTCGAACTGGCTGACGTCCTGGCCGAGCTCCTCGAGCGCGCTGGTGAGCCGGTCGCTCGCGCCCTGGGCCTCGTCGTCGGGGATGCCGATGAGCGCGTTGACGACGGGGCCGGACCTGCGCAGCTCCTTCGCGTGCTTGCGCCGCAGGTCGGACAGGGCGGTCTTTCGCTCCTCGAGGACGGCGTCGGCACGTTCCTTGGCCCGGTCGGCACGGCGCTTGGCCGACGCCGCCTTCTTCAGGGCCCTGCTCTTCTTCTTCGTCAGGGAGGCCTTGGTGACCGTGTCCTTGCGGACGAGGTCGACGGTGCGGATGCGCTCGTCGGTGAGGTAGCTGAGGTCCCCGGCGGAGCTGCCTGAGGTCCCGGACTCGTCGGTGAGGGTGCCGACCATCGACATCGTGTCGCTGTAGCCGCCGGCCTGCGTGTAGGTGTCGAAGGCCCAGCTGCGCAGGTCCTTGCGCCCCTTGGCCAGCCGGTTGCGGTAGGTGTCGAGCTCGCGCTGCGCGGCGTCGGCCTCGTCCTTGGCCGCGTCGTACTCGTCGCGCGCCTTCGCCTTCTTCTGCAGCAGCGAGTTGGCCTTGGTCGAGTAGGACTTCAGCGACCGCACGGCCGCCGCGATGTCCTTGTCGTCCTTGACGAGGTCGGCGGTCAGCCGGTCGGCCTCCGCGACCTGCGCGTCGAGGTCAGCCCCCTCGAGCGGTGCGTCCCCGGCCGGCGGGGCTGTGGTGTCGGCGCTCCAGGCCGTGCTCGGGTCCGTGACGGCGCTGGTCGAGTTCGCCGGAGACGTCGGTGTCGGGTCGGTCGGCTCGGCCCCGGCGGAGGGGGCGAGCACGACGGCCGTGGCCAGCGAGAGCGCGAGAGCGGTCCGGACGGTGCCGTCCGGTCGGCGAGGGCCACGAAGCATGAAGGGGAACTCCTGGGAAGAGGCAGACCGGCGTCATCGTAGTCGCGATCGTCCCGGGGTTACATGGCCCGTGTGGACGACGCCCGGCGAAGGGCGAGCGCCTCAGGACCTCTTGGCGCTCGCCTTCTTCGCCGCGGTCTTCGTCGTCGCGGTCTTCGTCGTGGTCGACCCCACCGCCTTGGCAGCGGGGGTGCGCTGCTTGGTGCGCAGCCGCACCTGGCGGCGGGAGCCCTCCGCGCGGGTCTCGAGATAGGGCTGCTCGTCGACGAGGCTCGAGAGCTTCTGGTGGCCGAAGGTGCGCGGGTCGAAGTCGGCGTGCGCCCGGCTCAGGTGCTGGCCGACGAGCCCGAGGGCGCTCCACCCGTCGTCACCGGACGTCGCGTTGATCGCCCTGGTGAGGGCCGACTGGAGGTTGATCGTCGGCTCGGCGACGTCCTCGGCAGGCGCGGCGGAACCCCCTTCGTCCGGCTCGTCCTCACGCGACTGCTCCTGGAGCAGCTCGAGGAAGATGAACTGGTCGACCGCACGACGCAGGGACTCGGGGGTCTTGCGCGCGCCGAGCCCGTACACGCGCTTGCCGGACTCGCGCAGGCGGGTGGCGAGACGGGTGAAGTCGGAGTCGGAGGAGACGAGCGCGAAGGCCTCGACGTTGCCCTGCCACAGCAGGTCCATCGCGTCGATGATCAGCGCCGAGTCGGTGGAGTTCTTGCCGACTGTGTACGCGAACTGCTGCACCGGCTGGATGGCGTTGCGCTGCAGCTCCGACTTCCAGCCACCGAGCTGGGTGGTCGTCCAGTCGCCGTAGGCGCGCTTGATCGTCGGGGTGCCGTACTTCGCCAGCTCCTCGAGCACGGCCGCGGTGTGCTTGGCGGACACGTTGTCGCAGTCGATGAGGACCGCGATGCGGGCAGAGCTGCTGTGGTCGTCGTCCATGCCCGCAACCTACCTGCGCTCAGACGCGCGGCGTGGCCAGCCACTCGTCGTACGTGCGCGCGCCGATGCGGCTGTCGCGCTCGGCGAGGAGCAGCTCGCTGCGCATCCCGCGGCCCAGCGCACCCGGCATGGGCCACTCCACGACCCGCGTGCCCTCACCCCGGACCTCGAGGTAGCGCCGAGCCATCTCGGCCACCCGGATCTCCTGCGGACCGGCGATCGAGGGGCCATGCCCCAGCGGCGGTCCGGCGGCCACCTCGAGGAGCAGCTCGGCGACGTCAGTGGTCGACACCGGTTGCGAGCGGATCCGGGGGACGAGGGCCACCGGGCCGAGCGTCGTCCGCTCGAGCGTCTGCCGGCCGAAGTCGTGGAACTGCGCGGCCCGGACGAAGGTCCCCGTCGGCTGCTTGGCGACGAGGTCCTCCTGCAGCGCCTTGCCCGCGTGGTAGCCAGCGTCGATCGCGGCCGCGCCCAGGATCGACAGGGCGACGTGGTGGCCGACCCCGGCTCGGGCACCCGCGACGAGCAGGGAGCCGGTCACCCGCCGGAAGAAGTCGCGCGAGGCCCGCGCGGACATCGTCTGGATCGAGGTCACGTCGATCACCGCGTCGACGCCCTCCAGGTGCTCGGCCAGGCCGTCGGCGGAGGTGACGTCGACCCCCTTCGACCGGGCGAGGACGACCACCTCGTGACCCTGCCGGCCGGCCACCTCGCTCACGACACGACCCACGACGCCGGTCCCGCCGGCAACAGCGACCTTCATGACCCACAGCATGGCCGATGGACAACTGGTGCTGCTGCGCTTTTGGCGCCATGATCCAGCCATGCCCATCTCGCGCCGCACCGCCGTCATCGCCCTCGCCTCCACCGCCGCCCTCGTCGGGGCCGCCGGAGCCGTCTCCGCCGCCACGAGCAGCACCCCGCCCCAGCTGGCCACCGTCACCCACGTCGGCATCTACGAGGGCGCCTTCACCGGCTTCCCGGGCAACACCCACCGGGTCTCCATGCTCATGAAGCGTGGGAACACCTCGACCTTCGGCAAGAACCAGCAGAACTACGTCCTCGTCGAGTCCTACCGCTGCGCTCCCGGCGCGACCGTCCCGCTCGCCGGGGCCGCCGGCGCGGACTGCCCGCTGGCCACGAAGACGTCCATGCGCAACACCGGCTCGGGTGCCTACGTCTCGTCCACGGGGCGCTCGGCCACGATGACCGGCAACCTCACCTCCCGCTCGGGCAAGTACCGCAAGATCGAGTCCACGCTGCGCTTCTACCAGCAGAACCCGAGCGGTGAGCACTCCTTCGGGTACGACATGACCGTGCGCAACAACGCGGGCCGGACGACGGGCCTGCTCGGCGGGAAGAAGCCGGTGAACTCCTCGGTGCTCCTCGTCTCCTTCGGCGAGTAGCGGGTCAGCCCTTCCCTCGTCGTCGCTGGCGGGGGAGGGGCCGCACCACGAGCACCGGGCACGGCGCCGAGGCCGCGGCCACCACGGATCCCGACCGGGCTCAACCGCAGGCGCGAACAGGTGCCGGGACCGCCCTTCGCCGCTCAGTCGTCCCGGTCCGGGCGTGAGCGCCGCCGCTTGATCTCGCTGCGCCGGGTCTTGGCGTCGAGCCGACGACGCTGGGCGCCCCGGGTGCGCTTCGTGGCGCGGCGCGAAGGGGGAGGGGGCGCCAGTGCCTGGCGCAGGAGCGCGGCGACCCGCTCCCGTGCGGCCGCCCGGTTGCGGTGCTGCGACCGGTGCTCCGTGGCGTCGACGGTGAGGACGGTCCCGACGAGCCGTGGGGCGAGCCGGTCGAGGGCCCGCTGCCGTTGGTGCTCGGTGAGGGCGGTCGTCGTCGCGAGGTCGAGCGAGAGCTGCACGCGCGAGTCCGTGGTGTTGACGCCCTGGCCGCCGGGTCCGCTCGCGCGGCTGAACTGCTCCGTGAGCTCGGATGCGGCCACGACGAGGCCCCCGGGGAGGCCCGGGCCGGGCGGGACGCGCAGCTCGCTCACCACCTCAGGATGTCAGGGCCGAGGCGAGCGGCCGCCGGTGAGGATCCACGACATGGACTGGTTGTAGGGGGTCTCGACGCCGTGCCGCGCCCCGAGGGCGAGGACGTGGTCGGCGAACAGGGCGACCTCGGTCGGTCGCCCGGCGAGCACGTCCTGGAGCATCGAGGTGTGGCCCTCGCCCGGCAGGCTCGCGAGCACCTCGTCCCAGCGCTCGCGGTCGTGCTCGTCGAGGGTGATCCCCTCGGCGGCGGCGACGGCGACGACCTCGTCCACGAGGGCGAGCATGAGCGAGCGCGCGGGCCCGTCGTGCGTGAAGTCGGCGTAGGGCGCCCGCAGCACCGCGGACGACTGGTTGATCGCCGTGTTGACCATGAACTTCCACCACATCTCGTGGGCCATGTCCGCCGGAGCCTCCCACGCCAGGCCCGCGGTGGTCAGGGCGCCCTGGACGGCCTCGAGCCGGTCCGCGGTCCCGAGCTCGTCGGTGGTGCCGAGGGAGAGACGACCGGGGGAGAGGTAGGTGATCTCGGCGCCCTCACGACCAGCGGCCATGCCGAGCGCGATGCATGCGAGGACCTGCTCGGGAGCGAATCGCTCGGCGAGCGCGTGCTCGCTCTCCAGCCCGTTGAGGACGGAGACGAGGGTCGTGCGCGGGCCGACGAAGGGAGCGACGTCCTCGAGCGCGTCCCGCAGCTGGTGGTGCTTGACGGCGACGAGGACGAGGTCCACCGCGTGCGGGTCGTCGTCGAGCGGGGTGACGACCGCCGCGGTCAGCGGCCGACCGTTGACCCGGACGCCCTGGTCGCGCAGACGCGCTGCGCGCTCACCGGACGCGACGAGCGAGGTGCGCAGGCCCCCTTCGACGAAGTGCGCCGCGTACATGCCCCCGAGGGCACCGGCTCCGACGACGGCCACGGACTCGATCTGGTGGGTGGTCACGCGGCCACGGTAGGCCCCGTCCGCCCGGCGAGGACCGCCGGGGCCAGCGCGGCGAGGGTCGCCGGCGCGAAGACCGCGCCACCCATGGGCTCCGCAGGGGCAGGCCGACGAGCACCCCGCCCCGGCGGTCGCCCACGCGGCTCCAGGCGAGGCTCGCGAGGGTGATGACCAGGGGCGGCAGGAGCAGGCGAAGGGCGAGGGTTTCCACGACCTCGACACTTCACGAGGATCCACCGTGGGTGTCGCGCCGAGATCGAGGCGAGGGCACTCGGGCGGCCCCTGACGATGGTCAGCGAGATGCGCCTGGCGGACTCGGCGGTCCGACGGGAGTCGACGACGAGGTGCGGGTCGCCTGCTGCGACGCGGCGGAGCTCGAGGAGATCGTCGACCGGTTGCGCCAGGAGCACGGGGTCGTGGCGATCCGCTCGCGGCTGGTGCTGCACGACCTCGCCGTCGAGCCGGGTGGACTCACCGGCGCCTGACGCAGCGTCCGGAGTGAGGACCGCGCGTCCTACGGTGTCCCCATGCGTCTGACCGCCGTCCGCGCCCCGAAGCGCGACCCCCTGCTGCAGATGGTCAAGACCGCGCTCGCCACGATCCTCGCGTGGGTCGTGTCGGCCCTGCTGATCCCGGACGGGCCGCCGCCGGTCTTCGCCGCGATCGCCGCGATGCTCGTGGTGCAGCCGAGCCTCAACCAGTCCCTGGCCAAGGGGGTCGAGCGCAGCCTCGGCGTGCTGGCCGGGGTCCTGCTCGCCACCGGCCTCGGCATCGCCTTCGGCGACGCATCGTGGGTGGTCCTGGTCGCCGTGACGGCCGCGCTGGTGATGTCCTGGGCGCTGCGCCTCACGACGGGGTCGGCCAACCAGATCGCCATCAGCGCCCTGCTCGTCCTCGCGCTGGGCTCGTCCACGCCCGACTACGCCCTGATCCGGGTGGTCGAGACGGGCATCGGCGCGGTCGTCGGCATCGTCGTCCACCTCCTCCTCGTCCCGCCGGTCACGCTCGCGCCCGCCCGGACGGCCCTCGAGGAGCTGGGGGAGGAGACCGCCCAGGCCATCGAACGACTGGCGGACGCGCTGGTCTCGCGCAAGACCCGGCCCGGCCGGCTGCTCCTGCTCGCGGACGCCCGGCGGCTCCACCCCCTTCGCGACGGCGCCCTGACGGCCCTGGACGACGCCGAGGACTCCTTGCGTCTCAACCCTCGTGCGAGCCGGTACGAGGACGAGCTGGCGGCGATGCGCGAGAGCCTGGTGCTCCTGACGAGGGTCGGGACCCAGGTCCGGGGGATGACCCGGGCCTTCATCGACCACTACGACGACGAGGTGCGGGAGGAACCGATCGTCGCGGGCATCGCCGAGGAGCTGCTCCGTGCCGCTCATGACACCCGCCTGCGGCTGCGCCTGGCACTGCCCGTGCCGGGCGCCGAGCACCTCGAGGACACGGCCCCGGCGCTCACGGAGCCGCTCGACGTCAGCGCGCCCCACGGGATGAGGTGGATCCTCATCGGCTCGCTCATGGAGGACCTGCGCCGCATCCGCCACGAGCTCGGGGCCCAGGCGTCCTGAGGGCGGGTCAGGCGTCGTCTACCGCGCGGCGCAGCTGCTCGAGCGTCGGCGCACCGGCGAGACCGTCCGGCGTGGCGAAGAGTCGGCAGGTGAGCCCGACGGGATCTTCCGCGCCGGCGAAGGGGTCCTGACCGTCGATGAGGATGCTGGGGGACCCGTGGAAGCCGAGGCGTTCCGCCTCCTCCTGGGTCTCGACCCGGGCGTACGACAGCGTGACGTCGGGCCGCTCGGTGGCGATGAGCCGCAGGCGCTCGTCCACCAGTCGCCAGCTGGGGCAGTCGTCGAAGTAGAGCAGTCGCACGTCCATCGCCTACAGGCTAGTGGGCAGGACTAGCCTCGCTGGGCATGGACATGATGACGGGGGAGCAGATCGCCGCGGCCGGTCTCGGCGACTGGCGCAAGCTGGCGCAGGGGTTGCACGCCACGGCATCGAGCACGTCGTCGAGTGGGTCACCCGGCTGGACGTCGACCTCGCCCGTCGGGTCAGCGAGATCGCTGCCGAGCAGGGAGCGGTGCCCGACCCAGCGTCGGTCAGCGAGGTCGAGCTCGGCCTGGACACCACGGCGTCCGGGAAGGTCGCGCCCGTGTGGGCGGCCCTGCTGACCGGCGACGCCGGCGCCCAGGGCTGGGGGGACACCCGGCGACGAGATCCGGGACCTCACGGGACGGGTGCCCAACCTCTGGTTCGACGACCTCGACGAGGATGCGCCGCCTCGCCAGCGTTTCCACGTCGAGGTGTACGTCGCGCCCGAGGTCGTCGAGCAGCGGGTCGCCGCGGCACTGGCCGCGGGCGGGACGCTCGTCGACGACAGCAGTGCGCCCGGGCTCGTCGTCATCGCCGACCAGGACGGCAACCGCGGGGTCGTCTGTGCTGACACCTCGGCGACTGCCTGAGGGGCCGATCGGGGGGCCATGGCGGTGGTGCGGTCGCACCAAGATGACATAATGTGGATTATCGGCGTTGTGGGCTGCGGTGCAGTCAGGGGCTGGTGAATCCCAGGGACCGCTGTGCACCCTTGTCGAAGCTGGCCACCGACGCGCAGCCTGCGGCGCGGCCGGCCTCCGCGAGGATCGCGTCCGGCAGGTCGGCGCCGTCGGCTGCCAGCGTCAGTGCGCGAAGGACGATGGCGCGGTCCTGTGTGACGATGCACGCGTTGCCCACGAGCTCCCTGAGGACGTCGACGACGGCCTCAGGCTTCTGCCTGTAGGCGCTCCGCAGGACCCAGTACGTCTCCACGAGCACGACCGTCGACAGGTAGCCGGGGCTCGTCGGCGACAGCTGCGCCATGAGCGAGTCGGCCCTGGCGGCCTGGCGGGGTTCGTCCTGGACGAGGAACCTGACGAGCACGTTGGTGTCGAGCCCGATCACGAGTCCTCCGTGGCGCCGGCCGCGATCGCGTCGTCCATCGTCTCGAGCGACACCGCGGGCCCGACGTGCCGCAGGCGACCCCTCAGGCCCTTGAGGGACGGCTGGGTCGTGCTGAGCACGAAGTCGCCATCGGCATTGCGGGTGAACGTGACCTTGGTGCCGGGCGTGAGGCCCAGCTGCTCCCTCACGTCCTTGGGGATGGTGATCTGACCCTTGCTCGTCATGGTTCCTGTCGACATCCGTACCTCCTTACGCAAGGGTAAGGACGGGTGGGCGACAGCACAAGGGGTGGTGTCGGCGGTGGAGAGACGACCACCTGGGGTGGCATCGTCATCTCCTCCCCCGCCACGAGCTCAGGCCGGCGGGGCGAAGAGCTCCAGCGCGATGTTGTCGGGATCGCGGAAGGAGATGCCGGACCCGTAGGACGCGTCCCGGATGCCACCGTGGGCGATGCCGAGCTCGTCGAGCCTCTTCACCCACGGCTCGAGCTCGCTGCGCTCGATCGCGAAGGCGATGTGGTCCAGCCCCGTCTGCCTCTCGTCGAAAGCGCCCGCCGCGGACGAACCCGTGTGGGTGTGGACGCCGAAGAGCGTCCCGCCACCGAGGGCGAAGACGGCGTGGTGGAAGGCACCGGACTCCTCGTCCTCGTCGAGGACGGGGTCGGCGCCGAAGAGCTGCGTGTACCAGCGCGTGCTGGCGTCCAGGTCGGTCACGGTGATCGCGACGTGGGTCAGGGCGGGGAAGGGCATGGCGGGACCTCCGAGAGCACCAGGTCGGGTCCGTGCTGCGAGGGGTCGGGCAGGCGGACGCCGGCGACGACTGGCTGGGGTCAAGCATTCTCCCGTGCCGGCGCGGGCACAAGGCCTGGCTGTCCCGGACGTCCGTCAGTACCCGTCGGGGCAGAAGTCGACCTGTGTCGGTGGCGCCAGCGCCTCCTTGGAGACGACCCGTCGCGCGGCCGTGTACAGGTCCATCACGGCGCCGGAGTCCTGGGCCTGGCCCTGTGTGACGGCGGTGAGGATGGCTGCCGCCTCGGCCTCCATCGTGCGTCCGTGGCGCTGCGCCAGCTCGGTCAGCCTGGACTCGACGCGGGAGTCGAGGTCGCGGATCTCGAATGCCATCTGGATCACATCCCTTCGTCGAACAAACTACTCCGTGACGGTGCCCCTGTCGTCCCCTTCCGCAGCGGGTCGCAACCAGCTCAGGGGACGTCGAAGACCGACCAGCAGATGTCGTTGCGGCGGGCCTGGTCCTCGAGCACCAGCTCGCGCACCTGCTCCGGGAGCCGGTCCCGCTGCCAGGCAGACTCGACCCGGCGAGCGGACTCCCCCATGCCGCGGGGGGCAGAGGCCACGGCGGCCTTGATCGCGTACGCGGCCGCCCCGAGGTCGTGCTCGGCCACGTGCCCGACGCAGGCGGCCTGGCCGGCGGCGTAGGCGGCGAAGCGCGGCGCCCCGACGAGCTCGCGCGCCGCGCCCATGGCGTGCCCGCCGAGGGCCCGGGCGTCCATCATCCGCAGCTCACCGGCGGCCCACGCCCGGGCGGCGGCGATGGCCTCGCGAGGGCGCGGGTCGTCGGGGCGTCCGGAGTCGAAGAGGGCCGCGACGTGCTCCGCGCAGTCCGCGGCCCACAGCGCCAGCAGCCGGTGGTCGGCGTCGGTGAGCGTCCCGCCGCGCCGGATCGTGACCAGGCGCGGGTCGCGCACCGAGGACAGGATCATCTCGCCAGACTAGGCCGGTGCCGGCTCGTGGTGACTCAGCGTCGATCGCGCACCAACCGAGCGACCTCGACCTCGTACCGACTCGACGCCCCACCCGGGGTCCGGAAGAAGCGGCGACGCAGGCTCCCTTCGACCCGTACGCGAGTGCCGTCCGCCAGACGCAGGGCCGCTCGTCGCGCGCCCGCCGACCAGCAGGCGCAGTCGATCGTGTCGACCGGGTGCCCCTCTCCCCTGGCGACGACGACCCGCAGGGTGACCAGCTCGTCACCGCTCGGCATCTCCCGCACCGTCGGTTCGCCGCTGACCCGGCCGGTGAACTCCACGTGGTTGACCTCGTCCATGCACCCAGCGTGGTCGCGTCCGAGGCAAGCCCGGCGGGCGTGGTTTCCCCTGTGGACGGCCCACGCCTCAGGCCCGGGTCTGTGGAGGGTCAGAGAGTCGACCCCAACCTCTCGGGAGCCCGACGCGTCTGCTCCGGCATGGAGGTCTCGGAGCACCATCCTCGGCGCCGGGGCCGCACCCCGGCCCGCAGCTGGGTCGTGAGCGACGCGGACCGCGTCGTCCTCTGAAGCCACCGGAGCCGCCGTGTCGCGCCGGGTCACGTCACGCAGCGCCTCGCCGGGGCATGCTGGACGTGCACCGTCACCCACCTGACCCAGGAGCCCCGACGTGACGCAGTCCCCCGCTGCCCTCACCACCCCGCCGATCCGAGCCGGCCGATGAGCGCGCCCGAGCACCGCTGGCCCGCGGGCGCCGTCGTCACCGGGGCGGGTCGCGGCCTGGGTCGGCAGATCTCTGCGCTGCTCGTGAGGCGCGGCTACCAGGTCCTCGTTGCCGATGTGGACGAGGACGCGGCGAAGGGGGCAGCCGCCGAGCTCGGCGAGCGCGCCGAGGCCATGGTCGTCGACGTCCGGGACGAGGCCGCGGTCCTTGCCGCCCGAGACAGGGTGGTGGAGTGGGCCGGGCGCCTGGACGTCTGGGTCAACAACGCCGGGGTCCTCGTCACCGGTCCGGTCTGGGAGCACGACGAGCAGCAGCGTCGTCGGGTGCTCGAGGTCAACGCGCTCGGCACGATCAACGGCACGCTGGCCGCCGTCGAGGCCATGCGTGCTACCGGGGGTGGCCACGTCATCAACATCGCCTCGTTGGCTGGTCTGAGCGCCGTCCCGGGCGAAGGGGTCTACGCCGCCTCCAAGCATGCCGTCATGGGCTTCAGCCTGAGCGCCGTGGCCGACCTGCGCGCCGCGAAGATCAAGGACATCCACATCTCCTGCGTCTGCCCGGACGGCATCTGGACGCCGATGCTGCACGACCGGCTCGACGACCCGGGGGCCGCGCTCTCCTTCTCCGGCAGGCTCCTGCAGCCGGAGGAGGTCGTCGAGGCGGTCGACGAGCTCCTCGACAAGCCGAGGCTCGTCACCGCCGTCCCCGGCTGGCGCGGCACGGTGTGCCGCGTGGGGGACGTCTTCCCGGCGTTGGGCCTGGCCGGCCTGCCGGTCATGACCGCCCGGGGCCGCAGGGTGCAGCGGAAGCTGCTCAGGAAGCGGCGCTGACGCCCTCGACGTAGGCCCGCAGGTGCTTGGCGGTGAGGGTCTCCCCCTTCGCCACGAGGTCGGCTGGGGTGCCCTCGAAGACCACCTCGCCCCCCTCGTGGCCGGCGCCGGGACCGAGGTCGATGATCCAGTCGGCGTGGGCCATGACGGCCTGGTGGTGCTCGATGACGATGACCGACCTGCCCTGCTCGACGAGGCGGTCCAGCAGGGCGAGGAGGTTGTCGACGTCGGCCAGGTGCAGGCCGGTGGTCGGCTCGTCCAGGACATACACGTCGCCCTGCTCCCCCATGTGGACGGCGAGCTTGAGCCGCTGGCGCTCGCCGCCCGACAGCGCCGTGAGCGGCTGACCGAGGGTGAGGTAGCCCAGACCCACGTCGACGAGGCGCGTGAGGACCTTGTGCGCGGCCGGCAGGCTCGCCGGGCCCTCCTTGGCGAAGAAGGTCTGGGCCTCGCTCATCGACATCTCGAGGACGTCCGCGATGTTCTTGCCTGCGAGCTCGTACTCGAGGACCGCGTCCTGGAAGCGTCGCCCCTCGCAGTCCTCGCAGGGCGACTCGACGGTCGCCATGACGCCGAGCTCGGTGAAGATGACGCCAGCGCCATTGCACGTCGGGCAGGCGCCCTCGGAGTTGGAGCTGAAGAGGGCGGGCTTGACGCCGTTCGCCTTCGCGAAGGCCTTGCGGACGGGCTCGAGCAGGCCCGTGTACGTCGCGGGGTTGCTGCGACGTGAGCCCTTGATCGCGGCCTGGTCGACGATGACGACGTCGTCCCGGTGGTCGAGGGCACCGTGGACGAGCGAGCTCTTGCCCGAGCCGGCCACACCGGTCACCACGACGAGCCCGCCGAGGGGGATGTCGACGTCGACGTCCTTGAGGTTGTGGGTGTCCGCACCGCGGATCTCCAGGGTCCCCGTGGCCGGACGGACGTGCTCCTTGAGCGCTACCCGGTGGTCCAGGTGCCGCCCGGTCAGGGTGTCGCTGGCCCGCAGCTCCTCGACGGTCCCCTCGAAGACGATCTCGCCGCCGTGCGTCCCCGCCAAGGGTCCGAGGTCGACCGCGTGGTCGGCGATGGCGATGGTCTCCGGCTTGTGCTCGACGACCAGGACGGTGTTGCCCTTGTCGCGCAGACGCAGGAGCAGGTCGTTCATCCGGTCGATGTCGTGCGGGTGCAGCCCGATCGTCGGCTCGTCGAAGACGTAGGTGACGTCCGTGAGCGAGGAACCGAGGTGGCGGATCATCTTGGCCCGCTGCGCCTCGCCGCCGGACAGGGTGCCGGCCGGTCGGTCGAGGGAGAGGTACCCGAGGCCGATCTCGGTGAAGGAGTCCAGCAGGTGCTGCAGGCCGTCGAGCAACGGCCCGAAGCCGGGCTCGTCGAGCTCGCGCACCCACGCCGCCAGGTCGTCGATCTGCATCGCGCACAGGTCCGCGATGCTCTTGCCCCTGATCCTCGACGAGCGCGCCTCGGCCGTCAGGCGCGTGCCCTCGCACTCCGGGCAGGTCTGGAAGGTCACCGCCCGCTCGACGAAGCGCCGCACGTGCGGCTGCATGGCCTCCGGGTCCTTGGACAGCATCGACTTCTGGATCCTCGGGATCATCCCCTCGAAGGTGAGGTTGACCCCTTCGACCTTGATCTTCGTCGGCTCGCTGTAGAGCATCGTCTCGAGCTGCTTCGGGGTGAACCTCGCGATCGGCGTGTCCATCGGCAGCCCCATGCCCTCGAAGAGGCGCCCGTACCAGCCGTCCATCGAGTACCCGGGGACGGTGAGCGCCCCCTCGCGCAGGGTCTTGCTCTCGTCGTAGAGGGCAGTGCGGTCGATGTCACTGACCTGCCCCATGCCCTCGCAGCGCGGGCACATGCCGCCGAGGTAGACGGCCTGCTTGACCGTCTTGCGCTCGGTGTGGCCGGACTTCTCCGTCGTCATCGAGCCGCTCGCCCGGCGGGTGGGGACGTTGAAGGAGAAGGCCGTCGGCGGTCCGACGTGCGGGTCGCCGAGGCGGGAGAAGAGGATGCGCAGCATCGCGTTGGCGTCCGTCGCCGTGCCCACGGTGGAGCGCGGGTTGGCACCCATGCGCTCCTGGTCGACGATGATCGCCGTCGTCAGGCCCTCGAGGTGGTCGACGTCGGGCCTCGCGAGGGACGGCATGAAGCCCTGCAGGAAGGCGCTGTACGTCTCGTCGATGAGCCGTCGCGACTCCGCGGCGATCGTGCCGAAGACGAGCGAGCTCTTGCCCGACCCGGAGACGCCGGTGAAGACGGTCAGACGCCGCTTGGGCAGGTCGACGCTGATGTCCTTGAGGTTGTTCTCCCTCGCCCCCTGCACGCGGATGAGGTCGTGGCTGTCGGCATCGTGCGGCATCGGCTCTCCAGTGGGTGGTCGGGAGGGACCCGTCGATCCAAGCAGATACCGGTCCATGCGGAGGATCAGCCGGCGGCGAGCAGGCGCGCGGCGGCCCTGAGGTGCGGCCCCAGGACGCGCTCGTCGAGTGCGCGGAAGGAGACCACGCCCACGGACGCCTCGAAGACGTCCCCCGGCGAGCGCTCCAGCGCGAGCGCCAGGCCGTGCGCGCCCGACTGCAGCTCGCTGATCGAGGAGACGGCGCGCGGCCCGTGCTCGCGGGCGACGATGATGGCCCGCCCGGCGGCCCCCTTCGTCAACGCGTGCCGGGCACCGGTGCGGTAGGCCATGTGGAAATCGGTGGCGGTCGGCTCCACGACGACGAGCGCCACCGCGTCGTCGCCCTCGGCCACCGTGAGGTGCGCCGTGGCCCGGGCGACGTCGGCGAGCGCCGCGAGCACGGGGCGGGCCCGCTCACGCAGCGCGGGCACGACGGCGCCCGCGAGCCGCTGGACCCCGAGGCCGAGCCGCACCCGTCCCTCGTCGCGGGTGACGAGGCGGTGCTCCTCGAGGGTCGCGACGAGGCGGTAGACGACGGGCCGGCCGACGCCCAACGCGTCGGCGAGGCCGCTCATCGTCGCGCCGTCGCTGCGCTCGTCCCGGGCGAGCAGCTCGAGGATGCGCAGGCCCCGGTCGAGGGTCTGCGAGCCGTCCGTGCTCACGGTGCGTGCTCCGGCGCCACGTGGTGCCTCATGTGCCATGTACCCCTTGCGTACGATTATCGGACGTCGGTGTACCGGCAGCATGTCACCCCGCCCTAGGGTGGCGCCATGACCACGTGGCTCGACATCCCGGCCGATCACCCCTTCGGCATCGACACGCTCCCCTACGGCGTCTTCTCCACCGGCTCGAACCCGCGCGTCGGGGTGCGGGTCGGCGACCTCGTCCTCGACCTCGCGGCGGTCGACCCCGAGCACGAGGGGGTCTGGGCCGCAGCATCGCTCAACCCCCTGCTCACCCTCGGCCGCCCGGCGTGGACGGCTGCGCGTGCCCGCGTCGTCGAGCTGCTCACCGACGAGGCGCACCGCGAGGTGGTCACCCCGCACCTCGTCCCGCTCGCCCAGGTGACCATGCACCTGCCCGTCGAGGTCGCCGACTACGTCGACTTCTACGCGAGCGAGCACCACGCGAGCAATGTCGGTCAGATCTTCCGCCCCGACAACGCCGCGCTCCCGCCGAGCTGGAAGCACCTGCCCATCGGCTACCACGGCCGGGCGGGCACGGTCGTGGTCGACGGCACCGACGTCGTGCGACCGACCGGCCAGCGCAAGGGCCCCCAGGACCCGACGCCCGTCTTCGGCCCGAGCGTGCGCCTCGACATCGAGGCCGAGCTGGGCTATGTCGTCGGCGGTGCCACGCAGCTCGGCTCGCGCGTGTCCGTCGACGAGGCGCCCGACCACCTCTTCGGCGTCGTCATCCTCAACGACTGGAGCGCCCGCGACATCCAGGCGTGGGAGTACGTGCCGCTCGGGCCCTTCCTCGGCAAGTCCTTCGCCACGTCGATCTCGGCCTGGGTGACCCCGCTGGAGGCCTTCGACCTCGCCCGCACCCGGCTGCCGGGGCAGGACGCGGTACCGGTCCTGCCGTACCTGCGCGGCGACGCGTGGGGCCTCGACGTCCACCTCGAGGTGCGGCTCAACGGCCACGTCGTCGCCACCCCGCACAACAGCGACATGTACTGGTCGCCCGCGCAGATGCTCGCGCACCTCACCGTCAACGGCGCGAGCCTGCGCGACGGCGACCTCTTCGGGTCCGGCACGATCAGCGGCCCGACGAAGGGAGAGCGCGGCTCCCTCCTCGAGCTCGCCTGGGGCGGCACCGAGCCGATCACGCTCCCGGACGGCAGCACGCGCACCTTCCTCGAGGACGGCGACACCGTGACGATGACCGGCTGGGCGCCGGGCCCGCGGGGCGCCCGGATCGGCCTCGGGGAGGTCTCGGGCACCATCCGTCCCGCCCGCTGAGGCGACGCTCCTCCCCCTTCGTCGCGGTCACGAAGGGCGCGACGTCCCGACCCGCAGGTCGAGGAACATCACGTGCAGCCCCACCGGGCCGTGCTCGGGGTGCATGAAGGCGCCCGGGACGGTCCCGACGACGTCGAAGCCGAGCGAGCGCCACAGCCCGACGGCGCGCTCGTTGGTCTCGACGACGGCGTTGAACTGGATGCCGTCGTACCCCTCGGTGCGTGCCCACGCGATCATGTCCTCGCCGAGCGCGCGACCGACGCCCCTCACCCGGCAATCGGGGTCGACCATGAAGCTGGCCGTCGCGATGTGCGCGCCCCGTCCCGGCTTGTTGGGGCCCATCTTCGCCGAGCCGAGGACGCTCGGCCCGTCGACCGCGACGACCGTGCGGCCCGGCGCCTCCTCCATCCACCACGGCCTGGCCTCGTCCTCGTCGAGCCCGGTCGGGTAGGTGTACGAGTGCCCCTGCGCCACGATCCGGGACCAGAAGGGGTAGATCGACGACCAGTCGTCGTCGGTCGCCGGACGGATGGCGAGGTCGGCAGTCACGGTGTCAGCATCCCAGCCGCCCGCGTGGCGTCGTGGGCGGGGACGTAACCTGACGCGGTGCAGTGCTCCCACTTCGACGCTGGTGAGTGCCGCTCGTGCACCCTCATGGGGGTGCCCTACGGGCAGCAGGTCGCCGATCTGGACGTGGAGGTCCGCCGGCTGCTGTCGACGTCCGTCCCGGCCGAGGTGTGGGACTCCCCCTTCGTCGGTCCCGAGTCCGGCTTCCGCAACAAGGCCAAGCTGGTTGTCGGTGGGACGAAGGGGGAGCCGACCTTCGGCATCCTCGACGCCGCGATGCGGGGCGTGGACCTGCGGGACTGCGGCCTGTACGAACCGGTCCTGGCCGCCGCCCTGCCCCCGCTCGTCGGCGCCGTGGCAGCGCTGGGCCTGGTGCCCTACGACGTGCGGGCACGCTCCGGCGAGCTGAAGCACCTCATCGTCACCTCGAGCCCCGACGGTGAGCTCATGCTGCGGTTCGTCCTGCGCTCGCCCGGCCAGCTACCCCGGATCACCGGCGGCCTCGACGACCTGCGGGCCGCGGTCCCCGGCCTGCGGGTCGTGTCCGTCAACCTCCAGCCGGAGCACAAGGCGGTGCTCGAGGGCGAGGAGGAGATCCTCCTGACCCCGGCCGAGACGCTCCCGATGCGCCTGGACGACATCACCTTCCACCTGCGACCACGCAGCTTCTTCCAGACCAACACCACGGTGGCCGCGGGGCTCTACCGGCAGGTGGGTGAGTGGATTGCCGAGATCGACCCGGCGAGCGTGCTCGACCTGTACTGCGGGGTCGGCGGGTTCGCCCTGACCGCGGCCACGACGCAGGGGGCACGCACGCGTCGTGTCGACGGGGTCGAGGTCGCTCCCGACGCGGTGGCCAGTGCTCGCCGGTCGGCCGTCGAGCTCGGCGTCGAGGCTCGCTTCGAGGTCGGCGACGCGCGGGTCCTGGAGGCGCCCGACCACGAGCTCGTGGTCGTCAACCCACCTCGTCGCGGGATCGGCTCCGCTCTGTGCGCGGCCCTCGAGGTGTCCTCACCCGCGCACGTCATCTACTCCAGCTGCAATGCCACGAGCCTGGCCCGCGACCTCGCAGCCCTCCCCGGGTACCGGGTCGTGCGGGCACGCCTGTTCGACATGTTCCCGCAGACCCGGCACCACGAGGTGGCGGTCCTGCTCAGGCGCCGGCGGGCGGCGGGTAGTTGAAGAGCGTCGCCTTGTCGACGGTCGTGGCGTAGAAGGGCTGCCACCTGCTGGTCACGCGCTTCATGCGCGGGTTGGGGATGCCGGGGTTCCATCCCTGGGGGTGGACGATCGTCCGCGGGGTGGCGAAGAGGTCGGCGCCCGTGGAGCCGATGACGTTGGCGCCCGCCGTGCCTCCGGACAGGCGCATCTCCTGCCGCACGAGGATCCCCTTCGTCCCGGCCGGGATCGGGACGCGCGGGTACATGCCCGACCACCAGAAGTGCAGGGCGTCGGCCTTGCCCCTCAGCCCGGACAGGGGCATCGAGTAGGTGGCGGTCCGGTCCTTGCGGGCAGTGCCCGTCGTGGCACCGGACTGGAAGTCGCCGGTGTAGTAGGCGCCCTCCATCCGCGAGGCCGTCGCCTTGGCACGCGTCCACTTCTTCCCGTCGAAGAAGTAGACACGCGGGTTGCGCGCCACGAGGCGCGCGCTGTAGTTCGTCGTGCGGCTCGTCGCGAAGACCTGGCCCCACACGTTGATGGCCTTGTAGTTGCGGAACGAGGTGCTGGCGACGGAGGCCTTCGCGTCGGAGGCGGTCCGCCACGAGTAGCCGTAAGGGACACCACGGGGGATGGCGTCGTGCCGGCCGTAGGCGTCGCTGGCGACGAGCTGGGCGGTGGTCGTCGTCGACGACCCGGAGGTCATCGACGGGGTGGAGGCGCCCGCGGCGGCAGAGCCACCGGCGAGGAACGCCACGATCAGGGAGGAGGTGATAGCGGTACGCACGGGGCACAAGGTTGAGGTCTCGCACGAGGCGCTGCAAATCGTGGCTCAGCACATCAACTGCTACAAGAGCGGGGTCGGTCCCTCACGAATCTTCGAGAGGAGGCGGATTCGCTTGCAGCGTGGGCAGATCCAGAGTCGTGGCGTAAAAGGTCTGCCACGTCGCTGTGACCCACTTCATACGGGCGTTGGGGATCCCGGGGTTCCATCCCCGGGGGTCGACGATCGTCCGTGGTGTCGCGAAGAGGTCAGCGCCCGTGCTGCCGATGACGCCGGCACCCGCGGTGTCACCGGTCAGGCGCATCTCCTGCCGCACGAGGATCCCCCGCGTGCCCTCAGGGATCTGCGTCCGCGGGAAGTCGCCCTCCCACCAGAAGTGCAGGACGTCAGGCGACCCGTCCAGCCCCGACAGGGGCATCGACCACGTGCCAGGGGCGTCGGCTCGCGCCGTGCCCGCCACGGGCTCGGAGCGGAAGTCGCCCGCGTAGTAGGCCCCTCCACCCGGTCGGCCACGAGGCCGGCCTCGACCCAGGCGCCACCGGTGAACCACCACACCCTCGGCGCCCGAACCTCCAGCCGGGCGTCATAGGAGGTCGTGCTCTCGGTGGCGAAGACCTGACCCCAGACGTTGAGCGCGCGGTAGTCGCGGGAACCCGGTGCTCGCGGTGCCCGGATCGGTGTCCGCGCCCTCTCGCCACGAGTAGCCGAAGGGGACGCCGCGAGGCGTCGCGTCGTGGGCTCCGTACACGTCCCGGGCGACGACCCCGGCCAGCCGGGCGGGGGTCTGCGACGTGAGCCCAACGGTCGAGGACGCGGGGT
Source organism: Janibacter terrae NBRC 107853 (assembly GCF_001591405.1). Lineage (GTDB taxonomy): Bacteria > Actinomycetota > Actinomycetes > Actinomycetales > Dermatophilaceae > Janibacter > Janibacter terrae. The sequence goes on from NZ_BCUV01000005.1 coordinate 78,901, forward strand.
TGCCCGGCCCCGACCCTGTGCCGACGGCGAGAGCGACGCCGACGAGGAGGAGGCACGACACCACGACCACGACGAGGGTGCGCACACCCACGAGCCTAGCCACCGGCCACGCGGACGTGACCCCGGCGGTCAGGCCGTTGCGCTGCCGGCGACCAACGCGACGATGAACCCGAAGTAGCAGAGCAGGAGGAGGATCAACCCGACGAACAGCACCGTGCCGACGATCCCGAGGATCTTGCCGATGTGGGCATGGTCCCGGTTGCTCCAGCCGCCCTGCGGGTCCGCGTCGATCTCGCGCAGCGCCGTCGAGCCCAGGATCCACGCGACGACGCCCAGGCCGGGGAGCACCGACAGACCGAGGATGCCCAGGACCAGCGCCGCGGTGGCGCCCCCGTGCGTGCGCGTCGCCGCCCACGGCGGTGGCGGGGGCAGCGGCGGCGGGTACGGGCTCGGATCGGTCATGGTGCGGCCAGCGTAGGACCGGGCGACGCGCCAGCACACGGGGAGGACTCCCCTTCGTCCGGGAGGTCGCTAGGTTGTGAGCGCGGTCACCCCCGCCGACCACCCCACAGGAGACCCATGCGCGCCCTCGTCAAGCCCCGCCCCGGCCCCGGACTCGAGCTCATCGACGTCCCCGAGCCCCACGCCGGTCCCGGTGAGGTGCGCATCCGCGTCCTGCGCGCCGGTCTGTGCGGCACCGACCTGCACCTCCACGGCTGGGACGACTGGGCGGCCGGCGCCGTGCCGCGCACGCCGCAGGTCATCGGCCACGAGTTCTACGGCGAGGTCGACGAGGTCGGCGACGGCGTGGTCGACGTGCGGCTCGGTGACCGCGTCTCGGGCGAGGGGCACCTCGTCTGCGGCACCTGCCGCAACTGCCGCGCGGGGCGCAGGCACCTGTGCATCAACACGATCGGCATCGGGGTCAACCGGGACGGCGCCTTCGCCGACCACGTCGTCATCCCGTCGGGCAACGCCTGGGTCCACCCCGACGACATCGACCCGGACCTCGGCGCCGTCTTCGACCCGCTGGGCAACGCCGTCCACACGGCCCTGTCCTTCCCTCTCGTCGGCGAGGACGTCGTCATCACCGGCGCCGGCCCCATCGGCGTCATGGCGACGGCGATCGCCCGGCACGTCGGCGCCCGGTACATCGCGGTCACCGACCTGTCCGACACCCGCCTGGAGCTGGCGAAGGGGGCCGGCGCCGACCTGCTCGTCAACGCGACCCGATCCGACCTCGGCGCCGCGATGCGCGAGCTCGGGATGAAGGAGGGCTTCGACGTCGGCCTCGAGGTGTCCGGCGCTCCCCCGGCCGTGTCCGACATGCTCGACCACCTCAACCACGGCGGCCGCATCGCCATGCTCGGGCTGCCCAAGGACCCCTACCCCGTCGACTGGGGCAAGGTGATCACCCACATGATCACCATCAAGGGGATCTACGGCCGGGAGATGTACGACACCTGGTACACGATGAGCGCGATGCTCTCGACCTCCCCGACCCTGCGGGCGGCCATCTCGTCCGTCATCACCCACCGCTTCCCCGCGGAGCGGTGGGAGGACGCCTTCACGACCGCCGCCTCGGGTGAGTGCGGCAAGGTCATCATGGATTGGAGCTGACGATGTACGCCTTCAAGGACGAGCTGACCGCCACCCTGCGGCAGATCCGCGCCGACGGGTTGTGGAAGGACGAGCGTCGGCTGACGAGCGCGCAGGACGCGCACATCACGACGACGAAGACGTCGGCGATCAACTTCTGCGCCAACAACTACCTCGGTCTCGCCGACCACCCCGAGGTGCGGGCCGCGGCCGCCGCCGCGCTCGACGACTGGGGCTTCGGGATGGCCAGCGTGCGGTTCATCTGCGGGACGCAGGAGCTGCACAAGCAGCTCGAGGGCGCCCTGTCGCAGTGGTTCGGGACCGAGGACACGATCCTCTACTCCAGCTGCTTCGACGCCAACGGCGGCGTCTTCGAGGTGCTCTTCGGCGAGGGTGACGCGATCATCTCGGACGCTCTCAACCATGCCTCGCTGATCGACGGCATCCGGCTCAGCAAGGCCGCCCGCTACCGGTACGCCAATGCGGACATGGACGACCTGCGGGCCAAGCTCGAGGCGGCGAAGGGGGCCCGGCGCACCGTCGTCGTCACGGACGGCGTCTTCTCGATGGATGGCTACCTCGCGCCGCTGGAGCAGATCTGCGACCTCGCCGAGGAGTACGGCGCGATGGTCCTCGTCGACGACTCCCATGCCGTGGGGTTCATCGGGGACGGGGGCGGGGGCACGCCCGAGGCGTGCGGTGTCGCCGATCGGGTCGACCTGCTCACCGGAACGCTGGGCAAGGCGCTCGGCGGGGCGAGCGGCGGCTACGTCAGCGGGCCGGCCGAGGTCGTCGCCCTGCTGCGGCAGCGCTCCCGGCCGTATCTCTTCTCCAACGCCGTCGCCCCCGTCGTCGCGGCCGGCTCGCTGCGGGCCGTCGAGATCGCCAGGGAGTCCCACGAGGGACGAGCCGTCCTGCGGCGCAACACCCTGATGTTCCGCGAGCTCATGACGGAGGAGGGCTTCGACCTGCTGCCGGGGCAGCACCCCATCACCCCGGTGATGTTCCCGGGTGAGGACGGCGCCCGGCAGGCGGCGCAGATCGCCGACGCGATGCTCGGGCACGGCGTCTACGTCATCGCCTTCTCGTACCCCGTCGTGCCGAAGGGACAGGCACGCATCCGGGTGCAGCTCTCCGCAGCCCACACCGAGGCGGACGTGCGCGCCTGCGTAGCGGCGTTCGTCGCGGCGCGGGACGAGGTCACCGCGCTCGTCCGTGGCCGGCGTGCCCGTCGTGGGTCCGACCGGACCGACCCGACCAAGGAGACCTGACATGGTGGACACCACGACCCAGATCGGCGCGGTGGACCGCGCTCTCGAGATGCTCGAGGTCGACGGCGCACCCGCGCGTGCGCAGTCACTGACCCAGACCTACCCCTCCCCCATCGACGACGTGTGGGACGCGGTGACGACCGCCGAGCGGATCGCCCGGTGGTTCCTGCCGGTGAGCGGCGACCTGCGCCTCGGAGGTCGGTACCAGCTGCAGGGCAACGCCGGCGGCGAGGTGCTCGAGTGCCGACCGCCGGACGACGGGACGGCCGGGTACCGCGTGACCTGGGAGATGATGGGCGCGGTGTCCTGGCTCGAGGTGGTCCTCGTCGCCGAGGGCGAGTCGACCCGCCTGCGCCTCGTGCGCGTCGCCCGTGTGGAGGACGTGCCCGAGGGGATGTGGGAGACCTACGGCCCCGGGGCCACGGGCGGCGGCTGGGACGGCGGTCTCCTCGGGCTGTCCCTCCATCTCGGCGCCGTCGGGGGCGCGCTCCGTCCCGAGGAGGCCGAGGCCTGGGCAGCCACCGGTGAGGGCCGGGCCTTCTACCGGGGCGCGGCAGATGCCTGGGGCGGCGCGCAGGTCGCCGCAGGCGCGGATCCCGTGGCCGCGGCGGCCGCGGCGGACGAGACCTACCGCTTCTACACCGGGCAGGGATGAGACCCGGTCACTCGAAGGGGGTGGGGTCACCCGCCCCGTAGCGCGCGATCTCGGCCTCCCCCGAGGACAGGTCGACGACGGTCGTCGGCTCGGTCGTGACCTCACCCGCGTCGATGACGATGTCGACCTGGTGGTCGAGGGCCTCCTTGACGTCCCAGCCGAAGGTCGGGGTGCGGTCCTCACCCGGCAGGAGCAGCGTCGACGTGAGCATCGGGTCGCCGAGTCCCGCGAGCAGCGCGAGGGTGAGCGGGTGGTCCGGGATGCGCACGCCGACGGTCTTCTTCTTCGCGTGCAGCAGCCGCCGCGGGACCTCCTTGGTCGCCGGCAGGATGAACGTGTACGGACCGGGCGTCGCGGCCTTGACCGCCCGGAAGACGGCGTTGTCGACGTGCACGAGCTGGCCGAGCTGGGCGAAGTCGGCGCAGAGCAGGGTGTAGTGGTGCCGCTCGTCCAGGCGCCGGATGTCCCGGATGCGGTCCTTGATCTCCTGGTCGTCCAACCGGCCGCCCAGGGCATAGCCGGAGTCGGTCGGGAAGGCGACGAGCGCGCCCTGCCTGAGTCGCTCGACGACCTGCCCGACGGTGCGGGGCTGGGGGTTGTCGGGGTGCACTTCCACGAAGCTGGCCATGCCCCCACCCTAGGATCCCTCGTGCCGGCACGGGAGGTGCGGTGACCCGTCCGTCCGCTCAGGAGGGGCCGGCACCCAGGTCGGCCGCGATGGAGGCCGCGAGCGCCCTGGCGGTGCGGCCGACCCCGATCAGGGTCGCCGAGGCCGGCCCGGTCCAGTCCCCGTAGCCGACGAAGCACACCCGGCGGTCCTTCACGGAGCGTTGGTCGACGACCTCGGGGACGCCCTGGGAGGTGCGCAGCCGCAGGGAACGCAGGTGACGCAGCGCCGGCCGGTACCCGGTGCACCAGATGATCGCGTCGAGGGGGAGCACCTCGCGGCCGATGACAGCACCTGCGGGCAGCAGCCGGTCGAACATCGGGCGCAGCCGCAGCGCCCCCTCGGCCCGTGCCTCGCGCACCCGCGGCAGCGCGACGATCTCCCCGACGAAGGCGTCCTCCCGCTCCCGGGCCGTGCCGGTCCCGATGCGCGCAGTGGCCCGGTCGAAGAGGTGCCGTCCGTCGACCTCGTCCGGCAGGAACCGCAGCCGACGGATGGAGACGAGCGAGACGCGCTCGACGGAGCCCACGAGGTCGGCGACCACCTGCACCCCCGAGTTGCCCCCGCCGACGACGGCCACGCGCTGCCCGGCGAAGTCCTCGGGACCGCGGTAGTGCGCGCTGTGCAGCTGGCGTCCGGCGAAGGTCTCGGCACCCTCGACGAGCGGGACGAAGGGGGCGGCCCAGGTCCCGGTCGCGTTGACGACGAAGCGCGCCCTCAGGTCGCCCCGGTCGGTGAGGAGCCGCAGGGCGGTCCCGTCCGGGCGCACCTCCCGCACCGAGACCGGACGCTCGACGGCCAGGTCGTAGCGCTGCTCGTAGCGGCGGAGGTAGTCGATGACGTGGTCGACCGGCGGGAAGGTGTCCGGGTGCGGCGGCATCGGCCACCCGGGCAGGGAGGAGTATGCCGCGGGCGAGAAGAGCCGCAGCGAGGGCCAGGTCGACTGCCACGCTCCCCCGGGTTGGGGCTGCCCGTCGAGGACGAGGTGGTCGATGCCCAGGCGACGCAGGTGGTAGGCCGTGGCCAGCCCTGCCTGTCCCCCACCGACCACGGCGACGTCGACCTCACGCATGAGCGCTCAGGCGTCCTCGGCGGACATCTCGATGGGCGTGCCGAGCTGGACCGTGCGGGAGACGGTGCACAGCCGGTCACGGGACTGGACGACCGAGCGGGGGAAGGCGGCGCGGGCGGCGTCGCCCCCTTCGCCCTCAGGGAACCCGATGCGGAAGGTGACCTCGAGATCGCTCATGTGGTTGCCGCGCTCGGGCGTCGAGACCTTGTCGCCCTCCGCGACGACGACGAAGGAGTCGGGCTCGGCGCGACGCGAGGTGATGTGGTCGACGTCGACGGCACTGCAGCCGGCGATGGCCGCGAGGAGCAGCTCGACCGGCGTGAAGTCGTCGGTGCTGCCGTCACCGATGGTGATCGTCCCACCGCGGACGTTGCCGATCTCGTAGCGCCCGAGCGCCAGCCGCGTCAGCTCGACGCTGCGGTGGCCCGGTCCGGTGCCGCCGGTGGTCTCTTCGTCCGTCATGCCTGCCTCCGTGTGGGTCGGTCGGGTCCGGTGCGCGCGGTCCCGGACCGATCCTCGCAGACGCGGCCTTGGCTAGTCTGACGACCATGGCAACCGCTCCCGGTCGACTCGTCCTCCTGCGCCACGGCGAGACCGAGTGGAGCCGCGACGGGCGCCACACCGGGTGGACGGACCTCCCCCTCACCGACGTCGGGCGCGAGCAGGCGTCCGCGACGGCCGGACGCCTCGAGGAGCTCGGGGTGGCGCCGGTCCTCACCCTCACCTCCGACTTGGCCCGGGCCAAGGACACCGCGCGGCTCGCGGGACTGGTCGCCGAGGTCGACCGCGACCTGCGCGAGTGGGACTACGGCGGGTACGAAGGGAGGTCGACCGCCGAGATCCGTCAGGAGAGCGGGACCGACTGGGACGTCTTCCGTGACGGGGTGGTGCCAGGGGCAACCCCGGGCGAGACCGTCGAGGAGGTGGCGGCGCGCGCCTCCCGGGTGGTCGCCCGGGTGAGGGCGCGGCTGGCCGAGGGGGATGTCGTGCTCGTCGGGCACGGGCACACCTCCCGCATCCTGGCGACGGTGTGGCTGCGGGCCTCGCCGCACCTGGCGGCGCAGCTGACCCTCGACGCAGCGCGCCTGTCGGTCCTCGGCCACCACCGCGAGGACCCGTGCATCCTCAGCTGGAACGCCTGAGCCGGCTCAGGGCAGCGGCCAGGTGTGCACCGGGTCGTTGCGGTGCATGTGCTCGGTGTACAGACCGGTCATCCCGGCGAGCGCCTCCGCCCGGTCCAGACCGCCCTCCTCGAGGCGACGGACGCACTCGGTCTGCCACACCGCACCGTTGACGCCGCTGGTGCACCGACCCTCGATGACGCCGAGGTAGCGGCTGATGACCCTGTCGGAGACGCCCCAGTCCTCGAGACCGCGCCGCGCCAGCGGGATCAGGTGCCGCAGGACGAGCTCGTCGGCGCCGAGCTCGCCGAGGCCCGGCCAGTAGAGGCGGGACCCCAGGCCGTCGCGGGCGGCCGCCTCGAAGTTGGCCTGTGCGGCCGGGAAGGACATCCGGGTCCAGATCGGACGGTCCTCGGCGGCGAGGGTGCGCACGCAACCGTAGTAGAAGGCGGCGTTGGCGAGCGTGTCGATGATGGACGGCCCGGCGGGCAGCACGCGGTTCTCGACCCGCACGTGGGGGCGGCCGTCACCGGGGTCGTAGATGGGGCGGTTCCAGCGGTAGACCGTGCCGTTGTGGAGGTTGAGCTCGCTGAGCTGCGGCGTGCCGCCCGCGTCGAGGACCGCGACCGGGTCCTCTTCGCTCGTCTCGGCGAGGAGCGCCGGGAAGTAGCGCACGTTCTCCTCGAAGAGGTCGAAGATCGAGGTGATCCAGCGTTCGCCGAAGAAGACCCGCGGGCGCACCCCTTGGTTCTTCAGCTCGATGGGCCGGGTGTCCGTCGCCTGCGAGAAGAGGGCGATCCTCGTCTCCGCGTGCAGGCGCCGCCCGAAGAAGAAGGGCGAGTTGGCCGCGAGCGCGATCTGCGGCGCCGAGATCACCTGGGCGGCGTTCCAGTGGTCGGCGAACTGGCCGGGGCCGACCTGGAGGTGCAGCTGGACCGAGGTGCACGCCGACTCGGGCGCGATCGACGCGGCGAAGGTGTGCAGTTGCTCCCCCGTCGGCCCCTCGATGTCGAGGACGATGTCCTCGCCCCGGGCGACGAAGATGGAGTCGTTGAGCGCCGTGTAGCGGTTGTTGGCGCTGATCCACTCACCGGCGAAGTGCTCCGGGCGGATCGTCGGCAGGATGCCGATGGGGATGATCCGGGCCCCGGCCTCGCGTGCCTTGCCCTCGGCGCGGTTGAGCGAGGTCCGCAGGTCCTCCTCGAGCTGCAGCGCGGCGTCCCCCGGCAGGGGCCGCGGCGCGACGTTGAGCTCGATGTTGAACTGGGCCAGCTCGGTCTGGTACTCGGGGTCGGCGATCGCCCGGAGCACCTCCTTGTTGACGAAGGCGGGCTGCTGCTCATCGTCGATGAGGTTGAGCTCGATCTCCAGGCCGGTGAGCGGCACGTCCTCGTCGAAAGCGCGCTCCTTGAGCATCCGCTCGAAGACGTCGAGGTTCTGGCGCACCTTCTCGCGGTAGCGCTGACGTTCTTCGCGGGAGTAGCTCTGCGCGGCGACTTCCTTGCCCATGGGCACACCCTGTCAGACCGCCGGACGATCCGGGAGTCCCGTGCGTCGGGCGAAGGGGGGTGTCGCGCCGCCGCGTTGTCGGTGCCCGCTCGTAGCGTGGGCGCCATGAAGCTGCTGCACACCTCCGACTGGCACCTGGGCCGCTCCTTCCACGGAGTGGGGCTCCTCGGTGCCCAGGCGGAGTACGTGGACCACCTCGTCGAGGTCGTGCGGTCGGAGGGGGTCGCCGCCGTGCTGGTCTCGGGCGACGTCTACGACCGGGCCCTGCCCTCCCCCGACGCGGTGGCGCTGCTCTCCGACGCGGTCACCCGGGTCATCGACGCCGGGGCGCAGGTCGTGCTCTCCAGCGGAAACCACGACTCCGCGATCCGGCTCGGCTTCGCCTCCGACCTGCTCTCCCGGGCCGGACTGCACATCCGCTGCGAGGTCTCCTCCGTCGGACGACCCGTGCTCCTCGACGACGCCGCGGTCTACCCGCTCCCCTACCTCGAGCCGGCGGCCGCCACGGTGACCGACGAGCTGGGTGTCGAGCGGCGCACGCACGAGGCCGTCCTCGGCGCCGCGATGGAGCGGGTCCGTGCCGACGCCGCAGCGCGGGGCCCGCGCACCGTCGTCATGGCGCACTGCTTCGCCGGTGGTGGTCTCACGAGCGACTCCGAGCGCGACATCACGACCGGTGGCGTCTCGATGGTGCCCGCCGAGGTGTTCGACGGCGTCGCCTACGCGGCCCTGGGGCACCTCCACCGCCCTCAGCAGGTCGCGCCGACGGTGCGGTACAGCGGCTCCCCGGTCGCGATGTCCTTCAGCGAGGCCGGCCACCGCAAGGGGTCCTTGCTCGTCGACCTGGCAGAGGACGGCTCCGTCCACGTGGAGCAGGTCATGGCGCCCGTCCACCGCGAGTTCGCGGTGCTGCGAGGTGACCTGGCGGACCTGCTCGGCTCGCGGGCCCACGAGGCCGCCGAGTCCGCCTGGGTCCAGGCGACCCTCACCGACCCCGTGCGTCCCGTGGGCGCCCTCGACCGGCTTCGGGAGCGCTTCCCGCACCTGCTGCAGCTGCGCTTCGACCCCGTGGGGGCCGCCACACCGGTGCGGACCTACGCCTCGCGGGTCGAGCGTCGGGCGCCGATCGACGTCTGCTGCGACTTCGTCGCCGACGTGCGCCGCGGCCACGAGCCCGAGCAGGCGGAGCGCGACCTCCTCACCGCGGCTCTCGAGGCCGGCCGGCGCCGGCAGGACGTCGCCGAGGACCTCGGCCGCACGCGTCGACGGGGCGCGGCATGAGGTTGCACCGCCTGACGGCCACGGCCTTCGGTCCCTTCGCCGACGACGTCGACCTCGACCTGGACCACCTGGGGTCGGCCGGCCTCTTCCTCATCCACGGTCCGACCGGGTCCGGCAAGACGAGCCTGCTCGACGCGATCTGCTACGCCCTCTACGCCAACGTGCCGGGCGACCGGATGACCGCCACGCTGCGCAGCCAGCATGCGGCCGACGACGTGCGCACCCGCGTGCGCCTGGAGCTGACGCTCGGTGGGCGACGCCTGCGGATCACCCGGCATCCCGCTCACGAGCGTCCCAAGCGTCGCGGCTCGGGCACGACGACGGACCAGGCCAGGGTCGAGCTCGAGGAGCGATCGGGTGGGCGCTGGGAGACCGTCAGCACGCGCATCGACGAGTCCGCGCAGGTGCTCGACGACCTCCTCGGGATGGGGCTCGACCAGTTCCGCCGGGTCGTCCTGCTCCCCCAGGGCGACTTCGCCGCCTTCCTCCGGGCGACCGACGAGGAGCGCCGGGAGGTCCTCGAGCGGCTCTTCGACATCACCGCCTACACCGGCGTGGAGTCGCACCTCGTGGAGCGACGCCAGCGCGCCGAGGCCGCGGTGAGCCAGGGCCGAGCGCGTCTCGCCGGGCACGTCGGCCACCTCGTGGACCACCTCACCGGCCTCGACGTCGAGCTGGCTGCCGTCGATCGCCCCTGGTCCGAGCTGACCCCTTCGGCACTCGACCCCGCGCTCACCGAGGTCGCCACGGCCCTGTCGACCCACGCGGGCGAGGTGCTGGCGGACGTGGACGCCTCCCGGTCCGCCGACACGACAGCGCGCTCGGCTCTCGACGAGGGGCGGCGCGTCGATGCGCTGCGGCGGCGCGGGCGTCGGGCCGCAGCGGCCGTCGAGGCCCTCGAGGGCGGGTCCGCCGACCACTTCGCACGGCGGGAGCTGCTGGCCGCAGCGCGGTCCGCCGCGCTCGTCATGCCGCACGTCGAGGCGCACGCCCGTGCCCGGCGCGCGCTGGAGGCC
>NZ_BCUV01000006.1 GCF_001591405.1 Janibacter terrae NBRC 107853
CGTCGAGGCGCACGCCCGTGCCCGGCGCGCGCTGGAGGCCGCCGCGCAGGACGTCGCGCAGGACGTCGCGGCCGCCACCGCAGCCGTGCCCGCCGGTGCGCGGGGGCTCGACGCGCAGGACTGCCGTGATGCGGCCGAGGCCCACGGCGCGTGCCTCGACCGGGCGGTGCACGAGGCCGAGTCGCTCGCCCGCCTGCGCGACGAGGCCGCCGGCCTCGACCGCCGGCTGGAGCGCCACGTCGCGCTCGACGAGCAGCGTGCGGAGGAGCTCGCGCGTGCTCGCGCCGAGGCCGTCCGGGTGGAGGCGCTCGCCACGGGTGTCGAGCGTGCCCGCACCACGCTGGCCCGGGTCGCCCCCCGCCTGCAGCACCTCCAGCGCCTTCAGCAGGCGCTCGCGCGCGAGTCGGTCCTGACCCGCGAGCTCAGGGACGCGACCGACCTGGCCCAGGACGAGCGCGAGATCGCCCAGGACCGTCGCGACGAGGTGCAGGCCCTCGTCACCGCACGGTTGGACAACATGGCCGGCGAGCTGGCCGGACGACTCCGGGCGGGTGAGGAGTGCGCCGTCTGCGGATCCCTGGAGCACCCGCGCCCGGCCCGGTCCGCCCGCCTCGTCACGCCCGAGGAGATCGAGGTGGCCCAGCAGGTGGCCGAGCGGTCCCGGGCCCGCCTCGAGAGGGTGCAGTCCGACCGGGCCGAGCTCGCGACCCGGGTGGAGATCGTGCAGGCAGAGGTCGTCGAGCTGGCCGACGCGGTCGCCGCCGACGCAGAGGAGGCCGGCGAGTCAACCCCGGCCGCCACCGATCTGGCCGACCTCCTGGCCGCGCTGACCGTCGAGCGCGATGCCCTCCACGGCGTCATCGCCCTCGCCGAGGAGGTCGATGACGCCGCTGGCAGGAGCGAGACCGCGGTCAAGGCCGCCGAGCACGCCGTCGCGGCGGCGGAGCAGGCCCGGGGCTCGCTGGTCTCCCGCCGGGACGGCATCGCCGAGCAGCTCGCCGCGGGCTCCGAGCGGATCCGCGAGCTGCTCACCGCGGACGCCGACGGCTGCCCCTGTGCCCTCGTCGAGCCGGAAGCCGAGGACCCGGCGACGGACGACCCGACGACCGAGCGCGAGATCGGGGTCCGGGTGAGGCACCACGCGGACGTGGTGGGGTCGGTCCACCGGCTCGCCGACGTGAGCCGGGCCCACGCGCTCCGCCAGGACGCCCTGGCCGAGGCGGCCGAGCTGCTCGCGGCCGCGCTCACGGAGCAGGCGTTCGACGACATCGACGCGGCGCTCGCCGCTGCCCTCCCCCGCGACGAGCTGGCGATCCTGGAGCATCGTGTCGCGGAGCACGAGCAGCGGTTGGCCACGGAGCGCGGGGTGCTCGAGGACGAGGACGTCGTCGCCGCACTCGCCGACGACGAGCCCGACCTGGAGTCCCTGGAGGTCGCCTCCCGTACCGCCCGCCAGGTGGCCGACGCGGCCGCACGCCGCCAGGCGACGTGGGAGGCGACCACGCGTCGCTTCGACCGGCTGGCCCAGGTCATCCGCGACGAGTGCGCCGCGCTCGGCCCCTCCATCGAGGAGGCGGCCCTCGTGCGCCGCATGGCCGACCTCGTGACCGGCACGAGCAGCGACAACGACAAGCGGATGCGCCTGTCGACCTACGTGCTCGCGGCCCGCCTCGAGCGCATCGCCGAGCTGGCCAACGAGCGCCTGGCCGTCATGGCCGATGGCCGGTACGAGCTCGTCCACGACGACGCCTCGGCCCGCGGCCAGCGCCGCGGAGGGCTCGGTCTGCTCGTCCGGGACCTGTGGACCGGCCGTGAACGCCCCACGAGCACCCTCTCGGGCGGGGAGTCCTTCACGACCTCGCTCGCCCTCGCCCTCGGTCTGGCCGACGCGATCCGCGAGGAGTCGGGCGGGCAGGAGTTCGGCACGCTCTTCGTCGACGAAGGCTTCGGCAGCCTCGACCAGGACTCGCTCGAGCAGGTCCTCGACGTCCTCGACCGACTCCGCGACGGTGGTCGTGCCGTCGGCGTCGTGAGCCACGTCGGTGAGATGCGCTCCCGCATCGCCACCCGGGTACGGGTCGACAAGACCGCTCACGGCTCGAGCATCAGCGTCGAGGGCGTGCCTGCCGCCGACGTCGCCTGACGACCGGGTCGAGGTGTGCGTCGCCTGACGACCGGGTCGAGGTGTGAACGACCGGATAGCCGGACGCTCATACCTCGACCCGCAGGACCTGCCGGTCAGTCCTGCTCGAAGGACTCCGGCGGGGGGCACGAGCAGACGAGGTTGCGGTCGCCGTAGGCGCCGTCGATGCGGGCCACCGGCGGCCAGTACTTGTCGGCAGCGTCGACACCGACGGGGAAGACCGCGGTCGCGCGGTCGTACCCGTGCGTCCACTCCCCCGCGATCTCGGCGGCGGTGTGCGGTGCGTGGCGCAGCACGGAGGACTCGACGTCCCCCGAGGCCGCGACGGCATCGATCTCGCCGCGGATGGCGATCATCGCGTCGCAGAACCGGTCGATCTCGCCCTTGTCCTCCGACTCCGTCGGCTCGACCATGAGGGTGCCCGCCACGGGGAAGCTCATCGTCGGCGCGTGGAAGCCGTAGTCGATGAGGCGCTTGGCGACGTCGTCGACGCTCACGCCGGACTCCTTGGTGAGGCCGCGCAGGTCGAGGATGCACTCGTGCGCGACGACGCCGCCCGGACCGGTGTAGAGGACCGGGTAGGCGTCGCCGAGGCGGTGGGCGATGTAGTTGGCGTTGAGCACGGCCACCTGCGTCGCGCGGGAGAGACCCGCGCCGCCCATGAGGCGCACGTACGCCCACGAGATCGGCAGGATGCCCGCGGACCCGTACGGCGCGGCGCTGATCGGACCCACGCCCGTCCCGGGGCCCGCAGCGGGTGCGAGCGGGTGGTTGGGCAGGTACGGCGCGAGGTGCTCGCGCACCCCCACCGGACCCACGCCCGGACCGCCGCCGCCGTGGGGGATGCAGAAGGTCTTGTGCAGGTTGAGGTGGCTGACGTCGGCACCGAACTTGCCGGGCTGGGCGAGCCCGACGAGCGCGTTGAGGTTGGCACCGTCGACGTAGACCTGGCCGCCCGCGTCGTGGACGAGGGCGCAGAGCTCGCTGATGGTGTCCTCGAAGACGCCATGCGTGCTCGGGTAGGTGACCATGATGGCCGCGAGCTCGTCCCGGTGCTTGTCGATCTTGGCCCGCAGGTCGTCCATGTCGACGTCGCCGCCGTCGGCCGTCTTGACGACGACGACCTTCATGCCCGCCATCACCGCCGACGCGGCGTTGGTGCCGTGCGCACTTGCCGGGATGAGGCAGATGGTGCGCTGGTCCTGCCCGTTGGCCGCGTGGTGCGCCCGGATGGCGAGGAGGCCAGCGAGCTCGCCCTGGGAGCCGGCATTGGGCTGGAGGGAGACCGAGTGGTAGCCCGTCACCTCGCTCAGCCAGCCGCTCAGCTGAGCGATGAGCTCACGGATCCCGACCGTCTGGTCGTCGGGAGCGAAGGGGTGCAGCCCGGCGAACTCCGGCCACGTGATCGAGACCATCTCGGTCGTCGCGTTGAGCTTCATCGTGCACGAACCGAGCGGGATCATGCCGCGGTCGAGGGCGAAGTCCCGGTCGGACAGGCGACGCAGGTAGCGCAGCATCGCCGTCTCGCTGCGGTGCGCGTGGAACACCGGGTGGGTGAGGTACTCGCTCGTGCGCAGCAGCTGGCTGGGCCAGTCGGGGGTGACCCGGGGGGCGTGGGAGCCGTCGACCTCGAGCGGGTCCACGGAGTCGGTGGTCGCGCCGAGGGCCCGCTCCACCGCGGCCACCTCGCCCGGGTCCGTCGTCTCGTCGACGGACAGCAGGACGGTCTGCTCGTCGTGCTTCCAGATGTTGACGCCCGCCTCGAGTGCCGCGGCGACGGCGGCGTCCGCGCCACCGGCCACGGTGACCCGCAGCGTGTCGAACCACGGTCCGTCGGCGACCTCGAGGCCGGCCGCACGCAGCTTGTCGGCCAGGCTCACCGCGGTGCCGTGCACGCGCTCGGCGATCGCCCGGAGCCCGTCAGGACCGTGGTAGACGGCGTACATCGATGCCATGACCGCGAGCAGCACCTGCGCCGTGCAGATGTTGCTCGTCGCCTTGTCACGGCGGATGTGCTGCTCGCGCGTCTGCAGAGCGAGGCGGTAGGCGGGACGACCGGCGGCGTCGACCGAGACACCGACGAGGCGCCCGGGCAGGGTGCGCTCGAGGCCCTCGCGCACGGCCATGTAGCCCGCATGGGGGCCACCGAAGGCCATCGGGACACCGAAGCGCTGGGTCGTGCCGACGGCGACGTCCGCGCCCCACTCCCCCGGCGAGGTGAGCAGCGTGAGTGCGAGCAGGTCCGCGGCAGCGGTCACCAGGGCCCCGACCTCGTGGGCCGCCTCCGTCAGCGCCCGCCAGTCGGTGATGATGCCGTCGGCGCCCGGGTACTGCACGAGGACGCCGAAGACCTCGCGGTCGCCGGCAGCGGCCCGCAGCTCGGCCGCGGAGCCCACGCCGGAGAGGTCGGCCACGACGACGTCGAGCCCGAGCGGCACGGCACGGGTGCGGATCACGGCCTGGGTCTGGGGGAAGGTGTTGGTGTCGAGGACGAGGACGGCGTCCTTGGCCACCTTGCTCGAGCGCCGCATGACGGTCATCGCCTCCGCGGCCGCCGTGCCCTCGTCGAGGAGCGAGGAGCCGGAGGTCTGCAGGCCGGTGAGGTCGGCGACCATCGTCTGGAAGTTGAGCAGTGCCTCGAGGCGGCCCTGGCTGATCTCGGGCTGGTAGGGCGTGTACGCCGTGTACCAGGCCGGGTTCTCCAGGACATTGCGCTGGATGACCGACGGGGTGATGGTCCCGTAGTAGCCCAAGCCGATCATCGACGTCAGCACGGTGTTGCGGGAGGCGAGGGCGCGCAGCTCCTCGATGGTGGCGAGCTCGCTCGGCGAGGCCGGGATCTGCAGCGCGTCGGTCTGCCGGATCGCGCCCGGGACGGCGGCGTCGCAGAGGGCCTCGAGGCTGGGCTGGCCGATCGCGGCCAGCATCTGCTCGACGTCGTCCTCGCGGGGACCGACGTGACGACCGACGAACTCGGACAGGGGGGACGAGGCGCTCATGAGGCTCCCTTGGGCGTGGGTGGACACAAAGCCAGCCTCCCCTTCTGTCACGCGGGAGCGCTCCAGAGGTGCCTGATCCACGAGGTCCTGGCGCCTGAGAGGTTCCGGGGAGTTTGCCCCTTCGGCGCCTCGCGCGGTGCGCGAGGACTCTCCCCCATGGGGTGAGCAGCGGCCACAGGTTATCAGCGCCGGGCGACCCGGCAGGGACTCAGGCCAGCTTGGCGCGGCGTCGGGCCGACAGCTCGTCGCCCGGCAGCTCGGTGGGCGAACCGCCCTCGGTGTCGCCTCCGAGGCGCTCGCTCGGGATCTCGAGCAGAGAACCCTCGACCTCGCGCCAGACCCGGCCCACGGCGATGCCGAAGACGCCCTGACCGCCCTGGACGAGGTCGATGACCTCGTCGGCGGAGGTGCACTCGTAGACGCTGGCTCCGTCGCTCATCAGGGTGATCTGGGCCAGGTCCTCGACACCGCGCTCCCGCAGGTGGGCGATGGCCACGCGGATCTGCTGCAGGGAGACTCCGGTGTCGAGCAGGCGCTTGACGACCTTGAGGACGAGGATGTCGCGGAAGCCGTAGAGCCGCTGGCTGCCGGAGCCGGCAGCACCCCGGAGCGAGGGCTCGACGAGACCGGTGCGGGCCCAGTAGTCGAGCTGGCGGTAGGTGATGCCGGCGGCGCTGCACGCGGCCGGGCCCCGGTACCCGATGTCCTCGGACAGCTCGGGCAGGTCGTCGTCGAAGAGCACGCCCTGGGCGCGGCCGGTCACCGGGCCCTCGTCGTTGGTGGCGTCCACTGCGCCCTCCTGCTTCGCTGTCGCCCCATCCCGAGCGGATGGGAATGACACCGGTGTGCTCCGGTGATGTCTTCGACGCTACGGCGGTCCGAGGGGGTCGTCAAACACCCCGCGCGGGGTGGCCCGACGCGTGTCGGTAACGATCAGGTCGCGGAGGGGCCCTCGTCGGGGGCCTCGAAGTCCTCCGGGGAGACCTCGTCGAGGAACTCCTTGAACTTGGCGACCTCGTCCTCCTCCTCGTCCGAGGACTCGATCCCGACCTCGTCGAGCACCTCGTCCGTGGCGAGGATCTCGGCGTCGGTGCGCAGGGCCAGGGCGATGCCGTCGGAGGTGCGCGCTGAGATCTCGGTGCTGTCGTCGAGGACGAGCGTGGCGTGGAAGACGCCCTCGAGCACGGCGTCGATCCGCACGGTCGTCAGGGTGCGGCCGAGCGCCTCGAGCACGTCGACGAGGAGGTCGTGGGTCAGCGGCCGGGGCGGCTGGACCCCCTCCTGCGCGTAGGCGATCGCGGTGGCCTCGGCGGCACCGATCCAGATCGGCACGTGCCGGCCACCATCACGCTCCCGCAGGAGCACGATCGGCTGGGAGGTGGGCATCTCCACCCGGACCCCGAGGACGTCGAGCGGCTTCACCCTCCTACCGTATCCCGCCGGCCGGGCCCCGGTCAGGAGGTGGCGCCCAGAGCCCGCCGGAGCAGGGCCTCGTGCAGCCCCAGGCAGTCCTCGAGGACCTGCCGCTGCACGGCGTCGTCGTCGAGTCCCTCCGCGGCCTCGGCCCGCCCGCGCAGCGACCGCTGCCCGAGGACGTGCTCGGCCAGCCCGACCTCGCGCTCGGCGGCGCTCTTGAAGGGGCGCAGGTGGCGCACGTCGATCCCCGCGTCGACCAGTGAGCCGCAGGCCCTCGCCACCTCGAGGTCGTCGGCGTCGAAGTGCTCGCGGGCCTTGGGCAGCAGCCCGTACGACACGAGCTCGCGGAAGGTCGTGGTGTCGATGTCCGCGGCCTGCTGCAGCTCGATCGCGGTGAGGCGAAGGGGGGTCCGCCCCCGCGCCGCCAGTCGCCCCTCCTCCGCCTCGGGTCGCGTGGGGGCGACCGCTGCACCGTCGCCGTCGACCTCGAGGCCCCGGTCGAGCGCGTCCAACCGCTCACGGATGACCTTGAGCGGCCAGAAGCGGTCGCGCTGGGCCGCGAGGACGAACCGCAGCCGCTCCACGTCAGAGGGCGCGTACCGGCGGTACCCGGATGCGGTGCGGGCGGGGGTGATCAGACCCTCGCTCTCGAGGAATCTCACCTTGCTGATCGTCACCTCGGGGAACTCGCCCTCGAGCCGGGCGATGAGGGCTCCGATCCCGATGCGGTCGTCAGGCACGGCGACTCGCGCGGCCCGTCAGGCCGCGGAGCTGGCGTAGTACACGAGGCGGAACTTGCCGATCTGCACCTCGTCGCCGGTCCGCAGCGCCGTCTGGTCGATGCGCTCCTTGTTGACGTAGGTGCCGTTGAGCGAGCCCACGTCGCGCACCCCGAAGCCGTGCTCCTCCCGGGAGAAGACGGCGTGCTTGCGCGAGACGGTGACGTCGTCGAGGAAGATGTCGCTCTCCGGGCCGCGGCCGGTCGTGACCTCGGCGTCGTCGAGCAGGAAGCGGGCGCCGGTGTTGGGTCCACGGAGCACGATGAGCAGCGCGGTGCCCGGGTGCAGGGCATCGACGGTCGCCTGCTCGTCCCGCGTCAGGTGGTAGTCGGATTCCGAGATGTCCCCGGGGACATTGGCCCCGATCCCCGTGAACTGCTGGGTGGCGGGGTCCTGCCGCCCGGGGCGCTCCTGGTCGTCGCCGTTCATCCGACGCTCCCTCCTGTCGTGTCCGTGTCAAGCCTACGTGACCGGCCCCACATCGGGCCGGTCACGGTCTGTCCTTGGGCGGTGCGTCAGCCGATCTCCGACTGGTACGCCGCGGCGTCCAGCAGCCCGGAGAGGTCGGTGCCCTCGGCGAGCTCGAGCTCGTACATCCAGCCCTCACCATAGGGGTCGGAGTTCACCAGCTCCGGCGTGGCGTCGAGGGCCTCGTTGACCGCCGTGACGTTGCCGGCGAGGGGCGCGTACAGGTCGCTGACCGACTTGGTCGACTCGACCTCCCCGCACGAGTCGCCGGAGTCGATCGTGTCACCGACGGTCGGGAGGCTGACGTAGACGACATCGCCGAGGGCCTCCTGGGCGTAGTGGGTGATGCCCACGCGCACCGAGCCGCCGTCCATCTCACGCACCCACTCGTGGTCGGTGGTGTACCTCAGGTCCTCGGGGTAGGTCGCGTCGCTCATCTCTCTCCTCATCGAGCCCGGATCACTTCGAGCCGTCTGTCGGCTCCGGGACGGGCTGAGCGTAACGAGGGGGTGAATCGGTGTGCAACGCGTCCACGTTGATCGACGCGTACTCCTTGATCGTCACCTCGCCCCCCTTGCTGCGCACGGACTCCGACACGCCGCCCGGGATCTCCATCGCGGAGCTCATCGTCTGGGGGTCGCCGATGACGATGAACTCGTACGGCTGCTCCAGCTGCTGGCCGTCCGCCTCGACTCCGCGCTCGCCGTCGCGGAACCAGGTGCTCGCGACGACGCGCACGTCGCCGACCTGCATCGCCTCGGCGCCGGCGTCACGCAGCTCCTGCACCGCGTCGAGCAGCGCGGCCGCGTCGACCTGGCCGTCGGCGTCGTCGATCGTCAGCCGGATGCCCGGGCCGGTGGCCCGCTGGGTGCCGGCGAGGATCCCGAGGGTGTCCGCCCGTTCCTGCGCGGCGGCGATCGCCTCGGGCGAGTTGTCCTCGCTGTTGGCCAGGCCGTCGCGGGTGGTCTCCAGCTCCGCGATCTCGTCGTCGAGGCGGGTGCCGTTCTGCGTCACGTCGTCGAGGATGCGCACGAGCTCGTCCTGGCGCAGGTCCTCCAGCCCCTGGGACTGCGTCTGGCGCACCTGGGTCGCGATGGCGAAGCCGAGGAGGCAGGCGAGCAGCAGGGCGAACCCGTTCGCGCGGGTCGCCCGGGGCCGCGCCATGAGGTACACACGCCGCCAGGCGCTCGTCTCCTCCGGGCTCTCCCGCGGCTCCGGACCGCCGCCCTGCGCGCTCATGCCTTGAAGAGGTGGCGGCGGATCGAGGCCACGTTGGAGAAGATCCGCACGCCGAGGACGACGACGACACCGGTCGACAGCTGCGAGCCGACGCCGAGCTGGTCACCGAGGAAGACGATGAAGGCCGCGACGACGACGTTCGACAGGAAGCTGACGACGAAGACCTTGTCGTCGAAGATCCCGTCGAGCGTCGCGCGCACGGCGCCGAAGACGGCGTCGAGGGCGGCGATGACCGCGATCGGCAGGTAGGGCTGCAACCAGATCGGGACGTCCGGTTGCAGCACGAGGCCGAGGATGACCCCGACGACGAGCCCCAGGGCGGGGATCATGAGTTCTCCTTGTCCAACGGGGTGACCCGCGGCAGGGCGGCCCCCGGGGGGACGACCTGCGCCTCTCGGGTGCTGACGTTGACGGCGCTGGGGAGCGTCAGCTCGTCCTGCGTCGTCAACGAGGTCTCGATGCCGTAGTTGCTCCGCAGCCCCGTGAGGTAGGACCCGGCGGTCCCCTCGGCGAAGCGGGTCTGCATGGCGGCCGGGTCGCCGATCGCCTCGATCGTGTACGGCCGGGTGAGCGGGCGGAAGTTGACGAGGATCGCCTCGCCGGCGAAGCGGATGGCGGTGCGCGAGGTGAGTCGCTGCCCGTTGATGCTGATCGCCTCGGCGCCGGCGTCCCACAGGCCGTTGGCGAGGATCTGCATGTCCTTGGACTGCACACGCCCCTCCGAGGAGGCGCCCGTGCGGGGATCGCCGTCGGCGGACGTGCGCGTGCCGGCGGCGTCGTCGAGCGTGATCCGCAGACCGGGCCCGGTGACGGCCGCGAGGCCGCTGCTGACGCGAAGGGAGTCCAGCTCCGCCGCTCGTGTACCCACCAGCTCAGGGTCGAGCCGCGCGGTGACGGCGTCGATCTCGCGCTGCAGGGAGCGCACCTGCGTGTCGCGCTCGTCGACGGTCTGCTGGCGCGCCTCGATCTGCGTGATGAGGTCCCGGCGGGCCTCGTTGCGTGCGCCGTCGCGGCCGCGCAGCTCGGCGGTGCTCACGCCGATGACGAGGCCGATGATGAGCAGCCAGACGATGAGGAGCGGGCGCCGGGTGCCGCTGGAGGCGGGCTGGCCGGCGGCCAGGCGCTTCTCCGCGGCCGCGGCATAACCGGGGTCGAGCGGTCGCTCGAGCATCGAGGTGAGCAGGGTCATCGACGCGTCGGGCCGTCGTCGCGGGTGGGCCACGCCCTTGGCGTCGGCGTAGTCCGCCTCGTCCTCGCCGAGGTCCTCCTCGCGCAGGCTCGCCGGCCGGTCGCGCCGGGGGTGCTCGTCGTCGTCGGGACGCACGGGCCTGCTCCTTCCTGCCGAGGGGGTGGATCTCCAGCGTAGGCGCTGGGCGTCCTGCCAGAGTGGAGGCATGCAACGACGTGTCCTCACCCTGGACGAAGCCGCCCTGCGGCGGCGCACGAGCATCAAGTGGCGGCTCCACGACCCCGACGTGCTGCCGCTGTGGATCGCCGAGATGGACGTCGTGCCGGCACCCGCCGTGGTCGACGAGCTGCACCGGATCGCCCGCGACGGGGACCTCGGGTACCCGGTGACGCAGCCGTACGTCGAGGCCGTGGTGGCCCTGTACGCCGAGTGGGGTGCGCAGGTCGAGCCATCCCGCGCCCGCCCCGTGGCCGACGTCATGTCGGGGGTCCGCGCCGGGCTCGCCGTGCTCACCGGGCCGGACGACCCGGTGTACATCACCGTGCCCGTCTACCCTCCCTTCCACGCGGCCGCGCACGAGGTCGGCCGCCGGCTCGTGCCGGTCCCGCTCGGACCCGCGGGCGCCTCGACGCAGCCGCTCTCGAGGCCGCGTTCGTCGAGGGCGGCCGCGGCGCGCTGCTGCTGTCCAACCCCCACAACCCGACCGGTACGGTCCCGACGCGCGAGGAGCTCGCCGACGTCGCGAGGGCTGCCGCCCGCCACGGCGTGCGGATTGTCAGCGACGAGATCCACGCCCCGCTCGTGCTGCCCGGCGCGGACTTCACCCCTCTGCTCTCCCTGCCGGAGGGCCAGTCCGGGCTCGCGGTCTTCTCCCCCGCGAAGGGATGGAACCTCGCCGGGGCGAAGTCGGCGGTCCTCATGGGCGGGTCGGAGGCAGCGGCGGCGATGCGCGCGCTGCCGCCGGGTCTGGAGTACACGACGAGCCACCTGGGCGTGCGCCTCCACACCGCGGCCCTGGTCGGTGCTCGGGACTGGCTGGCGGACCTCGTGCTCGACCTCGACGCCAACCGCACGCTGCTCGCGGGGCTGCTGGCCGAGCACCTGCCGAGGGTGCGCTGGCAGGCCGTGGAGGCGACCTACCTCGCGTGGCTGGACCTGCGCGAGCTCGGTCTGGGCGACGACCCGGCCCATCACCTGCGTGAGGTCGCGCGGGTCGCCCTCTCCCCCGGACCCCCCTTCGGGGCGGGTGCGGGGTACGCACGGTTGAACTTCGCCACGTCGCCGCAGATCCTCACCGAGGCGGTGACCAGGATCGCCCGGTCCGTCTAGTGGGATGTCTCACTTTGGGATGAATCCCCTTGCGCCACAACGGAATCCGCCACCCGGCGTGGACGGCGATTTGATCTCCACGCTGGTCACGTTAGGTTGAAACAGGTGATCGCCGACCCAGAGATGCCCGCCCAGAGCCAGCAGTCCCCGTTCACACTCCGTCACCCCGACGTCGCCGACGGCGGCGACATGTGGCGCGTGGCCAGGGACTCGCAGACCCTCGACCTCAACTCCTCGTACGCCTACCTGCTGTGGGCGCGTGACTTCGCCGCGACGAGCGTCGTCGCCGAGCGCGAGGGCCGGGTCGTGGGGTTCGTCAGCGGATACCTGCGGCCACAGGCACCTGAGACCCTCATGGTCTGGCAGGTGGCCGTCGACGCCGACCAGCGCGGCCACGGCCTCGCCGGCCGCATGCTCGACCACCTGGCGCGGTCCGTGCCCGGCGTGACGATGCTCGAGACGACGATCACCGAGGACAACGCCGCCTCCCGGGCGCTCTTCGCCCGGTTCGCCCGGACACGCGACGCCCACCACGAGGAGCTGGCGCTCTTCGAGCAGTTCCCCGACGAGGGGCACGAGCCGGAGGTGCTGCACCGCATCGGACCGTTCTGACCCGGCCGCCACGAGAGACCACCCCTGCAGATCCCTCCACGGAAGGACCACCCCATGAGCAACCCCGCCACCGACATCTTCACCGAGCGCGAGTCCGAGGTGCGCAGCTACTGCCGCAACTGGCCCGTCGTCTTCGACACCGCGAAGGGCGTGTACCAGACGACCGAGGACGGCGAGCGCTACACCGACTTCTTCTCCGGCGCCGGTGCGCTCAACTACGGGCACAACAACGACGTGCTCAAGGAGGCGCTCGTCGAGTACATCTCGCGCGACGGCGTCACCCACTCGATGGACATGCACACCAAGGCCAAGCGCGAGTTCCTCGAGACCTTCACCGAGCTGATCCTCCAGCCGCGCGGCATGACGCACAAGATCCAGTTCCCCGGGCCGACCGGGACCAACGCGGTCGAGACCGCGCTCAAGACCGCGCGCAAGGTGACCGGCCGCGAGGAGATCGTCTCCTTCACCAACGCCTTCCACGGCATGACGCTCGGCGCGCTCGCCGTCACCGGCAACGCCTTCAAGCGGGCCGGGGCAGGGACGCCGCTCTACCACGCCACGTCCGCCCCGTACGACGACTACATCGTCGGCGAGACCTCGGACTTCGCCTGGCTGAAGCGCATCTGGGCCGACAGCGGCTCCGGCCACAACCTGCCTGCCGCGGTCATCGTCGAGACCGTCCAGGGCGAGGGCGGCCTCAACGCCGCGCGCGGCGAGTGGCTGAAGGAGCTGCAGGAGCTGTGCCGCGAGCACGGCGTGCTCCTGATCGTCGACGACGTCCAGGCCGGCTGCGGCCGCACCGGGACCTTCTTCTCCTTCGAGCCCTTCGGCCTCGACCCCGACATCATCACGATCAGCAAGTCGATCTCCGGCTACGGCCTGCCGATGGCGCTGACCCTGATGAAGCCCGAGGTGGACGACTGGGAGCCGGGCGAGCACAACGGCACCTTCCGCGGCCACAACCCGGCCTTCGTCACCGCGACCACGGCGCTGCGCACCTACTGGTCCGACGACGCCCTGCAGCAGGACGTCGCGGCCCGGGCCGCCCAGCTCCACGAGCGCCTCGAGCTCTTCGCCGGTCTCGCCGAGGGCAGCGAGGTCCGCGGCCGAGGCCTCCTCGCCGGCGTCGCCTTCGCGGACAAGGAGGCGGCCGAGAAGATCGCGAAGGCGGCCTTCGCCAGGAAGCTGCTCGTCGAGACCTCCGGGCCGTCCAGCGAGGTCGTGAAGATCATGCCGCCCCTCACCATCACCGAGGAGGAGCTGGCGGCCGGTCTCGACCAGCTCGAGGACGCGGTCCGCGAGGTGCTCGGCGCACCCGCACGCGCCGGCGCCTGATCCCCCTTCGCTCCACCGCACCCGACACGACAAGGAGACCCACATGAAGGTCCTGAACGTCAACGACCTGGACGGCACCGAGTACGACGTCCAGCACGGCAACTGGCAGAGCCGCCGGATGGTCCTCGCCAAGGACAAGGTCGGCTTCAGCTTCCACATCACCATCCTCAAGGCCGGGACGTCCTCGGAGTTCTGGTACGCCAACCACGTCGAGGCGGTCTACGTCTACCAGGGCAAGGGCACGCTCCTCGACCGCGACACCGGCGAGGAGTTCGTCCTCGAGCCGGGCGTCATGTACATGCTCGACGACGCGGACAAGCACACCGTGACCGTCGAGGAGGACATCCACTGCGCGTGCGTGTTCAACCCGCCGGTCACCGGCCGTGAGGTGCACGACGAGAACGGCGTGTACCCGGTCCTCACCGAGGACTGAGCACCACGAGGACGAAGGGGGGCGGACCAGCTGGTCCGCCCCCCTTCGTCGTGCGTGGGCGGGTACGCGACGTCAGTGGTTGCGCAACGCGTCGATCAGCTCGGCCTTGTCCATCGACGACCGCCCCTCGATCTCCAGCTCCTTGGCGCGCTCCCGCAGCTCGTCGACGGTCCAGTCGTCGTACGAGCCGGACTCCCCACCCCGCCGGCCGACCTCGGAGCGGGAGGTGTTGGCAGCGGCGTTGGCGATGCGCGCCGCCTTCTCCTTGCTGGCGCCGTCGTCGCGCAGCTCCTCGTAGAGCTCGGCGTCCTTGACGCTCGGTCCCGGCTTGCGCTCAGGCATGACGTGCTCCTCTCGTCGTCAGGTGGCTGGGCCCTACCCCCGGCCATCGGCTGCATGCATCGGCCGCGAGACATGTTTCCTCCCCCCACGGGGTAGATGGGCCCTCATGGACACCCCGACCCTAGAGCCGCAACGCGACCGCGCACCGTGGCGCGCGCCCCTGCAGCGCACGGCCGTGCTCGCCATCGACCTGCAGGAGGCCTTCTTCGAGGACCCGTCCCTCGCCGCGCGCCGGGAGACGCTCGTCGCCCGGTGCCGCCAGGTCCTTCGGTGGGCCGAGCGCGAGCAGCTGCCGGTGGTCACGGTGCGCACCGTCCACCAGCGAGACCGGTCGACGTGGACGATCACCATGCTCGAGGACGACCAGGGGTACCTCTTCGAGGGCGACGACCACACGGCGTGTCTCGGCGAGCTCGACCTCTCGGCGGCCACGCAGGTCGTCAAGACCCGCGACGACGCCTTCGTCGGCACCGACCTCGAGGAGACCCTGCGCGGGCTCGGTGTCGAGGCGCTCGTCGTCATCGGCGTCTCGACGCACTCGTGCGTGCTGCTCACCGCGGCCCACGCCTTCGCGGTCGACCTCGAGGTCGTGCTCGTGCGTGACGCCATCGCCTCGCACCGCCCTGAGCTGCACGAGCTGACCCTGGACGCGCTGCGCGACGAGTACCGCTTCCCGGTGCTGTCCGCGGACGCCCTGTGCCGGGTCACGAGCCTGGTTGCCGAAGAGGCCCGGTGAGCGGTCAGGGGGTGGCGCCCAGGACGTCGAGCACGGCGGTGTTGAAGGCCGGCAGGTCGTCGGGCTTGCGACTCGTCACGAGCATCCCGTCCGTGACGACCTCCTGGTCCACCCACGTGCCCCCGGCATTGCGCACGTCCGTCTGCAGGCTCGGCCACGAGGTCACCGTGCGGTCGCGCACGACGTCCGCCTCCACGAGCAGCCAGATGGCGTGGCAGATCGCCGCAACGGGGCGGCCGCCCTGCACGAAGTCGCGTACCAGGCCGACCGCTCCGGCATCCAGACGCAGCGCATCCGGGTTGGCCACCCCGCCGGGGAGGACGAGCCCCGCGAAGTCCGTGGCGGAGACATCGGCGACGGTGCGGTCCACCGGGAAGCTGTCGGCCTTGTCGAGGTGCTCGAAGGCCTGGACCTCGCCCTGCTCCGGGGCGACGAGCACGGGCTCCCAGCCCGCCTCCTCCAGTGCCTTCCACGGGCTGGTCAGCTCGACCTGCTCGATGCCCTCCATGGCCACGAGCACCGCGATGCGGCGAGTGGTCCGGTCGTCGTTGGACGCCATGGTCTGCTCCTGTCGTCGGGGTGACTGTCCCCGCCGCCCTACCCGCGTGCACGCCCCCCATGCACCGTCCGCAGCGGGCAGGATGGCCGGATGAGCGAGCACGACGAGCCCACCGACAGGGACGAGACGGCGTCCGAGCGAGCCGACCGCAACTGGAACGACCTGCTGCAGGAGTTCCGCGTCCTGCAGACCGGGGTCCAGGTGCTCGGAGGCTTCCTGCTCACGCTGCCCTTCCAGTCGGCCTTCGCCGACCTCGACTCCTTCCAGCGCAACCTCTACCTCGGGCTCGTCCTGCTCGCGACCGTCACCACGACGCTCCTCGTCGCCCCGATCGCCGTCCACCGCCGCGTCTTCCGGTGGCAGCGCAAGGATCGGCTCGTCGCGGCCGGGCACACGATCGCCAGGTTCGTCCTGGCGCTCGTCTCGCTCCTCGTCACCGGCATCGCGACCTTCGTCTTCGACGTGGTGGTCGGGCGCGAGGCAGCCCTCGTCGTCGGCGGCGCCATGGTGCTGCTCGTCCTGGGGTCCCTGGTGCTCCTCCCCCTCGTCGTCGGTGGTCGACCGCCCCGATCCGAGGAATGAGACAAGAGTCCCAAAACGCGGGCACGCGCGTTTCGGATGGCGAGTGCCTGTGGATCTACGTAACGTCGCCTGACGTGCAAAGCCGCGTCCGGACGCGGCAGACGATCAACCCCAAGGAGATCCATGAGCACGCACACCACTGCGGGCGGGCCCGCAGCAGGCGCTGACGGCCCGGCCTTCGAGGACCTGCCGCCACGCCGGACGATCAAGCAGGCCGTCGCCGCGTCGGCCATGGGCAACGCGACCGAGTGGTACGACTACGGCGCGTACGCGGTCGTCGCGACGTACATCGGCAGCCACTTCTTCCCCGGTGAGCACGCGACGCTGCTGACCCTCGCGACCCTGGCGGTGTCCTTCGTCGCCCGACCCTTCGGCGGCTTCTTCTGGGGCCCGCTCGGTGACCGGCTCGGGCGCAAGGGCGTCCTCGCGCTCACGATCATCCTGATGTCGGCGGCGACTTTCTGCATCGGCTTGCTGCCGACGTACGAGTCCATCGGCCTCTGGGCGCCCGCGCTCCTGGTCGTCCTGCGCCTCGTCCAGGGCTTTTCCACCGGCGGGGAGTACGGCGGCGCCGCGACCTTCATGGCCGAGTACGCGCCCGACAAGCGTCGCGGTCTGTACGGCAGCTTCCTCGAGTTCGGCACGTTGGGCGGCTTCGCCCTCGGTACGGCCGTCGTGCTCGTCCTGCAGGTCGTCCTCGGCGAGGCGGCCATGGAGGACTGGGGCTGGCGCATCCCGTTCTTCGTCGCCGGCCCGCTCGGCGCCATCGGCCTCTACCTGCGTTCCCAGCTCGACGAGACGCCTGTCTTCGCCGACCTCGAGGAGTCGGGTCAGAGCGAGCCGTCCGCCACGCACGGTCTGCGCGCCCTCATGGTCGAGTACTGGAAGCCCATGCTCACGATGGCCGGCCTGGTCATCCCGCTCAACGTCGTCAACTACACCCTGCTGACGTACATGCCGACGTACCTCGAGACGAAGATCGGCCTGGACGCCAACAAGTCGCTCATCGTCATACTCGTCGGCGAGCTGTTCATGATGGCCCTGCTGCCCTTCTGCGGGCACTACTCCGACATCATCGGACGCCGCAGGATGTGGTGGTTCTCGATGATCGGCCTCTTCGTCTTCGCGCTCCCGATGTACTGGCTCATGGGCCGCAGCTTCGTCGGCGCGCTGATCGGCTTCGCCGTGCTCGGGCTGCTCTACATCCCGCAGCTGTCGACGATCTCGGCGACCTTCCCGGCGATGTTCCCGGCCCACGTACGGTTTGCCGGGTTCGCGGTGACGTACAACGTCTTCACGGCGGCCTTCGGTGGCACGGCGGCACCGGTCAACGAGGCGGTGGTCGGCAGGACCGGCTTCCTCGAGTTCCCGGCCCTCTACATGATGATCGCCTGCGTCATCGGCATGGTCGCCCTCCTCTTCCTCAAGGAGACCGCGGGGGCGTCGCTGCACGGCACCGACATCCCGCAGTCCGGGCCCGAGGACTACGGCTCGGACGCGATCGCCGACGAGGTCGCGGCGATGGACGCGGTCGGCCGCTGATCGGGCGAGCACGGACGAAGGGGGGGCGAGCGCGGACACCGTGCTCACCCCCCTTCGCCATGTCCCTACACTCGTCGGGTGACCGGTCCCACGACGCGCACCGCTGCGCACCCCCGCCTGCTGGCGGAGGCCGCACGCATGCGCATGCACATGCGCACCGTGCGTCACCCGGGGACCAACGGCTGGATCAGCACCTGGGGCACCAATGCCCACGGGGAGATCGCCGGCTGCCCGCCACCCACCGGCTGAGGTCCCGCCGACGGCGGCGCCTCCCGGGCAGCCCCTCTCCTCCCCAGACAAGGTCGTCACGCATGTCCCAGTCCTCCCAGACCCCCAGCCGGCTGGCTCCCCACGAGATCTGGCGCGGTGTCCACGCGACGGCACAAAGCGACGCCGTCGGCGGTGCGCTCCTGCTCGGTGCCACCGTCGTCGCGCTCGTGCTCGCCAACTCCGGCCTCGCGGACCTCTACACCTCCGTACGCGACTTCACCCTCGGCCCGCACGCGGTCCACCTCGACCTCACCGTCGGCGAGTGGGCCGCCGACGGGCTCCTCGCGATCTTCTTCTTCGTCGTCGGCCTGGAGCTCAAGGAGGAGTTCGTCGCCGGCAAGCTGCGCAACCCGCGCCAGGCGGCGCTGCCCATCGCCGCCGCATTCGGCGGCGTCGCCGTCCCCGCGCTGATCTTCACGGCGATCGCGCTCGCCTCGGACTCCGAGGGCGCGCTGCGCGGCTGGGCCATCCCGACGGCCACCGACATCGCCTTCGCCGTCGCCGTGCTCGCCGTCGTCGGACGCTTCCTGCCACCTGCACTGCGGGTCTTCCTGCTGACGCTGGCGATCGTCGACGACTTCATCGCCATCACGATCATCGCGATCGTCTACACCGAGGGCCTGCAGCTGCAGTGGCTGCTGCTCGCGCTCGTCCCGCTCGCGCTCTTCGCCGTCCTCGTCCAGCGGGGCGTCATCAGCTGGTGGCTGCTCGTCCCCCTCGGCGTGCTCACCTGGGCGCTCGTCCATGCCTCCGGGATCCACGCGACGGTGGCAGGGGTCCTCCTGGGGTTCACCGTGCCGGTCGTCGCCAGCGAGCGGGCGCGCGTCCTGGCGTCGACCGACGAGGACGGGACACCGGTCTACGACGGGATCGCCGCACACCTGGCGGACCAGTGGGGCGTCTTCACCACGCTCATCGCCGTGCCGGTCTTCGCCTTCTTCTCCGCCGGCGTGACCGTGGGGGGCCTCGACGGGTTCCGCGCCGCCCTGCAGGACCCGATCACCCTCGGGATCATCGCCGGCCTGTTCATCGGCAAGCCGATCGGCATCACGACGACGACCTACGTCCTCAGCCGGCTGCCGGCCTTCCAGCTCGACGAGTCGCTCCGCTGGCCGGACATCATCGGCATGGGCTTCGTCGCCGGTGTGGGGTTCACCGTCTCGCTCCTCGTGGGTGAGCTCTCCTACGGCGCCGCCAGCGTCGCCGACGAGCACGTCAAGATCGGCGTCCTCCTCGGCTCGCTCGTCTCCGCGCTCGTCGGGGGGGCGCTGCTGGCCATGCGCAGCCGACGGGCCCAGCGGGCGGGTGCGACCGCCGCCTGACCCGGTGTCAGAAGACGGGCTTGCCGCCCGTCACGCCGAGCACCGTGCCCGAGACGTAGCTCGCCTCGCGAGGTGAGGCGAGGAAGACGAAGGCCCCCGCGCACTCCCCCGGCTGGCCGGCCCTGCCGAGGGGGGTGTCGGCGCCGAAGGCCTCGATCTTGTCCTCGTGCTGGGTGGCCGGCTGCAGGGGTGTCCAGATCGGCCCGGGTGCCACGGCGTTGACCCGCACCCCGCGCGGGCCGAGCTCGGCGGCGAGGTTCACGGTGAAGTTGTTGATGGCGGCCTTGGTCGACGCGTAGTCCAGCAGCGAGGTCGAAGGTTGGTAGGCCTGGATCGAGCTGACGTTGATGATGCTGGAGCCGCTGCCGAGGTGCGGCAGGGCCGCACGGGTCAGCCAGAAGAGCGCGTGCAGGTTGGTGCGCAGCACCCGCTCGATGCGTTCGTCACTCATGTCCTCCAGGCCCTCGTCACGGGCCATCTGCACGCCGGCGTTGTTGACGAGGACGTCGAGACCGCCGAGACCCTGGACGGCGGCGTCGAGGACGTCGGTGCACGTGGTGCGTTCGCTCAGGTCGCCCGGGCACAGCACGGCCGTGCGACCAGCGTCGCGGACCCAGCCGGCCGTCGTCTCCGCGTCCTGCTGCTCCTCGGGCAGGTACCCGATGGCCACGTCGGCGCCCTCGCGGGCGAAGGCGATGGCGACGGCCCGACCGATGCCGGAGTCACCGCCGGTGATCAGGGCACGCAGGCCCTCGAGGCGACCGGACCCCACCCACGTGTCCTCGCCGTGGTCGGGTAACGGGTCCATGCGCTCGGTCGAGCCCGGGAGGGACTGCTGCTGCGCCGGGAATCCGCCGTCGGGGCCGGTGGCCATCCGGGCGGCGCGGACGCTCAGATCGGACTCGCTCATGGCACGCTCCTGCTGTCGGGGGTGGTCGGAGCGGGACTACCCCCGAGGCAGGTGGTCAAACGACAGGTGCGCTCATCGCGTCGAGCAGCTGGGCCTCGGCTCGATCGAGGTAGGCGAGCAGTGCGTCCTCGGCGCCCACGTGGTCGCCGGCGGCCAGGAGCGACACCAGCTCGGCGTTGCCGGCCAGGTACGGCTCGTGGAAGGTCCGCGGGTCGGCCATCCTCGCGAAGACCAGGCGCATCTCCGCGAGGACCTGACGCATCGCCTCGTCGACCCGTCGGCTGCCGGCCAGGGCGGCCAGCCCCAGGTGGAAGTGCATGTTGGCCGAGCCGAGGGCCAGCCAGTCCTCGGCACCCGCGGCGGCCCTCCCTTCGTCCACCGCGGACCGCAGTCCCCGCAGGTCCGGCGACTCGATCGCGCACTGTCGCACCCCAGCGGTCTCGAGGATGCGCCGGAAGCGGTAGAGGTCGCGGACGTCGTCCGCGCCGAGGGCGCGCACGAAGACCCCGCGGTTGAACTCGTGGACGACGAGACGCTCGTGCCCGAGGAGGTGGAAGGCCTCGCGCAGGGTGTTGCGGGAGACGCCGAGCGCTGCGCCGATGCGCTCCTCCGACAGGCGCGTCCCCGGCCGCAGGTCGCCCTCGATGATGCGGGTGCGCAGCGCGTCCGCGACCTTCTCGCTCGCGCTCGTCCGCCCCATCGTCGCTCGGTCGCCCTCGAGCGCCGCGATCCAGTCCCGCCCCACGGCGACCACCCTTCGTGTCCAGTGGACCGACCCTATCGAATGGAGATTGCGGGATTGTTGAACAATCACTACCGTGATCGCCAGGCGCACAATGGGGTAACCCGGGCAGGCGCGCTCTCCTCGGAACGACTGGCGGGTCATCGGCGGGACCGGGCTCGGCGCCACCGCGATGGTGGGTGCGGGTGCCAGCGGCAGCGTCGACCTCTGGACGTAGACCTCTCCACCAACCCCGACGACAGGAGCAGTGATGCAGATCGACCTCAATGCCGACCTCGGCGAGAGCTTCGGCAGATGGACCCTCGGTGATGACGACGCGATGCTCGAGGTGGTGACGAGCGCCAACGTCGCCTGCGGCTTCCACGCAGGAGACCCGTCGGTGCTGCGGCACAGCTGCGAGCAGGCCGCAGTCCGGGGTGTCGCCGTCGGGGCCCAGGTCGGGTACCGGGACCTCCCGGGGTTCGGTCGCCGTTTCGTCGACGTCGCGCCGGCCGAGCTCACGGACGACGTGATCTACCAGATCGGGGCGCTCGAGGGATTCGCCCGCGTCGCCGGGACGCGCGTGAAGTACGTCAAGCCGCACGGCGCCCTGTACAACGCGATCGTCCACCACGAGGCACAGGCGGCCGCGGTCGTCGAGGCCGTGCTCGCCTACGACCGGACGCTGCCGGTCATGGGTCTGCCCGGGTCGGTCTGGTTGCGTCTCGCGCAGGAGGCCGGCCTGACGACCGTGGGTGAGGCCTTCGCCGATCGTGCATACACGCCCGAGGGCACCCTCGTGTCCCGCCGTGAGCCCGGAGCCGTCCTCCACGACCCTGCCGAGATCGCCAGGCGCTGCGTGCGCATCGCGACGAAGGGCGAGGTCGTCGCCGTGGACGGGACGGTCGTCGCCGCGCCGGCCGGCTCGCTGTGCGTGCACGGGGACAGCCCGGGGGCCGTGGAGATCGCCCGACAGGTCCGGGCGGGCCTGGAGGCGGCCGGTGTGGAGCTCACCCCCTTCGTCGGGAAGGCGACGTGAGGATCATGCCCTGCGCGGACGCCGGCGTCCTCGTCGAGATGGCCGGCATGAACGAGGTGCTGGCCCTCTACGCCCGTCTCGACGAGGACCCGCCGGACGGCGTCGTCGACATGGTCCCGGCGGCGACGACCCTGCTCATCACGATCGACCGCTCGCGCACGGACGTCGAGCGGCTCTCGCGTGAGATCTCGACGACCACGGTGGGGGCCCACGAGCTGGTCATGACCGGTGAGGTCGAGATCCCCGTCAGGTACGACGGGGAGGACCTCGCCGAGGTGGCGCGGCTCACCGGCCTGGACGAGCGCGGCGTCATCGAGGCCCACACCGGGACCCCCTGGACGGTGGCCTTCTGCGGCTTCGCGCCCGGTTTCGGCTACATGGTCGGCGGGGACCCGCGGCTGCAGGTACCCCGGCGCGACAACCCCCGCACCAGGGTCCCGCCGGGCTCCGTCGCGCTCGCCGGCGAGTTCTCCAGCGTCTACCCCCGCGAGTCGCCCGGCGGCTGGCAGCTCATCGGCCGCACCTCCCTCAAGGTGTGGGACATCCACCGGGAACCGCCGGCGCTGCTCGTGCCCGGCACCGTCGTGCGGTACGTCGAGGTCCGGTCGTGAGCCGGCCGCGCGCCCTCGAGGTCGTGACGACGGGACCACAGACGACCGTGCAGGACCTCGGTCGTGAGGGACTGGCCAGCCTCGGGGTCGGTCGCTCCGGGGCCGCCGACAGGCTGTCCCTGCGTCTGGCCAACCGGCTCCTCGGCAACCCCGAGGGGACGGCCGCACTCGAGGTGACCTTCGGGGGCTTGGAGCTGCGGGCGCGCGGAGGGATGTGGGTGACCGTCACCGGCGCCACGACTCCCATGACCGTCGACGGGCGGCCGGTGGGCCACGCGGGCGTGACCTGGGTCCCGGACGGGTCCTCCGTTCGTCTGGCACCGGCGACGGCGGGCCTACGCAGCTATCTCGGCGTGCGCGGCGGCATCGCGGTCGGGCCGGTGCTCCGCTCGCGGTCCACCGACACGATGGCCGTGCTCGGCCCAGCCGTGCCCGCCCCCGGCGACCTGCTGCCGGTCGGCCCGGCACCGACCACGCCGCTCCTGGTGGACCTGGCCCCGGTGCGGTACCCGAGCACCGGCCTGGTCCGGCTCAGGGTGGCTCCGGGACCCCGGACCGACTGGTTCGTCGCCGGCGCCCTCGACGTGCTCACCGGCGGCACCTACGAGGTGACGGCCGAGAGCAACCGGGTGGGCATGAGGCTCGCCGGGCCGGTCCTCGAGCGCGCGCGCACCGAGGAGCTCAAGAGCGAGGGGATGGTGCCCGGCGCGCTGCAGGTCCCCCCGACGGGGCAACCGACGCTCTTCCTCGCCGACCACCCGGTCACCGGGGGCTACCCCGTCATCGGCGTCGTCCTCAGTGAGGACATCGGTCTGGCCGCCCAGGCGCAGCCCGGCCAGCACCTGCGCTTCGTCCTCACCGGAGGCGGCCCCCGTGGCTGATCCCGACGCCCGACGTCACCGAGCCCGGTGAGGTCTCGTGCGCGACGTCCGGCGCGAGGAGCTGGTGGCCTGCCTCATCGGGGCCCGCGGGGCCACCCGCACGCGGCCGCCATGAGGCATCGTCCCCCCTTCGCCGTCGGCCATGCCCCGAGGATGATGGCGGTCACCGACGCGCGGGACAGCGACTACCTGGTGCCGTGACGCGACGTCAGGTCCCGAACCAGAACCCGCGTCCGCCGAACCAGTCCCCGTACCTCGACTCGTCGGCGCCGCCCGGACGACGCGAGCCGAGGTAGGAGCCGACGACGGCCGCCCCGAGGTCGTCGAGCTCCGGGGCGACCACCCGGCCACCGGCGCGTCGCGCGAGGGTCTCGACGAACCGTGCCAGTCCAGGGTCCTCACCGAGGCGGAAGAAGGTCGTCTGGGCGCCGAGGCGCGCGGCGTTGTCGAGCTCGCGGACGGTGACGGCGATCGTCAGCGGGTGCGGCGGGTAGTCGAAGAAGGTCTCACCCCCCGGCTCGAGGTGCGCGGTCGGCTCACCGTCGGTGACCACGAGCAGGACCGGCTGCGCCGACGGGTGCTTGCGGAAGTGACGGTTGGCGAGCAGCAGCGCGTGGTGGAGATTGGTCCCCTTGTCCCAGAAGGCATCGAGCTCCGTGAGCTCCTCGACGTCCATGACCGAGGCGTACCGGCCGAAGCCGATGAGCTGCAGGTGGTCCCCGCGGAACCGGGTGCGGATGAGCGTGTGCAGCGCCAGGGCCGTGCGCTTCATCGGGACCCAGCGCCCGTCCATCGCCATGGAGAAGGAGGTGTCGACGAGCAGCGCGACGGCTGCCTGCGTGCGGGCCTCGGTCTCGGAGACCTCGATGTCGTCGGTGGTGATCGCCCGGGTGCCGCCGTCGGCAGCCCGGCGCAGGACCCCGTTGAGCACCGTGCGGGGGATGTCCCACGGCTCGGTGTCGCCGAACTCCCACGGACGGGTCGCCCCAGACCGCTCCCCTGCCGCGCCGGCCTGACGCAGGTCACGCTGGCCCTGGCGCCCGGACATGCGCTGGGCGATGTCACGCAGGAGGGACCTGCCCAGCTGGCGCATGGCCTTGGGGGTGAGGCGCAGCTGTCCCTGCGAGTCCCGGCGCACGGAGCCGCTCGTCCGCAGGGCCTGCTCGAGGTCGCGGAGGGCACGCGCGTCGACGGCCGCCTGCTCGCCGAGCTGCCGGGCGAGCTCGTCGAGGTCGATGTCGTCGAGCCGGGCACCGCCGTAGGACTGGGAGAGCTGCTCTCCCAGCGCGTCGAGCCGGGCGATGTCCTGGAGGAGACCCGTGCCGTCGCCGAGCCCGAGGCCCTCGTCGCCGGACAGCTGCTCGGCGCCACCCCAGTCCTCACCGGGTCGCAGGGCCCGGAGGTTGCCGTCGAGCCGGCTCAACGACTCCATGAGTGCCGGCGACCCGAAGGCCTGTGCCGAGAGCTGCATGAGCTCCTCGCGCTGCTCAGGGGTCATCGAGTTGAGCAAGCGCTGGCCTGCGGCGGCCCGCTGCGCCATGGCGTCGATCAGTTCCTCGACGTCCTGCGGCCCCTCCGGGAAGAAGTCCCCGTGCCGGTCCATGAACTGCGCGAAGTCCTCCGGGGTGTCCTCGCCGCGGGCGTGCTTCTCGAGCAGCTCGTTGAGGTCGCGCAGCATCGCGTCGATCGCCGCCCGGTCCTCGTCGGTGGCGCCCTCGAGCGCCTGCTTCATCCCCGCGAACCGCTGGTCGAGGACCTCGCGGCCGAGCAGGTCCTTGATCCGCTCGTAGTCGGCTCGTGCCTGCGAGGACTGCCACGGGTAGTCCTGCAGCTCGTCCACTGCTGCGGCCGTCGAGGAGGGGAGGTTGTCCAGGCGCATCTGGGCGAAGCCGCGCTCGAGGTCGTCGAGGTGCGCGTCGCGGGCCAGCTGCTTGCGCTCCTCGAGGACCGCGCGGTCGAGCAGCTCGCGGACCTCGCGCAGGGTGCCGTCGAGGCCGTGCTGCTGGAGGAGCTCGCGCCGGCGCTCGTTGACCCGTCGCGCCAGGTCGTCCAGCCCCGTCCGGCCACTCCCGCCACGGCGCAGGAACTCCTGCAGGGCGCGCTCGGGCGAGGAGCCGCCCATGACCCGGTCGCCGATGGCGTCGAGGGCCTCGGCGATGTCGACGGGCGGGGCGAGCGGGTCGCCGCCGTCGTAGCGGCGGAATCGACTGCTACTGGCCATACACGGTCTCGCCCCCCGCCGTGTCCTTGCCGATCTTGCGGGCGAGGTACAGCCCCTCGAGGGCCAGCTCGAGGGCCGCTGCACGCTCCCCCTCGGAGTCGGAGCCCAGTCGCTCGAAGACCTCGTCGTAGAGATCGGACTCCCCGAGCGCGGGCAGCCCGTCGAGGAAGTCGTGGGCGGTCACCTGCTCACCGGTGGCGATCTCGGCCCCCTCCTCGACGGCGCGCACGAGCGGCCCGAAGTCGATCCCCCGCACGAGGTGTCGAACGGTGTCCGCGACCGCGGTCCGGAGCAGGTGGGTGAGGATCTCGTGCTCCCGCCCCTCCTCGCCGCTCTCGAACTCGATCTTGCCGCCGAGGACCTCGACCGCGGTCTCCAGGTCGACGACCCGGGCGACGGCCTCCCCTTCGTCCTGCCGGGCCGCCCGGTGCAGGGCGGACGCGGCGACGGTCTCCGCCCCGGCGATCGTGAACCGCGCGCTCACCCCGCTGCGCTGGTCGACGGCCGAGGACTCGCGCAGGTTGCGGGTGAACCGGGCGAGGACCTCGAGGAGGTGGTCGGGCACGTGCGCGACGAGGTGGGCCTCCTGCCGGGTCACCGCGATCTCCGACTCGAGCTCGCGCGGGTAGTGCGTGCGGATCTCGGCCCCGAAGCGGTCCTTGAGCGGCGTGATGATCCGCCCGCGGTTGGTGTAGTCCTCGGGGTTGGCGCTGGCCAGGACGAGCACGTCGAGAGGCAGACGCAGGACGTACCCGCGGACCTGGATGTCACGCTCCTCCATGACGTTGAGCATCGCGACCTGGATGCGCTCGGCGAGGTCCGGCAGCTCGTTGATCGTCACGATGCCGCGGTGGCTGCGCGGGATGAGCCCGAAGTGGATCGTCTCGGGGTCGCCGAGGGCACGGCCCTCGGCGACCTTCATCGGGTCGACGTCACCGATGAGGTCCGCCACGGAGGTGTCGGGGGTGGCCAGCTTTTCGACATAGCGCTCGTCGCGGTGGCGCCACACGACGGGAAGGGAGTCGCCCAGCTCCTCCGCGCGCCGCCGGGAGGCGTGGGTGATCGGCTCGAAGGGGTGCTCCGCGAGCGCGGAGCCCTCGATGACCGGGGTCCACTCGTCGAGCAACCCGGCGATCGTGCGCAGCAACCGGGTCTTGCCCTGCCCACGCTCGCCGAGGAGGACGATGTCGTGCCCGGCGAGCAGGGCTCGCTCGACCTGCGGGATGACGGTGTCCGCGTACCCGTGCAGCCCGGGCCACGGGTCCTCGCCGGCGCGCAGGCGCGCGAGGAGGTTGTCGCGCAGCTCCACCCGCAGGGGCTTGGCGACGTGGCCGGCGGCACGCAGCCCACCGACGGTCGAGATGGTCGGGGCGGCAGTCGAGGTGCTCACCGCACCGAGGCTAGACCCCTGTGCTGACAGGCGACCCCTCCGCGAGGCACGAGATCGGGCACCCGCCGCCGGGGCAGCGGTGCATGGATCGCGGGGTCGGGGGTAGGTCGAGGGCGACCACACGCGAGCGATAGGACGAAGCCGATGACCCAGCACTCTGCCGAGGAGATGGACGCCGCCCGCGAGGCGGCGCAGAAGGCGGTCGACACCGCGACGTCGTGGGACTACAGCGCGGGCGAGGCGAAGATCGCCGACAAGCTGCGCGAGGGCCTCGACGCCGCCGGGGTGACGGTGGACGACGAGGAGTTCGCCCGGCTCGTCACCGAGATCGACGCCGTCGCGGCCGACGAGTCGGTCGGGACGCCGACGGTGCGGGCCGCCTCGCCGCGCTGACCGCTCAGTCCACGATCCCGAAGCCGCCGGTCCACGGGATCTTCTCCGCGGCCGCCAAGCTGATCTGCAGGAAGCCGAGCGCCTCCATCTCCCGTGCCCGCTTCAGGCCACCGGCATCGATGACCTTCAGGCCGGCTGCCGTGATGACACCGGTCAGCGTGGCCTTCGCGTCGGCGTCGTCGCCGGCCACCAGGACCGTCGTGGTCAGCGGCCCGGCATCACCCGTGGCCAGCGTGGCGGCGAATGTGGTGTGAAGGCCTTGAGCACTCGGGAGCGCGGCAGCTTCCCTGCGATCTCGGCGGCGGCAGAGTTGTCCGCAGCGACGACCAACGGGTCGAAGGTCTCGAAGTTCAGCGGGTTGGTGATGTCGACGACGATCTTGCCGTCGAGCTCGGCACCGGGCTGCGCGAGGACGTCGGCGACGGCCGGGTAGGGCACCGCCAGGACGATGATGTCCCCGGTGATGGGCTTGTCCGTGTCCAGCACCACGGTCATTTGTGAGAGGCCCTGTGAGGCTCACATGGGGATCATCGCGAGAAGCGCGCCGAGCCCCTGCAGGATGACTGGCGCACCCTCGGTCACGGCCGCGACGGCCACCGCCTCGGTGATCCGCTCGCGCAGCGCGGGCCGACTCGCGTCGGGCTTGGCTGCCTCCTCGTGGATCGCCTCCACCGCCTCGCGCACCTCCGGCGAGGTCACCCCGGCGTCGTCGAGCGTCTGGCACACCTCGGCGAGCCCTGCGAGGACTTGGGTCCGCTCCTCGTTCGTCACAGTCATGACGACGTCCATGCTGTTGCCCTGTCCACCGACCTGCACCCCTGCGACGTTGCCGCCGTGAAAGTTCGCGGTGTTGTTGAACGTCTGGGAGGACGGACCACCGCGGACGTGGTCCGAGACGGCCAACCCCGAGTCCACCGCGTTGCGCCCCTCGGGCGTCAGCCCGGGACGCAGGAACGGCCCTTGCATGGACCCCGTCCCGACGATGAGCGAGTGCTCTCGGAGGAAGGCGACCGCGTGCCGGATCTCCTCCACCGTGAACGGGACTCCGTAGGCCGTCGCCTCCTCGTCCTCGGCGTACAGGTCGGCCGTCCCCGGCCGCTCGGTGCGTGCCTTCAACCACCGCAGCAGACCGAGCCTGACAGCGTCCGCTCTGTCCCGCCCGTCCGTTCGACTGTCAGTGATCCGCTCGGCGACGCGGCGGCCCCGCCGGGTCAGTGTCACTTCATAGGCGGCGGACTGCTCGCGATCGACCAACCCGAGATCCTGCAAGGCCGACACGGCGCCCACCGTCGCCCGACGGCCGCCCGTCACCTTGTCCACTGCGCCGGGCCAGACCTGACCCCCGCCCTCGGCCACGGCCAAGAGGGCCGCCTCCTCCTCCGTGCCACGCAGCCTGTCCATCACGGCGTTGTCGTCCATGTACTCACCCAAACTTTCGTAGGGAGGCGCCCGGTGCGCCCAACGTCCTACGAACGTGATACAGGTCACCTACATTCCAACGCCCCACCCCGGTCCCGGCTGACCCGGGACCACGCAGCCGGGCGTCACCCGCCGTCCGCCTCCCGGCCGTCGCTCGCGCTCCGGTCCCGGCGCCCGACACGTGCCACGCCTCGCCCGCCTCCTCGGCGTAGGCGTGACAGGCGTCGAGGGCCGAGTAGACCATGCACAGGGACGTCGCTACCGCCCACAGAGACGGCGCGACTCGGCCGGTATGGGTCAACGAGTCGGGGTACCTCTGGCAGGGCCTCAGGCGCCCAGCGTGGGCCACCTCGTCGAGGACAGCGTCGAGGTCTCGTCGTGCTGCTCTGCCCGCGGCCGTCGTCACCGACTCGGGGGCGGTTGGTGCGGTCGCGGTGGTCCGGGGCGCCATCGGCTCACACGGGCGGGGTCGTTGGCGCTCCCGGCACGAGAACCGCCGGGATGCCTCGCGGGCCACGGCGCGCGGCCTGTCTGACCTACGAGGCCGCGGGGCGCAACGGCTTCGAGAAACTCTTGGAAGGGGGTGTCAGATTGTCTGTGTAAGGGGCGGGTCTCCTACTGAGGAGATTGACTATGGCTATGACCAGGCCGAAGAAGGGCGAGTCCGAGCAGGAGCCGGAGGCTCGACGGCTTCGTCGTGAGCTCTTCGACGACGAGATGCTCGACAAACTGATGTCCGCCACCGATGAACGAGGCGTCTCGCTCACGGGTGAGGGCGGGTTCCTGCCCGAGATGATCAAGGCCGTCCTCGAGCGTGGGATGGACGCCGAGCTGACCGACCACCTCGGGTATGAGAAGGGCGACCCGGGAGGGAATGGTTCGGGCAACTCGCGCAACGGCAGGACACCGAAGACGGTAGGCACCGAGGTCGGGGACATCGGCCTGGACCAGCCGCGGGATCGCAACTCCAGCTTCGCCTCGGCGTTGGTGCCCAAGGGCGCCCGACGCCTAGGTGGCCTGGAAGACATGATCATCTCGCTGTACGCCGGCGGGATGACCATCCGCGACATCCAGCACCACCTGGCCGCGACGCTGGGCACCGAGCTGTCCCACGAGACGATCAGCAACGTCACCGACGCCGTCGCCGAGGAGGTCACCGCGTGGCAGACCCGCCCGTTGGAGGCGTTCTACCCGGTGATCTACCTCGACGCTCTGGTGGTCAAGATCCGCGACGGCGCACACGTGACCAACCGCGCCGCGCACATCGCCGTCGGGGTGGATATGGACGGCGTCAAGCACGTCCTGGGCATCTGGGTCCAAGCCAGCGAAGGCGCGAAGTTCTGGGCCAGCGTGTGCTCCCAGCTGGCCAACCGCGGCATCAAGGACGTGCTGATCGTCTGCTGCGACGGTCTGACCGGCTTCCCCGAGGCCATCGAGGCGACCTGGTCCCAGGCGATGGTCCAAACGTGCGTGGTGCACCTGATCCGAGCCTCGATGCGATTCGTCTCTTACAGCGACCGCAAGGCCGTCGCGGCACTGCTGCGCCCGATCTACACCGCGGTCAACGAGGACGCGGCGCTGATCGCGTTGGCCACCTTCGCCGACTCGAATCTGGGCAAGAAGTACCCCGCTGCGGTGGCCTCCTGGGAGAACGCGTGGGATCGATTCACCCCGTTCCTGGCGTTCGGGCCCGCGTTGCGCAAGGTCATCTACACCACCAACAGCATCGAGTCGCTGAACTTCCAGCTGCGCAAGATCATCAAGAACCGCGGACACTTCCCCAGCGACGCGGCCGCGATCAAGCTGCTGTGGCTGGCCATCCGCAACATCGAGGACAAGAGGGCCCGCGAACGAGCCAAGGAAGCCGGACTGCCCCGAGGCGCTCCCCGCAAGGCCCCCGGCAAGCTCGTCGAGGGCTCCGTCATCCAAGGCTGGAAAGCCGCCCTGGGAGAACTCGCCCTCGTGTATCCAGACCGCATCAACGCCTACCTGTAACAACCGACGAGATCCAGATCGCTTACACAGACAACTTGACAGGCTCTCTTGGAAGCCCACTGGATCCAGCAGAAGAACGGCCACCCGGGACACCCCCAGACCCAAGGCAAGATCGAAGGCTCTCCTGACGCTTCCGTGGGTGTTTTCGCGAGCCGTTGACGAGGGCACGCCGCTCTCTGCCTAGGTTTCTGGCTGTTGAGGTCAGTTACCTGAAGAGCGGAGAACGGCGTGCGGAACGCAAGCCTATGGCGGTCCTTGCTGGGCGTCGAGAAGACGGTCGTGGAGGACATCGAGTTCGATGAGGACGACCAGCTGCTGGTGGCTCATGTCCGTCCCCGGGCTCGGGTGCGTGGCCGGTGCGGACGGTGCGGGCGCAGGTCGCCCGGGTACGACCGTGGCGAG
Organism: Janibacter terrae NBRC 107853; assembly: GCF_001591405.1. GTDB lineage: Bacteria > Actinomycetota > Actinomycetes > Actinomycetales > Dermatophilaceae > Janibacter > Janibacter terrae. The sequence continues at coordinate 31,278 of NZ_BCUV01000006.1, forward strand.
GGTCGGCGGCGGTGGCGGGCCCTGGATCTGGGCACGGTGCAGGTCTACCTCGAGGCCGACGCCCCGCGGGTGGCCTGCCGCCAGCACGGCCCCACGGTGGCCGCCGTCCCGTGGGCCAGGCACGGGGCCGGCCACACCCTGGTCTTCGACGAGCAGGTGGCCTGGCTGGCCACGCAGTGCTCCAAGTCCGCGGTCACCGAGCTGATGCGCATCGCCTGGCGCACCGTCGGGGCGATCATCACCCGGGTCTGGACCGACGTGGAGGCCCTCGGCGACCGGTTCGCCGGCCTGCGACGGATCGGCATCGATGAGATCTCCTACAAGAAGGGCCACCGCTACCTCACGATCGTGGTCGACCACGACACCGGCCGGCTCGTCTGGGCCGCCCCGGGCCGGGACAAGCCCACCCTGGCGAGGTTCTTCGAGGCCCTCGGGCCCGACCGGTGCGCCGCGATCACCCACGTCAGCGCCGACGGGGCGGACTGGATCGCCGCCGTGGTCGCCCAGCGGTGCCCGAACGCGGTGCGCTGCGCCGATCCGTTCCACATCGTCAAGTGGGCCACCGACGCCCTGGACGAGGTCCGTCGCCAGGCGTGGAACGAAGCCCGCGGCGCCGTCCGGCAGCGCCGGGCCGGGCGGGCCAGCGGGCACGCCAAGGCGCTCAAGCACGCCCGGTACGCGCTGTGGAAGAACCCCGAGAACCTCACCACCCGGCAGCAGGCCAAGCTCGCCTGGGTCGCCAAGACCGACCCGCGCCTGCACCGGGCCTACCTGCTCAAGGAAGGACTGCGCCTGGTCTTCCAGCTACCCGCCGACGAGGCCGAGACGGCCCTGGAACGCTGGATCGGCTGGGCCCGACGCTGCCGCATCCCCGCCTTCGTCGAGCTCCAACGCCGCATCGTCAAGCACAAGGCCTCGATCCTCGCCGCCATCGAGCACGGCCTGTCCAACGGACGCATCGAATCCGTGAACACCAAGATCCGACTCATCACCCGCGTCGCCTTCGGCTTCAAGTCCCCCGAAGCCCTCATCGCCCTCGCCATGCTCAACCTCGGCGGCCACCGACCCGTCCTCCCAGGCCGGAAATGACCCACGGATCAGTCAGGAGAGCCAGATCGAACGCTTCCACCAAACCCTCAAACGCTGGCTCCGCGCCCGTCCCCGCCCCCCGAGCATCGCCGACCTACAAGCCCTGCTCGACGAGTTCGCCCACTGGTACAACCGCCAACGGCCACACCGATCGATAAGCCGGCGCACCCCGGCAACGGCCTACACCGCGCTACCCAAGGCCACCCCCGCCGCCCCCGCCAGCGAACCCGAATGGCGCACCCGAACCGACAAGATCGCCACCTCGGGAACCGTGTCCCTGCGCTACGCCGGCAAGCTGCGCCACCTGGGCATCGGCCGCCCCCCACGCAGGCCAACCCGTGCTGATGCTCATCCACGACGACCACGTGATCACCAGCCACGCCGACACCGGCGAAGTGCTGGCCGAGCACCACATCGACCCCGAACGCGACTATCAACCACCCACCCGTGATCGTTAACCCGGTGAGTCGCGACATCGACGACAAGCCCGCGAACCCACGAAAAAAGTCCTGAGCCGCGACACCGTGTCAACGATGTCGCGACTCAGGACAAACGTCGGGCTGACAGGATTTGAACCTGCGACCCCTTGACCCCCAGTCAAGTGCGCTACCAAGCTGCGCCACAGCCCGTGGCTGCTCCCTCAGGAGCGAACGTCACCTTATCCCACGCCAGCCACAGGTACCGAATCGGCCCCCGGCACACCGGATCACGAGCGACGACCGCGCTTCTCGCGCACCCGGACGCTGATCTCGATGGGTGTGCCCTCGAAGCCGAACTCCTCGCGCAGCCGGCGCTCGAGGAAGCGTCGGTAGCCCGCCTCGATGAAACCCGAGGCGAAGATGACGAAGCGCGGGGGGCGCGTCGAGGCCTGCGTCGCGAAGAGGATCCGGGGCTGCTTGCCGCCCCGGATCGGGTGCGGGTGCGCCGAGGCGATCTCGCCGAGGACGGAGTTCAGCCGGGAGGTCGGCACGCGGCGGTCCCAGGAGTCGAGAGCGGTGTCGAGGGCCGGGGTGAGCCGGTCGACGTGCCGGCCCGTGTGGGCCGAGAGGTTGACCCGAGGCGCCCACGTCACCTGGACGAGATCGCGCTCGATCTCCCGCTCGAGGTAGAAGCGACGCTCCTCGTCGATCAGGTCCCACTTGTTGTAGGCGATGACGAGCGCGCGCCCGGCCTCGGTGACCTGGCTGATGATGCGCAGGTCCTGCTCGGTGATCGGCTCGTGGGTGTCGATGAGGACGACCGCGACCTCCGCCTTCTCCAGGGCGGCCTGCGTGCGCAGGGACGCGTAGAAGTCGGCCCCGCGCGTCTGGTGCACGCGGCGTCGGATGCCGGCTGTGTCGACGAAGCGCCAGGGACGCCCGCCGAGCTCGATGATCTCGTCGACGGGGTCGCGCGTGGTCCCCGCGACGTCGTCGACGACGACCCGATCCTCCCCCGCGAGCTTGTTGAGCAGGCTCGACTTGCCGACGTTGGGACGGCCGATGAGGGCCACGCGGCGCGGACCCCCTTCGGGCTGTGCCTTGCCGCTCGCGGAGACGTCCGGCATGACGTCGAGGATCGCGTCGAGGGCGTCGCCGCTCCCCCGCCCGTGCAGCGCGGAGACGGGGAGGGGCTCGCCCAGGCCGAGGTTCCACAGGGCGGACGCGTCGGCCTCGAAGCGCTGGTCGTCGACCTTGTTGGCGACGAGCACGACGGGCTTGCCCGACTTGCGCAGCAGCTTGACCACGGCCTCGTCGTCATCGGTCGCGCCGACGATGGCGTCGACGACGAAGACGACGACGTCGGCCATCTCGATCGCGACCTCGGCCTGCTCGGCGACGCGCAGGTGGATGCCCTCGGCGCCGATCTCCCAGCCACCGGTGTCGAGCAGGGTGAACCGGCGACCGGACCACTCGGCGTCGTAGGCGACGCGGTCGCGCGTGACACCGGGGGTGTCCTCGACGACGGCCTCGCGGCGCCGCAGCACACGGTTGACGAAGGTCGACTTGCCGACATTGGGTCGGCCGACGATCGCGACGACCGGCAAGGGGCCGGCGGGCGTCTCGTCCGCGTCCTCCTGGAAGCCGTCGATGATCGCGCGGTCCTCCGGCGTCAGCTCGAAGTCCTCGAGACCGGCGCGCAGCACCCGCTCGACGCCCTCGGCGTCCGCGGCCTCCGTCCCGGTGGGGTCGGTGGGGTCAGGGGTGGTGTCCACGATGCTCCTGGTCTGTGGGGTGGTCACGGCCATTGTCGCAGCCGTCAGCGGCCGGGGCCGCGGGGTGGGTCAGCTCGTGCGCGCGGCGATGACGACGGCCATCACCGCGTCGACCGACCCGTCGAAGTCGAGGTCCGAGGTGTCGACGACGACGACCCCGTCCGCGGCGACGGTGAACTGGGAGACCGTCGAGTCGTCACGGTCCCGGCGCACGACCTGGTCGCGGGTCGCGTCGATCGCTGCCGCGTCGCTCGTGCCGTGCACCTCGAGCGAGCGGCGGCGCAGCCGGGCCTCCTCGCTCGCGGTGAGCAGGATCCGCACGGGTGCCTCGGGGGCGACGACGGTCGTGACATCACGCCCCTCCGCGACGCAGGCACCGTGGCGGCCCGCGATGTCGGCGATGAGCTCGCGCTGGCGCTGCTGCATCTCGGTGCGCACGTCCGGGACGGTCGCGACGGTCGAGACGAGCGCGGAGATCTCGCTCGTGCGGATCCCTTCGGCGACGTCGATGTCGGCGACGCGCACCGTCGGGGCCTGCGGATCGTCACCGATGTGCAGCGGCAGCTCGCGGGCCGCGTGGGCGATCGCCGCGGGGTCCTGAAGGTCGACCTCGGTGTGCCGGCACCACCACGTGAGGGCTCGGTACATGGCCCCGGTGTCGAGGTAGCCGGCGCCGAGCTGCGTGGCCACGGCGCGCGAGACGCTGGACTTGCCGGATCCCGAGGGTCCGTCGATGGCGATGACGAAGGGGGCGGGCTGGCTGGTCACGAGGGGTCAGCCTAGTCGTCGCTCAGCTGTGGATCCGCCACCCACGTGCCGTGAGCGCCTCGGTGAGCGGTCCGGCGGCCGCCGGGAGGACGGAGACCTCCGCCAGGCCGAAGGGGAGGCCCAGCCCGTGGTCGAGGCGCAGGTCCTCCATGTTGACCCCCGCCGCGCCGATGTCGGTGAGCAGTCGGGCGACCTCGCCGGGCCGGTCGTCGACGACCACGCTGACGACCGCGTAGGTCGCGGGCGGGGCACCGTGCTTGCCGGGGATGCGGGCGTGGCCGGCGTTGCCGTCGGCGATGCTGCGGGCGAGCACGGCACGCGCGCCGGGGGCGTCGGCGACGTCGTCCTCCCCCGCGCCGAGCGCCTCGAGGGCGTCGACGACGCGGCCCAGGTCGGCAGCGACGTCACGCAGGACGGCGGCGACGGCCGGTGCGTTGCCCGAGAGGATCTGGGTCCACAGGCCGGGGTCGCTGGCCGCGATGCGGGTCACGTCCCGTACGCCCGGGCCGGCCAGGCCGATGGCGTGGTCGCTGAGGTGCTCCAGCCGGGCGGCGACGAGCGAGGCCGCCACCTGGGGCACGTGGGAGACCGCGGCGACCGCCTCGTCGTGCTCCTGCGGGCTGAGCGTCGTGACCGCGGCGCCGGTGGCCTGCGCGAGCCGGGCGACGAGCGCCGTCGCGCTCGGGTCGCTGCCGTCGTGCGGGCAGAGGACCCACGCGCGGCCGGTGAAGAGGTCGGCCCGGGCACTGATCGCGCCCGAGCGCTCGCGGCCGGCCATCGGGTGGCTGCCGAGGTAGCGGTCGATCGGCACCCCGGACCGGATGAGGTCGAGGAGGACCACCTGCTTGACAGAGGTGACGTCGGTGACGACGGCCTCGGGCCAGCGCTCGAGGGCGCCGAGCACGAGGCGGGGCGAGACGTCCGGCGGCCCGGCGACGACGACGAGGCCCGGTCGCACCTCCCCCGTGGTGCGCCCCGCCCCGAGGTCGCGCGCCAGCGCGGCCGAGGTCTCGGACTGGTCCTCGAGGGTGACGTCGACGCCGACGGACGTCAGGGCCAGCCCGATGCTCGTCCCGATGAGGCCCGTCCCGATGACGTGCACGGGTGGCAGCGCGGACGCAGCCCCCTTCGCCTCGGAGGTCGCCGTCACAGTCCCGCAGCCTTGTAGAGGTCGGCGATCTCCGCCCGGCTGAGGGCGCGCCACCGGCCGGACTTGGTCGTGCCGAGCGTGATGGGTCCGACCTGGGTGCGCACGAGCGAGAGGACCGGGTGGCCGACGTGCTCGAGCATGCGCCGCACGATGTGCTTGCGGCCCTCGTGGAGGATCACCTCGACGATCGCCTTGCCCGGGCGCGAGTCGACGACCCGGAAGGAATCGACGGCGACGGGGCCGTCCTCGAGCTGGACGCCTTCGCGCAGGCGCTTGCCGAGGTCCTTGGGCACGGGGCCGGGGATCTCGGCGATGTACGTCTTGAGCACGCCGTGCGCCGGGTGCTGCAGCCGGTGCGCGAGGTCGCCGTCGTTGGTGAGGATGAGCAGGCCCTCCGTGTCGGCGTCGAGGCGACCGACGTGGAAGAGCCGCTCGGGGCGCCCGGCGACGTAGTCGCCGATGCTCAGCCGGCCCAGCTCGTCGGACATCGTCGTGACGACGCCGACGGGCTTGTTGAAGGCGAGGTAGACGCGCGACTCGTCGAGGTGGACGCGCTCACCGTCGACGTGCACGGTCTGGCGCAGGGGGTCCACGCGCAGGCCGAGCTCGGTGACGACCTGCCCGTCGACCTCGACGCGACCCTCCTGGATGAGCAGCTCGCAGGCCCGGCGGGAGCCGATGCCCGCGGCGGCGAGGACCTTCTGCAGGCGGGTGCCCTCGGGGTCGTGGACGTCGATCGTCGGGGCCTGCGGCGGCTCGGGTGCGAGGTCGGGCTGGCCCTGGCGGCTGCGTCCGGTCGTGCCCCGCTCCGGCTGGTTGCGGCGGCCGGGCCGCGGGGGCTTGCGGGGTCCCTTGCCCCGGGGCGCGCCCTGGGGGCCTCCGAGTCGGCGGTTGGTGGGAGGGGTCATGGCCGGGCCTCATTCACGAGATCGTCGAGTAGTGCTGCATCGGGGAGATAGGGGGCGAGGGCGGGCAGGTCGTCGAGCGAGTTCAGACCCATCCGCTCCAGGAAGTAGGGCGTCGTCCCGTACAGGGTCGCACCCGACTCCTCGTCCTTGGTGACCTCGGTGATGAGGCCGCGGGTGAGGAGCGTGCGGACGACGCCGTCGACGTTGACGCCGCGGACGGCGCCGATCCGCGCCCGCGAGATCGGCTGGCGGTAGGCGACCACGGCGAGCGTCTCGAGGGAGGCCGTCGTCAGGCGGGACTGCTGGCCGTCGAGGACGAAGCGCTCGACGACTGGCGCGTACGCGTGGTGGCTGTAGAAGCGCCATCCCCCACCGACGTTGCGCACCGTGAACCCGTGCGTGCCGTCCGCGTAGGCGGACTCGATCGCGGCGAGGTGCTCACGGATCTCCTCCACGGGCAGCTCGAGCGCGGAGGAGAGGGCGTGGTCGGTGACCGGTTCCTCGACGATCATCAGCACGGCCTCGATCGCCCCGCGCGCACCGCCGGGCAGGTCGCCCACGTCGAAGGCGACCTGGACGTCGTCGCCCTCCACCTCGGGCTCCGGGGGCGCCTCACTCATCGTCATCCTCCTCATCGGACGAAGGGGGGTCCTCCCCTTCGTCGAACTCGGCACCGACGTCGACGGTGCCCTCCTCGCTGCCGGTCCAGCTGACCTCGAGGTCACCGAGCGCCTCCGGCTGGTCGAAGACGACCTGCCGGTCGCGGAAGAGCTCAAGCAGGGCGAGGAACCGCGCCACGACCACGAGCGTCGAGTCCGCGTCGCGGACGAGCTCGCGGAAGGAGAGCGCGCCCTGCTCCCGCAGGCGGTCGACGACGATGACGGCCTGCTCGCGCACGCTCACCGCGGGCGCGTGCAGGTGGGCCAGACCGACGGTCTCGGGCTCCCGGGGGGTCAGGGCCCGCGCGGCGACCATGGCCAGCTGCTCGGGGGTGACGCTGATGACCAGCTCGGGCAGCAGCGAGGCCAAGTGCGGCTCCAGACCGGCCTGCCGCGGGGTCATGCGACCGGTCGTCGCCATCGTCTCGCCGAAGTGCGCCGCGACGTCCTTGAAGGCGCGGTACTGGAGCAGGCGCGCGAAGAGCAGGTCCCGCGCCTCGATGAGCTCGAGGTCGTCCTCGTCGGTCTCCCGCATGTCGGGCAGGAGCCGGGCGGCCTTGATGTCGAGCAGCGTCGCGGCGACGAGGAGGAACTCGCTGGTCTGGCCGAGGTCCCACGCCGGGTCGCTCGCCTGCAGGGCGCGCAGGTGGGCGATGAACTCGTCGGTGACCCTGGCCAGCGCGATCTCGGTGATGTCCAGCTGGTGCTTGCTGATCAGACCCAGCAGCAGGTCGAAGGGTCCCTCGAAGTTGTCCAGGTGGACGGTGAAGGCCTGCTCTGCGCCCCGCTTGGTGATGACGCCACCGGGGACGGCGGTGTCAGTCCCCTCCACGGTCGTCAGGGAGCACCGCCGCGCGAGATGAGCTCGCGGGCCAGCTGTCGGTAGGCGTTGGCGCCGGAGTGGCCGGTCGCGTAGGTCGTGATCGGCTCCGCGGCGAGGGTCGCGTCGGGGAACTTCACGGTGCGCGAGATGACCGTGTGGAAGACCTTGTCGCCGAAGTGCTCGACGACCGAGCCGACGACCTCGCGGCTGTGCAGCGTGCGGCCGTCGTACATCGTCGCGAGGATGCCGTCGACGACGAGGCCCGGGTTGAGGCGGTCGGTGATCTTGTCGATCGTCTCCACGAGCAGAGCGACGCCACGCATGGCGAAGTACTCGGTCTCGAGCGGGATGACCACGCCGTGCGCCGCGGTGAGCGCGTTGACGGTCAGCAGGCCGAGGGAGGGTTGGCAGTCGATGAGGATGACGTCGTAGTCGTCGAGGACCGGCCGGAGCACGCGGGCCAGGATCTGCTCGCGCGCGACCTCGCCGACGAGTTGGACCTCGGCGGCGGAGAGGTCGATGTTGGCCGGGGCGACGTGGAGCCCGGGGACCGCGGTGCGCTGGATGATCTCGGTGATCTCGTGCCCGCGGGTGACGAGCAGGTCGTAGATCGTCAGGTCGAGCGTGTGGGTGGGGACCCCGAGGCCCACGGACAGCGCGCCCTGCGGGTCGAAGTCGACGAGCAGCACCTTGCGCCCGGCCTCCGCCAGGGCGGCGCCGAGGTTGATCGTGGTCGTCGTCTTGCCGACCCCACCCTTCTGGTTGCACATCGCGATGATGCGGGCCGGGCCGTGCGACGCCAGCGGCGGCGGCTCCGGGAAGGTGGGCAGGGGTCGGCCGGTGGGACCGGGCTGTGCCTGGTCGTGCTCGATGTCGAGCTGTGGCGTCACCTCGGATGCCAAGGTCGGATCACTCCATCGGGTCTGCGGTCGGTCAGCCTCTCGCTGATCAGCGACGACCCTATCAGCGGGCACGGGGGTGGCTCTGCGCGTAGACCTCGCGCAGCTGCTGCACGGTGACCATCGTGTAGATCTGCGTGGTCGTCACCGAGGCGTGCCCGAGCAGCTCCTGCACCACCCGCACGTCCGCGCCGCCCTCGAGCAGGTGGGTCGCGAAGGAGTGTCGCAGCGTGTGCGGCGAGACGTGGCCCTCGAGGCCCGCGCGGCCGGCGGCGGTGGTGATGACGCCCCAGGCGCTCTGCCGGGAGAGCCGGGAGCCGCGCTGGTTGAGGAAGACCGCCGGGCCGGCCTTCCCCTTGGCCGACAGCGTCGGCCGGCCGCGCACGAGCCACGCGCGCACGGACTCCACCGCGTAGGAGCCGAGCGGGACGACCCGCTCCTTGCCGCCCTTGCCGAGCAGGCGGGCGGCACCGACGTCGAGGTCGAGGTCGTCGATGTCGAGCCCGACGGCCTCGGAGATGCGGGCGCCGGTGCCGTAGAGGACCTCCAGGAGCGCGCGGTCGCGCAGCGGTGCGGGCCCGTCGCCGAGCCCGGCGGCGTCGATCAGCCGGGTCACCTCGTCGAGGGCGATGGCCTTGGGCAGGCGCGAAGGGGGTGCCGGCGGCGCCACGTCCTCGGCCGGGTCGTGCGTGGTCTCACCCTCGAGGGCGAGGAACTTGTGGAGCCCGCGGACGGCGACGAGCGTGCGGGCAGCCGAGCTCGCGGCGAGCGGAGGGTGGGCGTCGTCACCGGTGCGCAGCGCCGCCAGGAAGCCGGACACGTGCAGCTCGGTGACGTCCTCGGGACTGGTGATGCCGTGCCCCGCGAGGTGCTCGACGTACCGTCCGGCGTCGCGGCGGTAGGCGGAGAGGGTGTGCGCGGAGACCCCTCGCTCGACGTCCATCTGGGTCAGCCAGGTCCGCACGGCGCGCTCCATCGGCGTCGTGCTCACGGGGCCGTGGCCTCCATCGGGGCGGTGTGGTGTGGCGCGGTGGGTGTTGAACCGCGGGCACGCCGTTGTGCCCACGGGTGGCCTGGGCCACTGCGGGCAAGTGTAATGGCCCGCATGAAGCTCTATGCGGATCTCCCGGCCCGTCGTCGTGGCCAGGTCCTCGCCGACCTGCTGATGGTCGCGTGGATCCTGTTGTGGGCCAAGGTCGGTCACGCCGTCCACGACTCGGCCTTGTCCCTCGCCGAGCCGGGCCACCGGCTCCAGGATGCGGGCAGCAGCTTCCGTGAACGGCTGAAGACCGCGGGCGAGGGTGTGGACGACCTGCCGCTCCTCGACGACCGGGTGGCCGAGCCGTTCCGGGACGCGGCCGGCGCCGGGACAAGCATCGAGGACGCCGGGCGCGACCTCGTCGACGCCGTCGAGCGGCTCGCCACGACCCTGGGATGGGTCACCGCTCTCACCCCGGTCGTCATCGTCGGTGCGTTCTGGTTCGCCGCGCGCCTGCGCTTCGTGCGCCGCGCGACCGCCGCACAGTCGCTCGTCGACTCCGTGGACGACCTCGACCTCTTCGCCCTGCGGGCGATGGCCAACCAGCCGCTCCAACGCCTCGCGCGGATCAGCCCCGACCCCGCCGGCGCCTGGCGCCGCGGCGACACCGAGACGATCCGCGAGCTCGCCGGCCTCGAGCTCGCCGCCTGCGGCCTCCGTCCCCCGGACGCGCGCTGAGCGCACACCTGGTTCATCGAGCCCTTCGACACTGCTCCGTACTCTGAGCACGCGGGCCCAGAGTACGGAGCAGTGTCGAACAGCGAGCGGAACCGAGCGGGACCGAGCGGGACCATGGTCTCGAGATGTCGATCCCCAGTCCCGCCGGGCCGGACCCGTCCGTCCACAGGTGGCGTCGCTGCCAGCCGACAGCACCGCGTCCGGGGCAGGCTGGTCGGCATGGACCCGCCGCCGCCCGAGCCGCCGTCGCCGGACTCGTCTGCGCAGCCCCCCATCGTCTGTCCCACGGACTGCGACATCTGCCGGGAGCCCGACGACTGCGTGGACTGTCTGATCTGCCTCTACTGGCCGGAGGTCCCCGAGCCGCTCGTACCGGGACCGGCGCGGGGCCACGCTCTGCCGGCGAAGTCAGCCGAGATGGCAGCCGCTCGGCGGGGCCTCGTCCTCAGCCGCCGGGTAGGGCTGGTCAGCCGTCGTTTCCGCCGGCTCAGGCGGCTCACCCAACGCCAGCTCGCGGCGGAGCTGGGATGGAGCAGGGCCGCTCTCGGGCGCGCGGAGAGCGATGCGTCGGCCCTGGCGCTGGCCAAGGCGGACACGCTCCTGCAGCACGTGGGCTACCGCCTGGCCATCGTGCCCGACACCGGACCGGCGGCGGTCGGTGAACCGGACGACCTGTCGTGGCCGGCCGCCGACCTGCTGGCCCGCGACGGCGCGCGCCGGCGGCCTCCCCCGTCGAGCGAGGTGACCTGGCACCCGGAGGGCGAGCTCCGGCAGGACGTCGACCTGCGGGGCCGAGAGTGGACCTGGCGCCGTCTGCGCTCTTGAGCGTCGCGGGCTACTCCCCCAGCGCGACGACCTGGGGGCGCAGGTCCGCCGCCGGGCACTCCCAGGCCGCGGCGTCCGCGTCGACCTGCTCGCCCGAGCGGATGTCCTTGACCTGGTCGCCGTCTCCCTCACCGGCGCCGGGGAACCACACGTACGGGATCCCGCGCCGCTCGGCGAAGCGGATCTGCTTGCCGAACTTCGCCGCGGCCGGGGCGACCTCGCAGGGGATCCCGCGGGCACGCAGCGCCGTGGCGACCGCGACGGAGGCGGGGCGGCTCCCTTCGTCCGTCACGGCCACGAGGACCGCGGAGGGGGACTTGCGGCTCGCGCCGACCAGGCCCTTGCCGAGGAGCAGCCCGAGCAGGCGCGAGAGGCCGATGGAGATGCCGACGCCGGGATAGGTGTTCTTGCCGTCGCTCGCCAGCTCGTCGTAGCGGCCGCCGGAGCAGAAGGAACCCCACGACTCGTAGCCGACGAGCTGGGTCTCGTAGACCGTGCCCGTGTAGTAGTCGAGACCGCGGGCGATGCGCAGGTCCGCGACCATGGCGCCGGGCGCGGCGGCCGCCCCCGTGTCGATCACGGCGGCGAGGGCCTCCAGACCCTCGTCGAGCAGCGGGTGCTCGACCCCGAGCGCGCGGACGCGGTCGACGAAGGAGGTGTCCTGCGTGCGGATCTCGGCCAGCGCCAGCACGGCCTGTGCCTGCTCCGTCGTCCGCCCGGCCTCGACGAGGAGGGCGGCGACCTTGTCCGGGCCGATCTTGTCCAGCTTGTCGACGGTGCGCAGCGTCCCCGCGACGTCCTCGATGCCCAGGCCGCGGTAGAAGCCCTCCGGGATCTTGCGGTTGTTCACCTGGATGACCATCGGCGGGATCGGCAGCTTCGCGAAGGTCTCCGCCATCACCAGCGGCATCTCGGCCTCGAAGTGCGGCGCCAGCTCCCCCACGTCGACGACGTCGATGTCGCACTGGGTGAACTCGCGGTAGCGGCCCTCCTGCGGGCGCTCGCCGCGCCAGACCTTCTGGATCTGGTGGCGCCGGAAGGGGAAGTTCAGGCGGCCGGCGTTCTCGACCACGTAGCGCGCGAAGGGCACGGTGAGGTCGAAGTGCAGCCCCAGCTCGGACTCGCGACCGGAGGCACCCCCTTCGTCCTCCGCGAGGCGGTGGATCCCGTAGATCTCCTTGTCCGCGTCGCCGCCCTTGCCGAGCAGGCGCTCGACCGGCTCGACCGCGCGGGTCTCGATCGACGGGAAGCCGTGCAGCTCGAAGGTGCTGCGGATGACGTCGATGAAGTGCTGCTCGACGACCCGCTGCTCGGGCAGGTACTCGGGGAAGCCCGACAGCGGGGTGACCTTGGTGGCGCGGGGGGTGCTCATGACAGTCCTTGCAGGTACGGGTTGGTCGCCTTTTCGCGGCCCAGCGTCGTCGCGGGTCCGTGTCCGGGCAGGACGAGGCTGGAGTCGGGGCGCGGATGGACGGCCCGACGAAGGGAGTCCTGCATCGCCTCGTGCGACCCGCCCGGCAGGTCGGTGCGGCCGATCGACCCGGCGAAGAGCACGTCGCCCGTGATGAGCGTCCGGTCCACCTCCGCCTCTGCGGGGATGCCCTCGGGCACCCGGCCCGTCGCGAACATGACCGAGCCCTCCGTGTGGCCTGGCGCGTGCACGACCTCGAGGTCGAGGCCGGCGACCGTCACGGTCTCGCTGTCGGTGACCTCCACGACACGCTCGGGCTCGCGCCAGGTGACCCGCTTGCCGAACTGCTGCTCGAGCATCCCCGTCAGCTGCGGGCCGAGCGACGAACCACCGAGCGGGTCGACGAGCCGGTAGCGGTCGTCGCGGTGGATGTAGGCCGCGAGCTCACCGCCGCAGACCGGCGTCACGGAGAAGACATGGTCGACGTGCCCGTGGGTGAGGAGCACGGCAGCGGGCTTCAGCCGGTGCTCCGTGAGCACCTCGCGCAGCGTCTCCTCGATCCCGATCCCGGGGTCGACGATGAGGCACTCCTCACCGGGAGCATCCGCCAGGACATAGCAGTTGGTCCCGAACGCCTGCGCCGGGAACGAGATGGTCAGCACGGTCCAACCCTACGTGCGCCCCCGCTCCTCCCCCGCGAATGGGTAACCTCGAGCCTGTGAGTGACGAGACCAACGCCCCGCGCCCTTCGGCGCCCTCGCCTGCGGCCCTGGCCCGCATGGCTCCCCGGCCGCCCGCGACCCCCGCTGCGGAGGTCCCAACGGTGACCAACGACCACTCCGCGTCGGCCGCCTTCGGCCGCGCGGACGAGGAGGGCAGGGTCTTCGTCAAGGACGGCGAGGGCGAGCGCGAGGTCGGCTCCTACCCCGGTGCGACGCCGGACGAGGCCCTGCAGTACTTCGCCCGCAAGTACGACGAGCTCTTCGCCTCCGCCACCCTCCTGCGCCACCGCCTGGACTCCCCCGACGTCTCCGCCAAGGAGCTGGCCGACGGCCTGAAGTCCCTGCGCGAGCACGCGCAGGAACCCAACGTCGTCGGTGACCTGCCGGCCCTCGCCGCCCTCATCGCCGAGCTGGAGGGAGGCCTGGCCACCAAGCGCGAGGCCGAGTCCGCCGTGCGCGCCGAGGCCAAGAAGGCCGCAGCGGTGGAGCGCGAGGCGCTCGTCGCCGAGGCAGAGCAGATCGCCGCCCAACCCGTCGACAAGGTGCAGTGGAAGCAGTCCACCGCCCGCATGCGCGCTCTCCTCGACGAGTGGAAGGCCCATCAGCGCGGCAAGGTCCGTCTGGACAAGGACGTCGAGGGCGCCCTGTGGCAGCGGTTCTCCAAGGCCCGCAACGGCTTCGACAAGGCGCGTCGCTCCCACTTCGCGCACGTCGAGCAGACCCGCGGCGACGCCAAGGCGACGAAGGAGGAGCTGGCCACCGAGGCCGAGCGTCTCTCCACCTCCACCGACTGGAATGCCACCGCCGGTGCCTACAAGCGCCTGATGGACGAGTGGCGCCGGGCCGGCCGCGCCGGCCGTGCCGACGACGACCGCCTGTGGGAGCGCTTCCGCAGCGCCCAGGACACCTTCTTCAACGCCAAGGACGCCGAGGCGGCCAAGGAGGACGAGGCCCACCGCGGCAACCTCCAGGTCAAGGAGGCGATCCTCGCCGAGGCCGAGGCGCTGCTGCCGGTCAAGGACCTCGAGAAGACCAAGGCCGCACTGCGGGACATCCAGGAGCGGTGGGAGGCCGCGGGCAAGGTCCCGCGTGCCGACATCGACCGGATGGAGAAGGGCATGCGACGCATCGAGCAGACGGTGCGCGACGCCGAGGACAAGAAGTGGTCGCAGTCCAACCCCGAGCTGTCCGCCCGCGCCGCCTCGATGGTCGCCCAGCTCGAGTCCAGGGTCACCGACCTGCGTGACGACCTCGCCACGGCAGAGGCGAAGGGGGATACCTCCCGCGCCGCGAAGATCCAGGAGCAGATCGACGCCCAGCAGGCGTGGTTGGACCAGGCACGCAAGGGCCTGGACGAGTTCGGCGGCTGACGCGCCCCTCAGCCCCTGGAGCTGCCTCCGGTGATGCGGAAGGTGTCGAAGACCGACTCGATCCGCTTCACCTGCTGCATCACGTGGCTGAGGTGCGCCACCTCGCCCATCTCGAAGGTGAACCGCAGCACGGCCACCCGGTCGCGCGAGGTGTGCACGGCCGCCGAGAGGATGTTGACCCCGGACTCCGACAGGACCCGGGTCACGTCCGACAGCAGCCCCGCGCGGTCGAGCGCCTCGACCTGGATCTGGACGAGGAAGAGGCTCGAGCTGCTCGGTGCCCACTCGACCTCGATGAGCCGCTCGGACTCCTTCTGCAGGGAGTCGGCGTTGGGGCAGTCGACCCGGTGGACGGACACGCCGTTGCCGCGGGTGATGAAGCCCATGATCTCGTCGCCGGGCACGGGCGTGCAGCAGCGCGCCAGCTTGACCCACAGGTCGTCCATGCCCTTGACGACGACGCCCGGGTCACCGTGGCTGCGGCGCTGCCCGACCGGTCCCGGCAGCGTGGCCTCGGCGAGGTCCTCCGTCGCCCCCTCCTTGCCGCCGGCCGCGGCGATGAGCCGCTCGACGACGTGCTGGGCGGAGACGTGCCCCTCGCCGACCGCGGCGTAGAGGCCGTCGACGTCCTGGCGGCGTAGCTCGCTCGCGACCGCCGTGAGGCTCTCGACGGTGACCAGCCGGTGGAGCGGGAGGTTCTGCTTGCGCACGACCTTGGCGATGGCCTCCTTGCCGGAGTCGATCATCTCCTCGCGGCGTTCCTTGGTGAACCACTGCTTGATCTTGTTGCGGGCGCGCGCCGAGCGCACGAAGTTCAGCCAGTCCCGCGACGGCCCGGCGCCCTCGGCCTTGGACGTCAGGACCTCGACGGCGTCACCGTTCTCGAGCGGCGAGTCCAGGGGCACGAGGCGGCCGTTGATCCGGGCGCCGATGCACCGGTGCCCGACCTCGGTGTGCACCGCGTAGGCGAAGTCCACGGCGGTCGAGCCCGCAGGCAGGGCGATGACCTGCCCCTTGGGCGTGAAGGCGTAGACCTCCTGGGTCTTGATCTCGTAGCGCAGCGAGTCGAGGAACTCGCTCGGGTCGGAGGTCTCCTTCTGCCAGTCGAGCAGCTGGCGCAGCCAGGCCATCTCGCCCATCTGGCCGTCGTCGACCTTGCCGCCGTCGGGTCGCGCCTGGTCCTTGTACTTCCAGTGCGCGGCGACGCCGTACTCGGCGCGGCGGTGCATCTGGTGGGTGCGGATCTGGATCTCGACCGGCTTGCCCTGCGGACCGATCACGGTCGTGTGCAGGGACTGGTACATGTTGAACTTCGGCAGGGAGATGTAGTCCTTGAAGCGCCCGGGCAGCGGGTTCCACCGCGCGTGCAGCGCCCCGAGGGCCGCGTAGCAGTCACGGACGGTGTCGACGAGCACCCGGACCGCGACGAGGTCGTAGATCTCCCCGAACTCCCGACCCCCGACGATCATCTTCTGGTACACGGAGTAGTAGTGCTTGGGGCGGCCGGTCACCGTCGCCTTGATCCGCGCCTCCCGCAGGTCCAGCACGACCTGGGCGCGGACCGTCGCGAGGTACTCCTCGCGGGCCGGGGCACGCTCGGCGACGAGGCGGACGATCTCCTCGTAGACCTTGGGGTACAGGGTGGCGAAGGACAGGTCCTCCAGCTCCCACTTGATGGTGTTCATGCCGAGGCGGTGCGCCAGCGGCGCGTAGATCTCGAGGGTCTCCTGCGCCTTGCGCTGCGCCGACGCCGCCGAGACGTAGCGCCAGGTCCGGGCGTTGTGGAGCCGGTCGGCGAGCTTGATGACGAGGACGCGGATGTCGCGGGCCATCGCGACGATCATCTTGCGCACGGTCTCGGCCTGGGCGCTCTCCCCGTAGGTGACCTTGTCGAGCTTGGTCACGCCGTCGACGAGCTTGGCCACCTCGGCGCCGAACTCGGCCTCGAGGTCGTCGAGGCTGTAGTCGGTGTCCTCGACCGTGTCGTGCAGGAGGGCAGCGGCCAAGGTCACCGGCGTCATGCCGAGCTCGGCGAGGATCGTCGTCACCGCGAGCGGGTGGGTGATGTAGGGGTCACCGCTCTTGCGCACCTGGCCACGGTGGGCGCGCTCCGCGACCTCGTAGGCGCGCTCGATGATCGACAGGTCGCTCTTGGGGTGCGACTGCCGCACGATCGTCAGCAGCGGGTCGAGGACACCGGGTGTCGGGGCGCGACCACTGCCGATGCGTGCGAGCGAGGCGCGCGCCAGCGAGCGGGGTGAGAACCCGCCTCCGCTGCCCGTGCTGCGCTCGCTCATGGAGTGAGCCTAGACCGTGACCAGCGCCCGGACGTCACGCCCCACGAGGGCTGCCCGCCCGTCGAGGACCGCGATCTCCACGAGGATCTCCACCGCCGGCACGACCGCCCCGCAGGACTCGAGGAGCTCGCACGCCGCGCGCGCGGTGCCCCCGGTCGCGAGCACGTCGTCGACGACGAGGACCCGCGAGCCCGCGGCGACCGCGTCCTCGTGGACCTCGATCCTGGCCGAGCCGTACTCGAGCGCGTAGTCGAGCCCCACGGTGGTCCCCGGCAGCTTCCCCGCCTTGCGCACCGGCACGAACCCGACGCCCAGCTCGAGGGCCACCGCGGCCCCGAAGATGAAGCCGCGGGCCTCGAGACCGGCGACGAGGTCGACCCGGCCGTGCCAGGGCCGCGCGTGCGCCCGCACGACGTCCGCGAAGAGCGCCGCGTCCGCGAGCAGCGGGGTGATGTCCTTGAAGGTCACGCCCGGCTCGGGGAAGTCGGGCACGTCCCGCAGCGCGACGAGGATCCGCTGCTCCATCGGGGTCCGGCTCACCGGCTGCCCCGTCGGTTGCGCGGCGTCTTCTTCGGCTGGTTGCGCGGACCGGCCGACTGGGCGTACTTGTGCACGGCGCGACCGGTGACGGTCTGCGGGGTCTCCCCGGCGACCGGCTCCGCATCTCTCGACGAGACCGACGTGCTCGGCGCCGACGTGGAGGCGGCGGGGGTCGCCCCCTTCGTCGTCGTGGGCGCGGCGCCGGCGGGCACGGACTCGCGAAGGGGGGTCCGCACCGGCTGCTTGGCCGCGGCCTTGTCGAGGGCGAGGACCTCCGGGTCCTTGCGCCGCAGGTCCACCAGGAGCGGGGTCGCGATGAAGACCGAGGAGAAGGCGCCCACGGTCATGCCGATGAACAGCGCGAGCGAGAGGTCGAGGAGGGTGCCCGGACCGAGCTTGGCGAACCCGATGACCAGGACCGCGAGGATCGGCAGCACGGCGATGACCGTGGTGTTGACCGAGCGCACGAGCGTCTGGTTGACGGCGAGGTTGGCCGCGTTCGCGAAGGTCGAGCGCTTGTTCTGGAAGGCCGCTCGGGTGTTCTCCTTGACGTGGTCGAAGACGACCACCGTGTCGTAGAGCGAGTAGCCGAGGACGGTCAGGAAGCCGATCAGCGTCGCCGGCGAGACCTCGAAGCCGGTCCACGTGTAGATGCCCACCGTGATGAGCATGTCGTGGGCGAGGGCGACCATCGAGGCGACGGCCATCTTCCAGTTGCGGTAGTACAGCGCCATGAGCGCCGTCGTGATGATGATGAAGACGACGAGCGCGCGCAGGGCCTGCTGGCTCACCGAGGCACCCCACGAGGGGCCGATGAAGCTGGAGCTGACCTTGTTGCTCTCGACCCCGAAGGTCGTGGCGAGCTGCTGCGCGACCTCGCGCGCCTGGTCACCGTCGAGCTCCTCGGTCTGGACGCGGATCGTCGTCCCGCCGAGGGTGGAGACGTTGGCGGAGGCGGCGTTGCCGGCGACCTCGCGGACCGCGGCGGTCGCCTCGTCCTCGTAGTCGGCCGGCGCACCCGAGGTGGCGACGCGGAACTCCGAGCCACCGGTGAACTCGAGGCTGAGGTTGAGCCCCTGCACGAGGAACCCGAGGGCGGCGACGGCCATGATCACGGCCGAGATGATGTACCAGGTCCTGGACTTGCCGACGAAGTTGATCGACCGGTCGCCGGTGTACAGGTCGTTGCCCCACTGGGCCATCCGACTGCTCATGACACGCTCCCCTCGGCGGCGGACACTGCGGGCGGGACGTCCACCTGCCCCCGGCCGCGGTAGCGCAGCTTGACCTCACGCAGGGTGTCGACGTCGAAGCCGGACCACGGGTGACCGGACGCGAAGAACTTGTTGCGCGCGAGGATCGTCAGCAGCGGGTGCGTGAAGAGCCAGAAGACGATGAGGTCGATGAGCGTCGTGAGGCCGAGCGTGAAGGCGAAGCCACGCACGCCCGAGCTCGCGAGGACGTAGAGGACGACGGCGGCGATGAGGTTGACGCCGTCGGCCACGAGGATCGTGCCCTTGGCGCGGGCCCAGCCGGCCTCGACGGCGGCGCGCAGGTTGCGTCCCTCGCGCAGCTCGTCCCTCACCCGTTCGAAGTAGACGATGAAGCTGTCGGCGGTGACACCGATGGCGATGATCAGGCCGGTCACGCCGGCCATGTCGAGACGGTAGTTGTACCCCCACGCCAACAGGGCGATCGACAGGTACGTCATGCCGAAGGCGATGAGCATCGACCCCATGACGACGACCGACAGCGCGCGGTACTGCAGCAGCGAGTACAGCAGCACGACGAAGAGGCCGATGATGCCGGCGATGACGCCGTAGCGCAGCTGCTCGGAGCCGAGCGTCGGGCTGATCTCCTGACGGGTCTGCACGTCGAAGGAGAGCGGCAGTGCGCCGAACTTCAGCGACTTGGCGAGGGCGCGCGCCTCCTCGATCGGGAAGCCGGAGATGCTCGCCTGCCCGTTGGGGATCGCCTCGTTGAAGCCGGGGTCGATGAGGACCTGCGAGTCGAGGACCGCCGCGAGGGCGTTGTAGGAGCCGGGCGGGTTGGTCGGGGAGGCCGGGGACAGCCCGGGCAGCTGGACCATCTTCGTGGAGATGTCCCCGTACTCGCCGCGACCCTTGCTCGTGAGGGTCAGGGAGATCTCGGGCTCGTTGGTCTGCTGGCCCTGCGGGCCGACCCGGTAGCCGGCCTCGGCGTCGGCGATCTCGGTACCGGCCACGACGACCGGGCCGAGCACGTACTTCAGCGAGCCGTCCTGCTTGCAGGCGACGATCGGCTCGGTGGTCTTGGTGTCGGGACGCTGCTCCGGCGGCTTGGAGCAGTCGAGCTCCTGGAACTGCTTCCAGACCTCGGGGGTGATGTTGTTGGGGTCCAATGGGCCGGTGGGCTTGCCGGACGGCGTCCAGCCCTGCGTGGGCGCCTCGGTGGGCGCGGCGCTGGTGCTCTTGCTGCTGGTGCTCTTGCTGCTGGTGCTCTTGGGACTGGTGCTCGGGGACGTCGTCGCCGCGGTGCGGGCACGGTCGCGGGATGCAGAGGTCTCGCTGCTGCGGCTGGCGCTGGGCCGCGGGGAGGTCGAGCTCCCGCTCGGCTCCGCGGCACCCGATGTCGGGCTCGAAGAGCCCGAGCCGGTCGCGGAGGGCTGCGGCTGGAGGAGCTCAGGGCTGCCGATGTCGGTGGCCAGGACCGGGCGGAACTGCATCTGCGAGGACGCCGCGATGGCGTCCTCCTGCTCCTTGGTCGGGGTGCCGGGCATCGCGACGACGATGTTGGAGTCACCCTGCGTGGTGACCTCGGCGCCGGTGGTGCCCTGCGAGTCGATGCGCTGCACGATGATGTCGCGCGCCTCGGCGAGCTGCTCCTGGGAGACCGACCCGCCGCCGCCGACGCGGGGCTCGAGGACGATCTGGGTGCCCCCTGCGAGGTCGAGTCCGAGGCGCGGGGCCCAGCTCGCGTCCTTCTGCAGGACGCCGTAGCCCAGGGCACCGGTCATGACGACGACCATGGCGAAGAGCCACATCAGGGTGCGCTTGGCGTGGTCCTTGCGGGCCACGTCCCGCGTGCGTCGACGCTCCGCCATGTCAGCCCTGCCCGGCCTGGTCGTCGACCGGCCCGGTCGGCCCGGTCGGCTCCGCCTTCATGCCCACGGCGCGACGGTCGAGCGTGAGCACGGTGCCCGGCGCGACCTCGAGGCGCACCCGGTCCGTGTCCAGCTCGGTGATCCGACCGAGGATCCCGGAGGTCGTGAAGATCTCGTCCCCCACCTGCAGCGAGGCGGAGAACTCCGCCATGGTCTTCTGCCGCCTGCGCGCGGACCAGAGCATGAATCCGATGAGGACCAGCGGCAGGACGAGGAGGAGCAGGCTGGCGGTCTGCGAGCCTTGGTTCATGAGGAGGACTTCCTGGGTCGGGACTGGTCGGTCGGCACGACGTTGCAGTGGCTCGGGGAGGCCCGAGCCAGTGGCCGAGTCTAGGTCAGGGCCGTTGCCCTCACCAACGGACACGCGACCCCGTCCGGTTCCGGTTCGGGATCAGCCCAGCCGCCCGGTCTCCGGCCCGTCGTCGAGGCGAAGGGGGGCCTGCTCGCCCGCCGGTGCGGTGAGGCCCAGGTGCTCCCACGCCGTCGCGGTCGCGATGCGCCCGCGGGGGCTGCGCACGATGTACCCCTGTCGCACGAGGTAGGGCTCGGCGACGGTCTCGACGGTGTCGGTCTCCTCGCCGACCGCGACCGAGAGCGTCGACAGACCGACCGGTCCCCCGCCGAAGCGTCGGCAGAGCGCGTCCAGCACGGCCCGGTCGAGCCGGTCGAGCCCGGCGGCGTCGACGTCGAAGAGCGTGAGGGCAGCCCGGGCCGCGTCGAGGTCGACCTGACCGCTGCCGTGGACCTGCGCCCAGTCGCGCACCCGACGCAGCAGCCGGTTGGCGATGCGTGGCGTGCCCCGCGACCGGGTG
This sequence comes from Janibacter terrae NBRC 107853, assembly GCF_001591405.1. GTDB lineage: Bacteria > Actinomycetota > Actinomycetes > Actinomycetales > Dermatophilaceae > Janibacter > Janibacter terrae. Next base: position 52,604 of record NZ_BCUV01000006.1, read on the forward strand.
GCGATCTCGGCGAGCGAGTCCTCGTCGGCGACGACGCCGAGCAGGCGCGCGCTGCGGGCGAGGATCCGCTCGAGGTCGGCGACCTCGTAGAAGTCGAGGTGGCCGGTGAAGCCGAAGCGGTCGCGCAGCGGCGCGGGCAGCAGCCCGGCACGCGTGGTGGCGCCGACCACGGTGAAGGGGGGCAGCTCGAGCGGGATGGCCGTCGCCCCGGGCCCCTTGCCGACGATGACGTCGACGCGGAAGTCCTCCATGGCGAGGTAGAGCATCTCCTCGGCCGGCCGGGACATGCGGTGGATCTCGTCGAGGAACAGCACCTCGCCCTCCGCGAGCGAGGACAGCACCGAGGCCAGGTCGCCCGCGTGCTGGATCGCCGGGCCCGAGGTGACCCTGATCGGCTGCTCGAGCTCGGCGGCGACGATCATCGCCAGGGTCGTCTTGCCGAGCCCCGGCGGGCCGGACAGCAGCACGTGGTCCGGCGGGGACCCCCGCCGACGCGCGGCCTCGAGGACGAGGCCGAGCTGGTCTCGCACCTTGGGCTGGCCGGGGAACTCGGAGAGCCGTCTCGGGCGCAGGGCCGCCTCGACGGTCGTGTCCTCGTCGGTCCCGCCGGCGTCGACGATGCGGGCGGTCGCGTCGAAGGAGCCGTCGCCCTGCCGCGGGTCCTCGTCGGCCACCTTGATCTCGGAGCTGAAGCCGCTCATCGGGCGAGCACCTGCAGGGCCGCGCGCAGCGCGCTGGAGACATCGCCTCCGGCGTGGTCGTCGGCCACCCTGGCCACGGCGTCGGCGGACTGCTTCGCCGAGTAGCCCAGGCCGACGAGGGCCTCGGCCACCTGGTCCTGCCAGGAGCCGACGGGGGCGCTCGCCCCGGGGCCGGCCCCGCCGCCGGGCACCTGCGGGAGCTTGTCGCGCAGCTCGAGGGCGATGCGCTCGGCGCCCTTCTTGCCGATGCCGGGCACCTTGGTCAGGGTCGCGATGTCGTCGCCGGCCACGGCCGCGGCGAGGTCGTCGGGGCTGAGCACGGACAGGATCGCCAGCGCGACGCGCGGCCCGACCCCGCTCACCGTCTGCGCCAGCTCGAAGGTGTCCCGCTCCCCCACGGTCGCGAAGCCGTAGAGGGTCATCGAGTCCTCGCGCACGACCATGGTCGTCGCGAGCTCGACCGGGGCTCCGGTGCGGCAGCCGGCGGCGACCGACGGCGGGGTGTGCACGAGCAGGCCGACGCCGTGGACGTCGACGACGACCCGGTCGAGCCCGACGTGCCGGGCGGTGCCGGTGACGGAGGCGATCACGGGCCGGCCACCGCCCGCAGCCGTGCCCGCTCGCTGGCCGCCGCGAGCTCGCGGCGGGCCGAGCCGGCCCCGCGCCACTGGTGGCAGATCGCCAGGGCGAGCGCGTCGGCGGCGTCGGCCGGGGTCGGGGCCTCGGGCAGCGACAGGATGCGCGTGACCATCGAGGTCACCTGGCTCTTGTCGGCCCGCCCGGAGCCGGTGACGGCGGCCTTGACCTCGGTCGGGGTGTGCAGCGCCACCGGCAGGCCGCGGCGGGCACCGGCGAGGAGCACGAGCCCGCTCACCTGGGCGGTGGTCATGACGGTCGGCACGTGGTCGGCGGCGTAGACCCGCTCGAGCGCGATCGCGTCCGGGTCGAAGCGGTCCAGCCAGGCATCGAGCTCGTCCTGGACGTACGCGAGCCGGTCCCCGGTGTCGCGGTCGCTGGAGGTGCGCACGACGCCCACGGCCACCATGCGCAGGGCCCGGGCCTCACCTTCGACCACGCCGAGGCCGCACCGGGTGAGGCCGGGGTCCACGGCAAGCACGCGCACGTGCACCCTCCTGTCGTCGACTAGAACACCTGTTCTACTCGAGACTACGTGTCGACGGCGCAGGCGGCGCCGTCGACACGCCGGGGTCACTCGGCTTCGGCCTCGAGCTCGGCGAGGACCTCGTCGGACACGTCACCGTTGGTGTACACGTCCTGCACGTCGTCGCTGTCCTCGAGGGCGTCGATGACGCGCATCATCTTCTTCGCGCCCTCCTTGTCGAGGGGCACCTGCATGCTCGGCAGGAAGGAGGCCTCGGCGGAGTCGTAGTCGACGCCGGCCTCCTGCAGCGCGGTGCGCACCGCGACGAAGTCGGTCGCCTCCGAGACGATCTGCCAGGACTCGCCGAAGTCGTTGATCTCCTCGGCGCCTGCCTCGAGCACGATCTCGAGCAGGTCGTCCTCGCTCTTCTCCGTCTTGGGCACCATGACGACGCCCTTGCGGTTGAAGAGGTAGGCGACGGAGTTGGGGTCGGCGAGGTTGCCGCCGTTGCGGGACAGCGCGGTCCGCACCTCGGTCGCGGCGCGGTTCTTGTTGTCGGTGAGGCACTCGATGAGGATCGCGACCCCGCCCGGTGCGTATCCCTCGTAGGTGATGTTCTCCCAGTCGGCGCCGCCGGCCTCGGCCCCGGAGCCGCGCTTGACCGCGCGGTCGATGTTGTCGTTGGGGACCGAGCTCTTCTTCGCCTTCTGGACCGCGTCGTAGAGCGTGGGGTTGCCGGAGAGGTCACCACCGCCCGTGCGGGCGGCCACCTCGATGTTCTTGATGAGCTTGGCGAAGAGCTTGCCGCGCTTGGCGTCGATCGCCGCCTTCTTGTGCTTCGTGGTTGCCCATTTGGAGTGGCCGGACACGTTGGTCTCCTCGTACTGGCTGGCAGGTGGTCCGAGGATCGATCCTACGCGGAGCCGTGCACCATCTGGACGAAGAGACGGTGCACGCGGTGGTCACCGGTGACCTCGGGGTGGAAGCTCGTGGCGAGCAGACGGCCCTGCCGGACGACGACGGGGTGGGTCTCCCCCTTCGCCTCGACGGACGCGAGCACCTCCACTCCCGGCCCGGCCTCCTCCACCCACGGGGCGCGGATGAACACCGCACGCACCGGACCGCCGTCGACGCCGACGACGTCGAGGTCGGTCTCGTAGGAGTCCACCTGACGCCCGAAGGCATTGCGCCGCACCGTGATGTCGATGCCCCCAAGGGTCTGCTGGTCCCGGTGCCCGTCCAGGATGCGATCGGCGAGCAGGATCATCCCGGCGCAGCTGCCGTAGACCGGCATCCCCTCCGCGATGCGGGAGCGAAGGGGGTCGCGCAGGTCGAAGATGCGGGTCAGCTTGTCGATGGTGGTCGACTCGCCGCCGGGCAGGACGAGCGCGTCCACGCTCGCCAGCTCCTCGGGGCGGCGGACCGCGACGGCCTGCGCGCCGGCACCCTCCAGCGCGGCCAGGTGCTCCCGGACGTCGCCCTGGACGGCCAGGACGCCGATGACGGGACGGGTGCGGTCTGTCATGGGCGGAATGTAACCGTTTGAGGTCGGTGCCGTCGGGTAGCGACAGGGCGCACCACCCCACACCAACCCCTCTGGAGGACGTCATGGGCAAGATCACGATGCTGGCCGCAGGAGCCGTGGGCTATGTGCTCGGTACCCGAGCCGGCCGCGAGCAGTACGACAAGCTGAGCACGCAGGCCAAGCGCGTCTGGCGTGACCCGAAGGTGCAGCGCAAGGCCGGTCAGGCCCAGGAGGCTGCCGTCGGCCTGGGTCACAAGGCCGAGGAGAAGGTCACGTCGAAGGTCAAGGAGCACACGGGGGGCGACTCCTCGGGCACCACGACGAGCCCGACCCCGGGCACGGGCACGATGGGCGAGGGCGATGTCCACCGCCCCACCACGGGGAGCGACACGCCCGGCGGGGGCACCTTCGCCTGATGCCCGCGACGCAGGGCGGACGCCGACGCCGGCCGGGACAGCACGTCCCGGCCGGCGTCGTCGCTCGGCCCGTCGTCACCAACCGCGCTCGGCGAGGCGGTGCGGCTGCGGGATCTCGTCGACGTTGATGCCGACCATCGCCTCGCCGAGGCCGCGGGAGACCTTGGCCAGGGTGTCGGGGTCGTCGTGGAAGGTCGTCGCCTTGACGATCGCCTCGGCGCGCTGCGCCGGGTTGCCGGACTTGAAGATGCCGGAGCCGACGAAGACGCCCTCGGCGCCGAGCTGCATCATCATCGCGGCGTCGGCCGGGGTCGCGATCCCACCAGCGGTGAAGAGCACGACCGGCAGCTTGCCCGCGGTCGCGACCTCCTTGACGAGCTCGTACGGCGCCTGCAGCTCCTTGGCTGCGACGTAGAGCTCGTCCTCGGGCAGACCCTGGAGATGGCGGATCTGCTGGCGGATCTGGCGCATGTGCGTGGTGGCGTTGGAGACGTCGCCGGTGCCGGCCTCACCCTTGGAGCGGATCATCGCCGCGCCCTCGGTGATACGCCGCAGCGCCTCCCCGAGGTTGGTCGCACCACAGACGAAGGGGACGGTGAAGTTCCACTTGTCGATGTGGTTGGCGTAGTCGGCCGGGGTGAGCACCTCGGACTCGTCGATGTAGTCGACGCCGAGGGCCTGCAGGACCTGCGCCTCGACGAAGTGCCCGATGCGCGCCTTGGCCATGACCGGGATCGAGACGGCCTCGATGATCCCGTCGATCATGTCCGGGTCGCTCATCCGCGAGACCCCACCCTGGGCACGGATGTCGGCCGGGACACGCTCGAGGGCCATCACGGCGACCGCGCCCGCGTCCTCGGCGATCTTCGCCTGGTCCGGGGTGACGACGTCCATGATGACGCCGCCCTTGAGCATCTCGGCCATGCCGCGCTTGACCCGCGCGGTCCCGGTCTCGGTCGTCTCGTCGCCCATGGTCTTCTCCCTCGTCCGTGGCCCGGCACGCAGGCCGATTGTTTGATCTAGGCCAGAAACTAGCACGGCACAGGTCAAACCAGGCTTGACCGTCCGCGGCGTGGGAACCACACCTAGACTGCGGGCGTGGGTACCGAGGCAGCACTGATCACGGGTGGCACGGCCGCCGAGATCGCCGACAGCGTGCGGGGTCTCGTCGAGCGCGGCCACCTCTCCCCCGGCGAGGTCCTCCCGCCGGTGCGTGCCCTGGCCGAGCAGCTCGGCGTCAACCGCAACACGGCAGTGGCCGCCTACCGCGTGCTCGCCCGCTCGGGTGTCGTCGTCTCCCAGGGCCGTGCCGGCACCCGCGTCGCCCGGCGCTCCCGGGTGCCGCAGGAGGGCTTCGCGGCCGCGGGCTCCCTGCGCGACGTCGGGACCGGCAACCCAGACCCCCGCCTGATCCCCGACCTCGGTCCGGCCCTGGCGGCCGCTGCCGGACGGCACGTGCTCTACGGCGAACCGACGATCGACCGCGACCTGCTGGCCTGGGCCCGCGAGTGGATGGCGCCGGACGTGCCGGCGGACGCCGACGAGCTGCGCCTCACGCTCACCAGCGGTGCGGTCGACGCCGTCGAGCGGCTCCTCGCCCAGGCACTCCTGCGCGACGACACGGTCGCGCTCGAGGACCCCTGCTTCCTCGCGAGCATCCACCTCGCCCAGCTCGGGGGCTACCGCGCCGTTCCCGTCCCCGTCGACGCGGAGGGGATGACCGTCGACGGACTGCGCCGCGCCCTGGAGCAGGGGGCGCGGGCGGTGGTGTGCACGCCCCGGGCCCAGAACCCGACCGGCGCGTCGCTGAGCGCCCGCCGCGCCGAGGCCCTGCGGGCCGTGCTGGCCGCGCATCCCTACGTCCTCGTCGTGCAGGACGACTACTTCTCCTACCTGTCCCGCCGGCCCTTCCACTCGATCATCGGGCCGGAGCACCAGCGCTGGGCGCTCGTGCGCTCGGTCTCGAAGTTCGCCGGACCGGACATGTGCCTCGCCGTGACGGCGTGCGACGCCGACACGGCCTCACGGCTGGAGATGCGCCTCAGCCCCGGCACCACGTGGGTCAGCCACCTGCTGCAACGCATCACCCACTCGGTCATGACGGACGAGGCCGCCCTGGCCCTCATCGACCGCGCGAGCTCGCACTACGCGCAGCGCAATGCCGCCTTCGCAGCGCTGCTCACCGAGCGGGGTCTGGCGACGGCGGCCGGCGACGGGATGAGCCTGTGGGTCGGCCTGCCCGTCGCCGCTCGCGAGGTCGCCGAGCGGCTGACCCGGCGGGGCTGGCTGGTGCGCACCGGTGACGACTTCCGTCTCGAGGAGACCGACGAGCCCTCGCGCCACCTGCGCCTCACCGTGCACGACCTCGACGACGAGGACGCGGCGACGCTGGCCACGGACATCGTCGCTGCCGTCCACGAGAGCGGCTGAGCGCCTACGGCAGTGGGTGCCCCGGACCGCTCGGGGGCGGCGGGGGCGTCCCCGGCGCACCCGGCGCGGGCGGCGGCAGCTGCGTCCCGGTCGACGGGGGCGGCTGGTGTCCCGACCCGCCCCCGAAGGGAGGCGTCCCTCCGCCACCGCCACCGCCACCGCCACGACGGCGGTTCCAGACGAGGTAGGCCACGACCGCGAGGGCCGCGAGCGGCAGGAGGCAGCACAGCAGCAGGAGGAAGCCGAACCCACCTCCGCCACGGCGTCGGCGCCGCCGACGGCGCCTGGCGGCAGGCACCGCGCTCAGCGCCTGGTCCCCGAGCAGCACGACGAGCTGGGCACCCAGGAGGTGCCCCAGCCCGATGCGCGGCAGTCCGGAGAGCGTCAGCAGCTCGTTGATGGGGGCGACGAGGGTCAGGTCCGCCGGAGTCATGGGTCGATCATGCCCCGTCACCGGCCGGCTGGGGAGCGGTGGGGGTCACTCCCCCGGCAGGGTGTCGTCGAACTCCACGGTCTGCGGCAGGTCGGCGTGGCCGGCGAGCCGGAAGAGGCCCACGACGCGCTTGGTGCGCACCCGTTGGACCTCCTTGACCGCCTCGTTGTGGAAGCGGCGAGCGAGCTGCACGCGCAGGCTCGCCTCGCGGACCCGCTCGAGCGTGGCCGCGCCGGGATCCCCCTTCGCCCGGATCTCGCGGGTGACCTCCGGCGGGAGGGCCGCGTGGAGGATCTCGGTCAGCTCGCTCTCGACGCTCTCGCGGCCCGCGAAGTGCTGGCCCTCGAGGAGGTCGGACTCGAAGGTGCGCTCGTTGACCAGCTCCAGCGACTGGCTCGCGGCGGCCGCGAGCAGGAAGCCGCTCGCCGGGTCGAGCGCCCCGCTGTTGGCCAGCTCGAGGCTCGCCTCGGCGCGACGCACCACGTGGGCGTCGAGCGCGGACAGGGCCCCCTCGACCTTGGCGTGCAGCCGGTCGAGGCGCGCGGCGCTGTAGGAGAGGTACCAGGCGAGCACGAGGAGCACGCAGACGACGACGGCGACCCAGCTGAGCGCGGTCATGCGCGGTCACCGCCGAGCCCCGGCCGCAGGCGGGTGACGGCTCGCGGCGCGGGACGTGCGTCGAGGACCGTCTCGTAGACGGCCAGGATCTCCTTGGCGACGACCTGCCAGTCGAAGACCCGCGCCCGCTCCTGCCCGAGCTCGGACAGTGCCCGCAGGCGCGCCGGGTCGCGGAGCAGCTCGACCGCGCGGGCGGCGAGGTCCTCGGGGCGCTCGTTGGCGAAGGTGGCCCCGGCCATCCCCGAGCGGCCACCGTCGAGGACCCGCTGGAAGGCGGCGAGGTCGCTGGCGAGCACGGGCGCCCCGGCAGCCATCGCCTCGACGAGGACGATCCCGAAGCTCTCGCCCCCGGTGTGCGGCGCGATGTAGAGGTCGGCCGAGGCGAGGGCGGCCGCCTTGTCCTCGTCGGAGAGCGCCCCGAGGAACTCCGTCGCGGCGAGCACCCGCTCGGTCAGCCGCGCCCTGGCCGCGTCGAGGGACCCCGGGCCGACGACGAGCAGCCGTGCGCCGGGCACCTCGTCGAGGATCGCCGGCATCGCGGCCGCGAGGACCTGCAGGCCCTTGCGCGGCTCGTCGATCCGGCCGAGGAAGACGAGGGTCGGGCGGCCGGGAGCACCGGTCCACCGCGGGTCGCGGGTGGCCTGCGCGAAGGCCCGGGTGTCGACACCGTTGGGGATGACGACCGCGTCGCCACCGATGTGGGTCGTCACCGTCCGGCGGGCGTCCTCCGAGACGGCGATCCGACCGTGGATCTTCTCCAGCGACGGGCGCAGCAGCGGGTACGCCGCCTGCATGACGCGCGAGCGGACGTTGGACGTGTGGAAGGTCGCGACGACCGGGCTCGTGGCGGCCCACAGCGCGAGAATCGACAGGCTCGGGGCGAGCGGCTCGTGGATGTGCACGACGTCGAAGTCGCCCTCGTCGAGCCACCGGCCGACGCGGGCGGCCGCCACCGGGCCGAAGAGCAGCCGGGCGGTCGAGCCGTTGTAGCGGATCGGCACCGCCCGGCCCGCGGGCACGACGTACGAAGGGAGGACCGTCCCCTCGTCGGCGGGCGCCAGGACGGACGCGTGGTGGCCGTGGGCGATGAGGTACTCGGCGAGGTCCCGGATGTGGAACTGCACCCCACCCGGCACATCGAAGGAGTAGGGGCTGACGAGCCCGATCCTCATGCGGCCTCCTCGCGGGCGGCCGGGCGCGCGGGGTCGAGATCCTCGACGAAGACGCGCTGCATCATGTGCCAGTCCTGCGTGTGCTCCGTGATCGCCCGCCCGAAGGCGTCGGCGCAGGCCTGGGTCGCGCGGGCCACGGCACCCGGGTCGCCGGGCGGAGGGACGTCGACGGCCTCGTGGATCGTCACGACCATGCCCCAGGTGCGGCCGACGCGCTCGTGGCGCAGCGTCACGGGGTAGAGCGGGTAGCCGCTCTCGACCGCCAGCGCGGCGGGGCCGGCGGCCACCCGGGCGCGGTGCCCGCACAGGTCGACCTCGATGCCGCTCGAGGACAGGTCACGGTCGGCCAGCAACGGCATGACGACCGGGTCCCCCGTCTCGAGCTGGGCGCGCAGCTTGGCGAAGGTGCCTCGCTCCGCCGGGTGGATCACCATGCCCAGGCCCTCGCGGTAGTCGAGGAAGGCGCGGAACATCTCCTCCGGCTCCAGGCGCTCGGCGACGGTGACGACGGTCCCGAGGTGGCGGGCGCACCACACGCCGGCGAGGTCCCAGTTGCCGGTGTGGCCGAGGAAGCACAGGACGGGGCGGCCGGCGAGCAGGTGCGACTTCAGCTCGGGCATCGCGCCCTCGTACCTGACGATCGAGTCGACGCGGTCCCCGCGGACCGCGGGGAGGCGGAAAGCCTCGACGTAGTAGCGCAGGGCGGCCCGGACCCCCTTCGCCACGAGCTCCTCGAGCTGCTCGGGGGTCAGCTCAGGGCGCACCCGTGCGTAGTTGGCGCGCAGCCGCTGCACCGACGTGCCGTTGCCGGCGTACGTGCGGTCGGCGGCGAGGTCGAAGACCCGGTAGGCCACGCCCGTCGGCAGGACCCGCAGGACCCGCCACGCCAGGAGGAAGGCCCAGACCGTGACCCGTCGACGCAGCCGGGTCACGAGGACGCGGGTGTGGAGTCGGCGGACTCTGCGGCGATGCACTGCTGGCGGACGAAGAGCACCCGTTGGAGGATCGTGACGACGCTGGCGACGGCGAGCACCGCGAGCACGACCTTGAGCACGATCTCCGGCAGGCCGAGGCCGACGAGACCGGTCGTCACGAGTGCGGCGACGAGCCGGTCGGCGCGCTCGGCGATCCCGACGCTGGCGGTCATGCCGAGGCCCTCGGCGCGTGCCCGGGCGTAGGAGACGACGCTGCCGAGGACGAGGCAGGCCAGCGCCAGCCAGGCCATGACACGGTCGTCGCCGCCCTGGAAGAACCAGATCGCCAGGCCGGAGAAGATCGCCGCGTCACCGATGCGGTCGAGCGTCGAGTCGAGGAAGGCCCCCCACTTGCTCGTGCGGCCCTGCAGGCGGGCCATGACGCCGTCGATGGTGTCGGAGAAGACGAAGGCGGTGATGACGAGGACGCCGACGAGCAGCTCCCCGCGGGGGAAGAAGACGAGGGCGCCGAGGCAGACACCGATCGTGCCCACGATGGTCACGACGTCGGGGCTGATGCCCAGGCGGATGAGCAGTCTCGCCACCGGGGTCAGGATCCGGGTGACGGCGGCGCGTGCGTATCGATTGAGCATCTCGGGAGACAGCGTAACCGGCGTGGGGCTTGCCCAAGGCGAACGACTCCGGTTGGGTGAACGGGTGCACCTGACCCCGGCGTCCCAGATGTGGCGCCTCGTCGTCGGGGGCCTCGTGCTCGGGGGTGTGGCCGCGGGGACGCTCGTCGGCGACGACCAGTGGTGGCCGATGGCCCCGATGTCGCAGTACGCCTTCTCGGTGGACGACGAAGGGGGTGTCATCGACTCCCCGTACATGGTCGCCGAGACCACGGACGGTGATCGGGTCCGCGTCGAGCTGAGCCGCGAGGCCCTCGGCATCGAGCGCAGCGAGATCGAGGGCCAGCTCGGCTCGATCGTCGCCGACCCGTCGAAGCTGCAGGCCGTCGCCGTCCTCCACCAGCGCCGCCGCCCCGACGAGCCGCGCTGGGCACTCGTCGAGGTGCGCACCCGGCGCATCGTGCTCGGGGCCGAGCGCACGGAGACCGACGAGCTGCTCGCCCGCTGGCGGGTCCGCTCCCCGCAGGACCCGGAGCAGGGGTTGTGAGCCGCTGGCTGTGGGACCAGCTCATGCCGCAGGTCCCGCTCGCCCGGGTCGCGTGGCTGCGTCGGTTCGTCTACGCCTTCGTCGTCTTCGACGTGCTCGTCAACGTCACGGACCCCATCCCCCACGGCGACGTGCCGGCCGACCTCTACCGGCCGCTCGTCGTGCGCGAGCTGCTGCACCTGCCGGCACCGACGCCGCTGTACGTCGAGGCTCTGAGGGTGGTGGTCCTCGTCGCCGCCCTCGTGGCGATGACGGGTCGCGCGCCGCGCCTGGCCGGATGGGTCTGCGCCTTCGGGATGCTCGACTGGGTGTCCAACGCCTTCTCCTACAGCAAGGTCGACCACGACCACTTCGCGCTCATGGTCGCGCTCTTCGTCCTGCCGACCGTGGGGCGCGCGTCGACGGCCGAGGTCGACGTGACGAGCCGGGCAGCCGGCTGGGCGGTCCGGATGATCCAGGCGGGCGCGGTCTCGGTCTACTTCCTCTCGGCGCTCGCGAAGTTCCGTTTCGGCGGGTGGGGCTGGGCCAACGGCGCGACCTTCGTGTGGGCCTTCAGCCGTCGCGGCAACTGGTTGGCGCAGTGGATGGCCGGCTACCCGTGGCTCGTCCACGCCAGCCAGTGGGCGCTGCTCGGGCTGGAGCTCGCCTCACCGCTCCTGATGTGGCTGCGTGGCCGGTTCCTCGCGCTCGGCGTGGGACTCTTCGTCGGATTCCACGTCATGACGCTCTACCTGCTGCACATCCACTTCCTGCCGCTCGTGGTGTGCCTGACCGCCTTCGCGCCGCTGGAGCGGATCAGTCCGTGGGCCACGCGTCGACGAGAGCGGCGCGCGCGTCCTCGAGCAGGATCGGCAGCGCCTTCGTCTGGGCGATGATCGGCAGGAAGTTCATGTCGCCGCCCCAGCGGGGGATGACGTGCTGGTGCAGGTGGGCCGCGACGCCGGCACCGGCGACCGCGCCCTGGTTCATGCCGAGGTTGAAGCCGTGCGGGCTGGACGTCGTCTGCAGGACCCGGATCGCGGTCTTGGTCAGCGCGGTGAACTCCGCCGTCTCCTCGTCGGTGAGGTCGACGTAGAGCGAGACGTGGCGGTAGGGGCAGACGAGCACGTGACCGGCGTTGTACGGGAAGAGGTTCATCACGACGAAGCAGGTCTCGCCGCGGTGCACGACGAGCCCCTCGGCGTCGTCCTTGTCGGGCGCAGCGCAGAAGGGGCAGCCGTCACCGGCCTCGTCGCTCGGCCGCTCCCCGGTCACGTAGGCCATGCGGTGCGGCGTCCACAGCCGGTCGAAGCCGTCCGGCACCCCCGCGAAGGAGCGCTCGTCCTCGAGCGGTCGGTCGTGGGAGTGGGTCATGTCCCCGATCCTGTCACGACGAAGGGAGCCACTCACGCAGCCGGTCCCGCGGCGCCGTGAAGCCCATCGCGTCGAAGAACGGACGGCCCGCGTCGCTCGCGTTGAGGCGCACCCAGCGCACCCGCTCGGCCGCGGCGGCCTCCTGGACCGCGTGCACGAGACGGGTGGCCACCCCCCTTCGCCGCAGGTCCGCCGAGACGTAGACCTGCTGGACGTACCACCACTCCGGGCGCCCGGGCAGGCCGAGCGTCGGCAGCTTGCGCACGCGCAGCGCGAGCACGCAGCCGACCGGGCGGCCGTCGCCCTGCTCGGCGATCCACCCGCGGTACGACGCGAAGTCGGCGAGGAAGGCGTCGGCGTAGGCCAGCAGGAACCCGTCGCGCGGGGCGTGCCCGCGCTCCCGGTCCTGCTGCACCCGCAGCGCCGCGAGGGCGAAGGCGTCGTCCCGCTCGACGGGCCGGATCCGCGTGTCCATGACCGCAACCTACCGGGGTCGGGCGGGGGTCAGGCCGGGTCGGTCCCCGCCGACGGTCCCGGGTTGACCAGGCTCGGCGCACCGATGACCTGGGCCTTGGTCGAGATCGCCTCGAGCACGCGCTCGATGGCGGTCTCGATCGGCAGCCCGTTCTCCTGGGACCCGTCGCGGTAGCGGAAGGAGACCGCGCCGTTGCTGCGGTCCTCCTCGCCGGCGATGAGGGTGAACGGCACCTTGGACTTGCTGGCGTTGCGGATCTTCTTGGGGAAGCGGTCGTCGCTCTCGTCGAGCTCGACGCGGATCCCCTTCGCCCGCATCCGCTGGAGCACCTCCCACAGGTAGTCGTTGTACTCCTCCGCGACCGGGACGCCGAGGACCTGGACGGGGCTGAGCCACACGGGGAAGGCGCCGGCATAGTGCTCCACGAGCACGCCGATGAACCGCTCGATCGAGCCGAACTTCGCCGAGTGGATCATCACCGGCTGCTGGCGCGAGCCGTTCGCGGCCTGGTACTCCAGCGCGAACCGGTCGGGCGAGGGCTGGTTGAAGTCGTACTGGATCGTGCTCATCTGCCAGGTGCGACCGATGGCGTCCCGGGCCTGCACGGAGACCTTGGGACCGTAGTAGGCGGCGCCGCCCGGGTCCGGCACGAGCTCGAGACCGGTCTCGGTGCAGACCTCCTCCAGGACCCTGGTCGCCTCCGCCCAGTCCTCGTCGGAGCCGATGAACTTGGCGCTCTTGTCGCCCTCCTCGTCGCGGGTGGACAGCTCGAGGTAGAAGTCGTCGAGCCCGAAGTCGCGCAGCAGCCCGAGGACGAAGTCGAGCAGGTGGCGGATCTCGTCGGGCGCCTGCTCCTTGGTGACATAGGAGTGGCTGTCGTCCTGGGCGAAGCCGCGCACCCGGGTCAGACCGTGGATGACCCCGGACTTCTCGTGTCGGTAGACGTGGCCGAACTCGAACAGGCGCAACGGCAGCTCACGGTAGGAGCGCTGCCTGGAGCGGTAGATGAGGTTGTGCATCGGGCAGTTCATGGCCTTGAGGCGGTAGTCCATGCCGTCGACGTCGAGGGCGGGGAACATCCCCTCGCCGTAGTAGGGCAGGTGCCCGGAGGTGTGGAAGAGCCCCTCCTTGGCGATGTGCGGCGTCCCGACGTACTCGAAGCCCTCCTCGATGTGCCGCGCGCGGACGTAGTCCTCCATCTCGCGCTTGATGACGCCACCCTTCGGGTGGAAGACGGGCAGACCGGAGCCGATCTCGTCGGGGAAGGAGTACAGGTCGAGCTCACGACCGAGCTTGCGGTGGTCCCGCTTCTCGGCCTCGGCGAGACGGTCGAGGTAGGCCTTGAGCTCGTCCTTGCTCGGCCACGCCGTCCCGTAGACGCGCTGCAGCTGCGGGTTCTTCTCGCTGCCGCGCCAGTAGGCCGCGGCGCTGCGCATGATCTTGTAGGCGTTGCCGATGACCTTGGTGCTCGGCACGTGCGGGCCGCGGCACAGGTCCCCCCAGGCCCGGGTGCCGTCGCGGCGGACGTTGTCGTAGATCGTCAGCTGCGCACCGCCGACCTCGACGGACGCGCCCTCCGCGGCCTCCTCGGAGGCGCCGCCCTTGAGCCCGATGAGCTCGCACTTGTACGGCTCGTCGGCCAGCTCCACGAGTGCGTCGTCGTCGCTGATCTCCCGGCGCACGAAGGTCTGGCCCTCGTTGATGATCCGTTGCATCGCCTTGTCGAGGGCCTTGAGGTCCTCAGGGGTGAAGGGCTCCTCGACGTCGAAGTCGTAGTAGAAGCCGTCCCGGATCGGCGGGCCGATACCGAGCTTGGCCGTGGGGTTGATCTGCTGGACGGCCTGGGCGAGGACATGGGCCGTGGAGTGGCGCAGGACGTCGAGACCGTCCTGCTCCGCGGCCGTCACCGGCTCGACGACGTCACCCTCGGCGACCTCGTGCGCGAGGTCCCGCAGCTCGCCGTTGACCCGCGCGACCAGCACGGCGCGGTCTCCCTCGAAGAGGTCCGCCGTGGTGGTGCCCGGGTCCACCGATCGCTCGTCTCCGGCGACGTTGATGGTGATCTGGGCAGACACGTGGAGCTCCTGGGGGACGGTTCGCGGTGCCCGGCCGGGCACCCGTCGAACTCTATCCCCGCGGTGAGGGCCACCCCAACGCCGTTTCGCCACATCCGTTGAGTACGACGTCTCAGGTCCGCGCTGCCCCGCGAACCTAGGGTCGGGGCATGCTCGCCACGGATCGACGCCTCCTGCCCCACACCGCCTGCGGGTTCGGCGCGCTCAGCCTGCTCGCCGTCCTGTGCTTCCACTTCCCCGAGCTGCTCACCAGCCAGGAGTTCCGGACCGTGTACACCTCGCACTTCGCCCGCGGCCTGCTGCTCCTCGGTCTCGTCTCCACCTTCGTCGTCGGCACGCTGGCGGTGCTGGCCGGCCAGCACCGCCGCCTCGCGATCGTCGGCCTCGTGGCGGCGGGGGTGGCGCTCCTGCTCGGCGGCCCGGACGTGCCGATGGACCCGATCGAGGCGACCCCGTACTCGCTGGGCGTCGACTGGTTCATCCTCTCGCTGGTCTTCTCGGCACTCGTGTTCATCCCCCTCGAGCACTACCTGGCTCACCGCAGGCACCCTGTGCTGCGCACCGGCTGGCGGACGGACGTCTGCTACTTCTTCCTCAGCCACGTGCTCGTGCAGCTCATCCTCATCGTCGTGACGGCGTCCACGACGACCGTGGCCTCGGCCATCGCGATCGACCGGGTCCAGTCACGCGTCGTCGACCTCCCCTTGTGGGTGCAGGTCCTGGTCGCCGTCTTCGTCGCCGATCTGGCCCAGGCCGTCCTGCACCGGACCTACCACCGCACCAGGACGCTGTGGAGGTTCCACGCGGTGCACCACTCCAGCAGGGACCTCGACTGGCTGGCCGGGTCACGTGTCCACCTCGCCGAGA
This sequence comes from Janibacter terrae NBRC 107853, assembly GCF_001591405.1. Classification (GTDB taxonomy): domain Bacteria; phylum Actinomycetota; class Actinomycetes; order Actinomycetales; family Dermatophilaceae; genus Janibacter; species Janibacter terrae. The sequence continues at coordinate 67,864 of NZ_BCUV01000006.1, forward strand.
CGGTCCTCACCCGCAGCATCGTGCTGCTGCCGCTCATGGTCCTGGGCTTCTCGACGCCCGCGGTCAACGCCTACGTGATCATCGTCGGGCTCCAGGCGGTCGTGGCCCACGCCAACATCGGGGTGCGCCTCGGGTGGCTCGAGTACCTCGTGGTGCTCCCCCGCTATCACCACTGGCACCATGCCCGGCACGTCGACTACTGGGACCGCAACTACGCGATCCACCTGCCAGTCGTCGACATGCTGATGGGCAGCTTCAGGCTCCCGCGCGACGGCAGCTGGCCACAGGAGTACGGGGTGCTCACGCTCGAGACGGTGCCCCGCGGCGTACTCGCCCAGCACCTGATGCCCTTCCGCGGGGACCGGGAGTACGACTCGTTCGTCGCCTGAGCCTGGCAGCGCGGGTTCAGGTCTGCATTCCCCTAGGGCAATGCGGGTTCAGATCTGCATTCCCCTAGGGCAATGCGGGTCCAGGCACGCGAAGGGGAGGTCAGTCCAGCCGGTCGGCCGCGACGACGCTCCACATCACCTTGTCGACGGCAGTGCGGGCCACGCCGCGCCCGCCTCGAGGAGGCGGCCGCCTACCTCGACGTGGCCCCGCTCGTCGTCCGGGTCGCGCACGACGTGCCGGTCGGGGACCTCGACCTGCACCTGCCGCCGGACATCGTCGACCCGGTCGCGATGAGCCGGATGGCCATCGAGCACGACCTCACCGGACCCTTCGACCGGGTGGGCACCGCCCTTCGCTCCGTCGCCCCCTGACCCGAGCCCCTGACTCTGCATTCCCCTAGGGCAATGCGTCGAGCAGCCGACTGGTTGACTGGCCGGGTGCTCATCTCCCGGATCGGCCTGACCCCGCTCAAGGGCGCCCGCCACCGCGACCTGCGGCGGGTGCGCCTCGAGCGCGACGGGCCCGTCGGCGATCGCGCGCTGTGCCTGGTCGACGACGCAGAGGCACGCGTGCTGCGTACCGTCGAGAACCCCGGGATGCTGCTCGTGGACGCGCAGTGGGACGGCACGACGCTCACGACCCGCACCCCCGACGGGTGCGAGGTGAGCGCTCCGCCCGCCGCCACCGGCGAGGAGCTCGTCGCCGACTACTGGGGACGGGAGGCCACCCTGCGCCTGCTGGACTCCCCGCACGCCGCGCAGCTCGGCGCGCACCTGGGTCGCCGGGTCCGGCTGGCGCTCGTCGACCCCGGCGCCGTCGTCTACGGCGCGCCGGTCAGCATCGTCACCACGGGCGCCCTGGCCCGGCTCGGCGAGACCGAGGACGCCAGGTTCCGCGCCACCCTGACCCTGCGCGCGGACGAGGACCCCGCGCCGGGCACGGTGCTGCGGCTCGGGGACGCCACGCTGCGGGTGCGCGCGCGCATCCCCCGCTGCCGGGTCATCGACATCAACCCGGCGACAGGCGTCATGGACACCCGCCATCTCGCCGCGCTCGTGGACCAGCCGCGCCCGACGGGCGAGCTACCCTTCGGCGTCGACGCCGAGGTGCTCGTCGCCGGCGACGTCGCGGTCGGTCAGCCGGTCTCGGTCATGCCCTCGTAGATCCCGATGGGGTTGCCGTCGGGGTCGCCCAGCACGGCGAACCAGCTCGTCTCGCTGATCGGCGACTTCTCCATCAGGACGGTGCCACCAGTGGCCTTGGCCTTGGCCAGGACCTCGTCGATCGAGTCGACCTCGACGTAGGAGCGAGGGTGCTCGAACCCCTCACCGCGTGGCGCGAGGCCGCCACCGCTGATCTTGTTGGGCGCCTGCCACATGGGGTACCCCTCGTAGCCGGGGACCTCGGCGATCTGCCAGCCGAACAGGCCGCTGTAGAAGCTCGTGGCCGCCGACAGGTCCGTGACCGGGATGTCGATGTGCGTGATGTCTCCGTGTGCCATGGCTCGAGCATGGCACCGGGGTGTGACGGCCGCCACGTCCATGACGCGAACGGTCGACCCTTGACTCAGATCAGGGTGAGCACGAGGTGCTCGGTCTCCGGGCTGCGCGAGCTGCGCAGACCAGCCACCACCTGGTCGCCGCCCTTGTCGATCAAGAAGTCCACCTTGCCGGGCAGCAGCACCGGCTTCTTGAACCACACGTGGCTGGTGCTGGTCCCGCTCGTGACGGGACCGATCGCCGCCAGCACGCGGGCGTACGTCCACATGCCGTGGGCGATGGCCCGCGGGAAGCCCATCACCCTGGCCGTGACGGCGCTCATGTGGATCGGGTTGATGTCGCCCGAGGCGAGGCCGTACGTGCGACCGAGGTCGCTCGGCAGGCTCCACCTCGCGACGGCCTGACCCGTGGGGATCGCCGGCGGTTGTTCGCCGCGCTCGGCGTCGGCGTCGCCGCGACCGCGGGCGAGGTAGGTCGAGCGACCCTCCCACACGCGCTCACCGGCGATGTCCACCTCGGTGACGAGGTCGACGGACTTGCCCTGGGGGTGGGCCCGCAGGTGCTCCGCGGAGACCGTGATGTCGAGCGGCTCGTCGAAGCGGATCCCCCGGTGGACCGTGATGACGTTCTCGACGTGCACCAGACCCATGAGCGGGAGCGGGAACCCCTTCGCGGCCATGAGCTGCATCTGGAGCGGGAACCCGACGACGTGCGGGTAGGTGTGCGGCAGCACGTCGCTGTTGTTGAACCCGCAGATGCGCTGGTACTCGAGCAGGTCGCCGCGGTCGACGGCGTGCCCCTCGAGGCGCAGCACCCGGTCCGGGAGCTCCGTGCCGGTGCGCCTGCCCGGGAGCGCGGCGCGGGCGTAGATCGGACCGAGCGCCGGGACGCTCGTGACGGTCGTGACGGCCATCAGGCGCCCAGCATCATCTGGCCGCAGACGCGGACCGTGTTGCCCGTGACGGCACGGTTGCTGTCCCAGGCGAACCAGCCGATCGTCTCGGCGACGTCGATCGGCAGACCACCCTGGGAGAGGGAGTTGGTCAGGCGGCCGATCTCGCGGGTGGCGAGCGGGATCTTGGCGGTCATCTCGGTCTCGATGAAGCCGGGGGCGACGGCATTGACCGTGAGCCCCTTGGCGAGGACCTGCCGGTCCTTGGCCAGGCTCGAGGTCATGCCGATGACGCCGGCCTTGCTGGCCCCGTAGTTGGCCTGGCCACGGTTGCCCGCGATACCGGCGATCGAGGCGACGTTGACGATGTGGCCACCCTCGTTGATGGCGGGCACGAGGACCTCGTTCATCCTGAGGATCGACAGCAGGTTGACGTTGAGCACCGAGCCCCACCGGTCCGCGTCGGTGTTGACGAGCAGCTTGTCGCGGGTGATGCCGGCGTTGTGGACGACGATGTCGAAGCCCCCGTGGAGCGAGGTCGCGTGGTCGACGATCTTGGCGCCGGCGTCCTCCGCGGTGACGTCGACCTGCAGGGCCGACCCGCCGAGCTTGTTGGCGACGTCGGCCAGGGGTCCTCCGGCGGCCGGGATGTCGACGCACACGACGGTGGCGCCGTCACGGGCGAGGACCTCGGCGATGGCCGCACCGATGCCGCGCGCGGCACCCGTGACGACCGCGACCTTGCCCTCGAGCGGGGCGTCCCAGCTCGCGGGCGCGACGACCTCGCCGACGGGCGTGCCGACGGTCACCACCTGCCCCGAGACGTAGGCCGAGCGGCCGGAGAGGAAGAAGCGGATGGTGGCCTCGGCGTCGGCGTCGGCGCCCTCCGCGATGCACACGAGGTTGGCCGTGCCACCCGCGCGCATCTCCTTGCCGACGGAGCGCACGATGCCCTCGAGGGCGCGGCGGGCCGCGGCCTCGGCGACGTCGTCGGTGTCCGCGACCGGACGACCGAGGACGATGACCCGGCCCGTGGGGGCGAGGGTCTTCAGGGCCGGGGCGAGGATCCCGCGGAGGGTCTCCAGGTCGGCCGGGGTCCTCGCCTGCGTCATGTCGACGACGACACCGGCGACCGAGGTCGACGGGGAGGTCGCGATCTGCACGCCGTCGGCCGAGAGGACCTCGGTGAGCAGCCCGGCGACAGGGGCCTCACCGTGCCCGGCGAGGAGCACCGCTCCGTTGATGAGCGGGGCACCGGCCTTGTGGCGGCGCAGGGTCGTCGGCCGCGGCAGGCCGAGGGTGTTGGCCATCTGCTTGCCCAGGCCGGAGCTGACGAACTTGCCGTACTCGAATCCCATGAGGGTCTCCTTGATCAGGTGTGGAGGAGGGCTCAGGCGCCCTCGAGGATGGCCACGACGCCCTGTCCCCCGGCGGCGCAGACGGAGATCAGGCCGCGGCTGCCCGGGCCCTTCGCGTGGAGCGTCTTGGCGAGGGATGCCACGATGCGACCGCCGGTGGCGGCGAAGGGGTGACCGGCAGCCAGCGAGGAGCCGTTGACGTTGAGCTTGTCGCGGTCGATCGAGCCGAGCGCGGAGTCGCGACCGAGCTTCTCGCGGCACCAGTCCTCGTCCTCCCAGGCCTTGAGCGTGGAGAGCACCGTGGCCGCGAAGGCCTCGTGGATCTCGTAGTAGTCGAAGTCCTGCAGGGTCAGGCCGTTGCGCTCGAGCATGCGCGGGATGGCGTAGGCGGGGGCCATGAGCAGGCCCTCGGCGCCGTGCACGTAGTCGACCGCGGCGGCCTGGCCGTCGACGAACCACGCGAGGGGCGTCAGGCCCTGCTCGGCGGCCCACTCCTCGGAGCCCAGGAGCACGACGGAGGCGCCGTCGGTGAGCGGCGTCGAGTTGCCGGCGGTCATCGTCGCGCCGTCGCCCTTGCCGAAGACCGGATTGAGCCTCGCCAACTTCTCCATGGAGGAGTCGGGACGCAGGTTCTGGTCCTTGGACAGGCCCATGAAGCTGGTGACGAGGTCGTCGTGGAAGCCCTCGTCGTAGGAGCGGGCGAGATTCTTGTGGCTGTTGACCGCGAGCTGGTCCTGCGCCTCGCGGGTGATGCCCCACTTCTTGGCGGTGATGGCCATGTGCTCCCCCATGGACAGGCCGGTGCGCGGCTCGACGTTGGCCGGCGTGGAGATGCCCAGATCGGTCGGGCGGACCCTGGCCAGGGCGAGGGCCCGGGCCTTGCCCCCCTTCGCGCGGTTGACCCCCAGCAGCTTCTTGCGCAGCGACTCGGTGACCATGATCGGCGCATCGGAGGCGGTGTCGACGCCGCCGGCGGCACCGGACTCGATCTGGCCGAGCTTGATCTTGTTGGACACGAGGATCGCGGCCTCGAGACCGGTGCCGCAGGCCTGCTGCAGGTCGTAGGCCGAGGTGGTCGGGGCCAGGGCGGAGCCGAGGACCGACTCGCGGGTGAGGTTGAAGTCGCGGGAGTGCTTGATGACCGCCCCACCGACGACCTCGTCCAGGTGCTTGCCGCTGAGGTTGTACCGGGCGACGAGCCCGTCGAGGGCAGCGGTGAACATGTCCTGGTTGGAGGCCTCGGCGTACGGGCCGAACTGGCGGGCGAAGGGGATGCGGTTGCCACCGAGGACGGCGGCGCGACGCGGCAGGTTGTTGGGCACGACAGGTCTCCTGGATCGTTGTCTGCACTTATGCGATACGGACGGTAGCAGGTACCGGGAGTACCTGCTACCGTCCAGTCCTGTGAGGACCACCACCGACGGCCGCAGCGCCCGCTGGGAGGTGCATCGCCAGCAGCGACGCAAGGAGCTCGTCGAGTCGGCGATGCGCACCATCCGCAGCCGGGGCGCCGGCGTCGGCATGGACGAGCTCGCCTCCGAGGCAGGGACCTCCAAGACCGTCTTCTACCGCCACTTCACCGACCGCCGCGGTCTCTACCTGGCGGTCGCCGAGCGCGTCGACGAGCTCATCATCCGTGACATCGGCAATGTCCTCGGTGAGAACACCAGGGGCACCGGGCTCGGGGCCCTCGACCTCGACCCGCGCTCGGTGATCCGGGCGGCGATCGATGCCTACCTCGCCCTCGTCGAGCGCGACCCCGAGCTCTACCGCTTCATCGTCTCGGCGCCGATCGTGGGCTCCTCGACGTCCGGCAACGCCGCCGAGGCGGTGGCGAGCGCGACCGGCAAGATGGCCGGCCAGATCAGCGAGCTGATCTCCTCCGCACTCGTCGACCGCGGCAACGACCCGGCACCGGCGATCCTGTGGGGCCAGTCCCTCGTCGGGCTCGTGCGGGCCGGCGCCGATGCCTGGCTCGCCGGCCTCGCCGCCGACTTCAGCCGGGAGCAGGTGACCGAGCACCTCAGCGACCTCGCGTGGTCCGGCATCGCGATCGCCTGGAAGCGCCCCGCCGACTGACCCCCGTGCGTAGTGTCTGCGCATGTCCCTCCCCATGGCCGCGTCCGAGCCCGCGAGCGTCACCGCCCTTCGCGACCTCCTGAGGCTGCACACCGTCGCGGCGCCCGACGGTGGCGAGACCGACGCGGCCCCCTTCCTCGAGCTGCACCGGCTGCTGCGCGAGCACTTCCCGCTCACCCACTCCGTCGGCGAGGTCCTCGACGTCCCGCCCCACGGGTTGCTGATCCGGGTGCCGCCCGACCCCGCCTCCCCCACGGCGTCCGCCGACCCGGTCGTCCTCATGGCGCACATGGACGTCGTGCCCCTGGGCGACGAGTCGCGGTGGACGCACCCGCCGCTCGCCGCGGAGGTCGTCGACGGCGTCATCTGGGGTCGCGGGACGCTCGACGACAAGGGGCAGCTCGTCGCGGTCATCGCGGCGGTGGAGTCGCTCCTGGCGGACGGTATTCGTCCGGCGCGGGAGGTCTGGCTCTCCTTCGGCAGCGACGAGGAGGTCATGGGCTCCTGCGCGCAGCAGGCCGTGGAGATCCTGCGCTCGCGTGGCGTCACGCCGTGGTGCGTGCTGGACGAAGGGGGCGCCGTCGCCTCCGACGCCTTCCCCGGGGTCACCCGGCCGCTCGGGGTCGTGGGCGTCTCCGAGAAGGGGACCCTCTCCCTTCGCCTCACCGCCAGCGGTCGCGGAGGACACGCCTCACGCCCGGCGAAGGGGGGTCCCGCCGCCCGCATCGCAGGCGCCATCACCCGACTCGAGCGGCACCCCTTCCCGGCGCGCCTCTCCCCCGCCGCCCTCGAGATGCTGCGGCGCCTGGCCCCGCTCCTGCCCCGGCCGGTGCGGCCCCTCGCCGAGCACGCCGATCGCTTCCCGAGCGCGCTGGCACGCCTCCTCGTGGCCGCCGGACCGGAGGCAGCGGCGCTCGCACGCACCACGGTGGCGGTGACGATGCTGTCCGGCTCGCCGGCGGTCAACGTCAGCCCGACCTCCGTGCGCGCCTGGCTCAACCTGCGCATCGCGGTCGGCGAGACGGCGGCGGCCGCGACCGCCCGGGTGCGACGCATCGTCGGGTCCGAGATCGAGGTCGACGTCGAGGGTGCGCACGACCCCAGCCCCGTCTCCCCCGTCGACGACCCGGCCTTCGCCCTCCTCGAGCGCACCGTGACCACCGTCTTCCCGGAGGCCGTGCCCGTGCCGTACGTCATGTACGCGGCGACCGACTCACGACACTTCACGACGATCTGCCCGCGGGTCTACCGCTTCGCCCCTTTCCGGATGGACGCCGAGCAGCGTGAGGCGATCCACGGCTACGACGAGCGGCTGGGCGTGGCGGACTTCCTCGACGGGATCCGTTGGTACCGCACGCTGCTCGAGGGTCTGGGCGACGTGGCGGCGGGCCGGTGAGCCCCATCATCTGGCGCCTCGTCGGCTTCCTCGCCGCCGTCGAGATCGCGTCGGGCATCCTGCAGGGCTACTACACGCCGATCTACAGCGACATCGCCGACCACCTGCGGATCGCCGACGGCGACGTCAACTGGTTCGAGGCGGTGCAGCTCATCGTCTCGGCACTCGCGGTGCCCGTGCTGTCCCGGCTCGGCGACCTCCACGGCCACCGACGGGTGCTCATCATCGCCACGCTCGTCACCGCCGCGGGCGGGTGGCTCGTCGCCCTCGCGCCCGGCTTCTGGACCTTCCTCGTCGGCTGGGGGCTGCAGGGCGCCTACACGGTCTGGCTGCCGATGGAGATCGCGATCCTCCACGAGCGATCGCGCGACTCCCCCGACCGCCCGGCCCTGGTCCGCCGGGGCGCCGCCCTGCTCGTCCTGGCGCTCGAGGTCGGCGTCATCGTCGGCGCGCTGAGCGCCGGTGCGCTGCAACCGGTCTGGGGCATGACGGCGATCCTGTCCATCCCCGCGGCGGCGACGACCATCGCCCTCGTCGCCATCGTCCTCGGGGTGCGCGACGAGTCCGCCCCGGCCACGGGCCGGCTCGACCTCGCCGGGACCGGGCTGCTCAGCGTGGGCCTGCTGCTCGTCCTGGGCGGCCTGGTCGTCGTGCGGCTGCAGGGGCTGGCCAGCCTCCTCGCCTGGGCACTCGTCGTCGCAGGACTCGCGGTCATGGCGCTCTTCGTCCGGGTCGAGCGCGCCAGCGACTCGCCGCTGGTCGACGTCCGCTCGCTCGCCGCGCCCGGCATGTGGCCGGTCCAGCTGGCCGCGGCCCTCTTCGGCATGAGCGTGCTCGGCGCCCAGATCCCACTGTCGACCTTCGCCCGCACCGACCCGGCCGAGGTCGGCTACGGCCTCGGGGTCGACGCCGGCGCGATCGCCAACCTCATCGGCCTCTACGTCGTCGCCATGGCGATCGGCGCGCTGCTCTCGCCGCTGGCGGCCCGCCGGCTGGGTGTGCGGTGGATGCTCGTCACCGCCGCGGTGCTCGTCGCGATCGGCTACGGGACCTTCATCCCACTCCACGACGCGCTCGTCCACGCGATGCTGGCGATGGGCCTCGCCGGCGTGGGGTCCGGGGCGCTCGTCGCCTCGCTGCCCGCTGCGGCGGCCCAGGCCGCACAGCACGGGGGTACCGCCGAGGCCGCGGGACTGACCAACGCGACCAAGACGGTCGGCGGTTGCCTGGCCTCGGCCCTCTTCGCGGTCGCCCTCGCGTCGACCGGCAGCATCTCCGACCCGACCACCGGCCACGCGCCCATGGTCGGCTACCTCGTCGTCTGGGGGATCTGCTCGGTGTCCGCGCTGCTGGCCGCGGTCGCTCTCTCCCGCCTGCCGGCGACGTCCCCTTCGCCCCTCCCCACCCCGCAGAGGGTCACGTGATGCAGCAAGACCGTGGTTGTGGTGCATGACGTGACCCGCCGCGAGGGTGCGCCACGCCACTGCCCGGGCCCGGTGGGTCTGGAAGAGTGCCGAGCATGAGCGCCGAGCAGACCCTGGACCCCGTCGCCGAGCAGATCCGCACCGTCCTCGACGGTCGGTGGGCGGGGGTCCGGCAGCAGCTCCGGGCGGACCCCGACTTCCCCGTCGCCGTGCCGGCCCTCGAGCTCGGGCTGGAGGAGCACCGTCGGCGCACGCTCGAGATGTGCACCCGGTTGGGCGGCAGCGATCTCGTCCGTGCGGGACTGCCCGAGTCCGTGGGCGGGGCGGGCGACGTCGGCGCCTCCGTCACGGGGCTGGAGATGATCGGCCACGGCGACCTGTCGGTCTTCGTCAAGGCCGGCGTGCAGTTCGGCCTCTTCGGGGGCGCGATCGCCGCGCTCGGCACCGAGCGGCACCACCAGCGGTACCTGTCCGGCGCCGCCGACCTGTCCCTGCCCGGCTGCTTCGCGATGACCGAGACGGGGCACGGGTCGGACGTCCAGTCGATCCTCACCACGGCGACGTACGACCCGGCCACCGACGAGCTGGTGGTCCACTCCCCTTCGCCCGCGGCCCGCAAGGACTACATCGGCGGGGCCGCCCGCGACGCCCGGCTCGCCGCGGTCTTCGCCCAGCTCGTCGTCGGCGGGGAGGGCCAGGGGGTGCACTGCGTCCTCGTCCCGATCCGGGACGAGGACGGGCAGCCGATGCCGGGTGTCACCATCAGCGACTGCGGCGCCAAGATGGGCCTGCGCGGCGTCGACAACGGCCGGCTGATGTTCGACCGGGTCCGCGTCCCCCGCGACAACCTGCTCGACACGTACGGCGCGATCGACGACGAGGGGACATACAGCTCGCCGATCGAGAGCGTCAACCGCCGCTTCTTCACGATGCTGGGCACCCTCGTGCGCGGCCGGGTCACGGTCGGTGGCGGCGCCGGCGCTGCGACGCGCAGCGCCCTCACCCTCGCCGTCCGGTACGGCCTCGAGCGCACGCAGTTCCACCACCCCGACAGCGAGCGGGAGGTCGCGATCCTCGACTACCGCGGTCACCAGCGCAAGCTCCTCCCCCGCCTGGCGCGCTCCTACGCCCTGGCCCTCGCGCAGAACGCGCTCGTGGAGAAGCTGGCGGCCATCGCCTCCGGCGAGATCGACTCCGAGCAGGAGCAGCGGGAGCTGGAGTCGCGGGCGGCGGGCCTGAAGGCGATGACCACCGAGCACGCCACCGACACGATCCAGGCCTGCCGCGAGGCGTGCGGCGGCGCGGGGTACATGAGCCTCAACCGGTTCGCCGACCTCAAGGCCGACACGGATGTCTTCACGACCTTCGAGGGCGACAACACCGTCCTGCTGCAGCTGCTCGCCAAGGGCATGCTCACCAGCTACAGGACGGAGTTCACCGATCTCGACACCCGCGGGGCGATCCTCTTCGGTGCGCGGCAGGCGACGACCTCCGTCATCGAGCACACCATCGGCGGCTCGCTCATCCAGCGCCTGCTCTCGGGCGCGCCGGGGAGGGACGGGGACGACGCGCTCGACGACCGCGGCGGTCAGCTCGCGCTCTTCGAGGACCGGGAGCGGCACCTGACCGAGACGCTCGCGATGCGTCTGCGCCGGGCCGGTGACGAGGGGGCCGACCAGTTCGCGGTCTTCAACGACGCACAGGACCACCTGCTCGAGACCGCCCGGGCCCACGTCGACCGGATCGCGCTGGAGGCCTTCGTCACCGCGATCGACACCGTCCCGGAGGGTCCGGCCCGTGAGCTGCTCGCGACCGTCTGCGACCTCTACGTCTTCAGCACCGTGGAGGCACACCGCGCCTGGTACATCGAGCACGGTCGCCTCAGCTCGAGCCAGGCGAAGGGGGTCGTCGCCCGGACCAACCAGCTGCTCGGCGAGGTCCGCCCCCACGCCGGCACGCTCGTCGACGCCTTCGCGATCCCGCGGGCGTGGCTGACCACCGAGATGATGGACGACCTGGCCGGGCTCTGAGGCCGGCGCGAAGGCCGTCAGCGCTGGCGCGCGACCCGCCCTTCGTCCCAGACGGGGCCATCGGTCTCGCGCACTCGACCGTCGGCCCCGTAGACGAGGAAGCGGTCGAAGCCCCGGGCGAACCAGCGGTCGTGCGTGACGGCGAGGACGGTCCCCTCGAAGGCATCGAGCCCCTCCTCCAGCGCCTCGGCGGACTCGACGTCGAGGTTGTCGGTGGGCTCGTCGAGGAGCAGGAGGGTGGCGCCCGACAGCTCCAGCAGCAGGATCTGGAACCGCGCCTGCTGCCCTCCCGACAGCGACTCGAAGGCCTGCTCACCCGCGTGCGCGAGCTCGTACCGGTCGAGGACGCGACTGGCCGCCTCACGCCCCAGGCCGGAGCGGTGGTCGTCGCCGCGGTGGAGGATCTCGAGGAGCGTGCGGCCGACGAGCTCGGGGTGCTCGTGCGTCTGGACGAACCAGCCCGGCCGCACGCGGGCACCGAGACGCGCCCGCCCGCTGTGCTCGACCGGCGCGATGACGGCCTCGCCGACGGGGAGGTTCTCCGGCTCGGGGTCGCTCCCACCGGCGGCGAGCAGCCGCAGGAAGTGCGACTTGCCGGAGCCGTTGGACCCGAGGACCGCGACCCGCTCGCCGTACCAGACCTCGAGGTCGAAGGGCTGCATGAGGCCGGTCAGCTCGAGCCGCTCGCAGACGACCGCGCGCTTGCCGGTGCGTCCGCCGTGCAGGCGCATGGTGACCTTCTGCTCGCGCGGCTGCTCGCTCGGTGGCCCCTCTGCGACGAAGCGCGCCAGACGGGTCTGGGCGGACTGGTACCGCGTGGCCATGTCGGAGTTGTACTTCGACTTCTGCTTGTACATGAGCACGAGCGCCTTGAGCTTGGCGTGCTCCTCGTCCCAACGCTTGCGCAGCTCCTCGAAGCGCGCGAACCGCTCCTGCCGCGCCGCGTGGTAGCTGCCGAAGCCGCCGGGGTGCGTCCACGCCCGGTTGCCGGCACTGCCGAGCTCGACGGTGACGACGCGCGTGGCGGTGTTGGCGAGCAGCTCGCGGTCGTGGCTGATGTAGAGGATCGTCTTGGCGCTCTCGCGGATCTGCTCCTCCATCCAGATCTTGCCGGGCACGTCGAGGTAGTTGTCCGGCTCGTCGAGGAGCAGGACCTCGTCGGGGCCGCGCAGCAGGTACTCGAGGACGAGCCGCTTCTGCTCGCCGCCGGAGAGCGTGCTGAGCTCCCGGTACCGGCACCGCTCGAAGGGGACGCCCAGCGCCGCGGTCGCGCACACGTCCCAGACGACCTCTTGGTCGTAGCCGCCGGCGTCCGCGTAGTCGGACAGCGCCGTGGCGTAGCGCATCTGGGTGCGCTCGTCCTCGGTCTCCATGAGGGCCAGCTCGAGCCGGTCGACCTCCGCGGCGGCGTCACGCACGGCGGGTGGCGACACCGACAGGAGCAGGTCGGCGACCGTGGGCCGGTCCCCGAGGCCGGCGCCCACGTGCTGGCGCATGACGCCCAGCCCGCCCGTGCGCGAGACCGAGCCGGCGTGCTGCGTCAGCTCACCGGTGACGATCCGCATGAGCGTGGTCTTGCCGGCGCCGTTGGCACCGACGAGCGCGACCTTGGCGCCCTCCCCCACGCGGAAGGAGACCTCGTCGAGCAGCACGCGCCCGTCCGAGAGCTCGTACCGGACCCCGGCCACGTCGACATGTCCCACGAGGGGAGATCCTCTCCGATCGCGCGGCAGGGCACCAGCGAGTTCTCCACGGGCCCAGCCTCGGACGCGGCTCAGCGCACCCCGAGGACGCGGTGCTCCTTGATCGACATGACGAGGGCGACGACCCAGCCGACGACGGTCCAGCCGAGCAGCAGGTTGATCCAGAACACCGACCAGGCGTTGCGGTTGCCCCGCACGGCGGCGATCGCCCAGGGCAGCATGTAGCCGGCGGACAGGATCGCGACGAGGATCGCGAGGGGCGCGCTGACCACTCGCGTCTTCTGGTCTGTGATGATCGTGGGCATGTGACCAGCCTACGGGCGCCAGCGTCCCGCTCAGATGGAGATGTCCCCCCGGACGAGGGTGGTGGTGGCCCCGCCGACCCACACCCGGCCGTCGTCGTCGGCCTCGATCGAGATGACCCCGTCGCGCTGCACGCAGGAGCCCTGGGTCGCGGTGTACCGGCGCGGTGCGACGCCGGCGCCGATCAGCCACTGGGCGATCCCGGCGTTGAGGCTGCCGGTCACCGGGTCCTCGACGACGCCCAGCCCGGGGACGAAGGCCCGGACCTCGTAGAGGTGGGGGCCGCCCTTCGGGTGCATGCCGACGACACCGATCTCGAGGTCGCCCGCGTGCGTGAGGTCCGGCTCGACCGCGCGCACCTGCTCCGCGGAGCCGAGGCGGACCGCGCACCACCTCGGCCCGTTGTCGACCCACTGGTGGTCGAGGATCTGCTCGGTGGCGATGCCGAGTGCCTCCGCGACGCGCTCGACGTCGGCGTCGTCCAGGGGCCCGGTCCGGCGCAGCGGTGGTGCGGCGAAGGCGAGCCCGGCGGCCCCCCTTCGCACCATGACGATCCCGAGGCCGCACTCCTGCCGCACGACGTCCGCGTCCCGGGGGCTCCCCCCGTGCTCGAGCCACGCGTGCGCCGTCCCGAGGGTCGGGTGCCCGGCGAAGGGGAGCTCGCCCTGCGGGGTCCAGATGCGCACCAGGTAGTCGGCCGCGTCGGACGTCGGCGGCAGGACGAAGGAGGTCTCGGAGAGGTTGGTCCAGCGCGCCACGGCCTGCATCTGCTCGTCCGTGAGCCCCGACGCGTCGAGGACGACGGCCAGCGGGTTGCCGCGGTAGGGAGTGGCCGCGAAGACGTCGACCTGGGCGAAGGGGAGGTGGGTCGGCACAGGACCATCATCGCGCGGCAGGATGGGTGCATGGCCGGTCAGGACCCGATCCACCTCGACCACAACGCGACGACCCCCCTGGCGCCCGAGGTCGCCGCGGCGATGTGGCCGTACCTCACGGAGCACTTCGGCAACCCGTCGAGCGCCTCGCCGTCAGGTCGGCGCGCGGCGGCCGCTGTCGCCGCGGCCCGGGAGCAGGTCGCGGCGGTGATCGGTGCCCACGCCGACGAGATCGTCTTCACCTCGGGAGGCACCGAGTCCAACAACCTCGCGATCCGCGGGGTCGCCGCGGTGGCGTCGACGCACCGGGCGCTCACCTCCGGCGTCGAGCACCCGGCGACCGTCGCGCCGTTGGCGCACCTGCAGGAGCAGGGGTGGCGCGTCCAGGAGCTGCCCGTGGACGACGCGTGCCGCGTGCGGCTCGACGAGTTCCCCGTCACGCCGCTCGGCCTCGGGACGCTGATCCTTGCGCACAACGAGACGGGGGCGATCCAGCCCGTGGCGGACTTCGCGGAGCGGGTCCACGACGCCGGGGGTCGGGTCCACGCGGACGCGGCGCAGGCGGTCGGCAAGGTCCCCGTCTGCGTCGACGAGCTCGTCGTGGACCTGCTCTCCGTCGCCGGCCACAAGCTCTACGGGCCGAAGGGGGTCGGTGCCCTCTACGTGCGCCGTGGCACGACGATCGCCCCGGTCCTGCGCGGCGCCGGCCAGGAGGGTGGTCTGCGGCCGGGGACGGAGAACGTCGCGGGCATCGTCGGGCTCGGTGTCGCCGCCGAGCTCGCCGCCCGCCTGCTCGAGGACGAAGGGGGTCGACAGTCCCGGTTGCGAGATGGCCTCTGGGACAGGCTCGTTCGCGACGTCCCTGGCATCGTGCGGGTGTCCCCTGCCACCGGCTGCCTGCCCAACACGTTCATGGTCGTGGTGCCCGGTCGCGTCGGCGCCGAGGTGCTGGAGTCGGCCACGGCCGTCGCAGCGTCCACGGGCAGCGCCTGCCACTCGGGGGTGCACACCCCACCGGCGGCGCTGCTCGCGATGGGGATCGACCACGACACCGCACTCGGGTCGCTGCGCCTGACGCTCGGCCGGTCGACGACCGAGGCGGACGTCGCCACCGCGGCCGACGCGATCGTCGCGGCCCTCAGCTGATGGGCGCCAGCCGCCAGAGCGAGGTGACCTCGGCCCGCCGGGCGGCGTGCAGCGCGTCGCGGGCGTCGGAGGCCCGGCCGTGGCGCGGCGCGGTGTCGAGTCGGCCGACGACCGCCAACCCGGCCTCGGCGAACCACCCGAGCAGCTCCTCGCGCGTGCGCAGGCCGAGGTGCTCGGCGAGGTCGGAGATGACCAGCCAGCCCTCGCCGCCGGGCTCCAGGTGCTCCACGAGGCCGCTGATGAAGCCGCGGAGCATCGCCGAGTCCCGGTCGTAGACACCGGCCTCGAGGTCGGAGGTGGGCGCGCCGGGCAGCCACGGCGGGTTGCACACGACGAGCTCCGCGCGACCCTGCGGGTAGAGGTCGGCCTCGACCACCTCGACGCGGTCGGCGAGGTCGAACTGCTCCATCGTCGAGCGGGCGGAGGCCACCGCCCGCGGGTTGAGGTCGGTCGCGAGGACTCGGCCGACGCCGCGGCGCGCGAGGAGGACTGCGAGCACACCGGTCCCGGTCCCGAGGTCGAAGGCCGTCGCCGGCACCGGGTCGAGCGGCGCCTCGGCCACGAGGTCGACGTACTCGCCGCGCACGGGTGAGAAGACCCCGTAGCCCGGGTGGACGCTCTCGCCGAGCGCCGGGACGGGCACCCCCTTCGTCTGCCACTGGTGGGCGCCGATCACGCCGAGCAGCTCCTGCAGGGCGATGACCTTGCGGTGCGGCGCGCCGTACGCCGCGGTCGCGGCCTCACGGACGTCCGGGGCACGACGCAGCCGCAGGGAGTGGTCGTCCTCGAGCTCGACGACGAGCCGGCCGAGGACCTCCGCGCGTCGGGCCCGGGCGGCGCGGTGCGTCGCGAAGTCGCTGCCGTCGTCGCCACGTCGGGCGGCGTCCTTGTCGAGTCGGCGGTCCAGCGCCTTGAGCAGCTGGCGGGCGTTGTGGTGGTCACCGCGCCACAGCAGCGCGGTGCCTGCCCTGGCCATCCGGTACGCCCGGTCGGCGGTGAGCGTGTCGTCGACGACCACGACGCGCGAAGGGGGCGCCGCCGAGCTCTCGGAGTGCCACCGGGCCGAGCGCTGCTCGCCGTCCTCGGTCCAGTGGATGTTGCTCATGCCGGTGACTGTATGGCACCTGCTCGCGCTCCCCGCAGGGCATGGCGCAGGCGCCATCGGGTACGGGGCGACCATGAGCGACTTCGAGAAGTGTCCCGTGTGCGGTAGCGGCCTCGAGACCGAGCCGGTGAGGAGCGGGTCCGAGCCGGGCGAGGCCAACGACCGCAGCACGCGGCAGGTCTGCCCCAACGGTTGTCACGAAAGCCTGGCCTGGATCGACGCCCGTGAGGTCCGTGACGCCGGGATGGAGTGAGCAAACAGCCACACGAAGAAGCCCCCGACCGCAAAGCGGAGCGGGGGCTTGCTGGTGGACGTAAAGGGACTCGAACCCCTGACCTTTCGCGTGTGAAGCGAACGCTCTAACCAACTGAGCTATACGTCCATGGTGCTCCCCGAACCAGCGTCCCGGCCGGGCAACCTGAGCAGAGTACCCGGACCGCTCCCGAAGGTGCCAATCGGCTCCCTTCGCGGGGCGGTCGGCGTCAGCCCAGGCCGGGGACCTGCACGAGGTACTGCTCGACGGCGTCGGGCGTCCAGCCGGGGACGCCGGTCACGAGCAGCGCGAGGTAGAAGCAGAACCAGCCGAAGGCCGCGGAGAGCAGCAGCATCGGGATCTTGGCCTTCCACGGCAGCGCCCGTACGTACTGGTCGAAGGCCTTGACCTCGGCCTTGACGAACTGCGTGACCCGGCGGGCCCACAAGAACTCGGTGCTCCAGAGGTAGAGGCCGACGAAGATCACCGCCCAGCCCGGCCCGACGAGCGGGACCATCGGGATGCCGGCGATGATCAGCGCGAGGCCGACCACGGCGACGACGACGCGGTAGAGCGGGCCGGAGACGGGGTGCGTACGGATCGCCCGGCGCCAGCGGACCGGGTCCTCGTGCGGGTCGATCCGCCCGTCCTCGCCGAAGCGGTCGAGCAGCTCCTGGCGCACGATCGCGTGGTGCTCCCGGCGGATGTCCCCGTACGGCCGCCGGTGGCCGCCTTCGTCCTTGCCCTCGCCGACGTGCTCGTCGGTGGTGTCCACGTCCCCCATGGTGGCCTCCGTCGTGCTCACGGGTTGAGGTCTGTCGCAGCGGCCTCGGCGAAGGCCTTGCGGACGAGCGCCGTGACCGGACCGGGCGCCTCGAGCGAGCGGCCGTCGACGTCGTGGACGGGGTGGACGTCACGCGTGGTGCCGGTGAGGAAGACCTCGTCGGCGGTCTCGAGGACGGTGAGCGGCATGGCCTCCTCGACGACCTCGATGCCCGCCGCCCGCGCCCACTCGATCGTCAGCTCACGGGTGATCCCGGCGAGCGGTCCGCTGCTCAGCGGCGGAGTGCGCACGACACCGTCGACGACGACGAAGATGTTGCTGCCGGTCGCCTCGCAGAGCTCGTCACGGGTGTTGCCGAAGATCGCCTCCGACGCCCCCTTCGCCTTGGCGTGGGCCAGCGCGATGACGTTGTCCGCGTACGAGGTCGTCTTGAGACCGGCGGTGGCGGCGCGCTCGTTGCGCGTCCACGGCACCGTCGCGATCGCGATGCTCGGGGCGAAGGGGGGGACCTCCGCCGCCGTGACGATGTAGGTCAGCCCGCTGTCGCCTCGGTCGGAGCCGAGCGGGCCGAGCCCGGCGGTCACGGTGTAGCGCAGCCGGCCGAAGCCGATCGTCTCGCCGGCCCCGAGGACGGCGCGCACGCCCTCCTCGATGACGTCGCGGTCGGCGGCAGGGAGGCCGAGGCCACCGAGTGTGCGGTCCAGGCGCGCGTAGTGCCGGTCGGCGGCGAAGACCTCCCCGTCGACGATCTTGCAGGTCTCGAAGGCACCGTCCCCCACGGTGATGCCGTGGTCGAGGGCGGCGAGCGCCGGCTCCTGCGTCCCCACGAGTGATCCGTTGACCCAGACCCTGACCTCGCTGCTCATGTCCCCACTCTTCCAGATGCCAGTCCCACGAGGTTGCGGGCCTTGAGCTCGCACTCGGACCACTCCCCCTGCGGGCTCGACGACCACGTGATGCCCGCCCCGGTCCCGAAGCGCAGCCGGCGCACCCCGTCCGGGTCCACCACAGCGCTGAACGTGCGGATCCCCACCGCGAGTTCCCCGCGCGGACCGTCCGGGTGGTCGGCGTCGACCCAGCCGATCGCGCCGCAGTACGGACCCCTCGGCACCGGTTCGAGGTCGCGGATCGTGGTCAGCGCGCTCGACTTGGGTGCACCGCTCACCGAGCCGGGCGGGAAGCTTGCCCGGAGCACCTCCGCCCACGTCGTCCCCGGCCGCAGGGTCCCGGCGACATCGCTCACGAGGTGGACGAGCCCCGGGTGCTCCTCCGGCGCGCAGATCCGCTCGACGACGACGCTGCCCGACGCGCAGACGTGCTGCAGGTCGTTGCGCACGAGGTCGACGATCATGACGTTCTCCGCGACGTCCTTGGGCAGCATCTGCCCGAGCGTGGGCGCGGTCCCCTTGATGGGGGTCGAGAGCAACCGGTCGCCGGTGCGGGTCAGGTAGCGCTCGGGCGAGGCGGTCACCACGTCGACCCCCGCGGAGGGGACGTGCAGCACCCCGGCGAAGGGGGCGGGGTTGCCCCGCGCGAGCACGGCCGCCAGGTCGGGCAGGTGCGCCTCGTCCGGCAGGGCCGCCTCGAGGACCGTCGTGAGGTTGACCTGGTAGACGGTGCCCGCCGCGATGCGGGCGCGGACCTCCTCGACCCCGGCGACGTACCCGTCGCGGTCGAGGGAGGACGTCCAGCCGGTCACCGCGGGCCAGCGCGCTGCGACACCGGGCGGTCCTCCCCCTTCGTCCCTGCGGGCGAAGCGGACCGCGGTGAGCTCGCCCTCGAAGGTGAGCACGACCGCCCAGCACCCGGACTCCAGGTCGGCCGGGTCGTGGCTGACCTGCACCGGGTCGGACCACGTCGTCGACCCGAAGCGCGCGAACTCCACCCGCCGAGGATAGGCGTCACCGGGCGTCCAGCCGGGCGATGTCCAGCGTGCGCGCGGTGCGCCGGTACGAGGACTCGACGAGCTCGGCGACCTCCAGCCAGTCGGTACCCTCGTCGAGGTCGACGCCGACCCAGCCACTCGGACCGAGGTAGGCCGGTCGGTAGCAGCGCGGCTCCTCGAGCAGCGCCCGGGCCTCCTCCTCGTCCGGCAGGACGACGAGGGAGTGCTCGTGCTGCGACCACGCCCCGTCCACCTTCACGGAGCCTGCGAAGTACGCGAAGACCTTCTTCGTGAAGAACGCGGGATGGCCGTGGCTGATCTTCTCGTCCGCCCCCGGCAGGTCGAGAGCGATCTCCCGGACCTGCAGGAGCAGCGGGTCCCTCGGGTCGAACATCAGGGGGTGCGCCACGCTCCCAGCGTACGCGCGGTCGAGCCGACGACGGCAGGAACGGCAAGCCAGCGGCAACTTCGACGCAGATGCTGGTGTGTGGCGAGCTGCCCGTCTAACTTCGTTGATGTTGCAACGCTCCGGGGGGATCTGGGGCCGTCCCTCGCACCCGGGGGCGGCCCCTTCTCCGCGCCCGGGACCACCCGGGGTCGGTTGACACCGAGCGGGAACCCGGTGTCTTTGGCAAGGTGGGACCCATGACGCGTGCACCGGCCGGCGGCCCGATGCTGCGCGCGCTGCGACGTCAGCGGGGCCGCACCCAGGACGACCTGGGACACGACTCCGGCGTGAGCACACGCACGATCCGCGGCCTCGAGCGCGGCGAGATCCACCGGCCCCAGATCGCGACCCTGCAGCAGCTCGCAGTCGCGCTGCACCTCGGACCGCAGGAGCAGGCGGAGTTCCTGCACGCCTGGGCCACGCCCCAGCCGACCGGCTTCGACCAGCTGCTCGTCGACCCCTCCGAGCCCGAGCTCGAGCAGATCGATGCGCTCACGAGGCCGGCCCTGGGGTCGTACCGGGTCATCAGCCAGATGTGGCGGACCCGGGTCTCCGCTGGTCGCCGCCTCGTCCACACCGCCTGCCACTGCGGCATCGCCGCCGTCGCGGACGGTCTGGACCGCGTCTTCAACGTGCAGAACGGTGACGCGACCACCGACGCCGCAGACCTGCGGTTCACGCCGCTGCTGGGCTGCGACCTCATCAGCCGCCGGATCTTCCCCGAGAGCAATGTCGCGGTCTTCGAGGTCGGGCTCACCACGCGGCTGGCGAAGGGGGCGACCCACGCCTACGCGTACGACATCAGCGACGAGGGCCCCGCGGGTGAGGGCGACGCCGACGGCTTCGTCTGGGGACCGCTGCACACCGCGCGGTCCCTCGTCGTGTCGGTCGAGTTCGAGGTGCCGCCCGCGCAGGTGATCCGCGTGGAGCGCGCCCCGGGCCAGGACTTCCGGTTCCTCGGCGGGGTCGCCCTGGACGAGCACCATCGGGCGTCGCTCGTGCTCGAGGACGCCGGCCCGGGGGCCTTCGGGTTCACCTGGCGGTGGTGACGGCCGCGCAGGTGCAGCACGGGGCCGGGGAGGCCATGTCTCCCCGGCCCCGTGCTGCGGTGGGCGACTACTTCAGGAAGCTGTGACGCTGCACGAAGGGGAGGCGCTCCCACATCCTGCCCAGCCCCCACGTCCTGCCTGCCCCCATGAGGGCCAGCGCGACGAGCGCCAGCGCGTAGACCAGGTGGTCGTCCATGAAGGGGTTGTTCGCCGGAGGCAGTGCCGCGCTCCACATCAGCACGAGCATGAGCGCGCCCGCTGCGGCGGCGATACGCATCCCGACACCCAGCATCAGCGACAGACCGATCGCTGCCAGGCCGATCATGAAGAGCCAGTCGGCCCAGGCGGCCGCGGCGAAGCTCTGGTAGAAGTCGGCCAGCGGGCCGTCGGTACCGAACTTCAGGAAGCCGAGGGTGGGCGAGCCGCCGTTGATCCACGCGTCGGGACCGAACCGGTCGACCACGCCTGTCTCGGGGTTGCGGCCGGTGGCGAAGCCCAGCGCGAACAGCTTGTCGAGGAAGGCCCACAGGAACACCCAGCCGAGGCTGAGGCGCAGCGTGGCCATCACGTAGGGCACGGCGCGCTCCGCGGTGAGCGTCGCGGACGTCGTCCCGACCCGGGGCTGCGCGGGCGCAGCGCTCCAGAAGTGCTTGGCATGGGTGCTCATGACCTGTTCTCCCTCTCGCTGGCAGTACGCCCGTCTGTCGGACACTTCTGATCCTGCTCGCCGAGCGCCCTCCGGGGCAGGGACCAATGTCCCCCTTCGACAGGTCGGGACCAAGGTCCCGGGGGTCACTCCCTGCCCCGTCGGAGCGGGTCCACGCCCTAGGATCGGCCAATGAGCGGCTCCGGGGACGACGAGCACGCGACCGGGACGAGCGGCGCGGGCAGCACCTCCAAGGGCGC
This sequence comes from Janibacter terrae NBRC 107853, assembly GCF_001591405.1. Classification (GTDB taxonomy): domain Bacteria; phylum Actinomycetota; class Actinomycetes; order Actinomycetales; family Dermatophilaceae; genus Janibacter; species Janibacter terrae. The sequence goes on from NZ_BCUV01000006.1 coordinate 89,389, forward strand.
GGTCGACCTGCTGGAGACCGTCGCCGTCATCAGCTCCGACCTCGAGCTGTCCGAGGTGCTCGCCCACATCGTCCGCTCGGCGTGCGCGCTGGTGGGTGCTCGTTACGGAGCCCTCGGCGTGCTCGGGCAGGACGGCGACTCCCTCGCCGAGTTCGTCACCCATGGCATCACCACCGAGCAACGGTCCGACATCGGTGCTCTGCCGCACGGGCACGGCATCCTCGGTCTGCTCATCCGGGAACCGCGACCGCAGCGGCTGAGGGACCTGTCGGAGCACCCCAGGTCCCACGGCTTCCCACCACATCATCCACCGATGCACAGCTTCCTCGGTGCGCCGGTGCGCATCCGCGACGAGGTCTTCGGCAACCTGTACCTGACGGAGAAGGAGGGGGCCGCGGAGTTCTCGCAGGACGACGAGGCCCTGCTCACGGCGCTCGCGGCAGCCGCGGGCGTGGCCATCGACAATGCTCGGTTGTACGCCTCGAGCAAGAACCTGCGGGCGTGGTCCGAGGCCCAGGCCGCGTTGACCCAGGCCTTCCTCGCCGGCCCCGGGGAGCAGACCGCACTGGAGCAGATGGCCGTCCTCGCCCGCGAACGCACCGGCGCTGACGTGTCGTTCGTGCTGCTGTACGAGGAGGAGCACTTCCTGGTGGTGCGGGCGACGAACCGGCGTGCACCCGCCCCCTCTGACGAGACACCTCTCGCGGTGGGCAGCAGAGTGGACGCCGACGGGTGGGACGGGATCAGTGGCCCGGTGCACCGGAGCAGACGTGCGGGGCCGGGGGCGGACGCTGCGGCCCGGCGCGTGGCCGAGCTGATGGGTGCCGAGGCGGGCAGCTTCGCCGCCCTGCCGTTGGGCCCGCAGCATGACCGGCTCGGCTTCCTGGTCGTCGTGTGGACGCGGGACGACGATCCCTCCGAGGTCGACGTCATCCAGCCCTTCGCCGATTTCGGGCAGCACGCCGGCGTGGCCCTGCTCGCCGCCCGCTCGCGGCGCGACCAGGCCCTGGTCGCGCTCCTCGAGGACCGCGACCGGATCGCCCGGGACATGCACGACCACGTGATCCAGCGACTCTTCGCCACCGGGCTCTCGCTCCAGTCCGCGGCGCGCCTGGCGGTGCACCCCACCGTGCGGGAGCGGCTCGACGACGCGGTCGACGACCTCGACGGCGCCATCAAGGACATCCGGCACACGATCTACGCGCTCCACCGCCTGCCGGTCGGGACGATCCGTGACGCGATCGGCGAGCTGATCGACGATGCGGCGCAGAGCCTCGGCTTCGAGCCCGCCCTGGTCATCGAGGGGAGGCTGACCGGCCTGACCGACGGGCTGTCGGCCGATCTGGTCGCCGTGGTCCGTGAGGCGCTCACCAATGTCGCCAAGCACGCCCGCGCCCAGGAGGTCCGGGTGCACGTGCAGTGCGAGGACGAGCTCAGGGTCGTGGTGACGGACGACGGCATCGGCATGGACCCAGCCAGCGCGCGCAGCGGTCTGGTCAACCTCGGGACGCGGGCCGCTGCCCGGGGGGGCAGCTTCGAGCTGGGCCAGCGGGTCCCGACCGGCACCGCCTTGTCGTGGACGGTCCCGGCGGACCGCGACGACTGAGGACCTTGGGCCCGGGCGATCGGGGGTCCGACGGGGCGATACTTCTCGAGAGAGCGAAGGAGTCGATGGTGGCCACGACGGTGTTTCTCCTGGACGACCACGAGGTCGTGCGACGCGGGCTGCGCGAGCTGCTCGAGACGACGTCCGACATCAGCGTCATCGGCGAGTCCGCGTCCGCGTCGGAGGCCACCCGTCGCATCCCCGCCCTGCGGCCCGACGTCGCGATCTTCGACGCCCGCCTGCCGGACGGCTCGGGCATCGACGCCTGCCGGGAGGTGCGGTCGGTGGACCCGGGCATCAAGGGCCTCATCCTCACGTCGTACGACGACGGCCAGGCGCTGGCGGCCGCCGTGCTCGCCGGGGCCTCGGGGTACCTGCTGAAGGACATCAAGGGCAACGGGTTGATCGATGCGATCCGTCGGGTCGCCGCGGGCGAGAACCTGCTGGACGACGAGCGCGCCGACGAGCTGCGCAGGAAGTGGTCGCCACCGACCCCTCCTGACGCGCTGCTCAGCCGCTTGACCCCCCAGGAGCAGCTGATCCTCGAGCACGTCGCCGAGGGCCTCACCAACCGCCAGATCGGCGAGGTCATGTTCCTGGCGGAGAAGACCGTCAAAAACTACGTCACCTCGATCCTGTCCAAGCTCGGGTTCCAGCGTCGCACCCAGGCGGCCATCTACGCGGTGGAGAACCGTGCCTCGGGCGGTCCCCGCTGATCGGGACCTTCGGCCCTGTCGACGGTCGCCGAGGGGGGCCATGGTGGCAGCAGGCCGGCACCGGTGTCGCCCAGTCAGGGGACGAGGCAGCACCGGTACCGGCGCTTCTCCCGCGGGGAGACGGGGAGACCGAGGGGCTGTCTGACGCCAGACAGCCCCTCACACCTGTGCGGAGCTCTCCGCACCGCCGTCACGGGACCATCGACCCATCCCGTGGGGACCGCGGCGCGGAAGACTGAACGGATGGGCACGCGACAGGCTCCAGCCGCAGGGACGGACCGACCGAACCCGTGGTTCCGAGCGAGGCCTGCGACCGTGGCCGGTACCAGTGCGGCGATGTACTCCGCGGTGTTCGCGACCAGCCTGTGGTTGGGCGACGCCAGTGACGCGGTGCTGATGCTCCTGATCTTCCCGATCAGCATGCTCGCCCTCACCTTCGGGGCGCGGGTCGGCTCGCTCGCCGGCCTCGTCGCAGCAGGACTCGTCGTCGCGTGGACGTGGATCGTCGGCGTGGACCCGTCGCTGGTCGGGTGGGTGTCCCGGGTGGGGACGATGCTCTTCCTCGGGGTGCTCATCGGGGACGCCGCCGACCGGCTCGTCCACGCCGAGGAGGAGCGACAGGCGCTGGAGATCTCGCAGCTGCGCCACCGGCAGGCGGCGGAGGTCACCGACTCCCTGATCCAGGGCATGGCCGCCGCCAAGTGGTCCCTGGAGTCCGGTCACCTCGACGCGGCTGCGACGACGCTCGAGGAGACCATCGCCAGCGGTCAGCACATGGTCTCGGCCGCGCTGCGAACGCCGGCACCGACCACGCCCTCTGGTGAACGTGCCGTGCGCTGAGGTCAGCGCCGCGGACCGAGACACCCGTCGACAGGGGACGGACCCGTACCGATCTCACGGGTGATGACGACCCAGAACATGTTGTCGACGCCCGACCTCGTCGTCCCGAGTGAAGGCCACGCGACCGACAGGACCGTGAGGCCCCTACGGTCCCGTCCTGCCTCCTGGGCGGCCATCGCCCACCCTCAGACCTCGAGGTGGGTTCGCAACCGCCGACAGACGCTCGAGAGGATCCGCGAGACCTGCATCTGGCTGATGCCGAACCGTTCGCCGATCTGCCGCTGGGTCAGGTCGGCGCCGAAGCGCAGGCTGACGATCTTTCGCTCCCGCTCGTCGAGCTCCTCCTCCATCGCCGAGCGAAGGGAGATGAGCGTCGCCGACCGTTCGAAGACGTCCTCCGCGTCGTCCGCGAGGGCATCGCCCAGAGAGGCGCCGGCGTCGTCGTGGACCGGCTGGTCCAGCGACGTCGACCGGTAGCGCTCCCCCGCCGCCCGGGCGGAACGTACCTCCTGCGGCGAGACACTCCCTGCGGCCGCGATCTCCTCGATCGTCGGCTCGCGCTGGAGGTCCTGCTGGAGCTGCGTCGTCGTCTCGCGCACCCGATGGTGCAGCTCCTGCACGCCCCGCGGCGGGCGCACGGCCCAGCCGTGGTCCCGGAAGTGGCGCTTGAGCTCGCCCGTGATCGTCGGTGCGGCGAAGGCGGTGAAGCCGAACCCGCGCTCGGGGTCGTAGCGCCGGACAGCGAGGACGAGGCCGAGCATGGCCACCTGCACCAGGTCGTCCAGCTCGATGCCGCGGCCGGCGAAGCGGGTGGCGAGGCCGATGGCCAGCCCCTGGTTGTCGACCACGACCCGCTCCCGCAACCGCGCGGCCTCGGCGGGATCGGCCTCACGGCGGGCGGCGGCCAGCATCTCCGCAGCGTGAGCCTCACGGTCCTGATGGGCCGACGAACGTTCGTCGGAGGTGGTTTCGGACATGGAGCGGCCTCTTTCGATCAAGAAGGCGCCAGCCACGGTCACGAGCCGGTGTCGTTCGTCCAGACAACCACACAGGTGCAGGGGCCGCAATGCAGAGGACCGAGGCCGTGCGCCGATCCCCGCATACCTCGGCAGTGCGCGGGTAGCCCCCGGTGAGCCTCCAGACGAAGGGACGACCGACGGAAGGAACCGAGCATGGTCGTACCGGAACAAGGACCGAGGCGAGTCCTCTACCGCTATGTCGGTCGGCGTGTGCGCACGATCGACGGGCGGGTCCTCGGTGACATCGACGACGTCCTCGTCGACGCCCGGAGCGGCGCTGTGCAGTGGCTGGTGCTCCGGGTGCGCGGCATGCGTCGACGTCATCGTGCGATACCCGTCTACCTCTCGATCGAGGTCCGCGGGCAGCTCGTCGTCCCCACCACGCGGCACACGCTGCTCGCGGCGCCGCACGTGCGCCTGGGCGGGGCTCTGACCGCGTCGCAGGAAAGACGTCTGCGCGCCCACTGGACCACCTATTAGGCGCAGGTGGCGCGAGGCCCCGTCCGTGAAGCACACTCCCTTCGAGATTGCCGGAAGAAGGAGTGCCACGGATGAAGGATGTCGAGCTCGCTCACATCGTCGAGCAGCTGTCGATGGAGCCCGAGGAGAGCCTGACGCTGCAGCAGGTCGTCGACCAAGCGGTACGCTACGTGCCCGGCTGCGACATGGGCAGTGTCTTCGTGCGGCGCAACGGGACGGTCGAGATCGCGGCGACGACCGACCCGTCGGCCACCCGGGTCGACGACCTCCAGTTCGAGTTCGACGAGGGGCCGTGCCTGTCCGTCCTGCAGGAGCACGAGATCGCGTCGGTGCCCGACACCGCGACCGACGACCGCTGGCCGCGGTGGTCCGACGGTGCCGTGGAGCACGGCGTGCGCTCCTCGCTGAGCCTGCGCCTCGCGATCGAGGAGCCCTACCTCGCGTGCCTCAACATGTACTCCCGCGAGCCTCGGAGCTTCGACGGTGACGCCGTCGACCTCGCGGTCGTGTACGCGCGCCTGGCGTCGGTCGCGACCCTGCAGGCCCGCGAGGTCTCGGGTCTGCGCAGCGCCCTGAACAACCGCCTCATCATCGGAGCGGCGCAGGGGATCCTCATGGAGCGCTACGGACTGAGCCTCAACCGCTCCTTCGAGGTCCTCCGCCGCCGCTCCAACGAGACCAACACCAAGCTGCACGACGTCGCCCAGGGCCTCGTCGACGGTCTGGAGATCCGCGACTGAGCGTCGGTCACGCCGGCGGCGCCGGCACCGGGTGCTCGCGCAGGGCCTGCGCGACCGCGACGAGGTTGCTCGCCATCGTCCGACCGGTGCGCTCCGACCACGCGTGGCCGTGCTCGGTCTCCGAGTACGTCGGCCCGGGACCGGGCCCCATGTTCCGGTAGGTCCAGGCCTGCCCCGGCACGGTGAACCCGATGTCACCCAAGGCGCCGGCCACCTCGGCGACCACGTGGTGCGCACCGTCCTCGTTGCCGGTGACGACGACGCCCGCGACCTTGCCGTAGGCCACCGGTGTCCCGTCGTCGCGCGTCTCGGAGATCATCGCGTCAATCACGACCCGGCGGGGCAAGGCGGTCCACCCCGCATGCATGTCGAGCAACGGGGTACAGGAGTGGCTGCCCATCGGTGAAGACAACAGAGGTGATCGTGGACCAGGACCGTGCCGCACGCCGTCGCGTCCGCGCGCGACCGGTCCTCGTGCCGACGCTGACCTCCCTGCGGACCCGCTCCGACCTGTCCCAGGTCCTCAAGGCGGTCCTGGCCGCGGTGCTCGCCTGGTTGGTCGCCGCCCACGTCCTGGGCCTGCAGGAGTCCTTCATGGCCCCGTGGACGGCGCTCCTCACCGTCCACGCGACGGTGTTCAGATCCTTCACCCGCGGCGGACAGGTCATGATCGCCTCGCTCGCGGGCATCCTGCTCTCGTACGCGGCGGTCGAGGTCGTCGGGCAGACCCCCACCGCCCTCGGGCTGGCGCTCCTCGTCGGCATGCTGCTCGGCCGCGTGCGCCCCATCCGCGACGAGGGCAGCACGGTCGCGACGACGGCCCTCTTCGTCATCACCGCCGGCCAGGCCGAGCAGGCTCCGGTCCTGCTCGACCGGGTGGTCTGCACCGGGTTGGGCGTCGCCCTGGGCATCCTCGTCAACCTCCTCGTGCTCGCCCCCCTCGACGACCGTCTCGCTCGGGACCAGGTCGACGCCCTCCGCACGGAGCTCGGGGAGCTCTTGTACGAGATGGCCGACGCCCTGACGACCGCCAAGAACGTGGATCCCGCCGCGTGGTTGGAACGCACGCTGCGGGCGGAGGAGCAGGTCGGCGAGGCGCGAGGGCTGCTGCGCCACACCCGTGAGGCACGGCGAGGCAACCCGCGCAAGCGGTCCCGAGAGATCGACCCGGCGGCCTACGAGAACTTCCTGCGGCGCATCGACGAGGGTTTCACGCACACCCGGTCCATGGCTCGCACCGTCGAGAACTCCCACATCGAGCCGGACAACTGGGACCCGCACTTCCGCGACGTCTGGCTCCGGTTGCTCCACGACCTCGGCGCGCGGATCGCCGCGCCGGCGAAGGACCAGCCCAGCCTGCTGCCACGCCTGCAGGCCCTCACGGACGAGATGTCGCGCGAGGACCTGCCGCAGGTCGCGTGGCCGGTCTACGGGGCACTGATCAACAGCACCCGCACCATCGTCGAGATCGTCGACGAGGTGCTCAACGGCCCGCTGGCCGGGGCCACTCGGGCGGGCTGAGCCCGGGTCACCCCGCGGGGGCGAGTCGCTCCCAGACCCGGTGCTCGGCCAGCAGGGCCAGCAGCTGGGCGAAGACCTCGGCCGGGTCCTCCCCGACGACGACTCCCGGGGCGCCGTCCGTGGCGAGGGCAGCCAGGACGTCGCCACCTCGTCCCACGGCACCGATGGCCTTGCCGTGGCGGAAGGCCTCGGCGACGAGCAGCAGCAGCCTGGGGTCGATCGCCGGGCCCGCCGACCCACCCGAGGGGTCGAAGGCCCGCGCGTCCGTCCCGGACTGCGGGTCCGCCGCCGAGGCCGGGGCACCCATGACCACGAGGGCGTCGTACTCCACGGACCGTGCCGTGAGGAGCGTGCGCTGCACGGGGACGGCCTGCTTCCCGGTGCCGAGGACCCCGCCCACCGGCGCGATGACGAGGGGGACGAGGCCCGCGTCGTGGATGGCGGCGCGCACCCCGGCCAGCTCCGCGAGATCGGGGTCCTCGTCCACCACGAGGCCGATGGTGCGACCATCGGCCGGCCACTGGCCACCGAGCTGGGACAGGGCCGGGCTCGGCTCGACCTCGGCCAGCTCCCAGGTCTTCGGGGCGGGCAGGCCGAGCCCCTGCGCCACGCGGGCGGCCAGGTCCGTGTCGATCTGGGCGAGGGCCGCCAGCTGTCGCTCACGCACCGCCTGCTCGTAGCAGCGCCCCAGCTCGAAGGTGTACGCGGAGACGATGTGGTCCTGCTCCGTCGGCGTCAGGCTCAGCCAGAAGAGGCGGGGCTGGCTGAAGTGGTCGGCGAAGGAGGCACCTGCCTCCCGGGACTTCGTCCCCGAGACCGCCTGCGGCACCTCGATGAGCGCGCCGTCCCGCGTCCCGGCGTGGAAGGGGCAGCCGCCGTCGAGTGAGTTGGGCCGGTAGGGCGCGACGCCAGCATGGTCGGCGCTCTGGTGCATGCCGTCGCGCAGCATGTCGTTGACGGGCGCGTGCGGACGGTTGATCGGGAGCTGGCCGAAGTTGGGCCCGCCGAGCCGGCTGATCTGGGTGTCGAGGTAGGAGAAGAGCCGACCCTGCAGCAGCGGGTCGTCGGTGACGTCGATGCCGGGCACGAGATGGCCGGGGTGGAAGGCGACCTGCTCGGTCTCCGCGAAGTAGTTCGTCGGGTTGGCGTTGAGCTGGAGCAGGCCGATCGGCTGCACCGGGACGAGCTCCTCCGGCACGATCTTCGTCGGGTCGAGGAGGTCGATGCCCTCGTGGGTCTGCTCCTCGGTGTCGGGCATGACCTGGATGCCGAGCTCCCACTCGGGGAAGGCACCGGCCTCGATGGCGTCCGCGAGGTCGCGCCGGTGGAAGTCGGGGTCGGCGCCGTTGACGAGCTGCGCCTCGTCCCACACAAGGGAGTGGACCCCGAGCCGCGGCTTCCAGTGGAACTTCACCAGGCTGCTCTCCCCCGCCTCGTTGACCAGGCGGAAGGTGTGGATGCCGAAGCCCTCCATCATCCGGTACGACCGCGGGATGGCCCGGTCGGACATCTGCCAGATGACGTGGTGCTGGGCCTCCGTGTGCAGCGAGACGAAGTCCCAGAAGGTGTCGTGCGCACTCTGGGCCTGGGGGATCTCCCGGTCGGGGTGCGGCTTGGCCGCGTGGACGATGTCGGGGAACTTGATCGCGTCCTGGATGAAGAAGACCGGCATGTTGTTGCCGACGAGGTCGAAGGTGCCCTCGTCGGTGTAGAACTTCGTGGCGAAGCCGCGGGTGTCACGGACCGCGTCGGCCGAGCCGCGTGACCCGACGACCGTCGAGAAACGGGTGAACACGGGCGTCTGGACCCCTTCGGCGAGGAAGCCGGCCCGGCACACGCCGGTCGCGGTCCCGTACCCGGTGAACGTCCCGTGCGCTGCGGCACCGCGCGCGTGGACCACGCGCTCCGGGATGCGCTCGTGGTCGAAGTGGGTGATCTTCTCGCGCAGGTGGTGGTCCTGGAGCAGGGTGGGACCTCGCTCACCGGCCTTGAGCGAGTGGTCGGTGTCCCGCACGCGGGCGCCCTGGGCGGTCGTGAGGTACGCACCGGCCTGGGTGCGGTCCCCCTCGGCGCCGCTGGGGCGACCCGTCGGCGAGATCGGCGCGACCGGCCGCTGGTCGGGCGAAGGGGGCAGCGGCTCGCGAGGCTCGGTCGGCTCCTCGACCGCCGGCGTACCGGCCCCCGGCGAGCCGGGGACGGGGATGTCGTCGTGGGGCTGCTTGGCACTCATGGATCTCTCCTGCGGGTGGGATCGGGGGCTCCCCGACTACCCCTGCCACGTCGTGACATGCGCGTCACCCCGGTGCGGGTCTCCCGCCCGCGTCAGTCGCGGGCGGGCAGCGGACGCGTCGCGGGCCCCTCGAGCACCTCCCCCGCCGCGGTGAACCGCGAGCCGTGCAGCGGGCAGTCCCAGGACTGCTCGGCGTCGTTCCACTCCACGACACCGCCGAGGTGGGTGCACAGCGCGGAGACCGCGCAGGTCCGACCCTCGACGGTGGAGCGCGCCACGGGGACCACGCCCCGGCGGCCGACCTCCCCTTCGCCCTCTGCCGGCGTGCCGGGACGAAGGGGGTGCAGCGCCACCCCTGCGGCCCGCGTGACGAGGTCGAGACCGACCCGGGCGTTGATGCCGACGAGGCGGGCGACGGAGGCCGGCCGACTGATCCGGCGGTGGATGGGGCTCGACCAGGACATCTGGCCGCCGAGGAGGGACGCGCTGAGGTCCAGCGCCGCGGCGACGCCGTTGGTCATGCCCCACTTGTCGAAGCCGGTCGCGACGTGCACGTGACCGAGGCCGCGCGGCATCGGACCGACGAAGGGGAATCCGTCGTGCGAGCGGTAGTCCTGGGCCGACCACGCGTGGGTCTCCACCGCCTCCGGGAAGTGCAGGGCGGTCCACGCGCGCAGCCGGTCCAGGTGCGCCTCCTCCGAGCGGGCGCGGCCGACGGAGTGGCCCTCCCCCCCGACGAGGAGCCGCGACCCGGGGGCGTCGCGCACGGACCGGGTCGACCCACCCGTCGAGATGAGCATCATCTCCGGCGGGGCGGGGTGCTCGTACGCGAGGGCGTAGGAGCGCTCGGCGCTCACCTTCGCGAAGTACCCGCCGCGGTCGAGCACCGGGGTACCCGTGGCGAGGACGACCTGGTCGCAGCGGGTGCGACCTCGTGTGTGCCGGACCACGGGGCGCAGGGACTGGCCCATCCCCGTGACCCGGGCACCGGTGACCAGCCGCCCGCCGTGAGCACGCAGGTCCTCGACGAGTGCGTCGAGCAGGTCCATCGGGTCCAGCTGCGCCTGCTCGTCGAGCACCACTCCCCCGGCGTGCTCGAAGGGCACCGGCAGCTCCTCGCTCCAGCGCACCGGCAGCCCCATCCGCGACGCGGCGTCGAGCTCGGCCCGCGCCTGCTCCAGACCGCGCCCGTCGTCCGCCGCGTAGGTCACCGCCGAGCGCACCTGGTACGGCACGTCGTGCTCGTCGCAGTACCGCAGCAGCCAGTCCCGGCCCTCGCGGTTGCCCTCGACGTACCCCGCGACCACCTCCTCGGACTGCCGTCGCAGGAGCTGCGAGTAGCGGGTGCCCTGGAGCAGCGAGACCTTGGCGGTGCTGTGCCCGGTCGTCACGGCGCCGGGGTCACGCGCCTCGAGGACGACGACCTCGCGGCCGGCCCGGGCGAGCAGCAGCGCGGTCACCAGCCCGGTGATGCCGGCACCGACGACGACGTCGTCGCACCGCTCCACCGGCTCGTCGGAGGGAGTGCTTGCGCGGGAGGCGCGCCACACAGAGGTCATGGTGACTCCTTCTCGGTCAGACGAGGTCCCGGGGGATGGCCCGGTCCCAGCTCTCGGAGTGCACGCGCCGGTGCCCGCGGACGTCGTCGAGCTCGTAGGCGTCGAGATCCGCGCGGATGATGAACTCATCCTCCGTGCACGTGAGGACGGTGGTCGTGACGACCTCGGTACGCCAGTCGTCGCGCTCCAGACGGCGCACGGTGCGGGTCTCGCCGCGCACCGACGTCGGGTCGTCCCAGCGGAAGGAGTACCACTCCGTCGTCGAGCGACGCACGACGGTGCCGGTCTCCTCGATGCGGAAGGCGCCCTGGTCGTTGACGATCTCCAGCGTCGAGACGTCGGTGGCCAGGTCCCGCGTGACCCGCCAGTCGTGCTCGCTCGGGGCGAGCGTCGTCGTCTCGATCTCGGGGGCGGTGACCGGCTCGTGGAAGGGGGCAAGGTCCCCGTCCTCGGGGCGCGGCGGACGCACCGGGACCCGCAGCACGCTGTCGGCCGGCAGGATCGTCAGGGTCGTCGGGCGCGGGGCCGGCCACACGAGCGGCCAGTAGGACGTGGAGACCGACAGCCGCAGCCGGTGGCCCGCGGGGAGAGAGTGGGCCACCCCGTTGAGCGGCACCCGCACGTCGTACCGCTGACCCGGGACGAGCGGCTCGGGGTCGCTGCTCGAGCTGCGGTGGGTGAGGTTGAGGACCCCGTACGTGATGCGCGTGGCCTCCCCGGTCGGGGCCACGTCGGACAGGCGCACGGCGACCTGGGCGACCGGTTGGTCCGCGCTCAGCGCGACGTCGAGGCTCGGCAGGCCGAAGACCTCGGTCGTCCCGGTCAGCGGCTCGCTCTCCCACACGAGCGCGCCGCCGTCCTCCTCGCGCTGGTCGTACGGCAGGTCGGGCACGGCCGCGTAGGAGGCCCACTTGCCGGCGAACATGCCGACGCTGAGCGGCGACCGGAGCGAGAGCGGGGCGCTCCCCCCTTCGCCCTGGGCGCCCTCCGCGAGGCTGGCTCTGGTCAGGCGGAACTCCCGCTCGGTGATGCGCGGCGAGGGCCACTGCTCCTCGGCGACCCAGCGTCCGGGGCGCTCCTCGTAGGCGGCGCGCGGGGGGACGCTGTCCTGCATCCACGCCCGCAGCGCGGGGTCCTCGTCGATGCCGGTGTCCTCGCCCTTGAGCCAGTGGTCCCACCAGCGCACGAGCTCCTGGAGGAACCCGATGGCCGGCCCGGGCACCCCGAGGTGCGGGTACTTGTGGCCCCACGGGCCGATGAGGCCGTGGCAGGGCACCTCGACGTGCTCGAGCAGGCGGAAGATCGCGTTGGTGTAGCCGTCCGCCCAGCCGCCGACCGCCATGACGGGGCACTGGATGGCCGAGTAGTCCTCGCTGACCGACGCCGGCCGCCAGTACTCGTCACGGCGCTGGTGGCTCAGCCAGGTGTCGAGCCACAGGCCGCTCCCCTGCAGCCGCTCCAGCCACATCTCCCGCCAGCGGTCGCCGACGATCGCCGGGTCGGGCGGCAGGCTGTTGAAGGCCAGCATCACCGTCGCCTCGGAGAGGTTGTCCCCGAGGAGGCAGCCGCCCATGTAGTGCATGTTGTCGACGTAGAGGTCCTCGGTCGCGGAGGCGCTGACGATGGCCTTGAGCGCCGGGGGGCGGCGCGCGGCGACCTGCAGGCTGTTGAAGCCGCCCCAGGAGATGCCCATCATCCCGACGGCGCCGTCGCACCAGTCCTGCGCGGCGAGCCACGCGATGACGTCCTCGGCGTCCGAGAGCTCCTGCTCGCGGTACTCGTCGACGAGCACACCGTCGGAGTCCCCGCTGCCGCGCAGGTCGACCCGCGCGCACACGTAGCCGTGGGCGGCGATGTACGGGTGGTTCACCGCGTCCCGACCGCGCGTGAGGTCACGCTTGCGGTAGGGGATGTACTCGAGGACCGCAGGCAGCGGCCCGACCTCGCCGGCCGGGCGCCAGATCCGCGCGGCCACCCGGTGACCGTCGCGAAGGGGGATGAAGACGTTCTCCTCCATCTGCACCTCGTGACGGACCTCCGTGTCCGTGAGCGTCATCGTCATCGTCAGCTCCTCCCTTCGCCGCAGTCCTCGAGGTCGAACTGCAGGGTCTCCTCGATGTCCTCGATCCGTCGGCGCAGGCTCTCCCTGTCGGGGGCGCCCACGTAGACGATGGCCAGCAGGTACCGGTAGGAGTCCTGGTGCGGCAGCTCGGAGAGCCGGTCCCCGACTGAGACCGGGAAGTCGACCTTGGTGCCGGGGTAGCGCTCGGCGAGCTGCTCGAGCACCGACGCGTCGGGGATGCCCCGCACGATCGCGTCGCCCTCGTGGACCACGACGTACTGCGCGGCGACGGCGAGGTCACCCTCCCCCTTCGGCATGCTGGGCGCGTGGCCGAGCGCGACGTCCACGGCGACCTGGTGGTTGGACCGGCCGTCGACGAGGGTGAACATCTCGCTGTGCGACTGGGAGATGCGCGTGTTGACCTCGATGAGGCGCAGGCGCTCCTCCTCCTCGTCCCACATGAACTCGGAGTTGAAGCAGCCGTCGTCGAAGCCGATGTGCTCGAGCAGCCGACCGGTGATGTCCCGCGCCTGCTGCTGGACGTGGTCGGGCACCGTGGCAGCCGGGTAGTCGATGCGCTCGATGCTCAGGCCGCTCTCGCTCTTGAGCATGTCGAAGACGCCGTGCACCGAGTACTCGCCCCGGGAGACGCTGCCCTCGGGCGCGAACTGGGTGCCCCGGATGATCTCCTCCGCGAGGCAGGCGGACCCGCCGAGTCCCTGCAGCTCCTCGGGCAGCTCGACCCGCGCCAGCACTTGGTCGAAGGCGTCGCCGACGTCGGTGATCTCCGCGCGGATCTCCTCGAGAGCCGCCTGCAGGTCCGCGTCGTCGCGGATCTCGAAGCCCAGGTTGGACGAGTGCCCCTTGATCGGCTTCACCCAGTACGGGAAGTCGAGATCGATCTGCTGGGCGACGTCGTCGGCGAAGGGGTCGAAGGCGACGAAGCCGGGGACGACCTCGGGCACGGCCCGGCGCTGTTCCAGCCGGCTCCAGTACTTGTGCTCGCACTTGAGCAGGCTCGTCAGGGAGGGCGCGGGCAGGCCCCGCTCGGCGGCGAGCATCGGCCCGAGGACGGAGGTCGGGAAGTCCCAGTGGCTCACGATGGCGTCGACGCTCCCGTCGAAGGCGTCGAGCTCGGCACGGGCGCGCTCGAGGAGGGCGTCGAAGTCGATCTCCTCGGTCGCGACCAGGGACTCGTGGTCGAGGAGGTCGTGGAACTCCAGCCCACCGGTCTCGTGGACGGTGCCGAGCTCCTCACGCTGCATGGGGGTCAGACCCAGGACGAAGACGTTGTGTGTCATCCACGGCCCCTACCCACTCACCTGCGCCTGACACGCGCAGCGCGTCGATCGGCAGTGGCAGGCTGTCCCGGTGAGCCGACACCGCGCCCCGCGCCGCACCCTCCTGCACCGCCTGGGTGCGCTCACGGGCCGGCGGCCGCGGACCGTCGTGCTCACCTGGGTGGGGCTCGTCGTCGTCTCCTTCGCCCTCGCGCTCGGCGGGGTCACCGGCCAGGGGCTCTTCGACCAGCTCCACAGCGGCGACGTGACGACGCCGGGCGAGGCGCAGCAGGCGCGGGACCTGGTCGTCGACGCCGGCGGCGGTGAGCTGGCCACCGACACGCTGATGGTCTCCGGCTCCCCCGCCACCGACCCCTTCGTCCGGCGGGCGGTCGCCGAGCCGGTCCGACGCATCCACGCGATGGACGGGGTCGCGTCCGTCGTCAACCCGCTCGTCCTCGACGGCGGGGTGGAGGGCCCGCAGGGCGCCCCGCTCGTCGTCGAGGAGGACGGCTCCCGCTACGGCTTCCTCACCGTGGTCGAGTACGACAGCTCCCTCTCGGACGAGGAGCTGGAGCGGGTGCGCCGCGACGTCGACGTCCAGCTCGACGAGATCGTCACCGGGTCGCAGGGGACGAGCAGCCAGCGCGGCAGCCTCAAGCAGCTCATCGACGAGATCGTCGGTCAGGTGGCGAGCGACATGAAGCTCGGCGAGGGTCTGGCCCTGCCCGTCTCCTTCGTCGTCATGGTCCTCGTCTTCGGTGGCTTCCTCGCCGCGGGCATCCCCCTCGCCGGGGCCTTCGCCTCGATCGGCGGCGCGCTCGGCTCGCTGTGGGGCTTCTCGCACGTCATCGACCTCGACGCCACGGTCGTCAACATCGTGAGCGTCCTCGGCCTGGGCCTGTGCATCGACTACGGGTTGCTCGTGGTCTCCCGGTTCCGGGAGGAGGCCCGCGAGCTGCTCGACGGGCAGCCGCTCGGGGACGGCTCCCGGGAGCTCGTCGTCGAGGTCACGGCCCGCACGGTCGACCGGGCCGGTCGCACCGTCGTCTTCTCCGCCGTGACCGTCGCGATCGCCCTGTCCGGCCTGCTCTTCTTCCCCTCCGTCTTCATGCGGGCCGCGGGCGCCGCGGGGGTGTCGGTCGTCCTCGTCTGCCTGCTCGTCGCCGTGACGCTCATCCCCGCCCTGTGCGCGCTGTCGGCGCGCCGGCTGCTCGCGCGCGGCACCGAGCGCACCTCCGACACCGGCGTCTTCGCCTCACTCGCGGCGATGGTGCAGCGGGCACCGTGGCTCGTCGTCGCCCTCGTCCTCGCCGCCCTCGTCGGGATGGCCCTGCCCGCCACGCGCATGGAGGTCACCTCCTCCGGCGTCGAGCTGCTGCCGACCGACAGCGACCAGCGGCAGTTCTTCGAGGACCTCGGGCGGGACTACCCCGAGCTCGCCGCCCCGGACGTGCGCGTCGTGACGACCGCCGGCGCCGACGAGGTCGGGGCGTGGGCGAAGGGGGCCGCCCCCGACCTCCCGCACGTCGAGTCCGCGGAGGTGGTCACGCTCGGCGAGGTGGACGGGCAGACGGTCCGCAGCGTCGACCTGCGCACCGACGACGGCCCGCTCGGTCCCGGCACCCGCGACGTCGTGGCGCAGCTGCGGGACGAGCGTCCCCCCTTCGACGCCCTCGTCGGGGGGCAGGCCGCCGATCTCGGGGACTTCACCGCCTCCATCGTCGACAACGCCCCGCTCGCCGTGGGCACGGTCGTGCTCGCGACCTTCGTCCTGCTCTTCCTCATGACCGGGTCGGTCGTCGTGCCGGTCAAGGCGCTGCTGATGAACATCGTCTCGCTCGGCGCCTCGCTCGGCGTCCTCGTCTGGGTCTTCCAGGACGGCCACCTCGAGGGGCTGCTCGGCTTCGACTCCGTCGGCGCGGTGGAGGTCTCGATCCCGGTCCTCGTGCTGGCCTTCGGCTTCGGCCTGTCGATGGACTACGAGGTCTTCCTGCTCTCGCGCATCGTCGAGCTGCACGAGCGCGGGCACCCCACCGACGACGCCGTGCGCCTGGGCCTGCAGCGCTCGGGCAGGATCATCACGAGCGCGGCGCTGCTGATGGTGATCGTCTTCTCGGGCTTCGTGCTCGCGCGGGTCCTCGCCGTGAAGGAGACCGGGGTCGCGCTCGTCCTCGCGATCCTCATCGACGCCACGCTCGTGCGCATGCTCCTCGTGCCCGCGACCATGTCCGTCCTCGGCGAGTGGAACTGGTGGGCGCCCCGCTGGATGAAGGGCCTGCACGCGCGCTTCGGCATCACCGAGCAGTCCCTCGCGCATGAGCGAGGACGGACCGGGTAGGCCCACCCGGTCCGGACACACCCAGCACGAGAGGCACCCATGTCGAGCTACCGCACGGAGAACCCTGCCACCGGTGAGGTCGAGCGCACCTTCGACGAGGTGGACCGGGACGGGGCGATCGCCGCCGTCGACCTCGCGCACGCCGCCTACGAGGGGTGGCGCGAGCGGTCGCCCGAGGAGCGCGCCGAGGTCCTGCGCCGCACCGCCGACCTGTACGACGAGCGCGCCGACGAGCTGGCCCGCACGATCGCCACCGAGATGGGCAAGCCGCTCAAGGAGGCGAAGGGAGAGGTCGCCCTCGCCGGGTCCATCTACCGCTGGTACGCCGACCACGGACCCGAGCTGCTGCGCGACGAGGAGCTCGACGCCCAGGGCGCCCTGCGCAGCATCGTCCGCAAGGAGCCGGTCGGCGTGCTCCTCGGCGTGATGCCGTGGAACTACCCCTACTACCAGGTGGCGCGGTTCGCGGCGCCCAACCTCGTGCTCGGCAACACGATCCTGCTCAAGCACGCCGGGATCTGCGCCGCGTCGGCGACCCTCATGGAGGAGGTCCTCCGCCAGGCCGGGCTGCCCGAGGGCGGCTACGTCAACCTCTTCGCCTCGAGCCGGCTCATCCCGGACGTCATCGCCGACCCGCGTGTGCAGGGGGTCTCGCTCACCGGGAGCGAGGCCGCCGGTGCCTCCGTGGCCGAGGCCGCGGGCAAGCACCTCACCAAGTCGGTCCTGGAGCTCGGCGGCTCCGACGCGATGATCGTGCTCGACGCCGCCGACGTCGACGCCATGGCGAAGACGGCCGCGCGGGCCCGGCTGTCCAACGCCGGTCAGGCGTGCAACTCGCCGAAGCGGATGTTCGTCGCGGACGAGATCCACGACGAGTTCGTCGAGGCGCTGACCCGCCACGTCGAGCAGACACCCGTGGGCGACCCGCTGGACCCGGCCACGCGGATGGGCCCGATGTCCTCCAGCCAGGCCCGGGACGACCTCGACGAGCAGGTCCAGGACGCCGTCTCCAAGGGGGCGACGCTCCACACCGGCGGCCGGCCCCTCGACCGCGAGGGTGCCTTCTACGCCCCGACGGTCCTCACCGGCATCACTCCCGACATGCGCGCGTGGGACGAGGAGCTCTTCGGCCCGGTCGCGATGGTCTACCGGATGACCGACGTCGACGCCGCCCTCGAGCAGGCCAACGCCTCCGCCTTCGGCCTGTCCGGGTCGGTGTGGAGCGACGACCCGGACAGGGCCGCGGAGGTCGCCGCCCGGCTCGACGTCGGCATGGCCTACGTCAACGAGCACGGCACGACCATGCCGGGGCTGCCCTTCGGCGGGGTCAAGCGCTCCGGCTACGGCCGAGAGCTCGCCTCGGACGGCATGAACGAGTTCGTCAACCGCAAGCTGGTGCGCGTGGCCGCGAGGTAGGCCCCGGGCGGTGACGAGGGACCAAGGGCCCTACAGCCGCCGCGCCAGCGGGCGAAGACTGCACGTCATCGCCGGCAACGGGTGACGAGGGAGGGCGTGCGATGGGTGACCCCGTGATCGACGTCAGCGCCCTGGTCAAGACCTTCGGCCACGTCCGGGCGCTGGACGGCCTGGACCTCTCCGTCCGTCCCGGGGAGGTCCACGGGTTCCTGGGCCCCAACGGCGCTGGCAAGTCGACCGCCCTGCGGATCGTGCTCGGTCTCATGCGCCCCACCGCAGGGAGCGCGCGGCTGTTCGGCAGGGATCCCTGGGCCGAGGCCCCGCAGCTGCACCGCCGGCTCGCCTACGTCCCGGGTGACGTCACGCTGTGGCCGAACCTCTCGGGTGGCGAGACGCTCGACCTGCTGCTGCGCATGCGCGGCGTGGACCCGGTGGCCAGTCGCAAGGACGAGCTGGTGGAGCGCTTCCGCCTGGACCTGCGCAAGCGGGGGCGGGCCTACTCGCGCGGCAACCGGCAGAAGGTCGTCCTCGTGGCGGCGCTGGCCGTCGACACCGACCTGCTCGTGCTCGACGAGCCGACGAGCGGCCTCGACCCGCTCATGGAGCAGGTGTTCCGCGAGTGCCTGGCCGAGCACCGTACCCGTGGCGGCACGGCACTGCTCTCCAGCCACGTGCTCAGCGAGGTGGAGCGCCTGGCCGACCGGGTCACGATCATCCGTGAGGGCCGCACGGTCGAGACCGGCACGCTCCCCTCGCTGCGACTGACCCAGCACGCCACGTCCGATGCGAGCCTCGAAGAGCTGTTCCTGGAGGTCTACCGATGAGCACCCTGACGGGTGCTCCGCTGCTGCTGCGTCAGGCGGTGCGACGCGACCGGGTCCTCGTCCCGGGGTGGGTGGCCGTCCTGGTGGTCATGACCTACGCCTCGGCGAGTGCGACGACGGCGCTGTTCGGCTCGAGCGCGGAGCGCGTCCGTCTGGCCACCGAGATCAACGGCCAGCCCGGGCTGCTCGCGCTCTACGGACCGATCCTCGACCCCGACAGCGCGGGCGAGCTGGCGATGTCGAAGCTCACGGTCCTCTACGCCCTCTTCAGCGCCGGCCTCTACGTCGCGGTGGTGAGACGCCACACGCGTGTCGAGGAGGAGTCCGGTCGCGCCGAGCTCGTCGGCGGCACCGTCGTCGGGCGCGATGCCCCCTTGGCAGCGGCCGTGATGGAGTGCGCCGCCCTGGCGATCGGGCTGGGGTGCCTCCTGGCCCTCGCGGGCACGGCTGGCGGTCTGCCGTGGGCCGGCTCGGTGTGGTTCGGCGTCGTGTGGGCCGGTACCGGGGTCGTGGCGACGGGTGTCGCGGCTGTGGCCTGCCAGGTCTCGGCGAGCGCGCGCACCTGCTCGGCACTCGCCGCGGGCGCGCTCGCCGGTGCCTACACGGTGCGGGCGGTCGGTGACGCGGTCGAGGGTCTCGGCTGGCTGTCCTGGCTCTCGCCCCTCGGCTGGAACACGCAGCTACGCGCCTGGTCCGAGCCCCGCTGGTGGGTGGTCGCCCTCTACCTCGTCACCTCTGCCGCACTGGTCGCCGTGGCGCAGCTGATGCGCTCGCACCGTGACCTCGGCGCCGGCCTGGTCACCATGCGCCCCGGGCCCGCGCAGAGCCGGCTCGCCGGGCCGTGGGGACTGACCCTGCGGCTGCAGCGCACGTCCCTGCTCCTGTGGACCGTGGGTGTGGCAGCCATGGGACTGGCCTTCGGCGCCATGGCCCCGGGTTTCGACGACCTGCTCGCCGGTTCCGGCGGCGAGGAGCTCATCGACCGGCTCGGCGGGTCCTTCATCGGCGCCCTGCTCTCGGTCACCGCCGTCCTCGTCACCCCCTTCGCGATCTCCGTCGTCGCCGCGGCACACCACGACCGGGTCGAAGGACGCACCGGGCTCGTGCTGGCCACGGCCGTCTCGCGAGCACGCTGGTTCGGTGCCATCGCGGGGGTCGCCCTGGCCGGCAGCGCGTTCCTGCTGATCGTCTGCGCGCTCGGTCTCTCGATCGGCTACGGGGCTGCCGGCGGTGGCGACGCGCCGTCTGCCATGACGGCTGCTCTCGGCTGGATCCCCGCAGTGGGCGTGGTCGGCGGGGTGGCCCTGCTCGGCCTCGCGGTCGGTCGGCCCTGGCTGGGGTGGGCCTTCTTCGTCCTGTCGCTCACGCTGACGCTCGTCGGGGAGCTGCTGGAGCTGCCGGTCTGGCTGCAGGACCTGTCGCCGTACTCCGCGGTACCGATGTACCCGATCGAGCCGTGGCGGTGGCCCCCGCTGCTCGTCCTGACGGCGCTCGCCGCGCTCCTCGTGTCCCTCGCGTGGTTCGTCTTCCGCGCAGGGGACGTCGAGTAGTCACTGTGGTCGGTGGGCGATACTGGGTTTGAACCAGTGACCTCTTCCGTGTCAAGGAAGCGCGCTACCACTGCGCCAATCGCCCGGGTGCATGCAGATGTCCTGCATGGTCGAGGTGGAGACGGGATTTGAACCCGTGTAGACGGCTTTGCAGGCCGTTGCCTCGCCTCTCGGCCACTCCACCACGAAGGTGTCATACCTTCCGAGCGGATGACCGGGTTCGAACCGGCGACCTCAACCTTGGCAAGGTTGCGCTCTACCAACTGAGCTACATCCGCGCGGCCCCGAGCGTTGCTCACGCCGAGGGCACGAAGAGACATTAGCCCATCGACCGTCCAGTCTCCCAACCGAGCACGAGCGACCGCCATGAGGGTCGCCAGCGCGACCGGGCGCCGGTCGCCGGTGACCTGGCCGCCAGCGCACCGGCGGCACACCGACGGCCAGCAGCCGGCCCTTGATCAGCAGATCTCGCACGCGATCCGGGGTGGCGGCTGCGCGCAGGTGGTGCCTCAGCAGCCGCTCCTTCCAGCTGGTGCGACCGGGGCCACCCGCCGCCCGGCTCGCTCACCGGCGTCATCTGGCGACCACGAGCAGCAGCACGTCGAGCACCGCGATCCCTATCGCCGCGCGGAACGGCGCCCGGCCGCTGCCGAACAGGGCGACACCAGCCAAGATGACGACTGCGGCCACGACCAGCACCAGGACACCGGCGGGGACAGCACCCGCGCCCACCGCGATGACTGCGGTCGCCGCGGTCAGACTGCCCACCGCCAGCAGAGTCGCCGCTCGGGGCCCGATGCGGTGCGCGAGCCCGCGGACGCCGGTCGCCTCGTCGTCGACCAGGTCTGGCAGGACGTTGACCAGGTGGGCACCGACCCCGAGGAGCGCGCCCGCGACGACGGTCGACCACTGCGGGAGTGTCGCGCCCGGCTCGACGAGCGCGACGAAGAGCGGCAGACCCCCGAAGGCGATGGCGTACGGGAGGAAGGACACCACTGTCGCCTTGACGCCCAGGTTGTACGACCATCCCGCCGCGACGCACACGAGGTGCACCATCCCCGCAACGATCCCGCAGGCCAGGGAGAGGACCACCGTGCCCACGAGCGCCGCGACGCAGGCGGCCCGGGTGGTCGACGTCGGGAGCTCGCCGGTCGCCAGCGGCTTGTCGACACGACCGACCGCGCGATCCCGGGGGGCGTCGATCAGGTCATTGCCCCAACCGATCGACAGCTGCCCGCTGAGCACGGCGGCCGTCACGAGGACCGCCCTCCCCGGACCCGAGAGGGTCGCGAGGGCAAGTACCGCAGCCAGCACCGTCACCGCCGTCGTCGGCAGGGGGTGAGCCGCCCGGAGGAGTGCCGGGACCCGCGGGTCAGGCATACCGCGACCCTATCCCGGCACGGTTGACCAGGGCGGCGCCGAGGCCAGCACCTCCGCGACGTGCCGATGCAGGCGCGTCACGCACGAGGAAGGCCCCTGACCCGGCGTCTCCGCGGGTCAGGGGCCTTTCCTGCTGGTGGGCGATACTGGGTTTGAACCAGTGACCTCTTCCGTGTCAAGGAAGCGCGCTACCGCTGCGCCAATCGCCCGTGGAGCGGATGACCGGGTTCGAACCGGCGACCTCAACCTTGGCAAGGTTGCGCTCTACCAACTGAGCTACATCCGCACTCGCTGTCCCCGCACTGCGGTGACCGCGCTGAGCGAGATTAGCCCACAGTCTCACCAGAATCCAAACCGGGGGTGAACAGCCGCCCGGCAGGCCGCCCCATCGGGGTCGTAGGGTGCCCGCATGCCGACGCACGAGGTCACCAACCAGGTCCCGCCCTACGGCGGGCACGACGTCTTCGCGACCGACCAGGTCCTCGTCGAGGGGGTCGACCGCTGGGTCCCGGCCGGGCAGCGCGAGCCGGCTGTGGCCTAGCTCACCGCCCTGGGGGTGCGCGCCGGCTCCGACGAGGCCGGGCGCTGGGCCGACCTCGCCCAGCGCAACACCCCTCGGCTGGTCACGCACGACAGGTGGGGCCACCGTGTCGACGAGGTCGAGTTCGACCCCGCGTGGCACGAGCTGATGACCGTGGCGGCCGGCGCCGGGCTCACGGCCGTCCCGTGGACCCAGCCGGTCGGGACGGGCGCGCACGTGCGCCGGGCCGCGGGCTTCGTCACCTGGAGCCAGGTCGAGGCCGGCCACGTCTGCCCCATCACCATGACCAACGCGGCAGTCCCCGCCCTTCGCCACTCCCCCGAGCTGGCCGCACGCTGGGAGGGCAGGCTCGCCTCCCGCGAGTACGACTTCGGGCTGCGCGAGGTGCAGACCAAGGCCGGCGCCATCGCCGGCATGGGCATGACCGAGAAGCAGGGCGGCTCGGACGTCCGTGCCAACTCGACCCTCGCGGTGCGCAGTCCCGGCGGCCCGCTCACCGGCGAGACCTATCGGCTCACCGGTCACAAGTGGTTCTGCTCGGCACCCATGAGCGACGTCTTCCTCGTCCTGGCCAAGACCGCCGAGGACGCGGCGCCGAGCTGCTTCCTCGTCCCCCGGGTCCTCGAGGACGGGACGCGCAACCCCTTCGCCCTGCAACGCCTCAAGGACAAGCTCGGCGACCGGTCCAATGCCTCCTCCGAGATCGAGCTCGACGGCACCTGGGGCGCGCTCGTCGGGGAGGAGGGAAGGGGGGTCCGCGCGATCATCGACATGGTCTCGACGACGCGCCTGGACTGCGTGCTCGGCTCCGCCGCGACGATGCGCGCGGCGCTCACCCGGGCCGTGCACCACACGCGGTACCGGTCGGCCTTCGGTGCGCGACTCGTCGACCAGCCGCTCATGCGCAATGTCCTCACCGACCTGGCACTGGAGTCCGAGGCCGCGACCCTGCTCGGCCTGCGGCTGGCGCACGCGCTCGACGAGGGCGAGAGCGAGCTGACGCGGCTGGGCGTCGCCGTCGGCAAGTACTGGGTGTGCAAGCGGACCGCACCCTTCGTCGCGGAGGCGCTCGAGTGCCTGGGCGGCAACGGCTACGTCGAGGAGCACGGCATGGCGCGGCTGTTCCGCCAGGCCCCGCTCAACTCGATCTGGGAGGGCTCGGGCAATGTCAACGCACTCGACGTCCTGCGCGCCCTCGGCAAGGAGCCGGCCGCGCTCATGGCACTGCTCAAGGAGTCGTCGGCCGCCCGCGGACGGATCGCGGTGCTCGACACCGCGCTCGACGACCTCGAGCGCGACTGCGCCAGGCTGGCGTCGGTCGACCCGGTCGAGCTCGCGGCGGGCAGCCGACGGCTGGTCGAGCGACTCGCCCTCACGCTGCAGGGCAGCCTGATGGTGCTGCACTCCCCCGCGGAGTTGGCCGAGGCCTTCGTCGCCTCGCGCCTCGGCGGGGCGAAGGGGGACACCTTCGGCACCCTCGACGCCGGCCTCGTCGCGCTGGCCGGGCCGAGCGCGATCGACCGCTCGGACGTCAGCTCTTCCTGAGCCGGGCCTGCTCGGCGAGGACGTCGAAGTCGGCCTCGGGCCACTGCGGGTCGAGGTCCGTGAGGTGCTCCTTGAGCAGGTTCATCACCGCGAGCCGGGCATACCACTTGCGGTCCGCGGGCACGACGTACCAGGGGGCGACGTCCGTGGACGTCCGGTCGATGACGGCCTGGTAGGCCTCCTGGTACTCCGCCCAGTGACCGCGCTCGTCGATGTCGCCGGGGTTGAACTTCCAGTGCTTGTCGGGGCGCTCCAGCCGTTCGGTGAGGCGCGCCTTCTGCTCGTCCTTGCTGATGTGCAGCATGACCTTGATGATCGTCGTGCCCTTGTCGGCGACGGCCTTCTCGAAGGTGTTGATCTGGCCGTACCGGCGCGACCACTGCGCGCGGGGCACGAGGTCGTGGACGCGGACGATGAGGACGTCCTCGTAGTGGCTGCGGTCGAAGACGCCGATCACGCCCGGCTCGGGCAGGGCATTGCGGATCCGCCAGAGGAAGGGGTGCTTCTTCTCCTCCGCCGTCGGCTGCTTGAAGACGTGGATCTGCACGCCCTGCGGGTCGACCGCGCCGACGACGTGGCGCATGATGCCGCCCTTGCCCGCGGTGTCCATCCCCTGCACGACGAGCAGGACGCTGCGCTGGCCACCTCCCTTCGCCTCCGCGTAGAACCGCTCCTGCAGGTGCGAGACCTCGTCCGAGAGGTCCGCCAGGGCCTCCTGGCCGGCCGCCTTGTCCCCGTCGAAACCGGGGGTGCTGCGGGGGTCGATCGCGCCGAGGTCGGTGCCCTCGCCCGCGCGCAGGGCGTCACCGAAGGGGGTGTCCGGCGACTCGGTCGACGAACCGGACTTCGTGGCTGACGTCTTCTTGGCCATCTGCGCATCATGTCAGCCCGGCGCGTCGTGCGGCAGACTGCCGGGTATGCGGATCCTCAGCGCGGACGACGCGGCGGTGCCGTGCTCCCCCGGTGACGAGGTCGACGACGCCACCCTCGACGCCCTCTACGGGCACACCGGGGACCTGCTCCGGCTCAACTTCGTCACCACGCTCGACGGCGCGGCGACGGGGGGTGACGGCCTGTCGGGGACGATCAACTCCGCCCCCGACCACCGGGGCTTCGCCGCGATGCGCCGGGCCGCCGACGTCCTGCTCATCGGTGCCGGGACGGTGCGGGCCGAGGAGTACGGGCCGGCGCGCGTGCCAATGGTCGTCGTCTCGCGGTCCGCGCAGCTGCCCGAGACGGTCCGCGGCTCGCAGGGCGTGGTGCTCGCGACGAGCTCGTCCTGCGGCGCCACCGAGAGCGGGACCGTGTGGCTGTGCGGCGAGGACACCGTCGACCCGGCCACGGTGGTCGAGCGCGCCCGGTCGTCCTTCGGCCCCCACGTCCTGTGCGAAGGGGGCCCGACGCTCGCTGCCGAGCTGGTCGCCGCCGGGCTCGTCGACGAGCTCGCGCTCTCGTGGACCCCGCGCCTGGTCGGGGGTGGTCGCGGGGAGCACCCGCGGATCCTCGACGGCGCGGACCTCGACGTGCAGCTGTCGAGTCGGCACCTCCTCGAGGAGGGCGGGACGCTCCTCGGCCTGTGGCGCGTGGACCGCTAGCGGACGAAGTCGGTCACCACGGCGTCCCAGCGCCGCGGGTCGACGTTCCACTCCTTGCAGTGCCGGGCCAGGGACCACGGCTCGAAGGTGATGAGGTCCGGCCGCGCGGCGGCCAGCGCCTCGCTCGGCCCGACGGGGACGAACTCGTCGTCGCGCGAGTGGATGAGCAGCATCCGGTGGGAGAGCTCGTCGGCGCGCTTGACCCAGTTGGTGCGCGCGACGTCGACGCTCTCGGACACGCCGACGAGCCTGCGGGCCCAGGGCTGGCCCATGAGGGCATTGCCCAGCCGGGAGACGGGTGAGGGGACCCGGTGCAGGTCCGCGTGGTGGGTCAGCACGTCGCCCCAGTCGACGACGGGCCCGTCGAGCACCGCGCGAGAGACGACGCTGGCCAGGTCGGACCGGTCGAGGAACTGCAGGATGATCGCTCCGCCCATCGACCAGCCGACGAGGACGATCTCCTTGGCGCCACGGGCCCGCGCGAGCGTGACCGCGTCCTCGATGTCGCGCCACTCGGACAGGCCGAGGTTGTAGCGGCCGTCGGGCCCCTGGGGCGCGTCACCGTCGTTGCGGTAGCTCGGCACGAGGCAGGTGAGTCCCGCGGCGTGGAGGGCGGGGACGCCGCGCAGCGTCTCGTGGCGACGGGCGCCCCGACCGTGGACGAGCACGGCCCACCGCGACCCGTCCCCGTGCTCGCTCGGCACGACCCAGGCGGGCATGGGACCGAGGTCGGAGGGCACGTGGACGTGCTCGGTGGCCAGCCCGAGGTCGAGCTCCGGGTCCCGCGCGTAGTAGTAGCTGTTGAACCGGGCCGGGCCCGGCTGGAGGATCCCCTCGTCGACGGCGAGGAGCTGGCGCCGCACCCGCTGGAGCCGGTGGTCGACCTCGAGCACGCCGCCGATGCGCGCGTGACCGCGTCCGCCGTCGAACCACAGTCCGTAGCGGCCGGGGACCAGCAGGTCGGGCCCGCCGGAGAGCGTGACGCTGTCGGTGTGGACGACGTGGATCACCGTGTCGTCAGGGCGCACCAGCTCGGGGGTGAGGACCCGGCGGGCGAAGTAGGACGCGCTGCCCACCCACACGGAACCGGCCCCGGCGAGCGCCGATCCGGCAGCGACGGCGCCGTAGGTCAGGGCCCGCTCGGCCACCGTGCGCTTCTTCACGCGCTCATCGTCTCAAAAGTCCTGCGCCACAGGCAGAATGTGACGAGTGACACCACAACTGCCCGACGTGGCCCTCGACCCGATGCTCGCCAAGGCCGTCAAGGAGGTCCCCGCGGCCGACGCCGTCGACGGCGGCTACTCGTACGAGCCGAAGTGGGACGGGTTCCGCTGCCTCGTCCGCAAGGACGGCGACGAGGTCGAGCTCGTCAGCCGGGGCAAGAAGCCCCTGACCCGGTACTTCCCCGAGCTCGTCGTGGCCATCCGGGAGCACCTGCCCGGGAGCGCGGTCGTCGACGGCGAGATCGTCGTGCGCAGCGGCGAGCCCGGCGCGCAGCGCCTGGACTGGGAGGCGCTCGGGCAGCGCATCCACCCCGCCGAGTCGCGCATCACCAGGCTCGCCGACGAGACGCCCGCCGAGCTCATCGCCTTCGACCTGCTCGCCGTGGGGGGCGAGGACGTGACGAGCCTCCCCTTCGCCCGGCGCCGGGAGCGGCTCGAGTCGCTCTTCGACGGGATGGCGAAGGGAGCGCCGCTGCACCTCACGCGGGTGACGCGGGACGCGGACGAGGCGACGGACTGGTTCACCCGCTTCGAGGGCGCGGGGCTCGACGGGGTCGTCGCCAAGGCGCTCGACTCGCCGTACTCGCCCGGCAAGCGGACAATGCTCAAGATCAAGCACAAGCGCACCGCCGAGGCCGTCGTCACCGGCTACCGCGTGCACAAGTCCGGGCAGGGCGTGGGGTCGCTGCTGCTCGGGCTCTTCCACGAGGGACAGCTGTTCAACGTCGGCGGCATCGCGGCCTTCACCGCGCAGCGCCGCCTCGATCTCGTCGAGGAGCTCGAGCCGCTCGTCAAGCGGGACGCGAGCGGGGAGGTCGAGCACGCGGAGACCGACCGCTCGCGCTTCTCCTCGGCCAAGGACGTGAGCTTCGTGCCGCTGCGGCCCGAACGGGTCGTCGAGGTCGCCTTCGACCAGCTCGAGGGGTCGCGTTTCCGGCACACCGTGCAGTTCCTGCGGTGGCGGCCCGACCGCGAGCCCGAGTCGTGCACGCTCGAGCAGATCGACCGGGCGCTGGCCTACGACCTGGGCGAGGTCCTGGACTGAGTCACTCGATCCGGTTCCCCTCGCTGTCCCAGTGCTCCGCGACCTTCTTGCTCGGCTGCACGCGCGGTGGCTCGCCGGGCATCTTCGGGTAGTCGGGCGGGAAGTTCAGCTCGCCGCCGGGCAGGTCCTCCCAGAGCTGCAGGAGCGGATCGAGCGAGTACGCCTGCTCGTCCATGTCCGCCCACGGGTCGCCCTCGGCGAGGTGGTCGCGCACGGTCGTGAGGTTGTACTCGGCCGGGTCGGTGACGGCCGCGAGCTGCGCCCAGGTCATCGGGGTGCTCACGGGGGCGCCGGGGCGGGCGCGCAGGCTCCACGCGCCGGCGATCGTGCGGTCCCGGTTGTTCTGGTTGAAGTCGACGAAGATCCGGCTCCCCCGCTCCTCCTTCCACCAGGCCGTCGTCACGCCGTCGTCGCGCCGCTCGAGCTCACGGCCGAAGCCGATCGCCGCGTGCCGCAGCTCCTCGAAGGACCACCGTGGCTCGACCCGGACGTAGACGTGCACGCCACGGTTGCCGCTCGTCTTCGGGTAGCCGCGCATCCCGAGCTCCTCGAGCAGCTCGCGAGCGACGTCGGCCACGCGCTGCGCGTCGACGAAGCTCGTCCCCGGCTGCGGGTCGAGGTCGATCCGCAGCTCGTCGGGATGGTCGACCTCGGGCCGGCGCACCGGCCACGGGTGGAAGGTCAGCGTCCCCATCTGCGCGGCCCACACCAGTGCGGCGGGCTCCGTGGGGCACAGCTCGTCGGCGGTCCGCCCGCTGGGGAAGGCGATCTCGACCGTCTCGACCCAGTCGGGCGCGCCCCGCGGGAGCCGCTTCTGGTAGAAGCCGTCGGCGTCCTTGTCCCGCGGCCCGACCGCCAGCCGCATGCCCTCGCGCCACCCGTCCGGCCAGCGCTCCATGGCCGTGGGCCGGTCACCGATCGTGCGCATCATCGCCTCGCCGACGTCGGCGACGTAGCGGCACACGTCGAGCTTGGTCAGCTCGGGGGTGCGACCGGTCGCCTCGTAGATGACCCGGTCGGGGCTCGAGACGCGCACCTCCCGGTCGCCGGCGGGCACCATCTCGGCGGGGGTCTTGGCCATGCGGTCAGCGTAGGAC
Organism: Janibacter terrae NBRC 107853; assembly: GCF_001591405.1. Lineage (GTDB taxonomy): Bacteria > Actinomycetota > Actinomycetes > Actinomycetales > Dermatophilaceae > Janibacter > Janibacter terrae. The sequence goes on from NZ_BCUV01000006.1 coordinate 117,999, forward strand.
CACGGGCGGGCGAAGGGAGGCGCGCGGGACCCCCTTCGCCCTACCGACGCACGAGCTCCAGGTAGCGATCGGCGATGGGCCCCGCGACCGACGCCCCGCCGGCGCCGTCCTCGACGAAGACCGCGACCGCCAGGTCGTCCTGCGCGACGATCATCCAGGCGTGCGTGCGCGGGGGCGAGTCCGAGCCGTACTCGGCGGTGCCGGTCTTGGCGATGACCGGACCGCCCGTGTTGTCCGCGAGGAAGGTGGCCGACCCGTCCGTGACGACGGCGCGCAGCATCCGACGCAGCTGATCGGCCTCCGCGGAGGTGACGGAGCCGCCCTTCGCCGGCGACTTGGCGCGGCCCGGGAGCAGGACGGGGGCGACCCGGTGACCGGCGACGATGCTCGCCATGACGGTCGCCATCGACAGGGGCGTCGCGACGACCTCCCCCTGGCCGATGCTCGTGGCCGCGAGCTCGGTGCCCGTGGGGGCCGAGGGCACCTCACCCATGGCCGCGGGGACGCCGAGGGCGGGCCGCTGGGTCATGCCGAGCGCCGATGCGGCAGAGCCGATCCCGTCGGCCGGGAGCCGGTCGCGGGCACCGATGAGAGCGGTGTTGCACGAGGTGGCGAGTGCGTCCTGGAGGCTCATCGCGCCGTTGCGGCCGGAGGGGAAGTCGTCGTGGTTCTTGAACTCGCGCCCGTCGACCTCGATCGTGCGCGGGCAGTCGAGCTGTGTGCGCGGGGTCGCGCCGGCACGCAGCTGGGCCAGGGCCGTGACCGGCTTGAAGGTCGAGCCGGGCGCGTACTGCCCGAGGGTCGCCGTCGTCTGGCCTCCGCCGCCCTCCGCGTTGGCGAGCGCGAGGACGTGCCCGTCGGACGGTCGGACGGCGACGATCGCCCCGGCCTTGCGCAGGTCGGCCAGCGAGTCCTCGGCCGCCGCCTGGTGGGTGATGCTCAGGGTGGTGCGCAGGTCCGTGCCGTCGACCGCGTCGACGCGGTGCAGCTCGCGCGCGGTCCCGTCCTCGGCGACGGCCTCGACGGTGAAGCCGGACCTGCCGCGCAGCTGCTTGTCGCGCGAGGCCTGCAGGCCGCTCAGCCCGACGACGTCGCCCTCGCGCACCTGCGGGTCCGCCTCGATGACCTCGGCGGTCGCCGGGCCGACGCGGCCGAGGACCTGGGCCGCGAACCCGGAGGACGGGGCGAGGTCCATCGTCCCGTCGATGAGCCGGGCACCCTCGATGTCGGGCACGGCACGGCGCACCGCGTCGAGCTCCCGGGCGTCGGCGCGCAGGACGATCGCCTCGACGAAGGCCTCGTCGCCGGCCGACTCCACGGCCCGGACGAAGGGAGCCACCGTCACGTCGGCTGCCTCGGCGAGCGCCTCGGCGGACTCGCCGGCCGACCCGGCCGGCACCCGGCCCCGGTCGATGCCGACCCGCACGACCGCCCGCGGGGTGACGATCCTGTCGCCGCCGTCGCCGAGCACCTCGCCGCGCTCGGCGACCACGCGCGAGGCGCGCAGGACCTCCCCTTCGGCCAGGTCGGGAGCGAGCACGCTCGGGGCCCAGTCGCCCGTCCACGTCTCCCCGGAGCGGGTGAGGGGCAGGTCGGAGGTGTACCGCCACGGCTCCTTGCCCTCGTGGACGGTCCACGAGACGTCGAGGCGCACGGTCGCGGCGTCGCCCTCGTCGGGGACCGCGACGTCGGTGACGTCCACCTCGGGGCGCAGCCGCCCCATCCCGGCGAGGACGTCGTCGAGATCCTCCTGGGCGGTCGTCCGGTCATCGACCTGCAGGGCCGCGGGCACGCGACCGGCGGCGAGGTCGGCAGCGACCCGGTCACCCAGCTCGCGCGCGGCATCCGTGCCGTCGTCGCGGTGGGTCCACCAGTAGCCGCCCACGGCGACGAGCAGGGCGAGTGCCGCGACGGCGGCGAGCAGGGAGCGGGCACGTCGGGGACGACGTCGGGGCTGGTCGGTCACGGGCACGAGTCTCCTCGTCGGGATCCCTCCTCGCAGCGCGGGGGCCACGGCGGTCACCGCCGCGCGGTGAGATGGACGTCCGACGTTCACCTCGTCGCGCTGCGCGCAGCACCTGCGCGGCCTAGGGTCGCGGGGGCCACACCCCATCCCTCCCAGGAGCCCGCCCAGATGCCCTCTCGTCGACGCCGCGCCCTCGCGGCCCTGACCCTCGCCCCCTTCGCCCTCACCGGGCTGGCCGTCGTCGCGCCGAGCGCGTCCGCCGCCTCGCCCGACCTCGTGGTCTCCGAGGCCTACGGGGGCGGGGGCAACTCCGGCGCCACCCACAGAAGCGACTTCGTCGAGCTCGCCAACCGCGCGCAGAGCGACGTCGACCTCACCGGCTGGACGCTGCGCTACTACTCGGCGAGCGGCACCACCGCGCAGACCACGCCCTTGTCGGGCACGGTCGTCGCCGGCGGGCGCTACCTCGTCAAGCAGGCCGACGGGGCCAACCAGAGCGGCACCGCGCTGCCGCTGCCGACGGCGGACGCCACGGGCACCGTCGCGATGTCCTCCTCCGGTGCGCGCGTCGAGGTCGTGGGGCCCGACGGGCAGGTCGTGGACCGCCTCGGCTGGGGCGGGGCCAGCCCGGCCGAGGGCGCCTCCGCGGACGCGACGAACAACGCGACCTCGGTCGCGCGCCGGGACATCTGCACGGACACGGACAACAACGCGGCCGACTTCGTCGTCGGTGCACCGACCCCGCAGAGCTCCAGCACGGCTCCGGTGGTCTGCGAGCCCGACGACGGCGGCGAGCCGCCGGTCGACGAGCCGGAGACCATCGCGCGGATCCAGGGCAGCCACCACCTCAGCGAGCTCGACGGCACCGCCGTCAACGAGGTGGAGGGAGTCGTCACGGCGGTCTCGCGCAACGGGTTCTGGATGCAGAGCACCACGCCGGACGACGACGCCGCGACCTCTGAGGGCATCCTCACCTACACCCGCTCCGCCCCGTCGGTGGCCGTCGGGGACACGGTGAGCGTCGACGGCTTCGTCGACGAGTTCCGTCCCGGGGGCTCGGGTGGCTGGGACAACCTGACGACCACCGAGATCGTCTCCCCCGCGGTCACCGTCACCGGCCGAGGTGAGGTCCCTGTCCCCGTCGTGCTCGGCGAGGACCGCACCGCACCGCAGCAGACGGTCGACGCCGAGGACCCCAAGAGCGTCGAGTACGACGACGCGGACTTCCGCCCCGACCGCGACGCCATCGACTTCTACGAGTCGATGGAGGGCATGCAGGTCGGCGTCCGCGACGCCCAGGTCGTCGGCCCGACGGGCTACGAGATCCCGGTCGTCCCCGGCTCCGGCGTCGACGCGACCCGCACCGAGGCGGGCGGCGTCCTGTACTCCGGCTACGACCACCCCAACGCGATGCGCGTCCTCGTCGACGACGCCCTGCTGCCCGCGGGATCGCTCCCGGACGCCGACGTGCGCGACACCCTCCCCGGTCTCGTCGCCGGACCGCTCGACTACTCCTTCGCCAACGTCAAGCTGCTGGCGACGCAGGTCCCGACGGTCGCCGACGGCGGCCTCGAGCGCGAGGTCGCGCCGCAGCAGCACGACCGCGAGCTGTCCGTCGCCGCGTTCAACGTCGAGAACCTCGCGCCGCAGAACCCGCAGGACAAGTTCGACCGGCTCGCCGGGCAGGTCGTCGACAACCTGCGCAGCCCCGACGTCATCGCGATGGAGGAGGTCCAGGACGCGAGCGGCCCGGCCGACGACGGCACCGTCGACTCGACGGCGACCACGGACAAGCTCATCGCGGCCATCGAGGCGCAGGGTGGCCCGACCTACGAGGCGCACTGGGTCGACCCCCAGGACAAGGCCGACGGCGGCCAGCCCGGCGGCAACATCCGCAACGTCCTGCTGCACCGCACCGACCGCGACATCGACTTCGTCCAGCGCAGCAGGGGTGCGGCCGACCACGCCACGAGCGTCGGCACGGACAAGAAGGGCGCCTACCTCACCGAGTCCCCCGGCCGCATCGCGCCGTCCTCGCCCGCCTTCGACGGCAGCCGCAAGCCGCTCATCGCCGAGTACCGGTACCGCGGCGAGCGCGTCTTCGTCGCCGCCGTGCACTTCAGCTCGAAGGGGGGCGACGACCCGCTCTTCGGTCGCTGGCAGCAGCCGGTGCGCTCGAGCGAGGACGACCGCCACGCGCAGGCCCGTGAGGTCCGCGCGCTGACCGACGACCTGCTCGCCGCCGACCCGGACGCGAAGCTCGTCGTCGCCGGTGACGTCAACGACTTCGAGTTCAGCGAGACCACGGACATCCTCGAGGGCTCGGGCCCGACGGCGATGACCGACCTGCCGCGGACGCTGCCCGAGCACGAGCAGTGGACCTATGTCTACGAGGGCAACAGCCAGGTGCTCGACCACATCCTGCTCTCGCCGGCGCTCGCGACGCTCGACGGCAGCGGCAGCGGCAGCGGCACGGGCCGGGGCACGCGCCCCGCGTTCACGTACGACATCGTGCACACCAACTCCCCCTTCGCCGACCAGGACAGCGACCACGACCCGCAGGTCGTGCACCTGGACCTCAAGAGGTGACCGGGCGCGACGTGGCCCCCGGAAGTTCTGCGGGGGCCACGTCGTTGCATGATGGACGCACCCAGCCAGAAGGAGCCTTCGCATGATGGAGCCCACCGACCGCGACTACGCGGTCACCAAGACCGACGAGCAGTGGCGGGCCGAGCTCAGCCCCGACGAGTTCTCCGTGCTGCGCGCAGCGGGGACCGAGCGGCCCTTCACCGGTGAGTACACCGACACCCAGACGGAGGGCGTCTACGCCTGCCGTGCCTGCGGCAGCGAGCTCTTCGCCTCCGACACCAAGTTCGAGAGCCACTGCGGCTGGCCCTCCTTCTACTCCCCCCTCGCCGGGGACCGGGTGGAGTACATCCAGGACGACTCCCTGCCCGGCCGCCCCCGCATCGAGGTCCGCTGCGCCAGTTGCGGCAGCCACATGGGTCACGTCTTCGAGGGAGAGGGGTACGACACCCCCACCGACCAGCGCTACTGCATCAACTCGATCTCGATGACGCTGCGGCCCGCTCAGGGCTGAGCGAACGCCTCACCCGCCTCAGGATTCTCGGGTCACCCGATAAACCTCGCCTTCGCAAGGGTTTCTAACTCTTGCGAAGGCGAGGTTTCTCTTGCCCAGCGCTCACGCGACCCGGGCGAGCGCTTCCATGACGGCACGGATGATCCGTTCCGGGTGGAACAGATCGGCCCAGACCACGCGGATGACGATGTAGCCACGGGCGCGGATGCGGTCCTCACGCTTCTTCTCCCTGAAGAGGGCGTCCGGCCCGCCGTCGCTGTACTTGACCTTGCCGTCGAACTCGAGGAGCACGGGAGTGTCCTCGATGCCCAGGTCGACGCGGGCGAACACCACCCCGTCGCGATCGGCGATGGGCAGCTGGGAGACCACCCGGAAGCCGGCCCCGAGGAGGATCGCCCGCGTCACGCTCTCCCCCAGCGACTCCGCGTCACCGTCGGACCACGCCAACGCGCACCGGGCCCGTCCGGCGTGCGGCCACCCGGACACCCGCTCGAACGCCGTCTGCAGCTGCTGCACGTCGACCCTCTGCGCGTTCAGGGCTGCGTCGATCGAGGCCACCCCCGGCAGGACCCCGTGGTCCAGACAGATCTGGATGAGCGCCGTCGCCGTGTCGGTAGCCGGTCCCCAGGGCGTGTCCAGGGGTGTGTCACGCAGGGGGCGTAGCCGGATGTGTCGGGTACTCGCCTCCCGCTGGATCGGGCGTGCCAGGTCGGCAGGCACGACGGGCACCTCGAAGAGCGGGATCCCGTGGGCGGCCGCCGCGGTGACACCGACGAGGACCGCGTCTGGGTACATTCGCAGGGCCGCCCGGGCGAGCAGGCGACGTTCCTCCCCCTTCGTCCGTGCCCCGGGTGAGGTGTACGCGCCACGACAGAGGCGACGGATGACTCCGCGGCGCACGCCCGCGATCAGCACCTCGTCGCGCAGGCCGACGCCCAGCGCCTCCTGCCGCGTGAAGATGCCGTCGGGCAGTGTCAGCAGCTGCGCGAAGGGGGTCTCGGTGACGTCGATCATGGGCTCACCCTGATGTCGCCGACCAGGACCTGACCGGCCGGTCTTCGGGCTGGGGACAGTCGCCGCTCGCAGTGCCCGGATGTGGATCGAGCGACGCAGCTGTGCCTCAGCAAGAGAAACCTCGCCTTCGCAAGAGTTTCAAACTCTTGCGAAGGCGAGGTTTATCGGGTGACCCGAGAATCCTGGGGCAGGTGGGGCGCCCCCCTCAGCGCAAGCCACCCACCAGCGCCGAGACGCTCACCCGCGGGCCGGTGAAGAAGGGGATCTCCTCGCGCACGTGCAGGCGGGCCTTGGAGGCGCGCAGCTCGCGCATCAGGTCGACGATGCGGTGCAGCTCGTCGGCCTCGAAGGCAAGGATCCACTCGTAGTCGCCGAGGGCGAAGGCGGGGATGGTGTTGGCACGCACGTCCGGGAAGTCCTTGGCCATCGCGCCGTGCTCGGCGAGCATGAAGCGGCGGTCCTTGTCGTCGAGGACGTACCAGTCGTAGGAGCGCACGAAGGGGTAGACGCACACGTAGTCGCGCGGCTCCTCGCCGGCCATGAAGGCCGGGACGTGGCTGCGGTTGAACTCGGCCTGGCGGTGCACGGCCGCGTTGGACCACACCGGCTCGAGGTGGGCGCCGAGCTCGGTGCGCAGCAGCCGCTTGTACGCGTCCTGGAGCAGCTCGATCTCGTCGGCGTGCCACCAGACCAGCAGGTCGGCGTCGGCGCGCAGGCCACCCACGTCGTAGACGCCGCGGATGCGCACGCCGCCGTCGGTCACCTCGGCGAAGAGGGCCTCGACCTCCTGCACGAGCGCATCCCGGTCGGTGTCGCCGAGCGGGGTGGTGAGCGCGAAGGCGGAGAACATCGCGTAGTGGATGCTGCTGTTGATCGCCTCGAGCTGCTCGCGGGTGGGCTTCTCGGGTGCGGGCCGGGTGGTCATGCGGACTCCTGTCGGGTGGTGGACGAAGGGGGCAGTGCGTCGAGGACCGTGGTGGCGGTCGCGGCTGCGCCGGCGAGGACGGCGCCGATGCCGACGCCGTCGTAGGCGGCACCGGCGACCTCGAGCCCGGGCAGGGCGGCGACGGCGGCGCGCACTGCGGCGACCCGGTCAGTGTGCCCGAGGTCGTACTGCGGCAGCCCGCCGCCCCAGCGCTGCACGTGGACGTCGACGGGCTCGGGCAGGGGTGCGCCGACGGCCGCGCCGATCTCGGTCAGGGCGATCGCGGTCAGCTCGTCGTCGTCGCGCTGCAGCGCGGCGACGTCGCCGGCCCGGCCGGCTGAGGCGCGCAGGAGGAGGACGTCCTCGCTCGCCTCGCCGACCCATGCCCACTTGGTCGCGGCGAAGGTGCTGGCCTTGATGGTGCGCCCGTCGACGGCCGGCACGAGGAACCCGCTCCCCGGCAGGTCGGGGGCGCCGGCGCGCGGCAGCGCGAAGGTCATGACCGCCATCGACGCGTACTCGATCCCTGCGAGCGCAGCGGCGGCTGCCGGGGCGTGGTCGGTGAGCAGGCGGGCCGTCGGGGCGGCCGGCACGGCGAGGACGACGGCGTCGGCGTCATGGACCACGGGGGCCTTGGTCGCGCCGGCGACGACCTGCCAGCCGGTGCTCGTGCGGCGGATGCGGCGCACGAGGGCACCGCTGTCGATCCGCCCACCGGCGTCGGTGACGCTGCGTGCCAGGGCGTCCGCGAGCGTGCCGATGCCCCCGACGAGTCCCATCACGCGCGGGCGCGGGGGTGCGTCGGCGGGTGGGAGCAGCGACGCGACGGCCTCGGGCATCGCCAGCCCCTCACTCATCGCGGCCCACAGCACCGGCATGGTCGCGCGCAGGGAGAGCCGGTCGACCCGGCCGGCGTAGACGCCCCCGAGGAGCGGCTCGACGACCCGGTCGACGACCGCCCGGCCGTACACGGCGCCCACGGACGCGGCGACGCTCACGTCGTCGGCGTCGAGGACGAAGGGAGCCGGTCGCGCGGCGCGGGCGACCTCCCCTTCGTCGAGCAGGCCGGCGAGATCCGTCTCCGGGCCGGGGACGCCGAGGAAGCTGCGGCCGGGCACGGCGTGCCGCGCGCCACGCGACCAGATGGCGGCGGGGACGGGCTCGGGGTGCACGACCCGGTCGGCGAGACCGAGGTCGGCGAAGAGGGCGCGCGCGGCGGCGCTCGAGGCCACGACCGACTCGGCACCGACGTCGACGAGCACTCCCCCGACCTCCGCCCGACGGACCTTGCCGCCGGGGCGGTCGCCCCCGTCGAGGAGGGTGAGCTCGAGGTCGGGTCGCGCCCACAGGAGGTGGTGGGCCGTGGCCAGCCCGGCGAGGCCCCCACCGACGACGACGACACGCGAACCCATGCCCCGAGTCTCCCACCCGCGCAGATGGAACCGATCGGTGCCCTCGTCGCGTCTGAGGCACGAGACGGTCGGGACCGCCCGACCGCGCCAGCAGCAGGGGGCAGCACGATGAGGACCACGCAGACGAGGACCTGGGCGGCACTCGTGGCGGCGGGCGGGATCGCCCTCGCCGGCTGCAGCGCCGGCGGCTCCGAGGGCGGCGACGCCGTCGGGCCGGAGAGTGGGGCGAGCGCGGCGTCGGACTCCGCAGCCGGGTCGGGCGAGGCCGCGAAGGACGTCAGGAACGCCGGCAGCTACAAGGCCCCGAGCAACGCCCACGTCGCGCGGACGGCCCGCATGTCGATCACCGTCGAGGACGTCGAGCAGGCCAGCGCCAAGGTGCGTTCGGCGGCGAGCGAGGTCGAGGGCTACGTCTCGTCCGAGGACTCGCGGGCCGCGACCGACGAAGGGGGCCGCGCCTGGGCCGAGATCACCGTCACCGTGCCCGTCGCCGAGCTGGACGCGACGATGACGACGCTCGCCGACGTCGGCCACGTCACGCAGCGCACGAGCACGGCCGAGGACCTCAGCTCGCAGTACACGGACACGTCCTCGCGGGTGCGGACCCTCACGCGGTCGGTCGAGCGCCTGCGCAAGCTCATCGCCTCCACCGAGGACCTGAGCCAGATCGTCACGCTCGAGGACGAGCTGTCCACGCGCGAGGCGGACCTCGAGTCGATGGTCAGCCAGCGCACGGCCCTGGAGCGGCGGACGACGACGGCCCCCGTGACGGTGAGCCTGTCGACCGAGCCGCCTCCTGCGGACGGACCGGCCGAGGACGAGACCGGCTTCGGCGCCGGCCTGCAGGACGGCTGGCGGGCCTTCACCTCGGCGCTCGAGGTGGGCGCGACCGTGCTGGGCGCGGTGACCCCCTTCGCCGTGACCGGCCTGGTGCTCGGCGGCCCGCTCGTGTGGTGGCTGCGTCGCCGCGCCCGCCGGCCGGGACTGACGGGGACTACCGCGCGCTGACGTCGTGCACGAGCTCGACGACGCGGGTGAGGACCACCGGGTCGGTGTCGGGCAGGACCCCGTGGCCGAGGTTGAAGATGTGACCGGGTGCGGCGCGGCCCTCCTGCAGGATGCGCCGCACCTCGCGCTCGACGACCTCCCAGGGGGCGAAGAGCAGCGCCGGGTCGAGGTTGCCCTGGACCGGGTGGGTGCTGCCGACCCGCTCGATGGCCTCGGCGAGGTTGACGCGGTAGTCGACACCGATGACCTCGGTCCCGGCGCCGGCCATGTCGGGGAGCAGCTCACCGGTCCCCACGCCGAAGTGGATGCGCGGCACACCCGAGTCGGCGAGGGCGGCGAGCGTGGCGCGGCTGTGCGGTAGGACGTACCTGCGGTAGTCGGCCTTGGACAAGAACCCGGCCCAGCTGTCGAAGAGCTGGATCGCGCTGGCGCCGGCCTCGACCTGCACCTGGAGGAAGGCGGTCGAGATCTGGGTCAGGCGCTCGCACAGGTCGTTCCACAGCTGCGGGTCCCCGTGCATGAGCGACTTGGTCAGCTCGTGGTTCTTGCTCGGCCCGCCCTCGATCAGGTACGAGGCGAGGGTGAAGGGCGCCCCGGCGAAACCGATGAGCGGCGTCGGACCGAGCTCGAGGACGATCCGCCGGACGGACTCGGTGATGTCCGGGATCATCTCCGGCGTCAGCTCGGGGATGCGGTCGAGGTCGGCGCGGGACTCGAAGGGCTGGTCGAGTACCGGCCCGACCCCCGGCTCGATGTCGATGGCGATGCCCGTGGCCTCGAGCGGCACGACGATGTCGGAGAAGAAGATCGCCGCGTCGACACGGTGCCGGCGGACCGGCTGCAGGGTGATCTCGGTGACGAGGTCGGGGGTGCGGCAGGCCTGAAGCATGTCCGTCCCGCGACGGATCTCCCGGTACTCGGGCAGCGACCGCCCGGCCTGGCGCATGAACCACACCGGCGTGTGGGGCACGGACTCGCCACGCGCCGCGCGGACGAGGGGGCTGTCGGAGGGCGAGGCAGTGGTGGTCACGCTCGCATCCTCCCACGGTGACCGCAGGACGAAGGGGGGTCTCCCCCTTCGTCGCCGCCCCTCGGCGTGCCCTCCCGCGCGAACGGCCCCGCGCGACCTAGTCTCACGAGGTGGCCACCCGAGAGATCTCCGACGCACCGTCGCCGGACTTCGCCCGCGCACTGCGGAGCCTGCACGAGACCCGCCTGCGCCCCGAGGTCCGCCTCACCGAGGTGCCCGCGCCGACCCGGCTCGCCCCCGACGCCGTCGCGATGACCGCCGACATCGTCGACTCCGAGGACGGCGAGGACCTCGCGACCGGACGCTTCGTCCTGCTGCACGACCCGGCGGAGCCCGAGCCCTGGGGCGGTCCGTGGCGGGTCGTGACCTTCGCCCGGGCCGAGCTCGAGGCCGAGGTCGCCGGTGACCCGATGCTCGGTGCCGTCGGCTGGTCCTGGCTCACCGACGCGCTCGAGGCGCACGGGGTCGGCGACGCCAACCTCGCGGGCACCGTCACGCACGTCGTGTCGGAGTCCTTCGGCGACCTGGAGGACCGGGAGGTCGGCGTCGAGATGGAGATCCGTGCGTCGTGGAGTCCCGCCGACGCCTCCGTCGGCACCCACCTGCTCGCCTGGATCGACATGCTCGCCACCGTCGGGGGCCTGCCGCCCCTGCCGCCCGGAGTGGTGGCCCTCCCGGGGCGGCGTCGTTGAGCCAGCCGCCCGCACCGGACGGGAGCTCCGCCGAGGAGGCCCCGCTCCCCGTCCTCACCGCCCCCGCCGACGGGGTGCCGCCGGTCATCACCTCCGAGTCCGAGCTCGACGACTGCGCAGCGGCGATCGCCTCGGGCACCGGCCCGGTGGCCCTCGACGCCGAGCGCGCCTCCGGCTACCGCTACGGCCAGAGCGCCTACCTCGTCCAGGTGCGCCGTGACGGCGCCGGCACCTGGCTCATCGACCCGGTGACGCTGCCCGACCTCGACCCCCTCGACCGGGCCATCGGCACCGGCGAGTGGATCCTGCACGCGGCCACCCAGGACCTGCCCTGCCTGCAGGACCTCGGCCTGTCGCCCCGCCAGATCTTCGACACCGAGCTCGGCGCCCGGCTCCTCGGGCTGCCCCGGGTGGGCCTGTCCGCCGTCATCGAGCACTACCTCGGGATCAGCCTGGCCAAGGAGCACTCGGCCGTCGACTGGTCGACGCGTCCGCTGCCCGAGCCGTGGCTGCGCTACGCCGCCCTCGACGTCGAGGTCCTCACCGAGCTGCGCAACCTCATGGGGATCGACCTGGCCGCGCAGGGCAAGAGTGAGTGGGCTCGCCAGGAGTTCGAGGCGCTGCTCGCCTGGCGGCCGGCCGTCAAGGAGGACCCGTGGCGCCGCACCTCGGGTCTGCACAAGATCCGTCAGCCCCGGGTCCTCGCGACCGTGCGCGAGCTCTGGTACGAGCGTGACCGCATCGCCCGGGACCGCGACACCTCTCCCGGCCGCGTCATCCCCGACACCTCCCTCGTCGACATCGCGCTGGCCAACCCGCAGTCCGCGAGCGACCTGCCACGGGGCCACCGCGCGATCCAGCGCAGCCAGCGCGCCTGGCTCGACGCGGTCCAGCGCGCCCGCAACCTCGGCGACGACGAGCTGCCCGCACCCTCGCTGAAGTCGGACGGCCCCCCACCGCAACGCTCGTGGGCCAACCGTGACCCGATCGCGGCCGAGCGGCTGACGACGACGCGCGAGAGCCTCGGCGCCTTCGCCGAGGAGCACACGATCCCGATCGAGAACGTCTGCTCGCCCGACCCGCTCCGCCGGGTCATCTGGTCGCCGCCTGCCGAGCGCAGTCCCGAGGCCTTCGCCTCCGCGCTCGCCGACCTCGGCGTGCGCCCCTGGCAGCGCGAGATCGTCGCGCCGATGATCGCCGACGCCTTCGCCGCCCACCCCGACGCCTGACCTGCGCGTCTGGTGCGACCGTCCCTTCGAGACGGTTGCTGCGCAACCTCCTCAGGGAACGTGTCTGCCCGGTTGCTGCCTCAGGAGGACGTGTCTGCCCGGCCGCTCCCTCCAGGACGTGGCTGTCTGCCCGCCTGTGGGACGCGTCACTGCACGAGCTGATGGCAGATAAGCAAGCGCTTAGTAGCCTGAGGCCACCTGCACCACGACAGAGAGGCCAACCGTGCCCCGCACTTCTCGTGAGGTCGTCTTCGTCGACGGCGTCCGCACACCGTTCGGCAAGGCCGGGGACAAGGGCATGTACGCCCAGACCCGCGCCGACGACCTCGTCATCAACTGCATCCGAGAGCTCATGCGGCGCCACCCGCAGCTGCCGCCCGAGCGCGTGGAGGAGGTCGCGATCGCCGCGACCACCCAGATCGGGGACCAGGGCCTCACCCTCGGTCGCATGGCCGCGCTGCTGTCGGGCCTGCCCACCACGACCCCCGGTTACTCGATCGACCGCATGTGCGCGGGCGCGATGACCGCGGTGACCAATGTCGCTGGCGCGATCTCCTTCGGGTCCATCGACATCGCCGTGGCCGGGGGCGTCGAGCACATGGGCCGTCACCCCATGGGCGAGGGCGTCGACCCCAACCCGCGTGTCGTCGCCGAGAAGCTCGTCGACCCGTCCGCCCTCGTCATGGGCAAGACGGCCGAGAACCTGCACGACCGCTACCCGAGCCTCACCAAGGAGCGCTCGGACAAGTTCGCCGTCAACAGCCAGCGCAAGCTCGCCCGGGCCTACGAGGACGGCAGGATCCAGCCCGACCTCGTGCCGACCGCGACCCGCAACGCAGACAAGGGCTGGGGCCTGGCCACGACGGACGAGCCCCCGCGCCCCCAGACGACGCTCGAGTCGCTCGCCGGTCTCAAGACCCCCTTCCGCCCCCACGGCAACGTGACCGCGGGCAACGCCGCCGGGCTCAACGACGGCGCGACCGCGTGCCTCCTCGCCGCGGAGGACGCGGCCCACGAGCTGGGTCTGCCGATCGGCATGCGCCTCGTCGAGTTCGCCTTCGTCGGCGTCGAGCCGGAGGTCATGGGGTACGGCCCCGTCCCCGCCGCGGAGAAGGCCCTGGCCAAGGCCGGCCTGGGCATCGACGACATCGGCCTCTTCGAGCTCAACGAGGCCTTCGCCGTGCAGGTGCTCGCCTTCCTCGAGCACTTCGGCATCGACGACGACTCCGACAAGGTCAACCGCTACGGCGGCGCGATCGCGACCGGTCACCCGCTCGCCTCCTCCGGCGTGCGCCTGATGACCCAGCTCGCCCGGCAGTTCACGGAGGACCCGAGCGTCCGCTACGGCATGACCGCCATGTGCATCGGCATCGGCATGGGCGGCGCCGTCATCTGGGAGAACCCGCACCACGCCGACTACGGCAAGGAGGACCGAGCATGAGCCCCACCACCCCCGAGGTCGTCACCCGGGCCCTCGTCCAGGACGTCCAGCTCCCCGCCGACGGCGGCACGCTGGCCCTGATCACCCTGGACAACGGCCACGACCACACCAGGCCCAACACCTTCGGTCCCGAGGGCCTGGCCGGCCTGTCAGCCGTCGTCGAGACCCTGCAGCAGCGTGCGGAGGCGGGCGAGATCGTCGCGGTCGCCGTCACCGGCAAGCCCTTCGTCTTCGCCGTCGGTGCCGACCTCTCCGGCGTCCCGGGTGTCGCCACCCGCGAGCAGGCCCTCGAGATCGCCCGCGCCGGCCACGCCGCCTATGCGGCCGTCATGGACCTGCCGGTGCCGACCTTCGCCTTCGTCAACGGGGCCGCGATGGGTGGCGGCGTCGAGCTGTCGCTCGCCTGCGACTACCGCACCATGAGCAGGGCCGTGCCCGCGATCGCCCTGCCGGAGGTCTTCCTCGGGCTCGTGCCGGGCTGGGGCGGCTGCTACCTCCTCCCCCGCCTCGTCGGACCGGAGAAGGCGCTGCGGGTCATCATCGAGAACCCGCTGAGCACCAACCGGATGCTGAGCGGCCCGGCGGCCGCCTCTCTCGGCCTGGCCGACGTCCTCCTCGACGGCGCCGACTTCCTCGAGCAGTCGATCATCTGGACGGCCGGGGTCCTCTCCGGGGAGACGACGGTCGAGCGCGAGCCGGTCAGCGACGACGCCGCCGTGTGGGAGGCCGCTGCCGCGGCCGCCACCCAGCTCGCCGACGCGAAGACCGCGGGGAAGTCCCCTTCGCCCTACCGTGCCATCGAGCTCGTCACCGCCGCCCGCACGGCCGGACGCGACGCCGCCTTCGCCGCCGAGGACGAGGCCCTGGCCGACCTCCTCATGGGCGACGAGCTGCGCGCCGGCCTGTACTCCTTCGACCTCGTGCAGAAGCGCGCCAAGCGTCCTGCCGGCGCCCCGGACAAGGCCCTCGCCCGTCCCGTCGGCAAGGTCGGCATCGTGGGCGCCGGCCTGATGGCCAGCCAGCTGGCGCTGCTCTTCATCCGCTCGCTCAAGGTGCCGGTCGTCATGACCGACCTCGACCAGGCGCGTGTCGACAAGGGCGTCGCGTACGTCCACGCCGAGATCGACACGTCCCTGACCAAGGGCAGGATCACGCAGGACAAGGCCAACCAGCTCAAGGCGCTCATCACCGGCTCCACGAGCAAGGACGGGTTCGCCGACGCGGACTTCGTCATCGAGGCCGTCTTCGAGGAGATGGGCGTCAAGCAGCAGGTCTGGGCCGAGGTCGAGCAGATCGTCACGCCCGAGTGCGTGCTCGCGTCCAACACCTCGTCGCTGTCCATCACCGAGATGGCGTCGCGGCTGCGGCACCCGGAGCGGGTCGTCGGCTTCCACTTCTTCAACCCGGTCGCGGTCATGCCGCTGCTCGAGATCATCCCGGGCGAGCGGACGGACGACGCGGCGCTCGCGACGGCCTTCGCCACCGGCAAGGGCCTGAAGAAGACGTGCATCCTCGTCAAGGACTCGCCGTCCTTCATCGCCAACCGCCTGCTCGGCCGGTTCATGGGCGAGTTCAGCCGGATCGTCGACGAGGGCACCCCCGTCGAGGTCGCGAACGAAGGCATCGCGGGCCTGGCCCCGATGCCCCCGCAGGTCCTCGTCGGCCTCGTCGGGCCGGCGATCGCGCTGCACAACAGCCAGACGCTCCACCGCGAGCTCGGCGAGCGGTTCTACGTCTCGCCGAACCTCAGGGCGATCGTCGAGGCGGGCAAGCGTGGCTACGACGACGACGGCGTGGCGGAGCTGCTCACGGCCCCCGCCTCCCCGGTCGAGCTGACCTCCCAGCAGGTGCGCGAGCGCGTCCTCGGCGTCCTCGCCGAAGAGGTCCGCACGATGCTCGACGACGGTGTCGCCCAGGCCCCGATGGACATCGACCTGGCGATGATCACCGGCGCCGGGTTCCAGTTCTGGAACGGCGGCCTCACCCCGCTCCTCGACCGTGAGGGCGTCTCGGAGCAGGTCACCGGCCAGCGTTTCCTGCCCCGCGGCGCTGCCAGCGTCCCGGCCTGAGGCGCGGGCTCAGCAAGCGTCTCGAAGGGGGGTCCCGCCGCTGGGCGGGACCTCCCCCTTCGTCACGACACGCACGGGATTCCAGGATCTGCTTCTATCTCATATATGGGTTACGGTTGAGCGCATGTCTGATGACTACCTGGCCCGTATCGGCACCACCATCAAGGAGGCGCGTCACCGCGCCGGCCTCTCCCAAGCGGACCTCGCGGTGAAGCTGGAGACCAGCCAGAGCGCGGTCGCCCGCATCGAGGCGGGCGGTCAGAACCTGACGCTCGACAACCTCGCCCGGATCAGCGAGACGCTCGACACCGAGCTCGTCGCCCTGACCCGCACCCCGACCAGTGGCGCGGTCCACCTGAAGATCGAGGGGGGACGTCGCCTCTCCGGAGCGATCGACGTCAAGACGAGCAAGAACGCCGCCGTCGCCCTGCTCTGCGCGTCGCTGCTCAACAAGGGCACGACGACCCTGCGCAACCTGGCCCGCATCGAGGAGGTCAACCGGATCCTCGAGGTCCTCGACTCCATCGGGGTCAAGACCCGCTGGCTCCCCGACAGCTCCGACCTCGAGATCACCCCTCCGGCGCGGATCAACCTCGACGCCATGGACGAGGAGGCCGCACGGCGCACCCGCACGGTGATCATGTTCCTCGGCCCGCTGCTGCACGAGTTCGACAGCTTCCGGCTGCCCTACGCCGGCGGCTGCGACCTCGGCACCCGCACCGTCGAGCCGCACATGACCTCGCTGACCCACTTCGGCCTCGACGTGACCGCCACGCAGGGCTGGTACGAGGCGAAGGTCACCGACCAGGACGCCACCGACACGACGATCATCCTCACCGAGCGCGGCGACACCGTCACGGAGAACGCGCTCATGGCTGCCGCCCGTCACCCGGGTCGCACGACGATCCGCAACGCCTCGCCCAACTACATGGTCCAGGACCTGTGCTTCTTCCTCGAGAAGCTCGGTGTCCAGGTCAAGGGCATCGGCACCACGACCCTGGAGGTCATCGGGCTCACCGAGATCGACGTCGACGTCGAGTACGCACCGAGCGAGGACCCGATCGAGGCCATGAGCCTGATCGCCGCCGCGGTCGTCACCAAGTCCGAGATCACGATCCGCCGCTCCCCCATCGAGTTCCTCGAGATCGAGCTGGCGACCCTCGCCGGCATGGGCATGAAGTACTCCCTCTCGCAGGAGTACCTCGCCGACAACGGCCGCACCCGCCTCGTCGACATCACCACCCACCCCGGGCCGCTCAAGGCGCCGATCGACAAGATCCACCCGATGCCCTTCCCCGGTCTGAACATCGACAACCTGCCCTTCTTCGCCCTCATCGCCGCCTGCGCCGAGGGCACGACGACGATCCACGACTGGGTGTACGACAACCGGGCGATCTACCTCACCGAGCTCAACAAGATCGGCGGCAAGGTCACCCTCATGGACCCGCACCGCGTGCTCGTCGAGGGCCCCAACCGGTGGCGCGCGAACGAGGTCACCTGCCCGCCGGCGCTGCGTCCCGGCGTCGTCGTGCTGCTCGCGATGCTCGCCGCGCCGGGCACGTCCTACCTGCGCAACGTCTACGTCATCAACCGCGGCTACGAGGACCTGGCCGAGCGCCTCAACGCGCTCGGGGCCAGCGTGCAGCCCTTCCGCGACATCGGCTGACGTTCCCGCGCACGACGAAGGGGGAGGCCCCACCGGATCACCGGTGGGGCCTCCCCCTTCGAGACGCTTGCTGAGCAAGCTCCTCAGGGCGGCGCCCTTCGAGACGCTTGCTGCGCAGGCTCCTCAGGGCGGCGCCCGTCGTCCTCAGGTCGGTCAGAAGCTGCCGAAGATCGTGCCGAGCAGGATCACGACGACCAGCGCGAGGACAGGGACGGCGATC
Source organism: Janibacter terrae NBRC 107853 (assembly GCF_001591405.1). Lineage (GTDB taxonomy): Bacteria > Actinomycetota > Actinomycetes > Actinomycetales > Dermatophilaceae > Janibacter > Janibacter terrae. Next base: position 135,771 of record NZ_BCUV01000006.1, read on the forward strand.
GCGACGACCGCGATGTCCTTGTAGGACTGCCGGTGGCTCAGGCCGCAGATCGCGAGCAGCGTGATGACCGCGCCGTTGTGCGGCAGGGCGTCGAAGCCACCCGAGGAGATCGCGGTGACGCGGTGGACGAGCTCGAGGCTGATCCCCTGCTCGATGGCCATCGTCTTGAACTGGTCGCCGAGGGCCTCGAGGGCGATGCTCATGCCGCCGGACGCGGACCCGGTGATGCCGGCGAGGACGTTGACCGAGAGGGCCAGCGAGACGAGCGGGTTGCCCGAGATGCCCAGGACGGCGTCCTTGATCGTGGCGAAGGCGGCCAGCGAGCTGATGACGGCTCCGTAGCCGACCTCGGACGCGGTGTTGAAGATCGGGAGCAGCGAACCCATCGTGCCCTCGTTGACCGCACCCTTGACGTCGGCGATCCGGGTCCAGTTGGCGCCCAGCGCGATGACGATGGACGCGACGAGCGCGACGATGATGCCCCAGATGCCGGCGACGTCGTCGATGCCGACCGACCCGTAGGCCTCCTGCTTGAGGTACTCGAAGTCCATCGCGGGGAAGATCCAGTTGACGAGCGCGTAGTTGAGCGCGATGACGACGAAGATCGGGAGGAAGGCGATGGCCCACGGGACCTCGGGACGGTCCATGAGGTCCTCGTCGGTCTCGCTGACCTCGAGTGCCGGGGCCTTCTCCTTGACCGCGACGGTGGCGCCGGCGCTGCCGTCACCGCCGTCGAGCGGGGCGTCGTCGTCGCGCTTCCTGCCACCGAGGCCGAGGAAGCCGCCGCCGCCCGGCATCACCGGGGGCTCGTAGACCTCGCCCGCCGCGACGAGCTTGCGGGAGCGGTGGTTCAGCCACGCGACACCGCCGCCGAACATGATCAGGCCGGCGACGAGACCCAGGCCGGGGGCCGCGAAGGCGTTCGTCGAGAAGTACGGCGACGGGATCGCGTTCTGGATCGCGGGCGTGCCCGGCAGGGCGGTCATCGTGAAGGTGAAGGACCCCAGGGCGATCGTCGCGGGGATGAGCCGCTTGGGGATGCCGGACTCCTTGAACAGCGCTGCGGCGATCGGGAAGACCGCGAAGGCGACGACGAAGAGCGAGACGCCGCCGTAGGTGAGGATGCCGCAGGCCAGGGTGATGGCGAGGATCGCGCGCGAGGCGCCGATCCGGTCGACGATGAAGTCGGCGATCGCCTTGGCGGAGCCGCTGACATCCATGACCTTGCCGAAGATCGCTCCGAGGAGGAAGAGCGGGAAGTACGTGATGGCGTACTTGCCCAGGGCCGGCATGAAGACCTGCGTGTACGTCGCGAGCAGCGGCCCGCCGGCCAGCAGCGTCGCCAGCAGGGCGAGGATCGGGGCGAGGATCAGCACGTTGATGCCGCGGTAGGCCAGGTACATGAGCAGGCCGAGCGACAGGACGATGCCGACGAGTCCTAGGGACATCGGTCTTCCTACTTTCGTCATTCAGGGACGACGTCGGCCCTGCCGACGCCAGTGTGGCGTCCCCGATCGTGGCACCACGTCCGGGGCGGACCTTCGGTGTGTCGGCACACCCTTTCACCCAGATCACGTGGTCCGGCCCCACATGCCACCGACCGGACGGCTCGTACCTTGCTCGTCATGAGCTCCCCCCACACCTCCCTGGTCCCCGACCTGTCCGGCCGTCACGTCCTGGTCACCGGCGCCGCGAGCGGCATCGGCGCCGCCTGCGTGGCCGGGTTCGCCGCCGCCGGCGCGCGGGTCACCGCCGTCGACCTGGACGAAGGGGGTCTCACGCACCTCGTCGAGGGCCTCCCGGGCCTGGTCGTGGACACGCGCGCCGCCGACCTGGCCGACCTCGACGCGCTGGCGGACCTGCCGGGCGAGGTCGACGTCCTCGTCAACAACGCCGGCATCCAGCACGTCAGCCCCGTGCACGAGTTCCCGGTGGAGCGCTTCGATCTCATCCACCGGTTGATGCTCCAGTCACCCTTCCGGCTGATCCGCGACAACCTGCCGCACATGTACGCGCAGGGCTGGGGACGCATCATCAACGTCTCGAGCGTGCACGGCCTGCGCGCCAGCGCCTTCAAGTCCGCCTACGTCTCCGCCAAGCACGGCCTCGAGGGGCTGAGCAAGGTGGTCGCGCTGGAGGGCGCGCCGCACGGGGTGACGAGCAACTGCCTCAACCCGGCCTACGTGCGCACCCCGCTCGTGGAGAAGCAGATCGCGGACCAGGCCAGCACCCACGGCATCCCCGAGGACGAGGTCCTCGAGCAGATCATGCTCGCGCCCGTGGCGATCAAGCGGCTCGTCGAGGTCGACGAGGTCGCGGCGATGGCCCTCTTCCTGTGCACCCCCGCCGCGACGAGCATCACCGGGTCCTCGCTCCCGGTCGACGGCGGCTGGACCGCGCACTGAGCCCGGTGCCTAGGATGCACCCCATGTCGAGCGAGGACGCGCCCCTGGAGCAGGTGATCCGCCTGCTCGAGCTCCTGGCCGCCGACGCCCCGCTGTCCCTGCTCGCCGACAGTCCGGCCCCCGAGCAGGCCCGGGACCTCGCGCTGCGCATCGGCAGTGCGCGCGAGACCCACCGGCGGCGGGAGGCCGCGCAGAGCGCTCTGCTCGACATCGCCCGGGAGCTGGCCTCGGAGATCGACCCGGCTCTGGTCCTCGAGGCGATCGTCCGCCGGGCCAGGACCCTGCTCGGCACGGACCTGGCCTACCTCACGCTGTACGACCCGGAGGCCGGCGACACCTTCATGCGCGTGACCGACGGCTCCGTGTCGGCGGACTTCCAGTCGTTGCGGCTCTCCCTCGGCGACGGGCTCGGCGGGCTCGTCGCCTCCACCCGCAAGCCGTACTGGACCGCGGACTACCCCTCGGACCTGCGGTTCAGCCACACGTCGACCATCGACCACGGCGTGGGCGACGAGGGCATCATCGCCATCTGCGGCACGCCGCTCATCGTCGAGTCCAACTTCGTCGGGGTGCTCTTCGCCGCCAACCGGACGCCACGACCCTTCTCCCACGACGAGGTCGGGCTCCTCGGCAACCTCGCCGCGCTCGCGGCGGTCGCCATCGTGCAGACCCGTGCGCTCGCCGACGCCCGGGAGGCGCTCGCTGCCCTCTCCGCGGCCCACGAGACGATGCGTCACCAGTCCCACGGCGTCCAGCGGGCCGCCGCGGCGCACGACCGCTTCGCCTCCGTGGTGCTCGAAGGGGGTGGCGTCGAGGACGTCACCCGCGCGCTCGTCGAGCTGCTCGGCGGCTGGGCGGTGCTCTACTCCGACAGCGGGGAGCGCCGCAGCGTCTTCGGCCCGGCGCCCACCGCCGACGACGAGGACGAGCTGCTCGCCAACGCGGCGGTCGACCGCGCGCGGAGCGAACCGGCCCGGCTCGCGGAGCACGCCGGGGTCCACGCCATCGGCGTCACGGCGTCGCGCGAGCAGCTCGGCACGCTCGTCGTGGGCGGCCAGGGCACGCTGGAGGACAGCGACCAGCGCACGGTCGAGCGTGCGGCCGTCGTCACCGCGCTCGTCCTCCTCTTCGAGCGCCAGGCCGACGACGCCCGGCAGAGCGCGCGCAACCGCGTCGTCGCCGACCTCCTCACGGCACGGGGCAGCCACGACGACCGCACCGGGTACCTCCGCTCAGCGGGTCTGGACCACCGACAGCCCTACTGCCTGCTCGTCGTCCGTGGGGGTGACCCGACCCAGCAGCGCGCGCTCGCCCTCACCGTGAGCACCCTGCTCGGCGAGGGCAGCCTCGTCGGGACCCACGAGGACTCGATCGTCGCCCTCGTGCCGGGTGACGACCCGGACCGCCTGGCCGGCTCGCTCGCCGAGCGGGTGACGCGCGGTCCGCGGATCACGGTCGGTGGCTGCGGCCCGGTCCGGGACGTCGACGACCTGCCCGCTGCCCACGACGACGGCGCCCGCACCGTCGCGGCGCTCAGCGCGCTGGGGCGCGCCGGCACGGGTGCGGCGGCCCGTGAGCTCGGCTTCGCAGGGCTCATCGTCGGGTCGGACCCGGACGTGCAGGACTACGTGGACTCGGTCCTCGGACCCGCGCTCGACTACGACCGCGAGCGCGGCAGCGACCTCGTCGGGACCCTGGCGGCCTACTTCGCGGCGGGCTCCAGCCCGCGGCACGCGGCCACCGAGCTGCACGTCCACGTCAACACCGTGGCCCAGCGCCTCTCGCGCATCGCGGCGCTGCTCGGCGACGACTGGCAGCACCCCGACCGCGCCCTGGAGATCCAGCTCGCCCTGCGCCTGCGCCGTCTGCTCGCTGCCTGAGCGTCGTCCCGCGCGCCCCAAGATTCTCGGGTGACCCGATAAACCTCGCCTTCGCAAGAGTTTGAAACTCTTGCGAAGGCGAGGTTTGTCGTGCAGAGCGGGGGGGTGCGCTCAGGCCAGGCCCCGGTCGATCGCGTCGACGACGGCCGCCAGACCGTCACCACGGAGGATGACGTCGTAGTGGTTGGCGTCGACACCGTGCACCGCGATCTCCGGTGGCAGCCGAAGGGCGTCGATCCTCCCTTCGTCGTAGAGCCCCTGTGGCTCGTCGAACAGGCCGCGGTGCGCCCAGACGAGCTCGACGGGCAGGCCCGCCGCGACCGCGCGGGCGGCGGCCGAGTGCGCGGCCTCGTCGGTGAGGACGTCGGCACCGTCGGCGCGGACGGCCTCGAGGAGGCACGAGCTCATCCACTGCCCCGGTGCGTCGGGAGCGGGGACGAGGTCGTGGTCGAGGTAGCGCCGGACGGCGTCGGCGACCGGGCCGCCGGCCAGCAGCGCGCCGAGGGCCGGGTGCTGGCGCCAGAACCCCAGGTGCGCCGCCTCGTCGGCGAAGCGCATCGACAGCCTCGCCATCGCTGGACCGATGACGGCCGTCAGCGCCGCGTCGATGTCCAGGTCCGGTGGCGGCGGGAAGGCCAGACCGCCGTCGACGAGGACGAGCGAGCGGTACAGGTCGGGGTCCGCGGCGGCGGCGAGCGCCGCGACGAAGCCGCCCATGGAGTGCCCTACGAGCACCGGATGGGCACCGAAGACACCGATGACCGTGCGTAGGTCGGCGGCGTGGGTCGCCAGCCCGTACGGCCCCGGCGCCTCGCGGCTCGCCGCCCGCCCCCTCAGGTCCGGGGCGAGGACCCGCACGGCCCCCGCCCCGTGACGGTGGTGCAGCTCGTCGGCCACCCGTCGCCACGACAGGCCGTTGGCCGTGATGCCGTGGACGAGCAGGACGACGGGCGCCCCGGGCCGGGCGGTCCCGACGGTGAGGTCGTGGATCGCGAGGCTGCCGACCGGCAGCTCGATGACGAAGCTCGCCGCGGTGCTCATGCCCGCTCCCGCCGGAGCAGCCGCGCTCCCAGGCCCGTGATGCCCTGCGGCGCGAAGTACACGATCGCGACGAAGAGGATGCCGAGGATGAAGAGCGGCTCCCCCAGCAGTCGCTGGACGAGGTCGGGCAGCCTACCGAGGATCGTGGACCCGCTGAGCTCGACGAGTCGGGCGTCGGCGTAGTGGTAGAGGAACCCTCCCACGACCGCACCCCACATCTTGCCCGCGCCGCCGAGCACGACCATGAGCAGCAGCGAGAGGGTGAACTCGGTCGTCGTGACGTGCGGGCTCGAGCCGCCGAGGACGATCGCGTGGACCACTCCCCCGAGGCCGCCGATGAAGGCCCCGACGACGATCGCGAGCAGCTTGACGCGGTAGACCTCGTAACCGAGGACGGCCGCGCGGGCCTCGTTCTCCCGGACCGCGGCCATCGCGTGCCCGGCCCGTGAGCGCACGAGCAGCGCCACGAGGACCCAGGCGAGGACGACGAACCCGAGGGCGAGCCAGTAGCGGTAGGGCGCGTTCTGCACCCCGACGAGCATCGCGGGGATCGCCTCGCGGTTGAGTGCCAGCCCCTCCTCGCCACCCGTGACATCGCCAGGGTTGCGCAGCACGATGATCGACGCCGCCTGGGCGAAGGCCAGCGTGACCATCGCGAAGGCGATGCCACCGACCCGCAGCGCGATGCCCCCGACGACGAGCGCCAGCAGCGTCGTGACACCGAGCGCGACGAGGATCGCGAGCGGCAGCGGGAGCGACCACGACGACAGCGAGATGGTCAGCAGGTAGCTGCCCGCCGCGACGAAGAGCGCGTGACCGAAGCTCAGCAGCCCCGTGCGCCCGAAGATCACGTCGTAGCTCAGGGCGATGCCCGCGATGACGAAGCAGACGGAGAGCAGCTGCAGCGAGCCCGGTCCGTTGACCCGCCCCGGCAGGACTCCGGGGATGGTCGCGCTGACGTAGGGCAGGACGAGGAGGACCAGGAGGAGGACCAGACCCGGCAGGGCCTTGACCAGGGACCGGGAGCTCATCCGTGACCACCCTTCAGCGATGCGGGACGGAGGAGCAGGACGAGGGCGAGGAGCAGCACGACCGAGAGGTCGCCGACGCCGCTCACGGCGTAGTAGTTCGCGAGCTGCTGCACCAGGCCCACGGCGACGGCGGCGACCGCGGTCCCGACGAGCGAGCCCATGCCGCCGATGACGACGACGATGAAGGCGTAGATGAGCAGCGACCCGCCCTGGGCGGGCGAGACCGAGCCCGCGTACTGCGAGTACAGGATGCCCGCCAGTGCGGCGGCCGCCCCACCCATCGCGAAGACGATGGTGAAGGTCGTGCGCACGTTGATGCCGAGCGCCTCGACCATCGTGCGGTTCTCGACACCGGCCCGGATGATCAGGCCGAGCCGCGTGTACTTCAGCAGCGCGAGCAGCCCGACGAAGACGGCGATGGCGATGACGACGAAGAGCAGCCGGTCGTTGGGCAGGCGTGCCCCGCCGAGGTCGGTCGTGGCGGCCATCCAGCCGGGCTTGTCGATCGCCTTGGGGTCCGCGCCCCAGACCGCCTGCGCAGCGGCGACCGCCGCGAGGGAGAGACCGACGGTGACGAGCACCTGCTGGATGTGGTGCTTGTAGAGCGGCCGGATGAGGCAGACCTCGACGACGACGCCGATGAGGGCGCCGACGACGAGCGCGACGAGGACCGCGACGCCGAGGCGCAGCGAGGTCGACATGCTCTCAGGCAGCCGCTGCATCGTCTCCCAGCCAGCGTACGAGCCGGCCATCATGAAGGCGCTGTGGGCGAAGTTGAGCACGCCCATGAGGCCGTAGATCAGGCTCAGGCCACTGGCCGCCAGGAAGTACAGCGCGCCCAGCCCGAGACCGGTCGCGAGGATCAGGGTGAACTCGCTCATGCCACACCCTCCCGTCGCATCGAGACGCCGAGCAGCTCGCGCGTCAGCTCCTGGTCGGCGACGAGCTCGGCCGCCGACCCCGTGTGGACGACCACCCCGGCGTCGAGGACGACGACCGTGTCCGCGATCCGCCGCACGAGCGGCAGGTTCTGCTCGACGAGGAGGATCGGCGTCTGCCGCCCGACCTCCGCCAGGACGTCGGCGACCTCGGTGACGAGCTTGGGCGCCAGGCCCTTGGTCGGCTCGTCGATGAGCAGCAACCGGTTGTCCCGCAGCAGGACCCGCGCGAGCGAGACCATCTGCTGCTGTCCCCCCGAGAGCGTGCCGGCGCGCTGCGCGCGACGCGCCACCAGGTCGGGGAAGAGCCGTTGGACGATGGGCGCGTCGGTGCCGAGAGCGGGCTCGACGAGGCGCAGGTTCTCCTCGACGGTCAGCCCGCCGAAGACCTCGCGGTCCTCGGGCACGTAGCCGATGCCGTCGCGCACGATCCGGGTCGTGGCCCGTCCTTGGATCTCGGTCCCCTGCAGGGCGATCCGACCCGTGCGCGGGGCGAGCCCGAGGATCGCCTTGAGCGTCGTCGTCTTGCCCACGCCGTTGCGCCCGAGCAGGGCGGTGACGCCGGTCGACGGCACCTCGAAGGAGACGCCCTGGAGGATGTGCGAGCCGCCGTAGCGGACGTGCAGGTCGTCGACGGCGAGGACCGCTCTCGGTCCCGTCGTGTCGGTGTCGGTCACAGCGCTTCTCCCAGGTAGGCCTCTTGCACGCGGTCGTCGGAGGTGACCTCCGTGGGGCTGCCGACGGCGAGGAGCTGTCCGTGGTGCAGGACGGCGACCCGGTCGGCCAGGCCGAGCACGACGTGCATGTGGTGCTCGACCATGGCGACGGCGACCCCGCTGTCCCTGACCTCACCGATGATCTCGGTGAGCCCGTCGACGTCCTCGGCCGAGACCCCCGCCATCGGTTCGTCGAGCAGCAGGACGCTCGGCTCGGAGGCGAGGGCCATCGCGAGCTCGAGCTTGCGCCGGTCTCCGTGCGACAGGTCGCGGGCCAGGACCGTCTCCTTGCCCGGCATCCGCACCAGGGTCAGCAGCTCCGCGATCCGCTCCCCGCCCACCGAGCCCGCGGGCCGGAAGGGGGAGAACGGCGCGGCGCCCGACGCCTGGATCGCCAGGCGCACGTTCTCGTGAGCGCTCAGCCCGTCGAAGAGCGCCGAAGTCTGGAAGGACCGGGCCAGCCCGCGCCGCGCGCGGCGGGTGGAGCTGAGCCGGGTGACGTCCTGCTCCCCGAGCGTGACCCGTCCTTCGGTGGGTCGGGTGACGCCGGAGAGGATGTTGACGAGCGAGGACTTCCCGGCGCCGTTGGGGCCGATGATGCCGAGCAGCTCACCGGCCCCGACGCCGAGGGTGATGCCCTCGAGGATCCGTGCCCCTCCGACCCGCCACCCGACGTCGGTGGCGGCGATCACTTCTTCGTCGCGACGGGCGGGGCCACGTCGGCTGCGTCGATGGTCTCGCCGAGCTCGGGCACGAACTGCTTGCCCTCCTTCTTCAGCGAGACGGTGAACATCGGCTGCAGCATCGCGTGGTCCTCGGGACGGATCTCCATCTGCCCCTTGGGTCCCTCGAACTTCCAGCCCTCGAGCGAGGAGACCATCTTGTCGACGTCACCGTCGCCCTCCTCGAGCGCCCGGACGACCATCTGCGCGGCCACGAAGCCGTCGGTGCTGAAGAGGTCGACCTCCTCGCCGTCCTCCTTCAGGCCCTCCTCGAGCGCGGTGTACGCCTCGTTGTCCGCCGCGCCGGCGAAGAAGTGCGAGAGGAAGTCGATCTTGGTCCCGGCCTCGCCGAAGAGCGCGTGGGTCGCCTTGATGTCGAGGCCCGTCACGACCTTCGTCGTGTCGAAGACACCCTGCTGCGAGAGCGTGCCCCACATCGAGGTCGCGTTGTCACCGGCCCAGGCGACGAAGAGCAGGTCCGGCTTCTGGCTCTTGATCTTCGTCGCGTAGGGCGTGAAGTCCTTCGCGCCGGCCGGCGCCTCGATCGCGGTGACCTTCGCCCCCTTCGTCCCGAGCACGCTCTTGACGGCGTCGATGTTGGCGGTGCCGAAGGCGCTGTCCTGGGCGAGGACGGTGACCCGCTTGCCCTTGACGTCGCCGAGCATCGTGCCGGCCGTCGCGACGTCCTGGTAGGTCTGCCGGCCCGAGCGGAAGGTGTAGTCGTTGGCCCCGGTGACCGCGTCGGCCGCGGCGGGCCCGGAGATGAAGAGGGTCTTGTTGTCCTGGGCGAGCGGCGCGACCTGCAGGGCGACGCCCGAGGCGGTCGAGCCGGCGATGATCTCGTTGTCCTGGCCGATGAGGTCGGTGACGGCGGAGACGGCCTTGGCCGGGTCACCCGCGTCGTCCTTCTCGGTGATCTCGATCTTCTGCCCGCCGACCTCGCCGGTCCCGTCGGTGGCGTAGTCCAGGCCCACCTCGAAGGCGGCCTTGTACTGCGCGCCGTAGGGGGCGAGCGGCCCGGACTTGCTGTAGACGAGGCCCACCTTGTGGGGCCCGTCCGCGCCTCCGTCACCCTCCGCCCCGCCACCTCCCGCCTGACCGGGGGTGCCGCACGCGGCAACGGACAGGCTCAGGGCTGCGCCCGCGAGGGCAAGACTCCAACGCTTCGTCGACATGGGAAGACCTCCACCTCCGGCGGACGCTCGCGCCTTTGCTGCAACGAGAACCGTTGACGTCCGACCGGTGAGGGAAGTCAAGCCGTCGGAGCCCGAGCGAGGTGTGTGAGGTCAGACCACATTCGGGCGAAGGGGGTGTCCTGCGGGGCCATGCCCCCTCACCTCAGAGGTGGCTGCGCAACCGCTCGACGATCGGGTCGGGGGTGAGCCCGACGGACTCGAGCACCTGGGCCCGGGAGGCGTGGTGGATGAACTCCTTGGGCAGCCCGAAGCGGTGGACCGGCACGGCCACCCCCGCCTCGTCGAGCGCCCGCGCCACCTCGGCCCCCACCCCGCCCGCGACGTTGTTGTCCTCGATGACCGCGACGCGACCGGCGCGGCGAGCCAGCTCGACGACGGCGTCGGGCACCGGCAGCACCCAGCGCGGGTCGACGACGAGGGTCGGGTGGTCCTCGGCGGCGAGCTTCTCGGCGACGGTGGTCGCCGTCCCGGCCATGGAGCCCACCGACACGATGAGCACCTCGGGGTCGACGGAGAGGTCGCCGGCGAGGACGTCGAGGCCGTCGACCGTGGCGATCGCCTCGAGCGGGGCGGCGACGCTCCCCTTGGGGAAGCGGATCACCGTCGGCCCGTCCTCGACGCCGACCGCCTCGCGCAGGGCGCGGCGGACCTGGGACCCGTCGCGCGGCGCCGCGAGGCGCAGGCCGGGCACGAGGGCGACGAGGGACATGTCCCACATGCCGTGGTGGCTCGCACCGTCCGGGCCGGTGACGCCCGAGCGGTCGAGGACGAAGGTGACCCCGGCCCGGTGCATCGCGCAGTCCATGAGGAGCTGGTCGAAGGCGCGGTTGAGGAAGGTCGAGTAGATCGCGACGACCGGGTGCATGCCGGCGTAGGCCAGGCCGGCGGACATCGTCGCCGCGTGCTGCTCGGCGATCCCGACGTCGAAGATCCGCTCCGGGTAGGCGTCGGCGAAGGGCTGCAGCCCGACCGGCATCATCATCGCCGCCGTGATCGCGACGACATCGGGCCGCTCCGCGCCGAGCGCGACCATCTCGTCGCTGAACTCGTCGGTCCACGACCTGCCGGCGATCTCCAGCGGGAGGCCCGTCTCGGGGTTGATCTTGCCGACGGCGTGGAACTGGTCGGCGACGTCGCCCACCGCGTGCTCGTAGCCGCGCCCCTTCTGGGTGATGACGTGCACGAGCACCGGCCCGCCGAAGGCCCGCGCCCGGCGCAGCGCCTGCTCGACGGCCGGCTCGTCGTGGCCGTCGACCGGCCCGAGGTACTTGATGCCGAGGTCCTCGAACATCCCCTGCGGAGCCCAGAAGTCCTTGGCGCCCTTCTTCATCGAGTGGAAGGCCTGGTAGACCGCGCGGCCGACGACGGGGGTGCGGTTGAGCCGGTCCTTGCCCCAGTCGAGCACCTGCTCGTACTGGCGGTTGGTGCGTAGCATCGCCAGGTGGTCGGCGAGCCCGCCGATCGTCGGGGCGTAGGAGCGCTCGTTGTCGTTGACGACGATGACGAGCGGCAGGTCCTTGTCCGCGGCGATGTTGTTCAGCGCCTCCCAGGCCATGCCGCCGGTGAGTGCGCCGTCGCCGATGACGGCCACCGCGTGGCGCTCCTCGCCGCGCAGGCGGTAACCCGTGGCGATGCCCTCGGCCCACGACAGCGCGGTCGAGGCGTGGCTGTTCTCCACGACGTCGTGCTCGGACTCGGCGCGACTCGGGTACCCGGAGATCCCGCCGCGCGTGCGCAGCGCGGCGAAGTCCTGGCGGCCGGTGAGCAGCTTGTGCACGTAGGTCTGGTGACCGGTGTCGAAGACGACCGTGTCGTGCGGGGAGTCGAAGACCCGGTGGATCGCCATCGTCAGCTCGACGACCCCGAGGTTGGGCCCGAGGTGGCCACCGCTGCGCGAGACCTCGGCGACGAGGAAGGCCCGGATCTCCTCCGCGAGGGTGTCGAGCAGCTCCGCGGGGACCCGCTTGAGGTCTGCGGGTGAGGTGATCGTCTCGAGGACTGCCACGCTGGGCTTCCTTCCGGTGTCGGGGACCGCCCGAGTCTACGTCTCGTGGGCTGGGTAGTGGCTGTGACCTGCCCAGCCTGTCACCGCATCGGACGAAGGGGGTCACAACCGCTCGACGAAGACGTTGCCGTCGAGCGCCTCCCGGACGAGGACGATCGAGCGCTGCGCCGAGCGCAGCCGCAGCCCCTCGTGCTCGAGGCAGACGAGCAGGGCGTCGACGGTGCCGTCGGGCAGCACCTCGGCGAGGTCGACGCGGACCGTCCGGTACGCCTGCCGCATCGCCTCGACCTGCGCCTGGACGTGCAGCTCGGCGAGCCAGGCCAGGGCGACCGGGTGCCGACGCAGGACGGCGTGACCGCGGTACTCGGACGGGCAGAGGTCGAGCAGCCACGAGGTGATCGCCGGCTGCCACCCGCGGACGCCGGGCGGCGGGACCCGGTCCGGCCAGCCGGGCGGTCCCCCCTTCGTCCCGGCCGCGGCGGTCTGCGCGCCGGGTGACCCGGGCAGCGCGGTCCGCACGGGCGGACGCACCTGCTGATCGAACATGTGTTCGAGTGTACGCCGTCGTGGCGACATGACGAAGGGGGACGCCCGATGGACGTCCCCCTTCGCCGTGCGCGCCTCGTCAGCCGACGAGCGAGCGCAGCACGTACTGCAGGATGCCGCCGTTGCGGTAGTAGTCCGCCTCGCCGGGGGTGTCGATGCGCACGACGGCATCGAAGGTCACAGCACTCCCGTCCGCATCGCCCTTGGTCGCCGTGACCTTGACGGTCTTCGGGGTCGAGCCGTTGTTCAGCTCGGTGATGCCCGTGAAGTCGAAGGTCTCGGTGCCGTCCAGGCCGAGCGAGTCGGCGTTCTGGCCCTCCGGGAACTGGAGCGGGATGACGCCCATGCCGATGAGGTTGGAGCGGTGGATGCGCTCGTAGGACTCGGCGATGACGGCGCGGACGCCGAGCAGACGGGTGCCCTTGGCGGCCCAGTCACGCGAGGAGCCGGAGCCGTACTCCTTGCCCGCCAGGACGACGAGCGGGACGCCGGCCTCGATGTACTTCTCGGAGGCCTCGAAGATCGTCGTCTGCTCGCCACCGTTCAGGAAGTCGCGGGTGAAGCCACCCTCGACGCCGTCGAGCAGCAGGTTCTTCAGACGGATGTTGGCGAAGGTGCCGCGGATCATCACCTCGTGGTTGCCACGGCGCGAGCCGTACGAGTTGAAGTCCTTGCGCTCGACACCGTGCTCGGCGAGGTAGACGCCCGCCGGGCTGTCGGCCTTGATCGCGCCGGCCGGGCTGATGTGGTCGGTCGTGACCGAGTCGCCGAGCTTGGCGAGCACGCGCGCACCCGAGATGTCCTCGACCGCGTCGACCTCCTTGGTCATCCCGTCGAAGTACGGGGGCTTGCGCACGTACGTCGACTCCTGCGCCCACTCGAAGGTGTTGCCCTCCGGGGTCTCCAGCGAGGTCCAGCGCTCGTCACCGGCGAAGACGTCGGCGTACTTCTCGACGAACATCTCCTGGTTGACGGCCTCGTCGATGACGCCCTGGACGTCGGCCGGGGCCGGCCAGAGGTCACGCAGGAAGACGTCCTTGCCGTCGGGGTCCTGGCCCAGGGCCTCGGTCTCGAAGTCGAAGTCCATCGTGCCGGCGAGGGCGTAGGCGATGACGAGCGGCGGCGACGCGAGGTAGTTCATCTTCACGTCGGGGTTGATGCGCCCCTCGAAGTTGCGGTTGCCCGAGAGGACCGAGGTCACCGCGAGGTCGTTGGCGTTGACCGCCTCGGAGACCTCCTCGATGATCGGGCCCGAGTTGCCGATGCAGGTCGTGCAGCCGTAGCCGACGAGGTGGTAGCCCAGCTTCTCGAGGTAGGGCCACATGCCGGCCTTCTCGTAGTACGAGGTGACGACCTTGGAGCCGGGCGCCATCGACGTCTTGACCCACGGCTTGACCTGCAGGCCGCGCTCGACGGCGTTCTTGGCGAGCATCGCGGCCGCCATCATCACCGACGGGTTGGACGTGTTGGTGCAGCTCGTGATCGAGGCGATGACGACGTGGCCGTGGTCGATCTCGACCTCGGTGCCGTCGATGACGGCCTTCGCCGGGTTGGTGGCGCGGTCACCGTTGGACCGGGGCTGCGAGTGCGACGGCCGTCCGGCGCTCTCGGAGGACTCGAGCGCGTCGTGGCTCGGGGAGTCGGAGGCGGGGAAGGTGCCGACGAGCTCCTGGTCGACCGAGGACTTCTCGATGCCGTTGCCGTCGACGACGTAGTTCTTCAGGTCGCCACGGAACTGCTCCTTGGCGCGGCTGACCTCGATGCGGTCCTGCGGACGCTTCGGGCCGGCGATCGAGGGCACGACCGTCGACAGGTCGAGCTCGAGGTACTCGGAGAAGCGCGGCTCGACGGACGGGTCGAGCCACATGCCCTGCGTCTTGGCGTAGGCCTCGACGAGCGCGACCTGCTGCTCGGAGCGGCCGGTGAGGCGCAGGTACTCGAGGGTGACGTCGTCGATGGGGAACATCGCGGCGGTCGAGCCGAACTCGGGGCTCATGTTGCCGATGGTGGCGCGGTTGGCGAGCGGCACCTCCGCGACGCCCTCGCCGTAGAACTCGACGAACTTGCCGACGACACCGTGGTCACGCAGCATCTCGGTGATCGTGAGGACGACGTCGGTCGCGGTCGCGCCGGCCGGGATGGCCCCGGAGAGCTTGAAGCCGACCACGCGCGGGATGAGCATGGAGACCGGCTGGCCGAGCATCGCGGCCTCGGCCTCGATGCCGCCGACGCCCCAGCCGAGGACGCCCAGGCCGTTCTCCATCGTCGTGTGCGAGTCGGTGCCGACGCAGGTGTCGGGGTAGGCGACGCCGTCACGGGTCATCGTGACGCGGGCCAGGTGCTCGATGTTGACCTGGTGCACGATGCCGGTGCCCGGCGGGACGACCTTGAAGTCGTCGAAGGCGGTCTGGCCCCAGCGCAGGAACTGGTAGCGCTCGTTGTTGCGCTCGTACTCGAGGTCGACGTTGTGCGCGAAGGCCCCGGCGGTCCCGAACTCGTCGATCTGCACGGAGTGGTCGATGACCAGCTCGGCGGGCGCGAGCGGGTTGATCTTCGTCGGGTCGCCACCGAGCTCGGCGACGGCCTCGCGCATGGTGGCCAGGTCGACGACGCAGGGCACGCCCGTGAAGTCCTGCATGATCACGCGGGCGGGCGTGAACTGGATCTCGGTGCTCGGCTGGGCGTCCTTGTCCCAGGACCCGAGCGCGGTGATGTGATCGGCGGTGACGTTCTCGCCGTCCTCGGTCCGCAGCTGGTTCTCCAGCAGGACCTTGAGGCTGTACGGCAGGTCCTTGGACCCCTCGACGGCGTCGATCCGGTAGATCTCGTAGGACTCGTCACCGACGGTGAGCTGGTCCTTGGCGTTGAAGGTGTTCGCACTGGCCACAGTCGACTCCTCTGTCGTGGTTATCTTGACGTCAAGATAAAACTATCACAGGGCGTCGACGGCCCCGGGGCCGCCCGCCGCTCCCTGCCACTCTTGCGCAAACCCGGCCGCACGTCACGGCTGCGCGTCCTCCCCCTTCGTCTCGAAGGTCGCGATGCACTCGACGTGGTGGGTCATCGGGAAGGCGTCCAGGGCGCGCAGGCCCACCAGCGCGTACCCGAGGTCGGCGAGGTAGGCGGTGTCGCGGGCGAGGGCCGCCGGGTCGCAGGCCACGTAGACCAGGCGGCGGGGACGAAGGGAGGTGAGCGCGGCGACGACCTCGCGGCCGGCCCCCGTGCGGGGCGGGTCGAGGACGATGACGTCCGCGCTCGGCGGCAGCAGGTCGGAGCGCGCCGGCCGGCGCGGCCCGCGACGACGGCCCTTGCGGGCCACACCGAGCAGGTCGTCCACCCGGCCCGGCACGACGAGCGCCCAGGGGTGGCCGGCGAGGTTGTCGCGCAGGTGGTCCACCGCGCGCCGGTCGGACTCGACGGCGACGAGCTGGCCGTCCCGGCCGACGGCCTCGGCGAGGGGGACGGAGAAGAGGCCGACGCCGCTGTAGAGGTCGAGCACGCGCTCGCCCTCGCGGACACCGGCCGCGGCGAGGACGGTCTCGACGAAGGCGCGCGGGGCGTCGCGGTGGACCTGCCAGAAGCCGCGGGCGTCGACGCCCATCGCGCGCTCCCCCGCGTCGGTGCGCACGACCTCGGTGATGTCGATGGGCGGCGTCGGCTGGTCCGTCGGCACCTCGACGACGACCGTGTCGGCCTCGCCCGACGCCGCGACGACGTCCAGGGCGCTGATGCCGCGCAGCTGCGACGGGGCGACCGCGAGCTCGGCGAGGGTCTCCGCGAGCGCCGCGTCGACGTCCGGCACGGCGATCGGGCACCCGGTCACCGGGATGACGTCGTGGCTGCGGTGCCGGCGCAGGCCGACCACCCCGTCGGCGACCGCGAACTCGACCCGGGTGCGGTAGCGCAGCCCGTCGTCGTCGTCGAGGGGCTCGACGACGACCGGGCGCTCCTCCCCCGCCAGGCGGCGCAGCTGCTCGGCGACGACGTCGGCCTTGAGCTCGCGCTGGTACGCGGTGGAGACGTGCTGGAAGTCGCAGCCGCCGCACCCACCGGGTCCGGCGACGGGACAGCGCACCGGGACCCGGTGCGGCGAGGCCTGAAGGACCTCGATGGCGTCGGCGCGCAGGAAGCGGTCGCCGGGCCCCCCTTCGGTGACCCGGATGCGCACCCGCTCACCGGGCAGGGAGTGCCGCACGAAGACGACCCGCCCCTCGTACCGCGCCACGCAGTGGCCGCCGTGGGCCACCGGCCCGACCTCGACCTCCACCTCGTCGCCCGTCGTGAGCTCGTCCGCACTCGTCACAGTCCACCTCGTCGCACGTCGCCGGCCACCGGGCCGTCCATCTTGTCCTCGGCACCCTCGGAGCTCGCGAGCTGCCAGGGCACCGAGGACACCATGACACCCGGGGTGAAGATCAGCCGACTGCGCAGCCGCAGCGCGGACTGGTTGTGCAGGGCCTGCTCCCACCAGTGGCCGAGCACGTACTGCGGGATGTAGACGACGACGAGGTCACGCGGGTTGCCCGAGCGGATCGACTTGACGTAGTCCACGACCGGCCGGGTGATCTCGCGGTACGGCGAGTCGAGGGCCTTGAGCGGCACGGGGATCCCCCGCCGGTCCCACTCGGCCTGCAGGGCCTTGGTCGCCTCGTGGTCGACGTCGACCGTCACCGCCTCGAGGCGGGAGGGGCGCGTCGCGGAGGCGTAGGCGACCGCCCGGAGCGTGGGCCGGTGGATCGTGCTCACGAGGACGATCGCGTGGACGCGCGAAGGGAGGAGCTGGTGCTTGGTGTCCCCCTCCGGCACGGCGAGCTCCTCCCTGACGTGCTGGTAGTGGCGGCTGATCGCGCTCATCAGGACGAAGAGGACGGCCATGGCCGCCATGGCGAACCCGGCGCCGTGCATGAACTTCGTGAGGATGACGACGACGAGGACCGTGCCGGACATCGCGGCACCGACGGCGTTGATCGCCCGACGGCGCAGCATCGCCCGCTGCTCTGCCCGGTCCTTCTCGACCGCCAGGTGGCGGTTCCAGTGCCGCACCATGCCGATCTGGCTGAGCGTGAAGGAGACGAAGACACCGACGATGTACAGCTGGATGAGCCGGGTGACGCTGGCGTCGAAGATGATGACGAGGGACCCCGCCGCGCCCGCGAGCAGGATGATGCCGTTGGAGAAGGCGAGCCGGTCGCCCCGGGTGTGCAGCTGCCTGGGCAGGAGGCCGTCACGCGCCAGGATCGAGCCGAGCACGGGGAAGCCGTTGAAGGCGGTGTTGGCGGCGAGCACGAGGATCAGGCCGGTGACGATCGAGACGATGACGACGCCCGCGGGGAAGCCGTCGAAGACGGCGGTCGCGACCTGGGCCATGACCGTGTGCTGCTCGTAGCCGTCACCGACCGGCACACCGTCCCGGAGCAGCTGCTGGGCCGGGTCGTCGGCGATCTTGACGCCGGTCCACCTGGCGAGCGCGATCATCGACAGCAGCATCGTCACCGAGACGGCGCCCATGAGCAGCAGGGTCGTCGCCGCGTTCTTGCTCTTGGGCTTGCGGAAGGCCGGGACACCGTTGCTGATCGCCTCGACACCGGTCAGGGCCGCCGCGCCGGAGCTGAAGGCACGCAGCAGCAGGAAGGCCATCGCCAGTGTGCCCAGCTGCTCCATCCCCGGCTCGGGCGCCAGCGTCAGGGAGGCGCTCTCGGCCGACGGTAGGGTGCCGGTCGTGCGACGCACGATGCCGACGAGGGCCATCGCGAGGACCGACAGCATGAAGAGGTAGGTGGGGACGGCGAAGGCCGTGCCGGACTCGCGCACGCCGCGCAGGTTCATCGCGGTGAGCGCCGCGATGAGGACGACGGCGGCCAGGACCTCGTGGCCACGCAACCAGGCGAAGGCGGCCGCGGCGTTCTGCACGCCCGAGGAGATCGAGACCGCGACCGTGAGCACGTAGTCGACGAGGAGGGCGCTCGCGACCGTCAGACCCGCCCGGGGGCCGAGGTTGGTGCTGGCGATCTCGTAGTCGCCGCCCCCGGAGGGGTAGGCGTGCACGTTCTGCCGGTAGCTCGCGACGACGACCACCATGACGGCGACGACGGCGAGCGCGACGGGCCACGAGTGGGTCATCGCCAGCGCCCCACCGGCCAGGCCGAGGGTCAGCAGGATCTCGTCAGGGGCGTAGGCGACGGAGCTGAGCGCGTCGCTGGCGAAGACGGGGAGCGCAAGGCGCTTGGGGAGCAGGGTCTCGCCGAGGTGATCGCTGCGCATGGCGCGGCCGACGAGGACGCGCTTGATGAGTCGTCCGGAAGACACCACGCGAGTGTAGGCCTGCTCCCGGGGGTACCGTCGTCCCGTGCACTTCGTCATCATGGGCTGCGGCCGCGTCGGCGCCTCGCTCGCCCGCTCACTCGAACGCATCGGGCACGACGTCGCGGTCGTCGACCAGGACCCCGCGGCCTTCCGCCGCCTCGGCAGCGACTTCAGCGGCCGCCGGGTCGCCGGCGTCGGCTTCGACCGGGACACCCTGGTCCAGGCGGGGGTCGAGCAGGCCTACGCCCTCGCCGCCGTCTCCAGCGGTGACAACTCCAACATCCTCGCGGCCCGGGTGGCCCGCGAGACCTTCGGCGTCGAGCACGTCGTCGCGCGCATCTACGACCCGGACCGCGCGCAGGTCTACCAGCGCCTCGGCATCCCCACGGTTGCGACGGTCCGGTGGACCGCCGACCAGGTGCTGCGCCGGCTGCTCCCCCAGGGCCAGGCCCCCGAGATGACCGATGCCTCCGGGCGACTCGTCGTCGCCGAGATCCACGTCTCCCCCGCGTGGGTCGGCCGCCGCCTCACGTCGCTCGAGGAGGCGACCGGGTCGCGGGTCGCCTACATCACCCGACTCGGCGAGGGGATGCTCCCTTCGCCCGAGACCGTCCACCAGGAAGGCGACCTCGTGCACCTGGTCATCCCACGTGATCGCGTCCACGACGTCGAGCGCGTCCTCGACGCCGCCCCCACGGAGGAGATCTGATGCGCGTCGCCATCGTCGGCGCCGGGTCGGTCGGCCGCTCCATCGCCAAGGAGCTGCTCGAGAACGACCACGCCATCCTGCTCATCGACCGGGACGCCGACGAGGCCCGGGTCGCCAAGGTGCCGCAGGCCAGCTGGCTCTCGGGGGACGCCTGCGAGATCTCGACCCTCCAGGAGGCCGAGATCCAGGGCTGCGACGTCGTCGTCGCCGCGACCGGTGACGACAAGGCCAACCTCGTCGTCTCGCTGCTCGCCAAGACCGAGTTCGGCGTGCCGCGCACGGTCGCGCGCGTCAACAACCCGAAGAACGAGTGGATGTTCGACGAGTCCTGGGGCGTCGACGTCGCCGTCTCGACACCGCGCCTGATGACGGCGCTCGTCGAGGAGGCCGTCAGCGTGGGTGACCTCGTGCGGATCTTCGACTTCCAGCAGGGCAGCGCGTCGATGACCGAGATCACCCTCCCGGCGGACAACCCCAACGTCGGTCGGCGCGTCGGCGACATCACCTTCCCGGCGGACACGCTGCTCGTCGGGATCATCCGGGACGGCCGGCCCTTCGGCCCGACGGCGGACGACTCGCTCGAGGCGCACGACGAGCTGCTGCTGCTCACGACCGCCGAGGCCGAGCCGGAGCTCGAGGCGATGCTGCGGCCGGGCGCCAAGGCGCGCCGGCGTCCTGCCCCCTGAGGGTCAGGCGCGGCGGACGTCGACCGGCTGGACGAGCTCGTCGTCGGGGTCGATCGGCGTGTGCCCCTTGAGGAGCATCGCGCCCATGACCGCCACGGCTCCGGCCCAGAGGGGCCAGCCGAGGAGCACCTTGGCCACGGTGAGCCCGGCGAGGTTGTCGGCGAGGTAGAGCGGACCCATGATCCCGACGCGGATGACGTAGACCGCGACGAGCACGAGCGTCAGGCGTGTGCAGACCCGCACGGCGGCGTCGTTGCGCCGCCAGCGGAAGGGGTCGCCCGCGGCGACGGCCGCCTGGTCGGCCACGCCGACCATGATCCCGACGACCGGCCACCGCACGACGACCGAGAGCAGCGAGCCGACGAGGTAGGCGCACGAGGTGAGGATGCCGGGCAGGAAGGCGTCCTCAGCCTGCCCCGAGCGCAGGGCGAAGAAGGCTGCGAGGCCGGTCGCGACGAGCGAGCCGAGGACGAACTGCAGCGTCTGCCGCTGCACGAGCCGGGCGATGGCGAGCACCGCCGTCACGGCCCCGGCCGAGCCGAGCGAGATGGCGCGGTCCGTCGTCGCGGCCCAGGCGATGACGAAGACGAGCATCGGCAGCGCGGTCTCGATCGAGCCGCGCAACCCCCCGAGCGCTTCGCCGAGGCGATGGCGGATGAGTGCCTCGACGGTCGGGTGCGCCGGCATCGAGACGCCGGCGCTCTCAGCCATGGTGGGTCAGCAGCTCGTAGGCGGGGTTGTAGATCGTCGGCTCCCCCTCGGGACGGCAGATGAGGCCGCTGGCCTTGAGGTAGGCCCCCGGGTCGATCCCCCGGATGCTGCGTCGTCCGAGCCACACGAGCTGCACGGTGTGCGACCCGTCGTAGAGGTCGGCGACGAGGGCCGGGACCGTGGCCCGCGGGCGCAGCGTGACGGCAGTGATCGTGCCCGCCACGGTGACCACCTCGCGGTCGGTCTCGTCGGTGATGGGCCGGCAGCCGTGGGCGTGGGCGGCCTCGCGCAGCTCCCCCGCCGCGAGGTCGTCGTCGGACCGGGTGAGGTCGACCAGTCGTCGCAGCAGGGTGGACATCAGCGGACCTCGGTGATCTCGGGGCCGCGCTCGAAGGGCCTGAGGTCGTCCTCGGCGGGAGCGTCGGCCGGCTCGTCCGCGGCGGGGCGCGCCGCGCGCTGGGTGCTCGGCATGGTCAGGGGCAGCATCTCGCGCGGTGCGCGCGGCTCCTCGCCGCGGTCGACGACCACCGATCGCACGACCTCGTCGAGGGCCGCCCGGGCCGACTCGTCGACGGCGGCGGCGCCGGAGTACACGGCGCGCAGGAACCAGCGCGGCCCGTCGACGCCGGCGAAGACGACCGGGGCGAAGACGGTGCGTCCCTGGGGTCCGGGCTGGGCCAGCCGGGCGCGCAGCTCGGTGCCGAAGGGGCCGGTGACCTCCTCGACGGTGCCCCCGTTGCCGCCGATCATCTCGGCGATCTCCTCGCGGATCTCGTCCCAGATGCCGAAGGAGCGGGGGGCGGCGAAGACCTGCAGCTGGACGGCGCCGTGGTCGTCGCCGACCTGGGCGGCCGAGACCTCGTCGTTCTTCTGGTCGACCTCGAGCCGCAGCTCGGTGCCCGGCGCGGGCGTCAGGTGCAGGGCACCCAGGTCGACCCGGGTGCTCGTGTCAGCGACGTCGGAGATGTCGTGCGGACCGGCCGTCAGCGGCTGCGACGAGGACCCCGGCTCGCTCGTGGCCGCGGTCTGCGTGGTCGTGTCCTGCTCGGTCGACACCACGTCGGCATCGGCAGTCTTCTTCTTGCGCCCGAACATCACTCTCGTCCTGTCCTCGAGGGTGGGCCGAAGCCCCCACTTGATCCATGTCCAGTCTCGCCCCGTGGGCTGGGTGGAAGCGAATCGAGGGGGAGGAACTCCCCTTCGCCCACCTGCTGGAGCACGAGCTGGGCGATCCGGTCGCCGACCCGCACCGTGAAGGACTCCCGAGGGTCGAGGTTGACGAGGTTGACGAGGACCTCGCCCCGGTAGCCGGAGTCGACGGTCCCGGGGGCGTTGGCGACCGAGATCCCGTGGCGCGCGGCCAGTCCCGAGCGCGGGTGCACGAGGCCGACCCACCCGTGGGGCAGCGCGAGCGCGACCCCGGTGGGCACGAGGGCCCGCTCCCCGGGCTCGAGGGTCAGCTCCGCGACGGAGCTGAGGTCCGCGCCCGCGTCGCCGTGCTTGGCGTACGCGGGCACGACGGCGTGCCGGTGCAGCAGCTGCACCGGTACCGCGACCTGACGGGGTCCGTCAGCCACGGGTCACGCAGCGCACTCGGTGCAGACCGGGCCGTTCTTGCCGTCGCTCGCCAGCTGGCTGCGGTGGTGGACGAGGAAGCAGCTCGTGCAGGTGAACTCGTCGGCCTGGCGCGGGACGACCCGCACCGACATCTCCTCACCGGAGAGGTCGGCGCCGGGCAGCTCGAAGCCTTCGGCCATCTCGGTCTCGTCGACGTCGACGTTTGCGGAGGTCGCGTCACCGCGACGGGACTTGAGCTCCTCGATGGAGTCCTCGGACAGGTCGTCGTCGGTCTTGCGAGGGGCGTCGTAATCGGTCGCCATCTCTCCTGATTCCTTGGGGGTCAGCGGGGCAGTGTGGGTCGTGCGCCGTCATCAACGCAGCAGGTGCTGAATTTGTGCCCGGCGCGCCGGATTGTGCCCCATCCACCGGCGGGACGCCACCTCGTTCCGCGCTAACGGGCCGATTCGGGTCCGACCTGCTCCACGGCGGACCGCAGGAGGGTGCGCAGCGAGTCCTGGGCGGCCGGCGGCCCGGCCACCGTGAACCCCGCCCGCGGGTCATCACCGTCGAGGTCGGTGACGACCGCCCCGGCCTCGGTCGCGACGAGCCACCCGGCGGCCATGTCCCAGGGGTTGAGACCGCGCTCGTAGTGGACGTCGAGGCTCCCGTCGGCCACGCGGCACAGGTCGAGCGCGGCGCTGCCGATCCGGCGGATGTCGCGCACCCGCGGCAGGACGTGGGTGAGCACCGCGGCCTGCCACGCCCGCCGGTCGGCGTCGTAGCCGAAGCCGGTCCCGCACAGGGCCTGGTCGAGGGAGGTGTCGGCGACCGTGAGCCGCTGCGCCGGCCCGTCCCCGACACGGCGCCACGCGCCCCCACCGAGGGCGGCGGTGTACCGCTCCCCCGTCAGCGGGTTGACGACGGCGCCGGCGACCGGGCGCCACGCCCCGTCGACCGAGGGGTCGCCGAGGACCGCGGCGACGGAGACGCAGTAGGCAGGGATCTCGTAGAGGTAGTTGACCGTGCCGTCGATCGGGTCGACGACCCAGGTGATCCCGGAGGTACCGGTCCGTGCGCCGCGCTCCTCACCGTGGAAGCCGTCCTGCGGGCGCAGCTCCCCGAGCCGGCGCAGGAGCAGGTCCTGGCTGCGCTGGTCCATGACCGTGACGACGTCGGTCGCCGAGGACTTGGTCTCGGCGACGCCGAGGTCGCGGGGGCGGTCGTCGACGACGAGCACGCCGGCCTCCACGGCGACCGCCAGGGCGATGTCGGCGAGCTCGGCGGGGTCCACGCCGGCGGGCAGCTGGTCCACGTCAGTCCGACCCGCAGAGCGCGGGGCGGGCCTCGCGCAGGTTGGGGCAGCACCCGACGGGGCAGACGGCCGGGTGGGAGTCGAGGTCGCGCCACGTCGCACGCACCGGCTGCTCGCCGCGGGCCTGGGCCGCGCGCTCGAGCATCAGGTCGACGAGACCGGCGACGAAGGCGGGGTCGGTCCCCGGCGTCGCGACGCGGGTCATGCCCAAGCCGACCTCCTCGGCCGTCGCGGCGGCCTCGAAGTCGAGGTCGTGGGTGACCTCCATGTGGTCGGAGACGAAGCCGATCGGCACGACGACCACGTGGCGCACCCCTTCGTCGGCCAGCTCGCGCAGGCGGTCGTTGACGTCCGGCTCGAGCCACGGGGTGCGCGGGGAGCCCGAGCGCGAGCAGAAGGCGAGGCCCGCGGGCAGGTCGGTGCCGAGGACCGAGTCGACCTCGGCGGTGATCGCCGCGGCGGCCTCCGCCTGGTCGCCCGAGTAGGCGCGCCCGTCACCGTCACCCGGCCCGGAGGTCTCGTCCATCGCGTCCGGGATGGAGTGGGTCACGTAGAGCAGGGCGACGGCATCGGCACCGACGTCGGCGACCGCGGCGCGGGCCGCCGCGACCGTGTCGCGCGCGACGGTCGCCACGAACCCCGGCAGCTCACCGAAGGGTCGGACCTTGTCCAGGACGAGCCCGTCCCTCCCGTCGACCGCGTCGGCCAGGCCCTCGCGGTACTGGCGGCAGGAGGAGTAGCTGCGCCAGGCACTGGTCGGCACGACGAGGACCCGCCGGGCACCCCGCGCCTGGAGCTCGTCGAGCGCGTCCGTGACGAAGGGGGCGGAGTTGCGGTTGCCGAGGACGACCGGCAGCGGGCACTCGCGGGCCACCAGCTCGGCGGTCAGGTCGGCGACGAGCCGACGGTTGAGGGCGGGCAGCGGGCTGACGCCACCGACGCGCTCGTAGTGGGAGCCCACCTCGACCAGGCGCTCGTCGGGCACACCCCGCCCGGCCGTGACGCGGCGGAGGAAGGGCAGGACCTCGTCCGGCCCCTCCGGACCACCGAAGGACTGGAGCAGCACGCCGTCATAGGGGCTGAGGGGGTGCTCGGAGGAATCGTTGGGCATGCAGACAAGGTAACGCGCGGCGTGTGCGTTGCCGGATCCCCCCGGGCAGGTGGCAGAGTCGTGGCAGTACGGCTGGACGAGAGGGATCTGTGATGCGCGACCTACGACTCATCGGGGTGCACGACGACGGTGAGCACCTCGTCGTGACCGACGACACCGGCGAGGAGTTCCGGCTGCGGATCGACGAGCCGCTGCGTGCCGCCGCGCGGCGGGACCGACCCAGGCTGGGTCAGCTGCAGATCGCCATCGACAACAACGTGCGCCCGGCCGAGGTTCAGGCGATGATCCGGGCCGGCGCCTCCGCAGACGAGGTCTCCGCGCGCACGGGGTGGGACCTGGACAAGATCGCCCGCTTCGAGGGTCCGGTGCTCGCCGAGCGCGAGCACGTCGCCTCGCGCGCCCAGGCCGTCCGCTTGCGCGGCACCAACCAGGCCGGCTCCCCCGAGACGCTCGCGCAGCGCGCCGCGACGCGGCTCACCGGGCGCGGCGTCGAGGCGTCGTCGGTGCTGTGGGACGCCTCCCGCGACGCGGAGGGCCAGTGGACGGTGTCCGCGACCTTCGCCGCCGGCGGTCGCGAGCGCACGGCGACGTGGTGGTTCGACCTCGCCGGCATGAGCGTCGTCGCCCGGAACGACGAGGCCAAGTGGCTCTCCGA
Source organism: Janibacter terrae NBRC 107853 (assembly GCF_001591405.1). Taxonomy (GTDB): domain Bacteria; phylum Actinomycetota; class Actinomycetes; order Actinomycetales; family Dermatophilaceae; genus Janibacter; species Janibacter terrae. The sequence continues at coordinate 161,298 of NZ_BCUV01000006.1, forward strand.
GGCCGACACCCCGTCCGGCCCGGTCCCGACCGCCGTGCACCGACCGACCGCGGTCTTCGACGTCGAGGTCGAGGAGACCAAGGTCGAGCGCACCACCCGCGTCGGCACCGACGACCTCGTCACCTCGATGCGCGAGCACTCGGGCGCCAAGAACCGTCGTCGCGGCGGGCGGCGCAAACCGCGCGCCGAGGCCGGACCGACGTCCACCGAGGAGCCGCTACCGCTCGAGACCGCCGAGGAGGTCCCCCCGCCCGCACGCGGCACCCACCCGCGTGACCTCGAGGAGGCGAAGGGGGCCACCCTCGCCCCGTCCGCCGCGCCCGCACCCGCGCCCGCACCCGCTGCCGCTGAGCCGGAGCCGGAGGAGCGCGACGAGGAAGCCCCGGCCGCCGAGATGAAGGCCGAGCCGGAGCAGGTGGCCACGCCCATGCCGACCGCGGATCCCGAGCCCGAGGCCGAGGTCGTACCCGAGCCCGAGCCCGAGGCCGTCGCGGAACCGGCAGCGACCGCTGCTGCGAAGGCGCAGCCGGAGACCGAGCCGAAGACCACCGAGCCGAAGACCAAGACGCAGCCCGAGGCGACGTCCGGGGACGACGCGCCGGCCGACGACACGAGCGACGCGGGCAAGGGCGCGCGCGGTCGCAAGGGACGCCCGAGGGTGCCGAGCTGGGACGACGTGATGTTCGGGACGACGCGCGACTGAGCGCGGCTCGTCAGCCCGGCGGCCGGACCGGGCAGGCGTCGAGGTCGAAGGGCAGCACATCGGCGGAGAGCGCGGCCGCCTGCGCGGCGACGGAGTTCATCCGGCGCATGTGGTGGCGGCGGCAGAGGACCTCGTACTCGACCTCCGGCTCCGCGGCCCCGGGCTCGACCGTGGCCGTGTCACCGACGACCACCTGGTCGCCCTCGACGACCATGACGCCGTCGACGACCCGGGCGTTGTGCGTCGCCCGGCGGCCGCACCAGCACAGCGCCGAGACCTGCAGGGCCTGCGTGCGGTCCGCGAGCTCGATGAGCCGACGGCTGCCGGGGAAGAGCTCGGTGCGGAAGTCGCTCGTGATGCCGAAGGCGAAGACCTCGATGTCGAGCTCGTCGACGACCCGGGCGAGCTGCTCGACCTGACCCGGCGTGTAGAACTGCGCCTCGTCGCAGATGAGGTGGTCCACGCGACCGCCTGCGGTGAGGTGCCCGACGACGGTCTCCCAGAAGTCGAGGTCCTCGGTGACCTCGATCGCAGGGACGTCGAGCCCGAGCCGGGAGGACAGTCGGGCCTCCCCCGCGCGGTCGAGCCGGGTGAAGACCAGCCCGACGCGTCCGCGGGCCCGGTGGTTGTGGTCCATCTGCAGCGCGAGGGTCGACTTGCCGCAGTCCATCGTCCCCGCGAAGAAGGTCAGCTCGGCCACGTCACTGCTCCCGGGCGTCGAGCGCCAGCCACGGGATGGCGACCTCGTCCGCGGTGATCGAGCCGTGGACACCGAGGAGGGCGCGCAGCTCCGGTCGGTGCCGGCGCGAGTCCTGCACGGCGATCGGGCCGGTCATGGCGGCGATGACGTCACCGATGCGCGGCCGCACCGTCTCGCTCACCGTCCCGAACCACCCCGCGGCGATGGCCTCGTCCGCCGTGAGGACGAGGGCGTCCTGCCCGAGCCGGGCCCGCCAGGTGGCGAGCACGTCGTCGAGGGCCCCGGGGCGCACGTGCAGCTGGACGCACCTGGGCTCGCCCGCGACGTGCCGCACCCCGGCGTCGAGCTCGCCATCGGTCGCGATGTCCGGGCGGGCGTCGAGCGGCACGTCGACCATCCCGTGGTCGGCGGTGATGTGCAGGGAGGTGTCCGCGGGGAGCAGCGCGGCCAGGCGCGCCAGCTGGGCGTCGACCTCCTCGAGCTCGGCGACCCACTCCTGCGAGTCGCAGCCGTGGACGTGGCCGATCTTGTCCAGGTCGCCCCAGTACAGGTAGACGAGCGAGCGTGGTTGCGCACGCACGGCGGTCACCGTCGCGTCCACCCTGGCGGCCAGACCGCGGGCGGCGACGAACCGACCACCGCGCAGCGCCGCCTCGGTGAGCCCGGAGCCGTCGAAGTAGCCCGGACCGATGCGGGTCACCGCGACGCCCGCGGCGTCCGCGGCCTCGAAGACGGTCGGGGCGGGCTGCCAGCGGTGCGGCTCGGGCCCGTCCTCCCAGGACAGCTCGTTGAAGACGGTGTCCGTCTCGGGGTCGTAGGCCTCGTAGCCGACGAGGCCGTGCGTGCCGGCGAGCGCGCCGGTGCCGAAGGTGCCCATCGACGTCGCCGTGGTCGACGGGAAGCCGCAGTCGAGGGTCATCGCGGCGTCCGGCTGCTGCAGCAGCCCGCGCAGGAAGGGGGCGTGCCCGGCCCGGCGCGCGAGGAGCTGGGCGCCGAGACCGTCGACGAGGACGACGACGGACCGGCGGGCGGGTCGCAGGGGGCGGTCTCCCCCCTTCGCCAGCGCAGGGACCGCCAGGCTGGTGGCGACGGCGGGCAGGAGCCGGTCGAGGCGCGGGGTGGTCACGAGCAGCGGCGTCGCGCCCACGACGTCAGCGCCCGATGCTCGCCGAGAGGTCCCTGGCGAACTCGGTGGCCCGGTCCAGCGCCGTCCGGCCCTCGGCCTCGGCGCTGATCCGCAGCGCGATGTCGTCGCTGGTGACCGTGCCCTCGTAGCCGTGGTCGCCCCCGTCGCAGTCCGGGTCGGAGCACTGGGCGGGGAGCAGGTCGACGCGGCTGACCGCGCCCCAGCCGACGGTGAGCGTCAGCTCGCGGCCGAGCGAGCCGTGGACATAGCTCGAGGGGTCGCCGACGACGTGGGTGAGCATGACGCCACGCACCGACGACAGCGGGATGCACTCCGTCGTCGCCGTCGCGATCTCCTGGGCACCCGAGAAGTGGTCGGGGTAGTCGTCGGCGTGTGCGATGACGAGTCGGGACGCGGTCCGGGCGAAGACGGTGATGTGGCGCCGGACCGTGTCCTGGTCGAAGGTCGTCTCCTGGTGCACCAGGTGCCCGTGGACCTCCTCTGCACCCACGGCCGCCTTGATGACGTCCGCGACGAGCGCCGGGTAGTAGCCGGCGCGCTCGATGTCGGCGGTGAGTTCGTCAGGCAGCGTGATGGCCGTGAGGTCGGAAGGAGCGGGCATGCTCGCCATTGTGCCCCAGCCTCAGGTCATGCTCCGCGCGTCGGGGTCGATGCGCCGGTGGGCCGGCGTGATCATGATGTCTGCCCCGAGCACGGTCACCCCGCTCGGGTGCGCGATGACCGGGTTGAGCTCGACGGACGACAGCTCGAGGAAGTCGTCGGACATGACCGACAGCCGGCCGAGGACGTCCTCGAGCGCGGCCAGGTCGACGGGGGCGGCGCCGCCGTGCCCCATGAGCAGCGGCGCGGTCTTGATGTCCTGGATGAGCTCGCGGGTGTCGACGTCGGTGAGCGGCGGGATGCGGTAGGCGATGTCGTCGAGCAGCTTGGTCGGGGCACCGGCGATGCTGAAGGAGACGACGGGCCCGAAGAGCGGGTCCTCGATCGTCGACAGCACGGTCGCGACGCCGGGACCGGCCATGCGCTGCACGACGAGGTAGTTGGCGTCCATCGGGGCGAGCCGACGGTCGAGGGTCTCGTAGGCCACCCGCACCGCGTCGGCGTCCGGCAGGTCGACACGGATGCCCTCGAGCACGGCCTGGCCCCGGACGAGCGGCGAGAGCGACTTCACGACGACCGGGTAGCCGACCTGCTCCGCGGCGGCGACGGCCTCCTCGACGCTGTCGACCTCGATCCGCGGCCACACCTGGATGCCGTACGCGGAGAGGAGCTCATGGGCCTCGTCGGTCGTGAGCGCACGGCCCTCCGGGTCCTCCTCGAGGACCCGGTCGAGCAGGTGGCGCACCGCCCAGCGGTCGATGCCCTCGCGCACGACGGTCTCGCCCTTGTCCTTGTCGCGCCAGGCGCCGTAGTCGGTCGCGGCCGCGAGCGCCCGGATGGCCTCCTCGGGCATGGCGTACAGCGGCACCGCCTGCCGCGGGGCGTCGTCCGGGAACTCACCGAGCTCGTGGAGGAAGCTCGGGTCGCCGGCCATGTCGACACCGCGCATGCCGAGCAGGGTGGCGACGCAGGGCTTGTCGGAGGTGGAGGCGGCCTCGCGCAGGGCCTCGACGACCTCCTGGTCGAGCGCACCCACCGGCGGGATGAAGCACACGACGACCGAGTCGACCTCGGGGTCGGCGAAGGCCGCACCGACCGCCTCGCGGAACTCCGCGGCCGTCGCCTCGGTGCGCACGGCCACCGGCCCGTGGGTGACCTCGAGCCCGCGCTCGGTGGCGTTGTCCGCGCACAGCGCCGCGAGCTGGCTGGAGTTGCCGACGATGGCCACGCGGCGACCGGCCGGCAGCGGCTGGTGCACGAGGAGCTGGGCGACGTCGAACATCTGGTGGACGTTCTCGCAGTGGATGACACCGGCCTGCTCGAGCATGGCCGCGAAGGCGTGCTGCTTGACCTTGGGCTTGCGCACCTTGTGCCCGGGAGGGGCGCCGTAGCCCGCAGACGCCGGCTTGACGACGATGACCGGCTTGTTGGTGGCGAGGTGGCGGGCGATGCGCGAGAACTTGCGCGGGTTGCCCATCGACTCGAGGTAGAGGCCGACCGCGTGGGTCCGCTCGTCGTCGACCCAGTACTGCATGAGGTCGTTGCCGGAGACGTCGACCCGGTTGCCGGCGGAGGCGAAGACCGAGATGCCGAGGTTGCGGCGGGCGGCCGAGTCGAGGTTGGCGATGGCCAGCGCGCCGCTCTGCGAGAAGAGACCGAGGTAGCCGGGTCGCGGGATCACCGACGTGAGGGTCGCGTTGAGGCTCACCGCGGGGTCGTTGTTGATGAGGCCGAAGGAGTTGGGCCCGACGACGCGCATGCCGTTGCTGCGGGCCAGCCGCAGCACCTCCTGCTGCATCCGGGCGCCGTGCTCGTCGACCTCCGCGAAGCCGGAGGAGATGATCAGCAGGGTCTTGACGCCGGCCGCCGCGCACTCGCCGACGATCCGCGGGACCCGCTCCGCCGGGACGGCGATGACGGCCAGGTCCACTCCCCCTTCGACCTCGCCCACCGACCGGACGGCGTCCAGACCGAGGATCTCGCCGGCCTCGGGGTTGATCGCGTGGACCGCGCCGGTGAAGCCGCCGTCGAGGATCTGCTTGAGCACCTGGTGGCCGATGGCGCGCTCGCGCCGGCTGGCGCCGACGACGGCGACCGACTGCGGGTGGAGCATGGCCCGCACGCTCTGCGCCTCGGCGCGGTGCTCGCGGGCGAAGCGCACCGACAGCGACTCCGCGGTCGGCTCGATGTCGAAGTGGACGGACACCACGCCGTCCTCGAGGTGGCGGGTGACCTGGTAGCCGGCGTCGGAGAAGACGCGCAGCATCTTGCGGTTGTGCGGCAGGACCTCGGCCTCGAAGGCGGTGATGTCGTGCGACTGCGCGATCGCCGCGAGGTGCTCGAGCAGGACCGAGCCGATCCCCTTGCCCTGGTAGTGGTCGGAGATGTTGAAGGCGACCTCGGCGGAGTGCTCGCTCACCCTGTCGTAGCGGCCGATGCCGATGATGTCGTCGCGGATCGTCGCCACGAGCGCCATGCGGTCGTGGTAGTCCAGCTCGGTGAACCGCTTGACGTCGCGGTCGCTGAGGTTGCGCATCGGCGCGAAGAAGCGCAGGTAGATCGACTCGTCGGACTGCCCGGCGTGGAAGCGGCGCACGGCGTCCGCGTCGGAGGGCCTGATGGGCCGCAGCCGGCACACCGAGCCGTCGCGCAGGACGACATCGGCCTCGGCCAGCACCGGGTAGCCCGCGGGGAGCTCGGTCATGGCTCAATCCTGCCACGGGCTCCCGTGCGGCGTGGTCGGTCCCCCACGTGTGTCGGTGCCGCCCGTACGGGGACGAAGGGGGGAGGATGGGACGGTTCGAGCACCATCCCCACGAGGAGCCCCCCACCCGCATGGCCCGCCGTCCTGCCGCCACTCCGCCCGCCGACGCCCCCGAGCGGATCGTCGACATCGACGTCGCGGACGAGATGCGCAATGCCTTCCTCGAGTACAGCTACTCGGTGATCCACGCTCGCGCACTCCCCGACGCCCGCGACGGCCTGAAGCCGGTGCACCGACGGATCCTCTTCTCGATGAGCGAGATGGGCCTACGACCCGAGCGCGGCCACGTGAAGTCCTCCCGCGTCGTCGGCGAGGTCATGGGCAAGTACCACCCCCACGGCGACACCGCGATCTACGACGCGCTCGTGCGCCTCGCCCAGCCCTTCTCGATGCGCCTGCCCCTCGTCGACGGCCACGGCAACTTCGGCTCGCTCGACGACGGCCCCGCGGCGAGCCGCTACACCGAGGCCCGCATGGCCGCGGCCGCGCTGCTCATGGTCACCGGGCTCGGTGAGGACACCGTCCCCTTCGTCCCCAACTACGACGACCAGCTCCTCCAGCCCGAGGTCCTGCCCGCCGCCTACCCCAACCTCCTCGTCAACGGCACGACCGGCATCGCCGTCGGCATGGCGACCAACATGCCCCCGCACAACCTCGTCGAGGTCGTCGGTGCCGCCCGGCACCTGCTGACCCACCCCGACGCGAGCCTCGACGACCTCATGAAGTTCGTCCCCGGCCCCGACCTGCCCGGTGGCGGACGGATCATCGGGCTCGACGGCATCCGGGACGCCTACCTCACCGGGCGCGGCAGCTTCCGCACCCGGGCGACGACCCGCATCGACAAGGTCTCACCCCGCCGCCAGGGCATCATCGTCACCGAGCTGCCCTACCTCGTCGGCCCCGAGAAGGTCATCGAGAAGATCAAGGACGCCGTCCAGTCCAAGAAGCTGCAGGGCATCGCCGACGTCAAGGACCTCACCGATCGCGTCTCGGGCATGCAGCTGGTGATCGAGATCAAGAACGGCTTCAACCCCGACGCCGTCCTCGAGCAGCTGTACAAGCTCACGCCGATGGAGGACTCCTTCTCCATCAACAACGTCGCGCTCGTCGACGGCCAGCCCCGGACCATGGGGCTGAAGGAGCTGCTCACCGTCTACGTCGACTTCCGGCGGGACGTCGTGCGCCGCCGCAGCGAGTACCGACTCGCCAAGCGGCGCGAGCGGCTGCACCTCGTCGAGGGCCTGCTCATCGCGATCCTCGACATCGACGAGGTCATCCAGGTCATCCGCTCCAGCGACGACGCGACGATCGCCCGGGAGCGCCTGCAGGCGGTCTTCGACCTGTCCGAGGTGCAGGCGAGCTTCATCCTCGACCTGCAGCTGCGCCGCCTGACGAAGTTCTCCCGGCTCGAGCTGGAGAAGGAGCAGGGGGAGCTCCTCGAGCAGATCGCCGAGCTCGAGGAGATCCTCGGCGACCCCAAGGTCATGACCCGCCTCATCTCCTCCGAGCTAGCCGCCGTCGCCAAGGAGCACGGCGACCCGCGCCGTACGGTGCTGCTCGAGTCCGCGGGTGCCCCGGCCACCGCGACGTCCCCGCTGGAGGTCGCCGACGACCCGTGCTGGGTCCTGCTGTCGAGCACCGGGCTCCTCGCGCGCACGAGCGGGGACGAGCCGCTGAGCCGCGAGGGCGGCCGCAGCAAGCACGACGCGATCGTCGCCGCGGTCCGCACGAGCGCGCGCGGCGAGGTCGCCGTCGTCACCTCGACCGGCCGGGTCGTTCGCCTGGGCGCCCTCGAGCTGCCCACCCTGCCGCCCTCCAACGGCGCCCCCAACCTCTCCGGCGGCGCACCGCTCGCGGCCTACGTCGACCTGCCCGGCGACGAGGCCCCGCTGACCCTGATGAGCCTGTCGCCCGACTCCCCCGGCCTGGCGCTCGGCACCGCCCACGGCGTCGTCAAGCGGGTGGGCACCGACTACCCCAGGGGCAGCTCCTGGGAGGCGATCTCGCTCAAGGACGGCGACCGCGTCGTCGGGGCCGTCGAGCTGACCACGGGCGAGGAGGAGCTCGTCTTCGTCACGAGCCAGGCGAGCCTGCTGCACTTCCCCGCCAGCGACGTGCGGCCGCAGGGCCGCGGCGGCGGCGGCGTGGCCGGCGTCCGGTTGACCGACGGGGCGCAGGTCGTCTTCTTCGGGGCGGTGGACCTCAACTACGACAACATCGTCGTCACCGTCTCCGGTTCCTCCGCCGCGCTGCCCGGCACCGACCCCGGCTCGTGGAAGGTCACCCCCTTCGACGAGTACCCGGGCAAGGGCCGGGCGACCGGGGGCGTGCGCGCCCACAGGTTCCTCAAGGGCGAGGACGCCCTGACCACGGCCTGGGTCGGCCGCTCCGGCGCTCGCGCCGCCCAGCCCAACGGCGTCGCGATCACCCTCCCGGAGGCGGAGGGGCGCCGCGACGGCTCCGGCACCCCCGCCACCGCCGTGATCGGCGGCATCGGCTCCCTCTGACGCTGACCACCCCGAGACTGCATTCCCCTAGGGCAATGCACCGTCTCGACGTCACGATGGTGCATTCCCCTAGGGCAATGCAGACCTCCCGGCACGACGAAGGGGGGCGGGCCGGTGATCCGGCCCCGCCCCCTTCGCCGTGCGGCTCACTCGTGGTCGATGTGCTCCGGGTCGCGGATGAACGTCTTCTTCGCGTACAGCGCGCGGTTGAGGAACCAGGTGACGACCCACAGCAGCACGCCGAGCGCCAGCATGCCGCCGGCGATGACGTACTGCTCCTGCTGCTCCTCGCTGCGGGCCCACGGGCCGACGAGGAAGGCGCAGGTGAGGGCTCCGAGGATCGGCATGAACGTCGGGGTGCGGAAGTGCTGGTGGCCGACCGGCTCGCGGCGCAGCACGAGCACCGCGATGTTGACGACGGTGAAGACCGCGAGCAGCAGCAGCGCCGTGGTGCCCCCGAGCAGCTTGACGACCGGGCTGTCGCTGCCGAGCACGACGTAGGTGATCAGCCCGTACGCGACGAGGGTCGTGAAGATGATCGCGGCCCACGGCGTCCGGCGCTTCTTGTGCACCAGTCCCATGCCGGGGGGCAGGACCTCCTGCCGGGCCATGCCGTAGACGAGGCGCGAGGCCATGAGCATGTTGATCAGGGCGGAGTTGGCGACGGCGAACATCCCGATGAAGGGGAAGATCTTGTCGAAGGGCAGGCCGGGGGCACCGGTCGCGACGACCTGGGTGAGCGCGGACTTCTCGCCACCGACGAGCTGGTCGACCGGGACGAGCGCCACGGCGGTGATCGAGACGAGCACGTAGATGATGCCGGTGATCGCCAGACCCGAGAGCATGACCTTGGGGAAGATCCTGGACGGCTCGTGGGTCTCCTCGGCCATGTTGACGGAGTCCTCGAACCCGACCATCGCGAAGAACGCCAGGGCCGTGGCCATGGAGATCGAGATGAAGACGCTCTTGTCGCTCGCGCTCTCGAAGACGACGACCCGGGAGAAGTCGGCCTTGTCCTGGGTGACGGCGTAGAGGCCGACGAAGATGATGAGCAGGAGGCCGGAGAGCTCGACGCAGGTCAGGACGACGTTGGCCTTGACGCTCTCGCCCACGCCCCGGAAGTTGATGAGCGCGATGATCGTCATGAAGCCGAGGGCGATGAGCAGCAGCGGCGTCGAGCCGTCCTCCCAGCCCACACCGAGACCGTCCCGCAGGAAGCCCGCGAAGGCGCTGGAGGCTGTGGAGGCCGAGGTGATGCCGGAGCACATGACGGCGAAGGCGACGATGAAGGTGACGAAGTGCAGGCCGAAGGCCTTGTGCACGAAGGTCGCGGCACCGCCGGCCTGCGGGTACTTCGTCACGAGCTCGAGGTAGGACAGTGCCGTGATGGTGGCCACGACGAAGGCCGCGATGAAGGGAGCCCACGCGGCCCCGCCCACCTCCGCGGCGACATCGCCGGTCAGGGCGTAGACACCGGTACCGAGGATGTCGCCGACGATGAAGAGCAGCAGGAGCCTGGGTCCCATGACCCGCTTGAGCTCGGTGGGCTCCTCGCCTGCGTCGCGGTCCGAGGTGGCGACGTCGGTCATGGGTCCTCCCTGGGTCGGGGCACGCTGGTGCGTACCAATCCCCTAACCGTGACCCACGCCACCGTCTCGTGCAACCACTGACGCTCCGACGCGCCGAGATCGGTCGCAATCGTGACGCCGTCCGGGAAGGGAGTAGCCCCGGTCAGGCGTCGATGCGCTCCCGGTCGAGCTGGTCCGCCGAGGAGACGATGAAGTCGCGCCTGGGATCGACGTCCTTGCCCATCAGCAGCTCGAAGACCTCCTCGGCGGCCTCGAGGTCGGCCGTCGTCACCCGGCGCAGCATCCGGTGGCGGGGGTCCATCGTGGTCTCGGCGAGCTGGTCGGCGTCCATCTCCCCCAGGCCCTTGTAGCGCTGGATGGGCTGCTTGATGTTCTTGCCGCGGGAGCCCAACGAGGCGAGCTTCTTGCGCATCTCGGCCTCGGAGTAGGTGTAGATCAGCTCGTTCTTCTTCGAGCCCGCGTTGACCACCTCGATGCGGTGCAGCGGCGGCACGGCCGCGAAGACCTTGCCGGCCTCGACGAGCGGACGCATGTACCGGAAGAAGAGCGTGAGCAGCAGGGTGCGGATGTGGGCGCCGTCGACGTCGGCGTCGGTCATGATGATGACCTTGCCGTAGCGGGCGGCGTCGACGTCGAAGCTGCGCCCGGAGCCGGCACCGATGACCTGGATGATCGAGGCGCACTCGGCGTTCTTGAGCATGTCCCCGACGGCGGCCTTCTGCACGTTGAGGATCTTGCCGCGGATCGGCAGCAGCGCCTGGAACTCGCTGTTGCGCGCCTCCTTGGCCGTGCCCATCGCCGAGTCGCCCTCGACGATGAAGAGCTCGGTGGCCTCCACGTCGGTGCTGCGGCAGTCGCGCAGCTTCGGCGGCAGCGACGAGGTCTCGAGCGCGTTCTTGCGGCGCTGGGTCTCCTTGTGCAGCCGCGCCGAGATCCGCGACTTCATCTCGGCGACGACCTTGTCGAGCAGCTGGCCGGCCATCTGCTTCTCGGCGCGCTTGGTCGAGGTGAGCAGGCTCGTCAGCTCGGTCTCCACGACCTTGGTGACGATGGAGCGCACGGCGTTGGTGCCGAGCACCTCCTTGGTCTGCCCCTCGAACTGCGGCTCGGCCAGACGCACCGTGACCACAGCGGTCAGGCCCGCGAGGATGTCGTCCTTGTCGACCTTGTCGTTGCCGACCTTGAGCTTGCGGGCGTTGACCTCGAGCTGCTTGCGGAAGACCTTGAGCAGCGCCTGCTCGAAGCCCGCGACGTGCGTGCCGCCCTTCGGCGTGGCGATGATGTTGACGAAGGAGGAGACCTTGGCGTCGTACCCGGTCCCCCAGCGCACCGCGATGTCGACACCGCACTCCCGCTCGACGTCGGTGGGGGTCATGTGTCCCTTGGCGTCGAGGACCGGCACGGTCTCGGTGAAGGTGCCGGTGCCCTCGAGCCGCCACACGTCGGTGACCGGCGCGTCCGGTGCGAGGAACTCGACGAACTCGCTGATGCCGCCGTCGTGGTGGAAGACCTCCTCGACCGGCTCGTCGCCACGCGCGTCGCGCACGACGAGCGTGAGGCCGGGCACGAGGAAGGAGGTCTGACGGGCGCGCGCGGCGAGGGCCTCGCCGTCGAGCTCGGCGCCCTTGAGGAAGATCTGCGGGTCGGCCCAGTAGCGCACCCGGGTGCCGGTGACGCCGCGCCCGGCCTTGCCGATGACCTCGAGCTCGCTGCCCTTGTCGTAGGCGACGAAGTCGTGGTCGGGCGACTTGACCCCCTTCGCCCCCGCGACGTCGGAGAAGGTGCCGGGCTCGCCGCGGCGGAAGCTCATCGCGTAGGTCTTGCCTCCGCGGTCCACCTCGACGTCCAGGCGGGAGGAGAGGGCGTTGACGACGGAGGCGCCGACGCCGTGGAGGCCGCCGGAGGCGGTGTACGAGCCGCCGCCGAACTTCCCGCCCGCATGCAGCTTGGTGTAGACGACCTCGACGCCGGTGAGACCGGTGCGCGGCTCGATGTCGACGGGGATGCCGCGGCCGTTGTCGCGGACCTCGACCGAGCCGTCGCCGTGGAGGATGACCTCGATGCGGTCGCCGTGGCCGCCGAGCGCCTCGTCGACCGCGTTGTCGATGATCTCCCACATGCAGTGCATGAGGCCGCGCTGGTCGGTCGAGCCGATGTACATGCCGGGCCGCTTGCGCACGGCCTCGAGACCCTCGAGCACCTGCAGGTGGTGCGCGGAGTAGTCCTGGACCGACTTGCTGCTGGCGGTCTTCTTGGCGGTGGTGGCTGCCGGAGGCACGAGGTGGCCGGTCCTTCGTCGTCGGGGAGGTGGGTTCCTCGCAGCGTAAACCGCGGTCCCGACAGCGCCGCGCAGGCTCGCTCACGGTGTCGGTTGCGTCACGCCACGCGGAAAGGGTGCTGCCCGGGAAGGGTTTGGCATGTTTGACTGTTGACCCGGACGTCCACGATCTACGCAAGAGAAGAGGCACCACGTGAACGCGACCCTGGCCAGCCCCCTGACCGCAGCCGACCGCTGCGACCGCTGCGGAGCCAAGGCCTACGTGCGCGCCCGCCTGCACGCCGGCGGCGAGCTGCTCTTCTGCGCGCACCACGGCCGCGAGCACCTGCCGGCGCTGAAGGACCTCGCCGAGATCGACGACCACAGCGAGCGCCTGGACGAGAGCACCCCTGCTTCGGCCCCGGCAGACGAGCGCTGATCCACCGCCCCCGGTGCTGACCACGGTCTCGCAGACCGCCCCCGACCCGACCTCTTGGGTCCTGTGGGTGGCTGTCGCGATCTACGTCGTCGGCGTCCTCGGCATCGTCGTCCCGGTCCTGCCGGGCCTGCTGCTGTGCGTGGCGGCGGTCCTGCTCTGGGCCACCGAGACCGGCGGCGCGACGGCCTGGGTGACCTTCGGCATCATCCTGGCGCTGTACGCCCTGGGTGTCGCGTTGCAGCTCCTGCTCCCCGGCCGCCGGATGAAGCGTGACGGAGTCGGCGGGCTGACGCTCGCCCTGGGCGTCGTCGGCGCGATCATCGGCCTCTTCGTCATCCCGGGCGTCGGCCTGCCGATCGGCTTCGTCGTCGGTGTCTTCGCTGCCGAGTACCTGCGCTACCGAGAGCTCGACCGCGCCTGGCAGGCGACCAAGGCCGCCCTGCGCGGCGTCCTGCACAGCATGGGCATCGAGCTGGCGACGGCCGCACTCGTCGCGGTGGTGTGGGTCGGCGGCATCGTCGCCCACTGAGGCCCTGCCCACCGGCTCTACCAACCTGCCGGCTCTACCAACCTGCCGGCTCTACCAGCCTGCCGGCTCTACCAGCCCTGGCCCCGCTGGCGCCGGTGCTCCCAACGCTGCTCCATCCGCTGCATGAAGGTGGCCTGCCCGGCCGCCTTGCGCCTCCCCTTCGCCCCGTGCCCGCGCAGCGTGCGGTGGTGCTGCACGGAGCCATCCGCCCCGACGACCCCGAGGCCCGCGCGCGGGCGTGACGACCCGGGAGCGAAGGCCAGCGCGACCGAGGCGACGATGAGGACGAAGCCGGCGACGCCGACCCACACGTTGGTGTTGATGCCGAGCAGGACGAGTCCGAGCCCGGCGAGCGCACCGATGACCCCGACGACGATCCGACGACGATCACTCCCACCCGGGTGCGCGCCGTTCATCTGCGAGGCGAAACGGGGGTCCTCGGCCCGGATGGCCTCTTCCATCTCCTCGAGCATCTGCCGCTCGCGCTCCGACAGCGCCACGGTGACCTCCCTACCAGCCTGACGTCGGGCGGGCCTGGGGCCCGCGATGTCCCACGGAGGAGAAACCACCGTGGTCCCTCTCATGATATGTCCCCGCCACGCCCTGCGATAGGTGGGCGTCCTCGCCGCTCCCGATCCGAGATGAGGCTCGCCGGTCGCACGCTGCCCGCGCCGAACCGTGCGCTCGCCCGGTCGACGGCCCGGTCCGCCTCGCGCCACCCGTGCTCCGGCTCGTCGAGGGCCACCTGGACCGGGGTCGCGGAGGCATCGGAGAGCTGCTCGACCCGCACCCCGACGAGCCGCACCCGGGCACGCTGCAGCCCGAGGGCGTCGTAGAGCTCGCGGGCCAGCGCGGCGATGTCTCGGGAGACGTCGGTGGCATCGCGCAGGGAGCGGGAGCGGGTGATCGTCGTGAAGTCCGCGAAGCGCACCTTGATGCTCACGGTCCGCCCCACCAGCCCGGCGGCACGCAGGCGCGAGGCGGTCTTGTCGGCGAGGGCGAGCAGGGTGCGGTGGACGACCTCGGGGTCGTCGACGTCGTGGTCGTAGGTGCGCTCGTTGCCGATGCTGCGCTCGCGGCGGACCGGCTCGACCGAGCGCGGGTCCCGCCCCCAGGCGAGGTCGTGCAGGTGGTTGCCGGTCGCCTCGCCGAGGGCGCGCACGAGGGTCGAGCGCGGGGTGTGGGCGATGTCGGCGACGGTCTTGAGCCCGAGCCGGGCGAGGGCCTCCTCCGTCTTGTCCCCCACCCCCCACAGGGCGCCGACGGGCAGCTGCTGGACGAAGGTGACGACCTCGGCCGCCGGGATGACGAGCAGCCCGTCGGGCTTGGCCAGCCCTGAGGCGAGCTTGGCGACGAACTTGCTGCTGGCGACGCCGACGGAGCAGGTGATCCCCTGCTCGTCGGCGACGGTGTCGCGGATCCGCTGGGCGATCGTCGCGGGCGGGCCCATGAGACGCACCGCCCCGGCCACGTCGAGGAAGGCCTCGTCGAGGCTCAACGGCTCGACGAAGGGGGTGATGTCGGCGAACGTGGCCATCACCGCCGCGGAGATCCGCGCGTAGAGCTCGTGGTCGGGGGTGAGGATCGTCGCCTGCGGGCAGAGCCGACGGGCACGACCCATGGGCATCGCCGAGGTGACGCCGAAGGCGCGCGCCTCGTAGGTCGCCGACAGCACGACGCCCCGGGTGCCGCCGCCGACGATGACCGGGGTCCCGACGAGCTCGGGGCGGGCGAGGAGCGACGCGGACGCGTAGAAGGCGTCCATGTCGACGTGCAGGACCGTGCACCCCGTGTCGTCCGGGGGACCTTGGCCGACCCGTGGCGGGGGCCGGTACTGACGCCGGCTCATCGGCTCTCAGTCGCGGCGGGCGATGAGGTGCACCGCCGCGCCGAGCGCGGCGAGACCGGTGCGGCCGGCGTCCTGCGCGGCGAGCTCCTCGAGCTCGAGCAGGGCCTGCCGGTCGGCGTCGGTGTCGACGAAGGTGCTCGGGACGAGGTCGCTGAAAAGCCGCACTCCGCGGGCCTCGAGGGTGGTGAAGCCGGCGCGGGTGAGCATCTCGCCGAGGTCGGCGCGGTCGAAGCGGCGCGGCACCGGGTCGTCCTCACCCCAGCGGCCCTCGGGGCTGGTGAGCGCTGCCCGGGCCTGGTCGAAGCGGCCGGCGATGGCGCGGGCGATGACCGCCGCGACGCGCTGGGCGGTGACGAGCGAGAGGTGCCCGCCCGGGGCGAGGACCTCGCCGATGCGGGTGAGCGTGGCCCCGGGGTCCTCGACGTACTCGAGGGTGCCGTGGCAGCACAGCAGGTCGATGCTGCCGGGCTCGATGATGGTGTGGAGGGTGTCGGCGTCGCCCTGCAGCGCGCTGATCCGCGAGCCGGCGTCGGACTCGGCCACCCGGCGGCGCATCGAGGCGAGGGCGTCGGGGCTCGGGTCGACGACGGTGATCGTGTGACCGTGCTCGGCGAGCGCGACGGCCATGCCGCCGGTGCCACCCCCGAGGTCGAGGACGCGCAGTGGGCGGGAGAGCTCGCGCTGCCGGGACGCGCTGAGCTCACGGACCTGCGCCCAGATCGCGGCGGTCCGGACATTGCCCTCGACCCCGCTGCCGCCACGGCGCCATGCTCGCTCGTCGTTCATGGCCCCAACCCTAGTCGGCGCGGGCGACACCCCCTTCGCCCCGGCGGTGCCCCGCCCGGTCCTGCAGCTCAGTGGCCAGAGCTGCCCGGCGAGGAGTGCCACAGCTTGCGCGGGGGCTCCACGCCGGTGCCTGCGGGGCGGATGTCGGCCCACGGCGACTGCCGGAACCCCGAGGCGTGGACGAGCACCCGGTGCCCGGCGGGCTGCTGGTGCGCGGCGTCCCGGGCCCGCGCGAGGTCGTCGGCCTCGTCGAGCGCGGCGTGGACGGCGGCCAGCCCGCCGGACTGCCAGGCCTCCCACAGCGTCGACAGCTCCCACGCCCCGGAGGCGAGCACCGAGACCCCGCGCGGGCCGGCCCGGCGGACCGTGCCGCGCACGAGCACCAGCCAGGAGTGGAAGATCGTCGCCGCATAGGGCCCCTGGACGTCCTCGAAGAAGGTCGCGTCGACCGGTCCGGTCGAGTCGTCGACGGTGAGGAAGACGACCCGCCGACCGGACCTGATCGGCGGGGTCTGGGTCGCGACCTTGACCCCCGCGGCGAGGATCTGCGCACCGCTGCGCACCGAGAGCAGGTCGGCGCTGCGGGTCACCCCGAGCGCCTCGAGCATCGGCGCGTAGAAGTCCATGACGTGCCGCGACGCGTCGAGCCCGAGGATCTCCAGCTCGGCGCCCACCTGGTCGGGGACGGTCATCTCGGGCAGCCCGACGCCCTCGCCGAGCTCCGGGGAGTCACCGAGGTCGAGGGTCAGCTGGCTCGCGACGGGGGTGACCGTCGTCGTGGCGCGCACCTGCTGCGCCCCCGGCTGCCCCGCCGCCCACGCGGGCGTCCCGGCCCGACGCGACGGGCCACGACCGCCTCCCGGCGAGCGTCCCGTCGCCGTCGCCCGTGACCACCGGTCGAGCTCGGCGACGTGCAGCAGCAGGTCGCGCCGGGTGAGCCGGCCGCGGCTGCCGAGCCCCGGCCCGCCCCGGCCCGCGCCGGTCCCGTGCACGGAGTCGAAGGCCCCGACGAGGACCAGCCGCTCGACGACCGGCCGCGAGACCCGCGCCCGCTGCCAGAAGTCCGCGAGCGAGTCGTAGGGCGCGCCGGCGACGACGCGGGCGACCTCCCCTTCGCTCATGCCCTTGACGTCCGCGAGCGAGAGGCGGATCCCCCAGGCCGAGCCGTCGGGCAGGTCCGGGTCGTCCGGCGCCCGGCCGGGCACGGGGGCGCGCTCGATGCGGTACTCCCCCGTGCTCGCGTTGACGTCGACGCCGAGGATGCTCACCCCGAGCGAGCGCGCCTCCTCGAGCAGCAGCCGCTTGGGGTACATGCCGGGGTCGTGGGTGAGGACGCCGGCGAGGAAGGCCGCCGGGTGGTGCGCCTTGAGCCAGGCGGACTGGTAGGTCGGCATGGCGAAGGCCGCGGCGTGCGCCTTGCAGAACCCGAAGGAGGCGAAGGCCGCGAGCACCGCCCAGATGCGGTCGACGTCCTCGGGCGGGTAGCCGCGCGCGGCCGCGGCGGGACGCCACCACGCCTCGATGCGGGCCTGCCCGTCGGGGCTGCCCATGGTCCGCCGCACCTCGTCGGCCTGCGCGAGCGTCGCACCGCTCGTCTCGGAGATGATCCGCAGCATCTGCTCGTGGAAGACGACCACGCCCTCGGTCTCGGCGAGCGCGGGCACGAGCCGGTCGTGGAGGAACTGCGGCCGGCTCCACCCGTGCCGGGCCTCGAGGAAGGGGCGGATCATGTCCGACTTCACCGGGCCGGGACGGAAGAGCGAGATGTCGATGATGAGGTCGTCGAAGACCGTGGGCGCGAGCTTGCCGATGAGTTCGCGCTGCCCCGGGCTCTCGATCTGGAAGCACCCGAGCGTGCGGGTCGTGCGGATCATCGCGAAGGTGGCCGGGTCGTCGAGCGGTACGTCCTCGCGGTCGTCGAGGCCGATCCGCTCCCCCGTGACCCGCTCGACCTCGCCGACGGCGTGCGCCATCGCCGACTGCATCCGGATGCCGAGGACGTCGAGCTTGAGCAGCCCGAGCGCCTCGACGTCGTCCTTGTCGAACTGGCTCATCGGGAAGCCCAGCCAGCTCGACTCCACGGGCGTGCGGTCGAGCAGGCCACCGTCGGACAGGACGACGCCGCACGGGTGCAGCGCGATGTGCCGCGGCAGTCCGTCGAGCCGCTCGACGAGGTCGAAGAGCGTCGAGAGCCGGCCCGCGTCGAGGCTGCGGGTGCGCAGCTCGGGCAGCTCGGCCATCGCCGAGCGCACGTCCTTGGCCCGGATGTGGGGGAAGGCCTTGGCGATCTCGTCGACCTCTGAAGGGGGGACCCCCAGGGCCGCGCCGACGTCCCGGATCGCGTGCCGCGCCTTGTACGTGTCCATCATCGACACGCACGTCACCCGGTCGCGCCCGAAGCGCTGCAGGATCAGCTCGTACATCTCGGTGCGCCGCGCGGACTCGACGTCGATGTCGATGTCGGGCAGCTCGGCCCGCAGCGGCGAGCAGAAGCGCTCCATGAGCAGGTCGTGCCGGATCGGGTCGATGGCGCTGATGCCGAGCAGGTGGTTGACGAGGCTGCCGGCGCCGGAGCCGCGGGCGGCGACCCGCACCCCGGCCCCGACGATGAGGTCGACGACCTCGGCGACGGTGAGGAAGTAGGTCGGGTACCCGAGGGCCGCGACGACGTCGAGCTCGTCGGCGAGCCGCTCCTCGACCTGCCGCAGCAGCGACGGCGACGCGTCCGGGTAGCGCGCGCCGATCGCCGCCCGGCAGCGCTGCGCGAGGACCGCCTGCGGGTCCTCGTCCGGCCGCAGCCCGAGCACGTGCGCCTCGGGCAGGTGCACGCGGCCGATGCCGATGTCCTTGCGCCCGTCCTGGGCGCAGGCCAGCGCCGTGGCGACCGTCGCGTCGAGCAGCGCCGCCGCCCGCTCGGCGGGGCTCGCGCAGGACCACCCGCCGGCGCCGCCCCCGAGGACCGTGGCCACCCGGTGGGCGGAGGCGGCCATCGTCGCGTCGTCGGCGAGGTGCCCGGCGGTCGTCACCCGGTCGAGGTGCCGGGTGTCGAGGACGACGAGCCGGCGGGTGGCGTCGAGGACGTCGGCGGTGCTCGCGTCCTGCGGGTGCAGGTGGCGCACGGCCGCGGTGAGCACGGCCGGGACGCCGCACGCGTCGGCGAGGCCGAGCAGGTGGGCGGCGTGGCCCGTCGAGGCGGGCGTGCCCGGCGGACCGCCGTGGTCGACGACCTCGATCGCGAGCGCACCGGCGGGCAGGGCCTGCTGCCAGGCCCGCAGGCGCTGCCGGGCGATGTCGGGCCGGCGGGCGAGCAGCGCGGCCCCGACGTCGGAGGTCGGCCCGAGGAGCACGAGCAGCGGGGCGGGCTCCTCGGGTCCGGGCGCGGTGGCGTGCCGCGTGATCATCGCCGGCGTGGCCACGGCCTCACCGCGCTCCCCCGTGAGGTGCACCTCGCTGACGAGCCGGCACAGCCGCGCCCACCCGACCCCGTGCGGCACGCCCGCCCCGGCCCCCCGGGCGAGGACGGTGACGCGAGGGTGCCGCGGGTCGACCTCGGCACCGCCGCGCACCGGGGTCCGGCCGCGGGCGGGGGCCCGGCCCCCTCCGTCGACGGCGAGGTCGACCCCGAGGACCGGCGCGATGCCCGCGGCCGTCGCGGCCCGCACGAAGCGCACCGTCCCGTAGAGGCCGTCGCGGTCGGTGAGGGCGAGGGCGGGCTGCCCGAGCTCGGCCGCCCGGGCCACGAGCGCCTCCGGGGGTGTCGTGCCGTGACGCAGGGAGAACCCCGACGCCACGTGCAGGTGGGCGAAGCCCATCAGGCCCCACCCCCGGTGATCGCGACGAGGTCACCGGTGACGCGCACCGGCGGCAGCCCGAGCATCCCCGCGACGAGGTCGACGAACTCCTCCCCCTGGCGCAGCAGGTCGTCGGCCTGCCGGACCGACATCGGCCCGGACGCGCCGTGACCGGGGTGGGCGCCCCCTTCGGGCAGGACGGTCGCGAAGAAGTCCGCCCACTCGGTCAGCTCGGGCGCCACCCGCGGCAGCAGGCGCCACACGTCGACGGGACCGTCGCTGCCGGCGGTCCCGCCGCGCACGGACAGCACGGCCGCGGCGGCGCGGAGCACGGCGAGCCGGGTGCCGGCGCTGCGACCCGGGACGGAGCGGGCCATGTGCGCTGTGGCCAGGCTCTCGCCGGCCGCGGCGAGCAGGGCGACGGCGGCCATCACCCCCACCTCAGTCCTGCGTCCGCAGGAGCAGCCACCCGCCGGCGACGGACGCGCCGTCACCCGCTGCGCTGTCGACGCCCAGGTCGTAGACGCCGGGCGAGCTGCTCCGGCCGCGCTGGGCGCTCACCCGCCACACCTCCCGGGCGAGCGGCACCTGCGCCAGCGGCTGCCCACCGCTCGAGCGCCACCACGCGTGCCGCTCCTGCCAGTGGTCGACGACCTCGGTCACCCGGTACAGCCGCCCCCTCCACAGGAACTGCTCCGGCGAGGTCTCGCCCACCCGTACCTCGATGGTCTCCTCGACGCGCCTGACCATGACCACTCCTTCGTCCTCGAACACCTGTTCGAACAACGATAGACCGAGGTCCCGACAGCGCGTCAACCCCCGCCACGTAGGCTGGGTCCAGCCCTGTCCCCCTCGCCACTGGAGCACACGTGCCGCACCCGCTGGACCGGGATGACCTGCGCTCGCGGGTCCAGGACCGGATCGACGCCGAGCTGGACCGCTGGGAGAGCGAGCTCGCCGAGGTCGGCCCCGACGTCGTCGACCTCACCGCGCCCGTGCGCACCCTGCTGCGCGGCGGCAAGCGCCTGCGCGCCGGCTTCGCCTACTGGGGCTGGCGCGCCGCCGGGCAGGACGACCACGACGGCGCGGTCTCGCTCGCCGCCTCGATGGAGCTCTTCCAGGCCGCGGCGCTCATCCACGACGACGTCATGGACGACAGCGAGACCCGGCGCGGTCGGCCCGCGATGCACCGCGCGCTCGCCCGCTCCCACGCCGATCGCGCCTGGCACGGCGACCCGGACCGCTTCGGCGTGGCCGGCGCGATCCTCGCCGGCAACCTCTGCCTCGGCTGGTGCGACGACCTCTTCGCCGACTCCGGCCTGCCCCCGCAGGCCCTGACCGCCGCCCGTCCGGTCTTCGAGCGGATGCGCGGCCAGCTCATGGGCGGCCAGTTCCTCGACATCGTCACCTCGATGCGCCCCTGGCAGCGGCTCGACGACGACGAGCGCGTCGCCGCCGCCCGGCAGGTCATCCGCTACAAGAGCGCCAAGTACTCCATCGAGCACCCCCTGCTCATCGGCGCCACCGCCGGCGGCGCGTCCGCGACCGACCTCGCGGCGCTCTCGCGCTACGGCCTGGCTCTCGGCGAGGCCTTCCAGCTGCGCGACGACGTCCTCGGCGTCTTCGGCGACCCGGACGTCACCGGCAAGCCGGCCGGCGACGACCTGCGCGAGGGCAAGCGCACCGTGCTCATCGCCCGGGCGCTCGCCGGGGCCGACGACGTCATGACGACCAGGATCGACCAGTGGCTCGGGGCACCCGACCTCACGGGCGACGAGGTCGGGGCCTTTCGCGAGCTGCTCGTCGACACCGGCGCGCTCGACGGCGTGGAGGCCGACATCACCGCCGGCGCCGACGCCGCCCGCGCGGCCCTCGCCGACGCGACCGGCGTCAGCGAGCCGGCCCGCACGGTCCTCGCCGACCTCGTCGACGTCACGACCGCCCGGGCCACCTGAGGCGCTAGAGCGCCTCCTCCATCGCCCGGCGCCGCACCTCGGTCTTGAAGCCGGCGCGGATCGCCTCGATCGGGGTCGTCCCGCCGGGCAGCGTCTCGTCGTGGGCGAACATCCACTCGACGATCTCGTCGTCGCTGAAGCGCCCGTCCGCGAGGACGGTGAAGGTCCCGGCGAGCTCCGGCAGCGGCCCGTCCTCGCCGATGAAGGCGGCCGGGACCGAGAGCACCTTGCGCTCGCCGCGACGCACGGCGACGAGCTGGCGCTCGTCGAGCCAGCGGCGCACCTCGGAGATGCGCACGCCGAGCTGCTCGGCGAGGTCGGGGAGGGTCAGCCAGGTGTCGGTGGAGGTCGTCTCGTTCACGTCGGCCAGTGTGTCACCGCCCGTGACGAAGGGGGACGCGCCCCGGTCTCGTCCGGCGCCCCGGGAAGATCTTCGGTACCGTCGAGACGCCAAACACTTCCGCCACACCCGCCACACCCGCCACACAGGTCACACACGCACCTGAACACCCCCCGACCCAGGAGTCATCGTGGTCCTTCCGCTGCTCGTCCCCGTCCCGGCCACCCCTGTGGCCCCGGCGATCGACCTGACCGCCGAGACCAGCACCCACTCCAGCGCCTCGTCCGCCGTCCACGGCCGCCACCACACGGTGCGTGACGGCGAGACCGCCTATGACATCGCCGCCCGCTACGGCGTCTCCGTCCGGGCGCTGCTCTCGCGCAACCACCTGTCCGCCGACGAGTTCATCCACCCGGGCCAGCGACTCACGGTGCCCGGCCGCGGCTCGGGCGCGTCCTCCCCTTCGTCCTCGCGACCGCAGCGCTCCGGCTCGACCCGCGCCTACACCGTGCGCAGCGGCGACACGCTGAGCGGCATCGCCGCCCGCCACGGCATGGGCGTCGACCGGCTGCGCTCGCTCAACGACCTCGCCGAGGGGTTCATCCACCCGGGCCAGTCGCTGCGCGTCACCGGCACGGCCGCCAAGCCGGCGAAGCGGTCGGCGGGCCGTCCCACGAGCCGCCACACCGTGCGCTCCGGCGAGACCCTCTCCGGCATCGCCGTGCGCTACGACATGAGCCTCGCCCGCCTGGCCAAGCTCAACCGCGTCTCGACCGACGACTTCATCCACCCCGGCACCCGGCTGCTCGTCACCGGTACGGCCGCGCGGCCCGCGAGCCCGCAGCAGACCTCGGCCAACACCTTCGCCGGACGCACCTACCCCGACGAGATCGTCGCCGCGGCCGAGCGCAACCGCTCGACCCTGGCGGGGCGCTCCGTCCCGAGCCGCGAGGAGGTCCGTCGCAAGATCACCCGGATCTCCCGCCAGCACGGCCTCGACCCCTCGATCGCGCTCGCGATCTCCTACCAGGAGTCCGGCTGGGACCAGCGGCAGGTCTCCGTCGCCAACGCCGTCGGCACGATGCAGGTCATCCCGAGCTCCGGCGACTGGGCCTCCCAGATGGCCGGGCGAGAGCTCGACCTGCTCGATACCGACGACAACATCACCGCCGGTGTGCTGCTGCTGAAGACCCTGACCCAGCAGGCCGGCTCGACCTCCGACGCCATCGCCGGCTACTACCAGGGCCTCGCCTCGGTGCAGAGCAACGGCATGTACAGCGACACCAAGCAGTACGTCGCCAACGTCAAGGCGCTCCGAAGCCGGATGTGACGGACGTTCGTCGGGGTCGAACCTAGACTTCGAGGATGACCACCGCATCCGCGCACCCCCTCGTCGGCGAGCTCGTCGACGGCAGGTACCGGGTGCTGCGGCACATCGCCGACGGCGGCATGGCGACGGTCCTGCTGGCCACCGACACCCGCCTCGACCGCGAGGTCGCCCTGAAGGTCATGCGGCGCGACCTCGCCGCGGACGAGACCTTCGTCTCCCGCTTCCGCCGCGAGGCGCGCTCGGCCGCCCGGCTCAGCCACCCCAACGTCGTCCCGGTCTTCGACCAGGGCGAGGACGGGGGGCGGGTCTTCCTCGCCATGGAGTACGTCGAGGGACGCACCGCCCGTGCCGTGCTCGACGAGGAGGGCGCGCTCACCCCGCGTGCCGCGCTCGACATCATCGAGGCCGTGCTCACCGGGCTCGCCGCCGCGCACGAGGCGGGCTACATCCACCGCGACGTCAAGCCCGAGAACATCCTGATCCCCGACCGGGGCCCGATCAAGGTCGCGGACTTCGGGCTCGCCCGCGCCGTCACCTCGCAGACGACCACCGCCGACGACGGCGTGCTCTTCGGCACCGTCGCCTACCTCTCCCCCGAGCAGGTCGAGCGGGGCATCGCCGACGCCCGCAGCGACGTCTACGCGGCCGGCCTGATCCTCTTCGAGCTGCTCACCGGGCAGCGCGCCGTCGCCGGCGAGTCGCCGATCCACGTCGCCTTCCAGCACGTGCACGGCTCCGTCCCCGCGCCCTCCGAGCGCGTGGCCGGGCTGCCGGAAGGGCTCGACGACCTCGTCGCGCTCGCGACCCACCGCGACCCCGACGAGCGACCCCGCGACGCGGGCGCCTACCTCGCCGAGGTGCAGCGCGTGCGCGCCGACCTCACCCCTGACGAGCTGGACCACCGCCGCGCACCGACGGAGCGCGCGTCCGCCGGCGCGGCCGCCACGGTGGCGCACCCGCGCCCCTCCCACACACGTGCGATCGCGAGGCCGAGCGCGCAGCCGGCGAGCGAGGACTCGCCCGCTGCGGCAGGTGCGGGGACTCCCCCTTCGTCCTCCCGGGTGCGGCGGCGCCGTCGCGGCGCCCTCGTCGCCCTCCTGCTCGCCGCGCTGGTGGCGGCCGGCGGCGGCTGGTGGTGGACCCAGGAGGGCCCCGGCAGCGTCGTCCTCGTCCCCGACGTCGCGGGGCAGGAGCGCACCGAGGTCGAGGCCACCCTCGGCGCCCACGAGCTGCGGCTGGCGGAGGAGCGCGCCTTCGACGAGTCCGTGCCCGCCGGCGCCGCGATCACCTCCAACCCGCCCACCGGCACCGAGCTGTCGAAGGGAGCGGACGTCACGGTCGTCTTCTCCCGCGGGCCCGAGCGGTACGAGGTCCCCGACCTCGAGGGACGGACCACGGCGCAGGCCACCGCCGACCTGGAGCGCCGCCACCTCGCGACCGGCACGACGACCCAGGCCTGGGACGAGGAGGTCCCTGCCGGCGAGGTCGTCTCGTCCGCACCCGCGGCCGGCACCGAGCTCAAGCGCGACGCCACGGTCGACCTCGTCGTCTCCAAGGGCCCCGAGCCGATCCCCGTGCCGTCCGTCGTCGGGCAGACCACCGCGGCCGCGACGAGCACGCTGGAGGGCAAGGGCTTCGACGTCGCCCGCGCCGACGACGCCTGGTCGACCACCGTGCCCAAGGACAGCGTCATCAGCCAGGCCCCGGCGAGCGGCACCCTCACCCGCGGCGAGACCGTGACGCTCACGGTGTCCAAGGGCCCCGAGATGGTGACGGTCCCGCAGGTCGAGGGCCTGAGCCGCGCCGCCGCCACGCAGAAGCTCCAGGCCGCCGGGTTCAAGGTCTCGGTGCAGACCTTCCTCGGCGGCGTGCTCGACGAGGTCCGCGCGTCCCGCCCGGGCAGCGGCACAGCGCCCAAGGGCTCCACGGTCACGATCCTCGTCGTCTGATGGCCGCCGACGACCCCGCCGCCGACAGGACGGGACCGGTGCGCCGGTGGGTGCTGCCGGCAGCCGTCGTCGCGCTCGTCATCGGCCTGCTCGACGCCCTGTGGATCGGGCTGGTCGCCGGCCCCCTGTACGAGGCCGAGCTCGGGGGGCGTCTCGCCCAGCCGGTGGTGGCGTGGGCCGCCGCCGTCTTCTACGTCGTGTACGTCATCGGCACGACCGCGCTCGTCGTCGCTCCGGCGCTCGACGCGCGCTCCGTGCGCACCGCGCTCGTGCGCGGCGCACTGCTCGGTGTCTGCTCCTACGCGACCTTCGGGTTCACCAACCTCGCCGTCCTCGAGGGCTGGCCGGTGGTGGTCTCCGTCGCCGACACCCTGTGGGGCGGGGTGCTCACGAGCACGGCGTCGATCGTCGCCGTGCTCGTGTGCCGGGGCGGACACCCGGGCCGGTGAGTGCCGGGGGCGCGCCCCCCGGCACGCTCGGCTCAGACCTCGCCGAGCATCTCCGCGGTGAGGAAGGCCAGCTCGAGGCTCTGCTGGTGGTTCAGGCGCGGGTCGCAGACGCTCTCGTAGCGCTTGTTGAGGTCCTCGTCGAGGATCCGCTCGGCTCCACCGAGGCACTCGGTGACGTCGTTGCCGGTGAGCTCGACGTGCAGACCGCCGGGGACGGTCCCGAGCGAGCGGTGGACCTCGAAGAACCCGCGCACCTCGTCGACGACGTCGTCGAAGTTGCGCGTCTTGAACCCGGAGGCCGACTCGAAGGTGTTGCCGTGCATGGGGTCGCAGATCCAGGTGACGATGGCACCCGAGTCGCGGACCTTCTCCACGATCGGCGGCATGGCCGCACGGATCTTGTCCGCACCCATGCGGGTGATGAAGGTCAGGCGGCCCGGCTCGCGGTGCGGGTCGAGCAGGTCGATGATCCGCAGCAGCTCGTCCGGGTCGGCCTTGTCGGAGACCTTCATGCCGATGGGGTTGCGGATGCGGCTGACGAAGTCGAGGTGCGCGTGGTCGATCTGGCGGGTGCGCTCGCCGATCCACAGGAAGTGCCCCGAGGTGTCGTACAGGTCGCCGGTGCGCGAGTCGACACGCGTCATCGGCCGCTCGTAGTCCAGGAGCAGCGCCTCGTGCGCGGACCAGAACTCGGTGGCCCGCATCGCCTCGAAGTCGACGCCGCAGGCCGCCATGAAGCGCATGGCCTTGTCGATCTCGCGGGCCAGGCCCTCGTAGCGACGGTTGGCGGCGTTGGAGACGAAGCCGACGTTCCAGTCGTGCACGCGGCGCAGGTCGGCGAACCCGCCCTGCGTGAACGCCCGGGCGAGGTTCAGCGTCGCGGCGCTCGTGTGGTAGCCGCGGAGCAGGCGCTGCGGGTCGGGGTGGCGCGACTCGGGGGTGAACGCGAAGTCGTTGACCATGTCGCCGCGGTAGGCGGGCAAGGTCACGCCGTCACGGGTCTCGGTGTCCTTGCTGCGGGGCTTGGCGAACTGCCCGGCCATCCGGCCCATCTTCACCACGGGCATGCCGGCGCCGTAGGTGAGGACGGCCGCCATCTGCAGGACCGTCTTGATCCGGTCGCGGATGTTGTCGGCGGTGGCGTGGACGAAGGTCTCGGCGCAGTCGCCACCCTGGAGCACGAAGGCCTCGCCGACCGAGGCCGCAGCCATCCGGTCACGCAGGTTGTCGCACTCGCCGGCGAAGACGAGCGGCGGATAGGTCGCCAGCTGCGCCACGGCGGCGTCGAGGGCACCGCGGTCCGGCCAGCTCGGCTGCTGGGCGGCCGGCAGGTCGCTGTCGATGGAGGCGGCGGTCATGGGCGAGGGCACTGCGGTGGTCACCCGACAAGGATAGGCCGCGGCTCCCTTCGCCCCCGCACCCGTCCAGCCAGAGGACGGCACAGGGCGGCGCACAGGAGGCACAGGATCACTCCGGGGTGTCGAGACCCCGGCTGATCGCGAACCGGGTCAGCTCGACCCGGTTGTGCAGGTGGAGCTTGCCGAGGATGTTCTGCACGTGGTTCTGCACCGTCCGGTGCGACAGGACGAGGTCCGCGGCGATCTCCTTGGCCGTCATGCCCATCGCGACGTACCGCAGGATCTCGGTCTCCCGCTCGGTGAGCTCGGGCACCGGTGAGGACGCCGCCGCGGTGGGCTCCGGGGCGGCGCGCGCCCGCGAGCTCATCTCCCGGAACTCGCCGAGCACGAGCCCGGCGAGCCCGGGGGTGAAGACGGCCTCGCCGGCCCCGGTCGCGGCCACGGCATCGCGGATCTCGGCCGGCGACGCGGACTTCACGAGGTAGCCGCTGGCACCGGCCTTGACCGCTGCGAGCACATCGTGCTCCTCGCCGCTCGCGGAGAGGATGAGGACCGTCGTCGGCAGGTCGTTGATGGCGGTGCAGACCTCGTCGCCGCGCATCTGCGGCAGGTTGAGGTCGAGGACGAGCACGTCCGGGACCGTCGCCCGGGTGCGGCGCACCGTCGAGGGACCGTCGGCCGCCGTGCCGACGACGTCGAAACCGGCCTCCTCGAGGTCGCGCACGAGGGCGTCCCGCCACAGCGGGTGGTCGTCGGCCACGAGGACCTTCAGGGGGACGGCGGGCTCGCTCATGGGGTGGAGCCTGCCACGGGCGAGGTCGGGAGGGTCAGGGTGAGCGTCGTGCCACCCGCGGCGGGGGTGCGCCAGCTGGCGTCGCCGCCGAGGTCGAGCATGCGCCCGCGGATCGAGCTGCTCGCCCGAGCCGTCCTTCCTGCGCCGCCTGCACGAGCCGGTCGGGGGCCAGCCCGATCCCGTTGTCCCGGACGACGACCTCGATCCCGTGGTCGTCCGCGTCGAGGAGCACCCAGGCCCGGGCGCCGTCCCCGGCGTGCCGGGCGACGTTGTCGAGCGCCGCGCGGACGGCTGCCTCGACCTCGTCCGCCGTGCCGGCCGCGACCCGCACCGCGCCGGCGGGCAGGACGACGTCCACCACCCCGGAGCGAAGGGAGGCGAGCCGGGCCGCGAGGTCGGTCACCGCGGTCGCGCCGGTCCCGCGGTCCTGCCCGGCTGCCGGCTCGAAGCGGGTGATGAGGGTGCGCAGGGACCGCTCCTGGTCAGCGGCGAGGTCGGCGAGGACCTCCCCTTCGCCCCCGAGCGCCCGTCCACGCCGGTGGATCAGCGCGAGTGCCTGGAGCACGCCGTCGTGCACCTCCCGACCGATGCGCTCCCGCTCGGCGAGCCGCTCGCTGACGGCGAGCGCCTGCTCGAGGCGCTTCTGGCTCTCGCGGGCCAGCTGGACGGCCAGACCGATGAGGAGGCCGAGGATGTACAGCAGGAAGATGTTGTGCCAGGTCAGCTGGCCGGCCTCCTCGGCCTGGACGAGGTTGGCGGCGGCGATGACGGTCGCCGCGATGACCCCGCCGCGCATCCCGGCCAGCAGCGCGCCGGCGACGACGCCGGAGGCGCTCCAGACCCCCGGCACCGTCGAGATGCCGGCGCTCACCTGCGCCGGCGTGTAGACCTCGCTGGTGAGGAAGATGCCGGCGCAGGCGATGGTCAGCTCGAGACCGATCGCCCACCACGTCGGCCGGGGCAGCAGCGGCGCCACCACCGACCAGGCGAGGGCGACGCCGAAGAAGGCGATGATCGGCCACCACAGCACGACGTGCTCGCGGTGGGTGCCCACGAGGATGGCGGCGTACGCGAGGGAGACGAATCGGTAGACCGCGAGCCCACGTCCACCTGCGCTGTCGAAGAGCGGCGTCGGGTGGTAGTGCCGGCGCAGGGAGCTCGCGCCCGGGTCGAGCGTCATGGGCTACAGCCCGTCCCGGCTCTCCTCGGCCCAGGGGTCGGGGCCGGGGGTGTCGGCCCGCTCGATGGCCTCCTCGAGCTCCGGCGCGGCCCGCCCGGGGCGGGCAGCGTCCTGCAGGGCGCGGGCCCGGCGCCTCGCGCGGGTCAGCAGCTTCTCCTTCATCGACGTCGCGTACATGTCGACGTACTCCTGGCCGGAGAGCTGCATGAGCTCGTACATGATCTCGTCGGTGATCGAGCGCAGGACGAACCGGTCGCCCTCCATCCCCTCGTAGCGGGAGAAGTCGAGGGGAGCGCCGATCCTGACGCCGATGCGCCGGATGTTGGGGATGACCTGACCGGTCGGCTGGGCCTTGTCGGTGTCGATCATCGCGACGGGGATGACCGGCACACCGGCGGTGAGCGCCATGCGGGCGACGCCGGTGCGGCCGCGGTAGAGGCGCCCGTCGGGCGAGCGCGTGCCCTCGGGGTAGAGGCCGAGGAAGTCGCCCTCCTCCAGCACGCTGAGCCCGGCACGCAGGGCGGCCTCGCTGGCCCTGCCGCCGCTGCGGTCGATCGGCAGCTGGCCGACCCCGCGGAAGAAGGCGGCGGTGAGCCACCCCTTGATCCCCGGCCCCTCGAAGTAGTCCGACTTCGCGAGGAAGGTCATCCGGCGGTCGACGACGAGCGGCAGGAAGATCGAGTCCGAGAACGAGAGGTGGTTGCTCGCGAAGATGGCGGCGCCCCGCTCGGGCACGTGCTCGAGTCCCTCGACGCGCGGTCGGAAGAGGACCTTGAGCACGGGTCCCAGGACGACCTTCTTCAGCAACCAGTACAGCACCGTCACACCACCTCCAGATCGAGCGAACTCTACGGTAGCCAGCGGCCTTGCGGCGCGTGCGAGGATGGGTGCGACGGAGCGGGCGGGCACGGACGGGCGGGACACGGTGATGGTGGAGCGACAGCACCCTGACGAGCCGGACGTCGACGCCGTCTTCGAGTCCATCATCGCGCGGTGGGACGAGGTCCCCGACGAGGTGCCCGGGCACGAGCGCCGGCAGAGCACCGCGGATGTGCGCGACGCCCTGCGGCCGCGCACCCCCGAGCCCGCACCCGAGGTCGACCCGGGACCCGGTCCCGAGGCGCAGCACCCCGTGCCGTGGCGCGTCGACCCGACCAGCTCCGTCGCCGACGCCCTCCTGTCGTCCGACGAGGACCCCGGCTCGGCCGGCGACGACGAGGGCTACACGCCGCCCCCGCCGCGGCCGCTGCCGCCGACGACCGACCGACTCTTCTGGGGCGCGATCCTCGGTCTCGTCCTCGGCCCGCTCGGCCTCATCTGGCTCGTCGTCGTGCGCCCGGACGTCGGCGCCTGGGCGATGTGGGTCGTGCTCGGGCTGACCGTGGGCGGCTTCGCCTGCCTCGTCGTGCGCCAGCCGCCGGACCGGGACGACGACCCGACCCGCGGCGCACAGGTCTGAGCCGGCGGCTCACTCCCCCGTGCTGGTCCTCGCGCCCCCGGGCAGCTGCGTGGTCTCGATGTCGACCCAGACGGGTCGGTGGTCGGTCCCTGCCTTGAGGTCCTCCCACACCCACGGCACCTCCGTGTGCGGCAGCACGGTGACGTCCGGCGTGGCGAAGACGACGTCGAGGACCCGGTCGGGCGAGGCCGACGGATAGGTCGGCACGAGCTGGCTCACCGGCCGCATCGCCCCGCCGAAGAGCTGCCAGGCGGCACCGTCGGACTGCTCGTTGAGGTCGCCGGCGAGCAGCGCCGGCCCGGGGACCGCCACGAGCGTCTCCATGATCTGCCGGGCGTGCCGCAGGCGCTCCTGCGCGTCGAGACCCAGATGGACGCTCGCGACCGAGACGGAGGTGTGGCCGAAGGGGGCGACCCGGGTGACCGCGAAGCCGCGCCGGTCGCGCCAGGAGCTCGCGGGGAGGGGGTGGTGGGTCACCGAGAGCACGTTGGTGCGCAGGTTGGTCAGGACGCTCGTCTGCCCCGCGCGCTGGCTGCGCCCGGACCAGACGAGGCCGCAGCGCCGGGCGAAGTCGCTGATCCGGTGGTTGACCGGCCCGATCCACGGGACCTCCTGGAGGCACAGCACGTCCGGGTCGATGGCCCGCACCGTCCGGGCCAGGGCCGCGACGTCGTCCTGGAGGGCCCGCAGGTTGTACGAGGCGACGCGCAGGCTCACACCTGCTCCTCGGCCCCCAGCGCGGCGGCCCCGATGAGCCCGGCGTCGGGTCCGAAGCGCGCGGCGACGATCGTCGCCGCGGGGCGGTACCCGCGACCGGTGAGCTGGCGCGCGAAGGTGTCGCGGGCCGGCGCGAGCAGCAGGTCGCCGGCCGCGCTCACGCCGCCGCCGATGACGAAGACCTCCGGGTCGAGCGCTGCGGCGAGGTTGGCGATGCCGACGCCGAGCCAGTGGCCGATCTCGGTGAGCAGCTCGGTCGCGGTGGCATCGCCCTGCTTGGCCGCCTCGGTGATCATGGGGCCCGTGAGCGAGGCCGGGTCACCGCCGGCGTGCGCGAGCAGGTCCGTGGCCATCGGCGAGTTGGCCATCGCGAGGCCGCGGGCCTCGCGCACGAGCGCGTTGCCCGAGGAGTACTGCTCCCAGCACCCCCGGTTGCCGCACTCGCAGCGTTGGCCGCCGGGCACGACCTGCATGTGGCCGAACTCGCCGGCGATGCCGTAGCGGCCGCGCACGAGGTGCCCGCCGACGATGATGGCGCCGCCGATGCCCGTGCCCAGGGTGATCATCACCGCGTGCGTGGCGCCCCGGGCGGCGCCGAAGCGGTGCTCGGCCCACAGGGCCGCGTTGGCGTCGTTGTCGATGGAGATCGGCAGGTCGATGCGCCGGCCGAGGGCCTCGCGCAGGGGCTCGTTGCGCCAGGACAGGTGCGGCGCGAAGACCACCGTCGACCGGTCGGCGGCGACGAAGCCGGCGGCACCGACGCCGACGGTCGTGGGGCGCTCGACCCCCTGCTCGTCGGCGAGGCCGAGCAGCTCCTCGATGACCTCGACGATCGTGTCCTCGACGACGGCCGGGGCGTTGGAGCGGTCCGGCGTGTCCCTGCGGGTGCGCACGAGGATGCGCCCGTCCGCGTCGAGGACGCCGCCGGAGACCTTGGTCCCGCCGATGTCGATGCCGATGCTCGTGCTCATGCGTTCGCCTCCCGGGCGAGCGTGGCGGCTCCGACGAGACCGGCGTCGTTGCCGAGGGTGGCGGGCACGACCCGGGGCGAAGGGCGGTGACCCCGCCCGACGAG
This sequence comes from Janibacter terrae NBRC 107853, assembly GCF_001591405.1. GTDB lineage: Bacteria > Actinomycetota > Actinomycetes > Actinomycetales > Dermatophilaceae > Janibacter > Janibacter terrae. The sequence continues at coordinate 193,564 of NZ_BCUV01000006.1, forward strand.
CCGGCTGGCCACGGCCTCCGCGGTCGGCCGCAGGAGGAGGTCGCCCGCGTCGGCGACCCCGCCGCCGACGACGACCAGAGAGGGGTCGAGCACCGCGCAGACGGAGGCGAGCCCGTGGCCCAGGTGCGTCCCCAGCTCGGCGAGGAGCTCGACGCAGGCCGGGTCGCCCTGCTGGGCGAGCTCGGTGACGTCCTGGCCGGTGAGTGCCTCGACGTCGCCGCGGCACCGCTCGCGCAGGGCGGCGGCCTGCGGGACCCCCGAGGCGAGGACCTCACGAGCCCGCCGCTCCAGCGCGGTGCCGGAGGCGAAGGCCTCGAGGCAGCCGTCGTTGCCGCAGCCGCACCGCGGACCGCGCGAGTCGAGGGTCACGTGCCCGATCTCGCCGCCGATGCCGAAGGCCCCGCGCAGCAGCCGGTCGCCGATGATGCAGCCACCCCCCACGCCGGTGCCGACGGTGGCGAGCACCATGTCGTCGCAGTCGCGGCCGGCGCCGTAGCGGTACTCGCCCCACGCCGCCGCGCTCGCGTCGTTCTCGACGAGGACCGCGCGGCCGACCCGGCGGCCGACCTCCTGCCCGAGGTCGAGGTCACGCCAGGGCAGGTTGGGGGCGTACCAGACCTTGCCGGTGCGTCCGTCGACCAGGCCCGCGCACGCGACGCCGGTGCCGGCGACCTCACCGTCCGCCGCGGCGGAGAGGGTCTCGACGAGCTCGGCCGTCACGTCGACGATCGCGGCGGTGTCGTCGGGGGTGGCGACCCGCACGCGGTGCGTGACGAGCCCGTCGGGGCCGACGAGCGCCCCGGCGATCTTGGTCCCGCCGATGTCGATGCCGATGGCGGTGGTGGAGGTCATCTGTCCCCTCGTGGGTCGGTGGCGCCGGCGCGGCCGGCGGTGAGCTCGTCGTCGTGGACCTGAATCCTCACACCCCGGGCGCGCAGGGGCACGTGCTCCGGCGGCGCGCCGAGCTCGACGCCGAGGGCGTCGGCCACGGGCCCGGCGCCGAGGGTGGCGCGTGTGATGGCCTCGGCGAGGAGCGTGGCGCCGGTGACTGCCCGGCGGCTCGTCGCGTTGTCGAGCCGGCGCAGGTCCTCGCCGAGCCCGTCGAGGTCGACCTCGGCGAGCACGCGCAGGAGCTGGACGACGACGGCCTGGGCCTCGCCGAAGGGGTCCGGGTCGTCAACCACGCGGCCACACCGCCTCGTCGGGGGTCATCGTCAGCGTGAGGACACCGCCGGCCACCCCGGCGCGGTCGATGTCGCAGCGGCGCAGCACCGAGGGCAGCCGCACGCGGCGGGTACGTCCGGCACACCCGAGGACGATCTCGTCCTCGTGCCGCACGAGGTCGAGGTCGCTCGCGCGCACGCCCGGGACGTCGAGGTGCAGGTACCAGCAGCCGGCCCCACGCTCGACGCGTGCGCCGTGCTCGGCCGGTGGGGAGGGCAGGTGCTCGACGCCGGCTCCTCCGCTGGGGTGCACGGCGGTGAGGGTGCGCCCCATGAGGGCCAGGAGCACCTCGGCGTCGGCGCGGCGGGCGGCACCTACCGGGCCCTCGGGTGGTGCGAGGTGGATCGTCGTGTCGGTCGGGTCGGCCAGGGCGGCGTCGAGCAGCTCGAGGAGCCGGGCGGCCTCCCGCAGGGCCATGAGCACCGGTCGGTCGGGGTGCGGCAGGGCGCCGATGCCCTCGGGGGCGACGAGCACCTCCCACCGGGCGACGACGGGGACGAAGGCCGCGCACGCCCGTGCGACGCGCTGGGGCACGTCGAGGACCCGGGCCACCTCGATGTCGAGGTCGACGACGAGCTCGTGCCCGGCGAGGCCGGCCTGCTCGATGCCGCGGGCGAGGCGCAGCAGCGCCGAGAGCTCGGACGGTAGGACGGCCGCGACGAGGTCCCCGACGACCGGGGCGGGCAGGTCGAGCGCGGACAGCAGGCGGTCGAGGTGGCTCTCGATCGCCGTCGTCACGGGGTCGTCCGGGCGGTCGACCGGACCGGGCAGGACGACGTGGTGGTGGGGGCGAAGGGCGGCGAGCACCCCGTCTCTGACCGCGGGGCCGTGGTCGCCCCCGCCGACGACGAGGTGGGCGCGCACGTCCCCCTCAGCCCTCGGCGCGCTTCTTGAGGTCCCGCAGGGCCGTGTCGACGATGACCTTCTCGGCCTTGCGCTTGAGCATGCCGAGCATCGGGATCTTGACGTCGACGGTCAGGGCGTAGCTGACCTCTGTGCCGCCGCCCTCGGTCGCGGCGAGCGTGTATGACCCGTCCATCGCCTTGAGCACCGTGGCCTCGACGAGCGTCCACGAGGCGACGCCGACACCGTCCTCGTCGACCTCCCAGGCGTAGTCCAGCGTGTAGGTGTCCTTGATCGCGCCGGCGTCCAGGGTGAAGACCGCCTGGTCCGGCCAGCCGTCGCCGTCCTCGGTGAGGATCTCGACGTTCTTGATCTCCTTGGCCCACTCCGGGTACGCCTCGAGGTCGGCGATGATGTCGAGCACCTCGCCGGGCGCGGAGTCGATGACGATGCTGGAGCGGGTGCTGTCGGCCATGGTGGGGAGACTAGCGCGTACGCCCTTCGAGACGGTCCTTGATGTCGTGGACGCCGGCCTTCCACCGGCGGCGGTGCGCCCTGGTCCAGCGCCACGGCCCGCCCCGCTGCTCGCCGTGGACGTAGTGGTGGATGATCGTGCCGCCGTGGCCCTCCTCGAGCCAGATCTCCAGACGGCCCTCGACCTCTCCCCCGGTCCGCCAGCGCACCCCCTTCGTCCCGCGGTCCTGCACGACCTCCCGCTGCAGCCCGGGCCACAACTCGTCGAGGACGCCGGGGACGTCGAGCGCGGCGCGCACGACCTCGGGCGCGGCGCGCACGAAGGTCTCGTCGACGACGTCGACGGTGCGGCGGCGGACGGGCATGGGACCAGTATGGCCACGGTCACGACTGCGCTCCCCGCGGGCAGCCCGGGCGCATGGGTAGGCTCGCCGCAGGCCTGCACGTGCCCGGTCCGTGCACCGACGCCGAACGAAGGAGATCCCGTGATCGACAGCTCCATGCCCCGACTCATCGAGGGCGACCCCACCGACTCCCTGGCGGACCTGCCGGGTCGCAACGCGGCGACGGACCCGCAGCGGGTCGCCTTCACCATCAAGGAGTCCGGTGCGTGGCGCGACGTCACGACCTCCCAGTTCAACCACGAGGCCCGCGCGCTCGCCAAGGGACTCATCGCCAAGGGCCTCGACGAGGGTGACCGGCTCGCGATCATGGCCCGCACGCGCTACGAGTGGACCCTCCTCGACTTCGCGACCTGGATGGCGGGCGGCGTGCCCGTGCCGATCTACGAGACCAGCTCCCCCGAGCAGGTCGAGTGGATCACCCAGGACGCCGGGGTGCGCTTCCTCGTCGTCGAGACCGCCCACCACGCCTCGGTCGCCGAGGAGGCCCGCGCCGCGGTGCCCGGCATCGAGCAGGTCTGGGTCATCGACCACAGCGACCTCGAGTCGATCACCGTCGAGGGCGCCCGGGTGGACGACGCGCAGCTCGACGAGCGCATCGCCGGTCGCGGCCGCTCCTCCATCGCCACGATCATCTACACCTCCGGCACGACCGGTCGGCCCAAGGGCTGCGAGCTGACGCACGACAACTTCCTCGGCCTGGCGGAGAACACGGTCGCCAAGCTCGATGCCGTGCTGGGCAAGGACGACGCGTCGACGTTGCTCTTCCTGCCGCTCGCGCACGTCTTCGCCCGGTTCATCGAGGTCCTCGCCGTCGTCGCCAATCGCCGGATGGGCCACAGCGCCGACATCGCCAACATCCTCGAGGACTTCCAGTCCTTCCGACCGACCTTCATCCTCGCCGTGCCGCGGGTCTTCGAGAAGATCTTCAACAAGGCCAACGAGACCGCCACGGCCGACGGCAAGGGCAAGATCTTCGCCCGGGCCGCCGACGTGGCCATCGCCTGGTCCGAGGGCCAGGACACCGGGAGCATCCCGCTCAAGGTCAAGGTCCAGCACGCCGTCTTCGACAAGCTCGTCTACAGCAAGCTGCGCGCCAAGATGGGCGACAAGGTCGAGTACGCCGTGTCCGGCGGCGCGCCGCTCGGCACGCGCCTGGGCCACTTCTTCCGCGGCATCGGCGTGACGATCCTCGAGGGCTACGGCCTCACCGAGACCACCGCCCCCGCGACGGTCAACGTCCCGGACAAGGTCAAGATCGGCACCGTCGGCCCGCCGCTGCCGGGCGTGAGCGTGCGCATCGCCGACGACGGCGAGGTGCTCATCCAGGGTCTGAACATCCTCGCCGGCTACCACGGCAACGAGGGGGCCACCCTCGAGGCCATCAAGGACGGCTGGTTCCACACCGGCGACCTCGGTGAGCTCGACGAGGACGGCTACCTCAAGATCACCGGCCGCAAGAAGGAGATCCTCGTCACGGCGGGCGGCAAGAACGTCGCCCCGGCGGTGCTCGAGGACCGGCTGCGCGCGCACCCGATCATCAGCCAGTGCCTCGTCGTCGGCGACGGCAAGCCCTTCATCGCCGCGCTCGTCACGCTCGACGAGGAGATGCTGCCGGGATGGGCCGCCAACCACGGCCTGGGCACGCTCACGCTCGAGCAGGCCCGCACCGACGAGACCGTGCTCGCCGAGATCCAGGGCGCCGTCGACGAGGCCAACAAGGCCGTGTCCAAGGCCGAGTCGATCCGAAAGTTCTCTGTCCTCCCCGAGGACTTCACCGAGGAGAACGGCACCCTCACCCCGTCGCTGAAGCTCAAGCGCAACATCATCATGCGCGACTTCGAGGACGAGGTGGAGAGCCTCTACGGCAGCTGACCGGCCTCACGGCCGCGGGGGCCCGGGCTCAGCCCGCGGCGCTGCGCAGGTCGTCGTACCGGGACCGGGGTTCGCGCACGGCGCGGGCCCCGGTCGCCGTCTGCGGCGCGACGAGCCCCGACGCGACGAGCCGGGAGAGCACCTCCCGCTCACGGCGGTCCAGAGGCATCTCCTCCCCCTCGCCGGCCACCGGCACCTCGGGCGAGTAGAGCACCGTGACCATGCAGTCGGCGCAGCCGACGTGCTGGACGGGGCAGGTACCGCAGTCGATCGTCAGGGGTGCTCCGGGTCGACGGGCCATGTCCGTCACCTCCTCGTCGTCACCGGGTCCATCCCGGCACCGACCACGCTAGGAGCGACCCCCGACAACGCTCCTCAGCACCATGTCAGGTGACGACCGTGACCGTGGGTCCAGCCCATGCCGCGACCGTCGAGACCGAGGCAGAAGTCGGCCGACGTCGCCGGCCCGCACCCCGCGCCCGCGGCCACCTCCGGGAGCACACCCGGCCCCTCGTTGCTCACCCAGTGCGCCCGGCCGCCCTCCGCCCGCACCCGCTCGAGCGTGGCCGTGGCGACCTCGGACCACCGGCGACGGCCGGCGGCGTCGAGGTAGGCGATGACCGCGGAGTGGAAGAGCACCAGGGTCGCGTCCGGCGCCGCTGCCCGGGCGCGGGCGACCGCCTCGTCCACCCCGACGAGCAGGTCGCCGCGGACCACGTCGACGGGCGCTCCCGCGGCCACCCGGCAGGCCGCCGCCAGACGAGCGCGCCGGTCCTCGTGCTCGGGCCACACGAGCGTCCCGAGCCAGGCCGCGGTCTCCTCGTCGGACGGGTCGAGCGGGTTGAGGTCGACGCCACCGCGGTGCACGACCTGCGGGAGCGAAGGGGGCAGCGGCACCGGTCCGCGCACGGTGCACCGGAGGACGACCGGCGAGACGCCCTCGGCCGGGTCGAGCCGGGCCATCTCGGTACCCGCCTCGTCGACGTACCGGTAGGACCAACGGTCGGGGTGGAGGCACAGCCCGGCGCTCGAGCCCACCTCGACGAGGGCGAGCGGGCCGGGCAGCCCGGCGAGCACGGGCAGCAGCGTCGCGCTGCGCCCCACCTCGTTGGTCTGCGTCGAGTGCTCCAGGACGGTGGCCCGCACCTGCTCCCAGCGGGTCAGCAGGACCTCACGCAGCACCGGGTAGTCCGAGGGCGTCACCGCGCCGTGCCACCGGGCGGCCGCGAAGACGAGGTTGGGCTGGCGCTTGGGCACCGGCAGCCCGGACAGCAGGTCGAGGACCGTCGGGTCCTCGGCCACGCCCGCCGCCCACCTCTCGAAGGTGGGTGACTCCCCCTTCGCCTCCTGCCGCGCGAAGTACGTGTAGTACCCGGCCACGTCCTCCAGGTCGTCCATCGTGCGCATGCGACGAGCCTGCCACGGCGCGCATCCCCCGGGTTGTCGGTGGCCCCACCTACGGTCGTCGGCATGGAGGTCGTCCAGGACAGGCTCGGTGATCTCGGCACACCACTGGCCGAGGTCACCTTCGTCGTCGTCGACCTCGAGACGACGGGCGGGTCACCGCGCGACTGCGGGATCACCGAGATCGGCGCGGTCAAGGTCCGCGGTGGCGTGGAGCTGGGCGAGCTGCAGACCTTCGTCAACCCGGGTGAGCCGATCCCCGCCTTCATCCAGTCGCTCACCGGCATCACCGACGCCATGGTCCGCGACGCACCGCGCACCGGGGAGGCGGTGGCCAGCTTCCTCGAGTTCGCGAAGGGAGCGGTGCTCGTCGCGCACAACGCGGGCTTCGACATCGGCTTCCTCAAGGCCGCGTGCGCCGCCCACGACCTGCGGTGGCCGGCCCCGCAGGTGCTCGACACGGTACGGCTGGCGCGACAGGTGGTCTCCCGGGACGAGGTCCCCAACCACAAGCTGGCGACGCTGGCACGTGTCTTCGGGGCGACGACGACGCCGGACCACCGGGCGCTGCACGACGCCCGCGCGACGGTCGACGTCCTCCACGGCCTCATCGGACGGCTCGGCTCCGTCGGCGTCGACACGCTCGAGGAGCTCGGCTCCTACACCTCGAGGGTGAGCGACGAGGTGCGGCGCAAGCGGGTGCTCGCCGACGGCCTGCCCTCGGCCCCGGGGGTCTACGTCTTCAAGGACGACCGGGGCGAGGCCCTCTACGTGGGGACCTCCGTCGACATCCGCTCGCGCGTGCGCTCGTACTTCACCGCCTCCGAGCAGCGCCGACGCATGGGTGAGATGGTGCGTCTGGCGGCCGAGGTGACGCCGATCGTCTGCGCGACCACCCTCGAGGCCCAGGTGCGCGAGCTGCGGCTCATCGCCGCCCACAAACCCCGCTACAACCGCCGCTCGCGCCACCCGGAGAAGGTGTGGTGGCTGAAGCTGACCGACGAGGCCTTCCCCCGGTTGTCGATCGTGCGCAGCGTCGGGCCGGACGACCTGGCCTACGCCGGACCCTTCGGCTCGCGGAGCGGCGCCGAGGACGCGATGGCCGCCCTGCACGACGCGGTGCCGCTGCGCCAGTGCCTGACGCGCATCTCCCCGCGCCGCCCGACGTCGGCGTGCGCCCTGGCTGACATGGGTCGGTGCGCGGCCCCGTGCACGGGCGCGGTGGGCGTCGACGAGTACACCGTCACCGTCGGCGAGGCCGTCGACGTGCTCGTCGGCGACTCCCGCGCGGCCGTGGCGGCGGTGCGGCAGCGGATGACCACGCTCTCCGGGGACGAGCGCTACGAGGAGGCGGCCGCGCTGCGCGACCGGCTCGCGGCCCTCGTCCGCGCCGCGTCGCGCACCCAGCGCGCCGCGCCGGTGCGGCAGGCGGCGGAGATCGTCGCGGCCCGCCGTACCCCGCGCGGCGGCTGGGACCTCGTGTGCGTGCGCCACGGCCGGCTCGCCGGCAGCTCGCACTCCCCCGTCGGCGCCGACCCGATGCCCTACGTCGCGGCGCTGCGGGCCAGCGCCGAGGTCGTCGCCGCACCGACCGCACCCGGGACCGGGGCGCTCGCCGAGGAGACCGAGCTGGTCCTGCGCTGGCTCGAGGCCGAGGGCACCCGCCTGGTCGACATCGAGGGCGAGTGGACCTGCCCCGTGGGAGGCGCAGCGGCCGCCCACGGCGAGCTGGCGCCTGCTCTAGGGTGGGCCTCGTGATCACTGCCATCGTCCTCATCCACGCCGACACCGCCAGGATCCCCGAGGTCGCCGAGACCGTCGCCGAGCTCGAGGGCGTCAGCGAGGTCTACTCGGTGGCCGGGGACGCCGACCTCATCGCGATGGTGCGCGTCCACCAGCACGAGCAGCTCAACGAGGTCATCGCCGGCCGGCTCAACAAGGTCGAGGGGATCGTCGACACCTCGACGCACATCGCCTTCCGCGCCTACAGCCGGCACGACCTCGACGCGGCCTTCAGCATCGGCCTGGAGTGACCCCGACCGACCGCTGCCCCGCGTCGCCCTAGGACGACGCGGGGCGGGCGGTCGCCTCGACCCAGCGATCGAGCTGGGTGGCGGCCGCACCGGAGTCGAGGACCTCCTCGACGACGTCCATGCCGGCGCGGATCGCCGCGACGGGGTCCTGCGGGACCCGCCCGCCGGCCCGAGAGAGGGCGACCGCGGCCCCGGAGTTGAGGACCACGGCGTCACGGACCGGGCCGCGTGCCCCGGCGAAGAGATCACGCGCGACCTGCGCGTTGTCCTCCGCCAGACCGCCCTTGAGCGACTCGAGCGGGCTGCGGGGCAGCCCGACCTGCTCCGGGGTGAGGTGCAGCTCGCGGATCTCCTGCCCGGCGACCCACCACACGTGCGAGCCGTCGGCGACGGTCAGCTCGTCCAGCCCGTCGTCCCCGCGGAAGACGAGGGCATCGGTCCCCCGCTGCGCGAAGACGCCGGCCATGAGCGGCGCCACGGACGAGTCCGCGACGCCGACGACGGAGTACGTCGGGCGCGAGGGGTTGGTCATCGGGCCCAGGACGTTGAGCGCCGTCCCCACCCCGAGGTCGCGGCGCGGGGCCGCGGTGTGCCGGAAGGAGGGGTGGAAGGTCTGCGCGAAGCAGAAGGTGATCCCGGCCGTGCCCGCGATCGCGGCCACCTCGTCCGCGGGCAGCGTCAGGTTGACGCCGAGGGCCTCGAGGACGTCCGCCGAGCCGGACTTGGAGGACGAGGCGCGGTTGCCGTGCTTGACGACGCGGACGCCGGTCGCGGCGATGCAGATCGAGGACATCGTCGAGATGTTGACCGTGCCGACCATGTCGCCGCCGGTGCCGACGATGTCGAGCGTGGGGCCCGAGACCTGGATCGGCAGCGCGTGCTCGAGCATGACGTCGGCCAGCGCGCGCAGCTCGGTGACGGTCTCCCCCTTCGCCCGCAGCGCGACGAGGAAGCCGGCGATCTGCGCGGGGGCCGCGTCGCCGGACATCATCTCCCTCATGGCCCACGAGGTCTGGTCGGAGCTCAGGTCACCACCGGAGAGGAGCTGCGTGAGCAGGACGGGCCAGGTGTGGGTGCCCGCACCCGTCATCGGGCCGCCACGCCCCGGGCCAGGCCGGCGACCGCGTCGGCGAGGACGATCGGGTCCACGGGGTGGGGCACGTGGGCGTCGGCCATCGACCAGGTCGCGAGCCAGCCGTCCTGGGGGCGACCGGTGAGCACGAGGACCGGAGGGCAGCCGAGGACCTCGGACTTCAGCTGACGGCACAGGCCGAGTCCGCCGAGCTTGGCTGCCTCGCCGTCGAGGATCAGCAGGTCGATGCCCCCGGCCTCCACGGCCTCGATCACCGCGTCGGCCGTGGCGCACTCGCGCCACCCCGCGATCTCGACGTCCTTGGCCGGGCGGCGCCCGAGCGCGGCGCGCACGGCGTCGCGGGTGGTGATGTTGTCGCTGTGCAGGAGGACCTGCACCGAGACGACGCCCGTGGCGGCGGCGGTGCCGTCCTGTGCGCGGGCGAAGGGAGTCTCCTGGGAGGTACCGGTCATGCCCCAGATCGTAGCGGTGAGGTGCCTCACGAGACTCGCGGAGGGGGGTGGCGCACACCCCGGGAGGGAGGGGGACATAATGGCTCCGTGGCCACTGCAACTTCTCTGCCTTCAAACGTGTCCGGGCACGTGCCCGCCGACCCCACGATGGGTCCGGTCAGCCGCCCCAACATGGTGTCCGTCGGCACCATCGTCTGGCTGTCCAGCGAGCTGATGTTCTTCGCCGGGCTCTTCGCCATCTTCTTCACGGTCCGGGGGATGCGTCCGGACCTGTGGCAGCAGAACGGCGAGCTGCTCAACGTCCCCTTCGCGGCCGCCAACACCCTGATCCTCGTGGTCTCGTCGGTGTGGTGCCAGCTCGGCGTGCTGCGGGCGGAGCACGGGCAGAAGTCGCGGACCGGCTCGATCCTCAACGTCGCCGGCTGGGGCATGCGTGAGTGGTACGTCCTCACCTACATCTTCGGCGCCGTCTTCGTCTCCGGTCAGATTCTCGAGTACGCCACCCTCGTCAGCGAGGGCGTGTCGATCGACACCGACGCCTGGGCCTCGATCTTCTACCTGACGACCGGCCTCCACGGCATCCACGTGACGGGCGGTCTGATCGCCTTCCTGCTGATCATCGGCCGCACGTACACCACCCGCAACTACAGCCACGCCCAGCAGACCGGTGCAGTCGTCACCTCGTACTACTGGCACTTCGTCGACGTCGTGTGGATCGCGCTCTTCGCCGCGATCTACCTCCTCGGGTGATCCCGATGCGTCAGCCCCGCCCCAACCGCACCACGAGGACAGGACTCTCCATGCCCACCCTCTCTCGTCGCCACCCCGCGGCGATCGCCCTGCTGATCATGCTGGGGCTCTTCGTGACCGGCACCGCCTACGCGGCCGTCGCCCCGCAGGACGCCGAGGCCACCGTCGCCAGCGCCAGCGCTGACGACGTCGCCAACGGCAAGAAGCTCTTCGTCGCCAACTGCGCGACCTGTCACGGCGCGAACGGCCTGGGCGTCGACCAGGTCGGCCCGAGCCTCGCCGGCGTCGGCGCCGCCTCCGTCGACTTCCAGATGGGCACCGGGCGCATGCCGATGACCGAGCCCGGTGTCCAGGCCCAGCCCGACCTGCAGGTGAAGTTCACCGAGGAGGAGATCTCCGACGTGGCCGCCTACGTCGCCACCCTCGGCCCCGGCCCGGCTATCCCCGACAGCGAGTACACCGACGGCTCCCAGGGCGACCCCGGCAAGGGTGGCCAGATCTTCCGCGTCAACTGCGCCATGTGCCACAACAGCGCCGGCGCCGGTGGCGCCCTCACCCGCGGCAAGGACGCTCCCGCAGTGACCGGCGTCTCCGGCAAGCACATCTACGAGGCCATGGTCACCGGCCCGCAGAGCATGCCCGTCTTCAACGACACCAACCTCACCCCCGACAACAAGCGCGACGTCATCGCGTACATCGAGGCCCAGCAGGAGGCCGGCAACCCCGGTGGCAACCCGCTCGGCAGCCTCGGCCCGGTGCCCGAAGGCCTCTTCGCCTGGACGATCGGCCTCGGCCTCCTCGTGGGCTTCGCCGTCTGGCTCGGCCAGAAGTCCGCCTGACCCTGACAACTCGCCACACAGACAGGACCGACAACAGATGAGTGAGCACACCCCGACAGGGGCACAGCCGGAGGAGCCCACGGGTTCCGACCCGGTGCGCCTCGACCAGGGCCACGTGCAGGGCTCCGGTGGTATCCCGGAGCGGTTCACGAACCCGGGGCTGCCGCCCCACGTGCTGCGCAACGCCGACCGTGACGACAAGGCGGCGAAGCGAGCCGAGCGACAGGTCTCGGTCCTGTTCCTCCTGTCGATCCTCGGCACGGTCCTCTTCGTCGTCGCCTACTTCCTCTTCGACGTCGAGGACACCGTCTGGGTCCCGATCACCGGCGAGATGAGCGCGACCAACCTGTTCCTGGGCCTCGGTCTGGCCTTCTCCCTGCTCGGCATCGGCCTCGGCGCCGTGCACTGGGCCAAGACGCTCATGCCGGACGCCGAGTCCGTCGAGATGCGCCACCCCCTTCGCTCGCAGGCCGAGGACCGTCAGGGCTTCGTCGACACGATGCTCGATGGTGGTGAGTCCTCGCAGCTGACGCGCCGTCCGCTGCTCAAGGCCACCTTCGGTGCCGCCATGGGCCTCTTCGCCGTGCCGCTGCTCGTGCAGCTCGTCGGCTCCCTCGGCCCGTTGCCCAAGAACGACCTGTCGGTCACGTTCTGGAACGGCGAGAAGGGCGAGGACGGGCACTGGACGGCCAAGAAGCGCCGCCTGCACCGCGACCCGGAGGACACCCCGATCAAGCCCGGCGACGTCACCATCGGCTCGGTCTTCCACATCCAGCCCGAGGGTCTGCTCGAGCTCGAGGACGACAAGCTCGACGAGATGAGCAAGTCCTCCGTCCTGCTCATGCGCCTGGACCCCCAGGACTTCCAGAACACCGACCAGGGCCGCAAGGCCCGTGACTGGGGCTACCAGGGGATCGTCGCCTACTCCAAGGTCTGCACCCACGTCGGCTGCCCGGTCGGCCTCTACGAGCAGACCACGCACCACCTGCTCTGCCCCTGCCACCAGTCCACCTTCGACGTCACCAACGACTGCGAGGTCATCTTCGGCCCCGCCGGCCGCCCGCTGCCGCAGCTGAAGATCACCGTTGACAGCGAGGGCTACCTCATCGCCGACCAGCCCTTCCAGGAACCGGTTGGCCCGAGCTTCTGGGAGCGTGAGTCCTGATGAGCACCACTCGCCCCGCCGACGCCCTGCGCGCAGATGACGCGCCGGTCACGGCCCCCCTCTCCCCCGGCATGAAGAAGGTCGGCGGCGTCGCCGGATGGATCGACGACCGCACCGGCTCCGCCAAGGGCGTCGGCTACCTCATGCGCAAGGTCTTCCCGGACCACTGGTCCTTCATGCTCGGCGAGATCGCGATGTACTCGATGATCGTCTGCATGCTGACGGGTGTCTTCCTCACCTTCTGGTTCGACCCGTCCATGGCCCACACGGTCTACGAGGGCAGCTACGCGCCGCTCAACGGCGTCGGCATGTCCCGCGCCTACGCCTCGACGCTCGACATCTCCTTCGACGTCAAGGGCGGTCTGCTGATCCGCCAGATCCACCACTGGGCGGCGCTGCTCTTCATCGTCGCGCTGTCGGTGCACATGCTGCGCGTGTTCTTCACCGGCGCGTACCGCAAGCCGCGCGAGATCAACTGGGTCATCGGCTGCGTGCTGTCCCTGCTGGCGCTCGTCGAGGGCTTCGCCGGCTACTCCCTCCCCGACGACCTGCTCTCCGGTACGGGCCTGCGCGCCGCGCAGGGCTTCATGGTGGCCGCCCCGGTCATCGGCAGCTACCTGAGCTACGCCGTCTTCGGCGGCACCTTCCCCGGCGACGACATCATGCCCCGCCTGTACTCGGTGCACATCCTGCTGCTGCCGGGCATCCTCATCGCGCTGTTCACCGTGCACATCGTGCTCGTGGCCCTGCAGAAGCACACCCAGTACCCCGGCCCGGGCAAGACCAACGACAACGTCGTCGGCTTCCCCGTCATGCCGGTCTACGCGGCCAAGGCCGGTGGCTTCTTCTTCATCGTCTTCGGCGGCATCGCCCTGATCTCCTCGCTGATCCAGATCAACGCGGTGTGGGTGCACGGTCCCTACGAACCCAACGCGACCACGGCCGGCGCCCAGCCGGACTGGTACATGGGCTTCCCCGACGGCGCCCTGCGTCTGCTCCCGGGCTGGATGGAGTTCACGACCTTCGGGTACACGTGGGCCTGGCCGGTCATCATCGGCGCCCTGGGGGTCATCCCCGCCTTCTACGGCGCGATGATCGCCTACCCGTTCATCGAGAACTGGGTGACGGGTGACAAGCGGGAGCACCACCTCCTGCAGCGTCCGCGCAACGCCCCGACCCGCACCGCCATCGGCATGGCCGGTCTGACGCTCTACGGCGTGCTCATGTTCGCCGCGGCCAACGACATCATCGCGATCAAGTTCGGGATGTCGATCAACGACATCACGCTGATCCTGCGGGTGCTCGTCTTCCTCGGCCCGGTCCTCGCCTTCTGGGCGACGAAGCGGATCTGCCTGAGCCTGCAGCGTCACGACCGTGACCTCGTCCTCCACGGACGCGAGACGGGTCGCATCCAGCGCGGTGCATCCGGCTCCTTCCACGAGATCCACGAGCCGCTCGACGAGTACACGCGCTGGAACCTCGTCCAGCACGAGGCCACGCCGCAGCTCGAGCTGGCCCCGGCCGTCGACGAGAACGGCGTCGAGGACAAGAAGGCAGCCCGCCGCAACAAGCTGCGCGCGAAGCTGCACGACTTCTACTTCGGCGGCGCCGTCGAGCCGGTCACCCCGGCCGAGCTCGAGGCCGCGCACCACGACCACGGCCACGAGGCCATCGAGTCGGGTGAGAAGGTCTCCACCCACTGACCCCGGTCAGAGATCGTCCGCAGGCCCCGGAGGTTCGCCCTCCGGGGCCTGCGGCGCCCCTGCTGGGGCACGGTGCGAGGATGAGCGCGACATGATCCGAGACAGACCCACTCCTGCGCCACCGACGACCGCTCCCCTGGCCGTCACCACGCTGCTCCTGGCGCTGCTCGGCATGTTCGGACCCTTCTCGATCGACACCCCGTTCCCCGCCTTCCAGCAGATGGGTCGCGACCTCGTCGTCGGCGAGGCGGCGATGCAGCTCGTCGTCAGCGCCTACCTCGGGGCCTTCGCCCTGATGAGCCTCATCCACGGGCCGCTCAGCGACGCCGTCGGCCGCAAGCCCGTCATGGTCACCGGGGCCGCCGTCTACGCCCTCGCGTCCATCGGGTGCGCCCTCGCCCCGTCCCTGCCGGTCCTGCTCGCCTTCCGCGTGCTGCAGGGCATGTCGGCCGGTGCCGGGACCATCGTCTCGCGCACCGTCGTGCGTGACCTCTTCGAGGGGGTCCGGGCGCAGCGGCTGATGAGCACGATCGCCATGATCTTCGGCATCGGTCCGGCGTTGGCGCCGATCATCGGGGGCTTGCTGCTCCTCGTCGGCCCGTGGCCGCTGATCTTCTGGTTCCTCGCCCTCTTCGGCGGGGTCCTGGCCGTCGCCGTCCTCGTGCTGCTGCCCGAGAGCCACCCGCCGGAGCAGCGCACGCCCCTGGACCTGGGGGCGATCGTGCGCGGCGTGCGCACCGTGGGTCGGATGCGCAGCTTCCAGGTCCTCTCGGCCGCCAGCGCGTTCTCCTTCGCCGGCCAGTTCCTCTACATCGCCGCCGCCCCGATCTTCGTCGTGACGCTGCTGGGTCAGGGACCCCAGGACTTCTGGGTCTTCTTCGTCCCGATGGTCGCAGCCATGGTCCTCGGCTCCTTCACCGGCGCCCGGCTCGCCGGGCGGGTCAGCGGCGACCACCTCATCATCGGCGGCCAGGCGGTCGCCCTCACGGGTGCCGTCGCCGGCCTCGGGCTCGCGCTCGCTCCCTCGACCGCCACCCTGCCGTGGGCGGTCGTCGGCCCTTCGGCCATCGCCTTCGGCACGGGCATCTCCTTGCCCGTCTACCAGCTGGCGCTGCTCGACGCCGTGCCCCACGCCAGGGGTACGGCGGCGTCCGTGTCGACCTTCCTGATGCTCCTGCTCAACTCGGTGCTCACCAGCGCCGTGGTGCCGATCGCGGCGGCCTCCCTGGCGCGGCTCGCGGCGACCTCGCTCGGTCTGCTCGCCATCGGCATCGCCCTGTTCCACCTGCACCGGGGACGCGCCCGGCGTCCACCCTCCCGACGACCCATCCCACCGGAGGTGGTCTGACCATGGTCGAGATCAGTGTCGAGGACTTCGAGGCGGCGGTGAGCGAGGCGCTGGACCGCGTACCCCAGGACCTGCTCGCCATGCTCGACAACGTCGCCTTCTTCGTCGAGGACGAGCCGGGGCCCGACCACGCCGATCCGGGACTCACGCCGCAGGACAACGCCGAACTGCTCGGGATCTACCTCGGCACACCGCTCACGGAGCGGGACCTCGGGTGGGCGGCCGGCGCGCTGCCGGACCGCATCGTGCTCTTCCGCGGACCGCTGTCCCGCATGTGTGCGGACCTGGAGGAGCTGCGCGAGGAGATCGCGATCACGATCGTGCACGAGGCGGGGCACCACGTCGGGATCGACGAGGAGCGTCTCCACGAGCTCGGCTGGGGCTAGGCCGCAGCGACCCGCGTCAGGCCGAGGCGCTCAGCTGCTGCCAGTGCGCGTAGTCGTACTGCCAGACCCCGATGCCCTCCGTCGGGAGGAACTCACGGTCCGAGCCGCGGAAGTCGACGGGGTCACCCGGCAGCGAGTTGTGGTAGAACCACTTCGCGTCCTCCGGAGCCATGTTGACGCAGCCGTGCGAGACATTGCTGCTGCCCTGGGACCCCACGGACCATGGCGCGGAATGGACGAACTCCCCCGTCCACGTGACGCGCACGTTGAAGTTGGTGTCGACCTTGTAGTACCCGGGCTCGCCCTTGTCGATCCCCACGGTCGCCGAGTCCATGGTCATCTCGCGCTGCCTCCCGATGACGACCTTCATGCCCGAGCGGGTCTCGGTCTCCTTGCCCGGCTTGCCGCTGCTCACGGGGAAGGCCTTGACCTGCTTCCCGCCGCGGGTGACGACCATGCGGTGCCGGTCGATGTCGACCCGGGCCAGCTGCTCGCGGCCGATGGTCATCGACCCCGAGACGTCCTCGGCGATCCACTTGTCCTCGCCGGTCTGGAAGCCGGTGAGGGGCGCGTCGACGGTGACCTCGGTCCCCGGCACCCAGAAGTCCTTGGGTCGCCACATCAGCTGTCGGTTGTCCAGCCACCCCCACGAGCCTTCCGTGACGGGTTCGGTCGTCACGGAGACGGCCTGCTCGATGGCCCGGCGGTACCTCGCGTCGGTGACCACGGAGTCGAACTGGAGGCTGACCGGCATGGCCACGCCCACGGCCTGCCCGTCGTAGACGACGCCGTAGGTGGCCGTGACCTGCGGCTCGTGGGTGGTGAAGGTCGACCTCTGGGTCGTCGTCCCGCCCTCGGGGCCCTCGGCCGTCACCGCGACGGTGTACGTCGTCGCCGGCCGCATCCTGGACGTGGAGGTCCACGTCTGCCCCGTGACCTTGCCGTCGACCTTCCCGCCCCCGGCCCCCGTGACGGTGACCGCCGAGAGGTCACCGCGCATCACCTGGACGCTGATGGGGTCGTCCGGCATGACGCCCGTGGTGCCCTTGCCAGGGTTGACCTTGACCTGCGCGGGCGGCAGCTCACGGGTCGTGCTCACGCTCTGCGGGTGCTGGGAGGTGGTGACCGTGCCGGTCGACGAGCTCGATCCCTCGGCACATGCCGTGGCGACGAGGAGCAGGACGACGGTCAGTGCGATCGCTCGCACCCGACGGACGACGGACATCACGTGAGGAGCACCCCTTGGTGTGGATCGTGCGTCCGTGGAAGCCCTGCTCCCGGACGCGCTGAAGGGGCCCGGACCTGACCAGTCCGTGGCCCCTTCAGCCGAGTGTACGTGCGCTCAGTGGGCGTGCTCACCCTTGAAGTACTCGAAGACCCAGCCGCAGACCGCCCAGACGCCGAGGATGGCGCCGAGGGCCGCGACCCAGAAGCCCACGGCCACGCCCAGGAAGACCAGCGCGGCGGACAGGGAGAGCCAGAGCGGCCACCAGGAGTACGGCGAGAACGAGCCGTAGGGGCCCTCGATCTGCTCGATGTCACCGTCCGGGTCGTCGTCCGGGCGCGGCGGCAGGTGGCGCGCCGTGTTCCACAGGAAGAAGGCGACCATCAGGCCCAGCCCACCGCACAGGTACAGGGCGACCCAGCCGACCGGCTCGACCCACTCCGTCCAGAACCCGTAGCCGGTGGCGACGGCGACGAAGAAGACGCCGATCTGGGCGAAAAACTTGACCTCGTCCTTCATCGGGTTCCCTCACCGTCGGTCGTGGCGGAGGACGCGACCTGGGCCTGCGCGAAGCGCGAGCGGATCGCGGCCGGGGCGTACTCGGGGTGGTTCATGTCGAAGGTCGGCCGCTCCGAGCGGATCGGCGGGATCGACGTGAAGTTGTGCCGCGGGGGCGGGCACGAGGTGGCCCATTCGAGGCTGCCGCCGTAGCCCCACGGGTCGTCGACCTCGACCAGCGGCGCGCTGGCCTGGGTCTTCCACACGTTGTAGAAGAAGGGCAGGAAGCTGATGGCCAGGATGAGCGAGCCCACCGTGGAGATCTGGTTGGCCAGCTGGAAGTTGTCCTCCGGCATGTAGTCCGCGTAACGGCGCGGCATGCCCTCGACACCCAGCCAGTGCTGGATGAGGAAGGTCGTGTGGAAGCCGACGAACAGCAGCCAGAAGTGCAGCTTGCCCAGGCCCTCGTCGAGCATCTTGCCCGTGAGTTTCGGCCACCAGAAGTACAGGCCGCCGAAGAAGGAGAAGACGATCGTGCCGAAGAGGACGTAGTGGAAGTGCGCGACGATGAAGTAGGTGTCGGTGATGTGGAAGTCCAGCGCGGGGCTGGCCATGATCACGCCCGTGAGCCCACCGAAGAGGAAGGTCACGAGGAAGCCGATCGCCCAGTACATCGGGGTGTCGAAGACGAGCTTGCCGCCCCACATGGTGCCGATCCAGTTGAAGAACTTCACACCGGTCGGGACCGAGATCGCCATCGTCATGATCGCGAAGAAGGGCAGGAAGACCTGGCCCGTGCCGTACATGTGGTGGGCCCACACGGAGACGGACAGCGCCGCGATGGCGATGGTCGCGAAGACCAGGCCCTTGTAACCGAAGATCGGCTTGCGGGAGAAGACCGGGAGGATCTCCGAGATCACGCCGAAGAAGGGCAGCGCCAGGACGTAGACCTCGGGGTGGCCGAAGAACCAGAAGAGGTGCTGCCACAGCAGCGCCCCGCCGCTCGCCGCGTCGAAGATCTGCCCGCCGAAGCGTCGGTCGACACCCAGGGCGATCAGGGCGGCCGCGAGGACCGGGAAGGCCATGAGGATCAGCACCGACGTGATCAGGACGGTCCAGGTGAACAGCGGCATCCGGAACATCGTCATGCCGGGCGCGCGCATGCAGATGATCGTGGTGATGAAGTTGACCGCGCCGAGGATGGTGCCGAAACCGCTGAGGGCGAGGCCCCAGACCCACAGGTCGCCGCCGAGGCCGGGGCTGTAGGTCGGGTCGGACAGCGGGGTGTAGGCAGTCCAGCCGAAGGAGGCCGCGCCACCCGGGGTGAACAGGCCGGCCGCAGCGATGATGCCACCGAAGAGGTAGAGCCAGTAGGCGAACATGTTCAGCCGCGGGAAGGCGACGTCGGGGGCACCGATCTGCAGCGGCATCAACGCGTTGGCGAAGGCCGCGAAGGCCGGCGTCGCGAAGAGCAGCAGCATGATCGTGCCGTGCATGGTGAACATCTCGTTGAACTGCTCGGGGTTGTCCACCACCTGCAGGCCCGGGGCCCACAGCTCGAGCCGGATGACCAGCGCCATGAGTCCCCCGATGAGGAACCACACGAAGCTGGTGATCATGTACAGGTTGCCGATGACCTTGTGGTCGGTCGTCGTGACGTGGCGGAAGAACTGCGACCCCGCCTTCTCACGCCGGGCGATGGTCCGCTCCGGGACCTCGGTCTCGGAGGTGTTCCTGGCGAGTGCGCCGGATGCCGTGGACATCAGTTGGTCCCCTCGATCTCGTCGATGAGGTGCTGGTCCCGGTCGGAGACCGCCTCGCGGTTCAGGCCGGTGTCGAGCAGACCGGTCTGACCCTTCTTCTTCAGCTCTTCCATGTGCGCGTCGTACTCCTCGCGCTCGACGACCTTGACGTTGAAGAGCATCTGGGAGTGGTAGGCGCCGCAGAGCTCGGCGCACTTGCCCTGGAAGGTGCCCGTCTGGTTGGGCGTCACCTGGAAGCGGTTGACCAGCCCCGGGTTGACGTCGAGCTTCTCGAGGAAGGCCGGCACCCAGAAGGAGTGGATGACGTCACGCGAGGTGAGCACGAACTCGACGCGCTCGCCCACCGGCAGGTACAGGGTCGGCAGCTCCGCCTCCGCGCCCTCCTTGCCGTCGAGCTTGGCCATCTGGCCGGCCTCGTGCACGTCCTCGTCGACGTAGTTGAAGTCCCAGCTCCACTGCTTGCCGACGACGTTGATCGTCGTGTCCGGCTCTTGGGACACGTCGTGCAGCTTCGACTGGGCGTCCTCCGTGTAGTAGAAGAGCGCACCGACCATGAGCATGGGCACGACCGTGTAGAGGATCTCCAGCGGCACGTTGTACTGCAGCTGGATGGGCAGCGAGCCGTCGTCGTTCTTGCGGCGGCGGTAGGCGACCATGCACCAGAGGATCAGGCCCCACACGAGGACACCCACGGCGAGCGCCGCGATCCACGCGCCGATCCACAGGTTCTCGACGATGGCCGACTCCTCGGTCACCCCCTCGGGGAGGTACCCGTTGCTGGGGCTGGTGTGGACACCAACCGCGCTGCACGCCGAGAGCGCCACTACGGCGATGACAAGTCCGATGGCACCGATCCCGCGGCGAGACCGCCGGGAGTTCGCGCTCGAAGACTGAGGCAAGGGGCACCTACTACTGATCCGAAGGTTTGCAGAAGACGTAGCCAACGTTACCCCAGCCCGGACGCACCCCGGCGGAGGGGGGGCACTAGCCTCGACACGTGGCGAGAGAGAGCGATTCGTCCCCCGGGACCTCGACGACGAAGGGGGTCGTCGGCCTCCTCGACGCATCCCCCGGGCCGCTGCGCCCCGAGGCCCGCGAGATGCTCTCCTCGGCACTGTCGGTGGCGTGGGCCGACCCCACCGCACGGCACGCCGCCGGGCGTCACGCCCGCGCCCTGCTCGACCACGCCCGCGCGGTCATCGCGGACGGGCTCGGCGCCCGTCCCGACGAGGTCACCCTGCACGCCAGCGGCGACCAGGCGGCCCGCACGGCCCTCCTCGCCCTCGGCCGGGGTCGGCGCCGCCGCACCGCTGCCCCGGTCGCCTCCGCCGTCGAGCACTCCGTGCTCCTGCGGCACCTGGCCGCCGGGGACCGGGAACCGACCCTCGTGCCCGTCGACGCCCTCGGAGCCGTCGACCTCGCGGCCTGGGAGGAGGCGGTCGGCGAGGAGACCCCCTTCGCCGTCCTGCAGTCCGCCAACCAGGAGGTCGGGACCCGCCAACCCCTCGCGGCCGCCCGCCGCGTCACCTCCGCCCACGGCGTCCCGCTGCTCGTCGACGCCCGCGCGTCCGCCGGCCGCGACGAGGTGCCCGGCGAGCACGACGTGCTCGTCGCCGACGCGACCGGCTGGGGCGGTCCGCGGCTCGGGGTGCTCGTCGTGCGGACCGGCACCCGGGTGGCGCCGCACCACCCACCGAGCCCGCATGAAGGGGGCTACGCCCTGGACCCCGTGGACGTCCCGACGGTCCTCGCGGCGGCCGAGGCCTGGCAGCACACGGCCGCTCAGCGCGCCGACGAGGAGGTCCAGGCCCGCCGGCTGGTCGCCCGTGTCCGCGCCGCCGCCGCGTCGCTGCCCGAGGTGGACGTCGTCGGCGACCCGGAGGACCGGCTGCCGCACGTGTGCACCTTCTCGGTCCTCTACGTCGACGGCGAGACCATCGTCGACGAGCTCGCCCGACGGGGTCTGGCCGTCGCCTCCGGCTCGGCGTGCACCGCTGACACCCTCGAGCCGAGCCACGTGCTCGCCGCGATGGGCGCGCTCACGCAGGGCAATGTGCGCCTCACCCTGCCGCTGGCCGCCGTCGCACCGGACCGCGCGACCTCGGTCGAGCGCCTCGTCACGGAGCTGGGCGACGTCGTCGCGACGTGCCGGGCCCGACTCGGGGCCTAGGGCGTGTCGCCCGACCCGCCGACGAGCGCGGCGAGGTCGAGCTGCGGCGCCTGCACCGCCTGCCGCAGGCGCGCGAGGTACTCGCGACGGTGGATCTCCCGGACACCGAGCGAGCCGAGGTGCGGCGTGCGCCACTGGACGTCGATGATCCGCCGGGGGTCGCCGTCGGCACCGACCATCCGGTCGAGGTGCACGAACGCCGCCTTGGACGCGTCGGTCGCGTGGTGGAACATCGACTCCCCCGCGAAGAGCCCACCGATCGCGACGCCGTAGAGCCCTCCGACGAGCGTCCCGTCCGCGTCCCGCACCTCGATGCTGTGCGCCCACCCGAGCGCGTGCAGCTCGAGGTAGGCGAGGGCGACGTCGTCGGTGATCCAGGCCCCGTCACGCCGGGGGTCGGCGCACGCGGCGACGACCCCGGCGAAGTCCTCGTCGACGCTCACCTCGAAGCCCCGCAGGGAACGGCGCAGGGAGCGGCTCACGTGCGCGGTGCCCGGGAGCAGGACGCCGCGCCACGTCGGGCACCACCACCCCATCGGCGGGGACCCCCCTTCGCCCAGGCCCATGGGGAAGATCCCGAGGCGGTAGGCGGTGAGCAGCGACGACGGGTCGAGGCGACCACCGACGCCCACGACCTCGGCGACCTCACCGGGGGCGGCGTCGGCCGCCTCCAGCCCGGCCCGCAGGTAGCCGGCCCACAGCGCGGACCCGCCCGCGGGCTCGATGGGCGGGAAGGGAGGCATCGCCGGGCGGGTCAGGGTCGCGGGCAGGAGATGTGCTCGGCGATGAGGTCGGCGCTCTCCCGGCCGTACGCCTCGGCGAGGCGCTCGAGGAAGCGCCCGGTGCCGAGCTCGTACTCCTGGGTGCCGACCGTCTCGATGACGTACGTCGCGAGCATCGAGCCGAGCTCGGCCGACTCGCGCAGCGGCAGGCCCTCGGCGACACCGGTGATGAAGCCGGCCCGGAAGGCGTCACCGACGCCGGTCGGGTCGGCCTTGGTGACCTCGCGGGCCACGCCGACGACGATCTCCTCGTCGAGGTCCTTCCCCGTGATGCGCACGCCGTCCTTGCCGAGCGTGACGACGCGGTAGCGGACGCGGGAGTTGATCTCGTCCTGGCTCCAGCCGGTCTTCTGCTCCGTGAGGTGCGACTCGTACTCGTTGGTGATGAGGTACTCGGCACCGTCGATGAGGTCGCGGATGAGCTCGCCGTCGCCGAAGGCGAGCTGCTGGCTCGGGTCGGCGACGAAGGGGATGCCGCGCGTGCGGCACTCCCGGGTGTGCCGGCGCATGGCTTCCGGGTCGTCGGGACCGACGAGGACGAGCTCGAGGCCGCCGACGCGGGCGGCGATGGGGGCCAGCTCGATCTCGCGCGCCTCGCTCATCGCCCCGGCGTAGAAGGTCGCGATCTGGGCCATGTCGTCGTCGGTGGTGCAGACGAAGCGCGCTGTGTGCAGCGTCTCGGAGACCTTGACCGACTCGCAGTCGACGCCGTGGCGCTCGAGCCAGCTGCGGTAGTCGGCGAAGTCCTCGCCGACCGCGCCGACGAGCACGGGACGCTGCCCGAGGTTGGCCATGCCGAAGGAGATGTTGGCGGCCACTCCCCCGCGGCGGATCTCGAGCGCGTGGGCCAGGAAGCTCACGGAGATCTTGTCGAGCTGCTCGACGACGAGGGAGTCGGCGAAGCGACCCGAGAAGGTCATCAGGTGGTCGGTGGCGATGGATCCGGCGATGGCGATGGGCACGCCGACACCCTACAGAGCGCGACGAGGCCCCCACCGTCGAACGGTGGGGGCCTCGTGGACGCGGGGTCGGCTCAGCTGAAGCTGTCGCCGCAGGCGCAGGAGCTGCCCGCGTTGGGGTTGTCGATGGTGAAGCCCTGCTTCTCGATGGTGTCGGCGAAGTCGATCGTCGCGCCGGTGAGGTACGGGGCGCTCATCCGGTCGACGACGACCCCGACACCGTCGAAGTCGCGCACGAGGTCACCGTCGAGCGAGCGCTCGTCGAAGTACAGCTGGTAGATCAGGCCGGAGCAGCCGCCCGGCTGGACGCCGATGCGCAGGCGCAGGTCGTCGCGACCCTCCTGCTCGAGCAGCGACTTGACCTTGCCGGCGGCGACGTCGGTGAGGACGACGCCGTGGGCCTCGGTGGCCGCGTCAGTGGTCTCGGGGGTGGTGGCCTGGGTGTCCTGGACGCTCATGCGATGTCCTCACGGCTCGGGGTTCTGTGGGGTGACGGTGTCCGCCACGACGGGGTCAACACGTGGTGTGCGCGGGTTGTTCCCGTCCGTCCACCATACGTCAGGCGGCGAAGGGGGTCACCGTCGCGGTGACCACGTCGCGGCCACCCGCGCCGCCCGGGCCTCGAGCGTGCCGACCGGGTCGGCCATCGCGGTCTCGAGCTCCTCGGGTCGCTCGGCGACGGCGTAGCAGCCGCCCAGACCGAGCGCCATCGCCTCCCGGCGCCCGATGAGGACCTGCCCGGCGAGGGCGACAGCCGGGGTCCCGTGGCCCTGGGCCAGCTCGGCGACGCCGGCGACGACCTTGCCCTGCAGGCTCTGCCAGTCGAGGCAGCCCTCCCCCGTGAGGACGAGGTCCGCCGCGGCGACCAGGCGGCCGAGGCCCACGGCCTCGAGCACGGTGTCGACGCCGCTGACACGACGTGCGCCGAGGAGCATGAGGGCGTAGCCCACGCCCCCGGCCGCACCGGCTCCCGGCTCGCGGTCCAGCCGGCGCTCGCGGCCGGTGAGCAGGTCGGTGCCGGGCGGCAGCACGCGGCGCACCTGGTCGGCGAAGTGGCCGAGCGACCCCTCGAGCACCTGCGCCTGCTCGGGGGTGGCGCCCTTCTGCGGGGAGAAGACGGCGCTCGCGCCCTGCAGCCCGAGGAGCGGCGAGGCGACGTCGGTCGCGGCGACGAGCTCGATCCCGGCGAAGCGCTCCCGCGTCGCGGCCAGGCCGGCGAGGTCGTGCTCCCGCGTCGCGATGAGCCCCGCTCCCCCGCCCCCGAGGACCTCGCGTGGGCCCGCACCGAGCGCCCCGAGCATGCCCGCCCCGGCGTCGTTGGTGCCCGAGCCGCCGAGCCCGACGACGACGCGCTGCACGTCGTGCTCGAGGACGGCGGCGAGCAGCTCGCCGAGGCCCCACGTCGTCGTCACCCCGGGGTCCCGCTCGGGTGCGTCGAGCAGGTGCAGCCCGATCGCCTGGGCGGACTCCACCCAGGCCGTGCGGCGCCCCCCTTCGTCCGTCGTGATGTGGACGGCGGCCGGGACGGGCATGCCGCCCGGCCCGGTGACGGTGACGATCGAGGACTCCCCCGGCACGCTTCTGGTGATGACGTCGAGGAAGCCGGGACCGCCGTCGGAGAGGGGCACCAGCGTCAGCAGGTCCTCGGGGGCCTTGCGGCGCCAGCCGGCGGCCATGGCCTCCGCGGCCTGCGTGGCCGTGAGGGTGCCGGTGAAGCAGTCAGGAGCGATGATCACGTGCACCCATGGACTGTACCGAGGAGCGGGTGGGCGCTGTGGGATCATGCCTGCCGTGAGCGCCCCGACGCAGTCCTCGCCGACCCCACTGTCCCTGCTCGTCCTCGGGCAGGGCACCGACCCGCACTCCGAGCGGGGTGTGGAGTGCCCGGGCGACCTGCCCGCGCCGTCCGACCCCGACCTCGTCGCCCGGGCCCGCGCGGCCAAGGAGGCGCTCGGCGACTCGGTCTTCGTCCTGGGTCACCACTACCAGCGCGACGAGGTCATCGAGTTCGCCGACACCACCGGTGACTCCTTCAAGCTGGCCAAGGAGGCGGCGGCCCGTCCGGACGCGCCCTACATCGTCTTCTGCGGCGTGCACTTCATGGCCGAGTCCGCGGACATCCTCACCAGCGACGAGCAGGCGGTCGTCCTGCCCGACCTCGCCGCCGGCTGCTCGATGGCCGACATGGCCGCGCTGCACCAGGTGCAGGAGTGCTGGGACGAGCTCGTCGAGGCCGGCGTCGCCGGGTCGACGGTCCCCGTGACGTACATGAACTCCTCCGCGGCGATCAAGGCCTTCACCGGCCGCCACGGCGGGACGGTCTGCACGTCGTCCAACGCCGAGACCGCTCTCACGTGGGCCTTCGACCAGACCGGTGGCATCGACGGGGGCGGCAAGGTCCTCTTCCTCCCCGACCAGCACCTCGGCCGCAACACCTGGGCGCGCGACCTCGGACGCGACCTCGACGACTGCGTCGTGTGGAACCCCCACCGGCCCATGGGCGGCCTCACCCCCGCGCAGATCCGCGACGCGCGGATGATCCTGTGGCGCGGGCACTGCTCCGTGCACGGCCGATTCACCGTCGACGCGGTCGAGACGGCGCGAAGGGAGATCCCCGGCGTCCGCGTCATCGTCCACCCCGAGTGCCGCCACGAGGTCGTCGAGCTGGCCGACGAGGTCGGCTCGACGGAGAAGATCATCAAGACCGTCGCCGCAGCGCCCGCCGGCACGAAGTGGGTCGTCGGCACCGAGCTCAACCTCGTGCAGCGGCTGGGGCAGATGTTCCCCGAGCAGCAGATCAGCTTCCTCGAGAAGAACGTCTGCTACTGCTCGACGATGAACCGCATCGACCTGCCCCACCTCGTCTGGGCGCTCGAGTCCCTCGTCGAGGGGCGCGTGGTCAACCAGATCTCCGTCGACCCCGACGTCGCCCACTGGGCCAAGGTGGCGCTCGACCAGATGCTGGCGCTGCCGGGCGAGACCTCGAAGGACTGACGGGCGGCGCCTCACCTGCCCCACGATTCTCGGGTCACCCGATAAACCTCGCCTTCGCAAGAGTTTGAAACTCCTGCGAAGGCGAGGTAACTCTTGCTCAGCCTGCGGGGTCCTCGCCGAGGGGCGGTCACTCCCGGGTCAGGAACTCCTGCAGCCCGTCGAGGTCGTCGGTGTTGATGTGGTCGACACCGGCCTCCTGCAGCTCACGCCACAGGTTCTCGCGCGCCTGGCCGTCCAGGTCGTTGGTCGCCCAGAACCGGACCCGGTACCCGTCGGAGTGGGCCTGCTGCACGTACGTGTGCAGGCGCTCGCGCTCCGCGGCGGGCATCTCTCCGACGCCCTGCCAGGTGAAGAGCTTGGTCCAGTTCTCGCTGACGAGTGGCATGAAGGTCTCGTCGGCGCCGGAGCCGAGGTCGCTCGAGCGACCGTCGTAGAAGGAGTACCTCGTCGTGGCGGCGGCTATCTCCGCCCGCGGGCGGTTGCCGCTGATGACGGCCTCCACTGCGCGGTCCTTGACCTTGCCCCTGTGCACGCGGGTGAAGACCTGCTGGTGCTCCTCGAGCTCGTCCTCGACCGCCGCCCAGGTCGTCGATCCCTCGCTCTTGATGTCGATGAGCAGCTGGAAGTCCCCGTCGTAGCCCGGGTAGATCTCCTGGCCGCCCCGGCCGGCGATCTCGCTGAGCGGGTCGAGGTAGGCCTCCTCGAGGGTCGGGGCGTCCGCGAGCTGCCACGAGTCGTGCGCGACGCGGAGCTCACCGTCGACGAGCCAGACGTCGGCCTCGACCGAGGTGAAGCCGTGCTCCAGCGCGTCCAGGAGCGGTCGCTCGTGCTCGTAGTCGTTGTGCGCGTGCGCCTGGGCCAGCGGCGTGCCGAGCTCGACGGGGGCAGCGGTGGCCGCGCCCACGGGCATGGTCAGGGCCAGTGCGCCGACGGTGGCCGCGAGGGCGCGGGTTGCGGGGGTCATGGGAGCTCCTCGGGAAGGGGGGCGAGATGGCACCCCCGAGCCTGCCGACAGCAGGTGTCGCCTCCGCTGACCCCGCGTGAACGTCTCCCGAACGGCTCCCCGCACGAGGGTCAGGCCGTGCGGACCATGCCCGTCTCGTCGAGGAGCGGGTTGTGCGCGACGGGGACGCGCTCCCCTTCGCTCGGCGCGCCGGGGGCGGTGCCACCGGGACCGAAGGGGGACCCCCCGAGCGACTCGCGGCCGTGCGGCTGCAGCCAGCTGGAGTAGTCCGGCCCCGCGGGGACGATGCCGGTGGGGTTGATGTCCGTGTGGACCTCGTAGTAGTGGCTCTTGATGTGCACGAAGTCCGTCGTGTCACCGAAGCCGGGCGTGGTGAAGAGGTCACGCGCGTAGGCCCACAGCACGGGCATCTCGGTGAGCTTGGACCGGTTGGCCTTGAAGTGCCCGTGGTAGACCGCGTCGAACCGCGCGAGCGTCGTGAACAGCCGGACGTCGGCTTCGGTGATGTGGTCGCCCATGAGGTACCGGCGCGTCGCGAGGCGCTCCTCGAGCCAGTCCATCGCCGTCCACAGCCGCTCGTACGCCGCGTCGTACGCGGCTTGGTCGCCGGAGAACCCGCACCGGTACACGCCGTTGTTGACCTCGGTGTAGACGCGCTTGTTGACCTCGGCCATCTCCTCGCGGAGGTGCTCGGGCCACAGGTCGGGAGCACCCTCGCGGTGGTACTCGCGCCACTGCGTCGTGAGGTCCTCGGTGATCTGCGGGAAGTTGTTGGTCACGACCTGCCCGCTCGGCACGTCGACCATGACGGGGACGGTGATCCCCTTCGGGTAGTCGGGGAAGCGCCGGAGGTAGGCGTCCTTGATCCGCGGGATCTGCAGCACCGGGTCGAGGTGGCCCTCGTCGAGGTCGAAGGTCCAGGAGTCGGCGTCGTGCGTCGGGCCGGTGACGCCCATGGAGATGACGTCCTCGAGACCGAGCAGGCGGCGCACGATGATCGCGCGGTTGGCCCACGGGCACGCGCGCGAGACCACGAGCCGGTAGCGGCCCGGCTCGACCGGCCACTCGCTGCTGCCGTCCGAGGTGATCCGGTCCTCGATGTACGTGGTGTCGCGGTTGAAGTCCTTCTCGACGTATGTGCCCTGTGCCATGAGAGCCATATTAGTTGAAATTTGAACTTTAATCCAGCCTCGCGCCGACCTGCGCGAAGGTCGCCGCGTCGAGGGCGACGATCCGCACCTCCTCGACCGCCGTCGACGCCCCCGCGATCGTCTCGACGGCCGCATCGATCGCGTCGCCCTTGGGCCAGCCGTAGATCCCCGCACTGATGAGCGGGAAGGCCACGCTGCGGGCGCCGAGCTCGTCGGCGACGGCGAGCGAGCGCGTGTAGCAGGAGACCAGCAGCGAGCGATCGCGTTGTCCCGCGGCATGGTTGGGCCCCACGGTGTGGATCACCCAGCGCGAAGGGAGGTCCCCCGCCGTCGTCCACCCGGCGTCCCCCGTCGCCAGCCCCTGCGGGAAGCGGGCGATGCAGTCCTCGAGCACCGCCGGCCCCCCGGCCCGGTGGATCGCACCGTCGACTCCCCCGCCGCCGCGCACGGCGGTGCTGGCGGCGTTGACGATCGCGTCGACCTGCTGGGTCGTGATGTCACCGTGGACCGCGACGAGGGAGGGCATCGCTCAGCCCCGCGGCATCGCGCCGAGCCGGGCGAGCAGCAGCGCCTCGGCGATGCACACCTTCTCGAACTCGCCCAGGTGCAGCGACTCGTTGGCCCCGTGGGCGCGGGTGTCGGGGTCCTCCACGCCGGTGACGAGGATCGCCGCGTCGGGGAACTTCTCGGCGAAGGCCTGGACGAAGGGGATGGACCCACCGATGCCCACGTCGACCGGGTCGTTGCCCCACGCGTCGGCGAAGGCGGCCCGCGCCTCGTCGTAGACCGGCCCGGTCGCGTCCGCGGCGAAGCCCCAGCCCTGCTCGTCGAGCTCGACCTCGACCGTCGCACCCCACGGGGCGTACTCGGTGAGGTGGCGCTGCAGGGCGGTCCAGGCCTCCTGCGGGTCCTGGGTCGGGTTGAGCCGCAGGTTGATCTTGGCCCGCGCGCTCGCGGCGAGGACATTGCCCGCCTCGTCGACGGCGGGGGCGTCGATGCCGATGACGACCGCGGCCGGCTTGGTCCACAGGCGCGACGGGATCGCGCCGGTGCCGATGAGCTCGGTCGCCTCGAGCAGGCCGGACTCCTCGCGCAGCCGCGCCTCGTCGTAGTCGATCTCGGGGGCGTCGCCATGCACCAGACCCTCGATCGCGACATCGCCCTGGTCGTCGTGGAGGGTGGCCATGAGGCGGCACAGCGTGGTGATCGCGTCGGGGCAGGCACCGCCGAACATCCCCGAGTGGACCCCGTGGTCGAGGGTGCGCACCGTGACGACGGCGCGAAGGGAGCCACGCAGCGTCGTCGTGAGCGCGGGCGTGCCGATGGCCCAGTTGAGCGAGTCGGCGAGGACGATCGCGTCCGAGGTCAGCTTGTCGCCGTGCCGCTCGAGCAGCCGCGGCAGTGACTCGCTCGCGATCTCCTCCTCGCCCTCGACGAAGACCGTCACGCCCACCGGCAGGTCGCCGGAGTGCGCCCGCAGGGCGGCGACGTGCGCCATGACGCCGGCCTTGTCGTCGGCCGCGCCGCGGCCGTAGAGGCGACCGTCGCGCTCCGTCGGCTCGAAGGGGTCGCTGTCCCAGTCGTCGAGGTCACCCGGGGGCTGCACGTCGTGGTGCGCGTAGAGCAGGACGGTCGGTGCGCCCTCGGGCCCGTCGACGTGCCCGATGACGGCGGGGCGACCCCCTTCGCTGACGATCTCGACGTCCAGGCCCTCCGCGCGCAGCAGCTGCGCCGTGCGCTCGGCGGAGGCCTGCACGTGGGCCTGGTCGAAGGAGTCGAGGCTGACGCTCGGGATCCGGGTGAGGTCCTCGAGGTCGGCGCGCACCTGCGGCATGAGCTCGCGGACGCGCCCGCGGATGGCCTCGATCTGGTCTGCGGTGAGGGTGGTGTCGGTCACGGGCCCGACGCTATCGCGACCGGGCGGGTCCGGGACGTCCACCCGCACCACCTAGAGTTCTCCTCGTGTTCGGACGCAAGAAGGACAATGCCCAGGCGGTCTCTGCCGACCGCGCTCCCGGCGACCGCCCCCAGCGGGAGGGCGCCAAGAACCGCCCGACCCCCAAGCGCCGCGACCAGGAGGCCGCGCGTCGGCGTCCCCTCGTGCAGACCGACCGCAAGGCCGCCAAGGCCGCGGACCGCGCCGCCCGCCGCGAGCACGCGCAGAAGACGCGTCAGGCGATGATGACCGGCGACGAGCAGCACCTGCCGCCGCGCGACAAGGGCCCGGTGCGCCGCTTCGTCCGCGACAGCGTCGACGCGCGGTTCAACCTCGGCGAGTGGCTGCTGCCGCTCATGCTGGCGGTCCTCGTGCTCAGCCTCTTCGCCGCGGAGTGGGCGACCTACGTCTTCCTCGCCGTCTACCTGCTGATCATCATCGCGGTCATCGACGCCGTGCTGCTGTGGCGCCGGACCAAGGCCAGGATCCACGAGCGCTTCGGCGCCGACACCCCGACCCGTGGCCTGGCCATGTACACCGTGATGCGCTGCTTCCAGATCCGGCGCACGCGCATGCCCAAGCCGATGGTCGAGCGCGGCGGCACCCCCCGCTGAGGGCTCAGGCCTGCGTCAACGACATCGGGCCGTACACGACCTCCGACTCGTGCAGGAGGCTGACCTGCGCGACGCCGGCGTCGGCGAGGTCCTCCCACGACTCGGCGAACCACGCCTCAGCGTCCGCCTGCGTCGGGAAGGGCACGGTGTGGCCCGGGCCGTTGACCAGCGGAGCGCCCGAGGAGTCCTCGAGCCGCCAGCGGTAGGAGTCGCTCATGCCTGCCTCACCTGCACCTGCACGAAGGGGGGCTTGGTCACCGTGGCCGCGACCTCGCGGCCGCGGACGTCGATGACGACCTCGTCGCCGTCGGTGACCGAGCGGTCGAGGAGCGCGAGGGCGATGCCCTGCTTGAGGGTGGGGCTGAAGGTGCCGGAGGTGACCTCACCGACCTCGACGCCGTCGACGAGGACCGCGCAGTGGCTGCGCGGGATGCCGCGGCCGGTGACGAGCAGGCCCCGCAGGAGCCTGGAGGACTTGGCCACCCGCTGGGCGACGAGCGCGTCCTTGCCCCAGAAGGTCTCCTTGTCCCAGCCGACCGCCCACGCGGAGCGCGCCATGACCGGGGTGATCTCCGGCGACAGGTCGTTGCCGTGCAGCGGGTAGCCCATCTCGGTGCGCAGCGTGTCCCGGGCACCGAGACCGCACGGCAGCCCGTCGAAGGGGGCCATCGCCTCGACGATCGCGTCCCACAGCTCGAGGCCGGCCGCGGCCGGCGCGACCAGCTCGTAGCCGCGCTCCCCCGTGTAGCCGGTGCGGCAGACGGTGATGTCGTGGCCCTGCCACTGCGCGTCGTCGTAGGACATGTAGTCGTGGTCGACGGGCAGGCCGAGGGCGGTGAGCACCTCGTCGCTCTTGGGGCCCTGCACGGCGAGGACGACGTAGTCCTCGTGCAGGTCGCTCACCTCGACGCCCTCGGGCGCGGCGTCCCGGAGCATCTGCACGACGGTCGCGGTGTTGGCCGCGTTGGGGATGAGGAAGACGTCGTCGTCGCTGCGCAGGTAGGCGATGAGGTCGTCCACGACGCCGCCGGACTCGTTGCAGCACATCGTGTACTGGGCCTGCCCGGGGGCGATGCGCCCGAGGTCGTTGGTCAGGGTGGAGTTGACGAGCTCGGCGGCCCCGGGCCCGGAGACCCGCGCCTTGCCCAGGTGGCTCACGTCGAACAGGCCCACCCGTTCGCGGACCGCGGTGTGCTCCGCGACGACTCCGCCGCCCGGGTACTCGATCGGCATCTCCCAGCCGCCGAAGTCGGCCATCTTGGCCTGCAGCGCCACGTGGCGCTCGTGGATCGGGGAGGTGCGCAGGGCGTCGCTGTCGGTCATGCGCCAGACGCTACCGTCTCGTCATCCGGGATAGCCTGCGGGAGGTACACCCACCGTTTCCCCAACCGAAAGGTGCCCCCGACGTGCCCTCGCTGATCCATGGTTCCCGATCCTTCCCCGCGTGGTCCGGTCGCACCCTCGTGCTCGGGGTCACCGGCGCGGGCGACGCCACCGTCGTCGCCGGCGCGGACCTGCCCAAGGCCACGGCCAAGCACCTCGCGAGCGTCGTCCCGGTCCTCGAGGTCAGCACGAAGGTCGGGGACACGACGACCCTCGCGGCCGTCCCGGGCGTCTCCGCGGACAAGGTCGTGCTCGTGGGTCTCGGTGAGGGCGAAGGGGGCAGCGACCCCCTTCGTCGTGCCGCCGGTGCCGCCGTGCGCGCCGCCGGCAAGGGCTCCGTCGCGCTGTCCCTGCCCCACACCGACGAGGCCGGGCTGACCGCGATCGCCGAGGGGGCCTTCTCCGGCGCGTACGCCTTCACCGCGCACAAGTCCGCGGCGCCGACCGAGGACCGCGAGATCACCGTCTTCTCCGAGCTCGGCCGCAAGGACTCCCCCAAGGACGTCATCGCCCGCGCCGAGACCGTCGCGCGCAACGTCGCCTGGGCCCGTGACCTCGTCAACACCGCGCCCAACCTGCTCTACCCGCAGTCCTTCACCGAGCAGGTGCAGCAGGTCGCCAAGGCGTCCTCCGGCAAGCTCACCGTCGAGGTGCTCGACGACGAGGCGCTCGTCGCGGGTGGCTTCGGCGGCATCGTCGGTGTCGGCCAGGGCAGCAGCCGCCCGCCGCGCATCGTCACCCTCTCCTACGCGCCGCGCAGCAAGAAGGTCCCCCACGTCGCCCTCGTCGGCAAGGGCATCACCTTCGACACCGGCGGCGTGTGCATCAAGCCCTCCGCCGGCATGACGACGATGAAGTCCGACATGGCCGGCGCCGCCGCCGTCGCCGCGACCGTCGTCGCCGCCGCCGAGCTCGGCCTGCCCATCGCGGTCACCGGCTACCTCTGCCTCGCCGAGAACATGCCCGGCGGCAACGCCCAGCGCCCCGGCGACGTCGTCACCATGCGCAACGGCACGACCGTCGAGATCATCGACACCGACGCCGAGGGCCGCATGGTCCTCGCCGACGGCATGGCCCTGGCCGCCGAGTCCGGCCCCGACCAGATCCTCGACGTCGCCACCCTCACCGGCGCCTGCGTCGTCGCCCTCGGCCCGAAGATCTTCGGTGTCATGGGCAACGACGACGCCCTGCGCACCGCCATCACCGTGGCCTCCGAGCGGGCCGACGAGGCGAGCTGGCCGCTCCCGCTGCCCGCCGACCTGCGCTCCGGCCTCGACTCCGCCGTCGCCGACATCGCCCACAAGGGCGACCGCTGGGGCGGCGCCCTCACCGCCGGCCTGTTCCTCCAAGAGTTCGCCAAGGACTCCTCCGGCGAGCAGATCCCCTGGGCCCACCTCGACATCGCCGGCCCCTCCTTCAACGAGGGCGCCCCCTGGGGCCACGTCCCCAAGGGCGGCACCGGCGTCGCCGTCGGCACCCTCCTGGAGCACCTCACCTCCCTCGCCTGACGCCCCCGTCGCCTGCGGCGTGCCCCGGTCGCCTCCGGGCACGGCGGAGGGCTGGGGGTGGCCCTAGGGAAAAGTCCGGACCGCTCTCCCTTCGCCTCGCGTCGGGTGCGCAGTCCGGACTTTTCCTTGAGTCGGGCCGACCCCCACCCTCCTGCCCGCGCCCTCGTCACGTCGCCGACGAGGCGCGACCCGGGGACGGGGGCCTGCGCGAATCAAGGAGAAGTCCGGACCTCCCGGACGAGGTGACCGGCGGGGAGAGCAGTCCGGACTTCTCCCCAGCGCAGCCCTCGTGCCCCGGGTCGCGCCGGACGGTAGGGGGACCACGCGCACGAGGCCGTACGCTGGGCCGGTCCGTGACCCCGGACACACCAACGCGCAAAGGAGCCTCGCCGTGGCCGACCCCACGACCTCGTCCCCCTTCGACCTCGTCATCCTCGGAGCCGGGAGCGGCGGGTACGCCTGCGCGCTGCGGGCCTCGCAGCTGGGCCTGACGGTCGCGCTCGTCGAGGAGGACAAGATCGGGGGGACCTGCCTGCACCGCGGGTGCATCCCGACCAAGGCGCTGCTGCACGCGGCCGAGCTGGCCGACGGGGCGCGGGTGGGGGCGTCGCACGGGGTGCTCACGAGCTTCGAGGGCATCGACACGGCCGCGCTGCACGCGCGCAAGGACAAGGTCGTCGCCCAGCTCCACAGGGGCCTGACCGGGCTCATCGGACAGGCCGGGATCGAGGTCGTGAGCGGTCGCGGCCGGCTGGTCGACGCGAGCACCGTCGAGGTGGAGGGCGAAGGGGGCACGACGCGCCTGAGCGGGAGGACCGTCGTCCTGGCGACCGGTTCGTACGCCCGGACCATCCCGGGCGTGGAGCTCGGGCCGCGGGTCATGACAAGCGACCGTGCGATGGACCTCGCCGAGATCCCGCAGCGCGTCGCGGTGCTGGGCGGCGGCGTCATCGGTGTCGAGTTCGCGTCGATGCTGCGCAGCTTCGGCGCCGAGGTGACGGTCGTCGAGGCCCTCGACCGGATCGTCGCGGCCGAGGAGCCGTCGATCTCCAAGCACCTGACGCGCGAGTTCAAGAAGCGCGGGATCACCACCCTTACCTCCACCCGGGTCGCCTCCGTCGAGGCCGACGAGCACCGCGCGGTCGTCCACCTCGAGGGCGCCGACCCGCTCGAGGTCGACCTCGTGATGGTCGCCGTGGGTCGCGGGCCCCGCAGCGAGGGCATCGGCCTCGAGGAGGCCGGGGTGACGCTCGAGCGCGGGTTCGTCCCGACCGACGAGCGGCTGCGGACCGATGTCGAGGGCGTGCGTGCCGTCGGTGACCTCGTGCCGGGCCTGCAGCTGGCGCACCGCGGCTTCGCCCACGGCATCTTCGTCGCCGAGGACGTCGCCGGCCTCGACCCGCGCCCGGTCGACGACGTGACGATCCCCAAGGTCACCTACTGCGACCCCGAGATCGCTTCGGTCGGGCTGTCCACCGAGGCGGCGAAGGGAGCCGGCCACGACGTCGAGACCGTCACCTACCCCTTGGGCGGCAACGGTCGCAGCATCATCCGCGGCACGACCGGATCGGTCACCCTGGTGCGGGCGAAGGACGGCCCGGTGCTCGGCGTGCACATGGTCGGCCTCGGCGTCAGCGAGCTCATCAGCGAGGCGCAGCTCGTCGTCGGCTGGGAGGCCCACCCCGAGGACGTCACGCCCCTCGTGCACGCGCACCCCACCCAGGGCGAGGCCCTCGGCGAGGCCGCGATGCTCGCCGCCGGCCGCCCGCTGCATGCGCACGCCTGAGACCGACCGCAGCGACCGTCCTAGGCTGTCGTGCAGTTCCCCCCGACCTGACCACGGAGCACCATGAGTCCTGACCCCCGTTCACTCCCCCGCGCGACCAAGCGCGTCACCAAGCGTGCGGCCGCCCGCATCGGTGGCGTCGACGAGGTGCGCGCGCGCCTCGACACGGCGAAGGGGGAGCTGCGCAAGGCCCGCGAGCAGCGCGACCGGGCTCGCCGGCAGCGTGACGAGGCCAGGGCGCAGCTCGACGCGACCACGGCGAAGCTCGCTGCGGCCGAGGACTCACTCAAGGCGCTGGAGGCCAAGCGCGCCCAGGCAGCCGATCGTGCCGCCGGCCTGGGCTACGCCTACCGAGGCCTGCGCGCCGCTGCCGAGGGCTACCGCCTGCCGAGCGAGCTCGGCCCGGCGCCGGGCCACGCGCCCTCCGCGGACGAGCGCCGCGAGCTCGAGGTGGGGGTCAGGTGGCTGCGTACCCGCGCCGAGTTCACGATGGCGCTCGCGCACGGTGAGGGGCTCGAGGGTGCGATGGAGCACCTCGTGCGCGGGGCCAAGGGTTCCCCGCAGGTGACGGTCGCCCGGCAGATCGCGCAGTGGCTTTACGACAACGAACCGACCCGTCAGGCGGGCACGCTCGCCACCGGCCTCATCGCCCACCAGATGGGCCTGCCCAAGTTCGCCTGGGAGCGGCTGTCGACCCTCCCCGACGAGGTCTGGCTGCGCCACGCCGCCAACGAGTACGTGCTGCTCGCCGGGCAGCACGACCGGGTACTCGCGGAGCACGCGGTGGAGCGCGCGCTGGAGCACCCGGGGCCGCTCAGCACGCACACCTGGCTGACCCTCACCCGCCGCGCCATGGGCCTGGGCCTCGGAGCGCAGTGCACGCGGCTGGCCGAGCGCTTCGACGCCGCGGCGGTGGCGGACCTCGCGAGCGGCGAGCTCGACGAGGCCCAGACCGAGGCGCTGGTCCGCGACCGCACGTGGATGTCCAGGTGGGCGCCGCGCATCGCCGCCGGGCCGACGGAGCCGACGCCGGCGACCCCGGGCACGGTCTCGATCGGCGTCATCGGCTACGACCAGCCCGACCCCCGCAACACCTCGAGCAACATCGGCGACTACGTGCAGACCATCGCCTCGCTCTCGCACCTCGTGCGGCACACCGGCGCGCGGTTCGACGACGGTGACCTCGGGCGCTTCGCCACCGACCTGGCCGCGCGGGTCCCGGCCGACCTG
Source organism: Janibacter terrae NBRC 107853 (assembly GCF_001591405.1). Taxonomy (GTDB): domain Bacteria; phylum Actinomycetota; class Actinomycetes; order Actinomycetales; family Dermatophilaceae; genus Janibacter; species Janibacter terrae. The sequence goes on from NZ_BCUV01000006.1 coordinate 230,517, forward strand.
CGCGTCGACTCCCCCGAGGTGCCGGTGACCCTCCACCAGGTCGACCGGGACGCCTCGACGTACTCGCAGGTGCCCGAGGGCACGTGGATGCTCGCCTTCGGCTGGTACGCCCACAAGCTCGGTGGCGTCCGGCACGACTTCCCCTTCCCGGGGCACCTCAAGCCCCTCTACGTCTCCTTCCACCTCAACAAGCGGGCGCTGCTCACCGACGAGACGATCGAGCACCTCAAGGCGCACGCGCCGATCGGCTGCCGCGACCACTCGACCGTCGACCTGCTCCTCGGGCAGGGCATCCCGGCCTTCTTCTCCGGCTGCCTGACGACGACCGTGCGCTACGTGCGGCCCGACGACACCCCGGCCCGGCCGGCGGACGCACCGACCGTGTGGATCGACCTGCCGGCACCCCGGGGGGCTCGCCGCATCCACAACGAACGTGAGGACGTGCGCGGCGCCGACATGGCGACCAACCTGCGCACCGCCCTGGCCAGCCTCGACGAGTACGCCGGCTCGATCGGCAAGGTCGTGACCGGTCGCCTGCACGCGTACCTGCCCGCACGCGCCCTCGGGTGCGACGTCGACTTCGCGCCGCGCAACCCGTCCGACATCCGCTTCGCGGGCCTGGCCCCGCTCACCGACGACGAGGTCTTCGAGATGGGGCGCGGCATCGCCGACCTCCTCGAGCCGGTCTTCGCGGCGATCCTGCGCGGCGAGGACGAAGGGAGCGTGCGCGCGATCTGGGCCGAGGTCACCGCGGACCGGGTCGCAGCTGCCCGACGCCGCAACGAGCAGGACGTGACCCTCCCTTCCCTCGTGGACGTCGACGAGGCGGTCGCGACGATCCGCGCCGGCCGCGTCGACGTGCCGCGCACGCAGGACGGCCCGGCCGGTGAGGAGATGGAGATCGTCCTCGCCCTCGACGGCAACCTCAAGGACCAGTTCCTCGTCGTCGTCGACGGGCTCGTGGAGCACGCGAGCCGACCGATCCACCTCAACGTGCTCGTGCGCGAGCACGAGCAGGCCGACTTCGACCGGGCCGCGGCGCTCTTCCCGAGCGTGTCCTTCTCGTGGTGGCCGTGCGACGAGGTGACCTACGGCGACATCCACGCGATGATCCCGCACATCACCGTCTCGACGATGGACCGCCTGGTGCTGCCGCAGCTGCTCACCGACGTCGACCGGGTCGTCTACCACGACATCGACGCGCTGCCCGTGGCCGACGTCGCCGAGCTCTACGAGACCGACCTGCAGGGGCACCCGCTGGCGGCCCGTGACTCCGAGGCCAGCTCGATGCAGAGCGGCTACACCAACATCTTCGTGCCGGCCTCGCTCAAGGACCTCGAGCCGGGGATGGGCTCGGAGCTCATCCGGCGCGAGACCCGGCGCCACCCCTTCGACTTCGTCGGGTTCAACGCCGGGATCATGGTCCTCGACCTGGCCAGGATGCGCGCCGACGACTTCTGCGAGCGGTTCCTGCCCTATGCCAACAACTTCGGCATGCACGACCAGCACATCCTCAACGTCTACGTCGGCGCCGACCGGCTGAGCCTCGCTCCCGGCTGGAACGCCCGGCCGTCGCAGGAGGACGTCGTGGACCCCAAGATCATCCACTGGGCCGGCGGCCAGAAGCCGTGGGTCGAGGGGTACGTCTCCTACCAGGACGCGTGGCGCCGCCACGAGGAGGAGCTGAGACGCCGTGAGGCATCGCTCGCCACCGATCAGGTGACGAACCCCGTGGACAACAGCACACGGACTCGTGAGAGTCTGTGACGTACCCCATCTCGATAGAAGGAGCAGAGGCGCATGTCTGAGCGGGTGACCATGCCGGCGCTGGGTGAGTCCGTCACGGAAGGAACCGTGACGCGTTGGCTCAAGAACGTCGGCGACACGGTCGAGGTGGACGAGCCACTGCTCGAGGTGTCGACCGACAAGGTCGACACCGAGATCCCGTCCCCCGTGGCGGGGACGATCCAGGAGATCCTCGTCGAGGAGGACGAGACCGTCGAGGTCGGAGCCGACCTCGCGGTCATCGGGGACGGCGACGCCCCGGCGTCCGACGACTCCGGTGACGCGGCCGAGCCCGCGCAGGACGCGCCGGCCGAGGAGCCGCAGGCGGAAGAGGCTCCCGCGGAGGAGCCCAAGGCGCAGGAGGCTCCCGCCGAGGAGCCGAAGGCCGAGGCGGCCCCGGCCGCCGAGTCCGCTCCCGCCGACGGCGGCGAGGGCACCAAGGTCGCGATGCCGGCCCTGGGCGAGTCCGTCACCGAGGGCACCGTCTCCCGCTGGCTCAAGGCCGAGGGCGACACCGTCGAGGTCGACGAGCCGCTGCTCGAGGTCTCCACGGACAAGGTCGACACCGAGATCCCCTCACCGGTCGCCGGCACCCTGACCAAGATCCTCGTCCAGGAGGACGAGACCGTCGAGGTCGGTGCCGACCTGGCGATCGTCGGCGGCTCCGGCTCGGGCTCTGCGCCCACGGCCGAGGAGTCGCCCGCGCCGCAGGCCGACGAGGAGCAGCCCGCGACCGCGGGCACCGACGCCGACGAGGCCGCCGCGCAGGAGCCCGAGGCCGCCCAGGCGGCCGAGGCCCCGAAGCAGGAGGCCCCCAAGCAGGAGGCCCCCAAGCAGGAGGCCCCCAAGCAGGAGGCCCCCAAGGCCGAGGCCCCCAAGGCCGAGGCCCCGAAGCAGGAGGCTCCGAAGCAGGAGTCGTCAGCCGGCGACGCCGCTGCCTACGTCACGCCGCTCGTGCGCAAGCTCGCTGCGGACAACGACATCGACCTCGCGCAGGTGACGGGCACCGGCATCGGTGGCCGGATCCGCAAGCAGGACGTCCTCGACGCGGCCAAGGCCAAGAACCAGCCGGCCGAGGCCCCCGCTGCCCCGGCCGCGGCGACACCGGCCGCTCCGGCCGTGGCCTCCGCCCCCTCCGGTGTGCCGGCGGGCATGGAGTCCAATGTCCCGACGTCCAAGCGCGGTACCCGCGAGAAGATGTCGCGCCTGCGCAAGGTCATCGCCGAGCGCATGGTCGAGTCGCTGCAGGTCAGCGCCCAGCTGACGACGGTCGTCGAGGTCGACATGACCAAGGTGGCCCGCGTCCGCGACGCCGCCAAGGCCGACTTCGTCAGCCGTGAGGGCACGAAGCTCTCCTTCCTCCCCTTCATCGCCCTCGCGACGGCCGAGGCGCTCAAGGCGCACCCGGGTGTCAACGCGAGCGTCGAGGGTGACGAGATCGTCTACCACGGCCAGGAGAACCTCTCCATCGCGGTGGACACGGAGAAGGGCCTCTTCACGCCGGTCGTCAAGAACGCCGGTGACCTCAACGTCGCCGGTCTCGCCCGCGCCATCGCGGACGTCGCCGATCGCACGCGCAACAACAAGATCACGCCGGACGACCTGTCCGGCGGGACCTTCACCATCACCAACACGGGCAGCCGGGGTGCGCTCTTCGACACCCCGATCCTCAATCAGCCCCAGGTCGCGATGCTCGGGACCGGTGCCATCGTGCGTCGCCCGGTCGTCATCACGACGGACGACGGCGGGGAGACCCTGGCGATCCGCTCGATGATGTACCTGGCGCTCAGCTACGACCACCGGGTCGTCGACGGCGCCGACGCGGCCCGCTTCCTCGGGACCGTCAAGGCACGCCTCGAGGAAGGCCGTTTCGAGGCCTGACATGACCTCACCCCGACAGCGCGTCGCCATCACCGGAGCCTCCGGACTGATCGGCGGCGCGCTGTCGTCGTCCCTGCGCGAAGGGGGTCACGACGTCGTCCACCTCGTGCGCCGGGAGCCCTCGGCCGGGCACGAGCGGCAGTGGGACCCCTCCGCGGAGCACCTGCCGCCGCAGGCCCTCTCGGGCGTCGACACCGTGGTGCACCTCGCGGGCGCCGGGGTAGGCGACCGCCGGTGGACCCCTGAGTACAAGGCACTGATCCACTCCTCGCGGGTCGACGGCACCGACCTGGTGGCGCGGGCGATCGCCGATGGTGCGGGTCCGACCCGGCTCGTCACGGCCTCGGCGGTCGGCATCTACGGCGACCGGGGCGACGAGGTCCTCACCGAGGACTCCGCCGAGGCGGACACCTTCCTCGCCGATGTCGTGCGCGACTGGGAGTCCGCGACCACCCCGGCCCGCGAAGCCGGCGTACCGGTCGCCCACGCCCGCACCGGCATCGTCCTGTCGGCGCACGGCGGCGCCCTGACCCCGATGCTGCGAGTGGGCCGGCTCGGGCTCGGCGGCCCGCTCGGCTCCGGTCGCCAGTGGATGCCGTGGATCACGATCGACGACGTCGTCGCCGCCTACACCCTGCTCGTCGAGGACCCCTCCGTCACCGGCGCCGTCAACCTCACCGGTCCGCACCCGGCCCGCCAGCGCGAGGTCGCCCGCGCCATCGGCCGTCGGCTGCACCGCCCGGCCCTCCTGCCGGCTCCGCGTGCCGCGATCCGGGTCGTGCTCGGCGAGTTCGCCGACGAGGCCCTCGCCTCGGCCCGGGTGCTCCCCCAGCGTCTGCAGGATCTCGGCTTCGAGCACCGCCACCCCGACCTCGACGGGGCCCTGGCCCACCTGCTCGACGACTGAGACCCCCCTTCGACCTGGACCTGCATTGCCCTAGGGGAATGCGGATTCAGGTGCGTCCGGCCGCCCGTGGCGACGACGCGACGTCCGGGACAGCGCGGACGTCCCGGACGCGCCAGGCCACGTCGTGCCAGACCAGGACGAGGTCGACCCGCTGCCCCGGGCGCGCGGGCCGGGTGCGGCGCCCGCCGTCCGGTCCGACCACCGTGTAGGCGCTCTCGTCGACGACTGTGCGCAGGACGGCCGTCGACCCCGCCGTCCGTTGCAGCTGCGCGGAGCGAACGGTCAGCTCCACCCCGCGGTAGCGGTGACCGCTCTCCCGCAACGAGGTGACGAGCCGGCCGTCCCGCGCGGCCGCGGGCGAGCCCGGCTCGTCGAGCCGGGCGACGACCTCTCGGTCGAGGTCGAGGACGAGCTGCTGCCGCAGCGTGGTCAGCTCCTGCGCGAGTCCCCTCGCCGCCTGTCTGGGGGCCGAGCGGTCCGTGGCGAGCGAGGTCGCCCGCCCGGGCGCCGATGACGTCCGGGCGGACGCGGGGCTCGGGGTGGCGCCCCCTTCGTCCTCGGCGGTCGCGATCTGTCGCCACGGGACGATCACGGCGAGGAGCAGGGCGACGGCAAGCACGACGACGGTCCCGACCCGCCGGCCGAGCAGAGGCGTGTCGACGGCCGACCGGGCGATCGCGCGCGGCTCGCTCACCTCGTCCGGGTCGCGCGAGAGGTCGACGGGCTCGTCCCTGCGGCGCGGCGCGGCGTGACGACCTCCACGGCGCGGCTCGCGCCGTACCCGCTCCCCCTCGGCCTGCTGGGGGCGACGCTGCCACCACCGACGACGTGGCTGCGCCGGGCGGGCCGCCGCCAGCTCCAGCTGCCACGCGGGCGTGCGCAGCTCGTCCTCGGCCGCCGCCTCGCGGATGCGTCGGGTCAGGCCCGACGCGACGTCGCCGGTCGAGGTCATCCGCAGCGGCTGCGCGGGCACCGCGTCGAAGACGGCGCGCGCCACCTCGTCCGCCTCCGGCCGCAGCGCCGGGTCGGTCGCGAGGCAGGACTCGACGGCCTCGACCAGGGCGGGCTCGTCGGGCACGAGGTCGCCCAGCTCCGGGCGCGCGGCGATGTGCCCCGGGGCCGAGCCGGCGAGGCAGAGCCAGGCGATCGCACCGACCGCGTGGACGTCGCTGGCGCGCTCCGGGTCCCCGCCCTCGAGGACCTCCGGCGCGACGAACCCGTCGGTGCCGTGCACGTCGCCCGGTGCCTCGCCGGTGAGGCGCGAGTAACCGAGGTCCGCGAGCGCCGGCCGCCCGGTGGAGTCGAGCAGGATGTTCCCGGGGCTGAGGTCACCGTGGACGATGCCGAGGTCGTGCAGGCCGGCGAGCGCCTCGGCGATCGGCGCGATGATCGTGACCGTCTCCCCGGGCGTGAGGTGCCCGCGCTCGGCGACCACGCGCTCGAGCGAGCCGCCGGCGAGGAGCTCCAGGACGAGGGCGGTGGACCCCCCTTCGTCCGTCTCGACCTCGAGGGTCTCGTGCAGGCCGACCACGTGCTCTCCGGCCGCGTGCTGGAGCATCGCGTATTCGCGCACGCTCTCGTCGTCCAGGCCACCGCGCACGATCTTGACCGCGACCAGCTCGTCGTCGCTCTCGCGCCGGGCCCGCCACACCGTGGCCGTCGAGCCGCGGCCGAGCAGCCGGGTCAGCCGGTACCCGAGCACCTGCGGCGGGATCTCGTCCATGCCCCCACCATGGCCCGGATCGTCGTTCCCGCCGCGGAGTTCTCCACAGGCACGAGGCGGACCGCGGACCTCACCGTCGGTCCTGCCCCCTCCCTTCGTCAGCCTGACGCGCATGGTCCTTCGCTCCGAGCGCATCGAGTACAACGGCACGGTCTACGACTCCTGGGCGGACCTCCCGCCCGAGGTGCAGGACCTGGTCCGCACGCGGATGCCCGACACGGACGGCGACGGGATCCCCGACGTCTTGCAGGGCGGTCCCCTGCCCGAGCCGGCGGTGACCACCACGTACTCCGTCGACGGCACCGAGTACACCTCCCTCGACGAGCTGCCGCCGGACGTGCGGGCGCACCTCCAGCGGGCGATGGCCTGGGGGACGACGCCGGGCGGGTCCTCCACCGGACACCTCGCCGGGCAGCCGCTCGATAAGCCGCGTCGGCAGTGGTGGCGCCGCCTCTTCGGGTGACGCTGGTTAACCTGCGGTCATGACCGCAGACCAGCCCACGATCCTCGCCACCTCCGGTGGCTACGTCCGGCCGGAGCGGGGGGACCTCGCCTTCGCGGGGCTCGTCCAGCACGCCGTCGGGCTGTCCGGCACGACCTCGCGCCCGCGGATCTGCCAGCTCGGCACGGCCATGGGTGATCCGCGCACCTTCAACGCCGCGTTCTCCGAGGCCGGCGCGGCGGCCGGGTACGACGTCACCCACCTCAACCTCTTCCCGATGCCGACGGTGGAGGACATGGAGGCCCACCTCCTCGCGCAGGACGTCGTCTGGGTCAACGGCGGGTCCGTCGCCAACCTGCTCGCGGTCTGGCGGGTGCACGGGCTCGACGAGGTGTTCCGCCGCGTGTGGGAGGCGGGCGTCGTCCTCGCCGGCGTGAGCGCCGGCTCGATCTGCTGGTTCCGCGGGGGCACGACCGACTCCTTCGGGCCGGAGCTGCGGGCGGTCACCGACGGGCTTGGTCTCCTCCCGTACGACAACGGCGTGCACTACGACAACGAGGCTCGTCGCCGGCCGACGGTGCACCGTCTGGTCGCCGACGGCACGCTCGGCGAGACCCACTGCACGGACGACGGCGTCGGCCTGGTCTACCGCGGCACCCAGCTCGTCGAGGCCGTCACCGAGGTCGACGGCAAGGGGGCGTACATCGTGACGAAGGGGGAGGACGGCCGGGCGGTCGAGACCCCCGTCGAGACCCGACGACTCCCCCGCTGAGCCGGGCGTAGGCTGGCCCGATGCGTTTTGAGGAGCTGGGCTTCGCGCCCGACACCGTCGACTACCTGACCGCCTGGGAGCACCAGAAGCGGGTCCACGCCGCGGTCGTGGCCGGCGAGCTCGAGGACACGACGCTCCTGCTCGAGCACACGGCGGTCTACACCGCCGGCAAGCGGACCGAGCCGCACGAGCGGCCGGTCGACGGCACGCCGGTCATCGACGTCGACCGCGGAGGCAAGATCACCTGGCACGGCCCCGGGCAGCTCGTCGGCTACCCCATCGCCCACCTGCCCGGTCGCCGCGACGTCATCGCCCACGTGCGCCGGCTCGAGGAGATGATGATCCGCGTCGCCGCCGACGTGGGCGTCACCGCGACCCGCGTGCCGGGACGCTCCGGCATCTGGGTGCCCGGCGCCGACGGTGCGCGCGACCGCAAGCTCGGGCAGATCGGCATCCGCGTCTCCCGGGACGTCGCCATGCACGGGTTCAGCCTCAACGTCGACTGCGACCTGTCGTGGACGCAGACGATCGTGCCGTGCGGCATCCCGGACGCGGACGTCTCGACCCTCGCCCTGGAGACCGGGCGCGACCTCACCGTGGCCGACATCCTCCCTTCGGCCAGGGCCCACCTGCTGGAGGTCATGACCGAGGACCTGCCGCTCACCCGCGGAGCCGCGGCCACCGCCTGATCACCGGAGCGGGATCGCGTGCTCCCACGGCTTGTCGAGGTCGAAGCGCCGCCCGCTGATCTCCTCGGGGGCGATCTCGACGAAGACGTCCTTGTCGGTCGGCACCCACGACCGCAGCCGGGAGGCCTCCGCGCGCTCGCGGTCATCGGTGGACTCCAGCACGCGCGCCCGGCCGCGCACGACGACCGACCACGCCTGCGCGGAGTCGTAGCCGTCGATCTCGAAGGCCACGTCCGACTGCATGACGACGCCGAGCAGCTTGTTGCCCTGGGCGGTCCGGAAGAGCAGGACCTCGCGGTCGATCGCGTAGTTGATCGGGACGATGTGCACCTCCCCCGCCAGGTGGAAGGCGAGCCGCCCGAACTCGTGCCCGCGCAGCTCCTGCCAGCACTCGTCCCGGCTCATCCCGTGGATGGGTGACTGCGTCATTCCGACCTCCTGTGACCCCGTGCGGGTCCGTGTGCCCGACACCTCGATCCTAGTGACGAAGGGGGTGCCCGTCGCCCCCCTTCGACCCTCCGCGGGGGCGGCGTAGGCTGGAGCGGTTTCCGGACACCACCGGGACCACCGAGATTGCCAGGAGAGCTGCGTGACCGTCGCACCCGAAGGACGTCGTCTGCTGCGCGTCGAGGCGCGCAACGCCGAGACACCCATCGAGCGGAAGCCGGAGTGGATCCGCACCACGGCGAAGATGGGCCCCGAGTACAACGCCATCCGCGGGCGGGTGAGCGGCCAGGGCCTGCACACCGTCTGCCAGGAGGCCGGCTGCCCCAACATCTTCGAGTGCTGGGAGGACCGTGAGGCGACCTTCCTCATCGGTGGTGACGTGTGCACCCGGCGCTGCGACTTCTGCGACATCGCGACCGGCCGCCCCACGTCGCTCGACATGGACGAGCCGCGCCGCGTGGCCGAGTCCGTGCGCGAGATGGGCCTGCGCTACTCGACCGTGACCGGCGTCGCCCGCGACGACCAGCCCGACGGTGCCGCCGCCCTGTACGCGGAGACGATCCGGGCGATCCACGAGCTCAACCCGCACACCGGTGTCGAGATCCTGCCGCCCGACTTCGGCGCCAAGCCGGAGCTCGTCGGGCAGGTGTTTGATGCCCGCCCCGAGGTCTTCGCCCACAACCTCGAGACCGTGCCGCGCATCTTCAAGAAGATCCGCCCCGCCTTCACCTACGACAAGTCCCTCAGGGTCCTGTCGATGGCCCGCGAGGCGGAGCTCGTCACCAAGTCCAACCTCATCCTGGGCATGGGCGAGGAGGACCACGAGGTCGAGGAGGCGATCCGCGACCTGCACGAGGCCGGCTGCGACATCCTGACGATCACCCAGTACCTGCGCCCCTCCAAGCTGCACCACCCGATCGACCGGTGGGTCAAGCCGGAGGAGTTCGTCCACTGGAGCGAGCTCGCCGAGGACATCGGCTTCAAGGGCGTCATGGCGGGGCCGCTGGTGCGCTCGAGCTACCGCGCCGGTCGCCTCTACGCGACGGCCATGCGCAAGTGGGGCCGGGCCATCCCGGAGCACCTGTCGCACCTCGAGCAGGCCATCGACGAGCCGGCCCGCCAGGAGGCCTCCTCGCTCGTCGCGAAGTCCCGCGCCCAGGCCCTGCTCGACCAGCCCGCCACCGGCACCGACGGCTGAACCCCACCCCTTTCCCGAGGAACTAGACTCAACCCCCATGGCCAGCAAGAACGAGCAGCCCGAGAAGCCGAAGCGCGAGAACCCCTTCAAGCGCCTCCGCACCGTCTACACGACGATCAAGCAGATCGACCCGCAGATCGGTCTGTGGATGCTGCTCGCCTTCGTCGCGGTGCTGGCCGTGGGCGCCGTCATCGGCCTGGTCATGGGGCACGTCCTCGCCTCGCTGCTCGTCGCGCTCCCCTTCGCCGCGCTGGCCGCGATGATCATGATGTCCCGCCGGGGTGAGCGGGCGGCCTTCGCGCAGATGGAGGGCCAGCGCGGCGCCTCGATCGGTGGCCTGTCCGCCCTGCGGCGTGGCTGGTACTACGACCAGGAGCCGGTCGCGGTCGACGCGACCAAGCCGAGCGAGATCAACACCGCGGCCGTCGTCTTCCGGGCGCTCGGCCGGCCGGGTGTCGTGCTCCTCGGCGAGGGCCCCAAGCACCGCGTCGACCGGCTCTTCGTCAAGGAGACCAAGAAGATCAACCGGGTCGCCCCGGGCGTCACGGTCCACACCTTCCGCGTCGGCTCGGGCGAGGGCGAGCTCGCCCCCCGCAAGATCCGGATGACGCTCACCAAGCTGCGCCCCGAGCTGTCCAAGGAGGAGATGGCCGTCGTCAACAAGCGGCTGAAGTCCCTCCCGGGCCTGCGCCAGGGCGTCCCCGCCGGGGTCGACCCCACCCGCGCGCGCATGGACCGCCGCGCCCTGCGCGGCCGCTGAGCCGACGTCCTCGTCAGGGGCGCGTGACCCGCGTGCCGGCGGCGAGGTCGTGCAGTCCCCGCCCGTCGTCCTTGAGCATGATGATCGCCGGGATGAAGAGGCACAGCAGCGCGGCCCGGACGGCGGCGCGAAGGGGGGTGACCCATTGCTCGTGCACCGGCACGACCCGCAGGCCGAGCAGGCGGTGGCCGAAGGTCGCGCCGCCGAGCGTCACGCCGAGCGTGTTGAGCACGAAGAGCAGACCGAGCGGCACGAAGGAGAAGCCCTCCGGGCTCAGCTCGACGACCCGTCCGACCAGGCCGTGGGTGATGACCAGGCAGGCGATCCAGTCCACGAGCAGGGCGAGGACGCGACGACCGAAGGGGGCGGCGCTCCCCCCTTCGTCCTGGGTGGGGACACGACGGCCGGCGCTGCTGCTCACCGGGGCAGCCTATGCGTCCCCTCGATGGACGCGACCACCGGCCGGGCCCGCCACTCGGTAGGCTCGATCTCAGTGCGTGGGACCACCGTCTCGTGTAACACCGGCGAAACATCCGGGTCATGGTCGGGAAACCGGCCCGGCCTACGGTGACGCCAACAAGTTGATGCGGCAGGTCAGAGTGGGCTGCCGCCCCACCCCAGGAGGATGGTTTGTTCAGCTCCCCTGACGAGGTTCTTGAGTTCATCAAGGCCGAGGACGTCAAGTTCGTCGACATCCGCTTCTGCGACCTGCCGGGCATCATGCAGCACTTCAACGTGCCGGCCGAGTCGATCGACGAGGACTTCTTCACCGAGGGCCAGATGTTCGACGGCTCCTCCATCCGCGGCTTCCAGGCCATCCACGAGTCCGACATGAAGCTCGTGCCGGACATCAAGACCGCGTACCTGGACCCCTTCCGCGACGAGAAGACGCTCATCGTCAACTTCTCGATCGTCGACCCCTTCACGGGCGAGCAGTACAGCCGTGACCCGCGCAACGTCGCGGCGAAGGCCGAGGCGTACCTGAAGTCGACCGGCATCGCCGACACCGCGTACTTCGGTGCCGAGGCCGAGTTCTACGTCTTCGACGACGTCCGCTTCGACACCCAGCCGCAGGGCTCCTACTACTTCCTCGACTCGATCGAGGCCAAGTGGAACTCCGGTCGGAAGGAGGAGGGCGGCAACAAGGGATACAAGACGGCCATGAAGGGCGGCTACTTCCCCGTGCCGCCGGTGGACCACTTCGCCGACCTGCGCGACCAGATCTGCCTGAGGATGAAGGACGTCGGTCTCGAGGTCGAGCGCAGCCACCACGAGGTCGGTTCCGCGGGGCAGCAGGAGATCAACTACAAGTTCAACACCCTGCTCCAGTCCGGCGACGACATCATGAAGTTCAAGTACGTCGTCAAGAGCACCGCCTGGCAGGCCGGCCACACCGCGACCTTCATGCCCAAGCCGATCTTCGGCGACAACGGGTCCGGCATGCACACCCACCAGAGCCTGTGGAAGGACGGCGAGCCGCTCTTCTACGACGAGCAGGGCTACGGCGGCCTGTCCGACCTCGCCCGCTGGTACATCGGTGGCCTGCTCAAGCACGCCCCTGCGCTGCTCGCCTTCACCAACCCGACGGCCAACAGCTACCACCGCCTGGTCCCGGGCTTCGAGGCCCCGATCAACCTCGTGTACTCCGCGCGCAACCGCTCGGCCTGCATCCGCATCCCGATCGCGGGCAACTCGCCGAAGGCCAAGCGTGTCGAGTTCCGCATCCCGGACCCCTCGAGCAACCCGTACCTGTGCTTCGCGGCCCAGCTGATGGCCGGCATCGACGGCATCAAGAACCGCATCGAGCCCCCGGAGCCGGTCGACAAGGACCTGTACGAGCTGCCGCCGGAGGAGCACGAGGCCATCGAGCAGGTCCCGACCTCTCTCCCCGAGGTCCTCAAGGCTCTCGAGGCCGACCACGAGTTCCTGCTCGAGGGCGACGTCTTCACCCAGGACCTCATCGACACCTGGATCACCTGGAAGTACGAGAACGAGGTGCTCCCGCTGCAGGTGCGCCCGCACCCGCACGAGTTCGAGATGTACTTCGACATCTAACCGGGCCTCCGGCTGCGGTCATTCAGCAACGCCGAACGACCGCAAAGAACAGCCGCTGACCTGCACAAACGCCGCCGAGCGACCTTTTGGTCGTTCGGCGGCGTTTGCTGTTGGTAGCCGCTCGTCTGTTACAAATCCGGTACAAATTTGGGTAGCGCCATCTCCTGCCACACGGTCCTCAGGGGACTCTTCGGGTAGGTCGCGGCACGGGTCGGTTGCCCGAGCCACCAGCCTGGCATCGCACAGTTGGGCAACCACCGCCGCGATGCCCGAGTCATCTTGCTGCCACATCGTTTCCGCCGACGTGATCGCTCCCATGCCGCCGTCGGACATAGGTGCCCGTAGACCAACTGTCCGTCAACGCCGCGAGGAGGGGCTGGATGATGGCAACGAACTCGAACGTGCCGGCTATGGAACCGGGAATCTTTGGGCCGCGGCGGCGCGGAGACCGCGGAAGCCGGGCACCCAGGCTGGTCGAGGCCCAAGAACTGTGGGACATCGACGATGTCGCTTCCTACCTTGGCGTGACAAAGCAGACCATCTACTCCTGGCGGACGACAGGTTACGGCCCGGCCGGCTTCCGTGTCGGCAAGCACCTGCGCTGGCGGGCAGCAACCGTGATCAATTGGACGGTGCGACTCGAGGAGAATCAGTGATCCCGACAGGCCATCAGCCTGACCCGGAATCGACTCCATCGCCACCAGCGAGCAGATGCTCATCAGCATGTTTGGTCACCCGGTCCGACGCTGCCGAGGGCTGCCATGGCAAGCATTAGCTCTGGGAGACCATCCGACGACGGCAGCCCTCGCTACGTCGTCAACTACCGAGATCCCGAGGGGCGGCAGCGTCGTAAGACCTTCCGACGCAAGGCCGAGGCGGTTGCGTTCCGCAACACGGTCGAGGCGGACAAACTTCGTGGAACCTACCTTGATGTCGACGCAGGCAGGATCTCATTTCGCGCCTATGCCGAGGAGTGGCTCGACAGTCGGACCTTCAGTCCGCTGACCTACGAGGCGACCGAATTGCGACTCAGGCTCCATGTGTTCCCGACGCTAGGACACCTCGAGCTGCGACAGATCAAGCCGTCGACCATCCAGAAGCTCCTACGGTCGATGGAGATGGCCGAGACCTACCGGCGCGTCATCTTCTCTAATGTGTCTGCCATCTTCTCGGCTGCGGTCGACGACGACATGATTGCCAAGAATCCGTGCAAAGCGAGTTCAGTGACAAGGCCCGCAACGTCGCGCCGCAAGGTGGTGCCTTGGCCGACCGCGTGGGTCTCCTCCATGCACGACGCGCTTCCGCCGCAGTACAGGATCGCAGTCACGTTGGGATCGGGGTTGGGACTACGCCAAGGCGAGGTATTTGGGCTCGCGGTCGAGGATGTCGACTTCCTCCGCGGAGTTGTGGAGGTCAGGCGGCAAGTCAAGGTGTTCGGAGGCAACCGCCTGGTCTTTGGCCTGCCGAAGGGCGACAAGACCCGAACCGTCCCCTTGCCCGAGAGCGTCGCGACGGAACTCAGCAACCACCTCGCTACCTACCCGCGACGGAGCATCACGCTTCCGTGGGGAACGCCCCAGGCGGACAAGAAGTCGAGCGCAGGGCTCATACTCACCACACGCGAGCGTTCTGCCCTCAACCGCAACTACTTCAACACACGGCTCTGGAAGCCCGGCCAAGCCCATGTGGGCATCGAGCAATCGCGTGACAACGGCATGCACGCTCTACGCCACTGGTACGCCTCCGTATTGCTAGACGCCGGCGAATCGATTCGCGCCGTGTCCGAATACCTCGGCCACAGCGACCCCGGGTTCACCTTGCGCACCTACACCCATCTCATGCCCAGCAGCACGGAGCGAACCCGTGCAGCAGTGGATGCGGCCTTTGCAGCCGGGCGCCACGCGGGCAAAGAGGCTGACACAGAACTCGAGCAACCCTCTCGGGGCTAGCGGGCGCCAGTCAAGCAACGCAAGTTGACTGACTACCGCAGCGACAGAGGTCGACCCGCTCATGGTCTGCGGGAATGGGCCCTCTCGATGTCTAACACTAGGAGGTCTTGGCACGGTCGAACGCCGTCACTAGCTGTCGAGGAAGTCCCATTCGGCCCCGAGAACCCAGCGGATCGCAGAGATCTTCCCGGAGAGCATCCCCCAGTCGAACTGAGTCTTGGTGTCCTTGCGGAGCAGGTCGACTCCGTACTGTTCCTCAATTCGGCGGGCGGCCGCCTGTGCTGTCGCCCAGATCTCCGCCGAATAGCCCTCGGGGCGCTCGTCACCAATCGAAGCCTCCGAGCGCCCGTACCAGAGCCGATCGAACAGCTCGTGTTCGACCGCCATGATTTCGGAGACACGACGCAGCGCAGACGTCTCAACCTGATGCCTGAACGCGAGATCCATCCGGTCAGCCAGCAGCCTCCGCAGTTGCGGCATTTCCCACGTTCTCACGCGGAACGCCGGCCTCGTCTGGTTGAAGCTCGAGATCCAGTCCTTCGCTCCGTTGGTGAAGAATCCTGAGGCAACAAACAGCACCGTGTCCGGCCGCTCGGCCGTGGCCCAGGCGATCGTCCCTTGTCCATGCTCGCGACACGCTGTGGCTGACAAAGAGCCCGAGAGCGTTCCGTGTGCTCGAGTCCTGGGCGATGCGGGCCTGTCGCCGCAGCTCGTACATCAACCGCTCGCGGTCGCCCAACGGTTGGTCGTCGAGGCGTCGCTCGGCGTCGAGGAGCAGGCCTTCGAGGCGTTCGCGGTCCGCGATCGCCATCCGTGCAGCCGGGGTCGTCGGCATCAGCACGGAGATGCAGGGGTACCCACCGGCCGCGGTCAAATGCGCGGCAGCCTCCGGTGTGAGGTCCCGGGGAATGGCTCGGCCACCCCCGCCGACGTGGTCGGCAGCCGTGGGGAGGGGCGAATCCTCCATATCGGGAGCGTGGACTGAGGCGCCGCGCCGGTCACTATGGATCATGATCCTTCTCCTTCCGGACCTTGCACTGCGGCGGTACGCCGCTCGCTGACCGTCATGGCGTCCGCCGGGCGAACCGACGTGCCCATCGAACGCGGCCCGCGGTCGGGTGAGTCCTGACGACGTCGATCCGCACGAGCGGGGTTCCCGGCCACAGCTGGCCAACCTCCCCTTCGCGGTCGGCGACGTCGAGTGTCATGCGTCGTTCCCACAGGAGGTGGAGTTCAGGGTCGCGCGAGACCGGGGAGCGGGGAACCGTCAGCATCAAGTGGGCTTCGGCGCCGGCGGACACCCAGCGGTGGAGCTCATCGACGACGTCCCACGACAGCGGCATTCCAGCGTCGGCACGCACGTGGGGCCTGCCATCGCAGCGTCGATTCGCCCGGTGGGCCGTCGTTTCAGCGGGGTGGGGCTGGGCCGGCGCAAGGAGCGTGTCGAGCGCACATCGGCTCGAGAGCCGGTGTCCAGGTCCTCCGATCCCGCGCCGCCATGCCCAAGCCCCCCAAGCCCCCCAGGCCCCCCTCAACGAGCTCGGCTCGTGTTCGAACCTGACCGTCACGCGACTCGCGTGGGGTCCCGCAACCCCCGCGAGGTCTTCGAGACGGTCGCGAAGGTTGCCGTCCGTCGTGGCAGTGCTGCGCCGTCGCACGAACGAGAGCAGTCTGCGGTGCGGGATCGTCAGGGTCACGTGCACGCAGCACCCTGCCTGGAGATGACGTACGACCTCGTCGAGGTCCGTGCGCGACCAGGCACCCGAGACAGGGAGTCGCACGTGGGGGTGGAACGGGTCGCCGCTCGCGGGCATCGCAGCAACCGGCAGCCTGAGGAGCATCATGGACGCCTCCCCGCCGCGTCGACGTACGGGCCGTCGGAGCCATCCTCGGGCACGGACCCGTGGGACGAGTGTCGCCGGTTGCGCCGTGCCGCTGCGCTCGCCTGCCCGCGCCTGACACCGCACCAGCCGAGCTCACGCGCCGCCCAGAGGCCGAGCCAGAGAGCCAGTCCGAGGAGGATGAGTAGGTCGTCCATGCTGATCACCACCGTTGTCGTCGGTCCGGGCCTCGTTGCCCGGATGGTGATCAGGAGTGGTCTCTCCCGTCCCGGTTATGGGACCCGGTCGCCGGGCCGATCAGTCGGGCTGATCAGCCGTGGTGACGTGCGACCGGAGGTGGGGTACTCCCCAACCCTGATGTACGCAGACCTTATCACGAAGTTGTCTTCGCATGTCAAGGGGTGGCGGTGGACTTGTTGACGAGGTCGACGAACGCGCCGATGGTGACTCCGGATTCCAGCTCGTGGCGGAAGTGGGAGTCGCGGGTGACCCGGTATCGGTTGCGCCGACCGACCTTGTCCTTGTCGACGTAGCCGTGCTCCACCAGGTCCGCGACGATCTGCTGCACCGCCCGCTCGGTGATGCCGACGGCGTCCGCGACGTCGCGGGTCCGCGCGTCCGGGTCGCGCGCGAGGGCGACCAGGACATGGCCATGGTTGGACAGGAAGGTCCAGTCGTCGCGGGTCATGATGACTCATGGTACGCGATTCTGGTTTCGTATGTCCCGGGTCGTCCTCAGCCTTCTCGTCGACGCGTGCCCCAGCGGTGGCCGAGCTTGACGAGCTCCTCGACCAACAGCACGCACAGCGCCACTCCGATGCAGATTCCCCACTGCTCGGGTGTGAGGGCGACGGTGTCGAAGATCGCCTGGCCCCACGTCGTGTGCACGGCTGCGATGTGCAGCAGGGCCACCGTCGTCAGGGACACCCACAGCCACCGGTTGGTGAAGGTGTGCGGTGCGAACACGGTGACGTGCTCCGCGCGTGCGTTGAGCGCGTTGACGACCTGGAAGAGCACGAAGGTGGTGAAGGCCATGGTCAGGCTGACGGCCTCGCCCCACTCCTCGCGGGCGAGGATGAGGACCGCGAGGGTGCCGATCGCCATCACCAGGCCCACGCGGGCCAGCCTGATCAGTCGCGCCGGGGAGAGGATCTGATCGCCGCTGCGTCGCGGGGGCTCGGACATGATCCCCGGCCGGGCCGGGTCCACGCCCAGCGCCATTGCGGGCGGGCCGTCCATGATGATGTTGACCCACAGGATCTGCACGGCCGTCAACGGGGCCGGTAGCCCCATCACCGAGGCGCCGAGGAAGGTCGAGATGGCGCCCATGTTGGTGGAGAGCTGGAAGCGCACGAACTTCACCACGTTGTCGTAGATCGAGCGACCCTCCTCGACGGCGCCGACAATGGTGGTGAAGTTGTCGTCGGTGAGGATGAGGTCGCCCGCCTCCTTGGTGACCTCGGTTCCCGTCAGACCCATGGCCACGCCGATGTGCGCCGAGCGCAGCGCCGCGGCGTCGTTGACGCCATCACCAGTCATGGCCACGACATGGCCCCGCGCGGTGAGCGCCTTCACGATGTCGACCTTGTGCTCGGGAGACACCCGGGCGAACACCGCCACCTCGTCGACGACGTCGGCCAGCTCCTCGGTCGACAGCTCGGAGAGCTCGGCGCCGGTCATCGCGCGGCCCTCGATGCCGAGCTCGCGGGCGATGGCGACGGCGGTCGCGACGTGGTCGCCGGTGATCATCTTCACCCCCACACCGGCCCGGTGGCACAGGGCCACCGCCGAGGTCGCCTCGGGCCGCGGTGGGTCGGCGATCCCGAGCAGGCCGAGCAGGGTCAGCGACGCAACGTCGGAGTGTGGCTCGGATGACGGTGACTCGACCAGGCGGGTGGCCACGGCCAGCACGCGCAGTCCGCGCTCGCCCATTGCCGCGATGGCGTCGTCGAGTCGCTCTCGGTCGGACGCGGTGAGCGCAACCTCCTCGCCGCCGAGCAGCCACGAGTCGCAACGCCGCAGCAGCACGTCGGCCGCGCCCTTGGCCAGCACGCGGGAAGCGGGACCCTCGTCGTGGTAGGTGACCATGTACTTGTAGTCGGCGTCGAAGGGGATCTCCGCCGATCGCGACCACTCCTGACGGCGCGCCGTCACGTCGAGCCCCGCCTTGGCCGCCAGCACGACCAGCGCACCCTCGGTCGGGTCGCCGATGATGCCGGCGCTATCCCCATCCCCGTCGCCGTCCGCCTTGAGTTCGGCGTCGCTGCACAGGGCGAGTGCGTCGAGCAGCAGCGGCGGCAGGCTTGCTTGCGCGCCGTCGGAGTAGAGGATTTCGCCGTCGGTGTCGTATCCCTGGCCGTGGACCGTGAGCACGTTCTCGCCCACGCGTACCTCGCGGACCGTCATCTCGTTGAGGGTCAGGGTGCCGGTCTTGTCGCTGCAGATGACGGTGGCCGAGCCCAGTGTCTCGACCGAGGCCAGCCGCTTGACGATCGCGTTGCGGCCCGCCATCCGGTGCACGCCGAGCGCGAGCGTCAGCGCCAGTACGGCCGGCAGGCCCTCCGGGACGGTCGCCACCGCGAGCGCCACGGCTCGCAGGGCGATCTCGGAGGGGGCCTCGCCCCGCGCCAGGGCCAGCGCGACGTACACCGTCACGGCGACGAGCCCGATCACGGCCAGCCGCTTGCCCAGGGTGTCGAGCTGCCGCTGCAGGGGGGTCTGCGGCTCCTCGCCAGTGGCGAGCATCTCGGCGATGGCGCCGACGGAGGTCTCCATGCCGGTGGCGGTCACGACCGCTTCGGCCCGTCCGCGGGTGAGCGCGGTGTTCATGTGGACCATGCCGTCGCGATCTGCGAGGGGGGCGTCGTGTTCTACGGTCGAGTTGGCCCGTTTGGGGACGGGCTGGGACTCACCGGTCAGGGCCGATTCGTCGACCTCCACCGAGGAGGCGAGGATTAGGCGCGCGTCCGCGGGCACCCGGTCGCCCGCCTCGAGCAGGACGACGTCGCCGGGCACGAGGTCGCCGGCGTCGACGACGAGGGTTCGCCCGTCGCGCCGGATCCGCGCCGAGGGGCTCAGCATGTTGCGTAGCGCCTCGAGGCTCTTCTCGGCTCGCTGCTCTTGGAAGAACCCGATGCTGGCGTTGATGAGGAGCACCACGGCGATGACGATGGTGTCCTTGATCTCACCCACGAGGCCCGCGAGGACCGCGGCACCGATGAGCACCAGGATCAGGACGCTGCGGAACTGGTCGAGGAAGCGCAGCAGCACCGGTCGGCGTACGGGCTCGGCCAGCTGGTTGGGGCCGAACCGGTCGAGCCGTGTCCGGGCCTCCTCGCTGCTCAGGCCTTGGGCGGGGTCGACCTCCAGTGTCATGGCCACTTCCTCGGCGCTGGCGGCGTGCGGGTTGCTGAGTGGGGTGCTGTGCGGGGTGGTGCTGGGGACGGGTGCCGCGGTCATGGCTGGCTCCAGGTGGTGCTCTTGGCGGTGCTCTCGGTGCGCTCGGTGGGGGTGGTGGTGGTGCGGTGGTGCTGGGCGACGTGGTCGGCCCCGACCCGGCCTAGCTCGTCGGGCTCGAAGTCGCCGAGCAGTTCCCAGCCCAGGTCCAGGGTCTGGGTGATGGTCCGCCGGGCCTCGCCCTGGCCGACGAACTCCTCCTCGAAGCGACGGGCGAACGCGAGGTAGCGGCGGTCCTCGGCCGTCAGGCCGCTCTCGCCGACGATCGAGACCAGGCGCCGTACCTCGACGCCGCGGGCGTAGCAGGCGTAGAGCTGGTCGGCCAGACCCCGGTGGTCGGCCCGCGTACGCCCCGCGCCGACGCCGGCGTTCATCAGCCGCGACAGCGACGGCAGGACGTCGAAGGGCGGGTCGACGCCGCGTCCGGCCATGTCGCGCGAGAGGACCACCTGTCCCTCGGTGATGTAGCCGGTGAGGTCCGGGATCGGGTGGGTGATGTCGCCGTCGGGCATGGTCAGCAGCGACAGCTGGGTCAAGGAGCCGGTCGAGCCGTGCACCCGTCCCGCCCGCTCGAAGAGGGAGGCCAGATCGGTGTACATGTAGCCGGGGTAGCCGCGCCGCCCCGGCATCTCCTCGCGGGCCGCGGCGATCTCGCGCAGCGCCTCGCAGTACGCGGTGATGTCGGTGAGGATCACCAGGACGTGCAGGTGCTTCTCGAAGGCGAGATACTCGGCCAGCGTCAGCGCCACCCGGGGGGTGAGCAACCGCTCGATGGTGGGGTCGTCGGCCAGGTTGAGCAACAGCACATTGCGGTGCCCTGATGCGCTGGTGGCGAACTGGTCCCGGAAGAAGTCGGCCTCGCGGCGCGTGACGCCCATCGCTGCGAAGACGACCACTACTCCCTCGGTCCCGTCGGCCTGGTTGTCGTGTCTGGCCTCGCCGGGCACCCGGGCCTGGATGGCGATCCGGGCGGCCACCTCAGCGGCGGGCAGCCCGGCCGCGGTGAAGACGGGCAGCTTCTGCCCACGGACCAGGGTGTTGAGGCCATCGATGGCCGAGAAGCCGGTCTCGATGAACTGGTCGGGGTGGATCCGCGCGACGGGGTTGAGCGGCAGCCCGTTCACCGGCCGGTACGCCTCGGCGGTGGGCTCCGGCCGGCCGTCCCGCGGACGCCCGGCACCGTCGAGGACGCGTCCCAGTACGTCGGTCCCGACGCCGGTGACCGCTGCGCGGAACCGCGCGCGCACGGCGACGTTGGCCCGGCCCATGCCCTCGGTGCCGCCGAGCACCTGAACCACCGCGCGGGAGCGGTCCACCTCGAGGACCTGGCCGTCGCGTTCCGTGCCGTCGTCGGTGACGACGGTGACGACGTCGCCGAACGCTACGGCCTCGGCGCCCTCGACCAGCAGCAGCGGCCCGGCCACCCGGCGTACGTCGCGCATCTCGATCGTGGGCAGGATGCCCACGGGTGCGACGGCGACGGCGTCCCGCGCGCGGGTGATCGTGTCCGCGGTGTCTTCCGGGCTGTCTTTGGAGCTGTCCAGCGTGGTCATCGCTGCTCCTCCTCGTCGGTGGTGAGTGCCGCGCGCTCCTCAGTAGCGCGCTCTTTGGTGGTGAGTGCGGCGTGCATGGTCGAGACGGCGTCGTCGAGGTGTCGCTCGAGCGTGTCGTCGACCGGCCAGCCACGTGCTGCGGCGACCGTGCGCAGGACGGGGTGGGCGACGACGTCGGCGACGGGTCGCCCGGCGGTGACCGCAGCGGTCATGGCCTCCTCGGCCGACTTGATCAGTCGCAGCATCGTGACCTGCTTGGCCGGCGGACAGCTGGCGTCGGCGGGGTCGAAGGAGTTCTGCTGCAGGTAGTCCTCGCGGAGCATGCGACCCACGCGCAGGGTGACTCGCTGGGGCGGCGCTACCGCCTCCACGCCCAGGAGGCTGACCACCTCCTGCAGGCTCCCTTCCTCCTGCAGCGTGCGGACGGCCCAGGCGCTGAGGCGCGACCAGTCCTCGGCGACGTGCTCGTCGAACCACTCGCCCAGCCGGTAGGTGGTGTAGCTGCGTGTCCAGTTGATCGACGGGAAGTGGCGGCTGCGGGCCAGGCTCGCATCGAGCGCCCAGAAGCATCCGGCCACGCGCAGGCTGTTCTGGGTGACCGGCTCGGAGAAGTCCCCGCCTGCGGGCGACACGGCGCCGACGACGGTGACCGACCCGCTACGCGGGGTGGAGCCGAGGCAGTCGACGAGCCCGGCGCGCTCATAGAAGGCCGCGAGGCGGGTGGCGAGGTAGGCGGGGTAGCCGTCCTCGGCCGGGATCTCGCCGAGACGACCCGACACCTCGCGCAGTGCCTCGCCCCAGCGGCTGGTGGAGTCGGCGAGCAGGACGGCGTGCAGGCCTTGGTCGCGGTAGTACTCGGCCATCGTGATGCCGAGGTAGACGCTGGCCTCCCGGGCCGCGACCGGCATGTTGGAGGTGTTGGCCACGAGCACGGTCCGCTCCATCAGGGGGCGACCGGTGCGCGGGTCAGAGAGCTGTGGGAACTCCTCGAGCACCTCGGTCAGCTCGTTGCCCCGCTCGCCGCAGCCGACGTAGACCACCACGTCGGCCTCGGCGTGCTTGGCGATCGCCTGCTCGAGCACCGTCTTGCCGGTGCCGAATCCGCCGGGGATGATGCCGGCACCGCCGAGGGCGATCGGGAAGAGGCTGTCGAGGACCCGCTGGCCGGTGAGCAGCGGGCGGTGCAGGGCCTGGTGTCCCCGCACGGGACGGGGCCTGCGGATCGGCCAGCGTTGCAGCATTTGCACGTCGTGGCCCTGGACGCGGGCGATGACCTCGTCGACGCGGTGCGACCCCTCCGCGACGTGCTCCACCACGCCGCGGACGCCCGGCGGCACCAGGACGCGGTGGCGCAGCGCTGTGGTCTCCTGCACGGTCCCGAGCTCGTCGCCCGCCTCCACGCGGTCGCCCGCCACCACGGACGGCACGAACTCCCAGGTCCGGGAGCGGTCGAGGCCGGGCAGGTCGGCGCCGCGCGGGATGTAGATGCCGTGTTCGGCGTTCAGGGCGGCGAGCGGGCGCTGGGTGCCGTCGAACACGGTGCCGAGCAGCCCGGGGCCGAGTTCGATGGTCAGCGGTCCCCCGGTGCCGGTCACGGGGTCGCCGACGCGCAGCCCCGAGGTGTCCTCGAAGACCTGTACCGTGGCCAGGGCGCCGTCGAGGCGGATCACCTCCCCGGGCAGGTCCTGCGGGCCGACCTTGACCACGTCGTAGAGCCGGCACGCGGGTAGGCCAGCGACCTCGAGGACTGGGCCCGAGACCCGCACCACCGTCCCGACCTGGTCGCCGGAACCGGCCGGCGCGCCGCCGTGTGTCGTGCTCGGCATCGTGGTGGGTGTCGTGCTCATGGGTGGTCTCCTTCGGGGACGAAGCTGATCTCGTAGCCGACCGCTCGTCCGAGCAGTCGCTGGAGCTGGTCGTGGGGCTCGGTGTCCACGGCCGGGGCGTCGGGCGGGAGGCCGACCACGAGGACGTCGGTGCGCTCGGCCCAGGCATCGCGGGCGGCGAGTGGCAGTCGAGTCCACGCGTCGTGGTGCACCAAGACCACCGCGCGGCCGTCGCCGGGCAGGCGCACAGCTGTCTCGACAGCTCTGTTGACGGCGTCGGCTCCGATCTCCCCGTCCGGGCCGGGCTCGGGCACCACCGTCGCGGCGCCCGCGAGGCGGAAGCCCGCGTCGACGTCTCGCGGAGCCACCACGACGACCTCCGAGTCCACTTCTGAGTCCATCCGTGGCGCTGAGGGGGTAAGCGCGTTCGTCACGGGGTCCTCCGGTCCGCTCCGCCGGTGACGAGGATCAGTCCGGCTCGGCGGTGTCGGCGCGCGCGCTCCTCGAGCAGCAGCACGTAGCCCACCAGCGGGTCGGCGCTCTCGGCGTCGCCGCGGCGCAGCCGCGCGGCGGCGCCGGCGGTGGCCTCGTCGTGCAGGTCCCGGTCGACATGGCCGAGATCCCCGTGCAACTCGTACGCCGCTGCGGCGGCCCGCCAGCGTGGGTAGACGCCGAGAACGGGAGCCCAGCGGCCAGTGATCGCGTGCTCCAGGTCGCGGACGCCGAGGCGCCCGAGCGGCATCAGCCGGCCGGGGTCGACGTCCGACCGGGCCAGCGCGATGAGCAGGTTGCGCTGGTCCCGCTCGCGGGCGAGGAGGTCCGCGACGGGACGCGAACGCGGGTGGGCCGCGCGTTCGCCCCACTCGGCGTGCGCCGTGGCCGTCACTGCGAGCTCGAGCTCCTCGACGTCGCGGTGCAGCTCGAAGCGTGACCACAGCCGAGGCAGGGCCGCCGCCGTGATCGGCGTCGGCAGCCGCAGCCGTTCGAGGAGGGCCACGACGCCCGCCTCGTCCCGCGTGTGGGCGAGCTCGGCGGCCCGCTCGGGGGTGATGGCACCGACCGCGCGCACCCCCCGGAGCCGGTCTTCAGGCGGGAGGCCCGAGGCCGCGCCGCGCAGCAGCGCGAGGGCGTCGCGCAGGTCGTGTCGTCCCGTCAGCACCTGTGCCACCGCGCGTGCCTCGCCCACGAACAGCTGCGGCAGCCGACGCATCTCCTCGCTCTCCTCGCGATCACCCTGGCCTGCTCCGTCCGGGGTCAGGCGCGACATCCGGGCCCGCAGGGCCGTCGAGCCGGCGACGTACAGCGGTGCCGTCATCGCGGGTCCACCTCCGGGACCACTTCCGCGTCAGCTTTCGCGTCCGCTTCGGGGTCCACTTCCGGGTGCGGTTCGCACACCGCGTCGCGCAGCACCGGGCGCAGCAGCGGCCACGCCGCGTCAAGGCGTCCTTCGGCGGTGTTGTGCACCGCTCGCCCCTGGGCGTCGCGCAGCACGACGCCGACCCCCACGGGTCCAGTCTCCACGACGAGGCAGGGCCGGTGGCGGCGTACGGCGTCCAGGTGGGCCGGATCGACCGTGCAGGAGGTGGCCGAGGGCAGGAGAGCCATCGCCTCGTCGAGGAGGTCGAGCGTGGCCGCAGTCCCGTGGCCTGTGCCGACCAGTTCCTGCAGCTCCTTTCCGGCAGCCGTGCGCACCCGTTCGAGCTCGGCGTCGACCACCTCGCGAACGTGGGCGCGGGACGCGGCTGCCCCGGTGGAGCGGACGCGGAGCGCCTGGTCGCGGGCGGTCGACTCGGCTCGGGTGAGGATGCCGAGGCGGTCGCGCTCGGCCGCCTGGTGGGCTTCCCGGAGGATCTCGCGGGCGCGATGTTCGTCCCGGGCGAGCACGTCGGCCAGGTCGCGACGACCGTCGTGCTCCATGGTCTCGAGCAGCGCCTGGAGGGTCATGTCAGCCGCCCAGCAGGAGCACGATCATGGCCGCGACCGCGAAGCCCAGGATGACGAGCGTCTCGGGGATGGCCACGAGCAGGATGGCCCGACCGGCGAGCTCGGGCTTCTCGGCGATGGCTCCCATGGCCGCCGCGCCGATCCGCGCCTGGGCGTAGCCGGTGGCGAGGGCGGCGAGGCCGACGGCGAGTCCTGCTCCGAGGGCGATGAGTCCGGTTTCCATGTGTGTCACCTTTCGTGGGTGGCGTCGGCGATGCGGACGCCGTTGGTGGTGCCGTGCGGCGGGACGCCGACCGGGTCGAAGGTTGGGGTGAGGAGTGGGCCGAGCGGTCGGTCGCGGGGTGGGGTCAGGAGTGCGCGGGGGTTGAGGGCCCCGTGGGCGCCGAGGGGTTGGAAGGCCTGGCCCTCGCCGTCGTGGAACTTGCTGAAGAACTCGACGTAGTGCAGTCGCAGGGCCTGGACCATCGGGCTGAACGCCGCCAGACCCAGGTTGAGCAGGTGCAGCAGGACGGCGACGAACAGTCCGATGAGGAGGGGCAGCTCGGTGGCGAGCTCGTTGGCGACGTTGGCGAGGTAGACCGAGGCGAGTCCCACCGCGGCGACCCGGAGGTAGGACAAGACGTTGCCGACCGTGCCGATGAGCTCGAGTGGGCCGAGGAGGGCGCCGATGGGGCCGTGCACGGAGCTGGTGGCCACGAGTCCCACGACGGCGGGGACCAGCGCGGCGAGGGTGACCCACGAGGGGGCGTTCAGGATGGTGGCCGCGATGGCCGCGGTCGCGCCGAGCAGGACGGCCAGGGTGCCGCCCACCTCGAGGGTGCGGTGCCGGTCGCCACGGCGCAGCGCGGTCACCAGGCCGAGGGTCAGGCCGAGCACGATGTGGGACCAGCCGAGGGCGACGGCGAAGAGCAGGAGGGGCTCGAGGGCCTCGGGTCCGCCGCGGTAGAACCACAGCGCCGGCATCCCCCACATGTTGCCGAGGCTGCCGAGCGCCTCGCCGAACATCACGCCCCACAGCACCGCCCACGCACCGCCGGCGATCAGGACGCGGCCGGCGTCGTCCATCACCCCGCCTTCCACACCGCCGCGGTCGTGCGTGCGTGCCCGGTGGCGCAGCCACCAGCCGATGCCGGCGAGCGCGGCGCCGTAGACGACGTCGCCGACCATGACACCGAAGAGGAACGGCAAGAAGATCGCCATCAGTCCGGTCGGGTCCAGCCCGTTCGGGGAGGGCCAGGAGAGGAACCCGACCAGGCGGCGGTAGGGGGACCATGCGGCGCGTCCGGTCAGCTCCACCGGGGAGGGGCCGGGGACCTCGCCCGCCGGGGCGTCGACGACGGCCACGTCGGCGAGGCCGTCGCGGTCGAGCTGCTCGCGCACCTCGCGGCGACGGTCTGCCCGCACCCAGCAGCGCAGGAGGAAGGTGCGCTCGGAGAGCGCGGCGGCCGCGACCGCGGCGTCGCGTTCGGTCAGCACGAGCAGCGCACGCGCGGCGGCGCGCAGCCCGGGGGCCTCGCGGAGCCAGAGCGCGTCGAGGTCGGCGCGGACGGCGTCGAGGTCGGCCTGGAGGTCGACGAGCCGGGCGCGCATCCGCACGAGCGTGGTGTGCAGGGACAGGTGGGCGTAGTCCTCGGGTACCTCGACCCGGCTGATCTCATCCGCGCCCATGAGACCGAGGACCTCGGGCAGCCGGTCGCGGGCCACCACCAGGAGGCAGCCGCGGGCGCGGCCGGCGTCCGTACTGCGGAGCATGAACCCGTTGCCGGCGAGCTGCCGCAGCTGGGTCTCGAGCAGTCCGACCACGGCCCCGGCCGGGTCGTCGAGCACCAGCGCGGTCATCGCCAGTCCCAGCAGCTCGAGCTCGGCATCGGAGAGCGAGGTCAGCTCCGGCACGAGGGTCTCGAGCTGGGCGAGGACGTCCACGTAGCGCGCCAGCGCGTCGCGCTCCTCCTCCAGCGAGGCCTGGGCCCCGCGCAGGGACTCGACCTCGAGCTCGAGCGTCGCGATGTTGACGTCGGCGTCGCGCGGGTCCACCGGTGCGGCGTCCGCGCTCCGGCGTGGCGACTCGCGTGCCAACGAGGCATCTGACGGCGCCCACTCCAGCAGGCGTTGCACCCGGGCCAGCAGGTCCCGCCTGGCCATACGGTCCTCACCCTTGTTCGCAGCCGGGTCTGCAACCGGGTCCGCAGCCTTGTCCGCACTGCCGGTCGGCGCCCCGGATGGCGTCACCTCGGCGACCCCGGCTCGCTGGAGCGACTCGACCGTCTCGAGCAGCTGCTCGCGTCGGCCCAGGAGCTGGACGTGGTGCAGTCGGCGGATCATCGGCTCGCCTTCGGGGTCCGGTCGGCCCGCTGGGCCACGGTCGGGGCCACGGTCGGGGCCACGGGCGGGGTCACGGTCGGGGCAACGGTCAGGACGGCGGCGACGGTGGCGGCGACGAGCTCCTCCCGCAGGCGCACGGCCCGCTGCGTCACCTCGACGCCGATCCGCTGCTGTTCGGCCTCGTCGGCCTGTACCCATTCGCGTGCCTCCTGCAAGATACGCGCGGACAGGCGGTCGGCTTCCGCGGCGGCTTCCGCGGCGAACTCCCCCACGAGGAGCTCCGCCTGCTCCCGGGCCGCGACAACGCGGGCGTTGCTCTGCCGCGCCTCCTCGAGACGGGCCTCGATAAGCCGCTCTAGCTCGCGCACCTGGCGCATCGCGGCCGGATCCTGCATCTGCGTCATCGCCGTTCCTCCTCGTCGGGTCGCGGCACGGGAGGATGGTCCGGTGCCGGTCGGTCCTGCGGGACGCGACGTCGCTCCCGCGCCCGCTTCAGGCGGGAGTGCTCCTCACGCTCGCGCTCCTCGAGGACCGCGGTGATGTGGGCGGCCTCCTCCTCGAGTCCGGGGATGACGACGTTCTCGAGCGCGTTGACCTGGCGCGTGGTGCGGGCCACTTCCTCGGTGAGCCGGCGCACCGTGGCCTCGAGGGCCACGAAGCGCAGGACGTGCTCGAGGTACCGCTCGTAGGCCTCCGCCGCCGCCTCGATCGACGGGGCCACCAGCACCGGTGCCGCGCCGCGCTCCTCGGCCGTCCGTCGCAGGTCGTTGGCCTGCACCGTCACGACCCGCACGCCGACCACCATGCGGTCCTCGCGCTCGGCGACGACGCCGTTGGCCGCACCCGACGCGACCGCCGCGACGGCGGCCGGGCCCTCGTCGGCGGTGCTCTCGTCGAGCAGCGCGCGAGCCTCCCGGGCGAGGACGGCGGCGGCCTCACGCTGGGCGGACACGTCTGCGTCGAGACGGTGCAACTCGCGCACCAGGGCCATCCGCTTGTCGACCAGAAGGTCACGGCCCTGGGCCGCGAAGGCGATCGCCGAGCGACGCCGCAGCAGCTCGGTCCGGGTCGCGGTCAGGGCCGTCATCGCCGCCACCCCGCAGGGCCGACCCGCCCGGGCGGACGGCGCCGATCCTTCAGCCGGTCACGAAGTAGCTGAGTATTCACGGAGAATGCCTCCCGACAGTGGTCGGAAGGTCTTCCCCGCCACACCCCGGGAGGTGTGGTCGGCCACCGGGTCGCAGGACGACCGGAGTGACGATGGCCGGTTGGTGGGGTACTCCCCTTCAAGGGTTTCTTACGCATCAGATTACGTGAATCGTGCTGCGGTGTCAAGGTTGGCACTAGCGCCGCAGGACCAGCGCAATCCGGTCATGGTTCGCGAGGTCGCCGTCGGCCACCAGCGCCAGCTGGCCGCCCATCAAGATCACCTGCTCCATCAGGTCGTCCACCAAGTCATGCACGTCGCCGGCCCCGGAGGCATCCCCGGAGGCGTTCCCTGAGGAGTTCGCAGGAGCCCCGCGTCCGGGTGCCGTCGTGCCTGGACTGATGAAGTTCTCCTCGACCAGCAGCATCGCGGGCAGGCGTCGCCCGAGGGCCCGCCAGCACTGCTCGATGCCCGAGGCCACGTCCGTGGGTCGATCCGACTCTGCCTGGCGCAGCAGCGCGAGTGCGTCGTCGCGTCGTGTCCGCAGGTACGCCTCGACGGACGTGATGCCGGCCAGGGCCAGGTCGAGGGCCGTGGCGCAGTCGCGGTCATCAACCCGCCCGGCGAGCCGCTCCAGATTGGCACTGAGGGAGCAGAACTCCTCGAGCAACCGCGGCGGACCCACCAGCACGAGCGGGCTCGGGTGGTCGGCCCGGTAGTCGCCCAGCATCCGGTCGACCTTGCGCAGGAACCTGGCCATCAGCTCCGTTCGGGCCTCGGCGGCGCCCGGCTGTCCGGCACCCGGCACCCGGATCGGCCGCCCCGAGCCAAACGGCTCGGACCGTCCCACTGGGCGCAGTCCGCCGTCCTCGGAGGCGTACAGGTGGGCGCACGTGGGGTGTAGCAGCAGCACGGCGTGGGGTGGCATGCGGTGCAGGGCCGCGATGAGCGGCCGAGTGGCGAAGGTGCTCTCCACCACCGCCCGGGCGGTCACCGACTGTGGCAGCCGGAACGAGCGGGCGACGGCCCGGTTCACGTAGATGCACAGCCCCAGGTCGGTCGGCTGGTCTCCCGCGCGGTCGACCTGCTCGGCCAGCTTGTCCAGCAGCGCGGACCGGTTCATCACGCCACGCTCGGCGAGCGTGTGTTCCACGTCTCGGACCAGGTCGTCCAACCTCGACCGGTCCTCCCTGGTCATGCGCGGGGACGGCTTCGTCGGCAGGAGGACCGAGATGCACGGAAAGCCGGAGGTGATCGCCAGGTCGGCGATGTCCCTGGTCCTCAGCGCCACCGGCGAACCGCCCGCCTTGGGACGCGTGCGGGGGCTCATCGCAGCACCTCGTCCTCGTCGGACGCGTGGGCCGGCGTCGCGTGGGGGGCGACGGTGGCCTGGTCACGAGTCGCGCGGAGACTGGCGATGACCGCAACGGCGATGCAGCTGGCGATCACGCCGAGGGAGAGCCAGATCGGAACCTTGTAGACGTCGAGGAGCAGCATCTTGATGCCGACGAAGACCAAGATCGCGGCGAGGCCGGCCTTGAGGTAGATGAAGCGGTCGATGAGATCGGCGAGCAGGAAGTACATCGCTCGAAGGCCCAGGATGGCGAAGGCGTTGCTGGTGAAGACCAGGAACGGGTCCTGGGTGACGGCGAAGATCGCGGGGATGGAGTCGACGGCGAAGATGATGTCAGTGGTCTCGACCATGATGAGGACGAAGAACAGCGGCGTGGCCACCCACTTGCCCGCCTGCTTCACCCAGAACTTCTGCCCGTGGTACTCCTCCGTCGAGGGGATCTTCCTCTTGGCCAGTGCCAGCAGCTTGTTGCGCGAGAGGTCCATCTGGTCGTCGCGGTGGCGGAACATCTTCCAGCCCGTGTATACGAGGAAGGCGCCGAAGAGGTAGAGGATCCAGGCGAAGTTCTCGATCAGGACCGCGCCACCGGCGATGAAGATCGCCCGGAAGACCAGTGCCCCGAGGACGCCGTAGAACAGGACCCGGTGCTGGTACTCCCGCGGCACGGCGAAGTAGGTGAAGATCAGCGCGAAGACGAAGACGTTGTCGACCGCCAGCGACTTCTCGATCAGGTACCCGGCGTAGTACTCGCCGCCGGCCTGGGCGCCGTAGGCCCACCAGACGATGCCGCCGAACGTCAGGCCGAGGCTGACCCAGACCGCGGACCAGGCGGCAGCCTCCTTGACACCGACGACGTGAGCGGTGCGGTGGGCGAACAGGTCGATCGCCAGCATCACGACGATGACGCCCAGCACCGCCGCCCAGGCCCAGAAGGGAACATCCATGACAGCTATACCTCCAGCGTGACCACTCGACCAACAGCCGAGCGTGACGTTGGAGGTCTCCCCCGCCGCCCGGTCCGTGGACCTGGCGACCGCCGCACCGGACCGGGCAGGGCCGGTCGAACTGTCGATGTCAGCGAGGGTGGGGTACTCCCCTCATGCGCTACAGTATTCACGAAGCACACTTCGGAAGTCAAGTCCCGCACACGAGGAGCGACCATGTCCGGCCAGCACCGCGAACCATCTCCCGATCCGCTTGCTCCCGAGGTGGAAGCCTTGGCTCCGAAACTGCGACGCGACAACCTGGTAGCAGCCGTGCTCCACCTCGCCCAGGCCGTCGCGGTCCTCGCCCTGGCCACCAGCTTCGCACTCCCAGTCACCGGGACCTACCTCGCCGGCCCACCCGGAACGACGCCGGAGGAGCAGGTCGTTCTCTTCGACGTCCCAACCGGTGCCGCGGTGGCAGCGTTCCTCCTGTTGTCCGCGCTGGCCCACGTCGTCGTCACCACCACCTGGGGGGCCGGCTACCGGGCCGACCTCGCCCGACGCCGCAACCGGGCTCGCTGGATCGAGTACTCCGTGTCCTCGTCGCTGATGATCGTGCTGATCGCCCAGCTGGTCGGGATCTCCGACGTCGCGGCCCTGCTGGCGCTGTTCGGCGTCAACGCCTCGATGATCCTGTTCGGGTGGCTCCAAGAGCACTACGAGGACCCGGGCTCGCGCGGCTGGCTGCCGTTCATCTTCGGGTGTGCCGCCGGGATCGTGCCGTGGCTCGCGATCACGGTCTACCTGGTGTCACCGCAGTCCACCTCCGGGGCCGAGCCGCCCGCCTTCGTCTACGGCATCTTCGTGTCGCTCTTCGCCTTCTTCAACGTCTTCGCCCTCAACCAATGGCTGCAGTACCGCGGCCTCGGACGGTGGCGCGACTACCTGTTCGGCGAACGGGTCTACATCCTGCTCAGCCTCGTCGCGAAGTCAGCGCTGTCCTGGCAGGTGTTCGCCGGCACCCTTGCCAGCTGACCTCACCACTGGAGCTCACCACTGGCTGCTGCCGCAGTTCGGAGCGTCGGCGAGTCGCCGTTCGACGTCGGCGCGGACCAGGACGTTGTACCCGCAGATCGTGGCGGCCGGCTCGTAGTGCTCCTCGATCATGGAGCGGAGTCGGCCGTCGTCATCGATGTCCCACGAGTTCACCCCGTTCAACACGACGAACCAGGTCGGCCGCGAGGGTCCGTCGAGCAGGCGCTCGAGGCGCTGCTGGTCCGGGTCGAGGGTCCGCATCGGCAGGCTCCAGAGGTAGGGGTAGGGAGTGGGCAGGTCGGCCGCCTCCACGACCTGCGAGTTCCCGTACGCGACCACCATCGTGTCGCCCTCCTCGGCGGAGTCGGCCACCCACCCGCCGATGAGCTGGGGGTACCACAGCCGCGGCGAGGCCTGGTAGGCGAGCGTGGTGGTGGCCACTGCCCCCAGCGACGCGACCGCCGCCCACAGCGCCAAGCCGCGCATCAGCCGCCGCCCGGCGCCACGGCCGGCGCTCACCAGACCCGCCGCGAGGCCCGCAGCGGGAGCCAACGCCTGCAGGTAGTCCAGCCAGTAGCTCCCCCCGACCACGATGCCGATCGCGCTCCACCCGAGCAGGGCGAGCAATGCCCACTGCTCGGCCGCGAGAGGGCGAGGCCGACGCAGCAACCCAACCAGCCAGGTCATCACGACAGGCACAGCCGCACTGGCCACGGCGGCGAGCACGAGGAGCCGAGCGCGCTCCATCGGTGCCGAGTGGTGGGACGCGGCCAGCACCTGTCCCGCCTCGACACGGAAGGCGATCACGTCCTCCCACATCACGTCCATCGCGACCCCCTTGAGGTGGGCCCACGCCGCCAGCGCTGCGACGACGACGACGGTGCCCGCACCGAAGCCGGCGGCCAGCGTGCCGAGCCGCGTCCGAGACCCCGGATGCCGCAGCGCCGAGACCGCGATCAGCACCCCGGCGAAGGCGAACGCGTCGACGAAGTTCTGCTTCGCCAACGGCGCAGCGGCAGCGAGCACACCGGCGACCAGCCCCCAGCCGACGGTCGTGCGGAGGTCACCGGCTCGCCAACCGTGCAGAATCGCGGCGATGCTACCCGTGACGAAGAGGAGCGCGAACATCACGCCGTCGGCCTGATCGGCCGCCAGCGCCGGGGAGCACATCAGAGCCGCCGTCACCACCGCTGCCCACCTCGCCGCGACCGGGCCGGCCAGCAGGCCGGCGGCGCGAGCGGTCGCCAGCACGATCGCCACGACCACCGGGATCGTGATGACCCGGATCGCCGCGTCGGTGTCCCACAGGGCCGCCAGGCGGAAGAACGCCATCAGCAACGGCGGCCGGTCGACGTGGAAGTCGCCGTAGATGAACTCGCCCTCGCCCGGCGCCCAGTGGCGCGCAGCATGCAGGCACCCACCCTCATCGGAACGAATCGGCTGGGCCACGAAGACCGAGCGAACCGCCACTACAGCCGCACAGGTCAGCCACAGGACACGCGTGGTGACGCGCTCGTCGTACGAACGACCGGGCCGATTCGCGGGACCGGGCGCTGCCGGGCGGTCCGCCAGCGCGGTGTCCATCACCCGGGCTCGGCTCCTGGTGAGCTCGCGCTCGCCGTCGCGGCTCGTTCGCCGGCACCCTGCTCCGCACGCCGTCGGAGCCGCAACACCACGTAGGCGTACGTCGCGAGGATGACCACCAGGTGGGTCGCGTACACGAAGGTCTGGGTGCCGTCGGGGAGCAGGATCCCGAAGACGTAGTGGTCGAGGAAGGAACCGGAGTACGGCGTGCCACCGGCGCGTTCGACCAGGTCCTTCTCGAGCACCGTCAGGGGACAGCTGCCCTGAGTGATGACGATGCCGACCCCCCACGACACCACGGCGAGGTGCGGGACGAACCACACCCGCGACACGAGGGCAAGCAGGGCGCCGAGCATCTGGAAGACCAGGAACGCCAGGTGCAGGAGGACGACGGCCCACGCCATCAGGGTCCAGGCCATCGCAGTACCCCTCTCGGCCCTCGCCCGCCAGTGACGCCAAGGATGACGGAGCCGCTCGCCGGGGCGGTCACATCCACCGCTGGCGGGGCGTCCGCGGTTTGGTCGCTACGACCATGCGTCGGACCGCACTGACGAGACGACCACCTGGAGAGGCGAACCAGGTTGGCCACGCCCCTTGGGTCCGACCGGAGACCTGAATCTTGAACATCATGGACGCCACCCGAATCTCGGCGAGCCGTTCCTACGTCTCGCTGCGGATGGTCTCTCCCGTCCCTGGCGGGACCGGGCTCCGGGAGCCGTTGGCACCGTGTTGACGAAGCCCGCCACGGGGATACTCCCCATTGCACGAACCAGTATTCATGCTTTCGTCATCGTTTTCAAGGGTTCGGCACGGAAGGATTCGACCTGAGGACGACTCGAAACCAGGGGTTGAGGATGGTGCGGCGGAATACGGACTGCTGCAAAGGGGTGCGCCGTGGATCGGCTTGACGGTGGTGCCGCCGTGCGACGACGCACTTGCCACCGCATCATCGGCGAAAGGCCTTCAATGACCACAGGGGCCGCGAGAGCACTGAGCGGCGCCAGAAGCCTGCCAGCGTATCGGGCGGCTTGTCGTGGGTCGGAGAAATCTCATCATGCCAGCGGGACGTCGCTGCACGGACAGATCAAGTCGAGAGACGCGCGCCGGCCTCGGGACGCAGCCCACGCGCCAATCCAGGGGGTCACCGGTCGCACCCCCATCCCAAGCGGCCTACCCCAAGCGACCTCGACGAGCACCCCCCGGCCGCTGCCGTTGCCAGCGGGCGCGGCCTGCCTGTGAGCGAGACTCGACCACCAGGACCGGCAGACGGGAGTGGCGAACCAACCACGACGAGACGCTGCCGAGCAGGCGTGTGGACAGTCCACGACCCCGGCGTCCCACCACGATCAGATCCATGCCCCGGTCCTCGGCAAACCACAGCAGGGCTTCACCAGGCGGACCGGCCAACACCGCGAAACCTACCTGGCCACCGACGCCGCGGACCCGTGCGGCTGACGACCTCAACCGATGCGTTGCGGCATCGATGTCTGCGTAGCTGGCATCCTCGGTCGCGTCGTGGCACACCACCTCCGCCAGCACGAGCAGTCCGAGATGAGACCCGAGGAGATCGTTCGCCCGGTCGAGAGCCGCTTGCGCCTCCACCGAGCCATCCAGACCGATTAGCACCCGGGGCCCGTCCGCGGCCTCAGCCTCCTGTCCGGGTGACGCCGGGCCCGGCACGACCAGACGGGGACGCCGTTCGACCCGCTCGAACGCGATCGGGACGAAGATCGGACCGAACGCCACCGCGATGACCGCCCACCTGGGGTCGTGTCCGCGACGAGCCATCCACAGCCCGACGGCGAGCCCGAAGAGCACCCAGCCCACGGCGACCATCAGAACTTCGTCTGTGCTCATGTCAGGTCCATCCCCGCCCAACACCAAGGACACGAGCAGACCACCGACGAGACCGGATCGCTCGCCAGCCGAGGACACGAAGGTCAACCATGCAGATCACCACCGTCGCAGTAGGCGCGGGCGCCGGCCGGGAACCGGATCAACGGGTCGAGCCGCCACCGGAGTGAAGCCCGAGCTGGGCACGTTCAACGCGTCAGGAGCGTCTCATCCAGCGATGGACCCCCCAAGCCCACATGCGACAACGTTATCACGAACTCTGGTTCGTTCAAAATCGTGCTCTCCGTCCTGGCCGCCGAAAGGACTCGGCTGTCGTACCCAACCTGACCCAGGTCAGCGATTGACGGCCAAGTCATCACGGCACTCCGCGAGCGTGGCTACGTCAGTTCCCGCGCTGGCCCACTCGCTCGTCGACCACCAACTCGCCCCTCACGGGCTGCACGACCTTCAGGGTGGAGATTCGAGCTCGTCCTGGGTGCTTGGTGTCCGAGGGGCTCTCGAGAGCCAGGCCGCCTCGGCGATGGCGATGCCGGCAATAGGCACGGTGAGCAGCTGTAGCACGATCGCGAGGCTGAGAGTGATCACCGAGGCCGGACTCGGGTCGAGGATCAGGACGCCGAGCAACACACTGACCACGCCAAGTCCGGCGGCCTTCGCGGCCGCGTTGATTCGGGCGTATACGTCGGGCAGCCACAGCAGTCCTACCGCGGCGCTCGCGAACAGCGCGACGCCCACGAGCACCAGCACTCCAGCGGCCAGCTCCTGGGCACTCACGGCGAACGCCGATCGACCAGCCGCGCAAGCGCGACGGTGGTGAGAAATCCGGCCAGGGTTGCCACCATGACGAGGCTGTAGAGGGTCGGCTCGTCGAGTCGCGCCGCCAGGAGCGCCACGGCGGCGATGAGAACCGCGAAGCCAACGTCGGCCGCCAGTGCCCGGTCGGCGTCGGTGGGGCCGCGCACCATCCGCACCATGGCCGCGACGAGCGTGCCTGCGAGCACCAACAGCGCAAGGTCCAGCACCGAGCCCAGAGACGGCTCCACGTCACTCACCCTTCTTCCATTCCGTTGGGGGCCGTGCCGCCCCGCTCCAGCCGGCGGACGGCGTCAAGCAGCTCCGCCTCGAGCCGCGCCAGGTCTGCGCGAAATGCCGTCGTGTCGGAGGCGTGCATGCCGTGCACGATCAGCCGCGCGCGGTCAGGACTGAGGGAGACGGCCATAGTGCCGGGAGTCAGGGTGATCAAGCCCATGTAGGCGGCCACCTCTGCGTCGGTCCGGCACCGCAGCCGCACCTCGACCAGGGCCGGCGCGAGCCGGGGCCGGCCCGTCAGGATGGTCGCTGCGACCTGCACGTTGGCCTTCAGGTAGCGCCACCCGTAGACCACCACGAACAGAGCCATGCGGACAGGACGAGGAGCACGGGCCCCGGTCATGGCGAGGTCACCGCCTCGACATACGTTCCGACGTCGACCAGACCATCGGCCGCCCGCTCGCAGACAACGAGCAGCGGCTCCGCAGCGAGGCCGAGCGACACCGCCACCCCGGCCAGGACGACCGCGGGGGCCAGCAGCAGCGGCCGCGACGCGATCGCACCGGCCGGGGGCAGGATCGGACCAGAGCGCGACGGGACCACCATGATCGTTGCTTCGGTCGACGGGCCAGCACCCGGTCTCGTCACGGGCTGGGACTCGGGCTGGGGCTCGGGCTGGGTGAAGATGGCGTTCCACAACTTCAGCATCGAGACCAAGGTGAGCAGGCTGACGACCGCCACCGCTGCCACTGCGGCGTACTGGTGCTCGGCGACGGCTGCCTGCACGAGTTTCAGCTTGGCGACGAAGCCGGAGAGCGGCGGGACACCGACCAGTGCCAGTGCGGAGATCCCGAATGCCCCCGCGAGCACGGGTTCCGTGCGGCCGATTCCGCCCAAGAGACGCAGCTCGTCGGTGCCGTGGCGGACCTCGATGGCGCCGGCGCACATCAGTAGCGCTGCCTTGACCAGGACGTACTGGACGAGGAAGAAGATGCCGGCCGCCAACCCGGCGGTGGTGAACAACCCCAGGCCGAGCAGCATGTAGCCGATCTGGCTGACCATGTGAAAGGTCAACACAGATCGAACGGAGCGCTCCCCCAGTGCAGCGAGGACGCCGACCACCATGGTGAGCAGCCCGAGGACGAGGAAGATCCACAACCAGCGTCGGTCGCCGTCGAACACGACGGCATAGATCCGGAACAGCGCATAGACACCAACCTTGGTGAGAAGACCGGAGAAGAGTACGACCACGGCGGGGCCGGCTACGGCGTAGCTGCTCGGGAGCCAGCTGTGCAGGGGCACGATCGCGGCCTTGATCCCCAGGGCCAACAGCACCACTGCGGTCGCGAGCGCAGCCGCCGGGTTGCGGGCAGCACCTGCCAGCTCGCCGAGGTCGACGGTGCCTGTGACGCCGTAGAGCAGGCCGACGCCAGCCAGGAACAGGGTGGAGGCGAGCAGGTTGACGCTGACGTAGCGTTGTCCGGCCGCCAGCCGACGCCGCCCTCCGGATCGGATCAGGAGCACGTAGCTCGGAACCAGCATCACCTCGACGAACACGAACAACGAGAACAGGTCGCCGGTGAGCATCGCGCCGTACACACCGGTGGAGAGCACCAGGGCCAACGCGACGAAGTGGCCGTCGTCCTCGCCTGTCGCAGCCGCGAAAACGAGGCTCAGCAGCACCAGCAGCGACGTGACCGCCATCATGAGGGCGCCGAGGACATCGGCGACGAGCACGATCGCGATGCCGGACGGCCAGCCCCCGAGCCGCAGGGTCGCTATGTCCCCGTCGAGGGCGGAGGTCAGCAACACCATGGACGCCACCAGCACAACGACCGTGACGCCCCACCCGACCGCTCGAGCGATCCTTGGCGGGGCACCCGCCGAGCCCGCGCCGCGTCGGGACAGGAGCAGGACCATTCCGACGCCTGCCAAGGGAGCGAAGACCGGCAGCGCCAGCAGCATCGGGCTCATCGGCCCGCGCTCGGTTCGTCCGTCTCGTCCATGTCATCTGCTGCGCTCACGTCCGGGTCTTCGACGGACTCCGCGCGCAGGATCGCCAGCAGATAGACGCTGA
Organism: Janibacter terrae NBRC 107853; assembly: GCF_001591405.1. GTDB lineage: Bacteria > Actinomycetota > Actinomycetes > Actinomycetales > Dermatophilaceae > Janibacter > Janibacter terrae. The sequence goes on from NZ_BCUV01000006.1 coordinate 269,073, forward strand.
CCCCGAACGTGATCACCACGGCGGTCAGGACGAAGGCCTGTGGCAGCGGGTCCGCCAAGGCGGCGGGGTCCCCGGCACCATCGCCGACGAAGGGCGCCCGGCGGCGATCGAGACCACCCGACGCCAGCAACAGCACGTTGACGCCATGGCCCAGGAGCACGAATCCGAGGATCACGCGCAGGAGCCCGGGCTGTGCGAGGAACCACACCCCGCCGGCCACCAGCAGGCCGACGATGATCGCCGCGGTCACGGGTGCACCCTTGACGACTCGGGCCGGTGGGTGCGCGCCGCGAAGCGGTCGAGGGCGGCCGTCAGCATACCGAGGACCATGAGCATGACACCGATGTCGAACAGCAGTGCCGAGCCGACACCGACCGCGTCCAGTCCGGGCAGCTTGAACGGCGCCAGCACAGCCTCGCCCTTGGCGCTCGCCAGCAGTCCGGTGCCGAGGGAGACCAAGATCCCACTCCCGACTAGCAGCTCAGGTCGCGACCACCTCGGTAGCCGTCCGTGTGCGATCTGGTGGGTCGCGGCCGCGGCGCCTGCGACGAGGGCGGCGATGAATCCTCCGCCGGGGGCGTCGTGGCCGACGTAGAGCAGGTAGGCAGCCACCAGCGCCGCGCCCGGCACGACCAGCCGTGCGCTCACTTGGAGGAACACCGATGCGGCGGCGCTGAGATGGTCGGCGTCGGCGGGTGGCTCCGGGGTGTGATCATCTGCGGCGGTGGAGCCGAGCAGAGCGAGCAGCCCGAGCGCGACCGCGCCGAGAACGACTGCCTCGCCAAGGGTGTCCATCGCCCGGAAGTCCACCAGGATGGTGTTGACCACGTTGGTGCCTCCGGTCGCCGCCTCGGCGTTGTCGAGAAAGAACGACGAGGCGGTTGACGGACCTCGCCGCCCGGTCAGGGCGTACGTCGCCGATGCGGCGGCGAGCCCGCAGGCGAGCGCGAGCAGCACCGACCACGGCACTCGCGGCCCGTCCCCGGTGGGCAACCGCGCCGGCAGCCGACGCAGCACCCAGACCACGACGACGGCGGTCAACACCTCGACCAGCACGAGGGTCAGCGCGACGTCCGGCGCGCCAGCGGTCACGAACAGGGCCGCCATCAGCAAGCCGACGAACCCGAGCGCAGCAACGGCCGCGAGGGTGTCACGGGCGACCACGGCGGCCGCGACGCCGAGAGCGAACAAGCCGACCACCACCCAGTCACCCACCGTGTCGGCGGGTCGCACCGGCGGGAGGTTGCGCAGCGTCACGAATCCGACTGCCGCGAGAAAAACGACGCCACCAAGGGGCCGGACAAGGTGGCTCATCGTCCCGCCCGCGCGGTCCGGCTGCCCGACCCGGTATCCGAACGCAATCAGTCCGGCGTGGGCCCGGTCGAACGCTGCCCCGGCGTCGGGAACCACGACCCGGTCGAGCAGTCGGTCCACCTGGTGTCGACGCAGGAAGAGCATCAGCCCAGAGCTGAATGCGATGACGGACATGACGATCTCAGGACTGAGTCCGTGCCAGAACTGGAACGCCCCCAATGGCTCGCCAGGCACGACATCGGCGCCGGCTCGTGCCACGAGCGGGTTCAACAAGTCGATGCCGGCGCCCAGGACCAACCCGGCCAACGCCGCGATCGCCGCAGGGGCCAGGAACGCCGGCGACGGCTCGTAGAGGCCGGGTTGGTGAATGCTGCCGCCGAAAGCGCCGTAGACGATGCGCAGCCCGTAGGCCGTGGTCAGCGCCGATGCGGCGACTGCGATCGAGCCGGCGACCAGCCCCGCCGCTGGGGCGAAGTCGGCCTGGAAGATTCCTTGGAAGAGGTATTCCTTGCTCACGAAGCCGAGCATCGGCACGATGCCGGCCATCGAGAGTCCGGCCAGCGCTGTCATCGTCGCGGTCACCGGCATCACCCGCCACAGCCCGGACAGCTCCCGGATGTCGCGACTACCTGCCTCCTTGTCGATGATTCCGACGAGCATGAACAACGTCGCCTTGAACAGCGCGTGGGCGATGGTGTGGAGCATAGCGGCGGCAAGAGCGATCGGGGTGCCGACGCCGATGGCGGCAACCAGCAGCCCGAGCTGGCTGACGGTCGAGTGGGCGAGGATGGCCTTCAGATCGTGCTGGCGCAGGGCCATGAAGGCGCCCCACAACGCCGAGGTCAATCCGATCGAGACCAGGAGCGCCGACCATGCGGGCACGCCCGAGAAGATGGGCGAGACCAGCATCAGCAGGTACACACCGGCCTTGACCATCGTCGCCGCATGCAGGAAGGCGCTGACCGGGGTCATCGCCACCATCGCACCGGGTAGCCAGAAATGCAGCGGCACCTGGGCCGACTTGGTAAACGCGGCGAACGCGATCAGGGCGCCGATCGGCAATGCCAGCGGTGACGCGAGGATCACCTCGCGGTCGGCCAGGATGTCGCTGATTGCCGTGCTCCCGGTGACCACGGTGAGGAGCACCACGGCTACCAGCAGGGCCAGACCGCCGGCTGCGGTGATCAGCAGAGCCCGCCGGGCCGGCCGGGTGGCCCGGCCCCCGGCCAGCCCGAGCAGCAGGAAGGAACAGTAGGTGGTGGCCTCCCAGAACACGAAGAGGAGCACAACATCGGCGGCAAGCACCAGCCCCAGCATGGCGGCCGCGAACAGCGTGAGCAGTCCGTAGATGGCCCCATGGGGATCGTGCGAGCTCAAGTAGCGAGGGCAGTAGGCCATGATCAAGGCGCCTACGCCGAGCACCATCAACGCGAACAGCGACGAGAGTCCGTTGAGCCGCAGGGCGAACGAGACCCCCAACGACGGCAACCAGTCCATGGAGGTCTCGACCGTGCCCCCGTCAAGGATCTGCGGCACGTGGAACGCGATCAGGATCGCGACCCCCGCGAAACCAGCGGCGAACACGTAGCCGAGCTCCCGGCCCAAGCCCAAGCGGGCAAGGAGCGGAGCCAGGACGGCCAAGACCGTCAAGGCGCTCAGGGCGAGCAGCACGTCGGCCTCCTCGGGTCGTGACGCTCGTCGGACATCCGGAGCCTCAGGACGGCGCCAGCGGCTCGCGAGCCGCGCGACGCCGACCAATCTCGTAGGCCCCGAGGACGACCAAGGTGATCGCGACCAACGGCAAGGTGAACCAGATCATCACGGCCGTGAAGCCCCCGAGCGCGTCGTGCTCGGTGGCTGCCAGCACCACGTAAGCGGTGAACGCGGCGTACAACCCGACGAACAGCGCGCCCTCCCAACGGGCGATAGCCATCCCGGTGAAAGCCACGGGCAGCAGCGCGACCGCTGCGGCGATCATGAGCGGGATGTCGAGGGCCACGGCCGCGTCTGCGACCGGTACCCCGTCATCGGCCACCAAGGCGGCGACGCCCAGCACAGCAGCGATGTTGAAGATGTTGCTGCCGACGATGTTGCCGACCGCCAGGTCGCGCTCACCGCGTCGAACAGCAATGAGGGACGTCGCCAGCTCAGGGAGCGAGGTACCTACCGCAACCACCGTGAGCCCGACCACCAGGCCACTCACCCCAAACCCCTCAGCGATGCCGACCGCACCCTCGACCAGCAGCTGCGCTCCGACGACCAACAGCGCCACCCCGCCGAGCACCGCCAGGAGGAGCAGCCACACCGGTCGTTCCTTCTCGCCCACTGTTGACTCGCGGACATACGGCGCACTGCGTCGCCCCACAACGACCGACACCGCGGTGTAGACGACTATCACCGTGACCAGAAAGAACCCGTCAGCAAGGCTCAGGCGGCCGTCCAGCGACAGCAGCAACAAGCACATTGACACCCCGACCATCACCGGCACGTCCAGACGAATCAACTGTGCGCGCACCGTCAACGGTAGGAGCAGCGCGGAGGCACCCAGGATCAGTAGGACGTTCACGATGTTGCTGCCCACAACGTTGCCGACCGCCAGGTCGGGTTGCCCTTCCAAGACCGCGCCGACAGTGACGGCCATCTCTGGCGACGACGTGGAGAAGGCCACCACCGTCAACCCGATGACCAGCGAGGAGAGGCCGACACGAGCCGCGAGATCCGATGCCCCCCTCACCAGAAGCTCACCGCCACCGACCAAGATGACCAGCCCGATCGCCACAAGAGCGACGTCGACTGCGCTCACAGGCTGAGAGCAAGACTCTGAGCGCGCCCGGCCGCTGATAGGCAATGGCGGTCCGCGATCAGCGGCGCGGCAAGCTCTGTCCGGGTGCCGATGAGTACTGCCATCCTCGCAGGCAACTGGCGCTGCCTGACTGGCCGGATCGAAAAGGACATCGACACTGCTCCTGACGGTCTCGTAAGGTCCTCCCGACGTCGATCGGTCGAGGCGGAACACTCGGGCGGAGATGCTGGCCGGAATGATGATGGCACAGTGTTGAACTCACTTCCAATGCGTAGCAAATCACGCGAATCCTACCGCGCATGTCAAATGGACGTGAGCCAAGTTGCAATCCACGCCACCGCGTCGCCCGGGTCAATCGACCACTCGTAGCCCAGCCATCCTCGCCTCGAGGTACGTCGACCAACGCGGCGCTGCCGGCGTCGCATACCCACGCATGGAATGACCGCAGCGGGAACCCGCAACGGTTAAGCCGCAGTCCAGGCACACCCGCCGGTCCTCATGCGTCCCGGATGCCCCGCCCGGAGAGGTTCCCGGTGACGGGCTGCCCATTCGGGACGCGGCACGCATCCCCCACGCACTCTCCGAACCTGAGTGCGCTCCTCGGGTCGAGGCCGTTGCGTATGCTCAGGTTCATCGCAGAACCGTCAAAATTCGCGCGAACTTCTAAAGAGCGGACTCGATGGCCTCGTTGGTGTAGTAGAGCTTCTTCTCCAGCGGGTGGAGCACCGTCTGGACCTTGTAGGTGGCGTCGCCGATGCACCACAGGGCGCGGCCCTTGTCCTGCATGGCCCACCCGGAGACGAGGTCCTGGGCGATCGGGCCGAGCCCGAGCATGGAGTCGAGCTCGCGGGCGACACGGGGCTTCTGGGCACCGAGGATCTTGATGTCGGCCAGCTCGAGGAGGTCCTTGGCGATCATCGCGGCCTGGGAGTCGGCGTCGCCAACCGAGAGCAGGTCGGAGGGCTTGTGGAGGTTGCAGAACTGGATGTCGCCGCCCTTGCCGGCCATGCCGCGTGAGAGCCGCAGGTCGGCGTCGAAGCTCGCCACCGCGGCGGTTCCGAGACGCATCTGCTTCCAGACCTCGTCGCGCACCACGATGCGCAGGTCACCGGGCTCGGCGATCTCCCGCAGACCACGCCCCCAGGAGTTCATGCACAGCAGCGCGATGCCCACGGCCTCATCGCCCAGGCCGTCGAGCCGGGAGAGGCTGAACGACTGGATCGGGGCCCGCCAGTCGACCTCGATGTTGGTGAAGTCGTCGAAGAGGCCGGCGAGGGTGCCGGTGACCAGCTCGCCGAGCGCGTTGCGCAGCAACCGGGTCTCGTCGAGGAACTGGCGGGTGTTCGCGTACTCGCAAGCCTCGACGAGCTCCTCGGTGGGGTTGCGCAGCAGGTCCCACAGCCGCGGGATGGTCGTCTCGGCCAGGACGCTGTTGCCGGCGGCGTAGCCGGTGAGGATCGCCAGAGCGTTGCGCACGACGTCGGACTCGTCGGGGCCGAACGGCACCCGGCGCTCGTCGTCGATCTTCATGCTGCCGACCAGGCCTCGGACCAGGACGAGCCACCGCTTGAAGATGATCGTGGCGCGGCGCTGCGCCTCCTCGGCCGAGAGCTTCTCCCACCCGTCGCCGAGCGGCCCCATGGACAGCGGGTTGACCCGGGCCCAGAAGCCGGGGGCGATCACGAAGGGTTCGACACCGAGCGCGCGGCACAGCGACTCGTACTCGTCCTTGACGTCGCCAGTGACCAGGGTGCGGTAGCCGAACGGCATCATCCGGGTGCAGAACCCCTTGGTGGTTCCGGACTTGCCGCTGCCCGGCTTGGCGAACTGGAAGATGTTCGGGTTGGTCACCGGTACGTCGTCGCGCAGCACCCAGCCGAACGGGTCGCAGTAGAAGCTGCCGCCGGAGAGCTGGTCGACGCCCATCTGCGCGCCCGTCGGGGGCAGCCCGGGCGCGGAGACGAACGGCCAGAACACCGGGGCCTGGTCGCTGGTCATCCGCCAGGCCATCGCCGGGGCGGTCGCGGCGGCCCAGCCTCGGCCGCGGCGGGCGGCACCGCGGCGCGGCGCGTACCGGAAGAGCCGGGGCTCCTTGGCTTCCGGGGCGAGCGTGGGGATCGTGGGCAGGTCGTGCCCGAAGTCGGAGAGCAGGGCAGCCATGTCGCGGCCTCGATCGGCGCCACGGCGGTTCCGTTGAGTGGTGGTCATCAGGCGTCTCCGCTCCGGGTCAGGCTCGTGCCGAGGGGGATGGTGGACGCGGCGAACCCGACGTCCTGGGCGAGGTCGAGGCGCAGCGGTGCGAACCCGGCGCGTCGGACCGAGGCGTCCAGGCGGCGCCCGAACTCGGTGATCCGCATCGACTTGGGGACGGTGACCGTGCACACGCCGTAGGGCCGGGTCAGCGAGTTGCCGCGGGCCAGCTTGGCGTCCAGGCCGCGGGCCTTGTGGGCTTCGTCGCGCTGCTTGGCGCGGGTCTTGCGGCCGAGCTTCTCGTTCATCCCCTCGGCCAGGTCGGCGGCCCACTCGGCGTTGCCGGACTGCCGATCTGCCTTGGTCTGGGAAACGATCGGGTACGCGACGACGAACGATCGCCGCTCACCGAACTCGCTGGGGGTGAGGATCGGTGCCAGGGCACCCATCGCGACGCCGCGGGTCGGCAGCTTGATGGTGGCGCTGACCGAGTTCCAGGCGTCGTGGCTGTAGTGCCGCACCGTGGCGTCGGCACCCGAGGGGCCGGCCATCGCCCACGGGACGTCGGCGTTGACGCTCGGGTCCTTCTCCCGCAGCGAGAGGGCCTCGACGATGCCGGCGCGGTCGCCGGGGGCGAATCCGGTCCGGCAGGCCAGCGCGAGCTCGGGGCTGGTGAGCCAGCGCACCGTCGTCATCCCCATCGGGCCGCGCAGCTGGGCCTCGATCTCGGCCATGAGCAGGTAGAGCTCGCGGCAGCGGCCCTCGAAGCCGCCCCCGGACTCTTTGGCCGACCTCGCGATCCGGGTCTCCGGGATCACGATCGTCACGAACTGCTCGGTGCGCACCGATGCCTGGGTGAGGCCGTGGGCCAGGTCGCTGTTGACGACCTCCGACAGCTCCGGGGCGTTGGGGCGGCGGTGGCGGTTGACCCACAGGTCGCGCTCGGCGCCGTCCTCGGGGACGGTGCGCACCTTGAAGAGGATCTCGTCGACCTTCTCTGTGCGACCGGCGACGTCGAGCAGTCCGGCCAGCGCCTCGCCGTAGCGGGCGCGCTCTTCGGTGTCCTTCATGCCGATACCGGGGTGCACGATCGAGGCCGTGACCGCCCAGGTCTTCATGGCGTGGTCCTCGATGATCGCTACGCGCTGCAGCTGCGAGCCGTGCGGCGGGCCGTCGTGGATCTGGACGCCCTGGAGGACCCCGGGCAGGTCCGGGGTGTCGAGATCGTCGCCGCGGCCCTGGGTGGCCTTGGCGCGGAACGAGGTCCAGCCGAACAGGCCGCCGACGGCGTACATCGTCGAGGCGAACACCCAGCCGGTGGCCGAGCGGCCGCGCACCGGGATCACGGTGATGGCCAGCAGGAACACCCAGACCAGGGCGAACAGAAGCGCGGAGAACCACGCTCCGCGGCTGATTGCCCAGAACGCCGGCAGGCTGGCCAGCGCCAGGAACATCAGCTGGCCTCCGGAGAGGCCGAAGAACCAGCCGATGCGGTCGCGCTGGTAGTCGGCGTAGGTGGTCATCGTCGGCTTCCCTTCTGGTCAGTGAGGTCGGTGGGTGTCGATCGGTGCTCGAGGTGGGGCGGTCGACGCATCGGTACACCGCAACCGGTGGGATGCCGCCAGCTGCCGCGCCGGCGCCGCCGGCACCTCCTGCTACTACAAGGCCGGCGGCGTGCCATGGCGGATGACCCGCCATGTCCGGGACCTCACGACCTGCTACGTCGGCGTCGCCTTCTACCGGAGCACCGACAACGAAACACTGCAGACGAGCGTGGCGCAGGTTTTCAACGAGCGCGGCGACGGCGTGATCGTCCGTGGCGCCCAGGCCACTCAGTCGAAGGACGACCGACAGCCACACCTCACCGGCGACGACGCCAAGGACCTCCTTGAGCAGTCGCTGGCCCGTTACCGCATCGAGCACAAGACGGCACCCGCACGCGTCATGCTGCACAAGACCTCTTCGTTCACGCCTGAAGAGTTGGAGGGCTTCCGGGCTGCCGCCGAGGCGGAGCGCCTGGCCATGCTCGAACTCGTCTGGATCCCACGCGAGGACTCCCCCCGGCTGTTTCGGCAAGGCGAGCAGACGACCCTACGAGGCACGCTCCTGTCGCTCACTGACACCCGGCACCTGCTCTACACCCGTGGGAGCGTTCCGTTCTACCGGACTTACCCAGGGATGTACGTGCCGTCGGCACTCCCCTTCCGCCTTGCCGACGTGCAGTCGAGCGCGGCCGAGATCGCGACTGAGCTGCTCGCGCTCTCCAAGATGAACTGGAACGCCACCCAACTCGACGGCCGGTTGCCCATCACGCTGCGCACAGCTGACTCGATCGGCCGGAGGGACTGCTGCACGATCAGGTGACATCTGATCTGTGGTGCCCAAGGGTGCTGCTGGAAGGATGTGCACTGTGCCGAAGCCATACCCCAAGGAGTTCCGCGACGATGTGGTTCGTGTCGCGAGGAACCGTGAGCCGGGCGTTCATCTGAAGCAGATCGCTGCCGACTTCGGCATCAGCGAGTCGTGCCTGACGAACTGGATGAAGACCGCCGATGTCGAGGACGGTGTGAAGCCGGGAACGACAGCGAGTGAGAACGCCGAGCTGCGTGAGGCGAAGAAGCGGATCCGCCTCTTGGAGCAGGAGAACGAGGTCCTACGCCGCGCGGCCGCATACCTGTCGCAGGCGAACCTGCCGGGAAAATGATGTACCCGCTCGTCCGCGAGCTGGCCGCCAAGGACGCGCCCATCAGGGTGCCCGTGACGGTGACGTGCCGGGTGCTCAAGATCGCGCGCCAGCCCTATTACCGCTGGCTCGCCAACCCGGTCACCGACGCCGAGCTCGAGCAGGCCTACCGCGCCAACGCCCTGTTCGACGCCCACCGCGACGATCCCGAGTTCGGTTACCGGTTCCTGGTCGACGAGGCGCGCGAAGCCGGTGAGCCGATGGCCGAGCGGACCGCATGGCGGATCTGCTCGCAGCTGGGCTGGTGGTCAGCGTTCGGCAAGCCCAAGCGAGGCAAGGCCAAGAAGCCCGGCCCGCCGGTCCACGACGACCTGTGCGCCGTGGTCGACGACAAGGGTCGGGTTCGGCACGAGTTCAACGCCGATGCCCCGAACAGGCTCTGGCTCACTGACATCACCGAGCACCGCACAGCAGAGGGCAAGCTCTACCTCTGCGCGATCAAGGACGTCCACTCCAACCGGATCGTCGGCTACTCCGTCAGCGACCGGATGAAGTCCCGCCTCGCAGTGACAGCGCTCAACAACGCTGTCGCCAGGCGGCAACTGGAAGGGGGCGATGTCGCCGGCTGCGCGATCCACAGCGACCGCGGCAGCCAGTTCCGTAGCCGGAAGTACGTCCACGCGCTCAACCGTCACGGCATGGTCGGATCGATGGGCCGAGTCGGCGCGGCCGGCGACAACGCAGCCATGGAGAGCTTCTTCAGCCTGCTCCAGAAGAACGTCCTCAACCGGCAGCACTGGACCACCCGCGAGGAGCTGCGGATCGCCATCGTCACCTGGATCGAGCGGACCTATCACCGTCGTCGTCGACAGACCACTCTCGGGCGGTTGACCCCCATCGAGTTCGAGACCATCATGACCGCGCCAGCCACTCAGGCTGCGTGACCCAACCTGTCACCTGATCGTGCAGCAGTCCCGGATCCTGAAGCACCTCGGCCCGAATGAACGCCCGGCGCCGCGATACGCCTACTACATGTGACTTGGCTCGGTGGGTGTAGCTGGGTTTGAGCTCGTCGCTTCTTCGGATCGCATCGGCCAGCACAAGACGGCCAAGCATCGAGAGGTGCCCGCTCCGAGCCGCCAGCGAAGTGCGCGCCACCCTCCGCGAGTTCACGCACAGTTTCAACACCCAGACAGCGTTAACGTCATCGCAGCTCGGACCCGCCTCGCCGAGGCACCCGCGACGTCCCCAACGCGCCCAACGGCACCGAGGCGGTAGTTTGAGGACGAGGACGTCTTCGTAGTTGAACGCCCCTGAAGGGCCGACAATCGCTCGGCTGTTACAAACGGGATACAAATCGCCTGAACGAATCGGAGTTTGCGCAGGTCAGCATGGGTCAGTCAGTCAGTACTACGACATCTGATCGACGTCTGACCTCACGAAGGGCGGGGCCCCCGATCACCGGGGGTCCCGCCCTCGTCGGTGTGTGCACAAGAGTCGTCCTGGTGCATCTCGTGGTCGATTCCGCCATCAGGTGCACCAGGACGACCCTTCGTGCTGGTCCTCAGCCGAGCTCCTGCTCGGCCTCGGCGAGCCGGGTCAGTGCGAGGACACTCTCCCACGTGCCGGGCTTCAGGCCGGCGGCCGTGGCGCGGGCCCGCTCGAGCACGGACGCGTCGCCGGTGAGCCTGGCCAGGACGGACAGCGCCTCGACGCTCTCCCACGTCCCGGCCTTGAGCCCGTGGGCGGTCTCGGTCGCGCGGACGAGGGCGGGTCGGTCATCACTCCTGCTCATGCGCCGAGTATGCCCCTCGCCGGACCTGACACGGCCGTGCGCGAGAGGCAGAGTGGGGACCATGACGAAGCGACGCATCCTCATCACCGGTTCGACGGGCGACGTGGGCACCGTCCTCACGCAGCGCCTCGGCGACGGGTTCGAGATCATCGGGCACGGGCATGAGGCCGGCCCGTCGGCGGACCCGGTCGTCCTCGGCGGTGACCTCGCCGACTACGACGCCGTCCTCGCCCTCATGGACGGGATCGACACGGTCGTCCACCTGGCCGGCGCCGCCTCGCCCGACTCCGCGTGGGACGCGGTGCTCGAGGCCAACATCATCGGCACCCGCAATGTCCTGGAGGCCGCCCGCGTCGCCGGGGTGCGGCGGGTCGTCTTCGCCTCGTCCAACCACGCGATGGGCATGTACGACCGCCTGGAGCAGTGGCCGGTCTACCCCGACACGCTCCCCCGCGCCGACTCGCTGTACGGCGTGTCCAAGATCTTCGGCGAGACGCTCGGCCGGTACTACTTCGACGAGCACGGCCTGTCCTTCATCGCGCTGCGCATCGGCTGGGTCTCCGGTGACCCGACCCTCGTCGACGAGGACGTCCTGCACGCCATGTGGCTCAGCGAGGACGACGCCGCGCAGGTCGTGCGCTGCGCGATCGAGGCGAAGGTCGAGCACGGTGTCTACTACGCCATCTCGGACAACCCCAACCGCCGCTGGTCGATGACCAACACGATGCTCGACCTGGGCTACCGACCGCAGGACTCGTGGTCCGACGAGGCACCTGCCGACGAACCGGTGGTCGAGGGCGGGCAGACGGTCGCCGACGACTGGCCGAAGGGGTCGTGAGCGCGGCTGAGATCATGAGCGCATGAGCCGCATCACCTGCCCCGTCCTGAGCACCCGCGTCACCACCGCCGAGGCCGCGGCGGAGCACGTCCGCCCCGGGGACAACATCGGGATGAGCGGTTTCACCGGGGCCGGGTACCCCAAGGCGCTGCCCACGGCCCTGCACGACCGGATGGTCGCGGCGCACGCCCGCGGGGAGGACTTCCGCGTCGGTCTGTGGACCGGGGCCTCGACGGCACCCGACGCGGACGGCGTGCTCGCGGAGGCGCGGGGCGTGGCGAGCCGGCTGCCGTACAACTCCGACCCGACGATGCGCCAGCTGATCAACTCCGGCGAGGTCGACTACGTCGATGCCCACCTGAGCCACTCCGCGCCGCACATGTGGTTCGGGTTCTACGGCAACCTCGACGTGGCCATCGTCGAGGTCACCGCGATCCTGCCCAACGGCCTGCTCGTGCCGGGCAGCTCCGTGGGCAACAACAAGACCTGGCTCGAGCAGGCCGACCGGGTCATCCTCGAGGTCAACCACTGGCAACCGCGCGAGTTCGAGGGGTTCCACGACGTCTACTACGGGGCCGCCCTGCCGCCGCACCGCCGCCCGATCCAGCTCACCGACCCGATGCAGCGCATCGGCGACCCCTACCTGCGCGTCGACCCGGCGAAGGTCGTCGCCGTCGTCGAGACCGACCGCCCGGACCGCAACTCCCCCTTCAGCCCCCCGGACGCGACCTCGCAGGCCATCGCCGCCCACGTCCTGGACTTCCTGCGCGCCGAGGTCGCATCCGGGCGGATGCCCCCTTCGCTCCTGCCGCTGCAGTCGGGTGTCGGCAATGTCGCCAACGCCGTCCTCGCGGGGCTGGACGGCAGCGAGTTCACCGACCTCGTCGCCTTCACCGAGGTGCTCCAGGACGGGCTGCTCGACCTGCTCGACAGCGGCACGGTGCGCGCCGCGTCGGCGACGTCCTTCGGTCTCTCGGACGTCGGGGTGGAGCGGTTCCTCGACAACATCAGCAGCTACAAGGGGCGGATCCTGCTGCGCAGCGAGGAGATCTCCAACCACCCCGAGCTGGTCCGGCGGCTCGGCGTCATCGCGATGAACGGGATGATCGAGGCCGACATCTACGGCAACGTCAACTCCACCCACATCGCCGGCAGCAAGATCATGAACGGCATCGGCGGCAGCGGCGACTTCACCCGCAACGCCTTCCTCAACTTCTTCCTCACCCCGTCCACGGCGAAGGGGGGCACGGTCTCGGCGTTCGTCCCGATGGCCAGCCACGTCGACCACACCGAGCACGACGTCCAGGTCATCGTCAGCGAGCACGGGCTCGCCGACCTGCGTGGGCTCTCCCCCCGGCACCGGGCGGTGCGGATCATCAACAACTGCGCCGACCCGGCCTTCCGGCCCGGGCTGCTCGACTACTTCGAGCGGGCCCAGGCGGCCCGGCCCGATGCCGTCCACACCCCGCACCTCCTCGGTGAGGCGCTCAGCTGGCACGAGCGGTACCTGGAGACAGGGAGCATGTGAGCGGTGAGACACTGCTGCCAGTGAGCAGTGTGTGGACCGCGCGGGGGATGCCCGCGCTGCTGATGGCGACCTTCCTGGGCTTCAGCGGCTTCGCGGTCCTCATGCCGGTCGCCCCGCTCTGGGCCGTGCACGGTGGCGCGGACGAAGGGGGCGCCGGTCTCGTCAACGGGGTCCTCCTCACCGTCACCGTCCTCACCCAGTTCACCGTCCCCGCGCTGCTACGGCGCTTCGGCTGGGGTCCCGCGCTCGCCGCCGGACTCGTGCTGCTCGGCGCGCCGTCGCTGGGGTTCATCGCCAGTGACGCGCTCCCCGCCGTCCTCGCGCTGTCCGCGGTACGCGGCGTCGGGTTCGGCATCCTCACCGTCGCCGGGAGCGCGGCCGTCGCCGAGCTCTCCACGCCCGAGACCCGCGGCAAGGCCGTCGGCGCGTACGGCCTGTCCATCGCCGGGCCCCAGGTGGTGCTCCTCCCCCTGGGCTCCTGGGTGGCCGAGACGCTCGACTTCGGCGTCGTCTTCGCCGTCGGGGCCGTGCCGCTGCTCGGCGTGCCCGCCGCGCTGGCCCTGGGGCGGGTGCTCGAGGCCTTCCCCGCGCACGAGGCGCCGGTCGGCAGCGAGGCCGGCCCCAGCACGCCGCGGGTGGCGCTCACCCTGCTGCGGCCGATGGTCCTGCTCGTCGGCGTGACCATCGCCGGCGGCGCGGTGCTCACCTTCGGCCCGCAGATGGTCCGCGACCCAGCGGTCGTCATCCCTGCGCTCGCCCTCATGGAGCTCATGGCCGCGATCTTCCGGTGGCGCATCGGCGACCTCGCCGACCGTCACGGCGCCGAGCGGTTCCTCGCCCCCTTCGTCCTCCTGACCGTGCTCGGCATGGGCGGCATCGCCTGGGCGGTCCACGACCAGTCCGTGCCCTTGCTGCTCGTCGGTGCCCTCCTGCTCGGCAGCGCCTACGGGGCCCTGCAGAACCTCACGCTCGTCATCTCCTTCGCCGCCGTGACGCGCCGGCACATCGGCCTCGCCAGCTCGATCTGGAATGTCGGCTTCGACCTCGGCTCGGCCCTCGGGTCCGTCGTCGTCGGCGCGATCGCGGTCGGGTACGGCTTCCCGGCGGCCCTCCTCGTGACCGCCGCCTTCGCCGTGCTGACCCTGCCGCTGGCCCTGGTGCGGGTGCGGCGTCGAGACGGTCGCTGAGCGACCTCCTCAGCCAGCGGTGGACGAGGGTGCAGCGCTGACGGGGAGTTCTCCCCGTGTCCGGCCGAACTCCCCTGTGGGAGACTGCGGCCAACTCAGGGAACGAACGAAGGGGCACGGGTGAGCAACCCAGCGCAGCAGTTCATGGACAGGGCCAGGCAGGTCGCGGACGCGACCGGCATGGGCGGGGCGGTCGACCAGGTGATGCAGCAGGCGCAGGGGGCCGGCTTCGACCTCAACGCGCGGGACTTCCCCGCAGCCCGGGGCGAAGGGGGGTCCGCCGGCACGCGGATCAACGCCGACCACGTCCCGCTCGACGACGCTGCGGAGGCCCTCAGCCGCAGCCGCTACGAGATGGGCGTGACCGGCCCCGTGCACGTCATCACCCCGATGGTCATGCCCAAGGGCCGCCGCCTGCGGGCGATGCTGCCGGTCATCCTGCTCGTCATCGTCGGCGTCGTCGGATCGATCTTCCTGCTGCCCTTCGACGGGATGAGCCTGGCGGTCTTCGGGCCGCACTACTGGGTCCTCGTGGTCGCCGTCGCCGCCTTCATGTGGTGGCGGCAGGGCATGGTCATGGTCCCGGAGGGCTGCACCGCCCTCATCAGCCGCTTCGGCAAGGTCGAGGCCGAGGTCGGCCCCGGCCGGGTGACGCTGTGGAACCCGTGGAAGCGCGTCTCCTACATCGTCAACACCACGCGCGAGTACCCCTTCAACGCGCCGATCCGCTCGGCACCGACGAAGTCCGGCGTGCAGGCGTCGGTCGACCTCTTCCTCCAGTTCCGCATCGTCAGCGCCCGCGAGTTCGTCTTCGTCCTCGGCGCGGTGCAGGGCTTCCAGGACAAGCTCAACAACGCGATCTCCGAGACGACGCGCTCGCTCATCTACGAGCAGGAGGCCTCCGGCATCTACGACCTCGTCGGTGAGAGCACCGCGCGGCTGCTCGACCAGCTCAACGCGCAGTTCGCCCCGGCGGTCGAGCTGACGACGGCCAACATCACGCACGCCGAGCCGTCCGCGCAGGAGTACCGGATGGACCTCGCGGCCCCGGAGATGATCCGCGTCGCCAAGGAGGCCTACACGTACGACTACGAGCTGGGGCTGAAGAAGGAGCAGAACGAGGGCGACCTCAACAAGGACCTCGCCTCGCTCAAGGAGAACCTCTCCGGCATCCAGGCCGACATCGCCCGCTACCAGGCGCAGATGGACACGGCGCTGGAGCGGGAGACCAACCGCGCCGAGGCGGTCGCCCGCCAGCGCTTCGTCGAGTCGGAGTCCGATGCCAACGCCAACGCGGCCCTGCTCGAGGCCCAGGCCCTCGACATCCGTGCGCTGAGCGCGGCGCTGGCGCCGGAGATCCTCGACTACCGCTACCAGCAGGACATGCTCGACAAGATGGAGGGCGTCTCCGGCTCCCTCCCGCAGCTCGTGCGCATCGGCGAGGAGTCCGAGGGCGTGGACTACCTGCAGATCGCCCGCCAGCTCGTGGGCGGCCAGGACGCGCAGCTCTTCTCCGCCCAGGACATGGAGGACATCCGGGCGCGGCAGGGCGACATCGCCGCCCGCATCAGCGCACGCGAGGCCGACATCGTCGACCTGCTGCAGGCCCCCGAGAAGACGGACGTCGAGATCCTGCCGGCCACGGAGGCAGAGACCGATCCCGAGGGCGAGCAACGGCTCGACGAGATCCGCCAGTCCGTCACCGACGAGAGCGTCACCGAAACGCTCGGCGAGGTGAGCAGCGGCGGCATCCGCCCCTCCACCCCGCCGCCACCGGTGACCGAGACGATGATCCAGACCGACGCGACCGAGGGTGAGCAGCGATGAGTGACCAGATGATGGAGCAGGCGGTCCGTGCCGCGCGCGGTCAGGGCATGAGCTCGATCAAGGAGGTCGTCTCCGGGTGGGGCGATGTCGCGCGCTACCTGCGTGGCGGCGACTCCGGCTCGCTCGTCCCCGTCGTCATCCCCAAGGACAAGCGCGGCATGCGCTGGACCGCGCTCATCTGGTTCGGCCTGTGGGCGCTCCTCAGCGGGGTCTTCCTCGCCGCCTCCGACCACGGGGCACTCGGCGGGCTGGCGATCTTCGTCGCGATCATCTCCTTCCTGCTCTCGGCGCTGTGGTGGTGGCGCAGCTCGATCGTCGAGATCGAGGAGGGCACGGTCGGGGTGCTGACGAAGTTCGGCGCCATCTCCGGCCCCGGCCTCTCACCCGGCCGGCACTACCTCTGGCACCCGTGGGCGCGGGTCGCCTACGTCGTCGACGTGACCACCGAGATCCCCTACACCGCACCGGTGCTCAGCTCCCCTACGCACGAGAACGTGCCGCTGAAGTCGATCGAGTTCTTCCTGCGCTTCCGCATCGTCGACGCCATCCGCTTCGTGCAGACGATCGGCGCGGGCAACTTCGACCTCGTGCTGTCCAACTCGGTCCAGGACGCCATTCGGCAGCGCAGCCGCCAGGTGCGCACCGAGCAGGCGTACGACCTGCGCGGCAGCGACGTCAAGGACATGCAGGACCTGCTCAACCGTCAGCTGACCCGCTACGGCGTGCAGATCATGGGCTGCAACATCCCCGACGTGCAGCTGCCCGACCAGTACCGCGAGCACCTCGCCACCCGCGAGCGGGTCGCCAAGGAGCTCGTCGCGTACGAGAAGGAGTGGGAGCTGACGCGCAAGCGTCGCATCGACACCCTCCTGCTCGAGATCGAGCGGTCGAAGAAGGTGCGTGACGCCAAGGTCGTCGAGGTCCAGGCGTCGCTCAACGAGGCCCGCAAGGACGTCGCCCAGATGCTCGAGGAGCGCGAGACCGAGGCGCAGAAGATCCGCTACGAGATCGAGACCCGTGCCCGCACCAACCTCGTCGCCGCGCAGGGTGAGGCCAAGGCGCAGGAGCAGCTGGCCACGGCCTACCGCGACAACCGTGCGGTGCTCGGCTACGAGCTCGCACGGCGCCGTCTCGACGTGGGCGCGACCCTCGCCGAGGACGCCCCGCGGCCGGTCATCGTGCACACCGACGCCGGCGCCGGCGACTCCTCCGCGCTGTCGACGCTGCTCATGGCGCAGCTGCTGCCGCAGATCCAGTCCGGTGACACCGCCCCGCGCCGCGGGTCGCGCCGGGCGTCCCAGCCCGCCCAGCTCGACGAGGTCGCCGAGCGCGCCGCCCGGGCGCTGCGGGAGCAGACGCAGGGCTGACCGCTCAGCCGGCGCGCGCCTCGAGCACCGCGAGGACCCGACGAGCCCACGCGACGTTTTCCTCCTCGAAGCTGATCCCCCGCAGTAGCGTCAGGTACTGCCCCACGCGCTCGCTCGTCGCGAGGTAGTCCTCCTCGCTGCGGCCCGCGAGCGTGCGCTCCTGCACGAGCCGATAGGTGGCGAGCTTGGCCTCGAAGGCCGCCAGCCGCTCGAGCACGTGCCCGCGGATCGCCGCCGGGTCGCCGGACTCCAGGGCGGCGACCTGGACGAGCAGCTCGTCGCGCACGGCGAGCGGCTTGGGCGAGCGCACGGTGTGGGCGCGCAGCGCCTCGCGTCCGGCGGCGGTCAGGCGGAAGACCCTCTTGTCCGGGCGCTTTGACTGGGCGACCGTCCGCGCGCGCACCAGGCCGGCCTGCTCGAGCTTGTCCAGCTCGCGGTACAGCTGCTGCGGGCTGGCGGTCCAGTAGTTGGCCACCGAGACGTCGAAGGCCTTGGCCAGGTCGTACCCGGACGACTCGTCGTGGGCGAGGGCGGTGAGGATCGCGTCCTGGAGGGCCATGAGCCGATCGTAGTTCGCCTCTGGCGGTTACTCATCTAGTTGAGTAGGTTCGACCCATGTTCCGGACCGCGATCGAAGCCCATGACATGGACGCCGTCGAGGCGCTCCTCGCCGACGACGTCGTCTTCCGCAGCCCCGTGGCGCACACCCCGTACCCGGGCAAGGCGATCACCAACGCCATCCTGCGCTCGGTCGCCGAGGTCTTCAACGACTTCCGCTACGTGCGCCAGCTGCAGGACGGTCGCGAGGAGGCCTACCTCTTCGAGGCGAAGGTCGACGGCCTGGAGATCACCGGCTGCGACTTCCTCACCTTCGACGAGGAGGGCAAGGTCGTGGAGTTCATGGTGATGACCCGCCCGCTCAAGGCCTCCCAGGCCCTCGCGGCGCGGATGGCCGAGCGGTTCCCGCAGATCCAGCAGGCGGCAGCGAGCTACTCCGCTCCCTGAGGAGGTCGCTCGGCGAGCTGCTCCGCTCCCTGAGGAGGTCGCTCGGCGAGCTACTCCGCTCCCTGAGGAGGTCGCTCGGCGACCGTCTCGAAGGGAGTGAGCGTCGGCCGCTTGGCCACCCGCCCGTCCCCCGAGGAGCGTCCGGTGAGCCGCCGACCGAGCCACGGGCCGACGTGCCGCCGTGCCCAGTCGGTCTCGGTGCGCAGGCTCCGTCGCGGTGGTGCCCCGTCGGGCACCTGGCTCCAGGTCTCCCCCACCGGCAGCCCGAGCGCGTGGGCGGCGCCCAGGGCGAGCCGCTCGTGACCGAGCGCCGACAGGTGCAGCCGGTCGTCGGCCCACGCCCGCCGGTCCTCGAAGATCGTGCCCGCCGTCCTCGCCGGCGGCTGCATCCCGTGCTCGTCGGCGAGGTGCTGGTAGATCGCGTTGAGCTGCACCCGCCGCCGAGCGATCAGCCGACCGGCGGGGCTCACCGCGCGGATGTCGGGGATGGGGACGACGGTGACCCGGACCCCCTTCGCGGTGAAGGGCGCCACGATCCCCACCAGGGCGCGCCGCAGGCCCGGGACGTCGAGACGGGGGCGCAGCAGGTCGTTCATGCCGGCGGTGAGCGTCAGCACGTCCGGTTCCATCGCCAGCGCCGCCTCGACCTGTGTGTCGAGCACCTCCTGGGCCCGCAGCCCGCGCACGGCGAGGTTGGCGTAGCCCACCTCGCCGTGGTGGTCGACGAGCAGCTCCGCGAGGCGGTCGGCCCACCCGCGGAGGGCGCCGTCGGGCCACGGGTCGTCGCCGACCCCCTCGGAGAGGCTGTCGCCGATCGCGACGTAGCGCAGCATCACACCACCGACGCCAACCGGGTGCCCTGGTCGATGGCGCGCTTGGCGTCGAGCTCGGCGGCGACGTCGGCACCGCCGATGAGGTGGACGCTGACCCCTCGCGCGCTCAGATCGTCGTGCAGGCCGCGGTTGGGCTCCTGCCCGGTGCACAGGACGACCGTGTCGACGGCGAGGACCTGCGCCCGTCCGTCGACCGTGATGTGCAGACCGTCGTCGTCGATGCGCTCGTAACCCACGCCCGGCAGCATCGTCACGCCGCGCTGCGCGAGCTCGGCCCGGTGGATCCAGCCGGTGGTCTTGCCGAGCCCGGCGCCGACCTTGCTCGCCTTGCGCTGCAGCAGCGTCACCTCACGAGGCGCCGCCCGGTGCGAAGGGGGCACGAGCCCACCTCGAGCGGCGAGGTCACCGTCGATGCCCCAGGTCCGCTGGAAGGCCGCGATGTCGAGGCTCGCGTCGTCACCCGGGTCGGTGACGAAGGCCGCGACGTCGAATCCGATGCCACCGGCGCCGAGGATCGCGACCCGCTCCCCCACCGGGGCCACGCCGCGCAGCACGTCGAGGTAGCCGACGACGCTCGGGTGGTCCACGCCCGGCAGCTCGGGAATGCGCGGGGTGACGCCGGTGGCGATGGCGACCTCGTCGTACCCGGTGAGGTCGTCGGCCTCGACGCGGGCCCCGAGCTTGACGTCGACGCCGGTCTCGGCGAGGCGGTGGCGGAAGTAGCGCAGGGTCTCCTCGAACTCCTCCTTGCCCGGGACGCGCCGGGCGACGTCGAGCTGGCCGCCGATGTCGTCGGCGGCGTCGAAGAGGGTGACGTGGTGTCCGCGCTCGGCCGCGGTCGTCGCGAAGGCCAGCCCCGCCGGCCCGGCACCGACGACGGCGAGGCGCTTGGCCAGTCGCGTGGGGCCGATGACGAGCTCGGTCTCGTGGCAGGCGCGCGGGTTGACCAGGCAGGAGGTGATCCTGCCGCTGAAGGTGTGGTCGAGGCAGGCCTGGTTGCAGCCGATGCACGTGTTGATCGACTCCGGCTCCCCCTTCGCCGCCTTGGCCACGAAGTCGGGGTCCGCGAGGAAGGGGCGCGCCATGGAGACCATGTCGGCGAAGCCGTCGGCGAGAAGCTGCTCGGCGACCTCGGGGGTGTTGATCCGGTTGGTGGCGACGAGCGGGATCGAGACCTCGCCCATGACCCGCCGGGTCACCCCGGCCCACGCAGCACGCGGCACCTGCGTGGCGATCGTGGGGACGCGCGCCTCGTGCCACCCGATGCCGGTGTTGATGACGTCGGCGCCGGCCGCCTCCACCTCCCTGGCGAGGTGGACGACTTCCTCGAGCGTCGAGCCGTCCGGCACGAGGTCGAGCATCGACAGCCGGTAGACCAGGAGGAAGTCCTCGCCGACGGCCGCGCGGACGCGCCGGACGATCTCGAGGGGGAAGCGGATCCGCTGCTCGTAGGACCCGCCCCAGCGATCGGTGCGCTGGTTGGTGCGCGTCACGATGAACTCGTTGATGAGGTACCCCTCGGAGCCCATGATCTCGACGCCGTCGTAGCCGGCCTCCTGCGCGAGGAGCGCGCAGCGGACGTAGTCCTCGATCGTCTGCTCGACCTCGGCGTCGGTGAGCTCGTGCGGCACGTGGGGACTGATCGGCGCCTGGAGCGGCGAGGGCGCGACGAGGTCGGCGTGGTACGCGTAGCGCCCGAAGTGCAGGATCTGCATGGCGATCCGACCACCCTCGGCGTGGACGGCGTCGGTGACGACCCGGTGGTCGGCGACGTCCCGCGCGCTCATCATGACCGCGCCCCCCTTCGCCGGCCGGCCCTCCTCGTTCGGGGCGATGCCGCCGGTGACGATGAGGCCGGCTCCCCCCTTCGCCCGCTCGGCGTAGAAGGCGGCCATCCGCTCGAAGCCGTCCGGCGCCTCCTCGAGACCGACGTG
Source organism: Janibacter terrae NBRC 107853 (assembly GCF_001591405.1). GTDB lineage: Bacteria > Actinomycetota > Actinomycetes > Actinomycetales > Dermatophilaceae > Janibacter > Janibacter terrae. The sequence continues at coordinate 290,377 of NZ_BCUV01000006.1, forward strand.
CATCGAGCCCATGATGACGCGGTTGCGCAGGGTCGTGGAGCCGATCGTGATCGGCTCGAGGAGGTGCGGGTAAGGCTGGGTCATCACGAACTCCGTTGGTCAACTTGTTGAGTAGGTGAACCATAGCGTGGACGTCCACCACGACCCCTGAGGATGTTGCGGCGCCCCATCTGACATAGGCTCAACTACGTTGACTTATGTAAGGATGCAGCATGGATCAGCGCGCGACGACACAGGTCTCGTGGGAGACACTGCCGTGGGAGCGTGACACCGGGCGGCCCCTCTCCCGCGGTCAGCGCGCCCGGATCTCCTCCACCTACGAGGCTGCCGTCCCGGCCCGCATCGCCCGGCTCGAGCCGACCATCTCCCCAGCGACCCTCGCGGCCGCTGACGACGCCCGTGGGGAGATCTCTCGCTTCGACGCCGAGCTCTCGTCCATGCTGCCGGGCACGGAGCTGGCGCCGCTGCCCGCCGTCCTGCTGCGCACCGAGTCGGCCTCGTCGTCGCAGATCGAGCACGTGACCGCGGGCGCGCGCGCACTGGCCATGGCCGAGCTCGACCTGGCGCCGGCCGGGAGCAATGCCCAGCTCGTGGCCGCCAACGTCAAGGCGATGAGGCGCGCGGTCCGGCTCGCCGAGGACGTCACACCGCAGTCCTTGCTGGCCATCCACGATGCCCTGATGCACGACCAGCCCCATGCCGCTCCCGGTCGTTGGCGCACCGAGCAGGTGTGGATCGGCGGATCCAGCGCATCTCCCCACGGCGCCTCCTTCGTCGCGCCCGCCCACACCCGGGTCGAGCAGGCGCTCGAGGACCTGTGCGACTTCGTCGTCCGTCCGGACATCCCCTTGCTGCCCCAGTGCGCGATCGCCCACGCGCAGTTCGAGACCATCCACCCCTTCAACGACGGCAACGGCCGCGTGGGTCGCGCCCTGGTGCACGCGATGCTGCAGCGCGGGGGGGCCACGACGCGGGCGACCGTGCCCGTCTCCGCCGGCCTGCTCGCCGACACGCGGGCCTACTTCGACGCGCTCTCCTCCTACCGGGAGGGCGACGTGGACCCGATCATCGACCGCTTCACCGAGGCGACGTTCGCCGCGATCGGCAACGGTCGCGCGCTCGCGCGCGAGCTCCTCGAGATCCACGTCGGGTGGACCGAGCGCATCCGCGCGCGACGCGACGCCGCCATCTGGCGGGCACTTCCCCTTCTGCTGGGTCATCCCGTCATCACGTCCGCGCTCCTCCAGCACGAGCTCGGCCTCTCGCAACCCGCTGCCGACCAGGTCATCGTGCGGCTCCGCGAGGCCGGGATCGTCACCCGGGCCACGGGCCGTCAGCGCTACGTGACCTGGGCGGCCACGGAGGTCACGGCTGCGCTCGACTCCTTCGCGGAGCGGGCCCGGCGGGGCTGACCTGCGCCACCTGGAGCAGCGCGGACGTCGCCGCGCTCATCCGAGCGCCCCTGCGCCACACCGCGGTCAGCGGTCGCGCCAGGTCGAGGGTCGTCGGGACGACGACGAGGTGGCCGGCGTCCACCTCGGTGGCGACCGCCCGCTCCGAGACGACCGCGGGGCCGAGGTCGGCACGGACCGCCCCGAGGAGTGCGGCGGTCGAGCCGGCCTGGAGGGCGATCGTCGGCGTCACGCCGAGGGCCCGCTCGAAGGTGCTGCGGCTCCCGCTCCCCTCCTCCCGCAGGACCCACTCCGCCCGCGCGAGCACCTCAGGACGAAGGGGGGTCCGCCGCCGGGCCCACGGGTGGTCGGGGTGGACCACGACGACGAGCCGGTCGGTACCGACGACCCGGTGGTCGAGGCCAGAGGCGCGGTCGGTGGTCTCGATGAACCCGATGTCGGCGAGCCGGGTGCGGACCATGTCGACGACCCGGTCGCTGTTGACGACGTGCAGTTGCGGGTGGACCTCCATGCGCTCCCGCAGCTCACCGAGCCACCGCGGCAGGACGTGCTCGGCGACCGTGAGGCTCGCCGCGACCAGCACCTCGCCGCGCCTGCTGCCGGTGAGCGAGGCCAGGCCCGCGCGCATCGTGTCCACCTCGTTGAGCACCTGCCGCGCCCAGGCGACGACGGCCCGGCCGTCCGTGGTCAGGGTCGAGCCGCGCGGCGTGCGCTCGAGGAGGGTCAGCTGCCACCGCGCCTCGAAGGCCCGCACGCGTGCGCTCGCCGACGGCTGGCTGAGAGCTCGCCGGCGGGCCGCCGCGCTCAGGCTGCCGGTGTCGTCGACGGCCACGACGAGCCGGAGGGTCTCGATGTCGACGTCGGGAGGATCAGCCATAGACCCAGCCTATGACCAGGGGCCGGATCGGGGTCTACCGGCAGGCGCCGTCGCGCGGCACGCTGCGAGGGTGACGACGACCCCGACCACCCTCCCGCCCCTTGTGGCGGCTGCGCTGGCGATGCTGGTCTCCCCCTTCGTGCCCCTGCTCAGCCCGCTGCTGCTCGCGCTCGCGGCGGGGATGCTCGTCGCCAACTCCCGCCTCGCCGAGGTGCCCGTCGTCGCCCAGCACGCGCGGGCGACGCGGCTGCTCCTCCGGCTGGGCGTGGCCGGGCTCGGGCTGGGCCTGCCCGTCGGCGAGGTCCTCGCGATCGGGCCGGCCGGGCTGACGGTCATCGCGGTCACGGTCGCGGTGACCTTCCGCGGGACACTCGCCGCGGGCCGCCGGCTGGGTCTCGACGAGGGGTTCGTCGTGCTGCTCTCGGCGGGGTTCTCGATCTGCGGCGCGGCCGCCATCGCCGCGATCGAGGACACCGTGCGCGGCCGGGAGCGCTACGTCGCGCTGGCCGTGGCCCTCGTGACGATCTTCGGCTCCGGCATGATCGTCCTCGTCCCGTGGGCGTCCGGGGTCATCGGGCTGACCGATCACCAGGCAGCGATCTGGGCCGGCGCGAGCATCCACGAGGTGGCGCAGGTGGTGGCCGCCGGGTCGCTCATCGGGGCGCCCGCCGTGGCCCTCGCGACGACCGTCAAGCTCGGTCGCGTCGCGCTCCTCGCACCGATCTCCGCCCTGCTGGCGAAGGGGACGACGGGCACCCCCGCCCCGCTCGTCCCGTGGTTCGTCCTGGCCTTCGCCGCGGCCGTGGCGGTGCGCTCCACGGGCTGGCTGCCGGCACCGGTGCTCGGTGCCGGCAGCCTCGTGACGACCTTGCTGCTCGCCGGCGGGATGTACGGGCTGGGCATGGGCATCCGGGTGCGCGAGCTGTGGCCGCTGCCGGCGCAGGCGCTGGTCCTCGCGACGATCTCGACGCTCCTCGCGGCCGGGACCTCGTTGTGCCTGGTCGTCGTGCTCGCCTGAGCGGATCAGCCGACGAGCGCGTCCTCCCGGACCTCCACCCTTCGCCCGCTGCGCCGTGCCGCGGAGCGCGACAGGACGACCGCGATCCCGCTGATGACGTAGGCCGCGCCGATGTACCACGCCAGGCCGGCCGTGTCACCGTGTCCGCCCACGAGGCGCTGCGCGACGAGCGGGGCCAGTCCGGCGCCGAGGAGCGAGCCGATCTGGTAGGTCAGCGACACACCGGAGTAGCGGGCGGTGGGCTCGAAGAGCTCGGAGAGGTACGCGCCGACCGGGCCGTACATCGTGGCCTGGATCAAGGGGTTGCCGACGAGGAAGGCGATGGTGATGAGCGTGGCGTCGCCGCTGCTGAAGAGCATGAACATCGGCCACACGGCGACCGCGGAGAAGACGGCACCGCCGACCATGACCTGCTTGCGGCCGAGGCGGTCGCTCAGCGCGGCGAAGGCCGGGATGGTGAAGATGTGCACGAAGTTGCTCAGCGTGAGCATGTAGAGCGCGGCCTCGCGCGAGATCGCGCCGCCCTCGACGACGTAGGGGACCATGAAGACCGCGAGCAGGCCCTGCATGAAGAGCGGCGCCATGACCGCGAGGCTGCCGAGCACGATCGTCGAGCGGTACTGCGTGAAGAGCACGGCCATCGGCAGGCCCGTGTGGACCTCGCCGCGCTTGCGCGCCGCCTCGAACTCCGGGCTCTCCGAGACGCGGGTGCGCATGTAGAGGCCGACCGCGACGACGACGGCGGACAGGAGGAAGGGGATGCGCCAGGCCCACTCGGTGAAGGCCGGGCCGGCCACGCCGGAGGTCACCGCGAGGACGAGGGTGGCCATGACGGCGCCGAAGGGGGCGCCGGCCATCGCGAGCGAGGCACCGAAGCCCTTGGTGCTCGAGGAGCTGTGCTCGCCGGACATGAGCATCGCGCCGGCCCACTCACCACCGACGGCCAGGCCCTGCACGAGGCGCAGCACGGCGAGGAGGATCGGGGCGGCCAGGCCGATGCTCGCGGCGGTCGGCATGACACCGATGGCCATCGAGACGATGCCCATGACGAGCAGCGTGATGACGAGCATCCGCTTGCGGCCGATCTTGTCGCCGAAGTGGCCGAACAGCAGGCCACCGATGGGCCGGGAGACGTAGCCCGTGAAGAGCGTCAGGTAGCTGAGCAGGACCCCGGTGCCGTGGTCCAGGTCGGAGAAGAAGAGCTCCGGGAAGACGAGACCGGCCGCGGCCGCGTAGAGCAGGAAGTCGTAGTACTCGACGGCCGAGCCGATGAAGCTCGAACCCTGCGCGCGGCGCCGCTCGCGCGGGGTCGTCGTCACGAGGGCCGCGGGCGTCGCGGGTGCGGTCAGATCATCGTTGATCACGAGGGAGCCTCCAAGTCAGGGGTACTCGGTACATTGGCGGGACGGCGCCGGCCGCCGGCGAACAGCCGTGCCACGTGGTGGCACGATGGGGGCATGCCCAAGCAGGTCAGCTCGGTGGAGCGCGCGGTCCAACTCCTGGCGATGGTCGACCAGTTCGGCGCCGAGGGGCTCGGCGTCAGCGAGCTGGCGCGCCGCACCGGCATCCCGAAGTCGACGGTCTTCCGCCTGCTCCACACCCTCGAGGCGAGCGGCGCGATCGAGCGGCGCGGGGAGCACTACCGCACCGGCCCGCTCTTCGGCTCGCACCTGGTCCTCCCGGACGAGCCCCTGGTCGCCAAGGTCCAGGAGCGGCTCACCCCTTTCCTCTCCGTCCTCTACGAGCAGACGCGCGAGACCTGCCAGCTCGGTGTGCTGCGGGACGGCGAGCTGGTCTTCCTCAACAAGCTGCACGGCGTGCACCGCGCCCACTCCCCCTCGCGGATCGGCGGGCGCGCCCCCGCGCACGCGACCTCGCTCGGCAAAGTCCTGCTGGCCTTCGACCGCGAGGCGGCGGACCTGGTGTGCGCTTCGGAGCTCACCGCCTTCACCGACCGCACGATCACCGACGGCGACGAGCTGCGGGTGGAGCTCGCCCGCGTGGCCCGCTCACGGATCGGCGTGGACGACAACGAGTACGTCGAAGGGGTGAGCAGCGTCGCCTCCGTCGTCACCGACGCGGACGGTCGGGCCGTCGCGTCCCTCGCCCTCACCGGGCCCACGAGCGTGGCCCGCGCCGGCTACGAGCCGCTGCTGCTCGACGTCTGCGCCCGGGCGAGCGCCGCCATGCGTCGGTAGCCGCGGGCACGTGCCACTCGGTGGCACATCGGGTGGGGCGGGTCGCGTCGCGCTGCGACGGTGTGCCGATTGACCCCGAAGGAGTGGTGACATGCAGACCGAAGTAGTGATCGTCGGGGCCGGCCCGACCGGCCTGGCCCTGGCCAACCTGCTGGGCCGCTACGGCCGCAGCGCGATCGTGCTGGAGACCCGCAGCGACCTCATCGACTACCCGCGCGGCGTGGGCCTGGACGACGAGTCGATGCGTTCGATCCAGACGATGGACCTCGTCGAGAGCGTCCGCCCGTACACGATCCCGCACCACGTGATGCGCCTCGTCAACGGCAAGGGCGAGACGATGATCACCAACGCGCCGCAGGGTGAGCCCTTCGGCTGGCCGCGCAAGTTCGGCTTCATCCAGCCGCTCGTCGACCGCCAGCTCTTCGAGGGCCTGGCCCGCTTCGACGACATCGACGTGCGCTTCGGTCACCAGGTCACCGACACCCGCGACCTCGGCGACCACGTCGAGGTCGTCGCGACCGTCACCGACGCCGACGGCACGACGCGCGAGGAGACGATCACCGCGCAGTACGTCGTCGGGTGCGAGGGCGGTTCCTCGCCGACCCGCAAGCGCATGGACGTCGAGTTCGTCGGCCACTCCCCGTCGACCCGCTGGGTCGTCATCGACGTGCGCAACGACCCGCTCGGCCTGCCCAACGTCTACCTCGGCGCCGACCCGGCCCGGCCGTACGTCTCGATCGGCCTGCCGCACGGCATCCGCCGGTGGGAGTTCATGCTCTTCGACGACGAGCCGAGCGAGCGCGTCGAGGACGACGAGTTCGTCGCCGCGCTGCTCGAGGACCACGTCCCGGACTCCTCGACGCTCGACGTCATCCGCCGCCGCGTCTTCACCCACCACGGCCGGATCGCGAGCCGGTTCCGCCAGGGCCGCGTCCTCATCGCCGGCGACGCCGCCCACCTCATGCCCGTGTGGATGGGCCAGGGGTGGAACTCCGGCATGCGCGACGCCACCAACCTCTCGTGGAAGCTCGCGACCGTCCTCGCCGGCCAGGCGCAGGACTCGCTCCTCGACACCTTCGAGACCGAGCGGCACGACCACGCCAAGGCGATGATCGACCTGTCGATGACCTTCGGCAACATCATCAAGCCGACCAACCGCGTGGTCTGCGGGGCGCGTGACCTCGCGTCCCGTGCGCTCAACCTCAGCCCGCGGGTCAAGGACTACTTCGCCGACATGCGCTTCAAGCCCATGCCGTTCTACGCGAAGGGGGTCGTCGTCGCCCCGGACACGCTGGTCGCGGGCGAGCAGCCCCGCAAGCGCACCTCCGGCTTCATGACCGTGAAGAACGCGGTCGAGAAGTCCACGCCCGTCGGCAAGCAGTTCCCCCAGCCGCGGGTCAACACGGCCGAGCACACCGGCGCCCGTCTCGACGACGTCACCGGCACGTGGTGGACGGTCGCCGCGTGGGGCAACGACCCGGCGCGCCTGTTCACCGACGAGGAGCGGGCACAGCTGCGGCACATGGGCGCCCGCTTCGTCTCCTTCATGTCCGAGACGCAGCGGCCGTGGGCCGAGGCCGAGTACGCGGGGTCCGGCACGCTCGTCGTCGGTGACGTCGACGGCGCGCTCAAGGGCTGGTTCGACAAGCACGCCGTCGGTGTCGTCTTCCTGCGGCCCGACCGCTTCGTCGGCGCGACCTGCCTGGCGCAGGAGTCGGGTCGGGCGCTCGCTGCGCTGCGCACGGCGATGAGCGCGACGGCGGTCCCGGCGGTGCAGCTGGCGGAGGTCGCGGCATGAGCCTCTCCCTCGTCGCGATGTCGCACACACCCCTGCTGCACCGGGTCGAGGTGGACCCGCAGGTGCGGGCCGAGGTCGACGGTGCCTTCGAGGCCGTGCGCGCCTTCGTCGCCGAGGTCGACCCGGAGCTGGTCATCACGATCGGGCCGGACCACTACAACGGCTTCTTCTACGACACGATGCCGCCCTTCTGCCTGGGGCTCGGCGCGTACGGCCTGGGTGACTACGGCACCGCGTCGGGCGCGCTCGACGTGCCGGCCGACATCGCCGAGGACCTCGCCCGGCACGTCCAGGGCGAGGACATCGACCTGACGATCTCGCGCGCCATGGGCGTCGACCACGGTGCGGTGCAGCCGCTCGAGGTGATCTTCGGGCAGATCGACACCGTCCCGACGATCCCCGTCTTCGTCAACGGCGTGGCCGCCCCCTTCGTCCCGATGCGCCGGATCCGCGCGCTCGGCGAGTCGATCGGCCGCTGGGCCGCGGGTCGCCCCGAGCGCATCCTCGTCATCGCCTCCGGCGGCCTGAGCCACGACCCGCCGGTGCCGCAGTGGGCCACGGCCACCCCCGAGGTGCGCGCGGGCCTGCTCGACGGACGCAACCCGACCCCGCAGGCGCGCGCCGCCCGGGAGCAGCGCGTCGTCGACACGGCGCACGCCTTCGCCGCGGGGACCGCGACGATCCTCGACCTCAACCCGGAGGGGGACGCGCAGTTCCTGCGGGTCTGCCGCGAAGGGGAGGTCGCCGCCTTCGACGACTACGACACCGACGAGATGGCCGCGACCGCGGGCAACTCCTCGCACGAGGTGCGCTCCTGGGTCACCGCCTTCAGCGCCCTGTCCGCCGTCGGCGACTACGCCGTCGAGCTCGAGTACTACCGACCGATCCGCGAGTTCATCGCCGGCTTCGGCGTCATGACCGCACGCACCAAGGAGATCACCGCATGACCGCCACCACCGAGACCACCGAGCTGACCTACGAGTCGACCAGCCGCATGGTCAGCACCCGCCGCTGGACGATCCACATCAACGAGGCCGGCACGCAGCACGACGAGGCGATCTTCCTGCTGCACGGCTCCGGCCCGGGCGCGACCGGCTGGAGCAACTTCTCGCAGAACATCCCCGCGCTCGCCGAGCACTACCGGGTCATCGCCGTCGACATGCCCGGCTGGGGCGAGTCGGACCCCGTGACCTGGCAGGAGCGCGACCACTCGACCGCGCTGCTCGACCTCATGGACGCCCTGGAGATCGAGCGGGCGACGATCATCGGCAACTCGATGGGTGGCGGCACGACGCTGCGCTTCGGCTACGAGCACCCCGAGCGGGTCCACCGCCTCATCACCATGGGCTCCTCCTCCGGCGCCCCGACGCTCATGGGGGCGGCCGGCCTGACCGAGGGGCTGAAGGTCCTGCAGAAGGGTTACCGCCAGCCCTCCTTCGAGACGATGAAGGAGCTCGTGCAGGTCATGACCTTCGACTCGGCCAACGCGACCGACGAGCTCATCCAGGGCCGCGCCGACACCGTGCTCGCGCACCCTGAGCACGCGCAGAACTTCATCGACGGCACCGGCAAGAAGGCCGTCGTCGAGCTCGACCACGCCCGCCTGCGCGAGATCAGCGTGCCGACCCTGCTCTTCCACGGCCGCGACGACCGCGTCGTGCACTTCGAGCACTCGCTGCGCCTGACCTCGCTCGTGCCCAACTCCCGGCTCTACCTCATCAACGGCTGCGGCCACTGGCTGCAGACCGAGCACGCCCAGGAGTTCACCGACCAGGTGCTGCACTTCCTGCGCACCAGCTGACACAGCTCTGCTGGTCCCTTCGGCCCTGACTCGCAGTACGAGTCAGGGCCGAAGGCGTGCCCGCCGGAGTCCACTGTGGGGCGCGCTCAGAGCGCCAGCCCCACCTGGTCGCCCACGGGCGAGAGCACGGTGACCTCGGGCGGGCTCTGGACGAGGGTGCCGATGGCCTCGCCGAAGGCGGCGAACTCGTCCATCGCGCCGTGCCGGCGCAGGGCGTCCTTGGAGTCGTACGCCTCGAGGAGCACGTAGTCCCCCTCGCTGCGGGCGACGCGCTGGAGGTCGTAGCGCAGGCACCCCTCGTCGGCGAGGAAGGAGGCACGGGCTGTCGCGACGGCCGTCTCGAACTCGTCGGTGGACTCGGGCCGGACGCGGATGCGGGCGATGACGTTGATCATGCCTCCACCATAGGTGAATCTGGACTCAGGTCGACGTGCTTGACTGGGGCACATGAGTCAGCGCGCCACGCAGCAGGACTGGACCATCGCGGGACCCGAGGAGGTCGCCCCCGGGGTGCACCGGATCCCCCTTCCCCTCCCCATGGACGGGCTCAAGGCCGTCAACGTCTACGCGGTCATCGGGGACGACCGGCCCACCCTCGTCGACGGCGGCTGGGAGATCGAGGTGGCGCAGCGTGCGCTGGACGAGGCCCTGGGCGCCCTGGGTCTGAGCACCCAGGACGTCGAGCAGTGCCTCGTGACGCACCACCACCGCGACCACCTGACGATGGCGATGGGCCTGCGCCAGCGCGCGGGCGTCCTCGTCGCGCTGGGCGAAGGGGAGGCCCCGCAGCTGGAGGCGATCCGCCAGGCCCCCGGCCTGGAGGGGGCTCGCACGCTGCTGGTCGCCGCCGGCGCGGACTCGGTGCTCGAGGAGATCGAGCGGGCCCCGCACGAGCCCGTGGACCTCGACCTGTGGACCGACCCCGATCGGTGGCTCGTCGACGACGAGTCCGTTGCTGCAGCGGGCCGCTCGCTGCGCGTCAAGGCGACCCCCGGGCACACGAGCGGGCACGTCGTCTTCTTCGACGACGACGCCGGCCTCGTCTTCGCCGGCGACCACGTGCTGCCCCACATCACGCCGTCGATCGGCTTCCAGGCCAAGCCGGCGGCCACGCCGCTCGCGGACTACCTCGACTCGCTCGCAGCGATGCTCGCCGAGCCGGACCGGGTCCTCCTGCCCGCCCACGGCCCCGCCGGCGGGAGCCTGCACCGCCGGGTCGAGGAGCTGCTGTCCCACCACGAGACGCGGCTGGCGCAGACCGAGGCCGTCGTGCGTGCCGGCGCCTCGACCGGCTTCGACGCGGCCCGGGCGTTGCGCTGGACCCGCCACGAGCGGCACCTGGACGACCTCGACCCCTTCAACCAGATGCTCGCGACGACCGAGACCCTCGCACACCTGCAGGTGCTAGCGGCGCAGGGGCGCGTGCGGGAGAGCGCGGTCGACGGGGTGTGGCGCTACAGCTGAGCAGCACGACAGCGCGATCCACCAGCCGTCGCTGGCCCGAGGGTCCCGTCAGGTCACCCCGGAGAGCGCGGCCATCCGGGTCAGGGCCGGTCCGACGTGCGCGCGGAGCCGCCCCAGCACCTCCTGCATCGCCGGGGTGCCGGCCAGGTCCGCGGGAGAGCGGGCCGGGTTGAGCGCGACGGTGTCCGCCCACGCCTTCAGGTCGGGGTCGCTGGTGAAGGCGGCCCCGGCCCGTGCGCCGATGACCTGCATCGCCAACCAGTCGATCGGGTCGTCGGAGTACGGCGAAGGGGGGCACAGCCGGTTCTTGTCCGCATCCCCGGTGATCGTCGCCTCGGCGTGACCTGCGAGCGCGGCACCGAAGCACGGGAAGCCGGTGCGGATCGGCTGCAGGGTGATCACCTCGGGCCGCCATATGGGTACCAGCGGCCGCTGCGGGAGTCCCGCTCCGGCACAGTGCACGACCACCGCGTCGGGGGCGATGGGCACCATCCCCTCCGTGCACACCAGGCGACCCCGCTCGACGGCGAGGACGTGCCCGAGCCGGACCACGTGCTCGACGGAGCGCAGCAGCTCCAGCTCCCACCGGGCCAGGGTCGGTGTCTTGGCCATCGTCGGCATCACCCTGGTGTCGATCCGCAGCAGGACCCCGCGCTCCTCGAGTCCGAGGAAGACGTCGTCGACGGTCTCCGCGGTGGCCGCGACCTCCATGACGTCGGCGGCGGCCCCGATGAAGACCTGCGGATCGGGCTGGATCCTGGCGCGGTCGAGCATCCACGGGTCACGGGGCCGCACCCAGCAGATCCGGTCCGGATCGACCCCGCGCTGGAGCAGCCAGATGCACGCATCGGTCGCGGTCTTGCCCGAGCCGACGACGATGTACTCGGACGGCGCATCCGCCACCCGCACGAGCTCACCCACGGGGATGACCCTGGCGCCCACGTCCACGGCGAAGGGGGGCATCGACTCGGCCGGGATCCGGGGCGAGAGGTAGTGGGCGTCGACGATACGGGCGGGGCCACGCACCTCGTGCCACTCCCCCGAGATGCGGGAGACGCACCGCCCATCACCCGTCCACTCGCACCCCGGCAGGTAGGTGACCCGTCCGCTGGCGAGCAGGCGCTCGGTGAGGACGGTCTCGTAGTAGGCCAGGATCTCGGCGGCGGTTGCCCGCTCGTGCAGCCCGCGCTCGGGACCGTGCTGCTGCACCCGCCCCCCGCCGAGGAGCGTGGAGGCCACCCCGTAGAAGGCCGAGGCCTGGTGCAGCCGCACGAAGGGGTAGGCCTCCAACCAGTGCCCGCCGGGCGCGTGGCGCCGGTCGACCAGGGCCACCGAGACGTCGGCATCGGCGATGAGCGCGTCGGTGAAGGCCATGCCGATCGCCCCCGCGCCGACGACGACGTAGTCGGCCGTGATGGTGGCCACCCGACCAGCGTCCTCCTGCTCCGGCACCCGGTCAACGAGCTCAGACGCTGGAGCACGGCCCGGCGGTGCGCGACCGGCTCAGCCGAGCCCCTCCGCCCGCTCGACGACCTCCAGCACGGCACCGGCCGCGAGCTGGTGCCACCGCCACGGCCGGTCCAGCAGCGCGTGCCCACCCCCTTCGATCCCGAGGTAGGTCGCGTCACCACCCAGGGCGTGCAGGCGCTCGACGAGCTGGCGCGACCGCTGCGGGGAGCAGACGGCATCGGCCTCGCCGTGGATGACGCGCACGACCTTGTCGCGCAGGTGCTCGACGGGCTCGCGCTCGCCCACCCAGGGCGCGAGGGCGACGCTGCCGATGACCGCGTCCTCTCCCCCGGCACGCAGCGCCGCCCAGCCGCCGCTGGAGTGCCCGAGCAGCACGACGGGGCGGTCGTACCGCTCGGCCAGCCGACGCGCGAGCAGGCGGGTCTGCTCCACGCCGCTGCCGGACGCCGCGATCCACCCGCCGTCGCTGTTGTGGACGAGCACCGGAGCCACCCGCCCCCGGGAGACGCGCCAGACCGTCGGCGCGAAGGGCAGCATCCGCAGGTAGGAGACGTCGCGTCGCCGCTGCGGCTGGGGTGTCACGGCGCGGCCCCCGTGGAGGATCAGCGCGAGCGCCCGGGTGCGTGCGGTCACCCGGACACGTCCCTGTCGGATGGCGCTCATCAGGTCTTCGGGCTCAGGGGCGGTCCTCATCCCGTCGAGTCTGTCAGGACCGACTGGGAGCCGGTGGACTCCGTGCCCGTGGCGGCGTAGATCTCCCAACCGTTCCCCACTCACGAACGCCCCGGCAGGCCCGCCGCGCCCTCCCTAATTGACGCGCGACGTCGTCGAACAAAGGAGTTCCACATGTCCCACCTGCCCGAGCACGGTCCCGACTGCCTGTGCGACCACCTCCCCCATGAGCCGGTCACCTCCGAGCGCGAGGAAGCCGTCGACGAGGCCCGCCGCGGTCTCGGGATCTCGCGCCGCTCGATCATGGCCGGCATCGGGGCGGCCTCCGGGCTCGCCCTCACCCCCGGTCTCGCCGCGGCCGCACCCGCCACGACGGCGAAGGGGGGACGCCCGCCCCGCGGGAAGGGCGTCGAGCTCGTCCTCCTCGGCACCCGCGCCGGTCCCCCGGTCGACCTGCACCAGGTCGGCGCCTCCAGCGCCCTCGTCGTCGACGGCCGCACCTACGTCGTCGACTGCGGCCGCGCGTCGGTCACGCAGTTCGCCGCCGCCGGCCTGAAGTTCCACTCGATCGCCGGGGTCTTCCTCACCCACCTGCACGCGGACCACGTCGCCGACTACTACAACTTCTTCATGCTCGGCGGGCACATCAAGAACCAGGCGGGTGACCACATCGAGCGCCCCGTCCCGATCTACGGTCCCGGCCCGGCCGGCGGCCTGCAGCCGAAGTTCGGTGGCGGCGAGGCCCCGACCCTCAACCCGGCGAACCCGACCCCGGGCACCGCGGCGATGACCCAGTCGCTGCACGACGCGTACGCGTACAGCATGAACGTCTTCCTGCGGGACATGAACGTCGCGGACATCCGCACGCTCATGGACGTGCACGAGATCGGCCTGCCGGCAGGGACGGGCGCGACGTACGAGGACACCGCGCCGCGGATGCGTCCCTTCCGGATCTTCGCGGACGACAAGGTCGAGGTGTACGCGACGCTCGTGCCCCACGGCCCGGTCTTCCCGGCGTACGCGTACCGCTTCGACACCGAGTACGGCTCGGTCACCTTCAGCGGCGACACCCGCCACTCGGACAACCTCATCGAGATGGCCCACGGCACCGACCTGCTCGTGCACGAGGCCATCGGCGTCGAGGGCGCCGGGATCGGCGAGGCCTCGCTCGACCACATGCTCCAGTCGCACGTCGAGATCACCAAGCTCGGCCCGATCGCCCAGGAGGCCGAGGCCAAGCACCTCGTCGTCTCGCACTACGCCGACCTCGGCGCCGCCAAGGTCGACATCCGCAAGTGGCGCCGTGACGCGCAGCGTGGTTACAGCGGTCAGGTGACCGTCGGCTGGGACCTGGACCGGTTCTCGCTGCCGGCCCGTGGTCGTCGGCGCGGCTGAGCCGAGGCGGGACATGGCGAAGGGGGCAGCGCTCTCCATGGCGGTGCTCCCTTCGCCGGACCGGGTGATACTCAGACCTGCGTCGCCCGCCCCAGCTTCGTGATCGCCGTCGCCCACGGGATCCGCTCCTGCTCCAACCGCACATGCCCCTCTTCGGCGAGCCGCGCACGTGCCACCTGCTCGACATCCGTCAACGAGGGCAGCCGAGCCGTGACGGGCTGTGGGTCGGGTACCCACAGGTCTCGGTGGGCGAGCAGGGTCTCGACATCCATGAGCACCGAGACCACCTCGGGCAGGTGCGTCCGCAGCCGGTGGAGGATGGCGAAGCCGTGCGAGTCGAGGTCCCCCCAGTAGACGACGGGCGCACGCCGCACCCACGGCAGCTCCGCGATGACGTCGACGGCGTAGCCCGAGCCGTGCACGACGACGGCACCCGGCCAGGGTGGCATGGCAAGCACGGACTCGAGATTCTCGAAGACGAAGGTCACCCGCTGATCGAGCTCCAGCGACCGCAGCTGTGCGCGGCTCGCCGCGAAGTCATCGACGCCCCCGCGTGCCAGCTCCCGGTCGAGCACGCGCACCCGCACGAGCGGGTCTGCGGCGACGATGCCCAGGTCTGCACGGCCGCTGGCCGCCAGCACCAACGCACTGAGGACGCCGCGATGGGCGCCGAACCACTTGCTGTCCACCCCCCGGATGGGCAGCTGCCGCGGACGCATGCCGTCGACATCGTTGTGGCACAACCAGTCGGCTGCGGCGACGATCTGGTCGAAGCGCTCCGGCGTCAGCTCGACCAGGGTCGCCGAGTGGCGACGCGCAGCCGCCCGGACCCCTTCCGAGTCACCGACCACGTCGTGGATGCGGGCCAGGCGCTCGCTCAACGTCCGCCAGCGCCGGGCCGGTTCCCCCTTCGCCAGAGCGGCCACGGCGTCCGGGTCGCGCAGACGCAACCGCACCGGCACCGCTTGCCGGCCGATGCTGCGCCAGCTGCGCGTCTCCCAGTCGAGCTCGGCACCGGGCGGCAGCCGGGCCGCATCCCATTCCCGCACCCACGACTCGGCAGCGAGCTCGTCGGATCGCACCTCGCGCTCGGTCGGCGGTCGCAGGGCGATGCTCATCGCCGGGACGTCCACGGCCTCGGTGGCCCAGGCCGAGAGACGGCGGTGCAACCTCTGCCCCGCCAGCTCCCGAGCTTCCCGCAGCGTGATCATGTCGCCCCTGATGCTTCCCTGTCCCACTGCACCTGGGCCACGTCTGACCGCCGGCGGCTCGGGTTCTCGATGGACGTCGCGCCGTCGACGTACGGCTCGATCGTCTGGAGCAGCTTCTGCGGGGTGGCGAGGACCATCTGGAACCCGAACTCCACGAAGATGTCGAGCGCCATCCGCGTGTATCGGGTGTCCGCCTTGTCGAAGGCCTCGTCGAGCACGATGGTGCCGTACCGCGGGAAGGGGTCGTCGGTGTCCGCGAGCTGGTACCGCAGCGCGGCAGCGAGGCAGAAGATGACGAGCTTTTGCTGTTGCCCCCCGGACATCGCGGCTCCGGAGTCGTAGGTCGCCAGGACGCGCCCCCCTTCGTCGATCTCCTCCGCGAGGAAGGTGACGTGCTGCCGCGTGTCCAGGCACGCCTGCCGCCACGTGCGGTCGACGTGGTCGCTCGACTCGAGCCGTCGCATGATCTCGGCGAGCGTCGCGAAGCGCTCCTCGGCGGTCGTCAGCTCGTCGTCGGTCCAGCTGCCCTCGGAGATCGAGCGGAGATCCTGCAGGAAGCGGTTGACCGTCTCGGAACGCCGCGTCTTCACCCGTAGCCGCAGGTACACCCCGACGTCGAAGGGAGACCGCCGCAGGCTGGCGTTGATGGGGGTGACCCGCTCGTCGATCTCGTGCGGCGCACCGAGGATGTCGCTGACCAGCTCGCCGATGAGGTCACGCGAGCGCTCGCGCAGGAGTCGTAGGAAGTCTGCTTCGTGCTCGGGCAGTCCTCGCGCGACGATCGAGTCCAGGAGCGTGAGGTAGCCGGACCGGTCGGCCACGGTCGGGGTCAGCTCGGTCGAGGCCTCCGGCCACCGGCCGTTGAACCTCACCGCTGACCTGATGAGTCCCTCGGATGCCTGCCGTGCCGTGTCCTGCGCCTGGTCCCGCTCGCCCTGGAGCGTGCGGAGCACGGCGAGGCCCACCTCGGGCAGCTGCTGACGGGTGATGTTGCGACGGATGCGGAAGCGTTGGTCGAGCTCGGCCGCCGTCGCGTCGTCCACCTCGGCGATCCGCCCGGCGTCGATCGCTGCTCGGGTCTCGGTGACCACGTGCGCGACCTCGTCGGCGGCCACCCGCGCGCTCTTGAGCCGCACCCCCACGTCGAGCGCCCGCTGCCGGGCAGCGACGCGCTCCTGGTCGGCACGCCGGACCGCGGCGAGGGCGGCGTCGAGACCGGCGTCGCGGGAGGTGAGCTCGGCGAGCTGCTCGTCGAAGGCACGTACGGCGGCAGTCGCGCCGTCCCGGTCGACGTCGGCCCATGACTGGTTGCGGACGACGCCGAGGACCCCGCGACGCTCCGACTCGGCATTGCGGCCGGCCTCGAGCCGCTCGATGATCTCCTGGATCCCGTCCACGCGTTCCTGGGCCGCCGCACGGTGCTCGAGGAGCGCGTCGAGGAGGTGCGCCGGGTCGCCGAGGACCCACCGTCGACGGTCGTCGATCGCCCAGCGGTCGTCCTTCTCGTACCGGGTCTGCGAGGCCCGTACCTGACCGTTGATCGTCACCGCCCGAGCGTGGTCGTCCATGTCGTCGGGACGCTCGACGCAGGCGTAGTCGTACCGCTCCGACAGCCGGCTGAGCACCCACGTCCGGAAGGCACCCTCGCGCACGGTCACCCGGTTGACCAGTGACAGCGGACTGCCGGCGGGGCGCGGGCTCGCGCCGTCGGCGGCCACCTCCTCGAAGACGACCCGCGTGCCCAGGCGCGTCGCGTCGATCCACCTGCGCGCGGCGGGCAGGTGCGGCGAGCGCACGAGCAGGGTGAGCGCGAAGGGTCGCAGCACCCGCTCGATCGCGCCTCGCCAGTCCTCGTGCTCTGGCCGCACGTCGACCAGCTCCGCGGCGAAGGGCAGGGAGGACTCCGGGACGGACAGCTGCTCCGCGAGCTGACGCCGGATGCCGAGCAGGTCGCCGGGCACGCCGCTGCGAGAGCTGCGAGCGGCCGCGATCGCCTCGTCCGCCGCGCGGAGGTCACCACGTGCGGCAGCCAGCTCCGCCAGCTGGTCATGGCTCGGACCTGAGGCAGTGGACGCTTGTGCGAGCAGCTGCTCGATCGACGCCATCAGCTCCGCATGGTCCTCCCGGGACGTCGGTGCGCCCCGGACCCCCACCCTCCGCAGGTCCGCGTCGAGCTGCTGCCACCTATCGTGGACGGCGCTCTCTCGCTGCTCGGCCGCTCGTCGCCGGTCCTGGAGCACCTCGGCCTGCCCGCCGCCGAGCTCGTTGGCGCGCAACTCGGCGGCACGGACGCTCTCGTCAGCCCGTGCGGCACGGTCACGCGCCTCCTGCTCGTCGGTCTCGAGTCCGATGAGCTCGGCACGCAGCTGCGTGCTCTCCTCGGCGGCGAGGCGCAGCGTGCGACGACGACGGTAGGGCTCCTCGGCCTCGATGAGCGCGTGGGCCTGCCGGGCGGCCGCGTCCGCGGCCTCGTAGATCTCCGCCTGAGCGCGCAGCTGCAGCAGGTGGTCACGCTGCTCGCGCAGCTGGACGATCCGCTCGTGCGCCGCCCGCAGCTCGGCGAACTGCGTGACGGCTGTCTCCGCGAGGTCGAAGGTCGTGGGTCGCTCCAGCATGTAGTCGCGGAAGAGCTGGTCGAGGCTGTCGAGGTTCTTGGCGGCCTGGGTCTTGTGCAGCAGCTGGAGCGCGGTCTCGTCACCCATGCCGAAGATCGATCGCAGCCGAGCGTAGAACCGGCCGTGGGCGTGATTGCTCGTGATGAGGGCATCGGGCCAGCGCTGCTGCAGCTTGCGCGCCTCGAGGCCGCTGGCCGCGTGCTCCTGCAGGTCGGCGAGGTCGACCTCGGAGCGCTCGATGAGGCAGATGTCGCTGAGGTCCGACGCGGTCGTGCCGGACGCCCTCACGAAGAACAGCCGCGCGAGCGACAGCAGGTTGCCCTGGCCATCGTCGAAGTGCAGCACGATGCCGCTCCATGTCGCCGTGCGGCGCAGGTAGGAGCTGACCACCCGGTCCTCGGTCTCGTCGATCGTGCGCGACCAGGCGCCGCGCACGTAGGTGAGCATGGTCCGCTGGTCGGCTCGCCGTCCGGCGCCCTGGGCTGCCTGGTTGAGTCGGAGCCACTTGTCCGGGGTGAGGACTGCCGCGATGGCGTCGAGCAGCGAGGACTTGCCGGACCCGGAGGGGCCGGTGATGAGGTGCCCTCGTCGGGCGATCGGGACACGGTAGATCGCACCGTCGAAGGTGCCCCAGTTCGCCAGCTGCACCTCGGCGAGACGCCACTGCCCCGCGAAGAGGGTTCCGGTCCCCTCAGGAGCCGTCACGGGCGCTCCCTTCGTCGTGTGCCGGCTCCGCGGACGGAGCCGGGTCCGCCGTCGCCAGCTTGCGGTACTCCTCCTGCAGCGTCACGGCGAGGTCGTGGTCGACGATGAACTTCACGACCGGGGAGATCTCGGCGCGGTCCTCGTCGACCGGGTGGATGACGCGGAAGCGGTTCATCATCCGACCCCATGCCGCGTTGAGGGTGCGTTGGTAGGTCTGGGCGTCGCCGGTGCGATAGACGAGCAGGCGCTCGAAGACCTCGTCCTTGCCCACGATCACGCGTGGCTCGCCCACGGCGGCGAGCAGCAGCTGGCGCAGGGTGAGCAGCATGATCGAGTCGACGAGGGTCAGGCTCTCGGCGCGCAAGGCGCTGGGTGCATCGATCTCCGCAACGCGGACCTTGCGGGTGAAGGCGAATTCGTCCTCGCGATCGATGACCAGGTCGAGGAAGAGGTCGTGCAGGCGCGATCGGATCTGCCGCTCGTCGGCGACGAGCGCCGCCCACAGCTGGGGACGTCGCCGCCCGGAGAGATAGGGGCCCTTGAGGACCTCGAGCAGGGCGCGGCGGGAGGCGTCGCGGAGCCCGCCGAGGTCGCCGTCCCACAGCCGGGCTGTGGTGGGGGCGTCGTCGGGGGCCAGGTCGTCGTCGTTCATGCGATGGGCTCCCGGAAGAGGTGCCGGCCGACCTCGGCGGCTCGGTGGACGTCGTCGACCCCACGCCAGCACAGACGCTCGCGCGCGTCGGGGTCGACCTCGCCCTGGGTGGCCGCGAGGGACAGCAGCCCGATGACGCTGCCGAGGCCCTGGGTGGCGGGTCGTCGTCGGAGGATCTCCCCCACCGTCACGGGTGAGGTGGCGGCGAGCTCCGCGTTGACGTTGTCGATGAGCTCGGCGAAGTCGATCTCGCTCTCCCTGGCGACGGACTTGAGGGCCTCGAGGTCGAGGGGCGCGCCCGCGGCGTCCACCAGCACCTCGCCGGTGTCGAAGTCGCTCGGGTCGTGCAGGGCGAGCTCCCCGACCGTCGAGAGACGAAGGGAGGACAGCTCCAGATCTCGTCCGAGCGAGGTCGTGGGGCGCACCTCGCGAGCGGCCGGCCCGGCAGCGGCGAGCGTGGCCTGCAAGGAGTCACGCAGCACCCGGTCGCGCTGGAAGTCCTGCGAGTAGACGTACCGGCGCAGGCCGCGAGCGAACTCGGTGAGGACGAGGTGCACGTCGCGGCTGCTCGTCTTGAGGTCGCGGACGAGGGAACGCAGGGTGCGTCGGTCAGCGACCGGGAGGGTGTCGGCGAAGCCGCGCTCGAGCACCGCGGCGAGGTCGCCCTCCAGCGCCGACGAGCGCTCGGGGTCGCGGACGAGAGCGGCGAAGCCGGAGAAGGTCTGGCCCTCGTCGGAGGCCTCGATGAGGTCGACACCGCGGAAGACGTCGTCGAGCACCCGCCGGTCGCTCTCGTCGGCCTTGAGGATGCGCTCACGCAGGTCGTGGTTGAGGGTCTCGAAGCGCGCGCGCACGCCCGCGAAGTCGGCGGGGAGGTCCTGCGCCTGCAGGAGGATGTCGGTGGCCCGCTCGAGCGCGGTGCGCTCGTCGAGGACGGTCACCTCACCCGTGCGGACACGCGTGATCTCGGCGTCGATCCGGTCTCGCTCGTCCTGGAGCGCCTCGAGACGCCGGTGCACGTCGGGATCGGTGTCGATGGCGAGCTGCCGGATGGACTGCGCCAGGCTGATGAGCCGCGACTGCGTCACCGTGGACCGGGGTTCGTCCAGCTGCTCGAGCACGCGCAGTGCCTGGAAGGCGTCGGGGGAAAGCTCCAGGGTCTCGCCCCTGGCGCCGACCGCGGGACGTCGCACGAGGTAGCCGGCCCCACGCCAGTCGTCGCAGTAGGCCCGGGCCGTCTTCGGCAGGTCGAAGTGGTCACGCAGGAGCTCGAGGTCGGCGTCCATGACCTCGTACAGGTCGTCGGTGGCCACCCGCGTGCCGGCCCGCCCGAGGTGCGTGGACAGGAGGCCGGCGATCACCGCGACGTGGTCGGCCCTGAGCATCCGCAGGGCCGCGTTGTCGGCAACCGTGCGCTGCAGGGCGAGCGCCGTGGAGGTCGTGGTCACGTTGGCCATCCTGACAGCCGGACCCGACAGCGCTTGCAGACCCGCTGTCAGTGGCGTCGCACCTCGTGCACGACGAGCTCGTCGATCCCGGTGAAGTCCCGGGGATTGCCGGTGTACAGCGGCAGGTCGTTGGCCAGTGCGGTGGCGGCGATCAGTGCGTCATAGGCTCGAGCCGCCGGCTTGCGCCCAGCCGATCGCAGCGATGCGGCCACCCGGCCGAAGGCGCGTGCCGCAGCCGCGTCGAAGGGAAGGGGCTCGAAGTCTGCCTCCGCCTGCTGCAGGTGCGCCTGGCGGGCGGCTCGGTCGTGGTCGGACGTCGCGACGTGCGGGCCCACGGAGAGCTCGGCGAGCGTGATGGAGGTGATGCTCGGCTCCGCGGGCAGGGACGAGGGATCACACACCGCGAGATCGATGAGCGCGGAGGTGTCGAGGACTCCGTAGTCGCTGGGGTGGCTCACAGGGAGGGGTCCAGCAGCTCATCGATGTCGGCACGCAGCCGCTGCGCATCCACGGCCGGCAGGTGCCGTCGTCTCTCGATCAGCTCCTCGACCCGCGAGGCGCGTCGAGGTAGCGGGACGACCCGAGCAACTGGCTCGCCGTCCCGCGTGACCGTGAGCGACTCACCCCGCTCCACGCGACGCAGGACATCGCCGCCGCGGTTGCGCAGATCCCTCACGCTGACCCCTTCCATGCGATCAGCGTATCACGCGTGATACACGACGGCGGGCGTCGGCCGGGTCACCATCGGCTGAGCCGACCGCCGGACACGGCGAAGGGGCAGCGCTCCCCATGGCGCTGCCCCCTTCGCCCCGCTTGACTCTCCCCATGACGAGCACCCCACTGCCGCTGCCCGCGACCGACGCCATCCGTGGGGAGCAACCCGCGGCCGACCTCGGCGGAGTGGTCCTGCGGTACCGGTGCGCCGACGAGGTCGCTCCCTTCGCCCGCCCGGTCATCGAGCGCTACCGGCAGTACCACGCGGCCGGCGAACCGCTCGACGGGTTGCGCACGATGGTCGGCTTCACGATGTGGCGACTGCGGCAATCGGCTCCGAACGAGTACTGGCTCACCGCGGCCGACTACGCCAGCGACGACATCGTCGACGTCGCGACCGATGACCTGACCTTCGCGCTGTGGATCGAGGCAGCGCAGACCGACACCACCGAGCGTGCGGGTGTGCGGGGTGATGACCTCGACCTCAGCTCCCGGGTCATGTTCACCAAGGCCGCGCTGACGGTGGTCGACAAGGGCCGCCCCGACGAGCTCGTCCTCGAGCGCCGCCGGCCGACGGACGACACGGACTCCGGCTGGCTGGTGCGCACGGCCGAGCGCTCCTTCCTGCGCAACAAGGAGGTGGAGATCATCGCTGGCGTCGTCGCCGGCACCGCGCCCCACCTGCTCCCCTACCTCACGCTCCCCACCGGCTCGGTCGTGCGGGTGGCCGACGGTCGTCACCTCGCGATGGAGGTGCCGGGCGCGGCCGAGCCGCTGCAGACCCTCACGGCCACGATCGGTGGCGTGAGGCTGACCGCGCAGGGGGCAGCCCACCTCGCCCCGCTCGTGCAGGGTGTCCTCGACGAGTTCGCCGCGCAGGGGACGGTGGCCGTGGGCTCGCGCGTCGAGTCCGGGTACACCCCCTTCGTCGTGGAGCACGGCGAAGGGGGGACCCTCCGCGTCGTGTGCGCGGACTTCTCCTCGCCGGAGGGCTACCGCAGCGACATGACCGCGGACCTGTCCGTCCCGCTGGCGACGCAGGTGCTGCAGGCCTTCACGGTCAAGGAGTCCGGGGTGCCTGGCGAGACGACGCGCGCGGACGAGTCGGTCGCCATCCAGGCCGCGGCGCTCGAGGACATCGTGCTCGGCGTCGCCTCCCCGCTCGTCATGGAGCGGGTGGGCCACTCGGCGGGCCGCGAGGTGCTGGCCGACGGCACCCGCCGCTCGGGCTGGTGGATCACGGCGCCCCGGGCGCGCAGCGAGGAGGAGGTGGCGATTCGCAACATCGACGCCGGTGAGCTGCAGGCCAGCGACCCGACCTTCGCGAAGTACTACTGCCTGCCGCACGGCACGATGCTGCGGTTCGCCGACGGCGAGCTCGTCGACGCCCACCTCGTCGACGACGCGAAGATGGCCGCCCTCGCGGATGCCGACCCCACGCGCACGATGGGCGACCTGCTCGCCTCCGGCGAGGCGTCCCGCCGGCTCCCGCTCACGGCCCGCTGAGGAGGCCCTCCCGCTCCCTGAGGAGGTTGCGCAGCAACCGTCTCGAAGGGGACGCAACGCTCACGCCAGAGCGAGGTTCACCACCCGCGGCACCGCTCCCACCGCTCGCTGCAGGGTTCCCCTTCGCCGGCGACGACCTCGTAGTGGTCGTGCTGGGAGGCGGTGGCACAGGCGTGGATCGGCAGGATCCGCACGCGCGTGCCGACGGGCAGGTCGGGCAGGTCGCGCTCGACGCCGGGTCGGATCGCGAGCACGCCGTGCTCCTGGCTCGCGCCGACCATGAGCAGGTCGGGCAGGACCTCCCCTTCGTCCGTGGTGACGAGACCGAGGTGCTGGTCGACGGCCTGCGCGGCGGTCCCGCGGTCGCTCGAGGTGGCCATCCACCCGGCGTCGGTGAGGAGCGACGCGTCGTCCGGCCCGCGCCCGATGACGGTGGCCACGACCGACAGGGCGAGGTCGTCGACCGCGCAGACGCCGATGCCGGCCATGACGAGGTCGAAGAAGACGACATTGCCCGCGCGCACCTCGGTCACCCCGGTGAGGTCGCTCGCGGCGTGGGCGGTCGGGGTCGAGCCGACGCTCACGACCGGGGCGGGGTGCCCGGCAGCCCGCAACCGCTCCGCGGCGTCGACGGTGGCCCGCCTCTCCTCTTCTGCCGCGTCACGCTGGGCCTGGGGCGTGGTCGCGAAGTACGACCCGCCCGCGTGGGCCATGACCCCGCGCACCTCGGCCCCGCCGTCGGCGAGGACGCGCGCGATCTCGAGGAGCTGCGGGTCGTCGGGGCGCACCCCGCCGCGGTGCCCGTCTGTGTCGATCTCGATGAGCGCCGGCAGCGGCTCCCCGTGCCCGGCGACGAAGTCCGCGACCGCCGTCGCTTGCGCCACGGTGTCGAGGAGGATCATCAGGTTGACGCCGCGCCGGCGCAGCCGCGCGACCCGCTCGAGCTTGCCGGGCGCGATGCCGACGGCGTAGAGGATGTCGGTGTAGCCCGCGTCGGCGAAGAACTCCGCCTCGGCCAACGTCGAGACCGTGATCGGCCCGGTCCCGCCGTCGAAGATCATCTCCGTCGGCTCGAGCGCCTTGCTCGTCTTGACGTGCGGGCGCCAGGTCACGCCGAGGCCGTCGAGGTGGGCCCGCAGGCGGGCGACGTTGCGCGCCACCTTGGCGCGGTCCACACGGGCGAAGGGGGTGTCCGGCAGCGTCGTCATGGGCTCATGATGCCCCCAACGCTCCCTGAGGAGACGCGCCAGGGGCCGCACCCACGCTCCCTGAGGAGGTTGCGCAGCAACCGTCTCGAAGGGACCACACCCCAACGGTCCCTGAGGAGGTTGCGCAGCAACCGTCTCGAAGGGACCACACCCAACGCTCCCTGAGGAGGTTGCGCAGCAACCGTCTCGAAGGGCCGTCGTTCCTCACACGGGGTCGTCAGGGAACTGCAGAGGGAGCAGGTCCAGCGCCTCGCTGGTCAGCTGCGCGGTGCGCTCCAGCAGCTCCTCGACGGAGGATGACCGCAGGAGGGCCAGCTGGTCGAGGGCGCCCAGCGGGGCGATCCCGGCCAGCTGCCAGCTCCGCGTGACGGGGTCCTCGGACAGCTCGACGTCCGCGGACCAGAGTGGGGCGCGGTACTCGCTCACCACCACCAGGGCGCGGCGCACGACGTGCTCGGTGTCGGCCAGGCGCGTGGTGTGCTCGTTCCTCCACTCCAGGTCTGGCAGGAGGCGCACCTCGGCGCGCGGGTACGGGGCATCGGGCAACCAGTTGACGACCTCGAAGCGTTCCTCACCGCGCGCCAGCAGGCGGACACGGCCATCCGCAGTTGGCTGCAGCTGCTCGATGGAGGCGACGGTGCCGATGGCGAACCGCTGGTCTCCCCCGCCGACCTCGAAGCCCCGCTCGATGAGCACCACACCGAAGCGTCCATCACCGCCGGCGATGTCCCGGAGCATCGTCAGGTAGCGCGGCTCGAAGATTTGCAGTGGCAGGAGGTTCCCGGGGAGCAGGGCTGACCCCAGGGGAAACATCGGCAGGTCGTTCATCTCGCCACCGTCCTACACGAGCGGAGAAAGTTCTGCCGATTGTCTCGGGGTCCGTCGTTGATGAGCAACTGTGAGACCGTTACTCGCACATCTGCTGGGGGTCGAGAGGACGCCGCAACTCGAATGTCGTCGTGCAGTACCCGACCGACGATCAGCACCTCGCCGATCAGGAAGTGGCGTGGACGGCCGACACGTCCGCCTGCGGACTGAATATGGCCCTGCCGAAGATGTCACGAGAGGACACCAGCACCCAGTTCGGTCCGGGCAGTCTGGCCGAACTCTGCACCGGGTGCGGCCGCGGCACGGATGGCCGTGGCGATCAGGGACTCGTATCGCTCATGCACCCCCGCTCCGAACTGCTCGTGCCACGGGGCGAGGATCCCGACGATGTCGGCTTGTGCGGCGTGGGTCAGGCGAAACGCCGACATCAGTGCACGATCAGGTGACATCTGATCGTGCAGCAGCTGTCGGCAGCAGCCCCGAGACCGGCCGACCGGCGTTGCGCCGAGCAACCTGTGACCTCTCACCCATCGCCCAAGGTCAAGTCCCGCCCAGTGCCATCACTCTTCGCTTGCGCCTGCTGGAGCGTCCGGCCCTTCCACTGCGATAGGACCGAGACCAATCCCCGCCAGCGCCTGGTGGACCTTCGCCTGCATTTCTGCCAACGCATCCGCACGACCCTGCTGGTACGCCAGTTGCGCCGCTGCCGCCACAGCAGATCCCCGCTTTTTGTAGGAGCCCCACACTTCGTGGATGACGTAGTCCGTGGAGGTGGCCTCGAGTCTCAGGACCTCCAAGAATCCGTTGGCACCCTCACGACCAGTCCAGTAAGTCCCGTCCGCCATGTAGTTCGCAGCCATGGTCTCGATTCTCACATCATCCTGCCGACGATGGACGAATTCCGCTCTAACTATCGTGCTCGTTCCTGGGGTGCTTCTGCGCCTGGCCTCTTGGGTTCACTGGTTCTCGTCGTAGAAGGCGATGTCTACGAGCTGACGTGTGACGGTTGAAGCCCCCCCCAGGTTTGATGCCGCTCCTGTTTGAGTCCAGGAGGATGAGCACATGCCGAAGAAGATTGGTCCCGAGCTGCGGGCTCGAGCTATGAGGTTGGTGATCGAGCACCGACAGGAGTACCCGTCGATGACCGAGGCGATGGTCGCGGTGTCCAAGCAGCTGAACGTTTCGCGGGAGTCGGTACGGCGCATCGACGCGGGCCGTCGGGAGGGGACCACGACGCAGGAGTCTGAGGAGATCAAGAAGTTGAGGGCCGAGAACCGGCGGTTGCGCGAGGACGTGGCTGAAAACGGCGACGACTTCTTCGCGGGGGGCAATCGACCCCCGCAACCGCTGATCATGGGAATCATCGATACCATGAGAAGCTAGGGCCGCGCGGTCGAGTCGATCTGCCAGGTTCTGCGCGAGCAGGGCTGTCGGATCGCCGCGCGGACCTACCGCAGCTGGAAGACCAGCGGCCCCAGCGTGGCCGCGCGGAACGTCACCGACGCCCACGTCATGGACGCGCGGAACGTCACCGACGCCCACGTCATGGACGCGGTGCGCGATATCGCTTGGACCACCGACCAGCACGGCCGCAGCAAGTTGACTCCGGAGGGGCTATACGGGCGCCGGAAGAGAAGCGCCTACATGCGTCGCTCAACGGATCGTGGCCTGGCACGCTGCGATGACCAAGCAGACCGATTTGGTGATGGTCCCGCTGCGGATGGCGATCTGGCAGCGCGGCCGTGAGGGCGGCAGAGAACCCGGGGCGTGCATCCTGCGTTCAAAGGTGCACCGAGTGTCGGGGGCCACGGGTCAAGTCCCGCGCATCGTCGGGCACGTCGAGTTGTCGTTGCCCTTCATGACGTCCCAGGCTTGCGCCGGCACAGTGCCGCGACGTCGCAGCTCTCGCACTGGCCGCACCAAACCGGCAATCGTGGCAGATCGTTGGTGCGCAGAGACTCCCCTGCGCCCGCGATCCGTGACCGGATGTCGACGAGAAGGCCGCCCTCGACCTCTTCTCGAGTGCTCTTTCCCTCGGGGTCCAGGTTGAGCACCTCGATGAGGTCAGCGGTCTGACCGGTGAGCTCTTCGTAGCCAACCGCGTATACGTGCAGCTGGTCGCGGGTCACGTCTTCGGCCTGTGCTCGGTCCGACGACTTGAAGTCGACGATGGCGAGCTCGTCGGTGTCCAGCCGCCGGATGAGGTCGACCCGGCCGTCGATCGTCACGCCCGGCGCCACATGCACCTGGATCTGCTTCTCGGAGTGGACCGTGCTCGCCAGCGACTCACCGTGGGTGACGAAGTAGCGCTCGATGGCCGACTTGGCCGCCTTCTCCAACTGCTCTCGGAGTGCGGGATAGGCGAAGGGGGTGTGGAGGTGCCGCTGGACGAGTTCGCCCGCCGCCGACTTGTCGAGGATGTCTCCACCGATCGCACGCTTGTGCACCTCGGAGAGCGCGTCGTGCAGCCCCTTCCCGAACCCAAGCGCCTCGTGAAGCGGAGGGTTGAACCCGTAGAGGAAGCGGAGCTTGAACTGGTACGGGCACTCGAAGAGGTACTTCAGCTCTGAGAACGAGAGTGTCACCTGCGGTATCTCGTGCTTGGGCTCCTGGGGCAGCGTCGCTGTCGGCAGCATGCCGGCTTTGGTCGAGACCCAGGTGTTCTCGGTGCAGTGATCGAAGAACTCAGATCGCGCCTTGTACATCCTGCTGCTGCTCGGCGAGTAGCTCACCGCGAGGTACTTCTGAGCTCGCGTGATGGCCACGTAGAAGAGTCTTGTCTCGTCCGCCAGCGTGCCGCGGTAGCGATCAGGGTCGGCCACAGCCTCCTCCGGGATGACATGGAAGAGGTTGAGCCCGCCATGTCGCTTCGACGGGAACCTGTTGCGCCGTAGGCACGGGAGAAAAACCGCCGGCCACTGCATACCCTTCGCCTGGTGCACCGTGCCCAGCGTGACCGCATCCGGGGTGGCGTACCCGACGTCGCCATCGCCGTCTGCGTAGTAGTCGGGTGCCTGGTACTCAAGCCATGCGGCGAAGGTTTGGTACTTGTTGGCCGGACTGGACGAGAAGTGGATCTGCTCGAAGTCAGAGATCGCCTGGCTGAACTTGCCCAGCTGATAGAAGACGAGCTCCCCTCGCCCGGGTTCACCAGGGACGGTTTCCTCGCGCAGCTCGAGCGCCTCGAGGAAGTCGAGGTAAAGGCGCTGGATGTTGTAAACGCCCCAGCGTTCCCCACGGTCGAAGTCACGTCCACGGTCCAGGACTGCCATGGCGTCGGCCCAGCGAGACTGCGGCCCGATGAGGTGCGCGCCGTCCCACAGCGCACGAAGGGTCGTTGCGTCGACCTCTCCCACCATGTACCGGAAGATCCCGACAACGGCAGTGATCTCTAGGCTCTCGAAGAGCTTGTTGAGTCCCTTAATGACGAAGGGGATGTTGCGCTTCCTCAGCTCCGCGACGAGAGGCTGGGAATCCTTCGCCACCGACCGGTAGAGGACGGCGAAGTCGGACCACGACAAGCCTCTCGGCTCGGCACCCGGGACGTCGACGAAGGGGACGCCGAGCAGCGTCTCCATGCGGTCGCAGATCCAGGCTGCTTCGGCGTCTTCGTCCTCGTGCTCCAGCGCCAGGAGATCGCCCCTCTCCCACACCTGGTGGCCCGCAGCGACCATGCGCTTGTCGAGCCGCTCACCCTCCGGGATGCGGAGCGCGACCGAGTGCCCGAGCTCGACGATCCCTTTGCTGGAGCGGAAGTTGTCGGCGAGAGTCACCTGACGCACCCCGTCGTAGCGGTCGTCGAAGGTGAGGATGTTGGAGACCGCGCTCCCGCGCCACTGGTAGATCGTCTGGTCGTCGTCGCCGACGACGCAGAGGTTCGCGCCGAACTGGACCAGCCCCTGGACCAGCGCCTCCTGCAGAGGGTTGACGTCCTGGTACTCGTCGACGATGACGTATCGGATGTCATCTCGGACGGACCTCGTCGACGCCCGGCTCACCGGCCTCAGCCGGGTCGAGCATCTGCACGGCGAGGTTGATCATCTCGGTGTAGTCGAAGGAGCTCTTGTCGTAGATCAGGCGCAGGTAGTCGGAGCACGACGTGCTGACCCCGTCAGGGATGAGGTCCGCGTCGATGTCGTCCTCTCGCAGGACACTCGTCACCTGCATGAAGAGGCGCGAGTTGGTGTAGCGCTTAAGGGTGTCCCCGCTGAGCTTGGGGCACGTCGTGAGGCCCGACTTCGTGCTGTACTTGTCGATGAGCAGCCGGGTGGTGATGTCCGACATCACGGAGAACTTGAAGGTCTGGGGCACGAGCCGCTGAAGCAGGTCGAGGCAGTAGCCGTGCATCGTGCCGATGTACATCTCGGCCAGCCCCGTGACGGGGCCATGCTCCTTCTCGACGATGGAGTGCACCCGCTCCTTCAACTCTGCCGCGGCCTTCTCGGTGAAGGTGAACGCCACCACGTTGCGGGGTTCGATGCCCGGCTGCTCGAGGATGCGGACGATTCGTTGCGAGATCACCTGGGTCTTGCCCGACCCGGCGCACGCGATGATCTGCAGCGGCTCGTCGAGGCAGGCGATGGCCGCTTGCTGGGCGGGCGTATACGCAGTCATGCGCCGTCTCCGGATCCCGTGAGCACCCGCTCTGCGGCCTCGACGACCCGACGGTCGTCGGCCAGGCCGTCTGCGCCCTCATCGTGAGCATGATCCTCGACCTGGAGAAAGTACTTCACCGCTGCCGCCAGCACCGGTCTCTGGTGCGCGTCGAAGGAGTCCCATCTCTCGACCAGACGCATCAACCTGGCCGCCAGCGCGGCGGCCTCTGGTCCCGCCTCGACGTGATGCTGCAGGTGCGAACCGACGTCATCGGCCCACACCTGCACCTCAACCGGCGAGACCTCGACGCACATCGGCTCGACGAAGGCCCACAGCTCTCCCAACGACTCACGGAAGGCGACCATCGGTCGCCCAGCCGGGTCGTTCGACGACTCTGCGCCGGAGGCCGAAGGGATGGCCCACACCTCGTCGGCGAGCTCGGCCAGCCGCGCTTGGCGTGCTTGGATCGCGTCGATCCCCCAGCCGTCGACATCCGTGAGCTCGCGGGTCAGCCGGACATCAGAGCACTTGTAGTAGTCCTTCTTCTCGGTGAATGACTTGTTCGAGGCTGGAATGTTGTCCGCGTAGTACAGCAGCGTCAGGTTGCCGTACTTGTTCAGGAACTCGCTGTGGCGCTCGACTCCCTCCACCCCCAGTGTCGCTCGCCACTCATCGGTGAGCGCCTTGGGCATGATGTGCTCGATGTGGACCTGCTGGTTGGGCTTGAGCACCTTCTCTCGTCCCGTGTCGAGATGCTCCTCGATCCTGCTCACCGTGTATCTCAGGAAGTACTGAGTCCCCATCCGCATCTTCAAGAAGGCCGACCGGAACGTGGCCGAGTCCGGCATCGTCTCGATGAGGATCTTCCGGGCTGTCTCGAGGTCGGCTCCCTCGGACCTGATGAGGACCTGTGCAGCGTCGCGATAGCGCCTCTCGAGGTCGTTGGTCCCGAGGCCCACGATGCTGGTGTACCGGTACGTCAAGGTTTCGGCCAGCCGCGCGAACGCGATGAAGTCCGTTTCTGAGAGGTAGCGTCGAGCAGGAAGCAGCGCGATGTAGCACGTCATGGCACGCAGCGTGCGCAGGTCGGAAAGCGCCGCCCGGGTGGGTGAGTGCTCCACCCGCGATGGCGCCTCGAACTCGCCGTACAAACGGGCGACGGTGCGGAGCTCGTCAAGCACCCGCTGCGGATCCTGCTTGGCGATCAGCGCCTTGAAGTGGCCGAAGACATCGTCCTTCTTGACCGCCTGCTGATAACCCAAGAGGTAGTGGCGCAGGAATCTGCTGACATCTACGTCGGCGCCCAGGTCTTCCAGCAGGGCGTCCCACTCGGCAGCTGCCTCATCGACTTGTTCCTCGGAGGAGTAGGCCTTGGCGAACTGTCCAAGGAGATGGCTCTTGAGCAGGTCTGCCGCCGAGAGCTGCAGGCCTCGGTCGTTGAGCGTCTCGAAGAGGAGGAAGGCATCTGCCAGCTCCTTCACCCTGATGACGACGACCTCAACGTTCTCCATGAGGTTGGCGGCGAAACGGCTCAGCCAGATCTGTTGCTGGTCAGGGTCTCTCTTGTCGAGCTCGCTCTCGATGTGCTCGCGCATACGGACGAGATTGCCCAGGAGTGCCTTGTTGCGGTCCTTCTGGTGGGGCGAGAGGCCCTCGGTGTCCGTCGGCTGACGGCGCTTGTCGTCATCGATCTCGCGAAGCAC
Source organism: Janibacter terrae NBRC 107853 (assembly GCF_001591405.1). Lineage (GTDB taxonomy): Bacteria > Actinomycetota > Actinomycetes > Actinomycetales > Dermatophilaceae > Janibacter > Janibacter terrae. The sequence continues at coordinate 321,668 of NZ_BCUV01000006.1, forward strand.
GAAATCCCGGAAGACCTGCCAGTTGGCAGCGCCCGTCTTGAACTTGTACTGGTCGTCGCCGTGAGCGAAGGCGTCCGACAGCAGTCGGGTCTGGATCCGCTGTGCGTCCCTGTCCATCCCTCGCGACCGGCACGCGTCCCGGAGGGCGGAGAGGAGGATCATCAAGGTGGTGAGTCGCTGCTGCCCATCGATGACCTGCGGTTGCGACTCCTTCTCGTCCGCCAGCACCAATGACCCGAGGAAGTGGCCTGTCGCAGCGTTCGCCAGCAGGTCGTCCCACAGATCGTCGACCTGCTCGAAGGTCCACGAGTAGGGACGCTGGTAAGGCGGGATGCGGAATTGCTCTTCTTCGAGTCCCAGGAGGTTCTTCAGAGACTTCTTCTCGGCTCGCAGGTCCACGGCCTTACCTCGACTCCATGTGTGCGCGACGTCGGGCCTCTGCATCGACGACCTTGGTGATCCGACGGTTGATCTCTTCGGCGAGCCAGATCAGACCCGGTGCCGGATGGATCTTGAGGAGCTCGGGCATCTTGACCTTTGCGGCGTCCTTCCATGCAATCGAGTAGGACGTCTGCCAGCCCGATCCGCACTTCTGCTTGCCATCGACCGCCACAGCTTCGCCGAGCTCGTCCACGATGGCGTCTCTGGCGGCCAGTGGGAGCAGGTCCTCAATCTCCACGTCGTGCTGCGAGTGCTTGCAGCGATCTGGCCAGGTTTCGAGGCTCAGCAGGTCTCGGTCCTTCTTCCAGCCGAGGTCCGAGAGGTCTTTGGCCGCGTTCTTGCCTGCCTGGTCGTGGTCCACCAGGACGATGACCGGGACGTTCGTCGCAGCGCGGGCCAGGGTCGCTTGGACGATGGTCTTCTTGGCCCCGTCGCTGGCGATGACGTGGACTCCTGCGAGCAGGTCGCTCTTACCCATGCCCTCGCACGCTGCCTGGAGGAACAGCCCATCGAGGTGCCCCTCGGTGACAAGTACGGCCCGGGTCCCAGCGGCGATCTTCATGGCCCGCTCCAGCACCTTGGCCATGCCCGCCTCGCTGTACAGCGACCCGAGGACGTCAGCTCTGTCCGAGTCGCCGCGAACCGTAGTCGGGATTGAGGTCCAGCCTTCTGCGTTCTTCGTCAGCTGGCTGACCCGAGAGCGGCTGTCACGAGTCATGACGTACGGCGAGTGCGTGGTGACCAGGAGCGACACGTTGTCCGGTTTCGACATGCCCTCCAGGTGGCGTCCCATAGCCTCCTGTGCGGCGGGGTGCAGGAAGGACTCAGGCTCCTCGACAGCGAGCACGAGTGAGCGTGCGCTCTGGTCGGCGAGGTACTGCAGGAGCGCGGTGAGCACCGCGCCCCGCAGGCCGGTTCCCTTCTCGCTCAGAGGTGTGGTCGTCGCCGCATCCCCGAGCTGGACGTCGACCGAGGAGATCGTCTCCGATACTGCGGGCACGTCCGGGATGAGCGTCGCGACGTTGACCTCGGGGAACATCCCAGACGTGATCTCTTCGACCAGCGCCCTCAATGGCTCGAGCAGCTCATCCTGGAGCGACTGCACGTACTCGAGCCGGGCCTTCTCCGCCTTGTCCATCTGCTCACGCAGATGGTCCGAGATGACGAGGTGGAGGATCTCCTGGAACTTGCCTGCGAGGAGTGACTCAAGGTCCTCCCCGGTGCGGACCACCGCGAACCGGACGACCTTACGGAACTGCTCCTCGAGCTTGATCGCTTCTGGCCTGTCCGCGCTGAGAGAGCGTCCGCCCATGCCCTTGGCCTGGAAGGACACTTGACGACCCGAGCCGGCGAAGCCGGTCACGAGCTTGACTACCCCGTCGTTGGCGAACGTCTGCGTCGTCTTTGTGATGGCTCTCCCGCGGCTCTGCCGCACTGCGTGCTCATAGGCCTGGGCGTGCCTGAGCAGGGTCTGCTCAGGGCCGGTATTGCCCACGGAGAAGGTGAGGGAAATTCGGGTCGCGAGCGGGGCCCCGACAGCCCCGGGGCGCATCGGCCTGTCGATCGCCGGATCGTAGGGTGCGTCAGGGTCCAAGGCTAGTGCGACGGCTCTGAGCAGGTTGGACTTGCCGCAGTTGTTTGGCCCGACGAAGAAGTTGACGCCGTCACCCATATCTACGTCGTGCCGGTCCAAGAAGGATCGGTAGTTCTTGACCTCGACGTTGGTCAGCTTCATGCAGTCACCTCGAAGACCTTCATGACCTCGTCGCCGTAGTCGTTGATGACCTTGACGGCGATCTTGCCGGTGGATGGGACAGCGAAGGGGTGCGACACCGTGCCGTAGAGCTGGGACCACGCGTCAGCGTCGATCTCGGCCTTGAGCGCGGTCTTCAGCCGCTTGTAGGGGTCCCCACCACCGGTGAAGTAGCAGTGCCGCACGAAGAACGAGTCGCCGTTGTAGTCGGTGTCGATCATCCACAGCGCGATCCGGTTGGTGTCACGCGAGCGGACCTCGCCGGTCGTCGGGTCGTAGACGTCGACGCCGTGCAGCTCGACGACGACCTCGTCGCCCTCGCGGCGGATCTCGAGGTCGGGCTCGCCGAAGACGGTGAAGAGGTTGCCCGCTCCCGTCTTCTTGAGGTCCTCGCCCATGAGCAGGTCAACGTTCATTCGGACGAGCAGCATCTTGATCCGGCCGAACGAGCGCTCGTCGGCGACCTCCGCGAAGCCGGTGCGTGAGGTCTCGACGGTCACCCCGTCCGCCTCGGTGACGTCCGCGGCCTGCGCGTCGAAGGCGAAACCGAGCACGCACACGAGGTCGATGTCCTGAGCTGCGACGGCCTCCTTGACCGCGCTGGCGGCGAAGCGTTGGCTCACCGTGCCGTACTGCGGTCCGAGCGCGATACCAACGCGAAGGGGTGAGCCCGCCTCTCCCCCACCGTCGCCATCGGCGACCTTCTGCCTCGCGACGGCCTGGATGTACTGCCCCGCGTAGGGCTCGAGCGACTCGAGCTCGATGCGCTCGCCCCGCAAGCCGTTCTGGATGCCGGCCTTGACGAGGTTCTCGAGGATGGACGCCTCGAACTGCGGGGCGTCGGGTTGCTCCTCGCCCGCACGCTCGGTCGCGCTCTCGTGGTCGGTATCCGGTCCTCCGGCGAAGGCGAGGCTACGGTGCGGGCTCAGCGACTCCACGGTGAAGGGGCCGGCGACCCGGACGGCGCGCTTGTCCTGGTAGGGCCGGTCGTAGAGAGTCTCAAATTCCGCGTGCTTCTTGATCGCGGCGTCGATCTCGTCGCGGGTCATCCCCTCGACGATGTCGGGGTTGTTGGCGATCGACTTCAGGGTGATGTGCTGGACCCGTTCGTAGACGAAGCCGTGCCTGATGTCATTCGTGGATGCTCCGCCGACTCGCGGCTGCTGCGAGACCTCAGCCTCCTTGAACTTGCCATTGTCGGAGTCCGCGAGGAGGTACATCGGGTACTTGGCACCCATGAGCCGCTGCCGCGCCAGGGCGAGCGCGACGCGTGAGGTGTCGATGGTGATCCAGCGCCGCCCCCACTGCTCGGCGACAAATGCCGTCGTCCCAGAACCGCACGTGGGGTCGAGGACCAACTCACCCGGATCGGTGCACATCAACATGCACCGTTCGACGACTCGCGGCAACGTTTGGACCACATAGACCCTGTCCGCGCCGAAGCCGCTCGTCTGAGTGTCGGTCCAGATGTTGGTGCGAGGGGTGACGGGATAGTCGTCGAGGTAGTTGACGAAGCGAAGTGTCTTACCCTGTGCGATCAGGCGGTCTGCGATTGCCACTTGTCCAAGTCCCCGGACGGGCACCTTCCAGTGGCTTCCTCTTGAAGGCTGGTAGGTGGCTTCCCGCCACTCGAACGGTTGGGGCTCAGATGCAGGCCCGTCTGAGGTCAATGGATAAGGCTGGAAAAGTCTGGCATTCGAGCTGGGTTCCTCTCCGGCTCTGAGCGACCGTCGCTTATCGCCGTCTTCAATCCATGTGTACTGAGTCGCGCCCTCTTGGCCCGGCCTCTTCGTCTCGAACAATTCGCGATACTTGACCGCTCGGCCGTCCTTGGCAAACCACAGGATGTAGTCAGCCACGTTGGCCAAAGTCCGCGAACTCTGGCCGCCGGTCTTCTTGAACGTGACTTCACTGACGAAGTTCTCAGGCCCGAAGACTTCGTCCATCAAACTTCGGACGAGGTGGACGTTCTCGTCGCCGATCTGAACGAAGCAAGAGCCGCTCTCGGTGAGCAGGTCCCGTGCGACGAAGAGCCTGTCGCGCAGGTACGACAGGTAGGAGTGGATGCCGAGCTCCCACGTGTCGCGGAAGGCCTTGATCTGCTCGGCCTCCCGCGCCGCGTCCTCGACCTTGCCGTCCTTGACGTCCCGCTTCCGGGCACTGGCCTGCCAGTTGGAGCCGAACTTGATGCCGTACGGCGGGTCGATGTAGACCATCTGCACCTGCCCGCGCAGGTCCTCACGCTCAGCGAGCGAGCCCATGACCTGCAGGGAGTCGCCGAGGATCATCCGGTTCGACCAGTTGGCTTCGTGCTTGTAGAACTCAATGAGGTCCAGGTCCTCGAGACCATCGAAGGTGTCGAACAGCGAGAGCTCCGGCTCGTCCTGCGGCTGGCTCGCCGTGCGTCGGAGGTTCTCCACGAGCACGCGCGGGTCGATCTTCTCCTGCACGTAGATGGGGGGAGCGTCGGCGACGAGGTCGATGGCGTTGGCCGGGTCGTCCCCGGGGAACTTCCCCTTCCACACGAGCTGCGGGTCGAGCGTCGCGTCGCGTCCGCAGACGATCCGCCGCGCCTGCTCGATCTCCGGTGTCACCAGGTCCTGGGCGTCGGCGGTCGGCAAGTTCGTCCGCTTGTCCTGGTGCTGCACCGACTCGATGGGGACGGGGCCGGTCGGCTTCTTGCGGCGGGGCGGCATGCAATCAGTCCTTCGCGAGAGCGAGCAGGTCGGGGTCACCGATGATCGGCGCATCGGCGTAGAGGGCAGTGACGGCAGCGTCCATGTCGGACTTGATGAGCGCGGGGTCGGTGATCTCGACATAGCCCCACCGGCCGAAGCCGCCATGGTTGTTGACCGCGGTGCACCAGACATCACGGGCGGTCGTCGCCTTGACCTTGACCGACCCCGGCGAATGTGCGGACTTCTGCCCGCCGGACACCTCAACGAGGAGCACCCGGTCGAAGTCCTCGCCCTCGGCACGGGCCAGCCGGACGAGGAAGTCAGGGACATAGTCGTGCGACGAGCCCTCGTGGACATACGGGATCGAGAACCCGAGCCGGTCGTTCTTCGCATAGGCCGCGACCCGCTTGTCGTGCTCGCACCACTCCATGAGCAGCTGCTCCCACGTGTTGCCGCCGACCCCGTCGAGCACGACGTGGCTGATCTCGCTGCGGTCCGAGGCAGTCGGCAGCGCCGTCTTGCGGGTGGCGAAGCGGACTCCCCCCGTCGAGCCGATCGGGTCGTACCGCCGGAGGATCGGGCGCAGGCTGGGCCTGCGATCCCCTTCGTGCTTGGTCACCGCCGCGTACACCGCGTCACAGGCCCGGGCCTGCCATTGCGCGTACTTCGCCAGGTGACCGAGGTGCCAGCCCTCCTCGACGACGACCGCTCGATCGATCCACTCCGTGCAGAGCTCAGCCAGACGCGGGAAGAGCCACGGCTTCGGCTCGGCCCGCACCCCCTTCGCATCGATCTCCTCCCCCAGGGCGAAGTGGTGCTGCACGAGGCGCTTGGCGAGCTGGAATGCGACCGCTCGCGGCCGGATCGCTCCGATCTCGTCCTCGACGAGCTCAGGTTCCCCGACGACCGGTGCCGACTGGGTCCAGCTCGGCACCGTGCTGGGCCCGATGACGAAGGGCGCGAGGTCCTCCGGCAGCCACAGCTCCTCGTCTGCCACCTCGAGGCGATACCCGTCGACCTTGGGGAAGATGATGCGCAGATCCTCGCGGCCCGGCACGCTGCGCACCTCCGTAGCCGGCAACGGCGGGGGCGTGTCCTTCGGTGGGGTGCCGCCGATGAACATGAAGGGGACGCCGTAGACGTTCGCGTACTCCGGCTCGAACCGTCCCTCCTCGTTGACGGCGTAAGAACGGCGACGCAGCCCTCGGCCGACCACCTGCTCGCAGAGCAACTGGGACTTGAAGGCGCGGATGCCGAGGATGTGGGTCACCGTGTTCGCGTCCCAGCCCTCGGTGAGCATCGCGACCGAGACAACGCACCGGACGTCTGCCCCGAGCATCCCCTTCTTGCCGACAGTGTTCATCACCTCGCGGAGGAGGTCCTCGTCGGTGAGGGCGTCCGCATCGGCCCCCGGGTTGCGACGCCGGTACTCAGCCTTGAACGCCTCGATCTCAGCGGCGGCCGCTTCCTTGAAGTCCTTCTTCATCGCCTCGCCGGACTCGAGCTGCGCGGAGTCGACGAGGATCGTGCGCGGCTTGGCGTGCGCGACCTCCCCGTCGCCGTTCTTGAAGAGCCCGAGGTTGCCGGGCACGTGCACGGTGGTGCCGTCGTCGCGAGTGACCTCGGTGCCGGCGATCCAGTCGTGGACGAGCTTGGAGACAGCGGTGTTCGGGCAGACGGCGATGAAGACCGGCGGTGGCTCCTCGAGCGGCTCGAGCACCCGCTCCCAGTGCTCGTAGGCGCGCAGGTATGACCGGTAGAGACTGTGCAGCGCGGCCTCGAGCTCGGCGGGCATGACCCACGAGGTGATGTCGGTCTGGGCCCGTGCCCGCTTGGGCAGGTCCTTGCCGACCATCTCCCAGAGGTTGCGGAAGGTCACCGTGTCGGTCGTCGTGTCGTCGTCAACCGGGATGCGCGGGGCCTTGATGATGCCGCACTCGATCGCGTCCATGAGTGAGAAGTCGCTCACGGTCCACGGGAAGATGTAGCCCTCCTTGTACCCGCTCCCCCCGAGGTAGAACGGAGTAGCAGAGAGGTCGTAGACGGCCTTGACCCCGACGTGCTCCTGGATGGCACGGATCCCCTTGAACCACACCCGGGCGTCCTCGTTGCGCTGCTTGTCCTCGGAGTCGGCCTTCTCGACGCCCTCGGCCTCGTCCTCGACGGTGATCGGCTTGTCCATGTAGCAGTGGTGCGCCTCGTCGTTGAGCACAACGATCTCGCCTGACTGCCTCCCGCCCCCGAAGCCGCGGAGCACTCGTGAGACCATCGCCGCCTCGGTCTCTTTGAAGGGGTCCTCGGACTTGCCCGCGAGCAGCAGCTTGCGGGTCGTGCGCGCGACGCCCTTGATCTCTTTGGCGTCCTTGAGCAGGAAGGAGTGGTAGTTCGTGATGATGATCTGCGCCTTGCCCAGCAGACCCTCGAGGTCGGCCGGGACGATGCCTCGCTCGCGGTAGTAGTTCTGCGGGTCGTTCGGCTGCAGGACCCGGAGCCGGTCACGGATGGTGATGCCCGGTGCGACGATGAGGAAGCGCTTGGCGTAGCGGGGGTTGCTCGGGCTGGCCACCTTGTTCAGCGTCTGCCACGCGATGAGCATCGCCATGACGACGGTCTTGCCCGACCCGGTCGCCATCTTCAGGGCGGTGCGTGGGATGCCCTCGTTGTGCTCGTCATTGAAGCCCTCGATGACCGCACGACGGTCGCGGTACCCCTTCGTCCGGCCGGCGACCTCGGCGAGGAAGATCGCGGTCTCCGCCGCTTCGCGCTGCGCGAAGAGGATCCTGTTCTCCCGCGAGGGGTCCGACCAGTGCCGCAGCAGCTTGGCGCTCGTCGCGGTCGTGCCCGGGTAGCCGCCGTCGCGCCAGTTGGCGACGTCGACGCGGAGCTCGTTGATCAGGGAGTTTTCCTGCCGCGTCTCTTCCACCAAGCCGAGCGTGAGCTGGTCCGCTGAGTCAGAGGCTGATGTTACGGCAGACTTCTTGCGTCCATGCTTTCTTACCTGTGCAACAGGGATATAGGACTCGCTCGAGCGACGGCCGTCGCGGACCTCTCCGGTCGGACCCTTGGCACCGATGACGAAATGCTGGGCTGGCGGATCGTAGGGCCCATTGAGGACCGGGTTCGACAGGGGCGACGCGACGTCGTCAGTGTCTGCAATCAACTCTAGTGCTCCTGTCCCCGAGATACTCGTCGTGAGCCTAGCGACTCGTACCGACAGCCGAGCGGATGTCCTCCCGGCGATTATGGTCGTCAGGCATACTCACCACTGTCATAGCGGCCCGACGGGCTTCCTCTCGAAGGACATGCCCCCACCCGCACGAGTTTCGTGCTGCCTGGGGACCTGTCCGTGCCACTTCTTCGCTCCTCCGTCCGGGGGTTCTCGGCGCTCGAGCACCATCTGGCAGACCGCCTTGCCGAACAGATGTCGATCCAGACCGGTCACTCCCCCTCCGCCAGCGAGCGCCGCTCGTGGGAGCGGAGCATCCCTGCCCTTCGCGCGGACCTGCTCGATGCTGGACTCGACGACGTCGAGATGCTCGTCGAGTACCAGCTCCCGCTCACGTCCAAGCGTGCCGACGTCGTCCTCGCGGGTGTGCACCCGCGGACGGGACACCCTTCGTACGTCGTCATCGAGCTCAAGCAGTGGTCGGCCGCCGAGACCTACGAGGACTCCGACACGCTCGTAACCGTCGAGCAGTACGGCGGGCGCGCCGTCACCCACCCGGCGGTGCAGGTCGAGGGGTACGTCGACTACATCGCCGACTTCACGAGCCACCTCGCCGAGACCGAGCACTCACTCGTCGGTGCGGCCTACCTGCACAACGCGACCGATCGCGGCGTGGAGGACCTCTTCACTCGACCAGCCACGGAGCGGTCGCGACTCTTCACCGGGCAACGCCGGGGTGCCTTCAGCGAGTTCCTCGCCCAGCACCTGGCTGCCGGCGAGTCGGGCACCGCTGCTGCGGATGCCCTGCTCAGCTCACGGATCGCGCCGAGCAAACAGCTCCTCGCGGTTGCCGCGGATGAGGTGCAGCGAAGGGAGATGTTCGTCCTGCTCGACGAGCAGCGCGATGCCTACGAACACGTGCTGCACGCGGTCGACCGGGCCCGGCGGGCCAACACGAAGCGGGCGATCGTCGTCAGCGGTGGACCGGGCAGCGGCAAGTCGGTCATCGCGCTCTCGCTCATGGGCGAGCTGTCGCGTCAGGGGCGCAGCGTCGTCCACGCGACCGGGTCGCGCTCCTTCACGCAGACGCTGCGGCGCGTCGCTGGTGCTCGCGCGCCGCGGGTGCAGAAGCTCTTCAAGTACTTCAACTCCTTCATGACCGCCGAGGCGAACGACCTCGACTGCCTGATCCTCGACGAGGCGCACCGCATCCGGGAGTCGTCGGTCAACCGGTACACGCGCAAGGAGCAGCGCGAGCACGTCCAGCCGCAGATCCACGAGCTGCTCTCTGCCGCACGTGTGCCGGTTTTCCTGCTCGACGAGCACCAGGTGGTGCGGCCGGGTGAGCTCGGGACTGTGCAGGACATCGAGCGATACGCAGCTGTCCTCGGCATCGAGGTGGAGGAGATCAGGCTCGACGACCAGTTTCGCTGCGGCGGGTCGCAGATCTACGTCGACTGGGTGCTGCGACTGCTCGGGCTGGTGCCGGGCGGGCCGGTCCCCTGGACCGGCGACGACGGGTTCGACGTCGAGGTCGTGGACTCTCCCCTCGAACTGGGCCACGTGCTCGGTCAACATCACGCCGACGGGTATACGGCGCGCGTCGCGGCTGGGTACTGCTGGCCGTGGAGCGACCCGCGACCGGACGGGACGCTCGTGGATGACGTCGTCATCGGTGACTGGTCCCGGCCATGGAATCTGCGGGGCGAGCGCTCGGTCGGCGGTGCTCCCCCTTCCGCGCTGTGGGCCTCGGACCCGGCCGGTTTCGGTCAGGTGGGGTGCATCTACACGGCGCAGGGGTTCGAGTACGACCACGCCGGCGTGATCCTCGGGCCCGACCTCGTGTGGCGCGACAGACGGTGGGTTTCGGTGCGCGAGGCGAACCGCGACCCGGACTTCAAGAGCCGAACGAAGGTGCCGGACGAGGACTTCGACCGGCTCGTACGCAACGTCTACAAGGTGCTGCTGACGCGCGGGATGCGCAGCGTGCACATCTACTCAACGGACCCACAGACCAGGGACTTCCTGCGGTCGCTCGTGCGCTCATAGGGCAACACGTAACACCAACCGAACACCGACGGAACGACAGGCTTCCGCTGCCGGACATGCCTCACCCGTGACTCACACGGAGCAGGCATGTCATGACCACGTGGATCTTCGGGATCGACGAGGAGAACCCACAGCACTGGGACTACGCGAAGCGCTACGGGATCTGGCATCTCACGAAGCGCGTTGGCGTCAAGGCCGGCGACCACATCTACTTCTGGCAGACCGGGGATCCCAAGACGGCGGGGTACAAGCCCGGCCTCATCGGGCTCGTCCGTGCCCGGACGGATCTCGAGCCCGTGCGTCCGGGCGAGACGATGCCGTGGAACATCGGCGACGACAAGCGGGACAACTACAAGTTCCGCGTAGAGCTCGACGTCGTGTCTCCCGAGTCAACGAGCGTGGCGAGCTGGACGACGCTGAAGACGAACACCGGCGTGGCGGGGGCGCTCAACTTCGGACCGCGGGAGGTGAAGTCCACCGACGGTGAGCGGTGGTTGCGCCGCCAGCTCGACATCGGCGAGACGAAGGACATCTCCCTCACCCTGCAGGATGCGGTCGACGTCATCGACCCAGGTGACGCCGACTCGGACGAGGACCTGCGTCGACGGGTGCGGGCATCCATCGTGGTCCGCGAAGGCCAAGGCACCTTCCGGCAGGGGCTGCTGGACGCGTACCGAGAGCAATGCGCGATCACCGGGATCTCCGAGCCTGTCCTGGATGCTGCCCATATCCGGCCGTACAAGGGGCGCCACAGCCACGCGCCGTCGAACGGACTCCTTCTGCGCACCGACCTGCACACGCTCTTCGACAAGCACCTGCTGACTGTCGTCCATGACGCCGGCTACTACCGCGTCCGCGTCTCGGACGACCTGAGCGCCGACATGTACCGGGAGCTGGACCAGCAGTTGCTGCAGGTCGTGCCACTCTCGGCGAAGCACCGACCGAGTCCAGGCCTGCTGGAGGAGCACAACAACGAGTGCCGCAAGAAGTGGGCTATATGATGACGACCCAGTGGTGTTGGCTGGGGTCATGAACACCGAGGTCTGGACCGAGCGCATCCGGCAGTTCGCGCAGGAGCGCGACTGGGAGCAGTTCCACACGCCGAAGAACCTGGCGATGGCGCTGTCGGTCGAGGCGAGTGAGCTGCTCGAGATTTTTCAGTGGATGACGCCGGAGCAAGCAGCGGAGGTCATGTCGGGCGAGAAGGCTCGCGCTGTCCAGGACGAGGTCGCGGACATCTTGACCTACCTCCTGAGGCTCGCTGATGTCCTGGGCGTCGATCTGGACGACGCACTGACGGCCAAGGCGGCGAGCAACGCCCAGCGCTATCCGGTGGACGAGTTCAGGGGATCGGCCCGTAAGGCGGAAGACTGATCCCGCCTGCCGCCTGCCGCCCCCGGCCCCGGCCCCGGCCCCGGCCCCGGGTGGACGAACGACTCCCTGACGCCCGGCTACACCGGCTGCCGCCAGGGCTACCCGGGCGGCAGGATCAACGGCGTCTACTGGTGGAAGCCATCGCCTGCTGATCGCTCGGGCCGCCCATCGAGCCATGGTCGACGGATTCGGCACCCCTGACGCCCTCCCACATCTCGGGACGCATAACGTCACGTTATGCAATAAATAAGTTGGGGCGTAGTCTCGCCGCCGTGACTGCGACGATCAACCCGGACCGGCCCCCTTCGCCCGATGCCGTTGTGCAGCAGGGCGACGCCACGACGCCGCCCGCCATGGACCGCCCGAAGTCTCTGGCGGCAACCACGGCACTCGTCATCGGTGCCCTCGGCGTCGGCTACCTCGCCGCCACCCACGGCGTGAAGCAGGCCGGTCTCCTCGCGCTCGGCATCGGCTTGGGTATCGCGCTCTTCCACGCCCGTTTCGGCTTCACCTCCGCCTGGCGCCAGCTCGTGTCCGTCGGCCAGGGCCGGGGCCTCCGTGCCCACACGGTGCTGCTCGGCACGACCGCGACCTTCTTCGCGATCATCTTCACCACCGGCATCGGCTTCGGCGTCACGCCCGAGCCGAGCGTCGACCCGATCGGTGTCGGCACGATGGTCGGCGCGCTGCTCTTCGGCATCGGCATGCAGCTCGGCGGCGGGTGCGCGTCCGGCGTGCTCTACCACGTCGGCAGCGGGCAGAGCGCCACCGTGATCACGCTCCTCAGCTTCGTCATCGGCTCCTTCGCCGCCACCTGGCGCTACGACTTCTGGCACGAGACGCTGCCGAGCTTCGGTTCCTACTCCCTCGCCGAGGACATCGGCTACGGCGGCGCCCTCGTGGTCACCCTGCTCGTCCTCGCCGCCATCGCCGCCGTGAGCCTGCTCGTCGAGCGCCGCCGGACTCCCCCGCCCGTCGCGCCGGTCCCCACGGCACAGGGTCTGGCACGGATCGTGCGCGGCTCCTGGCCGATGTGGGTCGGGGGACTCGTCCTCGCCGTCCTCAGCGCCCTCGTCCTGATGACGAAGGGGAGCGCCTGGGGTGTCACGAGCGCCTTCGCCGTGTGGGGCGCCAAGGTCGCTCAGGCACTCGGCATGCACCCCGAGACGTGGGCCTACTGGCAGCAGCCCGGCCCCGCAGCCGACCTCAACGGCTCGCTGCTCGACCAGGCGACGACCCTGAACAACCTCGGCATCATCGTCGGCGCCGCCCTCGCCGCCGCCATCGGCGGCCAGTTCGTCATCCAGCGCCGCATCCCCGGCCGCGTCGTCGCCGCTGGGATCCTCGGTGGATTCCTCATGGGCTACGGCGCCCGTCTGTCCTTCGGCTGCAACATCGGCGCCTACCTCGCCGGCATCGCCAGCTTCAGCCTCTCGGGCTGGGTGTGGGCGGTCGTCGCCCTCGTCGGCACGTGGCTCGGCCTGAAGGTCCGCCGCCGGCTGGGACTGGCGACCCCGGCCCCGGGCGACGGGGTCTGCTGAGCGCACCCGCACGTCAGCCCCCTTCGAGACGGCCGCGGGCGGCCTCCTCAGGGAGCGTTGGGCGGGCGGCCTCGCACACGTCAGGGGGCGTGGATCGGGTGCTTCGTCAGCGCCGCTGCGGCACCAGGAACCACCGCATCGCCTTGGTCAGCACCGGCGAGACGAGGAAGACCATGCCCACCACGATGATCACGACGTTGATCGCCGTGGACAGCAGGAAGGGCAGACCCAGGTCCTTCCAGATCGGCGCGATGAACCACAGGACGAGCGAGGCGAGCGGCCAGATGCCCATCCACGTGACGACGGCCGTCTTCCACCTCGGGACGACGGTGCGGGCGGGCACGTCCGGCCCGAGGAACCACTCGTCGATCGCGCTGAGGCGCCGGTGCTCCGGCTCGCCCTCCGCGTGCGGGCGCATCCGCGTGAAGATCTCGCGCCGCTCGGCCGATCCGTCCCACCGTGCGAGGTCGTCCTCGGAGGCGAAGTTGACGACCACCTGGTACAGCCCGCCCTCACGCTCCGGCGGGATGAGCTCCGCCCCGAGGAAGCCCCGGTGCTGACGCATCAGCACGAACATCTCCCGCACGAGCTCCTCGTACTCCCCCGCGTGCCCGGGGCGGGCGCGCCGGCGCGCGATCCGGGTGACAGTTGCTTCCCCAGCGCTCTCCGCCATGCGACTCATGCCCTCTCTCCTGCGCGTCCACGCGATCAGGGCATCCAAGCACCCGCCCCTGTCGGGTGACGCTGCGTTCGCCCTCGCGGAACGCAAGCGAGCGCCCTCAGTCCACCCTGTGCAGGGCCGACCCCTTGTGCGCCGCGACGTGGTCCGTCGTGTCGCTCCTGATCTCGTACTGGGGCTCGTCCTTGCTCGCCCGGCGCGTGTGGCCCTTGTAGTCGAAGTCCTCGGTGTGGACCTTCGTGATCGTGCCGCTCACCTGGCCGGCCTCGGAGTTCCACCCGACGTGGTCCCCGACCTTGTACCTCGCGCTCATCAGCTGCTCCTCGTCTCGTCCGTCTCGGTCCGCAGGGCCGCGATCCGCTCGGCTGCGTCCGGGTAGGCCGCGAGGACCTCTTCGATGTCGACCAGCTGGGGCAGGTCCTCGGCACCCTGGTGCTCCAGCAGGTACCGGACCGTCGCCCGCGCCGTGCCCTCGCCGGCGTCGAGCGCTCCCCCACTCGCCGACTCGGCCTCACCGAGCAGCACGTCCAGCGTGACCGAGCCCTCCTCGGTCCGCACCCGGACCGCGTACTCACCATCACCCTGCGAGGTGACCTCGAAGTCCTGCACCGGCTTCTCCCTTCGTCCCCTCCACACCACACCCCAACTGCGCGGACGTCAAGGACGTGGTCATCCGGCACCACCAGACGGGCATATGGTCAAGGGATGGTCGATTTCGCGCAGGTCTCAGCCCAGGACGTGCACGACGCCGTCGCCGAGTACGACGAGCTCGGTCAGGAGCAGTTCCTCGTGACGCACGGTTTCCGCCGCAGCCGCGGCTACGAGCTCGTCATCGACGGCAGGACCTACGACTCGAAGGCGATCCTCGGCGTGGCCCACCACTACGCGACGGGCACCTTGGCGTCCAGCGGCGAGTTCAGCGGCGGCAGGTACGGCGCCGCCAAGGTCCTCGGCGAGATGGGCTTCGAGGTCACCTCCCCCGTCGACTCCTCGCCCGAGGTGATCCCGGCGACCGGCTCGTGGCGTGAGGTCTCCGAGGTCGGCTCGCAGGCCGCGCGCGACGCCTGGGCGCTCGCCGCTCGCCCGGTCCTGCTCGACATCGCGCGCCGCTACCACGCCACGATCACCTACAGCGAGCTCGCGGCAGAGGTGCAGCGGGCGACCGGGATCCGCACCCAGCAGCGCATGCACCACTGGATCGGCCCGGTCCTCGAGCGCGTCGCCATCGCCTGCAAGGCCAACCACGAGCCCAACCTCAGCTCGCTGGTCATCGACAGCAAGGGCAGCGTCGGCGCCGGCTATGCGGCGGCGGTCCGCACGACCACGGGTGCGGAGCCGTCCGACAGCGACACCCACGCCGCCGCCGAGCGCCTCTCCTGCCACCGCCACGCCAGGGCCCGCGACCTGCCCGCCGACGGCGGGGTCCCGGCGCTGTCCCGGCAGCTCGCCGGGCGGCGCGAGCGGGTGCGGCTCAAGGCCACCCTCCCGCCCGAGCTGCGGATGTGCCCGAGCTGCTTCATCGCCCTGCCCGCCTCCGGTCAGTGCGACCACTGCGGCTGACGATCACTCCGGCAGCATCCCGAGGATGTCGGCGAACTGGTAGACCGCCAGCCCGGTGACGACGAGGAAGATCAGGACCCCGAGGGTCGTGGCGACCGGGCCGTTCTTGTACTTCCCGAGCACCGACGAGCGGCTCATCACGACGAGCAGGAAGCCGGCGACGATCGGCAGGAGCAGGCCGTTGGCCGCCTGCGCGAGGATGATGATCTGGATCGGGTTGACCCCGGTGAGGGCGATGACCATGCCGATGCCCATGACCGCGATCCACACCGCGCGGAACCGGGGCGACTTCAGGTCGCTCCCCCAGCCCATGACGCCGCAGATCGCGTACGCGGCACCCAGCGGCCCCGCGACCGCGCTCGTCATACCGGCGGCGAAGAGGCCCAGGGCGAAGACGTACGGTGCGGCGTCCCCCAGCAGCGGCTCGAGCTGCGCGGCCATGTCCGCGCCCGACTCGGCGGTCACTCCCTTCGTCCACATCGCGGCAGCCGCGGTGATCATGATCGCCAGGGTGATGACGCCGCCGATGGCGATGGAGACGATCGTGTCCGCCTTGGCGTCGCGGATCGCCCGGTCCTTGGGCAGGCCGCCCCACTTCTCCTGCGCGAGGTTGGCGTGGAGGAAGAGGTTGTACGGCACGACCGTCGTCCCGATGAGCGCGATCGTCGTGAGCAGCGCGCCGTCCGGGATCGACGGGGTGAAGGTGCCGCGCAGGATGGCGGCGATGTCGGGCTTGACGACGATCATCGTGAGGAAGAAGACCGCGGCGAGCACGGCGACCATGACGACGAGCGCGCGCTCGAGCACCTTGTAGCTGCCGGTGATGAGCAGGCCGAAGATGATCAGGCCGACGACCACGACGAGCAGCTTGGGCGGCAGACCGGTCAGGCCGGAGAGGCCGAGCGCGGTGCCGGTGGTGTCGCCGCCGGCGTAGCTCGCGCCACCGATGCCGATGGCCGCGACGATGAGCACGATCATCCCGATGCGCGGCACCGGGTGCTGGAAGGTCGTCCGCAGCGCCTCGCCCAGCCCCTGCCCGGTCGCGATGCCGAGGCGGGCAGACATCTCCTGCAGGATGATCGTCGCCACGATGGAGAAGGCGATGGCCCACGCCAGCGCGTACCCGTAGGACGAGCCGGTCACCGTCGCCGTCGTGATCGTGCCGGGACCGATGAACGAGGCGCTGATGATCAGCCCCGGGCCCATGCGCTCCCAGAATCCCTTGCGCGCCGACGCGTCGCCGACCTGCGCTGTCAGTGCGGACTCCTCGTTGAGTCTGTTGCGTGCCACCACGTGCTCCGTCTCGTTCGATGTCAGGGGTGGTTCAGGGTGCACACGCTAGGGATTGTTGAGCAATCGGTCAACGGTTGGTCCCGACATGCGGACCGACACGCGATTTTCGACCGCACTTTGTTGAGCAATCACCAGCAGGTCGTTACTGTCTCCCCATGACCCAGGACCAGCCGGGCGGCGCGACCTCCCAGATCGCCGCCACCCTGCGCTCACGCATCATCACCGGCGCGCTCGTCCCCGGCGCGCCTGTGCGCGACTCCGCCGTCGCCGCCGAGCTCGGCGTCTCCCGCAACACCGCCCGCGAGGCGCTCAGCCTGCTGCGCCACGAGGGCCTGCTCGACCACCGCAACCACCAGGGCTTCGTCGTGCGGACCCTGACGACGGCCGACGTGCGCGACATCTACGCGGCCCGCGTGGCCCTCGAGGTACGAGCCGTGCAGGACGCGGCCTTCGCCCCGGACGAGGCGCTCGAGGAGGTCCACCGCGCGCTGGAGACGACCGAGACCGCGGAGCGTGCCGAGCGGTGGGAGGACTACGCCAGCTCGAGCCTGCACTTCCACTCCGCCCTGGTGCGGCTGCTCGGCAGCCCCCTGCTCGACCAGTTCTTCGACACGATCCTCGGCCGCCTGCGCCTGGCCTTCCACGCCGCCGGCGACACCGGCTCCTTCCACCGCCCGTGGGGCCCCCGTGACCGCGCGATCTGGGAGCGCCTCGCCGACGGGGACCGCGCCGGCGCCGAGCACCTCCTGCGCGGCTACCTCCACGACTCCGAGCTGGCCGTCCTCGACATGGTCCGCCGCCAGACCACCCACCGATAGGAGACCCCCATGGACCTCACCGCTGCTGCCTACCAGGCCGACCCCGGCGGCCCTCTCGACGTCGACCGTGAGCTCTACGGCCGGATCGGCTCGATGACCGAAGGGCGTGAGCTCGTCGACTCCTTCACCATCCCGATCCGCAGCGGCCGGGCCTGGGAGGTGCCCGCCGGGCACGTCTGCCGGATCGTCACCATCGAGGGCCCGCAGGTCGCGGACCTCAACCTGTGGAACCTTCACGACCCCCGCGAGCGCCTGTGGGCCGCACGCACCCGCCAGCTGCAGGCCGCGCACGTGTCGGTCTTCGACCGGCTGTGGTCGACCCTCCCCTTCCTCCGTCCGCTCGTGACGATCACCGGCGACTCGCTGGCCGACTACGGCGTCGACGACGAAGGGGGGCGCGTCCACGACCTGCTCGGCACCCGCTGCGACCCGTACGTCAACCAGATGCTCAACGACGCGCCCTTCGACTACCACTGCCACTCCAACCTCACCCGGGCCGTGCGGCCGTGGCACCTCACCGAGTTCGACGTGCACGACGTGCTCAATGTCTTCCAGTGCACCGGCCTGAACGAGCGCGACGAGTACTTCATGAAGACGTGCCCGGCGACGCAGGGCGACTACTTCGAGTTCTTCGCCGAGATCGACATCCTCGCGGCCCTGTCGACCTGCCCCGGCGGTGACCTGTCGGTCCCGATGTTCGGCCCGGAGGCCGGCGACACGGAGGCGGTCTGCCGTCCGCTCGGCATCGAGGTCTACAAGGTCCCCGATGCCGCGCTCGAAGGGTGGACCCCGCCGCAGCGGGCCGGCTACGCCCAGGACCACGGCCTCGCGGCGCGCCCCTGGGCCTGACCCCGACATATCGCGGTCGATAACCCACGGGGGTACGGTGGGGAGATGGACATCCGGGCACGGCGGCGGGCGGCTGGCATGAGCCAGGCCCAGCTCGCGCACGCCGCACAGGTCTCGCAGCCCAACCTGTCGGCCTACGAGAACGGCCGCCGGTCCCCCAGCCAAGCCGTGCTCACCAGGCTGGAGGCCGCGCTCGAGACCCCGTTGGCACATCGCGTGGAGCGTCACCGGGGCGCGATCCTCGGTCTCGTGGCTCAGCACCACGCCCGCTCGCCGCGGATCTTCGGCTCGGTGGCCCGCGGCGACGCCGCGCCCGGCTCCGACCTCGACCTCCTCGTCGAGTTCACGGACACGGCGTCGCTCCTCGACGAGGTCGGACTGCGCCTGGCCCTGCGTGACCTCCTCGACGCCGAGGTGGACGTCGTCGGGGCCGACACGTTGCGCGGCGAGGTCCGCGAGCGCATTCTCCGTGAGGCGACGCCCCTGTGAGCGCCGCCGCGGCCAAGGCCCTGGATGCGGTCCGCGGGGTGATCACCGTCTGTGACGTGCTCCGGACCATGTCCGAGGGTGGCTACGACGCCTTCGCCGCCGACCGACGTACCCAGTGGGCCGTCGAGATGGGACTCATCCGCATCGGCGAGGGCGTCAACCGCGTCCCCGTCGAGGTCCTCGAGCGCTTCCCCGCGCAACCGTGGCGACAGATCGTCGCCATGCGCAACTTCGCCGCTCACCAGTACGACGACCTCGACCCGGGGCGGGTCTGGACCACGCTGACCCGGGACGTGCCCTCCCTTCGCTCCTACCTCGTGGAGGTCGTGGTCCCGGGTCTGGAGTGAGGTCCGTGCGGAATTGATTGTCGCGTCAAGATGTTGTCGCCGACATGCACGCCTTCGGATTCCTCAGCTTCGGGCACTACGGGCACGGCAGCGGACCGGGTGACCCCGACGCCGCGCAGGCCCTGCGCGATGCCGTCGAGATCGGCGTCGGCGCCGACCAGATCGGGGTCAACGGGGCGTACTTCCGCGTCCATCACTTCGCTCGGCAGGGCGCCGCGCCCATGCCGGTCCTGTCGGCCACCGCCGCACGCACGCGGCACATCGAGGTCGGCACCGGGGTCATCGACATGCGCTACGAGACCCCGCTCCAGCTCGCCGAGGAGGCCGCGGCGCTCGACCTGATCTCCGACGGTCGCGTGGCCCTCGGCGTGAGCCGCGGGTCACCGGAGCCGGCCCTGCGCGGCTGGGAGGCCTTCGGCCACACCGGGTCCACCGACCCGCGCGGCAGCGACATCGCACACGAGCACTTCGCGACCTTCATGTCCGCGATCCGCGGCGACCAGCTCGTCGACGCCGACCCGAGCATGGGCCCGGCCGGGCGGCTGCGCCTCGAGCCGCACTCCCCCGGGCTCGACCGCCGCATCTGGTGGGGCGCCGGCAGCCGGGAGACGGCCGAGTGGACTGCCCGCCAGGGCGTCAACCTCATGAGCTCCACCCTGCTCACCGAGGCCACCGGAGCCTCCTTCGGCGAGCTGCAGGCCGAGCAGATCGAGCTCTACCGGGCAGCGTGGCGCGAGGCCGGGCACGACTGGAGCCCGCGGGTGTCGGTCTCCCGCAGCATCTTCCCGATCGTCAGCGACCTCGACCGGCACTTCTTCGGCCTGCAGGGCCAGGGCAGCAGCGACCAGGTCGGCGTCATCGACGGCCTCCGCTCGACCTTCGGCAAGACCTACGCCGCCGAGCCCGACGTCCTCGTCGACCAGCTGAAAGCCGACCCTGCCATCGCGGCCGCCGACACCGTCATGCTCACCATCCCCAGCCAGCTCGGCGTCGACTACAACCTGCACATCCTCGACAGCTTCGCCCAGCACGTCGCCCCAGAGCTCGGGTGGCGCCGCAACAGCGAGGGGCGCGTCGCCCCCTTCGACGTGTCAACCACCAACTGAGAGCGAGATCCACGCATGTCCACGATCGTCATCTTCGGCGGCACCGGGTACGCCGGCGGCAGCATCGCCGCCGAGGCCGTCTCCCGCGGCCACCAGGTCATCTCCTACAGCCGCACCGCCCCCGCGCAGACCACCGCGGGCGTCGAGTACCGCACCGGCTCGCTCACCGATGACGCCGTCCTCGCGCAGGCGGCGACCGAGGCGGACGACCTGGTCGTCGCGACCCACGGCGCGGACGTCGGCGGCTCGCCCCTCGTGGACCACGTCGAGCGCCTCACCTCCGCCGCGATCGAGCACGGCGCGCGCCTGTCCTTCGTCGGTGGCGCCGGTTCGCTCCACGTGGCGAAGGGGGGTCCCCGCCTCGTCGACACCCCGGACTTCCTCGACGACTGGAAGCCCGAGGCCCTCTCCCACGCCCAGGTCCTCGACGCCCTCCGCGCGGGCCCGCAGGAGCTGGACTGGTTCTACGTCTCCCCGGCCGCGCTCTTCGGGTCCTTCGCGCCCGGCGAGACCACGGGCAGCTACCGCCTCGGCGGCGACGAGCTCGTGACGACCGAGGACGGGATGTCGGAGATCTCCGGCACCGACTTCGCCCTGGCCTACGTCGACGAGATCGAGCAGCGGCGGCACCCGCGCCAGCGGTTCGCCGTCGCCCACTGACGCCGGAGTCCCCCGTCAGGCCGTCTGCGCCCTGCCGGAGCGACCCTCCACGAGCAGGCGCAGACGGCGCAGCGTCTCGGAGTTGCGCCACTTCAGGCCGGGCTGTCGTGCGATCCCGGGCACGAGGAGCGCCGGCCCGGAGACCGCGTCCTCCACGATGGTCACCTCGGTCCGGTCGCCGGCCGGGGTCAGCGTGATCCGGACCTCGGCCTCACCCATCGGCCACGCGCGAGCGCACAGGGTGATCGACTGCTGCGGCTCCTGGGCGAGCACCCGAGTGTGGTCGTCGATCAGCCCGGGCCAGACACCGACCGAGTGGTGGATGCGGCTGCCGACGGCGGGCCAGTCCTCGTCGACGTCGCGCATGCGCGAGGCGCCGACGACCCAGAGCGGGTAGAGCCAGCCGTCGCTCAGCACCGACCAGACGTCGTCGGTCGAGGCGTTGATGACCGTGGTGTTCTCACTCATACCCTGCTCCTGCGGGTTGGCGGGTCTCGACCCGCCCAGTCTCACCACGGGTCTGGGGTGGTGCAACCTGTCGAGATCGGCCCTGTCGCGCACGGTGGTACCGACCATGCCGCAGCTACTGTGACGGACATGCAGCGAGTCCTTGTCACCGGGGCGACCGGCTACGTCGGCTCCCACCTCGTGCCCGAGCTCCTCGAGGCCGGTTACACGGTCGTGGCGGCCAGCCGTTCGGGGACGGACAGGTTCCCGTGGCACGACGACGTCGAGAGCCGTGAGCTCGACATCGACGACGACGAGCTCGTCGCGAGGGCCGTCGACGGCGTCGATGCCGTCGTCTACCTGGTGCACTCGCTGGAGTCCGAGGACTTCGAGCGCAAGGACCGCGAGGCCGCGCGGAGGATGGCCCGCGCCTGCGAGCGCGCCGGGGTGCAGCGGCTCGTCTACCTCTCCGGGCTGGTCCCCGACGGCGAGCTGTCCCCCCACCTGCGCTCCCGCTACGAGGTCGAGCAGGTCTTCCTCGACTCCTCGGTCCCCACGACGGTGCTGCGCGCAGCGATGATCATCGGTGCGGGCTCGACCTCGTACGAGCTGCTGCACCGGTTGAGCGAGCGGGTCCCCCTCTTCACCCCGGTCCCCACCTGGATGCACACCCGGATCCAGCCCATCGATCTGGCCGACGTCCTGCACCTGGTCCGACGCGCCCTGACCGTGGAACCGGCCCCCAATGCCCACTACGACGTCGGCGGCGAGGACGTCCTGGAGTACGTGGAGCTGTTGCGGCTCTACGCGCAGGTCGCCGGCCTGGCCCGCGTGCAGGTCGACGTCCCCGGCCTGCCGAGCGGGGTCGTCGGTCGCGTCAGCGCCCTGATCTCCGGGATGCAGTCGACCGAGGTCAACGCGCTCGTCGAGAGCCTGCGCCACGACATGGTGTGCGAGGACTACTCGGTGCGGGACGAGCTCCTGGAGCCGGGGTTCGACTACGTGCCGATCGGCGAGGCACTGGAGCGAGCCCTGGACCACGCCCCTCGTTGACGCCGGCAGGTCATCGGCCGAGCGTGGCGTCCAGGTCCCGCAGGTAGCCGGAGAACCCATCAGGCACCCGGCCGGCGCGCCGCCCCGAGGTGAGGATCGGCGGACCGGCTGCCACGCTCGCTCCAGCGGCCAGCAGAGCCTCGACGAGGAGCACGTCCTCGTGCTCGGGCACCTGCGCGAACCCGCCGACCGCTGCGAAGGCCGACCAGCGCACCCCCAGGTTGGCCCCGTGCACGTGTCGCGTCGGGTGGGCGGACGTGTGCCGCCTCGACCACTCCCGGTACGTGTCGCCGTCGAGGTCGAGGGGATCCGGCCGCACACGGCCGAGGACGAGGTCTGCACCCCCGTCGGCTGCAGCCACCTGCCCGGTCAGCCAGTCCGCCGGGACGACGGAGTCGGCATCGGTGCAGGCCATCCACGCACCGGCTGCCCGGTACGTGGCACCGAGCTCGAGGAGCTCGTGCGCGGCCGCGGCACCAGCCGCCCGCGCCGCTCCCACGCATCGTGCAGCCACCGTCGTCGTGCGCACGCCGTGACGGGCCGCGACGGCGGCGGTGCCGTCCGTGCAGGCGTCCAGGGCGACCACGACCTCCACCCGCACGTCGGGTCGAGCCGCACGCAGTGTCGCGACGGCGTGCGCGAGCGCCGTCAGGCACCGCGGCAGGAGCACTTCTTCGTCGTTCGCCGGCACGACGACGGCCACCGCCGAGATGCCCGTGACGAGATCCGGCTGCTCATCCACGGGGGTCCGGTCGGTCCGCCGACTCGGCCAGCACGATGATCTCGACGTCGTCGTCGCGGTAGGTCGACATGAGTGGCGGCAGGTCCGCGGCGAGTGCCGCCTGGTGGACGTCCGCACCGTCGAGCACCCACCCCTCGACCGGGTGGCGCCAGTGGCACAGCACCACGACCCCGTGGTCGG
The DNA here is from genome assembly GCF_001591405.1 of Janibacter terrae NBRC 107853. GTDB lineage: Bacteria > Actinomycetota > Actinomycetes > Actinomycetales > Dermatophilaceae > Janibacter > Janibacter terrae. Next base: position 344,893 of record NZ_BCUV01000006.1, read on the forward strand.
CCAGGCTCGACCGGACCCGCGCGATCAGGCGCTCGAGATCGACGGGGCTGAGGAAGTACCCGACCTCGGAGAGCACCACGAGGTCGAAGGCGCCGTCGGGCCACTCGGTGGGCGCATCCAGCACCGCGGTCTCGACGTTGGTCGGTACGACCGTGCGGGCCCGTGCGACGGCCGCTGGGCTGCGGTCGACGGCGAGCACGTCCTGGCACCGGCGCGCGAGGTCCGCGGCCAGCTCACCGCGGGAGCACCCGAGCTCGAGCGCCCGGACGAACCGCGGACGGGGCAGGCACGCCAGGACGAGGTCGCGCTTGCGGCGCTCGTACCAGCGGTGCGTCGTGCCCCACGGGTCGCTCTCCGCGGTGTGCAGGGCCTCGAGGGCGGGATCGGCGGGCGGTTCGTCGACGAAGGCCTCGACCCGACCGGTGAAGTGCTCGAGCAGCTGCGCCGACAGGAGCGCCTCGTCACCGGGCGCGTCGGACAGGGGCTCGACCTGGGTACGGTGGGCCGCCACCGCCGCCGCCTTGCGCTCCGCGGCGGCCTCGCCGTGCCCGAGGACCAGCAGCCGGTCCCACGGCGCGTCCTCGGTGGCCGCCCAGTGCCAGAACCACACGGGGTACTCCAGCAGACGGGCACCGGTGCGCACCGCGGCTGCGGCGCTCGCACGCCCGGCAGCCTCGTGGTCCGGGTGCCCGTCGCGCCGCCAGGGCGAAAGGAGCAAGACCTCACGGGCGTCGCCGAGCCGCTCGACGAGCTGGCGCGTCACCTGCTCCTCGTGGTCACCGGCGAGCCCGCCGTCGGGCAGCCCCAGCAGGGTCAGCTCGACATCCGGCCCGAGCGCGGCTGCCGCGGCCCGCGCCTCGTCACGACGACGGGCCGCCAGCTCGACCGGCGGGCACGTCGTCGACTCCGGGTGGGAACCCTCCCCGTCGGTGAGCACGACGAGCTCGACCCGCGCCCCGCGGGCGGCGGCTGCGGCCACGAGGGCCCCAGCGCCGAGCGTCTCGTCGTCGGGGTGTGCCGCGACCACGACGACGCGCGAGCGGCCCACGAGGAGCTGTTCGACATCGGTGGGCTGCGGCCAGCGCGGATCGGATCTCCAGGCGTGCGCACTCGTGCCCGCGTCCCTGTGGCTGAAGGTCACCACGACGTCACCGGGAGCGAGCCGGCACGACCATGCGGCCGAGCGCCACCGCGTCGCGCTCGGCGTGGTGCTGCCGCAGGTAGAGCGAGAGGTCCGCCACCCGCCAGGCGTGCTCGGGTTCCTGGCTCAGGGGACCCGGGCCCAGCCCGTGCGCCGTGCGCGTCAGGACCTCCTCGGCCGCATCGGCCACCACGTGCCGTACCCGGGCGGCTAGGTGCGCCCCTGCAGCGCCCTCGGCCCGCCCGGCGTCCACCAGCTGGGCGGCGTGCGCCAGCAGCACCCGTGCTGCGGTGAGACGCGCGTCGAGCTCGCCCAGGTGGAGCAGGGCGATGTCGTCAGGTGCTCGGCGGGTGGTCTCGAGCAGCAGTCGGCGGGCGAGGGCGACGGAGGCGCCGAACCAGACGGCGGCCACCCCGATCCCACCCCACGCGAAACCCGGCCGGGCGAGGTACCACCCGGGGCCGCCGACGGGACGCGCCGCGACGCCACGCATGGTGACGGTCGCGGTGGCGACCTCCGCGAGCCCGGACGGACGCCATGCACTGGCGTCGGCGCTGAAGCCGGGATCGCGCGTCCCCACCGCGAACAGCCCTCGTCGCCGCTCGTCGACCCAGGCGGTGACCAGTCCTGCGCTGACGTCACCGGCCAGGGAGCACCACGGCTTGACCCCGTCCAGGACCCAGCCGTCGTCGTCCTGCGAGGCCTCCAGCCGCACTCCGGGACCTTCCGCGGCCCACACGCCCCAGGTGGCGCCGGCCGGGTCCACGACGTCGCCGGCCTCACGGAGGATGGCCAGGGCGTCGAGGTGCGGCTCGAGGACGCGCGCCGCCACGAGGTCGCGCGCGGCGACGGTGGCCAGCACCTCCCAGCGGACCCGCGTGCCGCCTGCGCCCGGGTCCGGGATGCTCTGCCCCAGGTCCTGCGCCCAGGTCAGCAGCGCCTGCGGGTGCCGGGTCGTCGGCACCGACGCCCCGATCGACCCCAGCAGGTCCGAGGGCTCCCCCTCCTCGGCCAGCCGGACGACGTCGTCGTGCCAGAACCCGTCCTGGACCATGTGAGACTCCCCGCGCTCGTCGCCGATCTGCCGCAAGTATGACCCGGCCCCTCGGCACGGTCGTCCCTCAGCCGGCGACGAAGTCCGGCCACCCCGCGTCGAGGTACTCCACGAAGGTCTCGCTGACCCGCTCGGCGTGCAGGTGCTCGCGGGTCACCGGCAGCGGGGCCATGGCGAAGGTGGAGTCGGCTCCTGCCCGCGTCGGGAAGTCGTGGTGCACGATCGCCGCGCGGCCGAGGTCGACGAAGTCCGCCCCCTTCGACATGCACCAGCGGGCCTGCTGTGCGCTGCGGATCCTGCCCGCGACGCCGAGCCGCGTCGCGCCGCGCTCGAGGCCGACGAAGGCGTCGATGAGCAGGCTGCCCTCCTCGTCGACGGTCATGAAGGCGTCCCACAGCGACATGTCGAGGTAGTCGACGAGGCCGGAGTCGAGGACCCGCTGGGCGACGGCGACACCTTCGTCGAGGACGATGCCGTTGCCCTGCGGGGTGAGCCGCAGCCCGACCTGGAAGTCGGCCCGGGTCCGCTCGCGGATCCCGCGGAGGACCTCGAAGAGCATCCGGGACCGGTCCTCGAGCGACCCGCCGTAGCCGTCGGTGCGCTGGTTGTGGCGTCCGTCGAGGAACTGGCAGATCAGGTAGCCGTGGGCTCCGTGGACCTCGACGCCGTCGAAGCCGGCGCGCTCGGCCCGCTCCGCCGCGACGACGAAGTCCTCGACCGCCTGCTGCACCTCACCGGTCGACAGGGCCCGGGTGTCCTTGTCCGGGTCGTCCCACGGCGCGACGTTCGGCACGCCGGTGACGGCCGGGTCGGAGCGCCGACCGGCGTGGTGCAGCTGCACCGAGGAGACGCTGCCGGCGGCGCGGATGCCGTCGGCGAGGCGGGTGAGGCCGGCGAGGTGCCGGTCGTCGCTGATGCCGAGCTGCCCGGCCCACGCCTGGCCGGCGCGCGCCACGTAGGTCGCGCAGGTCATCGTCAGGCCGAAGCCCCCGGCGGCTCGCGCCACGAGCCACCGGTACTCGTCCTCGGAGAGCGTCCCGTCCGCGTGGCTCTGCGTGTTGGTGAGCGGGGCGAGGGCGAAGCGGTTGGCCCAGGCCGGTCCGTGGGCGAGCTCGAGACGGTCGTGGAGGGAGGTCATCCCGCCATCCTCGCAAGGGACCCACCGCCCACGAGCACCAGGTCAAGATCCGGTGACGACGGCACGTCCGCGGCGATTTGTCCGGCGTGTCGGCGGGTTGGGTGCCACCGTTGGGGCATGAACCTCACTGGTGCCATCCTCACGGTGGCCGGGATGGTCTCGGTCGCGTCCCTCCCCTTCGCCATGGCGTGGGTGGAGCAGGCGCTCATGACCGGACCGACGCACGTCGAGCAACCGCCCCGCTGATCCGGGCGGTGCCGCCGCTACGGTGACCTCGTGCACCGCAGCGCCAGCCTCGACGACGCCCTGCAGGACCTCTCCGAGGGCCTGCAGCGGCGGCTCGTCGTGCTCGACGAGGGCATGCGCGTCCTGGCCTACTCGATCCACGAGAGCGACGAGGACCGCGCGCGCCTGTCCCACGTGCTCGCCCACAGCGACACCTGGGAGCCGCCACCCGCCGGCCAGACGCGCCCCGCGACCCGCACCGCCCGCGACGGGACCGTGTGGGTGCTGCACCCCCTCCGCGACGAGCGTCACCGCGTCGGCCACCTCCTGTACATCCGCACGAAGGGGGTCCCCTCCCCTTCGCCCGACGTCCTCGCCGACGGCGCGGCCCACCTCGGCGCGCTCCTGTCGCTGCGGGCGCTCGGCGAGCAGCGCAATGCCGCCCGGGCGACGGACCTGCTCGGCCGCCTCCTCGGCGCGAGCACGTCACCCGGCGAGCGCGACTCTGCCGCAACGGCGCTCGTCGACGAGGGTCTGGTCGGGGCCGCGGACCGCTACTGCGTCGTCGTCATCGCCGAGCCGGACGACACCCCCGAGGCCACCCGCACCGCCCTCGCCGGCGTGCAGGCGACGCTCGACTTCGTCGCCCGGACGTCGACGGCCACGGTCGTCGGCGGGCTCGTGGAGGGTCTGGGCGTCCTCGTCTTCCCGCGGCCCGTCGTCCGCGACCGGCTCGAGCGGGTGCTCGCCGCGCCCGGGCTCGCGGGGCTGCGCGCCGGCATCGGTGACGTCGTCGCGGACCTGACCTCGGCCGGCACGTCCCACGCACGCGCGCGTCGGGCCTGGCGGGCCGCCTGCCTCGACCCCGCGACCTACGGGCGCGTGACGACCTGGGAGGACCTCGGGCTGGACCGGCTGCTCCTCGACCTGCCCCTGGGGCGCCTCCGTCCCGACGACCTGCCCGCCCCCGTGGCGCGGCTGCTGGCCAGCGACCACCGCGCGGTCGACGTGCCGACCCTCGAGACCTACCTCGCCACCGGCGGCGACGGGCGGGCCACCGCAACCGCCCTCGGCATCCACCGCTCGACCCTCTACTACCGGCTGGGTCGCATCCGCACGACCACCGAGGTCGACCTCGGCGACGGCCTCGTCCGACGGGACCTGCACACCGGGCTGCGCGTCGCCCGGCTCGCCGGGCTGCTCAGACCCTGACGCCGGGACGGATCCCCCGGTCGACCGTCGGGTCGTAGCCGTGCACCCAGGCGAGCTTGTCCTCGAACCAGTCCGCCGTCGCCATCTGCGCGTTGCGCGCGTCGGCCTCCGGCCCGTCGGGCAGGTGGAGGACCTCGGCGACCTGGGCGGAGGCGAACTGGACGGCGCGGGTGCGCGGCCGGCGCCTCCCTTCGTACGCCTCGAAGGCCGCCGTCGGGTCGCCGCCGCCCACCGTGGCGAGCTCCTCGGCGAGCGCCCACGTGTCCTCGATCGACTGGTTGGCGCCCTGCCCGTGGTGCGGCACGAGCGCGTGCGCCGCGTCGCCGAGCAGCACGACGCGACCGCGGTGCCAGGTCCGGATCGGCGGACGCCGCATGAGCGCCCAGCGCTGCGAGACCTCGACGGACTCGAGCATCTGCGTCACCGCGGGGTGCCAACCGGCGAAGGGGGCGAGCTTTTCCTCGTCGCGGGCCGGCACGACCCAGCCGTCCGCGGTCCACTCCCGGGGCTCGCGGCTCACCGCGAGGAAGTTGACGTGGCTGCCGTCGCCGCCCATCGCGTAGTGCAGGAGGTGCCCGGTCGGCCCGATCCAGAACTGGATGGCGTGCGGGTCCGGCAGCTCGGTGAGCTGCTCGGTGGGGATGATCCCGCGGAACCCGCTGCGCCCCGAGTAGATCGCGTCGTCGTGCCCGACGACCCACCGGCGCACGGTGGACCGGGCGCCGTCGGCGCCCACGACGACCGCAGCGTCCAGGTGGTCGCCGTCCGCGATCTCGACGACGACGCGGTCACCGTCCTCGCGCAGGCCGGTCACCTCGCTGGACAGGAGGATCCGGTCGGCACCCACGGCCTCGGACAGGACCCGCTGGAGGTCCGCGCGGTGCACGCCCCAGTAGTCGGCGCCGAAGCGAGCCCGGTAGGACTCCCCCACGGGCGTCCGGCCGAGCGTCGCCCCGCTCCGGCCGTCACGGAAGATCAGGTCCGTCTGCGGCCACGAGACCTCCTCGAGCGCCTCGTAGACGCCGTAGCGGCGCAGGAGGTTGGTCGCGTTCGCCGACAGCGCGACGGCCGCGCCGACCTCTCGCAGCTCCGCGGTGCGCTCGACGAGCGTCGCGTCGATGCCGCGCTCGCGCAGGGCGAGGGCCAGGGTGAGTCCGCCGATGCCGGCGCCGATGATGACCACGTCGTCGTGGGGTGTCGAGCTCATGCACGAGACGCTACTGAGGCGCCCGGGTCGCCGTCATCGGGCGGAGAGGCGCAACTGGTGCCTGTGCGTTCCGACACCCTGTCGGACGCGAGGTGGCCGCCGGGGTGCGTCAGCCCCCCTTCGTCCCGGTGGCGGTCGCGTCGGTGCGGAAGGCGCCCCAGACCTCGTACATGAAGTCCGTCCCCTGCTCGAGGGCCTCGACGAAGATGCGCTCGTTGTTGCCGTGCATCCCGATGAGCTGCTCGTTGCTCAGGACGTACGGGTAGACGCCGTAGCCGGGCACGCCCTGAGTGCGCCACGGGCCGAGGCTGGTGCCGGCCTCGAACAACGCCGGGGCGAAGGGGGTGTCCTCGTACGTCGTCCTCGACGCGTCCTCGAGGGCACGCCAGAGGTCGGTGTCGAGGTCGGCCGGCTTCGTCGCCCACGTGCCGTCGAGCCGGGCGAGCGCCTGCTCCTCGCTCTCCCCCGGGTTGCCGATGAGCTTGACCTCGACATCACGGTCCTTGAGCAGCTCGCGCACCTGCGCGAGGAACTCGCGGGGCTTCTGCCCGCCGGGGACGGCGCGGCAGTTGACCCGGGTCGTGCCCTCGCTCGGGATGACGTTCTCCTTGTAGCCCGACTCCTGGATGACGAAGGCATGGGTCGTGCGCAGCAGCGCGCGGTGCAGGTACGGGTAGTCCGACAGCTTGACGACGAGCCGGGCCGCGCGCTCGCGCGACCGGTCGCTCTTGGCCCGCAGCATCAGGCGGATCGCCTTGGCGAAGCGCCGGTCGCTCGTCGCCTCGGCGACAGCCTCGAAGTACTCGCGTGTCACGTCGGTGAGGTGCACCGGCGCCTCCCAGTCCCCGAGCTCGCTGATCGCCCGCGAGAGGGCGACGATCGCGGAGTCGTCGGGCATGGGCTTGCTGGAGTGGGTCGCAGTGCCCGTCGCCGTGAGGTCGAGGTTGAAGTAGACCTTGTCCTGGCGGGTGGCCGTGATGAGCATCGGGGTGGTCCTGTCGCTCTGTGCGAGGAACCAGCCGCCCTCGGTCAGCACGGACCCGGCGTCGATCTTGTCCCAGTGGTTCGCCGCCAGCCAGCGGGAGCCGTAGTCCCCGGCCTCCTCGTCGCAGTCGGTGAGGATGATCAGGTCACGGTCGAACGTGGCTCCCTCGTCGAGGTGGCGCAGCAGCGCGGCGATGCCGGCCGCGTTGGCCCCCTTCATGTCGAGAGCTCCGCGCCCGTAGATCTCACCGTCGATGACCTCACCCGCGAAGGGGTCGACGTCCCAGTTCTCCTCCTCGACCGGCACGACGTCGGAGTGGCCGAGGAAGAGCAGGGGCTCCTCGGTGCCGGTGCCCTTGATGCGGGCGATGAGGTGGACGTTGTCGCGCTGCGGGGTGTCGATGATCTCGGCGGCGACGCCGGCTCGTTCCCACACGCCCTTGAGCCACTCGGCGTGCGCACGGGTCTTGGCCCCGGTCCCGAAGTTCTGCGTGTCGTAGGACAGCATCCGCTTGAGCAGGTCGACGGGGTCCAGGTCGGCCACGGGGATGGCCGCGGCCGTGACGGCCTGTCCGCCGGCGCCGCGCGCGAAGGCGCCCGCCCCTCCGGCTGCGGCCGCCCCGATGACGGCGGCGCCGACGCCGCCGAGGAAGACGCGGCGGGGCACCTGGGTGCCGGTGGTCTCGTGTGGTTCGTGTGCCATGGACGACTCCTTTGTCGGTGGTCCGCACAGGCAAGCGGCGACGTCCCCGAGGGCCAAGGGTGACCGCTCGGTAGTGAGGCGAACGGTCCCCTCCGCACGCTCGGCGGCGCCGCCCTCCGTGGATCGTGACCGGCCTCTGACGGGCACCTGACGACCCTGTGACCGTGGCCTCCTGTGGAAACTCGAGATGCGGCCTGCGCGGATTTCACTACCGTTGGAGTCAGTTCTTCGGGGGCCCTCGGCGCTGCCCCGATCGTCGACGAAGGGGAGATCCCGTGCAGTTCTCGCGTGGAGCGGCAGCCCTGGCCGCCACGGCCGTCCTGACCGGCGGCCTGGCCGCCTGCGGTGAGGACGAGCCGACCGAGCCCACCACGACGGCCTCGCCCATCGAGGTCGACCCCAGCTCGAGCAGCTCGTCCGGCCCGAGTGTGTCGCCGACCTCGACCGGAGCCGGCGCCGAGATGCCGAAGGACCTGCCGGCGGCTGCTCGTAAGGAGACCAAGGCGGGCGCTGCGGCTTTTGGGAAGTACTACTACGAGGCGATGGGCGACGCTTCGCACACCGGCGAGACGGAAGAACTGGTGAAGCTCAGTCTGAAATCGTGCCCGCCGTGCGAACAGGTCCTCGACGACATCGAAGCCGACGCCAAGATCAACCGGACCCGAGGCGAGGACCCCTACCGCTTCGCCAATGTCAGGGCAACAAAGCGGCCAGATGCGGGGTACAAGGTGTCTATGGACGTCACAGTGCGCGCCCACAAGGTCTACGAGGACGGCAAAGTCATCGGATCGGTCGATCCGCTGCAGTACAAGTTGACTGAGCACGTCATCTGGTCCAACGGGCGCTGGCAAGTCTCCGACTGGGTCATTTCGTGATCCGCGCAGGCGCAGCCCTGATCGTCGGGCTCATTGTTGCGGAGAGCACGATCACGAGTGCTTGGGGAGGCCCGAATGATCCGCCGGTCGACGTCAAGTTCACGGATCGAGGCGTACAGGGCGCCGCGAGCGTTCATCGGGACTTTACGGGCGCGCCTGGAACGTCCAAGGGCGGGAAGGCCGGCACAGCACCAGCCATCGACCCCAGCACGCCGCGTTCGGCCCACATCACAGGGACGAACGTCAAGGGCCCCGCGGTCAAGGACAGGGTCGAGGTCAAGTACCTCCCCTGTGACAACTCGACGTCCCAGTGCGACGGCACCCGCGCCGGGTGCATCACCGAGTCGGGCAACCCCAACAACTTCGACCTTCCTGTCACCACCCACGTCAGGGTCAACGACGGGCCGTGGCAGTCCACGGGTCGGGTCACGTGCGGGCCACCCGACGCCGTCACCATCCCCGGCGGTCCCGGGCAGCCGCCCGTCACCATCCCGGCCCCGGCAGCGCCGCCCGTCCCGACCCTGGCCCAGATCCAGACCGCCTTCCGCGAGCTGCCCTTCAGCAAGCCCAGCGTCACCATCCAGCCCAAGGGCCTGCGCACCCTGAAGAACTTCACGAACTTCTACGCCGCCTCATGGCCTGACGACACCGGGCTGCAACCCGGCGAGACGAGCAGGACGATCAAGCTGCTCTCCTGGAACATCGAGTTCAAGGTCGCCGCCCGCGACTACCGCTACCACTTCGGCGACGGACAGACCTCCGTCTGGACCAGCAGCACCGGCGGCACCTACCCCGACGGCGACATCACGCACCAGTACGCCGGCACCGGCGACAAGCAGGTCAAGGTCGACGCCCGCCTCACCGGCCAGTACCGCGTCAACGGCGGTCAGTGGCAGGACATCGCCACCGTCGCCGACCTCCAGGACGAACCACTCGACACCCTCCAGGTCTTCGGCACCAAGACCCAGCTCGTCGCCGACGACACCCACTGACCCGCGCGTCGTACGGCAGTTCGCGTCCGGACCAACGAGATCCCGGGGCGCAGACCCCCTTCGTCGCTCGAACTGCCGCGCGACGCGCCGTGCAGTGGGAGGCCGGTCCCGACACCAACTGACCCGCTACCGGTTGCGCCGCGCGATCGCCGTCGACAGCACCGCGGCGAACCCCGTCCAGGCCGCGTACGGCACGAGCGCCCAGCGGGTGCGCCCACCGGCGGCGGAGGCACGCCGCGCCAGGTCGGCCGAGCTCGCCGCGAGCACCCCGGCCTCGACGGCCGCGAGCGCCGGGCGGCGCACCCGCCAGAAGACGACGCTCCACCCGGTGTTGAGCACGAGGTTGGTCCACAGCGCCCGCCGGTAGCGAGCCGCCTCGTCGAAGCGCCCCTCCTCCTCGAGCCGGACGAGCGTCGCGGCCGAGGTGACGGCGATGTCGGCGTAGAGCGGGGTCCACACGAGGGGGAAGGCGAGCTTCGGCGGCTGCCACGAGGGCAGGTCGAGCGAGCGGTACCACCGGCTGTCCGGCTGGGTCGCCGCCGCACCGACGGCCGCGCTGGCGACCGTCGCCGCCGTCACCGTCAGCGCATCCCGCAGTGCGTGGTCGGGCCGGGTGCCGCGCATCGCCCGGCGCACCGCGTCGTCGAACCCGGTGAGTCCGCCCTCGGGGAGGCCGACGAAGTCGTCGAGGTCATGCTCCCGGCGCACGACCTCGTGCACGAGGCTGCCGACGAGCGGCTTGGCGACATCCGCCTCGACCGGCGTGATGAGCCCGACCCAGTGGCTGGCCAGCCACGGCGTGAGCACCGGGACCCCCACGATCACCCGTCGCCGCAGCCCGTTGACCCGCGCGAAGCGCTGGATCATCTCCTCGTACGTGAGCACCTCCGGCCCGCCGATGTCGAAGGTGCGGTTGACGTCCGCGGGCAGCCGCGCCGCCCCGGCGAGGTAGTGCAGGGCGTCGTCGACGGCGATCGGCTGGATCCGGTTGCGCAGCCACTGCGGCGCGACCATCGCCGGCAGCCGCTCGGTGAGGTAGCGCAGCATGTCGAAGGAGACCGACCCGTCCCCCAGCACGACCGCGGCCTGGAGCACGGCCGCCGGCACGGGGCTGTCGAGGAAGACCTCCCCGACCTCGACCCGGGAGGCCAGGTGCACCGACAGGTCCGCACCCTCGGGGTGCAGACCGCCGAGGTAGACGATCCGCCCGACCCCTTCGTCCGCGGCTGCCGACGCGAAGCCCTCGGCGAGCTCACGGTCCCGCCGGGCGAGGTCACCGCCGCCGTCCATCGAGTGCACGAGGTAGTAGGCGACATCGACACCCGCGAGCGCCCGCCGCAGGTCCTCGCCGGACGTCGCGTCGCCCTCGACGACCTCGACCCGGTCGGCCCAGTCGTGGCTGCGCAGCTTGCCCGCGGATCGGGTGAGCACCCGCACGCTCCAGCCGTCGTCGAGCAGGCGGGGCACGAGCAGGCCCCCGATGTAGCCGGTCGCGCCGGTGACGAGCACCGTGCCGGGGGCGAAGGAAGCGGAGGTCGAGTTCATGGGTCGGTCACCTCAGGAGGTCGAGGACGGGCGGGAGGAGGAAGAGCATCGAGCTGGACCAGATGACGTGCGTGAGGATCGGGGCGAGGATCCCGCCGGTGACCCGCCGCTGCGCCCCGGTCAGCAGACCGAGGAGGAGCGCGGCGAAGGTGAGCAGCAGGTTGCCGGTCGCGGCGGTGACGAGGACGTAGACGGCAGTGGTGATGGCGATCGGGTGCCTGCGCCCGACGGAGGCGAAGAGCGCACCGCGGAAGAAGAGCTCCTCGCCGATGCCGGTGATGACGGTGATCGCCCAGACGAGCGGCAGCGACCCGTAGCGGGCGTGGTCGAGGACGTCGTCGACGAGCTCGGCCAGCCACGGCACCCGGCCCACGACGAGCGCGCCGGCGAGGAAGATCGCGACGGCGAGCAGGGCCAGGGCGATCGGCTGCACGACCGGCCGGGCGAGGTCCGACTCGCGCGTGTGCGCCCACCCCACGTGCAAGCGCCCTGCGGCGGTCCCCCCGATGATCCACACCAGGGCCAGCGCGAGCCCGCCGAGGTAGAACGCGTCGTCACCCGGCGGGATGCGCAGGGTGACCGCGAGGACGACCGTGCCGACGAGGAGCGTCGCGACCGTGACCACCCGGCGCCGGCGCACGAGGGCGTCCGGCTCGGTGTGGTCGCGCGGCACCGGGGCGACCAGCGCCGCGGCGACGAAGGCGCGCAGCTCGCCGACGGGGTCGATCACGAAGCGCGGGCCAGACGGGCCGTGATCATCGCCCACACCCGCTCGGGCAGCACGCGGGCGACCTTCATCGTCGCGGCCATCCGGCGGGGGAAGACGATCTCGACCTTGCCCCCTTCGAGCCCGTCGGCGATCTCCGTGGCCGCCTCCTCGGGCTCGATGATGAAGGGCATGGGGAAGGAGTTGGTCTCCGTCATGTCCGTGCGCACGAACCCCGGGCAGACGGTCGTGACGCGGACGTCCTTCGTCGACAAGGAGGCGCGCATCGACTGCAGCAGGTTGATCTGCGCGGCCTTGGTCGCGCCGTAGGCCTCCGACCCGGACAGCCCGCGGTATCCGGCGACGGACGCGATGCCGACGAGGTGCCCGTGGCGGGCGGCGACCATCTCGGGCACGGTCGCGGCGATGACATTGCCGAGCCCGAGGAGGTTGACCCGGATGTGCGTCTCGTACTCGTCGGCCAGCCACTCGTCGGCGGTGAAGGTGTGCCAGTAGCCCACCGACCAGATGACCATGTCGATGGGGCCGATCTCGCGGCGCACCTGCGCGGCCGCCTCCCGGGTCGCGGCGGCGTCGGTCGCGTCGAGCGCGACCGTGGCGAAGCGGCCCTGCGCGACCTCCTCGAGGCGCTCCTCCCGGCGGGCGCTGATCGCCAGGATCGCCCCCCGTCGGTGCAGCTCCTCGGCGAGGGCGGCACCGATGCCGCTCGAGGCGCCGACCAACCAGATGCGCTGTCCGACGATGCTGCTCATGCCTGCTCCTGCCTCTCGAACCGGATCTGGGCGACGTCGAGGTAGTCGGCGGCGAACCCCGCCTCGCAGTACGCGAGGTAGAACTCCCACTTGCGGCGGAAGGTCTCGTCGAAGCCCGCCGCGGCGATCGTCGACCACTCCTGGTCGAACGTACGCCGCCAGCGCCGCAATGTCTCGGCGTAGTCCCGGCCGAAGCGGTGGGTCGAGGTCACCCGCAGCGACGTGTGCCGTGCGGTCGTCTCCTCGATGGCCTCCTCGGAGGGGATGAGCCCGCCGGGGAAGATGTGCTTCTGGATCCAGCCGTACGAGCGGCGGGTCGCGAGGTAGCGCTCGTGCGACATGAGGATCGCCTGGATCGCGACGACGCCGCCGGGCGCGAGCAGGTCGTCGATCGCGCCGAAGTACGTCGGCCAGTACTCCTCGCCGACCGCTTCGATCATCTCGACGCTGACGATCGCGTCGAACTGCCCCGTCACCTCGCGGTAGTCCTGCAGCCGCACCTCGACCCGCCCGGCGAGCCCCGGCTCGTCGACATCGGCCGCGGCGATGCGCTCCCGGGCCAGGGCGGCCTGCTCCTGGGAGAGCGTGATCGTCGTGACGAGCGCCCCGCGGCGCGCCGCGGCGATCGCGAGCGAGCCCCACCCGGTGCCGATCTCGAGCACCCGCGAGCCGGCGCGCACGTCGGCGGTGTCGAGGATCGCCTCGATCTTCGCGTGCTGCGCCTCCTCGAGGCTCTGCTCGGTGAGCGTCCGCGAGCGGTCGAAGAGCGCCGAGCTGTAGCTCAGGGTCTCGTCGAGGAAGGCCTCGAAGAGGTCGTTGCTCAGGTCGTAGTGGGCCTCGATGTTCTTGCGCGAGCCGAGCAGCGTGTTGCGGGTGGCGCTCGGGATGCGTCGGTCGACGACGCGGCGCAGCCGGGCCAGCCCGGGCGGCACGAGCGTCGTGATCCGCTCGGCGAAGGGCACCAGCGCGTCCGCGAGGTCGGTACCGGGCGCCACCTCCCAGTCGCCGGCCATGTAGCCCTCGCCGAAGCCGATCTTGGGGTGGTGCGCCATCCGCTCGAAGAGCGCCGTCGGCCGCACGATCCGCAGCGTCGGGGCGTCGATGTCGCGTCCCCCGCCGAGGGTCGTGCCGTCGGGCATCGTCACCCGCACGGGCGCCCGCTCGAGGACCTTGGTGACGATCGGACGGGCGATGTGGGCCCGCACGCACCACGGACGAAGGGCGGGGCGGCTCAGGCAGATCGGTTGGTCGAGGGTGGGGGCTGCGGCGGTCATCGGACGTTCTCCTGGGAGTGGGGACGACGGGGCTGGATGGGGAGGCGGCGCAGCCACAGCCGGATGCCGTGGACGCGGATGAGGGCGCTGACGCGCCAGGTCATGAGGAGGTGGCGGGCGGCGGTGCGCCACACCGCGGTCGGCGTCGCCGGTCGGGGCACCCCGGTGGTCGTCGCGGTGAGCACGCGCCGGCTCTCCCGGTCGAGGCCGACCGTGACGGTGACCCGCTCGGCGTCGAGCCGCAGGCTCACCGCGTACTCGCCGCTCGTGTCGTTGAAGGGCGAGACGTAGAAGGCCTTGTCCGTGCGTGCGTGCCCGCGCTCGTCGACGTCGAGCAGGTAGGCGTGGCGTTCGCCGTAGGTGTTGTGCACCTCGAAGACGCAGGCGCGCAGGTCGCCGTCGGCGGTGAGGCACCAGAAGACCGTGAGCGGGTCGAAGACGTGCCCGAGCACCCGCGCGTTGGCGAGCATGACGACCCGGTCGCTCGTCTCGAGGGTCCTGCCACGGCGGGCGAGGAATCGCTCCAGGTCCCCGCGGATCCCGCCGCCGAGCCGCCCGCCGTCGAGGTGGTCGCGCGCCTCGATCCGGCTCAGGGCTCGCAGCGGTCCGCGGTAGCGCGGCAGGTCGTCGACGTCGACGAGCCACTGGTACTGCCGGTGGGTGAAGGCGTGCTCGAGGGGCGTGCGGCGCGTGTGGGCGACCGTCCCGACGACGAGGCTCGGCAGGGTCGGCAGCTCCGCGGTCGCGGCGCTCACCACCGCACCCCGAGGCGTTGCGCCGCCTCGACGCCGGACCGGCACCCGTCCTCGTGGAACCCCCAACCGAGGTGGGCCCCGGCGAAGGCGAGCCGGTCACCGCCGGCGGTCCGCAGCCGCGCGGCCGCGGCGACGGCCTCGCGCGTGAAGACCGGGTGCGCGTAGTCCATCCGCGCGATGACGTCCGTCTCGGCGAAGGGGGTGGGCGAGTTCAGCGTGACGAGGAACTGGTCGCCGCCCTCGTCGTACCCGTGCAGCCGGTTCATCCAGTAGCTGACCCGCGGCTGGACGGCGCCGCCGCACGTCGCGCTGCGGTAGTTCCACGACGCGCGGGCCCGCGGTGCGCTCGGCAGGTGCCGGGTGTCGCGGTGCAGGACGGTCTCGTTGCGGGTGTAGCGGATGGCGGCGAGGTCCTCCTTCTCCTGCGGCGTCGCGTCGGCGAGCAGCGCGAGCGCCTGGTCGGCGTGCGTCGCGACGACGACCTTGTCGAAGGGGGTCACCCCGGCGGCCGTGCGGACGTCCACCCCGTCAGCATGCCGGGTGAGGGAGGTGACGGGTGCGCTCGTGCGCACGTGACCGAGCCGCGCGGTCAGTGCGTCCACGTACGTCGCCGAGCCGCCGACGACCGTGCGCCAGGTGGGCGACCCCGTGACGCTGAGCATGCCGTGGTGCTCGAGGAAGGCGAAGAGGTGGCGGGCCGGGTAGTCGAGCGAGTCCTCGTCGCCGGAGGACCACACGCACGAGACGAGCGGCAGGGCGAAGTGGGCGACGAAGTACGGCGAGAAGCGGTGCTGCTCGAGGAACTGGCCCCACGTCGGGTCGGCGGCACTCCCCCCTTCGTCCTGCGCGAGGAGCGCCCGGGCGGCCCGGTGGAACCGCGGGATCTCGACGAGCATCCGCAGGAAGCGCGGGTCGGCGAGCCGCCGAGGCTGCGCGAGCACCGCACCCGCCCCGCGGCCGCCGGCCCAGGACAGGCCGCAGCCGTCGCAGGTGATCGACATGCTCATCTCGGTCGGACGGGTCGGCACGTCGAGCTCGCGGAAGAGCCGCAGCAGGTGCGGGTAGGTGCGCTCGTTGTGGACGATGAAGCCGCTGTCGACGCGGGCCCGGCCCCCGTCGCTCGTCGGGACCGTGTGGGTGTGGGCGTGCCCGCCGAGCCGGGAGTCGGCCTCGAAGAGGGTGACCTCGTGGGTCTGCGACAGCACGTGCGCCGCGGTGAGCCCGGAGACACCGGCGCCGATGACGGCGACGGTGGGCCGGGTGGGTCGGTCGCGCAGGTCGGTCATGGGGCTCTCCCGGGAGTGGACGAGGACGAAGGGGCACGAGGTGTTCGATGCCGACCCTGCCAAAGGATTGTTCAACCTTTGTCCAAAGGTTAGGATCGACGTCGAGCACCTGTCAAATGTTTGTCCAAGGATGAGGTCACCATGAAGATCACCCGCACCATCGAGGTCCCCGACACCGCCCCGTCGGCCGTCTACGCCTATCTCTCCGACTTCACCACGAGCGAGGAGTGGGACCCCGGCACGGTGACGACGACCCTCGTCGAGGGCGACGGCGGGATCGGCAGCCGGTACCGCAACCGCTCGGTCTTCCGCGGCCGCGAGACCGAGCTGACCTACGTCACGGTCGACCTGCAACCGGACCGCCTCGTCGTCATGCGCGGGGAGAACTCGACCGTCGTCGCGCGCGACACCATGTCGATCAGCCCCACGGCCGACGGCTCGGGGAGCGTGCTCGTCTACGAGGCGGACTTCACCTTCAAGGGACTGGCCCGGCTGGCCACCCCCTTCCTGCGCGGCTCGCTGGAGGGCCTCGGGGACGACGCCGAGGAGGCGCTCGCCCGCATCCTGCCCCGGCTGCAGTAAGGACTCCGCCGATGTACACGATCAAGCGCGCCGCGGAGCTGACCGGCATCCCGGCGGCGACCCTGCGCGCCTGGGAGCGTCGCTACGACCTCGTCGATCCCCAGCGCACCGAGTCCGGCTACCGCCTCTACGACGAGCGGACCGTCGACCGGATCCGCGAGATGGCGGCCCTCGTCGCCGACGGCTGGACCGCGAGCACCGCTGCGGCGGAGGTCGGGCGGCGCCACGCCGGTGAGGTCGCGCCGTCGTCGCCCGCACTCCCCGCCCCCTCGCGGACGCCGGCCGATGCCACGTGCGACCTCCTCGACGCTGCGGCCGCGATGGACCCGGCCGGGGTCGCCCGGGTCCTGGACGAGCGCTTCGCCGTGGCGTCCTTCGAGTCCGTGGTCGACGACTGGCTCATGCCGACGCTCGAGGCGGTCGGCGGGGCCTGGGCGGACCGGCGGATCTCCGTCGCCGGCGAGCACCTCGTCGCCCACGCCGTGCTGCGTCGGCTGGCCGCCGCCTTCGACGCCGCCGCCAGCCGCCCGGGTGGTCCGCGCGTCCTCGTCGGGCTGCCGGCGGGCGTGCACCACGAGCTGGGCATCTTCGCCTTCGCCGTCACCCTGCGGCGTCTCGGCGTCGACGTCGCCTACCTCGGCCCCAACCTGCCGGCCCCGGCCTGGCGGGCGGCCCTCGACGCCCACGGGGCCGAGTGCGCGGTCCTCGCCGTGCCGAGGGCCCAGGACGTGCCCGCCGCGCGCGAGGTGATCAAGGCGCTGCGCGGAGTCGATGCCGGCCTCGCCGTCTTCGTCGGGGGCGGCGCCCAGGCCGAGCTCGACGACGCGCAGGCCACCGCGCTCGGGCACGACATCGCGGCCGCCGCCACCCGCGTGGTGGCCTCGCTCACCGACTAGCGACCCTCCCCGGCGCTGCAGGCCAACAGGTTCCACCGGCCCTGAGCACCGGAGTCCAGCGCCTCGTCGAAGCCCACCGGCGTGATGACCACCTCGGCGCCCGGGTCAGCCGGGACCGTGAGGATCACGTCGTCGAGGCGGGCGTGCGCCGGGTCGACGCAGTCGGTGAGGCCGTGCGCCTCGGCGTGGGCGTGGGCCGCCTCGAGTGCGCCCGCCGGCACGGCAGGCGCCACCGTGCTCGGTCCAGCCGTGGTGAACTCCACCGCGGGCGTCTCCTGCACCACCTGGGTCGACAGGACGGCGACCCCGCCGACGAGAGCGGCCACGAATGCCACGACGGCAGACCTGATGAAGGATGTGAAGAACAAAGTCATCCCCCCGGATGTGTTGGTGGGGCTGGCGAGGACTCGACCGGCAGACCTCCCCGTCTGCCGGTACGAGCGTCCCTCGCTCCCCTGCGGTGTCCTGTGTGGACTCCTCACACACTGACAGCGACCACCGACAACGCCCCACGACGCAGGGCCCACCCCCTTCGCCTGCGTAGACTCCCGGTGCCATGAGCACCCTCCAGACGCTCGACCGCGGCCTCGAGGCGATCGACATCGTCTCGCGACGCACGGGTGGCGTCTCGCCGGCCGCCCTCGCCGACGAGCTCGGGGTGCACCGCGCCGGCGCCTACCGCATCCTCGCCACGCTCGAGCACCGCCACCTCGTGACGAAGGGGGGCGACGGCCTCTACCGCCTCGGCAGCGGCGCCCTCGTGGTGGCCGGCAGGTTCATGGCGCAGTACCGCTCGGCGGCGCAACCCGTCGTCCAGGAGCTCGCCGACCGCAGCGGCCTCACTGCCTTCGTCTCCATCGCCGACGGGGACGAGTCGGTCGCGATCGCGGTGGCGGAGCCGTCTGCCCGAGGATCCATCGGCATCAGCTACCGGGTGGGCACGCGCCACCCCCTCGACCTCGGCGCCGACGGGTTGGCCATCCTCGCCCAGCGGCCGCCGAGGGACGACGACCCCGCCGCGGTGCGCTCGGCCCGCGAGGACGGGTACTCCATCTCCCGCGGCGAGGTGCAGCCCGGCACCGCCGGCCTCGCGCTCGGCACCGGCCACGGTTCTGCCACCGAGGTGGAGAGCGCCATCGGCCTCATCGCCCTCGGCCACCCCGACGACCTCGTCGTCGCGATGCTCGTGCCCCTGCTGCAGGAGTCCCGGGCCGCGATCACGCGCCTCTTCTGACCGGCTCGAGCCTTGACCGGGCATCCTCCACGGGATAGCGTGTGCGCTGAGCGCACAATTCTGTGCGATATACGCACTAGGAGTGACCATGGCCCACTACCGCCAGGTCGGACCCGTGCCGGGCAAGCGGCACACCCTCTTCAAGGACGCGGACGGCAGGATCCTGTCCGAGGAGCTCATGGGCGAGGAGGGCTTCTCCTCCGACAGCTCGCTGCTCTACCACCGCCACATCCCCTCGGGCATCGTCGACGCCCGCCCGTGGGAGCTGCCCGACCAGACCCTCGTGCCCAACGAGCCCCTCCTCCCCCGGCACCTGAGGCTCCACGACCTCTTCGCCGACGAGGCGGTCGCGACGACCGACGCGGTGACCGGCCGTCGCCTCGTCCTCGGCAACGCCGACGTGCGCCTCTCCTACGCCCACGTCGGCGCGACCTCTCCCCTGTACAAGAACGCCATCGGCGACGAGTGCGTCTACGTCGAGCGAGGGTCGGCGCTGCTCGAGACCCAGTTCGGTGCGCTCGAGGCCACCGAGGGCGACTACGTCGTCATCCCGCGCGCCACGATCCACCGCTGGGTCCTGCGCACCGGCGAGACCGCTCGGCTCTACGCGATCGAGGCGAGCAGCCACATCGCCCCGCCCAGGCGCTACCTCTCCCGCTACGGCCAGCTCCTCGAGCACGCTCCCTACTGCGAGCGCGACCTGCACGGCCCGACGGAGCCGCTGCTCGTCGAGGAGCAGGACGTCGACGTCCACATCAAGCACCGTGGGCGCGGGCCGAGTGGCATGTCGGGCACGATCCACACGGTGCCGGAGCACCCCTTCGACGTCGTCGGCTGGGACGGGTGCCTCTACCCGTACACCTTCAACATCCGCGACTACATGCCGATCACGGGCAAGGTGCACCAGCCGCCGCCGGCGCACCAGGTCTTCGAGGGGCAGGGCTTCGTCATCTGCAACTTCGTCCCGCGCAAGGTCGACTACCACGAGCTCGCGGTGCCGGTGCCGTACTACCACTCCAACGTCGACAGCGACGAGATCATGTTCTACGTCGACGGGGACTACGAGGCCCGCAAGGGATCAGGCATCGGCAAGGGCTCGATCTCCGTGCACCCCGGTGGCCACGCGCACGGCCCCCAGCCGGGTGCCGTCGAGGCATCGCTCGGGGCGGACTACTTCGACGAGACGGCGGTCATGGTCGACACCTTCCGCCCGCTCGAGCTCGGCGAGGCCGGCATCGCCGTCGACGACGGCGTCTACGCCCGATCGTGGACCGGTGGGCGCTGGCTGGGTGGTCGGTGACCTGACGGGGGCCCTCGCACCGCCGATACCCTCGGGGGGTAAGTTGGGAGGCGTGAACACGGACCGGCGCCTCCTGCTCGGGCTCGCCGTGGCCGTCATCGCCGGCATCCTCGCGATGCACGGCTTCTCGGTCGGCCACCACTCCCCGACCGCGCCGGCCGGGACGAGCGCCACCCACGTCCACGCCCACGTCGGTGTGGACCAGCCCGGCTGCCACGCGCCGGACGGGAGCGACACGTGCACGGCCGCCACGGCCATGTGCCTCTTCGTCCTCCTGTCCCTGGTCCTCCTCGTGCCCGGACGTGGTCGCGCTGCGTGGCCCTGGCAGCCGCCGTGGCTGCGGTCCCCGCCGTCCCTCCCCCCCCGCCGCCGCCCCAGGAGACATCTTCGGCGTCTCCCTGACGAGGTTGTGCATCAGCCGGACGTGATCGACGCGTCCGTCACCGACCACACACCCCACGTCAGGAAGCGATCACCCATGCGCAAGCACACTGTCATCACGTCCCTGGCGAGCGCGGCCACGGCCGCTCTCGTCCTCACCGGCTGCGCCTCGTCCGACGAGGGTCCCGACACCGGGACCGCCTCGAGCAGCAGCACGACCGCACAGTTCAACCAGGCTGACGTCACCTACGCCCAGGGCATGACCATGCACCACCAGCAGGCCGTGGAGATGTCCGACATCGTCCTCGACAAGGAGGGCGTCGACCCGGACGTCGATCAGCTGGCCCGGGAGATCAAGAAGGCCCAGGGCCCCGAGATCACCACGATGGAGGGCTGGCTGAAGGACTGGGGCCACCCCATGGATCACGGGTCCGGCATGCCCATGGAGGGCGGGCACATGGACGGCATGGTGAGCGAGCAGGACATCACCAGGCTCGAGGACTCCGACGGGGCGAGCGCCTCGCGGCTCTTCCTCGACCAGATGATCGAGCACCACGAGGGCGCCGTCGACATGGCGGAGCAGCACCGCAAGGACGGGAAGAACCCCGCTGCTCTCGAGCTGTCGCAGGACGTCATCACCGACCAGAAGGCCGAGATCACGAAGATGCGCAAGATGCGCACCGCCCTCTGACCCGCTCTCCCCACCGCGGCCCGGCCGGTCGCCCGGCCGGCCGGGCCCACCCCCTTCGTCATCCGAAAGGTCCGACATGTCCACCATCACCCGCCGGTCCCTCCTCGCCCTCCCCCTCGGCGGCCTCCTCGCCGCCTGCTCGGGCCCGACCACCCCCGTCGACCGCCTCGCGATGACCGTCTACAAGGACGCCTCCTGCGGCTGCTGCGGCGGTTGGGTCACCCACGCCGAGGAGCACGGCTTCGCCATCACCACCGAGCTCCCCGACAACCTCGCGACGGTGTGGACGGAGCACGACATCCCGCTCGACCTCCAGTCCTGCCACCTCGCCCGCCACCGCGATGGCCACCTCTTCGTCGGGCACGTCCCGGTCCGGCACGTGCTCGAGTACCTCGCCGACCCGCCGAAGGGGGCTCGCGGCCTGAGCGTGCCCGCCATGCCCGTCGGGACGCCCGGGATGGAGCAGGGCGACCGGTTCGACCCCTACTCCGTCATGCTCATCACGAAGGGGGAGCCGCGGGTCTTCGCGAAGGTGTCCAGCCCTGCGGACCAGGAGGTCTGACCGGCCTACGTACATTGACCCCGTGACCACGACCGAGCGCCTCCACGCGCGCCTCATCAAGCGGGACCTCAAGGCCGAGGCCGAGATGCCCGGGGCGGCGCGTCGCCACGTGGCGGGCAACACCCTTCGCCTCGTCGGGGCCAACGCGCTCCAGAGCTCGGGCGACCAGGCCGTCAACGCGTCCACGGTCCTGCCGTGGCTCTTCCACGCGCTCGGCGTGCCCGCCGCTCTCACCGGCGTGCTGGTCCCCATCCGCGAGTCCGGGTCGATGCTCCCCCAGGCCTTCCTCACACCGCTCGTCGTCCGGGTCCGGCAGCGCAAGCTCGTCGTCGCGGCCGGCGCAGTGGTCCAGGCCGCGGCCGTCGCGGTCATGGCCGGCACGGCGGCGCTCGGCCACGGCCTGGTCGCCGGCCTCGTCATCGTCGCGGCGCTGGCCGTCTTCTCCCTCGGTCGCTGCCTGACCTCCATCGCCTCCAAGGACGTCCAGGCCAGGACCGTGCCGAAGGGAGAGCGCGGCCAGATCAACGGGCTCGCCACGACCGCCTCCGGGTTCGTCGCGATCACCCTCGGTCTCGGGGTCCGGGCCCTCGGCGAGGGCCTCGATGCCCGGACCCTCGCGGCGATCCTCGGTGCCGGTGCCGTGCTCTGGGTCCTCGTCGCCGCCGTCTGGGCGAGCGTGCGGGAGCCGGGACCCCTTCGAGACGGCCGCGAGCGGCCTCCTCAGGGAACGACCGGCGAGGGGTGGTTCGTCGAGACCATCACCCTGCTGCGCGAGGACCGCGCATTCCGCGCCTTCGTCACGGTCCGCAGCTTCCTGCTCGTGTCCTCGCTCAGCCCGCCCTTCATCGTCGCGCTCGCGGTGCAGGCCGGCGCCCCGGCGCTCACCGGCCTGGGCGGGTTCATCATCGCCTCGGGCCTCGCCGCGCTCCTCGGCGGACGCGTCTTCGGACGGATGGCCGACCGGTCGAGCCGTCGGCTGATGACGGCCGGCGCGGCCCTGGCCTCCCTCGTCCTGGTGGCACTCGTCCTGCTCGTCACGCTGCTCGACCTCGAGGGCGACGGCCGGCTCACCTACGCGATCTTCGTCGGCAGCTACTTCCTCGTGACGATGCTGCACACGGGCGTGCGCGTCGGGCGCAAGACCTACGTCGTCGACATGGCCGAGGGCGACCGGCGCACGACCTACGTGGCCGTCTCCAACTCGGCGATGGGCCTGGTGCTCCTCGTCGTCGGCGGGATCAGCTCGGCGATCGCCGGCCTGGGCGTCGAGTGGGCGCTCCTGTTCCTCGCGGGGCTCGGCGTGCTCGGGGTCGTCTCGTCGGCGCGGCTGCCCGAGGTCTCACGAGGCACCTGACCGGGGCGCGGGCGGCGGCCTACGCTGGGGCGGTGAGTGCGCCTGCCGGACGTCTGCGACTCGACTCCGCCCGGGGCCGCTGGATCCTGGTCATGACGATCCTCGGGTCCGGCATGGCGATGATCGACGCGACGATCGTCAACGTCGCCCTGCCGGACATCGGCCGCACCTTCGACGCACCCTTCGCCACCCTGCAATGGGTCGTGACGGGCTACGCGCTCACCCTCGCGGCCTTCATCCTCCTCGGTGGCGTGCTCGGCGACCGGTACGGCCGTCGGCGGGTCTTCGTCGTCGGGACCGTGTGGTTCGCGCTCGCCTCGGCCGCCTGCGGGCTCGCGCCGGACTCGGGGTGGCTCGTGGGCGCGCGGGCCCTGCAGGGCATCGGTGCCGCGCTGCTCACCCCGGGCAGCCTCGCCATGCTGCAGACCGCCTTCGTCCCGCTGGACCGCCCGCGCGCCATCGGCGCCTGGGCAGGGTACGGCGGCGTGGCGACCGTCATCGGCCCCTTCGTCGGTGGCTGGCTCATCGACGTCGCGTCGTGGCGCTGGGTCTTCCTCATCAACCTGCCGCTCGCCGTGCTCGTCCTGCTCATCGCGGCGCGACACGCCCCCGCCGACCACGGGACGGCACGCCCCGGCCGTCTCGACGTCATCGGCGCAGCACTCGGCGTGACCGCCCTGGCCACGGTCACATGGGCCCTCACGAGCAGCGGTGACGGGGGCCTCGACCGCAGCACGACGACCGCGGCCGTCGTCGGGGTCGTCGCCGGCATCGCCTTCGTCCTGCACGAAGGGAGGACCCCCGCCCCCATGCTCCCCCTCGGGATCTTCCGCTCGAGCAGCTTCTCGACGGTCAACGCGGTGACCTTCGTCGTCTACGGGGCGATGGGCGTCGTCTTCCTCCTGCTCGTGCTGCAGCTGCAGGTCGTCGCGGGCTGGGGCCCGGTCGCGGCCGGCGTCGCGAGCCTGCCGACGACGGTGCTCATGATGCTCCTGTCCGCCCGGTCGGGGGCGCTCGCGGCCCGCACCGGGCCGCGCGTGCAGCTCGCGCTCGGCCCGCTCGTCATGGCCGGTGGCGTGCTGCTCCTGCTGCGCGTGGGAGCCGACGCCGACTACGTGCGCGACGTGCTGCCGGGCGTGGTGCTCTTCGGCCTCGGGCTCTCGGCCATGGTCGCGCCGCTCACCGCGACCGCGCTCTCGACCGCCCCGGACGAGGCCGCCGGGCTCGCCTCCGGGGTCAACAACGCGGTGGCGCGCACGGGTGGGCTCCTCGGGGTGGCAGCCATCCCGCCGCTCGCCGGGCTCACCGGCCGCGTCGTCGAGGACCCGGCGGCCTTCACCGACGGCTACCGCACCGCGATGCTCGTCTCGGCGGCCATCATCGCCGCAGGGGGTGTGCTCGCCGGCGCGCTCCTGGGGTCCGGCACCGGGACGGGGACGGAGGCCGACAGACCCTAGTGTGGGTCGGGTGAGCGGGAACACACGAGACATCGAGGACGGCGTCCACCGCGACTTCCGGGAGGATATGTCCTACGGGTCCTACCTGGCGCTCGAGACGTTGCTGGACGCCCAGCGGCCGCTGAGCGAGCACCACGACGAGATGCTCTTCATCATCCAGCACCAGACCTCGGAGCTGTGGCTCAAGCTCGTGCTGCACGAGACCCGCTCGGCGATGGCGCTGCTCGCCGCCGACGAGATGCGCATCGCCCTCAAGCGCATCGCCCGGGTCAAGCACATCCAGCGCACGCTCACCGACCAGTGGTCCGTGCTCGCGACGCTCACGCCGACGGAGTACCAGGAGTTCCGGCCCTACCTCGGCCACGCGTCGGGCTTCCAGTCGTGGCAGTACCGGGGCGTCGAGTTCGCGCTCGGCAACAAGCACCCCGGCATGCTCCAGGTCCACGAGGCCGACCCCGCGGCGCACGCCGCGCTGACCGAGCTCCTCGAGGCCCCGAGCCTCTACGACGAGTTCCTCAGGTACCTCGCCCGCCGCGGCTACCCGATCCCCGAGCGCGTGCTGACGCGCGACGTCACGCGCGCCCACGAGATCGACCCCGAGCTCACCGCCGTCTTCACCGAGATCTACTCGCACGCCGAGGCCCACTGGGACGTCTACGAGGCCTGCGAGGAGCTCGTCGACCTCGAGGACAACTTCCAGCTGTGGCGCTTCCGGCACCTCAAGACCGTGCAGCGCACCATCGGCATGAAGACCGGCACCGGAGGCTCCTCCGGCGTGGGCTTCCTGCAGCGGGCGCTCGAGCTGACCTTCTTCCCCGAGCTCTTCGCGGTGCGCACGGAGATCGGTTCGTGAGCGCGAGCGCGCTGCGCGACCGGGCCGCCGCGCTCGACGCGGCCGACCCCCTTCGGCACTGCCGTGACCTGTACCTGCCGTCCGCGGGCCTCGTCGCCTACCTCGACGGCAACTCGCTCGGTCGGCCGCTGAGGGCCACCGCGGAGCGGATCACGCACCTCGTCGAGCACGAGTGGGCCGACCGACTCATCCGCTCCTGGGACGAGCGGTGGATGGAGCTGCCGCTGCGGCTCGGCGACCGCATCGGCGAGGTCTGCCTCGGCGCCGCACCCGGCCAGACCGTCGTCGGTGACTCCACGACCGTCATGCTCTACAAGCTCCTGCGCGCGGCCGTCGCCGCTGCCGGCCCCGACCGACCGGAGATCGTGCTCGACTCGGAGAACTTCCCCACCGATCGCTATGTGGCGCAAGGCATCGCGGCCGAGACCGGGGCACGTCTCGTGTGGCTCGAGCCGGACCCGGCGAAGGGGGTCACCCCCGACCTCGTGGCCGGCGCGCTCACCGAGCGCACCGGCGTCGTCCTGCTCTCGCACGCCGCGTACAAGTCGGCCTGGGTCGCCGACCTGCGGGCGATCACCGCCCTCGCGCACGACGCGGGCGCCCTGGTCCTGTGGGACCTCTGCCACTCCGTCGGCGTGCTGCCGTGCGACCTCGACGCGCAGGGCGTCGACCTCGCCGTGGGGTGCACCTACAAGTTCCTCGGCGGCGGGCCCGGCGCCCCGGCCTTCGGCTACGTCGCGGCCCGGCACCAGCGCACGCTGCGGCAGCCGATCCAGGGGTGGATGGGGCACGCCGAGCCCTTCGTCATGGGGCCGGGCTACGAGGCCGGGGCGGGGATGCGCGGGTTCATCTCCGGCACCCCGCCGGTGCTCGGGATGGTCGGGATCGAGGACACGGTCGACCTCATCGCGTCGGTGGGGCTGGATGCGGTGCGGGACAAGGCGACCCGTCTCGGACGCTTCGTCATCGACGCCGTCGACGACACCCTCGCCGAGCACGGGGTGCGGGTCGTCTCGCCGCGGGAGGACGCCGACCGCGGCGGGCACGTGACGATCGGCCACCCGCGGTTCCGCGAGGTCTACCGCGAGCTGTGGGCGGCCGACGTCGTGCCGGACTTCCGCGAGCCCGACGGGATCCGGCTCGGGCTCTCACCGCTCAGCACGTCGTACGGCGAGGTCGCCGAGGCGCTGCTGCGGATCGGCGAGGCGCTCAGCCGCTGACGGCGTCGAGCACCGCCGGCCAGTGCGGCGAGGTCGGGTCGACCGGGTCGAAGTGGTCGGCCCCTAGCAGCACCGTGCGCTCCCACCCCTGCGACTGACGAAGGGGGACGGTCCCGTCCGCGTCGCCGTGGAGGACGTGGATCCGTTGCGCCGCAACGGGATCGGCGGTGCGCAGCCGCGTGGGGTCGAGGCGCGCGTAGAGCGCGGGGGCCTCCTCGGGCGACGCGCCGACCCAGTCGAGGACTGCGTCGCTGCCCAGGTGCTCCGCAACGGCGGCGTCGAAGTCGGCGACGGGCGCCAGGGCGACGGCCCGCGTCGCGGGCAGGTGCGCCTGCAGCACCCGCCACATGACGAGCGCCCCGCCGGCACTGTGGCCGACCCACGCGGCGACGTCGTGACCCGCGCCGCGCAGGTGGGCGTCGAGGGCAGCGAGGTCGGTCGTCGTGGCCTCGGGGTCGCCGGGCACCCGACGGTACTCGGCCAGGGCGACGCGCCACCCGGCGCTCGCCAGTGCCGCGGCCATGGGTCGGGCGTGCGCCCGGTCCACTCCGGGGCGGAAGTAGCCCCCGTGGACGACGACGAGGGTGCGCGGGGCCGGGTCGGCGGTGGCCGGTGCGAGGACCTCGACGAGCTGGTCGGGCCCTGGCCCGTACGCCGTGGCGGCGCGGCCTGCGCCGCCTCCGTCACTCTGGAGGCGGCGCAGGGTCTCGTCCTCGGTGCTCACCGGTCAGACCCCGAGGTAGGCCTGCTGCACCGCAGGGTCGTCAGCCAGGTCGGCGGCGGGACCGGAGAGGACCACCCTGCCCTCCGCGAGGACGTACCCGGTGGTCGCGATCCTCAGCGCGGATCGCGCGTTCTGCTCTGCGAGCAGGACACCGATGCCCTCCCGGTTGATCCCGACGATGGCGTCGAAGACCTGCTGCGTGATGAGCGGTGCCAGCCCCATCGACGGCTCGTCGAGGATGAGCATCTTCGGGTCCGACATCAGCGCACGACCGATGGCCACCATCTGCTGCTGCCCGCCCGAGAGGGAGCCCGCGTTCTGGTGGCTCTTGTCGCGCAGGACGGGGAAGAGATCGTAGGTGCGCGCGAGGAGCTCACGCACGCGCTTCCTGTCCCGTCGACCGACGTAGGCACCGAGCGTGAGGTTCTTCTCCACCGACATCCGTGGGAAGAGGTGGCGTCCCTCGGGGCAGTGCGCGAGCCCCCTGCGCACGATCGTCGCCGGTCGGGCCCGGGTGGTCTCCTCTCCGTCGAACTCCACGCGTCCGCTGGTCGGCCGCAGGATGCCGCTCACCGTGCGGAAGAGCGTCGACTTCCCTGACCCGTTGGCGCCCAGGATGACCGTCAGCTCACCCGCCGGTGCGGTGATGTCGACCGAGTGCAGGACGTTGCCCGCGCCGTACCCGGCGCTCAGGCCGGTGATGCTCATCATGATGCTGCTCCTGCCGCGCCCGCGTCGGCACCGAGGTAGGCCTCGATGACGAGCGGATCGTTCCTGATCTCCTCCGGGGTGCCCATGGCGATGCGTTGACCGTGGTCCAGGACGACGATCTGGTCGGCCAAGTTCATCACCATCGACATCTTGTGCTCGACGAGGCAGACGGTGATCCCGCGGGCGACGATCTGCCGGATGAGCATCCCGAAGGACTCCGTCTCCTCGTCGGTGGTCCCGGCGGCGGGCTCGTCGAGGAGCAGCAGGACCGGCTCGGTGGCGAGCGCCTGGGCGATCGAGATCCGCTTCTGCGCCTCCTGCGGGAGGGTGGAGGCGATCTCGTCCCTCAGGTGCGCCGCGCCGACGAACTCGAGCTCGCTCATCGACCTCGCGAGGCTGCGCCGCTCGTCCCGCCGGTGCCGCGGCGTGTGCAGCACCGCGTCGAGCGCGTTGGACGTCGAGCGCACGACGCTGGCGGCCCGCACGTTGTCCAGGACGGTGGCACCCTCGAAGAGGTGCGTCGTCTGGAAGGTCCGGGCGATGCCCTCCCGCACCGTCTGGTGCGGGTGCATGCCGGTGATGTCCTTGCCCCGGAAGGTCACGGTGCCGGAGGTCGGCCGGTAGAACCCCGCGAGCAGGTTGAACAAGGTCGACTTGCCAGCGCCGTTGGGTCCGATGATCGCCGTGACGCAGCCCTCCGGGACGTCGAAGTCGACGTCCTTGACCGCGTCCAGGCCACCGAAGGCCTTGCCGAGCCCACGTACCTCGAGCAACATCACAGTCCCCTCTCCGTCGTGGTCGAGGCGACGGCGGCCTCGGGTGGCGAGGATCTGCGCCGTCGTCCCGCGATGAACTCGTTGAGGTACCCGACGATCCCACGCGGGGCGAAGATGACGAGCAGGACGATGATCGGGCCGAGCACGATGAAGCGGTAGGCCTCGAGATCCTGCAGCATCTCGAAGAGGAAGGCCACGAGGACGCTGCCGACGATCGGTCCCATGACCGTCCCCATCCCGCCGATGAGCAGGAAGAGGAGGAACTGGAAGGTCAGGTCGATCGACGCGGAGTCGGCGCCGATGAAGCCGTTGAGCGTGGCGAAGAGCCCGCCCGCCAGACCGGCCGTGCCCGCCGAGGCGGTGTAGGCCAGCTGCTTGCTCACGCCGACGTTGACCCCGATGGACTTCGCCAGGTCCTCAGAGGTGCGGATGGCCACGAGCGAGCGTCCCGCGTTGGAGCCGAGGATCGCGTGCGTCGTGTACGCCGCTCCGGCGAGGAAGAGCAGCACGAGGTAGTAGAGGGCCACCGGGTCCTCGAAGTCGATCGGACCGATGCCCTCGGGCAGCTTGATCCCGCTGACACCCGAGTGCGCGTGCGTCACCGACTCCCACCGGATGATGATGATGTAGATCAGGAACCCGAGCGCCATGGTGAAGATGGCGAAGTAGGCCCCCTGGGTCCGCAGGGCGATCAGCCCCGAGGCGTAGCCGAGCACCGTGGTGACGAGGACGGCGACCAGGAACGCGGTCCAGAAGGACCAGTCGTGGTCGGTCGTGGCCAGTCCCACGACGTAGGCACCGACACCGAAGAAGGCACCGTGGGCCAGGGACAGCTGCCCGGTCAGGCCGAGGATGATGTTCATCCCGTAGGCCGCGATCGCGTAGACCGCCGCCGTGGTGACGATGCGCAGCAGGTAGGGCTGGCCCTCGACGAGGAACGGCGCCACGAGGAAGGCGATGAGGACGACGGCGACGCCGAGGAGCCGTGGCTTGAGCATCGTGGTCATCGCTGCTCCACCATCCCGAAGAGCCCGGTCGGCTTGATCGCGAGCACGGCCATCAGGACGACGAAGACCGCCGCCTGCCCGGCGCCGACGGAGATGTAGGTCGAGGCCATGACCTCTGCCATCGCGATGACGAACCCACCGATGATGGCTCCGGGGAGGGAGCCGAGCCCGCCGAGGATGATGATCGCGAAGACGATGAGGCTCAGGGACTCCCCCATCCCGGGCGACAGCAGCTGGATCGGGGCGACGAGCCCCGCCGAGATCGCCACGAGGGCGAACGAGACGGCGAAGGTCAGCATCGAGACGACGTTGGGGTTGATGCCCACCAGAGCGGCACCGGTCCGGTCCTGCTCGATCGCCTCGATCGCCTGACCGTGCACGGACCTCTTGAGGAAGAAGGTCAGGGCGATCAGGACGACCATCGCGGTGACGATGATGATGATCCGCTGCCAGGAGATCTGCGCGCCGGCCACGGTCAGCCGCCCGTCGAAGGGGGACTCCATCCGTAGGAACCCGGTCCCCCAGACCTCTTGGACGACGGACGTCAGGAAGAACATCACGCCCACCGTCGCGATCATGTGGTGGGTGTGCGGCGCGTTGCGCAGCGGGTGGAAGATCAGCCGCTCGAAGACGACACCGATGGCCGCCAGCAGCACAGCCGCCAGCACGATGGCGACGACGTAGGGCAGCCCCACGTCGACGAGCAGGGTGTAGGTCAGGTACCCGCCGACCATGAAGAGCGCGCCGTGGGCGAGGTTGGGGAACCCGAGCACGCCGAAGACGAGGGTCAGGCCGATGGCGGCCAGGCAGTAGATGCCGCCGAGCGCCAGACCGTTGATGAGCTGCTGGATGAACAGGGTCATCCGTCACCTCCGTGGGGGTCGCTGGTCACCGGGCTCATTCCTTCGGCTGGTCGATGTCGAAGGTCTCGTACTCGCCCTTGTCGTTGCGGTAGGCCGCCTTGAGCCCGTCGGAGACGAAGTGGCCCTTGTCGGTGATGCTGTCGGGCGCGAAGGCGACCTTGAACTTGTCGTCGACCTCGCCGACGGCCTCGGGCATGGCCTCGCGGATGGCCTCCGGGTCGTCGGTGCTGCCGGCCTTCTTCATCGCCTCGACGAAGACGGGGAGCGACTGGTAGTTGAGCGCGATGTCGGCGTTGACCGGCTTGTCGGAAGAGAACTTCTCCTGGTACCGGGAGATGAAGTCCTCGGTCCCCTCGAACTCCTTGACGGGGGCGATGCCCACGGAGTTGTCGAGGTTCTCCGGCTCGGTGAACTCCTCCATCTCCTCGAACTTCGCCTGGTCGATGACCATGAAGGCACCGTCGTAGCCCTGCTTGCGGGCCTCCTCGATGATCAGCGCGGTCGGCTGCGAGGGGCCGCCGACGAGGATGACGTCGGGCTTGCCGGCGAGCGTCTTGGACACGGGTCCTGCGAAGTCGGAGACGGTGCCGTAGTCGATGTTGTTGTTGGAGAGCACCTGGCCGCCGGCGTCCTGCCAGCTCTTGGTCGCCGCCTTGGTCCACTCCTGGCCGAACTCGCTCGAGGTCGTGAGGAGGCCGAGCTTGCCCTTGCCCTTGGTGTCGACCTTGTCGATGAAGGGGTCGATGTAGCTGGTGAAGGACGGCGGGATCATCACGGTGAGCTCGTTGCCGCTGGAGAGGATGTCCGGGTCGGAGCTGTAGGCGCCGATGAGGAACTTGTCGCGCGAGGTGTTGAGCTCCTGGGCCGCCTTGATGCCACCAGCGTGCGGGACGAAGACGATCTTGGCGCCCTCCTTCTGCACGAGGCGCTGGGCGTTGGTCCCGGTGGTGCTCGGCTGGTACTGGTCGTCGAGGCTCTCGAGCTTCAGCGTGTACTGCTTGCCGTCGATCTCGACGCCCTCCTCGTTGAGGTCGTCGATCGCCATCTGCAGACCGTTCTGCACGTTGCGGCCGTACTCGGCAGCGCCGCCGCTGATCCCGGCGGAGTAGCCGATGACGAGGGTGTCGCCACCCGAACCGGCCCCTCCGTCGCTCCCCTCCCCGCCACAGGCAGCGAGAGCGAGCACCAGGCTTCCGCTCGCGGCCAGGGCGAAGGAACGGCGGACTCGGGACGAAGGAACAAGCGCCATCGGGAATCTCCTCGTTGAGAACCTCTGAAATGAATCTGTGTTCAGATTCAGTTTGCGAACGTAGTGGTGCCCCTCACAATTGTCAACGGCTGGCGTGCGACCCGCGTGTCGCAGGGCCCCTCAGGGTCCGGGGACGACCTCGTCGCCCAGCCGCAGCCCGCCCGCGCCGAGCGGGACCAGACGCGTGCCGAACCACGTCTTGCCCTCCCACCTGCGGTACTGCGAGAGCGTGCGGATCGGCTCCGGGCCCGTGGCCAGCGTGACCGGGTCGATCGTCGTCATGACGCAGCGGTCGCACACCTCGGCCGTCCGGTACCGGACGTCACCGATGCGCACCGTCGGCCACGCGTCCTCGACGAAGGCCTCCTCGCCGTCGATGACGACGTTGGGGCGGAAGCGCAGCATGCTGAGCGGCTCCTCGTCCGCGCCCACCCACTCCTGCAGCCGGGCGAGCGAGACCTCGGAGGTGAGCAGCAGCGGCCCGGCGTCCGCGAGCGAGAGGGTGTCGCCCTCGAGGCCCCCGTGCGCGCCGGACATCCGCCGGACCCGCGGGTCCTCCTGCCACACGAGGCGCAGCGGGCGACCCACCCGGTCGCTGATCCACTCGCTGACGTCCTGGTCCGCGGGCGGGGCGAATCCCTGACGGGAGTGGCTCACCGGGACCGGTGGGAGACCGAGCGGGACGTCGACGAGGATGCTCTCCCCTTCGTCGTGGATGCGGATGGTCTCCTCGTCGACCTGCTCGGCCCACAGGCGCAGCAGGGCGTGCTCCTCGCGGCGGTGACCTTTTCCCCCGCCGGGTCGACGAGCGCCCATCGTCGGTCCCCGGCCAGGCCCCACGGCTCGACCTGCGCCGAGTCGACGTCGGTGCCCCCGAGGGACTTGACCGGGTAGATCCGCAGCTGGGTGACGCGCATGCTCCCGATCGTAATGAGCAGGCCGGCGCCGTCAGGACTGGCGGGCGTGCTCGGCGGCGAGGACCGGGTGGACGTCGAGCGGGGAGGCGCTGATCGTCTGCGGGATCTCCACCGTCCGACCGTCCCGCAGGTGCAGCTCGACGACGGGACGTGCCGCCACCCGTCCGCGACCGACCGAGACGATGTGCGACCACGGGATCCACGCGCCGAGCTCGCGGATCCACACGCCCTCGGCGGCCGAGACGCGCACGTGGACGCCGGGACGCGCGAGCCTCCACACCGCGACGGGGATGCCGACGGCACCGAAGAAGACGATGAGCGCCACCCCGAGCATCCGCAGCAGTCCCTCGCCGCCGAGAAGGCACAGGCCGATGACGGTGAAGCCGAGGCAGAACATCAGGACGAAGACCATGCCCACGCGCGCGGCCCGGTACTCCAGCTCTTCGCCGCGGGCCAGCCGGGCGGCGTCGTCGGTGCTCATGGGGGACATGCTCCCCCACGGGTCTCATGCCCCGACGGGCACCTCGTCCTCGGAGATCTCCTCGGCGCCGGGCACCCCGGGCTCGAGGCGATGATCGCCCGCGCGCTGCAGGGCGAACCAGCCGCCGAAGAAGGCGCTGAAGATCCCCGCCTCGGTGTCCTTGACGACGATCTGCGCGCAGTGCCCCGCCTGGACCCGGAAGGCCACCGCACCCGAGGTCGTCAGCCCGTCCTTGAGGTAGAGCACGTGCTTGCCCGACGGGATGTCGTAGCGGACCGACGACTCGGACCCCCCGAGGACCCCGAGCTCGGTGGACCCGAGCATCACGTGCTTGCCTGCCAGGTGCTCCGGCGCGATGTCACCGGTGCTGATCTCGACTGCTGCGCCCATCGGGCACCTCCTGGTCTCGGTGGGCACGGTCGGGCGGCCGGGCCCTCACCCCCATGATGCTCCCCGGGCTGCGAGATGTCTCCCCATGACACCTGTCATTGCGCAGTCGTGACATCGGGGACGCGCCGCAGCCACCTACCCGAGGTGACCCGTCGGTCACAATGGGGGCGACCCCCTTCGTCCGAGGAGCCCGCATGCGCCGCACCGGTGTCACCGCGGGCCTCGTCGCGCTCGCGCTCGGCGGGGGGATGCTCGCGGCCTGCACGGACGAGGCACCCGGGGCGGGCTGCGACGCGGTGACGGCGGAGTTCGACTGGGCGACGCCGTCACGCGAGGACGACCGGCGCTTCGAGCTCACCGGACCCGGGTGGGTCGGTGGCGACTCGACGTACTCCGTGGGGCTGCCCGACGGTCGCACGCTGTGGCTGTTCTCCGACTCCTTCATCGGTGAGGTCACCGCCGGGGGCACACCGCGACCGGGCATGGCGATGGTCCACAACGCGCTCGTGGCCGAGGACGACTCCGGGCGCCTGAGCACGCACACGTCCGAGGGGCCCGAGTCCTTCTTCCCCGACCCGAGCGAGGACACCTACTACTGGGTGCAGGACGCGCTCGTGCAGGGCGAGGAGCTCGTCGTTTTCCTCTCCCTGACCCGCCGGGTCGGCGAGCAGGGCTTCGCGTGGGACCGCAACGCCATGGCGCGGGTCTCGCTGCCGGGCCTCGAGGTGGAGGAGATCATCGACCCCGGCAGCTCCGGCACCGACCACGTCGCCTGGGGCGCCGGGGTGATGCCAACACCGACGTACACCTACGTCTACGGCATCGAGGACCTCGAGCAGACCAAGCACCTGCACCTGGCGCGCGTGCCCGCCGGCAACCTCACCGACCGCACCCGCTGGGAGTACCGGGGCGCCGACGGGTGGACGAGCGACCCGACGCGGAGCGCGCGGCTCACCGACGGCGTGGCCAACGAGCTGAGCGTCACGCCCTACCGCGACGGCTACCTGATGATCTCCTCGGACACCTCGCAGCCCTTCAGCCCCGGGATCAACGCGTGGACGGCGTGCTCGCCGCAGGGCCCGTGGGCGGACCCGCAGCGGATCTACGAGACCCCCGAGTCGGGACGCGGGCAGCACTTCACGTACAACGCGCACGGCCACCCCACGCTGTCCGACGACGAGCAGCTGCTCATCTCGTACAACGTCAACACCTTCGACTTCGGTGAGCTGACCCGCGACCCGACGCTCTACCGGCCGAAGTTCATCACCCTCGACCTGGGGTGAGCTCGGTCGCGCCGATCCGGTCGAGGACCCACGCCCACTCCCACGCGGTCTGCTCCCAGGCGTCGTAGCGACCCGAGCGTCCGCCGTGCCCGGCGCTCATCTCGGTGCGCAGCAGCACCGGGCGCTCGGGCGAGTGCCGGGTCACCTCGCGCAGCCGCGCCACCCACTTGGCCGGCTCGGTGAAGTAGACGCGCGTGTCGTGCAGCGAGGTCGTCGCGAGGACGGCGGGGTACTCGACGTCCGCGAGGTTCTCGTAGGGGCTGTAGCCGCGCATGTAGCGGTAGACCTCGCGGTCCTCGAGCGGGTTGCCCCACTCCTCCCACTCGCCGACCGTGAGCGGCAGGTCCGGCCGCAGGATCGTCGTCAGCGCGTCGACGAAGGGGACGGCCGCCAGGACCGCGGCGAAGCGGTCGGGCGCCAGGTTGGCCACGGCACCGACGAGGAGACCGCCGGCGGACCCCCCTTCGATCGCCAAGCGGTCACGGGCCACCCAGCCGGTCTCGTGGAGGTGCTCGGCGACCGCGACGAAGTCGGTGAAGGTCTGCCGCTTGGCGAGCATCTTGCCGTCGTCGTACCAGTGCCGCCCGAGCTCGCCGCCGCCGCGCACGTGGGCGACGGCCCAGACCACCCCGCGGTCGAGCAACGACAGCCGGGCGATGGAGAAGTACGGGTCCATGCTGATCTCGTAGCTGCCGTAGCCGTACAGCAGGCCGGGATTGGTGCCGTCGGCGACGGTCCCGCGGCGCATGACGAGCGAGACCGGCACGCGGGTGCCGTCGGGCGCGGTCGCCCAGGTGCGCTGCTGCTCGTAGTCCTCGAGGTCGACACCGAGCACCGGCTGGCGCTTGAGGACCGTCCGCTCGCCCGTCGCCACGACGAGGTCGAGGACGGACCGCGGCGAGACCCAGGACTCGTGGACGACCCGGATGCGGTCGGTGTCGGTGTCGGCGACCGGACCGAGGTGGACCGAGTGCAGCTCGTCGTCGAAGGCCACCGCGGTCGGTGGCCCGTAGTCCGAGCCGACGAAGGGGGTGGACCTCGCCCGTCGCGGCAGGAGGCGCAGCGCCGGCAGCCCGTCGGCACGCAGCGACAGGACCGCGAAGTCGTCGAAGGCGTCGACCCCGACGAAGCGTTCGCCCTCGGCGCGCTCCAGGAGCGGCTGCCACTGATCGGCGCTCGTGGCCTCGAGCGGCGCCCACGCGAGGTCGCCCTCGGGCTGGCGCTCGTTGTGCACGATGAGCAGGTGGTCGGCGGCGGGCTCGACGTCGTACTCGACGCCCTCCCGTCGGGGCGCGACGCACCGCGGCGCAGCGGTCGGGTCGTCGGCGTCGACGAGGTGGACCTCGGAGGTCGTCTTGCTGCCGAGGCCGATGACCACCCAGCGCTCGTCGCGACTGGTGCCGATGCCCATCCAGAAGCGCTCGTCGTCCTCGCGGTGCACCAGCGCGTCGGCGTCCCGGGCGGTGCCGATCTCGTGCCGCCACACCTCGTGCGGCCGCCACGCGTCGTCGACGGCGACGTGGAAGAGGTGCCGGGCGTCCCGGGAGAAGGCCAGCCCGTACCCCGCCCCGGTGACCGCCTCGTCGAGGACCTCCCCGGTGGCGATGTCGAGCACCGTGACGTCGAAGCGCTCGTCACCGGTCACGTCGACGGCGTACGCCATGCGGCTGTGGTCGGCGCTCACCTCGAAGGCACCCAGCGAGAAGAACTCGTGGCCCTGCGCGAGCGCGTTGCCGTCGAGCAGCACGACCTCGCCCGGCAGCGGCTGCGACGGGTCGAGCTCGGGCACGGTCGTGCGGTCGGTGAGCGGCGCGCGGCACTGGATCGCGTACTGGCTGCCCTCGACGGTCCGCGCGTAGTACCACCAGTCGCCGGAGGCGACGGGGACGCTCAGGTCGGTCTCGAGCGTGCGGCTCCTGATCTCGTCGAACAGGCGCTGGCGAAGGGGGGCCAGGTGCGCCGTCGTGGCCTCGGCGTAGGCGTTCTCCGCCTCGAGGTGGGCGAGGACCTCGGGGTCCTCGCCGTCACGGAGCCACTCGTAGGGGTCGGCGACGTCCTCGCCGTGGTGGGTGCGGGTCCACGGCTTCTGCGCCGCCACGGGAGGGGTGGGGGCCTCCCCCTTCACGTGCTCGCTCATGCCGACACCGCCCGGGCGCCGAGGATCACCTTGAGGTCACCGATGAGCGCCTCGGTCGGCTCGACCCGGTAGGACGGGTCGACCGACATCGTCACGGATCGTCCGGGCTGGACGAGCTTGATCTGCACGTCGGTGCTGCCCGGGTGCTGGGAGAGCACCTGCTTGACCTCCTCGATGCGGCCGGTGGTCGCCCGCGCGTAGTCGAGCGTGAGGACGACCGGTCCGCGGGGACCGTCGGTGAGCTCCGGGATCGTCAGGTCCTCGGCGTAGATCGAGACCGTGTCGTCGCGGGCGTTCACCCGCCCGCGGACGACCGCGACGATGTCCTGGGTGAGCATCGTCTGGACCGTGAGGTAGGTCTTGGGGAAGAAGAGGCACTCGATGGCCCCCTCGAGGTCCTCCACGGTCGCGATCGCCCAGAGATCGCCCTTCTTGGTGCGCTTGACGCTCAGCCCGGTGACCAACCCCGCAACGGTGACATTGCTGTTCTCCTTCACCCCGGAGTCGGGCTGCGTGAGGGTCGCGATCGAGGTGTCGGCGGCGCGCTGCAGCACGTGCTCGACGCCGAAGAGGGGGTGGTCGGAGACGTAGAGGCCGAGCATCTCGCGCTCGTTGGCGAGCTTGGCCCGCTTGTCCCACTCCACCTGCGGGATCGGCCGCAGGCCCATGCCCTCGATGCCGGCGCCGGCCACGTCGGCCTCCTCGTCGCCGCCGCCGAACATGTCCCAGAGCGAGTCCTGGCCGACGGCCTCCTGCCGCTTGACGCCGACGAAGGCGTCGACGTACTCCTCGTGGACCATGACCAGCCCCTGCCGCGGGTGGCCGAGGTCGTCGAAGGCGCCGCCCATGATGAGCGACTCGATGGTCCGCTTGTTGCACACGACGGCCGGGCACTTGGCGAGGAAGTCGTCGAAGGAGGTGAAGGCCCCCTTCTCCTCGCGGGCCGCGATGATCCCGTCGACGACGTTGCGGCCGACGTTGCGGATGGCGTTGAGGCCGAAGCGGATGTCGGTGCCGACGGCCGAGAAGCGGGCCTGGGACTCGTTGACCGAGGGCGGCAGCACCTTGATGCCCATGCGGCGGCACTCGTTGAGGTACAGCGCCGACTTGTCCTTGTCGTCGCCGACCGAGGTGAGCAGGGCGGCCATGTACTCGGCCGGGTAGTTGGCCTTGAGGTAGGCGGTCCAGTAGGAGACCAGGCCGTACGCGGCGGTGTGCGCCTTGTTGAACGCGTAGTCGGAGAAGGGGACGAGCACGCCCCACAGCGCGGCGATCGACGCCTCGTTGTAGCCGTTGGC
Source organism: Janibacter terrae NBRC 107853 (assembly GCF_001591405.1). Lineage (GTDB taxonomy): Bacteria > Actinomycetota > Actinomycetes > Actinomycetales > Dermatophilaceae > Janibacter > Janibacter terrae. The sequence continues at coordinate 383,129 of NZ_BCUV01000006.1, forward strand.
CTTCATGCCCTCGGAGAAGGGCACGTACTCCTTGTCGAGGACCTCCTTCTTCTTCTTGCCCATGGCGCGGCGCAGGAGGTCGGCGTTGCCGAGCGTGTAGCCCGCCAGCTTCTGCGCGATCTCCATGACCTGTTCCTGGTAGATGCACAGACCGTACGTCGTGCCGAGGATCGGGCCGAGGGCCTCCTCCATCTGCGGCTGGAGCTTCCCCTTCAGCTGCGGGTCGAGCGGCACGACCTCCTGGCGGCCGTTCTTGCGCAGGGCGAAGTTGGTGTGCGCGTTGACGCCCATCGGGCCGGGGCGGTAGAGCGCGAGGGCGGCGGAGATGTCCTCGAAGTTGTCCGGCTGCATCAGGCGCAGCAGGGTGCGCATGCCGCCGCCGTCGAGCTGGAAGACCCCGAGCGTGTCACCACGGCTCAGCAGGCGGTAGGTCGCCTTGTCGGTCATGTCCTTGCTCAGCGCGTCGAGGTCGATCTCCTCGTCGCGGTTGTCCTTGATGTTGACCAGGGCGTCGTCGAGGATCGTCAGGTTGCGCAGGCCGAGGAAGTCCATCTTGACCAGGCCGAGCGTCTCGCACGTCGGGTAGTCGAACTGCGTGAGGACCTGACCGTCCTGCAGGCGGCGCATGATCGGGATGACGTCGATGAGCGGCTCGCTCGACATGATGACGCCGGCGGCGTGCACGCCCCACTGGCGCTTCAGACCCTCGAGGCCCTTGGCCAGGTCGACGACCTCACCGAGGTGCTTCTCGGACTCGACGAGCTGGCGGAACTCCTGCCCCTCCCCGAAGCGGTCGTGCTCCTTGTCCCACATCTTCGCCAGCGGCACGCCCTTGCCCATGACGTCGGCGGGCATCGCCTTGGTCAGCTGCTCGCCGACGTTGAAGGGGTGGCCCATGACGCGGGCGGCGTCCTTGACCGCTTGCTTCGCCTTGATCGTGCCGTAGGTGGCGATCATCGCCACGCGCTCGTCGCCGTACTTGTCGGAGACGTACTTGATGACCTCGGCCCGCCGGCGCTCGTCGAAGTCCACGTCGAAGTCGGGCATCGACTTGCGCTCGGGGTTGAGGAAGCGCTCGAAGATCAGGCCGTGCGGCACGGGGTCGAGGTCGGTGATGCCCATCGCGTAGGCGCACATGGAGCCGGCACCGGAGCCACGGCCCGGCCCGACGCGGATGCCGTTGCGCTTGGCCCAGTTGATGAAGTCGGCGACGACGAGGAAGTACCCGGGGTAGCCCTTGCCGACGATGACGTCGATCTCGTAGTCGGCCTGCTTCTGCGCGTACTCCGGGATGCCGTCCGGGAAGCGGCGACCGAGGCCGGTCTGGATCTCCTTGACGAACCACGACTGCTCCGACTCCCCAGGCGGGCAGTCGAACTTCGGCATGTACCGCCCTTCGCCCTCGACGAAGGAGACCTCGCACATGTCCGCGACGAGCAGGGTGTTGTCGCACGCCTCGGGCAGCTCGCGCCACAGCCGACGCATCTCCTCGGGCGACTTGAGGTAGTAGCCCTCCCCGTCGAACTTGAAGCGGTCGGGGTCGTGCAGCTTGGACCCGGAGTTGATGCACAGGAGCGCGTCCTGGGCGATCGCGTCCTCCTGCTTGACGTAGTGCAGGTCGTTGGTCGCCAGGAGCGGCAGCTGCAGGTCCTTGGCCAGGCGCATCAGGTCCTCGCGCACCCGGCGCTCGATCTGGTTGCCGTGGTCCATCAGCTCGAGGAAGTAGTGCTCGCGGCCGAAGATGTCCCGGAACTCCGACGCGGCCTGGACCGCGAGGTCGTACTGGCCCAGCCGCAGCCGCGTCTGGATCTCGCCGGAGGGGCAGCCTGTCGTCGCGACGAGCCCCTCGCCGTACTGGGAGAGCAGCTCGCGGTCGAGTCGCGGCCACTTGGCGAAGACGGAGTCGAGGGAGGCCCGCGAGCCCATCTTGAACAGGTTGTGCATGCCGGTGTTGTTGCGGGCCAGCAGCGTCATGTGGGTGTACGCGCCACCACCGGAGACATCGTCGCCGGGCCGGGTGCGCTCGTCGCCCCACTTCACCCTGGTCTTGTCGCTGCGGTGCGTCCCGGGGGCGACATAGGCCTCGAGGCCGATGATCGGCTTGACGTCGTAGGACTGCGCGGTCTTCCAGAACTCGTGTGCCCCGAAGAGGTAGCCGTGGTCGGTCATCGCGATCGCCGGCATGCCCATCTCCTGGGCGGTCGAGAACATGTCCTTGATCCGCGCGGCACCGTCGAGCATGGAGTACTCGGTGTGGTTGTGCAGGTGGACGAAGTTCTCGGGACGCGGCAGCTCGGACATCGACCCGAGTCTAGATCGCGCCCCCGACAGCCGAGCACGCCGTCGGTCGCTCCGTCACCGCCACTCGGCGCGTCGCGGTGGGACGCCCGCTACCGCGCCGGACGAAGGGGGTCTACCGTCGGGACCGACACCGCCGTCAACCACCTCACAGGAGGCCCCGGGATGTTCGTCCCCATGTCCGTCAACGACTTCATCGACCGCGCCGCCGCGGTCTACGGCGAGCGCATCGCCGTCGTCGACGAGCCCGACCAGCCGGCTGCGCCCCTGGAGGACGTGACCTACGCGCGGATGCGCCGGCTCGCCCTCGCCCAGGCGGCCCACCTGGACTCGCTCGGCATCGAGGTCGGCGACCGGGTCGCCGTGGTGAGCCACAACTCGGCGCGCCTCCTGACGAGCTTCTTCGGGGTCTCCGGCTCCGGCCGGGTCCTCGTGCCCGTCAACTTCCGCCTGGCCCCCGAGGAGGTGCGGTTCATCGTCGAGCACTCCGGCGCCCGCGTCCTCTACATCGACCCCGAGCTGACCTCCCTCGTCGACGAGGTCTCGGCGGAGCACACCTTCGTCCTCGGCGAGGACGAGCACCTCTTCGGCGACACGGAGGACGCCACTCCTCGTGCCTGGGAGGCGGACGAGTCGGCGGTCGCGACGATCAACTACACCTCTGGCACCACCGCCCGCCCCAAGGGCGTGGAGATCACCCACCGCAACATCTGGACCAACGCCGTGACCTTCGGCCTGCACGCGGGCATCAGCGACCGCGACGTCTACCTGCACACGCTGCCGATGTTCCACGCCAACGGGTGGGGCATGCCCTTCGCCATGACGGGCGTGGGGGCCCAGCACGTCGTCATCCGCAAGATCGACGGCGCGGAGATCCTGCGGCGCGTCGAGCGCCACGGCGTCACCGTCATGTGCGCGGCCCCGGCAGTGGTCAACTCCGTGCTGGCCGCGGCCGCGGAGTGGCAGGGCGAGGTCCCCGGCCGTGACCGGGTCCGCATCATCGTCGCGGGCGCGCCGCCGCCCACGCAGACGATCGCCCGGGTCGAGGAGGAGCTGGGTTGGGAGTTCATCCAGATCTACGGCCTCACCGAGACCTCCCCCCTCCTCACGATCAACCGCACCCGCGCCGAGTGGGACGACCTGTCCGCGCAGGAGCGCGCCGGCAAGCTCGTGCGCGCCGGCTCCCCCGCCCTGGGCTGCCGGATGAAGGTCGACGAGGAGACCGGCGAGGTGCTCGCCCGCAGCAATGTCGTCATGGAGGGCTACTGGAACCTCCCGGAGGAGACGGAGCGCACCTTCGCCGGCGGGTGGTTCCACACCGGTGACGGCGGCACGATCACCGACGACGGCTACGTGACGATCAGCGACCGCAAGAAGGACGTCATCATCACCGGCGGGGAGAACGTCTCCTCGATCGAGGTCGAGGACGTCCTCTTCTCCCACCCGGACGTCACCGAGGTCGCCGTGATCGGCGTCCCGGACGCCAAGTGGGGCGAGACGATCAAGGCCCTCGTCGTCCTCACCGAGGGGTCCACGACCACCGAGGCCGACCTCATCGCGTGGTGCAAGTCCAAGGCGGCCGGCTACAAGGCGCCGACCTCCATCGAGTTCCGCGACGAGCTGGCCCGCACGGCGACCGGCAAGCTGCAGAAGTTCAAGCTCCGCGCCCCGTACTGGGAGGGCCGCGACCGCCTCGTCAACTAGCCGTACGGCCTCAGTGCATGCCGGCGAGCCGGTCCAGGGCGGTCTGCAGGTCGTCGGGGTAGGTGCTCTCGAAGTGCACATAGTCGCCGGTGCCGGGGTGGATGAAGCCCAGGCCCATCGCGTGCAGCCACTGGCGCTCGAGGCCGAGCTTCGCGCTCAGCGTCGGGTCGGCGCCGTACGTCGGGTCCCCGACGCACGGGTGACGAAGGGCGGCCATGTGCACCCTGATCTGGTGCGTGCGGCCGGTCTCGAGCTTGATCTCGAGCAGCGAGGCATGGCGGAAGGCCTCGATGAGCTCGTAGTGGGTGATCGCGTGCTTGCCGGAGTCCATGACGGCGAACTTGTAGTCGCCGCTCGGGTGCCGGCCGATGGGGGCGTCGATCGTGCCGACGTGCGGGTCCGGCAGGCCCTGGACGAGTGCGTGGTAGGTCTTGTCGACCGTGCGCTGCTTGAAGGCGCGCTTGAGCACGGAGTACGCGTACTCGCTCTTGCACACGACCATGAGGCCGGACGTGCCGACGTCGAGCCGGGAGACGATGCCCTGGCGCTCGCTCGCCCCGCTCGTCGTGATCCGGTACCCCGCCGCTGCGAGACCGCCGAGGACGGTCGGCCCGCTCCAGCCCACGCTGGGGTGGGCTGCGACGCCGACCGGCTTGTCCACGACGACGATGTCGTCGTCGTCGTGGATGATCCGCATCCCCGGCACGGGCTCGGCGACGATCGCGACGCCCGGGCTCTCGTCGACCGAGGGCAGGGTGATCTCGATGCGGTCGCCGGCGCTCACCCGGGAGGACTTGACGACGGTCGCGCCCTCGACGAGGACCTGGCCGTCGGCGGCGAGCTCGGCGACCCGGGTGCGGGAGAGGCCGAAGAGCCGCGCCACGGCGGCATCGACCCGCTCCCCCTCGAGGCCGTCGGGGACGAGGACGTTGCGGGTGTCACCCATGGGACTCCTCCGTGTGCTTCGGGCGCGAGCCGTCGATCCCGACGTTGGTGAGGACGAGCCAGATGAGCAGCCCGGCCCCACCGACGATCGCGATGTCCGCGACGTTGCCGACGAAGTACCCGGCGTAGTCGATGAAGTCGATGACGTGCCCGCGCAGCGGGCCCGGCTCACGGAAGAACCGGTCGTAGAGGTTGCCGAGGGACCCGCCGAGCAGCAACCCGAGCGAGACGGCCCAGTGGGTCGAGCGGATGCGCGGGGTCACCCACACGATCGCCGCGGTCACCGCGACGGCGATGATCGTCATGACCCACGTCATGTCGTCGCCGATGGAGAACGCGGCGCCCGAGTTGCGGATGACGCGAAGGGAGAGGAGGTCACCGAGCACGGGGACCACCCTCCCGTCGGTCAGGGCGTCGAGCGCCCAGACCTTGGTGGCCTGGTCGAGGACGAGGGTGACGACGGCCGCGACGGCGTACCACCGCAGCACCCCGGAGCGGGAACCCGCCGCCGGGGTGTCGTCGTCGTGGTCTGGGGTGTGTGGGGCGCTCAGCGCCGCTCCTGTCGACTCTTGCATGTCATGCACAGGGTCGCACGAGGATAGGCCTGGAGTCGAAGCTTGCCGATCGGGTTGCCGCAGGACTCGCAGATCCCGTAGGTGCCGTCCTCGAGCCGGTCGAGGGCGTGCTGGTTCTGCTCCAGGCCCGTACGGGCGCCCGCGACGAGGCTCAGCTCGTGCTCGCGCTCGAAGGACTTGGCGCCCGCGTCGGCCTGGTCGTCGCCCGCGCCGTCGACCGGCTCCTTGAGGAACTCGGTCAGCCCCGCCTCGGCCGTGTCGATCTCCGCGGTCAGGCGGGCGATCTCGGCGTCGAGCTCGGCCCTGACCTCCTTGAGCTCCTTGGCGGTCCAGGGGCTCTCGTCCTCGCGGACGGCGAACGTGGTGGCCGTGCCGTTCTTGGCAGCGGTCTTCTTCGTGGCCCCCTTGGCCGTCGCGCTCTTCTTCGTCGCGGCCGCGGTGGCGGTCTTCGTCGTGGTCTTCTTCGCGGCCATGACCGTCCTCAGATCGTGGATCCGGGCCGAGAGCACGGATCAGAGTCAACGCAGGGTACGACGTTTTCGTCGCCCGGTCGCACTCGCCACGTGACAACTTGGTGTCGGTCTCGACCCGCGGGACGACGACCTGGCCGCACCGGTCCGGGACACGCCGCGGGCGGCGCCCTCCCGACATCGGGTGGACGCCGCCCGCGGGGCGACCGAGTGGCTGAGGTCAGTGCTTGGCGGAGGCTTCCGGCGCCACGGTGGCGCTGCTGTCGAGGCCCTTCAGCTGGCTGCTGATGAAGTCCTTGAGCTTGCGACGGTAGTCACGCTCGTAGGTCGTCAGCTCCGCGATCTGGCCCTCGATGCGCGTCTTCTGCGCGTTGAGGTCGTCGAGGATCTTCTTGCGCTGGGCCTCGGCCTCGCTGACCATCGTGGTGCTCTTGGTCTGCGCGTCCGAGATGAGCTTGTCGCGCTGCGTCGTGCCCTCGCCGATGAACTGGTCGCGCTTGCCCTGACCGGTCTTGACGAAGTCGTCGTACTTCGCCTGACCCGTGGAGAGCAGCTCGTCGTGCTTGCCCTGTCCGGTGCTGATCAGCTCGTCGTGGCGACGCTGCGCCTCGGCGATGAGCTTGTCCCGCTGGCTCTGGCCCTCGGCGACGTGCTCGTCGTGCAGGCGCTGCGCGAGGGCGATGAGCCCGGAGGCACCGGCGCCGCCACCGGCGGCAGCGGCCATCTGGCCGGCGCCACCGTCGGTCCCGGCAGCGGCGGCCACCGGGGCGGCGGCAGCCTTGTCCTGGCGGGACTTCGCCTCGGCCTCGGCCTTGTCGGCGGCCGCGTTGGCGGCGGCGATGCGCTCCTGGGCGCGCTTCTCCGCCTCCTCGGCACGGGCGGTGACGGTCGCGATGCGCTCGTCGGCGCCCTGCTGCGCACGGGTCACCGAGGCGTCGCCCTTGGCGCGCTCGAGTTCGGTGGCGCGCTTCTCGGCCGCCGCGCGGGCGGCCGTCTCCTTCTCGAACCGGCTGCGCAGGTCGTCCAGCCGGGCGCGCAGGTCGCGGTTCTCGCGGGCCAGTGCCTCGTCGGCCTTGCCGGACCCCTCGGCGACCGGGGCGGCAGCGGCTGCGGGAGCGCTCCCGTCCTGGGCCCGGGCCCGCAGGTCCTCCGAGTCCTTGACCATGCGGCGCATCTCGGCCACGACCTCGTCGAGGAAGTCGTCCACCTCGCGCTCGTCGTACCCACGACGGAACTGGGTCTGGGTGAAGGTCTTGTTGAGGACGTCCTCGGGCGTGAGCGCCATTGTTCCTCCGTAAGCGATCGGACAGTGTGCACGCCCATGTCACGCGGAGCGCGCACGGGCATCCCGCTCAGCCTAGACGATGCCCAGGAGGATGTAGACCGCGAGGATCAGGATGAGGAAGGCGATGTCGATGGCGACACCGCCGATGCGCAGGGGCTTGAAGACCTTGCGCAGAGCCCTCAGGGGCGGGTCGGTGAGCGAGTAGATCGCCTCGGCCACGAGGAGGATCACGCCACGGGGTCGCCACTCACGGGCGAAGACCTGGATCCAGTCGAGGACGAGGCGCCCGAAGAGGACGAGGAGGTAGACGTACAGAACGAGGTTCAGCACGCCGCGGACGATCGACATGGATCCAGCCTAGGTCGGGGGTCTGTGGCCCCGCTGGGAGGGTCAGCTCTGGTTGAACAGCGCGCGCGGCTGCGCCGGCTCGCCACCCTCTGCGTCGACCTCGATGTGCTCCGGGGAGAGCAGGAAGACCTTGTTGGTGACCCGCTCGATGGACCCGTGCAGACCGAAGACCAGGCCGGCGGCGAAGTCGACGAGACGCTTGGCGTCGGAGTCGTCCATGTCGGTGAGGTTCATGATCACCGGCGTGTTGCTGCGGAAGCTCTCGCCGATGGCGCGGGCGTCGTTGTACGTGCTCGGGTGGATCGTGGTGATGCGGTTCATCGCGGTGACCTCCACCTCGCGGACGGCAGGAGCGCTCGGGACACGGCGCAGCGGCGTGACCTCGGCGGCGTGCTCCTCCTCGACGAGGTCGTGACCGGCCTCGTACTCGTCGACGTACTGGTCGTCGTACTCGTCGTAGCGCTTGTCGTCCTCCGCGAGCCCGAGGTAGACCATCGCGTTGCGCAGTGCCGTCATGTCCTCATCCTTCGTCACACACCTGTTGCCTTCGGTGTCACCGAAGTTACCGGTGGGACGTCCGATCTCCGAGGATTGCCGTCCCGACACGCAGGTGTGTCGCACCGTGGCGGACCGCGGACTCCAGGTCACCGCTCATGCCGGCGGAGATCCAGTCGGCGTCCGGGTGGTCGACCCGCAGGCGCGCGGACAGCTCCGCGAGGCGGGCGAAGGCGGGGTCGGGGTCCTCGCCGAGCGGCGCGACCGCCATGAGGCCCGCGAGACGAAGGGGGGACCCCGCGATCTCGTCGGCGAGGGCCGGCACGTCGCCGGGGACCGCTCCCCCGCGGTGGCCGTCGGGCTCCGCGTCGAGGTCGACCTGGATGAGCACGGTCAGCTCGCGCCCGGCCGCCTCGGCGCCGCGGGTGAGCGCGCCGACGAGCTTCGCCCGGTCGACGGACTGGACGACGTCGGCCCAGCGGGCGACGGCACCGGCCTTCTTCGACTGCAGCTGGCCGATGAAGTGGGTGCGCACGCCCTCGGGAGTGCCACCCTCAGCGAGCTTGGCCGCGGCCTCCTGCTCCCGGTTCTCGCCGATGTCCGTCACGCCGAGGTCGGCGAGCAGGTCGAGGTCGCTGCGGGGGAAGAACTTCGTCACGACGACGAGCCGGACGTCCTCGCGCGGCCGGCCGGCCGCCTCGCACGCGCGGGCGATGCGCTCCTCGACGCGCTCGAGGTTGGCGGCGAGCTCCTCCCTTCGCCCGCTCATGCCGTCCTCCCGATGATCCCGGCGAAGCGCCCGGTCCGTCCGTCGCGCCGGTAGGAGTAGAGCGCCTGGTCCTCGCGCGCGCACCCGGGGACCCACTCGACGGGCACATCGGCTCGGCGCAGCTGGTCGACGACGCCGCTCGCGACGTCGATGGCGGGCGTGCCGGTCCACGTGATCGCGGCGGAGACGGGCGCGACCTGTGCCGCGTCCGCGCGCATCTCGTCGGGGACCTCGTAGCAGCGACCGCAGACCGACGGGCCGACGGTCGCGAGCAGGTCGGTGGCGCCGAGGTCGCGCATCGCCTCGACGAGGCGGAGCGCGACCCCGGCCACCATGCCCGGGCGGCCCGCGTGGGCGACCCCGACGAGCGGACCCGCGGCGTCGTGGACGAGGACGGGGGTGCAGTCGGCCACGAGCACGCCGAGGGCGACGCCGGGCACGTCGCTGACCATCGCGTCACCGGTCCCGACCGCACCGGTCCCGGAGCGGTCCGCCGCGAGCAGCTCCGGGGTCACGTGGATGACGTCGGCGCCGTGCACCTGGTCCGCCCAGACGGTCCGCAGACCGGTGGCCTCCTCGACGAGGGCCCTGTTGCCCGCGACCGCTGCGGCGTCGTCGCCGACGTGGGCGCCGAGGTTGAGACCGGCGAAGGGGGCGACACTGCGCCCCCCGTGCCGATCGGTGAACGCCCGCACGAGTCCGGCGGTGTCGTCTCTCCAGGCAAACACTGGGTCCGGTCAGGTCACTTCAGGAAGTCGGGGACGTCCAGGTCGTCACCGTCGTCGAAGGTCACCTGCCGCGGAGGCGTCGCCGGCGCGGCCTGAGCCGGGGCCTGCGCGGGGACCGGCTGGGGCTGCGCCGGGGCGGGCGCCTGCTGCTGGGCGGGCGCCTGCTGCTGGGCCGGGACCTGCTGCGGCTGGGCCTGCGCCGGAACCTGCTGGGCCGGGACCTGCTGGGGACGACCCTGCTGCGGCTGGGCCGGGCGCTGCTGCTGCGCGGGGGCCTGCTGAGCCGGGGCCGGTCGCCCCTGTCCGCCGGACTGGACCTGGCCGAGGGCCCGGTCGTCCGGGCGCTGCGTCGGGGACCCACCGTCGAAGCCGGCCGCGATGACCGTCACTCGCACCTCGTCGCCGAGGGCGTCGTCGATGACCGCACCGAAGATGATGTTGGCCTCGGGGTGCGCGGCCTCCTGGACGAGGCGGGCGGCCTCGTTGATCTCGAAGAGACCGAGGTCGCTGCCACCCTGGATCGACAGGAGCACACCGTGCGCACCGTCGATGCTCGCCTCGAGCAGGGGCGAGGAGATCGCCAGCTCCGCGGCCTGGACGGCGCGGTCCTCGCCGCGGGCGGAGCCGATGCCCATGAGTGCCGAGCCGGCACCCTGCATGACCGACTTGACGTCGGCGAAGTCGAGGTTGATCAGGCCCGGCGTGGTGATGAGGTCCGTGATGCCCTGGACACCGGAGAGGAGCACCTGGTCCGCGCTGCGGAAGGCGTCGAGCATGCTGACCGCGCGGTCGCTGATCGAGAGCAGCCGGTCGTTGGGGATGACGATGAGGGTGTCGACCTCGTCGCGCAGCGCACCGATGCCGGACTCGGCCTGGTTGGCGCGCCGACGCCCCTCGAAGGTGAACGGACGCGTCACGACACCGATGGTGAGCGCACCCAGGCCCTTGGCGATCTTGGCGACGACGGGGGCACCGCCGGTGCCCGTGCCGCCACCCTCGCCCGCGGTGACGAAGACCATGTCGGCCCCCTTGAGGACCTCCTCGATCTCCTCCGCGTGGTCCTCGGCGGCCCGCTTGCCGACCTCGGGGTCCGCGCCGGCACCGAGGCCGCGGGTGAGCTCGCGGCCCACGTCGAGCTTGACGTCCGCGTCGGACATCAGCAGCGCCTGGGCGTCGGTGTTGATCGCGATGAACTCGACACCCTTGAGGCCGACCTCGATCATCCGGTTGATGGCGTTGACGCCACCGCCGCCGATGCCGACGACCTTGATAACGGCCAGATAGTTCTGGGCTGATGCCACGGGGGACTCCTGTTGCTGCTGCTCGGTGGTGCCTCACCGCCTGAAGGCTCAAGGTGAACTTCAGGGTTACAGTTTGGTCACGCTCGGTGTGCGGATGACGGTATGTCCCGCGGGCCGCCGGGGCAAACGCTCGCGCCAGCGTGTCGCAAGACTATCCCCTCGTGACCGGCGTCTCGGGGGCGGACACGTCGATGACGTCGGGCTTCTTCTGCAGGAGTATCGGGATCACCTTGACCTTGAGCTCGGGGTCGCTCCCGTCACCCCAGACGACCTCCGTGCCCCCGAGCCGGAAGGTGATCTGGTCGGCCGAGTCAACGGTGACGTCCTTGACCCTGGAGCGCAGTGCCTGCGGCAGCGCGGCCAGCATCCCCTGGGCGGCCCGCACCCCGTGGCCGGAGACGCCCTCCTGGCCCTCGGCGGTCACCGCGGGCACCCCCTTTGGCGGGGACGAGACGGTGCGGATCTCCACGCCCTCGAGATCGAGGAGCCGGTAGCCGCCGTCCCGACGGACCGCCAGCGCCGGAACCCTCGACGTCACGTTGACCTTCAGGGTGTGCGGCCAGCCCCGCTCCACGTCGGCGTGCGCGGCACCGGCGACGTCGTCGGTGATCGTGCTGGACAGGGCGTCGGCGTCCACGCGGGCCAGCGGGGTCCCGATCTCGGTCTCGGCGATCGCCTCGATGCGCGGACGGTCGGCCGGGTCGGCGCCAGTCACCTCGACCCGCTTGGTCCCGAGCAACGCCGAGAAGCCGAAGAGCCACCCCAGGCCCAGCACGACCGCGATGCACAGCATGACGACGAGCCAGCGGCGCAGCCGCTGCCCCCGGGCCTGGGCCGCCCGCTCGGCGAAGCGCTGCTCGGTCGCCTCCCGCGTCCCGCTCCCCCGGGTCATCAGGTCCCGTCACCGCCCGAGGCGGCGAGGGCCCGCAGGATCCTCGGACCCACGTGCGTGACGTCACCGGCCCCGACCGTGAGCACGAGGTCGCCGGGCTCGGCGCTCGAGGCGATCGACCCGACCGCGTCCGCCTCGCTCACGACCCGGGCCGAGCGACCGGCCGCGACGAGCGGGTCGGCGATGAGGTGCGAGCCGACGCCCTCGAGCGGGTCCTCGCGCGCCCCGTAGACGTCGAGGAGCAGCACCTCGTCGGCAGGGGCGAGCCCGTCGGCGAAGCCCTGCGCGAAGTCGCGCGTGCGCGAGTACAGGTGGGGCTGGAAGACCACGAAGAGCCGGTGCCCGCCGGCGATCTCCTTGGCGGTGCGCACCACGGCCTCGACCTTGCCGGGGTTGTGCGCGTAGTCGTCGACGACGGTGACGCCGCGGGCCTCCCCCTTCGTCTCGAAGCGACGTCGGGTGCCCCCGTAGGCCGCGAGCCCCTCGAGCACGGCGGCCGGGTGCACGAGCAGGCCGTGGACGGCCGCGGTGTACGCGGCGGCGGCGTTGAGCAGGTTGTGGCGACCGGGGACCGTGATCGCCAGCCGATGCCTTTCGGCGCCGTCCTCGAGGGTCACCGTGGCGCTCGTCCCGTCGAGCACGGGGTCGACGAGGCGCACCTGCGCCCCCTCGGAGAAGCCGTACCGCAGGACGCGCACACCGGCGACCTCGGCACGCTCGGCGAGGCGCTGCGACCCGGGGTCGTCCGCGCACGCGACGAGCAGCCCACCCGTGGTCACGGTGCCGGCGAACTCGAGGTAGGCCGCCTCGACCGTGGCGTAGTCCCCGTAGAAGTCGAGGTGGTCGGGCTGGACATTGGTCACGACGGCGACGTCGGGCCGGTAGGCGAGGAAGGAGCCGTCCGACTCGTCGGCCTCGGCCACGAAGGACCGCCCCTCGCCGAGCGCGGCGTTGACGCCCTGCGTGGACAGCTCGCCGCCGAGCGCGAACGAGGGTTGCTGCCCGGCCTCGAGCAGCGCGACGGTGAGCATCGAGCTCGTCGTCGTCTTTCCGTTGGCGCCGGCGACGGCCACCCGGATCTGCTCACCCATCGCGGAGGCGAGGGCCTGGCTGCGGTGCAGCACCCGCAGCCCGCGCTCCCGCGCGGCCGCGAGCTCGGGGTTGTCCTCACGGATCGCCGAGGACACGACGACGGTGTCGGCGCCGTCGAGGTGGGCGGGGTCGTGGCCCACCCAGATCCTCGCGCCGCGCTCGCGCAGCCGCTCCAGCAGCGGCGAGTCGTGGGCATCGCTCCCCCGGACCTCGACGTCCGCATCGAGCAGCAGGCGCACGATGGCGGACATGCCGGCGCCGCCGGCGGCCAGCACGTGGACGACGCCGAGGTCGGCGAGCGGGACGGTCGGGGCCAGGACGTCGAAGCGTGCGTTGCGCGGGACCATGGGCAGCTCAGCCACGGCTGCCGCCCTGCTCCCACGCCGCGGTGACCATGTCGGCCAGGGTCTCGTCGGCGTCGCGGTGCCCCACGGACGCCGCCGCGGCGGACATCGCCGTGAGCCGGTCGGCGTCACGCAGCAGCGGCACGACCTCACGCTCGATCCAGGCGGGGTCGACGTCGGCGTCCTCGACGAGCAGGCCACCGCCGGCGGCGACGACGCCGGCGGCGTTGAGCCGCTGCTCGCCGTTGCCGATCGGCAGGGGCACGTAGACGGCCGGCAGGCCGACGGCGGTCAGCTCGCAGACGGTGTTGGCCCCGGCGCGGCACACGACGGCGTCGGCCGCGGCGTAGGCGAGGTCCATCCGGTCGACGTAGGGCAGCACGACGTACGGCACCGTCTCGTCCCCGCCCATGGCGACGAAGTCCTTGCCGGCACCCGTCGCATGGAGGACCTGCACCCCGGCGTCGCGCAGCGTGGCCACGCTCGCCGCGAAGGCGTCGTTGAGCCGCTTCGCGCCGAGCGAGCCGCCGGTGACGAGGAGGACGGGCAGGTCGTCGCGCAGCCCGAGTCCCGCGCGTGCCTCGGGGCGGACCGCGGCCCGGTCGAGGGTGACGATCTCCGGCCGCAGCGGCATGCCGATGACCCGGCCACCCGGGAGCTTCGTCCCGGGGAAGGTCATGGCGATGTGGTCGGTGAACCGGGCGCCGACCTTGTTGGCGACACCGGCGCGGGCGTTCTGCTCGTGGATGACGATCGGGATGCCGGCCTTGCGCGCGGCCAGGTAGGCGGGTGTCGAGACGTACCCGCCGAAGCCGACGACGACCTGGGCGTCGACCCGCTCGATGGCCTTGCCGGCGGCGGCGACGGCGCGCCGCAGGTTGACCGGCAGGCGGACGAGGTCGCCGGAGGGCCTGCGGGGCAGCGGCACCTTGGGGATCGTCGTGAACTCGTACCCGCGCTCGGGCACGAGCCGCGCCTCCAGGCCCTCGCTCGTCCCGAGGGCGAGGATCTGCACCCCGGGGTCGCGGCGGCGCAGGCAGTCGGCGAGGGCGAGCAGCGGGGAGACGTGACCCGCCGTGCCACCTCCCGCCAGCAGGATGCGTGAGGGGCGGGTGGGAGTCATCGCTGCGAGGTCCTCCTGCTCGGGATCCGGGCGAGCAGGGCGCGCGCCCGGGACGGCTTCGCCGCGATCATCTCAGAGCATCCGGGCTCGCTCCGCGCGAAGCTGAGCAGGATGCCGACGGCGAGCATCGTCGTGACGAGCGACGAGCCACCGGAGGAGACGAAGGGCAGCGGGACACCGATGACCGGGAGCATCCCGGTGACGGCGCCGATGTTGATGATCGCCTGGGTGAGCACCCACGTGCAGATGCCGGCCGTGGCGATGCGGACGAAGAAGTCGTCGGTGCGGGTCACGAGCCGCAGCGCGGCCAGGGCGAAGGCCGCGAACAGGGCGAGCACCGTCAGGGTGCCGAGCAGCCCGAGCTCCTCGCCGATGATCGCGAAGATGAAGTCGTTGTACGGCTCGGAGAGCCAGCCCCACTTCTCGCGGCTGGCGCCGAGGCTCACGCCCAGCCAGCCACCGTCGGCGAGGGCGTAGCGGCCGTGGACCGACTGCCGGCAGATGCCGTAGAAGAGGTCGGTCCCGGGCGCGCACTGCGAGGGGTCGAGCCAGATCTGGATGCGCTCCATCCGGTTGTTGCCGATCTGGGCGGCCAGCGCGCCGAGGCCGAGCGCGACGCCCAGACCGGCCGCGAACCAGCGCTTGCGCACGCCCGCGGTGAAGAGCATGCCGATGACGATCGCGCAGATCACCATCGCGGTGCCCATGTCGTGCCCCGCCATGACGAGCCCGACGACGACCAGTGCGCCCGGCAGGACGAAGGGGACGAGCGCGTGCTTGATCGAGCCGAGCAGCGCGCGCTTGCGTTCCAGGACCAGCGCGCCGGCGAGGACGAGACCGATCTTGGCGACCTCGCTCGGCTGGATCGACAGCGAGCCGACACCGATCCAGTTGCGGTTGCCCTGGAAGCCGAAGCCGAGCGGGGTGAGCACGAGGCCGAGGAGCACGACCGACACGAGCGCGGCGGGCAGCGCGGTTCGCTTCCAGAAGAGGACGCTGCGGCGCGAGGCCCACCACAGGGCCGCGCCGCCGATCACCGCGAAGACGAACTGCTTGAGGAAGATCGTGAAGGAGGAGTCGTTCTCCTTCAGCGAGATGATCATGGAGGCCGACAGGACCATGACCAGGCCGATGCCGACGAGGACGCCGACGACCCCGAGCACGAGGTAGTAGGTCGTCATGGGCGACTCGAAGCGCGCCGCCCACTGGTCGAGCCAGGTGGTGCGGGTCGCGCGCGTGCCGGCGCGACCGCGTCCGGTCGCTGCACTGCTGCTCACGCGCTCACTCTCCCTGCAGGTACCGGTCCACCGCCGCGGCGAAGGCGTCGCCGCGTGCTCCGTAGTTGTCGAACATGTCCATGGACGCGGCCGCCGGAGCCAGCAGCACCACGTCGCCGGGCTGCGCGAGCTCTCCCGCGTGCCGGACCACGAGGTCCATCGCCCCAGTGTCGGCCGCGGCGATGTCGATCACCGGGACATCCGGCGCGTGTCGGGCGAGCGCCTCGGCGATCTGGTCGCGGTCGCGACCGATGAGCACGACGGCCCGCAGCCGATCGGCCGCGGCGGCGACGAGCTCGTCGACGTCGGCCCCCTTGAGCAGTCCGCCGGCGACCCAGACCACCCGCTCGTACGAGGTCAGGCTGGCCCGGGCGGCGTGCGGGTTGGTCGCCTTGGAGTCGTCGACCCAGTGGACCCCGCCGGCCGTCGCCACGTGCGCGATGCGGTGCGGCTCGGGTCGCCACCGGCGCAGCCCGTCGCGCACGGCGACGGCCGGGACGCCGTGGGCGCGGGCCAGCGCGGCGGCGGCCAGGGCGTTGGCGACGAGGTGCGGCGCGACGCTCGGGGCGTCCCCCTGCACGTCGGCGAGGCTGCCGAGCTCGGCGGCGGAGGTGGCCCGGTCCTCGACGAAGGCCCGGTCGGCGAGGACGTCCTCGACGAGCCCGAGCATCGACGGGCCGGGGGTGCCGAGGGTGAACCCGATGGCCCGGCAGCCTTCGACGACGTCGGCCTCCTCGACGAGCCGTCGGGTGACCGGGTCCTGCTCGTTGTAGACGCAGGCGACCTCGGCGTTGGCGTAGACCTTGCCCTTGGCCCGCGTGTACTCCTCGAGCGACCCGTGCCAGTCGAGGTGGTCCGGCGCGATGTTGAGGCACGCCGCGGCCTGCGGACGCAGGGAGTCGCTCCAGTGCAGCTGGAAGCTCGACAGCTCGACGGCGATGACGTCGTAGGGCTGCGGGTCCTGCACGAGGTCGAGGACGGGCGTACCGACGTTGCCGGCGCTCGCGGCGCGCAGGCCGGCAGCCCGCAGCATCGAGGTGAGCATCTGCACGGTCGTCGTCTTGCCGTTGGTGCCGGTGACGAGCAGCCAGGGGGCTCCCCCTTCGCGCGGACGCATGCGCCACGCCAGCTCGACGTCGCCCCAGATCGGGATGCCGGCTGCCGCCGCCGCCGCGAGGAGCGGCTGGTGCGGCGGCCACCCCGGTGAGGTGACGACGAGGTCGATCTCGTCCGCAGGGACGGGCAGGGACTGCTCGGCGCCCTCGCCGAGGTGCAGCTCGGCGTCCAGGACCTCGAGGATCTGCGCGCGCTGCCCCATGGGCGTGCCCTCGACGGGCGCCGTGCCGTCGACGACCCGCACGTGCGCGCCGTGCTGGAGCAACGCGTCGGCGGCGGCGAACCCGGAGACGCCGAGCCCGGTGACGAGCACGCGCAGCCCGGCCCAGTCGGCCTCGGCGCAGGTCAGCGTCGCCAGCCGCTCGGCACGACCAGCGGTCACGGTGCCCCCACGACCCACTCGGCGTAGAAGATCGCCAGGCCGATGGCCACGAAGAGGCCCGCGATGATCCAGAAGCGGATGACGATCGTGACCTCCTGCCAGCCGAGCAGCTCGAAGTGGTGCTGCAGCGGCGCCATCCGGAAGACACGCTTGCCGGTGGACTTGAAGGAGGCGACCTGGATGATCACCGAGAGGGTGATCGTGACGAAGAGACCGCCGAGGATGATGATGAGCAGCTGGGTGCGCGAGAGGATCGCCAGCCCGGCGAGGGCGCCGCCGAGGGCGAGCGAGCCGGTGTCCCCCATGAAGATCTTGGCCGGCGAGGCGTTCCACCAGAGGAAGCCGAAGCAGGCTCCCGTCGCGCCGGCGGCGACGACCGCGAGGTCGAGCGGGTCGCGCACGTCGTAGCACTTGCTGACCGGGTCGACCTGGCAGTTCTGGTTGAACTGCCAGATCGAGATGACGACGTAGGCCGCGAAGACCATGACGGAGGAGCCGGTCGCGAGGCCGTCGAGCCCGTCGGTGAGGTTCACGCCGTTGGAGGTGCCGGCGATCATCAGGTTGCTCCACAGGATGAACAGGATCAGCCCGACGATCGGTCCGGCGAAGTACAGGTCGAGGTTGGTGTCGCGCACGAAGGAGATGTGCTCCGACGCCGGGTAGCGCTTGGCCTCGTTGGGGAACTGCATGGCGAGCACGGCGAAGGAGACGCCGACGAAGGTCTGGCCGAGCAGCTTCTCCCGCGACTTCAGCCCGAGGCTGCGCTGCTTGCTGATCTTGATGTAGTCGTCCGCGAAACCGACCGCGCCCAGACCCACCATGAGGTAGAGCACGAGGACGCCGCTGGCCGTCGGGGACTCCCACACGGCGAGGTGCGCGACGGCGTACGCCGCGACGGTCGCCAGGATGATGATGGCGCCACCCATCGTCGGCGTGCCCCGCTTGGTGTGGTGCGACGTCGGACCGTCGTCCCGGATGAACTGGCCGTACCCCTGCTTGACGAGGTACTTGATGAACATCGGCGTCCCCAGGAGGGCGACGACGAGTGACACGACAGAAGCGATCACCACCGCCTTCACGTGCGGGCCTCCCTCTGGACGATCCGGTCTCCGAGCCACCGTAGCCCGGCATCTCGACTCGATTTGAAGAGGACGACGTCGGGCGCGACGAGCTCCTCGGCCAGCACCGCCTCCGCGGCGCCGGCGTCGGGCACGACCCGCACGCGGATGTCCCGGTCAGCATTGTCCTCCGCGCCGGTCGCGATCGCAGCAGCGGACGCGCCGACGACGAGGATCTCGTCGATGCCGAGGGCGGCGGCCTCACGACCGACGCGCGCGTGCAGCTCGTCGGAGGCCTCGCCGAGCTCGAGCATCGCGCCGAGCACGGCCCACCGGCGCCCGGTCGTCGCCATGGTGGCCAGGCTGCCGAGCGCGGCGGCCATCGAGTCGGGGTTGGCGTTGTAGGCGTCGTTGACGACGACGACCCCGTCGTCGCGACGGGTCACCTCCATGCGCCAGCGGCTCATCGGCCGGGCGGCCGCCAGCGCGGGCACGATCTGCTCGAGCGTCATCCCGGCGGCGTGCGCGGCGGCGATGACGGCCAGGGCGTTGCCGACGTGGTGGCGCCCGACGAGCGCGAGCTCCACGCTGGCCGTGCCGAAGGGGGCGGTGACGGTGAACGAGGCCGCTCCGGTGTCGTCGACGGTGACGTCGGTGGCCCGGACCTCAGCCCGCTCGGACTCGCCGACGAGGACGACCCGGGCCGAGGTCCGCCAGGCCATCGCCGCGACGAGGGGGTCGTCGGCGTTGAGCACCGCGACGCCGTCGTCGGGAAGGGAGGCGGGCAGCTCTCCCTTCGCCTGCGCGATCGCCTCGACGGAGCCGAACTCGCCGACGTGCGCGTGGCCGACGTTGAGGACGATGCCGATGCGCGGCGGAGCGATGCGGGTGAGGTACTTCACGTGACCGATCCCCCGGGCGCCCATCTCGACGACGAGGTGGCGGGTGCTCGGGGTGATCCGGCAGACCGTGAGGGGCACGCCGACCTCGGAGTTGTAGGAGCCGACCGGCGCGACGGTCTCGCCGTCGGCGGCCAGGACGCTCCCGAGGAGGTCCTTGGTGCTCGTCTTGCCCGAGGAGCCGGTGATCCCGATGACCGTGAGGTCGGGGCGGGAGTCGACGAGGTGCCGGGCGAGGGCCACGAAGGCCGCCTGCTCGTCCTGCACGACGACGCACGGCAGGCCGGCCACCTCCCGGGTCGTGAGCGCCGCGACCGCGCCGCGCTCGGCGGCACCGGCCACGAAGTCGTGCCCGTCGGCGCTCTCACCCACCCGCGCGACGTAGAGGCTGCCGGGACCGGCCTCGCGCGAGTCGGTGACGACGGGGCCGTCGACGATGAGGGTGCGGGCCGCCTCGGGCGCGCATCCGTGGAGGCGCCCGCCGGTGGTGTCGGCGACGGCGCCCAGGGTCATGGGGATCATCCGGTGGCGCTCCGGCTCTCGAGGGCGGCCCGCAGGACCGCCCGGTCGTCGTGGTCGCGGACCTCGCCGCGGACCTCCTGGCCCTGCTCGTGCCCCTTGCCGAGGACGGCGACGGTGGCGCCGGGACCCGACTCGTGGGCGATCTCGACGGCCCGCCGGATCGCGGCGACCCGCCCCTCGATGACCTCGAGGCGGGCGCGGGCGCGTGGCCACACGCCGGCGGCGACGGCCTCCCGGATGAGGGCGGGGTCCTCGTCCCGGGGGTTGTCGTCGGTGACGATGACGACGTCGGCGTGCGCGGCCGCGGCCGCCCCCATCCCGGGACGCTTGCCCGGGTCACGGCTGCCGCCGGCTCCGAGGACGACGACGAGCTGGCCGTTGGTCTGCGGACGCAGGGCGGCCAGGGCGGCCCCCACGGCGTCGGGGGTGTGCGCGAAGTCGACGACCGCGAGCGGCAGGTCCTCGCGCTCCGTGTCGGGGACGACGATCTCCATCCGGCCGGGCACCTCGGGGCGGGTGAGGACGGCGCGGGCGACGTCGTGGGGCTCGAGCCCGGAGGTGATCATCGCGATCGCCGCCATGGCGGTGTTGACGCGGTTGAAGTCCCCCGGGAGCGCGGACTCCAGGTGCAGCTCACCGACGGGTCCCGTGAGCGTCATCTGCGGCTGGCGTGGGTCCCCGCCGACGACCCAGTCGGCCTCGACGTCCAGGCGGGAGGTGACGGTCGTGACGGGGACCGCGGCGATGCCGGCCAGGCGCTGCCCCCACTCGTCGTCGATGCAGATGACCCCGTGCCGTGAGCGGGCGGGGGTGAAGAGGCCGGCCTTGGCCAGGAAGTACTCCTCCATCGTCCCGTGGAAGTCGAGGTGGTCCTGGCTGAGGTTGGTGAAGACCGCGACGTCGTAGACGACCTCGTCGACGCGGTGGAGGGTCAGGGCGTGGCTCGAGACCTCCATGACGCAGTCGTCGACTCCCCGCTCCCCCATGACCGCGAGCAGCGCGTGCAGGTCGGTGGTCTCGGGCGTGGTGCGCACGGACGTGATCCGCTCCTGGCCCACGCGGGTCTCGATGGTCCCGATGAGCCCGGTCGTGCGGCCGAGGACCTCGAGCGCGGAGACCGCGAGGTAGGCCGTCGTCGTCTTGCCGTTGGTGCCGGTGATGCCGTACATCGTGGGTCGACGCTGCGCGCTCTCGTAGACCGCCGCGGCGACCCGGCCGAGGACCTCGCGGGGCCGAGCCGTCTCGAGGACGGGCAGGTCGACCCCCTTCGCCTGGATGCGCGCCACGCCGTCGGGGTCGGTGAGGACGGCGACCGCCCCCGCCGCGACCGCCCGGTCGACGAAGTCGGCGCCGTGCGCGCGGGCCCCCGGCAGGGCCGCCCACAGGTCGCCCGGCCGCACGGTGGCGGTGTCGAGGGAGACCCCGGTGACGAGAGTGCCCATGTCCCCGTGGGCAGGGCGGGCCACGCGGTCACCGATGACGTCGGCGACTGCGTGCAGGCTCAGCGGGGTGACCCGCGCGGGGCGAGGGAAAGACACGGTCTGCGACCCTACCCGCCGCTCGGTGCACCACGGTCGCGCAGCAGGCCCGGGGTGTCGGCGCTCGGCTTCTTGGCCAGCGTGGTGCGCACCTTGGGTGCCTTGGCGTCCTGGGGCGTCGGGGGGACCTGCTCCTTCTGCAGGGCGTAGGTCATGACGTCCTTGAAGACCGGGGCGGCCACGACGCCGCCGTAGTACCCCTTGATCGGGCGCTGGAGGATCACCGAGACGACGAGCTGGGGGTCGTCGGCGGGCGCGAACCCGATGAAGCTCGCGGTCTTGCCCGAGTACCCGCCGACCTGGGAGTCGTAGCGGTCGGCGGTGCCGGTCTTGCCCGCGACGCGGTAGCCCTTGATCTTCGCCTGGGGGGCGGTGCCCTGGTCGGAGACCACGCCCTCGAGCATCCGCGAGACCTGGTCAGCGGTCTTCTCCGAGACCGCGCGGGTGCGCTTGCCGGCCGGGGCGGGGTCCCAGCCGCCCTGCCCGTCACCGACCTCCTTGACGAAGGTGGGGTTGATCCGCACGCCGTCGTTGGCGATGGCCTGGAAGACGTTGGTCACCTGCACGGCGGTCGTCGAGACGCCCTGGCCGTAGGTGATCGTGTAGCGCTGCGAGCCGTTCCACGTCTCGGCCTTGGGCAGGAGGCCGGCGGACTCCCCGGGGAACCCGGAGCCGCTCGTGCGCCCGTAGCCGAACTTGCGCAGGTACTCCTCGAGCGTCCTCGGCGACATCGTCTCGCCGATGAGCATCGTCCCGGTGTTGCTCGACTCGGCGAGGGCGCCGGCGACCGTGCGGTACTCGTCGGGGTGGGGGTGGCTGTCGCTCAGCGTCCGGTTACCGCGCTCGAGCGAGTACGGCAGGATCATCGGCGTCTCCGGGGTGATCTCGCCCTCCTCCAGCCCCGCCGCGACGGTGATGATCTTGGAGGTCGACCCGGGCTCGAAGACGTCGCTGAAGGCGAGGTTGGAGTAGACGCCCTTGCCGTCACTGATGTTGTTGGGGTCGAAGGTCGGGTACGACGCCAGCGCGACGAGCTCGCCGGAGTCGACGCGCTGCACGACGACGGTGCCGGAGAGGGCGTTGGTCTCCTTGACCTTGTCCGCCAGCGCGTTCTGCGCGTACCACTGCACGTCGTTGTCGATCGTCAGCCGCACGTCCTTGCCGGACGTGGCCGAGCTGACCTCGTCGGAGGCGTTGGGCAGGCGGGAGCCGTCCTGGGCGATCTCGTAGGTCGACTGGCCGGGCGTGCCCTTGAGCAGGTCGTCGAGCTGCAGCTCGAGGCCGCCGCCGGCCGTCTGGTCCTGCGGCTGGACGAACCCGACGAGCGAGGCGACCGTCGTCGACTGCGGGTAGGTCCGCTGCGAGGAGCGCTCGGAGTAGATGCCGGGGATGCCCAGGGCGTTGATCTTGCGCCAGGCGAGCGGCGAGATGTTCTTGGCGAGCACCCGGTAGCGCAGGTCACCGGTGAGCTTGGGCGTGAGCTCGGCGACGTCGCTGCCGAGGGGCCCGGCGAGGTCCTCGGCCGCACCCTGGACGCCGACGGTGGTGAGCGAGCCGTCGACCCTCTTCTCGTACTCGGGCACGGCCGTCTGGTCGACGATGACCGTGCGTCGCTCCTGGCTCTGCGCGAGGACGGTGTCGTTGGCGTCGTAGATCGTGCCGCGGTGCGCGGGGATCGCCTCGGTCTGGGTGCGCTGACGCAGGGCGTCGGCCGCGACGGCATCGGAGTCGAAGCCCTGGATGCGCAGCAGCTGGGCCGCGAAGAGGCTGAGTACGACGAGGGTGCCGAGGGTGAGAGCGCGCATGCGGGCGCGCGGGTTGCCGCCGGGCGGGACCGCTGCCGCGGACGAAGGGCGTGGAGCGCGCGGGGGGCGGGGTGGACGCGGGGGCGGGGTGGAACCGGGGCGCCGGGCCGGGGAGCTCGCCGGTCGCCTCGTCGCCGTCTTCTTGGCAGCCGTCTGCTTGGCGGCGGTCTTCTTCGCGACCGTCTTCTTCGCGGGGGGACGCTGGGCCGGGGGTCGGCGTCGGCTCACCTCTGGCCCCTCTCCTCGTCGTGCGGTCGTGCGTGCGGTCGTGCGGTCAGCGACGACCCGGTCAGCGACTGGTCGGTGCGGAGACCGTCTCCTTCGATCGCTCGTCCGCGGTCACCGTCGCCGCTGCGTCCACGGTAAAACCGTCGGGCTTCTTGGCGACCGACGCCACGCCGAGGATCTGCCCCTTGTCGGGGTCGATGAAGGCGGCGCTGCCGGCCGGCACCATCCCGAGCTCACCGGCGCGGGTCGCGAGGCGCTGGGGCGCCGAGCGGTCGTTGACCGTCTGCGCGAGGGAGTCCTCGGTGTCGGCGAGCGCGGCGGAGCGGGCCTCCATGGCGGACACCTCGAAGGAGTCCTGCGCCATGAGCGTGTTGAGGCCGAGGACCGCGCCGAGCCCGGCGAGGAGCAGGGCGACGCAGGCGACGGGGAACCACGGCGACCCGGCCCGGTCGGCCGGGGTGACGACGTGGAGGGAGGCGCGCTCGCGGCGGGCGGGCGCGCGGCGCGCGACGGTCGTGGCGACGGACGACTGGCTCATCTGTGGGTGCCTTTCGGTCGGCGTGGAGGTCTGATGCGCTCGGCGCCGCGCAGGCGGACCGAGGCGGAGCGGGGGTTGGTGGCGAGCTCCTGCTCGCCGGGGGTGAGCGCGCCGCGCGTCAGCAGGCGCAGCTCGGGCGCGTGCTCGGGCGGCTCGATCGGCAGGTCGGCGGGTGCGCTCGAGGTGGCTCCGGCCGCGAGCCCGCGCTTGGTGATCCGGTCCTCGAGGGAGTGGAAGGACAGGACGACGAGGCGACCGCCGACCGCGAGCCGCTCGAGGGCGACCGGCAGCGCCGCGGCCCAGCCGGCGAGCTCCTGGTTGACCTCGATGCGCAGCGCCTGGAAGGTCCGCTTGGCCGGGTGCCCGCCGCCGCGCTGCGAGGCCATGGGGATCGTCGCGCGGAGCAGCTCGACGAGCCGTCCGGACCGGTCGAAGGGAGCGGCCTCCCGCTCCCGGACGATCGCCCCGGCGATCTTGCGGGCGAAGCGCTCCTCGCCGAACTCGGAGAGCACCCGCGACAGCTCCCGCGCGTCGTACGTGTTGAGCACCTCGGCCGCGGTGATGCCGGTCGTCGGGTCCATCCGCATGTCGAGCGGTGCGTCGTGCGCGTATGCGAAGCCGCGCTCGGTCTCGTCCAGCTGGAGCGAGGAGACCCCGAGGTCGAAGAAGGCCGAGGTGACGCCTCCGATCCCGAGGTCGTCGAGCACCTCGCCGATCTCGTCGTTGACCGCGTGCACGAGCGTGGCCCGCTCACCGAACCGCGCGAGCCGCTCCCCCGCGAGGCGCAGCGCCTGCGGGTCGCGGTCGATGCCGATGAGGCGCACCTGCGGGTCGGCCTGCAGGACCGCCTCCGCGTGGCCGCCCATGCCGAGGGTGCCGTCGACGTGGATCGCGCCCGGCTGCGAGAGCGCGGGCGCGAGGAGCTCGAGGACCTCGTCGAGCATGACGGGGACGTGGCGGGAGGCCGCGTCGCGGTCGGGCTCGGTGCCGGGGTGCTCCACGGTGCTCCCTTCGTGCTGGTGGTGGGTGGTGGGTGGTCCCCGGTCCGGTGTGCTGCTGCCACCTGGTCCCCATCCGGGACGTTCCGGCCCGGGGGAAGTCGGGTCGGCGCCGTCACGGCTGGAGGCCGGGTGGCAGCTGCGTCACATGAGTCCGGGGATCACTTCCTCGGACTGGTCGGCGAAGGCCTGCTCGGTGCTGGCGAGGTAGTCGTTCCACGCGGCGGTGTCCCAGACCTCGACGCGGGACCCGGTGCCGATGACCGTGCAGTCGCGGTCGAGGCCGGCGTACTGGCGCAGCGCGGCCGGCACGGTGACGCGGCCCTGCTTGTCGGGGATCTCGTCGCTGGCGCCGGAGAGGAAGACGCGCATGTAGTCCCGCGCGGCCTTGCTGGAGGTGGGCGCCTCTTGGAACTTCTGCGTGATCTTCGTGAACTCGTCCATCGGGAAGACGTAGAGGCACCGCTCCTGGCCACGGGTCATGACGAGACCGCCGGCGAGCTTGTCGCGGAACTTCGCCGGGAGGAAGAGCCGGCCCTTGTCGTCGAGCTTCGGGGTGTGGGTACCGAGAAACAACGCGGCCACCTCCCCTTCGTGTCGACCCTCATGGCTCCCTGCCCTTCCTTGTTCCACCACTTTACTCCACTGGGACCGAAAACACACCCTCCACGGGCCGTGGATCGCGAGCTGGACCCTGGGTTTCGCCTGAGAAATAGGGGGTGGTGCAAAGTGGGGCGATTTTCACGCCAGGTACCGGCGAAGGGCGTCCCTCCCGGCCCCCCTTCGTCCTCGAGGAGCGTCGTGCCGCCGGATCGTGGAGTCGGGGGCACCGCGCGACGTAGGGTCGGGAGCACATCGGAGTGGCGTGGGGCGGCGGACGTCGTCCCGGATCGGAGTCGTGGTGACACTCAGCAGGGAAGGCGTCCCCTCGGCGCCTGCGCCCCCGAGCGCACTCGACCAGGTCCGCGCGGTCGGCCGCGAGCTCGCCGAGGCGATGAACGCCGTCATCGAGGGCAAGCCGGAGGTCGTCGACACCGCCGTCACCGTGCTGCTGGCCGAGGGCCACCTGCTCATCGAGGACGTGCCCGGGGTCGGCAAGACGATGCTGGCGAAGACCCTGGCCCGCAGCATCGACGCGTCGGTGCGCCGGGTGCAGTTCACGCCGGACCTGCTGCCGAGCGACATCACCGGCGTGAGCATCTTCAACCAGGACCAGCGCGAGTTCGAGTTCCGTCCCGGCGCGGTCTTCGCCAACGTGGTCGTCGGTGACGAGATCAACCGCGCCTCACCCAAGGCGCAGTCGGCCCTCCTGGAGTGCATGGAGGAGGCGCAGGTGACCGTCGACGGGCACACCTACGCGCTGCCCCACCCCTTCATCATCATGGCGACGCAGAACCCCGTGGAGATGGAGGGCACCTACCCCCTCCCGGAGGCGCAGCGCGACCGGTTCATGGCCCGGCTGTCGATGGGCTACCCCACCGCCGGCTCCGAGGTCGCGATGCTCGACCACCACGGCGCGCGCTCGCCGCTGCAGGACCTGCGTCCGGTGACCGATGCCGCGACCATCAGCCGCCTCGTCGCCGCGGTGCGCACGGTCCACGCCTCGAGCGCGGTGCGCCAGTACGTCGTCGACATCGCGACGGCCACGCGCACCAGCTCGCTCGTGCGCCTCGGCGCCTCCCCGCGCGCCACCCTCCACCTCCTGCGCGCCGGCCGGGCGCGCGCGGCGCTCAGCGGGCGCCACCACGTGCTGCCCGACGACATCCAGGCCCTCGCGCCGGTCGTCCTCGCGCACCGGCTGCTGCTGAGCAGCGAGGCGCAGCTCGCCCGACGGGAGCCCGCCGACATCGTCACCGAGCTCGTGCAACGCACCCGCGTGCCTGCCTCTCGGTGAGTGGGCACCGGTGACCGCGCGGGGCAAGGGCTTCCTCGGGGCCGGCGTGGTCGTCGGACTGTGCGGGCTCGTGCTCGGGCTGCACGACCTGACCAAGATCGGCGTCCTGCTGGCCCTGCTCCCCGCGCTCGCGCTGCTCCTCGCCCGACGTGACCACGAGCTCGAGGTGACCCGCACCGTCGAGCCGACCCGGATCACCACCGACGGCCACGCCGACGTCACGGTGGAGGTGCGCAACGCCGGCCGGCTCCCGACCCCCCTCCTGCGCGGCGAGGAGCACCTGGCCTACGCGCTCGGCGACCGTCCCCGCCTGCTCATCGCCCCGCTCGAAGGGGGTGGCTCCCGCCGGGTGGGCTACCGCGTCCGCTCGCACGTGCGCGGACGCCACCAGATCGGGCCGCTCACCTTCCGGCTCGCCGACCCCTTCGGCCTCGTGACCCGGGCCGTGACGGTGCCGGACACGACCTCGCTCGTCGTGCTCCCCCGGGTGCTGCCGCTCACGCCCGTGCGCGGGGTGGGCGCGGGCGGTGGCGGCGAGACCTCCGCCGCCTCACGGGTCTCGCTCCAGGGCGAGGACGACGTGGGCGTGCGGGAGTACCGCATCGGTGACGACCTGCGGCGCATCCACTGGCGCTCGACGGCCCGGACCGGGGAGACGATGGTCCGCCAGGACGAGCAGCCCTCGCGGCGGAGGGCGCTCGTCCTGCTCGACGACCGTGCGGTCGCGCACGCCGGTACGGGCAACGGCGGGTCCTTCGAGTGGTCGGTCACCGCGGTCGCGTCCATCGTCACGCTCCTGCTGTCCGAGCGCTTCGAGGTCCACCTGTGCCTGGCCTCCGACGAGGCCGGCGCGGTGCGCCCCCTCGAGGGCCTCGACCACGCGCTCGACGAGCTCGCCGCCGTGGAGCCGCGGGCGACGACCAGCCCACGGGGGCTCGTCGAGTCCCTCGACGACTTCATGCAGCACGGGGGCGGGCTCGTCATCGGGGTCGTCGGCGACCTCGGCGACGACATCGCCGACCTGTGCACGGCCCGCTCGCGCCACGGGCTCGCGCTCGTCATCGACCGCGGTGGGTTCCACTCCGGTGCTCGCGCTGAGGGAGCTGCGGTCTCGACGGCGCGCATCCTCGCCGGCGGGGGCTGGCACGCCGAGGTCGTCCGCCCCGGCGACGGCCTCCAGGACCAGTGGGCCCGCGTGACCGTCGGGCTGGGGGTCCGGGCATGAGGGGCGACCCGCGCGTCGTCGCCGGCCTCCTCGGCGCGGCGGCCGTCGTCGCGGTCACGCTCCCGCTCGGCGCGCTCTTCGAGGAGGCCCCGTGGATGCCGCCGGCCGTCGCCGGGGTACTGGCCGTCGCGGGCAGCGGGATGCTGCTGCGCGCCCTCACCCCCAACGCGGGTCTGGTCATCGTCGGCCAGACGCTCGCCGCGACGCTCTACGTCCTGCTGACCCAGCTGCGCGACACCCTCTACGCCGGGCTCCTGCCCACCCCCGAGACGCTCGCCGCCCTGACCGACCACGTCGCCGACGCGCAGCGGACGGTCACGACCTACGCCGCGCCGGCCCCGTCCACCCCGGGCATCGTCGTCATGCTCGTCATCATCGTCGTGGTCGTGACCCTGGCGGTCGACATGTCGAGCGCCACCGCCGGGTCGCCGACGGTCGCGGGGCTCCCGCTCCTGTCCCTCTTCCTCGTCTCCGCGGCGAACTCCGGCGGGTCGCTGCACTGGGGCTGGTTCCTCGGGGGCGCCGGCCTCTGGCTCGCGATGGTCGTGCACCAGTCCGACCTCGACCTGCGGGGCTGGGCCACCTCGATCCCGCTCCTCGCTCAGGGCGACGGCCAGCAGTCCGCGACCCGCGCCCACCGCTGGCAGGCGGTCCGCCTCGGCGCGATCGCCATCGCCGGCGCCGTCGCCGTCACCACGGTCGTGCCGCACATGCCCACGCGCTTCGTGCTCGACGGGCTCGGTCGGCGCGGGACGGGCGTCGGCGACGGCACCGGCATCCGCCTGTCCACCCAGCTCGACCTCAAGCGCAGCCTCGAGTCGCCCAGCCAGGTCCCGGTCCTGCGCTACACGACCGACGACCCGACCCCGCAGCCGCTGCGGGTGGCGGTCGTGGAGGACTTCACCGACGGGTTCGGCCGGATGACCTCGCGCACCCGCCAGCCGCAGGAGGGCTTCGTCCCGCGCGATCCCCTGGCCGACCTGCCCGAGGGCGTCGCCCGCGACCGTCGCAATGTCATCGTCGAGGACAACAGCGTGTCCGCGCCGCAGCTGCCCCTGCCCGCGCTCGTCGACTCCGCCGACCTCGGCGGCATCGCGTGGTCGCTGGGGCGCGACGGCACCGCTCGCGTGCAGCGCACCCCCGGCACCTACTCCGCGTCCTTCACCGAGCTCGACCCCCAGGACGAGGACTTCCCCGCGGGCAGCACCCAGCTCGCCGACCCCGTCGACCCGACGGCCTACCGGGACGAGTACCTCACCCTCGACCCCGGGTCCTCCGTCGAGATCACCGAGCTCGCCGACTCGCTGACGACGCCGGGTGAGAGCGAGATCCGGGCCGCCCGGGCGATCCAGGAGTACCTGCGCGGGCCCGATTTCGACTACGACCTGGAGCTCCCCCCTTCGCCCCCGGGCCGGGACCCGGTCGTGCACTTCCTACGGACCAAGGTGGGCTACTGCCAGCAGTTCGCCACGACGATGACCCTGCTCGCCCGCGCCCGCGGCATCCCCGCGCGCGTCGTCGTCGGCTTCCTCCCCGGCTCCTCCCCCGACGGCCGGCAGCGGGTCGTGCGCGCCAGCGACGCCCACGCGTGGCCGGAGCTGTACTTCGAAGGCGTGGGCTGGGTGCGGTTCGAGCCGACGCCCGGGGCGCGCGCGGCCTCCGTCCCCGGCTACACGATCCAGACCTCCGAGACAGGCGACTCGACGGACAGCGCGACGTCCAGCTCGTCGACGACGAGCAGCTCGTCCGCCGCGGCCCAGCCCGGCGAGGAGGCGACGTCCGTCGACCCCACGGCGGTCGCGGACGAGGGCACCCCCCGGTGGGTGTGGTGGCTGCTCGGTCTCGCCGGACTCGCGCTGCTGCTCGCGATCGTGCCGGTCACGGCGCGGCTCTCCCGACGTCGCGGGCGCTCGCGCGCCGAGGACGACGCCGCCCGGGTCGAGCGGGAGTGGCAGGAGCTGGTCAGCCAGCTCGACGACCTCGGCATCCGGGCACCCGTGGGGTCCACCCCGCGGCAGGCCGGTGCCTGGCTCGGCCACCGCATGGCCCTCGAGCCACACGTGCAGGACCAGCTGGACCTCGTCGTGAGGACCCTGGAGACCGCGCGCTACGCCCCGGCCGGCAGCCAGCTGCCCGATGTGTCCCACGAGGTCGACGCGGTCGTCGGACGGGTCCGCTCCAGCCGTCAGCGCTCGGCCCAGGTGCGCTCGCTGCTGTGGCCCCAGGACGGCGTCGACACCTGGCGCGCGCTCGGCCGCGCCCTCTCGCGGCGCCTGACCCGGCGCCGCTGAGGGGTGGCGGTCAGTCGAGGTAGTCGCGCAGGACCTGCGAGCGGCTCGGGTGACGCAGCTTGCTCATGGTCTTGGACTCGATCTGGCGGATGCGCTCACGCGTCACGCCGTAGACCTTGCCGATCTCGTCGAGCGTCTTGGGCTGGCCGTCGGTCAGGCCGAAGCGCATGGAGACGACGCCGGCCTCCCGCTCGCTGAGCGTGTCCAGGACCGAGTGCAGCTGCTCCTGCAGGAGCGTGAAGCTCACGGCGTCGGCCGGTACGACCGCCTCGGAGTCCTCGATGAGGTCACCGAACTCGGAGTCACCGTCCTCGCCGAGCGGGGTGTGCAGCGAGATGGGCTCGCGACCGTACTTCTGGACCTCGACGACCTTCTCCGGCGTCATGTCCAGCTCCTTGGCCAGCTCCTCCGGGGTGGGCTCACGGCCCAGGTCCTGGAGCATCTGGCGCTGCACACGGGCGAGCTTGTTGATGACCTCGACCATGTGCACCGGGATGCGGATGGTGCGGGCCTGGTCGGCCATGGCGCGCGTGATGGCCTGGCGGATCCACCACGTCGCGTACGTCGAGAACTTGTAGCCCTTGGTGTAGTCGAACTTCTCGACCGCACGGATCAGGCCGAGGTTGCCCTCCTGGATGAGGTCGAGGAAGAGCATGCCGCGACCGGTGTAGCGCTTGGCGAGCGAGACGACGAGTCGCAGGTTGGCCTCGAGCAGGTGGTTCTTGGCGTTCTTGCCGTCCTGAGCGATCCACCACAGCTCGCGCTTGAACTTCATGTCGATCTTCTCGCCCGAGGCGAGCTTCTCCTCCGCGAACAGGCCGGCCTCGATGCGCTTGGCGAGCTCGACCTCCTGCTCGGCGTTGAGGAGGGCGACCTTGCCGATCTGCTTGAGGTAGTCCTTGACCGGGTCTGCGGTGGCACCGGCCGTCACGACCTGCTGCGCGGGAGCGTCGTCCTCGTCGTCGTTGCTGATCGTGAAACCGGACTTCTCGTCCTGCTCGGTCTCGGGCTTGGCCTTCGCCTGCGCCGGGTCCTCGCCGATGACCTCGTCCTCGTCGGGATCCGGCTCCTCGGCCGTGGTCGTCGTCGGGTTGGCGGCCTTGTTGGCGGCGGTCTTCTTCGCAGCGGTCTTCTTGGCGGCGGCCTTCTTCACCGGGGCCGCCGCGGCGGCCGCAGCCGCCTTGGGGGCGGCGGTCTTGGTGGTCGCCTTCTTCGCCGCGGTCTTCTTCACGGGCGCCGCGGTCTTCTTCACTGGCGTAGCGGTCTTCTTGGTCACCGCCTGCTTCGCGGGGGCCTTCTTCGCCGTCGTCTTCTTGGCGGACGTGGACTGTGGCACCTGAACCTCGATTCCTTGGTCGTCGAGCGCCCGCAGGACGACCCGCCCCCGGCTGGGGCTGATCTGCGCGTCGCCGAAGGCGGCCTGCAGCTCGTCACTGGTGATGGATCCGGTCGTGTGGCCCTTGCGGACCAGCTCCTGGAGCGATGGGTGCGAGAACTCCTTGGGGAGGGAGCCCTGCGCCCCGTCGGACCGTGGGGACACAGCAGTCACCAACAACCTTTCGTCACGGAAGAATCCGCCGGGACCTCCAAGGGGTGGCGTTCGTCCCTCGGGCTCCGACTCGCCCGGTCGCTGCGCGCTGGGCTCGTCACCATTATAAAACGCGGTGCGCCGAAATGCCGCAGCGGGCGCCCCGAAGGACGCCCGCTGGGTCGGTTGGTGCCGTGCGTGGCGGCTCAGCGCGCCTTGACGGCGAGCACGTCGCACGGCGCGTCGAGCAGCACCCGCTGGGCGTTGGAGCCGAGGATCAGCTTGCCGACCGGCGTGCGCTTGCGCAGGCCGATGATGATCAGGCTGGCGTCGGTCTCCTCGGCGACGACGATGAGGTCCTCGGCCGGCTCCTTGCCACGGACGAGCCCGCGGACCTCACCCTCGACGCCGGCCTCCTCGAGACGGGTCCGGACCTGTTTGAGGTCCTGCTCGTTCTTGCGTGCGATGTCGCCGCTCATCCCCACGCCCCCCCGGTCGGAGTGGATGACGACGAGCGGCTCCTTGCGCAGGTGGCACTCCTCGAAGGCCCGCTCGAGAGCGGCCTCGCCCTCCTTGGTGGACACATACCCCACGACGATCGTCATCGATGCTCCTCAACAGATACTCGGTTCCTGAATGACCTGTGCCAGACGCTACACCGGCGGCGCGTGACGTGTCTCACTCACACGCGGCCGTGTCCCCGGCGAGCACGCGGCGGAGCAGCCCGGCGACCTGGTCGACCTCGGTGAGGAACCCGTCGTGGCCCACCCGGGAGGAGATCGTCGTCAGCTGCGCCCGTGGGTGCAGTCGCGCGAGCTCCTCCGAGAGGCGGGGCGGGTAGAGACGGTCGGAGTCCACCGGCGCGAGGACCAGGCGACCGGCGAAGGGGGCGAGCGCCGCCTCGACCCCGCCGCGCCCGCGACCCAGGTCGTGCGAGTTCATCGCCTCGGAGAGCACCGCGTACGAGTTGGCGTCGAAGCGACGCGCGAGCTTGCCGCCGTGGTGGTCGAGGTAGCTCTCCACGGCATAGCGCGGACGACCGCACTCCCCCGCCGGCTCGTCCTGCTCCCGGCGACCGAAGCGCTCGTGCAGCTCGATCTCGCTGCGGTAGGTCACGTGGGCGATGCGGCGGGCGATGCCGAGACCGACCTCAGGACCCTGCGGGTGGTCGTAGTAGTCGCCGTCGGCGAACCAGGGGTCGTTGCGGATCGCGAGGATCTGGGCCTGGCTCCAGCCGATCTGCTCCGCAGTCGCGTAGCCGCTCGTGGCCAGGGCGATGGCGGTACCGACCCGGTCGGGGTGACCAGCCGCCCACTCGAGGGTGCGCATGCCGCCCATGGAGCCGCCGATGACCGTGTGCCAGCGCCCGATGCCCAGCGCGTCGGCGAGCGCCGCCTCTGCCGCGACCTGGTCGCGGATCGTCAGCCGGGGGAAGCGCCCACCCCACGGCCGACCGTCCGCTGCGAGCGTCCCGGGACCGGTGCTGCCCTGGCAGCCGCCGAGGACGTTGATCGCGACGACGAAGTACTCGTCGCTGTCCAGGGGGGCGCCGGACCCGATCAGGCCCGGCCACCACCCGTCGGTCGGGTGTCCCGGACCGGCCTGGCCCACGACGTGGCTGTCGCCGGTGAGGGCGTGCTCGACGAGGACCGCGTTGTCCCGGGCCGGGTCGAGCTCGCCCCAGGTCTCGTAGGCGAGCACCACGTCAGGCAGGCGTTCGCCGGACTCGAGCGTGAGGTCCCCGATGCGCAGGAAGTGCCGGTCCCCCGGCTCGTCGCCGTCGCGCCACAGCGCGGTGTTGCTGGGGGGTGTGGTGGTGACGCTCATCGACGGTGCTCCCGGGGTCTCGCCTTGCCGCACCACTGCGATGCGGCCCGGTCATCACCCGGGGCACCCCGTCGCGAGGAGGGTTGCCGGCCAGCAAGCCGGGGCTTGACGCTGGCACTCATGACCTGGCGACAACTCTAACCACAGCGGCCCCACGGGATCGAGTCCGGTCCGTTGTCCGGACTAGGCCGCGGGGTGGCGCCCGGCGCGCGCGTCGGGCCCGAGGTCCCAGGGCCGCAGCCCGGCGGACAGCAGGTCGAGCATGAGACCGGCGAGCCGGTAGCCGGGCTCGATCTGCAGCGCGCGCTCGAGGCAGCTGCCGGCGATCGTGCCGTCCCCCATCCACCACGCGATGTGCGCCGTGCAGGTGAGCAGCGGGGGCGTGAGCTCCTCGGGCACGAGCCGCCCGAGCTCGGCGACGCGGGCGCGGACCGCGAGGACGTCCTCCTGGTGGCGACCGACGTCGACGGCAGCATCGGGCACGGACCCGGCGTCCGGGTCCACGAGGGCCCACGGGCAGCGCGCCAGCGCCGTGCGGGCGTGCTCGACGAGGGGGTCGCCGAAGGTGGCGAAGGGCACGGCTCCGGGGCAGAGCCCGCCGAGGAGCGCGTCACGCCAGTCGACGTCCTGCAGCGACGCGGAGAGGACGAGGAGCTCTGCGTCGCTGAGCTCGGCGACCGGGGTCGCGTCGGCGGAGGGGTCGAGCAGCCGCGCCCAGGTCCGGGCCACCTGCTGGTGCGCGAACTCCTCCTCGAGCGGGTTCACGGCGAGCGCGACCCGACGGGCCCTGGCCTCGTCGCGCTCCGGCAGCACGGCGTCGACCAGGTGCGCACGGCTCGGCAGCGGGCAGACCCCTGCCTCGACGAAGGTGGCGACGGCGGGCACGTCCTCGGGTCGGGGCAGCGGGATGCCGAGGCGACGCCTGGCCCGGGGCCCGCCTGCGGGGTAGCAGCGCCCGTCGCGGACCACGAAGTGCTCCTGCACCCGCAGCCCGGCCTCGCCGGCGGCGGCGGTCATCGCCGCGCGGAGGTGGCGGGACTCCCCTTCGTCCTCCTCGAAGGCCATGAGCAGGACTGCGGTGGCCCCCTCCCGCACCGCGATGGCGATGGCGTGCTCCGCGACGGCCCGGCAGGCCGCGGGCTCGGGCACGAGGTCGTGCCGCTGCAGCAGGCCGAGCCGGCGGCCGCGCATCACGGTCAGGCAGAGGGAGGGGCCCGGGTGGTACCCGAGCTGGTACGGGAGGATGACGGCGAGCTCGGCGGCGTCGCGAGGTCTGGCGATGTGGTCCATGCCGACGAATCTGGCGCCTGCAGAGGGCGCCGGCAGCGACCGGGCGGATCCTGTGGAAACCCGGACGTCAGGCAGGTGGTCTGCGGACGGTCAGTCGCGCACGACGTGCGAGCGGACCGTCGGGCCGGGCTCCCACTGCTGCTGCGGCGGGGTCCACTGCTGGCGCCCGGACGCGCCTGCGGCCACCGCCTGCTCCCAGGCGATGAAGTCCTCGGTCTCCCGCACCAGGGTCGTGGCGACCCAGCCGATGACCATGACGTCGTCGAGCAGGCCGAGGGCGAGGAGGAGGCCCTCCGGGACCACGTCGATCGGCGAGACGACGTAGCCGACACCGGCGAGCAGGAGCATCAGGCGGCTGGACGACAGACCGGTGTACTGCCCCGCGCGGACCGCGCGGATCATCCGGGGGACGGCGCGCAGGCGGGTCCAGAGGCTGGGCCCGCCTGGTCGCGCCGCGCTGCGGACGGCGGAGGCGAGGTGGGTGGCGTTGCGGACGCGGCTGGTCGTGGCCATGTCGGTCTCCTGACGCTCAGGCGTGCCCGGTCCGGGCGCGCTCCGCTGGATCCAACGTAGCGCGCCCGGTCCGGATTCCCTCAGGAGCTCGGCGTCACTCCCGTGCGCCGACCGACTCCCGGGGAGCGCCCTGGGTGAGCTGGCCGTCGGCACGCAGCTCCCAGAACTGCGCACCCTCGATCCCGAGCTCACGCGGGTCGAACTGCGGGTCGATGCCCCGGGCCTTCTGCGCGCGGTAGTCCTTGAGGGCCTTCAGGGCCGGGACCTGGAGCAGCAGGATGCCCAGGATGTTGAGCCAGGCCATCGTGCCGACACCGATGTCGCCGAGGCCCCACGCGGAGCCGGCCGTCGTCGTCGCCCCGTAGGCGGCAGAGACGAGGATCAACCCCTGCAGCGCCCGGATCATCCCGCGGCGCACGGTGGCGCTGCGGATCTTGCGGGTGAGGTAGGCGAGGTTGACCTCGGCCATGTAGTAGTACGCCACCATCGTCGTGAAGGCGAAGAAGACGAGCGCCAGGGCCACGAAGCTCGAGCCGATACCGGGCGCGAAGCTGTCCAGGCCCGCCTGCACGAAGCCCGGGCCGGGCTCGACGTCGGTCCCGATCGCTCCCTCGTAGAGCGTCGGTCCGGGGTAGCTCTCGCCCCTGAAGACCGAGTACATGTCGGTCGAGATGATGATGAAGGCCGTCGCGGTGCACACGAAGAGGGTGTCGATGTAGACGGCGAAGGCCTGGACGAAGCCCTGCTTCGCCGGGTGCGAGACCTCGGCGGCGGCGGCGTGGTGCGGGCCGGTGCCCTGGCCCGCCTCGTTGGAGTAGATGCCGCGCTGGACGCCCCACTTGACCGCCTGGCCGATGATCGCGCCGTAGACCGCGTGGCCGCCGAAGGCACCCGAGAAGATCTCGCTGAAGACGTGACCGATCTGGTCGGCGTTGACGAAGAAGACGACGAGGGCGAAGAGGATGTAGAGGATCGCCATCGGCGGCACGACGAAGGCGGCGAAGGTCGCGATGCGCTTGACGCCGCCGATGACGATGAAGGCCAGCGCGATGACGATGCCGATGGCCGTCACCCACGTCGGGACGCCCCACGCTGCGTCGAGCGCCGAGGACATGCCGTTGGCCTGCACGCCGGGCAGGAAGAAGCTCATGGCGAAGACGGTGACGACGGCGAAGGTGACGGCGTAGACGAGCGAGAGCGTGCGCCACCGGTGGGCGTAGGCCTTCTCGAAGTAGTACGCCGGACCGCCCCGGTACTCACCGGTGTCGGGGTCCTTCTCCTTGTAGATCTGGCCGAGGGTGCACTCGATGAAGGAGGTCGCCGCACCGAGGAAGGCGACCGCCCACATCCAGAAGACGGCGCCCGGGCCGCCGAAGGCGATGGCGGTGGCGACACCACCGATGTTGCCCATGCCGACGCGGTTGGCGAGCGACATCATCAGCGACTGGAAGGACGAGGTCCCGTCGACCGAGTCCTCCCCCTCCCGCAGCTGCTTGACCATGTCCGGGATCCCGAGGACCTGGACGAGGCGGGTGCGGATGGTGAAGTACAGGCCGGCCACGAGGCAGAGCCCGACGAGCGGGATCGACCAGATGAAGCCGTTGGCGCCGTCCACGAGTTCGGCGAAGGACATGGGGGCAACTCTCCGTTGAGCGGGTCAGGGGCCCGGCGGACGATACCGCCGGGCCCCTGCGCGCGCACCTCGAGATCGGTCAGCCGCGCGGCGGGAACTCCGTGCGCACGTGCTGGGCCAGCTGGCGCATCAGCCACACGTCCATGCCGGCCCCGACGCCACCGCCGACGAGTGGGACCATCTTGCCGAAGCGCGAGAAGACGCCCTTGCCGGCCCGCGAGAGGATGCGGAAGCCGACGGCCTTGTTGACGACCATGAGGGCCGGTCCGGGCAGTCGCTGGGCGGCCAGGCCGGCGAGGCGCCCGGTCGGCGCGACCATGCCGGCCTTGGCGAGCAGGTCCTGCGCGTCGGCACCGACCAGGCTGAGCAGGACGGCCGAGCGGATCTCGGGCTGGGTCAGGTCGTAGCCGCGCACCCTGGCCACGGCCGCGGACATGCGGGTGGCGAGGACGTAGAAGCCGAAGATGTTGGCGGGCAGGGCGACCCACATCGTCGCGAACCCGCCGAGGTTGGTGAGGAAGCCGCTGGCGGCAGCCAGCTTGAGCGTGTCGCCGACGATCTCGTCGACGGCCTTGTCGGCGTCACCGCCGTGCTCGGCCAGGGCCCGGTCGGCGACCGTGGCGGCGGAGTCGAAGGGCCCGCGTCCGTCGATGCCGGTGTCGAGCAGGTTCTCGACGAGCTTGAGGGTCGAGCCGCCCAGCGCGTCCTGGCTCGCGGGGTCGTGCGCCTGCTCGATCGCGGTGCGGGTGTCCTTGACCTTGGTGCGGCCGAGGCCCAGGCGGTCGGAGATGAATCCCATGTGACGTCCTCTCTGCGGGTGCAGCGGTGGTCTGTCCTGGGCCGATCCTGTCATGCCGCGGGTAGCCTCACGCCTCGTGGGAGCGGAGCAGCCGGGAGCGCTCGTCGTCGGGGTCGACGGCGTGGGCGCCGTGCTGCCCCCGGACGGCCCGGCGGTGCTCGCGAGGGACCTCCCTTCGCTCGTGGCGGCGCTCTCCCCCGGCACGCGCTGGGTCACGTGGTCGGCCAGGTCGGTCGCCCCGCTCGTCGCCGCCGGTGCCGAGCTGGACCGCACGTGGGACCTCGCCGAGGTCCACCGCCTCGCGCACGGCGGGTGGGCTGCCGGGCCCGAGCGGGTGTGGGCCGCGGCGCACGGGTTGGACCCGCAGGCGGCACCGAGCGCGCCGACGGGAGACCTCTTCGACCTCCTCGCCGACGAGGTGCCTGCGGAGCAGCTCGTCCTCGACGACGGGTACCTGCGCGCCGACGCGGTCACGGGCGCCTGGCTCACGACGCCGGAGCGCTGCGCGGCCTTCGCCGAGGCGGCCCGGCGGGCCGCCGCGATCCAGCGCGAAGGGATGGGCTCCCGCGGCCCTCGTGCCCTCGCCACCGCGCACGCCGAGTCGGCCGCGGCGGTGCTGTGCGTCGAGCTCGAGCTCGACGGCCTGCCGATCGACCGGGAGACGGCCCGACGGCTCGTGACGGACGCTGCCGGCCCGGAGCCGCAGACCCTCGAGGAGGAGCTCGCCGCCCGCACGAGACGCGACGCGCCGGTCCTCGCGGCCGTCCCGGGCACCGGGTCGGTCGACCTGCGCAACCCGGCCCAGGTCAAGGCGCTGCTCGCCCGCGCAGGGATCGACGTCCCCTCGACCCGCAAGTGGGTCCTCGAGGCACACGCGGCCACCCACCCGGTCGTGCCCGCGCTGCTCGAGTGGCGCAGGCGTGAGCGCATCGCGACGACCTACGGGTGGCGGTGGCTGCGTGAGCACGTCGGCCCGGACGATCGGCTGCGGGGCGCGTGGGCGGCGTGCGACGGCGCGGCCGGGCGGATGACCGCCCAGGCCGGCCTGCACAACCTGCCCGCCGAGCTGCGCCCGGCGGTGGTCGCGGCACCGGGTCACGTCTTCGTCCGCGCGGACCTCGGGCAGGTCGAGCCGCGCGTCCTCGCGGCGGTCTCCCGGGACGAGGCCTTCGCTGCGGCGACGCGCGCCGCGGACCTCTACGCCCCCGTCGCCGAGCGGCTCGGGGTGGAGCGCCCGGTCGCCAAGATCGCCGTGCTGGCGGCGATGTACGGGCAGCGGTCCGGGCCGGCCGCCGAGGCCCTCAAGGGGCTCGAGCGCGAGTACCCCGTCGCGATGGCGCACCTGCAGCGTGCCCAGGAGCGGGGGCGGCGGGGTGAGCCGGTGCGCACGTACGGGGGGCGCCTCGTGCGCACGGACCTCGGCGGGGGCGGCGACGACGTCGAGGGCCTCACCGGCGCCCGTGGCCGGTTCGCCCGCAACGCGGTGATCCAGGGCTCGGCAGCCGAGCTGTTCAAGGCGTGGGCGGCCACGGTGCGCGTGGCCGTGCGCCCCCTCGGCGGCCGGATCGTGCTCTGCCTGCACGACGAGCTGCTCGTGCACGTGCCGCAGGAGCACGCAGACGCCGCCGCGGCCGCGGTCGACGCCGCCCTCACCGACGCCGCCCGGCGATGGCTGGGCGGTGAGCAGGTGCGCTTCGTCGCCGACACCTCCGTGGTGCGGCGCTGGTCCGACGCGAAGGGCTAGTCGGCGTCGTCGACGGTGCGCAGGAAGTCCTCGAACTCCGCGCCCAGCTCGTCCGCGGAGGGCAGGTCCTGCCCCTCGCCCGCGAGCAGGCTCGGCCGCTCGAGACCACGCAGGTGGACGTCGTACTGGCGCTCCAGCGCCTGCACGGCCTCCTTGACCTCGTCGTTCTCGTCGATCTCGCGCTCGATCTGCATGAGGCCCTCGCGGGCGGCCTCGGCGAGGGCGTCGTTGGGCAGGTTGAGCCCGGTGCAGTCGACGATCGCGTTGAGCGCGGTGAGCGCGCCGTCGTGGAAGGTCGACTGGGCGAGGTAGTGCGGCACGTGGATGCTGAAGCCGACGGCGTCGCGCGAGGACTCCCCCAGCCGCATCTCGAGGAGCGCGGCGAGGGACGCAGGGACCTGCACGGTGCCGAAGACCGGCTTGTGGTCACCGATGAGCCGCTCGTCGGAGCCGTGGACGGTCATGCCGACCGGGCGGCTGTGCGGCACGGCCATCGGGATGCCGTGCGCGTGGACGACGAGCGAGATGCCGATCTCGTCCATGAGCGAGGTGACCGCCTCGACGACGGCCTCCCAGCGGTAGTCCGGCTCGGGCCCGGTGAGGAGGTAGTAGGTCTGCCCGTCCCGGTCGGTGAGGTGGTAGAGCAGGAGCGTCGGGTCGGCGTAGTCGGTGTACCGGTTGGCGTCGAAGACGATGACGGGACGCCGGCTGCGGTAGTCGATGAGCGAGTCCACGTCGAAGGAGGCCACGACGGTCGGGCTGCTCGCCTCGAGCAGGTGGTCCACGAGCAGGCGC
Organism: Janibacter terrae NBRC 107853; assembly: GCF_001591405.1. GTDB lineage: Bacteria > Actinomycetota > Actinomycetes > Actinomycetales > Dermatophilaceae > Janibacter > Janibacter terrae. The sequence goes on from NZ_BCUV01000006.1 coordinate 423,398, forward strand.
TGGGCCATGCCGGCGTCGAAGAAGCCGTCGAAGGCCACGATCATCGGCCCCGGCTGGAGCAGCGCGGGGTCGGCGTCGACCTCGTAGCGGTAGAGGCGCTCGGTCACGTCAGATCCTCTCGATCATCACGGATCACCCAGGCGGTGAAGCACTCATTGTGGCAACGGTCGTGGCGCGCCCACCATTCCCCCCTCGATCAGACCTCGATCGCGGCGATGGCCGAGCGGACCCGCTTGGCCGAGACCGAGCGTGCGGTGCCGATCGACTGCGCGAAGAGGGAGATGCGCAGCTCCTCGATCATCCACCCGATGTCCACGACGTCGCGGGAGCGACGGCGCAGCGGCGGGAGCGCGTCGAGCAGGTCGGCGTAGGCGGCCTCGACCGCGTCGATGCTCTCCTGGTGGGTGGCGTCGCGGCGGGGGTTCTCCGCGGCGCGCTCCAGGCGGAGGGAGATCCCGCGCAGGTAGCGCCGCAGGTCCGGCAGGCGCTCCAGGCCGGTGTCGGCGATGAACCCCGGACGGACGAGGCCGTCGAGCTGGGCGCGCACGTCGGCGACGGTGCTCGCGAGGACCGGAGCGGTCAGGCGAGCGAGCAGGGCCGTGATCTCGCTGCGCTGGGCGAGGACGGGCTCGACCTCGGAGACGGCCGTGAGCACGCGCTGCGCGACGTGGGTGCGGGTGGCGGCGAGCGCCTCCTCGAAGGCGGCGCGCGAGCGCACCGGTCCGCGCACGTGCTGGGCGACGATGTCGTCGACGGCCGCGGCCAGGGCGTCGTCGAGGAGCTTCGGGACCGACCCGTGCGGGTTGTCGGCGAGCGCGAGCTTCTGCGCGTTGGTGAGGCGTGCGAGCACGCGCTTCCACGGCGGGGTCGTGCCGAGCAGGAGCAGGCGACGCACGCCCGCGCGGTGGGCGGCGACGGCCTGCTGCTCGTCCGGGAGCACCCGGATGGCGACGGTGCTCCCTTCGTCCACGAGCGCCGGGTACCCGATGACGGTGTGCTTGCCGGTCCGGGTCGTGAAGGTGCCCGGGAGCTCGTCCAGGTCCCACGTCGTCAGGCCGGTCCGCTCGATGGAGGCCCCGGCACGCGACATGCCCTGCTGGACGTGCCCGGCGAGGCTCTCCCGCAGGGCCTCGAGGTCCTTGCCGCGACCGAGCCGGCGGCGCCGGCCGTCCTCGACGGCGAAGGTGACCCGCAGGTGGTCGGGGACCTTGGCCCAGTCCCACTCCCTCTCCTCGATGCGGATCCCGCCGCGGCGCCCGAGCACGGTCGACAGCTGCGAGGTGATCGACGTGCCGGCGTCGGGGTCCAGCTCGGCGAGGGCCGCGCGGGCGTGGTCTGGAGCGGGCACGAGGTGACGCCGGGTGGCCTTGGGCAGAGACTTGATGAGCGCGGTGACGAGGTCGGCGCGCAGGCCGGGGACCTGCCAGTCGAAGCCACCGGCGGTGAGCCGGTTGAGCACGGCGACGGGCACGTGGACGGTGACGCCGTCGTCCTCGGTGCCGGGCTCGAACTGGTAGCTCACGGCGAGCTCGAGCCCGTCGGTGCGCCAGCGGCGCGGGTAGTCGCGCCCGCTGACCGCCTCGGCGTCGTCGCGGGTCAGCAGCTCCTCGGTGAGGGTCAGCAGGTCGGGCTGCTCGCGGCGCGCCGTCTTCCACCAGGCATCGAAGTGCGCGCCCGAGACGACGTCCGCGGGGATGCGCTCGTCGTAGAAGGCGAGGACGTCCTCGTCGTCGACGAGCAGGTCCCGGCGTCGGGCGCGCTCCTCGAGCTGCTCGAGCCGACGGGTGAGCTTGCGGTTGGCGGCGAGGAACTCGTGCCGCGCGTCCCACTCCCCCTCGACGAGCGCGTGCCGGATGAACAGCTCGCGGCTCACGACCGGGTCGATCCTGCCGTAGGAGACCGGCCGCCCGACGACGAGCGGCACGCCGAAGAGGGTGACCCGCTCGGTCGCCATGACGCTCGCGGCCTTCTTGGACCAGCGCGGCTCGGAGTAGGTGCGCTTGGCGAGGTGCGCGCCCGCGCGCTCGGCCCACACCGGGTCGATGCGGGCGGACGAGCGGGCCCACAGCCGGCTCGTCTCGACGAGCTCGCCGGCCATGACGAAGGGGGGTTGCCGCTTGAAGTTCGTCGTGCCCGGCTGGATGGAGAACCGGGCACCACGGGCGCCCAGGTAGTCGCGCTTCTCCTCGTCGCGCAGGCCGATGTGGCTGAGCAGGCCGGTGAGCAGGGCCTGGTGGATGCGGTCCCAGTCCGGCTCGGCGTCCTCTGCTGCCGTGCGCTGCCGGGTGTCGATGCGCTGCTGCTTGGCCGCCCGCACGAGCTGGGAGTGGAGGTCCTGCCACTCCCGGATCCGCAGGAAGTGCAGGTACTCGCGCTTGCACATCCGACGGAAGGCGCTGCCGGACAAGGACTTCTGCTGCTCCTTGAGGTAGACCCACAGGTTCCACCAGCTGGCGAAGTCCGAGCCCTCCCGGCGGAACCGCGCGTGCTGCTGGTCCGCCTGGGCGCGCTGCTCCGCCGGACGCTCGCGCGGGTCCTGGATCGACATCGCGGCCACGATGACGAGGACCTCGGTCGTGCAGCCGAGCCGGTCGGCCTCGATGAGCATCCGGCCGAGCCGCGGGTCGACGGGCAGCCGGGCCAGGGTCCTGCCCTCGGGCGTGAGGCGACGACCACCGCCGCGTCGTCCCCCCTTCGCCTGCTGGGGCTCGCGCGCGGCCGCGGTCTCCGTGTCGAAGGCCTGCAGCTCCTGCAGCAGTCGGACGCCGTCGGTGATCTGGCGGGAGTCCGGCGGCTCGATGAAGGGGAAGCGCGCGACGTCGCCGAGGCCGAGCGAGGTCATCTGGAGGATGACGCTGGCGAGGTTGGTCCGCAGGATCTCGGGGTCGGTGAACTCGGGCCGCGACTCGAAGTCCTCCTCCGAGTACAGGCGGATGCACACGCCCTCGGCGACGCGACCGCAGCGGCCGGCGCGCTGGTTGGCCGAGGCCTGCGAGACGCGCTCGATGGGCAGGCGCTGCACCTTGGTCCGCTGACTGTAGCGGGAGATGCGCGCGGTGCCGGTGTCGATGACGTAGCGGATGCCGGGGACGGTCAGCGAGGTCTCGGCGACGTTGGTGGACAGCACGACCCGGCGGCCGCGGTGCGGTGCGAAGACGCGGTGCTGCTCGGCCGCGGACAGGCGCGCGTAGAGCGGGATGATCTCGGTGTCCGGGAGGTCCATCGACGTCAGCGCGTCCTGCGCGTCGCGGATCTCGCGCTCACCGGAGAGGAAGACCAGGACGTCCCGGACATCGGGCGCCGTGCTCGTCGACTCGGTCCACAGCTCCTCGACCGCGCGGCAGATGCCGGTGACCTGGTCCCCGTCCCCGTCGTCTGCCTCGTCGTCGCCCAGCGGGCGGTAGCGGACCTCGACGGGGTAGGTGCGGCCGGAGACCTCGATGATCGGGGCGGGCTCGCCCGCGGCGTCACCGAAGTGCTGGGCGAAGCGCTCCGGGTCGATCGTCGCGGAGGTGATGATGACCTTGAGGTCGGGACGCCGGGGCAGCAGCTGCTTGAGGTAGCCGAGGATGAAGTCGATGTTGAGCGAACGCTCGTGGGCCTCGTCGATGATGATCGTGTCGTAGCGGCGCAGGTCCCGGTCGCGCTGCATCTCGTTGAGCAGGATGCCGTCGGTCATGACCTTGACCGCGGTCTGGTCGCTGCTGTGGTCGGCGAAGCGCACCTGGTAGCCGACGAGCCCGCCGAGCTCGACCTGCATCTCCTCGGCGATCCGCTCGGCGACGGAGCGCGCGGCGATCCGCCGGGGCTGGGTGTGCCCGATCTGCCCGGTCGTGCCGCGCCCGATCTCCAGGGCGATCTTGGGCAGCTGGGTCGTCTTGCCGGAGCCGGTCTCCCCCGCGACGATGACGACCTGGTGCTCGCGCATCGCCTCGGCGATGTCGTCCTTGCGGGCGACGACCGGCAGGTCCTCGTTGTAGTGCAGCTCCTCCGCGGGGACGGCGTCGCGAAGGGTGGTGGGCATGGGGTTCAGGATATCCGCGCCCTCAGAAGTCGATCGTCGTGGTCGGCCCGACCGGTGTGCGCAGCGCGGCGTCGAGCTCGGCCACCGCGCCGGGACGCTGCTGCGTGACGTAGCCGGCCGCGTGTCGTGCGCCGAGCGTCTGGCCGCCGAGCCAGACGGCCCCGAGGTCGCCGATGCCCAGCGTGACCTCGGCCGGCTCGTCGGTCCGGGTGAGTGCGCCGACGCCGTCGCGGGCGGTCCAGCGCCAGGTGCCGGCCGTGTCCTCGAGGACGTCGTCGTGCACCAGCACGACGACGTCGAGGTCCGCGGCGTGACCGCGCTCGGCGACCGCGGTCGGCAGGTCGACGAGGCGCAACCACAGGCTGTCGCTCAGACCACCGCCACCGATGGAGCGGTGCGAGGGCAGCCACAGCGCCAGGGCGTCGTCGGGGGTGACCCAGTACTCCGTGCTGCCCATGAGGTCGATCGTCGTCAGCCGCTCGGCGGGCGCCAGCCGCGCACCGGGGTCGACGGAGATGAGGAAGAAGACCCCGACCTCGCCCTGCTGCTGCCCGTCGGACCACGTGGGGCTGCGGTGGAAGTACGCGCACCCGACGTCGCGGCCCTCGCGGATCGCCCACAGCAGCCGGGCCGGCTCCCGGTCGCCGCGGCTCTCCGGGACGTCGCGCAGGATCCGCTCGCAGTCCTCGAGGCTGCGCACGACCTGCCCCGGCGCCTGCTCCCCGCACGCCCTGGCGAGGGCGTGCCAGCGGGCGCCCTGCTCGGCGCTCGCGGTGGTGGTGCGGGTCGTCGTCGCCTCCGCCTGCGCGCGCACGGCAGCGGGCGCGGTGAAGGTCGTGCCGGCCGCGAAGCGCGAGCGCAGCGCCGAGCTCGCGACGCCGTACCCGAAGCGGCCGTAGATCGTCTCCTGCGAGGCCTTGAGCACCGCGATCGACCGGTCCTGGTCCTCACGGGTCCATCGCAGGTGCTCGCGCACCAGCGCGCTCAGCACACCCGTGCGCCGGTGGTCGGGGTGCACGCCCACCCACGTCAGGCCCTCGGCGGGACGAAGGGAGGCGCCCCCCTTCGCCGGGACCGAGAGCTCGACGTCCCAGGACCCGGCGATGCCGACGACCTCCCCGTCGCGGGTGGAGACGAAGCCGGCCCGTCGAGGACGAGCGCAGCGGCTGCGTCGTCGTCGGGGTCGATCCGGGTGACGTGGATGTCGGAGGCCATGCCGCCACGCTCGCACCCCGGCGAAGGGGGTGCAACGCACTTTTCTCGGCTACGGCACCGGTGAGGTGATCGGTCGCGACGTGATGCCCTCCACGCGGGACTCTCGCCGCCGGCGCTCGGTCTCCTGCCGTCGCTCCTCGGCCTCCTCCCGCGCCCGGCGCTCGCGCCGGGCCTCGTCGGACTCGGTCGCGGCGCCGACCTTGTCCGCGGCCGACTGGACCGAGCTCACCTGCGCCGTGGTCTTGTTGGTGACCTTGACCGAGTACTTGAGCGCATACCCGCTCCTTCGCACGCGCCCGGCGCCGGCCACGGCCGACCAGTCGGTGACCATGTCGTCCACGAGCCGGATGCCGGTCTTGTCGGCGAGGGTGTCCGTCACCTTGTGCTTCGCCCGGACCTTGCCCGTGGCGACCTGGTGCTGCGCCCAGATCCTCGTGTTGGTCGCGAGCCGTCGATGGGCGATGGGGTTGGTCGACCTGTCGGCGGCCCTGATGCCCTTGAGCTCGTCGGCCCGGCGGCTGGCCCGGGTCGCGTCCCTGGCCTCGATGCGCCGACTGCCGGGCACGAGGATGTCGGCCGCCGTGAGCACCGTCGTCAGGCCGACGTCCCGGTAGCTGCCCTCCCCGTACACGGCGCGGCGCCCCAGCCTGCCCAGCGGGTCGGCTGCCGTGACGACGGCCGCAGGCTTGCCCCAGGGCGTGAGGTCGACGACGTCGTTGTTGAACAGGCGGCTCCGGCCCGTCCGGCTCGCCATCTCGAAACCGTTGTACCCCTTCTCGTCGGAGAGCTCGGACCCCACCGCGGCCAGGCTCGTCGCCATGGTCCGCTCGTCGGCGCTCGCCTCCTCCGCCTCGCGCTCGAAGCCCCTCTTGTTCATCTCCCGCGAGTTGGCGGCGGCCCGGTACTCCCGCTCGACGATGGCGTACTCGGGGTCCTGCGGGGTCAGCGTCGCGAGCTTCGCCTTGCGCTCCTCCGAGATGCGGACGTTCTCCTCGTACCGTCCACGGAGTCGCTCGAGGGTGGCCTGGCTCTCCTCGAGCCGGTCCGCGTAGGGACGGATGATCCGCTCGGTGTCCGCGAGGCGGTTGGCGATCGCGAAGAGGTCATCCGGGGTGCTGCCCACCTCGTCCTCGAAGATCGTCCCCGAGCACGAGTCCCACACCCCCTTCGTCGAGACCATGCGCAGCATCTCGGCCACGGTGTGGATGTTGGCGGCGACCGTCCGCAGCTCGTCCGCCTCGGCCCGGATCGTGCTGGGGTCGCACTCCTCGATGGTCCCGGGGTCGTGGAGCGCCATCAGAGGATCCCTTGGTTGCGCCGGTCGACGAGGTCCTCGGTGAGCACGTACCAGGACCCCGCGTCCCGGGCCAGCCGCGCCAGCTCGCGCAGCTGCTTGCCCACCCTGATCCGCTCCCGCTCGAAGTCCCCGATCGCCGCCTCGTACGCGTCGGTGCCGTACCAGCTCGGGAACCCGAAGGTCTCGACGGCCTCGTTGTTGGCCTTGGCCGCCTTCTCCTCGAGGAAGTCGGCGATGGCCTTGAGCTGGCGACCGAGGCCCTCGATGCCCTCGCTGTCGATGGAGATGCGTTCCTGTCCGCCCATGCACCCACGCTAGGGAAGAACGCCGAGGGGCCCGTGGAGTTCTCCACAGGCCCCTCGGGGTGGTCGTCAGGCCTTCGCGGCGGCGAAGCCCTGCTCGAGGTCGGCGACGATGTCCTCGATCGCCTCGAGGCCGACGGCGAGGCGCACCAGGCCCGGGGTGACTCCGGCTGCGAGCCGGTCCTCGTCGGGGCCCTGCGAGTGGGTCGTCGACGCGGGGTGGATGACGAGCGAGCGCACGTCACCGATGTTGGCCAGGTGGCTGTGCAGGCTCAGGCCCTCGACGAACTTCTTGCCCGCCTCGAGGCCGCCGGAGATCTCGAAGGAGATGACGGCGCCGGCGCCTTGGGGCGTGTAGCGCTGCGCGAGCTCGTGGCTCGGGCTGGTCGGCAGCGAGGCCCACGTGACCTTGTCGACCTGCGCGTGCTGCCCCAGGAACTCGGCGACCTTGGCCGTGTTGGCCAGGTGCCGCTCCATGCGCAGGCTGAGCGTCTCGATGCCCTGCCCGATGAGGAAGGCGTTGAAGGGGGAGATCGCCGGGCCGATGTCGCGCAGCAGCTGCACGCGGGCCTTGAGGATGAAGGAGAGGTTGGCACCCATGGCACCGTCCACGCCGAGGTCCGGGCCGAAGCGCAGCCCGTGGTAGCTCGGGTCGGGCTGGTTGTAGTTGGGGAACTTCTCCGGGTCGGCCGCGTAGTCGAACCGGCCGGCGTCGACGATCACGCCGGCGATCGCGGTGCCGTGGCCACCGAGGTACTTCGTCGCGGAGTGCACGACGACGTCCGCGCCGTGCTCGATCGGACGGAGCACGTAGGGCGTCGCGATCGTGTTGTCCACGACGAGCGGCACCCCGGCCGCGTGCGCGACCTCGGAGATGCCGGCGATGTCGAGGACGATGTCCTTGGGGTTGCCGATGGTCTCGCCGAAGAAGGCCTTGGTGTTGGGCCTGACCGCGGCGCGCCACTGCTCGAGGTCGCTCGGGTCCTCGACGAAGCTCACCTCGATGCCGAACTTCGGCAGGGTGAACTTCAGCAGGTTGATCGTGCCGCCGTAGAGGGCGGTGCTGGCGACGATGTGGTCACCGGCCTCGGCGAGGTTGACCAGGGCCAGGTGCGTGGCGGACATGCCGGAGGCGGTGAGGAGCGCGCCCACGCCGCCCTCGAGGGCCGCGATCTTCTGCTCCACCGCGTCCTGCGTCGGGTTCATGATCCGCGTGTAGATGTTGCCGAGCTCCTTGAGCGCGAACAGGTTCGCCGCGTGCTCGGTGTCCTTGAACTGGTAGGAGGTCGTCAGGTGGATCGGCAGTGCCCGCGAACCCGTGGTCGGGTCGGGCGCCTGGCCGGCGTGGATCTGCTTCGTCTCGAAGCTCCACGTGGACGGGTCGCTCATGATGCTGCTCCTGATCGTGCGCGCTTGACCGTGGCGGTCGCCACGGACCAGGTCGTCTCCCGGGGCACCCCACCGCGGATGGAGGGTTGCCGGCCAGCGAGCCGGGGCCTGACGCTGGCACTCAAGACCTACCCGGAGACTAGGAGGGTGACCAGCATCTGGTCAGGCCCGTCTCACGCGGTGGACCCACCACAGGCCGACGAAGGGGAGGACGAGCGGCAGGAACCCGTACCCGGACCCGAAGTGCGACCAGACGGTCTTGTCCGGGAAGAGGTCCGGCAGGACGTACGACAGGGTGCCCACGGTGAGCACGCCGACGGCCTCGACGAGGATCGCCCCGGCCGCGACACGCGCGCCGGTGGTTCCCCCCTTCGCCAGGGCCACGGTCGCGACGACGTAGACCACGGCGGCGAACGCCGAGAGCAGGTACGCCAGCGGCGCCCGGTCGAGGTACTGGGTGATCTGCAGGACCGAGCGGCCGGTCGCGGCGAGCGCGAGCACGGCGTAGACGGCGACGACGACCCGCCCCGGCCCGGTGCCGGTGCGCAGCTCAGGCGGGGCCATGGGTCTGCCAGATCTGCAGGATGCGGTAGGTCATGACACCGACGGTGAAGGCACCGGCGAGGACGACCCCCATGGCCCACCGGGTCTTCTCCTTCAGGGCGATGAAGACGACGATCGGGGGCAGGATCGGCAGGGTCAGGGCGTAGGCGAGCATCGTCGCCCCCTCCCCCTCCCCCTCGACCTGCCCCATCGCGATCGCGGACCCGACGACGAGGGCGAGCAGGAGCAGCTCGACGACGGCGGTCGTGAGCAGCATGAGGTCGTCGACGAGCCGGTCGATGATCAGGTAGGCCAGGGCCAGGACGCCGAGCACGCCGACCGCGACGATCACGAGAGTGGTCAGCGGCACAAGCACGGCGGCAAGCGTACGCGGCCCCGCTGCTGGCACGATCACGGCATGAGCGCGCCACGCCCGGGAGCCCACGACCTGCTCGCCGCCGTCGTCGATGCCGACAGCTTCGTCTCCTGGGACGAGCCGATCGACCGCTCCGGCCTGAGCGACGGCTACCTCGCGACCCTGGAGGCGGCAGCCGCGCGGTCCGGCACCGACGAGTCGGTGGTCACTGGCCGGGCGAGCATCCGCGGGCACGAGGTCGCGCTCGTCGTCGGCGAGTTCCGGTTCCTCGGCGGCTCGATCGGGCGCGCGGCCGCCGGACGCCTCGTCGCGGCGGTGCGCCGGGCGACGACCGAGCGCCTCCCCCTCGTCGCGGCGACGGCGAGCGGCGGCACCCGGATGCAGGAGGGCACGCCCGCCTTCATGACGATGGTCGACATCTCGGCGGCCGTCGTCGCGCACAAGGCCGCCGGCCTGCCCTACCTCGTCTACCTGCGGCACCCGACGACCGGCGGGGTCTTCGCGTCGTGGGGCTCGCTCGGCCACATGACCATCGCCGAGCCGGGCGCGCTCATCGGCTTCCTCGGCCCGGTCGTCTACGAGACGCTGAACGGCGTCCCCTTCCCCTCCGGCGTGCAGGTCGCCGAGAACCTCGTCGACAAGGGCATCGTCGACGCGGTCGTGCCGACCGCCGGGCTCGCCGACATCGCCGCCCGCGCGCTGACGCTGCTCTCCGCCACGACCGGGGGCCACGCCCGCTCACCCGCGGCGGAGGACGGCGCGCCGGTCCGGCGGATCGCCCCCTTCGTCTCCCGGCCGGAGCCGAGCGAGGAGGAGATCGCGCGGCTGTGGACCGCCATCGAGACGACGCGAAGGGGGGACCGCCCCGGCGTCCGAGAGCTGCTGCGGTACGCCGCGGACGACGTCATCCCGCTCAACGGCACCGGCTACGGCGAGTCGGACAAGGGCGTGATGCTCGCGCTGGCGAGCTTCGGCGGGCGGTCGTGCGTCCTCGTCGGCCAGGACCGCCGCTACCAGGTCTCGGAGTCGATGGGTCCGGCCGCCCTGCGCGAGGCGCGCCGCGGCATGCGGATGGCGACCGAGCTCGGTCTGCCCCTCGTCACCGTCATCGACACCCCCGGCGCCGACCTCTCCCCGCGTGCCGAGGAGGGGGCCCTGGCCGGCGAGATCGCCCGGTGCATCTCCGACATGACGGCCCTCACCGTGCCGAGCGTGTCGGTGCTGCTCGGCGAGGGCACCGGCGGCGGCGCGCTCGCGCTGCTGCCCGCGCGACGGGTCGTCGCCGCGGGCAATGCCTGGCTCTCCCCGCTGCCACCCGAGGGCGCGAGCGCCATCGTCTTCAAGGACACCGAGCACGCCCCCCTCCTCGCCGCCCGCCAACGCGTCGGCGCGCCGCAGATGCACCAGGACGGGCTCGTCGATGTCCTCGTCCCCGAGGAACCGGCGGCGCACGTCGACCCGCAGGCGTTCGCCCGCGCGATCGGCGCGGCGGTCGCTGCGCAGGTCGAGGCGCAGCTGTGACGGTGGGTGGGCGAGCTGGAGTCTGGGCGTGTCGTACTGCAGTTCGTCATCAGGTGCGATGACAGGGCCCGGCTTTCCGGGACCTCACGGGGACCGGTCAGCTGAACTGCAGTACGACACGCCGGCTCGGGCCAGCCAGACGCTCACCCCGTCGCACGCAGCTCCTCCCACACCGGCATCTCGACGACGCCCTGCGGGGTCGCGAGGTAGGTGCCGAGGAGCGGCACGCCGTGCCGACGGCTCGCGGCGAGCGCCTCCTCGTGCAGGTCGCGCGCCCGGTCGTCCGGGGCGAGGCCGCGCGGGCGCCCGATGGCGGCGACGAAGCCACCGATGCTGTCGGCGAGCCCGCCGATGATCGTGTCGAAGACGGCGTCCTCCTCCGCGCCGGGGTGGAGGTCCATCTCGGTGATCGTCACCGGCTGGACCATGCGGCCGTCGGCGTGGCAGAGGAGCAGGCTGAGGCAGCCCAGCTCCCGCTCGGAGTCCCGCACGACGAGGTCGACGACGTCGGCGGCGAGCGTGGTGTCGGTGAGGGGTCGGGTGTGCCACCCCTGGGGCAGGTCGTCGAAGCTCATGCCCGTCATCCTGTCGGGATCGACCCGACGAGGCGCGGACTTTTCCACAGGCCGCCTCCGGCCGCGGGGTGGATACTGGGACCCACGGCGGGTCGCACCACCCACGCGACCGGCCACCGTGCCCCCACCCCGAGCACCCAGGAGCACCCCCCGTGGCACTGAGCGTCTTCGACCTCTTCTCGATCGGCATCGGCCCCTCGAGCTCGCACACCGTCGGCCCGATGCGAGCGGCGGTGATGTTCGCCGAGGGCCTGCGCGACGAGGGCGTGCTGCCGCAGGTGCGCCGGGTCAGGGCCGAGCTCTTCGGCTCGCTCGGCGCGACCGGGCACGGCCACGGGTCCAACACCGCGGTGCTCCTCGGGCTCTCCGGCGAGCGGCCCGAGCTGTGCGACCCGAGGTCCGTCAGCGGTCGCCTCGAGCAGATCCGCGCGGCGCACCGGGTGAACCTGCTCGGCGAGCACGAGATCGACTTCCACGAGGACGAGGACCTCGTGCTCCACCGACGCAAGTCCCTCCCCCTGCACCCCAACGGCATGACCTTCACCGCGTGGGGTGAGGGAGCGGGCGAGGGCGAGGCGCCGCTCAGCACGCACACCTACTACTCCGTCGGCGGCGGCTTCGTCGTCGGAGAGGACGCGTCCGGCTCGACCCGCATCGTCGCCGACACCACCCCCGTGGCGCACCCCTTCACCACCGGCGACCAGCTGCTCGCGATCTGCGCCGAGACCGGCCTGTCGATCTCACAGGTCATGCTCGACAACGAGACCTCGTGGCGCTCCGAGGACGAGGTGCGCAGCGAGCTGCTGCACATCTGGTCGGTCATGCGCGAGTGCATCGACAACGGCGTGCGCACCGAGGGCGTCCTGCCCGGCGGGCTCAAGGTGCGCCGTCGTGCCCCGCAGCTGCACCAGCGGCTGCGCTCCGAGGGGACGAGCACCGACCCCCTTCGCGGCATGGACTGGCTGACGCTCTACGCGCTGGCCGTCAACGAGGAGAACGCCGCCGGTGGTCGCGTCATCACCGCGCCGACCAACGGCGCCGCCGGGATCATCCCCGCGGTCCTGCGCTACTACGTCGACTTCGTGCCGGGCGCGGACGACGACGGCATCTGCCGGTTCCTGCTCACCGCCGCCGCGATCGGGGTGATCTACAAGGAGAACGCCTCGATCTCCGGCGCCGAGGTCGGCTGCCAGGGCGAGGTCGGCTCGGCCTGCTCGATGGCGGCCGGCGCGATGGCCGCGGTCATGGGCGGCAGCCCGGCCCAGGTCGAGAACGCCGCCGAGATCGGCATGGAGCACAACCTCGGCCTCACCTGCGACCCCGTCGGGGGGCTCGTGCAGATCCCGTGCATCGAGCGCAACGCGGTCGCCTCGGTCAAGGCGATCACCGCCGCGCGCACCGCCCTGCGCGGCGACGGATCGCACGTCGTCTCCCTCGACAAGGTCGTCAAGACGATGCGCGAGACCGGGCGGGACATGAAGGTCAAGTACAAGGAGACCGCCCGCGGCGGCCTCGCGGTCAACGTCATCGAGTGCTGACCGCCCCCACCACGGCATGACGAAGGGGGCCGGACCCGTGGTCCGACCCCCTTCGTCAGTGCGACGTTCGGGACATCACTTCTTGGTGAGCTCCCAGTCGCCACGGGCCTCGACGACGAGGTACTTCGTGCCCTCCTGGACCGTCGTGGTGCCCTCGTACGCGTCGTACTCGGAGATCAGGCGGTCCGGGTAGTCCTCGGCGCCGACGGCCTGGACGCGGAAGGTGCCGAGGAAGGAGTCCTTGTCCTCGGTGTACTTCGCGCCGAGGTCGGCCTTCTTGCCGTCCCACGTGAAGATGGCCGAGCCGTTGCCCTTCTGCGAGGTGCCGAAGGCCGGCGCCTTGCTGATGCGCGAGAACTTCACGGTCCAGTCGCCCTCGGTGTCGAACTCGAGCTTCGAGGTCGAGGAGCTGTAGTTGGTGAGGTTGTAGGCGAAGATGCCCTTCTTGGCGTCGCTCGCGGTCACGAGGTACTCGGCGCTCTTGCCCTGGCCGTCGACACCCTTGACCGTCAGCGTCTGGTACTTGTCACCGGTGTAGGTGAACTCGACGAGGCCGGCACCGTCACCCGGGGGGACGGCGATGTAGCCCTTGCCGCTGCCCTTGTACTTCTGCTCCCACTCGGCGGCCTTGCCCTTCTGGCCGATGACGTCCTTGCCCGGGCCGTCGTCCGTGGTCGGCGACGAGGTGGTCGGGTCGGACGTGGTGGTGTCCGTCGTGGTCGGGCTGTCGGTGCTCGTCGAAGGGTCCGTCGGCTGCGTCGAGGTCGGCGTCGTCGGGGTGGCGACGGGCTCGTCGTCGCCACCGCTGACGAGCTTGATGCCGAGGAATCCGAGGGCTCCGATGAGCAGCAGGCCGACGACACCGAGACCGATGATCAGCGGGAGCTTGCTCTTGCCCGAGCCGCCGGGCTGACCGGTGGCGTAGGGCGCCTGGCCGTAGCCCTGCTGCGGCTGCTGGCCGTAGCCCTGCTGCCCGTACGGGTTGGACTGGTCGTAGCCGGGCTGCTGCCCGTAGCCCTGCTGCCCGTAGCCCTGCTGGCCGTACCCCTGCTGCCCGTAGGCACCCGACTGGTCGTAGCCACCCTGCTGGCCGTACGCGCTCGACTGGTCGTACGACGAGGCGCCGTAGCCGGTGCTGTCGGTGGAGATGGCCTCCGTCTCCGGGGCGCGGTCGGAGCTGGGGCGCACGCGCGTCGCGTCGTCGACCTCACTCGTGGTGCCCGCGTGGTCCTGTCGCGTCCCGGTGCCCGAGGAGTCCGGGCCGGGCTGGCCCACGCCAAAGCCCTCCGGGGTCCCCTGCCGGTGCTCGGTCCATCCGTTGCCGTCCCAGTAGCGGATCTGTCCCTGGTTGTCAGGGTCCTGGTACCAACCGGCAGCCCAGTTGCTCATGACAGGCCTCCCCGTATCTCTTGTGGTGTCTGGTGGTGCACGTGTGCACGGTGTCGCGGGTCAGACTACCTGCGGATTCGTCGCCTCCGGCATGGGGAGGACTCCCCATGCCTGCGCGTGTCGCTCAGCCCGGGGACAGCGCCCGGACGACCTCCTCACCGGCGTGCGCGATGGCCCCCGGGTCGCCGACCACGACCAGCCGGTCGGTGGCGCGGGAGAGCCCGACGTACAGCCGCTCGCGGAACCGCTGCGTGCTCCCGTCCTCGTTGACGCAGAGCACGACGGCGCGACGTTCCATCCCCTTCGCCCCGAGGACGTGCCCGTAGAACACGTCATCGGCCTCCCAGAAGGTCCGCCAGTAGCCCGGCTGCCCGAGCTCGTCCTGGCGTTCGACCTGCACGGGGTGGCGCCGACCGGTGGTGAGCAGCGCGACGTGGCCCGGTGTCCACCCTTCGTCCAGGAGGAGGTCGACCTGGTCGTCGGCGACGTCGAGCGCGTCGTGGGGCGACGTCGCGACGAAGGCGACGTCCGGGCCGTCGCCGCCCTCCAGCCGCATCTTCATCGGGGTGAGCGTGCGGAAGACCTCGGCGATCTGCTTGGTGTTGCGCAGGTTGTGGTCGAGGACGAGGGGCACGAGCGGGACCGGCGGCCGGCCGAAGCGCTTGAAGAGGCGTTGGTTCTCGTCGGAGTAGATGAACAGGCCGCCCTCCTGCTCGTCGGTGAGCGCGCCGAGGAGCGGTCGCCACCACGACTCGGCGAAGTCCTGCGCCTCGTCGACGACGAAGCTGTCGTAGCGCTCCCCCGGCGGCAGCTCGGCGGCGCGCTCGGCCATGAGCAGCGGCATCTCCTCCTCCCAGAAGCGCGGGTCGTCGCGGGCGCCCGAGGGCACGCCCCAGCGGTTGCCGAGCTCCTCGAAGGTCCCGACGAAGGCGGGACGGTGGCGGTGCGGCCACGTCGCGGTCTCCCGCTTGAGGTGCGTCGCGAGGCCGATCGAGTAGCACAGCAGCGCGACCCGCTCGGGCGCCTGGCCGCTGCGTCCGGCGGAGAGCTGGCGCGCCTGGGTGAGGGCGAGGACGGTCTTGCCGCTGCCCGCGCCACCGCGGATCTCGACGCGGCGCAGCAGCCGGGTGACGCCGAGGACGAGACCCTGCTCCTGGGTGAGCCGGTCGGCGCGGGCCTGCCGCTCGTCGGCCTCGTCGACGACGCTCGGGACGGCGTCGGTGCCGCGCGCGGTGAGGATGTCGACGATGACGTCGCAGTCGTCCTCGGTCGGGATCCGCCGGTGGGTGTCGAACCCGAGCGGGATGTCGGCGATGCGCTGGGCGAGGTCGGCCATGTCCTCCCGGTCGTGGACCATCCAGCGCGGGCAGTCGGGCAGGTCGAAGTCCAGGCCGAGACCGACGAAGGGAGTCACGACCGCGTGCGCGAAACGCACCTTGCCGCGGGAGGAGTCGGCCCACCGCCGGTCGGACTCGACGTACTGCCGGATCGCGTACCGCGCGTCCCGCACCTGCGCGACGGGGTCGATCGGCACCCGCTTGCCGTGCCGCTTGATCGTCCACTGCCCGTCGGCGATCCGCACCCCGCTGCCCTTGACCTCGACGACGACCACGCCCACGTCGGGCATGACGAGGACGATGTCGGCCTCGTGGTCCTTGCGGGTGTCGGTCAGGCGGTAGTTGGCGATGACGGTGTCCTGCGGACGAAGGGAGTCGCGCAGCCGCTCCCACACCGCACGTTCGGAGTCGTTGACGAACCGCGGGTCCCCCGGGATCAGGCGTGGCATGGGCTCACCGTATCCATCTCACGCAGGCGGCAGGCGCGCGGCGAGGACCGCCCGCGTCGCCTCGACGTCGAGGGCGACCGGCCCGTCGCGTTGGAGCAGCTTGGTCAATCGCCGCGGCCACAGGACGTGGACGCCGCGGGTGGTGAAGGAGCCCCCGACGAGCGGCCAGTCGGCGTCGACGAAGCACATCGCCCCGGTCACGGGGATCTGGTCGGTGATGCCGCGCACGACGTCGATCTGCCTGAGCAGTCCGTCGACGAGCCTGGTGCGGCTGCGCCGCCCGACGAGGAGGGTGTCGACGCGGGGACGCAGGATCCCCCCTTCGATCTTGAGCTGCGGGCGGCCGGTGTACTTCTTGGCGTCGATCACCCAGATGCCGCTGGGCGTGATCGCGAGGTGGTCGATGTTGGCGCGGCTGCCAGGGATGCGGCGGTCGTGGAGCACCGCGAGCGACGGTGACGCCAACCGGTGGAGGCGGGCGCCGAGCCGCTCCTCGCCGACGGCTCCGGTAGCCCACGCCCTGGTGCTCTGCTTCTCGTCCGACAGGGCGACGGCGACATGGCCGAGACGTCCCCACTTCTGCCGCAGACGCTGCTCGTCCTGGGCCCTGCGCCGCTCGTACTCGCGGCGCGCGGAGGCACCGGCGCGGGATGTGGGCTCGGGGGGCCCTGTCGTCTCGGGCACCGGTGTGCCATCCATCTGCATCTCCTGCGACTCCCCTCGCACGTGGCTGCTTGCCGTCAAGGTAGCGGGTCGCGGCGCCTCTGGGGGCCAGGGGGATCAGAAGGGCGGTGCCATGACCAGGTCTTCTGCGAGGTCATGACTCTTCGCCCCCTCTGCGGTGGGCGAGCTCGCCTCCCCTTCGGCCTCGGCGTGCACCCACATCGTGGGGAAGGTGTCGGCGGAGACCCCGCTCGGGCTGATCCACTCGGTGCGGCCGTCCGGGTGGAGGGTGTGCGTCCACCGGGCGGAGTGCTTGAGGCGGTGATGGTGCCGGCAGAGGCCGGAGAGGTTGCTCGGGGACGAGGTGCCCTCGGGGTACGGGAGGGCGTGGTCGAGGTCCGCGTTGCCCACCGGGCGCCCGCCCAGCACCCGGCGGTTGCATGCCCACATGCGGCAGGTGCCGTCGCGGGCACCGACGAACTCCCGCATGGAGTCGGGGACGACGTACCGCGGGTTGCTGGTCTCGACGAGCACTCCGGTGCGGGCGTCGATCAGGGCACGGGAGACCCTCGTCTCGACGTTGCTGACGATCGCCGCCACCGCGTCCGCGGGGATGAAGCCGACGCCCGGGATCTCGCAGCCGCTGATCCACGACTGCTGCCCACCGGGACCCAGGGTCGTGGGCACCTGCGAGGTGACCGCATTGCCGGCCCACTCCTCGGGGATGACGTCGACGGCGTCCGCGCCCTCTCCCGTGACGAAGCGGCCGGCCCGGGACGTCGGGCCGTGCAGGTCCTGCCCGACGGCGCTCCCTCCTTCGCCCCCTCCGAAGGGGGCGAAGGTCAGCCGGGACGCTGCGGACGTGATGATCGGGATGCCCAGGCGGACGTTGGCGACGACGTCGACGCCGCGGAGGGCGAGGTCGGCGAGACCGTGGGCGCGGGATGCCCCGACGGTCATCCCGGGATCGAGCTCACGCCGACGTGCGGCCGCCTGCTCGATCGCTTCCTTGAGCACGACGGCCAGCTCGGTGGGGAGGGTCGCGTACATGTCGGCACACCCCACAGGGCCGGGGCTGAAGCGGACGTCGAGCGCTTCGCGACGGTTGCGGGCGGCGCGCTCGTCCAGGAGCTCGGGCTCGACGCGCTCGAGGATCCGGCGGGTGGCCTTGCGCAGCTCACGGTGGTCGAACTCGATGATGCGTCGCGTGCCGGGCTTGCCGCGAAGGGAGCCGAGCAGGTGCTCGATGACCGCCGCGACAGCCTCGGGGCACGCGTCGCGCGTCTCCTTCGCGACGATGGCCATCGCGTTTGTCGTGATCTCGCCGGCGGCGACGAGGTCGGCGATGGGGCGCAGATCGGTCAGGGCCCGGGCGCCGAGGTCGCACCGGCGGTCGGTCTCGTGGAGGCTGTCGCGCGTCACCAGTGCTACCGCTTCCGCGGCGAACTCCGCTACGCGGCCGGACGGGAGGTGGACCGGTCTGAAGATGCCGTCCGGCCCTCGCTCCTCCCCCCAGCGCACGGCATGCCCGATGACCGCGAGCTCGAGCGCGTCGGCCGCGCGTCTGAGTCGTTCGGTCGCGGTGAGCACCGCTGTGAGCGTGGGCTCGTCGGCACGGCCGCCTCGCTTGGTCACCCCCGTCCGCACATGTCCCAGTCTCGTGAAGGACTCCCCCAACATGGCCAGCTCGTCGTCGAACATGTGTCCATGATTTCAGGGAGGTGTGACAACGTTCGGTTACGAAAGGGGCCCAAAGCCCACGTTGTCGGGGGCGCCTGCTTGAATGTGCAACATCGCCGGGGAGGTTCCCGCCGGGAACCGGCGCAGCAATGTTGCCACGCAATGAATCGGGGAAGACTTGGCAGCGGACGAAGTGGTCACGCCTGAGCCTCAGCTCATGGAATCGATGCGCGCAGTGGGGTACACGTTGGAAGCGGCGATCGCCGACTTGGTGGACAACTCGATCACTGCAGGAGCACAGCGGGTTGACCTGCATTTCGCGAGCGAGCCCAGCGACTACGTAGCTCTCTTGGATGACGGCGTAGGCATGTCCGAGGACGGCGCTCGAGAAGCGATGCGATTGGCCGGTAAGAGCTCGACGGCTGCCAGAGATGCCCACGACCTGGGACGATTCGGCCTCGGGCTCAAGACCGCCTCCTTGTCCCAGTGTCGCGATCTGGTGCTCGTGTCCAAGGACGAGGCCGCAACCGTCACTGCGTTCCGTTGGGACTTGGACCATCTCGCCTCAGTCGGAACATGGGCACTCATTCGGTTGGACGCCACTGAGATCGAAGGGCTCCCCCACTTCGCTGAACTCAGAGAACGCGCGTCCGGCACCTTGGTCCTGTGGCGCAACCTGGACCAGTTGCGCGCTCAGGTAGACGAGGGGGCCAAAGGACTGGACTCGGCCTTTGTCGGGGTGAAGCAGCACTTGGCCTTGGTCTTCCACAGATTTCTGGCTGGTGAGCACGGATCGCCGTTCACCATAACCATCAATCACGTCGAACTCGACCAGATCGACCCGTTCCTGTCGGACCACCGCGCGACTCAACCCGGGCCACCTGAGGCCTTCGAGGTAGAGGGGCAAACCATCCGCGTACAAGCCTTCACGCTCCCCATGATCTCCAAGATGTCCGTCAAGGACCGAGAGCGTGCCCAGGTAGCGGGACGACTCCGCGACAGCCAAGGCTTTTACATCTACCGGGCCATGCGCCTGGTGATTTGGGGAACATGGTTCCGGATCCTGCCCCGGGAGGACTTGGGCAAGCTCGCCCGCGTTCGGGTGGACGTCCCCAACACCCTCGACCACTTGTGGGCTCTAGACATCAAGAAGTCCGCAGCTCAACCGCCCCCCGTCGTGCGCAACCGTTTGCGTCGCATCGCTGAACGCATCGTCCAACCCAGCAAGCGGGTGCACCTGTACCGCGGGAGACCAGAGCCTTCAGAGGACCGAGTCACGCACGCGTGGCGACTCATCAGCCACGGAGAAGACTTCCGCTATGAGATCAATCGTGATCACCCGCTCCTCAATTCACTCGCTGAGCGCTTGGAGCCCTCTGATGAACGAGCCCTATCCGCCCTGCTGCGGCTCATCGAGGATTCCTTCCCGAGCCAGGACCTCTTCAACAGACTGGGGCAGGACCACCTCGAAAAGGTTCCGTCCGTCGATTACGCGTACCTCCGCGGCATGGCAGTCGAGCTCTGGGAGACCTATCGGCTCCGGAAGAACGACGTTGATTCTTTCGTGGGCGTCATGTCTGGTATCGAACCATTTAACGGCGTCGAAGATGCCCACAACATCTTGAGAGAGGCGGCTGAACGAAAGTGACCAACGAGGCAGGTCTGGAAAGACTGGACAAGATCGTGAGCTCGCTGCTGGGAGACTCATTGCATACCGAAGCACAACTGCGCGAGTGCATCGAGGAGTACAGACCGATCGCCGCCCCCAGCGCTACGGACCACGCAGTCGAGAAGCTCGTCAAGGAGCTGACCAACAAGCTTCTCATCGTCCACGACCTTGGCGACGTCATCACGAGCAAGGACTTCCGGTCCTGGCTGCCGCAGCGAAAGCACTCGATCGAATGGCATCGCTGGAAGGTGTACAAGCAGTGGATGCTCAACCAAGGCCGTCCGCCGAAGGTCATGGACACCATGGACCAGCTCACGGACACGGTCCTCGACCTCGTCGGCGACCCGACCAAGACTGGTGTGTGGGCGAGACGAGGACTGGTGATCGGTGACGTCCAGTCTGGGAAGACTGCCACTTACCTTGGCCTGTTCAACAAGGCGGCAGACGCTGGCTTCCGCCTCATCATCGTGCTCGCGGGCAACACGGAGTCGCTCCGTCAGCAGACCCAGTCTCGAGTCGACGAGGGCTTCATTGGTCGCGACTCGGGCACGCTGAAGCCGAAGATCGGCGTCTCTGCCGTTCCCACCAAACAGATCGGAGTGGGAGCTCTCGACAAGACGATCCCGGTCGCGCAGGGCATGACCACGGTCTTCCAGGACTTCCGCAAGTCGAGCCAGCAGGCCAGCAACATCTCCGTCGACCAGCACTCCTCGAGTACCTACGTCTTCGTGCTGAAAAAGAACAAGAGCGTTCTCAAAGCGTTGCAGGACTGGCTGCAGCAACAGGCCACTGCCCAAGGCATGATCGACATCCCAGTGCTCGTACTGGATGACGAATCGGATTACGCATCCGTGAACACAAATGATGAAAACAACCCCACCGCCATAAATCAAGGGATCCGGTCGATCCTCGACACGTTCACGCGCAGTTCTTACCTCGCCTTCACGGCGACGCCCTTCGCCAACATCTTCATCAACCACGAGAACACCGAAGATCTCTTTCCCCGGGACTTCGTGTACAGCCTCGAGGCACCTTCCAACTACGTCGGCGCCGAGCGGGTCTTTGGGCCCGCCTCCGGCCCTGCAAACACCATGCACACCATGGACTTATCCGACGCCAGCACCTTCTTTCCTCCGAAGCACAAGTCCGATCTCGTGGTCGTCGGACTGCCTGAGAGCCTGCGGCGCGCGATTCGAGTGTTCATGCTGTCCAACGCCATCCGCGACCTGAGGGGGGACAGTTCCGGTCGCTCCATGCTGATCAACGTCTCCCGCTTCAAGAGCGTCCAACGCCAGGTGTTCGACATGATCGACGCCTACTCGATCGAACTGCGCCAGACGATTGAGATGCACAGTGTCGCCTTTTCGAAGGGCACGCCCAACGACGTGCTCAGCGAAATCGAGGAGACCTTCGAAGACGTCTACCAGGATGCCGGCGTCACGTGGGCCCAAGTGTTGGGGCAGCTTCATCGCGCAACGGCCGACGTCAGGGTGGAACTACACAACTCCGACCGGGACAAGCGGCTCGCGGAGGAAGAAGCCCTTTGGGACCGCCCACCCAGGCTCATCGCCGTGGGTGGTGACGTCCTGAGTCGTGGGCTCACTCTAGAAGGCCTCACGGTTAGCTACTTCTACCGGAGCGTCGGCGCCTTTGACACCCTGATGCAGATGGCTCGTTGGTTCGGGTACCGGGATGGCTACGAGGACCTGTGCCGCATCTGGATCGACGACGAAGTCGCCGCCGACTACCGCTTTGTTGACGAGGCCGTGCGGGAACTGCGCGAGGACCTCACCGTCATGAAGCAGCAGAAGCGCACGCCCGAGGATTTCGGTCTGGCCATCCAGAAACATCCCGGGACACTCCTCGTCACCGCCCGCAACAAGATGAAGGCCACCGCCCAACTCCAGAAGTCAGTGTCGTTGTCCGGCCGCCGTATCGAGAGCACCAAGCTTCCCACATCGATCGACGTTCTTCACACCAACTTGGCAGCGTTCCACCAGCTCTTGGACAACCTCGGCCAACCGGACGGGCACGAGCTCCGTCGCCACCGGCGCTGGAAGGAGGTCCGGAAGGACGTTGTCGCCGACTTCTTGGATGCGTTCAGGGCCGATGAGAGCGACCCCATATGGTCGCACGCGTCGGGGCCCGGCCCCCAGCCATCGCAGTTGGGTCTTTTTGCCCGGCAGTCCAAGAGCCCCGCATACCAGACTTGGGATGTGGTTTTGATGAGCGGCAAGAAGGGAGCCGAGGAGGGCACACACGGTGATTTCACCTTCACGAAGGTGACCCGTGCCGTCACCGTAACGAACACCCGTCGCCTGATCGTCTCCGGGTCCAGCAGCAGGCTGGCCGGGCCCACCGACCTCACGCACCTGCTCACGCCGGATGAGCGAAAAGCCGCCGAGGACGAGTGGCTCAGCCACCAAGCCGAACCTCCACAGCAGATTCCGGAGAAGGCCTACTACCCGGCGCTTACCCGCCCCGCTCTCCTGCTCTACCCACTGGCTGCGGAGCCCACTCTCAGCGAGCACTTCAGCAGCGACAACGACCGCGCAGCTGCCGACGCCCTCAAGGACCACTTGCTGCACTCGGTAACGGTTGCGGCAAAGATCGCTTTCCCGGGAACGCCCGTGGACACGTCAAACCCCAGTGGCGACGTCGAATACGTCATCAACTCCGTTGCGCAGCAGAACTGGATGACCGAGATCGGGGTGGACGATGACGTCGACGACTGAGACCGTGGCCGACTGGCGGGGCTTGGTCGAGCAGCGCTCTCCCGCACAACGCTATTTCGACCCGGATCATCCCTTGGACCTGCTTTACGGATCTGACCCGGCGGGAAAGCCTGTGTTCGTCATGATCACCACTAGCAAGCCTCACGACTCGCCGGTCTCCCGCGACATTACCTTGAGCTTGACACAGCGCAGCGACGGTCGTTGGGCGACGTCCTTGCGCTTGGAGGATGTCACTCTCTTTGCTGCTTTCAGCCGGCTGTGTCTCGACCTGGTGGCCAGGTCTGGCGCCGAGAAGTCCGAGGAGTCTGCGGTCAAATCAGTCTTCCGCACCCTGGACGAGTGGAAGCTCATGCTCCGTCGCTACACGGCTCGTCAACTGTCGCTCCAAGAGCTTCGGGGCCTCGTCGCCGAGCTCTGGTTCGGTTTCAAGGCTCTTTCCGACACGCATGGCCCGGAGGATGTGGCTCGAGCTTGGACGGGACCGTTGAGAGCGCCACAGGACTTCACATTTCTCGATGGCGACCTCTGCGAAATCAAGGCACGACGTCCCTCTGCCTCAACCGTGGGGGTCGCTTCTGTCGAGCAGCTTGACCCGGGAGACAAGCGCCTCGTGTTGGCGATCGTGACTCTTGACGACTGTGACGCTGACGCGCCGGGAGCGTTCACACTCATCGACTTGCTGATCGAAATCCGCACGCTGGAGGGGTTGTCCTTCGAGGGACGATCCCGCATCGACAACCTGTTGCTTTCCCTCGGACTTGACGAGTCCAACTCGTTCTATGCGGAGACATTCTTCTCGGTCATCGGCTTCCAAGAGCTGCTAGTCGACAACTCCTTCCCTAGCATCCAGACCAAGACCGTGGACCGTCTGCCGGTCTCGAACGTTCGGTACGACCTCGCGATCGACGCCCTCAAGCGTTGGCAGCTCCGTGAGGTGATCCTTCAAGACCAAGGTGGCAGTGATGGTTGATTTTCGGCAGGACCTCCTGAACTCCGTCAGGATGCGAGCTGACGTCGACAGTGACTTCACGCTGACCGCTTTCGTCAGCGAGGCCTCTGAGCGGCTTGCGGACGCAGAAGTGATCGAGAATCTGGTACCGGCCCACTTCGACGGAGTGGGTGGCAACAGGAAGCGCCTGCGGGTAGATGGGTACGACTTGGGCGACTCCGACGACTCAATCGCCTTGGCTGTAGCACTCTTCAGCGATGAGGACGAGATCAGCAATGTGACAGCAACGGAGGTTGCCAAGGCGCTCGGCGCTCTCGAAGGCTTCTTGCACGACGCGGTGAACGGGACATTCGAGGTTGATCGAGAGCCGAGCGACCCGGCGGTGCAGCTTGCCGTTGACCTGCGGCACCGCGGCCAGAGCGTGACGAGGTACCGTCTCTATCTCCTCAGCGACTCCCCTCTCAGCGCCAGCGTGAAGCACTTGCCATCCTCTGAACTCAATGGCGTTCCGATCGATTACCACGTCTGGGACATCAACCGCTTCGAACAGCTCCAAACCTCGAGCCAGGGCCGAGAAGAGCTTCAGATCTCATTGGCCGAGTGGCTGCCCGACGGTCTGCCTGCCCTGCGCATCGAAGGTGGCTCCGGCTTTGAAACCTACTTGGCCGCCGTGCCCGGCTCGATCTTGGCCGACCTCTACGCGCGACACGGAAGCAGGCTCCTAGAAAGCAACGTGCGCGCTTTCCTGCAGGGGCGCGGGAAAGTCAACAAAGGGATCAAGACGACGATTCTGTCCGAACCCGACATGTTCTTGGCGTACAACAACGGTGTGACAGCCACGGCTACGGGCGTCCAGCGCGACGCGGCGGGGCACATTGTGGCCATCACTGACCTGCAGATTGTGAACGGTGGCCAGACGACCGCCTCGCTCTTCTACGTGCGGCGGGACTCGTCTCCGAAGCCTGACGTATCAAATGTTCACGTCCAGATGAAACTCGTCGTGGTGGACGAGGAGCGGGCCAAGGAGCTCGTGCCCTCCATCTCCCGCTACGCGAACAGCCAGAACAAGGTGAGTGAGGCTGACTTCTTCTCGAACAGCCCGTTCCACGTGAGGCTTGAGACTCTCTCGCGCCGCCTGTTGGCCCCTGCAAGGCCGGGCGTCCACTTCCAAACCCGCTGGTTCTACGAGCGCACGCGAGGTCAGTACCAGAGCGAGAAGTCCAAACTCACCCCGAGTGAGCAGAAGAAGTTCGAGGCATCGCACCCACGCAACCAGGTGATCACCAAAACAGAAGCGGCCAAGTACGAGGTTTCTTGGGGACAGCAACCACACATGGTCAGCGCTGGCGCACAGAAGAATTTCGTTGCGTTCGCTGAATCCGTAGCCACCAAGTGGGAGTCCTCGGACGCCGAATTCAACGAGGCCTACTTCAAGGGGTTGGTCGCAAAGGCTATCGTCTTCCACGCCGTACGTGCACGGGTAGCCAAGGCCGATTGGTATCAGAGCGGTTACTTGGCAAACATCGTGACGTACGCCATGGCCAAGGTGGCACACGAGATCTCCCGCCAAGCGCCCAGCGCGCGCATGAACTTTGACCAGATCTGGCGAGACCAGTCGGTCTCCGAGCCAGTCTTGGCAACATTCATAGAGGCGGGGCAGCTGGCCTTTAGGGCCCTGACCGCGGAGCGTCGTCCTGTCCAGAACGTCACCGAGTGGGCAAAGCGGAAAGCCTGCTGGGACGTGGTGCGTGCCATGCCACTATCACTTCCGTCAGAGTTCATCGACACACTCATCTCCGCGGCGGAAGTGAGAGACGTGGCCAGGTCCGCTAGGCAAACCCAGAAGATCGACAACTCCATCCACGTCCAGGCGGCAGTTTTCGAGATTCCACCTGCCACATGGGAAGAAGTACGTTCATTTGGGATCGAGTCGAAGATCGTGAGCCCCACCGATGTAGGCATCCTCGACCTCGTCACCGGCAGGAAGTCCGGCTTCCCCTCTGAGCGTCAGAGCGCGAGGCTGCTCTCCGTTCTGCAGAAAGCAAAGGAGCACGGGTTCGTCGGAGTCGATTGAACGTCGGGAAGGAGGTGGTGACATTTCGGTCGAAGAGCCGCCCCGTGAGCAGCCCGTAGCCTCATTGAGCGCTCGGTTCGCTGCCCAGCGCCGCTCGGAAACGAAGCCAGAGGTGGAGCTCAGACGCGAGCTTCACCGTCGCGGCTTCCGGTACCGGGTTCAATTCAGGGTCGACGGTCTACCGCGTCGGCGTGTGGACATCGCCTTCCCTCGCCGTCGAGTCGCTGTGTTCGTCGACGGCTGCTTCTGGCACGGCTGTCCCGAGCACTGCGTCACCCCGAAGGCCAATAGGGAATGGTGGTTGTGGAAGTTCGACACCAATGCGAAACGTGATGCCGACACCGACCATCGGTTGACCGACCTCGGTTGGCGTGTTGTGCGAATTTGGGAACACGTGCCCGCGGAGCAGGCCGCGGATGCGGTCGCCGAAGTGTTGGCTGAGCTGCTCCCCATCGGATCAGACGAGACCGACGCCACAGGACACCTCTCACCTCCATGAGCGCGATGAAGTCTGACACCGTCACGCTGGATGCCGTTACTGCGCACGGACCCCGGACGTCGATTCGGTATCCGAAACCACGTGTGCGTGCTCGCCGCCAAGAGATCTGCGGCGGAGAGCTCCTTCGCGTTGTTGCTGACAACGCGCTCACAGCCGTGTTTGATCACCCGACAGGAGTTGCAGATTCCGATCGTGAGCTGGATGGACGCGCGCGGGGCTGAGTCAACTGGCCACGAGTTCCTCGGACGCGCCCCGAGCACGCCACTGGACGCCGCTCGCCATCGCCTGCTGCAGGACGATCTCGATCTGGCGCGCGACCGCGCTGGCAACCTTGGGCACCACCGCATTGCCGAACTGGCGGTAGGCCTGCGTGTCGGAGACGACGATGTCGAGGCGCTCCATCGGAAAGCCCATGAGACGTCCCGCCTCCAGCGGCGTCAGCCGCCGAGGATTTCGTCCCTGGGCCTGCCGGATGAGGATCTCGGAACCATCCTTGTAGTACCTCGCGGATAGGGTGCGGCTCACTCCGTCGAGTTTCGGAAGGCCATAGCCAAATCCGTTCCCCTTGGCCTTGTGCTTCAACGCGTAGTTCTGCAGGTATTCCCACAACTTGTTGCTCAGGGTGTACCTGGGGTCAACGTCACGTTCGAGGACGTCGCGGAGTCTATGGCCTCCTGGGCCAGTCGGATACTCAAAGGGAACTCCTTGCGGGAACCCAGGCTTGAAGATCTCCTGACGGAAGCACACGATGAAGATCCGCTCACGGTGCTGCGGGACCCAACCTGCGGCGTCGACGATCTGGTGGTGGACCTCATAGCCGAGTTCCTCGAGGGTCTCTTGGATGACGCGCCACGTCCTGCCGCGGTCATGTGACGTGAGATTCTTTACGTTTTCCAGCAGCAGGACGGACGGCCGCTTGGCCCGCACGACGTCGGCCAGAGCCAAGAACAGATTGCCCTGCTTCACGTCCGCGAAGCCGTGGGCCCTGCCCAAGGAGATCTTCTTGGAGACGCCTGCGATCGAAAAGGGCTGGCAGGGGAACCCTGCCGCGAGGATGTCGTGATCCGGGATCGACGCAGGATCGATCTGCGTGATGTCCCCCGCCGGACGCTCACCATGCCACGCCTCATAGGTCTGCTGAGCGAACTTGTCCCACTCGGACGAGAAGACGCACTCCCCACCGATCGACTCGAGGCCGATGCGGAGGCCACCGATGCCCGCGAAGAGGTCGATGAACTCGAAGGCGGGAGGATCTTGCTCTGTCATCTCTGGCTTCCTGTCTCACCGATCCGGACGTCACCTGAATGGGTGGCCGTGATCAACAAACTTGGCACCGCCTTTGGCATCACACCAGGACCCACACCGAAGACGGCTTGAAATGTGGAAATCTCTGGTGGCACCGAGGGTGTGTGGAGGAGGGGCCGACCGGAACGGCCAGCCCCTCCCCCTTCGTCTCTAACTCAGATCAGCTGCACCCGCTGGTCGAGCCACACCCTTCGCAGACGTAGCACGAGCCGGCGGGGCGCATCTTGGTCCCGCAGGTCATGCACATCGGGGCGTCCGCGGTCTTGCCCTGGAACTTCTCCAGGAGCTCGGCCGAGGAGTGGATCGTCGCGTCGACCTGGCGGGCCGAGGCGGCACCGGCGCCGGACTGGTCGGTGACCTCCACCTCTTCCTTGGCGGCCGGCTTGGCCTCCTTGGCCTCGGTGGTGGGGACGCCCTGGGAGTAGCTGTCGTCGTCGTAGCTCTCGTCGTCCGAGGACGGGGCCTCGTACGAGCCGGTCTCGAGCTGACGGGCACGCTCCTCCGCGGTGTGGATCCCCATGAAGGACCGGGTGTCGAAGTCCAGGTAGTCCAGCGCGAGGCGACGGAAGACGTAGTCCATGATCGACTGCGCCATCCGCACGTCCGGGTCGTCCGTCATGCCGGCCGGCTCGAAGCGCAGGTTGGTGAACTTCTCGACGTAGGTCTCGAGCGGCACACCGTGCTGCAGCGCGATGGAGATCGCGATCGAGAAGGCGTCCATGAGGCCGGCCAGGGTCGAGCCCTGCTTGCCGAACTTCAGGAAGATCTCGCCCAGCTCACCGTCGTCGTACGTGCCGGAGGTCAGGTACCCCTCGGCCCCACCGACGGCGAAGCTCGTCGTCTGCGAGGTGCGGCGCTTGGGCAGGCGGCGGCGCAGCGGGCGGTACTCGACGACCTTCTCCACCGGCGCGGCGGCAGCGGCGTCGGCTGAGGCCTTAGCGTCCTTGGCGGTCGAGCCACCGTCGGAGAGCGGCTGACCGACCTTGCAGTTGTCGCGGTAGACCGCGAGCGCCTTGAGGCCGAGCTTCCAGCCCTGCATGTAGACGTCCTCGATCTCCTCGACCGTGGCCGTCTCCGGCAGGTTGACCGTCTTGGAGATGGCACCGGAGAGGAAGGGCTGGACCGCGGCCATCATCCGCACGTGACCCATCGGGGCGATGGCGCGCGCACCCATGGCGGTGTCGAAGATCTCGTAGTGCTCGAGCTTGAGGCCGGGAGCGTCGATGACGTGCCCCTTGTCGGCGATGAACTCGACGATCGCCTCGATGGTCTCCTCGGTGTAGCCGAGCTTCTTCAGCGCGCGCGGGATCGTCAGGTTGACGATCTGCATCGAGCCGCCGCCGACGAGCTTCTTGAACTTCACGAGCGAGAAGTCGGGCTCGATGCCGGTGGTGTCGCAGTCCATCATGAAGCCGATGGTCCCGGTCGGGGCGAGCACCGACGCCTGGGCGTTGCGGTAGCCGTTCTTCTCGCCGACCTTGACGACCGCGTCCCACGCCTTGGTGGCGTAGGCGTGGATGTCCTTGTCCATCGTGTGCAGCGTGCGGATCTGGTCGTTGGCCGCCTGGTGCTTGCGCATGACGCGCTTGTGGGCGTCCGCGTTGCGGGCGTAGCCGTTGTACGGGCCGACGATCCCGGCGAGCTCCGCCGAGCGCTTGTAGGACGCACCGGTGAGCAGCGAGGTGATCGCGCCGGCGAGCGCACGGCCACCGTCGGAGTCGTAGCCGTGGCCGGTCGCCATGAGCAGCGCGCCGAGGTTGGCGTAGCCGATGCCCAGCTGGCGGTAGTCACGGGTCGTCTCGCCGATCGACTCGGTCGGGAAGTCCGCGAAGCAGATGGAGATGTCCATCGCGGTGATGACGAGCTCGGCGACCGCCTGGAAGCGAGCCGCGTCGAAGGTGTCGTCGTCCTTGAGGAACTTCAGCAGGTTGAGCGAGGCGAGGTTGCACGAGGAGTTGTCGAGCGACATGTACTCGCTGCACGGGTTGGAGGCGGTGATGCGACCGGTCTCGGGGTTGGTGTGCCAGTCGTTGATCGTGCCGTCGTACTGGATGCCCGGGTCGGCGCACTCCCACGCGGCCTGGGCGATCTTGCCCATGAGCTCGCGGGCGTCGACGGTCTCGATGACCGAGCCGTCCATGCGGGAGGTCAGACCGAAGTCCGTGCCCTCCTCGACGGCGCGCATGAACTCGTCGGTGACGCGCACCGAGTTGTTGGCGTTCTGGTACTGCACGGAGGTGATGTCGGCACCGCCGAGGTCCATGTCGAAGCCGGCGTCGCGCAGCGCGCGGATCTTGTGCTCCTCGCGCGCCTTGGTCTCGACGAACTCCTCGATGTCCGGGTGGTCGACGTCCAGGACGACCATCTTCGCCGCGCGACGGGTGGCGCCACCGGACTTGATGGTGCCCGCGGAGGCGTCGGCACCGCGCATGAAGGAGACCGGGCCGGAGGCGGTGCCACCGGAGGAGAGCAGCTCCTTCGAGGAGCGGATGCGGGAGAGGTTCAGGCCGGCACCGGAGCCGCCCTTGAAGATGAAGCCCTCCTCCTTGTACCAGTTGAGGATCGAGTCCATCGAGTCGTCGACCGAGAGGATGAAGCAGGCACTGACCTGCTGCGGGCTCTTGGTGCCGACGTTGAACCACACGGGCGAGTTGAAGCTGAAGATCTGGTGCAGGAGCGCGTAGGTCAGCTCGTGCTCGAAGACCTCCGCGTCGGCGTCGGTCGCGAAGTAACCGTGGTCCTTCCCCGCCTTGACGTAGGTGAGCACGACCCGGTCGATGAGCTGCTTGAGCCCGGCCTCACGCTCGGGCGAGCCGACGGCGCCGCGGAAGTACTTCGTCGTGACGATCGTGGAGGCGTTCACCGACCAGAAGTCGGGGAACTCGACCCCGCGCTGCTCGAAGATCGTCTCGCCGGTCTTCCAGTTCTGCTGGACGACGTCGCGCTTCTCCCACGTGACCTCGTCATAGGGGTGGACGCCCTCGGTCGTGTGGATGCGGTTGATCGTCAGGCCCTTGGTGCGGGACCCGCGACGGGCGCTGGGCTTGCCGGCGGTCTCGGTCATGCTCTCTCTCCTGGTCCGTGTGGTGACGGCTGTGCTGCTCGGGTGGTGCGAGTGGGTTCGTGCTGGGTCAGGTGGCCGCGGTGTGCTCGCGGCGAAGGGCGGTGATGGCCGCCTCGAAGTCGTCCAGGGAGTCGAAGGACTGGTAGACGGACGCAAAACGTAGGTAGGCGACCTCGTCGAGCTCGCGCAGCGGCGGGAGGATCGCCATGCCCACCTCGTGCGCGTCGATCTCGGCGCTGCCCTGCGCCCGGATGCTCTCCTCGACGCGCTGGGCGAGGAGGGCGAGCTGGTCCTCGGTGACCGGTCGGCCCTGGCAGGCCTTGCGGACACCGGCCAGGACCTTGGCCCGGCTGAAGGGCTCGGCCGCACCAGACCGCTTGGTCACCGTGAGGCTCGCGCTCTCGAGGGTGGTGAAGCGGCGGCTGCACTCCGGGCACTGGCGGCGACGCCGGATGGCGCTGCCGTCGTCCGTGGTGCGGCTGTCGATGACGCGGGAGTCGGTGTGGCGGCAGAACGGGCAGTGCACGTCGGACTCCCTTCGTCGTGGCCGAAAGAACGGCTGGTCTGTGGATGGTGCGGTGGATGGCGTGGGGACGAACCCCGGATTTCTGTGGAGAACCGACCTCATCCTGTGCACTAGATGTGGACGAATGACAACGGTGTAACCACTAGATGTAGTGACCATTAGACGCCCCCGGAGCGCGTGACGCAAGTCCTGATCCACACCCGTCGACGAACGGCACGAGGGCCACCTCCACGTGCTGCGGAGGTGGCCCTCGGCCGGCCCGGACCCGGGTCGATGGGTCCGGGAGATCAGGTGCGACTCAGGGGGTCGGGATGGTCAGCGTCTGCCCCGCGTGCACGTACGAGGTCGACAGCCCGTTGGCCACCTGGAGGCGGGCGACGCCCTGCTGGACCGGCAGCTCGGGCAGCTCTGCGGCGGCGATCTGACCGAGGGTCTGCCCCGACCGGACGGTGACCTGCTCGGGCTGGGTCGCGGGCCCACCGAAGGCCATCGCGGCACCGGCGACGCTCGCGACCAGGAGCATCGAGGTCGTGACGGCCAGCCGACCGCGGCGGGTCATGCGCAGCCGGGTGGCGGGGTGGGCGAGGGCTGCATCGCCCGTCGGCACCGAGACGAGATGACGCGAGCGCGCCGGGCGCGCGCCGCGAAGGGGGGCGGGGGCGGCGGTGAGAGCGGTCATGCGGTCCTCCTGGCGGTGGCGGTTCTCTCGAACCGGTGTTCGATAGAACGTCTGTACGATGTCTAGCACGGGTGTTCGAAGAAAATCAAGGACACGCTCGAACAGATGTTTGAAATACCTGTTCGATCGGCCTACTGTCGTCGACACGGAGTAGTTGACCAGCGACCACCGACAACGGTGCCTCGCGGACACGGACGAAGGGTCGATCGATGAGCGGACAGGGCGAGGACACGGGCGAGGGCAACATCCACCAGCTCCCCGAGCGCGACACCGGGGACGGGTTGACCGCGCGGCAGCGCAAGGTCCTCGAGGTCATCCGCAATGCCGTCGCGACCCGCGGCTACCCGCCGAGCCTGCGCGAGATCGGCGAGCTCGTCGGCCTCACCTCCCCCAGCTCCGTCGCCCACCAGCTCTCCTCCCTCGAGCGCAAGGGCTACCTGCGCCGCGACCCCAACCGCCCGCGGGCCATCGAGGTCATCTCCCCCGACGGCCACGACGCCCCGGCGGGCGAGGTCACCGACCTGGCCTCCATGCGGGGCGGCGCCGACCACGGCGATGCCGTCGTCGACCCGACCGGCTCCGGCGACGCGCGTCCCGAGGCCAGCTACGTCCCCGTCCTCGGCCAGATCGCCGCCGGTGTCCCGATCACCGCCGAGGAGGTCGTCGACGACGTCTTCCCCCTGCCCAAGCAGATCGTCGGCGAGGGCTCCCTGTTCCTGCTCAAGGTCGTCGGCGACTCGATGATCGACGCCGCGATCTGCGACGGCGACTGGGTCGTCGTGCGCCAGCAGCCGCAGGCGGACAACGGCGACATCGTCGCGGCCATGCTCGACAACGAAGCGACAGTCAAGACCTTCAAGCGCAAGGACGGCCACGTGTGGCTGCTCCCCCACAACCCCGCCTTCGACCCGATCGACGGCGACCACGCGACGATCCTCGGCAAGGTCACCGCGGTGCTGCGCCGCCTGTGACCGACAGCTCGAGGACCGCGTCGACGAGGGAGCGAAGGGAGTCCCGCAGCTCCCCGTCCACGCGGTGGTCGACGAGGTCGTCCCCCCGCGTGGGTCCGCGGGTGATCAGCGAGACCGGGATCCCGCGCTTGGCCGCGTGCCGCACGAACCGCAGCCCCGACATCACCTGCAGCGAGCTGCCCAGCACGAGCAGGCTCGGCGCGGCGTCGACGAGGTCGTAGCAGCGCTGCACGAGCGGCTTGGCGACCGATCCGCCGAAGAAGACGACGTCGGGCTTGAGCGTGTCGGCGCCGCACTCCTCGCAGCACGGGGCGACGAAACGGCCGACGTCGACCGACTCCAGCCGCACGTCGCCGTCGGGTCGGATCTCGTCGCTGTCGGCGTCGAAGCCGGGGTTGGCGGCGGCCATCCGCGCATCGAGGACCTGCCGGTCCACCCGTGTGCCGCAGGTCAGGCAGACCGCTTCGACGAGGTTGCCGTGCAGCTCGACGACGTCGCGGGTGTCGGCCGCCTGGTGCAGGCCGTCGACGTTCTGCGTGATGACGGGGCCGGCCGCCCCGATCTGCTGCAGCCGGGTGACCAGGTGGTGGGCGTCGTTGGGGCGCGCCGCGTGGAACCGCCGCCAGCCGACATAGCTGCGGGCCCAGTACCGCTGGCGCGCCTCGCTGCTCCCGACGAACTCGGAGTAGTGCATGGGCGACACCCGCCGCGTGCCGTCCGGCCCGCGGTAGTCCGGGATGCCGGAGTCGGTCGACATGCCGGCGCCGGTGAGCACGAGGGCCGGACCGGCCGACAGCACCCGGGCGATGTCCTCGATCACCGCACCAGTATGAGGTGCTCGGCGCCCTCGGGTGAGCGGGAGCGGCACCGGCCGAGCCGGACGACCTACCATGGCCCCATGATCGACGCCGCCGGGCTCCGCGTGATGCGGGCCATCGCCGAGGAGGGCAGCTTCACCGCCGCCGCCCTCGCTCTCGGCTACTCGCAGCCGGCGGTCTCCCAGATGGTCAAGCGCCTCGAGCAACGGACCGGGACCGTCCTCGTGGAGAAGGTCGGCCGCTCCGTGCGGCTCACCGAGGCCGGTGCGGTGCTCGCGCGCCACGCGACGCCGGTCCTCGCGGCGCTCGACGCCGCCGAGGAGGAGGTCGCCGCGATCGCCGGGCTGCGCTCCGGCCGGGTGCGGCTCATGGCCTTCCCCTCGTCGTCGGTCACCCTCGTCCCCCGCGCGCTGGCCGCGGTGCGGGCCGAGCACCCGGACCTGTCGGTGCAGTTCGCCGAGGCCGAGCCGCCCGAGTCGATCGCCGCGCTGCGCGCCGGCGACGTCGACCTCGCGGTGGCCTTCAGCTACGAGGGCAGCGACCTGGCCCGGGGCGAGGACCCCGAGGGCTTCGTCGTGCACCCCCTCATCGACGAGGAGGTCCGGGTCGCTCTCCCCCGCGACCACCCGCTGGCCGTGAAGGAGACGGTCTCGATGACCGATCTCACCGATGAGGACTGGATCGCCGGCTGCGCGCGCTGCCGGGGCCACCTGCTGAAGATCGCGCACGACGCGGGGTTCGCGCCCAAGGTGGCCTTCGAGACCGAGGACTACGTCGCTGTCCAGGGCTTCGTCGCCGCGGGTCTGGGTGTCGCGCTCATCCCCGACCTCATCCGCGCGGCGACGTCCAACGACGACGTCGTCATCCGCCCGCTCGACCCGAAGAGCCGACGCCGGATCCACGTCGTGACGACCGAGGACCTGCTGAAGGTCCCCGCGGTCGCGACGACCCTCGAGGCGCTCGTCGCCTCGGCCGCCGCGGCCACGCCCTCGGCCGTCAGCTGACCGGCACCGCCCACTCCCGCCAGTCGGTGAGCAGCGCCTCCGGCCGGTCGGAGGCCATGATCACCACCCCCGGGTAGTCCTGGAGGATCCCCCGCAGCATCTCCCGGCCCTGCGGACCCAGGTCGTCGTCGACGTGCTCGAGCAGGAGCAGTGCCGGCGTGCCGATGGTCGCGCGGGCGACCCACAGTCGAGCGATCTCCTGGCGCGTGAGCGGTTCACCGCCACGGCGAAGGGGGGTCCGCTCACCTTCCGGCAGGCTCGCCACCCGGTCGGCCAGGCCGACGGCTGCCAGGGCCGCGCTGCCCTCCCCTTCGTCCAGGTCGGGCCGGCGGTAGCGCACGGCGCGGGAGACGCTCCCCCGCTCGAGGCGGCCACCGACGGGTGCGTAGCCGACGCGCCGACGGCGGCTCCTGGGGCCGGTGTGCGCCAGGTCCTTGCCGTCGACGCACACCGAGACGCAGCCGTCGCGACCCGGCAGCGCGAGCGCGGTGAAGACCTCGCGGGCGTGCCAGGGCGCGCCGCCGCGCAGGACGATGCGCTCCCCCGGCTCGGCGAGCAGTCCGGGCATCGCGACGCCGTCGACGGTCAGGCCGCGCACGACGACCCGACCACCGCTGGAGACGTCCGGGTCGAAGACGGGCGCCGGGCGGGCGTCGACGGGCTCCAGGAGCAGGGGCGCGACGATCCGGCGAGCGGCCTTGTGGTTCTGCCGGTACTCGACGATGCGGCCGGCGTCGGCGACCGGGCCGGCGAGGATGCCGACGATCGTCAGGGCGACGGCGACCGAGGCGGCGGAGACGACGCCGAAGGCGCCGAGGGTCGCCGCGCCGGCCGACCCGGCGAGCGGGGCGACGAGGGCGCAGGCGCGCAGCAGGCCGGAGGTGCGGGCCCGATGCACCGCCGCGTCGACGACCCGGGAGCCCGAGGTGTCGATCGCGCGCAGCTCCCGCTCGACACCGCCGGCGGCGGCGATGCCGGGGGCGGCGGTGACGGTGTCGGCGACGCGGGCCGCGAGCGAGCCGCGTCGGCGCCGCAGGACCCGCGCCCGCTCGAAGGCCGAGCCCGAGACGCGGGCCAGCACCAGGCCGAGCACCACGAGCGGCACGGCGACGACGAGTGCGAGCTGCCAGCCGAGCGTCGCGAGCGCGAGGACCGAGCCGAGCACGAGCGGCCCGAGCGCGACGAGCGGGGCGATCCCGAGTGAGACCCAGTTGCGCACGCTCGCGAGGTCGTTGGTCGAGCGGGCGATCGTGATGCCGAGGGAGGGCGCCTCGGCGGAGGTCATCGCGTGCTGGACGAGACCGCGCCGGATCTGCTGGACGTAGTCCTGGCCGAGGCGCTCGGCGACGACCCGCTCGACGTAGCGCGTGACGCCGAGGCCCACGACGGTGACCACGAGGACCCCGAGATCGGCGAGCACCGCGCTCGGGGGCTGGCCGACGTCGCCGAGGAGCACGCCGACGAGCAGCCCCGCCGCGATGGCGCAGGCAGTGTGGGCGACCGCCGTCGCGACGAGCAGCGCCATGAGCAACCGGCGGCTGCCCCGCAGCAGCGCGGGCATGGGTGGGACGGCCTGCGCCTCGTGC
The DNA here is from genome assembly GCF_001591405.1 of Janibacter terrae NBRC 107853. Lineage (GTDB taxonomy): Bacteria > Actinomycetota > Actinomycetes > Actinomycetales > Dermatophilaceae > Janibacter > Janibacter terrae. Next base: position 459,575 of record NZ_BCUV01000006.1, read on the forward strand.
TGCTCCGTGTCCTCGGGCGACGCGGTGCGGCTCATGATGCCTGCGCGCGGACCGACCGGTCCCGGAGGAGACCCAGGGCCACCTCCGGCTCACGCAGCTCGAAGGTGCCGATGACCGGCACGGAGAGGACCTCGCTCGCCTCGCGCGTCGCGAGCGGCGAGGAGGTGACCACGCCGGAGACGGCAGCGGTCGGGGCACCCGCCGCGTCGAGGACCTGCAGGCCCGCGACGGCGCCGAGCGCGTCCTGGGACGCGAAGACGACCCGGTCGACGCGCGCGTGGAACTCGGGGTCCTCGAGCAGGCGGCGGGTCTCCTCCTGGTAGACGCCGTCGGCGACCTCGATGATGACGACGTCGGGCGCGGTGGCGGCGAGCTCGTCGACCATGTCGACGAAGATCTCGCGGATGCGCTCGTGCCCGAGGCGGTAGGTCGCGGGGTGGCCGAAGTCGGTGAAGTCCAGGACCGTCGTCGCACCGGCGTCCCGGAAGTGGTTGGGGTCGTTGCCCGCGCCGGTGCCGGTGGACTTGCCCGCGGCGACGCGCAGACCGGCATTGGTCAGGCCGTTGACGATCGAGCCGAGGACCGTGGACTTGCCGGAGTTCATCGAGGAGCCGAAGACGGCGACGACCGGCACCTTGCTCGTGCTCGTGCTCGTGCTGCCGGTCGTCGCGGTCGACCCCAGCGGGGCGAAGCGGTCGAGGGTCACGCGCCCGGCGTGGTCGGCGAGCAGGCCGATCGGCTCGATGCGGGTCGCCCCGTCGATGCTCGCGTGCATCTCGACGACCCTCGAGGCGAGGCCTCCGCCGGCGACGAGGTCCGCGGGGGCGAGCGAGGACGGCACGTGGGCGAGGAACTGGTCCGGGGCGTAGCGGTCGCCGTAGGCGACGAGGACCTCCTGGCCGGGGAAGAGCAGCTGGCGCCGCGAGACGGGGCTCTCCAGCCGGGTGTGCTTGCCGATCTCGGTGACCCGGGCGAGGACCACGTCGCCGGCGCGCGGCGCGACGTCCGCGCCGTACTGGAGGTGGTAGCCGTCGGCGGAGGACTCGATCGCCGCGGCGACGAAGCGCGTCGTGTAGGCCTTGAGCGCGCGACGCAGCCGGACCGGGTCGAGGGTCGCCGTGTGGTGACCGGGCCGGAGGGCCAGGGTCACCTCGTCGGGGGCCCTCGTCCCGGTGGTGGTCAGGTCGGTCGCGGTCAGGGCGGTGGGGGCGGTCTGGGTCATCGTCATCGTCGTCATGCCCAGATCACACCAAGCGAGGGTGAACAGCGGATGAGGCCCGGATGAAGGTGCTTTCATCTGCGGCGCAGGCCGCGTCGCAGGTCAGCGAGCGGTGACCGTCGCGGCGCCGTCGACGACGGCGACATCGCCGTCCTCGTCGGTCCGCAGCACCCGCGTCCCGTGGCGGGCGGCCCACTGCAGCGCGGTGGGCGTCGGGTGGCCGTAGGTGTTGTCGGCACCGACGCTGATGATCGCCGTCGGCGCGGCCACCTCGTCCATGAAGTCCTCGTCGACATTGCCCGACCCGTGGTGCGGCATCTTGACGACGTCGAGGTCGGCGGCAGCAGCGGCCATCGCGGGATCGCGTCGCAGCGCCAGCAGCAGCGCGTGGCCGACCTCCCTCTCGATGTCGCCGAGGAGCAGCATGCTGACCTCGCCGACCCGGACGTGGAGGACGATGCTCGCGTTGTTGGCGGCCGAGCCGCCGGCGACCACCTGGGCCGGCCACCACACGTCCGCCCTCACCTCGCCGATCGTCAGCTGCCGCCCCGCGACGAGCGCCTCCACGGGCACGCCATGCTCCCCCGCGATGTGCCGGACCTGCCGGGCCGCCCACTGCGGGTCCTCGACCGGCGTGACGAGGATGCGGCCGACCGCGCGCCCGTCGAGGGCCGCCTCGAGGGCGCCGACGTGGTCGTCGTGGAAGTGCGTGAGCACCACCGCGTCGAGGGTGCGCACCCGCAGCCGCCGCAGGCAGGCGTCGATGCCCCCGTCCTCGGGACCGACGTCCACGAGGACCGCCCGCCCCGGACCAGAGGCGAGGACCAGACCGTCGCCCTGCCCGACGTCGCAGGCGACGAGCCGCCAGTCAGGTGGCGGCCAGCTGAGCGTGCGCGCCGGGAGGGACCCGACGACGATGACGACGACGAGGCCCACCGCGACGAGCGGGCTGGCGCGCGAGCGCCGGACCGCCCACGGACCGGAGAGGATGCCGAGCGCGGTGACCACGGTGAGCAGCACCGCACCGGGGGGCCCGTCGGGCCACGGGAGCGCCCCGCCGGGCACGTCGGCGGCGATCCGCGCGGTCCAGGCGATGGCGAGGGCGAAGGGAGCACCGCACCAGCCGACGAGGCTCGCCAGGGTCGTGCTCGCCACGGCGACGACGGCGGCGCTCACCCCGAGGACCGTGGCCGGGGCGACGAAGGGAGCGGCGGCCAGGTTGGCGAAGACGGCGATGAGGCTGACGTCGCCCTGCAGCAGCACGATGACCGGTCCGCAGACGAGCTGGGCGGCGACGGGGATCGCCACGGCCGGCCCGACGAGGTGCAGGCGTCGCGGCAGGTGGGCGTTGATCGCGTCGGACCATGGGCGGACGAAGAGCAGCAGGCCGAGGGTCGCGAGCGTGGAGAGGACGAACCCGTACGAGCGCGCGAGCCACGGGTCGTAGGTGAGCAGCGCGAGGACGGCGGTACACAGGGCGGGGGTGCCGGCGCCCCGTCGCGAGGCGCTCATGCCGAGCAGCCCGATCGCGCCCATCGTCGCCGCCCGGATGACGCTCGGCTCCGGACGGGCGAGCACGACGAAGAAGGCCAGCCCGGCACCCGCCGCCCAGGGCCGCCACCGGCGCGGGAAGCCGCCCAGGCGGGCGGCGCCGATGAGCGCGGCCAGCACGACGGCGACATTGGACCCAGCAAACGTCACCCACGGATGAGCCACACAGGGAGCCAACGTTGTCACAGGTCGGAAGTACGTTCGACGCCATGAAGACGCTCATCTACGCCCGCGTCAGCATCGACCGTGAAGGCCGGTCCCTCGACGAGCAGATCGCCGAGTGCTGCCAGTGGGCTGACCGCGAAGGGTGGGAAGTGGTCGACGTCATCCGTGAGACCGGGTCCGCGTCACGCTACGCGCGATCCACCGGCGCCCGCCGAGGATGGGACGACCTGACCGCCGCCGTCTCCTCCGGCAACATTGACGCCCTCCTGACGTGGGAAGCGAGCCGCGCCACCCGCCAGCTCACCGAGTACGCCGTGCTCGCCGACCTCTGCGCGGAGCACTCGGTCCGATGGGGCTACTCCGGCACCCTCTACGACCTGACGACGAGGGATGCGCGCTTCCGCACCGGCCTCGACGCGCTGCTCGCCCAGGACGAGTCCGCGCGGACCTCGGAGCGGATCCAACGTTCGACCCGCGCCCGGGCCGTCACCGGCCGCCCCCACGGCAAACTCCCCTACGGGTATCGGCGCGAGTACGACCCGCAGACCGGGGCGCTCCTACGGCAGGTCCCTGACGAGGAGCAGGCCCCGATCGTGCAGGAGATCGCGCGCCGCGTCATCGCCGGCCACTCCCTGCGCACCATCGCCGCGGACCTCACCGAACGCGGCATCGCGATCCCTCGGCCGGCACGCAACCGCACACGCCCGGACGCGTGGCTGCCCGTCACCGTCCGTCGGATCGCCCTGTCCCCCACCAACGCGGGCCTGCGCGTACACCGGGGCGAGGTCGTCGGCGATGCCGCCTGGCCAGCCCTGATCTCCCGGGAGGACCACGACCGCATCAGCGAGCTGCTCAACGCTCCCGGCCGCAACCGCCGCCTCACTGCAGACTCGACCGCGGTGCACCTGCTGTCCGGGATCGCCGTGTGCGGGCTGTGCGGTGGCCCGATGCGCCGCCTGAACCCCAAGCGCGCCCGCCCGAACTACACGTGCCGCGACTGCATGAAGATCGCGCGGGCACAGGCGCCCCTCGACCAGCACGTCACCGACGTGACCCTCGCGCTGCTCGAAGGCATCGACGCGTCGACGATCGACGCACCGTCACCGGAGGCCGAGGCTGCCCGGGCCGAGGCGGATGCGCTCGAGCGCCGGCTGGAGGGGTTCACGATCGCGGGAGCGGAGGGCGAAGTGTCGCCCGCGGCGCTGGCGAAGATCGAGGCTCGGCTGCTGCCACAGATCCGCGCGGCACGCGCGAAGGCAAAGGCGTTGTCGACGCCCGCGGGGATCGACCCCTCGGCGGTGCGCGACCCGCGCGCGTGGTGGGGCGCGGCGTCGCTCGAGCAGAAGCGGACGTTGCTGCGGGCCGCGGTGCGGGTGGTGGTGCATCCGTCGCCGGCGACGAAGTCGTTCCGGCCGGAGTTCGTCCCCGTCACCCCAACCTGGTGACCGAAGGTCAGGCCCCGTAGGGGTCCCAGGCCGCGTACTTGTCCAGCAGCGCGTTCCCCATTCGCTTGGCACTGACCGAAGCGCCAGCACAGTCCGTGGAGTACGACTCCGCAGTGATGCTCTCTACGTTGCACGCCGACGACACCTTGATGGAGCCAAGGTTGTCCGCGGCCGTCAACGTCTCGTCGACCAGGGTCGACACCTCCGACGGCGGGTCCCCGAGCTCCTTGAACTCCTTCCGGAGGATCTGTCCCTTCAACTTCGCTGTCTCGATCTGCATCACGCAGGACATCGCCGCCAGGTCGAGGGCGGGTGAAGCGCAGTCCCGCTCGAACTCGTCGATCAACGTCGACAGGTCTGAGTCCTGCTCGGACACCACACTCGCCCACGGCTTGGGCGAGGCCTCGCTCGCGGATGAAACGCTGCTCGTGCTGCTACTGGTCACGGTCGTCGTCTCCGGCGTGGTCGGCGTGGTCGGTGCGATGCCGCACCCGCCCAGCCCCAGCGCTGCTCCGACTGCCACCGCAGCCACTCCCCTGACACGCTTCATGCTGCCCGCCTCACCCTCGAGTCTCTGAGCCGCCGCAGCCTTGCGACGGTCACCGGATCGTACTGATATGCCGCCGGTTCCGACAGGAGACGGTTGACGACCTGCACCGCCCGCGTCTCCGACAGGCCCAACGACAGGTAGGCGTTCACCCGCCGATCCCGCTCGTGATCGTGGGGCCACCGCCGCCAGACATCCAGCAGCTGCTCCTCCAGCTCGCTCACGCGCCCGCCTCCAGCTCGTTGATCCGGCGCACGATGATGGCCCGTTCTGCCGGGTGTAGATGCCGAGCATCCAGTCGGTGCCGCAGCACCCGCGGAGTGACGAAGAGCTCGTCCGCTGCAGCCTCGATATCGCCGTGGGCCCAGACAAGGGCGTCCGCCAGACCGTGAGGGTCGGGCAGGAGCCACCGCGCGGCCGCGGCGCGCACCGCGGCCTCGACCGGCTCCGGCTGACATCCTTCGTGGCCGCGGTCGTGATGCTCGAGCTCGTGCGCGAGGACACACCGGCGCTCCACCTGCTTCAGGTTCGAGCGGAGCCAGATCCGGTCCCCCTCGGAGGCGCCGAGCAAGGGCTCGGGGAGGTCGTCTCGCCAGGAGACGACGACGTGGTGCAGGTCGCGCAGGCGCCGCCACGGGTGTGGGAGGTGCATGCCGTGGATGCTGACACCCACCGGTGACAGCGGTCAGCGTCGAAGAAGGAATGCGGCCCGATTGAATCGGTAGAGGGACGCCACGACCAGAGTGATCAGGTAGACGACTAGACCTGCAGCGGCCGACGTACCAGCAGCTGCGACCACACTCAGGAAGGTCCCGGGGGCCGGGTCCAGCCCTCCGAAAAGAAGATAGAGGGTCGTGATCAGCACGGTCGCGACACCCACCCCAACCGTGTAGATCAAGTGCACACGCATCGTGTCGATCTCGTTCAAGGCAACGGCACTGGTGCTGAAGCGTGGGTCTCTGCGGGCGTCGATGGTCTTGTTCCAGAACACGACCGCCATGGAGAACGTGAAGCCCGTGAGGATCGACGTCGCAGTAAGCAGAGGTCCTGCGACGAGCCCCAGTCGTATCCCTGTCCCTGCAGCGAGCAGACCCACCACCACGCCTGGCATCAGCAAGCCGAACTGGCCCCAGCGGACCCGACGTCGCCCGCCTGAGTGGGTGGGAGCGTCACTGAACTGGTCAACTGGAACTCTCAGCGGGCTCTGACTCGGGAACACCCCACACCGCCTTTGCCCATCGTGGATCCCTGTTCGGAGTATCCCACCAAGCAGAGTCCCATGAACAGCCCTTCACGTCCCCGACTTGAAACCCGTCTTCGCCCATCTCCTCCAGTGCCTTGCGACATGCCCGGGTGAACTCGTCGTGGCTGGGGGCGCGACTCTCTGCAATCTCTGCGCCGGTCGAGTCCAACGCGGCAGGGAACGTAAGAGTGACGCCGGCCTTCGTGGCTACACGCATCTTGCGCCTGCGCTTGTCGTGGGCCAGTTCGAACGAAACTCGCCAGCCTTCCTCGAGCATCTGGTCAGCGACTGCACCGGCCGTGTCGGCTGTGACCCCCGGCATGTGCGGCACGACTTGCATCAGCACAGCCCTCGGAGACGCGTTCACCCCACCGAAGAGCGAAAGAGCCCAAGCTTGGCGACGGGGAGCCTTGATCTCGATGGCAGAAGAGAACGTCTTGCCGCCGATGGTGGGGGCCGCCTGGGTCTCACCCGTCTGCGGGTTGACCAGCTCTAGGACCAGACCCTTCACCACGGATTCCTTCGCCCAACGCTCCATGGCCTCCGGGGACATCGCCGGATTGATGTCGAGCTCGAGGTCAGGATGCGCATGCCTCAGCGAGGCGTGGAGCATGAGCCGCAGCCGCGTGAGTGCCCCTCGCCCCATCGCCCGCTCAGCCAATAGGACCCCGACTTTAGAGTCAGCGCCGGGAGAGTAGAAGACATGCCGGAACTCGGTATACATCCAGTCGTCCTCATGGATGGTGTCCGTCTTCCGACTGCCGTCCTCGTGGCGCTCCCACGTCTGCTTGATGCCCCGCTGCCCAGAGGAGGCGGTGAGCACCACGACTCGGTCGCCCTCTCGCTGCACGCCGACAACCCGAAGAGCGGCGTCATCTAGTGCACTGGCCACCCTCGCCTCGCCCTGATGCGCAAGTCCCGCTTGCGCGATGTAGTCGAGAACAGACGTTCCGGCCGCATCAAAGTCGTTCCAGCGGAGAGCGTCACTCGTGTCGCCCTTCACCCGGACTTTGACTAGGTACGGAACCACTTCGTATGTCGCTGCCATCAGCCCTCCCCCTCGTCTCGGTCCGCGGCCTGCCGCGTGATGTGCTCCACGGACTCCCCGTCGGCGTCTTCCTGCCGGGCGCGGAGCTCCGCCAGCTGATCCTTGGTTGGCACCCCGCTCCCCGGGGCCTGTGTGGTGGCGGCGGAACGGTCATCGTTCCCCACGTCCTCTCGAGCATCGACGATCGACCGCACCATCGCGGCGACTGCCCTCTGCACGCCCTCATCGAGATGACGCGTCCCGGCCGGCAACATCAGTCCGAGCGTCGACTCATCACGCTGGACGTCCAGACCGAACGAGCACGCGAACGCGAGGACGACGAGCCGCTCAGGTACGTCGAGCCCCTCCGCGAGCGCCCGGATCGTCTCGGCCCTCTTCGGCCACTCCTTCGGAGGGGTGGTCGCGAGGTTCGCGATGGTCTGGAACTTGATGTGCAGGCCAGCACGCGCCGCACGCTCCGCCATCTCCCGGTAGGAGAGGCCGGAATCGCGGCGTTGTCGCTCGATGAGCTCGCTGATCGTGGGCACGCCAGAACTCTCCGTCCTGGACTGCCGATCCTCAACCACGCCCGCCAACCTTCCGTCTACCACCACATGACACGCCGACAGTAGCCCCGCGTCTACTAGTTCGTCGGCACAAATCCCGCGTGTTTACAGGCCCTAAGGAACCACACGGCTGTCATTTGCTTGACAACCGTCTAGCAGTAGACGCATCATCGTCCCGTACTACTTGACAGATAACCGTCTAGCAAGGGACAGTGATGACACGCAGAAACCGATGGCCGAAGGGGGCCTACATGAAGCTCAAGAGCGCGGACACCCTCCGCGCACTCATGGAGCAGGACCAGTTCAGCCTGGCGCGACTAGCCCGCTACGCCGGCTGCTCCAAAGGATTCATCTCCCACCTCCTCTCGGGCCGACGCTCCTCCTGCACGGCAGAGCTCGGCGACAAGATCGCGGAGGCCCTCGGGGTCCCCACCACCGTCCTCTTCGAGGTCCGTGTGTCCCCCAGCAGCGGGTCGATCGACAACCAGCACATGAAGAAGGCGTCCTGATGAGCGCCCTCACGGACGGGATGCGTCCGGGCGAGACCCCGAAGCAGTACGCGGAGCGCTTGCTCAAGCGGCACGGACCTCCGCCCCCCCGGGTCGTCGACATCGTCCACGGCCTCCAGCGCCAAGCCGCCGCGAAGCGCACCGCCTGACCCACCCACGACATGCCGAAGGGCCGGCCCAACCGCCAAGTCAGAACCGGCCCTCCAGATCGAAAGGAAGTCTCTCAGATGAGCGACACCACCACCAGCATCACCGCCGACATCACGCACGGCGCCCACGCCTGGAACTACTGCCACGACGACATGCACGTGGACGGCGACTCCTGCCCCACCTGCCGCGGCTGGCTGACCCGCTGCCCCGACGAGCAGTGCCACGACGCCGCGCACGACGCCGAGTGGATCCCCGACCACATCAAGGCCAAGCGGCACGCCAAAGCCCTGCGTGACCGCCGACAGACCCCTCCGGCCCCGGAGGCGACGCCCGGGCAGGTGACCGGCCCGACTTCCCCCCGCGCCGGCATCCGCCCGGGCGTCAACCCCACCGACCGCGTCACCCTCAACGCCCCCTTCGCCGTCGAGCGCACCGTCACCGACGACGACGACTTCCTCGTGACCATCCGCCTCACCGACGAAGCCGCCCGCCAGCTCGCCCGCGACCTCACCCGCCGCCACATGGCCGACCTGATCCTCCTCGCCCGCCTGCAGACCGCGGTCCGCCACCCCCACGCCAGCACGGAGACCGTCGCTGAGCACCACCGCGTCATGAACCGCCTGTCCGGGTCACTCACCGCCCACGCCACCACCGTGTGGGAGCTGACCGTGCCCCAAGCCGAGGGCGTCCTCGAGGAGCTGCAGGAGGCCGCCGCGGAGCCCGAGATCTGCCTCGTCGGGACCTGCACGGCCTACGCCGTCGACGGCTACTGCGCCGGCCACGCGGACGGGATCTGACATGGGCACCACCGCCACCTTCACCCTCGCGGTCGCCGCGCTCCTGGCCTGCTCGCCCGCTGCAGCCCACGCCCCCACCGCGACCGTGACGCCCGGACCGGACCGGCCCGGCACGTGGGTCAACGAGGGCGCCGTCCTCGACACCACCAGCGTCACGCTCCTGGCCGACGAAGACCGGGACCCGTCCCCCATGCACCTCGCTCGCGCCTACGCCGCCCAGCGCGACTGGACCTGCGTCGCGCCGAGCGCCGCGGAGCTCGACGACACGTTCCTCGTCGTGCCCGTCCACCCCGTCGACGGGCTGCCCTACGGCGCGGCCGTCCGCGAGGTCGGTCTCGACGACGCCCTCGACGGGCGGGGCCGGTTCATCGTCCTCCTGGGCTGCGACACCCCGAAGGGCGGTGCCTGACGTGGACACCCTGCTCGCCGTCCTGGCCGCAATGACCGTCATGGCTGGCCTCGGCCTCTTCGCCCGCCACGTCGCGGGCCACGTCCACCAGGACTCCCCGCACTACAACAGCCGCTGCCCGATCTGCGGACTCTCGAACGAGGAGGCCTGACGTGGACCCCTACCTCGACCCCGAGCTCTACGACCCCGAGATCCCGTGCCGCTCCTGCGGCCGGCACCAGGGCGAGTGCGAGCAGGCCGGCATGTGCTGCCGCCACTGCACTCACGACGCGCTGCCCGAGGCGGTCTGACGTGGCCCTCTTCATCACCGGATGCGTCTTCGCCCTCATCGCCCACCGAGCCGGATGGCTCGACGACCCCAAGGACCCGTCATGACCAGCCCCCGCCACGCCGAAGCCACCGCCCAGGGCCGCTACTACAACCACCCCCAGACCGGGCAGCAGCTCATCTCCGTCACCAACGCTCTCTCCGTCGGCTGCGCCAAGCCCGCCCTCGTCCCCTGGGCCGCGAAGATCGTCGCCGAGGAGGCCATCGAGCAGCTGCCCATCCTCACCCACCGGCTGCGCACCGAGGACCCCGAGACCGTCCGCAAGGACCTGTCCCGATCGGTCACCGTCGCCCGCGACAAGGCCGCCGACATGGGCTCCCGAGTCCATGCCCTCGCCGAGGCCCACGTCCTGGGCGTCGACCTGGCCTACGAGGACGGCGACGAGGACTGCGCCCCGTTCGTCGAGCAGCTCCTCAAGTTCTTCACCGATTTCGACGTCGACCTGCAGCGCGACGTCGAAGCGACCGAGCTGACCGTCGCCTACCCCGGACTCGGGTACGCCGGCACCCTCGACCTCCTCGTGCGCCTGCCGCTCGACGGGCACATCCCGGGCATGCCGACGAACCGCGTCGACGACCCGGCGAAGCGCGGCCTCTGGCTCATCGACTACAAGAGCAGCGCGACCCGAGCCGCCACGTCGGTATACGGGGAGTACGCCCTGCAGCTGACCGCGCTCCGGCGGGCACGGGAGGCGTGGACCCCCGACGGGGACATCGTCGCGATGCCGAAGGGGATCGTCGGCACCGCCGTGCTGAACCTGCGGCGCCGCACCTACGAGCTCATCCCGCTGCCGTCGGGTGACGCCGAGTGGAACGCGTTCCAGGGCTGCCTCTCTCTCGCGAAGTGGATGCACTCCACCGGCGCAGATGTGGCCCGGGGCGATCACCGCCCCATCACCCCCACGGGCAAGGCGAAGCCGAAGCGCACCCGCAAGGCCGCCACCCCGAAGACCACCACCGAGACGACGAAGGCGGCCTGACCATGCCCATCCTCACCATCCAGCGCCGGCACGCCGAGCATGGGCGCATCCGCATCGGCCAGAAGGTCGCGACCCGATCGGGCAAGACCCGCCCGGACAAGCTCGACCGGTTCCGGTTCACCTCCGGCAACCGCGACCACATCGAAGCCCTCGCCACGCTCTACGGCGGCACGGCCGGCGAGTGGAAGAACGGGTCGAAGACCGAGTACGAGGTCATCACCGACGCGCGATCCATCCCCGTCATCGCCGTCAAGGGCGGCATCTCCCAGTGGATGGAGACGTGGTCCGGCGGTGGCTGCACCCACCGGTGCGACGGCTACACCAACGTCCTCACCGACACCCCGTGCGACCCTGACGACCCGGCGCACGCCAACGCGAAGCCCACCACGCGCCTGTCCGTCATGCTCCGCGACCTCGAGTCCCTCGGCGTGTGGCGCCTGGAGACTCACGGGTGGAACGCCGCGGCCGAACTGCCGAACATGGTCGAGCTGTCGAACTTCGTCGGGGACTACGTGCCCGCGAACCTCGTGCTGCAGCAGCGCACCAGCGTCAGCAACGGCGAGACGAAGCAGTACGTGGTGCCCGTCCTCGACCTGGCCATCACCAAGCAGCGACTCAACGAGGTCATGGCAGCGGCCGCCCCGGCAGGAGCGGCCGAGCTCGAGGCTGGCAGCAGCGACGCGCTGCAGCTCGAGCAGGCGCCCGCGGAGCGGCCGGACTACGAGCAGATGCTCGCCGACGCGGTCAGCGTGGAGGACTGCCAGAACGTGTGGCGCGCAGCCGGCGCCTCCGGGCACCTCGACGAGGACCTCAAGGACCTCATCACGGGCCGCGCGAAGGACATCAAGGCCACCACCGAGGCCGACGCCGACCTCGACCCCGCCCCCATCGACGGCGAGATCGAGCCCGAGCCAGGCGGGTCCTCGTGGCAGGACGTGGTGGCCGCAGCGGGCGCCAAGGGCATCACCACCAGCCAGCTCGCGGAGCTCGCCGAGCAGCAGTTCGCACAGCCCGTCGCCGATCTGACCGGTGAGCAGCTGGCCGAGCTGCGGTCCGCCATCGAGTCCGGGGCGGTGGCGGCATGAGCTGGCACACCGGGCCGCTGGCCTTGTTCGATCTGGAATCAACCGGCGTCGACCCGCACCGCGACCGCATCGTCACCGCCGCCATCATTCACGTCATCCCCGGCCAGAAGCCGATCACCCACGAGTGGCTCCTCGACCCCGGCATCCCCATCCCGCAGGGCGCCACCGACGTGCACGGCATCTCCACGGAGTTCGCCAGCCACAACGGCATGGCCGCGGCCGCCGGCGTCCACGCCATCGCGGACACCCTCATCCGCCTCGCCGGGCAATGGGTGCCCATCGTCGGCCACAACGTCACCTACGACCTCACCATGCTGTGGGCCGAGTCCATGCGTCACGGGCACCGCGACCACGTCGCGTCCCTCGAGGACCTCGCCACCGAAGGGTGCGTCGTCGACACGTTCGTCCTCGACAAGGCCGTCGACACCTACCGCAAGGGCTCCCGCAAGCTCGTCGACGTCGCCGCCCACTACGGGATCGCCCTCACCGAGCAAGAGGCCCACGGCGCGACCGCCGACGCCCTGGCCGCAGGACGCATCGCGTGGGTCATCGCCCAGCGGCACCCCCACCTCGTGCAGCGCGCCGCGAAGGACCTGCACGCGTGGCAGGTCATGGAGAAGCGCGGCCAGGCCGAGTCCTTCGGCCGGTACCTGCGCAAGCAGGGCAAGCCCGACGACGTGGCCCGTGAATGGCCCATCCAGAACCCACCCGCGGACTGGTCACCGGACCAGCTCCCCGCTCCCCGAGAGGACACCGCAGCATGAGCAACCACTTCACGATCACCGGCAACATCGCCGAGCCCAACAAGGGCACCGGCAGCGACGGCAAGCCCGTCCTGAACCTGCGCATCGCAGACACCCCGCGCCGCAAGAACGACCAGGGCGAGTGGGAGGACGCCGGCGAGACCATGTGGGTCGGTGCGGCCGTGTGGGGCGACGACGCGCTCGAGCTGGCCAAGGTCCTGACCAAGGGGTCGAAGGTCACCGCGTCCGGTCGGCTGACCCAGCGCACCTTCCAGGGCAACGACGGAACCGAACGGGTCGCGTTCGAGATCAAGGGCGCGGTCGTGGGCGTGGTGCCGCGTGCGCCGCGTGAGCAGGGCGACGCGTGGGGCGGCGGTCAGCAGTCGCGGCCCCCCGCGCAGCAGGCTCGCCCTCCGGCCGCCAAGCAGCAGGCCGCTTCCGCGCCGCAGCAGGGTTGGGGAGGTGGTGGCGATGTCTCCTACGACGAGCCCCCGTTCTGACACGCCCCGCGCCGCGGCGCTAGACGCCGCACGCGCTGATGCGTGGAACAGCCTCCGGTTGCTTGCCTCGTGGGAGGGCGAGGGCATCCCCGGTCACGAGGAGGGGCGTCGCATCGTCACCGCGGCCCGCGGCAAGGCCAGCCCGTTCGGGTGGTCCTTCGACGACGCGATGGACGTCATCGACCCCGCCGGCAAGTCCTACCCCGTCGTCATCGACCTCGTCTGGGCCGCACGCAAGGCCAACGCCTGACCGGCCACCCCTCGAGCACCCGGACCCCACGACGGTGCAGGACACGACACCCGCCACGGGTCCGGGGCACACCACCCACCCACTCACTCACGAGGAGACGACCGAGATGCACCACCCCACACAGCCCCGAGCCGAGGACAACCCGGGCTCCACGCTCGGGCTCATCGCCGCCGCAGCCGCCGGGATCGCCGCGGCCACCACCTTCCTCGCGGTCATCGGCGTCGCCGCCCGCGCCCTCGGGCTCCTCCCGTGACCGCCGCGCACGAGGTGCCCGCCACCGGTCCACGCCCGGGCGACATCGTCCGCACCCCCGCGGGGCGCCTGTGGCGCGTCGTCACCGTCTCCCGCGACATCGTGCGGGCCGTCGAGCTCGACACCGGCGTCCTCGCCCACCACGACGTCACCACCCTGACCATCCACGAGCGCCACCCCGGAGGACCCCGATGAGCACCCCGACCACCAGCCACGTCACCTACCGCCACCCGCAGCACAGCAGCCCCGCGCTGACCATCGACGGCGTCGATGTCACCCACGCGATGGAGGCCGGCTTCTCGATCCACGTGCCCGACCCGGGCGCGCCAGCGAGCCTGCGCGTCCGCGTCGTCGCCGACGACTTCACCTTCGACGGCGACGCGACGGTCACCGTGAACGTCCCCGAACAGGTGCGGGCTGCGCTCACGGCCGCCGGCTGGACCCCACCCGAGGGCACCGACCCCCGCCACGGTCTGCGCCTCGAGATCGTGCAGACGGACCCCGACATGTCGTGGAACGGCGCCCCTCACTTCCTGCGCCTGGCCGGTCGCAACGGCGAGACCGTCATGCACTCCGAGAACTACGTGTCGCGCTCCAACGCCCGCCGCGCCGCCAAGGGCCTCGCCGCGAAGCTCGGCATCACCACAGTCCGTGAGATGACGGCATGACCCGCATCCTCGGCATCGACCCGTCCCTGACCGGCACCGGCCTCGCGCTCCTCGACACCGACGACCACCTCGTCATCCCCACCGAGACGATCACGACGAAGGGTGCCGCCGGCGCGACCCTCACCGCACGCCGCCAGCGGCTCGAGCGGCTCGTCGACATCATCGTCGGGAAGGCGATCGACCACGGCACCGAGCTCGCCGTCATCGAAACCCCCGCCCTGTCCAAGGCCAACACGGGCACGTCCATGCTCAACGGGCTGTGGTGGATGCTCGTCGCCCGCCTGGTCGGCGCCGGTATCGACGTCGTCGAGGTCGGCGCCGGGCAGCTGAAGACCTACGCCACCGGCAAGGGCAACGCGTCCAAGGACGCCGTCCTCCTGGCCGTCGCCCGCCGATACCCACACGTCGACGTCACCAGTAACGACGAAGCCGACGCGCTCGTGCTCGCCGCGATCGGCGCCCGCCTCGTCGGCCACGCCATCGACGAACTGCCCGCCACCCACACCCGAGCCCTCGCCAAGGTGGCCCGACCAGGGATCGCAGCATGAGCACCCAGGCACCCCTCCTGCCCGGCCACGCCCCCGGATGGTCGTCACGCAAGGGCACCGCAGGCGCCGTCGAACAGCCCTGGGACGCAGACCTCCCCGCCCGCGTCTACGGCCTCTGCGAGTCCGGCTGGCACCACGACTGCCCGCAGGCGCCCCTGCTCGTCGCCGTGCCCGGTTGCTGCGCCTGCCCCTGCCACACCCCAGCAGGTGCCGCATGAGCACGAAGCACGTCGCGTCCTGCGACTGCGGATGGACCGGCGGGCCCTACAAGAGCGAAGCAGTCGCCGCCTACGCCCTGCGCCTGCACTCCTGCGAAGCGCACCGCACCCGCCTCGCCGCCGCGGCGCGCAACCAGGCACGCCTCGCCCGAATCGCTCAGATCGACCGCAACCCCAAGCCCTGCACCCACCCCGACGAGCACGGCCAGCCCCGCCACCAGCACGGCACCTACGTGGCCTACACCCTCGACCACTGCCGCTGCACCCCCTGCAGCCAGGCATCCGCCGACTACGAACGCGGCCGGGTGCGCCGCAACGCCTACGGCCGATCCAACTTCACCGACGCCGACCCCGTCCGCGAGCACATCGCCACCCTCATGACCGCCGGCATCGGGCTCAAGCAGATCACCCACCACACCGGCATCAACGGCGGCGTCCTGTCCAAGCTTGTCTACGGCATCCCCGGGCAACGCCCGCCATCGCAGCGAGTCCGCACCGACACCGCCAGCAAGATCCTCGCGCTCAACCCCCGCGACACCACCCTCCTCGCCGACGGCGCCCGCACCGACTCCACCGGCACCGCCCGCCGACTGCAGGCCCTGCACACCCTCGGGTGGGGTATCAACGCCATCGCCCGCCAGACCGGCCTCGACCGGCAGCGCCTCGACAACGCCATCCACGGCGGCAACATCGTCATGGGCACCCGCCGCGCCGTCACCGACCTGTACGAGCAGCTGTGGGACACCCCGGCCCCCACCGCGACGAAGGGTGAACGCCTCGCGGCCACCCGGGCGAAGAAGCGCGCCGAAGCAGCCAGATGGGTGCCGCCGCTGGCGTGGGACGACGAGACCATCGACGACCCCACCGCGACCCCCCACGTCGACGACCGCGACGCACGCGACCGCAAGTCCGGCCGCGGAACCGGCGCCACCAACGCCGACGCCCTCCGAGACTGCGCCGTCGACTGGGGCCTCACCCTCGCCCAGGCCGCGCACCGACTCCACGTCACCAACGCCGCCATCAGCCGAGCCCTGGCCCGCCTCAACGACGACGACCCCGACCTCGCCAACGAGCTGCGCGCCGCCTTCCGCCGCAACGCCATCGCCCAAGGCCACGACCAGCCCACCCGCGACGGCCTGCCCGCACGCGTGCGCGACCGAGGCCGCAGGAATGCCGCATGAGCACGCTCAAGCGCCCTCTCCTCGCCCCGCTGCCCGGGCACGCGCTCTCCGTCACCCGGATGCCATGCGCCCGCGCCCACGTCGAGTGCACCTGCAGCGACCTGCGCCTCGCCGTCCACGCCTCCATGAAGTCCGCCGAACGCGCCGCCCTGCGGCACTACATCGACCACGCACCCGACGGACCTGAGAAGGCCCGCGCCCAGCAGCTGCTCGAGCAGATCACCGAGAAGAGGAAGCCATGACCGACGACACGAAGACCGAGCGACCAAAGCGGCCCAAGAAGGCGCTCCGTCCCAACACCGCTATCGCCACCGGCATCCACCCCGTCACCCGGATTCCCCTCGCCCCCACCGACGGGCTCACCTACAGCGAGAAGCCCCGCTGCGAGACCTGCGTGCACCTCGACCTCGCCTACGAGGGCCGCACCGTCCGCGACTACACGTGCACCTTCGTCGACACGTTCACGGCCGTAGAGCCCGAGTGGCCCGGCTGCTTCAAGCACGAGCCCCGACCCGAGACCTGACCGCCCCCAGGCGACCCGGACCCCACCACCCGGCCCGGGTCGCCGAGAGGCAGCCAGCACCACAACCACCCACGCCCGCCACACCCCCAGCAGGAGCCATGACCACCGTGAGCGACCGCCGACACCTCACCCCCGTCCCCGACAACGGGACCACGCGCGACCTCACCCCACCCAACAACCAAGACGCCGAACGCGCCGTCCTCGGCGCCCTCCTCACCGGCAACCACACCGCCCTCACCGACGTCACCACCACCATCGCCGCCCACGACCACTACCGACCCAGCCACGAGCTCATCCACGACGCCATCGAGCACCTCTGGTCACGCGGCGAACCCGTCGACACCATCACCATCGGCGACCACCTCCAGCGCACCCAACAGCTCGACCGCGCCGGCGGACGCGCCTACCTCGCCGAGCTCCTCACCAACGCCCCCGTCCCCGAAACCGCCGGCTACCACGCCCGCATCGTCGCCGAGCACGCCACCCGACGCCGAGTCCTCAAGCTCGCCGACCGCCTCCGCGCCACCGCCCTGACCCCCGGCGACCTCGACCTCGACGACCTCACCACCCGCACCACCACCGAGCTCGCCCACCTACCACCACGCATCCCAGGCGTCGACGCCGACACCCCCGACGACCCCTGGGCGCCCATCGACCTCGCCGACCTCATCGCCCACGGCGACATGGCCGGCCCCACCGCCACCCTCGTCACCCGCCGCGACGGCAAGAACCTCCTCTACCCCGGCGCCATCCACTCCATCAGCGGCGAGCCAGGCTCCGGCAAGTCATGGTTCGCGCTCGTCGCCGTCGCCCAAGAGATCACCAACGGCCACGACGTGCTGTACGTCGACTTCGAAGACCGACCACAGACCCTCATCGCCCGCCTCCGCTCACTCAAATGCCCCGACCACCTCATCACCCGCCACGTCCGCTACATCCGCCCCCACGTCGCCCTCGACCCAGCAGCAGCCACCCGCCTCGACGCCCACGCCTCCGGCACCACCCTCGCCGTCGTCGACGGAATCACCGAAGCGATGACCCTCCACGGCCTCTCCCTCATGGACAACGAAGACGTCGCCCGCTGGCTCGCGCTCATCCCCCACCGCCTCGCCGCCCACGGCCCCGCCGTCCTCCAGATCGACCACGTCGTCAAGAACAGCGATTCCCGCGGCCGCTACGCCATCGGCGGCCAACACAAGCTCGCCGGCATCACCGGCGCCGCCTACAAGCTCCTCACCGTCAAGTCCTTCGGCAAGCAAGCCCACGGCCACGCCAAGCTCGTCATCGACAAAGACCGCCACGGCGACATCGGCCCCAACGGCACCACCGTCGCCGAGCTCCACATGGACGCCACCGACCTCCGCGAAAACGCCCCTATCCGCGCCTGGCTCGATCACCCCACCCAGTCCGTCGACGACGACGGCCACTTCCGGCCCACCACCCTCATGGTCCGCGTCAGCGACTTCCTCGCCAAGTCCAACGGCGTCTCCGGCAACGCGATCCGCACCGGGGTTCGCGGCAAGAAGGACTCCATCGACGACGCCATCGCCGCACTCGTCGCCGAAGGCCACATCCGACTCGAAGACGCACCCCGAGGTGGCTCTTTCCACTACCTCGTGACCCCCTTCACCGACGACCGAGACGAGGACTGATCCCTGTGGAAAACCCTGTGCACAACAACGCGACCGACTGTCCCCCCACCGTCCCCCCGACTGTCCCCCCGGACCGGGTCCCGGACGACTGTGTCCCGTCCCCCTCCCCTACGGGGGACGGACACAGTCCGACCGTCCCCCGGGACACGCTCAACCACCCGGGGGACAGACACCCCACACCCGACACCACCGACTGCACCCACGAGCAGCCCCCCACCACCGATCTCCGGTACCCCCTCGACGGCCCCCCGGTACTCATGTCCCGGTGCGCGACCTGCCGCCGGCCCGTGCCCAACCCCCAGCCGATCACCGACCGCGCCGCCGACGTGATGCACGAGGCGTGGATCAGGCGCTGCGGCGTCACGGCCTCGACCCGGGATCACGTCGCGGTGATGGTCCGCGCCCTCGACCCCGACGACCTGATCGTCACGCCCGAGCACGACGCGGCCACCATCCGCGCGGCCCTCCGCCCCCTCCGCGACTACGCCCGGCAGAAGGTCAACCTCTCCGCGCAGGTCGCCAGCACCGAGCTGAGCGAGCTCCTCCGGTCGCTCGCCAACGACCTGAACCGGATCCTGGACGAGGTCGAGAAGGGCGCGTCGTCGTGAGCGACTGCCCCCGCTGGGCCGCCGAACGCGCCACCCTGCCCGCCCACACCGACACCGACGAGCTCGCCGCCCGCGCCACCTGGCACGCCCAGTCCTGCCCCACCTGCCGCGGCTGGCACGCCCCCGAACACCTCGGACGGGACCTGCCCCCAGACGGCACAACCCTGACCGTCGCCGTCCTGTCGGCCGTCGCCGTCATCGAAGCGCAGACGACCCCACCAGCGCCCCCTCCCGCACCCCGTCCCGCGCTCCAGCCGCGAGCAACCACGCGCGACGCACACACACCCGCCCCGGCCCGTGCGCGCCCGCCAGCACCCGCCCTGACCCGTGACGGAGGGCACCTGCCACGGCGCACCCCAAGGACGTTCTCGACCGCCCCCGACCTCATGGAAGGACCCTGAAATGGCCCAGTGCACCGCCACCTCCAAGCAGTCCCGCGAGCAGTGCAAACGCAACGCCGCGCCGGGGCAGGAAGTCTGCGCGATCCACGGCGCGAAGTCCCCCCAGGCGCTGCAGGCTGCCGCCAAGCGTGAGCAGGAAGCGCAGGCCCGCGCCGACGCGCACCGGTTCGCCGCCCGCACGGACATCCATCCCGCTGACGCGCTCCTCGAGCTCGTCCACTACCAGGCCGGGATCGTCACGTACTGGCGCGCCAGGGTCGAGGACGTCACCGACGACGACCTCGTGTGGGGCGTGACGAAGCACGAGGACGGGTTCGGCGCCGAGGGCCCCATCGACAAGAAGACCCGCGAGGCCGGCCCGCACGTCGCCTACCGGCTCCTCACCGAAGCCCAGGACAAGCTCGCCGCCTACGCCGCCGCCGCGTTGAAGGCTGGCATTGACGAGCGGCGAGTGCGCATCGCGGAGTCCCAGGGCGCCGCGATCGCCGGCGCGATCCGCGCGATCCTCGACGCGCTCAACCTCACGCCCGAGCAGGCCGAGCTCGTGCCGCAGGTCGTGCCCGCGCAGCTGCGGCTCCTCGCCGGAGACGCGTCATGACCGGCCGCCCGCCGCTCACGCCCCACGACCGCAGCGACGACTGCCCCTGCGGGCCCGCGACGCGCCTGCAGATGACGGGGCGCGGCGACGTCTGGCACATCGGCCACCACCGCCTCGCCCCCACCGACACCCCCACGCCCGAAGGAGCCTGACCCATGCACCAGCACTCGACTCGTCCACCCATGCTCGCCGCCGACCACATCCGCGAACTGATCCGCACCCACACCACCACCAGCGTCGTCACCCGACCGGTCATGCGACCCATCCCCTCAACCGGCAACCCCCGCCTCTACCCACGTTGGGAGCCGACCGGCGCCACCCGCCAGGAACTGCACCATGTCACCGAGCCCCCGCTCCTCGAGCAGCTCGCCGGCGTTACCGGAACGACCGGCCTCTCCGACACCGACGCCGCCAAGGGCGGGTACGCGTCCAAGCCCGCCGCCCACCTCGGCGCCACCGACGCCCTCACCCGCATCGACCGCCAAGCACGCGCCCTCGCCGACGACCACGGCGTCGACAACACCGGCCCCCTCCCCGCCGTCCTGTCCCGCCTGTCCGGCGCCCTCGGACACGAACCCCACCGCCGCGTCCGCTCCTGGTGGGCCACCGCGCGGCTCCTCACCCAGCACGACACCCCCGCCTACCGGCCCCACGGCGTGCCGTGCCCCCACTGCTGGGACACCGACACCCTCCGCATCCGCATAGACGACGAGCTCGCCACCTGCACCGGTTGCGGCGAGACGTGGGACCGCACCGGCGAACCGGACCACGGCAGCCTGGACGTGCTGGGGCAGCACGTGGCGTGGTGCGCTGAGCACGAGGTCACGAAGGCCCGCCACTGGGACATCGACGACCAGGGCTACCCGACGGAGTGCGTCGAGTGCTTGGCGTTCCGGGTGGCGTGGGCGGAGTGGCGACTCGCCCACGCGGCCGGTGTGGACGTGGCCGCGCGGGCGAGTGCATAATGGGCTCAGCGATTCGTCATGCCCTCAGGCAGGCCGGGTCGCTCTCGCTACGTCGTGAGGTCCTCCAGCAGCGACGCCATGAACTTCGGTCCCTCGCTGGTGCTGAACTTCTCGGACAAGCGGCCGTTGACCGTCACGACCATCCCCCCGCGATAACGGAGCTTGATCGGGGCATTGAACCGCGGCCAGGGCTCGCCATCGAGGAAGTCCTGGCTGATCCACACGTACGGGGCGTTCGCGCGCGGGTCATCTCCCTCGGCATCCGACAGCACAGATATCTGCTCCAGGTCGCCTCGCGAGATCACCTTCACGTCAGTGCTGCCGCTCGGAGCCCCTTCCGTGTAGTCCTGCCAGCGGAACTCGTTCGTGAGCGTGGCCACCGCGACGTGGCGCTCCGTGAAGACGATGACCTGGCCAGACGTACGCATCCCTTCCTCCGTGAGATCGCCGTCAGCCCAGACGACGTCAGCGTGCTGTAGCAGGACAGCGATACGGCTCCACACGTGGCGGTGAGGGCCGGACAGGCCCATGGCCTGCGTCTTCTCCCAGACTGACCGGACCCACTGCTCGTGCCCCTCAGCGTCGACCATGAGAACTCCCCTTCATCAGCGCCCCCTCCGGTGAGGAGGCATCATGACAAACATCGTCCACGGCACCACCGACAGCGCCTTCGAGTTCGCCGCCCGCCTGTTCGAGCCCCCCACCCGTGCCTGGGCCACCCCCGGCGACCTCGCCCAACACCTCGACCCCCGCACCGTCCAAACCCCCGCACTCGACCTCATCGACACCGAACTCGCGCGGCTCCTCGACACCCCCGACGGCCGGCTCATCATCACCATGCCCCCACAGGAGGGCAAGAGCACCCGCGCCGCCGGCGACTTCCCCGTCTGGGCACTCACCCAGAACCCCGACCTGCGGATCGTCACCGCGTCCTACGCGCAGTCCCTCGCCAACCGCAACGGCCGCGCCATCCGCCGCCGCATCACCGAACACCCCGACCTCGGCCTGACCATCGCGCCCGACAACGGCGCCGTCAGCGACTGGACCCTCGACAGCCACACCGGCGGCGTCCTCTCGGTAGGCATCGGCTCCGGCCTCACCGGCCGGCCCGCTGACCTCATGGTCATCGACGACCCGATCAGCAACCGCGAGCAGGCCGACTCGAAGGTCTACCGCGACCGAGCCTGGGACTGGTGGACCGACGTCGCGTCCACCCGCCTCGCGCCCGGTGCCCCAGTCGTCCTCATCCTGACCCGCTGGCACCACGACGACCTCGCCGGCCGACTCCTCGCAGCCGAAGACGGACACCTCTGGCGCGTGGTCAACATCCCCGCCCAGTGCGTCGACCCCGACACCGACCCCCTCGACCGTGAGCTCGACGAGTTCATGGCCTCAGCCCGTGGCCGCACCCTCGCGCAGTGGGCCGCAGTCAAGGTCCGCGTCGGCTCCCGCACCTGGGCCAGCCTCTACCAGGGCAACCCGACACCCGACGAGGGCAACCTCTTCCCCGTCGACGCCTGGGCCCGCTACGAGCTGCCCATGTGGGTCGAACGCGAGGACGGGTCCCGGATCGTGCCCGAGGTCGGGCGCGACCCCAACCTCGAGCTCGTGCAGTCCTGGGACTTCACGTTCAAGGACACCAAGGCCAGCGACTACGTCGTAGGGCAGGTCTGGCTCCGCCGCGGCGTCCACGCGTACCTCCTCGACCAGGTCCGTCGCCGGGCCGGCTTCACCGAGTCCGTGCAGATGATGCTCGACCTGTCCGCGCGGTGGCCGCAGGCGATCGCGAAGCTCGTGGAGGACAAGGCCAACGGGCCCGCCATCTTGAACGCGCTCCGCTCGCGGGTCGGTGGCCTCATCCCCGTCGAACCCGAAGGGTCGAAGTACGCTCGCGCGGCCGCGGTCACCCCGTTCGTGGAGTCACAGAACGTGGTCCTGCCCGACCCGCTCAAGGTCGACGGCACCGCGTGGGTCACCGCCCTGACGGAGGAAGCGCGGGAGTTCCCCGCCGGCGCGAACGACGACACCGTCGACGCCATGTCCCAAGCCGTACACCGCCTCCTGCTCGTGCCCCTCTTGGGTGACGGCGACACCCACGACTGGACCGAGCTGCTCGACGACACCGACGACGCCCTCGACTGGGCACCCAGCTACTAGCAACCTCGAAGGGGGCGACGTGACCGACACCGTGACCCTCCCCCGCCACGAACTCGCCCAACTCGAGCACCTCGTCGAATCCCTCGAAGAGGCCGCCCTCGACGCGCAACGCCTCCTGTCCGCCGAGGACCGCGGCTGGGCGCGCCTCACCGCCGGCGACGGCACAGACGTCATCGACCGCGCGTCGATCATGCAGGTCGCCGCCGTCGCCCGCATCAACGTGGCCGCCGACCCCCTCATCAAGCGCGGCGTGAACCTGCGCATCGCGTACCTCGGTTCCCCGTCCGTGTCCGCGCCCAGCAGCGATGACGGGCAGGACCTCAACGCCGTCGTCCAGGCCTTCTGGGACGACCCGGAGAACGCCGAGACCTTCACCAGCGTGCAGGCCTGCGCCGAACGTGAGCGCGCCCGCAACACCGACGGCAACACGTTCCACGCGCTGCCGACCGACCCCCGCACCGGCCGCGTGCGGGTGCGGGTCATCCCGCCGTCGCAGGTCACCGACATCATCACCGACCCGGAGGACGCGGCCACGCCGTGGCTGTACAAGCGGACCTACACGGCCAAGCGCGTCACGCAGAACGCCCTCGGCACCACGAGCACCGTGACCGAGGCACGGACGGTGTACTACCCCGACGTGAACTTCCGCCCAGCCACCCGCGCCAGGTCGATCGACGGGCACCCCGTCGAGTGGGACAAGCCCGTCGTCCACACCGCCGTCAACCGCCCGAGCGAGTCCCGGTGGGGCATCCCCGACGTCCTCGCCGCCCTGCCCTGGGCCGCCGGGTACAAGGACTTCCTGCAGGACTGGGCGAAACTCCACAAGGCCCTCGCGACCGTCGCGTTCCGTGCGACCGCGAAGACCCGCCGTGGGGCCGCGCAGGTCCGCGAGAAGTTCGCGAGCGTCCCCACCGACGGCACCGGTGTCGGCCAAGTCGCCGTCACCGGCGAGGGCCAGACGTTCGAGGCCGTGTCCAAGTCGGGCGCGACCATCGACGCCGGCTCGTCCAAGCCCTTGGCCGGGATGGTCGCGGCCGCTCTCGACCTGCCCGTCACCATGCTCCTGTCCGACCCGGGCGTCACCGGTGCCCGCGCCACCGCGGAGACCCTCGACCGTCCCCTCGAGCTGGAGCGGATGCTGCGCCGCGCTGTCGACTCCGACCTGATCCGCACTGTCCTCGGGCACGTCATCCGCGAAGCGGTCCGCGCGCCCGGCGGCCCCCTTCGCGGCACGATCCTGCGCGACCCCGGGTCGCAGCGTGAGGTCATCGACCTGGCAGGCGACCAGCAGCACGACGTCACCGTGGACTGGCCGTCGCTGGAGAAGGTCGACGTCAAGACCGTCATGGAGTCCCTGGAGATCGCCGACGGCCTTGACGTTGTCGACCCGCTGACGATCGCGCGTCTGGTGCTCGTCGCGCTCGGCATCGACGACGTGGACGGGGAGCTGGAGCTCGTGAAGGACGACGACGGGAACTTCGTGCCTCCGTCCGCGGGCACCGCGCTGGCCTCGCAGGACCCGGGCTATGACGGCGCCGGCAACCCCCAAGGTTGATTGTCGTGGCAATCAACGAGGAGACCCTCGTCCTGCTCGACGGGATGCGGACCGGTGTCGGCACGCACGTCGACCAGGTCACCCAAGACCTCACCCTCGCCTGGTCGAGGGCATGGAACGAGGTCGCCGCTGAGTGGGAGGCAGCGATCGCGGACCTCGTCGCCGCCAGCAAGGACGGGAAGTGGCCGCCCGCATCGAAGGTGCGTCGTGCTCGCCGGGCGCTGCGTGCTCGCGACGCGACGCGTGAGCTCCTCAAGGACCTGCAAGGCCTCGTGCCGGTGCGGGTCGTGCAGGACGTGGACGTGCTCCTCGAGGACGTCACGGAGTGGCAGCGGCGCCTGACCGCGTCGCAGTTCCCGCCGCAGGCTGGTGGGACCGCGGTGGTCGCGTCCGGGTTCGACCTGGTCGACAAGGACGCGATCCACGTGATCGTGGACCGCACCTCGAGCGAGGTCGTCGCCCGGTCGCGGCCGCTGTCCGCGCAGGCCGAGGCCGCGATGCGCTCCACCCTCGTCAAGGGCGTCGCCGTGGGTGACCACCCGGAGACCGCGGCCCGCGAGATGGTCGCCCGCGTGCACGGCGCGTTCGACGGCGGGCTGGACCGGGCGAAGGTCATCGCCCGCACCGAGCTGCTCGACGCGCACCGTGCAGCATCCCGCGCGCAGCAGGACCGCCTCGCCGGTCAGGGCGTCGTCACCGGCTGGCAATGGATCGCCACCCTCGACCAGCGCACCTGCCCGTCCTGCCTGTCGATGCACGGCACGCAGCACCCGCCGGCCGTGGCCGGCCCCCTGGACCACCAGCAAGGCAGGTGCGACCGGCTCCCGGTCGCAGCGTCGTGGAAGGACCTCGGCTTCGACATCCCCGAGCCGGAGCCGATCCTGCCGGACGCGCGGGCGTGGTTCGACGGGCTGCCCCAGTCGCAGCGTGTGCAGATCATGGGCGCGCAGCGGCTGCAGCTGCTCGACTCCGGGAGGGTCGGGTGGGCGGATCTGGCGAAGCGTCGCGACACCGACGGGTGGAGGCCGAGCATTGTGCCGACGCCGGTGCGGGACCTCGCGTCTTAGACCCAGCCGCCGAGCTCGCGTGGCGTCACCATCGTGACGGTCTCGCAGAGCCGGCACACCTGCTCGACGTAGGCCCCATTGTCCGTGAGCACGGACTCGACGACTCGCCAGTCGTGGCCGGGGCACTCGCGGGGTGCGTCGCCTTCGTTGCGGTCGTCAGCGCCCACGCAACAGCCGCCACACCAGGCCCGCCACGCACACGATCGCGAGCAGCAGGAACGCGGCGCCGACGTTGTCCTGACCTGCAGCTACTGCGACGGCACGCAGCACCCAGAACCCCAGGATCAACAGCAGCCAAGTCCGCGCCGACCAGCCATCCCGCTGGGCGGGTCCCTCTTCGACAGTCATGCCCAACACGATCCCACGCCGAGGAGGCGACCGCCATGCCCAAGCGCATCACCGAGGCGTCCACCCTGACCGTCACCGAGTCCCCCACCCCCGGACGCATCAGGCTCCAGCTGATCGACGCCGGATGGGGCTCCTCGGGCTACTACTCCCCTCAGGTCCTCGAGAACGCCGCCAACGAGCAGGTCTTCCCCGCCGGCACCCACATTTTCTTCGACCACCCCTCCGAGTCCGAGCGTCACGACCGCCCCGAGCGGTCCGTGCGCGACCTCGCGATGGTCCTCGACGAGGACGCCACCTACGACCCGGCGACCACGGCCCTCGTCGCCGAAGCGAAGGTCATCGGCCCCTACCGCGACCTCGTCACCGACCCGGTGTTCATGGAAGCCGTCGGCATGAGCATCCGCGCCGCCGCCGACACCACCGTCGGTGAGGCCGAAGGCCGCAAGGGCACGATCGTCACCCAGCTCATCGAGGGCGTGTCCGTGGATCTCGTCACCCGCGCCGGCCGCGGCGGGCGGATCCTGGCCGCGGTCGAGTCCGCTCGCGCGCAGGTCCGCGAGGCCCGCGCCAACGACACCCGCGACGCGCTGCACGGCGCCGTCAAGGCCGCGCACGGCGGCGACGAGACGTGGACGTGGGTCCGCGACTTCGACCCCGACGCCGGCCTCGTCTACTTCGAGGTCGAGGACGACGAGCAGATGCGCACCTACCAGCAGCCCTACGAGCTCGCCGACGACGGCACCGCGTCCCTGACCGGTGAGCCCGTCGAGGTTCGCGTCTCCACCAGCTACGTGCCCGTGGGCGCCGACAACGGCGCCCCCACAGATGTCCCGGCACCCGCCGGACAGTCCACAGCCACCGAATCTGAGGAGATGAACATGGCTACCACCCAGATCGAGGAGTCGCAGCTCGCGGCCCTCCGTCAGGACGCCGAGCGGGTGCCCACGCTCGAGTCCGAGCGCGACACCGCCACCGCCCGCGCCGAGGCCGCCGAGGCCCGCGTCGCCGCGTTCGAGCGCCGCGAGGCCATCGACCGCGTCGTCAACAGCGTCGAGGGACACGACACCCTCAACGCGCTCGAGCGTCGCGGCATCACCGCCGACGCCCTCCAGGCCGACGAGCTCGACGAGGACGCCCTGCGTACCGCCGTCGAGTCCGCCGTCGCTGACCGCGCCGCCGCCCAGGGCGCCGGCCGCATCACCGGCTTCGGCGCCACCGAGTCCACCGGCGACAAGATCACCGCCACCGAGTCCACCCGGAGCGTCCTGTCCGCGTTCCGCATCCCCGCCACCCAGGAGGGCTGACCCATGAAGAACGAGTACATGCGCCCCGCCGCCGAGCTGTCCCTCCCGGTCGTCGCCGGCACCAAGTCCGGTGACCCCGTCCGTGTCGGCGCAATCAACGGCGTCGCCGCCACCAACATCGGCGAGGGCGGCAACGCCGCCGGCAACGCGTCCGTCATCACCGACGCCCGCTCCTACACGTACGAGGTCGGCGGCGCCATCGCCGGCCCGTTCACCCCGGTCTACCTGACCGCACGCGCCGGCGCGACCGCCCCGGTGCTGTCCACCACCGGAACCGGCGCACCGTGGGGCTACACCGTCCCCAAGGTCGGCGAGACCGGTCAGCGCGCCGGGACCTCCGGCGTCGCCGTCGTCCGTCCCGCCCAGGTCTGAGGAGGACCACCATGACCAACCACATCAAGGCCCTGGCCGAGTCCTTCGGCATCGCCGACCTCGCCACCCCCCTGCGGCGCCTCGGCCTGTCCGAGTCCGACATCGACGACACCGCGCGGCTCCTCGGGCTCGCCTGGAACGGCGACCACCGCGCCCGCACGGCCGTCAACGAGGCCCTCACCACGAGCGACCTGTTCGTCTCCGCCTCCGGGGAGGTCTTCGACCGCGCCCTCATGGCCGAGTACGAGCGGATGCCCGTGCAGTGGTCGAAGATCAGCTCGCGCACCACCGTCAACGACTTCCGCCCGAAGAAGCTCGTCGACCTCATCGGTGGCCGCGGCGTCCTCTCCCGCGTCCCGGAGCACACGAACTACCCGGAGGCCTCCCAGTCGTCCGCGGAGTCCGAGATCCGGGTCGAGAAGTACGGCGAGCAGTACGGCTACACCTTCGAGGCCCGCAAGAACGACCGCCTCAACGAGCTGCAGCGCATCCCCTCCGGGTTCGCCGCGAAGGCCCGCGCCACCGAGGACTACGCCACGCTCTCCGCGCTGGCCAACCCCGTCACCGGCGCCCCGAGCACGGCGTTCTTCAAGCCCGCCAACCGCAACATCTGGACCGGCGCGCTCACCGCGGAGAACGTGCAGGCCGGCCTGACCGCGCTGCGCACCCAGCGCGACACCGACGGCAACCTGCTCTACCCGGGCGAACTGCACGTCGTCGTCGGCCCCGCGCTCGAGTTCACGGCACGGCGCATCTTCGGCGCGCAGCAGATCCGCACCACCACCGGTGGCGTGGAGGTCGTCGAGGCCAACCCGCTGGCGGGCACGTCGTGGACGGTCATGGACAACCTGCCGGGCACGGCGTGGTTCATCCTGCCGAAGCCGACCGCCGCCCGCCCGGCGCTCTTCACCGCGTTCCTCGCGGGCGAGGAGACGCCGGACCTGCGGGTCAAGAAGGACCAGGGCGTGTCCACCAGCGGTGGCGACGTCCCGGTCGAGGGTGGGTCGTTCGACGACGACACCATCTACTACCGGGTGCGTCACATCACCGGCGGTGCCCCCGGCGACCCGAAGTTCACCTTCGCGTCCGACGGCACGGGCACGACGCTGGCCAAGGCCGGGTGGTGAGCATGGCGAAGACCGTGAAGTTCGTTCACGTCGTCGACGCCGAGGGCCACCCGATCGATGGCTTCACCGACCCGGTGCCCTCGCACTGGATCGACTCCGACCTGCTCCCCGAGGGCACGAAGGAGGCCCCGGCGCCCGAGGTCCACGAGCAGTCCACCAACGTCGACGAGCTCACCGCGCGCGTGGCGGACCTCGAGGCCGAGAACGCGTCCCTGCGCGCGCAGCTCGAGGACCAGGGCCAGGTGGACGTGCCTGCCGGCAACGCGTCGACTGAGGTGTGGGCGGCGTGGGCCGTCGAGCACCGCGGCGCCAAGGAGGAGGACGTCAAGGGCAAGTCCCGTGACGAGCTCCGCGAGCAGTACGGGCCGCAGTCCAGCTGACGCGCTTCTCTCGCCCCTCGGCCTGACCGGTCGGGGGGTGGGGGTGGCGCGTCAACACGGGACCCCCGCCCGACTGGACATCACCGACTCGTGAAGGTCCGTTCGGGGCGCTTCCTTTCCGCCCTGCCATGAACGTTCCTGCGCGCCAACCCCTTCCACCACGAGAGGAGCCTCGCCGTGGCTGACATCGACGACGTCCGCTTCCTGATCGCCGACCTCGACCCGACCGACCAGCTCCTGCCCGACTCGCAGCTCCAGGCCGCGCTCACCGCGGAGGGCGGGTCAGTCCTGCTCGCCGCGGCCCGCTGCCTCGACGCGATCGCCGTGTCCGAGGTGCTCGTCGGCAAGAAGATCCGCACGCAGGACCTGCAGACCGACGGCGTGGCCGTCGCGCGGGAGCTGCGGGAGCAGGCCGCCGCGCTGCGCGCCCGGGCCCGCGACGAGGACCCCGACCTGGGGGGCTTCGATGGGTTCGACCTGGCGCCGGTGGTGCGTGACGGGCGACGTCCCGAGCACACGAACGACACCGTGTGGGGCCTGTAGCCATGCCCTTCCCCGGCACTCGCGTCGTGCCCACCGGGTGGTCCCGCCATCACCAGCCCGTCGCCTCCGGCGGCATGAACGCCGCCTGCGTCATCACCGACCCCGCCCACGCCACCCCCGGCGCGTGGGACGACACCACCGGCACCTACGCCCCGTCCGCCCCCTTCGTCCTCCTGCCGCCCCCCGACGGCCCCGAGGAGGACGGGTGGCCCTGCCGCGTGCAAGCCATCCAGTCCGACCAAGACGCCGAGCAGGCCGGCCAGGCCTCCACCACCCGCCGCTACCTCGTGCAGCTCCACGACCCTGACCTGACCACGCTCCCCGACCTCGAGCAGGGCCACGTCGTCACGATCGTCACCGCCATCAACGACCCGCACCTGACCGGCCTGGACCTCGTCGTGGAGGACGTGCAGCACGGCTCCGAGCGGTTCACCCGCGACCTTGTCTGCACCCACAACCAGCAGCCACCCACCAGCTGAGGAGGGGTCCATCGTGGCGACCACGACCGGCATCCTCGAGTACCAGGCCGCGATGCGTCTGGCGTCCGCGACCGTCGGCGCCCGCGCTGCCGCTGCCACCAGGCGGACCGCCGCAGCGATCGAGCGGGACGCGAAGACCCTCGCGCCCGTGGACACCGGCAACCTGCGGGCCAGCGGCGGCACCGAGTACGCCGGCGACGGCCGCCACGGCGTCATGACCGCCTCCGTGGGGTTCACCGCCAGCTACGCGATGTACGTCGAGCAGGGCACCTCCCGCGCGGCCGCGCAACCGTTCCTCGCGCCCGCCACCGACCGGCACGTGCCCGGGTGGACCGCTGCCCTCGAACGCATCGCGGGAGGTGGCCTCACGTGACCTCAAGCCGCGAACTCCACGACGCCCTCGTCCGCGCCCTCGAGCCCGTCACACGGTGGCGCCACCCAGCACCGGGCGACGGGCCCCCGGTGCGCGTCAACGAGGTCGGGCTCGACGTGTGGGAGAACCACGTCGGCGACGCCCGCATCGACCCCGACGGCACCGCCCACGCCTACCTGTTCCTCCAGACCTCCCCCGGCGGCCGCAACCACACCCGCGCCGTCGCCGCCACCACCCTCACCCGATGGCGGCCCATCCTCACGTTCGCCGGCGGCACCCCCGCCAAGACCCGGTGGGGCATCGACCACGCCCGCCCCCTCCTCGACGGTCTCACCCTCACCACCGTCGACGGCCGCGAACTCACCGCGCCCCTCCACGAAGGCTTCACCGCCTTCGACGACTACGACCCCGGCCCGCTGCGGCTGGACCAAGACCCCAGCCCTCCGCGCTGGTACGTGCCCATCCAGTACGCCACCCAGGCGTCCTGACCCCACCCATCCGAATCTCGCCCTGAGGAGGGCCCACGCATGAGCGACACCAAGCACCCGCTCGAGGTGGTGCGCGTCAAGGACCCCAGCACCGGGGCCGAGTACAACGCCACCCGCGCGCACGCCAGCAACATCCACGCCAAGGTCCTCGAGGGGGAACCGGTCGTCGACAAGCACGGCCGCCCCCGCGCCTCGCACCCCGCGCCGGGCAAGGCCCGCACCGACCTCGCCGGCCAGACCGTCATCAGCGAGAAGTCCACGCACGAGGAGCTCGACGCTGCCGCCGCCGAGCGCGGCGTGGACCTGACCGGTGCCACGACCAAGGCCGACAAGGTCGCCGCCATCACCTCCGCCACGAAGGAGAACTGACCATGGTCCTCAACGTCCCCTCCGGCATCACCGCAGCCGGCAAGCTGTCCCTGACCATCGTGCCCCGCGCCGGCATCGCCAACCTCGCCGCGATCACCCAGACCGAGGTCAACGCGGTCGGCGCCGTCAACGTCTCCTGCGTCCTGCAGGGCGACGGGTACGGCCGCTCCACCAGCGAGTCCACCGGCACCGGCCGCCGCGCCTGCGAGGAGTACGAGTACGACATCCCCGGCACGAAGAAGACCGAGTTCGACCAGACCCGGTTCGTGTACGACCCGCAGGACCCCATCGCCGCCGTGTCCATCGCCTACGCCGCGCTCACCGAGGGCGAGGAGTACGTCCTGATCGAACGGTTCGGCATCTCCGGCAAGCAGGAGCTCGTCACCGGCGACATCTACTCCGCGTACCCGGTGCGCCTGTCCATCAAGGAGGGCCTGGTGCCCGGCGGTGAGGGCGAGCTCGAGTTCTACGCCCAGTTCCGCTCCACCGGCTCCCCCGCCCGGGACAAGGCCATCGTCGCCGGCGGCGTCTGACCGCTCCCTTGAACGCCGGTGGCTGCCGTTGGGCACGGCGGCAGCCACCGGTCCAAGCATCTTCCCTTCGTGCCCGCCCCGTGCCCCACCCTCACCAAGGAGATCCGTCGTGCCCGACACCACCACCCCCCAGGCCGCCAAGCCCAAGCCCGCCGACCTCGACCAGTTCGACTTCGACGCGTTCATCGCCGGCGTCGTCAACCCCACCAAGACCGTCGCCATCGCCCAGAACCGCGCCCTCGGCCAGCAGATCCAGGAGCAGCTCCGCGAGATCCTCGTCCTGGAGCGTGAGCAGGTCGACGCCAAGGCCGAGGGCCGTCCCGCGAAGCGTCGCGCGGCCACCACGGAGTCCCCCGAGCTGGAAGAGGCCCGCGCCCGCCTGGTCGACCTGGAGGAGCAGGCCAAGTCCACGTTCGTCTACGTGCGCGTGGAGGGCCTGACCCGCGCGACCCGCCGGCAGGCCGCCGCCGACGCGAAGGCCGGCAACGGCGAGCTCGACGAGTACAACCAGTCCGCGATCGCGCACTGCGCGCAGGTCTACAAGCTCGACCCCCGCGTCCACCCGGACGCCCCCGGGCAGGTGCTGACCCTCGAGCAGTGGGGCGTCATGGCCGAGAAGATCGGCGCCCTGCAGTGGGAGGCGATCATCGACGCCCTCAACGATGCGACCGCCGCCGGGGTGGAGCCGGATTTCTCGCAGCCGCCCTCTGCCTCCCCCGCTGGAGACACCTCCTCCAAGAGCTGAGAGCAGCCCGCTCCATCGGGCAGCCGCTGTCCGTCCTGCGCGGGCAGCGGCGCCCCGGAGCGAAGTGGCGGCGCCGCGACCGGCTCCTCCTCCTCGCCTTGCAGGCCTACGAAGACGACCTGTGCCCCTCCTGCGGCACGCCCCGCACCTACGCGATGGACCCCGACGCGGCCGGCCACCTCCACGTCCACGGCGCCACCTGCCAAGGGTGCGCGGCCCTGGAGCGGGAGGACAAGCGCCGCGGTGACCGGCCGGCACCTCCTGGGCACCGCCAGTACGTCACGCCCGACAAGGTCCTCGAGCACGCGATGACATACCCGATCCACGTACCGCCCTTCCACGCCTGACCGAACCACCCCCGGAAGGGAGGGCCCGTGACGCAGGTCATCCGCACCCGCCTCGAAGTCGACGCGACCAAGGCCGTCGCCGGATTCAAGCAGGGCGAGCAAGCCGTCCACGGGTACGAGAAGGCCGTCAAGGGCGTCACCGCCGCCGAGCGGGGCATGTCCGGGTCCGGCGGTGGCCTGGACCGGCTGACGACGTCCATCCACGCCAACCGGGCCGCGTGGGACGACCTCTCGTCCAAGGCCATGCTCGGTGGGGCTGTCGTCGCCGGCGGCCTGGGGCTCGCGACGAAGGCCGCGATCGGGTGGGAGTCCGCGTGGGCGGGCGTCACCAAGACCACGGACGGCACCCCCGAGCAGATGGCCCAGCTCGAGGAAGGCCTGCGCGGGCTGGCCAAGGAGCTGCCCGCCACCCACGAGGAGCTCGCCGCCGTCGCCGAGGCCGCCGGCCAGCTCGGCGTGGCCCGCGAGGACATCCTCGGATTCACCGAGACCGCGGTCGCGCTCGGCGAGTCCACGAACCTGACCGCCGACGAAGCCGCCACGTCCCTCGCCAAGTTCTCCAACGTGATGGGCACCACGTCCCGCGAAGGCGTGCAGGGCTACGAGCGGCTGGGCGCCACGCTGGTCGCGCTCGGCAACGACGGCGCCTCGACCGAGGCCGACATCATGTCGATGGCGCTGCGGCTGTCCGGCGCAGGCAAGCAGATCGGCGCGACCGAAGCCGACATCCTCGCCCTGTCCAACGCCCTGTCCTCTGTGGGCATCGAGGCCGAGCTCGGCGGCGGCGCCATGTCCCGCGCGCTGCTCGAGATGAACTCCGCCGTCATCTCCGGCGGCGAGGAGCTGGACGCCTTCGCGGAGATCGCGGGCGTGTCCGCGTCCGAGTTCGCCACCGCGTGGCGCAAGGACCCCATCGAGGCCACGAACCTGTTCGTGACGGGCCTGGGCCGCATCGGAGAGTCCGGCGGCGACGCGGCAGCGGCGCTCGACGCGGTCGGCCTCGGCGGCACCCAGAACGCTCAGGTGCTGCTCCGCGCGGCCGGCGCGTCCGACCTGGTCACCGAGTCCCTCAAGCTCGGCGCGACCGCGTGGGAGGAGAACGCGGCCCTGGCCGAGGAGGCCGGCAAGCGGTACGCCACGACCGAGTCGCGGCTGCAGATCGCCAAGAACACGATGCGGGACGCCGCGATCGACGCCGGCTCCGTGATCGGGCCGATGTTCGCGGCCGGCGCCGAGAAGGTCGCCGGCCTCGCCAACGCCTTCGTGAGCCTGCCCGAGCCCGTTCAGTCCACCATCACTGGCGTCGCCGGTGTGACAGCCGGCGTGGGGCTGCTCGGTGGAGCAGCGGTCAAGGCCGTCGGCGCCACCCACGACTTCCGCAACCGCCTCGACGAGATCGGGATGCTCACCCCCAAGGTCGAGCGGGGCCTGGACGGGGCAGCCAAGGCCGCCCGCGGGTTCGCTACCACCCTGGCGATCTCCGCGGCCGTCGGCACCGTCGGGTCGCTCCTGCAGGACAAGGGCAGCGCCGTCGGCGTCGAGGAGCTGACGAAGAACGTCCTGGACGCCGACGACGCGGTGGCCGTCTTCAACAACTCCATCGCGGCGAACGCTGCCGAGATGGGCTACATGCAGGACAACGTCTCGTCCTTCGACGATGCCCTGCGCGTGGCCTTCAACCCCGACTGGATGGACTCCACGTCCAGCGGATTCGACGGCGTCTTCAAGGCCATCTCGTTCGGTGCCGCGGACATGCAGACGACCGTCGACGAGTCCAACAAGACCCTGACGCAGCTCGACACGGTCCTCTCCGGGCTGGTGTCCCAGGGCCGCGGTGACGTCGCGGAGGAGCTGTTCGGGCAGTTCGCGGCGAAGGCCAACGCTGCTGGCGTGTCGACGGACGAGCTCCGGTCGAAGCTGCCGCTGCTCACGGAGGCGCAGGCAGCCGCCGGCAACCAGGCGAAGCTGACCGGCGACGACACGGCCGGGCTCGGTGACGACGTGGACGCCCTGGGCGCCGACATGGACCAGGCCGCGGAGGACGCCGAGGAGCTCACGAAGGCCATCAAGGGCCTCGGCGACGCGACGCTTGGAGAGCGCGGGTCCGCGCGCGAGTACCAGGCGGCCCTTGACGCGGTCGGCAAGTCCATCGAGGAGAACGGGCACACCCTCGACATCTCGACGGAGGCCGGCCGCGCGAACGAGGCGGCGCTGGACGATCTGGCGAACTCCACGCAGGAGTGGGCTGCGGCTGTCTTCACCGCCACGGGCGACGTCGACAAGGCGCAGGGCATCCTGTCGCAGGGCCGCAAGCGGTGGATGGAGTACGCGACCGCGCTCGGTATCCCGAAGAAGGAAGCCAAGGCGCTCGCCGACGAACTGTTCAAGCTCGAGGGCGTCGACGTCGCCGCGAAGGTCAAGGTCGACACGACGAAGGCGTCCGCGGACACGCAGGAGCTGCAGCGCAAGATCAAGGACATCGACGGGCAGGTCGCGCAGGCACAGGTCAAGGAGACCGGTTCGACCGAGGCCCGAAGCAAGGTCCTGGACTTCACGAGCACTCTGTTCGGCTTGCCCAAGGGCAAGGACGTGGCTGTCACGGAGCACGGCGCGACGCCAGCGAAGGCGCGCGTCATGGCCTTCAACGAAATGATCCGCGACACCACCGGCAAGACGGTGACCGTCACGGAGGCCGGGTCCTCGTGGGCGGCGAAGGGCCGCGTCGACCAATTCCGTACGTCCATCGCCGAGGTCGACGGCAAGTGGGTCACCGTCACCGAGCTCGGGTCGACCGCCGCCGGCGGCCGGGTCGTCCAGTTCAAGAACAAAATCTACGAGGTGCCGCCCTCACGGACGGTCACGATCGAGGCGAACACGGGCGCGGCCCTGGCGGCCCTGGCGGGCGTGCAGGCCGCGATGAACGCGATCCAGCCGAAGACAGTCACGGTCACTACGCAGCACCGCAACGTCGGCCTCAAGGCCGCGGGCGGCATCGTAGGTGTCGAGCCGATGGCGGCCGGCGGGATGCGCCCCGGCGGGTCCGTGCGGCCCGGGATCTACCCGACGTCCACGCGCGGGATCCTCATGGCCGAGGACACCCGCTCCAAGTGGGAGTCCTATATTCCAGAGCGGCCGGACTTGCGGGGCCGCGCGGAGGCGATCCTCGCGGAGACCGCGCGGCGCTTCGGCAAGGCCGTCGTGCCGCTCGACCAGATCACTCAGATGGCCGCTGGTGGCGTGTGGCACCACTCGGCGTACTACCTGCGCAAGCAGGCCGAGTGGGAGGCGCTCCGCGCCAGCGGCGCCGAGGGCGGCACGAGCTCAGGTGGCCTGAACGGCCGCACCGCCGAAGGCGGCACGAGCTCCGGGTCGCTCAACGGCCGGGGCGCGTTCGTGCGCTCCCCCAGCAAGCACCTGGGCCGCACCTACGTCACACCCGCGCAGTCCTACGGCGGCGCGTCCGGCCGGTCGAGCAACTCGCAGGTCATCGCGCGTCTGCACCCCCAGGACGCGGCTCTCATCGCGCGAGTGGCGCGACGCCCGGTCGAGATCGAGATCGACGGCGTGAAGCTGGCCCGCGCCAATTCGGTTGCGAACCGCCGGCACGGCTCGGCACGGACAGGAGCACTCAATGGCGGATGACCTGTGCGGCCTCTACTGGATCGGGCACGTCGGAAGCCTGCACCCGATCCTGCTGCACGTCGGCGAGCACAAGCGCACGTCGCAGCCGCGGGTGAGCCTGTCGGAGACCCTGTCTGGGCGTGTCCTGGCGCAGCTGTCGCCGCGTCGCACCGCCCCGCGGTCGTGGTCGATCGGTGGCCCGGACGAGCTGGTGAAGGACGTCGCGGCCCTCGGTGAGGTGCTCGCGGGTCTGCGCCCGCCGTATGTGTGGGTGGAGCCGTGGGCG
Organism: Janibacter terrae NBRC 107853; assembly: GCF_001591405.1. Lineage (GTDB taxonomy): Bacteria > Actinomycetota > Actinomycetes > Actinomycetales > Dermatophilaceae > Janibacter > Janibacter terrae. Next base: position 496,796 of record NZ_BCUV01000006.1, read on the forward strand.
CAGGTGACGAACCTTCTGACTCCGCGCTCGAGCCTGTGGCAGGACACGGTGGCCGCGCAGTTCTCGGTGTCGATGGCTGGCCGCTACCCACTGGATGGTGGCGGGTACGCGGCGGCGACGGTGGTGCAGTCGAACGTCGCGCAGTCGATGATCTCGGGTGCGGCCCCGGTCGTGCAGGGGCTGCCGGTGACGGTCGCCGCGTGGGTGGCTGGCACGTCCGCGCGCGTCAACGGACAGTTCCTCGACTCCAACCGGGTCGCGATCAGTCAGTTCGCGGGCAACACCGTGACCGGCGTGGACGTGCTGCGCCGGTCGCACAAGACGTTCACGCCCGCCGAGGTGCCGTCCAACGCTGTCGCGGTCCGCCTCTTCACGACCAACGCCAGCGTCGCGGCGCGCGCGCAGGTGACGTGGACGTCCGGGCCCGTGGACTGGTCCATCGGCGGTGGCGCGTCCACGGTCGTCGTCACCGACGAGTCCCTGGACACGACGTGGGCTGTCCCTGACCCGGGCTTCGCGCACGGTCGCCGCGCGTCCGTCGCGTTCACCGTGACCGAGATCGGCGCTCCCTGATGCGGCCCGGGAACTGGCCGGACCGCGACGTCCGGCACTTCGATGTGGTCGCCCGCTTCAACGGCGGCCCTCCCGTGCTCGTGGAGTCGATGCGCCTGTCGCACTCGATGATCGACGGGCACCCCTCGGGTCACGGCGGCGGCATGTCCACGTCGGGGTCCATCACGATCTTGCGGGACGCGGTCGCCTCGTCGCTCAGCCCCGAGCCGTGGGGCCGCCAGGGCGACTTCCCCCCGCGCTCGGGCACCCCGGTCACCATCGACATCACCGACGGCGAGGGCCAGTCGTGGCGCCGCCTGACCGGGATCACGGAGCGCGCCACCGGGTCCTTCTCGTCGCGCTCGGTGACGATCCCCGTGCGGGACCAGGTCGACAAGCTGGGCGTGGTCGTCTCGTCCGGTCCGATGCTGGACATTCACCCGCCGCTGGCCGACGGCGGCGAGTACCGCCGCCCCCGCGCGTGCGCTGAGTGGCTGCTGGACCGGGCCGCCCGCGCCGCCGGGTGGTACGCCACCCCGCAGATGCGGTGGGAAGCGATCTTCTCCGCACCGATGGTCGGGTCGCTGTGGCCCGAGCGCGGGTCGCTGCAGTCGTCCACCAACTCGGCGGGCGACGGCGGGCCCACGATCGCGTGGACGTCGCAGTGGCAGGCCATCAAGGACGCCTCCGCGATCTGGGACACGACGGGCACGACGAGCATCCCCGAGCTGACGATGGCGCTGCACACGCAGGCGGCGGGCACGTCGATGCGAGTGCAGGTCACGTCGGAGGCTGGCTACGGCGCCTACGTGCTGACGGACTCGGGCGGATCGATCCGTTTCGGGACGGTCGACGGCGGCACGATCACGGAGCGCGGCACCCTCGCGAAGGGGGCGGCGACCCGGGTGGGGCTGCGGGTGACGACCACGGCCGGCGGCACGATGGGCATCACGGTCCGCACGGACACGGGCGCTCAGGCCACGGCCACGCCCCCGTCTGACCCGACCTACGCGTCACTGACCTTCTCGCGGGTGCGGGTGTACGGGACCGGCATCCTCGGGTGGGTGCAGGTGCTCGCCAACCCGGGCACGCAGTGGATGCTCCTGGACGTCCCGACGTCGCCGACCAACGCGGTGCAGCGCGTCGGTGAGACCCCTGAGCGGTGGGACGCGGCCCCGCAGGTGTGGGACTCGACCGCCGTGGACCTGCTCTCGTCGTGGGCGCGCGCGACGTGCGGGCAGGTGTGGATCGACATGGACGGCCGCCTGCAGATCGCGGCCCGTGGCGTGCTCGAGGCGGTCGGGTCCGTGCTGACCCTGTCCTCTCGTGACGCGCTGCTGGACGTGGACTGGGAGGACGACGGGATGCACGTCGCCCGGCAGGTGCGCGTGCTGCACCAGCACCCGAAGATCCAGCGCGGCCGGTACGCGCAGTGGCGGGTGTGGCAGGGACGCGCGCAGACCCTCTCCGCGGGCGAGGAGGACATCACGACGGTGGAGATCCCCGACGACGAGGACTGGATCTCGCTCGACGCGTCCCCGCACCGGGTGACGACCACGACGAACCGCCTCGACATCCTCCGCAACACCGTCATCGGCGGGATGCAGATCAGCGACACGGCCGACTCGACCAACGTGCCCGCCGCGTTCCTGGACACGTCCATGACGGTCGACGGGCCGCGCGCGTGGGAGGTGCGCGTCGCCCCGTGGGCCACGCTCGACCCGTCGCAGTCGGTCGTGACGATGGTCCCCGAGGAACTGACCAGCGTCCCCAAGCGCTACCGCGGCCTCCCGCTGCCGGACGTGAAGGCGAAGGCGCGGGTCTACCGCCTCGAGCGGGAGACCATCGTCGACACGGTGCCCGGCGACTACGCGACGGTGCAGATGTACGAGCACGACGCGGGCTGGTGGGTGCAGAACGGGGACCGCCGCACCCTCCTGCACACCTTCCTGCGCTACCAGATGGGTGAGCAGCAGCCGTGCCCCACGGACGTCTCGGTCGCCCCGGACCTGCGCGTGGAGCTCGGCGACGTCATCACCATCGAGGACGCCGACCGGACCGGGGTGCGCGTGGTGATGCTCACCACCGGCATCGACGAGGACTTCTCTGTGGGCTCGGGCCTGTCGATGAGCCTGTCCGGCCGCGAGATCGGCTGGGCGCTGCCGTCCGCACTGACACCTGACGACGCCGGGCACACCCCCGCATGGACCTTGGAGGCTTCCTGATGGCAGACCGGACCACACCGCAGGGCCTGCAGGTCTTCGACTCCGGCGACCCGGGCGCGGTCATCAACAATGGGATGGCCTCGGCTGACTCGACGGACGCGGCGATCGGTCGTGTCGCGCAGACCGCTGGCGAGGCCAAGGCTGCCGCGGTGCCCGTCGCGTCGATCTCCGGGGACAACGCCGACACCTGGACGTCGATGGGCTCGCGCATGGCGTGGGCCGTGCACGGCGTCGCCAACACCCCCCGGGCGGGAGTGTCGTGGCGCATCGACACCACGGTGCTCGCGTCGTCGGCGATCCTGCAGGTCGCGACCGCCATCGGTCTCGCGAGCGAGCAGTGGTCTCGCTTCAAGGGGTCGGTGTCGTGGACGGCATGGTCCCGCATGGATCAGGGCGCGGCCGTGGAGGCCCTGCAGCCGCAGATCGCGGCCGCGGGGTCTGGCGGCTCCCCTGCCGGGTGGCGGCGGGTGCCGCTGGCTCTGACGGTCGGGCAGGGCGCGGCCACGCAGACGGGCACCACGGGTGGGGTGCGCTTGCCCGTGCACCCCGGCGTGGCCGTCTCCCGCTGGCGCCTGCACGCGACCAACGTCAACCCGCGCTTCGGCTCCCCCTCCGGCACGGTCACCGTGTCTGGCGTGTGGGTCGGCGCTGCGGGTGCGACCGCCGGCACGTGGGCGTCCGCACCGACGAAGGTCTCCAACGGCAGCGCGGGCGCATCGGCCGGCGAGTGGGTCTCGGAGTGGATCAGCACCCCCATCCCCGCGTCGTCGTCCACGCTCATCGGCGCCGCATGGTCCGTCTCGGGCACGTCCACGGTCCAGCAGACCTTCGCGGTCGGGCACACCACGACGCAGACCGACGCGGGCAACAACGCCGCCGCCGTCACCGCGTCGTCGTCGGTGCCGCTGCACTGGTGGGTGGAGGCCGAGGTGCCCGCCGCAACGCCCACCCTCGCCGTCATCGGCGACTCCATCGCCTCCGGTGTCGGCTCCACCCGTGGCGTGGCCGACTCGTGGCCCGCGATCTGGGGACGCACCAACGGCGTCCTCGTCTCGCACTACAGCGCGTCCGGTGATGCGCTGTCCGCGTGGGGTGACTCGACCGCCTACAAGTGGTCGATGTACCCCGGCGCGGGCAGGCCCGACGCGGCCGTCCTCGTCCTCGGCTCCAACGACATCTTCGGCGGCGCGACTCTCGCGACGCTGCAGACCAACGCGGGCAAGGTCGCCGACGCCGCCAAGCTCGTGTTGGGCGCGCCGCTGCACCTGGGCACTATCACCCCCCGCGATGGCGTCACCGGGGCGATGGAGACCGTGCGCCGCGACTACAACACGTGGCTGCGCGGGCGTCCTCTCGCGGCCCGGTCGGTGTCCGAGGTCAGCGCGGCCGTGTCCACGGATGACGAGACGCTCACGCCCGCGATGACGTCCGACGGCATCCACCTGACCACGGCCGGGTCGACGGCCGCCGCAGGGACCGTGTCGAAGGCGACCGTCATGGCACCCGCCCCGACCGTCGCGGCCGCGCAGGTCAGCGACGCCACGACCACGGGCCGTGCCGTGATGACCGCCACGGACGCCGCCGCCGCACGCACAGCGATAGGCGCGGCCGAGCAGCGCGACACCGGCTGGCGCGCCCTGACCGGCGGCACGAAGGTGCAAAGGGTCGGCTCGACCGTCTTCGTCCAGTACTACGGGAGCCTGCCCGCTGGCACCGGGGACATCGACGCCGACACCCTCCCCGTCGGTTTCCGGCCCAAGTGGCACGCCGCCGCCGCCTACCACATCGGCCCGACGTCGCTCGCCAAGGCCCTCGTCCTCACCACCGGGCAGGTCCGCTTCTACGGCATCACCGCCTCGGGAGCCTTCGTCACCCTGACCGTCGCCTACGCGACCCCCGACGCGTGGCCCACCACCCTGCCCGGCACCCCAGCCTGACCCGAGAGGACACCCCATGCCCGACCTGACCGCCCTCACCGACGACGACCTCGACACCCTCCGCCGCGACGTGCTCACCGAACAGGAACGCCGCGCCCGCGTGACCGCCGCACCCGAGCAGCTCGCCGACCTGACCCGCTCAGCCGTCGAGTCCGGCGCCGACCCCGACACCCTCCGCGCCGCCGTCGAAGACGCCCTGACCTGACAGGACCGCCCCGAGTCGTGCAGGACCCGGGGCGGCCAAGCACCACCCTCCCACCCCACCCAGGCCGCCGCCTGAGCATTCCTGCTCACGGCGCCTGCTGCACCAGGAGCGCCGACGATGAGGAGCGACATGCCCAACCGCATCTATCGGGGCTCCCACCCGCCACGGAAGATCGACCACGTCCTGGCACACCCCTACGAGGTCCTCATGGCCGCCGCTGGCCTGATCGCGTGCGCGGCCCTCCTAGCAGCCGAGCTCGGGGCGCCCATCACCATCTCGCCGACCATGCGGGACCTGCCCTCGACCGTCGCGTGGCTCGTCGGCGCGTCCGGCGTCGTCGGCAACACGCTCGTCATCGCCGGCGTCTTCGACGACGGTGAGGACCTGATGCGCGGCTGGATGATCGAGCGCGTCGGGCTCGTCGCCGCCATCACCTCGTGGGGCGCCTACTCGCTCGCCGTCGCCGTCATCCACCCCGGCGCCGCGATCTCCTACGCCGTCACCCTCTTCGTCGCCGGCGCGCACGCCGTGAGATTCGTGGCGACCCTGCGCGAGGAGTCCACGACCCGCACCGCCATCCGCACCCACGGAGACCTGTGATGGACGGCGGGCAGATCACCGCCCTGACCGGGCTCCTCGTCGCTCTCGGCTCCGGCGCGTCATGGCTGATCGTGCGCTGGGACAAGCGCCGCTCCGCCGTGCCCCGCAGCCAGGCCGCGACCGCGCAGGCCGCGCAGTCCATGACCGACGCCCTCGACATCGTGCAGCGCTCTCTCGGTGAGGACCTGACCCGGGTGCGACGCGAGGCCGACGAGGACCGCAGGAAGCACCGTGCCGACCGCGACGCCGACCGGGCCCGACTCGACGCACTCGACACCGAGGTGCAGGCCCTGCGACGCGAGGTCCGCACCATCCGCACCGCGTGGGCCGACTGGTACCAAGGCCTCGTCGACCGCTGGCACATCCACCGGGAGCAGCCCGCGCCGCCCATGCCTCCCACGCTCGACGCCTGACCCCCGTTCGCCCTTCGCCCCCGCGCCATCCCGGTCCGGGGGTTTCGTCTTGCCCGAAGGAGTCCACCCATGAGCGTCACCGTCGACCGCACCACGCAGCGGTACTCGTCCGGGGAGCAGGACGCGCCACGCATGGTCCTGCTGCACACCACCGAAGGGTGGGGCTGGCCGTCCTACGGCGGCGGCGGGTCCGCGCCGCACGCCACGATCAAGCCGCTGCCCGGCGTCGGCATCGAGGTCCGCGAGCACATCCCCTTCGGCCAGTTCGGCAAGGCCCTGGCGAACCGCGCGGGCGGGGTGCAAACCAACACCACCGGCGTCCTGCAGTTCGAGCTCATGGGCACCTGCGACGAGTCCCGCAGCGGCCTGTACTTCTGGCCCAACGCCGACGACCAGGTGCTCGCCGCCCTCGCCGACTACCTGCGACCGATCATGCGCCAGTACGGCATCCCGCACACCTCCGACGTGACGTGGAAGGACTACAACGCCGGCCGCATCCCCTCGTCCTACGGGCTGTCCAACGGGGTGCGGATGTCCCACACCAGGTGGATGACCTTCCGCGGCATCTGCGGCCACCAGCACGCGCCCGAGAACGACCACGGCGACCCCGGCAACTTCCCCATCGACACCCTGCTCCGCCACCTCGGCGGCACGACCACCACCACCTCACAGGAAGACGACACCGACATGGCCTCCCTCTCCGACATCGCCGCCGCCGTCCGCGACGGCATCACCGCCCACTGGTCCGAGTCCGTCAGCATCCCCGGCGAGACCAAGCCCCGCACCCGCAACCAGATCCTCATCTGGGGCTACACCCGCGCCGGCGCCGCGGCCCGCGACTCGCAGAAGGCACTCGCGGTCGCTCGCGCCGTCGCCCGCCGGCAGGGCCTCACCGACGACCAACTCGACGACATCGAGGACAAGGTCGACCGGCTCATCGACCGGACCGAGTCGTGAAGCGCGGCCTCTTCGACCACGTCGCCGACTACCTCTCGGTGCCGGACCACGACGCCGTGATCGTCCAGGCCCTCGGCCTGCTCGCCGCCGGCGCCTTCCTCGCGCTGTACGGCGCCCTGCGCCTCCTGCCCAAGAAGATCGGAGCCTCCGCATGAACGCCTACGAGCTCAAGGCCCTGCAGCGCCGCGGCATCACCGTCTCAGCGCTCGGCTGCGTCATGCTCGACGTCACCAGCCCGCCCATCAGCCGTCTCCTGCCCGCGACGTGGCTCTACTCCTCGCCGCACCCGGACCGGCGATGGATCAGCGGCGCGCAGGACGAAGGGCACGTCACCCTGCTCTACGGCCTCCTCGACAACGCCCACACCATCCGCGAGGACATCGACGAGGCCCTCGACGGGTGGGATCCGGGCACGATCGAGACCGCCCACGTCGGCGTCTTCCCCTCCCCCTTCGACGACGAGCCCTACTCCTGCATCGTCGCCCACCTCGCACTCACCGAGCAGCTGCGCGACGCGCACGCCCGCCTCTCGCTCCTGCCGCACATCGACACCCACCCCGAGTACAAGCCCCACGTCACCCTCGCCTACGTGCGCCGCGAGTACGAGGGGGACGCGGTCCGGCTCATCGAGCAGGAACTCGGCTGCGTCAAGGGCGGCCTCGACTTCGAGCCCGTCGCCCTCAACTACGGATACCCGCCCAAGATCGGAGCCACGTCATGACCGCCCCCACTCGCGCCTCCCGGCACGCCCTCAAGACCGACGCCCGCAACCGGGCGTGGCGCACCCTCCTGCAGGGGCTCGCCACCGACGTCCTCGTTGCGCTCGCCGCCGCGCTCCTCGCGTGGCTCCCCGACGCCGACATCACCAGCGGTGAGGCGTGGGCCGTCATCGGCGTCACCCTCGCCAAGACCGCACTCACCACGGCCGCGTCGTGGATCATGCGAGCCAAGCTCGACGGGTCCGCCCTGCCCACGCCGCTGCCGCCGGCCGACCCGGGCGAGCCCGACGACACACCCTGACACCGGTGCCCTACGCTGTGCCGCGACCCTGCCCTTCGAACGGGTCGCGGCGGTCGAGCACAGGCAGAGGGGACCCGACCGCCAGCAGCACCCCCGTCGCCTCCCCCCCGATGGCGGGGGTGCTGCGCCCCTACTCACACCACTGAGCGCCCCCTTCGCCACCACGGTGAAGGGGGCGCTCTTGTCGTACCTGCGTGCCACGATCCCGCCTCATGTGGCGCTACACCCTCCGCGACCTCCACCCCGGCGACGACCCCGAAGCCTGGGCCTGCGAGCTCGCCGACGAAGGGTGGCGCCTGTGGATCCCCGGCAACACCGGCGCCGACACGGTCATCAACGGCCGCGCGGTGCGCCGCTACAGCCTCCGCAAGTGGACCGGACCCGGCGACCCGCCACCCAACGACTGGGACTGTCACCGCGCAGTGGCATCCTGACCGCATGACGAAGGGGATCGTGGGGGCGGCAGTCGCGATGCTCGCGCTCAGCGGGTGCGCCGTCCCGGCCGGGAGCGAGCCCGAGGCGATCACCACCACGGTCACCGCCACGCACGAAGAAGTCGTGGTCGTCGTGGAAGAGCCGCCCGTCACCAAGACCGAGACGGTCACCGCCACGGCCACACCCGAGCCCTCGAGGACCAGCAACACGCCGAAGCCCACCACCACACCGTCGGGCACGTCCGCCACGCTGACCGTGCTCGCGCAGCTGCCGGTGAAGGGCCGGGCCCCGAAGACCAGGTACGACCGCGCCATGTTCGGGCAAGCCTGGTCCGACGACGTCACCGAGCAGTACGGCCACAACGGCTGCGACACCCGCAACGACATCCTCCGGCGCGACCTCACCGACGTCGTCATCAAGCCCGGCACCAACGACTGCGTGGCCCTCTCCGGCACCCTCCGCGACCCCTACACCGGCCGCAGTATCCCCTTCGTCCGTGGCCAAGCCACCTCGAGCGCGGTGCAGATCGACCACGTTGTCGCGCTGTCCAACGCCTGGCAGACCGGCGCGCAACAGCTCACGCCGGAGCAGCGGCAGAACTTCGCGAACGACCCCCTGAACCTGCTCGCGGTCGACGGGCCGACGAACGCGCAGAAGGGCGACGGGGACGCCGCGACCTGGCTCCCACCCCGCAAGCCCTACCGGTGCGACTATGCCGCCCGCCAGGTGGCCGTGAAGAAGAAGCACAACCTGTGGGTCACCCCGCCCGAAAAGGAAGCTCTGAACCGGATACTCTCCGGCTGTGGGGGCACGCCACTGCCGACCCGCTAGGCATCTTCGGGGAGGAAGATCATGGCTCGCATCACCACGACCCAGCGTCGTCGCAGCAAGGCCCAGAACAAGCTCCTGGCGATCGGCGGCGGCATCGTCGGGTTCGTCATCCTGATCTGCTGCTGCTTCGGCGCCATCGGCAGTGTGTTCGGCGACGAGGAGGACACGGACCAGCGCCGGCCGCTGGTGTCGACCAGCACGACCACGACGACCCGCACCTCGAGCACGACGACCAGGTCGACGACGACGAGCACGACCACCACGACGAAGAGCTCGAGCTCGTCCAAGTCGTCGACGCAGCCCAGCCGCACGACGTCGAGCTCACCGAAGCCGAAGCCGACCTCGTCGTCGACCGCCCGGGCGCCGCAGCCCCTGACGACCCAAGCCCCGAAGACGACCACGCAGGCGCCCCCGCCGCCTCCGCCGGCGGCACCGCCGGCCGCCTACTACGACAACTGCAGCGCCGCGAAGGCCGCGGGCGCCGCGCCCGTCTACCGTGGCCAGCCCGGCTACGGCGACCACCTGGACCGTGACGGCGACGGCGTGGGCTGCGAGTCCTAGAGTTACGGTCATGGCGCGCTACCCCTCCGGCATCACACCCCTGCTCGGCGAGCACGTGGACGACGTCCGAGTCCGGGCCGCGCGGATGGCTCTCGAGATGGACGCTCATCCCGTCGGGGCGACCGCGCCGTGCATGAACCCGGAGTGCGCCGGCCCCGTCGACTACGTCGGCACCGGCCATCTCACGCTCTACTGCTCCACCACCTGCCGCAACCGCACCTCCTACCTGCGGACCCTCATCACCGACGAGCTCGAGCTCCTCGAGGAAACCCTGGACGAAACCAAGCACAAGCAGGGCATTCCCCGCCAGGAGTACCTTCAGCGGGCCCGGATGCTCCGCTGGTGGGCAGCACGCCTGACCCCGATCACCGAACGCTGACGCCAGCCGCCACGGCGCCGGCCACGCCCCTCCTCGACGTCAGTACAACCCCTGTGGAACTATCGCCCCAGCAAACGTCACCCACGGATGAGCCACACAGGGAGCCAACGTTGTCACAGGTCGGAAGTACGTTCGACGCCATGAAGACGCTCATCTACGCCCGCGTCAGCATCGACCGTGAAGGCCGGTCCCTCGACGAGCAGATCGCCGAGTGCTGCCAGTGGGCTGACCGCGAAGGGTGGGAAGTGGTCGACGTCATCCGTGAGACCGGGTCCGCGTCACGCTACGCGCGATCCACCGGCGCCCGCCGAGGATGGGACGACCTGACCGCCGCCGTCTCCTCCGGCAACATTGACGCCCTCCTGACGTGGGAAGCGAGCCGCGCCACCCGCCAGCTCACCGAGTACGCCGTGCTCGCCGACCTCTGCGCGGAGCACTCGGTCCGATGGGGCTACTCCGGCACCCTCTACGACCTGACGACGAGGGATGCGCGCTTCCGCACCGGCCTCGACGCGCTGCTCGCCCAGGACGAGTCCGCGCGGACCTCGGAGCGGATCCAACGTTCGACCCGCGCCCGGGCCGTCACCGGCCGCCCCCACGGCAAACTCCCCTACGGGTATCGGCGCGAGTACGACCCGCAGACCGGGGCGCTCCTACGGCAGGTCCCTGACGAGGAGCAGGCCCCGATCGTGCAGGAGATCGCGCGCCGCGTCATCGCCGGCCACTCCCTGCGCACCATCGCCGCGGACCTCACCGAACGCGGCATCGCGATCCCTCGGCCGGCACGCAACCGCACACGCCCGGACGCGTGGCTGCCCGTCACCGTCCGTCGGATCGCCCTGTCCCCCACCAACGCGGGCCTGCGCGTACACCGGGGCGAGGTCGTCGGCGATGCCGCCTGGCCAGCCCTGATCTCCCGGGAGGACCACGACCGCATCAGCGAGCTGCTCAACGCTCCCGGCCGCAACCGCCGCCTCACTGCAGACTCGACCGCGGTGCACCTGCTGTCCGGGATCGCCGTGTGCGGGCTGTGCGGTGGCCCGATGCGCCGCCTGAACCCCAAGCGCGCCCGCCCGAACTACACGTGCCGCGACTGCATGAAGATCGCGCGGGCACAGGCGCCCCTCGACCAGCACGTCACCGACGTGACCCTCGCGCTGCTCGAAGGCATCGACGCGTCGACGATCGACGCACCGTCACCGGAGGCCGAGGCTGCCCGGGCCGAGGCGGATGCGCTCGAGCGCCGGCTGGAGGGGTTCACGATCGCGGGAGCGGAGGGCGAAGTGTCGCCCGCGGCGCTGGCGAAGATCGAGGCTCGGCTGCTGCCACAGATCCGCGCGGCACGCGCGAAGGCAAAGGCGTTGTCGACGCCCGCGGGGATCGACCCCTCGGCGGTGCGCGACCCGCGCGCGTGGTGGGGCGCGGCGTCGCTCGAGCAGAAGCGGACGTTGCTGCGGGCCGCGGTGCGGGTGGTGGTGCATCCGTCGCCGGCGACGAAGTCGTTCCGGCCGGAGTTCGTCCCCGTCACCCCAACCTGGTGACCGAAGGTCAGGCCCCGTAGGGGTCCCAGGCCGCGTACTTGTCCAGCAGCGCGTTCCCCATTCGCTTGGCACTGACCGAAGCGCCAGCACAGTCCGTGGAGTACGACTCCGCAGTGATGCTCTCTACGTTGCACGCCGACGACACCTTGATGGAGCCAAGGTTGTCCGCGGCCGTCAACGTCTCGTCGACCAGGGTCGACACCTCCGACGGCGGGTCCCCGAGCTCCTTGAACTCCTTCCGGAGGATCTGTCCCTTCAACTTCGCTGTCTCGATCTGCATCACGCAGGACATCGCCGCCAGGTCGAGGGCGGGTGAAGCGCAGTCCCGCTCGAACTCGTCGATCAACGTCGACAGGTCTGAGTCCTGCTCGGACACCACACTCGCCCACGGCTTGGGCGAGGCCTCGCTCGCGGATGAAACGCTGCTCGTGCTGCTACTGGTCACGGTCGTCGTCTCCGGCGTGGTCGGCGTGGTCGGTGCGATGCCGCACCCGCCCAGCCCCAGCGCTGCTCCGACTGCCACCGCAGCCACTCCCCTGACACGCTTCATGCTGCCCGCCTCACCCTCGAGTCTCTGAGCCGCCGCAGCCTTGCGACGGTCACCGGATCGTACTGATATGCCGCCGGTTCCGACAGGAGACGGTTGACGACCTGCACCGCCCGCGTCTCCGACAGGCCCAACGACAGGTAGGCGTTCACCCGCCGATCCCGCTCGTGATCGTGGGGCCACCGCCGCCAGACATCCAGCAGCTGCTCCTCCAGCTCGCTCACGCGCCCGCCTCCAGCTCGTTGATCCGGCGCACGATGATGGCCCGTTCTGCCGGGTGTAGATGCCGAGCATCCAGTCGGTGCCGCAGCACCCGCGGAGTGACGAAGAGCTCGTCCGCTGCAGCCTCGATATCGCCGTGGGCCCAGACAAGGGCGTCCGCCAGACCGTGAGGGTCGGGCAGGAGCCACCGCGCGGCCGCGGCGCGCACCGCGGCCTCGACCGGCTCCGGCTGACATCCTTCGTGGCCGCGGTCGTGATGCTCGAGCTCGTGCGCGAGGACACACCGGCGCTCCACCTGCTTCAGGTTCGAGCGGAGCCAGATCCGGTCCCCCTCGGAGGCGCCGAGCAAGGGCTCGGGGAGGTCGTCTCGCCAGGAGACGACGACGTGGTGCAGGTCGCGCAGGCGCCGCCACGGGTGTGGGAGGTGCATGCCGTGGATGCTGACACCCACCGGTGACAGCGGTCAGCGTCGAAGAAGGAATGCGGCCCGATTGAATCGGTAGAGGGACGCCACGACCAGAGTGATCAGGTAGACGACTAGACCTGCAGCGGCCGACGTACCAGCAGCTGCGACCACACTCAGGAAGGTCCCGGGGGCCGGGTCCAGCCCTCCGAAAAGAAGATAGAGGGTCGTGATCAGCACGGTCGCGACACCCACCCCAACCGTGTAGATCAAGTGCACACGCATCGTGTCGATCTCGTTCAAGGCAACGGCACTGGTGCTGAAGCGTGGGTCTCTGCGGGCGTCGATGGTCTTGTTCCAGAACACGACCGCCATGGAGAACGTGAAGCCCGTGAGGATCGACGTCGCAGTAAGCAGAGGTCCTGCGACGAGCCCCAGTCGTATCCCTGTCCCTGCAGCGAGCAGACCCACCACCACGCCTGGCATCAGCAAGCCGAACTGGCCCCAGCGGACCCGACGTCGCCCGCCTGAGTGGGTGGGAGCGTCACTGAACTGGTCAACTGGAACTCTCAGCGGGCTCTGACTCGGGAACACCCCACACCGCCTTTGCCCATCGTGGATCCCTGTTCGGAGTATCCCACCAAGCAGAGTCCCATGAACAGCCCTTCACGTCCCCGACTTGAAACCCGTCTTCGCCCATCTCCTCCAGTGCCTTGCGACATGCCCGGGTGAACTCGTCGTGGCTGGGGGCGCGACTCTCTGCAATCTCTGCGCCGGTCGAGTCCAACGCGGCAGGGAACGTAAGAGTGACGCCGGCCTTCGTGGCTACACGCATCTTGCGCCTGCGCTTGTCGTGGGCCAGTTCGAACGAAACTCGCCAGCCTTCCTCGAGCATCTGGTCAGCGACTGCACCGGCCGTGTCGGCTGTGACCCCCGGCATGTGCGGCACGACTTGCATCAGCACAGCCCTCGGAGACGCGTTCACCCCACCGAAGAGCGAAAGAGCCCAAGCTTGGCGACGGGGAGCCTTGATCTCGATGGCAGAAGAGAACGTCTTGCCGCCGATGGTGGGGGCCGCCTGGGTCTCACCCGTCTGCGGGTTGACCAGCTCTAGGACCAGACCCTTCACCACGGATTCCTTCGCCCAACGCTCCATGGCCTCCGGGGACATCGCCGGATTGATGTCGAGCTCGAGGTCAGGATGCGCATGCCTCAGCGAGGCGTGGAGCATGAGCCGCAGCCGCGTGAGTGCCCCTCGCCCCATCGCCCGCTCAGCCAATAGGACCCCGACTTTAGAGTCAGCGCCGGGAGAGTAGAAGACATGCCGGAACTCGGTATACATCCAGTCGTCCTCATGGATGGTGTCCGTCTTCCGACTGCCGTCCTCGTGGCGCTCCCACGTCTGCTTGATGCCCCGCTGCCCAGAGGAGGCGGTGAGCACCACGACTCGGTCGCCCTCTCGCTGCACGCCGACAACCCGAAGAGCGGCGTCATCTAGTGCACTGGCCACCCTCGCCTCGCCCTGATGCGCAAGTCCCGCTTGCGCGATGTAGTCGAGAACAGACGTTCCGGCCGCATCAAAGTCGTTCCAGCGGAGAGCGTCACTCGTGTCGCCCTTCACCCGGACTTTGACTAGGTACGGAACCACTTCGTATGTCGCTGCCATCAGCCCTCCCCCTCGTCTCGGTCCGCGGCCTGCCGCGTGATGTGCTCCACGGACTCCCCGTCGGCGTCTTCCTGCCGGGCGCGGAGCTCCGCCAGCTGATCCTTGGTTGGCACCCCGCTCCCCGGGGCCTGTGTGGTGGCGGCGGAACGGTCATCGTTCCCCACGTCCTCTCGAGCATCGACGATCGACCGCACCATCGCGGCGACTGCCCTCTGCACGCCCTCATCGAGATGACGCGTCCCGGCCGGCAACATCAGTCCGAGCGTCGACTCATCACGCTGGACGTCCAGACCGAACGAGCACGCGAACGCGAGGACGACGAGCCGCTCAGGTACGTCGAGCCCCTCCGCGAGCGCCCGGATCGTCTCGGCCCTCTTCGGCCACTCCTTCGGAGGGGTGGTCGCGAGGTTCGCGATGGTCTGGAACTTGATGTGCAGGCCAGCACGCGCCGCACGCTCCGCCATCTCCCGGTAGGAGAGGCCGGAATCGCGGCGTTGTCGCTCGATGAGCTCGCTGATCGTGGGCACGCCAGAACTCTCCGTCCTGGACTGCCGATCCTCAACCACGCCCGCCAACCTTCCGTCTACCACCACATGACACGCCGACAGTAGCCCCGCGTCTACTAGTTCGTCGGCACAAATCCCGCGTGTTTACAGGCCCTAAGGAACCACACGGCTGTCATTTGCTTGACAACCGTCTAGCAGTAGACGCATCATCGTCCCGTACTACTTGACAGATAACCGTCTAGCAAGGGACAGTGATGACACGCAGAAACCGATGGCCGAAGGGGGCCTACATGAAGCTCAAGAGCGCGGACACCCTCCGCGCACTCATGGAGCAGGACCAGTTCAGCCTGGCGCGACTAGCCCGCTACGCCGGCTGCTCCAAAGGATTCATCTCCCACCTCCTCTCGGGCCGACGCTCCTCCTGCACGGCAGAGCTCGGCGACAAGATCGCGGAGGCCCTCGGGGTCCCCACCACCGTCCTCTTCGAGGTCCGTGTGTCCCCCAGCAGCGGGTCGATCGACAACCAGCACATGAAGAAGGCGTCCTGATGAGCGCCCTCACGGACGGGATGCGTCCGGGCGAGACCCCGAAGCAGTACGCGGAGCGCTTGCTCAAGCGGCACGGACCTCCGCCCCCCCGGGTCGTCGACATCGTCCACGGCCTCCAGCGCCAAGCCGCCGCGAAGCGCACCGCCTGACCCACCCACGACATGCCGAAGGGCCGGCCCAACCGCCAAGTCAGAACCGGCCCTCCAGATCGAAAGGAAGTCTCTCAGATGAGCGACACCACCACCAGCATCACCGCCGACATCACGCACGGCGCCCACGCCTGGAACTACTGCCACGACGACATGCACGTGGACGGCGACTCCTGCCCCACCTGCCGCGGCTGGCTGACCCGCTGCCCCGACGAGCAGTGCCACGACGCCGCGCACGACGCCGAGTGGATCCCCGACCACATCAAGGCCAAGCGGCACGCCAAAGCCCTGCGTGACCGCCGACAGACCCCTCCGGCCCCGGAGGCGACGCCCGGGCAGGTGACCGGCCCGACTTCCCCCCGCGCCGGCATCCGCCCGGGCGTCAACCCCACCGACCGCGTCACCCTCAACGCCCCCTTCGCCGTCGAGCGCACCGTCACCGACGACGACGACTTCCTCGTGACCATCCGCCTCACCGACGAAGCCGCCCGCCAGCTCGCCCGCGACCTCACCCGCCGCCACATGGCCGACCTGATCCTCCTCGCCCGCCTGCAGACCGCGGTCCGCCACCCCCACGCCAGCACGGAGACCGTCGCTGAGCACCACCGCGTCATGAACCGCCTGTCCGGGTCACTCACCGCCCACGCCACCACCGTGTGGGAGCTGACCGTGCCCCAAGCCGAGGGCGTCCTCGAGGAGCTGCAGGAGGCCGCCGCGGAGCCCGAGATCTGCCTCGTCGGGACCTGCACGGCCTACGCCGTCGACGGCTACTGCGCCGGCCACGCGGACGGGATCTGACATGGGCACCACCGCCACCTTCACCCTCGCGGTCGCCGCGCTCCTGGCCTGCTCGCCCGCTGCAGCCCACGCCCCCACCGCGACCGTGACGCCCGGACCGGACCGGCCCGGCACGTGGGTCAACGAGGGCGCCGTCCTCGACACCACCAGCGTCACGCTCCTGGCCGACGAAGACCGGGACCCGTCCCCCATGCACCTCGCTCGCGCCTACGCCGCCCAGCGCGACTGGACCTGCGTCGCGCCGAGCGCCGCGGAGCTCGACGACACGTTCCTCGTCGTGCCCGTCCACCCCGTCGACGGGCTGCCCTACGGCGCGGCCGTCCGCGAGGTCGGTCTCGACGACGCCCTCGACGGGCGGGGCCGGTTCATCGTCCTCCTGGGCTGCGACACCCCGAAGGGCGGTGCCTGACGTGGACACCCTGCTCGCCGTCCTGGCCGCAATGACCGTCATGGCTGGCCTCGGCCTCTTCGCCCGCCACGTCGCGGGCCACGTCCACCAGGACTCCCCGCACTACAACAGCCGCTGCCCGATCTGCGGACTCTCGAACGAGGAGGCCTGACGTGGACCCCTACCTCGACCCCGAGCTCTACGACCCCGAGATCCCGTGCCGCTCCTGCGGCCGGCACCAGGGCGAGTGCGAGCAGGCCGGCATGTGCTGCCGCCACTGCACTCACGACGCGCTGCCCGAGG
This sequence comes from Janibacter terrae NBRC 107853, assembly GCF_001591405.1. Taxonomy (GTDB): domain Bacteria; phylum Actinomycetota; class Actinomycetes; order Actinomycetales; family Dermatophilaceae; genus Janibacter; species Janibacter terrae. The sequence continues at coordinate 513,982 of NZ_BCUV01000006.1, forward strand.
CGGTCTGACGTGGCCCTCTTCATCACCGGATGCGTCTTCGCCCTCATCGCCCACCGAGCCGGATGGCTCGACGACCCCAAGGACCCGTCATGACCAGCCCCCGCCACGCCGAAGCCACCGCCCAGGGCCGCTACTACAACCACCCCCAGACCGGGCAGCAGCTCATCTCCGTCACCAACGCTCTCTCCGTCGGCTGCGCCAAGCCCGCCCTCGTCCCCTGGGCCGCGAAGATCGTCGCCGAGGAGGCCATCGAGCAGCTGCCCATCCTCACCCACCGGCTGCGCACCGAGGACCCCGAGACCGTCCGCAAGGACCTGTCCCGATCGGTCACCGTCGCCCGCGACAAGGCCGCCGACATGGGCTCCCGAGTCCATGCCCTCGCCGAGGCCCACGTCCTGGGCGTCGACCTGGCCTACGAGGACGGCGACGAGGACTGCGCCCCGTTCGTCGAGCAGCTCCTCAAGTTCTTCACCGATTTCGACGTCGACCTGCAGCGCGACGTCGAAGCGACCGAGCTGACCGTCGCCTACCCCGGACTCGGGTACGCCGGCACCCTCGACCTCCTCGTGCGCCTGCCGCTCGACGGGCACATCCCGGGCATGCCGACGAACCGCGTCGACGACCCGGCGAAGCGCGGCCTCTGGCTCATCGACTACAAGAGCAGCGCGACCCGAGCCGCCACGTCGGTATACGGGGAGTACGCCCTGCAGCTGACCGCGCTCCGGCGGGCACGGGAGGCGTGGACCCCCGACGGGGACATCGTCGCGATGCCGAAGGGGATCGTCGGCACCGCCGTGCTGAACCTGCGGCGCCGCACCTACGAGCTCATCCCGCTGCCGTCGGGTGACGCCGAGTGGAACGCGTTCCAGGGCTGCCTCTCTCTCGCGAAGTGGATGCACTCCACCGGCGCAGATGTGGCCCGGGGCGATCACCGCCCCATCACCCCCACGGGCAAGGCGAAGCCGAAGCGCACCCGCAAGGCCGCCACCCCGAAGACCACCACCGAGACGACGAAGGCGGCCTGACCATGCCCATCCTCACCATCCAGCGCCGGCACGCCGAGCATGGGCGCATCCGCATCGGCCAGAAGGTCGCGACCCGATCGGGCAAGACCCGCCCGGACAAGCTCGACCGGTTCCGGTTCACCTCCGGCAACCGCGACCACATCGAAGCCCTCGCCACGCTCTACGGCGGCACGGCCGGCGAGTGGAAGAACGGGTCGAAGACCGAGTACGAGGTCATCACCGACGCGCGATCCATCCCCGTCATCGCCGTCAAGGGCGGCATCTCCCAGTGGATGGAGACGTGGTCCGGCGGTGGCTGCACCCACCGGTGCGACGGCTACACCAACGTCCTCACCGACACCCCGTGCGACCCTGACGACCCGGCGCACGCCAACGCGAAGCCCACCACGCGCCTGTCCGTCATGCTCCGCGACCTCGAGTCCCTCGGCGTGTGGCGCCTGGAGACTCACGGGTGGAACGCCGCGGCCGAACTGCCGAACATGGTCGAGCTGTCGAACTTCGTCGGGGACTACGTGCCCGCGAACCTCGTGCTGCAGCAGCGCACCAGCGTCAGCAACGGCGAGACGAAGCAGTACGTGGTGCCCGTCCTCGACCTGGCCATCACCAAGCAGCGACTCAACGAGGTCATGGCAGCGGCCGCCCCGGCAGGAGCGGCCGAGCTCGAGGCTGGCAGCAGCGACGCGCTGCAGCTCGAGCAGGCGCCCGCGGAGCGGCCGGACTACGAGCAGATGCTCGCCGACGCGGTCAGCGTGGAGGACTGCCAGAACGTGTGGCGCGCAGCCGGCGCCTCCGGGCACCTCGACGAGGACCTCAAGGACCTCATCACGGGCCGCGCGAAGGACATCAAGGCCACCACCGAGGCCGACGCCGACCTCGACCCCGCCCCCATCGACGGCGAGATCGAGCCCGAGCCAGGCGGGTCCTCGTGGCAGGACGTGGTGGCCGCAGCGGGCGCCAAGGGCATCACCACCAGCCAGCTCGCGGAGCTCGCCGAGCAGCAGTTCGCACAGCCCGTCGCCGATCTGACCGGTGAGCAGCTGGCCGAGCTGCGGTCCGCCATCGAGTCCGGGGCGGTGGCGGCATGAGCTGGCACACCGGGCCGCTGGCCTTGTTCGATCTGGAATCAACCGGCGTCGACCCGCACCGCGACCGCATCGTCACCGCCGCCATCATTCACGTCATCCCCGGCCAGAAGCCGATCACCCACGAGTGGCTCCTCGACCCCGGCATCCCCATCCCGCAGGGCGCCACCGACGTGCACGGCATCTCCACGGAGTTCGCCAGCCACAACGGCATGGCCGCGGCCGCCGGCGTCCACGCCATCGCGGACACCCTCATCCGCCTCGCCGGGCAATGGGTGCCCATCGTCGGCCACAACGTCACCTACGACCTCACCATGCTGTGGGCCGAGTCCATGCGTCACGGGCACCGCGACCACGTCGCGTCCCTCGAGGACCTCGCCACCGAAGGGTGCGTCGTCGACACGTTCGTCCTCGACAAGGCCGTCGACACCTACCGCAAGGGCTCCCGCAAGCTCGTCGACGTCGCCGCCCACTACGGGATCGCCCTCACCGAGCAAGAGGCCCACGGCGCGACCGCCGACGCCCTGGCCGCAGGACGCATCGCGTGGGTCATCGCCCAGCGGCACCCCCACCTCGTGCAGCGCGCCGCGAAGGACCTGCACGCGTGGCAGGTCATGGAGAAGCGCGGCCAGGCCGAGTCCTTCGGCCGGTACCTGCGCAAGCAGGGCAAGCCCGACGACGTGGCCCGTGAATGGCCCATCCAGAACCCACCCGCGGACTGGTCACCGGACCAGCTCCCCGCTCCCCGAGAGGACACCGCAGCATGAGCAACCACTTCACGATCACCGGCAACATCGCCGAGCCCAACAAGGGCACCGGCAGCGACGGCAAGCCCGTCCTGAACCTGCGCATCGCAGACACCCCGCGCCGCAAGAACGACCAGGGCGAGTGGGAGGACGCCGGCGAGACCATGTGGGTCGGTGCGGCCGTGTGGGGCGACGACGCGCTCGAGCTGGCCAAGGTCCTGACCAAGGGGTCGAAGGTCACCGCGTCCGGTCGGCTGACCCAGCGCACCTTCCAGGGCAACGACGGAACCGAACGGGTCGCGTTCGAGATCAAGGGCGCGGTCGTGGGCGTGGTGCCGCGTGCGCCGCGTGAGCAGGGCGACGCGTGGGGCGGCGGTCAGCAGTCGCGGCCCCCCGCGCAGCAGGCTCGCCCTCCGGCCGCCAAGCAGCAGGCCGCTTCCGCGCCGCAGCAGGGTTGGGGAGGTGGTGGCGATGTCTCCTACGACGAGCCCCCGTTCTGACACGCCCCGCGCCGCGGCGCTAGACGCCGCACGCGCTGATGCGTGGAACAGCCTCCGGTTGCTTGCCTCGTGGGAGGGCGAGGGCATCCCCGGTCACGAGGAGGGGCGTCGCATCGTCACCGCGGCCCGCGGCAAGGCCAGCCCGTTCGGGTGGTCCTTCGACGACGCGATGGACGTCATCGACCCCGCCGGCAAGTCCTACCCCGTCGTCATCGACCTCGTCTGGGCCGCACGCAAGGCCAACGCCTGACCGGCCACCCCTCGAGCACCCGGACCCCACGACGGTGCAGGACACGACACCCGCCACGGGTCCGGGGCACACCACCCACCCACTCACTCACGAGGAGACGACCGAGATGCACCACCCCACACAGCCCCGAGCCGAGGACAACCCGGGCTCCACGCTCGGGCTCATCGCCGCCGCAGCCGCCGGGATCGCCGCGGCCACCACCTTCCTCGCGGTCATCGGCGTCGCCGCCCGCGCCCTCGGGCTCCTCCCGTGACCGCCGCGCACGAGGTGCCCGCCACCGGTCCACGCCCGGGCGACATCGTCCGCACCCCCGCGGGGCGCCTGTGGCGCGTCGTCACCGTCTCCCGCGACATCGTGCGGGCCGTCGAGCTCGACACCGGCGTCCTCGCCCACCACGACGTCACCACCCTGACCATCCACGAGCGCCACCCCGGAGGACCCCGATGAGCACCCCGACCACCAGCCACGTCACCTACCGCCACCCGCAGCACAGCAGCCCCGCGCTGACCATCGACGGCGTCGATGTCACCCACGCGATGGAGGCCGGCTTCTCGATCCACGTGCCCGACCCGGGCGCGCCAGCGAGCCTGCGCGTCCGCGTCGTCGCCGACGACTTCACCTTCGACGGCGACGCGACGGTCACCGTGAACGTCCCCGAACAGGTGCGGGCTGCGCTCACGGCCGCCGGCTGGACCCCACCCGAGGGCACCGACCCCCGCCACGGTCTGCGCCTCGAGATCGTGCAGACGGACCCCGACATGTCGTGGAACGGCGCCCCTCACTTCCTGCGCCTGGCCGGTCGCAACGGCGAGACCGTCATGCACTCCGAGAACTACGTGTCGCGCTCCAACGCCCGCCGCGCCGCCAAGGGCCTCGCCGCGAAGCTCGGCATCACCACAGTCCGTGAGATGACGGCATGACCCGCATCCTCGGCATCGACCCGTCCCTGACCGGCACCGGCCTCGCGCTCCTCGACACCGACGACCACCTCGTCATCCCCACCGAGACGATCACGACGAAGGGTGCCGCCGGCGCGACCCTCACCGCACGCCGCCAGCGGCTCGAGCGGCTCGTCGACATCATCGTCGGGAAGGCGATCGACCACGGCACCGAGCTCGCCGTCATCGAAACCCCCGCCCTGTCCAAGGCCAACACGGGCACGTCCATGCTCAACGGGCTGTGGTGGATGCTCGTCGCCCGCCTGGTCGGCGCCGGTATCGACGTCGTCGAGGTCGGCGCCGGGCAGCTGAAGACCTACGCCACCGGCAAGGGCAACGCGTCCAAGGACGCCGTCCTCCTGGCCGTCGCCCGCCGATACCCACACGTCGACGTCACCAGTAACGACGAAGCCGACGCGCTCGTGCTCGCCGCGATCGGCGCCCGCCTCGTCGGCCACGCCATCGACGAACTGCCCGCCACCCACACCCGAGCCCTCGCCAAGGTGGCCCGACCAGGGATCGCAGCATGAGCACCCAGGCACCCCTCCTGCCCGGCCACGCCCCCGGATGGTCGTCACGCAAGGGCACCGCAGGCGCCGTCGAACAGCCCTGGGACGCAGACCTCCCCGCCCGCGTCTACGGCCTCTGCGAGTCCGGCTGGCACCACGACTGCCCGCAGGCGCCCCTGCTCGTCGCCGTGCCCGGTTGCTGCGCCTGCCCCTGCCACACCCCAGCAGGTGCCGCATGAGCACGAAGCACGTCGCGTCCTGCGACTGCGGATGGACCGGCGGGCCCTACAAGAGCGAAGCAGTCGCCGCCTACGCCCTGCGCCTGCACTCCTGCGAAGCGCACCGCACCCGCCTCGCCGCCGCGGCGCGCAACCAGGCACGCCTCGCCCGAATCGCTCAGATCGACCGCAACCCCAAGCCCTGCACCCACCCCGACGAGCACGGCCAGCCCCGCCACCAGCACGGCACCTACGTGGCCTACACCCTCGACCACTGCCGCTGCACCCCCTGCAGCCAGGCATCCGCCGACTACGAACGCGGCCGGGTGCGCCGCAACGCCTACGGCCGATCCAACTTCACCGACGCCGACCCCGTCCGCGAGCACATCGCCACCCTCATGACCGCCGGCATCGGGCTCAAGCAGATCACCCACCACACCGGCATCAACGGCGGCGTCCTGTCCAAGCTTGTCTACGGCATCCCCGGGCAACGCCCGCCATCGCAGCGAGTCCGCACCGACACCGCCAGCAAGATCCTCGCGCTCAACCCCCGCGACACCACCCTCCTCGCCGACGGCGCCCGCACCGACTCCACCGGCACCGCCCGCCGACTGCAGGCCCTGCACACCCTCGGGTGGGGTATCAACGCCATCGCCCGCCAGACCGGCCTCGACCGGCAGCGCCTCGACAACGCCATCCACGGCGGCAACATCGTCATGGGCACCCGCCGCGCCGTCACCGACCTGTACGAGCAGCTGTGGGACACCCCGGCCCCCACCGCGACGAAGGGTGAACGCCTCGCGGCCACCCGGGCGAAGAAGCGCGCCGAAGCAGCCAGATGGGTGCCGCCGCTGGCGTGGGACGACGAGACCATCGACGACCCCACCGCGACCCCCCACGTCGACGACCGCGACGCACGCGACCGCAAGTCCGGCCGCGGAACCGGCGCCACCAACGCCGACGCCCTCCGAGACTGCGCCGTCGACTGGGGCCTCACCCTCGCCCAGGCCGCGCACCGACTCCACGTCACCAACGCCGCCATCAGCCGAGCCCTGGCCCGCCTCAACGACGACGACCCCGACCTCGCCAACGAGCTGCGCGCCGCCTTCCGCCGCAACGCCATCGCCCAAGGCCACGACCAGCCCACCCGCGACGGCCTGCCCGCACGCGTGCGCGACCGAGGCCGCAGGAATGCCGCATGAGCACGCTCAAGCGCCCTCTCCTCGCCCCGCTGCCCGGGCACGCGCTCTCCGTCACCCGGATGCCATGCGCCCGCGCCCACGTCGAGTGCACCTGCAGCGACCTGCGCCTCGCCGTCCACGCCTCCATGAAGTCCGCCGAACGCGCCGCCCTGCGGCACTACATCGACCACGCACCCGACGGACCTGAGAAGGCCCGCGCCCAGCAGCTGCTCGAGCAGATCACCGAGAAGAGGAAGCCATGACCGACGACACGAAGACCGAGCGACCAAAGCGGCCCAAGAAGGCGCTCCGTCCCAACACCGCTATCGCCACCGGCATCCACCCCGTCACCCGGATTCCCCTCGCCCCCACCGACGGGCTCACCTACAGCGAGAAGCCCCGCTGCGAGACCTGCGTGCACCTCGACCTCGCCTACGAGGGCCGCACCGTCCGCGACTACACGTGCACCTTCGTCGACACGTTCACGGCCGTAGAGCCCGAGTGGCCCGGCTGCTTCAAGCACGAGCCCCGACCCGAGACCTGACCGCCCCCAGGCGACCCGGACCCCACCACCCGGCCCGGGTCGCCGAGAGGCAGCCAGCACCACAACCACCCACGCCCGCCACACCCCCAGCAGGAGCCATGACCACCGTGAGCGACCGCCGACACCTCACCCCCGTCCCCGACAACGGGACCACGCGCGACCTCACCCCACCCAACAACCAAGACGCCGAACGCGCCGTCCTCGGCGCCCTCCTCACCGGCAACCACACCGCCCTCACCGACGTCACCACCACCATCGCCGCCCACGACCACTACCGACCCAGCCACGAGCTCATCCACGACGCCATCGAGCACCTCTGGTCACGCGGCGAACCCGTCGACACCATCACCATCGGCGACCACCTCCAGCGCACCCAACAGCTCGACCGCGCCGGCGGACGCGCCTACCTCGCCGAGCTCCTCACCAACGCCCCCGTCCCCGAAACCGCCGGCTACCACGCCCGCATCGTCGCCGAGCACGCCACCCGACGCCGAGTCCTCAAGCTCGCCGACCGCCTCCGCGCCACCGCCCTGACCCCCGGCGACCTCGACCTCGACGACCTCACCACCCGCACCACCACCGAGCTCGCCCACCTACCACCACGCATCCCAGGCGTCGACGCCGACACCCCCGACGACCCCTGGGCGCCCATCGACCTCGCCGACCTCATCGCCCACGGCGACATGGCCGGCCCCACCGCCACCCTCGTCACCCGCCGCGACGGCAAGAACCTCCTCTACCCCGGCGCCATCCACTCCATCAGCGGCGAGCCAGGCTCCGGCAAGTCATGGTTCGCGCTCGTCGCCGTCGCCCAAGAGATCACCAACGGCCACGACGTGCTGTACGTCGACTTCGAAGACCGACCACAGACCCTCATCGCCCGCCTCCGCTCACTCAAATGCCCCGACCACCTCATCACCCGCCACGTCCGCTACATCCGCCCCCACGTCGCCCTCGACCCAGCAGCAGCCACCCGCCTCGACGCCCACGCCTCCGGCACCACCCTCGCCGTCGTCGACGGAATCACCGAAGCGATGACCCTCCACGGCCTCTCCCTCATGGACAACGAAGACGTCGCCCGCTGGCTCGCGCTCATCCCCCACCGCCTCGCCGCCCACGGCCCCGCCGTCCTCCAGATCGACCACGTCGTCAAGAACAGCGATTCCCGCGGCCGCTACGCCATCGGCGGCCAACACAAGCTCGCCGGCATCACCGGCGCCGCCTACAAGCTCCTCACCGTCAAGTCCTTCGGCAAGCAAGCCCACGGCCACGCCAAGCTCGTCATCGACAAAGACCGCCACGGCGACATCGGCCCCAACGGCACCACCGTCGCCGAGCTCCACATGGACGCCACCGACCTCCGCGAAAACGCCCCTATCCGCGCCTGGCTCGATCACCCCACCCAGTCCGTCGACGACGACGGCCACTTCCGGCCCACCACCCTCATGGTCCGCGTCAGCGACTTCCTCGCCAAGTCCAACGGCGTCTCCGGCAACGCGATCCGCACCGGGGTTCGCGGCAAGAAGGACTCCATCGACGACGCCATCGCCGCACTCGTCGCCGAAGGCCACATCCGACTCGAAGACGCACCCCGAGGTGGCTCTTTCCACTACCTCGTGACCCCCTTCACCGACGACCGAGACGAGGACTGATCCCTGTGGAAAACCCTGTGCACAACAACGCGACCGACTGTCCCCCCACCGTCCCCCCGACTGTCCCCCCGGACCGGGTCCCGGACGACTGTGTCCCGTCCCCCTCCCCTACGGGGGACGGACACAGTCCGACCGTCCCCCGGGACACGCTCAACCACCCGGGGGACAGACACCCCACACCCGACACCACCGACTGCACCCACGAGCAGCCCCCCACCACCGATCTCCGGTACCCCCTCGACGGCCCCCCGGTACTCATGTCCCGGTGCGCGACCTGCCGCCGGCCCGTGCCCAACCCCCAGCCGATCACCGACCGCGCCGCCGACGTGATGCACGAGGCGTGGATCAGGCGCTGCGGCGTCACGGCCTCGACCCGGGATCACGTCGCGGTGATGGTCCGCGCCCTCGACCCCGACGACCTGATCGTCACGCCCGAGCACGACGCGGCCACCATCCGCGCGGCCCTCCGCCCCCTCCGCGACTACGCCCGGCAGAAGGTCAACCTCTCCGCGCAGGTCGCCAGCACCGAGCTGAGCGAGCTCCTCCGGTCGCTCGCCAACGACCTGAACCGGATCCTGGACGAGGTCGAGAAGGGCGCGTCGTCGTGAGCGACTGCCCCCGCTGGGCCGCCGAACGCGCCACCCTGCCCGCCCACACCGACACCGACGAGCTCGCCGCCCGCGCCACCTGGCACGCCCAGTCCTGCCCCACCTGCCGCGGCTGGCACGCCCCCGAACACCTCGGACGGGACCTGCCCCCAGACGGCACAACCCTGACCGTCGCCGTCCTGTCGGCCGTCGCCGTCATCGAAGCGCAGACGACCCCACCAGCGCCCCCTCCCGCACCCCGTCCCGCGCTCCAGCCGCGAGCAACCACGCGCGACGCACACACACCCGCCCCGGCCCGTGCGCGCCCGCCAGCACCCGCCCTGACCCGTGACGGAGGGCACCTGCCACGGCGCACCCCAAGGACGTTCTCGACCGCCCCCGACCTCATGGAAGGACCCTGAAATGGCCCAGTGCACCGCCACCTCCAAGCAGTCCCGCGAGCAGTGCAAACGCAACGCCGCGCCGGGGCAGGAAGTCTGCGCGATCCACGGCGCGAAGTCCCCCCAGGCGCTGCAGGCTGCCGCCAAGCGTGAGCAGGAAGCGCAGGCCCGCGCCGACGCGCACCGGTTCGCCGCCCGCACGGACATCCATCCCGCTGACGCGCTCCTCGAGCTCGTCCACTACCAGGCCGGGATCGTCACGTACTGGCGCGCCAGGGTCGAGGACGTCACCGACGACGACCTCGTGTGGGGCGTGACGAAGCACGAGGACGGGTTCGGCGCCGAGGGCCCCATCGACAAGAAGACCCGCGAGGCCGGCCCGCACGTCGCCTACCGGCTCCTCACCGAAGCCCAGGACAAGCTCGCCGCCTACGCCGCCGCCGCGTTGAAGGCTGGCATTGACGAGCGGCGAGTGCGCATCGCGGAGTCCCAGGGCGCCGCGATCGCCGGCGCGATCCGCGCGATCCTCGACGCGCTCAACCTCACGCCCGAGCAGGCCGAGCTCGTGCCGCAGGTCGTGCCCGCGCAGCTGCGGCTCCTCGCCGGAGACGCGTCATGACCGGCCGCCCGCCGCTCACGCCCCACGACCGCAGCGACGACTGCCCCTGCGGGCCCGCGACGCGCCTGCAGATGACGGGGCGCGGCGACGTCTGGCACATCGGCCACCACCGCCTCGCCCCCACCGACACCCCCACGCCCGAAGGAGCCTGACCCATGCACCAGCACTCGACTCGTCCACCCATGCTCGCCGCCGACCACATCCGCGAACTGATCCGCACCCACACCACCACCAGCGTCGTCACCCGACCGGTCATGCGACCCATCCCCTCAACCGGCAACCCCCGCCTCTACCCACGTTGGGAGCCGACCGGCGCCACCCGCCAGGAACTGCACCATGTCACCGAGCCCCCGCTCCTCGAGCAGCTCGCCGGCGTTACCGGAACGACCGGCCTCTCCGACACCGACGCCGCCAAGGGCGGGTACGCGTCCAAGCCCGCCGCCCACCTCGGCGCCACCGACGCCCTCACCCGCATCGACCGCCAAGCACGCGCCCTCGCCGACGACCACGGCGTCGACAACACCGGCCCCCTCCCCGCCGTCCTGTCCCGCCTGTCCGGCGCCCTCGGACACGAACCCCACCGCCGCGTCCGCTCCTGGTGGGCCACCGCGCGGCTCCTCACCCAGCACGACACCCCCGCCTACCGGCCCCACGGCGTGCCGTGCCCCCACTGCTGGGACACCGACACCCTCCGCATCCGCATAGACGACGAGCTCGCCACCTGCACCGGTTGCGGCGAGACGTGGGACCGCACCGGCGAACCGGACCACGGCAGCCTGGACGTGCTGGGGCAGCACGTGGCGTGGTGCGCTGAGCACGAGGTCACGAAGGCCCGCCACTGGGACATCGACGACCAGGGCTACCCGACGGAGTGCGTCGAGTGCTTGGCGTTCCGGGTGGCGTGGGCGGAGTGGCGACTCGCCCACGCGGCCGGTGTGGACGTGGCCGCGCGGGCGAGTGCATAATGGGCTCAGCGATTCGTCATGCCCTCAGGCAGGCCGGGTCGCTCTCGCTACGTCGTGAGGTCCTCCAGCAGCGACGCCATGAACTTCGGTCCCTCGCTGGTGCTGAACTTCTCGGACAAGCGGCCGTTGACCGTCACGACCATCCCCCCGCGATAACGGAGCTTGATCGGGGCATTGAACCGCGGCCAGGGCTCGCCATCGAGGAAGTCCTGGCTGATCCACACGTACGGGGCGTTCGCGCGCGGGTCATCTCCCTCGGCATCCGACAGCACAGATATCTGCTCCAGGTCGCCTCGCGAGATCACCTTCACGTCAGTGCTGCCGCTCGGAGCCCCTTCCGTGTAGTCCTGCCAGCGGAACTCGTTCGTGAGCGTGGCCACCGCGACGTGGCGCTCCGTGAAGACGATGACCTGGCCAGACGTACGCATCCCTTCCTCCGTGAGATCGCCGTCAGCCCAGACGACGTCAGCGTGCTGTAGCAGGACAGCGATACGGCTCCACACGTGGCGGTGAGGGCCGGACAGGCCCATGGCCTGCGTCTTCTCCCAGACTGACCGGACCCACTGCTCGTGCCCCTCAGCGTCGACCATGAGAACTCCCCTTCATCAGCGCCCCCTCCGGTGAGGAGGCATCATGACAAACATCGTCCACGGCACCACCGACAGCGCCTTCGAGTTCGCCGCCCGCCTGTTCGAGCCCCCCACCCGTGCCTGGGCCACCCCCGGCGACCTCGCCCAACACCTCGACCCCCGCACCGTCCAAACCCCCGCACTCGACCTCATCGACACCGAACTCGCGCGGCTCCTCGACACCCCCGACGGCCGGCTCATCATCACCATGCCCCCACAGGAGGGCAAGAGCACCCGCGCCGCCGGCGACTTCCCCGTCTGGGCACTCACCCAGAACCCCGACCTGCGGATCGTCACCGCGTCCTACGCGCAGTCCCTCGCCAACCGCAACGGCCGCGCCATCCGCCGCCGCATCACCGAACACCCCGACCTCGGCCTGACCATCGCGCCCGACAACGGCGCCGTCAGCGACTGGACCCTCGACAGCCACACCGGCGGCGTCCTCTCGGTAGGCATCGGCTCCGGCCTCACCGGCCGGCCCGCTGACCTCATGGTCATCGACGACCCGATCAGCAACCGCGAGCAGGCCGACTCGAAGGTCTACCGCGACCGAGCCTGGGACTGGTGGACCGACGTCGCGTCCACCCGCCTCGCGCCCGGTGCCCCAGTCGTCCTCATCCTGACCCGCTGGCACCACGACGACCTCGCCGGCCGACTCCTCGCAGCCGAAGACGGACACCTCTGGCGCGTGGTCAACATCCCCGCCCAGTGCGTCGACCCCGACACCGACCCCCTCGACCGTGAGCTCGACGAGTTCATGGCCTCAGCCCGTGGCCGCACCCTCGCGCAGTGGGCCGCAGTCAAGGTCCGCGTCGGCTCCCGCACCTGGGCCAGCCTCTACCAGGGCAACCCGACACCCGACGAGGGCAACCTCTTCCCCGTCGACGCCTGGGCCCGCTACGAGCTGCCCATGTGGGTCGAACGCGAGGACGGGTCCCGGATCGTGCCCGAGGTCGGGCGCGACCCCAACCTCGAGCTCGTGCAGTCCTGGGACTTCACGTTCAAGGACACCAAGGCCAGCGACTACGTCGTAGGGCAGGTCTGGCTCCGCCGCGGCGTCCACGCGTACCTCCTCGACCAGGTCCGTCGCCGGGCCGGCTTCACCGAGTCCGTGCAGATGATGCTCGACCTGTCCGCGCGGTGGCCGCAGGCGATCGCGAAGCTCGTGGAGGACAAGGCCAACGGGCCCGCCATCTTGAACGCGCTCCGCTCGCGGGTCGGTGGCCTCATCCCCGTCGAACCCGAAGGGTCGAAGTACGCTCGCGCGGCCGCGGTCACCCCGTTCGTGGAGTCACAGAACGTGGTCCTGCCCGACCCGCTCAAGGTCGACGGCACCGCGTGGGTCACCGCCCTGACGGAGGAAGCGCGGGAGTTCCCCGCCGGCGCGAACGACGACACCGTCGACGCCATGTCCCAAGCCGTACACCGCCTCCTGCTCGTGCCCCTCTTGGGTGACGGCGACACCCACGACTGGACCGAGCTGCTCGACGACACCGACGACGCCCTCGACTGGGCACCCAGCTACTAGCAACCTCGAAGGGGGCGACGTGACCGACACCGTGACCCTCCCCCGCCACGAACTCGCCCAACTCGAGCACCTCGTCGAATCCCTCGAAGAGGCCGCCCTCGACGCGCAACGCCTCCTGTCCGCCGAGGACCGCGGCTGGGCGCGCCTCACCGCCGGCGACGGCACAGACGTCATCGACCGCGCGTCGATCATGCAGGTCGCCGCCGTCGCCCGCATCAACGTGGCCGCCGACCCCCTCATCAAGCGCGGCGTGAACCTGCGCATCGCGTACCTCGGTTCCCCGTCCGTGTCCGCGCCCAGCAGCGATGACGGGCAGGACCTCAACGCCGTCGTCCAGGCCTTCTGGGACGACCCGGAGAACGCCGAGACCTTCACCAGCGTGCAGGCCTGCGCCGAACGTGAGCGCGCCCGCAACACCGACGGCAACACGTTCCACGCGCTGCCGACCGACCCCCGCACCGGCCGCGTGCGGGTGCGGGTCATCCCGCCGTCGCAGGTCACCGACATCATCACCGACCCGGAGGACGCGGCCACGCCGTGGCTGTACAAGCGGACCTACACGGCCAAGCGCGTCACGCAGAACGCCCTCGGCACCACGAGCACCGTGACCGAGGCACGGACGGTGTACTACCCCGACGTGAACTTCCGCCCAGCCACCCGCGCCAGGTCGATCGACGGGCACCCCGTCGAGTGGGACAAGCCCGTCGTCCACACCGCCGTCAACCGCCCGAGCGAGTCCCGGTGGGGCATCCCCGACGTCCTCGCCGCCCTGCCCTGGGCCGCCGGGTACAAGGACTTCCTGCAGGACTGGGCGAAACTCCACAAGGCCCTCGCGACCGTCGCGTTCCGTGCGACCGCGAAGACCCGCCGTGGGGCCGCGCAGGTCCGCGAGAAGTTCGCGAGCGTCCCCACCGACGGCACCGGTGTCGGCCAAGTCGCCGTCACCGGCGAGGGCCAGACGTTCGAGGCCGTGTCCAAGTCGGGCGCGACCATCGACGCCGGCTCGTCCAAGCCCTTGGCCGGGATGGTCGCGGCCGCTCTCGACCTGCCCGTCACCATGCTCCTGTCCGACCCGGGCGTCACCGGTGCCCGCGCCACCGCGGAGACCCTCGACCGTCCCCTCGAGCTGGAGCGGATGCTGCGCCGCGCTGTCGACTCCGACCTGATCCGCACTGTCCTCGGGCACGTCATCCGCGAAGCGGTCCGCGCGCCCGGCGGCCCCCTTCGCGGCACGATCCTGCGCGACCCCGGGTCGCAGCGTGAGGTCATCGACCTGGCAGGCGACCAGCAGCACGACGTCACCGTGGACTGGCCGTCGCTGGAGAAGGTCGACGTCAAGACCGTCATGGAGTCCCTGGAGATCGCCGACGGCCTTGACGTTGTCGACCCGCTGACGATCGCGCGTCTGGTGCTCGTCGCGCTCGGCATCGACGACGTGGACGGGGAGCTGGAGCTCGTGAAGGACGACGACGGGAACTTCGTGCCTCCGTCCGCGGGCACCGCGCTGGCCTCGCAGGACCCGGGCTATGACGGCGCCGGCAACCCCCAAGGTTGATTGTCGTGGCAATCAACGAGGAGACCCTCGTCCTGCTCGACGGGATGCGGACCGGTGTCGGCACGCACGTCGACCAGGTCACCCAAGACCTCACCCTCGCCTGGTCGAGGGCATGGAACGAGGTCGCCGCTGAGTGGGAGGCAGCGATCGCGGACCTCGTCGCCGCCAGCAAGGACGGGAAGTGGCCGCCCGCATCGAAGGTGCGTCGTGCTCGCCGGGCGCTGCGTGCTCGCGACGCGACGCGTGAGCTCCTCAAGGACCTGCAAGGCCTCGTGCCGGTGCGGGTCGTGCAGGACGTGGACGTGCTCCTCGAGGACGTCACGGAGTGGCAGCGGCGCCTGACCGCGTCGCAGTTCCCGCCGCAGGCTGGTGGGACCGCGGTGGTCGCGTCCGGGTTCGACCTGGTCGACAAGGACGCGATCCACGTGATCGTGGACCGCACCTCGAGCGAGGTCGTCGCCCGGTCGCGGCCGCTGTCCGCGCAGGCCGAGGCCGCGATGCGCTCCACCCTCGTCAAGGGCGTCGCCGTGGGTGACCACCCGGAGACCGCGGCCCGCGAGATGGTCGCCCGCGTGCACGGCGCGTTCGACGGCGGGCTGGACCGGGCGAAGGTCATCGCCCGCACCGAGCTGCTCGACGCGCACCGTGCAGCATCCCGCGCGCAGCAGGACCGCCTCGCCGGTCAGGGCGTCGTCACCGGCTGGCAATGGATCGCCACCCTCGACCAGCGCACCTGCCCGTCCTGCCTGTCGATGCACGGCACGCAGCACCCGCCGGCCGTGGCCGGCCCCCTGGACCACCAGCAAGGCAGGTGCGACCGGCTCCCGGTCGCAGCGTCGTGGAAGGACCTCGGCTTCGACATCCCCGAGCCGGAGCCGATCCTGCCGGACGCGCGGGCGTGGTTCGACGGGCTGCCCCAGTCGCAGCGTGTGCAGATCATGGGCGCGCAGCGGCTGCAGCTGCTCGACTCCGGGAGGGTCGGGTGGGCGGATCTGGCGAAGCGTCGCGACACCGACGGGTGGAGGCCGAGCATTGTGCCGACGCCGGTGCGGGACCTCGCGTCTTAGACCCAGCCGCCGAGCTCGCGTGGCGTCACCATCGTGACGGTCTCGCAGAGCCGGCACACCTGCTCGACGTAGGCCCCATTGTCCGTGAGCACGGACTCGACGACTCGCCAGTCGTGGCCGGGGCACTCGCGGGGTGCGTCGCCTTCGTTGCGGTCGTCAGCGCCCACGCAACAGCCGCCACACCAGGCCCGCCACGCACACGATCGCGAGCAGCAGGAACGCGGCGCCGACGTTGTCCTGACCTGCAGCTACTGCGACGGCACGCAGCACCCAGAACCCCAGGATCAACAGCAGCCAAGTCCGCGCCGACCAGCCATCCCGCTGGGCGGGTCCCTCTTCGACAGTCATGCCCAACACGATCCCACGCCGAGGAGGCGACCGCCATGCCCAAGCGCATCACCGAGGCGTCCACCCTGACCGTCACCGAGTCCCCCACCCCCGGACGCATCAGGCTCCAGCTGATCGACGCCGGATGGGGCTCCTCGGGCTACTACTCCCCTCAGGTCCTCGAGAACGCCGCCAACGAGCAGGTCTTCCCCGCCGGCACCCACATTTTCTTCGACCACCCCTCCGAGTCCGAGCGTCACGACCGCCCCGAGCGGTCCGTGCGCGACCTCGCGATGGTCCTCGACGAGGACGCCACCTACGACCCGGCGACCACGGCCCTCGTCGCCGAAGCGAAGGTCATCGGCCCCTACCGCGACCTCGTCACCGACCCGGTGTTCATGGAAGCCGTCGGCATGAGCATCCGCGCCGCCGCCGACACCACCGTCGGTGAGGCCGAAGGCCGCAAGGGCACGATCGTCACCCAGCTCATCGAGGGCGTGTCCGTGGATCTCGTCACCCGCGCCGGCCGCGGCGGGCGGATCCTGGCCGCGGTCGAGTCCGCTCGCGCGCAGGTCCGCGAGGCCCGCGCCAACGACACCCGCGACGCGCTGCACGGCGCCGTCAAGGCCGCGCACGGCGGCGACGAGACGTGGACGTGGGTCCGCGACTTCGACCCCGACGCCGGCCTCGTCTACTTCGAGGTCGAGGACGACGAGCAGATGCGCACCTACCAGCAGCCCTACGAGCTCGCCGACGACGGCACCGCGTCCCTGACCGGTGAGCCCGTCGAGGTTCGCGTCTCCACCAGCTACGTGCCCGTGGGCGCCGACAACGGCGCCCCCACAGATGTCCCGGCACCCGCCGGACAGTCCACAGCCACCGAATCTGAGGAGATGAACATGGCTACCACCCAGATCGAGGAGTCGCAGCTCGCGGCCCTCCGTCAGGACGCCGAGCGGGTGCCCACGCTCGAGTCCGAGCGCGACACCGCCACCGCCCGCGCCGAGGCCGCCGAGGCCCGCGTCGCCGCGTTCGAGCGCCGCGAGGCCATCGACCGCGTCGTCAACAGCGTCGAGGGACACGACACCCTCAACGCGCTCGAGCGTCGCGGCATCACCGCCGACGCCCTCCAGGCCGACGAGCTCGACGAGGACGCCCTGCGTACCGCCGTCGAGTCCGCCGTCGCTGACCGCGCCGCCGCCCAGGGCGCCGGCCGCATCACCGGCTTCGGCGCCACCGAGTCCACCGGCGACAAGATCACCGCCACCGAGTCCACCCGGAGCGTCCTGTCCGCGTTCCGCATCCCCGCCACCCAGGAGGGCTGACCCATGAAGAACGAGTACATGCGCCCCGCCGCCGAGCTGTCCCTCCCGGTCGTCGCCGGCACCAAGTCCGGTGACCCCGTCCGTGTCGGCGCAATCAACGGCGTCGCCGCCACCAACATCGGCGAGGGCGGCAACGCCGCCGGCAACGCGTCCGTCATCACCGACGCCCGCTCCTACACGTACGAGGTCGGCGGCGCCATCGCCGGCCCGTTCACCCCGGTCTACCTGACCGCACGCGCCGGCGCGACCGCCCCGGTGCTGTCCACCACCGGAACCGGCGCACCGTGGGGCTACACCGTCCCCAAGGTCGGCGAGACCGGTCAGCGCGCCGGGACCTCCGGCGTCGCCGTCGTCCGTCCCGCCCAGGTCTGAGGAGGACCACCATGACCAACCACATCAAGGCCCTGGCCGAGTCCTTCGGCATCGCCGACCTCGCCACCCCCCTGCGGCGCCTCGGCCTGTCCGAGTCCGACATCGACGACACCGCGCGGCTCCTCGGGCTCGCCTGGAACGGCGACCACCGCGCCCGCACGGCCGTCAACGAGGCCCTCACCACGAGCGACCTGTTCGTCTCCGCCTCCGGGGAGGTCTTCGACCGCGCCCTCATGGCCGAGTACGAGCGGATGCCCGTGCAGTGGTCGAAGATCAGCTCGCGCACCACCGTCAACGACTTCCGCCCGAAGAAGCTCGTCGACCTCATCGGTGGCCGCGGCGTCCTCTCCCGCGTCCCGGAGCACACGAACTACCCGGAGGCCTCCCAGTCGTCCGCGGAGTCCGAGATCCGGGTCGAGAAGTACGGCGAGCAGTACGGCTACACCTTCGAGGCCCGCAAGAACGACCGCCTCAACGAGCTGCAGCGCATCCCCTCCGGGTTCGCCGCGAAGGCCCGCGCCACCGAGGACTACGCCACGCTCTCCGCGCTGGCCAACCCCGTCACCGGCGCCCCGAGCACGGCGTTCTTCAAGCCCGCCAACCGCAACATCTGGACCGGCGCGCTCACCGCGGAGAACGTGCAGGCCGGCCTGACCGCGCTGCGCACCCAGCGCGACACCGACGGCAACCTGCTCTACCCGGGCGAACTGCACGTCGTCGTCGGCCCCGCGCTCGAGTTCACGGCACGGCGCATCTTCGGCGCGCAGCAGATCCGCACCACCACCGGTGGCGTGGAGGTCGTCGAGGCCAACCCGCTGGCGGGCACGTCGTGGACGGTCATGGACAACCTGCCGGGCACGGCGTGGTTCATCCTGCCGAAGCCGACCGCCGCCCGCCCGGCGCTCTTCACCGCGTTCCTCGCGGGCGAGGAGACGCCGGACCTGCGGGTCAAGAAGGACCAGGGCGTGTCCACCAGCGGTGGCGACGTCCCGGTCGAGGGTGGGTCGTTCGACGACGACACCATCTACTACCGGGTGCGTCACATCACCGGCGGTGCCCCCGGCGACCCGAAGTTCACCTTCGCGTCCGACGGCACGGGCACGACGCTGGCCAAGGCCGGGTGGTGAGCATGGCGAAGACCGTGAAGTTCGTTCACGTCGTCGACGCCGAGGGCCACCCGATCGATGGCTTCACCGACCCGGTGCCCTCGCACTGGATCGACTCCGACCTGCTCCCCGAGGGCACGAAGGAGGCCCCGGCGCCCGAGGTCCACGAGCAGTCCACCAACGTCGACGAGCTCACCGCGCGCGTGGCGGACCTCGAGGCCGAGAACGCGTCCCTGCGCGCGCAGCTCGAGGACCAGGGCCAGGTGGACGTGCCTGCCGGCAACGCGTCGACTGAGGTGTGGGCGGCGTGGGCCGTCGAGCACCGCGGCGCCAAGGAGGAGGACGTCAAGGGCAAGTCCCGTGACGAGCTCCGCGAGCAGTACGGGCCGCAGTCCAGCTGACGCGCTTCTCTCGCCCCTCGGCCTGACCGGTCGGGGGGTGGGGGTGGCGCGTCAACACGGGACCCCCGCCCGACTGGACATCACCGACTCGTGAAGGTCCGTTCGGGGCGCTTCCTTTCCGCCCTGCCATGAACGTTCCTGCGCGCCAACCCCTTCCACCACGAGAGGAGCCTCGCCGTGGCTGACATCGACGACGTCCGCTTCCTGATCGCCGACCTCGACCCGACCGACCAGCTCCTGCCCGACTCGCAGCTCCAGGCCGCGCTCACCGCGGAGGGCGGGTCAGTCCTGCTCGCCGCGGCCCGCTGCCTCGACGCGATCGCCGTGTCCGAGGTGCTCGTCGGCAAGAAGATCCGCACGCAGGACCTGCAGACCGACGGCGTGGCCGTCGCGCGGGAGCTGCGGGAGCAGGCCGCCGCGCTGCGCGCCCGGGCCCGCGACGAGGACCCCGACCTGGGGGGCTTCGATGGGTTCGACCTGGCGCCGGTGGTGCGTGACGGGCGACGTCCCGAGCACACGAACGACACCGTGTGGGGCCTGTAGCCATGCCCTTCCCCGGCACTCGCGTCGTGCCCACCGGGTGGTCCCGCCATCACCAGCCCGTCGCCTCCGGCGGCATGAACGCCGCCTGCGTCATCACCGACCCCGCCCACGCCACCCCCGGCGCGTGGGACGACACCACCGGCACCTACGCCCCGTCCGCCCCCTTCGTCCTCCTGCCGCCCCCCGACGGCCCCGAGGAGGACGGGTGGCCCTGCCGCGTGCAAGCCATCCAGTCCGACCAAGACGCCGAGCAGGCCGGCCAGGCCTCCACCACCCGCCGCTACCTCGTGCAGCTCCACGACCCTGACCTGACCACGCTCCCCGACCTCGAGCAGGGCCACGTCGTCACGATCGTCACCGCCATCAACGACCCGCACCTGACCGGCCTGGACCTCGTCGTGGAGGACGTGCAGCACGGCTCCGAGCGGTTCACCCGCGACCTTGTCTGCACCCACAACCAGCAGCCACCCACCAGCTGAGGAGGGGTCCATCGTGGCGACCACGACCGGCATCCTCGAGTACCAGGCCGCGATGCGTCTGGCGTCCGCGACCGTCGGCGCCCGCGCTGCCGCTGCCACCAGGCGGACCGCCGCAGCGATCGAGCGGGACGCGAAGACCCTCGCGCCCGTGGACACCGGCAACCTGCGGGCCAGCGGCGGCACCGAGTACGCCGGCGACGGCCGCCACGGCGTCATGACCGCCTCCGTGGGGTTCACCGCCAGCTACGCGATGTACGTCGAGCAGGGCACCTCCCGCGCGGCCGCGCAACCGTTCCTCGCGCCCGCCACCGACCGGCACGTGCCCGGGTGGACCGCTGCCCTCGAACGCATCGCGGGAGGTGGCCTCACGTGACCTCAAGCCGCGAACTCCACGACGCCCTCGTCCGCGCCCTCGAGCCCGTCACACGGTGGCGCCACCCAGCACCGGGCGACGGGCCCCCGGTGCGCGTCAACGAGGTCGGGCTCGACGTGTGGGAGAACCACGTCGGCGACGCCCGCATCGACCCCGACGGCACCGCCCACGCCTACCTGTTCCTCCAGACCTCCCCCGGCGGCCGCAACCACACCCGCGCCGTCGCCGCCACCACCCTCACCCGATGGCGGCCCATCCTCACGTTCGCCGGCGGCACCCCCGCCAAGACCCGGTGGGGCATCGACCACGCCCGCCCCCTCCTCGACGGTCTCACCCTCACCACCGTCGACGGCCGCGAACTCACCGCGCCCCTCCACGAAGGCTTCACCGCCTTCGACGACTACGACCCCGGCCCGCTGCGGCTGGACCAAGACCCCAGCCCTCCGCGCTGGTACGTGCCCATCCAGTACGCCACCCAGGCGTCCTGACCCCACCCATCCGAATCTCGCCCTGAGGAGGGCCCACGCATGAGCGACACCAAGCACCCGCTCGAGGTGGTGCGCGTCAAGGACCCCAGCACCGGGGCCGAGTACAACGCCACCCGCGCGCACGCCAGCAACATCCACGCCAAGGTCCTCGAGGGGGAACCGGTCGTCGACAAGCACGGCCGCCCCCGCGCCTCGCACCCCGCGCCGGGCAAGGCCCGCACCGACCTCGCCGGCCAGACCGTCATCAGCGAGAAGTCCACGCACGAGGAGCTCGACGCTGCCGCCGCCGAGCGCGGCGTGGACCTGACCGGTGCCACGACCAAGGCCGACAAGGTCGCCGCCATCACCTCCGCCACGAAGGAGAACTGACCATGGTCCTCAACGTCCCCTCCGGCATCACCGCAGCCGGCAAGCTGTCCCTGACCATCGTGCCCCGCGCCGGCATCGCCAACCTCGCCGCGATCACCCAGACCGAGGTCAACGCGGTCGGCGCCGTCAACGTCTCCTGCGTCCTGCAGGGCGACGGGTACGGCCGCTCCACCAGCGAGTCCACCGGCACCGGCCGCCGCGCCTGCGAGGAGTACGAGTACGACATCCCCGGCACGAAGAAGACCGAGTTCGACCAGACCCGGTTCGTGTACGACCCGCAGGACCCCATCGCCGCCGTGTCCATCGCCTACGCCGCGCTCACCGAGGGCGAGGAGTACGTCCTGATCGAACGGTTCGGCATCTCCGGCAAGCAGGAGCTCGTCACCGGCGACATCTACTCCGCGTACCCGGTGCGCCTGTCCATCAAGGAGGGCCTGGTGCCCGGCGGTGAGGGCGAGCTCGAGTTCTACGCCCAGTTCCGCTCCACCGGCTCCCCCGCCCGGGACAAGGCCATCGTCGCCGGCGGCGTCTGACCGCTCCCTTGAACGCCGGTGGCTGCCGTTGGGCACGGCGGCAGCCACCGGTCCAAGCATCTTCCCTTCGTGCCCGCCCCGTGCCCCACCCTCACCAAGGAGATCCGTCGTGCCCGACACCACCACCCCCCAGGCCGCCAAGCCCAAGCCCGCCGACCTCGACCAGTTCGACTTCGACGCGTTCATCGCCGGCGTCGTCAACCCCACCAAGACCGTCGCCATCGCCCAGAACCGCGCCCTCGGCCAGCAGATCCAGGAGCAGCTCCGCGAGATCCTCGTCCTGGAGCGTGAGCAGGTCGACGCCAAGGCCGAGGGCCGTCCCGCGAAGCGTCGCGCGGCCACCACGGAGTCCCCCGAGCTGGAAGAGGCCCGCGCCCGCCTGGTCGACCTGGAGGAGCAGGCCAAGTCCACGTTCGTCTACGTGCGCGTGGAGGGCCTGACCCGCGCGACCCGCCGGCAGGCCGCCGCCGACGCGAAGGCCGGCAACGGCGAGCTCGACGAGTACAACCAGTCCGCGATCGCGCACTGCGCGCAGGTCTACAAGCTCGACCCCCGCGTCCACCCGGACGCCCCCGGGCAGGTGCTGACCCTCGAGCAGTGGGGCGTCATGGCCGAGAAGATCGGCGCCCTGCAGTGGGAGGCGATCATCGACGCCCTCAACGATGCGACCGCCGCCGGGGTGGAGCCGGATTTCTCGCAGCCGCCCTCTGCCTCCCCCGCTGGAGACACCTCCTCCAAGAGCTGAGAGCAGCCCGCTCCATCGGGCAGCCGCTGTCCGTCCTGCGCGGGCAGCGGCGCCCCGGAGCGAAGTGGCGGCGCCGCGACCGGCTCCTCCTCCTCGCCTTGCAGGCCTACGAAGACGACCTGTGCCCCTCCTGCGGCACGCCCCGCACCTACGCGATGGACCCCGACGCGGCCGGCCACCTCCACGTCCACGGCGCCACCTGCCAAGGGTGCGCGGCCCTGGAGCGGGAGGACAAGCGCCGCGGTGACCGGCCGGCACCTCCTGGGCACCGCCAGTACGTCACGCCCGACAAGGTCCTCGAGCACGCGATGACATACCCGATCCACGTACCGCCCTTCCACGCCTGACCGAACCACCCCCGGAAGGGAGGGCCCGTGACGCAGGTCATCCGCACCCGCCTCGAAGTCGACGCGACCAAGGCCGTCGCCGGATTCAAGCAGGGCGAGCAAGCCGTCCACGGGTACGAGAAGGCCGTCAAGGGCGTCACCGCCGCCGAGCGGGGCATGTCCGGGTCCGGCGGTGGCCTGGACCGGCTGACGACGTCCATCCACGCCAACCGGGCCGCGTGGGACGACCTCTCGTCCAAGGCCATGCTCGGTGGGGCTGTCGTCGCCGGCGGCCTGGGGCTCGCGACGAAGGCCGCGATCGGGTGGGAGTCCGCGTGGGCGGGCGTCACCAAGACCACGGACGGCACCCCCGAGCAGATGGCCCAGCTCGAGGAAGGCCTGCGCGGGCTGGCCAAGGAGCTGCCCGCCACCCACGAGGAGCTCGCCGCCGTCGCCGAGGCCGCCGGCCAGCTCGGCGTGGCCCGCGAGGACATCCTCGGATTCACCGAGACCGCGGTCGCGCTCGGCGAGTCCACGAACCTGACCGCCGACGAAGCCGCCACGTCCCTCGCCAAGTTCTCCAACGTGATGGGCACCACGTCCCGCGAAGGCGTGCAGGGCTACGAGCGGCTGGGCGCCACGCTGGTCGCGCTCGGCAACGACGGCGCCTCGACCGAGGCCGACATCATGTCGATGGCGCTGCGGCTGTCCGGCGCAGGCAAGCAGATCGGCGCGACCGAAGCCGACATCCTCGCCCTGTCCAACGCCCTGTCCTCTGTGGGCATCGAGGCCGAGCTCGGCGGCGGCGCCATGTCCCGCGCGCTGCTCGAGATGAACTCCGCCGTCATCTCCGGCGGCGAGGAGCTGGACGCCTTCGCGGAGATCGCGGGCGTGTCCGCGTCCGAGTTCGCCACCGCGTGGCGCAAGGACCCCATCGAGGCCACGAACCTGTTCGTGACGGGCCTGGGCCGCATCGGAGAGTCCGGCGGCGACGCGGCAGCGGCGCTCGACGCGGTCGGCCTCGGCGGCACCCAGAACGCTCAGGTGCTGCTCCGCGCGGCCGGCGCGTCCGACCTGGTCACCGAGTCCCTCAAGCTCGGCGCGACCGCGTGGGAGGAGAACGCGGCCCTGGCCGAGGAGGCCGGCAAGCGGTACGCCACGACCGAGTCGCGGCTGCAGATCGCCAAGAACACGATGCGGGACGCCGCGATCGACGCCGGCTCCGTGATCGGGCCGATGTTCGCGGCCGGCGCCGAGAAGGTCGCCGGCCTCGCCAACGCCTTCGTGAGCCTGCCCGAGCCCGTTCAGTCCACCATCACTGGCGTCGCCGGTGTGACAGCCGGCGTGGGGCTGCTCGGTGGAGCAGCGGTCAAGGCCGTCGGCGCCACCCACGACTTCCGCAACCGCCTCGACGAGATCGGGATGCTCACCCCCAAGGTCGAGCGGGGCCTGGACGGGGCAGCCAAGGCCGCCCGCGGGTTCGCTACCACCCTGGCGATCTCCGCGGCCGTCGGCACCGTCGGGTCGCTCCTGCAGGACAAGGGCAGCGCCGTCGGCGTCGAGGAGCTGACGAAGAACGTCCTGGACGCCGACGACGCGGTGGCCGTCTTCAACAACTCCATCGCGGCGAACGCTGCCGAGATGGGCTACATGCAGGACAACGTCTCGTCCTTCGACGATGCCCTGCGCGTGGCCTTCAACCCCGACTGGATGGACTCCACGTCCAGCGGATTCGACGGCGTCTTCAAGGCCATCTCGTTCGGTGCCGCGGACATGCAGACGACCGTCGACGAGTCCAACAAGACCCTGACGCAGCTCGACACGGTCCTCTCCGGGCTGGTGTCCCAGGGCCGCGGTGACGTCGCGGAGGAGCTGTTCGGGCAGTTCGCGGCGAAGGCCAACGCTGCTGGCGTGTCGACGGACGAGCTCCGGTCGAAGCTGCCGCTGCTCACGGAGGCGCAGGCAGCCGCCGGCAACCAGGCGAAGCTGACCGGCGACGACACGGCCGGGCTCGGTGACGACGTGGACGCCCTGGGCGCCGACATGGACCAGGCCGCGGAGGACGCCGAGGAGCTCACGAAGGCCATCAAGGGCCTCGGCGACGCGACGCTTGGAGAGCGCGGGTCCGCGCGCGAGTACCAGGCGGCCCTTGACGCGGTCGGCAAGTCCATCGAGGAGAACGGGCACACCCTCGACATCTCGACGGAGGCCGGCCGCGCGAACGAGGCGGCGCTGGACGATCTGGCGAACTCCACGCAGGAGTGGGCTGCGGCTGTCTTCACCGCCACGGGCGACGTCGACAAGGCGCAGGGCATCCTGTCGCAGGGCCGCAAGCGGTGGATGGAGTACGCGACCGCGCTCGGTATCCCGAAGAAGGAAGCCAAGGCGCTCGCCGACGAACTGTTCAAGCTCGAGGGCGTCGACGTCGCCGCGAAGGTCAAGGTCGACACGACGAAGGCGTCCGCGGACACGCAGGAGCTGCAGCGCAAGATCAAGGACATCGACGGGCAGGTCGCGCAGGCACAGGTCAAGGAGACCGGTTCGACCGAGGCCCGAAGCAAGGTCCTGGACTTCACGAGCACTCTGTTCGGCTTGCCCAAGGGCAAGGACGTGGCTGTCACGGAGCACGGCGCGACGCCAGCGAAGGCGCGCGTCATGGCCTTCAACGAAATGATCCGCGACACCACCGGCAAGACGGTGACCGTCACGGAGGCCGGGTCCTCGTGGGCGGCGAAGGGCCGCGTCGACCAATTCCGTACGTCCATCGCCGAGGTCGACGGCAAGTGGGTCACCGTCACCGAGCTCGGGTCGACCGCCGCCGGCGGCCGGGTCGTCCAGTTCAAGAACAAAATCTACGAGGTGCCGCCCTCACGGACGGTCACGATCGAGGCGAACACGGGCGCGGCCCTGGCGGCCCTGGCGGGCGTGCAGGCCGCGATGAACGCGATCCAGCCGAAGACAGTCACGGTCACTACGCAGCACCGCAACGTCGGCCTCAAGGCCGCGGGCGGCATCGTAGGTGTCGAGCCGATGGCGGCCGGCGGGATGCGCCCCGGCGGGTCCGTGCGGCCCGGGATCTACCCGACGTCCACGCGCGGGATCCTCATGGCCGAGGACACCCGCTCCAAGTGGGAGTCCTATATTCCAGAGCGGCCGGACTTGCGGGGCCGCGCGGAGGCGATCCTCGCGGAGACCGCGCGGCGCTTCGGCAAGGCCGTCGTGCCGCTCGACCAGATCACTCAGATGGCCGCTGGTGGCGTGTGGCACCACTCGGCGTACTACCTGCGCAAGCAGGCCGAGTGGGAGGCGCTCCGCGCCAGCGGCGCCGAGGGCGGCACGAGCTCAGGTGGCCTGAACGGCCGCACCGCCGAAGGCGGCACGAGCTCCGGGTCGCTCAACGGCCGGGGCGCGTTCGTGCGCTCCCCCAGCAAGCACCTGGGCCGCACCTACGTCACACCCGCGCAGTCCTACGGCGGCGCGTCCGGCCGGTCGAGCAACTCGCAGGTCATCGCGCGTCTGCACCCCCAGGACGCGGCTCTCATCGCGCGAGTGGCGCGACGCCCGGTCGAGATCGAGATCGACGGCGTGAAGCTGGCCCGCGCCAATTCGGTTGCGAACCGCCGGCACGGCTCGGCACGGACAGGAGCACTCAATGGCGGATGACCTGTGCGGCCTCTACTGGATCGGGCACGTCGGAAGCCTGCACCCGATCCTGCTGCACGTCGGCGAGCACAAGCGCACGTCGCAGCCGCGGGTGAGCCTGTCGGAGACCCTGTCTGGGCGTGTCCTGGCGCAGCTGTCGCCGCGTCGCACCGCCCCGCGGTCGTGGTCGATCGGTGGCCCGGACGAGCTGGTGAAGGACGTCGCGGCCCTCGGTGAGGTGCTCGCGGGTCTGCGCCCGCCGTATGTGTGGGTGGAGCCGTGGGCGCAGGTGACGAACCTTCTGACTCCGCGCTCGAGCCTGTGGCAGGACACGGTGGCCGCGCAGTTCTCGGTGTCGATGGCTGGCCGCTACCCACTGGATGGTGGCGGGTACGCGGCGGCGACGGTGGTGCAGTCGAACGTCGCGCAGTCGATGATCTCGGGTGCGGCCCCGGTCGTGCAGGGGCTGCCGGTGACGGTCGCCGCGTGGGTGGCTGGCACGTCCGCGCGCGTCAACGGACAGTTCCTCGACTCCAACCGGGTCGCGATCAGTCAGTTCGCGGGCAACACCGTGACCGGCGTGGACGTGCTGCGCCGGTCGCACAAGACGTTCACGCCCGCCGAGGTGCCGTCCAACGCTGTCGCGGTCCGCCTCTTCACGACCAACGCCAGCGTCGCGGCGCGCGCGCAGGTGACGTGGACGTCCGGGCCCGTGGACTGGTCCATCGGCGGTGGCGCGTCCACGGTCGTCGTCACCGACGAGTCCCTGGACACGACGTGGGCTGTCCCTGACCCGGGCTTCGCGCACGGTCGCCGCGCGTCCGTCGCGTTCACCGTGACCGAGATCGGCGCTCCCTGATGCGGCCCGGGAACTGGCCGGACCGCGACGTCCGGCACTTCGATGTGGTCGCCCGCTTCAACGGCGGCCCTCCCGTGCTCGTGGAGTCGATGCGCCTGTCGCACTCGATGATCGACGGGCACCCCTCGGGTCACGGCGGCGGCATGTCCACGTCGGGGTCCATCACGATCTTGCGGGACGCGGTCGCCTCGTCGCTCAGCCCCGAGCCGTGGGGCCGCCAGGGCGACTTCCCCCCGCGCTCGGGCACCCCGGTCACCATCGACATCACCGACGGCGAGGGCCAGTCGTGGCGCCGCCTGACCGGGATCACGGAGCGCGCCACCGGGTCCTTCTCGTCGCGCTCGGTGACGATCCCCGTGCGGGACCAGGTCGACAAGCTGGGCGTGGTCGTCTCGTCCGGTCCGATGCTGGACATTCACCCGCCGCTGGCCGACGGCGGCGAGTACCGCCGCCCCCGCGCGTGCGCTGAGTGGCTGCTGGACCGGGCCGCCCGCGCCGCCGGGTGGTACGCCACCCCGCAGATGCGGTGGGAAGCGATCTTCTCCGCACCGATGGTCGGGTCGCTGTGGCCCGAGCGCGGGTCGCTGCAGTCGTCCACCAACTCGGCGGGCGACGGCGGGCCCACGATCGCGTGGACGTCGCAGTGGCAGGCCATCAAGGACGCCTCCGCGATCTGGGACACGACGGGCACGACGAGCATCCCCGAGCTGACGATGGCGCTGCACACGCAGGCGGCGGGCACGTCGATGCGAGTGCAGGTCACGTCGGAGGCTGGCTACGGCGCCTACGTGCTGACGGACTCGGGCGGATCGATCCGTTTCGGGACGGTCGACGGCGGCACGATCACGGAGCGCGGCACCCTCGCGAAGGGGGCGGCGACCCGGGTGGGGCTGCGGGTGACGACCACGGCCGGCGGCACGATGGGCATCACGGTCCGCACGGACACGGGCGCTCAGGCCACGGCCACGCCCCCGTCTGACCCGACCTACGCGTCACTGACCTTCTCGCGGGTGCGGGTGTACGGGACCGGCATCCTCGGGTGGGTGCAGGTGCTCGCCAACCCGGGCACGCAGTGGATGCTCCTGGACGTCCCGACGTCGCCGACCAACGCGGTGCAGCGCGTCGGTGAGACCCCTGAGCGGTGGGACGCGGCCCCGCAGGTGTGGGACTCGACCGCCGTGGACCTGCTCTCGTCGTGGGCGCGCGCGACGTGCGGGCAGGTGTGGATCGACATGGACGGCCGCCTGCAGATCGCGGCCCGTGGCGTGCTCGAGGCGGTCGGGTCCGTGCTGACCCTGTCCTCTCGTGACGCGCTGCTGGACGTGGACTGGGAGGACGACGGGATGCACGTCGCCCGGCAGGTGCGCGTGCTGCACCAGCACCCGAAGATCCAGCGCGGCCGGTACGCGCAGTGGCGGGTGTGGCAGGGACGCGCGCAGACCCTCTCCGCGGGCGAGGAGGACATCACGACGGTGGAGATCCCCGACGACGAGGACTGGATCTCGCTCGACGCGTCCCCGCACCGGGTGACGACCACGACGAACCGCCTCGACATCCTCCGCAACACCGTCATCGGCGGGATGCAGATCAGCGACACGGCCGACTCGACCAACGTGCCCGCCGCGTTCCTGGACACGTCCATGACGGTCGACGGGCCGCGCGCGTGGGAGGTGCGCGTCGCCCCGTGGGCCACGCTCGACCCGTCGCAGTCGGTCGTGACGATGGTCCCCGAGGAACTGACCAGCGTCCCCAAGCGCTACCGCGGCCTCCCGCTGCCGGACGTGAAGGCGAAGGCGCGGGTCTACCGCCTCGAGCGGGAGACCATCGTCGACACGGTGCCCGGCGACTACGCGACGGTGCAGATGTACGAGCACGACGCGGGCTGGTGGGTGCAGAACGGGGACCGCCGCACCCTCCTGCACACCTTCCTGCGCTACCAGATGGGTGAGCAGCAGCCGTGCCCCACGGACGTCTCGGTCGCCCCGGACCTGCGCGTGGAGCTCGGCGACGTCATCACCATCGAGGACGCCGACCGGACCGGGGTGCGCGTGGTGATGCTCACCACCGGCATCGACGAGGACTTCTCTGTGGGCTCGGGCCTGTCGATGAGCCTGTCCGGCCGCGAGATCGGCTGGGCGCTGCCGTCCGCACTGACACCTGACGACGCCGGGCACACCCCCGCATGGACCTTGGAGGCTTCCTGATGGCAGACCGGACCACACCGCAGGGCCTGCAGGTCTTCGACTCCGGCGACCCGGGCGCGGTCATCAACAATGGGATGGCCTCGGCTGACTCGACGGACGCGGCGATCGGTCGTGTCGCGCAGACCGCTGGCGAGGCCAAGGCTGCCGCGGTGCCCGTCGCGTCGATCTCCGGGGACAACGCCGACACCTGGACGTCGATGGGCTCGCGCATGGCGTGGGCCGTGCACGGCGTCGCCAACACCCCCCGGGCGGGAGTGTCGTGGCGCATCGACACCACGGTGCTCGCGTCGTCGGCGATCCTGCAGGTCGCGACCGCCATCGGTCTCGCGAGCGAGCAGTGGTCTCGCTTCAAGGGGTCGGTGTCGTGGACGGCATGGTCCCGCATGGATCAGGGCGCGGCCGTGGAGGCCCTGCAGCCGCAGATCGCGGCCGCGGGGTCTGGCGGCTCCCCTGCCGGGTGGCGGCGGGTGCCGCTGGCTCTGACGGTCGGGCAGGGCGCGGCCACGCAGACGGGCACCACGGGTGGGGTGCGCTTGCCCGTGCACCCCGGCGTGGCCGTCTCCCGCTGGCGCCTGCACGCGACCAACGTCAACCCGCGCTTCGGCTCCCCCTCCGGCACGGTCACCGTGTCTGGCGTGTGGGTCGGCGCTGCGGGTGCGACCGCCGGCACGTGGGCGTCCGCACCGACGAAGGTCTCCAACGGCAGCGCGGGCGCATCGGCCGGCGAGTGGGTCTCGGAGTGGATCAGCACCCCCATCCCCGCGTCGTCGTCCACGCTCATCGGCGCCGCATGGTCCGTCTCGGGCACGTCCACGGTCCAGCAGACCTTCGCGGTCGGGCACACCACGACGCAGACCGACGCGGGCAACAACGCCGCCGCCGTCACCGCGTCGTCGTCGGTGCCGCTGCACTGGTGGGTGGAGGCCGAGGTGCCCGCCGCAACGCCCACCCTCGCCGTCATCGGCGACTCCATCGCCTCCGGTGTCGGCTCCACCCGTGGCGTGGCCGACTCGTGGCCCGCGATCTGGGGACGCACCAACGGCGTCCTCGTCTCGCACTACAGCGCGTCCGGTGATGCGCTGTCCGCGTGGGGTGACTCGACCGCCTACAAGTGGTCGATGTACCCCGGCGCGGGCAGGCCCGACGCGGCCGTCCTCGTCCTCGGCTCCAACGACATCTTCGGCGGCGCGACTCTCGCGACGCTGCAGACCAACGCGGGCAAGGTCGCCGACGCCGCCAAGCTCGTGTTGGGCGCGCCGCTGCACCTGGGCACTATCACCCCCCGCGATGGCGTCACCGGGGCGATGGAGACCGTGCGCCGCGACTACAACACGTGGCTGCGCGGGCGTCCTCTCGCGGCCCGGTCGGTGTCCGAGGTCAGCGCGGCCGTGTCCACGGATGACGAGACGCTCACGCCCGCGATGACGTCCGACGGCATCCACCTGACCACGGCCGGGTCGACGGCCGCCGCAGGGACCGTGTCGAAGGCGACCGTCATGGCACCCGCCCCGACCGTCGCGGCCGCGCAGGTCAGCGACGCCACGACCACGGGCCGTGCCGTGATGACCGCCACGGACGCCGCCGCCGCACGCACAGCGATAGGCGCGGCCGAGCAGCGCGACACCGGCTGGCGCGCCCTGACCGGCGGCACGAAGGTGCAAAGGGTCGGCTCGACCGTCTTCGTCCAGTACTACGGGAGCCTGCCCGCTGGCACCGGGGACATCGACGCCGACACCCTCCCCGTCGGTTTCCGGCCCAAGTGGCACGCCGCCGCCGCCTACCACATCGGCCCGACGTCGCTCGCCAAGGCCCTCGTCCTCACCACCGGGCAGGTCCGCTTCTACGGCATCACCGCCTCGGGAGCCTTCGTCACCCTGACCGTCGCCTACGCGACCCCCGACGCGTGGCCCACCACCCTGCCCGGCACCCCAGCCTGACCCGAGAGGACACCCCATGCCCGACCTGACCGCCCTCACCGACGACGACCTCGACACCCTCCGCCGCGACGTGCTCACCGAACAGGAACGCCGCGCCCGCGTGACCGCCGCACCCGAGCAGCTCGCCGACCTGACCCGCTCAGCCGTCGAGTCCGGCGCCGACCCCGACACCCTCCGCGCCGCCGTCGAAGACGCCCTGACCTGACAGGACCGCCCCGAGTCGTGCAGGACCCGGGGCGGCCAAGCACCACCCTCCCACCCCACCCAGGCCGCCGCCTGAGCATTCCTGCTCACGGCGCCTGCTGCACCAGGAGCGCCGACGATGAGGAGCGACATGCCCAACCGCATCTATCGGGGCTCCCACCCGCCACGGAAGATCGACCACGTCCTGGCACACCCCTACGAGGTCCTCATGGCCGCCGCTGGCCTGATCGCGTGCGCGGCCCTCCTAGCAGCCGAGCTCGGGGCGCCCATCACCATCTCGCCGACCATGCGGGACCTGCCCTCGACCGTCGCGTGGCTCGTCGGCGCGTCCGGCGTCGTCGGCAACACGCTCGTCATCGCCGGCGTCTTCGACGACGGTGAGGACCTGATGCGCGGCTGGATGATCGAGCGCGTCGGGCTCGTCGCCGCCATCACCTCGTGGGGCGCCTACTCGCTCGCCGTCGCCGTCATCCACCCCGGCGCCGCGATCTCCTACGCCGTCACCCTCTTCGTCGCCGGCGCGCACGCCGTGAGATTCGTGGCGACCCTGCGCGAGGAGTCCACGACCCGCACCGCCATCCGCACCCACGGAGACCTGTGATGGACGGCGGGCAGATCACCGCCCTGACCGGGCTCCTCGTCGCTCTCGGCTCCGGCGCGTCATGGCTGATCGTGCGCTGGGACAAGCGCCGCTCCGCCGTGCCCCGCAGCCAGGCCGCGACCGCGCAGGCCGCGCAGTCCATGACCGACGCCCTCGACATCGTGCAGCGCTCTCTCGGTGAGGACCTGACCCGGGTGCGACGCGAGGCCGACGAGGACCGCAGGAAGCACCGTGCCGACCGCGACGCCGACCGGGCCCGACTCGACGCACTCGACACCGAGGTGCAGGCCCTGCGACGCGAGGTCCGCACCATCCGCACCGCGTGGGCCGACTGGTACCAAGGCCTCGTCGACCGCTGGCACATCCACCGGGAGCAGCCCGCGCCGCCCATGCCTCCCACGCTCGACGCCTGACCCCCGTTCGCCCTTCGCCCCCGCGCCATCCCGGTCCGGGGGTTTCGTCTTGCCCGAAGGAGTCCACCCATGAGCGTCACCGTCGACCGCACCACGCAGCGGTACTCGTCCGGGGAGCAGGACGCGCCACGCATGGTCCTGCTGCACACCACCGAAGGGTGGGGCTGGCCGTCCTACGGCGGCGGCGGGTCCGCGCCGCACGCCACGATCAAGCCGCTGCCCGGCGTCGGCATCGAGGTCCGCGAGCACATCCCCTTCGGCCAGTTCGGCAAGGCCCTGGCGAACCGCGCGGGCGGGGTGCAAACCAACACCACCGGCGTCCTGCAGTTCGAGCTCATGGGCACCTGCGACGAGTCCCGCAGCGGCCTGTACTTCTGGCCCAACGCCGACGACCAGGTGCTCGCCGCCCTCGCCGACTACCTGCGACCGATCATGCGCCAGTACGGCATCCCGCACACCTCCGACGTGACGTGGAAGGACTACAACGCCGGCCGCATCCCCTCGTCCTACGGGCTGTCCAACGGGGTGCGGATGTCCCACACCAGGTGGATGACCTTCCGCGGCATCTGCGGCCACCAGCACGCGCCCGAGAACGACCACGGCGACCCCGGCAACTTCCCCATCGACACCCTGCTCCGCCACCTCGGCGGCACGACCACCACCACCTCACAGGAAGACGACACCGACATGGCCTCCCTCTCCGACATCGCCGCCGCCGTCCGCGACGGCATCACCGCCCACTGGTCCGAGTCCGTCAGCATCCCCGGCGAGACCAAGCCCCGCACCCGCAACCAGATCCTCATCTGGGGCTACACCCGCGCCGGCGCCGCGGCCCGCGACTCGCAGAAGGCACTCGCGGTCGCTCGCGCCGTCGCCCGCCGGCAGGGCCTCACCGACGACCAACTCGACGACATCGAGGACAAGGTCGACCGGCTCATCGACCGGACCGAGTCGTGAAGCGCGGCCTCTTCGACCACGTCGCCGACTACCTCTCGGTGCCGGACCACGACGCCGTGATCGTCCAGGCCCTCGGCCTGCTCGCCGCCGGCGCCTTCCTCGCGCTGTACGGCGCCCTGCGCCTCCTGCCCAAGAAGATCGGAGCCTCCGCATGAACGCCTACGAGCTCAAGGCCCTGCAGCGCCGCGGCATCACCGTCTCAGCGCTCGGCTGCGTCATGCTCGACGTCACCAGCCCGCCCATCAGCCGTCTCCTGCCCGCGACGTGGCTCTACTCCTCGCCGCACCCGGACCGGCGATGGATCAGCGGCGCGCAGGACGAAGGGCACGTCACCCTGCTCTACGGCCTCCTCGACAACGCCCACACCATCCGCGAGGACATCGACGAGGCCCTCGACGGGTGGGATCCGGGCACGATCGAGACCGCCCACGTCGGCGTCTTCCCCTCCCCCTTCGACGACGAGCCCTACTCCTGCATCGTCGCCCACCTCGCACTCACCGAGCAGCTGCGCGACGCGCACGCCCGCCTCTCGCTCCTGCCGCACATCGACACCCACCCCGAGTACAAGCCCCACGTCACCCTCGCCTACGTGCGCCGCGAGTACGAGGGGGACGCGGTCCGGCTCATCGAGCAGGAACTCGGCTGCGTCAAGGGCGGCCTCGACTTCGAGCCCGTCGCCCTCAACTACGGATACCCGCCCAAGATCGGAGCCACGTCATGACCGCCCCCACTCGCGCCTCCCGGCACGCCCTCAAGACCGACGCCCGCAACCGGGCGTGGCGCACCCTCCTGCAGGGGCTCGCCACCGACGTCCTCGTTGCGCTCGCCGCCGCGCTCCTCGCGTGGCTCCCCGACGCCGACATCACCAGCGGTGAGGCGTGGGCCGTCATCGGCGTCACCCTCGCCAAGACCGCACTCACCACGGCCGCGTCGTGGATCATGCGAGCCAAGCTCGACGGGTCCGCCCTGCCCACGCCGCTGCCGCCGGCCGACCCGGGCGAGCCCGACGACACACCCTGACACCGGTGCCCTACGCTGTGCCGCGACCCTGCCCTTCGAACGGGTCGCGGCGGTCGAGCACAGGCAGAGGGGACCCGACCGCCAGCAGCACCCCCGTCGCCTCCCCCCCGATGGCGGGGGTGCTGCGCCCCTACTCACACCACTGAGCGCCCCCTTCGCCACCACGGTGAAGGGGGCGCTCTTGTCGTACCTGCGTGCCACGATCCCGCCTCATGTGGCGCTACACCCTCCGCGACCTCCACCCCGGCGACGACCCCGAAGCCTGGGCCTGCGAGCTCGCCGACGAAGGGTGGCGCCTGTGGATCCCCGGCAACACCGGCGCCGACACGGTCATCAACGGCCGCGCGGTGCGCCGCTACAGCCTCCGCAAGTGGACCGGACCCGGCGACCCGCCACCCAACGACTGGGACTGTCACCGCGCAGTGGCATCCTGACCGCATGACGAAGGGGATCGTGGGGGCGGCAGTCGCGATGCTCGCGCTCAGCGGGTGCGCCGTCCCGGCCGGGAGCGAGCCCGAGGCGATCACCACCACGGTCACCGCCACGCACGAAGAAGTCGTGGTCGTCGTGGAAGAGCCGCCCGTCACCAAGACCGAGACGGTCACCGCCACGGCCACACCCGAGCCCTCGAGGACCAGCAACACGCCGAAGCCCACCACCACACCGTCGGGCACGTCCGCCACGCTGACCGTGCTCGCGCAGCTGCCGGTGAAGGGCCGGGCCCCGAAGACCAGGTACGACCGCGCCATGTTCGGGCAAGCCTGGTCCGACGACGTCACCGAGCAGTACGGCCACAACGGCTGCGACACCCGCAACGACATCCTCCGGCGCGACCTCACCGACGTCGTCATCAAGCCCGGCACCAACGACTGCGTGGCCCTCTCCGGCACCCTCCGCGACCCCTACACCGGCCGCAGTATCCCCTTCGTCCGTGGCCAAGCCACCTCGAGCGCGGTGCAGATCGACCACGTTGTCGCGCTGTCCAACGCCTGGCAGACCGGCGCGCAACAGCTCACGCCGGAGCAGCGGCAGAACTTCGCGAACGACCCCCTGAACCTGCTCGCGGTCGACGGGCCGACGAACGCGCAGAAGGGCGACGGGGACGCCGCGACCTGGCTCCCACCCCGCAAGCCCTACCGGTGCGACTATGCCGCCCGCCAGGTGGCCGTGAAGAAGAAGCACAACCTGTGGGTCACCCCGCCCGAAAAGGAAGCTCTGAACCGGATACTCTCCGGCTGTGGGGGCACGCCACTGCCGACCCGCTAGGCATCTTCGGGGAGGAAGATCATGGCTCGCATCACCACGACCCAGCGTCGTCGCAGCAAGGCCCAGAACAAGCTCCTGGCGATCGGCGGCGGCATCGTCGGGTTCGTCATCCTGATCTGCTGCTGCTTCGGCGCCATCGGCAGTGTGTTCGGCGACGAGGAGGACACGGACCAGCGCCGGCCGCTGGTGTCGACCAGCACGACCACGACGACCCGCACCTCGAGCACGACGACCAGGTCGACGACGACGAGCACGACCACCACGACGAAGAGCTCGAGCTCGTCCAAGTCGTCGACGCAGCCCAGCCGCACGACGTCGAGCTCACCGAAGCCGAAGCCGACCTCGTCGTCGACCGCCCGGGCGCCGCAGCCCCTGACGACCCAAGCCCCGAAGACGACCACGCAGGCGCCCCCGCCGCCTCCGCCGGCGGCACCGCCGGCCGCCTACTACGACAACTGCAGCGCCGCGAAGGCCGCGGGCGCCGCGCCCGTCTACCGTGGCCAGCCCGGCTACGGCGACCACCTGGACCGTGACGGCGACGGCGTGGGCTGCGAGTCCTAGAGTTACGGTCATGGCGCGCTACCCCTCCGGCATCACACCCCTGCTCGGCGAGCACGTGGACGACGTCCGAGTCCGGGCCGCGCGGATGGCTCTCGAGATGGACGCTCATCCCGTCGGGGCGACCGCGCCGTGCATGAACCCGGAGTGCGCCGGCCCCGTCGACTACGTCGGCACCGGCCATCTCACGCTCTACTGCTCCACCACCTGCCGCAACCGCACCTCCTACCTGCGGACCCTCATCACCGACGAGCTCGAGCTCCTCGAGGAAACCCTGGACGAAACCAAGCACAAGCAGGGCATTCCCCGCCAGGAGTACCTTCAGCGGGCCCGGATGCTCCGCTGGTGGGCAGCACGCCTGACCCCGATCACCGAACGCTGACGCCAGCCGCCACGGCGCCGGCCACGCCCCTCCTCGACGTCAGTACAACCCCTGTGGAACTATCGCCCCGCTGACCGCGCTCAGGTGCGACATGCCGACGAGGAGCATGTCGTCGGTGAGGTCCTGGGGGGTCATCGAGGTGTCGCCGATGACGAGCGCCGGCAGCAGGCCGCGGGCGTCGGCCGGCAGCGGCTCCATCGCCTCGCGCATCCCCGACCGCAGGTGCTCGGCGGCAGCCCGCACCGGGGAGCGCTCGCCCAGCGGCCGGGGTGGGCCGCGGGGGCTGAGCACGGCGATCTCCGGGTCGGCGGGCTCGGCGGGGGCGAGCCGGCCCGT
Source organism: Janibacter terrae NBRC 107853 (assembly GCF_001591405.1). Lineage (GTDB taxonomy): Bacteria > Actinomycetota > Actinomycetes > Actinomycetales > Dermatophilaceae > Janibacter > Janibacter terrae. Next base: position 551,744 of record NZ_BCUV01000006.1, read on the forward strand.
CAGGGCGATCCGGTCGTGCCAGCCGACCTCGCCCCAGGGCTGCCCCGCCCGGACGAGGACCGGTGCGCGCACCCGCGTCGTCACCCCGCGGGCGGTGACCGATTCCAGCCGCACCCGCAGCAGGACCTGGTCGGGGGCGGGGCTCCCTTCGTCTCCCGAGGCACGGCCGGCGCGGACGATCGGCTCGGTGAGCACGACGCCCTCCGCCCGCACCATCGCGCGCTCGGCGACGAGGCGGTCCACGGGGCCCACCCGACGGGTCGCCTCGTGCACGGCCGACGACCCGAGGACGAGCCCCGCGGCGACGAGGGCGAGACCGAGCACCGCCGGCCCGTCGCGTCGCCACGACGCCCGGGCGTGCCGGCCCCGGTAGCGCACACCCCCCACCCACAGGCCCAGCACGAGCAGGAGCGCGAGCGTCGCGACCTGGGCACGCACCGCCCCGGACCACGACAACGCCCACGCGCCGAGGGCCCACGCGGCGAGGCACGGCAGCAGCAACCGCAGGTCGAGCAGCGGTGCGCCCGCGGGCTCCTCGGCCACGAGCTCAGACCGTGACCCTGGTCGAGAGCTGGGCGTAGATCTTGTCGCCGATCCCGCTCACCTCGCCGAGCTCCTCGACCGCGGTGAACCGCCCGTGCTCGGTGCGCCACTCGAGGATGCGCTGCGCGAGCACCGGCCCGACGCCCGGCAGCGTCTCGAGGGTGGCGAGGTCGGCGGTGTTGAGGTCGACCGGTGCCGCGGCCGCCCCGGGAGCAGCTGCGCCACCGGGGGGCGGAGCGCCCGCCGCCGGGGCACCCGCCGGAGCAGGCGCAGCGGCCGGGGTCTCCCCCCGCCCCGGCACGACCACCTGCTCGCCGTCCACGAGTGGTCGGGCGAGGTTGACGCTCGTGAGGTCCGCGCGGCCGGTGGTGCCGCCCGCCTCGTCGAGGGCCTCGCCGACTCGAGAGCCCCCCGGCAGGGTGACCACGCCGGGGCGCTCGACCCGGCCGACGACGTGCACGGTCACCGTCGTCGCCGGACCCGTGGCCGGAGCGAAGGGCGGCTCCGTCCCGTCCGGCGCCGCCGCCGCGCCCTCCTCCTGCACGACGGCGGGCTGGGGTGCCGCGTCCTCGCGCGCCATGACGTACCGACCGACGAGCATGGCCACGGCGACCGCGACGACGAGCGCCACCCCGATCACCGCCTGCCGGCTCACCCCGTAGCGTCCCCGCGCCAGCGTGGAGGGCAGCTCGAGGGGCCGCGGCTCGCGGTCCTCCTCGAGGATCCGGGCGACGCGCTCGGAGGGCTCGCTCGTGCGTGGGCTCATGCCGACGACGCTAGGCAGGCCCGTCCCCGCCGCGGTCGCGTCGCGCGCTCCTGTGGACCGTCAGACCGGCGCCTCCGGGGCTGGGGACGACCTGCGGCCCGCTCAGTCGCGCTGCCGGGGGGTCACGCCGACGCCGATGGTGCCGAGCCCGACGTGCGCGCCGATGACCGGGGTGAGGGGTGAGAGGGAGACGCGCACGTCCAGCTCCTCGCGCAGGGCCGTGGCGAGCGCGCTCGCCCGCTCCTCGGCGTCCAGGTGGTGCACGGCGACGTCGACACCTCCCGCCCACTCGGGCAGGTCGCGGCAGTCCTGGAGGGTCAGGGCCTGCAGGCGCGCGATCGCCTTGCCGGCCGTGCGGACCCGCTCGAGCGGCTCGACGTGGCCGTCGGCGATGTGGAGCACCGGCTTGAGGGCCAGCGCCGAGCCGAGCAGCGCCCGGGCACCACCGATCCGTCCGCCCCGGCGCAGCTGCTCCAGGCTGTGCACGACCATGCGCACGGTCGACGCGGCGCAGCACTGCTCCAGCCGGGCCACGACCTCCTCGACCGGCAGGCCGCGCGCCCCGTCCCGCGCCGCGCCGATCGCGGCGAAGCCCAGGGCCATGCCGATGAGTCGCGAGTCGACGACGTGCACCGGCACCGGCGACTCGGGGGCGGCCGAGCGGGCCGCCTCGATCGTCCCCGACAGGTCACCGCTCAGGTGGACGGAGACGATCTGGGTGGCTCCCCCCTTCGCCGCCGCCTCGTAGGCACGCAGGAAGGTCGCGGGAGCAGGGCGCGAGGTGCTGATCTCGGCCTTGCGCCGCAGGGCGTCGACGACCGCGCGCGAGTCGACCTCGTCGCCCTCGATCCGCTCCCGGCCGTCGACGACGAGCACGAGCGGCACGACGCGGATGCCGTGCTCGGTCCGCTCCGCGGCCGACAGGCCCGAGGTGGAGTCGGTGACGACGACGGTGCTCACGGGTCGAAGCGTATCGAGACCCGTCACGGGCACGAGCGTCCGTCCGCGGCTAGCCTCGCCCCATGTCCACCAGCGAGCGACTGCCCTACCTCGACGCGTCCCTGCCGGAGGCGTGGAAGTCCCTCAACGCCCTCGCGCTCAAGGTCTCCGCCGCCGCGGAGGCTGCCGGCCTCGAGCGCGAGACCCTCGAGCTGATGAACGTGCGCATCTCGCAGATCAACGGCTGCGCGTTCTGCCTCGACCTGCACACGCGCAAGGCGCTCGATGCCGGCGCGAGCCAGCAGCGCCTCGCGCTGCTGCCGGCCTGGCGCGAGTCCACGCTCTTCGACAGCGTCGAGTGCGCCGTGCTCGACGTCGCCGAGGTGACGACCACCCTGCCCGACCCGCAGCAGCGCGGCGAGGCCCTCGTCGCCGCCCGGCGCCTGCTCGGCGACGAGACCTTCGCCGCGGTCGAGTGGGCGGCCGTGACGATGAATGCCTTCAACCGGGTCTCGATCCTCTCCGAGCACCCGGTCCGCCGGCGGGACTAGAGCGGGACGACGTTGACGAGCTTGGGTGCCCGCACGATGACCGTGCGGATGCCGCCCTCCGTCGTCGCCTTGATCTTGTCGCGCCCCAGCGCCAGCTCGCGCAGCTCGTCCTCGGAGATGTCGGCCGGGACCTCGACGCGGTCGCGCACCTTGCCCTTGACCTGGATGACGCAGGTGACGCTCGACTCGACCATCTTGCTCGGGTCGGCCACAGGGAAGGGCTCCGCGCTGAGGGAGGCGGAGTGCCCCAGCCGCGACCACAGCTCCTCGGCGAGATGGGGGGCGACCGGCGCGGCCATGAGCACGAGCGGCTCGATCGCTGCGCGCGGCACGGAGGCCAACTTGGTCAGCGCGTTGTTGAGCTCGATGAGGCGTGCGATGGCGGTGTTGAAGCCCAGGGTCGCGTAGTCCTCGGTGACGGCGGCGATCGTCTGGTGCAGCAGGCGCTCGGTGTCCGCGTCGAGGGCGTCGTCGGTGACGTGCACCTCACCGTTCTCCTCGTCGACGACGTTGCGCCACAGCCGCTGCAGGAACCGCTGGCTGCCGACGACCGCGCGCGTCTCCCAGGGCTTCGACTGGTCGAGCGGGCCGAGCGACATCTCGTAGACGCGGAAGGTGTCGGCGCCGAACTGCTCGTACATCTCGTCGGGGCTGACGGCGTTCTTCAGCGACTTGCCGATCTTGCCGTACTCCTGCGTGACCGGTCGGCCCTGCCAGGTGAACCCCGTCGCGACGCTCGCGTCCTCCTCGACCTCGGCGGCCGGCACCGGCTGGCCGCGGTGGTCGCGGTAGGCGTGGGCCTGGATGTAGCCCTGCGAGAAGTACCGACGGAAGGGCTCCTCGCTGCTCACGTGGCCCAGGTCGAAGAGGACCTTGTGCCAGAAACGCGCGTAGAGCAGGTGCAGCACGGCGTGCTCGACGCCGCCGATGTAGAGGTCGACGCCGCCCGGGTCGCGCGTGCCGGCGGGTGCGCCGGGGACCGGCGTCTCGCGCGGCCCGACCCAGTAGGCCTCGTTGGCCGGGTCGACGAGCGCCTCGTCGTTGGCGGGGTCGAGATAGCGCAGGTAGTACCAGCACGACCCGGCCCAGTTGGGCATCGTGTTGGTCTCGCGGCGGTACCGCCTGGGTCCGTCGCCGAGGTCGAGCTCGACCTCGACCCACTCCGTCGCGCGCCCGAGCGGCGGCTCGGGCGTGCTGCCGGCGTCGTCGGGGTCGAAGGTCCGGGGGCTGTAGTCGTCGACCTCGGGCAGCTCGACCGGCAGCATCGACTCGGGCACGGCGTGCGCGACGCCGTCCTCGTCGAAGAGGATCGGGAAGGGCTCGCCCCAGTAGCGCTGGCGGGAGAAGAGCCAGTCGCGCAGCTTGTAGTTGACCGTGCCGCGGCCGACGCCCTGCTCCTCCAGCCACGCGGTGATCGCGGCCTTGCCCTCGGCGACGGACAGGCCGTCGAGCGAGACCGACGCGCTCGTGGAGTTGATGATCGTGCCGTCGCCGGCCCATGCGCCCTCGTGCCCCTCGGGCGCGGTGACCGTGGGGATGATCGGCAGGTCGAAGGCGGTCGCGTACTCGAAGTCACGCTGGTCGCCGGACGGCACGGCCATGATCGCGCCGGTGCCGTAGCCCATGAGGACGTAGTCGGCGACGAAGACCGGGATGCGCTCGCCGCTCACCGGGTTGGTCGCCCAGCCGCCGGTGAAGACGCCGGTCTTGTCCTTGGTCTCGATCTGGCGCTCGACGTCGCTCTTGCGGCCCGCGGCGGCCCGGTACCCCGAGACCGCGGCGAAGGGGGTCTCCGCCCCGCCCGTCCACATGGACTTGGTCCCCTCGGGCCAACCGCCCTGCGGGACGAGGGAGTCCACGAGCGGGTGCTCGGGCGCCAGGACCATGAAGGTGGCACCGAAGAGCGTGTCCGGCCGGGTCGTGAAGACCTCGACCGGGTGCTCGGAGCCGTCCGCGCCGGTCGCGGTGAAGGTGACCTGCGCGCCCTCGCTGCGGCCGATCCAGTTGCGCTGCATGGCCTTGACCTTGGCCGGCCACTCGACGCGGTCGAGGTCGTCGGCCAGGCGGTCGGCGTAGGCGGTGATGCGCATCATCCACTGGCGCAGGTTGGTCTTGAAGACCGGGTAGTTGCCCCGCTCGGAGCGACCGTCGGCGGTGACCTCCTCGTTGGCCACGACCGAGCCCAGACCGGGCGCCCAGTTGACCGGTGCCTCGGCGGAGTAGGCCAGGCGGTAGCCGTCGAGGACGTCGGAGCGCTCCTTGGGCGACAGGTCCGCCCAGGCGCGGGTCTCCCCCTTCGGCAGCTCGCGGGCACCGGAGGCGAAGGACTCGACGAGCTCGCTGATCGGCCGGGCGCGCCCACGCCCGCCGTCGGGCCGCTCGGCGTCCTCGTCGTACCAGGCATTGAAGATCTGCAGGAAGATCCACTGCGTCCAGCGGTAGTAGTCCGGGTCGATCGTCGCGAAGGCGCGGCGGTCGTCGTGGCCGAGGCCGAGGCGCCGCAGCTGGCGTCGCATGACGTCCATGTTGGCCTCAGTCGTCACCCGCGGGTGCTGCCCGGTCTGCACGGCGAACTGCTCCGCCGGCAGGCCGAAGGCGTCGTAGCCGAGGCAGTGCAGGACGTTCTTGCCGAGCATCCGCTGGTAGCGGGCGTAGACGTCCGTCGCGATGTACCCCAGGGGGTGGCCGACGTGCAGCCCCGCGCCGGAGGGGTAGGGGAACATGTCGAGGACGAGCATGTGGCCGTCGAGCTGCCGCACCCGCTCGGGCTCGGCCCACGGACCGGCCGGGTTGGGCGCGCGGAAGGTCCCGAGCTCCTCCCAACGGTCCTGCCAGCCGGTCTCGATCCGGCCGGCCATCTCCGCGGTGTAGCGGTACGGCGTCTCGCTCATCAGTGCAGGTCTCCCGGGGTGTTGAGGTCGGGAGCCAGACTACTTGTCGTCCACCGCCGCCTGCTCCAGCGCCTCGGTGATCCCGGGCTCGACGGGGCCGAGCACGGGGTCGCGGCCGGTGACGACGTCGAGGGCCGCCTTGACGTTGGCGAGGTACTCGCGCTGCTGCCCCGACCGCCACGGTCCGGAGTACCGGCGCATCGTCTCGTCGCCGACACCGACGGTGGCCAGGCCGACGGCCCGGCAGACCGCGACGGCCCGGGGCACGTGGTAGCCCTGCGAGACGATGACCGCGTCGGGCACCTCGAAGATCCGCCGGGCCCGCACGCACGTGTCATAGGTGTCGCGACCGGCGAAGTCCCGCACGACCCGCTCCCGCGGCACCCCGGCGTCGACGAGGTGGTCACGCATCGCGGTGGGCTCGTCGTAGGAGTGCGTGCGGTTGTCGCCGCTCACGAGGACCGCGTCCACCGTGCCGTCGAGGTAGAGGTCACGGGCGATGTCCAGCCGCGCGGCGAGGAAGGGGGTGGGCTCACCCTCCGCGTCCAGCCCGGCCCCGAGGACGATCGCCACCGAGCGGTGCGGTGCGTCCTCGGCCGTGTACACGTGGTCCTCGCTCGCCCGGGCCACCCAGATGTTGGGGCCGGCGACCACGAGGACCACGAGCAGCACCACGCCGCCGACCAACCAGCGCCACCTGCGCCTCATCCGTGCCCCCTGACAGTCGACCATCCCTCTGCGAGAGTGTGGACCATGAGCGACGACGAGCGCACCACCGACGTCCTGGCCCGGCTCGACGAGACGCGAGAACGCCGCGAGGAGCTCTACCGCCACCTCCACTCCCACCCCGAGCTGTCGCACGAGGAGAGCGAGACGGCCGCGCTCGTCGCGCAGCGCCTCACGGGGTCCGGGTACGACGTGCGCACCGGGATCGGCGGGACCGGGGTCGTCGGCGTCCTCACCCGGGGCGAGGGCGGGCGCGTGCTGCTGCGCGCCGACATGGACGCACTCCCCGTGCCCGAGGCCACCCGGCTGGACTACGCGAGCACCGTCACCACCCGGGACACGAAGGGGGAAGAGGTCCCGGTCGCACACGCCTGCGGCCACGACGTGCACGTCACGTGCCTGCTCGAGGCGGCGGACCTGCTCGCCTCCGCCCCCGAGGGCGCGTGGAGCGGCACGGTGATCGCCCTCTTCCAGCCGGGCGAGGAGCGGGGCGACGGAGCCGGACGCATGGTCGAGGACGGTCTGGCCGAGGTCGTCGGGCCGGTGGACGTCGCGATGGCGCAGCACGTGCTCGCCTTCCCCGCCGGCACGGTGGCCACGCGCCCCGGACCGGTGCTCTCGGCCGCCGACAGCATCCGGATCACCGTCCACGGCCGCGGGTCGCACGGGTCCATGCCGCAGACCGCCGTCGACCCCGTCGTCCTCGCCGCGATGATCGTGCTGCGGCTGCAGACGATCGTCTCCCGCGAGATCGGCCCGACCGACCCGGCGGTCGTCACCGTGGGCTCGATCCACGCCGGCACCAAGAGCAATGTCATCGGCGACCACGCCGTGCTCGAGGTCAACACGCGGACCTACTCCGACGGGACCCGCCGGCGCGTGCTCGAAGCGATCGAACGCATCGTGCGGGCCGAGTGCCAGGCCTCGGGCAGCCCCCACGAGCCGCAGCTGGAGCTGTACGACCGCTTCCCGGCGACGGTCAACGACGAGGCGACGACGGCGAGGGTGCGCGCGGCCTTCGACGAGCACTTCGGCGCGGACTCGCGCGAGCTGCCGCTGCAGTCCGCGAGCGAGGACTTCAGCGACATCCCGACCGCGCTCGGCGTCCCGTACACCTACTGGGCCATCGGTGGCATCGACCCGGAGCGGTACGCCGCGGCGGAGGCGGCCGGCCGGGTCGACGAGGACATCCCGGCCAACCACTCCCCCGCCTTCGCGCCCGTGATCCGCCCGACCCTCGACGTCGGTGTGCGGGCGCTCGTCGTGGCCGCCCTGGCGCACCTGGGCTGAGGCCCGGGGGGTCGGACGTGCCTAGCCCGCCGTCCCAACGCTGAGCAGCACGACCGCGTCCTCGAGGGCCTGCAGGTCGTGGCGCACGCCGGGTACGACGAGCAGCTCACCGGCGCCGCCCTCCCACGTCTCCTCGCCCGCGGCCAGGCGCACCCTGCCCTGCAGCACCTGCAGCGTCGCCTCCGGCGGGCTCTCGTGCTCGCCGAGCTCCTGGCCCTGCAGCAGGGCGATGAGGGTCTGGCGCAGGACGTAGTCGTGGCGGCCGTGGACCGTCACGGCGCTGCGCCCGGCCGATCCCTCCCGGGCCTTGGCCAGGTGCTCCTGCGCGAGCGCAGTCAGTGACATCGACTCCATGACGACTCCTCCGTGCGGTGACATGTCCCCCCATCCTGCTCCACCGGCAGCCGGTACGGTGCCCCCATGGGTGAGCAGCAGCGCCGGATCTCCTGCCTCCGTGTCCCGGACGTCGAGGACGTGGATCAACCAGTGCACCTACTGCGCCGTCTCCCACGGCGCGGCCCTGCGCGAGCACTCCGGTGACCCGGTCATGGCCGACCTCGTCGCGGTCAACTGGCGCCAGGCGGAGCTGACCGAGCGCCAGCGGACGATCGCGGAGTATGCCGAGCTGCTCACGGTCTCGCCCGGGTCGGTGGAGGAGGGCGACATGGAGCCGCTGCGGGCCGCCGGCCTCGACGAGCACGAGATCCTCGAGGCCGTCCAGGTCATCGGGATGTTCAACATGACCAACCGCGTGTCCAGCGCGATCGGCCTGGTGCCCAACCACGAGTACCACGGGCAGGCGCGCTGACGCTCAGCCCTCGTCCGCGTCCTCGTCGCCCGTCGGCGGGTAGGTCACGGTCGTGCCGTCGACGACGGCGAAGGGGGTCAGCTCGTGCGCCTTGGGCGCTGCGGCCGAGATGATCTCCAGGGCGGTGTGACCGCGCGCCACGAGGGCGTCGGCGACGAGTCGCCGGTGACAGCGCCACGGCACCGCCTCGGCGCACATGATCGCGCAGGAGTCCTCCTCCGCGAGCGCCAGCAGCGTCTCCAGCCCCCGCTCGAACTCCTCGGTGAGCATGTGATCCGCGTAGCCCTGGAAGGAGGCATTGCGCCAGGCGCCGTTGGGTGAGTCGGGACGGCGCTTGCGCAGCCCGCCGAGCTCGGCGACGTAGGAGTACCCGAGCCCGACCCCGGCCAGGGAGTCCGCGAGTGCGTCCCCCCAGTACTGCGGGTTGCGACGCGACTTGGGCACCGTGCGGATGTCGACGACCCGGGTCACGCCCCGGGCGGTCAGCATCTCGATGAACTCCTCGACGGGCCGGGTCGAGTGGCCGATCGTGTGGATGGTGCTCATCGGCCCATCATGCCTGCACGCGGACCCTCACCAGCAGGAGCCTCATCCCGACCCCGACGACGATGGCCCAGAAGGCGGCGCTGATCCCGGCGACGGCGACACCGGAGGCCGCGACGACGAAGGTGGTGACGGCGGGGACGTGGTCCGCCGGGTCGGCGAGGGCCGCCCGCAGCGAGCCGGCGAGGGTGCCCACCAGGGCGAGCCCGGCCACCGCCGGGACGACGCCCCCGGGGGCCAGCGCGACGAGGGTGGCCAGGGCGGCCGAGGCGATGCCGATCGGGAGGAGGAGCGTGCCGGAGGTCACGCTGGCGATCCAGCGTCGGGAGCGGTCCTCCCCCGCCTCCGGGCCGGCCGCGAGCGCGGCGCTGATCGCGGCCAGGTTGATCCCGTGGCCGCCGGCCGGGGCGCCGAGCAGCGTGCCGGCCCCGGTGACGAGCATCGCGCGCTGCCACGGGACCTCGTAGCCGTAGCCACGCATCACCGCCAGGCCCGGGACGTTCTGCGAGGCCATCGTCACGAGGTACAGCGGCAGGGCGATGCCGACGAGCCCGCCGATGGTGAAGGTCGGCGTCGTCAGCTCCAGCCGCGGCACGAGCGCCGACGCCTCGAGGGGCGTGCCCGAGCGCGCGAGGTGGACCCCGATGACGACCGCGGCCGCGACGAAGGCGAGCGGCGAGGCCCAGCGGGGCAGGAGGCGCAGCGTGAGCAGCCAGACCAGGACGACGGGTCCGACCGCCCATGGGTTGGCCGCCATCCCGGTCACCGCCCCGAGGCACAGCTGCAGGACGATGCCCGCGAGCATCGCCTGGGCGACGGAGGCAGGGATCCTGGCGATGAGGGCACCGAGCGCCGGGACGAGCCCGGTGAGCACGACGAGGGCACCGGTGACGACGAAGGCGCCGACCGCTGCCGACCACCCACCGGCGACCGCGCCGGTGGAGGCGAGCAGTGCGGCCCCCGGCGTCGACCACGCGATGGTCACCGGCAGCCGCGTGGAGAGCGACAGGACGATCGAGCCCAGGGCCATGAGCACCGTGAGGGCCATGAGCCCGCTGGCCGCCTGCGCCCGGCTGGCGCCGACCGCCTCCAGACCCGCGAGGACGATGACGAACGCGCTCGTGAACCCGACGAGTGCCGTGACCACCCCTGCACCCACGGGTTGGAGGGTCGGCTCGCGCATGGCGTCACGGTACGGGAACGTCCGAAGGCCCGGACCTGACGGTCCGGGCCTTCGTGCCACTGGGTGGAGCTGAGGGGATTCGAACCCCTGACCCCCTCCATGCCATGGAGGTGCGCTACCAACTGCGCTACAGCCCCGAGTGGGTTCCCCGTGAAGGGGACTGCGGAAGCATACCCACATGCCCCCCTTCCTCACCAAATCGGCGGCGCCGGAGGGGTCAGAGGCCGGCCGCGGACGCGTTCCACTGGGTGATCCGCCAGCCGGCGCGCCCCTCCTCGAGGCTCGCCCAGTGGCAGTTGCCGAAGCCGCCGAGCACCCGCCACGCGGTGGTCTGGTCCAGACCGACGAGCTCGGCGACGAGCGAGCGACCGGTGACCCCGTGGGTGGCGATGACGACGCACTCGGCCGCGTCCATGGACGCGAGCAGGTCGTCGAGGGCAGCGCGCGTGCGCTCGCCGACGTCGGCGAGCGACTCGCCGTGACCGCCCCGCTTGAAGTCCTCGCCGGAGATGAGCTTGTCGGCGTCCTGCGGGTACTGCGAGTACACCTGGGCGGCCGTGAGGCCCTGCCAGCCACCGGCGTGGATCTCGCGCCAGCGCTCGTCGGTGCTCACCGGGAGGCCACCGCAGGCCGCGGCGACCTCCTCGGCCGTGTCCCGGGCCCGCACGAGGTCGGAGGAGACGACCCGCGTGGGACGAAGGGAGGCGATCGCCGCCGCCGCAGCGCGGGCCTGCTCACGGCCCAGGTCGGTCAGCTCGTGGTCGAGCTGTCCCTGCCAGATGCCCTTGAGGTTGGAGCCGGTCTGGCCGTGCCGCAGGACGACGAGGCGACGGGGGTCCCCCTTCGTCCCCCCTACGGCCTCCGCGGAGACGCGGCGGGTGGCCTCGGTCACTGCTCGCCGGCGGTCTGCTGGGAGCCCACCACCCCGAGGTCCAGGTGGGGGCAGTCGCGCCACAGGCGCTCGAGGTCGTAGAAGTCCAGCTCGTCGTCGTGCTGGGCGTGCACGACGATGTCGCCGAAGTCGAGGAGGACCCAGCGCCCGGGGCCGTGGCCCTCTCGGCGCAGCGTCTTGACGCCGGCCTCCTCGCGCAGGGTGTCCTCGATCGCCTCGGAGACCGCCTGGACCTGGCGCTCGTTGTCCGCCGAGACGATGACGAAGATGTCGGTGAGGGGCATCTGGCCGGACACGTCGAGCCCGGTGATGGTGGTCGCGAGCTTGTCGGCCGCCGCGCGGGCGGCGATCTTCGCGAGGTCGAGGGCGTGCTGGGTGGCTGCCACGGTCTGGGTCACTCCCGGGGGTCGGTGTAGAGCTCGTACTTGTTGATGTACTGGACGACGCCGTCGGGGACGAGGTACCAGACGGGTTCGCCGTCGGCGACCCGCTCGCGGCAGTCCGTGGAGGAGATCGCCATGGCGGGCACCTCCTGGAGCGTCACGTTGTCCTGCGGCAGGCCCGACTCGCTGAGCACGTAGCCGGGCCGGGTGACGCCGATGAAGTGGGCGAGGCCCCACAGCTCGTCGACGTCCTTCCACGACAGGATCTGCGCGAGGGCGTCGGCGCCGGTGATGAAGAAGAGCTCGTCGTCGGGGCGCTGGGCCCGCAGGTCGCGCAGGGTGTCGCTGGTGAACGTCGGGCCCTTGCGGTCGATGTCCACGCGGCTGACGGTGAAGCGCGGGTTGGACGCCGTCGCGACGACCGTCATGAGGTAGCGGTGCTCGGCCGGGCTGACCTGCTTGTCCGCCTTCTGCCAGGGCTCCCCCGTGGGCACGAAGACGACCTCGTCGAGGTCGAAGAGGGACTGCACCTCGCTCGCAGCGACGAGGTGCCCGTGGTGGATCGGGTCGAAGGTCCCACCCATCACGCCGAGGCGCTTGCTCAGTGGTGGTCCCCGGCGCCGTGGTGCCCGTGGTCCTCGTGCACCACGGTGTTGTCCGCGGTGGCGACCTTGGTGGCGGCCTGGCGGAAGGCGAAGAGGGCGCCCAGCATGATGGCGAAGAAGAGGAGGGCGATCAGGCCGTACGCGGAGGGCGGGATCGGCAGCTCGACGTGGTGCTCGCTCTCGGCGGCGAGGGAGGCAAGGGTGCTCAGCATGGGGCCATGCTACAAGGCCGCGGGGGCGCCGCAGCCGAGCGGTGGGTTGTCCACGGGCGTCGTCCACAGCCCTGTGGGCGAGGACGTGGGGAGCGCCCTGCGCCTGTGGACACGCCTGTGGGCGGTGTCCGCTCGGCGATGGATCCGCTCTCCTGTTGCCCCGGGTGCCCGAAGACGCGTAGAACAGTCCTCACACCGCGGCCGCACGACGGCCGTCAGGACCACAGGGATAACGACGCACGCACGACCATCACGGCGCCACCGTGGGGGTCATCGGCGACGCGAGCGGCGTCGGCGCCTCCTGGTCCACGTGTCACCACGTCGTCGTGGCCCCTGCCCCGACGACGTGCTGCAGTCGCCGCAGGGCCCGAGAGGGTGCGTGCACGGACAGCGGTCGAGGGGCCCCTTCCACGGGAGTGGAGGGGGCCCTCGACCTGCGTCAGGTGACTGCAGGGTCAGCCGCGGACCTGGCCGTCACCCTCGACGACCCACTTGGTCGTCGTCAGCTCGGGCAGGGCCATCGGCCCGCGGGCGTGCAGCTTCTGCGTCGAGATGCCGATCTCCGCACCGAAGCCGAACTCGCCACCGTCGGTGAACCGCGTCGACGCGTTGACGAGCACCGCCGCGGCGTCCACCTCGGCGGTCCAGCGGCGGGCGGCGGCCCGGTCCTCGGTGACGATCGCCTCGGTGTGGCCGGAGCCGTGGCGCCGCACGTGCTCCATCGCCGCGTCGACGTCGTCGACGACCGCGACCGACATCTCCAGCGCGAGGTACTCCTGCGCGAAGTCCTCGTCGGTCGCCGCCAGCACGTCGACGCCAGCCGGGGCGAGCTCGCGCGTCGCCGCGTCACCGTGCAGGACGACGCCGGCGCCGGCGAGGTCGGCGAGCGCCTTGGGGAGGAACTCGCCGGCGATCTCGCGGTGGACGAGCAGGGACTCGGCGGCGTTGCACACGCTCGGCCGGTGCGTCTTGGCGTTGAGGGTGATCGCCAGGGCCTTGCCGAGGTCGGCGGCCGCGTCGACGTAGACGTGGCAGTTGCCGACGCCGGTCTCGATGACGGGCACGGTGGACTCGAGGACGACGGTCTGGATCAGGCCTGCTCCCCCGCGCGGGATGAGCAGGTCGACGAGCCCGCGCGCGGTCATCAGCGCCCGGACCGCGTCGTGGTCGCCCTCGAGGAGCTGCACGGCGTCCTGCGGCAGCCCGTGGTCGGCCAGCGCCGAGCGAAGGGAGTCGGCGAGGGCCCGGTTGGTGCTCGCAGCGGCCGAGCCGCCGCGCAGGATCATCGCGTTGCCGGACTTCAGCCCCAGGCCGGCGGCGTCCACCGTGACATTGGGCCGGGCCTCGTAGATCATCCCGATGACACCCATCGGCACCCGCACCTGACGGATCTGCAGGCCGTTGGCCAGGGTCGAGCCGCGCACGACCTCGCCGACAGGGTCGGGCAGGGCCGCGAGGTCCCGCAGTGCCTGCGCGACCGCGGCCACGCGGGCCGCGTCGAGGGACAGCCGGTCGAGCAGGCCGGGGGCCATCCCCCCTTCGCGTCCGCGTCGCAGGTCCTCGGCGTTGGCGGCGACGATGCGCTCCGAGGCCGCGTCCACGGCGTCGGCGAGCGCGAGGAGGGCGGAGTCCTTCTCGGCGCGGGTCAGCAGGGCGAGGCGGCGCGAGGCGACCCGGGCGCGCTCCGCGAGCTCCCGGACCACGGCGGTGCTGTCGGTCATGCCTCCAGACTAGGAGCCCGGCGGCGCCCCGTCCGATGCGGTCCGGGGGACGGGCAGTGGCAGGATGCCGTGGTGACCACGATCCTCTCCATCCAGTCCCACGTCGCCTACGGCCACGTCGGCAACTCCGCCTCCGTCTTCCCGATGCAGCGCCTCGGGGTCGAGGTGTGGCCCGTGCACACGGTGAACTTCTCCAACCACACCGGCTACGGCGCCTGGCGCGGCCCGCTCATGGACCCCGCGGACGTCGCCGACGTCGTGACGGGCATCGGCGAGCGCGACGCCTTCGCGCAGGTCGACGCGGTCCTCTCGGGCTACCAGGGCGGCGAGGGCATCGGCGCGACGATCCTGGGGGCGGTGGAGCAGGTCAAGGCGGCCAACCCCGGGGCCATCTACGCGTGCGACCCGGTCATGGGCAATGCCGCGTCCGGGTGCTTCGTCCACGAGTCGATCCCGGTGCTGCTGCGCGAGCAGGTCGTCCCGCACGCCGACCTCATCACGCCCAACCAGTTCGAGCTCGGCTTCCTCACCGGTACCGAGCCGCGGACCCTCGAGGAGACGCTCGCCTCGATCGACGCCGCCCGCGCGATGGGCCCGAGCACCGTGCTCGTCACCTCGGTCCTGCGACCCGACCGCCCCGAGGGGACGATCGAGATGATCGCCGCCCACGACGACGAGGCGTGGATCGTGCAGACCCCGCACCTGCCGCTCAAGGCCAACGGCTCCGGCGACGTGACCGCCGCGCTCTTCACGAGCCACTGGCTGCGTACCCGCTCGCTGCAGGAGTCGCTCGGGCGCACCGTCTCCTCCGTCTTCGACCTGCTGCAGCTCACCCACGAGTCCGGCCAGCGCGAGCTGCAGCTCGTCCAGGCGCAGGAGGCCTACGCCCACCCGCAGCTGCAGTTCGAGGTCACCCGGGTGCGCTGAGCCGCGTCAGAGCAGCGCGAGGTGGTCCCGGTGGATGACCTCGCGCTCGTACCGCGGGCCGATCTCCTGCTCGAGGTCCTTGGTGCTGCGCCCCATGAGGTGAGGCAGCTCGCCGGAGGTGTAGTTGACGAGCCCGCGGGCGATGACGACGCCGTCGGGACCGATGACGTCGACGGGGTCGCCGTCGACGAAGGACCCGCTGACGCCGGTGATCCCGGCAGGCAGCAGCGAGCGGCCGCGGTCGCGCAGCGCGGTCACGGCACCGGCGTCGATCTGGACCGAGCCGCGGGGGGTGGTGGCGTGCGCCAGCCAGAGCGCGCGCGAGCCGCGGCTGCGCTCCTGCGGCACGAACCACGTGCCGACGTCCGCCCCCGCGAGCGCGTCCACGACACGGTCGGACGAGGTGAGCACGGTGGGGATGCCGGCGGCGCCGGCGATCGTCGCGGCCTCGACCTTGGTCGTCATGCCGCCGGAGCCGACGGCCGAGCCGGTGCCGCCGATCGAGATCTCCGCCAGCTCGGCGGCGTCGCCGACGACCGGGACCCGCTCGGCGCCGGCCGTGCCGGGGGCCGCCGTGTAGAGGGCGTCGACGTCCGTGAGCAGCACGAGCGCGTCGGCGCGCACGAGGTGGGCGACGAGCGCCGCGAGGCGGTCGTTGTCGCCGAAGCGGATCTCGTCCGTGGCGACGGTGTCGTTCTCGTTGACGATCGGGATGACGCCGAGGTCGAGCAGGGAGTCCAGGGTGCGCTTGGCGTTGGTGTAGTGGGTGCGCCGGGTGACGTCGTCGACGGTGAGCAGCACCTGCCCGATGGTGTGGCCGTGCCTGCCGAAGGCTGCGTCGTAGGCCGAGAGCAGCACGCCCTGGCCCACGCTCGCGGCCGCCTGCTGGCGGGCCAGGTCACGCGGACGGGTCTCCATGCCCAGGGGACCGATCCCCGCGGCGATGGCACCCGAGGAGACGAGGACGATCTCGGTCCCTGCGCTGCGGCGCACCGACAGCGCGTTGACCAGGGCGGTGAGCCGGGCGACGTCGAGCTCCCCGCCGGCGGCGCTCGTCAGGGACGAGGACCCGACCTTGACGACGACGCGGCGCGCATCGGCGACGGCCCGACGGCCACCGGCCATCAGTCGTCCTCGGTCCAGTGGCCCGCCTTGCGCTCGGTCCACAGCCCCTCGCGGGCGGCGGTCTGGGCGTCCTTGCGCGCGTGGAACTCCTCGCGGCGCTCCTTGGTCGTGCGACGCGAGTTGTCGTCGAAGCGCAGGTCCTGGCCGCGGTGGCCGAGCAGCTCGGCGCCACCGACGAGGGTCGGCTCCCAGTCGAAGACGACCGCGTCCTCCTCGGGGCCGATGAGCACGGTCGAGCCGCCGACCGCGCCGACCTTGGTCAGCTGCTCCTCGACCCCGGCCCGGTTCAGCCGGTCGGCGAGGTAGCCGACGGCCTCGTCGTTGGAGAAGTCGGTCTGGTGCACCCAGCGGGTGATCTTGTCGCCGAGCACCCGGAAGACCTCGCCGTCGGCGGTGCTCTCGCGGCGCACGACGAAGCCCGCGTCGTCGACGCCCTTGGGGCGCAGCACGACCCGCTGGGGGACGAGCTCGACCGCGATCTCGGCGCGGGCGGCCTGCACGTAGCGGGCCATCGCGAAGGTCAGCTCCTTGAGCCCGGTGTGCGCGACGGCGGAGACGATGAAGACCTCCAGGCCGCGCTCCTGCAGGTCGCTCTTGACCATCTCGGCGAGGTCGAGGGCGTCCGGCACGTCGGACTTGTTGAGCACGACGATGCGGGTGCGCTCGGACAGCGGCTTGCCGCCGAGGGTGTCGTCGGCGACGTACGCCGACAGCTCGGCCTCGATCGCCTCGAGGTCGCTCATCGGGTCGCGACCGGGCTCGAGGGTCGCGCAGTCGATGACGTGGACGAGGACGGAGCAGCGCTCGACGTGGCGGAGGAACTCCAGGCCCAGCCCCTTCCCCTCGCTCGCGCCGGGGATCAGGCCCGGGACGTCGGCGACGGTGAAGCGCGCGTCGCCGGCGGTGACGACACCGAGGTTGGGCACGAGGGTGGTGAAGGGGTAGTCGGCGATCTTCGGGCGGGCCGCCGAGAGGACCGAGACGAGCGAGGACTTGCCGGCGCTCGGGAAGCCGATGAGCGCGACGTCGGCGAGCGACTTCAGCTCCAGGACGACCTCCGTGGACTCCCCCGGCTCGCCGAGCAGGGCGAAGCCGGGCGCGCGGCGCCGCTGGCTCGACAGGGCCTTGTTGCCCAGTCCGCCGCGACCGCCCTGCGCCGCGACGAAGCGCGTGCCGGGGGTGACGAGGTCGGCGAGGACGTCGCCGTGGCGGTCGGTGACGACCGTGCCCGCGGGCACGGGCAGGACGAGGTCCTCGCCGTTCGCGCCGTTCTTCTCGTCGCCGGCTCCGGGCGCGCCGTTGGTGGCGCGCCGGTGGGGACTGCGGTGGTAGTCGAGGAGGGTCGTGACCTGCGGGTCGACGAGCAGCACGACGTCGCCGCCGTTGCCGCCGTTGCCGCCGTCGGGTCCGCCGAGCGGCTTGAACTTCTCGCGGTGCACGGAGGCGACGCCGTGGCCGCCCTTGCCGGCCTCGACGTGCAGGGTGACGCGATCGACGAAGGTCGTCACGACCTCACCTCTTCTTGATGTCTCGTGGTGGTGCAGGTACGGCGAAGGGGGCCGGTCCAGGTGACCCGCCCCCTTCGCTCATGCGTGGTACCGCGTCAGCTGGCGGAGTCCACCGGCAGGACGCTGACGACCTTGCGGCCGCGCTTGGCGCCGAAGGTCACCGCGCCGTCCGCGAGGGCGAACAGCGTGTCGTCGCCGCCACGGCCGACGTTGTCACCGGGGTGGAAGTGGGTGCCGCGCTGGCGCACGATGATCTGGCCGGTGCCGACGATCTCGCCGCCGTACCGCTTGACGCCGAGGCGCTGGGAGTTGGAGTCGCGTCCGTTCTTGGACGAGGACACACCCTTCTTGGAAGACATGTCAGTGGGTTCCTAACTGTTGAAGAAGAAGGCTCAGGCCTTGATGTCGGTGATCTTCAGCTGCGTGAGCGGCTGGCGGTGACCCTGGCGCTTGCGGTAGCCGGTCTTGTTCTTGTACTTCATGATCGTGATCTTGGGGCCCTTGGCGGCACCCAGGATCTCGGCCGTGACGCTGACCTTGGCCAGCTTGTCGGCGTCGCTGGTCACGGTGGACCCGTCGACGACGAGGATCGGCTGGAGGTCGATGCTGTCGCCGGCCTCACCCTTGATCGAGTTGATGAGGATGGTGTCGCCGACGGAGACCTTCTCCTGGCGGCCACCCGCGCGAACGATCGCGTACATCAGTGGAACTCACTTTCGTCATGGCGCACTCGCTCTGTCTGACCGGCCAACAGTCCCCACGCGCAAGCGCGGAGCGTCCGCTCGGTGGGCGCACCAAGGGTCAAGACTACCCGTGCCCCCCTCCGACCGACAAACCGGCGAAGGGGGGCACCCGGGTCCGCGCGCGGGGCGGGTCAGGCCTTGGGCGGCCCGGCCTCCGAGGTGACCCGCTTGCGCTTGCGACGGGCCGGGGCGGCCGGCTCAGGGTCGGCGACCGGGGTGGTCGGCGGCTCGCCGCTCTCCCCCGCGATCTTGGTGATCGGCGCCGAATCGACCGGGGCGGTCAGGTCGACGGGCTGCAGCGCAACGGGCGCACCGGCGCTGGAGGCTGCACGGCGGCCACCGCGGCGGCGCTTCGGCTCGTCGGCGGGCTCGTCGGCGGGCTCGGGCTCGGGCTCGGGCTCGACGGCCGGCACGGGCTGCACGTCGTCGACGGGCTCGACGGCGAGCACCTCGGGAGCCGAGGACTGCTCGTCCGGGCTCGAGGAGCCGGCACCGGTGAGGTCCACCGGCTCGAGGGCCACGGGTGCCCCGGCGCTGGAGGCGGCGCGGCGGCCACCGCGGCGACGCTTCGGCTCGGGCTGCTCGGCCTGCTCGGCCTGCTCGGCCTGGACCTCGGGCGCCGACTGCTCGGGCGCGAGCTCCGCGACGTCGTCCTCGCCGGGCTCACCGGCGATGTTCTTGATCGCCGCGGCGTGGGCGGCCGCCGCGATCTGGGCCGGGGTGCGGCCGTGGGCGTCGGTCGGCTCCTCGACCGGCTCGTGCCGCTGCACGGAGGAGTCCTTCTCCCCCTTCGAGCGACCGCGACGCGACGAGCCGCCGCTGCCGCCACCGTGGTTGCCCCCGGCGTGACCGCCCGGGTCGTGCGCGACCGGCTCGCTGTGGACGATGATCCCGCGGCCGTGGCAGTGCTCGCACTCCTGCGAGAAGACCTCGATGAGACCGGCGCCGACCCGCTTGCGGGTCATCTGGACCAGGCCGAGCGAGGTGACCTCGGCGACCTGGTGCTTGGTGCGGTCCCGGCCGAGGCACTCGAGGAGCCGGCGCACGACGAGGTCGCGGTTGGACTCCAGGACCATGTCGATGAAGTCGACGACGATGATGCCGCCGATGTCGCGCAGGCGCAGCTGGCGGACGATCTCCTCGGCGGCCTCGAGGTTGTTCTTGGTGACCGTCTCCTCGAGGTTGCCCCCTGAGCCGGTGAACTTGCCGGTGTTGACGTCGACGACGGTCATCGCCTCGGTGCGGTCGATGACGAGCGAACCGCCGGAGGGCAGCCAGACCTTGCGGTCCATCGCCTTGGCGATCGCCTCGTCGATGCGGTGCGCGGCGAAGACGTCGCCCTCACCGGTCCACTGCTCGAGGCGCTCGGACAGGTCGGGCGCCACGTCGTCGACGTAGCCCTTGATCTCGCGCCAGGCGTCCTCACCGGAGACGACCATCCGCGCGAAGTCCTCGTTGAAGATGTCGCGGATGACGCGCACGGTCATGTCGGGCTCGGCGTGCAGGAGGACGGGGGCGCCGCCGGCGGAACCCTTCTTGCCCTTCTTGGCCTCGGCCTTGTCGGCGACCTTGTCCCACGCCTTGGTGAGGCGCTCGACGTCGGCGGTCAGCTCGGCCTCCGAGGCCCCCTCGGCGGCGGTGCGCACGATGACGCCGGCGCTGTCCGGCACGACCTGCTTGAGGATGCCCTTGAGGCGGGCGCGCTCGGTGTCGGGCAGCTTGCGCGAGATGCCCGTCATGCTGCCCTCGGGCACGTAGACGACGTAGCGGCCGGGCAGCGAGATCTGCGAGGTGAGGCGCGCGCCCTTGTGGCCGACCGGGTCCTTGGTGACCTGGACGAGGACGGAGTCGCCGGAGCTCAGCGCGTTCTCGATGCGGCGGGCCTGGCCGTTGCCGACGCCCTGGGCCTCCCAGTTGACCTCTCCGGCGTAGAGCACCGCGTTGCGGCCCTTGCCGATGTCGATGAAGGCCGCCTCCATGCTCGGCAGCACGTTCTGCACACGGCCGAGGTAGACGTTGCCGACCATCGTCGAGGTGGTCTCGCGGGAGACGTAGTGCTCGGCGAGCACCCCGTCCTCGAGGACACCGATCTGCGTGCGATCGCCCTGCTGGCGCACGACCATGACCCGCTCGACGCTCTCTCGGCGGGCGAGGAACTCGGCCTCGGTGATGATCGTGCGGCGACGACCGGCCTCGCGGCCCTCTCGGCGACGCTGCTTCTTGGCCTCCAGGCGCGTGCTGCCCTTGATGGCCTGCGGCTCGTCGCGCCGGGAGTCGCGGACCTTGGTCACGGTGCCGGGCGGGTCCTCCTGGCCACCGTTGCCACCGCCCCCGCGACGACGGCGACGACGCCGGCGGGAGCTGCCCGAGCCGTCGTCGTCGGAGTCGTCCGAGGAGTCGTCCTCGGAGGCGCTGTCGTCGGACTCGTCGGAGTCGTCGCCGTCGGTGGAGTCGTCCTGCTGGGGCTTGCCGCGGCCACGACCACGACCGCGGCCACGGCCCCTGGTGCGCTCGTCCCTGGCAGAGTCGTCCACGTCGTCGGAGGCGTCGGACACGTCCCCGGCCTCGTCCTGGGCGTCATCACCCGAGGAGTCGCTCGCGTCGGAGCCCTCGCCCGAGCGGTTGTTGCGGCCACGGCCGCCACGACGGCGGCGACGTCGGCCCCCTTCGCCCCGGCCGTCGTCGTCGGCGTCGGAGGAATCCGTGGAGTCCGTGGAGTCCGTTGAATCCGTGGAGTCGGAGGTGTCCCTCCGGCCTTGGTCCTCGGTGTCCTGCTCGTCCTCGTCCTCGTCCTCGTCGACGTCCTCGGGCTCCGGCTCGGGAGCCCGGCGTCGGGTCGGGGCGGCGACGGGCGCCGGCGGCTGGAAGAGCAGACCGAAGCTCGGCACGACCGCAGCCGGCTCGGGAGCCGCCTCCGGGGCGCTCAGCAGGGTCTCTTCCTCGGTGGTCTCGACGGTCTCGTCGAACGGCATGTCGTCGGTGGCCATGTGGCACCTCCTGCACGAGGGCCCGACCCCGACACCGGCACCCTGGGGGTGCAGTCCGACCGCTGTGCGGCGTGGCGGGCACTCGCCCGCGGAAAGGTCCGTGTTGCCTCGTGGGAGCTCGCGCTGAGCGCGGCACCCCCTCGGGGCCGGCGGCGGCTCAGTCGGTGGCCAGTGGGTCGGCCACGCTCTCGGTCTCGCTGCTCCACAGGCCCTGCGCCAGCCGGGTCGCCTGGGGCGATCGCGGCGGCGCGAACGATGTGGCAGCGGTGATCGCGCTGAGGACGTCGTCGGGGCGAACGGCAGGTGTGGTGTGCCGCACGACCATCGTCAGTATCGCACAGCCCTGCGCATCGACGTCGGTCCGCGCCGACAGCACGGGTCCGCGCGCGTCGAAGGACTTCATGCCCCGTTTGAACATCCGCGAGACCTCGACCGACTCCTCCGCGAGGAATCCGGCCACGGCGCGCTCGAGGTCGGCCGGGGCGACGCCGGGGAAGGTGAGCCGCCAGTGGCTCGCCTCGAGCCGGTCGGCGAGGGCCCCCGGCTGCGCCTCGACGACGGACACGATGTCCAGCCCGTCGGGCAGCGCCTCGTCGAGCGCGCGCGCCACCGCGGCGGGGTCGACCCGCTCGGTCACCGAGATCTCGAAGTACTCCGCCTCGCTCGCCGCACCGGTCGGCGCACCGTTGGCGTAGGAGATCTTCGGGTGCGGGTGGAACCCCGCGGAGTAGGCCATCGGCACACCCGAGCGACGCAGGGCCCGCTCGAGCGCCCGCCCGAAGTCACGGGTCGAGGAGTAGCGCAGCCGCCCGCGCCGGGCGTACTGGATGCGCAGCTTCTGGACCGCCGGGGGTGGTGGCGGACCGTCGGGGGTGCGTTGCTTGGCCATGGGGGTCAAGCCTAGGTGCCGCGCGCGAGCAGCTCGACCAGGTGCACGCCCGTGCGCTCGGACAGGTCGGCGATCTGCGTCTGGCAGGAGAAGCCGTCGGCGAGCACGACCGCGTCGGGCGAGGCCGCCTCGATGGCCGGCAGCAGCTGCTGCTCGGCGACCTTGACCGACACCTCGTAGTGGCCGAGCTCGACGCCGAAGTTGCCGGCGAGGCCGCAGCAGCCGCCGAGGCGCGTCACCGTCGCGCCGGTGCGGGCGAGCAGCGCCTCGTCGGCGGCCCAGCTCATCACCGCGTGGTGGTGGCAGTGCGGCTGCGCGACGACCTCGGTGCCGGTGAGGTCGGGGGCGGCCCAGCGGCCCTCGTCGATGGCCACGGCGAGCAGCTCGGCGACTGTGCGCACTCCCCCGGCCACCTGCCGCGCCGCGCCGGAGTCGACGAGCCGCGGCAGGTCGTGGCGCAGGGCTGCGGTGCAGCTCGGCTCGATGCCGAGGACCGGGATCCCGGCGGCGACGACGGGGGCGAGGACGCGGGCGGCGTCGGTGAGGGTCTTCTTCGCCGCGTCGAGCTGGCCGGTGGAGATGAAGGTCAGGCCGCAGCACAGCGCCTCCGCCGGGACGAAGGGGGTGAACCCCGCCTCCCGCAGCAGCGCCACCGTGGACCGCCCGACCTGGGGCGAGAAGTGGTCGGTGAAGGAGTCGACGAAGATCGCGACCGGGTGGTCGGTGCCGGCGGCCTGCGCGGCGGAGGCGATCATCCCTTCGCCCTGCGCCCACGTGCGGAAGGTCTGCCGCGCGAAGCTCGGGATGCTCCGGCGCGGGTCGACCCCCGCCGCGGGCAGGGTGATCCGCCTCAGCCCCGGCAACGAGGTCATCGCGTTGACGAGCCGCGGTGCCCGCGAGGCCAGTCGGGCCATCTGCGGCAGGCGACCCAGCGAGTAGTGGCTGCGCGGACGCAACCGGCCCCGGTAGGTCTGGTGCAGCGCCTCGGACTTGTAGGTCGCCATGTCGACACCGGTCGGGCAGTCGCTCGAGCAGCCCTTGCACGACAGACACAGGTCGAGGGCGTCGTGGACCTCCGGCGCGGCCCACCCGCCGGTGATCGTCGTGCCGTTGAGCATCTCCTGCAGGGCGCGGGCGCGGCCGCGGGTGGAGTCCTTCTCCTCCCCTGTCGCGAGGTAGCTCGGGCACATGACGGTGCTCGAGGTGCCCGCGGCGCGGCACTTGCCGACGCCGGTGCAGCGGTGCACGGCCTGGCTGAAGTCACCGTCGTCCTCGGGGTAGCCGAAGGCCAGCGGCACGGCGACGCGGCGGGCGGCGGGGATGCGCAGGTCGGCCTCGACGGGCGCGGGGTCGACGAGCACGCCGGGGTTGAGCAGGTTGTCGGGGTCGAAGGCGTGCTTGACGGCCCCGAAGAGGGCCATCGTCTCCGGGCGGTACATGCGCGGCAGCAGGGCCGAGCGGGCCCGCCCGTCCCCGTGCTCACCGGAGAGCGAGCCGCCGTGGGCCGCGACGAGGTCGGCGGCCTCCTCGACGAGGCGGCGGTAGCGCTCGGTCGCGTCGGGGGCGGTGAGGTCGATGTCGAGCCGGATGTGCAGGCAGCCGTCGCCGAAGTGGCCGTACGGCAGGCCCTGGACGTCGTGCTCCTCGAGCAACGCGTCGAAGGCACGCAGGTAGTCACCGAGCCGCGCCGGCGGGACCGCGGCGTCCTCCCAGCCGGCGTGGGCCGGCCGGTCCCGCTGCGAGCGCGCCGAGAGACCGGCACCGTCCTCGCGGATCTTCCACAGCGCCCGGGCGTGGGCGGGGTCGGTGACGACCAGGGAGTCGGTGCTCGCGATCTCGCGGCAGACCCGCTCCGCGGCGGCGCGGGCCGTCGCGGCGTCCTCACCGGGCACCTCGACGAGCATCCACGCGGCCCCCCGTGGCAGGTCGGGCACGGCGCGCGGCCCGCGTCGGGTGCGCACGACGTCGACGATGCGCGAGTCGATCCCCTCGGCCGCGACGGCACCCAGGCCCTTGAGCAGGTGGGCGACGTCACCGGCGGCGTAGATGTCCTCGAAGCCCAGGACCGCGAGGCAGGTGGCCGGCGGGTCGGTGACGAGGCGCACGCGCGCCTGCGTCACGATCGCCAGCGTGCCCTCGGAGCCGACGAGCATGCGGCCGATGTCGCGGCCGCGCTCTGGCGCGAGGTGCTCGAGCGCGTAGCCGGAGACCTGCCGGCCGAAGGTGGCGAACTCCGTGCGCAGGGTCTCGAGGTGGTCGTCGGCCAGGCGCGTCAGCTCGCCGACGAGGGCGTCGTCACCCGTGAGCGAAGGGGGGCCCCCCGCCACCGAGGTGGTCGCGGACAGCCGTCGGCCCGCGGCGGTGAGCAGGTCCATGGCCACGACGTTGTCGCTCGTGCGGCCGTACCCGAGCGCCCGGTTGCCGCAGGCGTTGTTGCCGATCATCCCGCCGATCGTGCACCGGGTGTGGCTGCTGGGGTCGGGACCGAAGCGCAGGCCGACCTCACGAGCGCGGGCCTGCAGCGTGGCGTGCACCGTGCCCGCCTCGACGAGGGCGGTGGCGCTGTCCCGGTCGACCTCGAGCACCCGGCCCAGGTGACGGGCGGTGTCGATGACGATGCCCGGCCCCACCGCGTTGCCGGCGCACGAGGTGCCCGCGCCTCGGGCGGTGATCGGCACCCCGAGCCCGCGGGCCACCTCGAGGGTGGCGTCGATCTCGTCGGTGTGCCGCGGGAAGACGACCGCACGCGGCGGCACCCGGTAGAGGCCGGCGTCCGTGGCGTACATGCCCACGGTGAGCGCGTCGTCGCGGGCGTCGGCGATGCCGGCGTGACGCAGGGCCCGGGTCAGCTCGGAGGAGGTCGCGGTCATGGCGCGATTGTCCCCCTTCGTCCCGCCGTGCCGTCGACGGGTCCGCGCTGCGGGCTCAGCCCCGGCCGATGAACCAGGGCACGACGACGAGGACGAAGAAGAGGAGGGCGACGAGTCCGGCCCCGCCCAGGACGTACCGCGACCGGGCCGACGGGCTCCATCCGTCATCCGGCACGACGGCGAACCCGAGGCCGTACGCCACGGCCACGACCCCGACGATGACCGCCCCGAGCTCGATCGACATGTCCCTGCTCCCCCGCTGGACCGTGGTGACCCGCTCAGCCTGCCACGGACGGGCCGACGCGTGCGCCAGAGGCGGGTCAGCCGCTCACCATGTCCTGCTTGCCGGCCCCGAGCACGGTGAGCGGGAGCAGTGTCTTGCCGGTGGGGCCGATCTCGATGTCGGTACCCATCTGCGGGCAGACGCCGCAGTCGAAGCACGGGGTCCAGCGGCAGTCCTCGACCTCGGTCTCGTCGACCGCGTCGAGCCAGTCCTGCCACAGCCACTCCTTGTCGAGGCCGGAGTCGATGTGGTCCCAGGGCAGGACCTCGGCCTCCTCGCGCTCGCGGGTGGTGTACCAGGCGACGTCGACGCCGGTGCCCGCCAGCGCGGTCTGCGCCGCGGTCATCCAGCGGTCGTAGGAGAAGTGCTCGCTCCAGCCGTCGAAGCGGCCACCCTCGCGCCAGACCTGCTCGATGACCCGGCCCACGCGGCGGTCGCCGCGCGAGAGCAGTCCCTCGACGATGCCCGGCTTGCCGTCGTGGTAGCGGAAGCCGATCGAGCGGCCGTAGCGCTTGTCGGAGCGGATCGCCTCACGCAGCTTGTGCAGGCGCGCGTCGGTCTCCTCCGCGCCGAGCTGGCCGGCCCACTGGAAGGGGGTGTGCGGCTTGGGCACGAAGCCGCCGATGGAGACGGTGCAGCGGATGTCGTTGTGGCCGGCGACCTGGCGCCCGGTCTCGATGACCCGCTTGGCGACCTCGGCGATCTGGAGGACGTCGTCGTCGGTCTCGGTCGGCAGGCCGCACATGAAGTAGAGCTTGACCTGCCGCCAGCCGGCGCCGTACGCCGCCGAGACGGTGCGGATGAGGTCCTCCTCGGTCACCATCTTGTTGATGACCTTGCGGATCCGCTCGGAGCCGCCCTCGGGGGCGAAGGTCAGCCCGGAGCGGCGACCGTTGCGGGTCAGCTCGTTGGCCAGGTCGATGTTGAAGGCGTCGACGCGGGTGCTCGGCAGCGACAGGCCCGTGTTGGTGCCCTCGTAGCGGTCGGCCAGGCCCTTGGCGATGTCCCCGATCTCGCTGTGGTCGGCGCTGCTCAGGGAGAGCAGGCCGACCTCCTCGAAGCCGGTCGCCGCCAGGCCCGCCTCGACCATCTCGCCGATGCCGGTGATCGAGCGCTCGCGCACGGGGCGGGTGATCATGCCGGCCTGGCAGAAGCGGCAGCCGCGGGTGCAGCCGCGAAAGATCTCGACGCTCATCCGCTCGTGGACGGACTCGGCGAGCGGGACGAGCGGCTTCTTGGGGTAGGGCCACGCGTCGAGGTCCATGACGGTGTGCTTGTCCACGCGCCAGGGCACGCCGGACTCGGCGGGCACGACGCGCTGGATGCGCCCGTCGGGCAGGTAGTGGACGTCGTAGAAGGCCGGGACGTAGACGCCACCGGTCGCGGCGAGGCGCCTCAGGACCTCGATGCGGCCGCCCGGGCGGCCCTGGGCCTTCCACTCCCCGATGATGTCGGTCGCGGTGAGCACCGCCTCCTCGCCGTCACCGATGATGGCGGCGTCGATGAAGTCGGCGACCGGCTCGGGGTTGAAGGAGGCGTGGCCGCCCATGACGACGATCGGGTGCTCGTCGGTGCGGTCGGCGGCGTGCAGCGGGATGCCGGCGAGGTCGAGCGCCGTGAGCACGTTGGTGTAGCCGAGTTCGGTGGACAGGCTCAGGCCGAGGACGTCGAAGTCACCCACGGGGCGATGCCCGTCGACGGTGAACTGCGGCAGGCCTGCCTCGCGGAGCAGGGCCTCCATGTCGGGCCACACGGCGTAGGTGCGCTCAGCCAGCGCGTCGGGACGCTCGTTGAGCACCTCGTAGAGGATCATGACGCCCTGGTTGGGCACGCCGACCTCGTACGCGTCGGGGTACATGAGGGCCCAGCGCACCGTCAGGTCCTGGCCCTGGGGCCCGTGGCCACCGACGTCCCAGTCCTTGACGGTCGAGTTGAGCTCGCCCCCGACGTACTGGATGGGCTTGCTGACCTGCTCGAGCAGGGGCTCGAGGGCAGGGAAGATCGACTCACCGGACATGGGACAAGGGTAGGTCCGGTGCGCGGGGTACCCAAACGCCGCGCACCGGACCCCGCTGTCAGCTCGGGTACATCTCCTCGATGTCGCCCTTGAACTTCTCCGCGACGACCTTGCGGCGCAGCTTCAGGCTGGGGGTCAGCTCGCCGTCCTCGACGGTGAGGTCCCGGCCCAGGATGTGGAACTTCTTGATCTGCTCGTGCCGGTTGAGCCCGGCGTTGAGCTGGTCGACGTAGCCCTGGACCATCTCGCGCGCCTGCAGCGAGGAGACGATCTCGGTGTAGCTCGCGCCCTCGAGCCCGTTGGCCTCGGCCCACGGCTTGATGGCCTCCTCGTCGAGGGTGATGAGAGCCGTGACGAACTGCCGGCTCTCACCGTGGACGAGCAGCTGTCCGACGTAGGGGCACAGCCCCTTGAAGGTCGACTCGATGAGCGAGGGCGCCACGTACTTGCCGTTGCTCGTCTTGAACAGGTCCTTCTTGCGGTCGGTGACCTTGACGAACCCGTCGGCGTCGATCTCGCCGATGTCCCCGGAGTGGAACCACCCGTCCTCGGAGAGCACCTCGGCGGTGGCCTCGGGGTTGTTGTGGTAGCCCTCCATGACGTGCTCGCCGCGGATGAGGATCTCCCCGTCCTCGGCGATCTTGATGTCCGTCTGCGGCGTGGGCCAGCCGACGGAGCCGACCCGCAGGGCGTAGGGCCGGTTGACCGTCGCGGCCGCCGAGGTCTCGGTGAGGCCGTAGCCCTCGAGGATCGGCAGGCCGGCGCCGTTGAACCAGTGGGCGATGTCCTGGTTGAGGGCCGCGGAGCCGGAGATGAAGAACCGGACGCGGCCGCCGAAGCGCTCACGCACCTTGCCGAAGACGAGCTTGTCGCCGATCGTGTGCTTCAGGCCCAGGAGCAGCCCGGGCCGGCGGTTGTCGGACAGCGTCCGCGAGTACTCCCGGGCGGCCTCGGAGGCGAAGGCGAAGATCTTGGCCTTCGCTCCCCCTTCCTCCTCCATCCCGAGCGAGATGCGGCCGTAGACCTTCTCGAAGATGCGCGGGGCCGCGGCCATGAAGGTCGGGCGGACCTCACCGAGGTTGTCGACGATCTTGTCGATCCGGCCGTCGACGGCCGTCTGCATGCCGACGTCGGTGCTGATGAGCAGCAGCACCTTGGCGAAGACGTGCGACAGGGGCAGCCACAGGTAGTGGACGTCGTCCTCGGAGAGCATCCCGGTCGCCCGGGTGGCCGCGCCCTGGTAGGTCCACGTCGCGTGCCGCAGGCGCACGCCCTTGGGCCGCCCGGTGGTGCCGGAGGTGTAGATGATCGTGGCGAGCGAGCTCGGCCCGGTGCCGTCGATGCGGGAGTCGACGACCCCCGGCTCCGAGGCGAGGAGCGCGCGGCCGCGCTCCTCGACGTCCTCGAGGGAGACGACCCAGTCGTCGAGGTCGACGCCCTCGGTGTCCATGACGACGACCGTCGTGACCCCTGGGATCGCGTCGCGGACCTCGCGCAGCTTGGCCACCTGCTCGGCGTCCTCGGCGACGACGACCTTGGACCCGGAGTCATCGGTGATGAAGGCGACGTCGTCGCTGATCGACGTCGGGTAGATCGTCGTCGTGGCGGCACCGGCGGCCATGATCGCGTAGTCCGCGAGGACCCACTCGATGCGGGTGCTCGAGGCCAGCGCGACCCGGTCCTCGGGCTGGATCCCGAGGTCGACGAGTCCGGCGGCCAGGGTCCACACCCGTTCCCCCAGCTGGGCCCAGGTCAGCTCGTCCCAGGCGATGCCGGCGGGGTAGGAGTAGGCGATGTTGTCGGGCGTGTCGGCGATGCGCTGCCGGAGCAGGTGGCCGACGGATGGAGCACGGTCCTCGAAGACGCTGGCGTCGAAGACCTCGTCGGAGGCGCGGGTGGGGCGAGGGTCGGGCACGTGAGTCCACTCCTTCGTGGGCTGCGGGTGATGCGCGCATCATCCCCCACGGAGGGCTCGGCTGTCACCGGGTGGTCCACAAGGTGACCGATCGGTAATGAACGCCCCGGTGGCCCTCGTGGCTCACCGCGACCACGAGCCCCATCGCGGCCCAGCAGGCGAACATCGAGGACCCGCCGTACGAGAGGAAGGGCAGCGGCAGGCCGGTGACGGGCAGCAGCCCGAGGTTCATCCCGATGTTCTCCACCGACTGCACGGCGAACCAGGCCGACACCGCCCAGCAGACGAGCCGGACGAAGGGGTCATCGGTCCGGGTCCCGGCGAGGGCGACGCGGCCGACGACGAGCCCGAGCAGGACGACGACGAAGGCCGCGCCGACGAAGCCGAGCTCCTCCCCCGCGACGGAGAAGACGAAGTCGGTCTCCTGGAAAGGGATCGCGCCGGACCCGGTGAGCTCGCCGGCGTGCAGCCCCTGTCCGCCCCAGCCGCCACCGGCGATCGCGGCCCGCACCTGCTGCGTCTGGTAGCCGATCCCGAGCGGGTCGGCCGACGGGTCGAGGAAGGCGGTGAGCCGGTCGCGCTGGTACGGGCTGAGGAGCGGCGTGGTGAAGGCAGCGGTCACCGCCGTCACGACGGCGACGAGGACACCGACGAGCCAGGGCCACGCGGCGCCGGAGACGACGAGCACCCCGAGCGCGAGGGCCACGAGGACCAGCGCGGACCCGAGGTCGGGCTGGGCCATGACGAGCAGCACCGGGACGGCGGTGACGACGCCGGCGAGCAGGACCTCACGGGGACGTGGCCGCTGGCGGCGCTCGGCGGCCGGTGCGAGCAGCATGGGCAGGGCGACGCACAACCCGACCTTGGCCAGCTCGCTCGGCTGGATCGAGAACCCGCCGGGCAGCTGGATCCACGAGCGCGAGCCGTTGATCTCGGACCCCAGCGGGGTGAGCACGAGCGCCAGCCCGAGGATGCCC
Source organism: Janibacter terrae NBRC 107853 (assembly GCF_001591405.1). Lineage (GTDB taxonomy): Bacteria > Actinomycetota > Actinomycetes > Actinomycetales > Dermatophilaceae > Janibacter > Janibacter terrae. The sequence goes on from NZ_BCUV01000006.1 coordinate 582,038, forward strand.
ACGGCGTAGACGAAGGGGGCGAGCGCCCGCAGCACCGCGCGGTCGAGCCGGAGCACCAGGAGCGCCAGGACGAGCCCGATGCCCAGGTTGAGCAGGTGCCGCACGAGGTAGACCGACCCGGCCTCCGCCCGGGTCGCCGAGTGGACGAGCAGCGCACCGAGCCCGGAGGCGGTGAGGGCGGCCGCGACGAGGACGAGGTCGGACCGCAGCAGCCGGTGCACGGACTAGGCGGATGCGGACGGCGGCAGGCCGAGGACCGCCCGGGTCTGCCGGACGTCGTCGGCCATGGCCTCGAGGAGCTCGTCGATGGTGTCGAAGCGCAGGGTCGGGCGCACGTGCCCGACGAAGTCGACCGCGACCTGCTCGCCGTAGAGGTCGAGGTCCGTGCGGTCGAGGACGTAGGACTCGACGACGCGCACCTGCCCGTCGAAGGTCGGGTTGGTCCCGACCGAGATCGCCGCGGGCAGGCGCCGGTCGGTGCCGTCGGGGCCGTCGGTGTCGAGGTCGAGCCGGGTGAGCCACCCGGCGTAGACACCGTCGGCGGGGATGAGCCCGAGGCTGTCGGTGCCGAGGTTGGCGGTCGGGTAGCCGAGCTCGCGTCCGCGGTGGTGGCCGTGGACGACGGTGCCGGTCACGCGGTGCGGCCGACCGAGGATCGCGGCGGCGTCCTCGACCTCGCCGATGGCGAGGTGGTTGCGCACCGCCGAGGAGGACCACCGCGCGGTGTCCCCCTGGTCCTCGATGACGACGACCTCGAAGCCGTGCTGCTCCCCCAGCTCGCGCAGGAGCTCCACGTCACCGGTGTACCCGGCACCGAAGCCGCGGGTGTCCGCGCCGACGACGAGGGCCTCGGCGTGCAGCCCGGTGACGAAGGTGTCGACGATGTAGTCCACGGCGCTCGTGCGGGCGAACTCGAGCGTGTACGGCAGCACGAGCAACCCGTCGACGCCCGCCTGCTCGAGCAGGTCGTCGCGCAGGACCCCGGGGGAGATGATCTGCGGGGCCCGCTCGGGGTGCATGACCTCCACCGGGTGCGGGTCGAACGTCACCGCCACGGCCGGCACGTCACGCGCGCGCGCCTGCCGGGCCAGCTCGTCGAGGATCGCGCGGTGCCCGCGGTGCACACCGTCGAAGTTGCCGAAGGTCGCCACGCACGGCCGCAGCTGCGGCGGGGTGGCACTCGGGGATGACCATTGCTGCACGGGCGACACTCTACGAACTGGCCGGCGCGAAGACGACGTGGGCACGCGCTGTGGCGCGACTCTCGTCCAGGACGGCCACGAGGACGCCCGCCGGGGAGAAGGCCGCGACGGGCTGCGAGCGGCCCGGCTCGGCGCTCTCGATGCGTTGCCCGTAGCCGAGGGCGCGGGCCTCGCCCTCGGTGAGCTCACGCGCCACGAGTGCCGCGCGGGCCGCCTCCTCCAGGGGGGTGAGCGGCATGATCGCCTCGTCGCCGCCCGCCTCGCGCAGCGCCGTCAGCGCGTCGAGCGAGTGGCCGTGCTCCAGCGTGAGCCCGCCGACGCGGGTGCGCCGCAGGGCCGTGAGGTGGCCCCGGCTGCCGAGATCCTCACCGAGGTCGCGGGCCAGCGCGCGCACGTAGGTCCCCGAGGAGACCTCGACGACGACGTCGACGTCGAGCACCGGGTGACCGTCGGCCTCGCCCTGGCGCACGTCGAGGACGTCGAAGCGCGAGACCGTCACCGGGCGGGCCGGGAGCTGCACGTCCTCGCCGGCGCGCACGCGGGCGTAGGAGCGCTCCCCCTTGACCTTGATCGCGCTCACCGAGCTCGGGACCTGCTCGATGTCGCCGGTGAGGCGCGCGACCGCCGCGTCGAGGGCGGCCCGGTCGATGCCGGCCACCTCGCCGACGCTCGTGACCTCCCCTTCGGCGTCATCCGTGACCGTCGCCTGGCCGAGGCGGATGGTCGCCGTGTACTCCTTGTCCGCGCCGACGAGGAAGGTGAGCAGCTTGGTGCCGCGACCGACCCCGAGGACGAGGACACCGGTGGCCATCGGGTCGAGGGTGCCCGCGTGGCCGACCTTCTTGGTCCGGTACAGCCGCCGGCACCGCGCGACGACGTCGTGGCTCGACCAGCCGGACGGCTTGTCGACGACGACCAGGCCCTCGCTCACGCCCGGGACGGAGGGGGCGTGTCCTCCCCTTCGCCGTCCTTGGAGCGGTAGGGGTCGGCCTCGCCGGCGGGGCGGGCGTCGCTGCGGGAACGCGCGAGGTCCGCGTCACGCTCGCGCGCGGAGCGCAGCAGGTCGTCGATGTGGGAGGCGTTCTCGGGGACCGCGTCCGGGATGATCTCGAGCGTCGGGGTCAGCCGGATGCCCAGCTGCTTGCCGACGAAGGAACGCAGCTTGCCGCGGTTGGCCTCGAGGACCTCCGCGCTGCGCTCTCGCTGCGCGTCGTCACCGAAGACGGTGTAGAAGACGGAGGCGTGCTGCAGGTCGCCGGTCACCCGCACGTCGGTGATCGTCACGAACCCGAGGTCGGGGTCCTTGACGACCTGCTGCAGGTTGGCCGCGATGAGCTCCTGGATGCGGTCGGCGATCTTGCGGGCGCGGGCCGGGTCGGCCATGGCACACCTCCGTGAGGGGCTGGGTGGGGACGGGTCCACGGTATGCGAACCACGGTCGATCAGTAGTACTGGTTGTCCACGAGGGAGGAGGCGATGCCCAGGAAGAACCAGAGCGCCACGAGGGCGAGGGCGAGGAGACCGAGGACGAGCCCGCTCACCAGGTACGGCTTGGCGTCGCTGCCGGGCTCGTGCCGCAGCTGGGTCAGGCCGACGCCACCGCAGGCGATCGCGGTGAGCGCCGGGATCCACCCGAGGAACCAGCAGCACGAGGCCGGGAGCGCGATGATGCCCGCGACGAGCGCGATGATCCCGAGCGTCCTGGTCGAGCCGCCACCCCGCGGGGGGCCGCCCTGCGGGTAGGGCATCGGGGGCGGCGGTCCGTGCCCGCCGGGAGGCGGCGGCAGGGTCCCGTAGCCGGGGGGCGGAGGGGGCGTGCTCATGGTCCTCCTCGAGGTCGTGACGCGGTCGGTGTGCCCGGGAGACACGGACGCCCCCGGCCCGAGAGGGCCGAGGGCGTCACCGAGCGATCTCTCAGGAGAGGTCGCTGTAGAAGTTCGCGTCGATCACACCTGTGGCGGTGAGGATCCACACGATGATGCCCAGGACGATGCCCAGGACACCGAGACCGAGGCCGACCTGCGCGAGGGTCTTCTTCTCGCCGGTCTTGTCGAACTCCTTGCCACCGAGGTAGCCGAGGACGACGGCCGCGATGGAGAAGACGAACCACGAGCAGCAGCACAGGCCGATGACGCCGGTGACGATCGAGATGATCGACATGATCTTGCCGTTGTTGCTCTGGCCCTGCTGCGGGAAGCCACCGCCCGGCGGGGGCGCCTGCGGGGGCATGCCGCCGGACGGCGAGCCGTAGCTCGGTGCGCCGGGGGGCGGGGGCGGGGTGGCGCCCGGGAAGGAGCCCGCCGGGGTGGAGCCGGAGGGGGTGGAGCCGGAGCCCTCGGAGGAGGGGTACGGGTTGCTCCCCGTGGGGTCGTAGGGCTGGTTGCCCCCGCTGCCGGGCGGAGGAGGTGGCGTCGTCATGTCGCTCCCCTGATAGATGTCATGCGGTCAGGCACACCCTAGTGTCCGGGCCCGGCCCGTCGCGGCATTGGGGCGGGCATGTCGGTGGGGAGGACTCCCCTGCTCCCAGCGGGCACGACGAAGGGGGGAGGTCCGGCTCTCGCCGGGCCTCCCCCCTTCGCTCGCACGGGCGAGGATCAGCTGCGGGGCTTCTCCTGCATCTCGTACGTGGTGATGAGGTCACCGTCCTGCACGTCGTTGAAGCTGCCGAGGTTGATGCCGCACTCGAAGCCCTCGCGGACCTCGGTGACGTCGTCCTTGAAGCGACGCAGACCGGTGAGCTCGAGGCCCTCGGTGACGACCACGCCGTTGCGGGTGATCCGCGCCTTGGAGCCGCGCTTGATGACGCCGCTGCGGACGATGGAACCGGCGATGTTGCCGAACTTGCTGGAGCGGAAGATCTCGCGGATCTCCGCCGAGCCGAGCTCGACCTCCTCGTACTCCGGCTTGAGCATGCCCTTGAGCGCCTGCTCGATCTCCTCGATGGCCTGGTAGATCACGCCGTAGTAGCGGATCTCCACGCCCTCGCGCTCGGCGACCTCGGCGTTCTGGCCCTCGGCGCGGACGTTGAAGCCGATGATGATCGCGTCCGAGGCCATGGCCAGGTTGATGTTGTTCAGCGTGATCGCGCCGACGCCACGGTCGATGATCCGCAGGTCCACGTCGTCGCCGACGTCGATCTGCAGGAGCGCATCCTCCAGGGCCTCGACGGAACCGGACACGTCACCCTTGAGGATGAGGTTGAGGGTGTCGATCTTGCCGGCCGCGATGACCTGGTCGAGGTCCTCGAGGCTGATCCGCTTGCGGGCCTTGGCCAGGCTGGCCTGACGGTCCGCCGCCTCACGCTTCTCGGCGATCTGGCGCGCGGTGCGGTCGTCCGGGGCCACCACGAAGGTGTCACCGGCGCGGGGCACGGACGACAGCCCGAGCACCTGCACGGGACGGGACGGGCCCGCCTCGTCGAGGTTGTTGCCGTGCTCGTCGAGCATGGCGCGGACGCGACCGAAGGCCGAGCCGGTGACGATCGCGTCACCGACGCGCAGCGTGCCGGACTGGACGAGGACGGTCGCGGTCGCACCGCGGCCCTTGTCGAGGTTGGCCTCGATCGCGACACCGCGGGCATCGCGCTCGGGGTTGGCCCGCATGTCCAGCTCGGCGTCGACCGTGAGCAGGACGGCGTCGAGCAGGGAGTCGATGTTCTGACCCTGCTTGGCGGAGACGTCGACGAACATCGTGTCGCCGCCGTACTCCTCGGCCACGAGGTTGTACTCGGTGAGCTGACCGCGGATCTTGGCCGGGTCGGCGCCCTCGACGTCGATCTTGTTGACCGCGACGACGATCGGCACGTCCGCAGCCTGGGCGTGGTTGAGCGCCTCGATGGTCTGCGGCATGACGCCGTCGTCGGCAGCGACCACGAGGACCGCGATGTCGGTGACCTTGGCACCACGGGCACGCATGGCGGTGAACGCCTCGTGACCCGGGGTGTCGATGAAGGTCAGCGCCCGCTCGACGCCCTCGTGCTCGGTGCGGATCTGGTAGGCACCGATGTGCTGGGTGATGCCACCGGTCTCCCCCGAGCCCACGTCGGCCTGGCGGATCGCGTCGAGCAGACGCGTCTTGCCGTGGTCGACGTGACCCATGACGGTGATGACCGGCGGACGAGCCACCAGGTCCTCGTCGTCCTCGTGCTCGAGGCCGATGTCGAGGTTGACGTTGTAGGCGTCGAAGAGCGCGCGCTCCTCCTCCTCGGGCGAGACCATCTGGATGTCGTAGCCGAGCTCGGCCCCGAGCAGCTGGAAGGTGACCTCGTCCAGGGACTGGGTCGCCGTGGCCATCTCGCCGAGGTTGAACAGCACGGTGACGAGCGACGCCGGGTTGGCGTTGATCTTGTCGGCGAAGTCGCTCATCGAGGCACCCTGACGGATGCGGATGACGGTCGTGCCGTCACCACGGGGGACGACCACACCGCCGATCGACGGCGCGGACATCTGCTCGAACTCGGCCCGCTTCGCGCGCTTGGACTTGCGCTGCTTGCTCCGGCCGCCACCGCGACCGAAGGCACCCTGGGTGCCGCCACGGCCACCGGGGCCACCGCGGTACCCACCGGGACCGCCGCCGCCGGGACGGGCGCCGGGGCCACCGGCCCCGGGACGACCGCGACCACCGGCGCCACCACGTCCACCGGGACGCTCACCCGGCCGCGGGACGGCCGAGCTGGCCGGCATCATGCCGGGCGACGGACGCGGACCACCGGGACGGGGACCAGCGGCACCCGCACCGGCACCGGCCGGACGAGGGCCACCGGCACCGGCACCCGCGGCGGGGCGCTGCCCACCGGGACGCTGGCCGCCGGGACGCTGGCCGGGGCGCGGCATGCCCTGGCTGGAGGCGAAGGGGTTGTTGCCCGGGCGCGGGGCGCCGGAGCCACCCCCTTCGCGACGGGTGCCCATGCCCTGGCTGGAGGCGAAGGGGTTGTTGCCGGGACGCGGACCCGGACGACCGGCCGGCTTGGCCGGCGCGGGACGCGGGCCGGGAGCCGGGGCCTTGGGACCGGGGGTCGCCGCGGCCGGCTTGTCCTGCGTCGCGGGCTGCTCGGCGGTCGGGGCCGCCGGAGCTGCAGCGGCGGGAGCCTCCGCGGCCCTGGCCGCAGGTGCCTGGGGAGCCGCCGGAGCGGCAGGGGTCGGAGCAGCCGGCGCGGGTGTCGCGGGGGCAGGCGCCGCGGGTGCGGGACCGGGGGTGGGCGCCTTGGGACCCGGCGTCGCCGCCGGTGCCTTGGGGGCAGCCTGCTCAGGGGTGGTGGGGGCGGGAGCCTTGGGGCCGGGCTTCGCCGCGGGCTTGGCGGCCGCCTTCTTGGCGCCACCCTCGGTCGGCGGGGGGTTGTTCTTCACCCGGCGCACGACAGGCGCCTCGATCGTCGAGCTCGCAGACTTCACGAACTCCCCCATGTCACCCAGGTGGGCGAGGAGGGTCTTGCTGGAAACCCCGAGCTCCTTCGCGAGCTCGTGGACACGGACCTTGGCCACGTTTCTCCTTCTCTGGTCCGTACCGGAAGGAGGCGCGGACCGTCGTCAGTTGAGGTGAATGCTCATTGCTGAGTACTCATCGGGTGCTCATCAGCGTCAAACCCGCTCTCGGTGCTGAACTGTGTTGGTCATGACAGGTTGCTGCCCAGGTGCTCGAGCCAGCGGCGGACGGCGTCGGAGCCATCCACCCGGCGCCGGAAGGCGCGGGAGAAGGCCCGCCGCCGGACGGCGAGGTCCAAGCAGGCGATGTCGGCGTGGAGCCATGCCCCACGACCCGGCAGCCGCCGACGCGGGTCCGGCACGACCGTGGTGCGACCCAGGTCATCCGTCTCCACGACGATGCGCAGCAGGGTCGACCGGCTATCCCGTCCTCGACACCCGATGCAGGTCCGGATGGGACCCGCGACGGGTGGGCCGGACTGGAGTCCAGACCGATCGACCTCCATCAGTCTAGCCCCTGCCGCGTCCCGTCCGTCACCCGGCCGACGGACCGGGGGCGGAGGCGTCCCCGCTCGGGTCGGCCGCGGTGTCGGGACGGATGTCGATGCGCCAGCCGGTGAGCTTGGCCGCCAGCCGGGCGTTCTGGCCCTCCTTGCCGATGGCCAGGGAGAGCTGGTAGTCGGGGACGACGACGCGCGCCGAGCGCAGCCTCGGGTCGACGATCGTCACCGACTGCACCTTGGAGGGCGAGAGGGCAGCGGCGATGAACTTCTGCGGGTCCTCCGAGTAGTCGACGATGTCGATCTTCTCGCCCTGCAGGTGGGCCATGACCGCGCGGACGCGGGCACCCATGGCGCCGATGCACGCCCCCTTGGCGTTGAGGCCGGGGATCTTGGAGTGCACGGCGATCTTGGTGCGGTGGCCGGCCTCGCGGGCCAGCGCCGCGATCTCGACGGACCCGTCGGCGATCTCCGGGACCTCCATGGCGAAGAGCTTGCGCACGAGGTTGGGGTGGGTGCGCGAGAGACCGATCTCGGGTCCACGCATGCCGCGCTTCACCGAGACGACGTAGACGCGGATGCGGTCGCCGTGCTTGTAGACCTCGCCGGGGACCTGCTCGGCCGAAGGGAGGACGCCCTCCACCGTGCCGAAGTCGACCAGGACGTTGCGCGGGTTGGAGCTCTGCTGGATGACCCCGGCGACGATGTCGCCCTCGCGGCCGCGGAAGTCGCCCATGATCGCCTCGTCCTCGAGGTCGCGCATGCGCTGGGTGATGACCTGACGAGCGGTGGCGGCCGCGACCCGACCGAAGTTGTCGGGGGTGTCGTCGAACTCGGGCCCCAGCTCGCGCCGGGTGCGGGTACGCATGAGGGGGTTGCCCTCGTCGTCGACGGGGGCGGGCTCGCCCTCGACCGCCTCGACCGGGACCTCCTCCTCGAGGACGTGCTCCTCGCGGGCCCACACGACGACGTGCCCGTCCTTGCGACCGAGCTCGGCGCGCGCGTTCTTGTACGCGCCCTCGGTGCGGTGGTACGCGCCGAGGAGCGCCGCCTCGATGGCGTCGACGAGGATGTCGAAGGGGATCTCCCGCTCGCGCTCGAGGGCCTTGAGGGCGTGGATGTCGATGTCCATGTCAGTCCTTGTCGTCGTCGCCGTCGGGCGCGCTCGGTCGGGTGAACTCCACCTGGGCGACGCCCTTGGTGATGTCGGCGAAGGGGAAGTGCTCGGTGCGGGGCGCCTGCCGCTTGGTGCCGGCGAGGTGCAGCTCGACGCCGTCGGCCGTCGTCGCGAGGACGCGGCCGGTGACCGTGCCCTCGCCCCTGCCCTCGGCGAGCGTGAGCTCCACGAGGCGGCCGACGGTGCGGCGGAAGTGCATCGGCTCGGTGAGCGGTCGGTCCGTGCCGGGGGTGCTCACCTCGAGGGTGTACGGCTGGCTGCCCATGACGTCGGAGCTGTCCAGGGCATCGCTCACCAGACGGGTCGCATCGGCGATCTCGTCGAGGGTGAGCTGCTCCACCGGCGTGTCCCCGACCGCGTCGACGACCGTCCGCTCGACGGTGATCCGGGCGACCCGGCGCTTGCCAGCGGGTGTCACGACCACCCCGGCCACGCTGAAGTCACCACCCAACGCGCCGGACACCTGGGTGTGGATGTCCTGGTCGAGAGCCATGGGAGAGCGCCTTCCGTGTGGAGTTGACGTGCTGGCCCGACACTCTAGTCATGATCCGCGCCCCGCGAGACATGCGAAGATCGACCGGTGCCCGTCCCGCCCAGCCGTCGTCTCGTGCTCGCCGGTGCCGCGACACTCGCCGCCGCCGTCCTGACCGGCTGCGGGGTTCGGCTCGAGGACGACGCGCCGGACCTCCCCTTCGTCCCGCGGCGGGAGCCGGTCCCCGCCGAGTCCGCGCTGCTCGCGGTCCTCGGGACCCTGCGTGACTCCGACGCCGAGCACGCCGCGGCCCGCGCCGAGCGGCTGCGGACGGCGCTCGAGGGGGCCCAGGTCCCGGCCACCGTGCTCGACGACGCGACCGCGCCGACGTCCGACGGCGAGACGGCCGCGGCCTTCGAGGCGGCGGTGCGCGAGTGCGCGCCCGGGATGCTGCGGCTCGTCGGGCAGCTCACGGCGACCCACCGCATCGCCACCCCCCTCGGCCGGAGGAGCGGGCTGTGGACGCCGGCCGGCACGCAGCCGTGGACCGCGGGCTCCGTCGCCGCGGATGTCCTCGCGGGCACCCGGGCCGCGGTCTACGCCCTCGACGTCATCGCCGCCAAGGCCACCGGCGCGGTCGCCGAGGACGCGCTGACCGCAGCCCGGGCCCTGCAGCGCCTGGAGATCCGGCAGACCACTGCGGCCGGTGAGCAGGCGGCCGAGGTCACCCTCGGCTACGAGCGCCCCGCCGGCCTCACCGGGTCCAAGGCGCTGGAGTGGGGCAAGGACGCGTGCGAGCGGCTGCTCGCCGTCCACGCCGCGGGCTTCGACGGGCTCGCCGACGACCGCGACGCGGCCCTCGAGCTCGTGCAGTGGATGGTCGCGGCCGAGCGGATCTCCCGACCGCGGTTCGGCCGGCCGGTCCCCGAGCTCTACGGCGACGCCCAGCCCACGACGTGAGGGTCGCGGACGCGGCGGCGCTCGTCCCGTCGGCCTTCGTCACGCACGTCTCCTCGCTCGGGGCCGACGGAGGTCCCTCGGGCGCCGACTGGGTGGCCGCCCTCCCCCACCTGGTCGCCGACGTGCTCGACGCGTGGGACCTGACCGTCGACGGGCCGGCGATGACCGGCCGCTGCGCGCTCGTGCTGCCCGTGCGCGGGCCCGAGGGGCGCGCCGTGCTCAAGCTCGGCTGGCCGCACACGGACGCCGACGTCGAGCACCTGGCGCTGCGGACGTGGGACGGTCGCGGGGCCGTGCGGCTGCTGCGGGCCGACCCGCGCCGTTCGGTCCTGCTGCTCGAACGCCTCACGACCGAGGACCTCACGGGGGTGTGGGACGAGGAAGCCGTGGCGGTCGTCGCGGGTCTCTACGCGGACCTGCACGTCGCTCCCCTGCCGCAGCTGCCGCAGCTCGAGCCGTGGGTCCGGGAGGTCCTGTCGCGGCCGGCGGCCGCGGGGCTGCCGCGCAGGTACGTCGAGCAGGCGCGGGGCTCCCTTCGCGCGCTCTCGACGCTCGACGGGCACCGGCTCCTCCACGGCGACCTGCACTACGGCAACGTGCTGTCCGACGGCACCGACTGGGTCGCGATCGACCCCGAGCCGGTCGTCGGGCACCCTGCCTGGGAGGTCGCTCCGCTGCTCTGCAACCGCTGGTCGGAGATGGGCACGGGCGCGTCGCTGCGCTGGTCCGTGCGACGCCGCGTGGAGGTCGTCTGCGACGTGGCCGGCCTGGACGAGGGACTCGTGCGCTCAGTGAGCGCGCTGCGCGAGCTGGTGGGCGCCGTCCGGGCGCTCGAGGACGGCCACGCCGAACGAGTGTCCCGGGCGGTCGCGCTCGTCAAGGCGCTCGGCGACTGAGCGAAGGGGGGCCGGGTCGCGGTCCCTGTCGTCCTGACGCGCACCTGTGTCACGCAATTTCGTCACACGGGTGGGACCAACGACGTCAACCCGGGGACAGACCGACGACGGCGCGCCCGGTCCACGGCTGCCGTCACCTTGCGCAGCACCACCATCGGGTCCGAGAGATCCGCCCAGACGAGCCTCACGACCTCGTACCCGAGCTCCCGCAGCCGGTCCTCCCGGACCTTCTCGGCCCGTAGGGCTCGAGGGTCCTGGTACTTGCCCATCCCGTCGACCTCGATGATGACGCCCTCGAGCTCCATCAGGAAGTCGAGCCGCGCCCAGACCTCGCCCCGCTCGTCACGCAGCTCGACCTGCGGCGTCGGCTGCGGGATGCCGGCGAGGTGGAAGGCCCACCGCGCCCGCGACTCGGCGGCCGACTCGATCCGTGGGTCGGCCAGCGCCACGACCCGAGCCGGCTCTCGGGACCACCTGTCCGGTCGAAGCAGCGTCATCGCGCCGACAAGGTCCTCCCGGGTCATCACCGCGCGGTGGAGAGCGTTGTCGGCGCTCACCAGCCCGGCCTCGGCCCCGAACTGCACCGCTACCTGGAGGCAGGCGGTGGCCGGGGTCACCGTCCGCACCGACCGATGCACCTCGATGAGCTCTGCGGGTACCTGCCGGTGCACGCGCAGGACGGCATCGGTGCGCCCCCTGCGACCATCGGTGTGCACCAGGTGCACCCGGTCGTCGACGCCGTGCACCGCGATCAGCCGGATGGCGAGGGCGCTGTGGTGGCTCAGGGCGCTGACGTCGTCGGGGCGGCTGCGGTAGACAGCGAGCGCGCGGAGACCGTGCCGGTCCCAAGGTGTGGCCGACCGCCACAGGTCCCCGTCGACGAAGGCCCCGCGACGGACCCTCACGAGCTGCCCCGAGCGCACCGCCGCGGTGATCTCCCTGCTGCTGACACCCTGGGCCAGCAGGGCGGTGGAGGTGGTGGTCCCGTGGGTACGCTCGAGCGCCACTGCGAGACGTGTGTCCATACGTCGATGGTGCTCCGGATCGCGGTCCGAGGTGGATGGTCATCCACAGGGCTGCCCCGGCCTTCCTGGGGGTGAGACGGTGGGGGCATGGGCCACCGACTCGCCGCCAGCCTCTCCCCCTACCTGCGCCAGCACGCCGACAACCCCGTCGACTGGTGGGAGTGGGGCGAGGAGGCCTTCGCGGAGGCGCGGCGACGGGACGTCCCGATCTTCCTGAGCGTCGGGTACGCGGCCTGCCACTGGTGCCACGTCATGGCGCACGAGAGCTTCGAGGACGAAGGGGTGGCCGCGGCCCTGTCCGCCGGGTGGGTGAGCGTCAAGGTCGACCGCGAGGAGCGGCCCGACGTCGACGCGGTCTACATGCTCGCCACGCAGGCGATGACGGGTCACGGCGGGTGGCCGATGACCGTGCTCATCACGCCGGACGGCGAGCCCTTCTTCGCCGGGACCTACCTGCCCAGGCCGCAGCTGCTGCAGCTGCTCGATGCCGCCGGCACCGCGTGGCGGGAGGACCGTGAGCGGCTCACCGCGAGCGCGACGAGCATCGCCGCGCAGCTGGCCGGCATCGCCGACCCGGGTCCGGGCTCACCGATCGAGGACGAGCAGGTCGCGCTGGCGGTCCACACGCTGCGCAAGGTCTTCGACGACGCCCGGGCGGGTTTCGGCGGGGCGCCGAAGTTCCCCCCGTCGATGACCCTCGAGCACCTGCTGCGGCACCACGCGCGCACCGGTGACGCCGACGCGCTCGCCATGGCCGAGCGGACCCTCGAGGCGATGGCCCGCGGCGGCATCCACGACCAGCTCGCGGGCGGCTTCGCGCGGTACAGCGTCGACGCGGAGTGGGTCGTGCCCCACTTCGAGAAGATGCTCTACGACAACGCCCAGCTGCTGCGCGTGTACACGCACTGGCACCGCGCGACGGGCGACGAGCTCGCGGGTCGGGTGGCCGGGTCGACCGCAGACTTCCTCGTGCGCGACCTGCGCACGGACGAAGGGGGGTTCGCCTCGGCCCTCGACGCCGACACGATCGTCGACGGCCGGTCCGTCGAGGGCGCCACCTACGTGTGGACCCCGGCGCAGCTCGTCGAGGTCCTCGGCGAGGAGGACGGGCGCCGGGCCGCCGAGCTGCTTGAGGTGACCCCCGAGGGGACCTTCGAGCACGGGACCTCGACGCTGCAGCTGCTCCACGACGTCGAGGACTCAGCCGACGCGGGGTGGTGGGAGTCGGTTCGAGTCCGCCTCCTCACGGCCCGCGACGAGCGCCCCCAGCCCGCGCTCGACGCCAAGGTGGTCACGAGCTGGAACGGCCTGGCCATCGCCGCCCTCGCCGACGCCGGCGTCACCCTGCGCCGCCCCGACCTCGTCGAGGCCGCCGCTGCCGCGGCGCGGCTCGTCCTGGAGCACCACCTCGTCGACGGGCGCCTGCGCCGCACCTCGCTCGGTGGCGTGGTCGGCCCGGCGCCGGCAGTGCTCGACGACCACGGCAACCTCGCCGAGGGGCTGCTCTCGCTCCACCGCGCCACCGGCGAGACGACCTGGCTGACGCGCGCCGGCGAGGTCCTGGAGCTCGCGACGAGCCTCTTCCACGACGAGGACGGCTGGCACGACACGGCCCATGACGGCGAGGCCCTCATCACCCGTCCGCGCGGGCGCACCGACAACGCCGAGCCGGCGGGGGTCTCGGCCATCGCGGGCGCCCTGCTCACCCACTCGGCCCTCACCGATCGCACCGACCACCGAGCGCTCGCCGAGGAGGCCGTCGCCGCGCAGTCGCGGATCATCACCCACGACCCGCGCTTCGCCGGCTGGGCGCTGGCGGTGGCCGAGGCGATGCTCGCCGGACCGCTCCAGGTGGCGATCGTCGGCGAGGGCCCGGGCGGCCCCCTTCGTGCCGTGGCGGAGGCCTCCCCCGCACCGGGGCTCGTCATCGTCAGCGGCGAGCCCGATGCCCCCGGCGAGCCGCTGCTCGCGGACCGACCACTCGTCGACGGGCGGGCGACCGCGTACGTGTGCCGCGGCTTCGTCTGCGACGCGCCGGTGACCGACCCCGAGGCGCTGCGCCGACTGCTGTGATCAGTCGACGACGTCGACGCTCGTGACGGACCCGGGATCGATCGGCTCGTCCCAGTCGATGTCGCGGTGCGAGTGCGACCGCAACCACGCCAGAGCGGCCCGGATCGTGTGCTCGTGGCTGACGACGACGAGGTGCTCGGGCTGCTCGATGAGGGCGGGGGCGAACCACTCGCCGACCCGCTCGAAGACGTCCTGCATGGACTCGCCCCCGCCCCAGCGGACCTCGCTGATGTGGCGGTCCTGCGGGACCTCCTCGGCACGCAGGAGGTCGCTGCGCTCCCCCTCGAGCCGGCCGAGGGCCTGCTCGCGCAGGCCGGCCTCGTTGCGGACCGAGGCGTGCCACCCGGCGGGGCGCAGGGCCACCGAGATGATCTCGGCGGTCTGCAGGGCACGCATGAGGTCGCTGGACCACAGGGCGAGGGCGCGCTCCGAGCGGGGCGGACCCAGCACCGCGCCCAGGGCGAGCCCGGCCCGGGCGGCGTCGGCGCGTCCCGCGTCGGTGAGCACGGACTGGCCGGGCCCCCGGTGGGCACCCTGGACGAGGCCGTCACGGTTCCATGTGGACTCCCCGTGACGGACGAGGTGCACGCGCGTGGGGCTCACGAGGCCACGCTATCGGTGCTCCGTAGAGTTGCGGCTCGTGAGCGGACTCCTCATCACCGGTACCTCCTCCGACGCGGGCAAGTCCCTCGTCGTGACGGGACTGTGCCGCGTCCTCGCCCGGCGGGGCGTGTCCGTCGCCCCGTACAAGGCGCAGAACATGTCCAACCACTCGATGGTCTGCCGCGACGGGTCCGAGATCGGCCGCGCCCAGTACCTGCAGGCGCAGGCCGCCGGGGTCGAGGCGACGTCGGCGATGAACCCGGTGCTGCTCAAGCCGGGCAGCGACCGGCGCGCCCACGTCGTCGTGCGGGGGCGGCCGGCGGGCGAGCTGCGCGCGGGTGAGTACGCCACCGGGCGGGGGCACCTGGCAGACGCCGCGTTCGCCGCGTACGAGGAGCTGGCCGCGGCGCACGACGTCATCGTCTGCGAGGGCGCGGGCTCCCCGGCCGAGGTCAACCTACGCGCGGGCGACTACGTCAACCTCGGTCTGGCCCAACGGTTCTCGCTGCCCACCGTGCTCGTCGGCGACATCGACCGTGGCGGCGTGCTCGCGGCCCTGTACGGGACGTGGGCGCTCGTCGCGGACGAGGACCGGCCGTTGCTGCGCGCCTACCTGATCAACAAGTTCCGCGGCGACGCGTCGGTCCTCGAGCCGGGGCTCGACGAGGTCACCCGCCGCACCGGGATGCCCTCCCTCGGGGTGCTGCCGTGGCTCACCGACGTGTGGCTCGACTCCGAGGACTCGCTGTCGATGGGCGCCTGGGGCGAGGCCGAGGACGACGTCCCGGCCGACCGCCGCCTGTCCGTGGCCGTCGTCCGACTGCCACGCACGTCCAACGGCACCGACGTCGACGCGCTGGCCGCCGAGCCGGGTGTCGACGTGCGCGTCACGGTGGACACGGACCACGTGCGAGAGGCCGACCTCGTCGTGCTGCCGGGCTCGCGGGCCACGGTGTCCGACCTCGCGTGGTTGCGCCGGTCCGGCTTGGCCGAGGTGGTGGTGGACCGCGCGCGCCGCGGTGCACCGGTCCTCGGGATCTGCGGCGGGTACCAGATGCTGCTCGACGAGGTCGTCGACGACGTCGAGTCCGACGACGACGACGACGAAGGGAGCGAATCCCCCTCTCCCCCAACGGTCCCCGGCCTCGGACTGCTCCCCGGACGCGTCGTCTTCCACCACGACAAGGTGCTCGCGAGACCGAGCGGGTCGTGGCGGGGCGTGCCGGTGGAGGGGTACGAGATCCACCACGGCGTCGTCGAGCCGACCGGCGGCGAGGACTTCCCCGGCGGCCACGCGGTGGGCCCGGTGCGTGGGTCGATCTGGCACGGGACGCTCGAGGGCGACGGCTTCCGGCGCGCCCTCCTGGCCGACGTCGCGCGGGCGAGCGGCGCGGCCTGGTCCGCGGAGGCGGGCGGGACCCCCTTCGCCTCACGGCGGGAGCGGATGATCGACACCCTCGCCGACGCCCTCGAGACCCACGTCAACATCGACGCCCTGCTCGCCCTGACGAAGGACTCCCGTTGAGCCCCAGCGCTGCCCGTCGCATCCACGTCATCGGCATCGGCGCCGGGTCCCCCGAGCACGTGACCGCCGAGGCCGCCGCCGCGCTGGGCGAGGTCGACGTCTTCCTCGTCGCCGACAAGGGTGGCGCCAAGGACGAGCTGGTCGCGGTGCGCCGCGCGATCTGCGAGCGCTACATCCCTGCCGACCACGCCTACGAGCTCGTCACCGTGCCCGACCCGCAGCGCGGACCCGACGCCGAGCGCGACCCCGCCGAGTACGCGCGAGGGGTGCGCGACTGGCACGCCGCGCGGACCGACGCGTACGTGCGGATCATCGAGGGGCTGCCGGAGGACGCGGTCGTGGGCTTCCTCGTGTGGGGAGACCCCGCCTTCTACGACAGCACGATCCGCGTGGTCGACGCGATCGGCGGGCGGATCCCGACGACGGTCCGGGTGCTGCCGGGGATCTCGGCGTTCCAGACCCTGGCCGCTGCGCACGGGATCGTGCTGCACCGCGTCGGCGAGCCGGTCCACGTCACGACCGGCCGGCGGCTCGTCGAGGACTGGGCACGTGCCGACGACGCGGGGCTGGAGCTCGGGACCGTCGTCGTCATGCTCGACGGGCACCTGCACTGCCGCGAGCTCGCGGCCACGCACCCGGACACCGTCATCCACTGGGGCGCCTACGTCGGCATGCCCCAGCAGGCGCTGCGGTCCGGGCGCCTGGCCGATGTCATCGACGAGATCGTCGAGCTGCGCGCGCGGCTGCGCGCGCAGCACGGCTGGGTCATGGACGTCTACGCGCTGACGCCCGCCTGAGGGTCACCGGGTGCGGGCCGCGGCGCGGCGGACGGCCAGGCCCTGCAGGACCATCGACGCCGCGAGGCAGGCGCCGACACCCTCGCCGGCACGCAGGCGCAGGTCGAGCAGCGGCTCGAGGCCGAGCTCGCGCAGCACGAGCGCGTGGGCACGCTCGCGGGAGACCTGGCCGGCGAGCAGGTAGGCCTGCACCGCCGGCTCGATGCGGCTCGCGACGACGCCCGGCAGGGACCCCGCGAGGCCGTCGAGGACGACCGGCGCACCGGCGGCCGCGGCTCCGAGCACGACCCCCGTGAGCAGCGCGATCTCCGGACCACCCACGGCCGCGAGGAGGCGAAGGGGGTCCGACTCCCCCTTCGTCCGGGCGAGTGCCGCCGCGACGACCTCGCGCTTGCGCGCGACCATGTCCGCGTCGGACCCCGAGCCGAGGCCGACCGCGTCCTGGGGCTCGAGGTCGAGGAGGGCGCAGGCCAGGGCGGCGGCGACGGTCGTGTTGCCGACGCCGACCTCGCCGAGGCAGACGAGACCCCCGCGCGAGGCCTCACGACCGATGCCGTGACCGGCAGCCACGAGGGCCTCGACGTCGGCCGGAGACATCGCGTCGGTGGTCGCCAGGTCGCCCCGCTCCCCCCTCGCACGCGCGGCGCGCGCGTCCGGGACAGGCTGCGCCACACCGGCGTCCACGGCGATGACGGCCAGACCGGCGCCCTTGGCCGTGGCCGCGCCCAGAGACGTCCCGGCCACCGTGGCGGACAGCACGTCCGCGGTCGTCGAGCCCGGGAAGGCACTGACCCCGAGCTCGGTCACGGGGTGGTCCGCGCCGGCGAGCACCAGCGTGCCACCGGTGATGTCCTGGGCGCCGACGGCCAGCACCCGGTTGAGCGTGCGGTCGAGGACACCGAGCGAGTCCGGGGGCGAGAGCAGCTCGTCGGCCGCGTCGGTGGCCCCGACGAGGCGCTCCGGCTCGGGTCCGCGCAGGTGCGAGACCGGCTGCTGCGGGGCCGACTCGTCAGCAGGCCAGCGGTCGCGCAGGACGACCTCCTCGAGAGGTGCCTTCCGCGACCACGCGGCGCGCTCGAGACCCGGCGACGGAGGCCGCTCGTCGGGCCAGCCGAGGCACAGCCACCCGAGCGTGACGACGTCCTCGGGCAGGCCGAGCAGGCCGGCGAGCTCGTCCGGGTCGAAGAGTGTTACCCAGCCCATCCCGAGCCCGTGGGCGCGGGCGGTGAGCCACATGTTCTCGATCGCCGCGGCGCAGGACCACAGGTCGGCGTCGGGGAAGGTCGCGCGCCCGAGCACCCCCACCGCGGGAGTGCGCCGGTCGCACGCGACGACGACGCCGACGGGCGCCTCGCGCAGGCCCTCCAGCTTGAGGTCGAGCATGCGCGCTGCGCGCTCCGAGGCCAGGTGCGCGGCCTGCTCGACCCGCGCCCGGTCAGCCAGCGCCGCGGCGCGGTCGCGGGTCGTGGGGTCGGTGACGACGAGGAACCGCCAGGGCTGGGAGTGGCCGACGCTCGGCGCGCGGTGGCCGGCCTCGAGCACCGCGGTGACGAGGTGCTCCGGCACGGCGTCGGGCCGGAACCGGCGGATGTCGCGCCTCCCGGCGACGACCGCGGCCAGGGCCTGCGTCACGGTCTCGCCCATCGCCCACCCGGCGGGGTCCTCGCGCCGCTGCGCGGCACTGCTGGCGTCGCCGATGGTCGGGACGGGCCGGGCGTAGCGGGGGGACTCCCCTGCGTCGCTCACTCGTCCTCCATGTCGCCCTCGACGTCGAGGTAGACCTGCTGCATCGCGGCCACGACCTGCGGGTCCGGCTCCTCCCACAGGCCGCGGTCGGCGGCCTCGGTGAGCTTCTCGACGATGCCGCGCAGGGCCCAGGGGTTGGCCCGGCGCATGAACTCCTGGTTGGTCTCGTCGAGGACGTAGTCCTGGGCGATGCGGTCGTACATCCAGTCGTGGACGACGCCGGCGGTCGCGTCGAAGCCGAAGAGGTAGTCGACCGTGGCCGCCAGCTCGAAGGCGCCCTTGTACCCGTGGCGCTGCATCGCCGAGATCCACCTGGGGTTGACCACGCGCGAGCGGAAGACGCGGTTGGTCTCCTCCTGCAGCGTCCGGGTGCGCACCGCGTCGGGCGAGGTCGAGTCGCCGACGTAGGCCTTCGGCTCGCTCCCGGTGAGCGCGCGCACGGTCGCGACCATGCCGCCGTGGTACTGGAAGTAGTCGTCGGAGTCGAGGATGTCGGACTCGCGGTTGTCGACGTTCTTCGCGGCGACCTGGATGCGGCGGTAGGTGCGCTCCATGTCCTCCGCAGCGGGCCGGCCGTCGAGGTCGCGGCCGTAGGCGTAGCCGCCCCAGGCCGTGTAGACCTGCGCGAGGTCGTCATCGCTGCGCCAGCTGCCGGACTCCACGACCTGCAGGATGCCCGCGCCGTAGGACCCGGGCTTGGAGCCGAAGATCCTCGTGCGGGAACGGCGCTCGTCACCGTGGTCGGCGAGGTCGGCGCTCGCGTGGGCGCGGACGTGGTTGTCCTCCTCGCGCTCGTCCAGGCCGGCGACGAGGGCGACCGCGTCGTCGATGAGCGCGATGACGTGCGGGAACGCGTCGCGGAAGAATCCCGAGATGCGCACGGTGACGTCGATCCGCGGGCGGCCGAGCTCGGCCAGCGGTATCGGCTCGAGGCCGACCACGCGGCGCGACTGCTCGTCCCACACCGGCGTGACGCCGAGCAGGGCGAGCACCTCGCCGATGTCGTCGCCGGAGGTGCGCATCGCGGAGGTGCCCCACATCGACAGCCCGACGGAGGTCGGCAGCTCGCCGGTCTCCTCGCGGTAGCGCTCGAGCAGGGAGTCGGCCATCGCGGTGCCGGTCTGGTAGGCCAGCCGCGACGGGATCGCCTTGGGGTCGACCGAGTAGAAGTTGCGCCCGGTCGGCAGCACGTTGACCAGGCCACGAAGGGGGGACCCGCTCGGCCCCGCGGGCACGTACCCGCCGTCGAGGGCGTGCAGGACCATCGGCAGCTCGCGCTCGGTCGCGGCGAGGCGCGGCACGACCTGGGTGGCGGCGAACTCGAGCACCGCGGCCACCCCGGCGGCCGCCTCCGCCGACAGGCCCGGCTCGAGCTCGGCGACCAGATCCGTTGCGGCGCGGGCCTGCCAGCCACGGGCGGCGAGCGCCTCGACGAGGCGACGGGCCCTCCCTTCGACCTCGTCGGTCTCGGTCGAGGAGGCGTCCTCGACGAGGCCGAGCGCGGCGCGCAGGCCGGGGACCGACCCGACCTGCCCGGAGAAGACCTGGGCGGCACGCAGGACGGCGAGCACGAGGTTGACCAGCTCCTCCCCCTGCGGTGCCTGGCCGAGCACGTGCAGGCCGTCGCGGATCTGCACGTCCTTGATCTCGCAGAGCCACCCGTCGACGTGCATGACGAGGTCGTCGAAGCCGTCTGCGTCGTCGAGGTCGACGTCCTCGAGACCGAGGTCGACGTGCATCTGCGCGGCGTGGATGAGCTGCCAGATCTCCCCGCGCAGGGCCGGCGCCTTGGCCGGGTCCATGACCGAGACGTTGCCGTACTCGTCGAGCAGCTGCTCGAGCCGGGCGATGTCGCCGTAGGACTCGGCGCGGGCCATCGGCGGGACGAGGTGGTCGACGATCGTCGCGTGGGCGCGGCGCTTGGCCTGCGTGCCCTCGCCGGGGTCGTTGACGAGGAAGGGGTAGACGAGCGGCAGGTCGCCGAGGGCCGCGTCGGTGCCGCACGACGCGGACATCGCGAGGTTCTTGCCGGAGAGCCACTCGAGGTTGCCGTGCTTGCCGACGTGGACGACCGCGTGCGCGCCGAACTCCTCCTCGATCCACCGGTAGGTCGCGAGGTAGTGGTGGGTCGGCGGCAGGTCGGGGTCGTGGTAGATCGCGATCGGGTTCTCCCCGAAGCCGCGCGGCGGCTGGACGAGCAGGGCGACATTGCCGCGGACGAGGGCCGCGGTGACGATCTCCTGGTCTCGAGGCTCCTCCGTCGCACCTCGACCCACGTCCCGGACGAAGACCTCGCCGGGCGCCTCGCCCCAGTGCTCGGTCATCGCCTCGCGCAGGTCGGCAGGGAAGGCGTCGAACCACTCCCGGTAGCGCGCGGCCGGGATGCGCACCTGCGCGCCCTCGACCTGCTCCTGGGTGAGCCACTCCTCGTCCTGCCCACCGGCGGCGATGAGCTCGTGGATGAGGGCATTGCCCGACGTCGTGTCGGCGGCCTCGCCCTCGACCGGAGGGAGCGGGTCCATCCCGACGAAGCCGTCACCGAGGTCGTAGCCTGCCTCGCGCATCGCGCGCAGCAGGCGGATCGTCGAGACCGGGGTGTCGAGGCCGACGGCATTGCCCAGGCGGGAGTGCTTCGTCGGGTAGGCCGAGAGGACGACGGCGATCTTGCGCTCGGCGACGGGCGTCGAGCGCAGGCGCGCGTGGTTGACCGCGATGCCGGCGACGCGGGCGGCGCGCTCGGGGTCGGCGACGTAGTGCGGCAGGCCCTCGTCGTCGAACTCCTTGAAGGAGAAGGCGACCGTGATGAGGCGGCCGTCGAACTCGGGGACGGCGACCTGGGTCGCGACGTCGAGCGGGCTCATGCCGTCGTCGGACTCCTCCCAGTCGGCGCGGCCCCAGGTGAGGCACAGACCCTGGAGGATCGGGATGTCGAGGGCGGCGAGCTTCTCCACGTCCCAAGCCTCGTCGTCCTCGCCGGCGCCGGCGGTGGCGGGCTTGGTGCCGCCGGCCGCGAGGACCGTCGTGACGAGCGCGTCGAGGGTGCCGAGGTGCTCGAGCAGACCGTCGGGGGCGTCGCGCAGCGAGGCGGAGTGGATGACGACGCCCTGGCCGCCGGCCGCGTCGATCGCGTCGGCGAGCGCGTGCGCGTAGTCGGTGTTGCCGGCGGCGTACTGGGCCCGGTAGATGAGGACGCCGACGCGGGGACGACGGGTGTCGCTGCCGGAGGTGTCGAGGGCGGCGGGCTCGTCGCGGTCGAGGACGCCCCACTGGGGCAGCGCCTGCGGCGCCTCGAAGCCCTCGCCGGTGAGCAGGAGGGTGTCGCCGAGGAAGGCGTGCAGCTGCGCGAGGTTGGCCGGTCCCCCTTCGGCCAGGTAGCGGTGGGCCTCCGCGGCGGTGCCGGGCGGGACCGTCGACAGCTCCATGAGCGCGGCGTCGGGCTCCTGGGTGCCGCCGAGGACGACGAGCGGGGCCCTGGCCGAGCGCAGGTCGGCGAAGCCCTCCCACAGCCCCTGCGGGGAGCCGAGGTAGCGCACGACGACGATGTCGGCACCGGCGACGCGCTCGGCGATCTGCTCGTCGGTGAGGCGGGCCGGGTTGCCGACGACGTAGTCGACGCCAGCGCTGCGCGCGCTCAGCAGGTCGGTGTCGGAGGTGGACAGCAGGGCGACGGTGGTCACGTCTGACTCCTTGGCGGGGGTCCGCGCCCCGCGGTCGAAGGGAGGGACTCGCACGGTCTCGTGCGAGCCGGCCGACAGGGCGTGTCTGACTCGCGAAGGGGGTTTCGCTCACAGTGGCGGGACCGTCCCGGACTTGCACCGGGTTCCGCGCTGCTCGGTTGCGGGCAGCCTACCGGGGGCCCGGAGTCGCGCGGCAGCGCTGTGAGTACACCGCCGCGTAGGCTGCCCTGCCGTGAGCACACCGACGCCCTCCCGCAGCGGGGCCGACCGCTGCCCGGGGCTGCTCACCCCCTTCGTCTCGGCGGACGGGGCGATGGTGCGCCTGCGGGTGCCGGGAGGCCGGGTGGACGCCGCCACCCTGCTCGAGATCTCTTCTCTCGCAGGCCGGTTCGGCAACCCCGACATCACGCTCACCTCACGCGGGAGCCTGCAGTTGCGCGGCCTGCCCGACCCGCTCCCTGGCGCGCTCATCACGGCGATCGACGACCTCGGGCTCGTCCCCTCCGGGCCGCACGACAAGGCGCGCAACATCGTCGCCGATCCACATGCCGGACTCGACGACCTCGTGACCGCCCTCGACGAGGGGCTGCTCGCGGACCCCGGGCTGGCGGAGCTGCCGGGGCGCTTCCTGCTCGCCGTCGCCGAGCCCGGCGGTGCTGT
Source organism: Janibacter terrae NBRC 107853 (assembly GCF_001591405.1). GTDB lineage: Bacteria > Actinomycetota > Actinomycetes > Actinomycetales > Dermatophilaceae > Janibacter > Janibacter terrae. Next base: position 604,771 of record NZ_BCUV01000006.1, read on the forward strand.
CCTCGGGGAGCCCTGGGACGTCGCGATCGTCACCTCCCCGCTGGCTGAGGTGCGAGGAACGAGCCTCGAAGCCACCATCCTCGCCGCTGACCGGGCGATCAGCGTCCCCCGCGACGAGGCCACGCGGGCTGCGCTCGACGTCGCCCGGCGCTTCCTCGCCGCCCGGACCGACACCCGCACGTGGAACCTGCGCGACCTGCCTGACGACGCCCGGGCCGACCTGCTGACGGGGGTCGCCCCCCTCGAGGTGGTGGCGGGCGACCCGCCGGCGCCGGGGCCGGCGGGAGACGACCTCGTGGCGCTCGTGCCGCTGGGGCTGCTGACTCCGGCGATGGTGGAGGGGCTTCGAGAGGTCGCCGGGTCTCGAGGGTCGTCGCAGGGCTCCTCACACCTCGACCAGCGGATCGTCGTCACGCCCTGGCGCTCGGTCGTCGTGCCGGGTGGGGCGGGGCGGGCCGAGGAGCTCGCGGCGGCCGGCTTCGCCACGGCCGCCGACTCCCCCTGGACCGTCCTCACCGCCTGCGCCGGAGCCCCCTCGTGCGGGCGGACGACGACCCGCACGCGCGACCTCGCCCGGGAGGCCGCCCCCTTCGTCGACGTCGCCGGACCGGATGTGCACGTCATCGGCTGCGAGCGCTCGTGCGGCCACCCCGCCCGCGCCCACGCGACCGCCCTCAACCCCACCAACGCAGCGGATGTCGTTGCGGCACAACACGAGAAGGCTTGATGAACCCCCTTCGCCAACCGCCTCGCCGGTACGACTACGTCACCGACGGGCAGGAGATCTACCGCCGCTCCTTCGGGATGATCCGCGACGAGGCCGACCTCAGCGGTCTGCCCGCCGACCTCCACGGTGCTGCCGTGCGGATCATCCACGCCGCTGGTGACGTCGGCATCACGAGCGAGATCGCCGGCCACCCCGAGGTCGCCGCTTCCGCCCACGCTGCGCTCGTCGCCGGGGCGCCGATCCTCACCGACAGCAACATGCTCGCGCAGGGCGTCACCCGCCGCCGCCTGCCCGCCGACAACGAGGTGGTCTGCACCCTGCGCGAGCCGCAGGTGCCCGACCTCGCCGCCCAGTGGGGCACGACCCGCGCGGCCGCCGCCGTCTCCCTCTGGGGCGAGCGGCTCGAGGGTGCCGTCGTCGCGATCGGCAATGCGCCGACCGCCCTCTTCCACCTGCTCGAGCTGCTCCACGACGGCGCCCCGCGTCCCGCCGCGATCATCGGGATGCCCGTCGGCTTCGTCGGGTCCGCGGAGTCCAAGGTCGCCCTCGCCGAGCACGACCTGCCCGGCGGCCCGGTCCCCTGGCTCGTCGTCCACGGCCGCCGCGGCGGGTCCGCGATGGCCGCTGCCGCGCTCAACGCCCTCGCCCACCGGGACGAGCTGGCATGAGCGGCGGCCGCTTCTACGGCGTCGGCATCGGCCCCGGCGACCCCGAGCTCATCACTCTCAAAGCCGCCCGGCTCATCCGTGACGCCGATGTCATCGCCTACCACGCGGGCACCGGCAAGCAGTCGCTCGCGCGCTCCATCGCCGCCGACCTCATCCCCGAGGGCGCCATCGAGGAAGAGCTGCGCTACCCGGTGACGACCGGCTTCACCGACCACCCTCGCGGCTACTACGGGGCCCTCGCCGACTTCTACGACGAGTGCTGCGACCGGCTCGAGACCCACCTTGCTGCCGGCCGCAGCGTCGTCGTCCTCGCCATCGGCGACCCGCTCTTCTTCGGCTCCTTCATGTACGTCCATGACCGGCTGAGTCCGCGCTACGCCACCGAGGTCGTCCCCGGGATCACCTCGCTGTCCGCCGCCACCGCCGCGGTCGCGACCGGCCTGTGCCGTCACGAGGACACCCTCACCGTCCTGCCCGGCACCTTGCCCGTACCCGAGCTGGCTCGGCGTCTCGCCGACACCGATGCGGCGATCATCATGAAGCTCGGCCGCACCTTCGCCGGTGTCCGCGAGGCCCTGCGCCAGGCAGGGATGCTCGAGCGTGCCGTCTACGTCGAGCGCGCGTCCTACCCGGGCGAGCTCGTCATGCCGGCTGCCGAAGTCGACGAGGGCCGGGTGCCCTACATGTCGCTCGTCGTCGTCCCCGGCGAGGGGCTGCGTGACGATGCCGCCGGGCGGGCCGCGGACTTCGCGCGGCTGACGGGTGGTACGGAGTCCCCTGATCTCGAGGGTCGGCCGCGGGCGGCCTCCCACCTCGATCAGCGGGAGGTGGGCACGGTGCACGTCGTCGGGCTGGGGCCGGGGCCGAACCACTGGCTCACGCCGCAGGCGAGCGAGGTGCTCGCCCGGGTCGACCACGTGGTCGGCTACGCGCCCTACATCGCGCGGGTGCCGCAGCGCGAGGGCCTGACCCGCCATGCCTCCGGCAACTCGGTCGAGCTCGACCGCGGGCGCCTGGCGCTCGACCTGGCCCGCGAGGGGGCGGACGTCGCACTCGTCTCGGGCGGTGACGCTGGCGTCTTCGGCATGGCGACGGCGCTCTTCGAGTCGCGCGAGGCGGCCCTGTCCGACGACCCCGGCTACGCCGACGTGCCGGTCGAGGTCGTGCCGGGCGTCACCGCAGCGCACGCGGCGAGCGCCCTCGTCGGCGCCGTCCTCGGCGGCGACCATGCCCTGGTCAACCTCAGCGACAACCTCAAGCCGTGGGAGGTCCTCGCGGCACGGCTGACCGCGCTGGCGACGAACGACATCTCGGTCGCCCTCTACAACCCGCGCTCCCGCTCGCGGCCGGACACCCTCGGAGCGGCCCTCGACCTGCTCGTCGACGCCGTCGGCCCGGACCGGGTCGTCGTCGTGGCCCGTCACGTGGGCCGCGACGAGGAGTCGTCGTGGGTGACGACGCTCGGCGAGCTCGACGTCGAGGCCGTCGACATGGGCTGTCTCGTCGTCATCGGCGCCTCGACGACCCGGGTCACCGACGACGGCCGGGTGTGGACGCCGCGCTCGGTCGGCTGACTCCCCGTGCACAAGAGGTCCCGCTGAGGGCGATCTGGGCGGTCAACGCCACGAGATGCACCAGGGCGACCTCTTGTGCTCACCCCCAGAAGGGCGGTGGCCCTGCCGGCGCGTCCTCGCGCGGTGACGGCAGCCGGGTGCCGTCTCCCCACCCCTTCGCCCACTCCGGCACCCGGCTCGGCGGCGGGTCGATGCCGAGCATCGGCCACAGCCGGTCGGTGTCGACGCCGCGGCCACGCTGGAGGAAGCGCATGCGCACCAGCGCTTGCGCGCTCACCTGGCCGTCGGTGACGAAGCGCTGCTCGAAGAAGACGCTGACGCGGTCCCACCCGGCGATCACGGTGTGCAGCTCGTAGGCCTGCAGCGGCTGCAGCGAGCTGCGGAAGGTCATTGTCTCCTGCATGACGACCGGCGCCACTCGCCGGCGCACCTGCGCCAGGCCCCACCCGGAGCGGATCGCCAGGTCGATGCGCCCGAGGTCGGCCATCGTGAAGTAGACGCCGTTGTTCATGTGCCACGCGAAGTCGATGTCGTTGGGCAGCACCCGCAGCGGCAGGACGGCGACCTCGCCGGGGGCGACCGGGCCGCGCCGCCTCGCGGTGGCGACGGTCCACAGGATGCGGGGGACGCGGTTCATCGGGGTCCTCGGTGGGTGTCCGGAGCAGGGCCGAGGCAGCCTAACCCGGGCGGGAACCGCTGCTAGCGTGCCAGCCGTGAGCGCCTCCACGATGCCCACCAGCCCTGACTGGGACCTCGTCCGCCGTGCCGAGGGCCCCCGCGCCCCGCTCGCCGACCGGGTCGCCAGCGAGCTCGAACGCGGCCGCCGCGACTACGCGCCGCCCGAGGTCGGCAGCGACGTCGTGAGCGACAAGGTGCGCCGCGTCCAGGAGGACGCCTACAACCGGGCCCGGCTCGAGCGGATCGCCGACGTCGTCCTGCCCGGCGAGGAGCTCGTCGAGGTGGGGTGCGGCGCCGGGTTCGTCGCCGCCCGCGCCCTGGCGGCCGGTGCCGCGTCGTACCGGGCCATGGACCTCGAGGCCAGCTGCGTGCGGCGCACCGGACGGCTGCTCGACGCGCTCGGCCACGAGGACCGGGCCCGCTCGATCGTCGAGAAGGACCTCTACACCCTCGAGCCCGGTGACCTCGACGACGCCTCGCTCGTCATCTGCTCCGAGGTGGTCGAGCACGTCCCCGACCCCGAGCTCGCTCTTGAGACCCTCGGCCGGGCGCTGCCCGAGGACGCCGACCTGCTCTTCACCGTGCCCCTGCTCGGCCGGCTCGAGCAGGTCTGGGGCCACCTGTCGATCTTCACCGCCGAGCGACTCCAGTCGATGCTCGAGCGGGCCGGGCTCGAGGCCCTGCATGTCGAGCCGCTCGCCGACCGCTGGGTCCTCGTCGTGGGCCACCCGGGCGGGTCGCAGCGGCGCACCGCCCGCGTCGAGCAGCTCCTCGCCGCCGGCAGCCGGCACCCCGAGGTCACGCGCGACGAGGCGCCGCCGGCCACCCCGCCGCAGCCCACGCGGTTCGACAACGTGCCGCTGGGCTCGCGCGACGTCTCCGCCGTGAGCTCCTCGCGGGCCGCCGTCGAGGTCACCCCACCGACCCCTGACGAAGGGAGCGCCGCCGCCACCGTCACCGCGGCGGGCTCGCCGCTCCCGTGGCGCCGAGCCACCGGAGGGCTCGCCATCTCCCTCGCCGACGTCGACCCGGTGCAGGGCGTGCGCCTCGAGCTCGAGGTCGACTCCCTCGCCGACGTCGCGGCGGTCACCGTCACCTTCCCCGGCGCCGCGTCGGGCCGCTCCGCCACGTGGACCTGGACGCCCTCGCGACGGGACGTGCAGAGCCACCGGCGGCGGACCTTCTCGCTGCGCCCGGGGCGGAGCATCACCCCCTTCGCCGCCCCGCGGAGCGCCGACCTCACCGGGGCGCGGCGCGTCGAGGTGACCCTCACCGTGCGCCCGGGGCGCACCGCCCACCTGGACCTCAGCCGCATCGCCTGGATCCGCTGACGGCTGTCGGTGGCACCTGCCACGCTGGGTCGATGGCGACGATCTACTGCACCGCGACGAGTCTGGACGGCTACATCGCCGACGACGAGGAGAGCCTGTCGTGGCTCTTCGCGACGCCGGCCCACGACAAGGACCCCGGCGGGAGGTACGGCGACGGCGACAGCCTCGACTTCGACCAGTTCCTCCCGACGGTCGGCGCGGTCGTGTGCGGTGCCAACACCTATGCGTGGGTCCACCGCGAGCTGACCCACGACGGGCAGGACTTCGCGTGGCCCTACGAGCAGCCGTCGTGGATCGTCACGCACCGCGACCTCGACCTGCCCGACGGCGTGCGGGCCCACGCGGGTGACGTGCGCGAGGTGCACGCGGCCGCGACGGAAGCGGCCGACGGCAAGGACGTGTGGATCGTCGGGGGCGGTGACCTCGCCGGGCAGTTCGCCGACGCGGGGCTGCTCGACAAGGTGTGGGTCCACCAGACGCCCGTCGTCCTGGGGGCGGGCGCTCCCCTGCTCCCCCGGCGGCTGCGGCTGCGGCGCGAGCGGGTCGAGCGCGACGGCCAGTTCACCGCGATGCTCTTCGAGGTCGTCGGCCCGGAGCCGCGGCGGGCGGGCGAGGTCGACGGCGCCGCCGAGGTCTACGCCGAGGGCTGAGCCGGGGCTACGGTCGAGGGGTGAACCCGCACCCCTTCGAGCACGAGGTCTCCTTCGCCGCGCCGGCCCGCGAGCAGCTGCTCGAGTTCGTCGACGAGCACCGGGCGGTGCTCGGCCGGTGCCTCGACGACCTGACCGAGGACGAGGCGCGACGCGGCCTCGTGCCCTCGCGCACGACCCTGCTCGGGCTGCTCAAGCACGTGACCTTCGTCGAGCGGGTGTGGTTCGACGAAGGGGTCCGCGGCCGCTCGCGCACCGAGATCGGGATCCCCGCGACCCCTGACGAGTCCTTCGAGCTGAGCCCGCACGACACCATCGCCTCGGTCCGGGCCGCGCACCGCCGGGCGTGCGAGGACAGCCGGGCGGCGATCGCCGGGCTCGACCTCGACGACGTGGTGACCGGCAACCGACGGGGGCCGCTCCCCCTTCGCTGGGTCCTGCTGCACGTGCTGCGCGAGCTCGCCCAGCACGCGGGCCACGCCGACATCCTGCGCGAGCAGATCCTCGCCTCCCGCCAGGGCTGACCCACCACTCAGCAAGAGAAACTGCCGCTTCGCAAGAGTTCGTAACTCCTGCGAAGTGGCGGTTTATCGGGTGACCCGAGAATCTTGGGACAAATGGGACGACGCGAGTGCCACCGCCACATCGGCGGGCGTGCGGGGCCAGCCGGCGGCGGAGGGGTCGATCCCCATCTCGCGCAGCAGCTGCACCGACCACGGCGGGCGCAGCCGGGCCGCCTCGACGAGCGCACCGTCGGTCAGTGCGTCGGTCACCTCGCCCTGGTGGACGACGTGGTCGACGACGAGCGCCACCTCGTCGGCCCAGCTCCACGCGAGGTCGACGTCGTGGGTCGACAGCACGACGGTCGTGCCGTGCGCCTCGAGCGCCGCGACAGCGGCGAGCATCTCCTCGACCCCGGCCGGGTCGAGCCCCGCCGTCGGCTCGTCGAGCAGCAGCACCCGGGGGTGCATCGCGAGCGCACCGGCCACCGCGACCCGCTTGCGCTGACCGAAGGAGAGCCGGTGCACCGGGCGCTCGGCGAGTGCCTCGAGCGAGAGCACCGCGAGCGCCTCGTCGACCCGGGCGGAGACCTCGGCCGCGGGCAGCCCCAGGTTGGTCGGCCCGTAGCCGATGTCGCTGCGCACGTCGGCGCTGAAGAGCTGGTCGTCCGGGTCCTGCAGGACCAGCTGCACCCGCTGCCGGTGGGCGGTGAGACCGCGTCGGGTGTGCCGCAGCACCTCGCCGCCGGAGACGACGGCCCCCTCGGCCGGCTCGTGGGCACCGGACAGCACGCGCAGCAGCGTCGTCTTGCCGGAGCCGTTGGCCCCGAGGATCGCGATGCGCCGGCCGGTGCCGATCGTCAGGCTGACGCAGTCGAGGACGCCCGGTGCGCCCGGGTAGCCCGCGTGCACCCCGCGCAGTGCGAGGACGGTGGCCGCGTCGTCGGGCGGGGTCCAGGAGCCGAGGCGGTGCGTCATGCCAGCCCCGCCCGCAGCGACAGCCCGGCGAGCCCGAGGACGAGGCCCCCGGCCGCCAGGACGAAGGGGGTCGACACGGACCGGGCAGGGACGAGCGGCACGGCGGCGACTCCCCCACGACCGGCCAGTCCGTCCTCGAGCCGGCGGGCCTTGTCCCACGCGGCGACGAGCACCGCGGCGCACAGCTGACCGACCGACCGTCGCGCGGCCCGACCGCTCGCGTAGCCCAACCGCCCGGCCTGCGCGGCACGGATCGCCGACGCGGCGTCGAGCAGGGCGAAGATCATCCGGTAGGTGACGGCGGCGATGTCGACCGCCACCTCCGGCACCCGCGCCCGGCGCAGCCCGGCGAGCAGGTCGACCATCGGGGTGGTCGCCGCCAGCAGGACCATCGCGCTCGTGGCCGCGAGCGCCCGGGCGGCGACGAGCACGGCCCGGGAGACACTCCCTTCGCCCACGCCGATCGGACCGAGGGACCACAGGTCACCGGGACCGAGGGTCACCGCGATCGTCACTGCTCCGATGCCGACGAAGACCGCCGGCCCGAGCATCGCCCGCAGCCAGACGCCGACCGGGACCCGGGCGAGGGCCGCGAGGCCGACGGCACACACCCCGACGAGGCCGGCGACGACCAGCGAGGTCGTCGTCGCGGCGACGAGGAGCAGGCCCAGGCAGAGGAGGGACTTCTCCAGCGTCGAGCGGGACCGCCACCGGGAGGACCACGCCGCGTCGTCGAGGGTGGGCCTCATGCGCTGGGGTCGACCGTCTCGGTCCGGGTGCGCCGTCCCTTGAGCCGACCGAAGACGTAGCCGAGCGCGAGACCGCCGAGGCCCGCCTGCAGGGCGAAGAGCCCGGACTCGATCTCGCCGCCGGCGGGGGGCATGAGCGGCTCGAACCACGGCTCGTGGCCGGCCTCCTCGAGCTGGGCGGTCGCGGCGGCGTCGGACCCGCCGAAGGCCTCCTCGTCGCCCGCTGCGGCCCGGCCGCCGAGGTAGAGCGCGACGACGAGGACGAGGACGATGGCGGCGACGACGAGCGCGACGCCGCGCCGACCGAGGGTCTGGGTGGACTCACGCACGAGCGGCCTCCGTGGTCTCGACGGTGTCGGCGGGCACGACCTGGAGGTCCTCCAGTTCGGGCCGCGCCCACGTGATGAGCGCGTTGAGGAGCAGCACGCCGACGAGCCCCTCGACGACGGCGAGCGGCACCTGGGTCACGGCGAAGATCCCGAGGAAGCGACCCCACGCCTCGACGAAACCGCCCTCGGGGTAGGCCAGGGCGAGCTGGGTGGCGGTCGTGACGTAGGTGGCGAGGTTGGCCATCGCGATGCCGACGAAGACCCGCACGACGAAGGGGGCCGCGGCCAGCAGCCGGAAGAGCCCGTAGCCGACCCAGGGCCCGACGACCGCCATGGAGACGACGTTGGCGCCGAGCGTCGTCAGCCCGCCATGGGCGAGCAGCAGCGCCTGGAAGAGCAGCACGATCGTGCCGAGCAGGGCCATGACCGGCGGACGGAAGATGATCGCGCCGACGCCGGTGCCCGTCGGGTGCGAGCTCGAGCCGGTGACCGACGGCAGCTTGATCGCCGACATGACGAAGGTGAAGGCGCCGGCGGCGCCGAGCAGCAGGCGGGCACTCGGGTTGTCCCGCACGATGCGGGCGGCACTGCGGGTGCCGTGGATGACGAAGGGAGCGGCGACAGCAGTCCACGCGGCGGCGTGGACCGGTGGCAGGAAGCCCTCGGCGATGTGCATCAGCGCACTCTCTCTCTGGCCGGATGACGCGTCCGGCCGCTGCAGCCCTCGCCCCGGAGTTCCTGACTCGCGGAAGACCCGCTCACAGTGGCGCGACCGTCCCGGACTCTCACCGGGTTCCTCCAGGTGGAGGCGATGGCTGGGGCCGAGACTAGCGAAGCCCGCCCGGGATGTCTGCTGCCGTCCGCTCCTCGCGCTCGGCCGCGCGGCGGCAGGAGTAGAGGTGCGACTCGACGAAGCCCTCGGCCCGCAGGGCCCACCCGACGACGATGATCGCGGCCTGCCGCAGGTCGTGCGCCTCGACCTGGTCGGCGATGTCGGCGAGGGTGCCGCGCAGGACGATCTCCTCGGGCTGCTCGACCCGGTAGGCCACGGCGACGGGGCAGTCGGCGCCGTAGTGCTCGGCGAGCCGGTCGGCGAGCTCGCGGGCGCGGCGGATCGCCAGGTGCAGCACGAGGGTCGCACCGGTCGCGGCGAAGGCCTCGAGCGATTCCCCCGACGGCATGGCCGTCGAGTCCCGCTGGGCGCGGGTGAGCACGACCGACTGGGCGACCTCGGGCACGGTGAGCTCGCGGCCGAGCCGGGCGGCGGTCGCGGCGTAGGCGGCGATGCCGGGCGTGATGTCCCACGGCACGCCGGCGGCGTCGAGCCGGCGGGTCTGCTCGGCGATCGCGGAGTAGACGCTCGGGTCGCCGGAGCACAGCCGGGCGACGTCCTCGCCCCGCTCGTGCGCGGCGACGAGCTCGGCGGTGATCCCGTCGAGGTCGAGGTCCTGGGTGTCGACGAGCCGCGCGCCGTCGGGGCAGTGCTCGAGGACGGCGGCGTCGAGGTAGGTCCCGGCGTAGAGGCAGACCGGGCTCGCCGCGAGCAGTCGGGTCGCGCGGATCGTCAGCAGGTCGGCGGCACCGGGGCCGGCGCCGATGAAGTGAACGGTCATGTCGGGTCCTCGGAGTCGGTGCGGATCGCGGCGAGCTGGGTGACGGTGCGGGCGGGGGTCCACGACAGGAAGCGCCCGAGCGGGACGGCCCGCTCCACGGACAGGCGGGTGAGCTCGCCGCCGGTGCGGGCGTGCCGGCCGATGAGCGCGGCGTCCCCCTCGAGCGTCACGGCGTGCGCGACGAGGCGTCCGCCGGGGCGAAGGGAGGACCAGGCACGGTCGAGCAGGTCGGGGTCGAGCCCGCCGCCGACGAAGATCGCGTCGGGCGTCGGCAGCATTGCCAGGTCGGTGCTGCCGGTGTCGCCGACGACGACGTCGACCCGAGCAGCGAGGCCGAGGGCAGCGGCGTTGTCGCGGATGCGCTGGGCGCGGGTCGCGTCGCGCTCGACGCAGGTGACGGTCGCGCGGTCGGCGGCGAGGCACCACTCGAGGGCCACGGAGCCGTTGCCGGCGCCGAGGTCCCACAGGTGCGCGCCGGGTGTGGGCCGCAGTCGGGCCAGACCGCTCGCGCGCACGTCGCGCTTGGTCAGCTGGCCGTCGTGGTCGATGAAGTCCTCGGGGCGCCCCGGGACCGGTCCGGCGGTCGCGGCAGTCGCCGCGGGGTCGTCGGCGCGCACGTCGAGGCAGGCGAGCACGAGGTCGGGGGTGGCCTCGGCGAAGCCGTCGGCGCGCTCGGAGCGAGCGCCCTCGTCGGGGCTGCCAAGGTGCCAGCGGGCGGTGAGCATGCTTGCGCCCCAACCGTGCTCGGTGAGCAGTGCGCCGAGCCGAGCCGGGTCGCCGCCCCCGGAGAGGAGGACGACGAGTCGCGCGCCGGGGGCCAGGTGGGGCAGGACCGCGCGCAGGTCGCGCCCGACGGTCGTGACGACGACGGTCTCCTCGGCGGACCACCCCTGACGGGCCCGGGCGAGGGCATCGCTGCCGATGGCGGGGTGGACGCGCACGCGGTCGCCGCCGACGAGCTCGACGAGGGTCGTGGCGATGCCGGAACGCAGCGGGTCACCGCTGGCGAGGACGACGGCGTCGGGGTGCGCCTCGACGAGGGCGGGCAACGCCGGGCGAAGGGGGCTGGGCCAGGGCACGAGCTGCGCCTCGGGTGCGTGGGGGGCGACGAGGTCGAGGTGACGGCCGCCCCCGACGAGGGTCGCGGCACCGCTGATGAGGGCGCGTCGGGCCTCGTCCAGACCGGACCACCCGTCGTCCCCGATACCCACGACCTCGATCACGGACGCCCACCCTAGGGCCTTGCCCTCCTGTGAGAGGATCGCGCCTAGGCACTCCCCCGAGGAATCCGGTGCAACTCCGGAGCGGTCCCGCCACTGTCACGGCCCACGCGGCCCGAGCCAGACACTCGGTCGGTGCCCGTCGTCGCGAACCCGCGTCGATGTCGTCGGACGGCGAGCGTGGACACTCGCCAGGAGGCCGCCACTGTGAGCCGCACCGGGTCCCGGACCCCCACCTTCCCCTTCACCGCGCTCGTCGGTGCCGACGAGCTGACGTCGGCGCTGCTGCTGAGCGCGATCTCGCCCGAGATCGGCGGGGTCCTCGTCCGGGGTGAGAAGGGCACCGCCAAGTCGACCGCCGTCCGCGCCCTCGCCTCGGTCCTGCCCGAGCAGCGGGTGGCGAGCGAGTGCCGCTTCGGCTGCGACCCCGACCGCGACGAGGACTGCCCCGACGGCCCCCACGAGGGCGCGGCCACGACCCGCCCGGCCCGCCTCGTCGAGCTGCCCGTCGGTGCGACCGAGGACCGCGTCGTCGGCTCCCTCGACCTGCGCCGAGCCCTGGGCGACGGCGAGGCCGCCTACCAGCCCGGTCTGCTCGCCGACGCGCACCGCGGCATCCTCTACGTCGACGAGGTCAACCTCCTGCACGACCACCTCGTCGACGTGCTGCTCGACGCTGCCGCGATGGGGCGCAACACCGTCGAGCGCGACGGTGTCTCGATCTCGCACCCGGCGCGGATCACCCTCGTCGGCACGATGAACCCCGAGGAGGGCGAGCTGCGCCCGCAGCTGCTCGACCGCTTCGGCCTGACCGTCCACGTCGCCGCGAGCCGCGACCCGCACGTGCGCGCCGAGGTCGTGCGTCGCCGGCTCGAGGCCGACCTCGACCCGGCAGGCTTCGCGGCCCGCTTCACCGACGCCGAGGCCGAGCTCACCGCGCGCCTGGCCGCCGCCCGCGAGGCGGTGCGCCGGGTCGCGCTCGACGAGCGGACCCTGCGGACCATCGCGCGGGTGTGCGCCGGATTCGACGTCGACGGCATGCGCGCCGACATCGTCACCGCCCGCACCGCCGCGGCGCACGCCGCGTGGGAGGGGCGCGACCACGTGACCCGCGAGGACATCCGGGCCGCGGCGCTGCTCTCCCTGCCCCACCGCCGCCGTCGTGCTCCCTTCGACGCGCCGGGTCTCGACGAGGACCTGCTCGACCGGCTGCTCGACGACGAGCCCGAGGACGACCCGCCGGGCGGCGGCGAGGAAGAGCCCGACGGCGGCGACCAGCCCGACGAGGGCCCGGGCGAGGCGCCCGACGCCGACCCCTCGGGCCCGGCCCCGAGCTCGACGTCGTCCGACGACCAGCCCCCGACCGGGCCCCAGTCGTCCGCCGACCCGACCCCCGACTCCCCGGACGAGTCGGCGGAGGACCCCGAGGCACCCCCTTCGCCCCCTGCGGGTGCCCAGCCGACCCCCACCGGCACCGCCGCGGCCACCGAGCCCTACCGGGCCCGTCGCCTCGAGCTCACCGGCGTCGGCGCCGGCCCGAGCGGTCGCCGCTCCCCCGCGCTCACCCCCCGCGGGCGGGTCGTCGGCACCCACCCGGCCGGGCACGAGCCCGCCGGGTCGCCGGTGCACCTGACCGCCACCCTTCGTGCCTCCGCCGCCCGCCGCGCGGCCCGCACCGGGCCCGCCCGGGTGACCGGCGACGACCTGCGCCACGCCATGACCCGCGGCCGCGAGGCCAACCTCGTCCTCCTCGCCGTCGACGCCTCCGGCTCGATGGCCGCGCGCAAGCGGATGGGCGAGGTCAAGACCGCCGTCCTCTCGCTCCTGCTCGACGCCTACCAGCGGCGCGACCGGGTGGGTCTGGTGACCTTCCGCGGGACCGGCGCGGAGCTGGCGCTGCCGCCCACCTCGTCCGTCGACGCCGCCGCCGCGCGCCTCGCCGAGATGCCGCACGGCGGACGGACCCCGCTCGCCGAGGGCCTGACCGAGATCGCCAGGGTCGTTGCGAGAGAGCGCATCCGCGACCGCAACCAGCGCGCCCTCGTCGTCCTCGTCACTGATGGCCGGGCCACCGCGGGCCCCGATGCCCTCGCCCGGGCCCAGGCCATCGCCGACGCCTGGGGGCACACGGCGGAGACCGTCGTCGTCGACTGCGAGTCGGGCCGCTTCCGCATGGGCCTGGCCGCCGACCTCGCCCACCGCATGGGCGCCGAGCACATCGCCCTCGAGCAGGTCGCCGCGAGCGGCCTCGTCGAGATCGTCACCGACCGCACCGCCTCCCGAAGGAGCGCCGCCTGATGGCCCAGGGACAGACCCCCGTCACCCCGAAGGACGGGCTGACCACGCGGCAGCGCCGCAACCGCCCGCTCGTCGTCGTCCACGGCGGCGTCGGCAAGGGCAAGTCGACGGCGGCCTTCGGCCTCGGCCTGCGCGGGTGGAACCAGGGCTGGTCGATCGGCGTCTTCCAGTTCGTCAAGTCCGCGAAGTGGCGCATCGGCGAGGAGGAGGTCTACACGACCCTCGGCCGGGTCCACGAGGAGACCGGCGAAGGGGGCCCCGTCGAGTGGCACAAGATGGGCTCCGGCTGGTCCTGGTCGCGCAAGGCGGGGACCGAGGAGGACCACGCGGCCGACGCCCGTGAGGGCTGGGCGGAGATCAAGCGGCGACTCGCCGCCGAGACGCACACCGTTTACATCCTCGACGAGTTCACCTATGTCATGAAGTGGGGTTGGGTCGAGCTCGACGACGTCATCGACACGCTGACCAACCGGCCCGGCTACCAGCACGTGATCATCACCGGCCGCGACCCGCACCCGCGCCTGCTCGAGATCGCCGACGTCGCGACCGAGATGACCAAGGTCAAGCACCCCTTCGACCAGGGGCAGAAGGGCCAGAAGGGCATCGAGTGGTGACGACCCTCCCCCGGGTGCTCGTCGCGGCGCCAGCGTCGGGCCACGGCAAGACGACGATCGCCGTGGGGATCATGGCCGCCCTCGCCCGCCGCGGTCTGACCGTCGCGCCGGCCAAGGTCGGCCCGGACTACATCGACCCCGGCTACCACGCCCTGGCGACCGGCCGCCCGAGCCGCACCCTCGACCCGTGGCTCGTGGGCGAAGGGAGGGTCGCTCCCCTCCTCGCCCGCGGCGCCACCCACCCGACCCTCGCGGACGTCGCGGTCCTCGAGGGCGTCATGGGCCTCATGGACGGACGGCTCGGGGGCGACGGCTTCGCCTCCAGCGCGCACGTCGCCACCCTGACGCGCACGCCCGTCGTCCTCGTCGTCGACATCAGCTCGACCTCACGGACCGTCGCCGCCACCGTGCACGGCCTCGCGACGATCGACCCCGAGCTCGACGTCGTGGGTGTCGTGCTCAACAAGGCCGGCACCCCGCGCCACGGCGAGGAGGCCCGCCGGGCGGTCGAGGCCGTCGGCGTCCCCGTGTGGGGCGTGCTGCCCCGCGACGCCGCGATGCACGTGCCCTCGCGCCACCTCGGGCTCGTCCCCGCCGCCGAGCGCGGCGAGGCCGCAGCGACCCTCGACCACATCGCCGCCGTCGCCGAGGAGCACCTCGACCTCGACGCGCTGCTCGCGGCCTCCCGCACGGCCCCCGACCTCGATCTCGAGCCGTGGGCCCCTGGCGCCGCCCTTCCTTCGCTCCAGTCCCCGCTCCCCGAGGAGCGTGCTGTGCATTCGTCCCGACGGGAGGTCGTCGTGGCCGTCGCCGGGGGCCGCGCCTTCACCTTCCGCTACCCCGAGACGGTCGAGCTGCTCGAGGCCGCCGGCGCCCGGGTCGTCGAGCTCGACCCGGCCCGCGACGCCGCGCTGCCGGAGGACACGAGCGGGCTCTACCTCGGCGGCGGCTTCCCCGAGGTGCACGCGCGCACCCTGGCGACCAACCGCCCTCTCGTGCACCAGATCCGCACCGCCATCGCGGCCGGCATGCCGACGATCGCCGAGTGCGCCGGCATGCTCTACCTCGCCGAGACCCTCGACGACCACCCGATGGTCGGCGCCCTGCCCGCCCGGGCCGCGATGGGCCGCCGCCTCACCCTCGGCTACCGCGAGGCGACCTCGCTCGTCGACTCCGTCCTCGGCCCGGCCGGGACCCGGGTCGCCGGCCACGAGTTCCACCGCACGGTGACCGATCCCCCCTTCGGCACGAGTGCGGCATGGGACCTCGGTGGCCGCACCGAGGGCTTCGCCCTCGACCCCGCCGGCACCGGTCGCGCGACCCTCGTCGCCTCCTACCTGCACACGCACTGGGCCGGCTCGCCCTCCGTGGCGGGGTCCTTCGTCGAGGCCGCTCGTGGCTGGGGCCAAGCCCGCACGGTCACCTCGGACGAAGTCCCTCGGGGCGTCCGTGGATCGGGTGGGGTGGCGCTGGGGGCTTCGCCCGTGCACCCCACGTCCGCGGAGCACTCACCTGACGCCCCGCAACCGGCTCAGCCCTTGAGTCGCGCCACCCCAGCCCGATCCACGTCCTTGGCAGACCCCCTTCGTCATCACGGGGACGCCGAGGTGTCGAGCGAGCTGGTGGACCTCGCCGTCAACGTGCGGCTCACCCAGCCGCCGGGGTGGCTCGCGCAGGCCCTCGCCGAGGAGCTGTCGACCGTCGCGGCCTACCCCGACCCCACCCGTGCTCGGGATGCGATCGCCGCGCGGCACGGTGTGGCCCGCGACCAGGTGCTGCCGACGAGTGGTGGGGCCGAGGCCTTCACGCTGCTCGCGCGGGCGCTGAC
This sequence comes from Janibacter terrae NBRC 107853, assembly GCF_001591405.1. GTDB lineage: Bacteria > Actinomycetota > Actinomycetes > Actinomycetales > Dermatophilaceae > Janibacter > Janibacter terrae. The sequence continues at coordinate 620,528 of NZ_BCUV01000006.1, forward strand.
ACCGCGCGACGCGGTCGTCGTGCACCCGCAGTTCACCGAGCCCGAGGCCGCGCTGCGCGCCGCGGGGCACGAGGTGCGGCGCGTCCTGCTGCGGCCGGAGGACGACTTTGCGCTCACGGCCCAGGCGCTCGGGCAGATCGGCGACGCCGACCTCGTCGTCGTCGGCAACCCGACCAACCCGACGGGCGTGCTCCACCCGGCAGCTACGCTGCGCTCGCTCGTGCGGCCCGGCCGGGTGGTCCTCGTCGACGAGGCCTTCATCGACTCCGTCCCCGGCGAGCGCGAGACGCTCCTGGGGGGCGACCTCACCGGCCTGCTCGTCGTGCGCTCGCTGACCAAGACCTGGGCCGTCGCCGGCATCCGCGCCGGCTACGTCGTCGGAGACGCCGAGCTCGTCGCGGCCCTGGCCGAGCACCAACCGCACTGGTCCGTGGGCTCCCTCGCGCTGCGCGTCATGATCGAGACCGCCACCCAAGCCGCACTCGTCGAGGCCGACCGGGCCGCCGAGGAGATCGCCGGGTGGCGGGCCCACCTCACGCGGGGGCTGCACACGCTGGGCATCCCGACCGCCGGCGGGGACGCCCCCTTCGTCCTGGCCCGGGTCGGCACGGGTGTCCGCGAGGCGCTGCGCGATGCCGGGTGGGCCGTGCGGCGAGGCGATACGTTCCCGGGGCTCGACACCGCATGGGTGCGGATCGCCGTCCGTGACCCCCACACCATCGACGGGTTGCTGAGAGAGCTGACCCACCTGCACCACCGGAGGACCGCATGACCGACGCCACCACCGCCACCGGGCGGGTCATCCTCGTCGGCGGAGGGCCGGGCGACCCCGGCCTGCTCACCGTCGCCGGACACGACGCGCTTGCGGCGGCCGACATCGTCGTCACCGACCGCCTCGGTCCGGTCGCGGCGCTCGACGAGATCGCCCCGCAGGCCGAGATCGTCCACGTCGGCAAGATCCCCCGCGGCAAGTTCACCCCCCAGGAGCGGATCAACGAACTGCTCGTCGAGCACGCCCGCGCCGGCCGGACCGTGGTGCGGCTCAAGGGCGGTGACGGTTACCTCTTCGGCCGCGGCGGCGAGGAGTGGAACCACTGCGTCGCCGCCGGCGTGCCCGTCGAGGCCGTGCCGGGCGTCTCCTCCGCCTTCTCCGTGCCGGCCCTCGCCGGCATCCCGGTGACCCACCGCGGCCTGTCCCAGGGCGTCGCGGTCGTCTCCGGGCACGTCGCCCCCGACGACCCGCGCAGCGAGGTCGACTGGGCGGCGCTGGCCACCTCGCGTCTGACGATCGTCATCCTCATGGGGGTCGCCACCCTCGGGGCGATCGCCGAGGCGCTCGTCGCGGCCGGCCTGTCCCCCGACACCCCCGCCGCGTGCATCGCCGACGGGGCCACCCCGCAGCAGCGCTCGGTGCGGGCGCCCCTGTCGCAGATCGCCTCCGCGGCCGACGAAGGGGGCTTCGCTCCCCCGGCCATCACGGTCGTCGGTGACGTCGTCGGCGCCCTCGACTCACCGGCCCCCACCTCGCCGTGAGCGCGTCCGAGGGGCTGCGCCTGGCCGTCGGGACCTTCACCCGGTCGCCGAGTGGCCGGGTGACGATCACCCCCGACACCGCGCGCACCGCGCTGCTCCTCGCGCCGCTCGCGGTCCTCCCCCTCGCGCTCCAGGTCGTCCTCGTCGGACTCACCGTCGAGATCGGCGTGCCACCGCTCGTCGCCGCGGGCCTCGCGCTCGGCGTGCTCGCCCACGGCTCACGGGGCATGCACCTCGACGGCCTGGCCGACACGGTCGACGGCCTCGGCGCCGGCTGGGACCGCGAGCGGGCGCTCGAGATCATGCGGCGCGGCGACGTCGGCCCGATGGGGGCGGTCGCGCTCGTCGTCGTGCTGCTCGTGCAGGCCGGGGCGATCGCCGCTCTGCTCGGGTCCGGCTGGCGCGGGGCCCTCGTCGTCGGGGCCGCCGTCGTGGCGTCCCGGGCGGCTGCCCCCGCCGTCTGCGGTCGCGGGCAGCAGGCCGCGCCGGGCTCGAGGCTCGGGGCGGCCTTCGTCGGCACCGTGCCCCTCGTCGGCGCCGCGCTCGTGGTGCTCGCCGTCGGTGCGCTCGTCGTGGCATCGGTGCTGCCGGTCGCCCTGCTGCTGGCGGGTCTGGGTGACGGGAGCTCCGCGGCCCCCTTGTGGATGGTAGCGCGGGCCGTGCTCGTGGCGGCAGTGGCCGCGCCCGTGGCCGTCTGGGCGGCGATCTCGCTCCGGGACAAGGCTGTTCGCACCTTCGGCGGTGTGGGTGGCGACGTCATCGGGGCCGGTGTCGAGGTGGCTCTCACCGTGCTGCTCGTGCTGCTGACGGTGGCGTGGTGAGCATGCGCGTCCTCGTCACCGGTGGCGTCCGCTCGGGCAAGTCCCGGCACGCCGAGGCCCTCCTGCTGCCCCCGCACGTGCCCGAGGGCACGCCCGTCACCTATCTCGCGGCCGGCCCGCAGCGCGACGACGCCGACTGGGCGGCTCGCGTGGCCGCGCACCGGCAGCGGCGACCGGCGACCTGGTCGACCGTCGAGAGCACGGACGCGGCGAGTGGCCTGTGGGAGGCCGAGGACCCGGTCCTGCTCGACTGCCTCGGCACCTGGCTGACCGCCCAGCTCGACGAGATCGAGGCCTGGGAGGCACCCGAGCACCACTGGGGCCCCACGCTCGAGCAGCGGGTGGACGACCTCGAGGCGGCCTGGCGCGCAGCCCCCTTCGTCGTGGCCGTGACCAACGAGGTCGGCTGGGGGCTGGTCTCGGAGCACCGCTCCGGGCGGATCTTCGCCGACCGTCTCGGCTGGCTCAACCAGCGCCTTGCCGCGTCCGCCGACCGGGTCGACCTCGTGGTCTCGGGGCAGGTGCTGACGATCAAGGGGGCCGGGTGAGCGACCCCGTCGCCATCGGCCTCCTCCTCGGGTGGGCGGCCGACCGGGCGCTCGGCGACCCACGACGAGGGCACCCCGTCGCGCTCTTCGGCACGTGGGCCGGCTGGGTCGAGACGCGCACCCATCGCGACTCCCGGGCCGCCGGTGTCCTCACCGAGGCGTTCGTGCTCGCGCCGCCGCTCGCCCTGGGGGTCGCCGCCACGCGCCTGCCCGGGCCGGCGCGTGCCCTTGCGACCGCGGCCCTGACCTGGGCGGCACTCGGTGGCACGAGCCTGGGTCGCGAAGGGCTGGCGGTGCACGACCTGCTCGCCTCCGACGACCTCCCCGGAGCGCGCACCCGGGTCCGCAACCTCGTCGGTCGGGTCACCGACGACCTCACCGCCGACGAGGTCGCCCGGGCCGCCGTCGAGTCCGTCGCGGAGAACACCTCCGACGCCGTCGTGGGCACGCTCGTCTGGGGCGCCGCGCTCGGCCCGCTCGGCGTCGTCCTCCACCGGACGGCCAACACCCTCGACGCGATGCACGGCCACCGCACGGCCCGCTATGCCCGATTTGGTTGGGCCGCAGCCCGACTCGACGACCTGCTGGGCTGGGTCCCCGCCCGGGCCACCGTCCTCGCGACCGCTGCGGCCTCCCCCCTTCGTGCCGGTGAGGTGGTGCGCACGGCGGTGCGGGACGGGCGCGACCACCCCAGCCCCAATGCCGGTCCGGTCGAGGCCGGCTTCGCCGCGGCCCTGGGCCTGTGCCTCGGTGGGCGGACGGTCTACGCGAGCGGCGCCGAGGACCGGGTCGTCATGGGCTCGGGGCCGGCGCCCACCGTCGCGGACCTGCCGCGCGCCGTGCTCCTCGCCCGCCGGGTGGGTGTCGTCACGCTGGTCGCGGTCGTCGGGGCCCGCTTGCTCGCCCGCCGCTGAGGCGGGTCAGTCGCTGATCTGGCCCAGGACCCACGTCGTGGCGGCGTCGGCATCGCTCGCCTCCGCGACGCCCGGCGCCCGCGCCGGGCGCGACACGACGACGACCGGCACCCCGACGTGTCGGGACGCGTCGAGCTTGGCCTCGGTGTAGCGACCACCCGAGTCCTTGGTGAGCAGCACGGTGACGCCGTGCTCGCGCATGATCGCCTCCTCGTCGGCGACGGCGAAGGGCCCCCGCGAGCGCAGCACGGTCCAGGCCGCCGGCAGTGGCCGCTCCGCAGGCTCGACGAGCCGGACGAGCACCGGCCGGTCGGCCCAGGCGTCGATGTGGTGGTGCAGGGTCTGCCGCCCCGTCGTGACGAAGGGGATCCCGCCCACCTCGTCCGCCGCCTCCCGGGCAGCCACGTGGTCCTCGACCCAGGTCCAGGACGCGGCGTCGGGGTGTGCGGCCCAGCCCGGCCGCGCCAGTCGGAGGAGGGGCAGGCCGAGCGACGAGCAAGCCTGTGCCGCATGGGCGCCCATCGTCGCGGCGAAGGGGTGGGTGGCGTCGACGACCGCGCTCACCTCGTGCTCACGGAGCCAGTCGGTCAAGCCAGCGACCCCACCGAACCCGCCGATCCGCACGGGCCCGACCGGCAGTCGGGGCTGCGACACCCGGCCGGCGAGGGAGGAGGTGAGGGGCACCCCCTGGGCGTCCAGGCGAGCGGCGAGATCCCTCGCCTCGGCGGTCCCTCCGAGGATCAGCACGTGCGACATGGGCTCACCCTCCCACGCACAGGTTGCCCGCATACGGTCACCCCGTGCAGCACCTCCTCGACCGCCTCTCCCCCGCGAGCCCCGCACCCGAGCTCGCCGGGTGGACCCTCGTCGCCGTCCTCGCGTTCGGCTGCGTCGCGGCGACGTGGTGGCCGGCGTGGCGGGTGCTGCGGCTCGTCGTCACCCTCGTCCACGAGCTCGGTCACGCCCTCGTGGGCGTGGCGTGCGGGCGACGCTTCACCGGCTTCGTCCTGCGCTCGGACATGTCCGGCCACGCCGTGACCGTGGGCCCCGCCAGCGGTGCGGGCGTGGTCGCGACGACCTGGGCCGGCTACCCGGCTCCGGGGATCGTCGGCGCCCTGCTCGTGGGGCTCGCGACGGCCGGGTGGGCGGCCCCGACGCTCACCCTCCTGCTCGTGGGGCTGCTCACCACCCTGACCCGGGTGCGCTCGGCGCTCACCGGACTCGTCGTCGTCGCGGTGCTCGCGGCGTGCGCCGCCCTGTGGTGGTGGCGCGACGATGCCCTGCAGCAGCAGGTCCTCGTCGGTGTGGGCCTGCTGCTCCTCGTGGGAGCCTGGCGCCACCTGGCGACGATGCTCGGCGGCATCGAGCCCCGCAGCGACCCGGGCTCGCTCGCCCGAACGACGGGCGTGCCTGCGGTGCTGTGGGTCGCGAGCTTCGCCCTGGTCCTCGCCGGCGCGACCTGGCTCGCCGCCAGCCGCCTCCTCGGTGCCGTGGGAGTCTGAGACATGTCCTCACCACTGCGTGCCGTCGGGCAGGCGCTGCTCGGTTCCTTCCTCGTCCTCGCGGGCGTGGCCCACCTGACCTTTGCCCGCACCGAGTTCCGGGCCCAGGTGCCGCCGTGGTTCCCCGCTGACGCCGACCTCGTCGTCCTCGTCTCGGGTGTCGTCGAGATCGCTGTCGGCGCGGCCTTGCTCCTCGTCTGGCGCCATCCCGCTCGAGCCGTGGTCGGCCTGGTGACGGCAGCGCTCTTCGTCGCGGTCTTCCCCGGCAACATCGCGCAGCTCACCGAGCACCGCGACGCCTTCGGGCTGACGAGCGACACCTCACGGGCGGTCCGGCTCGTCTTCCAGCCGGTGCTCGTCGTGGGGGCGGTGTGGAGCACCGGCGCCTGGCGCTGGTGGCACCGGCGTCGGGTGCCCCCGCCCGAGCAGCACCCCTAGGGGGCGAGCCAGCCGTCGACGATCTCGAGGACGTCGATCAGCTCGTGCGCGACGCCATCGGGCTCGACGTCGACGGTCACCTGCTGGTCGGCCGGGATGTCGCTGTGCGGCACCCAGATCGCGCGCATCCCGACCTCCTGGGAGCCGAGCACGTCCTCAAAGAGCCGGTCGCCGACGTAGACGGCATTGGCCATCGGCACGCCGACGGCCGCGGCCGCGGCCTCGAAGGCCTCCCGGTGCGGCTTGACCACCTGGATCTCCGACGAGTAGACGTCGCCGTCGATGAGGTCGAGCACACCGTCACGCTCGAAGATCTCGCGGTGGTAGTCCCCGCTCCAGATGGTGTTGGACAGCACCCCGACCTTGAGACCCCGAGCGCGCAGCCCCTCCCAGAGCGGCCGCACCTGCGGGTCGGTGTGGGTGTGCGGCTCCCAGAAGCGACGGTAGGCCGCGAGCGCGACGTGGTGCCGGTCGTGCTGTGGGTCGATGCCGGCCTTGCGCAGGATGTCGTCGAGGTGCGCGCCACGCTGCTCGTCGCGCACCTGCTGCCAGGCATCGGCCTCGACGGCGTGGATCCGCTCGGCGAGCTCGTGTGCGCGGTCGAGGTCCTCCTGCGGCACCTCGTCGGACTCGATCGGGATGCCGTGGACCTCCCGCGCGAAGACGCGCCACTGCTGGCCCAGGTCGATCGTGTGCCACGGGGTGAGCGTGCCGCCCCAGTCGAAGATCACCGCCTCGACGGGCCCGGCCTCGGGCCGCTCACGCACGGTGAGCGGGTGGCGCATCTCGTCGACGCTCACGCGCCGCCACGCACCTCGGCGAGCACGGCCTCGACGGCCTCCCCCACCGGCACCTCGCGGCGCTCACCGCTGCGGCGGTCCTTGATCTCGACGACGCCCTCGGCCAGCCCCTTGCCGACGACGAGGATCGTCGGGACCCCGACGAGCTCGGCGTCCTTGAACTTCACGCCGGGGCTCACCTTGCCGGCGCGGTCGTCGTACAGGACGCTGACCCCCTTCGCCTCGAGCCGGGCGGACAGGTCGGCGGCCGTGGTGAAGATCTCGTCCGTCTTGCCCGCAGCGACCACGTGCACGTCGAAGGGGGCCAGCGCCCGTGGCCACACGAGACCGGACTCGTCGTGGTTGTCCTCGGCGATGACACCGACGGCGCGCGTGACGCCGACGCCGTACGAGCCCATCGTGACGGTGACGAGCTTGCCGTTCTCGTCGAGGACCTTCAGCCCCAGCGCCTCGGCGTACTTGGTGCCGAGCTGGAAGATGTGGCCCATCTCGACGCCCCGCGCGAGGGTCAGTGTCCCCGTGCCCGTGGGGCTCGGGTCGCCCTCCCGGATCTCGGCGGCCTGGATCGTGCCGTCGGCGGTGAAGTCGCGACCGTGGACCAGGTCGATGACGTGCCTGCCGTGCTCGTCCGCGCCGGTGACCCAGGCGGAGCCCTCGGCGATCGACGGGTCGAGGAGGTACCGGATGCCGCTCGGGCGCTCGGAGCCGAGCACGCCGGGCCCGATGTAGCCCTTGGCGAGCGTCGGGTGGTCGGCGAAGTCCTTCTCCTCGAAGGCCTCGACCTCCGCCGGGGAGACCTGCGCCTCGAGCCGCTTGGCGTCGACCTCCCGGTCGCCGGGGACACCGATCGCCAGCGGCTCGCGCCACGGCTCGTCGTGCTCGGCGTCGGCGGGGTGGACCAGCATGACGATGACGTTCTTGAGCGTGTCCGCGGCCGTCCACGCGCGCCCGTCGGTCCGGGGGTGGTTCGCGTTGAGCGCCGCGACGAGCGTCTCGATGGTGGGGGTGTCGGGGGTGTCCTCGACGTGGGCGGGACCGACGGTCACCTCGACGGGCGGCGCTTGCGGGACCTCGACGGCCTCGACGTTGGCCGCGTAGCCGGAGGCGTCCCGCACGAAGGTGTCCTCGCCGTTCGGGCTCACCGCGAGGAACTCCTCGCTCGCACTGCCGCCCATGGCGCCGGAGTCGGCGTGGACGATGACGTACTCGAACCCGAGCCGGTCGAAGATCTTGATGTACGCGTCACGGTGGGCGTCATAGGCCTTCTGCAGCCCGGCCTGGTCGATGTCGAAGGAGTAGCTGTCCTTCATGATGAACTCGCGCCCGCGCAGCACGCCGGCGCGCGGGCGGGCCTCGTCGCGGTACTTCGTCTGGATCTGGAAGAGGGTGAGCGGCAGGTCCTTGTACGAGGTGTACATGTCCTTGACCGCGAGGCAGAACATCTCCTCGTGCGTCGGGCCGAGGAGCATCTGCGCGTCCTTGCGGTCGACGAGCCGGAAGAGGTTGTCGCCGTACTCGGTCCAGCGGTTGGTCGCCTCGTACGGCTCCTTGGGCAGCAGCGCCGGGAAGGAGAGCTCCTGGCCGCCGATGGCCTCCATCTCCTCGCGGACGATCGCCTCGACCTTGCGCAGGACCCGCAGACCGAGCGGCAGCCACGTGTAGACGCCCGGCGCCGCGCGGCGGATGTAGCCGGCCCGGACGAGCAGCTTGTGGCCCGGCAGCTCCGCGTCCGCCGGGTCCTCCCGGAGGGTACGCAGGAAGAAGGACGACATGCGGGTGACCACGAGAGCTGCTCCTGGTGGGACGAAGGGGTGTGCCCGATCAGGGTATCCGCTCACCCACGAGCGCCGCCCCGGCAGAGACCAACCGGGCGGTGACGAGCCGGACCGCGGCCCGCTCGGCCCGGTCGGGCCGGGACAGCGCGACGATCCACCGGGCGGACCGCACCCCGGTGAGCGGGACGAGGGCGAGCTCGTCGGTCGTGCGGGTCGTGTACCGCGGCAGGAGCGCCAGGCCCAGCCCGGAGGCGACCAGGGCGGCGACGAGCTGGTTGTCGCGGACGCGCAGGCGCCGGTCGATGCGGCGTCCACAGGCTGCTTCGATCCGCTCGAGCACGGTGTCGAAGGGGTAGTGCTCGGGGACGGCGATCCACGTCTCGTCGACGACGTCGCGCGGTCGCAGCTCGGACCGTCCGGCGAGCGCGTGGTCCGCTGGCACGGCGACGTCGAGCGGCTCACGCACGAGGACGGTGCTGCGCAGACCCTCGCCCCCGGCGGGGACCTCTCCCGTCAGGGAGTGGGCCACGACGATGTCGGCGTCCGCGGCCGCGGCGGCGTAGTCGTGCTCGGCGAGGTCCAGGTCGTCGATCTCGATGCTCACCGAGCTGGCGGCCAGCATCGTCAGTGCCCCGGGCAGCAGGGCCGTCAGACCGCTCGGCAGACCGGCGATCCGCACGCTCCCCACGGGCGCGCCCCGGTGCTCCTCGAGCCGCGCGGCGACCCGGGCCATGGCCGCGCTCACCTCGTCGGCGCCGTCCGCGAGCAGCGCCCCCGCCTCGGTGAGCCGCAGCCCGCGACCGTCCGGTTCCACGAGCGGCACGCCGGCAGATCGCTGCGCGGTGCGCAGCTGCTGCGACAGCGCCGACGGAGTGCGGTGCGTGGCCGCGGCAACGGCCGCCAGGCTCCCGCGCTCGCGCAGGTCCCGCAGCAGCTCGAGGTGCCGGATATCCATGCAGGGAGCCTACGTGGACCGTGCACAATGATTCGCTTGTCCTGCATGGTCGGGTCAGCGCACCATCAACTCGTGCCCGTCCGCCACCGCCTCCTCGCCGTCGTCGTCGCCGTCCTCTGGGGCGCCAACTTCATCGCCATCCACGCCTCGCTCGAGATCTTCCCGCCCTTCTTCTGCTCGGCGCTGCGCTTCCTGCTGCTGGCGATCCCGACCATCGCCCTCGTCCCCCGCCCGCAGGTCCCCACGCGCTGGCTCGTCGGGTACGGCATCGGCTTCGGCATCCTGCAGTTCGCCTTCCTCTACCTCGCGATGGACGTCGGCATGCCGGCCGGCCTCGCGTCCCTCGTGCTGCAGAGCTCCGCGCCCTTCACCGTCGTCCTCGGCGCGGCACTTCTCGGCGAGCGCCTCTCTGCCCGCGCGGCGGCCGGGGTCGGCGTCGCCGCGCTCGGCATGGCCGTCGTCGGGTCGCAGCGCCTCGACGCGCAGGCGGGGCTCCTCCCCTTCGTCCTCACCCTGCTCGCCGGCCTGGGCTGGGCCTTCGGCAACCTCGCCTCCCGCCTGGCCGCCGCCCCCGAGCCGCTCCACCTGACGATGTGGATGACGGTGATCCCGCCGCTCCCCCTGCTCGCGGTGTCGCTGGCCGTCGAGGGCCCCGAGCGCATCGGCGCGGCCCTCGCCGACTCGATGACCGCGGCGGCGATCCCGGCCTGGCTCGGCATGGTCTACACGACGCTCCTCGCGACGGTCGTCGGTTCGGGCATCTGGACCTGGCTCATGGCGCGCCACCCCTCGGGGACGGTCGCGCCGTTCTCGATGCTCGTCCCGGTCACCGGGCTCGGTCTGGCCTGGCTGCTCCTGGACGAGGTGCCCGCTCCGCTCGAGCTGCTCGGCGGCGTCCTCGTCGTCGGCGGGGTGCTGTGGGCCTCGCGGCCGAGCACGCGAGGTCGTCCTGGTGCATCCGGTGGCCGGATCCGCCACGAGGTGCACGAGGACGACCTCGGGTGCACACCGGTCAGCGGATCGCGCTGACGATCTGCGCCAGGACCTGCGCGGCCGGGCCGCGCACGTGGTGGTGGCACATGTCGCTGATCTCGGTCTCGAGCGGGTTGATCTCGATGACGGTCGCCCCCTCGGCCCGCGCCATGGCGGGGTAGCCCGCGGCCGGGTAGACGATGCCCGAGGTGCCGACGACGAGGACGACGTCGCCCGGCTCGAGGGCCTCGATCGCCGCCTCGGTCGCCTCGACCGCCTCGGGCGGCAGCAGCTCGCCGAACCACACGACGCCGGGACGCACGTCCCCTGCGCACTCGGGGCAGGTCGGCGGGTCGATCCGCTCGGTCGGCTCCGACGGCAGCGCCGGCTCCCCCGGGTACGGGCTCTCGCAGTCCGCGCACCGCAGGGCGAGCAGCGAGCCGTGGAGGTGCGCCGCCACCGGCGACCCGGCGCGCTCGTGCAGGTCGTCGACGTTCTGCGTCGAGATCGTCACCTCGCGCAGCCCGGCGAGCTCGGCGAGCGCGCGGTGGCCGGCGTTGGGCTCGACGTCGCGCACGAGCCGCATCCGCCACGCGTACCAGGCCCAGACGAAGGGAGGATCCAGCCGGAAGGCCTCGGCCGTCGCCAGCTGGCTCGGGTCGAAGGCCTCCCACAGCCCGGTCTGCGCGTCGCGGAAGGTCGGCACGCCGGACTCGGCGCTCATCCCGGCCCCGGAGAGCACGAGGACGCGGCGGGCGCCGCGCACGGCCTCGACCACGGCGTCAGGGACCTGGTGCGGGTCGGTGTCGGTCATGAGTCCTCCGGGATCGCGGGTTGCTCGTAGAGGGCGCGGGTGCCGCGGTGACGGAAGCCGAGGCGTTCGTACAGGGCGCGCGCCGGGTTCTGGCAGCCGACGGCCAACCAGACCACCTCGGCCCCGCGGCGCTGCACGGCGGTCAGGGAGCGCGCGACGAGGTGGGCACCCAGGCCCTTGCCGCGCCACTCGGGCACGACGCCGACCTCCTCGATCCACCCGTCGGAGAGGGTGACGAAGCCGGCGACGTGGCCCGCTCGGTCCATGGCGACACGGGAGTCCTCGGGCTGGAACCCCCGCTGCTCGCGCAGCCAGCGGCCCCAGGCCCGCGAGCTGCCCTCGTCGTACCCGGGCTGGTCGGCGAAGGACGCCGCGTACGCGTGCCGGAAGGCCTCGGAGGTGTCGTCGGTGAAGGGCAGCGTCACGACGTCGTCGGGTCGACGCACGACGGGGATGCTGCGCAGGCTGTGGCGCATGATCGTCTCCGCGAAGACCCGGTGCAGCCCGAGGTCGGCGAGGAGCGTCTCGGCCTCGGGGCTCACCGAGTCGAGGACGAACCGGACCGGCCCGACCGAGTGGGCCAGGACCCACTCGGCGAGCTCGCCCCCGATCCCCTGCCCCATCACCGCCGGGTCGACGAGCCCGGTCGCCGTGCGTCCGTCCGCGGCACTCAGGCCGATCGCCGCCGCGGCGACGACGTCACCGAGCTCGTCCCGCCCGCAGATCGCGACGTCGGTGACGAGGCTGTCGCGCAGGTGGTCGCGGTCCGCGAGGTCGGGCAACCCGCCGTCCCTCGCGAGGCAGGCCGTGCCCAGCCGCACGAGCGCGTCGAGGTCGGCCTCCGTGGTCGGCGACCACTGCAGCGTGCCCATGGACCCGGGCCCCCTCAGAAGATCTGACGCAGGTTGGCACGGGAGAGGTCGAGCAGCTCGTCGCCACGCCCGGACATGACGGTCCGCAGCGCGTACAGGGTGAAGCCCTTGACCTGCTCGGCGGAGATCGCCGGCGGGATCGTCAGCTCCTGCCGCTCGGTGACCACGTCGACGAGCGCGGGACCGTCGTGCGCGAAGGCCTCGCGCAGGCTGGTCTCGAGGTCGCTCGTCTCGGTGACCCGCCAGCCCCTGATCCCGCAGGCCTGCGCGACCTGGGCGAAGTCGGGGTTGTCCAGGTCGGTCCCGAAGCCGGGGAGCCCGGCGGCCTTCATCTCGAGCTCGACGAAGTTGAGCGAGGAGTTGTTAAGCACGACGATCTTGATCGGCAGGTCGTGCTGGCGCACCGTGAGCAGCTCGCCGAGCATCATCGCCAGGCCCCCGTCGCCGCTCAGGGTGACGACCTGGCGCCCAGGGCAGGCCAGCTGCGCGCCGATCGCGTGCGGCACCGCGTTGGCCATCGACCCGTGGATGAAGGAACCGATGAGCCGGCGGTCGCCTCGGCACTGGAGGTACCGGGCCGCGTAGACGACGGGCGAGCCGACGTCGGGGATGAAGACCGCGTCGTCCGCGGCGATCTCGTCGACGAGCCGGGCGAGGTACTGGGGGTGGATCGGCTGGGACCTCTTGCCGAAGAGCCCCTTCCTGGGCGGCTCGGCGAGCTCGTCGAGCCTGTCGCGGGTCCTGCCGTAGTGCTCGAGCGAGTCCTCGAGGTGGCGTCGGTCGGTGGCGCGGTCGAGCAGCGGCAGCAGCGCGCGGACCGTGTCGCCGACGTCCCCGACGAGACCCAGCTCGAGCGGGACGCGGCGACCGAGGCGCTCGCCGCGCAGGTCGACCTGGATGAACCGCGCGCCCTGCGGGTAGAACTGCCGGTACGGGAAGTCCGTCCCGAGCATGAGCACGGTCTCGGCCTCCTCCATCGCCCGGTACCCCGAGGCGAACCCGAGGAGCCCGGTGAGCCCGACGTCGAAGGGGTTGTCCCCCTCGATGTCCTGCTTGGAGCGAAGGGTGTGCACCACCGGGGCCGCGAGCAGGTCCGCGAGTGCGAGGACGTCGTCCTTGGCGCCGGCCGCGCCGGCGCCGACGAGCAGGGTCGTGCGCCGGGAGCCCCCGAGGAGGTCGGCGGCGCGCTGCAGCTGGGCCGCGTCGGGGACGACCTGCGCGCGGGCGCGCTCGAGGACCGTCACGCGCTCGTCGGTGGCCTCGGCCTGGGCGACGTCGCCGGGGACCACGAGCACGGCGACCCCGCGCTCCTGGATCGCCGCGCGCATCGCGGTCTCGAGCATCCGGGGCATCTGCGAGGGCTCGGAGACCATCTCGCACCAGACGCTGCACTCCTGGAAGAGGTGCTGCGGGTGGGTCTCCTGGAAGTACCCGCTGCCGATCTCGGCGCTCGGGATCTGCGCGGCGATCGCCAGGACCGGGACCCGGCTGCGGTGGGCGTCGAAGAGTCCGTTGACGAGGTGGAGGTTGCCCGGGCCGCAGGAGCCGAGGACGACCGCGAGCTCCCCGGTCAGCTCGGCGTCGGCGGCCGCGGCGAAGGCGCCGGCCTCCTCGTGGCGCACCAGCCGCCAGTCCATCCCCCCGTCCCGTCGCATCGCCTCGGTGAACCCGTTGAGGGAGTCACCCGGCACCCCGTAGGCGCGGGTGACGCCGTTGGCCCGCAGGGTCGCGATGACGTTGTCGGCGATGGTGCCCATGGCGCCTCCTGTGCTCGACGAGGATCGTGGCCACCACGCTATCCCGACGCACGGGGGCTCACGGTCGCTGCGCGACCTGCACCCCCGTGGACCCCGACCACCCGCAGTGACAGAGTGGGGACGAGCGACCCGACCCGAGAGGAGCGCACCGATGCGCGCCGTGTACGCCGAGAGCTTCAGCACCGCCGACCCGCTGTCCGGACTGGTGGTCGGCGAGCGCCCCGACCCGCAGGTCCCCGAGGGCTGGACGCGGGTCGCCGTCAAGGCGGCCGCGCTCAACCACCACGACCTGTGGTCGCTGCGCGGGGTGGGGCTGAAGGAGGACGCGCTGCCGATGATCCTCGGCTGCGACGCCGCGGGCACCGACGAGGACGGCAACGAGGTCGTCGTCCACGCGATCATCAACGACCCGCACTTCACCGGCGCCGACGAGACGACCGACCCGCGCCGCTCGCTGCTCTCCGAGCGCCATCAGGGCACCTTCGCCGACACCGTCGTCGTCCCGCGTCGCAACCTCGTGCCGAAGCCGGCCGGGCTGTCGATGACCGAGGCCGCCTGCCTGCCCACGGCATGGCTGACCGCCTACCGCATGCTCTTCGTCCGTGGCGGTCTGCGCCCCGGTGAGAGCGTGCTGGTCCAGGGCAGCGGTGGTGGCGTCGCGACGGCGCTGATCATCCTCGCCCGCGCGGCCGGGCTGCGCGTGTACGCCACCTCGCGCGACGAGGCCAAGCGGGCGCACGCCCTGCAGATCGGCGCCCACGAGGTCTTCGCGTCAGGCGAGCGGCTACCGGTCAAGGTCGATGCGGTCATGGAGACGGTCGGGCGGGCGACGTGGTCGCACTCGATCCGCTCGCTGCGTCCGGGTGGCCGCATCGTCATCTCGGGCACGACGAGCGGGCCGCGGCCCGACGACGCGGAGCTGACCCGCATCTTCTTCCTGCAGCTGAGCGTCATCGGCTCCACCATGGGCACCCGTGACGAGCTGGGTCAGCTCGTGCAGCTGCTGGAGTCCACCGGCTCGCGTCCGCTCATCCACTCCGAGCTGCCGCTCGAGCAGGCCCGCGACGGGTTCGCCGCGATGGAGTCCGGCGAGATCATGGGCAAGATCGTCTTCACCCTCTGACCGCCGCCTCAGAAGAGGATCGTCGAGAAGGTCCCGATCCGCTCCATGCCGATCCGTCGGTAGGTGGCGATCGCCGGGGCGTTGTAGTCGTTGACGTAGAGCGTGCCCAGGGGCGCGTGGTCGCTCATCGCCTGCTCGAGGGCGGCAGCCATCATGGGGGCGGCGAGCCCCTGCCCGCGCAGCTCGGGCGCGAGCCACACGCCCTGGATCTGGCTGGCCCCGAGCGCCACCGAGCCGACGTCGGCCTTGAAGATCACCCGTCCGCCCTCGACGACGACATAGGTCCGGCCCGCGCGGACCAGGCGCCAGATCGAGTCGCGGTAGAACGCGGGGCTGCCCGTGTAGGGCCGGTAGCCGATCTCCTGGGTGAACATGTGCTCGGCTGCGGGCAGCACGAGGTCGACCTCGTCGACGCGGGCCGGCCGCACCCGAGGGTCCAGCTCCACGCCGAGGGACGAAGGGGGTGTCCGCGTCGCCATGAGCGGCTGCTCGCCCCGGATGGCGCGGGGCTGGGGGAAGGCCGCACCGGCCTCGCGCCACAGGCCGGCCACCTCGTCGCGCGGTCCGAGGAAGGAGGCGCAGCGGCGCCGCACCTTGCGCACGTGGGCGGCCAGCGCGGGCCAGCTCTGCGCGCTCGTGCCGACGGGCACGACATTGGCGACGCTCCACACGAGGGCGGACAGACGCCCTTCGTCGAACCAGCCGTACGCGGAGGTCGAGCCGGAGCCGAGGCCACCGTCGAGGATGCGGCTGGCCACGAAGACGTGGGACGCGGGGTCCCGCGCGCACAGGTCCAGGGCCGCATCGACGTCGTCGGGGCCGAGGAGCCGGGTGGGTTGGCGGGTGCGCAGCACCTCGTCAGCCTAGTGATCCCGCGGGCGCCGTGCGTGGCGGAGAGGTCAGCTGACCGTCACGGTCGCGCCCGACTCCTCGCCGTCGAGGGGCTCGCCCATCTCCTCGGCGATGCGCATGGCCTCCTCGATGAGGGTCTCGACGATCTGGCTCTCGGGGACGGTCTTGATGACCTCGCCCTTGACGAAGATCTGGCCCTTGCCGTTGCCGGAGGCGACGCCCAGGTCGGCCTCACGGGCCTCCCCCGGGCCGTTGACGACGCAGCCCATGACGGCCACCCGCAGGGGGACCGTCATGCCCTCGAGGCCGGCGGTCACCTCGTCGGCGAGCTTGTAGACGTCGACCTGCGCGCGGCCGCAGCTCGGGCAGGAGACGATCTCGAGCTTGCGCGGGCGCAGGCCCAGGGACTGCAGGATCTGCTGGCCGACCTTGACCTCCTCGACCGGGGGGGCCGAGAGGGAGACGCGGATGGTGTCGCCGATGCCCCGGGAGAGCAACGCACCGAAGGCGGTCGCGGACTTGATCGTGCCCTGGAAGGCGGGGCCGGCCTCGGTGACGCCGAGGTGCAGCGGCCAGTCACCGGCCTCGGCGAGCAGCTCGTAGGCGCGCACCATCGTCACCGGGTCGTTGTGCTTGACCGAGATCTTGAAGTCGTGGAAGTCGTGCTCCTCGAAGAGGCCCGCCTCCCAGACCGCCGACTCGACGAGCGCCTCGGGGGTGGCCCGGCCGTACTTCTCGAGCAGCCGCTTGTCGAGGCTGCCGGCGTTGACGCCGATGCGGATCGAGGTGCCGTGGTCCTTGGCCGCCCTGGCGATCTCCTTGACCTGGTCGTCGAACTTGCGGATGTTGCCCGGGTTGACCCGCACGGCGGCGCACCCGGCCTCGATGGCCTGGAAGACGTACTTCGGCTGGAAGTGGATGTCGGCGATGACCGGGATCTGGCTGTGCCGGGCGATCTCGGCGAGCGCGTCGGCGTCGTCCTGGCTGGGGCAGGCCACGCGCACGATGTCGCAGCCCGCGGCCGTCAGCTCGGCGATCTGCTGCAGGGTCGTGTTGACGTCGGACGTCAGCGTCGTCGTCATCGACTGCACCGAGATCGGCGACTCGCTGCCGACGCCGACCGAGCCGACCTTGATCTGGCGGGTCGGGCGGCGGGGGGCGAGCACGGGGGCCGGGGCCTTGGGCATGCCGAGGGAGACGCTCATGCACCCATTATGCGACCTGGTCTCTGGGTGTCCCCTGTGGGACCCGCTAGGTCAGGCGGATCGGGTTGACGAGGTCCGCGTAGACGAGCAGCAAGGTCATCGCGATGAAGGCGATGGCGACGCCGTACGCGAGCGGGAGCGCCTTGGCCACGTCGACCGGACCGGGGTCGGGCAGACCGCGTACCCTCGCCCAGCCCTTCTTGACCGCCTCCCACAGGGCGCCGGCGACGTGGCCGCCGTCGAGCGGCAGCAGCGGGATGGTGTTGAAGGCGAAGAGGACGAGGTTGAGCGAGCCGAGCAGGCTGAGCAGCAGGATCGACTTGTCCCGGGCGTCACCGAAGATGTCGGAGCTCGCGACCTCGCCGGCTACGCGGCCGACGCCGACGACGGACATCGGCCCCTCGGGGTCGCGCTCGCCCCCGGCGAAGGCCGCCTCGGCCACGCCGACGAGCTTCTGCGGGATCTTCACGAGCAGGCCGTAGGTGTCGCCGAGCATGCCGCCGAAGAGACCGGGCACCGCGGTGATCGGCTGCTTCTGCATCTCCTGGCTGCCGGTGGCCCCGAGGAACCCGGCGCGCTCGGTGACGATCTCCCCCTTCGCGTCCCGCTCGACGCGACCGTCCGGCGTGTACACGGGCAGGTCGAGGACGATCGGGTCGGCCGTGAGGGTCCGGCTCGTGCCGTCGCGGTCGACGGTCACCGCGAGGGGCTTGTCGAGGTTGGCGCGGATCGAGCCGCGCACGTCGTCCCACGTGCTCACCGGGGTGCCGTTGATCGCGGTGATCGTGTCGCCGGGCTTGACGCCGGCGGCGTTGGCCGGAGCGACGGGCATGTCGGAGGTGCACTCGCTCGCGGCGCTCCGTCCGGACTGCTGGATGTCGACGCACTCGTTGACCGACGAGATCGTCGTCGTCGTGACGGCCACGCCGTTGAGGGTGAAGATGCCGGTGAAGAGCACGAGCGCGATGACGAGGTTCATCACCGGGCCGCCCATCATGATGACGACCCGCTTCCAGATCGGCAGCTGGTAGAACATGCGGCCGTCGTCGCCGGGCTGGACCTCCTCGAAGCTCTGCTGGCGCGCCTCGTCGACGAGCTGGCTCACACGCCCCGTGCTCGCGGTGCGCATCGTCCCGGGCGCCTGCCCCTTGGCCGGCGGGAACATGCCGATCATCCGGATGTAGCCACCGAGGGGGATCGCCTTGACGCCGTACTCGGTCTCGCCGCGGCGTCGCGACCAGACGGTCGGGCCGAAGCCGACCATGTACTGCGGCACGCGGACACCGAACTTCTTGGCGGGGACGAGGTGGCCGATCTCGTGCAGCGCGATCGACAGGCCGATGCCGAGCACGGCAAGGACGATCCCCAGGACGTAGAGCATGCCCTGATCGTCTCACGCCAGCCGCAGGACCGACCTGGCTTCGGCACGCGCCCAGGCGTCCGCGGCGAGCACGCCCTCGACCGTGTGGGCGTCGAAGCGGCTGTCGTCGTGGCGCCCCACGACCTCGCCGATCGTGTCGACGATGTCGGTGAACCGGCAGGCCCCCTCGTGGAAGGCGTCGACCCCCACCTCGTTGGCCGCGTTGTACACGGCCGGGTGGGTCCCGCCGGCCGCGCCGACCTGCTGGGCCAGCCGCACGGCGGGGAAGGCCTCGTCGTCGAGGGGCTCGAAGCGCCAGTCCTGCGCCTGCGTCCAGTCGACGGGTGTCTCGACGTCGGTGAGCCGCTCGGGCCACGAGAGCCCCAGGGCGATCGGGGCGAGCATCGTCGGCAGCCCGAGCTGGGCGATGACCGCGCCGTCGTGGAACTCCACCATCGAGTGGATGATCTGCTGCGGGTGGACGACCGCCTCGATCCGGTCCATCGGCACGTCGAAGAGCAGGTGGGCCTCGATGAGCTCGAGGCCCTTGTTGACGAGCGTCGCGCTGTTGGTCGTGATGACCCGCCCCATCGCGAAGTTGGGGTGCTTGAGCGCCTGCGCCGGCGTCACCTCGCGCAGCGCGGCCCGGTCCATCCTGCGGAAGGGCCCGCCGCTCGCGGTGACGACGAGCCTGCGGACCTCCTCGGCCCGGCCGGCCCGCAGCGCCTGCGCGATCGCCGAGTGCTCGGAGTCGACGGGCACGATCTGGTCGGGCGCCGCGACGTCCCGCACGATCGGGCCGCCGATGATCAGCGACTCCTTGTTGGCCAGGGCGAGGCGGGCACCCGATCGCAGGGCCGCCAGGGTCGGCCGCAGGCCGATCGCCCCGGTGATGCCGTTGAGCACGACGTCGGTGGGGGCGCCGGCGACCTCGGTGGCCGCTTCCTCCCCCACGACGACCTCGGGCGCGTAGCCGGTGACGCCGGCCTCCTGCGCGGCGACCGCGATGGCGGCGGTGAGCTCCTCGCGGCTCCCGGCCGCAGCGCCCACGAGCGAAGGGAGATGACGCGCGGCCTGCGTGGCGAGCAGCCCGATGTTGGCCCCGCCCGCGATGGCCGTCACCTCGAAGCGCCCCGGGTGGGCCTCGATGACCTGCAGCCCCTGCGTGCCGATCGACCCGGTCGAGCCGATGAGGGTGACGCGCGTGCGGGTCATGCGCCGGTCCCCGCCCGGCGGCTGGAGTCGATGGCCTGGCGCCGGGCGAGCCGGTTGGCCCGGCGGATCTCCGCCTCGCGGAACCGGCGCCGCTCCTCGGGCGTCTCGATCGTCAGCATCGGGACGTGACGGGTCCCCCCTTCGGCATCGACGGCGACGAAGACGAGGTAGGCGCTCGCGACGTGGACGCGGTCGGTGACGGCGTCCCAGCGGTCGACCTCCGCCCGCACGCCGACCTCCATCGACGAGGTGCCCGCCCAGTTGACCTGCGCGCTGACGTGCAGGACGTCGCCGACGCGGACCGGGTTGTGGAAGGCCATCTCGTCCATCGCGGCCGTCACCGCCGGGCCCTGCGCGAAGCGGTTGGCGGAGACACCGGCGGTGTCGTCGACCATCTTCATGATGTTGCCGCCGTGCACATTGCCCAGGAGGTTGGCCTCGGCCTGCGACATGACGCGCGAGAGGGTGATGCAGGTGTCGGTGGGAGTCGTCACGGGGCCATCATGGCAGCGTGACCACGGCACTCATGTGGGGCGTCCTCGCCGCACTGCTCTGCGGCAGTGCAGCTCGTCACCGGTCGGCGACGACGATGCTCAGGTCGGGGTACTCGGCGTCGAGGTCGGCGAGGACCGCGAGTACCCCGGCGTCGGTGCCGGTGCTCTCCGTCGCCAGGTGCGGGTCGGGGGCGTCGTGGTGGTCCGGTCGCCACACGAGCGTCCACGGGTGGTCGTGCCTGTCGGCGACGTCGCGCAGGCAGTCCATGAGCGCGTCGAGGTTGCGCCCGAAGTGCTCCGGGAAGAGCAGGCTCTCGGCGAACCGGTCGTAGATCTCCTCACGGTCGGCTCCCCCGTCGACGAGGTGCACGTGGTCGGTCCCGGCGACGGCGCGGGCGAGCAGCCCGTCGACCCCCGCGGCCTCGATGTGGATCATCGGCCCTCCTCGATCTGGCGGAAGCTGTCGTAGTGGTCGTCCGTGTAGTACCGGTCGCCCCGCTCGCCGCCGACGATGCGGCGGGCGCCGCGGTCGTCCTCGCCGGGCGTGGGCACCGTGTACTCGCGGTAGTAGCCACGGCGCTGCGACGGGAGGATCCCCTCCCGGTTGGAGAAGGTGATCCCGTCGCGGGCGTACGGGAAGGGCCCGCCTGAGCGGACCAGCTCCAGCGTCTCGCGACCCTGCGGCGGCAGCGCGGACTCCGCGACCGTCTCCAGGCCCGAGTCGGGGGTCGAGGTCGCCGCCGGGGTCGACGGCGGGGTCGACGGCGGCGCCCCCTTCGTGCCCTCGGCGCCGCCCTGGACGACGATCCACAGCGCGAGCAGGATCAGCAGCACTCCCCCGACCAGCTGCAGCCGGGTGCGCCAGGTCCGGGTCATCGCAGGACGCCGGTCATGTCAGAGGGCCAGGCCGACGTACTTGGTCTCGAGGTACTCCTCGATGCCCTCGAAGCCCCCTTCGCGCCCGAAGCCGGAGTGCTTGACCCCGCCGAAGGGGGCGGACGGGTTGGAGACGATGCCCTGGTTGATGCCGACCATGCCGAACTCCAGCGCCTCGGCCACCCGAATGGTCCGCGCGGTGTGCTCGGTGAAGACGTACGCGACGAGGCCGTACTCGGTCGAGTTGGCCAGGCGGACCGCCTCCTCCTCGGTGCGGAAGGTCGTGATCGGCGCGACCGGTCCGAAGATCTCCTCGGTGAGCACGCGCGCTTCCGCGGGGACATCGGTGAGGACCGTCGGCGGGTAGAACCACCCCTTGCCGGAGGGGACCTCGCCGCCGACGAGCGCGCGGGCGCCCTGCGCGAGCGCGTCGTCGACGAGCTCGGCGACGCCCGTGCGTGCCTTCTCCGTGATGAGGGGGCCGACGTCGACCCCCTTCGTCGTGCCCTTGCCCATGGTCAGCGCGCCCATCCGGTCGGCGAGCGCGGCGGCGAAGTCCTCGGCGACCGACTCGTGGACGATGAACCGGTTGGCGGCCGTGCACGCCTCGCCGATGTTGCGCATCTTGGCGAGCATCGCGCCCTCGACGGCGCGCTCGAGGTCGGCGTCCTCGAAGACGACGAAGGGGGCGTTGCCCCCGAGCTCCATCGACGTGCGCAGGAGCTGCGCGGAGGACTGCTCGACGAGCTTCTTGCCGACCGGGGTGGAGCCGGTGAAGGTCAGCTTGCGCAGGCGCGGGTCCCGGATGATCGGCTCGCTCACCTCGCCGGAAGAGGTCGTCGGCACGACGTTGAGCACGCCGGCGGGCAGGCCGACCTCGTCGAGCAGGCGGGCGAGCGCGAGCATCGTGAGCGGCGTCTCGTGGGCGGGCTTGACGACGGTCGTGCAGCCGGCGGCGATCGCGGGGCCGATCTTGCGCGTGCCCATGGCGAGCGGGAAGTTCCACGGGGTGATGGCGAAGACCGGGCCGACGGGCTGCTTCATCGTCATCAGGCGGGTTCCGCCCGAGGGCGCGACGGCGTAGCGGCCGTGGATGCGCACGGCCTCCTCGGCGAACCACCGGAAGAACTCGGCCCCGTAGGTGACCTCGCCGCGCGCCTCGGCCAACGGCTTGCCCATCTCGAGGGTCATCAGCATGGCGAAGGTGTCGGCCCGCTCGGTGAGCAGCTCGAAGGCCGAGCGCAGGATCTCCGAGCGCACCCGCGGGTCGGTCGCCGCCCACTCGGCCTGCGCGGCCACGGCGGCGTCGAGCGCGGCCCGCCCGTCGGCGACGGTCGCGTCGGCGACCTCGACGAGGGTCGCGGCGGTGGCGGGGTCGGAGACGGCGAAGGTGGCCCCGTCGCCGGCGTCGCGCCACGCACCGGCGATCCACAGCTGGGTGGGGGCGTACTCGAGGGCTGACTTCTGCGTCACGGTTGCCATGGGGTTACGTTACGACCAACGGCCCCGTCGAGCGACTGGCGAAAATCCTCCGGCTTTGACACGCTTGTACCGATGAACTTCCCGTCCTCGCCCCCGGAGAGCGCCATGACTGCCACCACCCCCTTCGCCCGGGTCCTGCTCGACCAGGCGCACAGCAGCGCGTGGTCCCTCGACGCCGACGTCGCCGCCCGGATGAACCCCGCCAACCCCGGTGACGCGAGCCTCGCCCGGGCCGCAGCGGTCCTGCGCGAGCGCGGCACCGAGGTCCTCGCGCACACCCACGGCGAGCTGACGGGCGCGGCCCTCGAGGGTGTCGACGTCCTCGTCATCGCCCACCCCGCAGCCGCCGCCAGTGAACGGGTCGCCGGCGACCTCCCACCGGTCCTCACCCCCGCCGAGATCTCCGCCGTCACCGACCACGTGACGAAGGGGGGCGGCCTCGTCGTCCTCGCCGAGTGCGACCACGACGCCCACGGCAACAACCTGAACGAGCTGCTCGCCCCCTTCGGCCTGGCGGTCGTCTCCACGCTCGTGCACGAGCGCGCCGACGGCGGCCGCCGCCACCTCGGCAACGCGACCTGGGTCCTCGGCGAGATGGGCACGGGTCCCGGGCAGGGCGTCATGGCCGGCATCGGCGAGCTGTGCTTCTACCGCGCCGGCACGATCGACGTCTCCCGCGCCCCCGGCGCCCGGGTCCTCGCCCGCACCTCGGCGACCGCGCACCCCGCCGGCCAGCCGCTGGCCGTCACCGTCGAGCACGGGCGGGGGCGCGTCGTCGTCCTCGCCGACTCCGACCTCGTCGGGGACGACTCGATCGGCGAGCTCGACCACGAGGAGCTCTGGGTCAATGTCGTGACCTGGGCGGGGAACCGGGCCGGCCACACGCTCCCCGAGGTGCCAGGCGCCCTGGCGCCGAGCCTCGGAGGGTCGGTGGCCACGAGCACGGCCTGGCTCGGGCTCAAGGCAGCGGTCGAGGAGCTGCGCCTCATGCAGGCCGAGGACGGGTCACTGCGCGCGGACGCCGACCGCGGGCGTGCCACCGCGCTCGTCGCCGCGATGATCGTGCGGATCGCCGAGCTGGCGCCGCGGTTCCCGCACGACGCGGACTACCTGGCCGCACTGCCCGTGGACCTGCAGCGCTGGGTCGACGGCGGCTTCGGCGTGCCCGACTTCCTCGACTCGCTGCTCGCCTTCCGCCCCGACCGGCACCGCGTCGACGGCGCCGAGCACCTCGTCGTCTTCCCGATGTACACGCAGAACGGCAACCTCGACCGCGTCTTCGAGGCCGTCCTCCTGGACGTCATGTGGCCGCAGTGGCTCGCCGACGTCGAGGCGACCTACGACAACCCGATGTTCCTGCCGGTCCGCTTCCTCGACTTCACCCCCGGCTACGACACCAACTCGGCCGTGCTCTTCCCCGAGACCGTCTCGGTGCGCGAGGTCCCGAGCTTCAGCTGGGGCGCGATCTTCTGCGACCGCGAGGCCGCCCGCTTCCGTCGCGTCAGCGCCGCGTCGGCCGAGGTGCTCGGGCTCGACCTGCCGCCGGAGGGCGAGCGGCTGCTCGCCTCGCAGGACGTCGCGCAGGCGACCTTCGCGATGTGGGACCTCATCCACGACCGCACGCACAGCCACGGGGACCTCCCCTTCGACCCCTTCATGATCAAGCAGCGGATGCCCTTCTGGATGTACGCGCTCGAAGAGCTGCGCTGCGACCTGGGCACCTTCCGGCAGAGCGTGCGGCTGGCGGAGCAGGGTCACCCGTACGCCCGCTCCGTCCAGCTGGCGATCCTCTTCGACCGGCTCTTCCGCTTCCCCGTCACGGGCGACCGGGTGCGCAACTACGACGGCCTCGGCGGTCAGCTGCTCTTCGCCTGGCTGCACAAGCGCGGCGTCCTGCGGTGGACGGACAACACGCTGACCCTCGACTGGTCGCAGGTGCCCGCCGCGGTGCTCGCCCTCGCCGACGAGGTCGAGGCGCTCTACCGCGAGGGCATCGACCGCTCCCGCGTCGGGCACTGGATGGCCGCGCACGACTTCATCGCCGGCTACGTCGCGCCGCACCCCGCCTCGGTGTGGGCGAAGGGGGCCGAGCACCTCCCCCTCGACGGCCCGCCCAGGGGCCTGACCGACCTCGTCCAGCAGGACGAGTTCCCGCTCAACGTCTTCTACGAGGCGCTGCGCAAGAAGCTGGCGCCCGTCATCGAGTCGACCCGCGGGATCACCGGCAGCCGCGACCCGCGCGCCGAGGACGCCGCCGCGGTTGAGAGGATCTCCGCGTGACCGACACGAGCACCCAGACCGGCACCGCCACCCCCTTCGCACCGCTCCACGACCCGTCGACCCGGGGCTTCGCCAGCGACAACTACGCCGGCATCCACCCCGAGGTCCTCGCGGCGCTCGTCGCGGCCAACGGCGGACACCAGGTCGCCTACGGCGAGGACGTCTACACCGCACGGCTCACCGAGGTGCTCGGTGAGGTCTTCGGGACCGGGGTCGGGGTCTTCCCGGTCTTCAACGGCACGGGGGCCAATGTCCTGGCGCTGCAGGCCTGCACGCCGCGCTGGTCCTCGGTGCTCACGACGAGCAGCGCCCACATCCACGTCGACGAGGCCGCCGCCCCCGAGCGGGTCGGCGGGTTCAAGGTCAACGTCATCGACACCCCGGACGGCAAGCTGACGCCCGAGCTCATCCGCGCCTACCCGGCCCGGGTCGAGGACGAGCACTTCGCCCAGGTGGGGGTCGTCTCGATCACCAACTCGACCGAGGTGGGGACGGTCTACACCCCCGCCGAGATCCGGGCGATCGCCGACCTCGTCCACGACCTCGGCTGGGTCCTGCACCTGGACGGCTCCCGCCTGTCCAACGCAGCGGCCGCGCTCGGCGTCGGGCTGCGGGAGCTGACGACCGACGCGGGCGTCGACATCCTCTCCCTCGGCGGGACCAAGTGCGGCGCGATGCTCGCCGAGGCCGTCGTCGTCCTCTCCCCCGAGCGGGTCCACGGCACCACCTTCCTGCGCAAGCAGTCGATGCAGCTCGCGAGCAAGATGCGGTTCGTCTCCGCCCAGCTGCTCGCGCTCTTCGAGGGTGACCTGTGGCGGCGCAACGCCGAGCACGCCAACGCGATGGCTCGGCGACTCGCTGACGGCGTCGCGGGCATCGAGGGCCTGGAGCTGCCGCACGAGGTCGAGGCCAACGCCGTCTTCCCGATCCTGCCGCGGGAGTCCAGCGAGCGGCTCATGGAGAGCTTCCGGTTCTACTTCTGGGACGAGGCGAGCGGGCAGGTCCGGTGGATGTGCGCGTGGGACACGACGGAGGGTGACGTCGACCGTTTCGTCGAGGCGGTGCGGGCCGAGCTGGGCTGATCCCGCCTGTGGGATCCCTCACAAAGGTGTGTTCATTCAGGCGGTACCCAGCCTCGTCGACTAGACCTGAAGGGTGGCCCGCCTCCCCCGACTGACCAGCGCACCGGTTCTCGCCGGTGCGCTCGTCGTGTTCACCCTCCTGGCGGCCGGTCCCCTGCAGCCCTACGACGAGATGTTCCAGGGCTACTGGGCCAAGCACTACACCCCCAACTGGGCGACCTTCCTCGACAAGGTGCCCAACGCCGTCGCCGGTCAGGCGGTCTGCCTGCCGGTCCTCGCGGCAGTGGCGATCCGTCTCGCCTGGCGCCACCGCACGTGGCACCCTCTCGCCGTCGTCGCGGCGGCAGAGGCCGGGTTCTACGTCGGCATCGGGGGGATGAAGGTGCTGCTCGGGCGCACCGCGCCCGCGGCCGGCGAAGGGGGGTTCTGGCAGGGGGGGCCGCTCGCCCACGGGTGGTACGGCATCGCCTACCCCTCGGGGCACGCCGCCGAGGCCGTGCTGATCTACGGGGCGGCCGCCTACCTGGTGCTCACCTACGCCGGTCCCGACCACCGTCTGCGGCGCCGTCTGACCTGGCTCGTCGGGCTCATCGCGCTCAACGCGATCATCGTCGCCTTCTACCTCGGGTTCCACTGGCCCACGGACCTCGTCGCCGGTCTGCTCGCCGGCGGGCTCGTCCTGCGCCTGCTCGTCGACGGCGACCGGGCGCTCGCGCGGCGGGGCCTCCCCTTCGGCTGGAGCCACGAGATCCGGCGCCCCGAGCCCGAGCCGGCCCAACGCCCCCAGCCCGTGCCCGTGCCCGCCGCGGTCTGGCTGCGCGCGCCGCTGCCCCGCCCGGTCCACTCGATCCGGCCGCTCACGGCCGCCTGGTCGGTCCCCATCCCCGGCGCCCAGCACCCCCGCCCGCGACCCGACCGGGAGCTCCAGCTCCACTGAGACGCTGCATTGCCCTAGGGCAATGCAGCGTCTCGACGTCGAGAGAGTGCATTGCCCTAGGGCAATGCAGGTCTTCCCGCGCGGTTGGGGGCCGCCGGGTCGCGCTCCTCCATCCCCCACGGCGAGCCGTAGCCGTACGGCGCCGGCGCGGCGAGCAGCTCCAGGAAGGGGCGGGCGTCGAAGGCCTCCGGGCCCTTGGCCCCCGAGCCGGACCACACCCCGCTCCCGAGCAGCTCCAGTGCGATGACCGGGTTGAGCGCGGTCTGCCACACGACCGCCTGGGCGTCGTACTCACGCATCGAGACCTCGTTGTCGGCGACGTGGTAGAGGTACACCGCCCGCGGCTCGCCGTCCTTGGTGCCGGTGACGAGCAGGCCGGCGCACGTCCTGCCGACCATCCGCGGACCGATCGTCGACGGGTCCGGCAGCACGGCCGCGACGACGTCGCGCGGGCTGACCCGCACGCCCTTGACGTCGACCGGCTCGGTCGAGTCCAGGCCGAGCTCGTGGAGGTTCCTCAGCATCGAGATCATCTGCTCGCCGAGCCCGTACTTGAAGGTCACCCGCCGCGCGTCGACCCACCGCGGCATGAGGAGCACCTCCTCGTGCTCGACGTGCACGCACTCGACCGGCCCGATCCCCTCGGGGAAGTCGAAGACCTCCGGCTCGGCGAAGGGCGGCATCGTCGCGAAGCCCGCCTCCACGTCCCCGCCGGCCCGCTCGCTCTCCCACACGACGGGCGGGTTGAGGCACTCCTCGATGATCGTCCACATCGAGAAGCCGGGGGCGAAGACCTCGTTGCCGTGCTCGTCGTGGACGACGAGGTCGGCCCCGTCGCGGGTGCCGAGCTCGTCGATCTCGTCGAAGAGCTCGTCGGCCGCGTACCGGGCGAAGACGTCGGACAGCCCCGGCTCCACGCCGATGCCGAGCAGCGCGAGCCGGTCCGCGGCCTCCCACTCCCCCGCCCTGGCCAGCTGCAGGTCCCCGAGCTTGACGCCCGGCAGCTCGTGCGGCCGCTCCGGGTGCGGCGTCGACAGCGACATCGCCATGTCGAGGTAGTCAGCGCCGGCCGCGAGCGCGCCCTCGAAGATCGGCATGACGAAGCGCGGGTCGACCGCGTTGAAGACATGGGTGGCACGGTGCTGCCGCGCCAGGGCGGTGACCGCTGCGGCGTCCGACGCGTCCACCTGGGCGGCGACGAAGACTGCGGTTCCATGACGGCCCGGGCGCCCCTCCCTTCGTGCCTCGGCGGCCGCGACGCTGGCCTGCGCCCGCTCGAGCGAGTAGTCCGCGACCACCCACAGCTCGTAGAAGTCCCGCTCGGCGGCGATCTTGGCCGCGGCGTCACCGACGCCCCCGGCGCCGATCATCAGCACGCGCATCCGACTCTCCTGACTCACTTCGAGGTGCGGCTGCTCACCACGCGCTGACCGACCACGACGAGCAGGACGGCGATGACGAAGAGTGAGAAGCCGATGACATTGGCCTGGGCGGGGATGCCGCGCAGGTAGCTGACGTAGACGAACTTGGGGAAGGTGCTCGTGTCGCCCGAGACGAAGTTGGTGATGATGAAGTCGTCGAAGCTCAGGCTGAAGGCGAGCATCGCGGCGCCGACGACGCCCGGCATGACGAGCGGCAGCGTCACCCGCCAGAAGGTCCCGGCCGTCCCGGCGTAGAGGTCCTGGGCGGCCTCCTCCATCCGGGGGTCGAGGCTCTCCAGGCGCGCGCGCACGGTGACGACGACGAAGCTCAGGCAGAACATGATGTGCGCGATGACGATCGTCCAGAAGCCCAGCTGCAGGCCGATCCGGGAGAAGCCCTGGACGAAGATCGTCAGCAGGCTCGCGCCGAGGACGATCTCGGGCGTGGCCATCGGCACGAAGACGAGCAGGTTGCCGGCGGACCTCCCGCGGAACCGGTGCCGCACGAGGGCGAAGGCGATCATCGTCCCCAGGACGGTCGCGACGAAGGTCGCGAGCAGCCCCACCTGGAGCGAGGTGACGAGCGAGTCGCAGATGCCGGGCGCGCCGCAGGGGTTCTGCCAGTGCTTGAGCGTCGGCCCGGCGTTGGAGTTCCACGTGATGTTGGACTTGCGG
Organism: Janibacter terrae NBRC 107853; assembly: GCF_001591405.1. Taxonomy (GTDB): domain Bacteria; phylum Actinomycetota; class Actinomycetes; order Actinomycetales; family Dermatophilaceae; genus Janibacter; species Janibacter terrae. The sequence continues at coordinate 649,231 of NZ_BCUV01000006.1, forward strand.
TAGTCGTTGAAGCTGAAGATGAAGGTGTAGAGCACCGGCAGGAAGAGGTAGAAGAGCACGAGGATCGCTGCGATCATCGCGAAGCGGTCGCCGACCCAGCGGGTCACGGAGCGCATCTCAGACCAGCTCCTCGGTGCCGAAGCGGCGCACGTAGAGGAAGACGAGCACGAGGATCATCGCCATGAGCGTGAAACTCAGCGCCGCGGCCGTGTCGTAGCCGCCCGGCACCCGGAAGAACTGGCTCTCGATGACGTTGCCGACCATCTTGGTGCTGCGGTCGGACCCGAGGAGCTCGGCGTTGACGTAGTCGCCGGAGGCGGGGATGAAGGTGAGCAGCGTCCCCGCGAGCACGCCCGGCATGGAGATCGGGAGCGTCACCCGCGCGAAGGTCGTCAGGCCGTTGCCGTAGAGGTCCCCACCGGCCTCGATGACCCGGGCGTCGGCGCGCTCGAGCGAGGCGTAGATCGGCAGGACCATGAACGGCAGGAAGTTGTAGGTCAGGCCCGCGACGACCGCCACCCAGGTCTCGGTGATCCGCCCGCCCGGCAACATGTGCAGGGTGGTGAGCACGTTGGCGACGATGCCGTCGTCGGCGAGGATCTGGCGCCACGCGATCGTGCGCAGGATGAAGGAGGTGAAGAAGGGGGCGATGACGCAGATGAGCATGACCGGTCGCCACGCCCCCGCCTTGAAGGCCATGGCGTAGGCGAGCGGGTAGGCTAGGACGAAGGCGAAGAAGGTCGCGAGCGCCCCGAAGACGAGCGAGCGGACCATGTGCGGCCAGAACTCGGTGAGCGCGTCGACGTAGTTGCCGACGTTGACGTCGCGGTAGTAGTAGCCCGGGGCTCCGGGGTAGTCGCTCTGCAGCGAGACGGTGAACAGCTGCACGACGGGCACGACGAAGAAGACGACGAGCCAGAGGATGCCGGGCAGCAGGAGCAGGTAGGCGTACCGCTGCGAGCGGCGGGCGACGACGACGTCTGGGTCGGGTTCCACCCCCCGCGTCGCCGTGGTGGTGGTCACGACGCCTCCCCCGTGGCGATGAAGGCCTTGTCCTGCGCTCCCTCGGGGAGCCCGTCGGCGGCGACGACGAAGGCGTGCGCCGGGTCCCACGAGATCGACACCTCGTCGCCCGGGCGGGTGGCCTGCGGCTCGACGTCGAGGTTCTGCTCGTAGACCTGCCACTGGCCGCCCGAGGGCACGGTGACGAGGTACTGCGTCGCGACACCGGTGAAGGAGACGTCGGCGACCGTCGCCCGCACCTCGCCCCCCGTACCCCCGTGACGAAGGGGGTGCAGCCGCACCTTCTCGGGCCGCACGCCGAAGAGCACCTTGCCCTCGGTGACCGCGGCGCGCGAGCGCGGCACCCGCACCGTCGTGCCCGCCGCGTCGGCCACGAGGTGGTCGCCGTCGCTGCCGGTGATCGTCGCCGGGACGAGGTTGGACTGGCCGACGAACCCGGCGACGAAGGCCGTGCCGGGCAGGTCGTACAGGGCCTCGGGAGCGCCCATCTGCTCGATGTGCCCCTTGTTCATCACCGCGACCGTGTCGGCCATCGTCATGGCCTCCTCCTGGTCGTGGGTGACGTGGATGAAGGTCAGCCCGACCTCGGTCTGGATCCGCTTGAGCTCCACCTGCATCTGGCGGCGCAGCTTGAGGTCGAGGGCACCGAGCGGCTCGTCGAGCAGCAGCACCTCCGGCCGGTTGACGATGGCCCGGGCGAGGGCGACGCGTTGCTGCTGACCACCGGAGAGCTGCCCGGGGCGACGCCCCGCCAGGTGCCCCATCTGGACGAGCTCGAGGGCGTCCTCGGCGAGCTGCGGCGCGTCCGAGAGGCCGCGTCGCCTGGGGCCGAAGGCCACGTTGTCGCGGACGCTCAGGTGCGGGAAGAGCGCGTAGCTCTGGAAGACGGTGTTGACCGGCCGCTCGTAGGGGCGCGAACCGGTGAGGTCGGTGTCGCCGATGAGCACCCGGCCGCCGGTCGGCTGCTCGAGACCCGCGACCATCCGCAGCGTCGTCGTCTTGCCGCACCCGGAGGGACCGAGCAGGGCGAAGAAGGAGCCCTGCGGCACCTGCAGGTGCAGGTCGTCGACGGCGGTGAAGTCCCCGAAGGTCTTGGTCACCGCGTCCAGGCGCAGGTCCCCCTTCGCCTCCCGGAAACCGCCGGACGAGGTGCGCGAGAAGATGCCCATCAGTTGCCCACCGCCTTCGCCCACAGGGCCGAGTAGTCCGCGTCCTCCTGGGCCGAGAGCGCCCGGAAGCCGACGATGTCGTGCTCGGCGATGTAGTCCTCACCGGGGAAGATGAAGGGCGACTCCGCGAGATCCGGGTCGATCTTCTCCATCTCCTCGCGGGCACCCTCCACGGGGCAGATGTAGTTGACCCAGGCGGCGACCTCGGCGGCCACCTTCGGCTCGTAGTAGTAGTCCATGACGCGCTGCGCGTTGCGGCGGTGGTGGCTCGTGATCGGGACCATGAGGTTGTCGCTCCAGAGCATCCCGCCGCTCTCGGGGATGACGAACTCCCAGTCCTCGTCCTCGGTCTCGGCGCGCAGGATGAACAGGTCGCCGGACCACACGATGCCCGCGACGGCGTTGCCGCTCTTGAGGTCGTTGAGGTAGCTGTTGCCCTTGATCCGGCGGATGTAGCCGTCGTTCACGCGCTTGTCGAGCTCGCCGATCGCGGCCTCGAACTGTTCCCGGGTGAAGTCACCGGAGGGGTCGACCCCCTGCTGCTGCATGATCAGGCCGAGCGTGTCGCGGAACTCGCTGAGCACCGAGATGCGGCCCTTGAGGTCGTCGGCCCACAGGTCCTCGAGCGACTTCAGCTCCCGACCCACCTTCTTCTTGTGGTAGCCGATCCCGGCGAAGCCGGACTGCCAGGTGAGCGAGTGCTGGCGTCCCGGGTCGAAGGAGACCTCGCGCAGCGGGGCGAGCAGGTTGCCGGCATTGGCCATCTGGATCAGCTCCAGCGGCTGGCACAGCCCCTCCCGGATGATCCGGTTGGCCATCCAGTCGGTGAAGGTGAAGATGTCGCGGTTGATGTCCTGCTTGGCCCGCAGCTGCGGGGCGATCTTGTTGAAGTACGTGTCGTTGTCGTCGATGTCCTCGGTGTAGCTGACCTTGATGCCGGTCTGCTTCTCGAAGGCGGTCAGCGTCGGGTACGTCTTGCCGGCGTCGTCCATGTCGAGGTAGGCCGTCCAGTTGGCCCACCCGACGGTCTTCTCGGTGTCCGAGCGGTCCTGCGGGAGCTCGACCGCGGCCACGCCCGCGGTCGGGGGCTCCGGCGGGGCGCACGCGGCGAGCGCGCTGCCGCCGATCCCCAGCGCCGCGAGGCCCAGGACGTCCCGCCGGCTCGGTCCGTGCCGGCGACGGCCACGGGCCGAGGCCTGCGCGGCGCGCACGAGAGCAGCGATTTCGGGATCGGCTGGCTGCCGAAAGGGGTCCATCGCGGACCTCGCTTCCGTGAGGAGGGACGAAGGGGGTGAGCGTCAGCTCTCGATGTTGGCCATGACGTGCTTGATGCGGGTGTAGTCCTCGAAGCCGTACATGGACAGGTCCTTGCCGTAGCCCGAGTGCTTGAACCCGCCGTGCGGCATCTCGGCGACGAGCGGGATGTGGGTGTTGATCCACACGCAGCCGAAGTCCAGGCGCTTGCTCATGCGCATCGCCCGCCCGAAGTCCTTGGTCCACACCGAGGAGGCGAGGCCGTACTCCACGCCGTTGGCCCAGGCGACGGCCTGGTCCTCGTCGGTGAACCGCTGGACCGTGATGACCGGACCGAAGATCTCGTCCTGGATCGCCTCGTCGTCCTGGTGGAGCCCGGAGACGACGGTCGGCGCGTAGAAGAAGCCCTCGCCCATCGCGCTCAGCCGCTCGCCGCCCTGCGCGAGGTGGGCGTGGTCGGGCAGCCGGTCGATGAAGCCGGCGACCTTGGCCAGCTGGTCCTTGTTGTTGACCGGGCCGAGCAGCGCGTCGTCGTCGTCGGGCATGCCGACCTTGGCGTTGTCGCGGGCGTACTCGGCGAGCGCGGCGACGAAGTCGTCGTGGATGCCGGGGGCGGCGAGGACCCGGGTCGCGGCGGTGCAGTCCTGGCCGGCGTTGAAGTAGCCGGCCGTGGCGATGCCCTCGACCGCGGCCTCGATGTCGGCGTCGTCGAAGACGACGACGGGCGCCTTGCCCCCGAGCTCGAGGTGGGCGCGCTTGAGGTTCTTGGCCGCGGAGGCGGCGACCTCGAGGCCCGCGCGGACCGAGCCGGTGATCGCGACGAGCCCGGGGGTCAGGTGCTCGACGAGGGCGCGGCCGGTGTCGCGGTCGCCCGTGATGACGTTGAAGGTGCCGGCCGGCAGGAACTCGGCGGCGATCTCGGCCATGAGCAAGGTCGTCTCGGGCGTGGTGTCGCTCGGCTTGAGGACGACCGTGTTGCCGGCGGCCAGGGCGGGGGCGATCTTCCACGCGGCCATCATCATCGGGTAGTTCCACGGGGTGACCTGGCCGACGACACCGATCGGCTCGCGACGGATCCAGCTCGTGTGCCCCTGCATGTACTCGGCCGAGGCCCTCCCCTCGAGCACCCGGGCGGCACCGGCGAAGAAGCGGATCTGGTCGCACATCACGGGCACCTCCTCGGAGGCGGTGAGGGCGTGCGGCTTGCCGGTGTTCTCCCCTTCGAGCCGGATGAGGTCCTCGGCGCGCGCCTCGAGGGCGTCGGCGAACTTCAGCAGCGCTGTCTGGCGCTCCCCCGGCGTCGTCTCGCCCCACCGCGCGAAGGCGGACTCGGCACTCGCGTACGCGGCGTCGACATCGGCCTGCGTCGAGACGGGCGCGTGGGCGACGACCTGGCCGGTGGCCGGGTTGACCAGCTCGGTGCTCGCGTCGCCCGAGGCGTCGACGTACGCGCCACCGACGAAGTTGCGCAGGGTCCGGGGCTGGGTCACGACAGGGTCCTTCCGATCGGGAATGTGACCCCGACCATAGTGCTTGTCGTGTCGATATCGACAGGTCTCGGCGACATCAATTCGGAAAACATCAGCCCATGGCTCACATAGACACGGATTTCGTCGCTCTCGGCTTGCCATCCGTCCTGGATCGCGTCACGATGGCGACATGTCCGCCGCCGTCCAGCTCGACGAGATGAGCAAGCAGATCATCGAGCACCTGCAGGAGGACGGCCGTCAGTCCTACGCGACGATCGGGCGTTCCGTGGGTCTCTCCGAGGCCGCCGTGCGCCAGCGCGTCCAGCGTCTGCTCGACGCAGAGGTCATGCAGATCGTCGCGGTCACCGATCCGCTCCAGGTGGGCTTCCACCGGCAGGCGATGATCGGGATCACCGTCGAGGGCGACCTGCGACCCGTCGCCGACGCCCTGACGGACATGCACGAGGTGTCCTACGTGGTCACCACGGCGGGCAGCTTCGACGTCCTCGCCGAGATCGTCTGCGAGGACGACGAGGAGCTGCTCGTCCTGCTCACCGAGCGCATCCGCACCCTGCCGGGCGTGCGCTCGACCGAGACCTTCGTCTATCTCAAGCTCAACAAGCAGCACTACAACTGGGGGACCAGATGACCCGACCGCCCACCACCGCCCTCGGCACCGACATGCAGCAGGCGGCCCGCGACCACCTGTGGATGCACTTCACCCGCCACTCCGTCTACGAGCAGGGCGGGCACATCCCGACGATCGTGCGCGGCGAGGGCCACAAGATCTGGGACGACGCCGGCCGCGAGTACATCGACGGCCTGTCCGGCCTCTTCGTCGTCCAGGTCGGGCACGGCCGCACCGAGCTCGCCGAGACCGCGATGCGGCAGGCGGAGAAGCTCGCCTTCTTCCCCATCTGGTCCTACGCGCACCCCGCCGCGATCGAGCTCGCCGAGCGGCTTGCCCAGGGCGCCCCCGGCGACCTCAACCGCGTCTTCTTCACCACCGGTGGCGGCGAGGCCGTCGAGTCCGCGTGGAAGCTGGCCAAGCAGTACTTCAAGCTCACCGGCAAGCCGAAGAAGCACAAGGTCATCTCGCGCGCGATCGCCTACCACGGCACCCCGCACGGCGCCCTGTCGATCACCGGGCTGCCGCCGCTCAAGGAGGACTTCGAGCCGCTGGTCCCCGGCGCCCACAAGGTCCCCAACACCAACATCTACCGCGCCTCGGACGAGCTGCGCGAGGACCCCAAGGCCTTCGGCCGCTGGGCCGCCGACCGGATCGCCGAGGCCATCGAGTTCGAGGGCCCGGACACGGTCGCGGCCGTCTTCCTCGAGCCGGTGCAGAACGCCGGCGGCTGCTTCCCGCCGCCCCCGGGCTACTTCGAGCGGGTCCGCGAGATCTGCGACGAGTACGACGTCCTGCTCGTCTCCGACGAGGTCATCTGCGCCTTCGGCCGGATCGGCTCGATGTTCGCGTGCCAGGACTTCGGGTACGTCCCCGACATCATCACCTGCGCGAAGGGGATGACCTCCGGCTACTCCCCCATCGGAGCGATGATCGCGAGCGACCGCCTCTTCGAGCCCTACAAGAAGGGGGCGACGAGCTTCACCCACGGCTACACCTTCGGTGGGCACCCGGTGAGCTCGGCGGTGGCGCTGGCCAACCTCGACATCTTCGAGCGCGAGGGCCTCAACGAGCACGTCAAGACGAATGCCCCCGCCTTCCGCGCCACGCTGGAGAAGCTGCTCGACCTCCCCCTCGTCGGGGACGTCCGCGGCGAGGGGTACTTCTACGGGATCGAGCTGGTCAAGGACAAGGCGACGCGCGAGACCTTCGACGCCGCCGAGTCCGAGTCGATGCTGCGCGGGTTCCTGTCCAAGGCGCTCTTCGACGCGGGCCTGTACTGCCGCGCCGACGACCGCGGCGACCCGGTGGTCCAGCTCGCCCCGCCGCTCACCATCGGCCAGCCCGAGTTCGACGAGATCGAGTCGCGCCTGCGCTCGGTGCTGACGGAGGCCGAGAACCACCTCTGAGGCTAGGTTGGCCGCGTGACGAGAGAGATCCGGCTGCACCCCCTGCGCGACCTGCTCGGTCGCCGCCGCAGCGACCCGACCTACCACGAGGTCCACGACGCCGACGAGCTGCGCCGGCTGACCGCCACCGGCGAGTCGCTCGCCGGCTGGCGGCTGCAGGGCCTCGACCTGGAGCCGCACGCCGAGCCGCTCTCCCGCAGCGACGTCCGCGGGCTCGTCGTCCTCGGCGGTACGGTCCCCGACGCGCTGGCGCAGAGCCTCGTCGCCCGCGGCGCGGTGATCATCCCGCCCGACCCGACGTGCCCGGTCGAGACCTTCCGCGCCCGGCTGTACTCCCCCTTCGACCTGTACGGCGGGCTCGAGGTCGACGGCTACCCGAGCACGGTCGACGCGCGGGCGTACGCGTGGAGCCGGGAGACCCGCACGCAGCACGACGCCTACGCCACCCTCCTGCGGGCCGTGCACGACGACGCGGTGAACGACGCCCTTGTCGAGGCCCTCCACGGGCTCGACGTCGTCGGCGTGATGGGCGGGCACGCCCTCGGGCGCGGCAGCAGCGACTACGCGGACGCGGCCCGACTCGGCCAGGCCCTCGCGGGCGCCGGCCGGGCGGTGCTCACCGGCGGCGGCCCGGGCGCGATGGAGGCGGCCAACCTCGGGGCGATCGCCCCCTCGCCCGAGGCCGTGGAGGCCGCCCTGGAGCGCCTGACGCAGGTGCCCTCCTTCCGCCCGTCGATCGACGCCTGGGCGAGCCTGGCGCTGTCGGTACGGGCGGACCTCGACGTCGCGGACGGCGGGGCGCGCAGCTTCGGCATCCCGACGTGGTTCTACGGGCACGAGCCGCCCAATGTCTTCTGCGGGGGCATCGCCAAGTACTTCTCCAACGCGCTGCGCGAGGACGTGCTGCTCGCGCGGAGCACCGGCGGCCTCGTCGTCCTGCCGGGCGCGGCCGGCACCGTGCAGGAGGTCTTCCAGGCGTGCACGCCGCTGTACTACGCGCCGCCGGGCGACGCCCTGCCCCCGCTCGTGCTCGTCGGTCTCGAGCACTGGACCGAGACCGTGCCGGTGTGGCCGGCCCTGCGGGCCCTGGCCACGGGGCGCCCGCTCGCCGACGTCCTCCACCTCGTGGCGACCCCCGAGGAGGCCGCCGCGATCGTCCTGGCCTGACGAAGGGGGTCCGCCCCGGGGTCAGTCGAAGACGATCGTGCGCCGCCCGCGCAGGACCACCCGTCGCTCGACGTGCCAGCGCAGGGCGCGGCCGAAGGCCATCGCCTCGAGCTCCGCGCCGGTGGCCGCGAGCTGCGCGGGGCTCATCCGGTGGTCGACGCGGCGGAAGTCCTGCTCGATGATCGGTCCCTCGTCGAGGTCGGCCGTCACGTAGTGCGCGGTCGCGCCGATGACCTTGACGCCGCGGTCGTGCGCCTGGGAGTAGGGACGCGCGCCCTTGAACGAGGGCAGCAGCGAGTGGTGGATGTTGATGACCCGCCCGGGGAAGTCCGCGCACATCCGCTCGGAGAGCACCTGCATGTAGCGCGCCAGCGCCACGGTCTCGACCCGCTCGGCCGCGATGATCTCGCGGAGCCTGGCCTCGGCCTGCGGTTTGGTCGCTGCGGTCACCGGGACGTGGTGGAAGGGGATGCCGTGCCACTCGACCTCCGCCCGGAAGTCCTCGTGGTTGGAGACGACCGCGGGGACGACGACGTTGAGCTGACCGGTGCGCACCCGGAAGAGCAGGTCGTTGAGCACGTGGCCCTGGCGGCTCACCATGATGAGCAGGCGGTGCGGCTCGTGCGGGTCGTGGATGTCGACGTCGGCTCCGAGCTCGGCCGCCAGCCGCCCGCGCGCGACCTCCAGGCGCTCCGTGTCGATCGGGCCCTGCCCCTGCAGGTGCATCCGCAGGTGGAACTCGCCGGTCGAGTCGTCGCCGAACTGCTGGCTGTCGAGGATGTTGAGGTCCAGGCCCACCATCGCCCCGGTCACCGCGTGGACGATGCCTCGCCGGTCGGGACCGCTCAGGGTCAGGACGACCTCGCGGCCGAGGCCGCCCGGGACGGCCGCGCTCACGCTGCGCCCGAGGTGGCCGCGGCGAGCTGCCCGCAGGCCCCGTCGATGTCGCTGCCCCGGGTGTCGCGCACGGTCGTCGGGATGCCGTGGGCGCGCAGCCGCTCGACGAACTGCTGCTCGACGCCGGGCCGCGAGGCGGTCCACCTCGAGCCGGGGGTCGGGTTGAGCGGGATCGGGTTGACGTGCACCCAGCCCCTGCCGCGCTGGGTGAGCTTCTTGCCGAGCAGGTCCGCCCGCCAGGCCTGGTCGTTGACGTCCTTGATGAGCGCGTACTCGATGCTCACCCGGCGCCCGGTCCTCAGGTAGTAGCGGTGGGCCGCGTCGATCGCCTCGTCGACCTTGAAGCGGGTGTTGATCGGCACCAGCTCGTCGCGCAGCTCGTCGTCGGGCGCGTGCAGCGACAGCGCGAGGGTCACCGGGATGCCCTCCTCGGTGAGCCGGTCGATGCCCGTCACCAGCCCGACGGAGGACATCGTGATCCCCCGCGCGCTCATCCCGAGCCCCTCGGGCGAGGGGTCGACCATGCGGCGGATCGCGCCGATCGCCGCCGTGTAGTTGGCCAGGGCCTCCCCCATGCCCATGAAGACGACGTTGGTGACGCGCCGGCCCCCCGACGAAGGGAGGGACTCCCCTTCGTCGTCGGCCTCGGCGCCCAGCGCGACGCCCGTGTCGTCCCCGAGCGCCAGGTCACCGGCCTGCGCGAGCAGGCGGTTGGCGGCGACGACCTGGTCGACGATCTCGCCGGTCGACATGTTGCGCGTCAGGCCCTCCTGGCCGGTGGCGCAGAAGGGGCAGTTCATGCCGCAGCCGGCCTGGCTGGAGACGCAGATCGTCGCGCGGCGCGGGTAGCGCATGAGGACGGACTCCACGAGCGCGCCGTCGTGCAGGCGCCACACGGACTTCAACGTCGCGCCCCGGTCGGCCGTGATGGTGCGCACCGGGGTGAGCAGGCGCGGGAGCATCGCCGTGACGAGCTCCTCGCGGGCCGCCTTGGGCAGGTCCGACATCTGCTCGGGGTCGTCGGTGTGGTGGGTGAAGTAGTGCGTCGACAGCTGCTTGGCGCGGAAGCCCGGCAGGCCGAGCTCCTTGGCCCACTCGACGCGACCGGCGAGGTCGAGGTCGGCGAGGTGGCGCGGCGGCTTGCCGCGCCGGGGCGCGGTCATCGTCAGCTGGCCGGGCACCGGGCGGGTGGTCGAGGGCGTGGGCAGGTCGGTCATCACCCCCAGTGTCTCAGGTCAGGAGCGCGCTGACGCCAAAGCCGCCCGCGGCGGGGTCGTCGGCGACCCCGGGGGTCACACCGGGGCGATGATGCGCAGCGCCACCCACGCGAGCGGGACGACCAGGACGAGCGAGTCGAGGCGGTCCATCAGGCCCCCGTGCCCCGGGATGATGTTGGACATGTCCTTGATCCCGAGGTTGCGCTTGAGGCTGGACTCGATGAGGTCACCGATCGTCGCGACCGGGGCGACGAGCACGCCGAGGACCGCGCCCTGCCACCACTGGCCGTCGAGGGTGAGCGGGATGACGATCGCGCCCACGACCGCGCAGGACAGGACCGAGCCGGCGAAGCCCTCCCAGGACTTCTTGGGCGAGAGCCGTGGTGCCATCGGGTGCTTGCCGAGGACCACCCCGAAGGCATAGCCGCCGATGTCGGAGAAGACCGTGACGATGATGAAGACGAAGATGCGCCACTGGCCCTGCGGCTCGGCGAGCATCATCGCCGCGAAACCCGCGAGCAGGCACGGGTAGAGCAGGATCAGCGCACCGGCGCCGACGTCCGGCAGGGCGCCGCCCAGCCCGTCCGCGACGCGCCAGACGAGGGTGGCCACGAGGGTGAGCGACGCGGCGAAGACGAGGCCCTCGGCACCGCGCAGGTAGGCCGCGACCGTCATGCTCACCGCGCCGACGGCGACCGGGACGAAGGGGGCGTACAGCCCCCCTTCGCTCAGGGCCTGACGCATCTCCCACACCGCCACGACCATGGCGAGGCAGATGAGGACGACGAAGACGACGGGGTGCGCCACGAGCGAGGCGACGACGAGGCCGGCCAGGGCGACCCCCGTCGCGATGGCGACCGGCAGGTTGCGGCCCGCCCGGCTCGAGGGCCCGGCGGGCGCGGGCGCGGCCGCCCGGATCGCCCGGCGGGACGCGAACTCGGGCTCGGACATGTCAGACCTCGGAGAGCTCTGCTTCCTTGGCCTTGAGGATCGTGTCCACGTTGTCGACGTACTTCTTCGTGAGGGCGTCGAGCTCCTTCTCACCGCGGGTGCCGTCGTCCTCGCCGACCTCGCCGTCCTTGACGAGCTTGTCGATCGTGTCCTTGGCGGCGCGACGGATGTGGCGGATGGAGACCTTGGCGTCCTCACCCTGCGTGTGCGCCAGCTTGATGTACTCCTTGCGGCGCTCTGCGGTCAGCTCGGGCATCGTCACGCGGATGACGTTGCCGTCGTTGCTCGGGTTGGCGCCGAGGTCGGACTCGCGCAGCGCGCTCTCGATGGCCTGCAGCGACGACTTGTCGAAGGGGCTGATGAGCAGCGTGCGGGCCTCGGGCGACTGGAAGGAGGCCAGCTGCTGCAGAGGGGTCGGCGAGCCGTAGTAGTCGACCGTCACCTTGCTGAAGAGGCCGGGGTTGACCCGGCCGGTGCGGATCCCGGCGAAGTTCTCCTTCGCCACCTCGACGGCCTTGTCCATCTTGTCCTCGGCCTCGAGCAGTGCGTCCTCGATCATGGCTCTCCTCCTCGGCCTCACGGCCGTCACGGCTGCGGCTCTCGCCGCGAGTTGGGTCTGGGGGTCAGTCTGTCACTCAGGCGTGGACGAAGGTGCCGATGGGCTCGCCGAGCAGCGCCCGGGTGACATTGCCCTCGCCCTCCATGCCGAAGACGACCATCGGCAGGCCGTTCTCGCGGCAGAGGCTGAAGGCAGCCGCGTCGACGACCTTGAGGTCCTGCTGCAGCGCCTGCTCGAAGGTCACCGAGTGGAGCTTGCGGGCCTCGGGGTTGGTGCGCGGGTCGGAGTCGTAGACGCCGTCGACGCCGTTCTTGGACATCAGCACGACATCGCACTTGATCTCGAGGGCGCGCTGGGCGCTCACCGTGTCGGTGGAGAAGAAGGGCATGCCGGCGCCGGCGCCGAAGATCACGACGCGCCCCTTCTCGAGGTGGCGGATCGCGCGACGCGGGATGTACGGCTCGGCCACCTGGCCCATGGTGATGGCCGTCTGGACGCGGGTGTCGACGCCGGCGTCCTCGAGGAAGTCCTGCAGCGCGAGGCAGTTCATGACCGTGCCGAGCATCCCCATGTAGTCGGCGCGGGTGCGGTCCATGCCCTGCTCCTGGAGCTGGGCGCCGCGGAAGAAGTTGCCGCCACCCACGACGATGGCGACCTGGACGCCCTCGTGCACCGCCGCGGCGATCTGGTCGGCCACCCCGCGGACGACGTCCGGGGCCACGCCCACCTTGCCGCCTCCGAAGACCTCACCCGAGAGCTTGAGGAGGACCCTGCGATAGGCCGGGGGGGTCGTCTGGTCGGTCACGTGCTGCTCCCTGGTGGATCGCGTGCTGGGTCACCCGATCCTTCCACAGTCGAGATGGTGCCCATGACCACCCACGACGAAGGGGGCCGCACCCGGTGATCGGGTGCGGCCCCCTTCATGGGGTGCTGCGCGGTCAGGAACCGACGCGGAAGCGCGCGAACTGCGTGGCGCTCGCGCCGGCCTCCTCGAGGACCTTGCCGACGGACTTCTTGGAGTCCTTGGCGAAGGGCTGGTCGAGCAGGACGTTCTCCTTGAAGAAGCCCCCCACGCGACCCTCGACGATCTTGGGCAGGGCCGCCTCGGGCTTGCCCTCCTCCTTGGCCGTCTCCTCGGCGATGCGACGCTCGTTGGCGACGACGTCGGCGTCGATCTCGTCGCGGGTGAGGACGGTGGGGCTGAAGGCCGCGATGTGCATCGCGACGTCCCGCGCCACCTTGTCGTCGCCGCCCTCGGTGCCCACCAGGACACCGATCTGGGCCGGCAGGTCGGGGCTGGTCTTGTGCAGGTAGGCCGAGACCCGGGGGGCCTCGACGCGGGCGACCCGCTTGACCTCGATCTTCTCGCCGATGGTGGCGTTGGCGTCGTCGAGGAGGTCCTTGACGGTCTTGTCGCCGGCGGGGGCAGCCAGGAGGCTGTCCGCGTCGGTGGCCTTGGCCGCGACGGCCGCGGCGAGGACCTCGTCCGCGAGGGCGCCGAACTTCTCGCCCTTGGCGACGAAGTCGGTCTCGCAGAGGACCTCGACGAGGGTGCCGACGCCGGCCTCGGCCTGGGCGACGACGAGCCCGTTGGAGGTCGTGCGACCCTCGCGCTTGGTGACGCCCTTCAGGCCCTTGATCCGGAGCAGCTCCTGCGCCTTGGACTTGTCGCCATCGGCCTCGTCGAGCGCCTTCTTCACGTCGAGCATGCCGGCGCCGGTGCGCTCGCGCAGCTCCTTGATGTCAGCGGCGGTGTAGTTCGCCATGTGTGTCCCGTTCTCCTATGTGAGGTGTGACGGTGGTCGGTGAGGTGGTGCTCAGGCCTCGGGGGTCGGCTCGGCGGACGGCACGTCCACGGCCGGCGCCTCGGTGGCGGCCGGGGCGTCGACGCCCTCGGTCGCGGTCTCGGCGGGGGCCTCGGCGATCGCGGTCTCGGTCGCGGCCTCGGCGGGGGCCGCCTCGGCGGGGGCCTCAGCGGTCGCGGCCTCACCGGCCAGGAGCTCACGCTCCCACTCGGCCATCGGCTCGGCCTCGGCGGCAGCACCGGCGTTGGCGTTGCCGCCACCACGCGACATCAGGCCGTCGGCGACCGCGTCGGCGACGACGCGGGTCAGCAGGGTGACGGAGCGGATGGCGTCGTCGTTGCCGGGGATCTTGTAGTCGACCTCGTCGGGGTCGCAGTTGGTGTCGAGGATCGCGATGACCGGCAGGCCCAGCTTGCGCGCCTCGTCGACGGCGAGGTGCTCCTTCTTGGTGTCGACGATCCACACGGCCGAGGGGACCTTGGCCATGTTGCGGATGCCACCGAGGGTCTTCTCCAGCTTGTCCTTCTCACGGCGAAGGATGAGGAGCTCCTTCTTGGTGTAGCCGGAGCCGGCCACGGTGTCGAAGTCGAGCTCCTCGAGCTCCTTCAGACGCGTGAGGCGCTTGGAGATCGTCTGGAAGTTGGTGAGCATGCCACCGAGCCAGCGGTGGTTGACGTAGGGCATCCCGACGCGCGTCGCCTGCTCGGCGATCGGCTCCTGCGCCTGCTTCTTGGTGCCGACGAACAGGATGGTCCCGCCGTGGGACACCGTCTGCTTGACGAACTCGTAGGCGTCGTTGATGTAGGTCAGCGACTGCTGCAGGTCGATGATGTAGATGCCGTTGCGCTCGGTCATGATGAAGCGCTTCATCTTGGGGTTCCAGCGTCGGGTCTGGTGCCCGAAGTGGACGCCGCTCTCCAGGAGCTGGCGCATGGTGACGACGGCCATGCCGAAGTCCTCTCGTCGAAGGGTTGTCAGTTGTGTGCCTGGTGTCCCGACCCACCCCGCCCGATCCGACCGGGTGGTCGGAGGGGACTGCCGTGGTGCGCCCCGGGTTCGGAGAGAGATCTCGTCACACGGTGAGGAACACGCGAATTCATCCAGACAGACTGGATGTGCCCCCCATCCTACGGCCGCCGGACGAAGGGGAGAAATCGCCCGCTCCCCTAGGGTCGGGTGCATGAGCGACCCCCTCGTGGCCCGGATGCGCCCGCACGCCGAGACGATCTTCGCGACGATGTCGGCGCTCGCCCTCGAGCACGACGCGGTCAACCTCGGGCAGGGCTTCCCCGACACCGACGGCCCTCCCCAGGTCCTCGAGGCTGCCCGCGCGGCGATCGCCGCCGGCCACAACCAGTACCCGCCCTCGATCGGGATCCCTGCCCTGCGGGAGGCGATCGCCCGCCACCAGGAGCGGCACCACTCCCTCCGCCCCGATCCGGGCAGCGAGGTGCTCGTGACCTCGGGCGCGACCGAGGCGATCGTCGCGTGCCTGCTCGGGCTGGTCGAGCCGGGCGACGAGGTCGTGACCTTCGAGCCCTCGTACGACTGCTACTCGGCGGGCATCGCCCTCGCCGGCGGGGTCAAGCGGGCGGTCCCGCTGGACGTCCCGGACCTCTCCTTCGACCCGGCCGGGCTGGCCGCCGCCTTCTCCGACCGGACCCGTGCGGTCCTGCTCAACTCCCCGCACAACCCGACCGGCAAGGTCTTCACCCGCGCCGAGCTCGAGGTCGTCGCCGAGCTCGCCCGGCGCCACGACGTGGTCGTCATCAGCGACGAGGTGTACGAGCACCTGACCTACGACGTCCCGCACGTGCCGATCGCGACCCTGCCGGGCATGGCCGAGCGGACGCTCACGATCGGCTCGGCGGGCAAGTTCTTCTCCGTCACCGGGTGGAAGGTCGGCTGGGTGAGCGGCCCGGCGCCCCTCGTGCGGGCGGCGCGCGTCGTCAAGCAGTTCCTCACCTTCACGACGGCCTCCCCCCTGCAGCACGCGGTCGCCCACGCCCTCGACCTCGGCCCCGCGCTCCTCGACGAGCTGACGCTCTCGCTCCGGTCGCGCCGCGACCTGCTCGTGGGCGGCCTGCGCGAGGCGGGCTTCGACGTGCGGCCCAGCGACGGCACCTACTTCGTCGTCGCCGACGCCGCGCCGCTCGGCGTCACCGACGCGGCCACGTGGTGCCTGGGGCTGCCTGCCGCCGCGGGCGTGGCCGCCGTGCCGGTGTCCGTCTTCTGCGACGACCCTGGCCCGACCGCCTCCCTCGTGCGCTTCGCGTTCTGCAAGCAGGAGCCGGTGCTCGAGGAGGCCTGCCGGCGCCTCGTCGCCCACACCGCCTGATCCACAGACCGGTCGCGGCCCGCGCGCCCGTCCCCAGCCCGCGCCCGGCCCCGCGCGCGTCGGGCGAAGGGGGCCACCCTCGGACCATGAGCACCGTCCCCCTCGTCGCCCTGGCCCTCGCCGGAGCCCTCGTCGGACCTCCCCCGCCCCCGGCGGCTGCCCGGTGGTCCTGGCCGGTGGGGGGTGGTGCGCGACCAGCGGTCGTCGCTGCCTTCGATGCCCCTGCGCAGCGGTGGGGGGCGGGCCATCGCGGCATCGACCTGGCCGCGCGCCGTGGCGACCGGGTCACCGCGGTGACGGACGGCGTCGTGTCGCACCGCGGACGGATCGCCGGGCGCGGGACGGTGAGCGTCACCCACGCCGACGGCGTGCGCAGCACCTACGAGCCCGTCGACTCGGCCCTGAGGGTGGGCCAGCGGGTCCGTCGCGGTCAGGGCCTCGGGCGGCTCGGCGTGGAGCCGGGCCACTGCGTGCCTGCCGCCTGCCTGCACCTGGGCGCCAGGCGCGGGGACGACTACCTCGACCCGATGACCTTCTTCGGCGCCCGCCGGGTCGTGCTCCTCCCCCTCGACGCCAGGTGATCGCTCAGGCGCGCGGGTGGGCCTGCTCGTAGCTGCGCCGCAGCCGGTCGAGGGAGACGTGGGTGTAGATCTGCGTCGTCGCCAGGGACGAGTGGCCGAGCAGCTCCTGCACCATCCGCAGGTCGGCGCCGCCCTCGAGGAGGTGGGTGGCCGCGGAGTGGCGCAGGCCGTGCGGGCCCACGTCGGGGGCGTCGGGCACGTGCGCGAGCAGCGCGTGGACGACCTCGCGCACCTGCCGGGGGTCGACCCTGCGACCCCGGCGGCCGAGGAAGAGCGCCGGCCCGGACGCGGCCGTCGCCACCCGGGGACGGCCGCGCACGAGCCACTCGCCCAGCGCCTCGTCGGCGGGGAGCCCGAAGGGCACGACCCGCTCCTTGCGGCCCTTGCCGAGCACGCGGACGACGCGCCGGTCCCGGTCGGCGTCGTCGACGTCGAGGCCCGTGAGCTCGCTGACCCGGATGCCGGTCGCGTACAGCAGCTCCAGTACGGCTCGGTTGCGCAGATGGATCGGGTCGTCGTCGTCCGCGGCCACCGCGGCGATGTCGAGGACCGCGGTGGCGCTCTCCCGGCTGAGCACGTCGGGCAGGGTGCGCTGCCGCTTCGGCGAGGCGAGTCGCAGCGCCGGGTCGACGTCGACGCGACCGGTGCGCCGGGCCCAGGCGAAGAAGGTGCGGACGGCCGCCGAGCGCCGCGACAGCGTCGACCGGGCGGCCCCCTCGGCCGCGAGGGTGCCGAGCCAGGCCCGCAGCTGGGCCAGCGTGACGTCGGCCGGTGCGCCCGCCCCGTCGGCGGCGCACCAGGCCAGGCAGCCCCGCACGTCGCCGGCGTAGGCCCGCACGGTGTGCCCCGACCGGTCGCGCTCGCGCTCGAGGTGCGCGACGAAGGCCTCGACCGCGTCGGCCACCCACGAGGGGGTCGGCTGGGGTGTCGGTGTCGGGCTCACTCCCCCACGGTGCCACGACGGGGCGGCGCCGGCGCGGAGGCTGCGGCAGCCCGCGCCCTCACCCCCCGCGCTCGGGTCCGGGGCCGCGCCGCCAGCCGCCGACGCCGTCCTGGACGGCCCACGCGTCGAGCTCCATGGCCGCGAGGTCGGCGAAGACCTCCTCGAGGGGCACCACGAGCTCGGTCGCGATCTCGTCGGCCCGGGTGGCCCGGCGCACCTGGAGCAGGTCGTGGACCCGGCGCTGCGTCGACGTCAGGACGTCGAGCGCGCGGGCCGGGCCGAGCAGCTCGACCTCCTCCTCGTCGAGCCCCTCGCCGATGGGGCGGGCCAGGGCGAGGACGTCATCGGTGTCGGTGACGATCCCGGCCTGGCCCTTGCGGATCGACTCGTGGCACCCCGCCGAGGACATCTGCGTGACGGGGCCGGGCACTGCCCCGACCTGTCGCCCGAGGTGCTGCGCCCAGTTGGCGGTGTTGAGCGAGCCCGACCGCAGCCCCGCCTCGACGACGACGGTCACCGAGGACAGCGCCGCGATGATCCGGTTGCGAGCGAGGAAGCGGTGTCGCATGGCCACGGTCCCCGTCGCCAGCTCGGTGACGACCGCGCCGCCCTCGGCGACCGCCTCGACGAGCCGGCGGTTGCCCTCGGGGTAGACCCGCTCGGGCCCGCACGGGAGCACGGCGACGCACGGACCGTCGACCGCGAGCGATCCCTGGTGGGCGGCGGCGTCGATGCCGAACGCCGCCCCCGACACGACCGTCCAGCCACGACCGGCGAGGCCGGCCCCCAGCTCGCGCGAGACCGCCTCGCCGTAGCCGGTGCTGGCACGCGACCCGACGACGGCCACGGCCCTGCGGGTGAGGTCGGCGAGGCAGCCCCCGCCCCGCACGTGCAGCAGGTGCGGCTGGATGTCGGTGTCGGACAGGGCCGCTGGCCAGTCCGCGTCCCCGGGGACGACCACCCGGGACCGGGTCCTCGCCACCCGGTCGAGCTCGGCGTCGACGTCGACACCGGCGACGTGCACCCGAGCGCTGGCGCAGCGGGGCAGGTCACCGTCGACGAGCCGGTGCCACGCCTCGACGTGGCCCAGCGACCAGATGTCGTCGAAGAGCGCCGGTCGCGAGTCGCTCGGCCGCTCCCGCCGGCTCTCCAGCACCCGTGACCAGGCGATGCGCGCACGCCGCTCGTCCGTGCCGACCTGGGCGTGGGCTCGAGCCGTCTCCGCCCGCGTCGGGGCGCTGCCTCCCGTCCGGCTCATGCCGCCACCGCGCCCTGCGTGCGGTACATCAGCGCCAGCCCGACGTCGACGCGGCTCGGTGTGGTCCGGCCGTTGAGGTCGGCCGAGGTCCACGCCAGCCGCAGGACGCGGTCGTAGCCGCGGAGCGTGACCTGCCCCAGGTCCAGAGCCCGGTCCAGGGTGGAGGTCGTCTGGGACGACAGGCGGAAGGGGCGCCGCCGCAGCACCGGTCCGGGCACCTGGCTGTTGAGCACCCACCCGTGGGTCGACCAGCGGCGTGCCTGCGCCGAGCGCGCCTCGACGACGCGGGTGGCGACGGCCGCGCTCGTGTCGGGCGCGGCCTCGTTGAGGTCGGCCAGGCTCACCTTGGGCACCTGCACCTGGATGTCGACCCGGTCGAGCAGCGGCCCGCTGAGGCGTGCGGCATAGGCGCGTCGCTCGGTGGGTCGGCAGCGGCAGCTGAGCCCCTTGCCGTGCCCCTCCCCGCAGGGGCAGGGGTTGGCGGCGAGCACGAGCTGCACGCGCGCCGGGTACGAGACACGTTCCCGGGCGCGGGCGATGACGACCTCACCGGACTCCAGGGGTTGGCGCAGTGCTTGGAGGACCGCCCCACCGAACTCGGCGGCCTCGTCGAGGAAGAGGACGCCGTGGTGCGCCTGGGACACCGCGCCCGGCAGGACGGCCCCGGACCCACCACCGACGAGGGCGGCGACGCTCGCCGAGTGGTGCGGGGCGACGAAGGGCGGGACGAGGTCGATCCCCGAGTCCGGCACGGCCCCGACGAGCGACCTGATCGCGAGCGTCTCGAGCGCCTGGTCGCGGGTGAGGGGCGGCAGGATCGTCACCAGCCGCTCGGCGAGCATCGTCTTGCCCGAGCCGGGCGGTCCGTTGAGCAGGAGGTGGTGACCACCGGCCGCGGCGAGGAGCAGCGCGGTGCGCGCCTCGTGCTGCCCGGACACGTCGGCGAGGTCGATCGGTCGCTCGCGCTCCGTCGACTCCGGGACGGGCGGGTCCTCCGCGAGCGGCAGGACGCCTCCGCGGGGCAACCGGCGGTAGGCCATGACGAGGTCCTCGAGGGTCGCGGCGGTGGAGACCCGCATGCCCTCGACCAGCCGGGCCTCGGCGACGTCCTCGGGTGCCACGACGACCTGCTCGCACCCGGCAGCCTGGGCGGCCAGCACCGCGGGCAGGACCCCGGCGACGTGCCGCAGGCGACCGTCGAGCCCGAGCTCGGCCAGGTGCACGACCGGCCGAGCGCTCGCTGCCGGCAGCTCGCCGCAGGCGGCGAGCGCGACGACGGCGATGCCGAGGTCGAACCCGGTGCCGTGCTTGGGGATCGATGCCGGGGAGAGGTTCACCGACAGGTGGGCCGTGTTGAGCGAGACGCCGGCGGAGATGGCCGCAGAGCGCACCCGCTGCGGCGCCTGGCGCAGCGCCCGGTCGGGCAGGCCGCCCACGTCGAAGGTCGGCAGCCCCTGCCCGGCATGGCACTCGATCTCGACGAGGTGCCCGGTGACCCCGCGCAGCGCCACGCCGCGCGTCACGGCGATGCTCATCGCCCGACCCCCGGGATGTGCTGCACCTCGTAGCGACCCTGCTCTCCGAGCAGCCCCACGACGTCCAGGCGGACCCCGTGGTGGTCGACCTCGTGCTCGGCGAGCCACCGCCCGGCGAGCCGGCGCAGGCGTCCCAGCTTGGCCCGGGTGATCGCCTCGACCGGGTACCCGTAGGTGGTCGTGCGGCGGGTCTTCACCTCGCACACGACGATCACGTCGCCGTCGCGCAGGACGAGGTCGATCTCCCCCTCGCGACAGCGCCAGTTGCGGTCCAGGACCTGCATCCCCCGGCCGGTCAGGTACTCCTCTGCGAACTCCTCGCCCGCTGCTCCCACGCGCACACGTGCGGGTCTCTGCTGGGTCATGACGACCACCTCCACCGCCAGTCAACGGTGGGTGGTCCCCCTTCGCCGCGGTCCTCACCGACCTGTGGATCGACGCGCGGGGCGAGAGGGGTCTGCGGATACGGCTAGAAGCCGTCCTGCGGCATCGCCAGCTCCGACTTGGCCAGCTCCTCGACGTTGACGTCCTTGAAGGTCACGACACGCACCTGCTTGGCGAAGCGCGCCGGACGGTAGATGTCCCACACCCACGCGTCCTGCATCGTCACCTCGAAGTAGACCTCGGCCCCCTCGCCGCGGACCTTCACGTCGACGCTGTTGGCGAGGTAGAAGCGACGCTCGGTCTCGACGACGTGGCTGAAGAGGTGCACCACGTCGCGGTACTCGCGGTAGAGCGCGAGCTCCATCTCGGTCTCGTACTTCTCCAGGTCCTCCGAGCTCACCGGGGCCTCCCTCCGCTCGTCGTGCCGGCCACGAGCGCGTCGTCGCCGCAGGCCCCATCATCATCTCCCACGAGGCGGGGCGCGATGACGCCCACCCCCGGCAGCGCCCACGAGCGGCGGTGCTGCACGCAGGCCCCGTGGGCCGTCAGCGCGTCGAGGTGCGCCGACGCGGAGTACCCCTTGTTGTCGGCCCACCCGTACTGCGGGTGCTCGCGGTCCAGCTCGACCATGCGGGCGTCCCGCTCGACCTTGGCGAGCACGCTCGCGGCCGCGACCGAGCTGCACCGCAGGTCGGCCTTGATCATCGTGCGCACCGGCGGCGTCGACGCCCCACCGGCGATCTCGGCGAGCAGCCCGACCTCCTCGGGGTCGGTCAGCCAGTCGTGGTTGCCGTCGAGCAGGACGAGGTCGGGCACGACGGGCAGCTGCGCCAGGGCGCGGCGTCCGGCCAGGCGCAGGGCCGCGATGATCCCGACCTGGTCGATCTCGGCCGGCAGGGCGTGGCCCACCGCGTGCGCCAGCGCCCACCGCTGCAGCCGGGGGACCATCGCGCCCCGCGCTGCAGGGGTCAGCAGCTTGGAGTCGCGCACGCCGGCGGGGGCGCTGCGGCAGGTCTCGTCGATGACGACGACGCCGACGCTCACCGGGCCCGCGAGCGCACCGCGACCGACCTCGTCCATGCCCGCGAGCACGCGGTGACCCGCGCGCTGCAGCTCACGCTCGACGCGCAGGCTGGGCCGCCCGGACCGGGGTGCGCGGCCGGGTGCGGTCACGACGTGTGCGGCTCGCCCGGCGGCGGGCCGAGCGAGCGGTTGCTCCCCGCCTCAGGGACCTGGGAGAAGACGTCGTGGTGACCGGACAGCCCACCCATCCGGTCGAAGGGCCACACGGTGACCACCGCCTTGCCGACGACGAGGTCCTCGGGCACCGACCCGGTCCGCCCGTCGCCGCTGGGGTCGTGGAAGCGGGAGTCGGAGGAGTCGCCGCGGTTGTCGCCCATGACCCACAGACGACCGCTCGGGACGGTGATGTCGAACTCCTGCTGGCTCGGCTCGGCGCCCTGCTTGAGGTACGTCGCCTCCTCGATCGGCTCGCCGTTGACGAGGAGGCGCCCCTCGGCGTCGCAGCACTGGACGTGGTCGCCCGGCATGCCGATGACGCGCTTGATGAGGTGGCCCTCGGAGGTGTCGGGCAGCAGCCCGACGAACATCAGGGCGTCGCGCAGGCCGTTGAGCACCGCCCCGCGGTTGGCCTCGGGCGTGGGGCTCAGCCAGTCACCCGGGTCCTCGAAGACGACGATGTCACCGCGCTTGATCTCGAAGGGCCCGGGCGTGAGCTTGGAGACGACGATCCGGTCGCCGACGAGCAGGGTGTCCTCCATCGACTGGCTCGGGATGAAGAAGGCCTGCACGAAGAAGGTCTTGACGACGAAGGACAGGGCCAGGGCCATCGCCAGGACCACCACGACCTCACGGACCGCGGCCCCGAGTCGGGCGCCGGCACCGCGACGTTCGCGGTCGGTGCGGGCGCTCTCGCGCTCGGCGTCCTCGGCCTCCGCATGGGCCGAGTCAGGATCGTGTGCCACAGGTCTCATCTCTACTCCGCGCCCAAACCGCTCGGGCGACATCGCTCTCCAGTATCGCTGCTCGGGCGACCCATCGGCGCCAAGCACCCCGGCCATGTCGGGGTCGGGTCGCTCAGGACCCGGTGCCGCCGATGCGGTCCATCGGCCAGTAGCGCCAGGCGACGTGCCCGACGACGTCGTCGACCGGCACCATGCCACCGCCGGGGTCGCCGAGGTGGCTGCGCGAGTCGACCGAGTCGCCCCGGTTGTCGCCGAGCACGAAGAGCCGACCCGGGGGGACCTCGACGTCGAAGGGGGTCCCGCACGCCCTCGTCCCCGGCGCCAGGTACGGCTCGGGCACGACCTCGCCGTTGACCACGAGCCCCCGCTCCGGGGTGCACGCGACCCGGTCGCCGCCGACCCCGGCGACGCGCTTGAGGAAGTCCTGCTCGCCCAGGTCGATCGAGAGGGTGGAGGCGACCGCGGAGAGCGTGCGCCCGACGAACCCGTCGGAGACGAAGGGGGTGCGGTCGGCGGCCGCGAAGGTGTCCGTGCCGTCGAAGACGATGACGTCGCCGCGCTCGACGCGCGAGGCACCGATCTTGGTGACCACGACCCGGTCGCCGGGGGCGATCGTCGGCTCCATCGAGGAGCTCGGGACGTGGAAGGACTGCATGACGAAGGCCCGCACCAGCATGACGAGCAGGACCGCGACCGCGATCTCGAGCATCAGCCGCCGGGCCGGACGCACATCGACCCCCGCCGGGTCACCGGCGGGGGTCGACGCAGCTGCGTCCGGGGCGGGATCGGTCGACATCGGGGTCAGCCTACGACCCGCGCGGGTCGCGATCTGCGGCAGATCAGCTCGCGGGGGTGTCGCGACGCTCGCGGATGCGAGCGGCCTTGCCGCGGAGGTTGCGCAGGTAGTAGAGCTTGGCGCGGCGGACGTCACCGCGGGTGGCGACCTCGATCTTCTCGATGACCGGGGTGTGGATCGGGAAGGTCCGCTCCACGCCGACACCGAAGGAGACCTTGCGGACGGTGAAGGTCTCACCGATGCCGCCGCCGTGACGACGGATCACGACGCCCTGGAAGACCTGGACACGGGAGCGGCTGCCCTCGATGACCTTCACGTGCACCTTGAGGGTGTCACCGGCCCGGAACTCGGGGATGTCGTCCCGCAGGGACGCCTTGTCGATCTCGTCGAAACGCTGCATGGCGCTGTCGCTTTCCTGCGGACGCCACAGGCCGTCCGCCCTCGTCAGTGATGTATGAGGAGTCGCACCCACCGCCGCGTGCCGTCGGGTCGGGGCCAAGGCCTCGTCCCGGGCACTCCCCCTGTGGCAGGGGCGGTGTCCATGAGCGCGATGTCCGATTCTGCCAGAGGTGGGCGGGTGACCAGAAATCGTGGGGCGGGGCGCCCTCAGCGACGGCGCGGCCGACGCAGGTCGACGGTGCCGGGCTCCTCCCCCGGGCCGACGACCCGGTAGCCGGCCTTGGTGCAGAACCGCAGCAGGCGCGGCTGGTCCGCGCCGGCGTCGAGCCACAGGGTGCTCGTGTCGGTCGGGGCGAGGGCCTCGGCGTGCGCGAGCAGGGCCCGCCCGAGTCCCCTGCCCTGCAGGTCGGGGACGACCATGAGCCGGCCGATCTGCCAGGTCGTGGGATCCCGCGGGTCGCGTCGCACGCGCACCGAGCCCACGAGCCGGTCCCCCGCGCGGAAGAGGTGGGTCGTCCAGTGCCGGAGGCCCTCGGCCACGGTCGCTGCGTCCTCCGCGGGCGCACCCCGCCAGAGCTCCGGCGGGGTCACCATCTCGATCCAGCAGGCCTTCTGCAGCACGGTGAGCTCCGGCGCGTCGGCGCGGGTGGCGACGGAGTGCTCGAGCCCGGCGAGCTCCTCGGTGGTCGCCGCGACGTGGAGCAGGTCCGGTCGGCGCGCTGCCGTCCGCTCGAGCCGCTGCTCGTGCCGCCACCGCGCGATCGCCCCGTGGTTGCCCCCGAGGAGCACCTCGGGCACGGCCCGTGCGACGCCGTCACCCCCGTCCCACACCGACGGCTTGGTGTAGATCGGGTACTCGAGCAGACCCCCTTCGTGCGACTCCTCGACGAGCGACTCGGCGTTGCCGACGACGCCCGGCAGCAGCCGGCCGATCGCCTCGACCATCGCGAGGACGGCCACCTCGCCGCCGTTGAGGACGTAGTCGCCGAGCGAGATGACCCGCACCGGCATGCGCTCGGCGGCCCACTCGTAGACGCGCTCGTCGATGCCCTCGTAGCGGCCGCAGGCGAAGGCGATCCACGGCGCCCGGGCGAGCTCGCGCGCCGTCCCCTGGGTGAACCGCTCGCCGCCCGGGCCCGGGACGACGAGGACCGGTGCCGCGCCGGTGCCCTCGTCCGCCGAGTCGAGCACGTGGGTGAGCGCCTCGCTCCAGGGCTGGGGCTTCATCACCATGCCCGCACCCCCGCCGTACGGGGTGTCGTCGACCGTGCGGTGCCGGTCGTGCGCGAAGTCGCGCAGGTCGTGCACGCGCAGGTCGATGATCCCGTCCCGCCGGGCCTTGCCGATGAGCGAGATGTCGAGCGCGGCGAGGTACTCCGGGAAGATCGAGACGGCGTCGATGCGCACGGCTCACTCCCCCGACGAGTCGAGGTCGAGCAGGCCGGGAGGCGCGTCGACGACGAGCCGGCCGGCCTCGGGGTCGACCTCCGGCACGATCGCCTCGACGAAGGGGACGAGAGCCCGCGTGCCGTCCGGTCGCCGCAGCACGAGCCGGTCCTGGGCGGCGCCGAGCTCCAGGGCGACGACCTCGCCGACGACCTCGCCGTCCGGGGTCCGGGCGGTGAGGCCGACGAGGTCCGCCTCGTACCAGCCCTCGTCGTCGTCCTCGTCCTCGAAGGCCTCCGCCGCGAGGACCAGGCGCGTGCCGCGCAGGGACTCCGCGCCGGTGCGGTCCTGGACCTCCTCGAACCCGAGGAGCCAGATCCCGCGGTGGACGCGGGTCGTTGCCAGGGTCAGCCGGCGCGGCACGCCCGACCCGGGCCCGGCGCGGGTGTCGAAGACGGTACCCGGCACGAGCCGTGACTCCGGGTCGTCGGTGTGCAGCTGCACGGTCACCTCGCCACGCAGCGCGTGGGGCTTGCCGATGCGAGCGACGACGTGGCCGTCGGTGTCAGTCATGCGGGACAACCTACGATTCCGCGCCCCGACATGGCGAATGGCCGCCACCCCGGTGGGGGTGACGGCCATGCGCGCGTGCTGACGGCCCGCGCTGGATCAGCGCTCGCGGTCGGTGTCGACGATGTCGATCCGCACGTTCTCCCCGCCCGAGAGAGCGGTGAGGACGGTGCGGAGCGCGGAGGCGGTCCGGCCGGAGCGACCGATGACGCGGCCGAGGTCGTCGGGGTGCACGCGCACCTCGAGGATCTGCCCGCGACGCAGGTTCTTGCTCCGGACGACGACGTCGTCCTTGTGGTCGACGATGCCGGTGACCAGGTGCTCGAGCGCCTCGTCGAGCATCTCAGGCCTCGGTGGTCTCGGCCTCGGCCGGGGCCTCCTCGGCGGGAGCCTCGGCAGCGGCCTCCTCGGCGGCCTTGGCCTCGGCGGCCTTGGCCTCGGCGGCCTTGGCCTCGGCGGCCTTGGCCTCGGCGGCAGCCTTCTTGTCGGCGGCCTCCTTGTCGGCCTTCTTCTTCGCCGTGATGGCCTCGTGCTCGGAGGCGTCCTTGTCGGAGTTGGCGAGGGCGGCCTCGTAGAGGTCCTTCTTGGAGGTCTTGGGCTCCTTGACCTTCAGCGTGCCCTCGGCACCGGGCTCGCCCTTGTACTTCTGCCAGTCACCGGTGACCTTGAGCAGCGCGGCGACGGCCTCGGTGGGCTGGGCGCCCTGGGAGAGCCAGTACTGGGCGCGCTCGCTGTCGATGTCGATGACCGAGGGCTCCTCGGTGGGGTGGTACTTGCCGATCTCCTCGATGGCCCGGCCATCGCGCTTGGCGCGCGAGTCCATGACGACGACGCGGTAGAACGGAGCGCGGATCTTGCCCATGCGCTTCAGACGGATCTTGACGGCCACGTGTGTGGTCCCTTCGTTTCGTGAGCACGGCGAGACCGTGCGCGGTTCGCACGGGGTATCGGGCTCGGGGTGTAGGCATCCGGCGCGCAGGAGGGATCCCCGGCGCGGACGGGTACGAAGGGGGATTCTTCCACGCGGGGCAGCGCCCGGCCAAAACCGGCCCCGACGCGTCACCCTGCGGCCCCCGCCAGTTGCTCTCCCGGTCACCGTCACGTCGCCCACCGGCCGTTGGCTGGCTCACGTCCCGGCCCTCGTCCGGCGACCGAGCCCCTGATCAAGGAGAACATCTTCGTGAGCACCGAGCAGTCCCCCTTCGTCCAGCGTCGCACGATCATCCAGGGCGCGGCCGCCCTCGCTGCCCTCGGCCCGCTCGGCGCCCTCGGCGCGCGCACCGCCGGTGCGGCCCCGATGGCCCGACAGCCCTTCGGCCCCGACTACGGCCCGCTGCGTCCGACCAAGGACCAGACCACCGGCCTCGAGCTCATCTCGCTGCCCAGGGGCTTCGAGTACCTCACCTTCGGGTGGACCGGCTCGATGATGTCCGACGGCCGCCCCACCCCGGCGATGCACGACGGCATGGCCGCCTTCCGCGACGGTGACTTCGTGCGCCTCGTCCGCAACCACGAGAACGGCACGGGCAGCGCCTACGCCACCCCCGCCTACGACGCCCTCGAGGGCGCAGGTGGCACGACCACCCTCGTCTTCGACCCTGACGCCGGTGAGCTCGTCGAGTCCTACGCCTCCCTCGCCGGCACCGTGCGCAACTGCGCGGGCGGCCCGACCCCCTGGGGCACCTGGCTCTCCTGCGAGGAGACCACGCACATCGCCGCCGACGGCACGCGCCACGGCTACGTCTTCGAGGTGCCGGCGAAGGGCATGAGCGACGCCACGCCGATCAAGGAGATGGGCCGGTTCTCGCACGAGGCGACCTGCGTCGACCCCTCGACCGGCATCGTCTACCTCACCGAGGACGCGACCCCGTCCGGCCTCTACCGCTTCGTCCCGACGACCCCGGGCCGGCTCGCCGACGGCGGACAGCTGCAGATGCTCGCCATCGGGTCCGCGACGTACCAGACGTACGGCGACGGCACGGGCGTCACCTACAGCGACCTGTCGTGGGTCACCATCGACCAGCCCGACCCGGGTCCGGGCGAGACGAGCACCGTGCGCCAGGGCATCGCCAAGGGCGGCGCCCAGTTCGCCCGGCTCGAGGGGGCCTGGTGGGGCAACGACCGCGCCTACATCGTCTCCACGAGCGGCGGCCCGGCCAAGCAGGGCCAGGTCTTCGAGTACGACCCGAAGGCCGGGACGCTCACCGTCCTCATCGCCTCCCCGAGCGCCCAGACGCTCAACAACCCCGACAACATCTGCGTCTCGCCCCGCGGCGGCATCGTCCTGTGCGAGGACGGCAGCGGCAGCGAGTACCTCCACGGCCTGACCGCGACGGGCGAGATCTTCCCCTTCGCCCAGAACACCGTGGTCCTGCCGAGCAACGGCCTGGCGGGCAGCACGGTGCGCGCCGGCAGCTACACGGGGTCGGAGTGGTGCGGCTCGACCTTCGAGCCGAAGAACGGCAACTGGCTCTTCGCCAACGCGCAGAGCCCGGGCATCACCTTCGCCATCACCGGCCCGTGGCGCAAGGGCGCCCTCTGAGGACGGCCTGACGAAGGGGAGGTCGCAGCGATCGCTGCGACCTCCCCTTCGTCGTCGGTCAGCGGTTCTCCCAGGCGCCGGGCGCGGCGACCGCGTCCTGCACGGCCGCGGGGAAGTCCCCGCTCAGCACGTCGGCCAGGCTCGTGCCGTCGAGGACGGAGCGGACGCTGGAGCGGACCGCCACCCACACCGTGCGCAGGTGGGTCGCGGCGCCGTCGTAGCTCGTCGTCTGGGGGCGCTCCCCGCGCACCTCGGCCAGCGGGCCGTCGACCGCCCGGATGACCGCGCCGACCGAGATCTGCGACGCGGGCCGGGCGAGGAGGTAGCCCCCGTTGGCGCCCATCCGGCTCACGACGAGCTCGGCGCGACGCAGGTCCGCGAGGATCGCCTCGAGGAACTTGCGGGGCAGCTCCTGCTCCGCGGCGAGCCGCACGACCGAGACCGGGGTCCCCCCTTCGCCGTTGGCAGCGAGGGTGAGCATCGCGCGGACCGCGTAGTCCGACCGGGCGGAGATGTCCATGCCGCCAGTATCGCGGGCGGGTGGCATCCGACCTCGACCACTCCCTGAGACATAACTCCGCGTTACTTGACCGATAAGCAGACGTTGGGTGAAACTCCTGCTTATCTCGTGGGAGATCAACCGATCGCCACGGAGCGCCGCACACTCCTCACGGAAAGAGTCCTCCGTATGCGCAAGCTCGTCCTCCTGGCCATCGTCGGCCTGCTCGCCCAGCTCGTCGACGGCTCGCTCGGCATGGCCTACGGCGTCACGACCACCACGCTCCTGCTGGCCATCGGCACCAACCCAGTCGCCGCGTCCGCCACGGTCCACCTCGCCGAGATCGGCACGACGCTCGTCTCGGGTGCCTCGCACTGGCGCTTCGGCAACGTCGACTGGCCGGTCGTGCTCAAGATCGGCGTGCCCGGGGCCTTCGGCGCCTTTGCGGGGGCGACCTTCCTCTCGAGCCTCGACACCTCGACGGCCAAGCCCGTCATGTCCGGCATCCTGCTCGCGCTGGGCCTCTACGTCCTGCTGCGCTTCACCTTCAAGGGGCTGCGCAAGGACCGCCTCGGCACCCGGTTGCGCAAGCGCTTCCTCGCCCCGCTGGGCCTCTTCGGCGGATTCGTCGATGCGACCGGCGGCGGCGGCTGGGGCCCGGTCGGCACGCCCGCGATCCTCGCGAGCGGACGCCTGGAGCCGCGCAAGGTCATCGGCTCGATCGACACCAGCGAGTTCCTCGTCTCCGTCGCCGCCAGCCTCGGGTTCCTCGCCGCGCTCGGCTCGCAGGGGATCAGGTTCTCGTGGGTCGCCATGCTCTTCATCGGTGGCGCCATCGCCGCGCCCATCGCCGCCTGGCTCGTGCGCACCATCCCGCCGCGCATCCTCGGCTCGCTCGTCGGCGGGATCATCGTCCTGACCAACGCCCGCACGATCATGGGCAAGGACGGCCTCGCCCTCGACGGTCCCACCACGTGGGTCGTCTACGGCCTCGTCTGGGCGGCCTGGATCGCCGCCGTCGCCTACAGCCTGCGCGCCCACCGCGCCGAGTCCGCCGCCGAGGCCACGCCTCAGGATGAGCGCGAGCTGGTGGGCGAGCCGGCCTGAGTCACACCAGCCCCACGTTTATCGGGTCACCCGATATTCACCGGGTTAGCAGGAGTTTGAAACTCATGCGAACCCGTGGTTTATCGGGTGACCCGATATTCATGGGGCGAAGGGGGTGCCTCGGCCAGACGTCAGCGACCGCCGACCCGCGCGCCTCGCAGGATCACGTGCTCCGGTGTGCCGCAGGCCCGCACGTCCTCGCGCGGGTCCTCGGCGAGGACGACGAGGTCGGCGTCCTCCCCTTCGGTGATGGCGGGGCGGCCGAGCCACTCGCGGGAGGCCCAGGTGCCGGCGGCGAGCGCCTCGGTCGTCGAGAAGCCGGCGCGCGTCAACAGCTCCATCTCCTGGGCGACGAGCCCGTGCGGCAACGAGCCGCCCGCGTCCGTGCCCACGTAGATGTCGATGCCCGCGTCCCGGGCCGCGGCGATCGTCTCGAAGCGCCGCTCGTGCAGCTGCAGCATGTGGCGGTGGTAGTCGGGGAACTTCTCCGCGGCGGGTGCCGCGATCTTGGGGAAGGTCTCGATGTTGACGAGCGTGGGCACGATGGCGATGCCCTGCTCGGCGAAGGCCGAGATCGTCTCGGGGACGAGGCCGGTCGCGTGCTCGATGCAGTCGGTCCCGGCGGCCGCGAAGTCGGCGAGCGACTCCTCGCCGAAGCAGTGCGCCGTGACCCGGGCCCCCTCCTCGTGCGCGGCGGCGATCGCCTCCACGAGCACCTCGCGTGGCCAGCAGGGGGCGAGGTCCCCGACGCCGCGCTCGATCCAGTCCCCGACGAGCTTGACCCAGCCGTCGCCGGCGCGGGCCTCAGCCCGCACCCGGGAGACGAGCTGCTCCGGCTCGACCTCGTGGGCGAAGTTGCGGATGTAGCGCCTGGTCCGCGCGATGTGGCGACCGGCGCGGATGATCTTGGGCAGGTCGTCGCGCTCGTCGATCCACCGGGTGTCGGCCGGGGACCCGGCATCGCGGATGAGCAGCGTGCCGGCGTCGCGGTCGGTCACCGCCTGGGCCTCGCTCGTCGCGTCGTCGACCGCCCCGTGGGCGTCGAGCCCCACGTGGCAGTGCGCATCGACGAACCCCGGCAGGACGTACCCGCTGACGGTCTCGACGTCACCGGACGTCGGTGCGGTGAAGGAGATCTTGCCGTCGATCACCCACAGCTCGGGGACGCTCTCGGTCGCCGAGATGAGGACCTCGCCCGTGACGCGCAGCACATCAGCCATGCCGCCGAGGCTATCCCCCGAGCGCGCGCGTCAGCGCAGTGCCTCGGCGATCGGCGTGGCCCCGTCGTGGAACTCGATGGTCCGGCGCACCGTGCCGCTGTCGGCGAGGGTCGCGGCCACCACCCGGGCGACGTTGGCGCGCGACACCGTGCCACCGCCCTCCCCGACGTCGATCGAGCCGCTCGCCGGCTCGAGGGTGAGACCGCTCGGGCCGAGGACGGTCCACTCGAGGTCGGTGCCGCGCAGGTGCTCGTCGGCGGCCGCCTTGGCCTCGGCGTAGGCGAAGAAGGGGTTGTCCGGGTCGACGGCGTAGGTGCGCTGCGGGTCCCCGCCGCCGGCCCCGGCGGACCAGACGACCGCGTCGTGGCCCTCGAGCACCTCTGCCAGCCCTGGGACGTCGAGCTGCTCGACGTCGGCGACCCGGGCGGTGGCGCCGGTCGCCTCGATCTCGGCGGCGTGGTCGGGGTTGCGGATCACGGAGGTGACCTCGTGACCCTGCTCGACGAGGATCGGGGCGAGCAGGAGGGCGACCTTGCCGTGGCCGCCGATGAGGACGATGCGGGACATGGGAGGACCTTTCGTCGGGTCCGGCCAGTCCATCACACCGGTGGGTCAGCGTCTGCTGAGCACCAGCGCCCGGAGGGACTCGATCGTCACCTCGGGCTGCTCGGAGTGCACCCAGTGCCCGGCGCCCTTGACCACCACGTGCCGCATCCGCGGGAAGAGCCGGCGCATCTCCGCCAGGTTGTCGTCGGTGACGTACTGCGAGCGCTCGCCGGAGAGCCACAGCACCGGCTGGTCGAAGGGGGGCAGCCCGGCGATCTCGTCGGCCGGCCACCCGCCGATGGTCGCGATGTCCCGCCCGATGACCTCGAGGTTGGGCTGCCACCGCCAGCCGCTGCCCTCGCGGCGCAGGTTCTGCAGGAGGAAGGCGCGCACGCCGGGGTCCGGTGCGGCCGGTGCGAGCGCCTTGTCGGCGTCCGCACGGGTCGCGATGGCGTCGAGGTCCATGGCCTGCATGCCGGCGATGTAGGTCTCGAACTCGGTGAAGCTGCTCGTCGCCGCGGGCGAGATGTCGACGACGGCGAGGCGGTCGACGAGCTCGGGCTCGAGGAGGGCGAGCAGCATCGCGATCTTGCCGCCCATGGAGTGGCCGACGACGATCCACGGCTCGTCCGCGTCGATGGAGCGCAGGGTCTCCCCCACCATCCGGGCGGCACCGGTGTAGGTGAACTCATCGGTCCACGGCGAGCGGCCGTGGTCGGGCATGTCGAGGAGCGTCGGCCGGCTGATGTCGGACAGGCCCTTGGCGACCTGGGTCCAGTTGCGCCCCTGCCCGAAGAGCCCGTGGCAGAAGGCGACCCGAGGACCGGACTCGCCCGACGTGGTCGCGTGCAGCTCCGGGAGGCGCATCGTGGTCACTGGCCGCCGAGGAACTTCTCGAAGCCCTTGGGCAGCTGGTTGGGGTCGAGGTTCGCCGGGTCGACGGGGTCCTGACCGCCCTGCCCGCCGAAGGCGGAGCCGGCCGGACGGCTGGCAGAGCGCTCGGCCGCCTCGCGCTCCTGCTGGGCGCGCTTGGCGGGGTTGCCCGACTTGCCCTTCTTCTTGACCTGCTTGGCCTGCTTCTTGCGGGCGCCGCCACCGCCACCGGGCAGGCCGGGCATCCCCGGCATGCCGCCGCCGCGGGCGAGCTGCTTCATCATCTTCTGCGCCTGGGTGAAGCGCTCGAGCAGCTGGTTGACCTCGGAGACGGTGACGCCGGAGCCCTTGGCGATGCGCGAGCGGCGCGAGCCGTTGATCTGCTTGGGGTGCGTCCGCTCGAAGGGGGTCATCGAGCGGACCATGGCCTCGACCCGGTCGAACTCGCGCTCGTCGAGCGCGTCGAGCTGGGCGGACATCTGGCCCATGCCCGGCATCATCTTGAGCATCGACTTCAGCGAGCCCATGCGCTTGATGGCCGACATCTGCTCGAGGAAGTCGTTGAAGGTGAAGTCCTCCTCGGCGAGGAACTTGCGCTGCATCTCCTCGGCCTGGCCCTGGTCGAAGGCGCGCTCGGCCTGCTCGATGAGGGTGAGGACGTCACCCATGTCGAGGATGCGGCTGGCCATGCGGTCGGGGTGGAAGACCTCGATGTCGCGGGTCTGCTCGCCGGTCGAGGCGAACATGATCGGTCGGCCGGTCGTGCCGGCCACCGACAGGGCGGCGCCACCGCGGGCGTCACCGTCGAGCTTGGACAGGACGACACCGGTGAAGTCGACGCCCTCGGCGAAGGCGCGGGCGGTCTCGACCGCGGCCTGGCCGATCATCGCGTCGATGACGAAGAGGACCTCGTCGGGCTGGACCGCGGCGCGGATGTCCGCGGCCTGCTGCATCAGCTCGGCGTCGACGGCGAGACGGCCGGCGGTGTCGACGATGACGACGTCGTGCTGCTGGCTCTGGGCGTGGGCGATGCCCGCGCGGCTGACGACGACCGGGTCACCGAAGGAGCGGGTGCCCTCCCCCGACTCGAGGACTGCGTCGTGGCCGCCGGTGTTGCCGCGCTCCGGGGCGAAGACCGGGACCCCGGCGCGCTGGCCGGTGACCTCGAGCTGGGTGACGGCATTGGGTCGCTGCAGGTCGGCCGCGACGAGGATCGGGGTGTGCCCCTGCTCCTTGAGCCAGGCGCCGAGCTTGCCCGCGAAGGTCGTCTTGCCGGAGCCCTGGAGGCCGGCGAGCATGATGACCGTCGGCGGGCGCTTGGCGAACTGGATCGTGCGGGTGTTGCCGCCGAGGATCGTCACGAGCTCCTCGTTGACGATCTTGATGACCTGCTGGGCCGGGTTGAGCGCCCCGCTCACCTCCGCGCCGGTCGCGCGCTCGCGCACCGCGGAGGTGAACTCCTTGACGACGGGCAGGGCCACGTCGGCGTCGATGAGCGCCATCCGGATGTCCCGGACGGTCTTGTTGACGTCGGACTCGGACAGGCGCCCCTTGCCGCGGAGGTTCTTGAACGTCGCGGTCAGGCGGTCGGACAGGCTGGTGAACACCCGGCCTAGGGTACTTGCCCGCGTCCCCTCCCTTCGTCCTCGCCCGGCGAAGGGAGGATCACGCGCCGTCGCAGGCGTCGATCACCGTCGCGAGGAGGCGGGCCACGGCCGCCGGGCCGAGCGCCCGTCCGTCGCGGCCGGTCACGTAGAAGGTGTCCAGGGTCTGGCCGGCGAAGGTGGAGATGTGCGCCGACCGCACGGCCACGTCCTGGCCTGCGAGCGCGACGCCGATGTCGTGGAGCAGCCCGGGGCGGTCCTGCGAACGCACCTCGATGACGGTGGCCCCGCCGCCGACGCCCGGGAGCACGAAGGCCCGCGTCCCGCCGGCGGCGGTCGCGCCGCCGGCCGCCCGGCGGCGTGCGAGCGAGCCGAGCGCGGCACGGTCGCCGGCGCCGAGCCGGAGCAGTCCCGCGGTGACGCGCAGGGGTTCGGGGGGGTCGCCGCCCGGCGACTCGACGAACCACTCGTCCACGGCGATGCCGTCGACGGTCGCCAGCCGGGCCCGTCGCACCGTCATGCCGTGGGCGGCGAGGAGGCCCGCGGTGTCGGCGAAGAGGCCCACCCGGTCCTGTGCGTGCACGGTGACGGTCCATCCCCCGGGCCCCGGCTCGACCCGCACGTGCGGTCGCCCGGCGACGACGTCCCCGAGGGCAGCGTCATCGACCTGCGGCGCGGGCGCGAGGGGCGGGACGGGCGGCGCGTTGCCGGTGAGCAGGGCCCGCACCTGGCCGGTGAGGGTGTCGAGCAGGCTGGCGCGCCAGTCGGTCCACGCCTTGGGGCCGGCGGCGCGGGCGTCGGCGATGGTGAGGGCCCGCAGCAGCTCGAAGGTCGACGCGTCCTGCCCGACGAGCTCGCACACGCTCGCCGCGGTGGCCGGCTCGGCGAGGTCCCGGCGCGTCGCGGTCTCGACGAGGGTGAGGTGCTCGCGCACGAGCAGCACGACGACCTCCCGGTCGGGGTCGGGCAGGCCCCACCGCGCGAGCACGCGCTCGGCGATCCCGGCGCCGGTGCGCGAGTGGTCCCTCGCGCCGGCGACCTTGCCGATGTCGTGCAGGAGGGCGGCCAGGAGCAGCAGGTCGGGCCGGGCGACGTCGCGGGTGAGCGCGGCCGCCTGCGCCACGGTCTCGAGCAGGTGCCGGTCGACGGTGTGCCGGTGCACCGGGTTGCGCTGGGGCCGGGAGCGCACGGCGGTCCACTCGGGCAGCCACCGCTCGACCACGCCGGCCTGGTCGAGCCCCTCCCAGACCGTCTCGAGGCCCGGTCCGGAGGCGAGCAGGTCGGTGAGCAGGTCCAGCGCGTGCCGGTCCCACGGGCTCGGCAGGTCGGGGCAGGTGGCGAGGTTGGTGAGGGTCTGCGGCGCCAGGGGCAGCCGGTTGCGGGCGGCGGCGACGGCGGCGCGCAGCGGCAGTGTGGGGTCGCTGGCGACCAGGCGGGTCGAGCCGAGGACGGCCTCGCCGTCGTGGGCGAAGAGCCCGTGCCCGAGCGGTGACATCGCGGGACGTCGTGGTCCGACCCGCAGGGTGCGGGCCCGCTGGCTCTGGCCGGCCCGCCGCATCGTCGACCCGAGGGCCCACGCGATGGTGCGGGCCGAGGTCGAGACGAGGGTGAGCAGCTCGTCGGCGTCCGGCAGGCCGAGCAGCGCGGCGACGGCGTCGTGCTCCTCGCGCAGCAGCCGGTCGCGACCCCGGCCGCTCACGACGTGCAGGGCGTCGCGCACGTCGAGCAGCCGCCCGAGCGCCGGGTCGACCGCGCCGTGGGGGCGGTCGGTGAGCCAGGCCCGGGTCAGGGCGTGGAGCACGGTGACGTCGCGGATCCCGCCGAGGGCCTCCTTGAGGTCGGGTTCGATCTGCTGGCCGAGGTCCCCGTGGCGATGGTGCCGGGCCCGCACCGACTCGAGGAACTGCGGCAGCCGGGTGCGGGCACCGGCCCGCCAGTCGTGGGCGACGGTGGAGCGCACGCCCGCGACGAGGTCCTCGTCGCCGGCGAGGTGCGTGATGTCGAGGAGGCCGACGGCGGCCGAGAGGTCGTCGCGGGCGACGGCGCGGCACTGGGCGGCCGAGCGGACGGAGTGGTCGAGGGCCAGGCCGGAGTCCCAGATCGGGTACCAGAGCCGCTCCGCCGCGCCGGCGAGGTCCCCGGCGGCGACGCTGCGCCCGTCGTGCACGAGCACGAGGTCGAGGTCGCTCAGGGGACCCGACCACCCACGGCCGAGGGACCCGACGGCAGCCAGGGCGATCCCCTCGCGGTCGCCGACGGCGGCCGCGTGGAGCTCGGCGAGCCACGTGCGGGTGGCGGCGGTGATGGCCGCACGCCGGACCGCGCCGGCCCCGGGAGCGGTGAACTCCCGGGTGCCGGCGAGGTCGAGGCGCACGGCGCGCATGTCGGGCACGGGGCGGGTCATGGGGTGACGAGGCTCAGATGGCCTCGACGCCCTTCTCCCCGGTGCGCACGCGCACGACGTCCTCGACCGGGGTCACCCAGACCTTGCCGTCACCGATGCGACCGGTGCGGGCGGCGGCGACGACGACGGAGACGACCGACTGGACGTCGACGTCCTCGACGAGGACCTCGAGGCGGATCTTCGGCACGAAGTCGACGGTGTACTCCGCACCGCGGAAGACCTCGCTGTGCCCACGCTGGCGGCCGTAGCCGCTCGCCTCGCTCACCGTCATCCCGGTGATGCCGAAGGCCTCGAGCGACTCCTTCACGTCGTCGATCTGGTGGGGCTTGATGATGGCGGTGACGAGCTTCATGCTCGGGCTCCTTCGGTGGTCTCCTCGTGGTGACGGGCATCGTGCTGGGCGCCGCTGGAGGTGACGCCCAGGCGACCTCCCCGGGCGACGAGGTCGTAGGCGGACTCGGCGTGCTCGGCGGCGTCGATGCCGGCGACCTCGTCCTCCTCGTCGACGCGCCAGCCCATCGTGAGCTTGAGCGCCATGGCGATGACCCAGGTCAGGACAGCCGAGACGACGAGGCTGACGAGGGCGACGACGACCTGGAGGACGGTCTGCTGCACGCCGCCCCCGTAGAAGAGGCCGGAGCCGGTGGCGAGCAGGCCGGCACCGACGGTGCCCCACAGGCCGGCGACGAGGTGGACACCCACGACGTCGAGCGAGTCGTCGTAGCCGAAGCGGTACTTCAGCCCGACGGCGAGGGCGGCGAGCCCGCCGGCGACGGCGCCGAGGACGAGCGAGCCGACGGGCGAGAGGGCGCCGCACGCGGGGGTGATGGCGACGAGTCCGGCGACGACCCCGGAGGCGGCACCGATGGAGGTGGCGTGCCCGTCGCGGATCTTCTCCACGAGCAACCAGCCGAGGATGGCGGCCGCGGTCGCGGCGGTGGTGTTGACCCAGACGAGGCTGGCGACGCCGTCGGCCGCGAGCTCGGAGCCGGCGTTGAAGCCGAACCAGCCGAACCACAGCAGGCCGGCGCCGATCATGACGAGCGGCACGTTGTGCGGGCGCATCGCGGTCCGGCCGAAGCCGAGCCGCTTGCCGACGACGAGGGCCAGGACGAGACCGGCGGTGCCGGCGTTGATGTGGACGACCGTGCCGCCGGCGAAGTCGATGGGAGCGACCGCGGCGGCGCCGTCGGCCACCCCGAAGATCCAGGAGGAGAGGCTGTGCTCGGCCGCGGAGAGCAGCCCGCCGCCCCACACCATGTGGGCGATCGGGAAGTAGACGACCGTGAGCCACACGGGCACGAAGACCATCCACGTCGAGAACTTCACGCGGTCGGCGACGGCGCCGCTGATGAGCGCGACGGTGATGATCGCGAAGGTCAGCTGGAAGCCGGCGAAGAGGACCTCGGGGATCCACACGTCGGCACCGAAGACGTCGATGACGGGCATCCCGTCGGCGCCGACCGTGCCGGTCACGCCCTCGAGGGTGCTCGCGACGCCGCGGAGCCCGAACTTCTCGAAGGGGTCGGCCAGGACGCCGCCGATGTCGGAGCCGCCGAAGGACATCGAGTAGCCCCACAGGACGTAGACGACGCCTGCGGCGCCCATGGCGCCGAAGCTCATCATCATCATGTTGAGCACGGACTTGGCGCGGGTCATGCCGCCGTAGAAGAGGGCGAGGCCGGGGGTCATCAGCAGCACGAGGGCTGCGCAGATGATCATGAAGGCCGTCGCGGACGAGTCGATGGCAGGGGGGTCGGCCGCGAGCGGCACGAGTGCTGTGGTCATGGGCGACAGCGTCGTGCCCCGATGTTTCAACAGGCGCGGACGAGCGTTTCGATCATGTTGCGACCGGCTCACGGTCGTGACGGTCATGTAAACACCGCCCCGGTCGTCTTCGGCGGAGGGAGGCGCCGGGTACCGGTCTAGGGTGAGGCCCATGCGTCCGGTCCTCGTCTTCGATGGTGACTGCGGGATGTGCACGACGTCGGCCGCCTTCGCCGAGCGCCACGTGCGCCGCTCCCCCGCGGACTTCGACATCGCCGCCAGCCAGCACCTCGACCTCGCGGCCCTCGGGCTGACCCGGCAGCAGTGCGTGGAGGCCCTGCAGTGGGTCGACGCCGAGGGACGTGTCGTCTCCGGCCACGCGGCCGTCGCCGCGCTGCTGCGCGCGGGACGCTGGTGGGGCCGGCCGCTCGGGCACCTCGTCGACGCTCCCGGGCTGCGCCGCCTGTCGGCCCGGGCCTACCGGTGGGTCGCGGCACACCGACACATGTTCCCCGGGGGCACGCCGGCGTGCGCCCTCCCGTCACCCGAGCAGGGGCACCCATGACGACACCACCTCCCGGCCCCGGACGGCCCGGTGGCTACCCGTACGGCACTCCCGGTCAGGGCCCGACCGGCTACGGGCCCCCCGGCTACGGGCCGCCCGGCTACGGACCGCCCGGCTACGGACCGCCGAAGAAGGGCGGGGTCCCCCTCTGGGCGTGGATCGTGGGTGGCATCGCCCTCCTCCTCGTCTTCTGCCTGTGCGGCGGCATCGGCCTGTACACGCTGTCCGACCGCGACGTGACCTCGACGGCGCAGACCGTGACCGAGACGCCGACGACCGAGCCGCCCACGACGGAGCCGCCGACGACCGAGCCGCCCACGACGGACCCGTCGAGCACGACCACGCCCACCGTGCCGTCGACGACGGACCCGTCGAGCACGGCCACGACGGGTCCGACGAGCGCCCCGACGCAGTCGATCCCGCCCACACCGGCCGGCTCGACCGCCAACACCGACACGAGCCGGACGCTCTCGGCGGACGACCTCGAGGGGCAGATCGCCCGGGGCATGAGCCAGTACGGGCACACCCGGTCCGAGATCTCCTGCTCGTCCCCGCTCGTGCTCGTCGCGGGCCGCACGACCTCCTGCACCGCGCCCGTCCCCGGCAGCAGCACCCGCCGCTCGACCGTCACCGTCGAGACCGCGTGGGCGGTCAGCACGAGCACGCAGCTGCGCTACTACCTGACCTTCAACCAGACGCTGGGCTGAGCGCGGCACGACGCAGGCCCCGACCGTGACGGTCGGGGCCTGCGTCGTGCGCGGGAGGGGTCAGCCGACGATCGCGTCGACGAAGGCCTCCGGCACGAAGGGCGCCAGGTCGTCCGGTCCCTCACCGAGCCCGACGAGCTTGACCGGCACCCCGAGGGTGCGCTGCACGGCGACGACGATGCCGCCCTTGGCGGTGCCGTCGAGCTTGGTGAGCACGACGCCGGTGACGTCGACGGCCTCGGAGAAGACCTTGGCCTGGGCCAGGCCGTTCTGGCCGGTGGTCGCGTCGAGGACGAGCAGGACCTCGTCGATCGGGGTCTGCTTCTCGATGACGCGCTTGACCTTGGCCAGCTCGTCCATGAGGCCGACCTTGTTGTGCAGCCGACCGGCGGTGTCGATGATCACGACGTCCACCTCGGTGTCGGCCGCGGCCTTGACGGCGTCGAAGGCGACCGCCGCGGGGTCGGCGCCCTCCCGGTCGCTGCGCACGGTGGGGACCCCGACGCGGGCACCCCAGGTCTCGAGCTGGTCGGCGGCGGCCGCGCGGAAGGTGTCCGCCGCCCCGAGGATCACGTCCCGGTCGTTGGCGACCAGCACGCGGGCGAGCTTGCCGACGGTCGTCGTCTTGCCCGTGCCGTTGACGCCGACGACGAGGATGCACGCGGGGCGGCCGTCGACGCGTGAGGCCGCGAGACCCCGGTCCATGCTCGGGTCGACGAGCGCGAGGAGGTCCTGGTAGAGCCAGTCCTTGGCGATCTCGGGGTCGGTCGTCCCGTCGACGGAGACGTGCTCGCGCAGCGAGTCGACGAGCTCGGTGGTCGGCTCCAGACCGAGGTCCGCCGCCAGCAGCGTGTCCTCGACCTCCTCCCAGTCCTCCTCGCTGAGCCGGCCCTGCGACAGCAGCGCGAGCAGGCCCTTGCCGATGGCACCGTTGGAGCGGGCCAGTCGCGAGCGCAGCGCCCGCATCCGGTCGCGGGTCGGCGCCGGGGTCTCGATCTCGGGCTCGACCGCGGCGGCCTCCGGCTCCGGGACCGTGACCTCCGGCTCCAGCGTCGGCTCGGGGGTCGCGGCCGGCGGGGCCGTGCGGGCCCGCTCGACGTCGGCGTCGGGGCGCAGGGGGGTGAAGTCCTCCTCCGCGGCCGGCTCGGCGGCGGCCGGCTCGTCCGCAGCCGGCTCGGGGGCGGGTGCCTCGGCGGGCTCGTCGACGGGCGCCTCGTCCCCCTTCGGGGGGGGTGCCTGCGCCTTGGCGTGCTCGCTCGGGCGGTCGAGGACGATCGACCCGCTGCGGTGGTCCGCGCTGCCCTTCGGCCGCTCCGGCGGACGCTGCTCCGGCGGCAGCTCCTTGGTCCTGCCGCCGCCACCGCGCAGGAAGGCGGCGATCAGCCCGCCGAGGACGACCAGCAGGCCGACGGCGACGGCGATGTACTCGGTCAGTGTGTCGATACCCATCACGGGGACATCTTCGCAGCCTCGGCCGGTCGCGCAGAACCCGTCAGGAGCGAAGGGAGGGCACCGGCACCGTCTCCTCCGGACGGGCCGCGAGGGCGCGTGCCCAGACGAGCAGCCCGGCGACGTCGATCCCGTGCGGGGCGATGGCGACGTAGCGCTCGATGGCGTCAGCGCCTCGCGTCGTGACGGTGGTGGCGCCGCGCCGGTTGCCGCGGCGCTGGTGCGTCAGGCCGACGGCGAGCTGGGCCAGGCCCTGCCAGAGGGCGCGCTCCGGCTCGGGCGCGGACTTCCACTGCTCCTCGAGGACCTCGTGGGCGTGGAAGGGCATGCCCCGGTCGAGCCACTCCTGGGCCTCGGCGAGCGCCTCGTCGGGCGTGCGCTCGCGCGCCTCGACCCGCTCGGCGCCGGGGCTGCCGTACGGGAGCGGTCGCCCCAGCCCGTCTCGGGGACGGGCCTGCTCGGCCCGTCCCTCGGCGTTGCGGTCGCGGGGCCCGGTCAGAAGAGCGTCACCCGCTGCTCGGGCGCGAGCCACATGCCGTCGCCCTCACGGGTGCCGTAGGCCTCGTGGAAGGCGTCGATGTTGCGCACGGCGTTGCCCCGCACGTCCTGCGGGCTGTGCGGGTCCACGGCGAGCAGGCGCACGGCCTCCTCGGTGCGGGCGTCGCCGCACCACACGCGGGCCCAGTTGTTGAAGAAGCGTTGGTCGCCGGTCAGTCCGTCCTCGCCCACCTGCTGCGCGACCTCGTCACCGACCGCGATGCGGTAGGCCGCGTGCCCGATGGCCAGCCCGCCGATGTCGCCGATGTTCTCGCCGACGGTCAGGGCGCCGTTGACGGTGTGGCCCGGCGCGTGGCGGGTCGTGTACGCGTCGAACTGCGCGATGAGCGCCTCGCGACGCTCGTCGAAGGCCTCGCGGTCGGACGCGGTCCACCAGTCACGCAGGTTGCCCTGCCCGTCGAAGGTCGAGCCGGCGTCGTCGAAGCCGTGCCCGATCTCGTGGCCGATGACCGCACCGATGCCGCCGTAGTTGTCGGCGTCCTCGCCCTCGGCGTCGAAGAAGGGCGGCTGGAGGATCGCCGCGGGGAAGACGATCTCGTTGAGGCCGGGGTTGTAGTACGCGTTGACCGTCTGGGGCGTGAGGAACCACTCGTCCCGGTCGACCGGACCGCCGAGCTTGGCGAGCTGGCGGTCGACCTCGAAGGCCGCGACGCGTCGCACGTTGCCCACCAGATCGTCCTCGCGGATCTCGAGCGCGGAGTAGTCGCGCCACCGCTGCGGGTGACCGACCTTGGGGGTGAAGGCGTCGAGCTTGGCGCGGGCCTCCCCCTTCGTCCCCTCGCCCATCCACGTCGACGCATCGAAGGAGCGACGGAAGGCCTCGACGAGGTGGTCGACGAGCTCGGCCATCCGCTCGCGGGCGGCCGGCGGGAAGTGGCGGGCGACGTAGAGCTCGCCGACGGCCTCGCCGAGGGAGGCGTCGACGAGCGAGACCCCGCGCTTCCAGCGGGCGCGCTGCTCCGGGATGCCGGAGAGGGTCCGGCCGACGAAGTCGAACTCCGCCTCGACGATCCGCGCGTCGAGGTAGGCGGCGTGGGACTGGACGATGCGTACCCGCAGCCAGTCCTGCCAGGTGGCCAGGTCGACGCCGTCGAGGGCCTCAGTGAGTCCGCGGAGGAAGTCGGGCTGGCGCACGACGACCTCGTCGAAGGGTGCGCCTGCCCCCAGCCCGCGCGCCCACGCGGCCCAGTCGACGGCGGGCGCGAGCTCGGTGAGGCCGGCCGCGTCGACGAGCGTGTAGGTCTTCACCGGGTCG
The DNA here is from genome assembly GCF_001591405.1 of Janibacter terrae NBRC 107853. Lineage (GTDB taxonomy): Bacteria > Actinomycetota > Actinomycetes > Actinomycetales > Dermatophilaceae > Janibacter > Janibacter terrae. The sequence continues at coordinate 692,050 of NZ_BCUV01000006.1, forward strand.
CGGTTGGCGACGCGGTCCCAGTGGCTCTCGGCGAGCCGGGTCTCGAGGTCGACGACCCGCTCGGCGGTCCGCGTCGCGGTCTCGTCGTCGAGACCGGTCGCGAGGGTGAGGAGCCGCGCGACGTGGTCACGGTAGGCCGCGAGGATCGGCGCGTGCTGCTCCTCGCGGTAGTAGGACTCGTCGGGCAGGCCCAGGCCGCCCTGCTCGAGGTAGACGACGTAGCGCGAGGAGTCCTTGTCGTCGGTGTTGACGAAGGGGAGGACGAACCCGCTCACGCCCTCGCGCCCGAGGCGCCCGGTGAGGGCGACGAGGTCCGGGATGCTCGTGGCGGTGTCGACGCTCTCGAGCAGGTCGCGGATCGGCTCGACCCCGAGCTCGTCGGCGCGCGCCTCGTCGAGGAAGGAGCGGTAGAGCGCACCGACCTTGCCCGCGACGTCGTCGGCGGCCAGCTCGCCGGACTCGACGCCGGCGCTCACCTCCTCGATGAGCACGCGGACGTCCTCCTCGGCCTGCTCGCGCAGCACGTCGAAGACCCCGTACCGACCGCGGTCGGACGGGATCTGCACGGCCTGCAGCCAGTGGTTGTTGACGTGCCCGAAGAGGTCGTCCTGCGGACGCACCCGTGGGTCCACCGGACCGCGGAAGGCCGAGACGTCCTCGGGTGCGGTGCTCATGAGGCCTTGCGCTTGTTGGGCGCGGCGCTGGAGATGAGGCTGGAGGCGCTGCTCGCGGCACCGTCGGCGCTCTCGCGGACCTTGACCACGACCCGCTCCCCGCGAGCCGTGAGGATCTCGCGGCCCTCGCGTCGGGCGGGCAGGGCGACGATCGCCATCACGGCGAGGGACAGGGCGAGGCAGATCAGCAGGCCCACGATCATGGCGGTCATGGGGCCCATCGTCTCCCGGGCGGCGCGGCGTCTCAACCCGACCCGCCGCACGGACCGGGGCGAAGAGGGTCAGGCCGGCTGCTGCTCGCCCACGGGGGCCACGTCGCGCAGGCGCTGGCTCACGACAGTGGTGATCCCGTCGCCGCGCATCGAGACGCCGTAGAGGGCGTCGGCGACCTCCATCGTCTTCTTCTGGTGGGTGATGACGATCAGCTGGCTGGAGTCGCGCAGCTCCTCGAAGAGCATGATCAGGCGCCCGAGGTTGGTGTCGTCGAGGGCGGCCTCGACCTCGTCCATGATGTAGAAGGGCGAGGGCCGGGCCTTGAAGATCGACACGAGCAGGGCGACGGCGACGAGGGAGCGCTCACCACCGGAGAGCAGCGACAGGCGCTTGACCTTCTTGCCCGGCGGGCGGGCCTCGACCTCGATGCCCGTCGTGAGCATGTTGGCCGGGTCCGTGAGGAGCAGCCTCCCCTCGCCCCCGGGGAAGAGGCGGGAGAAGACGCCCTCGAACTGCTCGGCGGTGTCGGCGAAGGCCTCGGAGAAGACCTGCTCCACCCGCTCGTCGATCTCCGCGACGATGTCCAGGAGGTCCTTCCTGGACTGGCGCAGGTCCTCCAGCTGGGTCGAGAGGAAGGTGTGCCGCTCCTCGAGCGCCGCGAACTCCTCGAGCGCCAGCGGGTTGACCTTGCCCAGGGCCTTCAGGCCGCGCTCGGCGGTGCGCAGGCGCTTCTCCTGGACCTCGCGGACGTAGGGCTGCGGGTCGGGGAAGTCCTCTGACTCCGGGTCCTCGTCGGGTCCCGCGACGTGCGGGACCAGGCGGTGCGGGCCGAACTCCTCCATGAGCACGTCGGGGTCGACGCCGAGCTCCTCGATCGCCTTGGCCTGCAGCTGCTCGATCCGCGCGATCTGCTGGGCCCGCGCGACCTCGTCGCGGTGGACCTCGTCGGTCAGCTCGCGCAGCGCGTCCTGCTGCTCGGCCAGCTCTGTCCGCAGCACCCGCAGGGCCTCGTCGCGCTCGGTGCGGGCGGACTCCCCCGCGTCGCGCTGCTCGGCCGCGACCCGGGCGGCGGCCGCGATGCGCTCGCCGGACCAGCGCGCGGCGGTCTCGACGGCGGCGGCGACCTCGGCCTCCCGGCGGCGACGCTCCCTTCGCGCCCGCAGGCGCTCACGGGCGGCGATCTCGTTGCGGGCGGCGCCCTCGAGCGACTCGGCCCGGCCGTGGAGCGAGCGGGCGCGCTCCTCCTTGGTGCGAAGGGCGAGACGCACCTCGGTCTCGGCGGTCCGAGCCGCGCGGGCCTCGAGCTCGAGACGCTCACGGTCGTCGGTGACCTCCTCGGCGTCGTCCTCGGCGGGCGCGGCGGACGCGTCCTCGAGGCGCTGCTCGAGCTCGGCGAGCTCGGTGCGGTCGGCCTCCAGGGCCGTGGTGACCTCGGCGATCTTCGTGCGGGTGCGCTCGGCCTCGGCCCGAGCGGTACGGGTCGTCGTGCCGAGCCCACCGAGCTGCTCGGCGACCGCGGCCATGCGCGCGTCGGACTCGTGGAGGGCCTCCATCGCCGCGTCGCGCCCCTCGACTCGTTCGGCGAGCACGGCCCGCGCGGTGGTGAGGGCGAAGGTCGCCTCCTCGCTGCGGCGGGTGGCGTCCTCGAGCGTCGCGCGCGTCTCGTCGACGGCGGCCTGCAGCTCGAGCAGGCTCGGCGCGGCGCTCGACCCCCCGCGCACGAACCCCGGCCCGTAGACGTCCCCGTCGCTGGTGACCGCGGTGAGGTGGCCCAGCTCATCGACGAGCGCGAGGGCACTCGGGGTGTCGGGCACGAGGGCGACACGCTCGAGCACCTGCTCGACGGCGGGGCGGACCCCGTCGGGGGCCTCGACGACGTCGAGCGCCCAGACGGCGTGGTCCGGCAGGGCCGGCCAGCCGGCCCGGTCGGAGGGGCGGGCGGTCGCACCGACGACGAGCGTCGCGCGACCCGCGTCGTCGGTGCGCAGGCGCTCGACCGCGCGGGCGGCGGCGTCGACGCTGCCGACCGCGAGCGCGTTGCCGGCCTGGTCGAGGGCCGCGGCGACGGCCGCCTCGTGGCCCCCGGTCACGGTGACGAGCTCGGCGACCGAGCCGATGATCTCGTGGTCGGCGTCCGCGGCCTCGCGCAGCGACTCCACGCCGTCCTTGCGACGCAGACTCATCTCGAGGGCCTCGAGACGGGCACGGGCGGAGTCGCGCTCGCGCTCGGCGGCCCGGCCGGCCTCGACGATGCGCTCGACCTCCTGGGCGGCCGCGTCGTGGGCGTCGGCGGCGCGCTCGTAGACCTCGTCCAGGCCCTCCTCGCTCCCTTCCTCGTCCGCGATCGTGCCCTCGAGGCGGGTGAACTCGCGCTCGGCCTCGTCGGCCCGGGCCAGGGCGGTCGCGACGACCTCCTCGAGGCGCCCGACCTCTGCCTCGCGGGCCTCGACGCGGGAGCGCCGGGCGCCCACCTGGCCGGCGAGCCGGGCGAGGCCCTCGCGGCGGTCGGCCGCCCGCTGGGCGAGGGTGGCGATCCGCCGCTGCTCCGCGGCGTGGGCCTGCTCGGCGGCCTCGCGCGCGGCGACGGCCGCGGCGAGCTGCTCGGTGATCGCGGCGACCTCGGCGCGCAGCGCCTCCTCGTCGCCGCGGGCCTGGGCGGCCTGGGCGCGCAGGGCCTCGGGGTCGCGCCCGCTCGTCGTCTCCTCCTGCTCGTCCTGCCCGAGCAGGCGCACCCGCTCGGCGGCCAGGGAGGCGGTGGCGGAGAGTCGGTCGGTGAGCGAGGCGAGGCGCACGGCGCGCTGCTGCGCGGCAGCGAGCTCGGCGGCGGCGGAGGCACCGGCCTCCTCGTGCTCGGTGATCCGGGCGCGGGCGGCGAGCACGGCCTGCTCGAGGCCCTTGCGGCGCTCGAGCATCGCCTGCTCGTCGGCGACCTCCTGCTGCAGGGCCGAGGTCATCCGCACGAGGTCGTCGGCGAGCAAGCGGTGCCGGGCGTCCCGGGCGTCGGCCTGGATGACGGCCGCCTTGCGGGCGGTCTCGGCCTGGCGCCCGAGCGGCCCGAGCTGGCGGCGGATCTCGGTCGTCAGGTCGGCGACCCGGGAGAGGTTGGCCTCCATCCCCTCGAGCTTGCGGATCGCCTTTTCCTTGCGCTTGCGGTGCTTGAGGACCCCGGCGGCCTCCTCGATGAACCCCCGGCGTTCCTCCGGCGTCGCGCGCAGCACCGCGTCGAGCTGGCCCTGGCCGACGATGACGTGCATCTCACGACCGATGCCCGAGTCGGAGAGCAGCTCCTGGACGTCGAGCAGTCGGCACGACGTGCCGTTGATCGCGTACTCCGAGCCGCCGTTGCGGAACATCGTCCGGCTGATCGTCACCTCGGTGTAGTCGATCGGCAGCGCACCGTCGGTGTTGTCGATCGTCATCGTCACCTCGGCGCGACCCAGCGCCGCCCGGCCGGTCGTCCCGGCGAAGATGACGTCCTCCATCTTGCCGCCGCGCAGCGACTTCGCCCCCTGCTCCCCCATCACCCAGGCGAGCGCGTCCACGACATTGGACTTGCCGGACCCGTTCGGCCCGACGATGCACGTGATCCCCGGCTCGAGCCGCAGGTGCGTCGCCGAGGCGAACGACTTGAAGCCCTTGAGGGTGAGGCTCTTGACGTACACGAGCGAGGCGCTCCTCGGGCCGACGGGTGGATTCGGGCCACTCTACTTCGCCGGCTCCCCGCGGGGTCGGCTCCGGCTCGGACCGGCGCCGGTGCTCACGCGCGGGTCATGACTCAGGCGGTGAGGACGATCGGGTCCCCGTCGGTGATGGCGACGGTGTGCTCGCTGTGCGCGCCGCGGGAACCGTCCGCGCTGCGGAGGGTCCAGCCGTCGGGGTCGGTGTAGATCTCGTCGGTCGTGGCGAGGAACCACGGCTCGATGGCGATCGTCAGGCCGGGACGAAGGGGGATGCCGCGTCCCGGGCGGCCGTCGTTGCTCACGTGCGGGTCACCGTGCATCTCGCGGCCGACGCCGTGGCCGCCGAACTGCGTGTTGATCGAGTAGCCCTCGGCCCGAGCGACGGCCGCGATGGCGGCGCTGATGTCACCGATCTTGTGGCCGGGCCGGGCGACCTCGATGGCTGCGGCGAGCGCGCGCTCGGTGGTGTCGATGAGGCGCAGGTCCTCCGGGTCGGGCGTCCCGACGACGAAGGAGCGGGCCGCGTCGCACACCCAGTTGTCCACGGAGACGGCGAAGTCGACGGACAGCAGGTCGCCGTCGCGCAGCCGGTAGTCGTGGGGCAGGCCGTGGAGGACCGCGTCGTTGACCGACGTGCACAGCACCTTGCCGAAGGGGGACGCGCCGAAGGAGGGGTGGTAGTCGATGTAGCAGGAGGTGCCGCCGGCGGCGCGGATCATCTCGTGCGCGACCGCGTCGAGCTCGAGCAGGTTGGTGCCGACCTCGGCGACCTCGGTGAGCCGCTGGAGCACGTCGCGCACCAGGCGACCGGCCGGGCGCATCGCCTCGACCTCGTCAGGGGTCTTCAGCTCGATCATCGGGGCTCCTGCCCGCTCGTCGCCTGCTGGCTGGCGATCTGCTCGTGGTGGTGGATGACCTCGGCGATGACGAAGTTGAGGAACTTCTCCGCGAAGACCGGGTCGAGCCCGGCGTCGTCCGCGAGGTCACGCAGGCGGGCGATCTGGCGCTCCTCGCGCGCCGGGTCGGCCGGCGGCAGGGCCAGCTCGGCCTTGAGGACGCCGACCCGCTGCGTCGCCTTGAACCTCTCGGCCAGCAGGTGGACCAGCGCCGCGTCGATGTTGTCGATGGACTGGCGCAGCCGCAGCAGCTCGGGGGGTGTCTCGCTCACCCGGTCAAGGCTAGGTCACGCGGCGTGGTGGCCCCGAGGCGATCTCACTTCTCGACGAAGCCGGCGATGTCCCCCTTCGCCGCTCCCTCCTGCCGCACGACGGAGGTGACGGCGCCGGGCCGGCGGGCGGTCGAGGGCTCCTCGCGCAGCAGCGCGTCCAACGCGTCGAGGGACGAAGGGGGCCCCTCCGCCACCACCTCGACCCGCCCGTCGTCGGTGTTGCGGGCGTGACCGACCAGCCCCAGCTCGAGCGCCCGGGCGCGGGTCCACCAGCGGAAGCCCACTCCCTGCACCCGTCCCCGGACGAACCACGTCGCACGCGCCACACCACTCATGGGCGCGAAACCTACCCGTCCACGGTGCGCCTCCCCCACCGGAGGCCCCGGAGTGCCTAGCGTCGACCCCGTGGGTCAGCCAACTGCCACCGACGCGCCACGCGCTTCGGCACCCGCCGCGCTCCTCCCCGCCGCACCGACGGCCCCGGGACGGTCCCGGCGTGGCCACCTGGCGGGCCTGGACGGCCTCCGGGCGCTGGCGATCATCTCCGTGCTCGTCTTCCACCTCGACCCCGCGTGGCTGCCCGGCGGCTTCCTCGGCGTCGACATCTTCTTCGTCATCTCGGGCTTCCTCATCACGACGCTCCTCGTGCGCGAGCGCCGCAGCACGGGCGGGGTCGACCTGCGCGGGTTCTGGACCCGCCGGGCCCGACGCCTGCTCCCCGCCCTGCTCGTCGTCGTGCCGGCCGCGATCCTCATCGCCCGCACGGTCGAGGCCGACCTGCTCGTCGGCATCCGCCGCCAGGCCCTCGGCGCGCTGACCTTCTCGACCAACTGGCTCGAGATCGCGAGCGGCAGCAACTACTTCGCCGCGACCTCACCGCAGCTGTTCATGAACTTCTGGAGCCTCGCGGTCGAGGAGCAGTTCTACCTCTTCTGGCCGCTCGTCATGCTCGGCCTGATGTGGGTGCACCGACGCTTCGCCGTCACCGAGGGCGCCGTGGCCACCCTCCTGCTCGGTATCGGCCTGGTCTCCGCGCTGCTCATGGCCGTGACCTTCGACCCCGCGGCACCGACCGTCGCGTACTACGGCACGCACACCCACCTCTTCGGGCTCATGCTCGGGGCGGCGCTCGCGATCGTCTGGACCGGCCCCCTGCGCGCCTACACGACGACGTCCCTGTGGCGGGCCCGTCGCGGCTGGCTCGTGGGCGCGTCGTTCGCGACGATCGCGCTGCTCCTCGCCGTGGCCGGGGAGGACCACGCGTGGACCTTCCGCCTGGGCATCCCCCTCGTCTCGGTGGCCAGTGCCATCCTGCTGCTCGCCGCCGTCGAGCGACCGGGCCGACTGCGGACCGTGCTCGAGCTGCCGCCGCTGACGTGGATCGGTCAGCGGTCGTACGGCATCTACCTGTGGCACTGGCCGGTCATCCTCATCGTCGCCCAGGACATCCCGACCAACGCCGGCACCTCGGAGTTCGTCTGGACCCGCGTGTGGGCGGTCGTCGTGACGCTCGCGATCGCGGACCTGTCCTTCCGCTTCGTCGAGACGCCGGTGCGCCGCCTCGGCTTCCGCGGCACCGCCCGTCGCATCGGGCGGGCCTTCTCCCTCCGTTCCGCCCGCAGCCGCAAGGTCGTCCTCGGCGTCGCGGTCGTGGCCGCGATGGTCTTCGGGATCGTCCTGGTGACCGCGCCGGAGACCACGACGACGCAGCAGACGATCGAGCGCAACCAAGCCCGGGCCTCCGCACCGCGCCAGACCGCGCCGGTCAAGACCTTCAGCGGGACCAAGAGCTTCACGATGCCGAAGGGGGACGAGATCGACGTCTTCGGCGACTCGATGGTCGTCGGCTCGGTCCCGGCGCTGGAGTACTACTTCCCCGGCATCCAGATCGACGCCAGGTCCAACCGCCGCTGGACCGACGGCCTGAGGGCCGTGGACGCCGCCGGCAGCTCGCTGCGGCGCGCGGTCGTCCTCGCCTTCGGCACCAACGCCGGCACCGACACGGCCACCCTGGAGCGGATCCTCGACCGGGTCGGCGAGGACCGCATGGTCGTCATCGTCAACCTGCACGCCGACCGGCTCTCGCGCATCGACGACGACAACGCCGCCCTGAAGGAGGTCGCCGACGCCCACCCCAACGTCGCCCTCGCCGACTGGGACGCCGCGGTCGTCGCGCAGGACCTGCAGGCCGACGGCATCCACCCCTCGCTCGGCGGCGCGCACACCTACGCGGCGACCATCCGCCAGGCCTTCGCCGACCTGTCCGAGAAGCACACCGGCAAGGCCGTGCGGCTCAAGGAGCTCCCCCGCCCCTGAGCGGCCTCAGAGCCCGCGGGGCCGGACCTGGCAGCGCGGGCAGCTCGTCGAGCTGCGGTTCATGAACTGCTCCCGCCGCATGGTGCTCCCGCAGCGCGGGCACGGCCGGCCTTCCTGGCCGTAGGCGGCGAGGGAGCGGTCGAAGTACCCCGAGGCACCGTTCACGTTGACGTAGAGCGCGTCGAAGCTCGTCCCGCCCTGGCCCAGCGCCTCGGCCATCACGTCGCGGGCGTGGTCGAGCAGCCGGCCGATCGTCGGCTTGGTGAGCGCGGAGGCAAGGCGCTCCCCGTGGACCTGCGCGCGCCACAGGGCCTCGTCGGCGTAGATGTTGCCGATCCCCGAGACGACGGTCTGGTTGAGCAGGACCCGCTTGATCCCGCTGCGGCGTGCCTTGATGTCGCGCACGACGGCGTCCCGGTCGTAGCCGGGGTCGAAAGGGTCGCGCGCGATGTGCGCGACGCTCGTCGGCACCCCGTCGACGAGGTCGGCGAGCGCGAAGCCGCCGAAGGTCCGCTGGTCGACGAAGCGCAGCTCGCGACCGCCGTCGGTGAAGGAGACCCGCGCGTGGGTGTGCCTGGCCTCCGCGTCCGCCGGGTCGGTGACGAGGAGCTGCCCGCTCATCCCGAGGTGGACGATCAGGGCCTCGTCGGCCACCGCGTCCGGCGCGTCCGCCAGGGACAGCCACAGGTACTTGCCGCGGCGGTGCGCCCCGGTGACCGTGCGTCCCGCGAGCCGGTCCGACAGGTCCTGCGGCCCGGGGGCGTGACGACGCGCGACCCGGTGGCCGTGCAGGACGACGGTCGAGATGGTCCGGCCCGTCACGTGGTCGGCGAGGCCTCGTCGCACGACCTCGACCTCGGGCAGCTCAGGCACGTCGGGTCACGTCAGGCGGGGTTCATCGGCTCGTGCACGACCAGGGTGGCGTAGGCGTCGGCCGCGGCCTGCTGCTCCGCGACCTTCTTCGTCCGGCCGGTCCCGTGACCGCGGACCTCGTCGCCGACGACCGCCTCTGCGGTGAAGGTCTTGTCGTGGTCCGGGCCCTCGTCGCTCGTGCGGTAGAGGACCCCGCCGAGTCCTTGGCCGGCGGCGACCTCCTGGAGCGAGGTCTTCCAGTCCAGCCCGGCGCCGAGGGTGGCCGAGCGCTTCATGAGAGGGCCGAGCAGGGAGTGCACGAGCAGCCCGGCGGCGTCGAGCCCGCCCGGCTTGGGGGTCGAGAGGTAGACCGCGCCGATGACCGCCTCGACGGTGTCGGCGAGGATCGAGTTCTTGTCCCGCCCACCGGTGGTCGTCTCGCCGCGGCCGAGCAGGATGTAGTCACCCAGGTCGATGGCACGCGCGACGTCGGCGAGTGCCCGCATGTTGACGACCGCCGCCCGCAGCTTGGCCAGCTCCCCCTCGCTGAGGTCGGGATGGCTCTCGTGCAGGTGGTCGGTGACGACGAGCCCGAGCACGGAGTCCCCGAGGAACTCCAGCCGCTCGTTGTGCGGCAGGCCGCCGTGCTCGTACGAGTACGACCGATGGGTGAGGGCACGCGTGAGCAGCGGCTCGTCGACGGGCTCCCCGGTCACCTCGGTGAGGTACTGGGAGAGCTCCTCGACGGGCCGCTGCTGCGACGAGGTCCTGTCGCTCATTGCGACAGGGGACTCAGGCCTGGTGCTCGGTACGGTCCGCGGTCGCGTAGTAGCGACCCTTGTAGGTACCGCACGACGGGCAGGCCTGGTGGGCCGGCGCCGGGGACTTGCACTGCGGGCAGGTCGACAGCGCGGTGGGCGTTGCCTTCCAGTTCGCGCGGCGGCTACGGGTGTTGGAGCGCGACAGCTTCCGCTTCGGGACGGCCACGTCAGTTCCTCTTCTCTTCGTTGTCCTCATCCCCCGGCCGGGCGGCCAGAGGCGCGAGCGCCTCCAAGGACGCCCACCGGGGGTCGATCAGCTCGTGGTGGTGGTCCGGGTCGTCCTCGAGCCTGGCTCCGCACTCGGAGCACAGTCCCGGGCAGTCGTCCCGGCACACCGGTTGGAACGGCAGGTTCGGCAGAACCGCGTCCCTCAGCACCGGTTCGAGGTCGATCTGGTCGTCCTCGATCTGGTGCTCTTCCTGCTCATCGGCCTCGGCATCCACCTCGCGGTGGTGCTTCGCCCGATCCGGCCAGACGAACAGCTCCTGGAAGTGGTTGTCGACCCGCAGGTCGAGCTCGTCCAGGCACCGCACGCAGGCTCCGACCGCCGTGGCAGAGACCGTCCCCGTCACCAGGACACCCTCGTGCACCGACTCCATCCGCACCTGCAGGTCCATCGGCTGGCCCTGCGGGATGGACAGCACGTCCGTGCCGAAATCGGCTGGCGCCTCGGCCTGGAGGTCCACTTCGTGCATCGACCCGGGACGACGGCCCACGTTCTTGGCGTCGAGCACCAAGGGCGAGGCGGGGGCGTTGCGGTTCATGGCTCCAGTTTCCGTGAGAACGGCCCACGACACGACGACGTAGACCGACGCACCAGAGTACCGGGGGATCCCCCTTCGTCCCAAACCGGCGGATCATCGCTGGTCCGGGCGCGAAGGGATGGACCTCAGGACCGCGCCAGGCGCTCCAGGAGGCCGGTGCGCACGGCCTCGGGGACGAGGCCGGTGATGTCCCCGCCGAAGCGCGCGACCTCCTTCACCAATGAGCTCGAGATGTGCTCGTGCCGGGGGTTGCCCGGCAGGAAAAGCGTCTCGACCTCGGTGAGGTGCCGGTTCATCAGCGCCATCGGCCACTCGTACGAGAAGTCGATCTCGCCGCGCAGACCCTTGACCATCACGCCGGCGTCGAGCTGGGTGCACACGTCGACGACGAGCATGTCGGCGAAGGCCTCCACGCGCACGTTGCCCAGGTGGGCCACCTCGTCACGGATGAGGCCGACCCGCTCGTCGACGGTGAAGGTCCCCTGCTTGGCCGGGTTGTGCAGGATCGCGACGACGACCTCGTCGAAGAGCGTCGAGGCCCGCGCGAAGACGTCCAGGTGACCGACGGTGACGGGGTCGTAGGACCCGGGGCAGACCGCCCGCGTCACTCGGAGGGCTGCTCGTCGTTCGGGAGCAGGCCGTCGTCGTAGGCCTTCTTGACGATCTTCTCGACGTTGTCGAGCGAGCCGGCGCCGGACTCGAGCAGGGTGTTGCGCTTGGCGAGCCACGTCTCCGCCAGCTGCTGGCGCAGGTCCTGCGACGCATCCTCACGGGCGGGGTTGAGGATCGACAGCTCCTCCTCGCCGATGTGGTGGTTGAGCACCTCGGCCACGGCCTCGAGGGCGTCCTCGAACTTCTGCGTGTCCGTGCCCTTGGCCTGGAGCAGCTTCAGCAGGGCCTCGTTGGTGGCGGCGTGCTCCTCCTCGCCGTGCTCCTCCTCCTCGCCGTCGATGACCTTCTTCGACTTCAGCTTGGGGTAGACCGCCTCCTCCTCCGCCTCGCTGTGCGCGACGAGGAGGTCGGAGAAGGCCACGCGGGCGGCGTCACGGTCCGCGCTCTCGTCGCGCATGGCCCGCATGAGGTCCTCGAGGAGGCGGTGGTCCTGCGAGATGAGGTCGACGATGTCGCCGGACGTGGGCTGCGGGATGGTGTAGTCACTCATGGGACCATTCCTACCCGATCCGGGTGCCGGCACACCGGCGGCGCGACGGCTCAGATCTGGTAGTCGGGGGCGACCCTCGTCGCGAACCACAGGACGGTCTCACCGTAGGACTTCGAGTCCTCGGCGACGATCCCGTCCGGCCACGTCGGCTCGGGCGAGCGCGAGGAGCGCTCGACGACGATCAGCGGCTCCTGGGCGAGCCACTGGTGGGTCAGCAGCATCTCGAGGACCGCGGCCAGCGACTCCTCGGTGACGTCGTACGGCGGGTCGGCGAGCACGAGGTCGTAGTGGAGCGAGGCCGGGCGGTCGAGCGCCTGCTCGACGGTGCTCGACTGCAGGCGCGCCCCCGCGACCCCGAGGTCGGAGATGTTGGCCCGGATCGTGGCCGAGGCGCCACGGTCGGACTCGACGAGCAGCACGCTCGCCGCCCCCCTGCTGGCCGCCTCGAGACCGAGGGCGCCGGAGCCGGCGTAGAGGTCCATGACGTGCGCGCCGTCGATGACGCCGCGCGCCTCGAGCGAGCTGAAGAGCGCCTCACGCACGCGGTCGGTCGTGGGCCGGGTGCCGTCGCCCGTGGGCGTGCGCAGTCGTCGCCCGCCGGCCTCACCGCTGATGATCCGAGTCACGGGTCCATGATGCGCCATGGGCGCGGCCCCGGCCCAACCAGCACGACGGCGGGCCTCAGCCCTTCTCGAGGTAGGCCGCCTGCTCCGCGTCCAGCCAGTCCGCGATCGTCGCCCGCAGGTCGGGGTGGCCGGCCAGGTCGCGGTCCTCGGCGAGCAGCTCCTGGGCGTCCTCGCGGGCTTCCTCGATGATCGTCTCGTCGCGCAGGACGGACAGGTGCTGCAGCTGGCTGCGCACCCCGTGCTGGGCGGTCCCGAGGACATCTCCCTCGCGGCGCTGGGTGAGGTCGAGGCGCGCGAGCTCGAAGCCGTCGGTCGAGCCGGCCACGGCCGTGAGCCGTTCCATCGCGGAGTCGCTGTCCGAGCCCGTCATGAGCAGGCAGACGCCCGGGTGCCCGCCACGACCGACCCGGCCGCGCAGCTGGTGCAGCTGGGAGACGCCGAAGCGGTCGGCGTCGAGGATGACCATCGTCGAGGCGTTGGGGACGTCGACGCCGACCTCGATGACCGTCGTCGAGACGAGGGCGTCGACCTCTCCCGCGTGGAAACGCGCCATGACCCGGTCCTTGTCCTCCGGTGCCATGCGTCCGTGGAGCATCTCGAGCCGGAGCCCCTGCAGCGCCGGGGTCGCCCGGAGCGTCTCGATGACCTCCTCGACCGCGGCGAGCGGACGCTGCTCGGGCCGCTCGCCCTCGAGGCGCTCGCCGTCGTCGTGCTCGTCGTCGACGACCGACTCCTCCGCCACGAGGTCCGCGCCGTCGGCCTCCTCGCCCTCGTCTCCGTCGATGCGGGGGCAGACGACGTAGGCCTGCCGCCCGGCCGCGACCTCCTCGGCCACCCGCTGCCAGGTGCGCTCGACCCACCCCGGCTTGTGCGTCGGCACGACGTGCGTGGTGATCGGCTGGCGGCCGCGCGGCAGCTCGCGCAGGGTCGAGGTCTCCATGTCGCCGAAGACGGTCATCGCCACCGTCCTCGGGATCGGCGTCGCGGTCATGACGAGCAGGTGCGGGGGCGTGACCCCCTTCGCCCGCAGGGCATCACGCTGCTCGACGCCGAAGCGGTGCTGCTCGTCGACGACGACGAGCGCGAGGTCGGCGAAGGTCACCCTGTCCTCGAGGAGCGCGTGGGTCCCGATGACGATGCCCGCCTGCCCGGAGGCGATCTCGAGCATCGCCTGCTTGCGGCGGGCCGTGGACATCGACCCGGTGAGCAGCGCGACGCGGGTGGCGTGCTCGTCGCCTCCGAGCATCCCCCCGTCGGCCAGATCACCGAGCATCGCGCGGATCGACGTGGCGTGCTGGGACGCGAGGACCTCGGTGGGGGCGAGCAGCACCGCCTGTCCCCCGGCGTCGACCGCTGCGAGCATCGCGCGCAGGGCGACGATCGTCTTGCCGGAGCCGACCTCGCCCTGCAGCAGGCGGTGCATCGGGGTGGGGCGGGCCATCTCGTCGAGGATCTCGCGACCGACCTGCTGCTGGCCCTCGGTGAGCTCGAAGGGCAGCCGGTCGTCGAACGCGGCGAGGAGACCGCCCTCGCGCGGCGTCCGTCCCCGGGTGACGACGGCCGCCGCGGCGAGCCGACGCTGCCCGAGGATGCACTGCAGGACGAGCGCCTCCTCGTAGCGCAGCCGGGCCTTGCCGGCGGCGACCTCGGCGTGGTCACGGGGGGCGTGGATGGCGCGAAGGGCGGCGCCCCGGTCGAGCAGGCCGCGGCGGGTCCGCACGGGCTCGGGGACGGCGTCGACGACGTCATCGAGCTGGCCCAGGACGAGCCGCACGCAGCGCGTGATCGTCCACGGGTGGACACCTGGTACGTGCCGGTAGATGGGGATGAGGCCGGTGTGCTCGGCGTCGCCGAGCTCACCCAGGGCCGCGGCCTCCTCGAGCGTCGCGTAGCCGGGGTGGGCCAGCTGGCGCACGTTGCGGTACTCCGACACGGTGCCCGCGAAGAGCAGCTCGCGCCCCGCGACGAGCTTGTGCTCGTGGCCGCGGGCGTCGAAGAAGGTCACCCGCAGGCGCGAGCGCCCGTCCGTGATCGTCGCCTCGAGCATGCGTCCCCGACGCGACTTCATCGTGCGGGTCTCGGCGTGCTCGACGCGGGCCACCGCGACGAGGAAGTCCCCGACGCGCGGCTGCCCGAGGTCGGCCTCGGCGGTGCGGTACCGGCGCGGCCAGAAGTCGAGCAGCTCGCCCACGGTCTCGATCCCGCGGTGCTTGGCCAGCTTGCTCGCGGCCTGGCCGCCGAGCAGCCCCTTGAGCCGGGTGGTCTCCGACGCCACTACTCGGCCCCGAGGAGGAGCAGGTAGTGCGGCTGGCGCCCGTCGACGAGCTCGACCTCGACGCCGGCGCGGTGCTCCACCAGCCACTGCTCGAGCCGGCCGGTGAGGCCCTCGGGCGCGCCCTCGCCGGTGACCATCGTCACGAGGTCGGCGCCGGGGCCGGTCAGGGTCTCCAGCACCCGGGTGGCGACCTCCTCGACGTCGGAGCCGACGATCGTGATGTCGCCGCTCACCACCCCGAGCACGTCGCCGACCTCGCACGGGCCGCCCGAGGTCAGCCCGGCCTTGACCGCGATCGTCACCGCGCCGTGCCGGGTGGCGGCAGCGCTGTGGGTCATGGCGAGCACGTTGGCCCGCGCCGGCAACCCCGGGTCGAAGACCGCCAGCGCGGCGAGACCCTGCACCGCCGTGGCGGAGGGGATGACGTGGACGGTCTGCCCCTCCTGCGAGGCGGCGTGGGCGGCAGCCTCGGCGGCCATGCGGGTGTCGCGGTCGTTGGGCAGCAGGATGACCTCGGCCGTGCCCGCGGCGCGGACCGCGGCGACGATCTCGCCGGCCGACGCCCGGCGACCGGGGCCCGACGGCAGGGTCGCAGCGCCGGCCTGCTCGAGCAGCTCGGCGATGCCCGGGCCGGCGGCGCAGGCCACGATCGAGACCCCTGCGCGCGGCGGCCCGTGGCCGGGCTCGAGCAGGGTGACGACGACGCGCTGCGGGGCGGCGTGCGCCAGGCCCGCCTCGAGCACGGCCCCGATGTCGTCCGTGTGGACGTGCACGTGGGTGACGTCCTCGGCGGTGGAGACGACGACGCTCTCGCCGAGACCGTCGAGACGGGCGCGAAGGGCGGCGACGCCCCCTTCGTCCACGTCGTGCACGAGGTACATGACCTCGTAGGCCGGGCCCTCGCACCCGCCCGGCGCCGTCACGGCCTCGGTGCGCTCGCGCGACCACTCGGCGCGCCGCTCGAGCGAGATGTTGAGGGTGAACTCGTCGACCGCGTAGTGGTTGTCGGGGCCCTGCTCGCGCACCACCTGGTCGAGCGCCTCGACGAAGAGGAGGTACCCGGCGCCCCCGGCGTCCACGACGCCCGCGTCGGCCAGGACCGGCAGCTGGTCCGGGGTGCGGGCGAGCGCGGTGCGCGCGGCCTCGACCGCGGCCCGGGTCAGGTCGCCGAGGGAGCCGCCGGCCTCGGCGACCCGCGTGACCTCCGCGGCGGTCGCGTCCGCGACGCTGAGGATCGTCCCCTCCTGCGGCCGCACGACGCTCTCGCGGGCGCGCCGGGCGCCCTGGCAGACCGCTCGGGCGACGGCGGTGACGTCGACCTCGTCGAGGCCCTCGGCGACGACGACCTCGCTCACGCCTCGGATGAGCTGGCTGAGGATGACGCCGGAGTTGCCGCGGGCCGACATGAGCGCGGCGCGGGAGATGGCGGCGGACTCGACGGCGAGCGGCAGCTGCCCGGTGAGCCCGGCGGCCTCCTGCTCCGAGCGGGCGACGTCGAGCGCCTGGTCGAGGGTCAGGTACATGTTGGTGCCGGTGTCGCCGTCGGGCACGGGGTAGACGTTGAGCGCGTCGATCTCGGCACGACGGGCCGCGAGCGCGGCGCGCGTCACGACGACCCACCTGCGCACCGAGTTCGCGTCCAGGACCTCCAGCACGTGCGTCACGTTAGTGGAGCGGCGTCGCACCGTGCGGTACGGGGAGGGCCGCCGGGCCGTTTTGGTCCCGCGGGGCGCCCTCGGCTACTCTGTACCGGTTGCCCGGCGCCGTGTCCCCTCTCCGAGGTGGGCTGCCGGAGCGCATCACTCACGTTACTGACGAACACAGGAGATTCCCCGTGGCTGCCAACTGCGACGTCTGCGGCAAGGGCCCGTCCTTCGGCCACTCCATCTCGCACTCGCACCGCCGTACGAAGCGTCGCTGGAACCCCAACATCCAGCGCGTGCGTGCGAAGGTGGGCGTCGCGGGTGCGACCCCGAAGCGTCTCAACGTCTGCACCTCCTGCCTCAAGGCCGGCAAGGTCCAGCGCTGACCCTCGCCTGACACGAGACGAGCCGCCGTTCCCTCCCCGGGACGGCGGCTTCTTTCGTCCCCCGACGCGGTCAGGGACGGAAGTGGTCCCACCCCAGGACGTCCGGCTCCACACCGTCGACGAGCACGCCCGGCTCCCCCACGACGCACGCCCCGAGGACCCGCCAGCCGGCCGGCACCCCGCCCGGTGGGAAGGTCGCGACGAGCGAGTGCTCCTCGCCGCCCGAGAGCACTTGGCGCAGCGCCTCGTCGGCGCCGAGCGCGTCGGTGAGCGCTCCCGCGGCCTCCGCGGCCAGCGCCCGGCCGGACAGCTCCACCCGCAGCCCGCTCGCCCGGGCCAGCCGACCCAGGTCGCGGACGAGCCCGTCGGAGACGTCGATCATCGCGGTCGCGCCGGCGTCCGCGGCCCTCGGGCCCTCGGCGAAGGGGGGTTCCCCGGCCGTGCGGTGCACCCGGCACAGCTCGTCGACGGCGCGCTCCAGGGGTGACGCCCCCGCGTCCGGCCGCGGGTCGAGGTGCGTGCGACCGCGCCCGGCGAGCAGCAGCTGCAGGCCGCCCCCCGACCGGCCGAGGGTTCCGGCGACCGCCACGACGTCGCCGGGTCGGGCGCCGTCACGCCGCACGGGAGGACGACCGGCCAGGTCACCGACCGCCGTGATGGCGACGAAGATCGTGCCGGGACCGGCGGAGGAGAGGTCACCGCCGAGGACCGGGGTCCCGGCCGCGCGCGCCGCCTGCGCGATGCCCGCGGTGAGCTCGACCGCCCACTCGACCTCGGTCCGGGGGTCCGCGGCGAGCGCGATGAGCAGCCCGGTCGGGACGGCGCCCATCGCGGCGATGTCGGCCAGGTTCTGCGCGACGACCTTGCGGCCGACCTCGTGGCCGCTGGACCAGTCGTCGCGCCAGTCACGCTCCCGCACCATCGAGTCGGTCGTGAGCACGACGGCGCCCGAGGGCGCGGCGAGCACGGCGGCGTCGTCGCCGGGCCCGAGGTGGACGTGTGCGGGTCCGGTCGTCCCGTGGAGCAGCGGGAAGATGCGCGCCAGCAGCTCTCCCTCGGAGAGGTCACGCAGGCGGGTGCCGGGCATCAGGGGTCTCCCGTCGGACGAAGGGGGGTCAGGACGGCACGGTAGCCTCCCGGCCGTGACCTCCTCACCCCGGCGTCACGAGGGACTCGTCCCCGCGACCCTGCTGCTGCTCGCCGTCGTGGGCGCGGGCGTGCTCGGCACGGCTGTCACCGGCCGCCCGGCGGAGGTCGGCATCCCGCTGCGGGCGGATGATCCCGCGTGTGCGGCCGCGAGCACCCACTGGCCCGAGGAGGTCGACGGGGAGACCTCGCGCGAGACGGACCCGAGCGACCCGGCCGTGCGAGCCTGGGGCGACCCCGCTGTCGTCGCACGCTGCGGCGTCCCGGCGATGCCGCCCACGCAGGACCAGTGCGTCGTCGTCGACGAGATCGGCTGGGTCGCGGAGGACCTCGGTGACGGGACGCGGCTGACGAGCTTCGGTCACGACCCCGCGATCGAGGTCATCGTGCCGCAGGTGCACGGTCCGGGCCCGCTGCTGCTGCCCGCCTTCTCCGACGCGGTGCGCGAGCTGCCGACCAACGGCCGCGAGTGCAGCTGAGGCTCAGCGCAGGCCGACGGGACGCTCGAGCGCGAGCTGGATCAGCTCGTCGACGAGCTCGGGGTAGGTGATCCCGCTCTCCTGCCACATGCGCGGGTACATCGAGTGCGGGGTGAAGCCGGGCATGGTGTTGATCTCGTTGATGACCACTCGGCCGCCCTCGGTGACGAAGCAGTCCACGCGCGCCAGGCCCTCGCAGGCCAGCGACTCGAAGGCCGCCGCAGCGAGCCGGCGCACCTCGTCGGCCGCACCCCGCGGCAGGTCTGCCGGGCACGAGAGGACCACGGACGCCTCGTCGAGGTACTTGGCCTCGAAGTCGTAGAAGTCGTGCCCGTGGCCCGTCTCGACGACGATCTCGCCGGGCTGCGAGGTGCGCGGGGCGTCGAGGCCACGCCCCTGCAGGACGGCGCACTCGATCTCCCGGCCGACGATGCCGGACTCGACGATGACCTTGAGGTCGTGCTCGCGGGCGGCCTCGATCGCGGCCTCGAGCCCGTCGGGGGTGTCGACCTTGGACACGCCCATCGACGAGCCGGCGCGGCAGGGCTTGACGAAGACCGGGTAGGTCAGGGCACCGACGGCGTCCATCGCGGCGGCCCGGTCGCGGCGCCACTGGGCATCGGTGATGACGGTGTACGGGCCGACGGGCAGTCCGGCGCCCGCGAAGACGACCTTCATGTAGTGCTTGTCCATGCCCGCAGCAGAGGCGAGCACGCCCGAGCCGACGTAGCGGATGTCGGTCAGCTCGAGCAGCCCCTGCAGGGTGCCGTCCTCGCCGTAGGGGCCGTGGAGCAGCGGGAAGACGACGTCGACCTCGCCGAGGGCCTCGAGCGCCTCGCCGGGCCGGTGCACCGTGAGCGTCGTCTCGCCCACCCGGGTGGGGAGGATGACCTCGGTGCCGGTGTCGGTCACCTCGGGGGTGTGGCCCGGGGTGAGCGCGAGCGCGTCCGGGTCGTCGGCGGCCAGGACCCAGGCACCCTCGCGGGTGATGCCCACGGGCACGACGTCGTAGGCCTCGCGGTCGATCGCCCGCAGGACACCGGCGGCGGTCGCGCAGGAGACGGCGTGCTCGGAGGAGCGCCCGCCGAAGACGACGGCGACGCGGGGCTTGCGGCTGGGATGGCTGCTCATCGGGGGAAGACTAACGTCTAGCCTCACGCTCATGGAGCACCCGAACGACGACGCGCACGCCGACCTCTCCCCCCGCACCAAGGTCGTGGCCCTCGGCCGTCCCGAGCGCACGGCCGGCGCCGCGCTCAACCCCCCGGTCACCTTCACGTCCACGTACATCCAGGACGGGCCGATCAACTACGCCCGCGTGGACAACCCGACGTGGACCCCCTTCGAGGAGGCCGTCGGTGAGCTCGAAGGGGGGCGCGCACTCCTCTTCTCCTCCGGCATGGCCGCGGTGCACGCCGCCCTCTCGCTCGTCCCGGCCGGCGGCACCGTCGTCGCCCCGGCGGCCGCGTACAACGGCGTCGTCGTCTCCCTCACCGAGGCCGAGCAGGAGGGCCGGCTCAGCGTGCGCTGGGTCGACGTCACCGACACGGACGCTACCGTCGCCGCCCTGCCCGGCGCGGACCTGCTGTGGCTCGAGTCGCCGTCCAACCCGCTGCTCGAGCTCGCGGACATCTCCGCCCTCACCGCCGCCGCCCACGAGGCGGGCACCCTCGTCGTCGTCGACAACACCTTCGCCACCCCGCTGCTGCAGCGCCCGCTCGAGGACGGCGTCGACGTCGTCGTGCACTCGGCGACGAAGTACCTCGCCGGCCACTCCGACGTCATCCTCGGCCTGACGGTCACCGCCGACACCGAGCACGGCCGCGGGCTGCACACCCGACTGGCCCGGCAGCGCACCCTCGGCGGCGCGATCGCCGGCCCCATGGAGGCCTGGCTCGCCCTGCGCGGGCTGCGGACGCTCTCCCTGCGCCTGGAGCGGGCCTGCGCCAACGCCGCGGACCTCGCCGAGCGCCTGCGCTCCCACCCGCGGATCTCCCGCGTGCGCTACCCCGGCTGGGGCGCGATCGTCTCCGTCGAGGTCACGGGCGACGGCGACGGGACCGAGGCCGCGGAGGCCCTGACGACCGGCACGCGGGTCTGGTCTCCGTCGACGAGCCTCGGCGGCGTGGAGTCCCAGCTCGAGCGGCGCCGCCGTCAGCCCGGCGAGCCGGAGGCCGTCCCGGTCAACCTCGTGCGACTGTCCGTCGGCGTCGAGGACGTCGAGGACCTGTGGACGGACCTGCGTAGGGCGCTCGACGCGCTGGCCTGACGTCAGTCGGTCTCGTGCTTGCGGGCGCGGCCCAGCAGGACGCCGACCATGTCCTGCGGCGAGACCCCCTCGTGCACCACGCGGGTGACCTGCTCGGTGATCGGGACGTCGACCCCGTGCGCGCGGGCGAGGTCGAGGATCGAGGCGCAGGACTTCACGCCCTCGGCGGTCTGCTTCGTCTGCTCGGTGACGTCGGCGACGGACAGGCCCTCGCCGAGCTTGACGCCGAAGGAGTGGTTGCGCGAGAGCGGCGACATGCACGTGGCGATGAGGTCGCCGACGCCCGCGAGGCCCGACATCGTGCGCGGGTCGGCGCCGAGCGCCATCGCCAGGCGCGTGGTCTCGGCGAGGCCGCGGGTGATGATCGTCGCCTTCGTGTTGTCGCCGAAGCCCAGGCCCGCGGCCATGCCGACGGCGAGCGCGATGACGTTCTTCACCGCGCCGCCGAGCTCGGCCCCGATGACGTCCGTGGACGTGTACGGCCGGAAGAACGAGGTCGAGCACGCTGCCGCCACCCGGTTGGCCGCCTCGAGGTCCGGGCAGGCGACGACGCTGGCCGCCGGCTGCTGCTGGACGATCTCCTTGGCGAGGTTGGGCCCGCTCACGACACCGATGCGCTCGACGGGGACGCCCGCCACCTCGTGGATGACCTCGCTCATCCGCCGGGTCGTGCCGAGCTCGATGCCCTTCATCAGCGACACGACGATCCGGTCACCGGCGAGCAGCGAGCCCCAGTCGGAGAGGTTGGCGCGCAAGGACTGCGAGGGCACGGACAGGATGACGATCTCGGCACCGTCGGCGACCTCGGCCGGGCTGGTGGAGGCGCTGATCCTCGGGGAGAGGCGCACCCCGGGGAGGTAGTCGTCGTTGGACCCGGCGTTGATCTGGGCGACGAGCTCGGCGCGGCGCCCCCACACCCGCACGTCGTTGCCGCCGGCCGCGAGGATCGTGGCGAAGGCGGTGCCCCAGCTGCCGGCACCGAAGACCGCGATGTGGCTCATTGGTCGTCTCCTGACGTGTAGTTGCCCGTGACCCGCATGCCGTGGGCCCTGGGGTCGAAGCGCTGCGCCGGAGCGCGCTCGCCGCGCAGCTCCTCGAGCTCGTGGGTGATGGCGGCCATGATCCGGTCGGTCGCGGCGACGAGGAGCGGGCCGGTGACCGGCCGGCCGTGGAGGTCGGACAGGTCGACCGGTGGGCCGAAGCGCACCCGGATGAGGGTGCGGCGGCGCCCCAGCCGCAGCCGCAGTCGCTTGGAGTACCGGGGCAGCAGGTCCTGCGGACCCCACTGGGCGATCGGGATGACCGGGACGCCGGACTGCAGCGCGAGCCGGGCGGCGCCGGTCTTGCCGCGCATCGGCCACAGGTCGGGGTCCCGCGTCAGGGAACCCTCGGGGTAGACGACGACGCACTCCCCCGCCGCGAGAGCGCGGACCGCGGGCGCCAGGGCGTCGGCCGCGTGCGTCGTCTCCCGGTCGACCCGCACCTGCTTGGCGTGGCGCAGCACCCAGCCGACGACCGGGGTGTCGAAGAGGGTGCTCTTGGCGAGGTACACGGGGCTGTGGCCGCGGTCGTACAGCACGTGCGCCCACGGGAAGGGGTCGACGTGCGAGACGTGGTTGGGCGTGACGATGAACCCACCGCGGGTGGGGACGTGCTCCAGACCGCTCACCTCGTAGCGGGCGAGGGCACGCATCCCGAGGCGCAGCACACCGGCTGCCGCCCGGTACGCCACGGGGGTCGGTGTGCGGTGGACGACCATGTCACCTCATTCTGCGTCTCTCGTGAGCCGTGCTCACCCTAGGCCACGGATACCCTCGACCCCGTGCAAGCGACTGTCTTCTCCCACGACCCGGACCACGGCACGAGCGTGGTCACCGACGACGGCGTCCGGCTCCACGCCGACGCGGCCGTCTTCGCACGCAGCGGACTGCGGTGGCTGCGTGCCGGGCAGCGGGTGAGCATCACCGTCGAGGCCGACGAGGTGACCCGGCTGTGGATCGTCGGGATCGGCGAGGACGAGACGATCGCCTGACCCGGGGACGGGCGAAGGGGGGGCCCCGCCGGCGTGGCGGGGCCCCCCTTCGTCCGTGGTGGCGTCAGCTGCCGCTCGACGTCGTCTTCTTGGCCGTCGTCTTCTTGGCGGTGGCCTTCTTCGCCGTCGTCTTCTTGGCGGGCGTGGAGGTGGTGGCCGTCGACTTCGTCGCGGCCTTCTTCGCCGTGGACTTCGTCGCGGCCTTCTTCGCCGCCGCGGACTTCTTCGCCGGCGCGGCCTTCTTCGCCGGCGCGGCCTTCTTCGCCGTGGACTTCGTCGCGGTCTTCTTCGCCGGAGTCGACTTCTTCGCCGGGCCGGACTTCTTGGCGGTGGTCGTCGTGGTCTTCCTCGCCGGCTTCCGGCCCGGGATCGCGGTGTCCGCGATCGCGCCGGCGACGGAGGTGACGGTCCCGGCGGCGGCCCGGGCGGCGGCCGGCGCCGCCTTGGGGAGCGAGCGCGGGTCGGCGACATATCCCTTGAAGCTCGTCCCGGCCTTGAAGCGTGGCACGGACGTCTTCTTGATCTTGACGACCTCACCGGTGCGCGGGTTGCGGCCGGTACGGGCCGCGCGGGCCGCCTTCTCGAAGGTGCCGAATCCCGTGATGGCGACGCGGCCCCCCTTGGCGACCTCCCGCACGATCGTGTCGAGCACGACCTCGAGTGCCTCCTGGGCAGCCTTGCGGCTACCGAGTCTCTCTTCGAGAGCCTTGACCAGTTCTGCCTTGTTCACGTGTCACTCCCGTAGTGATCCGTCACCGGTCGTCCCCCGGCAGGGAGGCCAAGCCGAAACACCCGACCTGTTCCGACGGTAGAGGCGCCGGGAGTGCAGGTGCAGCCTTTGGACCTCGCCACTTTGCATGCTGCACAGGGGAGTTCGCGGGTCGTCACGATCGCGGGAGGGAGACGCGGCGCGAGCACCCTTGCGCGACAACGAGATCGCGAAGGAAGTCAGCTCGGCTGGGTGACCGGCTTCCAGCTGGGGCGCGTGGACTCGTACTCGGTGATGTCCTGCTCGTGGCGCAGGGTGAGACCGATGTCGTCGAGGCCCTCGAGCAGGCGCCAGCGCGTGTAGTCGTCGACGTGGAAGGCGCAGACGATGTCACCTGCGGTGACCGTGCGGGCGGTGAGGTCGACGGTGATCTCGGCGCCGGGGGTGTTCTCGAGGTACTTCCACAGCAGCTCGACGTCGTCCTGGCTGACCTGCGCGGCGAGCAGACCCTGCTTGCCGGAGTTGCCGCGGAAGATGTCGGCGAAGCGCGAGGAGATGACGACGCGGAACCCGTAGTCCTTGAGCGCCCAGACGGCGTGCTCGCGGGAGGAGCCCGTGCCGAAGTCGGGACCGACGACGAGGACGGAGCCGTCGCGGTAGGCCGGCTGGTTGAGCACGAAGGTGTCGTCGCCCCGCCAGGCGGCGAAGAGGCCGTCCTCGAAGCCGGTGCGCGAGACCCGCTTGAGGTAGACGGCGGGGATGATCTGGTCGGTGTCGACATTGCTGCGGCGCAGCGGGACACCGGTGCCGGTGTGGGTGGTGAAGGCTTCCATGGCTGCTCCTCAGGCCGTCTCGAGCTGGTCGGTCGCGGGCGCGGACGTCAGGTCCGCGGGGCTGGAGAGCGTGCCGCGCACGGCGGTCGCCGCCGCGACGAGCGGGCTGACGAGGTGGGTGCGTCCGCCCTTGCCCTGCCGGCCCTCGAAGTTGCGGTTGCTCGTCGACGCGGAGCGCTCGCCGGGGGCGAGGGTGTCGGGGTTCATGCCGAGGCACATCGAGCAGCCGGGCAGGCGCCACTCGGCACCGGCGTCGGTGAAGACCTTGTCCAGGCCCTCGGCCTCGGCCTGCAGGCGCACGCGGGCGGAGCCGGGCACGACGAGCATGCGCACGGACTCGGCGACGTGCCGGCCCTTGATGACCTCGGCGGCGGCGCGCAGGTCCTCGATGCGGCCGTTGGTGCAGGAGCCGACGAAGACGGTGTCGACGGCGACCTCGCGCAGCGGGGTGCCGGCGGTGAGGCCCATGTACTCGAGCGCCTTGGTGGCGGTGGCGCGCTCGTTCTCGTCGGCCATCGCCGCCGGGTCCGGCACGGCCTCGGCCAGCGGGGAGCCCTGGCCGGGGTTGGTGCCCCAGGTGACGAAGGGGGTGAGCGTCGAGGCGTCGATGTCGACCTCGGCGTCGAAGACCGCGTCGTCGTCGCTGCGCAGCGCGCGCCAGGCCTCGACGGCGGCGTCCCAGTCGGCGCCGGTCGGCGCGTGGTCGCGACCCCTGAGGTACTCGAAGGTGGTCTCGTCCGGGGCGATCATGCCGGCGCGGGCGCCGGCCTCGATCGACATGTTGCACACCGTCATGCGCGCCTCCATCGAGAGCGCCTCGATGGCCTCGCCGCGGTACTCGAGCACGTAGCCCTGACCGCCGCCGGTGCCGATCTTCGCGATGACGGCGAGGATGACGTCCTTGGCCGTCACGCCGGGCTGGAGGTGCCCGCGCACGTTGATCGCCATGGTCTTGAAGGGGTTGAGCGAGAGCGTCTGCGTGGCGAGGACGTGCTCGACCTCGCTCGTGCCGATGCCGAAGGCGAGCGCGCCGAAGGCACCGTGGGTGCTCGTGTGACTGTCGCCGCAGACGACCGTCGTGCCGGGCTGGGTCAGGCCCAGCTGGGGGCCGACGACGTGGACGATGCCCTGCTCGGCGTCGCCCATCGGGTAGAGGCGCACGCCGAACTCGGCGCAGTTGTCACGCAGCGTCTCGACCTGGATCTTGCTCACCGGGTCGGTGATCGGTCCGGGCGTCGTCGGGACGTTGTGGTCCTCGGTCGCGAGGGTGAGGTCGGGGCGACGGACGGGCCGGCCGGCCAGGCGCAGACCCTCGAAGGCCTGCGGGCTCGTCACCTCGTGGAGGAGGTGCAGGTCGATGTAGAGGAGGTCGGGCTCCCCCTCGGCGCGGCGGACGACGTGCGCGTCCCAGACCTTCTCGGCCAGCGTTCCTGCCATCTGTCTCATTCCCATCCATGCGTGGTGCCACGGTGTGTGCACGGTGTGTTGACGACGACATTTCCACGTCGTGGGCCGCCCGGATCTTGCGTCTCACGACATGAGATGTCAGTATCACTCCATGGACAACGGTAGCGGAGTTGGCGTTCTGGACAAGGCCGCCGTCGTGCTGGGCGCACTCGAAGCGGGTCCCTCGACCCTCGCCCAGCTCGTCGCGGCCACCGGTCTGGCACGCCCCACGGCACATCGGCTCGCGGTCGCCCTCGAGCACCACCGACTCGTCGCGCGCGACATGCAGGGACGCTTCGTCCTCGGCCCGCGCCTGGGTGAGCTGGCCGCCTCCGCCGGCGAGGACAAGCTCCTCGTCGCCGCCAACCCGGTCCTCGGCGCCCTGCGCGACCACACCAACGAGTCGGCGCAGCTCTTCCGCCGCCAGGGCGAGCACCGGGTCTGCGTCTCCGCCGCCGAGCGCCCGGTCGGCCTGCGTGACTCCATCCCCGTCGGTGCCACCCTGTCGATGCACGCCGGCTCGGCCGCCCAGGTCCTGCTCGCGTGGGAGGAGCCCGACCGGCTCCACCGCGGCCTGCAGGACGCCGCCTTCACCGCGACGATGCTCTCTGCCGTGCGCCGCCGGGGCTGGGCGCAGAGCGTGGGCGAGCGCGAGCCCGGCGTGGCCTCCGTCTCGGCCCCCGTCCGCTCCCCCAGCGGCCGCGTCATCGCCGCCGTGTCCATCTCCGGCCCGATCGAGCGTCTTTCGCGCCAGCCCGGCCGCCTGCACGCCGCGACCGTCATCGCCGGCGCCAACAAGCTGACCGAGGTCCTCGAGAAGCACGCCCGGGCCGCCGAGGCCGCCGACCGCGACACCGAGTGACGAAGGGGGGTTCGCTCCCCTTCGTCCTCGTCCCTGCCCCCGGGCACGACGAAGGCCCCCGCTCTGACGAGCGGGGGCCTTCGACCGATGTAGCCCCGACGGGATTCGAACCCGCGCTACCGCCTTGAGAGGGCGGCGTGCTAGGCCACTACACAACGGGGCCATGTGTGCTTCCCGGACCGGCGGGCCGGCTGGGCAACGGAGAGAACCTTAACCCGAAGGGGGCTCTTTCCGAAATCGAGCGGCGGACCGCTCTCAGCGCTGGGGTACCAGGACTCGAACCTAGAACAACTGAACCAGAATCAGCCGTGTTGCCAATTACACCATACCCCAAGGGGGTATCACTGGCCCTTCGGAGCGAGCTCCGCGCGGCCGGTGAACCGAGTGACGATGCTACCCGTCAACCTCTGTGACCCCAAATCGTCACTCAGGCCAGCGCATCCCGCAGCGAGCGCAGCCGCGCCAGCGTCGAGGACTGGCCCAGGATCTCCATCGACTCGAAGAGCGGCGGGCTGATCCGCGCACCCGAGACGGCCGTGCGCAGCGGGCCGAAGGCCAGGCGCGGCTTGATGCCCATGCCCTCGACGATCGCCTCGCGCAGCGTGGCCTCGATCCGCTCGGCGTGCCACTCGTTCGCGTCGCGGTTCTCCTGCGAGAGGACACCCGCCGGCACGTGCAGGGCCTGGAGCGCCGTGATGGCCGCCTCGAGCACCTGGCCGGCGTCGTCCTTGAGGCCGGCGCGCGCGTCCTCGTCGATCTGCAGCTCGTCGTCGGCGGTGTAGAAGGGCCGCACGAGCGCGGACGCCTCGGTGAGCAGCGCGATGCGCGTCTGGATGAGCTCGGCGACGGACTTCAGCCGGGCGAGCTCCCCCAGCGACGGGTTGTCGCCGAGCACGCCGTCGGCCTGCAGGTACGGCAGCAGTCGCGAGGTGAAGTCACCGAGCTCGAGGTCGCGGATCCACGCGCCGTTCAGCCACTCGAGCTTCTTGAGGTCGAAGATCGGGCCGACCGTGTTGACCTTGCTCCAGGCGAAGTCGCGGGCGAACTCCTCGAAGGTGAACTTCTCGACGTCCTGGCCGTCCTCCCCCTTCGCCGGCGGGTAGGCCAGGAGGCCGAGGAAGTTGACGACGGCCTCGGGCAGGTAGCCCTGCTCCTTGAACCACGTGAGGCGCGCCTCGGGGTTCTTGCGCTTGGAGATCTTCGACTTGTTGGTGTTGCGCAGCAGCGGCATGTGCGCGAACTGCGGCGGCTCCAGCCCGAGCCACTGGTAGAGCAGCACGTGCTTGGGCGTGGAGGAGATCCACTCCTCGCCGCGCACGACGTGGGTGATGCCCATCTCGTGGTCGTCGACGACGACGGCCAGGTGGTACGTCGGGAAGCCGTCGGCCTTGAGGATCACCTGGTCGTCCGGCCGCGGCGCGGACACGGTCCCGCGGATGACGTCCTCGAAGGTCGTCGGCGCGTCGTCGGGCACGAGCATGCGCACGACGGGCGTGTCGTTGAAGCCCTCGAGCTCGGCCCGCTCCTCCTTGGTCTTGCCGACGCAGAGACGATCGTAGCCGGTGGGCAGCTTGAGCTTCTGCTGCTTCTCGCGCATCGCGGTGAGACGCTCGGTGGAGCACCAGCAGTGGTAGGCGTGGCCGTCCTCGACGAGCCTGTCGACGTACGGCCGGTAGGTCTCCAGCCGCTCGCTCTGCCGGTACGGCGCGTACGGGCCGCCGACGTCCGGCCCCTCGTCCCAGCGCAGGTCGAGCCACCCGAGGGTGTCGTAGAGCTGCTGCTCGCTCGTCTCGTTGAACCGCGCCCGGTCGGTGTCCTCGATGCGCAGGACGAAGGAACCGCCCTGCTGCCGCGCGAAGGCGAGGTTGAACAGGGCCATGTAGGCGGTGCCGACGTGCGGGTCGCCGGTCGGCGACGGGGCGACGCGCAGGCGTGGGGCGGAGGCGGGCGTGGGGGTGTCTGCGGGGGTGCTCATGATGGGCCGATCGTATCGCCGTCACGTCGGCGTGCGACCGGCCAGGACGAAGGGGGCGCCGCCGGGCGGTGCGGTGCAGCTCAGGCGGTGCAGCTCAGGCGGAGCGCGGGGCGTACATGATCACGGCGACGCCGACGAGGCAGAGCAGGGCGCCGGCGACGTCGAAGCGGTCGGGGCGGAAGCCGTCGACGACCATGCCCCACAGCAGCGAGCCGGCGACGAAGACCCCGCCGTACGCGGCGAGGATCCGGCCGAAGCTCGCGTCCGGCTGCAGGGTCGCGACGGCCCCGTAGAGGCCGAGCGCGACGACGCCGGCGCCGACCCACACCCACCCGCGGTGCTCGCGCAGGCCCTGCCAGACCAGCCAGGCCCCGCCGATCTCGAGCAGCGCCGCGAGGACGAAGAGCGGGACCGACCGAGCGACGTCCACGTCAGGCCCGAGTCACTCGGAGGCGACGAAGGGGTTGGACAGCGTGCCGATGGCGTCGATCTCGATGTCGATCCGCTGGCCGGGGGTGACCCGACCGACGCCGGCCGGGGTGCCGGTGAGGATGACGTCGCCGGGCAGCAGCGTGAAGGACTTGGAGCAGTGGCTGATGAGCGCCGCCACCCCGTGGACCATGTCGGAGCTGTGCCCGTCCTGGGCGACCTCGCCGTCACGCAGGGTGGTGATCGAGACGTCCTGCGGGTCGAGGTCGGTCTCGATCCACGGGCCGAGCGGGCAGAAGGTGTCCATACCCTTGGCCCGCGCCCACTGCCCGTCGCCGCGCTGCAGGTCGCGCGCGGTCACGTCGTTGGCGATCGTGTAGCCGAAGATGACCTTCTTGGCCTCCTCGGGCTCGATGTCCTTGCACATCCGCCCGATGATCACCGCGAGCTCGCCCTCGAAGGAGACCTCCGAGGTGAGCTCCGTCGGGATGACGACCGGGTCGCCCGGGCCCACGACGGCGGTGTTGGGCACGAGGAACATCATCGGCTCGTCGGGCACCGCGTTGCCCATCTCGGCGGCGTGGTCGGCGTAGTTGCGCCCGATCCCGATGATCTTGCTGCGCGGGATGACGGGCGCGAGCAGGCGCACCTCGTCGACCGTCGTGGTCTTCCCGGTCAGCTCGATCCGCTGGTAGAGCGGGTCGCCGCTCACCTCGGCGATCTTCTGGCCGTCTGCGTCGACGAGCCCGTAGACGGGGTCGTCACCTTCGGTGTATCTCGCGATGCGCACGAGGCCACCCTAGGCGACGACGACGCGCGGGGGCACCGGGGCCGGGGGCCCGAGCACAGCACCCGCAGGCAGGTGGCACCGCCGGGACCTACCCTGTTTCGGTGATCGAGACGACCCTGGCGCGCGCGGAGTGGACCGCCCGGGCCCGCGCCCACGAGGCAGCGGTCGACGAGCTGACCGCCGGCCACCGCGAGCGCCGCGGCCGCGGCGAGCGGCACGCGGTCGACGACTTCCTCTTCGAGTACTACGCGCACCGTCCGGCGCAGCTGCGGCGGTGGCACCCCGGGCCGGGTGTGCTCCTCGAGGACGCCGCGGAAGCGTACGCGGGCAGGTCCGGCTACGTCGTCGACGAGAGCGGGTCGGTGCGCCTGGACGTCGACGACCTCGTCGCGCGAAGGGGGCGGACCCTCGCCTTCGTCAGGGACCTGGTCGGCGCGACGTTGTCGCGTCCGGGCACCCACGACTGCTTCGGGTTGCACGAGTGGGCGATGGTCTACCGGCTGCAGCCGGGCGAGCAACGGCACGAGCAGCTCCCCCTTCGCCTCGGTCAGGCGGAGACGGACGCCGTCGTCGAGGGCCACCGGATCCGGTGCAGCCACCACGACGCGTACCGCTTCTTCACCCCGGACGCGGTGGGGCGCAACTCCCTTCGTCCGACGCGGGAGGACCAGGCCGACCACGAGCAGCCGGCCTGCCTGCACGCGGGCATGGACGTCTACAAGTGGTGCTTCAAGCTCGCACCGGCGGTCCCGTCCGGGCTGACGCTCGACGCCTTCCGTCACGCCCTGCGGGTGCGGCGCCTGGACATGCAGGCCTCCCCCTACGACCTGTCCGGCCTCGGGCTCGCCCCGGTCACCATCGAGACGCCCGAGGGCAAGGCGCAGTACGTCGCCCGCCAGCGGGAGCTGATGGTGACGTCGAACTCCCTTCGCCGGCGGCTGCTGGCCGTCACGGACCTGCTGGACCCTGCATTGCCCTAGGGGAATGCCGCCTCCTGGCCCCGGTGGCTGCCACGCTGGGGGCATGGACACGCCCTTGCAGACCCAGCCTCGGCGGTTCTACGACGGCGGGGTCCCCGGTGGGCCCCCGGACCCCACGTCTCCCCCGCTCATCGTCCTCGAGCGCACGCTCGACATGGCGGTCGACGAGTTCCGCATGGTCCGTCGGCTCGGCTACCGCGACCGCGAGCTCGGGCAGCTGCTCGTGCCGGTCGACACGGCAGGCTTCACCACCGACCTGACGTCGGTGCCCTCGATCTTCCTCTGGCTCGTGCCGCGGACCGGCCGGCACCTGCCCGCTGCACTGCTGCACGACGGCCTCGTCCGCGGCGAGTACGCGGCCGCTCCTGGCGTCGACATCGACCGCGAGCACGCGGACCTCGTCTTCCGGTCGGCCATGGCGGACACCGGGACCGGTCTCGTCCGACGGTGGCTCATGTGGACCGCGGTGACGCTCGGCACCTTCTTCCAGGACAGGCACACGCGCTGGCCTGCGGGCGAGCTCTGGCGCTGGCGGATCACCGCCGCGGGCACGCTCCTGCTCACCGCCCTGCTCGGGGTCGTCGCGACCCTGGACCTCTTCGACCTCAGGGTCCCGGTCATCGGCGGCGTCCCGTGGATGGGCGACCGCCCGTGGTGGGTCGAACTGGTCACGGGTGCGATCGGCGCGGTCGTCGTCCCGCTGCTGCTCGGGCTGCTGTGGGGCCGGTTCCGCGCCGCGGGCATGATCGCCGGCGTCGCGCTGGCCCTGCTGCTCCACGTCACGATCGCCGTCGCGGCACTCACCGCCGCCTACCAGCTGGCCGAACGGGTCGTGACGCGCCCGGTGCGGGAGGACTGAGCACCGCGCCCCAGCACGAGCAGACCGAGGTGCAGCTCGAGCCGGTCCCGGCCCCGGGAGAGGTCGAGCCCGGTCACTGCCTCGACCCGGCGCAGCCGGGCGTAGACGCTCTGCCGGTGCAGCCCGAGCCTGCGTGACGTCGCCGCGATCGACCCCGCCTCCTCGAGGTGAATCCACGCGGTCTCGACGAGCTCCGGTGCTGCGGCGAGGAGCTCGGCCACGGCGGGGGTGCGGGCGGCGTCCAGCAGGTCGTCGCCGGCCGTGGTGCCGAGCAGCCGCTCGATGCCGAGCGAGGCCCACGGGTGCACGCGCGCGCCTGCTGGCGGACGATCGCCCTCGGGGGACATCGGACGCACGACGCGAAGGGCGGCGCGCGCCTCCCGCAGCGAGCCGGACACGGCGGTGAGCGGGACGAGCTCCCCCACCCCCGCCACCACGTGCGCGTCGGTGATGCGGCCGAGCGCGGTCAGGGCCGACTCGGCCGCGTCGTGCACCTCGGTCTCCGTGACGGCGGGGACGACGAGGACGAGGTCGCCGGAGCGCTCGGCGACGCCGATGCGGCGGGGCAACCCGCCGGGTCCGTGGACCTCGTCGGCGCGCAGCCGCACCCCGGGCGCCGCGCCGAGGACGACGACGGAGGCGTGGGTGCCCGGGTCGACGGCCAGCTCGTCGGCGAGCTCGCGCGCGGGACCGCTGCGGGCCTGGGGGCCCGCGTCGAGCAGGTCGAGGACCAGTCGCTCGGTCTCCCGACGGCGGGAGGCCAGCCGGGCGAGCTGCTCCCCCGCGCGGTCGGCGACGACCTCCGCGGCCCGCACCCGCTCGGGCGACAGCCCGTCCGGCGGCTCGACCGCCCAGAGGTAGCCCTGGACGACCCCGTGCCAGCGGGCCGGCAGGCACAGGCGGGCGGCCGTGCCCCGCTCGGCGTCGGCGGGGATGCGCACCGGCCCGGTGGCCCGGGCGATGCCGAAGCT
The DNA here is from genome assembly GCF_001591405.1 of Janibacter terrae NBRC 107853. Classification (GTDB taxonomy): domain Bacteria; phylum Actinomycetota; class Actinomycetes; order Actinomycetales; family Dermatophilaceae; genus Janibacter; species Janibacter terrae. The sequence continues at coordinate 724,410 of NZ_BCUV01000006.1, forward strand.
CTCGAACCACTCGCGCGTGCGGGGGTGCGCCCCGCGCGACATCACGGTCTCCACCCGCACGCTGTCGGCGTCGTCGGCGTGGGCGGCGAAGGCGAGCAGCCGGAGGCGCCGGTCCTCCAGGGTCACGGGGGCGAGGAGGATCGCGGACGCCTCGTCGACGAGGTCCTGCACATCGGCCATCAGACAAATGTATGCCCGCGGGGGTGCGGGCACCGGCGGCCGTCAGCCGGCCCGGTCCACCTCGTGCGGCGGGACCTCGTTGTGCCGGCGGGCCGCGCGGTCACCGAGGACGCTGAGCGCGTCGACGACCTTCGACCCCAGCTCGAGTCGGGCGCGGGCACCGACCACGTGGTCCGCGTCCCGGCTCATCGACGGGCCGTCCTGCCGACCGTGCGGGAGCAGCCGCGCCACGAGGCCGAGCAAGCGGGAGGTCGTCCCCGGCGCCACCCCGTGGACCCGCCGGCCCACCCAGGTGAGGGGCGTCAGCTCGACCTGCGAGCGCCCGGCGAGCACGGCGTCGACGATCCGTCGGGCGGCTCGTGGCCCGGAGACCGAGAGCAGCGGCACCGAGGCGCCCGGGGCGAACCACGCGTAGTCCTTGGCCGCGTCCCCGACCAACTGCGCGTGCACGTGGCCACCCGTGCGCATCAGGCCCGGGACGATCGTCGTGGCCGTGACGCCGGTGCCGCTGAGCTCCGACCGAAGTCCCTCGGTGAGGGCGGTCGCGCCGAACTTCGCGACGGAGTACGGCAGCAGGTGGGGCACCGCGACGACACCGCCGACGGAGCTCACCACCCCGATCCGGCCCGATCCCGCCGAGAGCATCGTGGGCACGACGGCGAGGCACAGGTGCACCGGGCCCATGAGCATGGTGTCGATCGCGGCCCGGAAGTGGCCGAGCGTCGTCGACTCGAGCGGACCCACCTGGATGATGCCGGCCACGTGGATGGCGACGTCGACGCGGCCCTCGTCGCGGAGCACCCGCCCCACCCAGGCCTCGACGGCCTCGGCGTCGGTCACGTCGCAGACCTCACCTACGAAGGACCCGGTGCCCTGTGCCGACGGTCCGACCCGGCCCTGCGCGACGAGCCGCTCGGCCCGGTCGAGCTCGACTCGGTCGCGGGCGCAGCCGTGGACGCGGTACCCGCGGGCGGCCAGCTCGGCGCTGATGAGCAGGCCGAGCCCGCGCGAGGCTCCGGCGACGAGGGCGACCTGTCGTGTGGGTGGGACCATGCCCCGGCCCTACCCGCCGACCGCCCGCTCATGCCCCGCCGGTGCTGATCAGACAGATGTATGACGGAGCGGACTGCTGCTCAGACATCCGTCGGTGGCGACGACCCCACGCGCGTCCTACCGTCGAGAGCATGACGACCACCCCTGCGCAGACCGACCCGGCCACCGCCGCCTTCGCCCCCTTCGTCGAGGACGCCATCACGCTCGCCGAGCGCTGGTCCGCCGCCGCGGAGGCCGGGGAGACCCGGCGCGAGGCGCAGACGACCGGCCAGCTGGCCGCCCTGCTCTCCGACCACGCCGGCCTCGACCTGGCCGTCTTCTTCGTCGACCGCGTCGCCCGCCCCGAGGACAACACGGTCGCCGCGACCGCGCTCAACCGGATCACCGCGTCCGACGCGTCGTCCTTCCTCGGCACCCTCGACCGCAGCCTCCTCGGCCTCGGCGCCCGCGCGGCCAGGATCGCGCCCCAGGTCGTCGTCCCCGCCGCCCGCGCCCGCATGAAGCAGATGGTCGGCCACCTCATCGTCGACGCCCGCGACCCCAAGCTGGGCAAGCACCTCGCGGCCGCCCGCGAGGACGGGTTCCGCCTCAACATCAACCTGCTCGGGGAGGCCGTCCTCGGTGAGGGCGAGGCCGCGTCCCGCACCGAGCGCACCCGCGAGATCCTCCAGCGTCCCGACGTCGACTACGCCTCGATCAAGGTCTCCTCGCTCGTCAGCCAGATCAGCACCTGGGACACCGCCGGCACCGTCGAGCGCTGCCTGACGCGCCTGCGCCCCCTCTACGAGACCGCCCGCGCGTCGACGCCGCACGCCTTCGTCAACCTCGACATGGAGGAGTACCGCGACCTCGAGATGACGATGGAGGTCTTCATGGCCCTCCTGTCCGAGCCGCAGTTCCACGACCTCGAGGCCGGCATCGTCCTGCAGGCGTACCTGCCCGATGCCCTCCCCGCGCTCGAGCGCCTCATCGAGTTCGCGACCGCGCGCCGCGACGCCGGCGGCGCCCCGATCAAGGTCCGGCTCGTCAAGGGTGCCAACCTCGCCATGGAGCGCGTCGAGGCCGTCCTGCACGGCTGGGAGCAGGCGCCCTACACGACCAAGGCCGACGTCGACGCCAACTACCTGCGCTGCATCGAGCGGGCGTTGCGCCCCGAGCTCGCCGGCGCCCTGCGCCTGGGTGTCGCCTCGCACAACCTCTACGACGTCGCCGCGGCGCACCTGCTCGCGCAGCACCGCGGCGTCCAGGACGCGCTCGACGTGGAGATGCTCCAGGGCATGTCCCCCGCGCAGGCCCGCGCGGTCCGCGACGAGGTCGGCACCGTGATCCTCTACACGCCGGTCGTCGCCCCCAAGGACTTCGACGCCGCCGTGTCCTACCTCGTGCGCCGCCTCGAGGAGACCGCCTCGCCGGAGAACTACCTCCACGCCTCCTTCGCGGACGACCCGGGGGCCATGCCCGACCAGGAGGCGCGCTTCCGGGCCAGCGTCGAGGCCATCGGGTCCACACCCGTCGGGCCGCGTCGCTCCGCCGAGCGCCGGCCGATCGGCGACGTCTTCGCCAACACCCCCGACTCCGACCCGGCGCTGCCCGCCAACCGCGAGTGGGCCGCCCGCGCCGTCGCCGCCTCGCGCCCCGAGCCGACCTCCCCGCACCTCGGCAGCGTCGCCGCCGTCGACGAGGTCGTCGCCACCGGCCGGGACGCGCACGCTGCCTGGGCCGCCCGCCCGGCCGCCGAGCGGGCAGACCTCCTGCGCCGTGCCGCTCGGGAGATCGACGCCCGGCGCGAGGAGCTGCTCGCCGTCATGGCCGCCGAGGCCGGCAAGACGGTCGCCGAGGCCGACCCGGAGATCTCCGAGGCCGCCGACTTCGCCCGCTACTACGCCGACCGCGCGCTCGAGCTGGCCGACGGGGCGATGGCGGACGGCGCGCGCTTCACCCCCTTCGCGCTGACGCTCGTCACGCCGCCGTGGAACTTCCCCGTCGCCATCCCGATCGGCGGCGTCCTCGCCGCGCTCGCCGCCGGGTCCGCCGTCGTCATCAAGCCCGCCCCGCAGACCCCGGTCTGCGTGGAGGCGACCGTCGACGCGCTCCACGCCGCCGGCATCCCCCGCGACGTCCTGCAGGTCGTGCGCACCGAGCAGGACGAGGTCGGCCAGCACCTCGTCTCCCACCCGGGGGTCGACGCGGTCGTCCTCACCGGGGCCAGCGAGACCGCGCGGCTCTTCGCCGGGTGGCGCGCCGGCCGCGAGCACGGCGCCCGTGTCCTGGGTGAGACCTCGGGCAAGAACGCGCTCGTCGTCACCCCGTCCGCCGACCTCGACCTCGCCGTCGCGGATCTCGTCTCGTCCGCCTTCGGCCACGCCGGCCAGAAGTGCTCCGCCGCCTCGCTCGGCATCCTCGTCGGGTCGGTGGCCACCTCCGAGCGCTTCCGCCGCCAGCTCGTCGACGCCGTCGAGTCGATCGCCGTCGGCTGGCCGGTCGACCTCGGCACCCGCATGGGCCCGGTCATCGAGGAGCCGAGCGGCAAGCTGCGCCGCGCGCTCACCACGCTCGAGCCCGGCGAGAGCTGGCTCGTCGAGCCCCGGCAGCTCGACGACACCGGTCGCCTGTGGTCGCCCGGCGTCAAGGACGGCGTGCGCCCCGGCTCCTTCTTCCACCTCACCGAGGTCTTCGGCCCGGTGCTCGGCCTCATGCGCGCCGACTCGCTCGACGAGGCGATCGAGCTGCAGAACGCGACGGACTTCGGTCTCACCGGCGGTCTGCACAGCCTCGACGAGGGGGAGATCGCGCACTGGACCGACGCGGTCGCCGTGGGCAACGCCTACGTCAACCGGCACATCACCGGCGCCATCGTGCGTCGCCAGTCCTTCGGCGGCTGGAAGGCCAGCTCGATCGGCCCCGGCGCCAAGGCGGGTGGCCCCAACTACGTCGCCCAGCTCGGGACGTGGTCGGCCCACGGCCTGCCGACGAAGGGAGGCGCCGTCACCTCCGCGGTCCGTGCGACCGTCGACGCGCAGCTGGCTTCGCTCGGCGAGCGGGTCACCGAGGTCGAGCGGACCTGGCTCGAGGCGGCGGTCGCGAGCGACGCGGCCGCGTGGGCCCAGGAGCTCGGCGTCGAGCACGACGAGAGCGCCCTCGTCGTCGAGAGCAATGTCTTCCGCTACCGGCCGCACCCGCAGGTGCTCGTGCGCGCCGGCGCGCAGACCCGCGTCGTCGAGGTCCTGCGCCTCGTCGCCGCGGCCACCCTGACCGGCGCCCACGTCCTCGTCTCGGCGGACACCGCCGCCGGGCTGCCGAGCAGCATCGGGCACGTGCAGGTCGTCACCGAGACCGACGCCGCCCACCTCGCCCGTGCCTCCCGCGCCGCGGACGCCCGGGTCCGGGCGGTCGGCGGCGTGCCGGCCACGCTCGTCGACGAGCTCGTCGCCGCGGGCGTCGACGTCATCACCGGCGAGGTCCTGGCGACGGGACGACGCGAGCTCCTCCCCTTCGTCCGGGAGCAGGCGGTGAGCACCACCCGTCACCGCTTCGGTCACGTGGCCGGCGCCTGAGCGCCCGCGAGACTCGGGTGATGGGCCCTATCCGACGTGGATAGCGGCCATCACCCGAGTCTCGAGCGCGTCAGCGCACGGGCACCCCGGCCCGCATCAGCCCGTAGGTGACGCCGTCGAGGAGCGCCGACCACGAGGCCTCGACGATGTTGGGCGCGACGCCGACGGTCGTCCACGAGGTGTGCTCGTCGCTGTGCTCGATGAGCACGCGGGTCGTGGCGTCGGTGCCGTGCGCGGCGTCGAGGATGCGCACCTTGTAGTCGATGAGCTCGATGCCCTCGAGCTCGGGGTAGACGACCGACAGCGCCTGCCGCAGTCCCTGGTCGAGCGCGTTGACCGGGCCGTTGCCCTCCCCCGTCGCGACGAGCCGCTGCCCGCCGGCGACGGCCTTGACGGTCGCCTCGGACAGCGCGTCGGCGCCGCCCTTGGCGTCGATCATGATCCGCCAGGACTCGATCTGCGCGTACTCCGGGGCGTCCTCCTCGAGCTCGCGGCGCAGCAGCAGCTCGAAGCTCGCGTCGGCCGCGTCGAAGGTGTACCCCTGCTGCTCGAGTGCCTTGACCCGCGCCAGGACCCGGGTCAGGGCGTCGTCGTCACCGGAGAGGTCGACGCCGAACTCGCGGCTCTTCAGCTCCACGGTCGCGCGCCCGGCCATGTCGGAGACGAGCATGCGCATGTCGTTGCCGACGTCCTTGGGCTCGATGTGCTGGTAGAGGTCGGGATCGACCTTGATCGCGCTCGCGTGCAGCCCGGCCTTGTGCGCGAAGGCTCCCGACCCCACGTACGGCTGCCGGGAGAAGTGCGGGAAGTTGGTCACCTCGCTCACCGCGTGCGCGATGCGGGTCGCGTCCTGGAGGCGGTGCGGCTCGACGAGGTCCACGCCGAGCTTGAGCTGGAGGTTGGCGACGACGGTGATGAGGTCGGCGTTGCCGGTCCGCTCGCCGTAGGCGTTGACCGTGCCCTGCACGTGGTCGGCGCCCGCCTCGACGGCGGCCATGGTGTTGGCGACGGCGCAGCCGGTGTCGTTGTGGCAGTGGACGCCGAGGCGCGCGCCGGTGGCGGCGATGACGTCCGCGACCGCGTCGCGGACCTGCCCCGGCAGCATCCCGCCGTTGGTGTCGCACACCGCGACGACCTCGGCCCCGGCCTCGTGGGCGGCGCGCACGCAGGCCAGCGCGTAGTCGCGGTCGAGGTGGTAGCCGTCGAAGAAGTGCTCGCCGTCGACGATCACCGTGCGGCCCTGCTCGCGCAGGTGGGTCACGGTGTCGGTGATCATCGCGAGGTTCTCCTCGCGGGTGGTCCGCAGCGCACGCTCGACGTGGCCGGGGTGCATCTTGGCCACGAGGGTGATGACCTCGGCGCCCGAGTCGAGCAGCGCCTGCACCTGCGGGTCGCTGGCGGCGGACCCGCCGGCCCGACGGGTGGCGCCGAAGGCCGCGAGGGTCGCGGTGTGCAGCTGCAGCTCGGTGCGCGCGCGGGCGAAGAACTCGGTGTCGTTGGGGTTGGCGCCGGGCCAACCCCCTTCGATGTGGGTGACGCCGAGGTCGTCGAGGTGACGGGCGATCGCCAGCTTGTCGACGACGGACAGGTTGATGCCCTCCTGCTGGGCACCGTCGCGCATGGTCGTGTCGTAGACGTGGAAGCCGTACATGGTGGGTCTCTCGCTCGGGACGAAGGGGAGGCACTCGCCTCCCGCGGCAGTGTGACACCTGCTCGTCGCGCCCGTCCGTGGCTGGGGTGTGCTCCGGACCCGTCTGCGTCTGCCGTTCCCTGCCCGACAAATGCAAAAGACCCCCCGGGTGTGGGAGGTCCGCGCGACGAGCAGGTGGCTCGTCGCGCCTAGATAATGAGCTCGGCCGCGGTGGCAGCCCGGGTCGTCATCTGCAGCATCACCCGATCACCTTGGCACCACCGCCGCGAGGCATCACCCGACGTCCGCATGATGGGATCGCGGTGCCGTCAGGCGAGCCGGGCGAGGAGCCCTTCGAGGGTGACCGCGACGCCGTCCTCGTCGTTGGTCGGCACGCGATCGGTCGCGACGGCCAGCACCTCCTCGTGCGCGTTGGCCACGGCGAAGGAGCGCCCCGCCCACGTGAGCATCGGCAGGTCGTTGGGCATGTCGCCGAAGGCCCAGACGTCGGCCGCGTCGATCCCGAGCTCGGCGCACCACCCGGCGAGCGCAGCCGCCTTGGTCACCCCCGCCGCGGAGATCTCGGCGAGCCCGCCAGCCCCGGAGAAGGCGACGATCGCCCGGTCCCCCACGACCTCGGTGACGACGGCGATGAACTCCTCGTCGCTCAGGTGCGGGTTGCGCGCGAGCAGCTTGCCGACGGAGGCGTCGGTGAGCAGCTCGATCGAGGGCGTCGTCACGAGGTCCTCGGGGTGGTCGTGGATCGCGGCGAACATGCTCTCGGCGGCCAGCCCCGTGTGCCGCTCGGCGGCGAAGCCGGTCCCGGGCAGCTGCTCGCGCAGGTCGTGCACGATCTCGGTGACGACATCGCGCGGGATCGAGCGCACCCCGAAGATCCGCCGCTCCGCGACGTCGTAGCGGAAGGCACCGTTGCCGCAGAGCGCCACGCCGCGAGCCCCAACGACGTGCGCGAGCTCGTCGAGCCAGCGCGGCGGCCGGGCGGTGACCAGGACCGTCTCGAGGCCCGCGTCGGCGACGGCACGAAGGGCGTCGACCGAGCGTCCGGACACGCTCCCGTCACTGCGCAGCAGGGTGCCGTCGAGGTCGGTGGCGATGAGACGAGGGGTCACGTGGATCGGTGGCCGAGGGGGTTCGGCGAGGGTGCCGCTCAGACCAGCCGGGTCATCCAGCCGCGCGTGTCCTCCGCGCGGCCGTACTGGATGTCGAGGAGGGCCTGGCGGATCTTGCGGGTGCACTCCCCGCCCCCTTCGCCGGCCGTGGACGGGGCCGAGCCACCGGCCCAGCGCAGCTCGCCCACGGGGGTGATGACCGCGGCGGTGCCGCACGCGAAGACCTCGGTGATCTCGCCGGAGGCGACGCCCTCGGTCCACTCGTCGATGCCGATGCGCGCCTCCTCGGGGGTCAGGCCGAGGTCGGGAGCGATCGCCAGGATCGAGTCGCGGGTGACGCCCTCGAGGATCGAGCCGGTGAGCGCGGGGGTGCGCAGACGGCCGTCCCTGGTGACGAAGAAGAGGTTCATCCCGCCGAGCTCCTCGATGTACGTCTGCGTCGAGGAGTCGAGGAAGACGACCTGGTCGCAGCCCTGCGCCTGGCCCTCGAGCTGGCCGGCGAGCGAGGAGGCGTAGTTGCCCCCGCACTTGGCGGCGCCGGTGCCGCCCGCGCCGGCGCGCGCGTAGTCACGACTCAGCCAGAGGTTGACCGGCTTGAGGCCGCCCGCGAAGTAGGCACCCGCGGGGCTGGCGATGACCGAGAAGGTCACCTCGTTGGCCGGCCGCACCCCGAGGAAGGCCTCGGAGGCGAACATGAAGGGGCGCAGGTAGAGGCTCATCTCGCCGCTGTCGGCGGCCGGCACCCACGCCTCGTCGATCTCGACGAGCGCCGTGATGGCCCCGATGAAGTCCTCCTCTGGCAGCACCGGCAGCGCGAGTCGCTCGCAGCTACGTGCCATGCGCGCGGCGTTGCGGTCGGGCCGGAAGGTCCACACGGAACCGTCCGCGTGACGGTAGGCCTTCATGCCCTCGAAGACCTCCTGCGCGTAGTGCAGGACGGCCGCCGCCGGGCTGACCTGCAGCGGCCCGAAGGGGCGCACCTCACCGGTGTGCCAGCCCTCCCCCTTCGTCCACGTCGCGGTGACCATGTGGTCGGTGAAGGTGGACCCGAACCCCGGGTTCGCGAGGACCGCCTCGCGCTCGGCGTCGGGAAGGGGGGCTTCGCTGCGGGTGGTCGTGAAGGTCAGCTCAGCGGTCATCGGTGGCACGTCTCCTCGGGGGTCTGGTGTGTTGCAGGCTACCCCCCGGGAGGGAGGCCTCAGAGCCGGCCGGCCACCGCGTCACCGATCGCGCTGGTCGACCGCTCGCCCGAGCGCTCGGCGAGGTCGGCGGCCACGGCCGCCTCGACCCGCTGGGCGTCCTCGGCGAGACCGAGGTGGTCGAGCAGCATCGCGGCGGAGAGGATCGCGGCGGTGGGGTCGGCCTTGCCCTGGCCGGCGATGTCCGGGGCCGAGCCGTGGACCGGCTCGAACATGCTCGGGGCCTCGCGGGTGGGGTTGATGTTGCCGCTCGCGGCCAGGCCGATGCCGCCGGCGACGGCCGCGGCGATGTCGGTGATGATGTCGCCGAAGAGGTTGTCGGTGACGATGACGTCGAAGCGCGCCGGGTCGGTCGCGAGGAAGATCGTCGCGGCGTCGACGTGCTGGTAGGCGGTCTCGACGTCGGGGAACTCCGCGCCGACCTCGTCGACGGTGCGGCGCCACAGGTGGCCGGCGTTGACGAGCACGTTGTGCTTGTGGACGAGCGTCAGGTGCTTGCGCGGCCGGGCCTGGGCGCGGGCAAAGGCGTCGCGGACGACCCGCTCCACGCCGAAGCGGGTGTTGACGCTGACCTCGGTCGCGATCTCGTGCGGGGTGCCGACGCGCAGCGCGCCGCCGTTGCCGACGTACGGGCCCTCGGTGCCCTCGCGGACGACGACGAAGTCGAGCCCCTTGCTCGTCACGTGCTCCGCGAGCGGGCTCTGCACACCCGGGAAGAGCTTGGCCGGGCGCAGGTTGACGTAGTGGTCGAGCGCAAAGCGAAGGGGGAGCAGCACGCCGCGCTCGAGGACACCGGAGGGGACGGTCGGGTCGCCGATGGCGCCGAGCAGGATGCCGTCGTGGCCGCGCAGCTCGTCCACGACGGAGTCGGGCAGGGTCTCGCCGGTGCGGTGCCAGCGGGCGGCGCCCAGGTCGTACTCCGTGGTGCGGATGTCGACCCCGGTGGCGCCGAGGACCTTCAGGCCCTCCGCGACCACCTCGGGGCCGATCCCGTCGCCGCCGATGACGGCGATGTCAAAGCTCTTGGTCTGCGCGTCGGTCATGCGGTCAGGCTATGCGGCCGTCCCGACATGTGAACCTCACGTCCCGCCATGCGGACGTCTCAGTCGACCTTGCGTGCGGCGCCCTTGTCGGCGGACTGAGCGAACTTCGCGAAGATCTTCAGCGCCGGGGAGACGGGACGCTCGCGGTCGACCGGGGCCCACCCCTTCGCGTCCTGCTCGGTGCGGCGGCGGGCGAGCTCCTCGTCGTCGACGAGGAGGTTGACCCGACGACCCGGGATGTCGAACTCGATGACGTCGCCGTCCTTGACCAGGCCGATCGCGCCACCGGAGGCGGCCTCCGGGGAGACGTGGCCGATGGACAGGCCGGACGAGCCGCCGGAGAAGCGCCCGTCGGTGATCAGGGCGCACTTCGGGCCGAGGCCGGTGCCCTTGAGGTAGGAGGTCGGGTAGAGCATCTCCTGCATGCCGGGGCCGCCCTTGGGGCCCTCGTAGCGGATGACGACGACCTCGCCCTCCTGCACCTGCTTGGACAGGATCATCTCGACCGCCGCCTCCTGCGACTCGGCGACGCGTGCCGGGCCGGCGAAGTTCCACTGGTGCTCGGGCACGCCGGCGGTCTTGACGATGCAGCCGTCGGGCGCGAGGTTGCCGTGGAGGACGGCCAGTCCCCCTTCGCTCGTGTAGGCGTGCTCGACGGAGCGGATGCACCCGGTCTCCGCATCCCGGTCGAGGGAGGACCACCGGTTGGTCGACGAGAAGGCCTGCGTCGTGCGCACGCCGCCGGGCGCCGCGTGGAAGAGCTCGGTGGCCTTGGCCGACGTCGCGCCGGAGCGGATGTCCCAGTCGGACAGCCAGGAGTCGAGGTCGCGGCTGTGCACCGAGCGCACGCCCGCGTCGAGCATGCCGCCGCGGTGCAGCTCGCCGAGGATCGCAGGGATGCCGCCGGCACGGTGCACGTCCTCCATGTAGTAGTCGCCGCTGTTGGGCGCGACCTTGACCAGGCACGGGGTGACCCGCGAGAGCGCGTCGATGTCGTGCTGGTCGAAGTCGACCTCCGCCTCCTGCGCCGCTGCGAGCAGGTGGAGGATCGTGTTGGTCGAGCCGCCCATGGCGATGTCCAGGCGCATCGCGTTGGCGAAGGCCGGCTTGGTCGCGATCGAGCGCGGCAGGACCGACTCGTCGTCGCCGTCGTAGTAGTCGCGGCACAGGTCGACGACGAGCTTGCCCGCGTCGAGGAAGAGGTCCCGCCGGGCGCTGGCCGTGGCGAGCGTCGAGCCGTTGCCGGGGAGGGAGAGACCGAGCGCCTCGGTGAGGCAGTTCATCGAGTTGGCGGTGAACATGCCCGAGCAGGACCCGCACGTCGGGCAGGCGGCCTGCTCGATCGCGGTGATCTCCTCGTCGGAGACGTTGTCGTCCACGGCCTTGACCATCGCGTCGACGAGGTCGAGCCGGGTGTACGTCTCGCCGTCGTCACCGATGATCGCCTTGCCGGCCTCCATCGGGCCGCCGGAGACGAAGACCGTCGGGATGTTCAGGCGCAGCGCGGCCAGGAGCATGCCCGGCGTGATCTTGTCGCAGTTGGAGATGCACACGAGCGCGTCGGCGCAGTGCGCGTTCACCATGTACTCGATCGAGTCGGCGATGACCTCGCGGCTCGGCAGCGAGTAGAGCATGCCGTGGTGGCCCATCGCGATGCCGTCGTCGACGGCGATGGTGTTGAACTCCTTGCCCACTCCCCCGGCCTCCTCGATGGCGCCGGCGACGAGCTGGCCCATGTCCTTGAGGTGGACGTGCCCCGGGACGAACTGGGTGAAGGAGTTGGCGATCGCGACGATCGGCTTGCCGAAGTCCCCTTCGCCCATGCCGGTCGCGCGCCAGAGGGCACGGGCACCGGCCATGTTGCGACCGTGGGTGGTGGTTCGGGAACGCAGCTCAGGCATGGCCCCACGGTAGTTCGCCGGTCCGGGCAGTGATACCGCGTCTCACATGCAGACCGCCCCTGCCCGCACGGCGCGGGAGGGGCGGTCAGTGGTTCGTGGGCTGGCTCACTCGCCGCTGTCGCGGCGGTCCAGGCTCTCCTGCAGGGCCCGGCGGGCCTCGGCTGCGTCGTCGCTCATGTCGGCTCCTCGTACGTGCGGGTGGGTCCGGTCGGGCACGACGTGGGTGGGGTGCCGGTGGTGCGAAGGGGGTGGCGCCGGGTGTGGCACCGATCGTGCGACGGTACGCCGCCCGGGTCCCGTACCGATGCGCCATGTCCACCACCTGGACGCGCGTCTCGAGGTTCGGCTGGCAGACGTGGGTCGTCGTCACCGGGTCCCAGGGAAAATCGGAGGCGCGTGTCGATGGGTGGACATAGCCTTGACAGGTCATGACGCAGACCCTCGAGCGGACCGCCACGCCGCCCCCCACGACCACCGAGTCGACCCCGCCGGAGCGCACCGTCGACTGGCGACGCATGAGCTCGCCCGCCGCCGGCTTCGCCCTGGCCTGCTCGGCGACCGCCGCCGTCCTCATCACCCTCGGCACGGTCGTCATCGGTCGCCTCGCCGAGGACCCGACGACCGGCCTCGTGCAGCTGCTCGCGCTCCTCGTCGTCGGTGGCGCGCTCGTCGACAACATCGGCAAGGTCGTCTGGGTCGGCCTGTCCGACCGGGCCGAGGGGGTGCTGCGCGACGACCTGCTCGACGCCGCGCTCGCCCAGCCCGTCGCGACCCTCTCGGAGCAGGCGGCCGGCGAGATCCTCGACCGGGTCGACGACGACACCCACGAGGTCGGCAACCTCATGAGGTGGCAGGTGTGGATGTTCGCGCGGACCGCCTTCTCCGTCATCCCGATGTGGGTCGTCGCGGGCCTCACGTGGTGGCCCGCGTGGCTGCTCTTCCCCCTGCTGGGGCTCGTGACGGGCGCCGCGGTGCGCCCGCTGCTCGGCGAGATCTCCCGTCGCAAGGTCGTCGAGGAGATGGCCTGGACGGACCACGCGAGCGCGCTCGAGGAGGGCATCGCCGGTCGCGACGACCTGCGCACGAGCCTCGGGCAGGCGCACATGGTCCAGCGGCTCGCGACGCTGACCGCGGCCGTCCACGCGCGCTTCGCCAGCGTCCTCGAGATCGAGAGCCGGCTCGCCCGCCGCGCCGGCCTGCTCCTGCACGGGCTCCTCGCGGGCATCGGCGTCGCCGGCATCGCCCTCTCGGTCCGCGGCTCCCTGTCGGTCGGCGAGCTCGTCACGCTCTTCATCGTCACCTCGAGCTTCGTCGGGCTGATCACGATGCTCTCCCACCAGCTCCCCGACCTGCAGGCGGGACTGGGTGCGGTGATCCGCCTGCGGCAGATGCTCGCCGTCGAGCCCGAGCCGCAGGGTGGCGCGCCCGTGCCCGAGGGGGCCGAGCTCACGGTCGAGGTGCGCGGCCTGGACTTCTCCTACGCGGAGGGCAGCTTCGCGCTGCGCGACGTGACCTTCAGCTGCCCGGCCGGCGAGACCGTCGCCCTCGTCGGGCGCACCGGGTCCGGCAAGTCGACGCTCGCGTCCTTCGTCTCCCGGGCCATCGAGCCGCCCCGCGGCAGCGTCTTCGTCGGCGGCGTCGACGTGCGCGACATCGACCTGCAGCTGCTGCGGACCGAGGTCGGCGTCGTCACCCAGCGCACCGAGATCATCTCCGGGACCCTCGCGGACAACATCGCCCTCTTCGACGACACCCCGCGCTCGGACCTCCGGGCGGCCGTCGTCGAGCTCGGGCTCGGTGACTGGGTCGACGGGCTGCCCGACGGGCTCGACACCCTCCTCGGCCCCGGCGGCACGACCCTGTCCGCCGGCGAGGAGCAGCTCGTGGCCTTCGCCCGGCTGCTCGTGCGCGATGTCCGCGTCGTCGTGCTCGACGAGGCGACCGCCCGCATGGACCCGCTCACCGAGCGGCGGGTCGTCTCCGCCGCGGACCGGCTGCTGCTCGGCCGTACCGGCATCCTCATCGCCCACCGGCTCAACACCATCGAGCGGGCACCGCAGGTCGTCGTCCTCGACCGCGGCCGGGTCATCCAGCAGGGCCGACGCACCGACCTGGCCCAGGCACCGGGCCCCTTCCGCACCCTCCTCGTCGACAGCCGGGCGGAGTCGGCGACCGACCTCCCTCCGGCCGCGGGGTCCGCCGGCGACCACGACGTCGACCACGCCGACCTCGACCCCGTCGGCGGCCGACGGCGCACCACCACCCCGCCGGACCTGCCCGAGGTCGGCGACGGGCCGTCGCTGGCCCGGGGCATCACGCACGCACTGCTGGTCAAGCCGGCGTGGGGCATCGCCGGGGCGGCCTGCTTCCTCCTGCTGTCGCTGCTCGGGGCGCAGGGTGCGATCACCGGGCTCGTGTGGGGCCGCGCGATCGAGGAGCTGCAGGCCGGTCGGACGCCGACGCTGCTCGCCGCCGTGCTCGTCGCCTGCCTGCTCGTCGTCCCCTTCATCACCGCGCAGGCCTTCTACCGCTACCCGCTGTGGTGGATCGAGGTCATGCTCCGCACCCGCATGGCGGTGCTCGTCGGTCAGACGCGCGCGGAGCGGCTGCCGCGCACGCCCCCGGGTGAGGTCGTCGCCCGGTCGATGGACGCCGACCGGTACGCGCGCTACGCCGACCGGTGGGTCGACTTCATCAACGGCCTGGTCATCGCGGCCGTCACGGCCGCGCTCGCCGGCACGTGGGTCGCCGGCGCCGTCCTGCTGACCGTCATGGTCAGCTCGGCGCTGGCCGCGAGCCTCGGCCGTCCGGTCGCCGGCCGCTCCGCCGCGGCGGCGTCACTGGCCCGCGCCCGCTTCGGCCGCGCGGTCGTCTCTGCCCTGGAGTCGGTCCGCACGGTCAAGCTGGCGGCGGCCACCCCCTTCGTCCGTCGCCACCTGCGCGAGGTCGACGGCGGACGCGTCGAGGCCGCCGTCAAGGAGCATCGGGTCCAGGCCGTGCTGGACGCCGTGCCGCTCGTCATGGTCCAGGGCGGCATCGTCGCGACGTGGTGGATCCACGTCGCCGGCGGCTGGGGCCTCGGGACGGCGATCCTCGTGTCCGGCGCCGTGGCCGGCTTCGACTGGTTCGGTCGCGTCGCCAGCATGGTCGTCACCGAGGCACCCGGCACCCGGGCCTGGCAGGTCGAGACGGCCCGCTTCGCCGGCGGCGTCGACCTCATGGACCTGCCCGCAGGTGTCGACCTCGTCGAGGGCACCGCTCCGCTGCCGGTCACCGGCGAGCGCGAGCCCCTGCGGCGCCTCGAGCTGCGCGGGCTGAGCGTCGTCCACGACGACGGCACCGTCGGCGCGAGCGACATCGACCTCACCGTCGACGCCGGTGAGCTCGTCCTGCTCGTCGGCCAGGTCGGGTCGGGCAAGTCGAGCCTGCTCGCCTCGCTCGCCGGGCTCGTCGACCACCGCGGCGACCTGCTGTGGAACGGCTCCCCCGTCACCGACCCCCAGCGGACCCTGCGGCCGGGTCGCGTCGCGCACGTCGCCCAGGTGCCCCGGGTGCTGTCGGGGACCTTCACCGACAACGTGCGGCTCGGGCACGAGCGACCCCTCGACGCGCCGGTCGCGCTCGCCCGGCTGACCGAGGACGTCTCTGCCGCCGGCGGGCCCGACTCGCTCGTCGGCCACCGCGGCGTGCGTCTGTCGGGCGGCCAGGTCCAGCGGCTGGCGCTCGCCCGGGCACTTGCGACCGAGGCCGAGCTGCTCCTCGCCGACGACGTCTCGTCCGCGCTCGACGCGACGACCGAGATCGACCTGTGGCGCGGTCTGCGCGAGCGGGGAGCGACGGTCATCGGTGCGACCTCCAAGCGGGCGGCGCTCGAGCAGGCCGACCGCGTCGTCGTCCTCGACGGTGGCCGGGCGGTCGCGGTCGGTGCCTGGTCCGACCTCTCCCCGACGTGGGGGCACCTGGCCGGCTGATCCCCTTCGTCCCGCGGGACGGTGGGTCCAGGGCATGACGAAGGGGGCGCCCCCGGCCGGTGAGCCGGTGGGGCGCCCCCTTCGGGGCCCGCGCGGGGTCGCCGCGACGGGAGTCCTGGGTGCTCGCGTCAGCGAGCGGCCGAGCCCTCGACGTAGTCGTCGTCGCCCGACTTCCACGCGAAGTGCGCGCGCAGCGCCTTGCCGGTGGCCTCGATCGGGTGGCCGGCCTCCTTCTCGCGCAGCTGCGTGAACTCGACGGCCCCGTTGTCCTGGTCCTCGATGAAGCGGGTGGCGAAGGTGCCGTCCTGGATGTCCTTGAGGACGCCCTGCATGCGGTCCTTGACGCCCTGGTCGATCAGGCGCGGGCCGGAGACGTAGTCGCCGTACTCCGCCGTGTCGGAGCAGGACCAGCGCTGCTTGGCGATGCCGCCCTCCCACATGAGGTCGACGATGAGCTTGAGCTCGTGGAGGACCTCGAAGTAGGCGATCTCCGGCTGGTAGCCCGCCTCGGTCAGGGTCTCGAAGCCCGCCTGGACGAGGTGCGAGACACCGCCGCAGAGGACGGCCTGCTCGCCGAAGAGGTCGGTCTCGGTCTCCTCGGTGAAGGTCGTGGTGATGACGCCCGCACGGGTGCCACCGATGCCCTTGGCGTAGGACTTGGCGATCTCCCACGCCCGGCCCGACGCGTCCTGCTCGACCGCGATGATGTCGGGGATGCCACGGCCGTCGACGAACTCACGGCGCACGGTGTGGCCGGGGGCCTTCGGCGCGACGAGGATGACGTCGACGCCGGCCGGCGGCTGGATGTAGCCGTAGCGGATGTTGAAGCCGTGACCGAAGACGAGGACGTCGCCCTCGCCCAGCGCGGAGGCGATCTCGTCGGCGTAGAGGTGACGCTGCACCTGGTCGGGGGCGAGGATGACGATGACGTCGGCCTCGGCGGCGGCGGCGTTCGGGGTGAGGACCTTCAGGCCCTCGGCCTCGGCCTTGGCCCGGGACGAGCTGCCCTCGCGCAGGCCGACGCGCACGTCGACGCCGCTGTCGCGCAGGTTGAGCGCGTGGGCGTGGCCCTGCGAGCCATAGCCGATGACGGCGACCTTGCGGCCCTGGATGATGGACAGGTCGGCGTCGTCGTCGTAGATCACTTCAGCGGCCATGTGGCTCTTCTCCTTGTGGTGTCGATACTGCAGTCGAGTCTGGGCGTCATCGTCTCGCGTCCGGCGAGCCGACGACGCAGGGGATCAGTGTCTGGACCGGTCCGTGATGGACCGGGGGCCGCGGCCGATGGCCACGACGCCGGACTGGACGAGCTCCTTGACGCCGTGGGGCTCGAGGATCTCGAGCATCGCGGCGATCTTGTCGGAGTTGCCGTACACGTGCAGGGTCATCGCCTCGGGCGTCGTGTCGACGATCTTGGCCTTGAACATCTGCGCGGTCTCGAGGATGGCGCTGCGGTTGGTCGCGTCGGCGCGCACCTTGACGAGGACGACCTGGCTCGTGACCGAGGCCAGCGGGTCGAGCTCGACGACCTTGAGCACCTCGACGAGCTTGTTGAGCTGCTTGGTCACCTGCTCGAGCGGGAGCAGGTCGACCTCGACGACGACGGTCATCCGGGAGACCTCGGGGTGCTCCGTGGGGCCGACGGCCAGCGAGTCGATGTTGAACCCGCGACGGGAGAACAGCGCCGAGATCCGGGCGAGGACGCCGGGCTTGTTCTCGACGAGGACGGACAGGGTGTGCTTCGTGCTCATGGGTGGCCTGCGCTCACTTTCCCTGGGAGTCGCTGTGGTCGGCGTCGGTCGGCTGCTCGATGGCCTCTGACTCCTCGCGGTCCCACTGGGGCGCGGAGTCCCGGGCGATCTGGATCTCGTCGTTGCTCACGCCGGCGGCCACCATCGGCCACACCATGGCGTCGCGCTCGACGACGAAGTCGACGACGACGGGGCGGTCGTTGATCGACATCGCCTCGGCGATCGTCGCCTCGAGGTCCTCGGGACGCTCGCAGCGCAGGCCGACGCAGCCGTAGGCCTCGGCGAGCTTGACGAAGTCGGGGATGCGGCTGCCGACCGAGGTGTGCAGGTCGGTGTTGGAGTAGCGCTCGTTGTAGAAGAGCGACTGCCACTGGCGGACCATGCCCAGGCTCGAGTTGTTGATGATCGCGACCTTGATCGGGATGTCGTTGATGACGCAGGTCGCCAGCTCCTGGTTGGTCATCTGGAAGCAGCCGTCGCCGTCGATGGACCACACGACACGGTCGGGCTCGCCGACCTTGGCGCCCATGGCCGCCGGCACGGAGTAGCCCATCGTCCCGGCGCCGCCGGAGTTGAGCCAGGAGTTGGGGCGCTCGTAGTCGATGAACTGCGCGGCCCACATCTGGTGCTGGCCGACGCCCGCCGCGTAGATCGCCTCGGGACCGGCGGCCCGGCCGATGGCCTCGATGACCTCCTGCGGCATGAGCGCGCCCTCGCCGTGCGACTGGTAGCCGACCGGGTAGGTCTGGGACCAGCCCGCGGTCTCCGCTGCCCAGACCGCGTAGGTGTGCGGGTTGACGTCTGCCGCGTCACCGGAGCCGGACTCGACGGCGGCGATGAGCTCACCAAGGATCGCCTTGGCGTCGCCGACGATCGGCACGTCGGCGGTGCGGTTCTTCGAGATCTCCGCCGGGTCGATGTCGGCGTGGATGACCTTGGCCCCCGGGGCGAAGGACGGCAGGTGACCGGTCACCCGGTCGTCGAAGCGGGCACCGATCGTGATGAGCAGGTCACTGCGCTGCAGGCCGGTCACGGCCGCGACGGACCCGTGCATCCCGGGCATGCCGAGGTGCAGGCGGTGCCCGTCGGGGAAGGCGCCCCGCGCCATGAGGGTCGTGACCACCGGGATGCCGGTGAGCTCGGCGAAGCGGAGCAGCTCGACGTGCGCGCCGGAGCGGATCACGCCGCCGCCGACGTAGAGCACCGGCCGGCGGGCGGCGGCCATGAGGCGCACGGCCTCGCGGATCTGCTTGGCGTGCGGACGCGTCACCGGGTGGTAACCCGGCAGGGCGATCTGCGGCGGCCACGCGAAGGTGGTGGTGGCCTGCAGCGCGTCCTTGGAGATGTCCACGAGCACGGGACCGGGGCGACCGGTACCGGCGATGTGGAAGGCCTCGGCGATGACGCGCGGGATCTGCGCCGCGTCGGTCACGAGGTAGTTGTGCTTGGTGATCGGCATGGTGATGCCGCGGATGTCCGCCTCCTGGAAGGCGTCGGTACCGATGGCGGCGGAGGCCACCTGGCCGGTGATCGCGACCATCGGGACGGAGTCCATGTGCGCGTCGGCGATGGCGGTGACGAGGTTGGTGGCCCCGGGCCCGGAGGTGGCCATGCACACCCCGACCTTGCCCGTGGCGGAGGCGTAGCCCTCGGCGGCGTGGCCGGCGCCCTGCTCGTGCCGCACGAGGATGTGGCGCACCTTCGTCGAGTCCATGAGCGGGTCGTAGGCGGGCAGGATGGCGCCGCCGGGGATGCCGAAGACGACCTCCGCGCCGACGTGCTCGAGGGAGAGGACGAGGCTCTTCGCTCCCGTCACCTGCTCGGGGGTCGGTCGAGCCTCCGCCCGGCGCGCCATCGCGGCCGGGCTCGGGGCGCTGCTGGTCGTGTCAGTCACCGTGTGTCCTTCGGTCAGTCGTGCCATCCGTCCTGCTCCTCACATCTTCTCCCGGCATGAAAAAGCCCCTCAGTCCGGGTACGGACATGAAGGGCGCGCGCTGCGTCGACGACGTCGTCGCTCAGGCAGCGCGCCGGGGAAGTACGAGGAGGAGGACCATGTCGTTACTCTCCCCCGCCGCCTCCCCCGTGTCAATGAATGAGACGGCAGCGTCCACCATCCGGACGCAGGCGAAGGGAGTGCCGCCGACAATCCCCGTGACACCGCCCGGGAAGTGGAGGATCCTCCCTTCCATGAGCACCGCAGCGTCGACCCCCTTCGCCCTGCCGGCAGGCGTGGACCTCACCGTCCGCCCGCTCCGGGCCACGGACGCCGAGGCGGTCGTCGCGCTCGCCCGCGCCGACGAGGCCGAGTCGCTGGCCGAGCCGGTCACCGAGCTGGTCGACGTGCAGCGCGCCTGGCGGCTGCCGACCACCGACCTCGACCACCGCTCGCTGGCCCTCCTCGACGGCACCCGCCTCGTCGGCTACCTCGTCGTCGGGGCGCACGGTCGCCTCGACGCGGTCGTCGCGGCCTCGCACCGCGGCCGCGGCATCGGGCGCGCCCTGCTCGACCACGCCATGGTCGTGGCCCGCAACCAAGGTGACCCGGAGGTCTCGCAGACGGTGCCCGTCGGCAGTCCCGCCCACCGCTTCCTCGACGCGGCCGGCGGCACCGCGACCTGGGACTCCTGGATCCTCGAGCTGCCGGCCGACCGCCGCCTGCCCGAGCAGGCGCTCCCCGACGGCTTCACGCTCGGCGAGGGGCGGCCCGAGGAGATGCACTCCGTGCACCTGGTCAAGGAGGCCGCCTTCGACGAGTGGCCCGGCCGGCGCCCGACGAGCTACGAGGACTGGGCGGCCGACTTCCTCGAGGGCGAGGAGGCCGCGCCGTGGCGCTGCCGCGTCGTGCGCGACCGCGAGGGCCGCGTCGTGGCCATGGCGATGGTCATCGGCAGCGAGGACGGGATGCTCTGGGTCGACCAGCTCGCCGTCGCCGCCCCGCACCGCGGCCTCGGCCTGGGCCGTGCCCTGCTCGCGGACTCCTTCGCGGAGGGACGTCGGCGCGGGCTGGCCCGTGCGGGGCTGTCGACCGACTCGCGCACCGGTGCGCTCGGCCTGTACGAGCACGTCGGCATGGAGGTCACCGCGACCTTCCGCCACCTCGCGATCCCGGTGTGAGGGACGACGAGGGACGACCGATCAGTAGTACCGGGTCGTGCAGAGGTACACGCGGGTCTTCACCGTGCCGGCCGTCGAGGTGCCCATGGCGCGCTTCTTGGCCAGGCGCACGGTGGGCCACTTGTACTTGCCGTACGCGCTGCCGTAGCGGACCGGGCGGTTCTTGGAGTCGTACTTGACCGCGACGGCGGCGCACCCGTTGCTGACCCACACGACGTTCTTGCAGTAGGAGGAATAGCTGTACTGCTTGCAGCGCTTCAGGGCCGCGCTCTGGGCGCTGCTGCGGTACTTGGCGTTGACCGACGTGCCGACGGCGAGGGTGCGGGTGTTGAGGGCGATGGCGCCGTAGTAGTTCGTCGCCGCGGACGAGGAGTCCTGGGTGACGGCCGCGCCGGCGGGCGCGGTGGCGAGGGTCGTGGCGGTGAGCGCGACGGCGGCGGACGCCACGGCGGCACGGGTGATGACGGACTTCATGGATGACTCCCCTGGTGTGGTGGTGGCGGCCCCGGTGGCCGCCCCGGTGGACATCTTGGCGCCCGCGCCGGGCGCGCGCCATGGGGAGTCCTCCCCCGCAGGCGAGCGCTCAGGGCAGGCGGAAGTCGTCCAGCTGTGCCGCCCCGAAGGCGAGGTCCTCCCAGTGCCCCGAGAAGCGCAGCACCGCTGCCGCGGCCGGCGGGAACCCCTGACCCAGGCACTCGTGCGCGTGCGCCCGGCCCTCGCCGTCGGCGAGCAGGCTCGCGGCCGCGGGGAGCCCGGGCGCGTGGCCGATGACGAGGAGCACGCTCGCGTCGTCCGTCGACTCGCGTACCACGGAGAGCACGTCCTCGGCGTCGGCGTTGTACAACCGGTGCTCGATCCGGACCTCGGCCTCCGCGCACCCGGCCTCGGCGACCTCCTGCATCGTCTCCCGGGTGCGCAGGGCGGGCGAGCACATGACCTCGTCGCAGCCCAGACCCCGCTCGCGCAGCCAGCGGCCCACCTCCTGAGCCTGGGCGCGGCCCGGCTCGGACAGGGGGCGCTCGCGGTCGTCCTGACCGGCACGGCCCGGCTCGGGCTCGGCGTGCCGCAGCAGGATCAGGGTCCGGTCCTCTGCTGACGTCGTCATGCCCCGAGTGTGGCCCGCGACACACCTGCGCGCCACCCCTGCGCGGCGGTAGCGTCGGGACATGACGCGCCGCGCCGTCCGCACCACCCTCGCCCTGGGCCTGACGCTCGGGCTGGTGGCCTGCGGCTCCGTGGACGAAGGAGGCGGGACCTCCCCTTCGTCGTCCCGGACGTCCTCGTCCGCCCCGTCCTCGTCCGGCTCGTCGGGCTCGTCGGGCACCACCGTGGAGGGCACTGTCACGGTGGTGACGACCGATCTCCAGGTGCCGTGGGACCTCGCCTTCCTCCCCGGCGGTGACGCGCTGGTGACGCTGCGCGACAGCGGTGACGTCGTGCGGATCTCCGACGGCGAGCAGCAGGCGGTCGGGACCGTCCCGGGTGTCGTGGCCGAGGGCGAAGGGGGTCTCCTGGGGCTCGCCGTCTCCCCCGACTTCGCCCAGGACGACACGCTCTTCGTCTACGCGACCACCGCCGAGGACAACCGCGTGCTGCGGATGACGTTGGGCGCCAGCGGGATCGGTGACGTCGAGCCGGTGCTCACGGGTATCCCCAAGGCGGGCAACCACAACGGCGGGCGCATCGCCTTCGGTCCCGACGGTTACCTCTACGTCGCGACCGGTGATGCCGGCGACACC
This sequence comes from Janibacter terrae NBRC 107853, assembly GCF_001591405.1. GTDB lineage: Bacteria > Actinomycetota > Actinomycetes > Actinomycetales > Dermatophilaceae > Janibacter > Janibacter terrae. The sequence continues at coordinate 746,675 of NZ_BCUV01000006.1, forward strand.
GACTCCGCGCAGGACCCGGCGAGCCTCGGCGGCAAGATCCTGCGGATCACGCCCGACGGCGAGCCGGCACCGGGCAACCCGGTCGCGAGCTCCCCCGTGTGGACCTCGGGCCACCGCAACGTCCAGGGGCTGGCGTGGCGGGAGGACGGGACGATGTGGGCCAGCGAGTTCGGTCAGGACACCTGGGACGAGCTCAACCGCATCACCCGCGGCGGCAGCTACGGCTGGCCGCAGGTCGAGGGCGAAGGGGGCCGCGAGGCGTTCGTCGACCCCGTCGCCACGTGGTCCACCGCCGACGCCTCCCCGAGCGGCATCGCCGTCGAGCGGGACGGGTCGATCGTCATGGCCGCGCTGCGCGGCGAGAGCCTGTGGCGCGTGCCGGTCACCGGCAGCGGTGACGACCTGCGGGTCGGCACCCCGGAGCGGCTGCTGCAGGGCGAGTACGGGCGGCTGCGGGACGTCGAGCGCGCGCCCGACGGGAGCCTGTGGGTGCTCACCAGCAACACCTTCCGCGGGGAGCCCCGCGACGGGGACGACCGGGTGCTGCGCCTGCGTCCGTGACCGTGGCGGGGGCGCTCAGCCTGCGTGGACGAGGTTGATCGGCTGCTCACCCGCGACCATCGCGGCGATCTGACGGCGCAGCATCGTCACCGCACGCGGCCGGAAGGCCTGGGTCACGCCACCGACGTGGGGGCTGATGATGACGCCCGGCGCCGACCAGAGGGGGTGGCCCTCGGGCAGGGGCTCGGGGTCGGTGACGTCGAGCGCGAAGCGCAACCGGCCGGCGTGCCGCAGCGCCGCCTCCGTGTCGAGGGCCGTCCCGCGCCCGACGTTGACGACGAGCGAGCCGTCGGCGAGGGCGGACAGGGCCTCCTCACCGAGCATCTGCGCGGTGGCGTCCGATCCGGGCAGGACCGAGATGACGATGTCGTGCTCGGGGAGCAGGTCGAGCAGCTCGTCGGTGCCGTGGACCGCGTCGACGAGGTCGTCGCCGGCGCGGGCGCGCGCGGCGACCGCCGTCGTCGTGACCTCGAAGGGGGCGAGCCGCTCGGCGATCGCCCGCCCCACGGAGCCGTAGCCGAGGACGAGGACGCGCTTGTCGGCCAGACCGGGCCGAAACTGCCGGGGCAGCCACTCCCCCTTCGCCTGTGCCCGCGCGAACTCGTCGAAGCCGCGCTGCGAGGCGAGGACGAGGGCGAGCGCGAGCTCGGCGGTGGCCGCGTCGTGGACCCCCTTCGCGTTGGCGAGGGCGACGCCGTCCGGCAGCACCGGCACGATGTTGTCGAAGCCTGCGGACAGCAGCTGCACGAGCCGCACCGAGGGCTGCTCGGCGACGACGGCGACGCCGTCGGGCCGGGTCATGTACGGGGCGATGTAGAGGTCGACCGCCTCACCGGGGGGTCCGGTGCGCGGGTCCCAGACGACGGGCGTCATGCCGTCGACGGGACCGACGTCGTCGAGCCAGCTGCGGTCGGGGAAGGAGACGGTGACCATGCGCCGATGGTAGGCCGGGGCATCCGGCATGGGTACAACTACCCATGGACGCGGTGCGACCGCGGTGGGTCCATGGAGGTCAGGGATGTCCCGTGGGGAGACGTCCCCGCACCCCGAGAGGACACCGCCATGAAGCGGATGCTCAGCACCATCGTCACGTCCGGCCTCTGCACCGCGGGCCTCGCGCTCACGAGCACCGCCCAGGCCGCACCCACCATCGAGGACCCGCCGACGACCCACCACCGGTACGCGCAGTCCGAGGTGGTGCTCGGCGGCGCGTGGACCGTCGAGTTCGGCTCGCCGATCCGCGGCAACCGGCACCAGGTCAGGCTGCGCACCGACAACGGTCGGGTGAGCGGCTTCATCCGCTCGTTCTACTGCCCGAGCGGCGCGAGCGTCTCACCCCGCTGGGCCTCCGCGCGGTGCACGCACCGGCAGACGATCTGGCTGAAGAACACCCCCGACAACCCGTGGGTCGGCTGGGTCAGCAGCAGCGGCACCCGGGCGACCCAGCGCGACTACCTCATGGGGGTCAGCGGGTCGAGGGCGTGGCCCTTCGACGCCGACTTCCGGCTGTACGCGTCGTCCGCGGTGACCGACGACGGTGACGGGACCTTCTACTCGTGGTGGCGCGACGCCACCCCGCACGGGTCCTTCGCCGGCAAGCCGATCCTCTCCGGCACCAAGCGCTACGGCACGATCGGCGGGTACGGACCCGCCTGACCTCAGCCCTCGGCGCCGAGCCTGGCGAGGATGATCTCGCGCGCCTTGCCGGCGTCGGCCTGACCGCGCATCTCCTTCATCACCTGGCCGATGAGGGCGCCCGCGGCCTGCACCTTGCCGCCGCGGATCTTGTCCGCGACGTCGGGGTTGGCCTCGATGACCTTGTCGACGGCCGCCTCGAGGGCACCGTCGTCCTGGACGAGCTCCAGCCCGCGCGCGTCGGCGACGGCCGTCGGCGTGCCCTCGCCGTCGAGGACGCCCTCGAGGACCTGACGGGCCATCTTGTCGTTGAGCCGGCCCGCGCCGACCATCGACTCGAGCTCGGCGACGTGCTGCGGGGTGACCCCGACCTGCTCCGCGTAGGTCACGAGGTCCACGCCCTGCGTGTTGGCCCGGCGTGAGGGCTCACCGAGCCACCACTTGCGAGCGGCCTGCGGCTTGGCGCCCGCGGCGACGGTGGCCTCGATCAGCTCGACGGCGCCGGCGTTGAGCACGTCGCGCATCTCGAGGTCGGAGTAGCCCCAGTCGTCCTGCAGCCGCTTGCGGCGCTCGGCCGGCGGCTCGGGCAGGGTGGCGCGCAGCTCCTCGACCCACTCACGGCTCGGGGCGACGGGGACGAGGTCGGGCTCGGGGAAGTAGCGGTAGTCGTCGGCGTCGGACTTCGGACGGCCGCTCGTCGTGGCGCCGGTGTCCTCGTGCCAGTGGCGGGTCTCCTGCAGGATCGAGCCGCCACCGGTGAGCACCGCGGCGTGGCGGCAGACCTCGTAGCGCACCGCCCGCTCGACCGAGCGCAGGCTGTTGACGTTCTTGGTCTCGGTGCGGGTGCCGAGCGGGACCTCGAGCTGGGCGGGCCCGGCCGGGTCCTCGCCCGCCTTGGGACGAAGGGAGAGGTTGACGTCGCAGCGCATCGACCCCTGCTCCATCTTCACGTCCGAGACGTCCAGGGCACGCAGCAGGTCGCGCAGCGCGGCGACGTAGGCCTTGGCGACCTCGGGGGCGCGCTCCCCCGCACCGACGATCGGCCGGGTGACGATCTCGATGAGCGGGATGCCGGCACGGTTGAAGTCGACGAGCGAGTACTCGGCGCCGTGGATGCGACCGGTGGACCCACCCACGTGCAGGCTCTTGCCGGTGTCCTCCTCCATGTGGGCGCGCTCGATCTCGACCCGGAAGGTCTCGGTGCCCTCGCCGGAGGCAGCCGGGATGTCGACGTCGAGGTACCCGTCGAAGGCGATCGGCTCGTCGTACTGCGAGGTCTGGAAGTTCTTCGGCATGTCCGGGTAGAAGTAGTTCTTCCGGGCGAAGCGGCACCACTGCGCGATCTCGCAGTTGAGCGCCAGGCCGATGCGGATCGCGGACTCGACAGCGGTCGCGTTGACGACCGGGAGGGCGCCGGGCAGACCGAGGCAGACCGGGCAGACCTGGGTGTTGGGCTCGGCGCCGAAGCCGGTCGCGCACCCGCAGAACATCTTGGTGCTCGTCCCGAGCTCGACGTGCACCTCGAGACCCATGACGGGGTCGAAGGTGGCCAGGGCCTCGTCGTACCCGAGGACCTCGTCGGTGGTGGTCGTCGCCATGTCTCAGGCTCCCTTCGTGATGGCCAGCTCGGGGGCCTGCTCGAGCAGGTGCCCGCCCCAGGCGGAGACGAGGCGCTGCTCGAGGGCGGCGCCGACGGTGTAGAGGCGGTCGTCGGCCATGGCGGGCGCGAGGACCTGGAAGCCTGCGGGCAGCCCGTCCTCGGCGAGGCCGCTCGGCAGCGACATGCCGGGTACACCGGCGAGGTTGGCCGGGATCGTCGCGATGTCGCCGCGGTACATGGCCATCGGGTCGTCGGTCTTGTCGCCGAAGCGGAAGGCCGTCGTCGGGGCCGTCGGGCTGACGAGGACGTCGGCGATCTCGAAGGCCTTCGCGAAGTCGTCGGCGATGAGGCGACGTACCTTCTGCGCGCTGCCGTAGTAGGCGTCGTAGTAGCCCGACGACAGGGCGTAGGTGCCGAGGATGATGCGGCGCTTGACCTCGTCACCGAAGCCCGCGTCGCGCGAGGCGGCCATGACCTGCTCGGCGCTCGGGTCCTCGACACCCTGCGGGGAGACGCGCAGACCGTAGCGCATCGCGTCGAAGCGGGCGAGGTTGCTGCTCGCCTCGCTCGGCATGATCAGGTAGTACGCGCCGAGGGCGTGCACGAAGTTGGGGCAGGAGACCTCGACGACCTCGGCGCCGGCGTCGACGAGGTGCTGCACCGACTCGTCGAAGCGCGCCTGGACGAGCGGCGAGAAGCCCTCGCCGGTGAGCTCCTTGACGATGCCGATGCGCATGCCCGTGACGTCCGCGCGCCGGGCGGCGCCGACGACGTCGGGGACCGGCTGGTCGATGGACGTCGAGTCGAGCGGGTCGTGCCCGGCCATGACCTCGTGGAGCAGCGCGGTGTCCAGGACCGTGCGGGCGCACGGGCCGGCCTGGTCGAGCGAGGAGGCCATCGCGATGAGGCCGTAGCGGGAGACGCCGCCGTAGGTCGGCTTGACGCCGACCGAGCCGGTGACGGCGGCGGGCTGGCGGATCGAGCCGCCGGTGTCGGTACCGGTCGCGAGCGGCGCCTGCCAGGACGCGACGACAGCGCTCGAGCCACCGCCGGAGCCGCCGGGGATGCGCTCGAGGTCCCACGGGTTGCGGGTCAGGCCGTAGGCCGAGTGCTCGGTCGAGGACCCCATGGCGAACTCGTCCATGTTGGTCTTGCCGAGGATCGGCAGTCCGGCCGCCTTGAGCCGGGTGACCACCGTGGAGTCGTACGGCGGGATCCAGCCCTCGAGGATCCGGGACCCGGCGGTCGTCGGGATGCCGGTCGTCGTCATGACGTCCTTGACGGCGATCGGGACGCCGGCGAGACGGTGGAGGGTCTCCCCCTTCGCCCGGCGCTCGTCGACCGCGCGGGCCTCGGCGAGCGCGGACTCGCCCGCGACGTGGAGGTACGCGCCGACCTGCTCGTCGACCCCCTCGATGCGGTCGAGGTGGGCGCGGGTGACCTGCTCGGAGGAGAGGTCGCCGGAGGCCAGCGCGTCGGCGAGCGCGGCAGCGGTCATGCGGGTGGGGTCGCTCATCAAGGTCCTTCTGGCTCAGTCTTCGGTGAGGATGCGCGGCACGGCGAAGCGCTCGACCTCGGAGGCCGGCGCCATCGCGAGGGCCTGCTCGGGGGTCAACGAGGGACGCACCTCGTCGGGGCGGGTGACGTTGACGATCGGCATCGGGTGGCTCATCGGCTCGACGCCCTCGATCGGGGCCTGCGAGACGGCCTCGACGGAGGAGATGATGGTCGCGAGCTCGCCGACCATGCGGTCGAGCTCGGCGTCGGAGAGGTCGATGCGGGCCAACGAGGCCAGGTGCGCCACGTCGTCGCGGGAGAGGTCAGCCATGCGGGACAGTCTAGGAGCCGGCGAAGGGGGCGCCGCCCCCGGTCGATCCGCGGGTACGACGTGCACTCGGCTTCCCGCGGAGTCCGCGGCCCCTGACGCCGCGGGACCGCGCCGCGAAGGACCCTCACGAGAGCACGTCGTACTCGCGCGTCACGAACCTGTGGACAACTGCCGGCGCGCCCGAGCGGTGGGCGCGAGGATGCATCCCATGCAGGTGGAGGAGGTCCTCGCCGAGCTCGGCGGGTGCGCCTCCCGCGCCGAGCTGCTCCAGCGCGTGAGCGAGCACGAGCTGCGCCGAGCCCTGGCTGCCGGTCCGTGGATCGCCCCGCGCGTGGCCGCTATGCCGTGCCGTCCCCGCCGCCGACGACAGAACGGGTCGACCGCAGCGACCTGGCCCGCGCCGGACGCCGGGCGGCGCACGAGGTCACCGGCACGGCCATCCTGCTGAGCGCTGCCGCGCACTGGGACTGGCCGACGAAGTGGGTGCCGACCAGGCCCCAGATCGCGCTCCCCCGCAATCGCAAGGTGCCGCCGGCGGTCCGGCGTCGCTTCGACGTGCGCTTCCGTGACGTACCGCCGGACGACCGCGAAGGGGGCTGGGTGACCTCCCGCGTGCGGACCGTCCTCGACTGCGCCAGCCTGCTGCCACCGGACGAGGCACTCGCCGTCGCCGACTCGGCCCTGCGCGAGGGCGTGGTCACGCGGGACGAGCTGCTCTCGGCCGCCCCGGGCCTGCCGCTCCGCCACCGGCGCAGGGTCGACGGGTTGATCCGCGCCGCTCATCCCCTCGCAGCCAACCCCTTCGAGTCGGTCCTGCGCTGGATCGTCTCGGACGTCCCCGGTCTGACGGTGCGACCCCAGGTGCGCATCGACGACGACGCGGGTCTCGTAGGCATCGTCGACCTGGCCGACGAGGACCTACGGCTGGTGCTCGAGGCGGACTCCTTCGAGTGGCACGGTCAGCGGGAGTCCCTCGAGCGCGACTGCATCCGCTACGACCGGCTCGTTGCGGACGGCTGGGTAGTCCTCCGGTTCACCTGGGACATGGTGATGAACCACCCGGAGCGGGTGCGCGACCTCGTCGCGCGGACCGTGGCCCTGCGTGACCCGCGGGTACGACGTGCACTCGCGAGCGCCCACGAGCCGGGAACCCCGAGATCCCGAACGCCAGGACTCGCCGTCGGCCACCAGTGCACGTCGTACCCGTGAGTCAGTCCAGCAGGGGGACGTTCCGGCGGGCGGCGGCCACCGCTTCCCGGTCGATCTCGGCCGCGAGCACGTCCTCTCCCCCGCCCAACCGCGCGCGCACCTCGCCGGTCGGGTCGGCGAGGACGGACCGGCCGATGCCGTAGGGCCCGTCGACCGACTCACGGGTCCACGCCTGGCCGACGGCGAGCAGCCAGGTCTGGGCGTCGTGCGCGCGGGCCCGGGTGAGCAGGTCCCACTGCGCGGCCTTGCCTGGACCGTCGCCCCACGAGGCGGGCAGCACGACGAGCTCGGCGCCCGCGCGGCCGAGCGCGGTGAACTGGTCGGCGAAGCGCACGTCGTAGCAGGTGGCCAGACCGACCCGCCACCCCTCGACGTCGACGGTCACCACCGCGTCGCCGGGCGCCACCGTCTCGGACTCCGTGCTGCCGAAGGCGTCGTAGAGGTGGATCTTGCGGTAGGTCGTCTCGGTGGTGCCGGGACCGGTGACGAGCAGGGTGTTGTGCACCCGCGAGCGCTGCTGGCCCGCACCGGTCGTGATCGCGTCCGCGGGGGTGAACATCCCGACGACGACCGTCACCCCGTGCCGCTCGGCGAGCGCGCGCACCCCGTCGGCGAAGGGCCCGTCGAGCGGCTCGGCGGCCGTGTCGAGCCGCCGGGAGAAGGGAGCCATCGCCGCCTCCGGGTGGACGACGAGCCGCGCACCCCGACCGGCCGCACGGCCGGTGAGCTCGTCGATGCGTCGCAGGTTGTCGGCCGGGTCCGCCGTGGCGGTCCACTGGCAGCCCGCGAGGCGAAGGGGGCTCATGCCGCCTCCTCGCGCCGCGCCATGTCGGCCCGGGCCGCGGCGAGCACCTGCTCGTCACGGCACCCGCGGGCGAACCCCTCGATGCGCGCCGCGATCTCGCGGCCGAGCAACCACTGGCCGATCGGGTGGGCGATGCGCTGCAGCCGGGCGGGACGCACGTCGTACGTGTACTTCCACACCGCGAGCGTGCCGTCGCCGTCTGGCTGGAAGCGCCACCCGCCGCCGAAGCGGGCGAAGAACCACGGTCCGCTGACCATCGTCATCCCGACGGAGGTCGGCGGTCGCCACGAGACGTACTCGCTGACCATGCTCGGTGAGACCGGCCCGGCGAAGGAGGACCGCGTGTACGTGCGCACCCCCACCCCGGGCTCGCTCGCCCCGTCGAGGAAGCGCTGCTCGCGGATGAAGGGGTCCCAGCGGCGGCGGACCGCGCCGGTCGTCTGCGACACGGCGAAGGCGAGGTCGGGGCTGATGGGGACGTGCACGTCGGCGCTGACCTGTGGCATGCCTCCACCCTAGGGTGAGGGCCATGGCGACTCTCTTCACCAAGATCATCGACGGCGAGATCCCGGGTCGGTTCGTCTGGTCCGACGAGACCTGCGTGGCCTTCCTGACCATCGAGCCGCTCACCGACGGTCACGCCATGGTCGTGCCGCGTGCCGAGCTCGAGCAGTGGACCGACGCCGACGAGCAGACGTGGGCGCACCTGCAGCGGGTCGCGATGACCATCGGCCGCGCGCAGCAGGCGGAGTGGGCGGCGCCGCGGATCGGGATGCTGCTCGAGGGCTTCCTCGTGCCGCACCTGCACATCCACACGTGGCCGGCCTTCTCGCCCGACGACTTCGACCCGCACGCGCCGATGCGCGACGTCAGCGACGAGCGCTTCGAGGAGGCAGCCGAGCGGCTGCGCGCCCGGCTGCGCGCCGATGGCCACGCCGCCCACGTCCCGGGCCCGGGGGCGCTTCCCGCATGATGTCCCGCCGCACGAAGGCCGCGATGTTCGCCGCCCTCATCGCGGCCTTCACCGTGATGCTCCTCGGCGGCGCCGTCCTCTTCGTCGCCGACGGGCAGCCGTGGGCCGCGCTCGCGTGGACCCTCCTCCTGGCGGTGGGGACCATCGTGACGTCCGCGGGACTCGTCGGCTTCCTGCGGGAGACCGACCCGGACCTCGTGGACGAAGGGGGTCACGTCGTCGTCGAGGCGCCGTCCCGCCCCCTTCCCCCGGCGACCGACCGCAAGGACCCCTGGCCCTACGAGTGGCTGGCCCCGGCACTCGCCCAGGCCTTCGAGGGCACGCCCTACGTCGTGATGAGCAACGGCAGCTCGATCCTCGTGCGGGCCGACCTCGTCGACACCCGGTGGCAGCACGTCGCCACGACCCACCGGTTGCGGCACACCTTCGTCACCCGGTTCGTCCCCACGGGCCGGCCGGGGGTGATCCGGCGGACCGACGAGTCGCGCCGGTTGGAGACCTCGGCGGGACCGACCCGGCTCGGCGCCCAGCTGGGGGTCGCCTCCGGACGGCAGTGGGGGTACACGCGGCGGATCGAGTACGGCCTCGGCCTCGACGGCTTCAGGCGGCGGGTCGACTACGAGTTTTCCACCGACGAGATCAACGAGCCGGTCCGGGAGATCATGCGGATGGCCGGCTGGCGGGCGACGCTCGACGCGGAGGCCAGGGGCGCGCTCGTCATGGGCGGCCTCGGCCTCTCGGCCGCCGTCGTCGTGCCCGCCGTGCTCGTCGTCCAGGCCCTGCTCGACTGACCGCACTGCAGACCCGTGGTGGCGATGGCCTCGTCCGGGGTGTAGGCATGGGGCATGGCTACCACTGCATTCAAGGGCAACCCCGTCAACACCGCCGGCGAGCTGCCGGCCGCCGGCGCGAGCGCCCCGGCCTTCGACCTCGTCGGTGACGGTCTCTCCGCGCTGACCTCCGCCGACGTCCCCGGTCGCGTCGTGCTCAACATCTTCCCGAGTATCGACACCGGCGTCTGCGCCGCGAGCGTGCGCAAGTTCAACGAGCTCGCCGCCTCCCTCGACGACACGACCGTCGTCAACGTCTCCAAGGACCTCCCCTTCGCCCAGGCCCGCTTCTGCGGCGCCGAGGGCATCGACAAGGTCAAGGTCGGCTCGGCCTTCCGCTCCTCCTTCGGCGAGGACTACGGCGTGACGATGACCGACGGCCCGATGGCCGGTCTCCTCGCCCGTTCGGTCGTCGTCCTCGACGCCGACGGCAAGGTCCTGCACACCGAGCTCGTCCCGGAGATCACCCAGGAGCCCGACTACGACGCGGCCGTCAAGGCCCTCGGCTGACCGCCCACCGACCCCATGACGAAGGGGGGAGCCGCCCGGGTGGGCGGCTCCCCCCTTCGTCATGTCAGGCGCGGACGGTCCGGGTGACGAGGTAGCTGCGGTCGCGGACGAGGATCTCGGTCTCGCCGACCCCGCGCAGGCGCGGCAGGTACGGCAGGTGCGCGTTGTAGACGAGCACCAGCTCACCCCCGGGCACGAGGACGCGGGCGGCGTCGTCGATCATCTCGAGCGTCGGGGTGGAGTCCTTGGCCGTGCCGACGTGGAAGGGCGGGTTGCTGACGATCGCGGCGACCGACACGTCGTCGAAGCCGACCAGCCCCTCCCCGCGGCGCACCTCGACCGCACCGGCCGTCGTCAGGCGCGTCGACGCCACCGCCGCGGCGGACACGTCCACCGCCACCACGTCGTCGAACCGCCGCGCGAGCAGCGCGGCGAGGATCCCCGTGCCGCAGCCCAGGTCGACGACGGTGCCCTCCGTGCCACCGACCCGGTCGAGCTGAGCGACGAGCAGTGCCGTCCCCGCGTCCAGCCGCGTGCCGGCGAAGACCGCCCCGTGCGCGTGGACGGTCAGGTCGAGGTCGTCGTGGTGGCGTGAGCGCGGCCAGGTCTGCTCGACCGCACGGGCGCCGGAGGCGTGGAGGACGCGTGACTTCTGGCGGCCGAGGCTGGCCGTCACGTCCGTGAAGCTCGCCGCGAGCACCTCGTTCATCGACCGGGTCATGTGCTTGACCCGGCCGCCGGCGACGACGCGGACGTCGTCCGCGCCGACCACCGCCGCGGTGCGGGCGATCTCGTCGAGGGCGTCGAGCGAGCCGGGCAGGCGCAGCACGACGAGCCGGGCCCCCGTGAGCGCCTCCGCCAGGTCGGGGACGACCGTGCCTCCCGCCGCGGCGACCCGCTGCTCGCTGACGATGCTGTCGCTGTGCGCGACGACATCGCCCCCGGCCAGGCCGGCGACCGCCGAGGTGAGCGCACCGTGGTCGTCGCCGACGACCGCGACACGGCCCGCCGGGAGGTCACCGAGCTCGTCGACCAGGAGCCGGTCGACGGGGTCGAGCTCGGGAGCCATCAGGTGCGCGGACCCTTGCGGTGCGGCTTCCGGTCACGTCGGCCGCCGGGCTCCCCGGACTCGCTGAGCTCGATGAGCTGGCCGGAGATGCGGGTGCTCTGCAGGCGGTCGGCCGTGCCGGGCGGCAGCGGCGACGGCAGCTCGACGATCGAGTGGTCCCCGCGGATGTCGATGTGGCCGAAGTCCTGACGGCTCAGGCCGCCCTCGTTGGCGAGCGCACCGACGATCTGACGCGGCTCGACCTTGTGCCGGCGCCCCACGGCGATCCGGTAGGTGCCCATCGGGCCGGAGGCACCGCGTGGGCCGCGCTTGCCCCCCTTCGCCCGGTCCGGGTTGTCGCCACGGTCGTCACGACGCGGCGGGCGCTCGGTCCGCTCGCGCTTGGGCGGACGCACGGGGTCGGGGCCCATGAGCATCGGCTCGTCGCCCTGCAGGACGATCGCCAGGGCGGCGGCGACGTCGCCCTCCGGCACGTCGTGCTCCTCGACGTAGTGCGCGATGACGTCGCGGAAGGTCGCGAGGTCGGACGAGGCGAGGGCGGCCGTGATCCGGTCGTCGAACCGGCCCAGCCGTGTGGCGTTGACGTCCTCGGGGGACGGCATCGGCATCTCGGCCAGGGTCGTGCGGGTCGCCTTCTCGATCGACTTCAGCAGGTGGCGCTCGCGGGGGGTGACGAAGGAGATCGCGTCACCGGAGCGCCCGGCCCGACCCGTGCGACCGATGCGGTGCACGTAGGACTCGGTGTCCGTGGGGATGTCGTAGTTGACGACGTGGCTGATCCGCTCGACGTCGAGACCGCGGGCGGCGACGTCGGTGGCGACGAGGATGTCGAGCCGGCCGGACTTGAGCTGGGCCACGGTCCGCTCGCGCTGGGCCTGGGCGACGTCGCCGTTGATCGCTGCGGCCGAGAAGCCTCGGGCTCGCAGCCGCTCGGCGAGCGTCTCCGTCTCGTGCTTGGTCCGCACGAAGACGATCATCGCCTCGAAGTTCTCCACCTCGAGGATGCGGGTGAGCGCGTCCACCTTCTGCGGGTAGGACACGACGAGGTAGCGCTGGGTGATGTTGGGCGCCGTCGCGGTCTCGCGCTCGACGGTGATCTCGAGCGCGTCGGTCAGGTGCTTCTTGGAGATGCGGCGGATCTGGGCGGGCATCGTCGCGGAGAACAGCGCGACGTGCTTGTCCTCGGGTGTCTCGGCGAGGATCGTCTCGACGTCCTCGGCGAACCCCATCTTGAGCATCTCGTCGGCCTCGTCGAGGACGAGGAAGCGCAGCTGCGACAGGTCGAGCGTGCCCTTCTCGAGGTGGTCCATGATCCGGCCGGGGGTGCCCACGACGACGTGCACACCACGGCGAAGGGCGCTCAGCTGCACCCCGTAGCCCTGGCCGCCGTAGACGGGGAGCACGCGCACGCCGGGGATCCGCGAGGCGTACTTCTCGAAGGCCTCGCAGACCTGCAGCGCCAGCTCGCGGGTGGGCGCGAGGACGAGTGCCTGGGGCGACTTCTGCTTGGGGTCCAGCTGGCTGAGGACCGGCAGCGCGAAGGCCGCGGTCTTGCCCGTGCCGGTCTGCGCGAGCCCGACGACGTGGCGTCCCTGGAGGAGCGCGGGGATCGTCGCGGCCTGGATCGGCGAGGGGGTCTCGTAGCCGATGTCCTTGAGCGCCCGGACCACGCGGTCGTCGAGGCCGAGGTCGGCGAAGGTCGGCTGGTCGGGCTCGGGAGGGGGCGTGCTGTCGGTGCTCACAGGACGACGGTAGTCGAGCCGCCGGGATCAGCGCTCCAGGACGAGGTCGTCGGCCCGCGCCAGCAGCTTGGCCAGCGCCGAGTCGACGTACCACTGGATCGTGGCGAGGTCCGCGCTCACGAGCTCTCCTCCCCCTCGCTCTCCGAGAAGCGCGCCACGCTGCCGGTCTCGAGCAGCTCGGTGAACTCGTCCTCGGTGAGGATCGGCCGGCCGAGCTCGCGCGCCTTGGCCTCCTTGGTGCCGGCGTTGTCGCCGACGACGACCCAGTCGGTCTTCTTGCTCACCGAGCCCGAGGCCTTGCCGCCGCGCTCGAGGATCGCCTCCTTGGCGCTGTCGCGGGAGTATCGCTCGAGCGAGCCCGTGACGACGACCGTGACGCCCTCGAGCGTCTGGGTGATGGACTCGTCGCGCTCGTCCTCCATGCGCACGCCGTCGGCGGCCCACTGGTCGACGATGCCGCCGTGCCACTCGTTGCCCTCGCCGTCGAACCACTCGCGCACCGACGCCGCGATCGTCGGACCGACGCCCTCGACGTCGGCGAGCGCCGCCTCGTCGGCCTCGCGGATCGCGGTCATCGACCCGAAGTGCTGGGCGAGCGCCCGCGCGGCCGTCGGCCCGACGTGCCGGATCGACAGCGCCACGAGCACGCGCCACAGCGGCTGTTCCTTGGCCTGCTGCAGGTTGTCGACGAGCTTGGCGCCGTTGGCCGAGAGCACCCGCCCGTCGTGGACGAGCTCCTCCGGGTCGCTCTTCTTCGCCGCCCGGGTGAAGAGCGGCACCTTGGCGATGTCCTCGGCGTCCAGCCCGAAGAGCCCGGACTCGTCGGTGAGCACGCCGGAGTCGAGCAGCCCGACCGCGCCCTCCCAACCGAGCGCCTCGATGTCGAAGGCGCCCCGGCCGGCCAGCGAGGAGAGCCGTTCGCGCAGCTGGCTGGGGCAGGTCCGCGAGTTGGGGCAGCGGATGTCCTTGTCGCCCTCCTTCTGCGGGGCGAGCTCGGTGCCGCACGCGGGGCAGTGGGTCGGCATGACGAACTCGCGCTCGCTCCCGTCACGCAGGTCGACGACCGGACCGAGGATCTCGGGGATGACGTCGCCCGCCTTGCGCAGGACGACGGTGTCGCCGATGAGCACGCCCTTGCGCCTGACCTCGTGGGCGTTGTGCAGGGTCGCGAGGGAGACCGTCGAGCCGGCGACCGTGACCGGCTCCATGACGCCGAAGGGGGTGACCCGCCCCGTGCGTCCGACGTTGACCCGGATGTCGAGGAGCTTGGTGTTGACCTCCTCGGGCGGGTACTTCCACGCGATCGCCCACCGCGGGGAGCGCGAGGTCGTGCCGAGCCGACGCTGCACGGCGATCTCGTCGACCTTGACGACCACGCCGTCGATCTCGTGGTCGTAGTCGTGGCGCTGCTGCTCGACGCGCGTGATGAAGCTGCGCACCTGGGTCATCGAGTCGAAGACCTGGTAGTGCGGCGAGGTGGGCAGCCCCCACGACGCCATCAGCTCGTAGGCGTGGCTCTGGCTGTCGACCTCGAAGCCCTCGCGCCGCCCCATCCCGTGCACGAGCATGTGCAGCGGCCGGCGGGCGGTGACGCGCGGGTCCTTCTGCCGCAAGGATCCGGCGGCCGAGTTGCGCGGGTTGGCGAAGGGGGGCTTGCCGGCCTCGACGAGACCGGCGTTGAGCTGCTCGAAGTCCTCGAGCCGGAAGAAGACCTCGCCGCGGACCTCGACGAGGTCGGGCACCGGGTGGACGCTGTCGTCGAGCCGGGTCGGGATGCCCGAGATGGTCCGCACGTTCATCGTGACGTCCTCACCGGTGCGCCCGTCACCACGCGTCAGCGCGCGGGTGAGCCGGCCCCCTTCGTACAGGAGGTTGATCGCGAGGCCGTCGATCTTGAGCTCGCAGAGGTAGTGGAACCCGGAGACCTCCTGCTCGACCCGGCGCGCCCAGTCGAGCAGCTCGTCGCCCTCGAAGGCGTTGTCGAGGCTGAGCATCCGCTCGAGGTGGTCGACGGCGGTGAAGTCGGTCGAGAAGATCGCGCCGCCGACCGTCTGCGTCGGCGAGTCGGGGGTGCGCAGGGAGGGGTGCGCCTCCTCGAGCTCCTGGAGCCGCCGGATCAGGCGGTCGTACTCCGCATCGCTGATCGTCGGCGCGTCCTTGACGTGGTAGGCGAACTGGGCAGCGCTCGCCTGCTCGGCCAGGTCGGCCCACTCGTGCCGTGCGTCCTCGGGGATCTCGCTCACCCGACCATCCTGCCGCAGGGCACCGACACCCCCTTCCATCCGACACGACGACAAGGTTGGATGGGTCACCCGAACCCTCATTCAGGAGCCAACAGATGACCAATCTCGCGAGCAACCTCGTCGCGACCGCCCAGGCCCACCCCGACAGGGTGGCCATCAAGCTCGACGACGCGGAGCTCACGTGGGCCCAGCTGCACGGCCTCGCCGCCCGAGCCGCCGGAGCGCTGCGCGCGGCCGGTCTCGAGCCCGGTGACCGCGTCTCGCTGATCCTGCCGAACGTCCCGGCCTTCCCCGTGCTCTTCTACGGCACGCTGCTCGCGGGCGGCATCGTCGTCCCGATGAACCCGCTGCTCAAGGCGCAGGAGATCGAGTACTTCTACACCGACTCCGGCGCGAAGTTCTCCTTCGTCTGGGGCGACTTCGCCGCCGAGGCGCAGGCCGGAGCCGAGGGCACCTCGACCCGGGTCATCGCCTCCGGCCCGGTCGGCCCGAGCGAGGAGGACCTGCCGGCCGGGGAGCCGATCGCCACGCCCGTCGAGCGCGCCGGCGACGACACCGCGGTCATCCTCTACACCTCCGGCACGACCGGACGGCCCAAGGGCGCCGAGCTCACCCACGACAACCTCGACCTCAACGCCAAGCGCTCCGCCGAGGACATCATCGGCATCCGCCCCGACGACGTCATCATGGGCTGCCTGCCGCTCTTCCACGTCTTCGGCCTGACGTGCGGCCTCAACACCGCGGTCCGCCAGGGCGCGACGCTGACGCTCATCCCCCGCTTCGACCCCGGCAAGGCCCTCGAGGTCATCGAGCGCGACCGGGTGACGATCTTCGAGGGCGTGCCGACGATGTACGGCGCGATGCTGCACCACCCCGCGGTCCAGGACACCGACAAGAGCAGCCTGCGCACCTGCGTCTCCGGCGGCTCCTCGCTGCCGGGCGAGACGCTGCGCGAGTTCGAGGAGACCTTCGGCGTGCAGCTCCTCGAGGGCTACGGCCTCTCGGAGACCTCGCCCGTCGCGTCCTTCAACATGCTCGACCAGCCGACCAGGCCGGGCACCATCGGCCGCGCGATCCCCGGCTGCGAGATGAAGCTCATCGGCACCGACGGCCAGGACGTCGGTCCCGGCGAGGGCGTCGGCGAGATCGCGATCCGCGGCGACAACATCATGAAGGGCTACTGGGGCAAGCCCGAGGCGACCGCCGAGGCCATCCCCGACGGGTGGTTCCGCAGCGGCGACATCGCGAGCGTCGACGAGGACGGCTACTACACGATCGTCGACCGCAAGAAGGACCTCATCATCCGCGGCGGCATGAACATCTACCCGCGCGAGGTCGAGGAGGTGCTCTACACGCACCCCGACGTGCTCGAGTGCGCCGTCGTCGGTGTCCCGCACCCCGAGCTCGGCGAGGACGTCGGCGCCGCCGTCTCGCTGCGCGAGGGTGCCTCGGGCGACACCGAGGAGATCAAGCAGTACGTCAAGGACCGGATCGCGGCCTACAAGTACCCGCGCACGATCTGGATCCTCGACGAGCTGCCCAAGGGCCCGACCGGCAAGATCCTCAAGCGGGAGATCCACGCCCCCGCCTGACGGGTCCTGTGCACGGGAGGTCGTCCTGGTGCATCTCGTGGTCGATCCGGCCACCTGGTGCACCAGGACGACCCTTTGTGCACGAGCCTCAGCCGGCCGCCAGGTCGGTGAGGGCGGCTGCCAGATCAGTCGTCGTGCGCAGGATCGACACGGCGGACGAGGGCGCCGTCCCCGCCAGCCCGCAGGTCGGCGTGACCACGACGTCACCGAGCGACGCGACGGGCAGGCCGATCCGCTGCCACGCGCCGACGAGCCGCTCGCTCGCGGTGCGCCAGTCCGTGGGGCCCGACGTCGGCACGGCGCCGGCCCACAGCCGCGTGCCCGACTCCACGGCCTCGGCCAGCTGCTCCCAGCCACGCCCACCGAGCAGGGACAGGTCGAGCGAGAGACCGCGGGCGCCGGTCTGGCGCAGCAGCTCCACGGGCACCTCGCCGGCGCAGCAGTGGACGACCGTCTCGTGCTCGCCGGCGGCGGCGAGCACGGTCCGCACGCCGTCCCGCACCTCGTTGCGCTCGACGGCACGCAGCCGCCCGTACCCGGACTGGGTCGGCAGCCGGCCCTCGAGCACGGCCGGCAGGCCGGGCTCGTCGACCTGCACGACCACCTGCGCGCCCGGCACGAGGCGCCGCACGTCGCCGAGGTGGCTCGCCACGCCGTCCGCGAGCGCCTCGGCGATGTCGCGCCGGGCACCCCGGTCGACGACCGCACGCTCGCCCCGGGTCAGCTCGATGCTCGCGGCGAGGGTCCACGGCCCGGTGACCTGGACCTTGAGCGGGCCGGTCCAGCCGTCGTACGCCTCGGCGAGCTCGTCGAGGTCCTCGCGGAGGAGGGCACGGGCCCTCCCTTCGTCCGCGCCGGGGCGGTCGACGAACCGCCACCCGTAGGGCTGGGTCTCGACGTGCAGGTCGGTGAGGAGCGCCGCGGCGCGACCGACCATGTCGGCGCCGACACCGCGGGCGGGCAGCTCGGGCAGATGCGCGATGCCGTCCCCGAGCAGGTCCCGGACTGCGACGACGGCCTCGCGGGGGTGCTCCCCCGGCCACGAGCCGATGCCGGAGGCGAGCGTCATCCAGCCACCGCCGCGCTCCGCCCGGCCCGCGCGATGGTGCCGGACCCGACGACGCGGGTGCCGTCGTACAGGACGATCGACTGCCCGGGGGCGGCGCCTCGCACCGCCGTGTCGAGCCGCACGACCAGGCGCGCGTCGCCCCCTTCGCCCAGCACCTCGGCGGTGGCGGGGATCTCCTCGCCGTGCGCCCGGATCTGCGCGCCCAGCCGGTGCCGACCGGAGGCTGCAGGACCGCACCAGCGCACGTGGTCGGCCTCGATCAGGTCGGCGCCGAGCAGGTCGGCCGTCCCGATGAAGACGCGGTTGGTCGAGGCGTCGACCCTCGTCACGTAGCGGGGCTCGCCATCGAGTCCGGAGCGGTCGAGCCCGAGTCCGCGGCGCTGGCCGACGGTGAACCCGTAGGCCCCTCGGTGCCCACCGACGACCTCGCCGGAGCCCTCGTCGACGATCTCGCCCTCCTGCTCGCCGAGGCGCCGGGTCAGCCAGCCGCGGGTGTCCCCGTCGGAGATGAAGCAGATGTCGTGGCTGTCGGGCTTCTTCGCCACGGCGAAGCCGTGCTCGGCCGCCTCCTCGCGGATCTGCGGCTTGGTCGTGTCACCGAGCGGGAAGAAGGCACGCGCCAGCTGCTCCTCGTCGAGCACGCCGAGCACGTAGGACTGGTCCTTGGCGGTGTCGACCGCGCGGTGCAGCTCGCGCCCGCGGGGCCCGTCGACGACCTGCGCGTAGTGACCGGTGGCCACGGCGTCGAACCCGAGCGCCAGCGCCTTGTCGAGGAGCGCGGCGAACTTGATCTTCTCGTTGCAGCGCAGGCAGGGGTTGGGGGTGCGCCCGACCTCGTACTCGGCGACGAAGTCCTCGACGACGTCCCGGGCGAAGGGGGTGGCCATGTCCCACACGTAGAAGGGGATGCCGAGCCGGTCAGCGACCCGGCGGGCGTCGCCGGCGTCCTCGATGGTGCAGCAGCCTCGGGCCCCCTCGCGCAGCGTCTTGGCCTCCTTGGCCAGGGCGAGGTGCACGCCGACGACCTCGTGCCCCGCCTCGATCATCCGCGAGGCGGCGACCGCGGAGTCGACGCCCCCGCTCATCGCGGCGACGACACGCATCAGGCGGCCCCGCTGGCCCGCCGGGCTCGGGCGACGGCCTCGGGCAGGGCGGCGAGGACCGCGTCGACGTCCGCGTCGGTGGAGGTCCAGCCGAAGGAGACGCGAAGGGAGCCGCGCGCCTCCTCCTCCGAGCGCCCCATCGCGAGGACGACGTGGGAGGGCTGCGGGATGCCCGCCTGGCAGGCCGACCCGGTCGAGACGGCCACCCCGGCCGCGTCGAGCAGGTAGAGCATCGAGTCGCCCTCGCACCCGGGGATGGTGATGTGGGCGTTGCCGGGCAGTCGCGTGGTGACGTCACCGACCTCCCAGCAGCCGGTGACCCGGATGCCGAGGTCGAGCGCCTGGGTGCCGGCGAGGAAGCGGTCGCGCAGGGCGCCGATCCGGGCGGCCTCGGCCTCCCGCCGGTCCACGGCATCGGTGACGGCGACCGCGAAGGCGCGGATCGAGGCGACGTCGAGCGTGCCCGAGCGCACGCCGCGCTCCTGGCCCCCACCGTGGCTCAGGGCGACGAGCCGGGCGTCGCGTTTGGCGACGAGGGCTCCGATGCCGATCGGGCCACCGAGCTTGTGCGCGCTGACGCTCATGAGGTCCACGCCGCTCGCGGCGAAGTCGACCGGCAGGTGCCCGGTCGCCTGGACCGCGTCGGTGTGGAAGGCGATGCCGTGCTCGTGGGCGATCGCCGCCATCGCGGCGACGTCCTGGACGGTCCCGACCTCGTTGTTGGCCCACATGACGGTCGCCAGGCCGACGGTCTCCGCGGACTCCTCGATCGCGGCGCGCACGGCGTCCGGGTGCACCGTGCCGCACTCCCCCGGCGCGACGAAGGTCGCGCTCGCGCCCTCGTGCTCGACCGCGTGGTCGACGGGGTCGAGCACCGCGTGGTGCTCGACGGCGCTCACGACGATGCGGGAGCGAAGGGGGTCCACCGCACGGGCCGCGCGCAGGCTGCCGGTGATGGCGAGGTTGTCGGCCTCGGTACCGCCTGAGGTGAAGACGATCTCGCTCGGGCGCGCGCCGAGGGCGGCGGCGATGCGTTCGCGGGACTCCTCGACGACCCGACGCGCGTCGCGCCCGGGCCCGTGCAGGCTCGAGGCATTGCCGGTGATCGCGAGCTGCTCGACCATCGCCTCGCGCGCCGCGGGGGTCATCGGCGTGGTCGCCGCATGGTCGAGGTAGGTGGTCACACAGAGAGTCTACGGAAGCCCGGACACCGGGAATGAACGCCACCGGACCGAGGTTGCCCCCCAGGGTGCACGGGTCGAGCCGAGGAGGTCAGGTGACGGGTGGGACCACCGCGGTCGCGGACCCTGGGCACGTCCTCTCCGACGCCCAGCGACGACGCGTCCTCGCAGTGCTCCTCGTGGCGATCTTCATGTCGCTCGTCGGGGTGAGCATCGTCAACGTCTCCGTCCCCTCCATCCAGTCAGGTCTGGGAGCCACCGACTCCGACGTCCAGTGGGTCCTGTCCGGCTACGCGCTCACCTTCGGCGTCGTCCTCGTCGCCGCCGGACGGGCCGGCGACCTGCTGGGTCGCGGCGGGGTCTTCATGATCGGCGTCGCGACCTTCACCCTGGCCTCGCTCGCCGCCGGCCTGGCGCCGGACGCCACCTGGCTCAACATCGCCCGCCTCGTCCAGGGAGTCGGGTCGGGCCTGATCAACCCCCAGGGCATCGGCATGATCCAGCAGTACTTCCGCGGCGACGAGCGGGGGCGGGCCTTCGGGCTCTTCGGCAGCACCGTCGGGGTGGCCGTCGGCATCGGTCCGGTGATCGGCGGGCTGCTCATCGGCGCGGGCGGCCCGGAGATCGGGTGGCGCCTGACCTTCCTCATCAACCTGCCGGCCGGGCTGCTCTGCCTCGTGCTGGCCTTCCTGTGGTTCCCGAGGCCCCTGCTCCACCGTCCGACCGGCACGACCCGCGCGGACGGGGTCTGGCGCTCGCTCGACCCGGTGGGGTCACTGCTCCTCGGCCTCGCCGTCCTGGCGACGATGCTCCCCTTCGTCGAGGGGGGCTCCTCGGCCTGGTTCTGGCTCACCCTGCCGGCGGGTCTGGTCCTGGGCTGGGGCTGGGTGCGCTGGGAGCGCCACCACCGCGACCGCGGGCGCAGCCCGATGGTCGACCTGCAGATCTTCACCATCCGCAGCTTCACCCGGGGCAGCATCATCGCGCTGCTCTACTTCCTCGGCATGACGAGCATCTGGGTGCTCGTCGCCCTCTACTTCCAGGTCGGCACGGGCAGGTCCGCGCTGCAGACCGCCCTGGTGGGCGTGCCGGCGGCACTGACGGCCGCGGCGGCCTCGGGATGGGCCGGGCGGCGGGTGGCGCTCCACGGCCACCGAGTCGTCATCGCAGGCCTGGTCCTGGCGCTCCTCGGTGTCCTGACGAGCATCGTCGTCGTGCAGCTGCGGGCGGGTGGGCACCTCAGCGAGTGGTGGCTGGTCGCCAGCCTCGTCCTCGTCGGCGCCGCGCAGGGCTCCGTCATCAGCCCCAACCAGACCCTGGCCCTGGCCGAGGTGCCGCTCGAGTACGCCGGCAGCTCCGGGGCCGTCATGCAGACCGGGCAGCGGATCGGCACCTCCATCGGCATCGCGGTGATCACGTCCGCGGCCTTCGCCGTGCTCGGTGCGAGCGGCAGCTGGACGACCGCGATGAGCGTCGCGCTGGGTCTGATCGCGGTCGTCGTGCTCGTGGCCCTGGCCTTCGCGGTGGGCGACCTGCGTGGCCGCCGTCCCGAGACGGGTCCTCGCGCGTCTAGCTGACCGAGACGTGCACGTGGTCGTAGTGGTTCTGCGTCGGGTCGCCCCGGTCCTCCATCATGTTGGAGCTGCCGTTGGGGTACCAGATGCGCTGCTGCCAGATGATGTACGTGATGTTGAGCTCGCCGGCGTGCTGCTGCAGCCAGGCGTTGACCTGGTCGCCGCGGGCACCGGTCACCATGATGTCGACGGCGCGGCCGCTGCCGTGGTCGCCGGGGTCGCCGGCGCGGTAGCCACCGATGTCGGTCATGTCGGGGAACTGCGTGCGCACGGCCGAGTAGACCTTCTGCGCGTTGGGACCCAGCCCCAGCCCGGCGGCCTCGGAGGCGTAGTTGCTCGTCGTGACCGACCCCGTCTGCGGGGCCTGCGACTCCTCGTCGGCGGTCTGCGTCTCCGGGTCGGCCTCGGGCTGCTCCTGCGGGGCCTCCTCGACCGGCGCCTCCTCGACCGGCGCTTCCTCGGCGGGGGGCTCCTGCGCCGTCTCCTCGGTGTCCGTCGCGGTCTGCGCGACAGGCTCCGGCTTCGGCTTCGGCTTCGGTGCCGGCTTGACGACGGCGTCGACCGCGAGGGCGCCGGAGGCGTCGTGGACCTCGCCGGCGTCGCCGGGCGTGGGGGCCGTGACGGCAGCCGTCGTGCGCGACGCGGAGCGGGAGGGGGCCGACTCGTCGCCCCGTCCGTTAAGGAGGGCCCGGACCTGCGCGGCGGTGGCGTCGGCAGGTGCGGCCGCAGACGCCTGCGGGCCGGTGCCCTGGGCGAAGCTCGGCGCGATGACGAAGGCGCCGGAGCCCAGGACGATGCCGACCCCGGCGACGGCCTTCGCGGCGGCGCGGGCGCCGCTGCTGCCGACCGACGAGGGCAGGGTGCTCATACGGGTCAGCGGTCCGCGGCGGGGGCTGCCGTGCCGGCTGACGTATCGGGTGGTGCTCACAGGGGACCTCTGGGTGGGGATCAGTGGATGACCAAGCGATCGTCGGCAACTGTAACGGCAAATGTCACGATTTGGTAAACCCACGACGAAGGGGGCCGCGCACCCGACGGTGCGCGGCCCCCCTTCGTCGGGAGTGACGGGAGGTCACTTGCCCTTGACGGCCTCCGTGGCCTGCGGGAGGACCTGGAAGAGGTCGCCCACGACACCGAAGTCGACGAGCTCGAAGATCGGGGCCTCCTCGTCCTTGTTGATCGCGACGATCGTCTTGGACGTCTGCATGCCGGCGCGGTGCTGGATCGCACCGGAGATGCCCGCGGCGACGTACAGCTGCGGGGAGACCTGCTTGCCGGTCTGGCCGACCTGCGAGGTGTGCGGGTACCAGCCGGCGTCGACCGCGGCGCGCGAGGCGCCGACGGCGGCACCGAGGGCGTCCGCGAAGGTCTCGACCGGGGCGAAGTCCCCGCCCGTGCCACGACCACCGGAGACGACGATGGCCGCCTCGGTGAGCTCGGGGCGACCGGTGGCCTTCTTCGGCTCGGCGGCCGTGACCTTGGCGGCCTTCGCGCCGTCGGAGATGGTGACGGAGAGCTCCTCGAAGGCACCCGCGCCGTTGGCCTGCTCCGGCGCGGCGGAGTTGGGCTTGACGCAGATGATCGGGGTGCCCTTGGTGACCTTCGCCTGGACGGTGTAGCTGCCAGCGAAGACCGACTGGGTGGTGACCGGCCCGTCAGGACCGGCCTGGACGTCGACGGCGTCGGTGATCAGACCCGACTCGGTCTTGACGGCCAGGCGCGCACCGATCTCCTTGCCGGAGGCGCTGCTCGGGATGAGCACCGCGGCGGGCTGCTTCTCCTGGACCAGCTGCGCGAGGATCTCGGCCTGGGGGGCGACGAGGTGCTCGACCGCGGCCGGGTCGGAGACGGCGTAGATCTTCTCGGCGCCGTAGCGCGCGAGGAGGTCCGTGGCGGTCTCGGCGCCGGGGCCGATGAAGACGGCGGAGGGCTCACCCAGCCGGCGGGCGATGGTCAGCATCTCCGCGGCGGGCTTCTTCACCTCACCGTTTGCGTGGTCGACGAGGACGAGGACTTCAGCCATGTCTATTGCTCCTTGATGTCCGGGTCGTCGATCAGACGAACTTGTTGGTGGTCAGGAACTCGGCGAGCTTCGTGCCGCCGTCACCCTCGTCGGTGACGATCGTGCCCTGCTCGCGCGGGGGACGCTTGGTCGTGGACTCCACGGCGGTCCAGGCGTTGGCGAGGCCGACCTGGCCGGCGTCGACGCCGAGGTCGGCGAGACCCCACTGCTCGACCGGCTTCTTCTTCGCGGCCATGATCCCCTTGAAGGAGGGGTAGCGCGGCTCGTTGATCTGGTCGGTGACCGAGATCAGCGCCGGGAGCGTGGCCTCGACGGTCTCGCTCGCGGTGTCGCCGTCGCGCCGCATGCGGGCGACGCCGCCGTCCACGGTCAGCTCGGAGGCGTACGTGACCTGCGGCAGGCCGAGGCGCTCGGCGAGCATCGCCGGGACGACACCCATGGTGCCGTCGGTGGAGGCCATGCCGGTGAGGACGATGTCCGGCGTACCGATCTTCTTGATCGCCTCGGCGAGGATCAGCGAGGTGGCCAGGGCGTCGGAGCCGGCGATCGCGTCGTCGGAGACGTGCACGCCCTTGTCCGCACCCATCTGGAGGGACTTCTTGACGGCCTCGGCGGCGTTGGCCGGGCCGACGGTCAGCACCGTGACCTCGCCCTCGCCGGCCTCCACCAGCTGCAGGGCCTGCTCGACGGCGTACTCGTCGAGCTCGGACAGCAGACCGTCCACGCCCTCGCGGTCGGTCGTGTTGTCCTCGTTGAATCCGCGGTCGGACTGTGCGTCCGGAACGTACTTCACGCAGACGACGATGTTCATCGGCGAATCGTCCTCTTCCTGGGTGAGGGGGCTGGATACCGGGCGATGCTCCCACCGGTCCCGCTGCGTGCAGCCGGCGGTGCGGGGAGAGTCCCAGTCCGCTCACGCTATCCAGCGGGGTGACCGACCACCAACGCGGGGCAGGGTGCCCTTCGCCACATGTCCCCGGGAGGATCACCCTGCGGCGTTCTCCAGGACGTGGAAGGAGGGCTCCTCGTACGGGTGCGAGGAGCGCAGTGCCGCAACGACATCCGCGCGCAGCGACCTCGGGAAGGTGACCTCTGCGCGGTCCTCGACCACGCGCTCCGGGCGGCCGACGGCACCGATGGTCGGGTTCGCCGTTCCCACGGGGCGGAACCTCCCTTCGCCCCTCACGACGAAGGCGCACTCGCGGTACTCCCCCACCGCACCCGCGCCGACGGCGAAGAGCGCGGCGAGGACCTCCTCGGTCGCGTCGACCGGGATGTGCACGACGAGGACGTCGAGGGGTTCGCGGGCCATGTCACCAGCCCTCCGGCAGGTCGAGCTCGCCGGCGGCCACGGGGACGGGCCGACGGTGCCGGAGGACGCGGGCGGGCACCCCGCCGAGGACGACGAAGGGGGGATGCGCCCCGCGGACGACGGCGCCGGCCCCGACGACGCTGTGGTCGCCGATGTCGGTGCCGCGGGTGATGACGCACTTGGTCCCGACCCACACGTCGTCGCCGACGCGGACCGGGGACTTGACGATGCCCTGGTCCTTGATCGGGGTCGTCAGGTCGGTAGTGACGTGGTCGAAGTCGCAGACGTACACGTCGTCGGCGAAGAGGCAGGCCTCCCCCACCTCGATGTCGAGCCAGGTGTTGAAGGTGTTGCGGATCCCGATGACCGTCTTGGCGCCGATGCGCAGCGTGCCCTCGTGGGCGCGCAGCGCGGACCCCCCGCCGATGTGCGTGTACGCGCCGATGATGAGGCGCGCGGTCCCCGGCGCGACCTGGAGCTGCACGTCCGGGCCGATGAAGCACGGCCCCTCGAAGACGAGGCCAGGGGTGCGGGCGCGGGCCCGGACCATGCGCAGGTAGCCGAGGACGTGGTGGTGGCTCCAGGCCCGGTTGGCGACCACCCACCGGGTCCAGTGCCACCACGTGAGGCGGTCCTGCGCCATCAGTGCGGGCCGGTCACGCCGCGGGCTTGGTGCCCGTGACGCCCACGTTGTAGAAGAAGCGCTGCGGCACGACCCGCCCGAGGGCGGCGTCGACCCGCATCAGGCGCCTCCACGAGCGGTACGCGAAGGAGGCCCAGCCGAAGCCGAGGGCGTCCTCGGCGACCGCGTACTCGAAGGTGCGCACGGGCCAGCCGACGAAGGCGGACAGCAGCTCCTCCGTCGCCGTGCCGACGTGGTCCGCCCCGGCCCGGCGCGCGGTCGCAGCCAGCTCGCGCGGGTCGAAGGTGTGCAGGTCGACGACGGCCTCGAGGGCCGCGGCGCGGGAGGACTCGTCGAGCTCGGCGCGGTCGCGGGCCCACTTGCGGCGCAACGGCGGCAGCCTGCTGGCCCGCGTCGCCGCCTCCCACGTCGCGCGGGAGAGGTGCCGCGCGTACCAGTTCCCGATCGTCGTCGGCTCGCCCGCGATGACGAAGCGCCCGCCGGGCTTGAGCACGCGCACGACCTCCCGCAGCGCCGCCTCGACGTCGGGGACGTGGTGCAGGACCGCGTGGCCGACCACGAGGTCGAAGGTGTCGTCCGCGTGGGGCAGCGCCTCCGCGTCGGCGACGCGTCCCCCGACCGCGAAGCCGAGCCGCTGCGCGTTCTGCTCGGCCGCGGCGACCATGCCCGGGGACAGGTCGCAGACGTGCACCTCGTCGACGAGGCCGGCGAGCTTGAGGTTGAGCGAGAAGAACCCGGTACCGGCGCCGAGCTCGAGCGTGCGCCCGAAGGGGATGGCCTCCCCCTTCGCCGGGGACGAGGTCAGCACGTGCAGGAAGCGGTCACGCACGATGCTCGTGCACCGCTCGTCGAAGCTGATCGACCACTTCTCGTCGTAGGTCTGCGCCTCCCAGTCGTGGTAGAGCACCTGGGCGAGCTTGTTGTCCTGCCAGGCGGCCTCGACCTGCTCCGCGCTGGCCGTCCCGCTCGGGCTCGGACCCATCAGACCCCCTCGAAGGTGGCCTTGCCGGGACCGTCGTCCATGAAGCTGCGCATGCCGGACTTCTGGTCCTGCGTCGCGAAGAGCGCGCTGAAGAGCTGCGCCTCGATGCCCAGGCCCGTGCCGAGGTCGACCTCGAGCCCCCTGTCGACGGCCTCCTTGGCCGCGCGGAGCGCCTGGGCGGGACCGCCGACGAAGGGGGCGACCTTGCGCCGGGCGGCCTCGAGGACCTCCGCGGCGGGGACGACCTCGTCGGCGAGACCGATCTCGAGGGCCTCGGCGGCGGAGACCATCCGACCGGTGAAGATCAGCTCCTTGGCCCGGGCCGGGCCGACGAGACGCGGCAGGCGCTGGGTGCCGCCGGCGCCGGGGATGATGCCCAGGGTGATCTCGGGCAGGCCGAGCTTGGCGTTGTCGGCGACGACGCGGAAGTCGCAGCACAGCGCCGTCTCGAGACCGCCACCGAGCGCGAACCCGGTGATCGCGGCGACGGTCGGCTTGGGGATCGCGGCGAGCGCCTGCGAGAAGCGCTGCAGCAGGCGGACGTGGGCGGCCATGTCCGGGTAGGACATCTCCGCCATCTCCTTGATGTCGGCGCCGGCGGCGAAGACGCGCTCGCCGCCCCAGACGATGACCGCCGAGACGTCGGTGCGGGTGGAGACCTCCTCGGCGACCTCGACGAGACGCTGCTGCATCTGCGCGTCGAGGGCGTTCATCTTCGGCCGGTCGAGGACGATCGTGGCGATGCCGTCGGCGACCTCGAGGCGGACGACCTCGCTCATGCCTGCGGCTCGCCGTCGCCGGCGGTCCCGTCCTCGAGCTCCTGGCCCGTGGCGCGCTGGTGCCACAGCTGCACACCCTGCAGGACGAGCGGGAGGGCCAGGCCGAGCAGCCCGCGGATGTCGGCGCCGCGCGGGAGGATGTGCTCGCTCGTCACGAGCAGGGTGTCGCCGGCGACGGCGGCCTTGACGAGGTTGAAGGCGACGTTGAGGTCGTTGCTGACCTGCAGGCGCTCCATCGGGTCGGTGGGCACGGGGTCCTCGAGGGCCCACTGGCCGAAGACGCGCAGCACGTTGGACTCGTCGTCCGCGCAGCGGATGAACATCTGCTGCTCGGAGAAGATGAAGGCCACGTCGCCCTCGTCGTCGATGCGGGTCTCCAGACCCAGGTCACCCAGGGCGTCGACGACGCGGTCGCGCAGCGGGGCCTCGGGCTCCGGCTGGTCGGCGTCGTTGGTGGGTGTGGGGCCGAAGTTGGGGAGGGCGGTGGGATCGCTCATGCCGCCACGCTACCCAACTGCTTACGCTGTGGGCCATGTCGACCACTGCCGTCCAGGCACTCCCCCATCTCCCGCAGCCCGGCGTCCGGCCCGTGGAGGGCGGCGTCGAGGTCGCGGTCCACGCCGCCTCCGCGACCGCCGTGTGGCTGTGCACCTTCGACGACGAAGGGGGTGAGACCCGCCACGCGCTGCCGGCCACCGGTGACGGGTGGTGGGCCGGGCTGGTCCCGGACGTCACCCCCGGGACGCGCTACGGGCTGCGCGCCGACGGCCCGTGGGACCCGCCGGCGGGCCTGCGCTACAACCCCGCCAAGCTGCTCCTCGACCCGTGGGCCCGCGCGATCGAGGGCGCCGTGGACTACCGGCCCGAGGTCTTCGGGCACGTCCTCGAGGGCGACGCCGAGGTGCCGACGCGCTCGGAGGCCGACTCCGCCCCCTTCGTCCCGCGCAGCGTCGTGCTCGACACGAGCTTCGACTGGGGCGACGATGCTCCCCCGGCGGTCCCCCGTGACGAGCGCGTCGTCTACGAGGCGCACGTGCGCGAGCTGACGATGCTGCTCGAGGACGTCCCCGAGCACCTGCGCGGGACGTACGCCGGCGTGTGCCACCCGGCGACCGTCGAGCACCTGAGGCGCACCGGCGTGACGACGGTCGAGCTGCTGCCCGTGCACGCCTTCGCCGACGAGCCGCACCTCGTCGACCTGGGGCTGACCAACCACTGGGGCTACAACACGATGGGCTTCTTCGCCCCCCACGCCCCGTACGCGAGCAGCGAGGACCCGCACGAGGTGCTGCGCGAGTTCAAGGGCATGGTCAAGGAGCTCCACGCCGCCGGCCTCGAGGTGCTCCTCGACGTCGTCTACAACCACACCGCCGAGCAGAGCACCGACGGCGCCACGCTGTGCTGGCGCGGCCTGGAGGCGCCGACCTGGTACCGCCTCGACGAGGACGGTCACGACGTCGACGTCACCGGCTGCGGCAACACGCTCGACCTCACCGAGCCGCTCGTGCTCGACATGGTCCTCGACTCGCTGCGCTACTGGGTCACCGAGTGCCACGTCGACGGGTTCCGCTACGACCTCGCGGTGGCGCTCGCCCGCGGCGAGGACCTCGGGTACACGCCCGACCACCCCTTCCTCGTCGCGCTGCGCGAGGACCCCGTGCTCTCGCAGGTGCTGCACGTCGCCGAGCCGTGGGACCTCGGGCCCGACGGCTGGCGCACCGGGCAGTTCCCCGGGGCGTGGGCGGAGTGGAACGACCGGTTCCGCGACACCGCGCGCGACTTCTGGGTCGCCGGGTCGGGCGCGCTCTCCCGCGGCGAGGAGCCCGGGCCGGGCGTGCGCGAGATCGCGACCCGGCTCGTCGGCAGCCGGGACCTCTTCGGCGACCGGACGCCGCTGTCGTCGATGGGCTTCGTCACCGCCCACGACGGGTTCACCCTCGCCGACCTCGTCGCCTACGACCAGAAGCACAACGAGGCGAACGGCGAGGACAACCGCGACGGCAACGACCACAACCGCTCGTGGAACCACGGAGCGGAGGGACCGACCGACGACGTCGTCATCGGCATCGCGCGCCGACGCTCCTCGCGCAACGTCATCGGGACGCTGCTCCTGTCGGCCGGCGTCCCGATGATCTCCTCGGGCGACGAGATCGGCCGCACCCACGGGGGCAACAACAACCCGTACTGCCAGGACAACGAGATGAGCTGGCTGCACTGGGACCTCGACGAGGAGCGCACGGACCTGCTCGCGACCGTCGCGCACCTCACGGCGCTGCGTCGCGAGGTGCCCGTCCTGCGCGACCACGACGAGTCGGTCCTCGGCTGGTGGGACGAGACGGGCGAGCCGATGACGGAGGAGACCTGGGCCCAGGACGAGCGCCGCACCCTCCAGCTCACCCTCGAGGGCGAGCCCTCCGCCCTGCTCGTCCTGCACGGGGGCCTCGACGAGATCGAGGTGACCCTCCCCGGCGAGCCCGGCTGGACCCTGCGCTGGGACAGCGCCTGGGAACGACCCGAGGACGGACGCGAGTCGCAGTCCGAGGGCCGCGGTGACGAGCCCGAGACCCTCACCCCGCTCAGCCTGCGCCTGTACACGCGCTGACCGGCAGAGGGTCACGTCGTGCAGCACCGGAGCGCTCTTGGTGCACGACGTGACCCTCTGCGAAGGGGGACGAGGGGTCAGGCGTTGGCCACCAGCCCCATGCTGGCGGGGAAGGCGATGAGCTCGTGCCGGGGCAGGACGCGCACGGTCCAGCCGAACTGGCCGGTGCGCTCGATGGGGACCCGGCCGGAGAACTTGGCCTTGCCGTCCTCGTAGGACTCGACGACGTCGAGCGAGGTCGCGTCCCACTCGACGAGGTCGTCCGTGCCGAGGGCGACGCGGCCGGCGATCACCTGGACGTCGACCTCGTGCGGGGCCAGGCCGTCGAGCGCGACGTAGGCGTCGACGCTCAGCAGCTCGCCGACGAGGGGGCTGTCGGAGACCCCGGAGCCCTCGACGTGGTCGACCCGGACCGCGGGCCAGCCGGCCCGCACGCGCGCCTTGTAGTCGGCGAGCGCCTTGGCCCCCGCGTGGTCCTCGGCGTTGACGCGCGCGTTGTGCCTGGCGGCCGGGGCGTAGAGCTGCTCGGTGTAGTCACGCACCATGCGGGTGGCCAGGACCTTGGGCCCGAGCGTGGTGAGCGTGTGCCGCAGCATCGAGAGCCAGTGCTGCGGGAGGCCCTGCTCGTCGACGTCGTAGAACCGCGGCGCGACCTCGTGCTCGATGAGGTCGTAGAGGGCCGCGGCCTCGATGTCGTCGCGACGGCCCTCGTCGGCCACGCCGTCGGCCGTCGGGATGGCCCAGCCGTTCTCGCCGTCGAACCACTCGTCCCACCACCCGTCGAGGATGGAGAGGTTGAGCCCGCCGTTGAGGGCGGCCTTCATGCCCGAGGTGCCGCACGCCTCGAAGGGACGCAGCGGGTTGTTGAGCCAGACGTCGCAGCCGGGGTACAGCGTGCGGGCCATGGCGATGTCGTAGTTGGGCAGGAAGACGATGCGGTGGCGCACGTCGTGCTGGTCGGCGAAGTGCACCATCTGCTGGATGAGCTGCTTGCCGGTCTCGTCGGCGGGGTGCGACTTGCCGGCGATGACGAGCTGGATCGGCCGCTCGGGGTGGAGCAGCAGCGCCTTGAGCCGCTCGGGGTCGCGCAGCATGAGGGTGAGGCGCTTGTAGGTCGGCACCCGTCGGGCGAAGCCGATCGTCAGCACCTCGGGGTCGAGCACGCCGTCGGTCCAGCCGAGCTCGGCGTCGGTCGCCCCGCGCTTGGCCCAGCTGGAGCGCAGGCGTGCCCGGGCGTCCTCGACGAGCCGCGCGCGCATCTGCGCCTTGGCCGCCCAGATGTCCGCGCCCGGCACGGCCGGGATCGAGTCCCAGCGGTCGGAGGCCTCGACGTCGCGGCCGCCGAGGTGCTGCGCGGCGATGTCGTAGACGGTGTCGTCGACCCAGGTGGGGGCGTGGACGCCGTTGGTGATCGAGGTGATCGGCACCTCGTCGTCGTCGAAGCCCGGCCACAGCCCGTCAAACATCTCGCGGGAGACGTGGCCGTGCAGCTGGGAGACGCCGTTGGCGCGCACGGCGAGCCGCAGCCCCATGACGGCCATGTTGAACATGTCGGGCGAACCGCCCTCGTAGGTCTCGGCGCCGAGCTCGCGCAGCTTGTCCAGCGGCACGCCGGGCAGCTCCTGCGACCCGCCGAAGTAGCGCTCGAGCAGGTCCGTGCCGAAGCGGTCGATGCCGGCGGGCACGGGCGTGTGAGTCGTGAACACGGTCCCGGCGCGGGAGGCCTCGGTCGCCTCGTCGAAGGTCATGCCGGCGGACTGGGTGAACTCGCTGATCCGCTCGATCCCCAGGAATCCGGCGTGGCCCTCGTTGGTGTGGAAGACCTCGGGCTCGGGCGCCCCGGTGAGCCGCGACCACAGGCGCAGTGCGCGCACGCCGCCGATGCCGAGGAGCATCTCCTGCTGCAGCCGCTGCTCGCCGCCACCGCCGTAGAGGCGCTCGGTGACCGCCCGCATCGAGTCGTCGTTGCCGGGCACGTCGGAGTCGAGGAGGAGCAGCGGCACGCGGCCGACCTGGGCCCGCCACACGTGCGCGCGAAGGGAGCCGCCCCCGGGCATCGCGACCGTCACGACGCAGGGGGTGTCGTCCTCCTCGCGCAGCAGGTGCAGGGGCAGGCCCTGCGGGTCCAGGACCGGGTAGGTCTCCTGCTGCCAGCCCTCGTGGTTGAGGCTCTGCTTGAAGTAACCGGTCTTGTAGAACAGGCCGACGCCGACGATCGGCACCCCGAGGTCCGAGGCCGCCTTGAGGTGGTCGCCGGCGAGGATCCCGAGACCGCCGGAGTACTGCGGCAGCACCTCGGTGATGCCGTACTCGGGGCTGAAGTAGGCGATGGAGGCCGGCAGCCCGTCGCCCGCGTCCTGGTACCAGCGTCGCGAGGAGAGGTACTCGTCGAGGTCGGCCTTGGCGGCCGCCACCCGCGCGACGAGGTCGCGGTCGGTGGCGAGCTCCTCGAGCTCGGTCGAGGAGTAGGTGGACAGGAGGCGGACGGGGTCGCGGTTGACCTCCGTCCACCGCTGCGGGTCGAGCTCGGCGAAGAGCCGGCGGGTGGGCGAGTGCCAGCTCCACCTCAGGTTCATCGCGAGGTCGCCTAGGGCGGAGATCGGTTCGGGCAGGGCGGTGCGGACACTGAAACGTCGGATGGCCTTCACCCAGACCATCTTGGGGGTTATCGCGGCGGCACGCCAACTGCCGAGCGGTGACCTCGCGGGTAACGTGGCCGAGGTGAGCACCGACTTCACCGTCGTCCCGTCCGCCCCGACCCGCGTCCCCACCTCGACGCCACCCCAGCAGCCGCTCGGCCGCATCCCCGTGAGCGACGTGCGCCCGTGCGTCGACCACGGCGCCCGGCCGGCGAAGTCCGTCGTCGGCGAGCCCTTCACCGTCTCCGCCGAGGTCTTCCGCGAGGGCCACGACGCGGTCGGCGCGACGATCGTCCTCACCGACCCGGACGGCGTCGAGCGCCACCTGCCCATGACGTGCACCAACCCGGGTCTGAGCATCTGGGAGGGTGAGGTGGTCGCCGACCGCGAGGGCCTGTGGGCCTACCGGGTCGAGGGCTGGTCGGACCCGTGGGGGACCTGGGTGCACGACGCGACGATCAAGATCGCCGCCGCGATCGACACCGACCTGATGCGCGCCGAGGGTGCCCTCGTCCTCGACCGGGCCGCCGCGGAGCGGACGAGGGACGAAGGGGGGCGCTCCACCCTTCGCTCCGCCGCCGCGATCCTGCGCGACCTCGACGGTCACCACGCCAGCGCCGCCCTGCACCTCGTGACGACCGGGTCCGCTGCCGCCGAGCTCGCCGCGCGTCCCCTGCGCGAGCTCGTGACGCCCGGCACCGACCTGTCGCTGCTCGTCGAGCGCGAGCTGGCGCTCTTCGGCTCCTGGTACGAGATCTTCCCGCGCAGCGAGGGCGCCCGGCTCGACCCGGACACCGGCCGGTGGGTCTCCGGGACCCTGCGCACCGCCGCGCAGCGCCTGCCCGCGATCGCCGAGATGGGCTTCGACGTCGTCTACCTGACGCCGATCCACCCGATCGGCACGACCGCACGCAAGGGACCCAACAACACGCTCGGCGCCGGCCCCGACGACCCGGGTTCGCCGTACGCCATCGGCTCCCCGGACGGTGGGCACGACGCGATCCACCCCGACCTCGGGACCTTCGCCGACTTCGACGCCTTCGTCGCCGACGCGAGGAGGCTGGGGCTGGAGGTCGCGCTCGACCTCGCGCTGCAGTGCTCGCCCGACCACCCGTGGGTCACCGAGCACCCCGAGTGGTTCACCACACGGGCCGACGGCACGATCGCCTACGCCGAGAACCCGCCGAAGAAGTACCAGGACATCTACCCGGTGAACTTCGACAGGGACCCCGCCGGCGTCTACGCCGAGGTGCGCCGGGTCGTGCAGGTGTGGATCGACCACGGGGTGACGCTCTTCCGCGTCGACAACCCGCACACCAAGCCGGTCGAGTTCTGGCAGTGGCTGATCCAGGACGTGGCGCGGGAGCACCCCGAGGTCATCTGGCTGTCGGAGGCCTTCACCAAGCCGGCGATGATGCACACGCTCGCCAAGGTCGGGTTCCAGCAGAGCTACACGTACTACGCGTGGCGCAACACGGTGCCCGAGCTCGTCGAGTACGGCACCGAGGTCGCCGGCGAGGCCGCGGCGTACATGCGCCCGAGCTTCTGGCCGACGACGCACGACATCCTCACGCCGTACCTGCAGTTCGGCGGACCGGCCGCGTGGAAGGTGCGCGCCGCGCTCGCCGCGACGATGGTCCCGACGTGGGGCGTCTACGCCGGGTACGAGCTCATGGAGCACGTCGCCCGCCCGGGCGCCGAGGAGCAGATCGACAACGAGAAGTACGAGTTCAAGGACCGTCGCTGGGACGAGGTCGCCGCGTCCGGCGGCTCGCTCGCGGGCTGGCTGACGATGCTCAACCGGGTGCGGCGCGAGCACCCCGGCCTCCAGCTGCTGCGCAACCTCACCTTCCACCACGTCGACGACGAGAACCTGCTGGCCTTCTCCAAGTCGCGCACGCTGCCCGACGGTCGCACCGACACCGTCATCGTCGTGGCCAACGTCGACCCGCACTCGACCCGCGAGTCCACGCTGCGCCTCGACATGGCGGCGCTCGGCATGGACTGGGCCGACCGCTTCGAGGTCGAGGACCACGTGACCGGCGAGCGCTGGCACTGGGGCGAGGCGAACTACGTGCGCGTCGGCGCCGAGGCCGAGCCGGTCCACATCGTCTCGGTGGTGAGCAGCTGATGGCGACGATCCACGACGCGGTGCTGCGCCCGGACAAGGTCGAGCTCGTCACCGCGTGGATGGGTGGCCAGCGCTGGTACGTCGGCGCCGGGCGGCGTCCCCGGCTCACCCGGCTCGACTCGTGGCGCCTGGACGACCCGGCCGGCGAGGTGGGCATCGAGACGATCGCCTTCCTCGACGAGTCCGGCACGACGCCGGTCGTCTACCAGGTCCCCCTCACCTACCGCGGTGCCCCGCTCGAGGGTGCCGAGGCGGCCCTCGTCGGCGAGATGGAGCACTCGGTCCTCGGCCACCGCTGGGTCTACGACGCACCGCACGACCCGGTGTACGTCGCCCAGCTGCTCCGGCTCGTCCGCGGCCAGGTCGCCGCCCAGGCGGGCTCGGTCTCCGACACCGTCGACCCCGACGTCGTCGGGGCGCCGCACCCGGCGTGGCAGGACGACCCGGTCGTCGCGACGAGCCGGGTGCTCGTCGGCGAGCAGAGCAACACCTCGATCATCGTCACCCCGGAGCCCGGCACCGGCGCCCCGGTGATCATCAAGGTCTTCCGCACCCTCTCCCCCGGCGAGAACCCCGACATCACGCTGCAGGGCGCGCTCGCGGCGAGCCACTCCCCCTTCGTCCCGGCGAGCGTGGGCCATGTGGCCGGCGCCTGGCAGCGCCCCGACGGCAGCGGGCGCGACCTCGGCCAGGTCGTCTTCGCGCAGGAGTACCTCGAGGGCGCGACCGACGCGTGGCGCGTGGCGCTGCGGCAGGCCGCCGAGGGCGAGGACTTCTCACCGCGAGCCCGCGAGCTCGGCCGGGTGCTGGCGCGCGTCCACGAGGACCTCGCGCGGGCCCTGCCGTGCGTGCCCGCCGACCGCGACGTCGTCGAGCAGCACGTGGGCTCGATGCGCCGCCGCTCCGCGCGGGCCATGAGCGAGGTGCCCGCGCTCGCTGCCCACCAGGCAGCGGTCGAGCACGTGCTCGATCGCGCGCTCGAGGCGGACTGGCCCGCGCTGCAACGCATCCACGGCGACCTGCACCTGGGCCAGGTGCTCGACGTCCCCGACCGCGGGTGGGTGCTCATCGACTTCGAGGGTGAGCCCTTGCGGCCGCTGGCCGAGCGCAACGACGTGGACTCCCCCCTTCGCGATGTCGCCGGTGTCCTGCGCTCCATCGACTACGTCGTCGGCACCGTCGCCCGGACCCACCCCGGCGTCGACGCCGGGCCGTGGGGCCGGGCCGCGCAGACCGCCTTCCTCGACGGCTACGCCGAGGTCGGCACCGATCCCCGCACGCACGGCGCGCTGCTCACCGCCCACGTCCTCGACAAGGCCCTCTACGAGGTCGTCTACGAGGCCCACCATCGGCCGGGGTGGCTCGCGCTGCCCACGGCCGCCGTCGAAGCACTGGTCCGGGAGGTCCCGTCATGACACCCGTCCCCGAGTCCGCCCTGCCGGGCGCCCTGTGGGCCGTGGCCAACGGCCGCAGCGCCCAGCCCCACGACGTCCTCGGCCAGCACGTCGAGGCCGCCGGCCTGCGCGTGCGGGTCCGGCGACCGCTCGCCACCCGCGTGCGGGTGCGCTTCGAGGACGACGTCGTGGTCGACCTCGAGCACGAGCGGGACGGGATCTTCTCCGGCGTGCGTACCGATGCGAGCCGCACGATGGACTACCGCGTGCTCACCACGTGGGAGGACGGCGTCGAGCACCTCGGCGACGACCCGTACCGCTTCGCCCCGACGCTCGGCGAGGTCGACCTGCACCTCGTCGGCGAGGGTCGCCACGAGCAGCTGTGGACCGTGCTCGGTGCGCACCTGCGCTCCTACGACGGGCCGATGGGCACGGTCACCGGTGTCTCCTTCGCCGTGTGGGCGCCGCGGGCCAAGGCCGTGCACGTCATCGGTGACTTCAACGGCTGGGACGAGTCGCTGCTGCCCATGAGGCTGCTCGGCGACTCCGGCGTCTGGGAGCTCTTCGTCCCGGGGGTGGACCTCGGCGACGTCTACAAGTTCGCCGTGCGCGGCGCCGACGACGTGCTGCGGCACAAGGCCGACCCGATGGCCCGCCTCGCCGAGACCGCCCCCGCGACCGGCTCGGTGGTCACCGGCTCGACGTACACCTGGCGCGACGACGCGTGGCTGGCCGAGCGCGCCCAGCGCGACCCGCACGACCAGCGGATGAGCATCTACGAGGTGCACCCCGGGTCCTGGCGCCCCGGCCTCGGGTGGCGCGGCCTGGCCGACGAGCTCGTCGAGTACGTGCGCGAGCACGGCTTCACGCACGTCGAGCTCATGCCGGTCATGGACCACCCGTACCCGCCGTCGTGGGGCTACCACGTGACGAGCTACTTCGCGCCCAACTCGCGCTTCGGCTCCCCGGACGACCTGCGCCACCTCGTCGACGAGCTGCACGCGGCCGGCATCGGGGTCATCCTCGACTGGGTGCCGGGGCACTTCGCCACCGACGAGTGGGCGCTCGTGCGCTTCGACGGGCTGCCGCTGTACGAGCACCCGGACCCGCGGCGCGGGTGGCAGCCCGACTGGGGCAGCTACGTGTTCGACTTCGGGCGACCCGAGGTGCGCAACTTCCTCGTGGCCAACGCGCTGTACTGGCTCGAGGAGTTCCACGTCGACGGGCTGCGCGTGGACGGCGTCGCCTCGATGCTCTACCTCGACTACTCGCGCCGGGACGGCGAGTGGATCCCCAACCACCACGGTGGCCGGGAGAACCTCGAGGCCGTCGCCCTCCTCCAGGAGGTCAACGCCACCGCCTACCGCCGCTCCCCCGGCATCGTCACCGTCGCCGAGGAGTCGACCGCCTGGCCGGGCGTGACGGCCCCGACGCACGAGGGCGGTCTGGGCTTCGGGCTGAAGTGGAACATGGGCTGGATGAACGACGCCCTGCGCTACCTGGGCGAGGACCCGGTCAACCGGCAGCACCACCACCAGCTGCTGAGCTTCGCGATGATGTACGCGTACGCCGAGAGCTACCTGCTGCCGATCAGCCACGACGAGGTCGTGCACGGCAAGGGGTCGATGCCCTACAAGATCCCGGGCGAGGACGACCAGCGGTTCGCGACCCTGCGCGCCTTCTACGCCTACCAGTGGGCCTTCCCGGGCAAGCAGCTGCTCTTCATGGGCACCGAGTTCGGCCAGACGAGCGAGTGGTCCGAGAGCCGGTCGCTCGACTGGTACCTGCTCGAGCACGCGCCGCACCGGCGGCTGCTCGACCTCGTCGGGGGGCTCAACGCCTTCGCGGAGCAGCACCCCGCGATGTGGGCGCTCGACGCGGAGCCGGCGGGGTTCCGCTGGCTCGACGCCGACGACAACCAGGGCAACACCGTCTCCTTCCTGCGCTTCGGGCAGGCGGACGGCTCCGGCGACGTGGTCGCCGTGGTCGTGAACTTCGGCGGGTCCGACCGTGCCCCCCTTCGCATCGGTGTGCCGAAGGGGGGTCGCTGGGTGGTCGGTCTCGACACCTCGGGCTACGACGCCGCCGGCTCACCGAGCCAGGCGGGTGTCGTCATCGAGGCGCAGGAGCGACCCTGGCAGGACCAGCCGTGGTCGCTCGAGGTGCGGGTGGCCGCGCTCTCGGCGGTCTACCTCACCCCTGCGGGGGCCCCGACTCGCCCCTGACGCCCTCCTGAACCGCCCGGGACGTTGCATTGCCCTAGGGGAATGCACGCCCCGGGAGCGCGAGACCCTGCATTGCCCTAGGGGAATGCAGGGTCTCGGAGCGTAGGAAGAGGCGTCAGAAGAGGGCACTCATGAGCGTCGTACGGCCCTTGCGGACGCGCTCGTCCTGGTTGCCGACGACGGCGAAGAGGTCCAGCAGGTGGGCCTTGACCCGGTCGCGGTCCTCCCCCGCGGTGACGCGGACGAGGTCGATCAGGCGCGTGAAGGCGTCCTCGACATGACCACCGAGCACGTCGAGGTCGGCGACGACGAGGGCGGCGTCGACGTCGTGCGGGTCACCGGCCGCGGCCGCCCGGGCGGCGTGGAGGTCCACCCCGCGGGTGCGCTTCATCAGGCCGACCTGGGCGAGCCCGAGCTGCGCGTCGGTGTCCTTGGGGTCAGCGGCGATCGCCTGCTCGTAGGCGGCGGCCGCGGCGTCCAGGTCGTCGCGCTCGATCGCGTCGTAGGCCTCCTGGTGCAGCGGCGGCAGGTCGTCCTGCGTGTCGGCCTCGGCGGGCTGCGCGCTGACGCGCCCGGTGACGCCGTGCTGCACCGCCACCTGGAGCAGCTGGTCGACCACCTGACGGAACTGCTCCGGGTCGACGATCCCGCTGAAGAGCGGCACCGGCTGGCCGGCCACGAGACCGAGCGCGAGCGGCACCTCCGGCGGCTGGACCGCCTGCATGATGCCGGGGTTGGTCGCCACGTCGATCCCGACGACCTGTACGCGTCCCTCGAGGGTGCTGGCGATCGCGAGCGCGTCGTCGAGCAGCACACGGCTCTGCGGGTGCTCGGAGGACCACACGACGGCCACGGCCGGGACGACCGAGGTCCGACCGACGATGGTGTTGAAGGTCGCGTCGGTCGCCTCGATGAGGAGACCGTCGGCAGGTGCACCAGCGGCGCCACCGGCCGCGGGGGCTGCGGGAGCTCCCGGACCGGCACCGGGGGCCGATCCGGCGAGACGGGACAGGTCGACGGCGCCGCGCAGGGCTCGGGTCGGGTCGCTCATGCCAGCCATTGTCTCCCACGGCCGGGGCCGCGCGTCGACCCCCCGGTCAGGAGCCCTTCGCCGACTCGAGCACGTCGCTAGCGCCGACGACGCGGGCCTTGCCCTCGGCCGGCGTGACGAGCGCGAGGGTCTCGGCGTGCTTGATCGACAGGGCGCGCTCGACGGTCGAGGTGTCGAGCACGTCCTTGAGGGCGGCCTGCTCGAGCTTGAGCTCCTTGAGCTTCTTCGTCGCGGTGATCGTGTCGGTGCGCGTCATCGGCAGGAAGGTGATCGCCCCGCCGTCGGCGAGCGCGAAGGAGACCGCGTCGCCCTCCGCGACCGCCTGGCGCTGGCGGTAGTACGCGAGGTCACCCAGGTCGGCCTTCGTCGCCCGGGCGTTCTTGCGCAGGGCCGCGGAGAAGGCATCGCTCACCGAGACGTCCTCGGGTGTTTTCGTCGACGACGAAGGGAAGGCGACACCCTTCGCCCAGGCGGTCGCCGCGTCCCGGACGTCCTTGCCGGGCGCCGCGACGGTGACCTTGGTCCCCTCGTCGAGCGGGGCGAGCGCGGGCACGCTGGCACCCGCGGCCATCGGCACGTCGGCGAAGAGGGTGAAGGGCTGGTCGGCCTGCTCGGCGACGAGGACGTGCAGGTACTGCACGTCGCCCGAGCGCGAGGTGGCCAGGACGGCGCGCGGCCACGTGGCGCCGCGGCTCACCGCGAGGACCTTGAGCCCCTCGACCTGCGTCGAGGTGCGTGTGGTCCTGTCCTTGCTGGCGACGGCCGCCCGCACCTCGCGCAGGGCCGGCCCGGAGAGGACCTCCTCACGCGCGGTCTCAGCGGCCTTGCCGCTCTTGCGGCTGACGTCGACGGCCTCGGTGACGACGCGGTCGGCCACCTGCCGTGCCGTGGTGGAGGTCACGGACGCGCCCGAGGACTGCTCGGCCGGGGCGTCGTGGATCCCGGCGATCGAGGCCCCCAGGCCGCAGCCGCCGAGGGTCAGGGGTGCCGCGACGAGGGCAGCGACGAGGGTGGTGCGCCGGCTCATGCGGCCTCCTCACGGTCGGGGCGCGCGGCCCGGTGGCGGATCATCCCCACGAGCCCGCTGCGGACGAGCAGGGCCACCCCGGCGAGGAGGAGGACGAGACCGACGACGAGGGTGACGACGGCCATGGTCCCCCAGCCGCTGTCCTCGACGGTCATGGTCACGGAGTCGATCTCGGCGCCGTCGGCAGCGGCGACCACGAGGGTCTGCGGCGCCTGCGACTGCTCGATCGTGCGGCTGATCTCGCCGGACGCGGTGCCGGACTCCTGCCACACGTCGAGGCCCGCGGGGTCGACGGGGTCCGTGGACCCGACCTCGGCGCTCGTGAGCGCCCAGTCCGACACCGCGACGCCCGAGACCTCGGCGCGCGTGGCGTCACCCAGGACGGCCTCGGCGTCGGAGGGCCGGGCGGTGCCGGCCCACAGCTCGCCGGAGCCGGCGGCGGTGACCTCGACGGGGTGGTCGACGCGGTTGAGCACGTCGGGGTCGAGGACGACGACCCGCTGGCCGGGGTCGGCGGTGAAGGTGGCCGTGCCGGAGGTGCCGAGGTTGGCGAGGAACCAACCCCCGACAATCGCGGCGACGAGGCCGGCGAGTGCCAGGACGACGCCGGCGACGCGCTGGATGAGCGTGCTCACGTGGGTGCTTTCGGTCAGGGTTCAGGGGACGTCTGCCGCTCGGGCGGACGATCAACCATGACAAATCCTGCAGAAGGTCACAAATCGGTCACGGAGCCGGGACGGCTCAGTCCTCGGCGAGGAGGCCCGCCACGCGCTCGACCTTCGCGCTCATCTGGCCGGTGCGACCGGCCCGGATGTCGGCCTTCATGACCAGCCCGACGCGGTCGCCGAAGGGCTCCATGGCATCGACGCAGGCCTTGACGACGGCCATGACCTCGTCCCACTCCCCCTCGATCGTCGTGAACATCGAGCCGAGGTCGTGCGGCAGCCCGCTGTCGCGCACGACCCGCAGCGCGGCGGCGACCGCCTCGGCGTAGGAGCCGTCGGCGTCCGGGGAGGACGGGGCGATGGAGAACGCAAGCAGCACGGGGACCTCCGGGGTCGGGAGCTGGTGGGTTACTGGGTCATCCGGACGACGCCGTCGATGCGCCGCAGCCGGTACTCGTGCTCCTCGACCTCTTCCGCGCGGTCCTTGGGGTGGTAGGTGAGGCGCACCGTCACGGTGTCGGTCCTGGTGTCGAAGGAGAGCACCTGGGTGTCGACGGACTCGATCCCCGACCAGAACCCGTCGAAGCCGCCCCGGTCCTTCTGCCGGGAGGGAGCGAGCATCGCCCAGGCGGCGTCGCGGTCGCTGGTCACCGTCGAGAAGTAGTCGGTGATGAAGGTCGTGGCCTCGGCCTGCGTGATGTCCTGCATGCCACGCGAGGACGAGCTCGAGCTGGAGCTCGACGTGGAGCTGCTCGTCGACGTCTCGCTCGGGCTGGAGGTCACCGTGGCCGTCGTCGTGGTCGTCACGGGCGGCTGGGGCTCGCTGCTCGTGGCCGTCGAGGTGGTGCTCGACGAGGTGCTCGTCGAGCTCGTCGAGGACCCTGTGGTCGGCTCGTCGTCGCGCGACGCGGCCCAGGCGATCCCGGCCGCGAGCAGCACGGCCAGCCCGGCGAGGAGGAGGATCCACGGCCAGCCGCCTCGGCGTCGCGGCGGCGTCGGCGTGGGCGTCGGCGTGGGCGCGAAGGCCTCGCCCGCGCGGGAGGCGCCACCCGAGCCGCCCGCGGCGACGCTCTCGAGGCGACGGAGCACCTCGTCCATCGTCCCGCGTCGCGCCGGGTCGCGCGAGAGCATGTCGGCGAGCACCGGCTCCAGCGGTCCTGCCCGCTCGGGTCGCCGCGGCGGCTGCGAGGAGATGCTGCGCAGGGTGGCCAGG
The DNA here is from genome assembly GCF_001591405.1 of Janibacter terrae NBRC 107853. Taxonomy (GTDB): domain Bacteria; phylum Actinomycetota; class Actinomycetes; order Actinomycetales; family Dermatophilaceae; genus Janibacter; species Janibacter terrae. The sequence goes on from NZ_BCUV01000006.1 coordinate 788,885, forward strand.
GCGTTGCCCTGCGAGGGGTAGGCGTCGGTGCCCTCGACCGCGAAGTAGATCGTCGCGCCGAGCGCCCACACGTCGGCCGCAGGGCCGTGGTCGCCACCGATGGCGACCTCCGGGGCCATGTAGCTCGGGGTGCCGGTCACCAGACCGGTCTGGGTCAGCTGGTCGTCGGCACCGGAGCGGGCGATGCCGAAGTCGCCCAGCTTGGGTCGACCGCCGCCGATGAGGACGTTGGCAGGCTTGACGTCGCGGTGGACGATGCCGGCACGGTGCGCCGCGGCGAGCGCTCCCGCGAGCTGTGCGCCGAGGTCGGCAGCCCCCTTCGGCGTCATCGGACCGCGCTCGCGGATGGCCGAGGCGAGCGTCGGGCCGGCCACGTACTCCATGACGAGCCACGGGGTGCCGTGGTGCTCGGTGACGTCGTAGACCGCGACGACGTTGGGGTGGTTGAGCGCGGCCGCCGCCCGGGCCTCGCGCATAGCCCGGCGGGTCTCCCCTTCGCTCTCCCCGGGGAAGTCGCCGATCTGCTTGGCCGCGACCTGGCGGCCGAGGACGGTGTCGCGGGCGAGCCAGACGGTCCCCATCCCACCGCGACCGATGGGTCGCACGGTCTCGTAGCGGCCGCCGATCAGCTCGGGCGTCGTGTCGTCAGTCATGTCCGGGCCAGCGTAGTGCTCGGGCTCGGCTACCGGCACGTAGACTGCCGCCGCGGACGTCGTCCGCGTCGCACGCCACGAAGTATCAGGGGGAAATCACCGTGTCCTACCCAGCGCCGCCACCGCCCGGAGGCTCCGGCAACCCGAACCCGTACCAGGCCCCGGCCTACGGCACCCCGGGCGCCTACCCGCCCCCCGGCAGCGCCCCCAAGAAGGACAACACCCTCTGGTGGATCCTCGGCATCATCGGCGGCGTCATCCTCCTGTGCTGCTGCGGTGTCGCCGGGTTCTTCATCTTCGTCGCCAACGAGGCGAGCGAAGGGATCTCGAGCTACAGCTCCTCGGCCAACTCGTCCAAGAACGCCGACGCGGCCGGCGCCACGCCCGTCTCCGAGGGCTCCTCGGTCACCGTGGACGGTGCCGCCATCCAGCCCGGCTGGTCGGTGCTGACCTCGACCGACGACATCTCCGGCCTGAGTGTGCGCAACGACAGCGGCAGCAGCAACTCGTTCTTCCTGACCTTCTACTTCATGAAGGACGGCAACGTCATCGACGACGTCACCTGCAACACCGACTTCCTCGACGCCGGCGCGACCGACGCCGCCCCCACGTGCGTGTCGGCGATCTTCGACATCGACGACCACGACGAGATCCGCGTGGGCGAGGGTTTCTGACCCGGCTCAGTCCGCGCCGAGCCCGACGAGCAGCTCGTCGGCCGCCGCGTGCGGGTCCGTGGCCCCGTCGACGACCCGCTCGGCGAGCCCGTCGAGCGTGCCGCCGGAACCGAGGTCACCCATGCGGGCCTGCAGCCGGGCCAGCGCGAGAGCGGTGATCTCGGCACGGGCGCGCCCGGTGCGGCGCCGGCGCAGGGTGCCGCTCGCGGCCAGCCACGAGAGGTGGTCCCCGATCGCGGTGACGATGTCGCCCACGCCTGTACCGTCGGTCGCGGAGGCCTTGACGACCGGGCGTCGCCAACCCCCGGGCCGCGTCCCCTCACCGAGCTGGATCATGTGCCGCAGGTCGCGGACGGTCGCGTCCGCACCCTCGCGGTCGGCCTTGTTGACGACGAAGACGTCGCCCACCTCGAGGATCCCCGCCTTGGCCGCCTGTATCCCGTCGCCCATGCCGGGCGCCAGGAGGACGAGGGTCGTGTCCGCGGCGCCGGCGATCTCGACCTCGGACTGACCGACGCCGACGGTCTCGACGAGCACGACGTCGAACCCGGAGGCGTCGAGCACGCGGATGGCCTGGGGAGTCGAGACCGACAGGCCGCCCAGGTGGCCGCGGCTGGCGAGCGAACGGATGTAGACGCCCGGGTCGCTCGCGGACGCGCTCATGCGGATGCGGTCACCCAGGAGCGCGCCGCCGCTGAAGGGCGAGGAGGGGTCGATCGCGAGGACGCCGACCCGCGCGCCCTGCTCGCGCAGCGCGCGGACGAGGGCGTCGGTCGTCGTGGACTTGCCGACGCCGGGGGCGCCGGTCAGGCCGATGACGTGGGCCCGACCCGTGTGCGGCGCGAGCAGCGCCATCGCCTCCGGCAGCGCGGGGTGCTGGTCGTCGACGAGCGAGATGAGCCGCCCGACGGCGCGGGTCGTCCCCGCCCTGGCCTCCTCGACCAGGACGGGGACGTCGATGCTGCGGCTCAAGCTCAGGCGTTCGGGACGCGGATGATCAGGGCGTCACCCTGACCGCCACCGCCGCAGAGGGCGGCCGCGCCGACACCGCCGCCGCGGCGCTTGAGCTCGTGGGCGAGCGCGAGGGTGATGCGCGCGCCGGACATGCCGAGCGGGTGGCCCATGGCGATCGCGCCGCCGTTGGGGTTGACCTGCTCGTCCTTGAGGCCGAGCTGCTGGGCCGAGGCCAGGCCGACGGCCGCGAAGGCCTCGTTGATCTCGACGACGTCGAGGTCGGAGACCGCGATGCCCTCCTTGGCGACGGCGACCTCGATGGCGTTGGCCGGCTGCGACTGCAGGGTCGAGTCAGGACCGGCGACGACACCGTGGGCGCCGATCTCGGCGAGCCAGGACAGGCCCAGCTCCTCGGCCTTGGACTTCTTCATGACGACGACCGCGGCCGCGCCGTCGGAGATCTGCGAGGCAGAGCCGGCGGTGATGGTGCCGTCCTTGGCGAAGGCCGGACGCAGCTTGCCCAGGGACTCGACGGTCGTGTCGGCACGCACGCCCTCGTCGGTGTCGAAGAGGACCGGGTCGCCCTTGCGCTGCGGGATCTCGACCGGCACGACCTCGTCGGCGAAGGTGCCCTCGGCCCAGGCCCTGGCAGCCTTCTGGTGGCTCGCGGCCGCGAACTCGTCCTGCTGCTCACGGGTGAAGTCGGAGTTCTCCGCGTTCTTGGCCTCGGTGAGCGCGCCCATCGCCTGGTCGGTGATGATGTCGTGCAGGCCGTCGTAGGCCATCGAGTCCTTGAGCTTGGTGTCGCCGTACTTGATGCCCTCGCGGCTCTTGGGGAGCAGGTGCGGCGCGTTGGTCATCGACTCCTGGCCCCCGGCGACGACGATCTCGAACTCGCCGGCGCGGATCAGCTGGTCGGCGAGGGCGATCGCGTCGATGCCCGAGAGGCAGACCTTGTTGACCGTGAGGGCGGGGACGTTCTTCGGGATCCCGCCCTTGATCGCGGCCTGGCGGGCGGGGATCTGGCCCTCGCCCGCGGTGAGGACCTGGCCCATGATGACGTAGTCGACGTCCTCGCCCTTGACGCCGGCCTTCTCGAGGGCGCCCTTGATGGCGAAGCCGCCGAGGTCGGAGCCGGAGAAGCCCTTGAGCGAGCCGCTCATGCGGCCCATCGGGGTGCGGGCCCCCGCGACGATGACAGTGGGGTCGGTGGACATGCGTTGGCCTCCGGGTGCAGTGGGTGCGTGGATGGGTCGACTCTACGCAGCGGCGGGCGGGGTGCCGAGGGGAACGACCGGTGACCCGTGCCACGAGCCCCGGGACGGTGGGCCAGACCACACGCGAAGGGGGCGCGCCGCCCCCCTTCGCGTCCCTAGCCCGGATCGTTCACGATTGATCGGCGCGTCGGGGGCCTGAACGCGCGAAAGTGCCTGTCCTGCAAGGGAAACTTGGGATTACGACGTCTCAAGATTCTCAAGCTGGAAGGCACTCCGCAGGTGAAGCGTACTTCGTGGTCTACAGGTTTGTCCGTGACCGCAGACGGTGTCGGCGTGGTCGCCCACGCGGGGAGCGTCGCGACCCGGCTCTTGGCCGACCGCACGGGCCTGACAGCCGACTTGTCCACGGCGATGTCCCGCCGCGGCTTCGTGCCCGGGCATGACCGCGGCCGGGTGTTGGTCGACGTTGCGGTGATGCTCGCCGATGGCGGCGAGGCAATCAGTGACATCGATGTGCTGCGCCACCAAAGCGGCGTCCTCGGGCCGGTCGCGTCGCCGCCGACGGTGTGGCGGGCCTTGGACGAGGTCACGCCCGGAGGGTCGCGCAAGATCACGACCGCGCGGGCACGGGCACGTCGGCGCGTGTGGGCGCAACTGCCCCAAGGCGTGCCGGCCTCGAAGGTCGCGGGCAGCGACCTGGCTGACGTGATCGTGTTGGACGTGGATGCCACGGTCGTGATCGCCCACAGCGAGAAGGAGAACGCTGCAGCCACGTTCAAGCGCACCTTCGGGTACCACCCGATCGGCGTGTGGTGCGACAACACGAGCGAGTTCCTGGCGGCGAAGCTGCGCGCCGGCAACGCCGGGTCGAACACCACCAGCGATCACATCGAAGTCCTAGCCGATGCGATCGCCCAGGTCCCCGGTTCGCACCGCAAGAAGCTGCTCATCCGCTCCGACGGGGCGGGCGCGTCCCACGGGCTGCTGGACTGGCTGACCGAGCAAGGCCGAGTCCGTGGCCGCAGCGTGGAGTACTCGATCGGATTCAGCGTCACCGAGAGGATCCGCGCAGCCATCGCGCTGGTTCCCGCGAAGGTGTGGACGCCTGCTTCCGAGGCCGACGGCAGTGTCCGCGTGGGCGGTGACGTCGCCGAACTGACCGGGCTGATCGACCCGGCCATGCGCGCGAAATGGCCGACCGGGATGCGCGTCATCGTCCGGCGCGAACGACCACACCCGGGCGCACAACTGTCACTGTTCGAAGAAGCCGATGGCTACCGCTATCAAACGTTCGTCACCAACACCGCGACAGGCCAACTGGCGTTCCTTGAAGCTCGCCACCGCGCCCATGCCCGCGTCGAAGACCGCATCCGTCACGCCAAAGACTCCGGCCTGCGACGGTTTCCCTCCCGCGAGTTCACCATCAACCAAACCTGGCTGACACTCGTGCAGATCGCGGCCGACCTGACTGCGTGGACGCGGCTGCTCGCGATGACCGGCGACGCGCAGCCCCTGGCTGACTGCGAACCGAAAGCTCTGCGCTACCGCTTCCTTCACGTCCCCGCCCGACTGACCCACGGGGCCCGCCGACGACGACTGCAGGTCCCCAAGACCTGGCCGTGGGCGGCAGCGATCGTCGCCGTGTTCGCGAACATCGCCGCCATCCCACAACCAGCCTGACCGAACATCCGCCACGACAGAGGAACCTGGAGAACCGCAGACCGGCAGCGCCAGCCGGCCCGCCGTCATGCCCTCGACCCCAGCACACTCGATCACGCCGCCCCGACACCGCCGCGGCCATCGTCATGAATGACCGGGGCTAGGCTGCCGCACATGAACGATCTCTTCACTGCCATCGACCACGTCGGTGTCGCCGTGCCCGACCTCGACGAGGCCATCGCCTTCTACCGTGACACCTACGGCATGGAGCTCGCCCACGAGGAGACCAACGAGGAGCAGGGCGTGCGCGAGGCGATGATGCGCGTCGGCGAGTCCGGCTCGTGCATCCAGCTGCTCGCGCCACTCTCCCCCGAGTCCACGATCGCGAAGTTCCTCGACCGCAACGGCCAGGGCATCCAGCAGCTCGCCTACCGCGTCGAGGACATCGATGCCGTGGGCGCGACCCTGCGCGAGCGCGGCCTCCGCCTGCTCTACGACACCCCGAAGCGGGGCACGAGCAACTCCCGCGTCAACTTCATCCACCCCAAGGACGCCGGCGGCATCCTCGTCGAGCTCGTCGAGCAGGCGGCCGACGCCCACTGAGCCCACCCCTTCGTCCCGCCGAGACCGATCGGGACGACACGGATCCGCGTGTGAACTGGGTCATGACCCCATACCCGCGGCCGCCGCGACCACCTAGGTTTCACGCAACGCACGACCCCCGACCATTCCCCCTGAGGCCGAGGAGCCCCCACTCATGGCAATCGACCAGATCCGCGACGCGATCCTCTCCGGTGACCGCAGCGAAGAGACCTACGCCAACCTCCCCCTGCCCGACACCTACCGTGCCGCGACCGTCCACAAGGACGAGGTGGAGATGTTCAAGGGCCTGAAGAGCCGCGACAAGGACCCGCGCAAGTCGCTGCACATCGACGACGTGCCGATCCCGGAGCTGGCCCCCGACGAGGCGCTCGTCGCCGTCATGGCCAGCGCGATCAACTTCAACACCGTGTGGACCTCGATCTTCGAGCCCGTCTCGACCTTCGGCTTCCTCGAGCGCTACGGCCGCCTGAACAAGTACTCCAAGCGCCACGACCTGCCGTACCACATCGTCGGCTCCGACCTCTCCGGCGTCGTCCTGCGCGTCGGCGAGCACGTCTCGAAGTGGAAGCCCGGCACCGAGGTCGTCGCCCACTGCCTGTCCGTCGAGCTCGAGGACGCCGACGGCCACGACGACACGATGATGGACCCGCAGCAGCGCATCTGGGGCTTCGAGACCAACTTCGGCGGTCTCGCCGAGTTGGCCATCGTCAAGGCCAACCAGCTCATGCCGAAGCCCGGCCACCTCACCTGGGAGGAGTCCGCCTCCCCCGGTCTGGTCAACTCCACCGCATACCGGCAGCTGATCTCCAAGAACGGCGCCGCGCTGAAGCTCGGTGACCGCGTCCTGATCTGGGGCGCCTCCGGCGGCCTCGGCTCCTACGCGACCCAGATGGCGCTCGCCGCCGGGGCGACCCCGATCTGCGTCGTCTCCTCCCCCGAGAAGGCGCAGATCTGCCGCGACATGGGCGCCGAGCTGATCATCGACCGCAACGCCGAGGGCTACAGGTTCTGGAACGAGGACAACACGGAGCAGAACCCCAAGGAGTGGCAGCGCCTGGGCAAGAAGATCCGTGAGCTCACCGGCGGCCACGACGTCGACATCGTCTTCGAGCACCCCGGCCGCGAGACCTTCGGCGCCTCGGTCTACGTCACCCGCAAGGGCGGCAAGATCGTCACCTGCGCGTCGACCTCGGGCTACATGCACGAGTACGACAACCGGTACCTGTGGATGAACCTCAAGAGCATCATCTCCAGCCACTTCGCGAACTACCGCGAGTCCTGGGAGGCCAACGAGCTCATCAACCGCGGTCTCGTCCACCCGACCCTCAGCCGGACCTACACGCTCGAGGAGGTCGGCCAGGCCACCCTCGACGTGCACCACAACAAGCACCAGGGCAAGGTCGGCGTGCTCACCCTCGCCCCCGAGCCGGGCCTGGGTGTCACCGACACCGACAAGCGCGCGAAGTTCGAGAAGGAGATCAACCGCTTCCAGGCGGTCTGAGCCCGCCTCCTGCCCCAAGATTCTCGGGTGACCCGAGAAACCTCGCCTTCGCAAGGGTTTCAAACCCTTGCGAAGGCGAGGTTTCTCTTGTTGAGCGGGTGCCTGCCCGGTGGGGCGAAGGGGGCTCAGGCCAGGTTGACCGAGGTGTCCAGCTCCGTCACCGCGGCCGCGAACTGGCTGCGGTAGAGGCGCGCGTAGGCACTATCGGCGGCGAGCAGGCTCTCGTGCGTGCCCTGCTCGACGATGTGCCCCTCCTCCATGACGACGATGAGGTCGGCGTCGCGGATCGTCGAGAGCCGGTGGGCGATGACGAAGCTCGTCCGGTCCCCGCGCAGCGCCGCCATCGCCTGCTGCACGAGCCGCTCGGTACGGGTGTCGACCGAGCTCGTCGCCTCGTCGAGGATGAGCAGGCTCGGGTCGGCGAGGAAGGCGCGGGCGATCGTCACCAGCTGCTTCTCGCCGGCCGAGATGTTCCCCCCTTCGTCGTCGAGGTGCGTGTCGTACCCCTGAGGAAGGGAGTGGACGAAGCGGTCGACGTAGGTCGCCTCGGCCGCCGCCCGGACCTCCTCGCGGGTGGCACCCGGGCGCCCGTAGGCGATGTTGTCGCCGATCGTCCCGGAGAAGAGCCACGTGTCCTGCAGGACCATGCCGGTGCGCGAGCGCAGCTCGGCGCGCGACATGTCGGTGATGTCGATGCCGTCGATGGTGATCCGTCCCGAGTCGAGCTCGTAGAAGCGCATGACGAGGTTGACGAGCGTCGTCTTGCCGGCGCCGGTCGGGCCGACGATCGCGACCGTCTGGCCCGGCTCGACGACGAGGTCGAGGTCCTCGATGAGCGGCCGGGTCGGGTCGTAGCTGAAGCCCACTCCCTCGAAGGCCACCCGCCCGTGGCCGTCGCCGCGCGCCACCGGCGTGCTCGGGTCCTCGACCTGCTCCGGCGCGTCGAGCACGTCGAAGACGCGCTCCGCGGAGGCGACACCGGACTGCATGAGGTTGGCCATCGAGGCGACCTGCGTCAGCGGCTGGGTGAACTGGCGCGAGTACTGGATGAAGGCCTGCACGTCGCCGAGCGTCATCTGGCCGGAGGCGACCCGCAGGCCCCCGACGACGGCGATGACGACGTAGTTGAGGTTCCCGACGAACATCATCGCCGGCATGATGATGCCGCTGACGAACTGCGCCCCGAAGCCCGCCCCGCGCAGCTCCTCGTTGCGCTCGGCGAAGGCCGCGTCGACCTCCGCCTGCCGGCCGAAGACCTTGACGAGCGAGTGGCCGGTGTACGTCTCCTCGACGACCGCGCTGAGCTCGCCGGTGGACTTCCACTGCTGGATGAAGTGCCGCTGCGAGCGCTTGCCGATCACCCCGGTGAGCACGATGGAGATCGGGATCGTCACGAGCGCGATGAGCGAGAGGAGCGGCGAGACCCACACCATCATCGAGACCATCGCGACGACCGTGATGAGGCTGGTGAGCAGCTGGCTGAGCGTCTGCTGCAGCGACTGCGCGACGTTGTCGATGTCGTTGGTGACGCGGCTGAGCAGCTCTCCGCGCGGCTGCTGGTCGAAGTACGGCAGCGGCAGCCGGTGCAGCTTGGCCTCGACCTGGGCACGCAGGTCGAAGACGACCTGGTTGACCGCATGGACGATGACGCTCCCCTGGAGCCACGAGAGGACGGCGGCGACGACGTACAGCGCGAGCGCGAGCAGGAGGATGCGCCCGATCGCGCCGAGGTCCATGGCCTGCCCCGGCACGAGGTAGGGCATCGCCTCGATCATGTCGGCCCGGCGCCCTTCGCCCGACGCGCGCAGCTGCTCGACGACGGACTCGAGCGGGACGCCGGCGGGCAGCTTCGAGCCGATCCACCCGGCGAAGATGTGGTCGGTGGCCCGCGCGAGGATGAGCGGCCCGAGGGCGCTCATGCCGACGGAGACCACCGTCAGGGAGATGGCCGTGAGCACCCGGGCGCGCTGCGGTCGCAGCCGCCCCACGAGACGCCGCGCCGAGGGCAGGAAGTTCTTCGACCTCTCCCCCGGCGTGCCCATCTGCATCGGGCCACGGCGCATGACGGACCCGGGCCCGCGGCGCGCCTGGGCGGCCTTCTCCTCAGCGGTGGGGACCTCGCTCACGCCGCCTCCTCCCGCGCCGCCTGGCTCTCGACGATCTCGACGTAGGTCGGGCAGCCCGCGAGCAGCTCATCGTGGGTCCCGTCGCCGACGACCCGGCCGTCGTCGAGGACGACGATGTGGTCGGCGTCGACGATCGAGGAGACGCGCTGGGCGACGACGAGGACGACGCTGTCGGCGACGACGGGACGAAGGGCGGCGCGCAGTCGCGCGTCGGTCGTCAGGTCGAGCGCGGAGAAGGCGTCGTCGAAGAGGTAGATGTCGGGTCGGCGCACGAGCGCCCGGGCGATCGACACCCGCTGGCGCTGGCCGCCCGAGAGGTTGGTCCCTCCCTGCGCGACCGGTGCCCCGAGCCCCTGCTCGAGGTCGCGCACGAAGTCCTCGGCCTGGGCGATGCGCAGGGCCTCCCAGAGCTCCTCGTCGGTGGCGTCGGGCTTGGCCTGGCGCAGGTTGCTGGCGATCGTCCCGCTGAAGAGGAAGGCGCGCTGCGGCACGACGGCCAGGTGGCTCCACAGCTCCGCCGGTTCGAGCTCGCGCACGTCGGTGCCTCCGACGAGGACCCGCCCACCGGTCGCGTCGTGCAGGCGCGCCACGAGGTCGAGCAGCGTGGTCTTGCCGGCGCCGGTCGAGCCGATGATCGCCGTCGTGCGACCCGGCTCGGCGCGCAGGCTGACGTCGCAGAGGACGGGCGCGTCGGCGCCGGGGTAGGCGAACTCGACGGCGTCGAGCACGACGGAGGGCCGGGCCTGTGTCATCGGGCGCGGCGCGAGCGCCGGCACCACGGAGGACTCGGTCGAGAGGACCTCGTCGATGCGTCCGGCGGAGACGGCTGCGCGGGGGAGCATCATCGACATGAAGGTCGCCATCATCACCGACATGAGGATCTGCATCAGGTAGGTCATGAACGCGGTGAGGGCACCGATCTGCATCTCACCGCTCCCCACGCGCTGGGCGCCGAACCACAGCACCGCCACCGTCGACGCGTTGAGGATGACCATGACGATCGGGAAGGCGAGCGCCATCAGCCGCCCGACCGCGATCGCCGACCCGGTGTACTCGGTGTTGGCCACCTCGAACCGCTCGCGCTCGCTCCCTTCGCGCACGAAGGCCCGGACCACACGCACGCCGGTGATCTGCTCGCGCAGGATGCGGTTGACCGTGTCGACGCTCGTCTGCATCCGGCGGAAGCTGGGGACCATCTGGCGGATCACCAGGCCCACCGAGACCGCGAGCAGCGGAACGGCGACGGCCACGAGCCACGACAGCCCGACGTCCTCGCGCAGCGCCATGACCACGCCGCCGACCATCATCAGGGGCGCGGTGACCATCATCGTCAGCGCCATGTTGGTGACGGTCTGGACCTGCGTGACGTCGTTGGTCGTGCGCGAGATGAGCGTCGGAGCGCCGAAGCGCGCGACCTCCTGGGCGCTGAAGCTGCCGACACGCGAGAAGACCGCGGCCCGCAGCCGGGCGGCCATCGTCGCCGACAGGCCCGCGCCGAGCCACGTCGCCGCGATCGTCGCGACGATCTGCAGCACCGAGACGGCCAGCATCAGCCCGCCGTGGCGGACGATGTAGCCGGTGTCGCCCGTGGCCACGCCGTTGTCGATGATCTCGCCGTTGAGGCTGGGCAGGTAGAGGGAGGCGAGGGTGGCGGCGAGCTGGAGGAGCAGCAGCGTCGCGACCCGGCCGCCCGTGCCGTCCAGGTGGCGGCGGACGAGGCGGAGGAGCACCCGACGATTGTTGCACCGTGCAGGTACTCCACCAACCGGGCTGTCCTGCGGTCAGCGCCCGTAGCGCCCGTGGTTGCGGGCCTTCCAGCAGGCGGAGTGCCAGTGCCGGCGGTCGTCCGCTCCCCCGAGCCCGTCGTCCGGCCAGACGACGACGTGCGGCGTGCCCGGCTGGATCTCGTGGGTGCAGCCCGGGCAGGTGTACACCCGCGTCGAGGTCTGCCCGCTCAGCCGACGAACGATCCAGGCGCGGCCCATCCACGTCTCCCGCGTCTGCGGCGAACCCCCGAGCGCGAGCGGACGGTGCTCGTCACGGCGGCGGCGGTTGCTGCGGGGCATGGGCTCATGGTCTCCCGTGACGCGAGCGGACACAAAAGGTCGTCCTGGTGCACGAAGTGGCTGGATCCGCCACCAGATGCACCAGGACGACCTCGTGTGTTCGGGCTCAGTACGTGCGGAAGCCCTCACCGGTCTTGCGCCCGAGCTTGCCGGCGCCGACGAGCTCGCGCAGGAGCGGGGCCGGGGTGAGCGACTCGTGCTCGAACTCGGCGAGCAGCTCCTCCTCGATCGCCAGGGCCACGTCGTTGCCGACGACGTCGAGGAGCGCGAAGGGGCCCATCGGGTAGCCGTAGTGCTCGGTGATCGCCCCGTCGACGGCGTCGAGCTCAGCACCCTCCTCGTGCACCCTGATGGCGTCGTTGAGGTACGGGAAGAGCAGCGCGTTGACGATGAAGCCGGAGCGGTCGGCGCAGCTGACGGCGACCTTGCGGGTGCTCCGGCACAGGTCCTGGACGGTGTCGAGCACGTCCTGGCCGGTCGTCGCGTGGTTGATGACCTCGACCAGCTTCATGACCGGGGCCGGGTTGAAGAAGTGCATCCCGACGACGTCCTGCGGACGCCTGGTCTGCGCGGCGAGGTCGGCGATGGACAGCGACGAGGTGGTCGTCGCCAGGACGGCGCCCGGCTTGCAGATGCGGTCCAGGTCGGCGAAGAGCTGGTTCTTGATGCCGATCTCCTCGGCGATCGCCTCGACCACGATGTCGACGTCACCGAGGGCCTCGCGCTCGGTCGCGCCGGTGAGGCGGCCGAGGACGGCGTCCGCCTGACCCTGGTCGATCCGACCCTTGTCGACCTGACGGGCCAGGTTCTTGGCGATCTGCGCGCGCACCGCGTCGACCTTGTCGCCGGTGCGGGCCACGTAGGTGACGGGGAACCCGTTCACCGCGAAGACCTCGACGATGCCGCTGGCCATCGTGCCGGAGCCGACGACGCCGACGGTCTTGACCGGGCGAGCCGCCCCCTGGCCGACCTGGGAGGGGGTGAGCTCGTCGGCGACGACCTCGTCCCCGTCGTAGGTGTAGAAGCCCTTGCCGGCCGCCTTGCCCGTGCGCCCCTCGGCGATCAGCCGCTCGATGGCAGGGTCCGGCCGGTGGCGCGGGTCCCCGCTCTCGGCGAAGCGCGCGGCGAGTGCGTCCCGGACGGTCTCGAGACCGATCTCGTCGAGGACCGCGAGGGGGCCGGCGGGCAGGCCGCAACCGAAGCGCATGCCGTTGTCGACGTCCTCACGGGAGGCGTACTGCTCCTCGAACATCGAGGCGGCGTGGTTCAGGTACGGGAAGACCAGGGCGTCTGCAAGAGCGCGGGAGTCTGACATGAGTGGCACTATCGCAGCCGTGGTGACCCCGGGACAGGGGCCCGCGGCGTGACGGTCCGCACAGGGGAAACCTTGTGCGCGTAGGGTCGTCGCCGTGCGAGTGGTGATTGCGACCTGCAGCGTCGACTACGAGGGGCGGCTCAACGCCCACCTGCCCCTGGCGACCCGTCTGCTCATCGTCAAGGCGGACGGGTCGGTGCTCGTCCACAGCGACGGCGGCTCCTACAAGCCGCTGAACTGGATGGCTCCCCCGTGCTCGATGGCGGAGGTCGAGCCGGACGAGACCGAGGCCACAGAGGGGGTGACCGCCGTCTGGAACGTCCAGCACGCCAAGACCGAGGACCGGCTGCGGGTCAGGCTGCACGAGGTGCACCACGACTCGGCGCACGAGCTGGGCCTCGACCCCGGCCTGGTCAAGGACGGCGTCGAGGCCCATCTGCAGCGGCTGCTCGCCGAGCACATCCAGACCCTCGGCGACGGCTACACGCTCGTGCGTCGCGAGTACATGACGGCGATCGGTCCCGTCGACATCCTCGCCAGGGACGCGAAGGGGGTCTCCGTCGCCATCGAGATCAAGCGCCGCGGCGAGATCGACGGTGTCGAGCAGCTGACCCGCTACCTCGAGCTGATGAACCGCGACCCCGCGCTGCGCCCGGTCACGGGGGTCTTCGCCGCCCAGGTCATCAGGCCGCAGGCCCGCACCCTCGCCGAGGACCGAGGCATCCGCTGTGTCACCCTCGACTACGACGAGCTCAAGGGCATCGACACGAGCATGCATCGCCTCTTCTAGTCGCCGAGCTCGAGCCGCTCCACCCCCTGTGCGGCGGACGGCAGGAGCACGGCCACGGTCTCGCCGCGGTGCAGGTCGGCGACCCCGGCCAGCGGGTCGCCCTCGGCGCCCGACAGGGCCGCGTCGACCTCGAGCGGCACGTCCAGCGCGTCGGCCAGGCGCGCACCGACGCCGTCCTCCGACCCCGTGACGACGGCGAGGATCCCCACGCCGCGCAGCGCCCCGACGAGGTGGGCCAGACCCTCTTCGTCCGTGGGCGGTGCGGTGACGAGGAGTGTCGCCGGGCAGTGCAAGGACATACCTCGAAGGCTAGACCTACGAGGTCGCGTCCTCGGCCTGCACGGCCGACAGGCCGCGACTCTCTCGGATGATGTCGAGGAAGCGACCCATGATCTCGTTGAGGCCGAAGTCCTTGGGGGTGAAGACGGCCGCGACGCCCAGCTCGCGCAGCCTCGCCGCGTCCGACTCGGGGATGATCCCGCCGACCACCACGGGGATGTCACCGGCGCCCTCCGCCCGCAGGCCCTCGAGCACGTCGGGGACGAGCTCCATGTGCGAGCCGGAGAGGATCGAGACACCCACGAGGTCGACGTCCTCGGCCACGGCCGCGGACACGATCTGCTCGGGCGTGAGGCGGATGCCCTGGTAGACGACCTCGAAGCCCGCGTCGCGCGCCCGCACGGCGATCTGCTCCGCCCCGTTGGAGTGGCCGTCGAGGCCGGGCTTGCCGACGAGGACGCGCAGCTGCTCGCCGAGCTCCTCGCTCGTGGCACGCACTCGGTCGCGCACGGCGAGCAGGTCGGCGGACCCGGCGTCGGCGATGCCCACAGAGCCCGAGACGCCGGTGGGGGCACGGAACTCGCCGAAGACCTCGCGCAGGGCCTGGGCCCACTCCCCGACCGTCACCCCGGCCCGGGCGCAGTCGAGCGAGGCCTCCATGAGGTTGTCGCTCGTCCTCGCGGTCTCCTGCAGGGTGGCCAGCGCCGCCCTGGCCGACTCGGCCTGCTGCGGGTCGGCGTCGCGCTCGGTGCGCCAGGCGCGCACGGCCTCGATCGCCTTGGCCTCGACGTCGGCGTCGACGGTCTGGATCGCGGTGTCGAGGTCGGCGGTCAGCGGGTTGGGCTCGGTGGTCTCGAACTTGTTGACGCCCACGACGATGTCCTCGCCCGCCTCGATCCGCTGACGGCGCAGGGAGTGGCTCGCGACGAGGGCGGACTTCATGTAGCCCGACTCGACGGCCGGCACGGCGCCGCCCATCGCCTGGATGCGCTCGATCTCGGCCTTCGCCCCGGTCACGAGCTCCGCGACCTTGGCCTCGACGACGGGCGAGCCGGCGAAGAGGTCGTCGTACTCGAGCAGGTCGGACTCGAAGGCGAGGACCTGCTGCAGGCGCAGCGCCCACTGCTGGTCCCACGGACGCGGCAGGCCGAGGGCCTCGTTCCACGCCGGCAGCTGCACCGCCCGGGCGCGCGCGTCCTTGCTCAGCGTGACCGCGAGCATCTCGAGGACGATGCGCTGGACGTTGTTCTCCGGCTGCGCCTCCGTCAGGCCCAGGGAGTTGACCTGGACGCCGTAGCGGAAGCGGCGCTGCTTGGCGTCGGTGACGCCGTAGCGCTCGCGGGTGATCTCGTCCCACAGCTGGACGAAGGCGCGCATCTTGCACATCTCCTCGACGAAGCGCACGCCGGCGTTGACGAAGAAGGAGATGCGGGCGACGACCGTGCCGAACTCCTCCTCGGGCACGCGGCCCGACTCGCGCACGGCGTCGAGCACGGCGAGGGCGGTCGACATCGAGTAGGCGATCTCCTGCACGGGGGTGGCCCCGGCCTCCTGCAGGTGGTAGCTGCAGATGTTGATCGGGTTCCACCTGGGGATCTCGCCGACGGTGTACGTCACCATGTCGGTGATCAGGCGCATCGAGGGGCCGGGCGGGAAGACGTACGTCCCGCGGCTCAGGTACTCCTTGATGATGTCGTTCTGCGTCGTGCCGGACAGGCGCGCCCGGACCTCGGCGGGGTCCTGCCCGGCCGCCTCGGCCTGCTCCTCGGCGGCGACCTGGTACATCGCCAGCATGTACATCGCGACGGCGTTGATCGTCATCGACGTGTTCATCTCGCCGAGGGGGATCTGGTCGAACAGGCGACGCATGTCGCCGATGTGGCTGATCGGCACACCGACCTTGCCGACCTCGCCGCGGCTGAGCACGTGGTCGGGGTCGTAGCCCGTCTGCGTCGGCAGGTCGAAGGCGACCGACAGCCCGGTCTGGCCCTTGGCGAGGTTGCGGCGGTAGAGCTCGTTGGACGCCGCGGCACTGGAGTGCCCGGCGTAGGTGCGCATCACCCAGGGGCGGTCGCGCTCGGGGCGCGCAGCCTCGGCGGCAGGGGTCGGGGCATCAGTGCGGTCGGCCATGAGGGCAAGGTACCCGCGCCCCACGGCTCACCACAGGCCCGGCGACGGTGAATGACGCCACACCGGGCGGGTGCAGCCCGCAGGGGACGAAGGGGAGGTCAGACGGCGGCGCGGCGGCGGACGGCGACCCGTGGCGCGGGCACGTCGTCGAGCAGCCGGACGAGCCCGGCCCGGCGCAGCAGCCGCTCGGTGCGCTGGTCGGCGTTGGTGAAGCGCAGCCGGCGTCCCGCCCGGGCCGCGCGGGCATGCGCACCCAGGAGCGTCGCGAAGCCCACCTGGTCGACGACGGTCGACCCGGCGAGGTCGACGATGATCGGATCTCCCCCGACCCGGATCGCCTGGACGAAGCCCTGCCGCAGATCCGCGCTGTGACGCAGATCGAAGGGCACGACGACCCGGACCCGGGTGCTGCTCTCGCCACCCACGGGCGTCAGCGCGACCATTGCGCTCATCACGGCACCTGCCTTCCCCTGCTGAGACCGTGCACCCAGTGTGCCGCGCGACCCGCGCCGGGGATCGCACCCTCGGGCAACGATGTGATCACGCGCACACCAGCGTCTGGTCAGGTGCTCCCCGCTCGCCGGTCACGGGGCTCTGTCACCATGGGGCCATGGTGAACCTGACGAAGATCTACACCCGCACCGGCGACGGCGGCACGACCGCGCTCGGGGACTTCAGTCGCACCAGCAAGACCGACCCCCGCCTGCAGGCCTACGCCGACGCCAACGAGGCGAACGCGGTCATCGGGGTCGCCGTCGCGACCGGCGGGCTCGAGGAGGAGGTCGTCACGACGCTGACGCGGGTGCAGAACGACCTCTTCGACCTCGGCGCCGACCTGTCGACGCCGCTGCAGGAGGCGCCGGAGTACCCGCCCCTGCGGGTCAAGCAGGTCTGGATCGACGAGCTCGAGGCCGACTGCGACACCTACCTGGAACGCGTGGAGAAGCTGCGCTCCTTCATCCTTCCCGGCGGCACGGCGGGCTCGGCCCACCTGCACCACGCGACCACCGTCGTGCGCCGCGCCGAGCGCTCGGCCTGGGCGGCGATCGAGCAGTACGGCACCGACACGGCGCAGGAGCGTGGGAGCGGCGGCGTCAACCCGCTCACGGCGACCTACCTCAACCGTCTGTCCGACCTGCTCTTCATCCTCGCCCGCGTGGCCAACCTGCCGATCGGCGGCGACGTCCTGTGGCAGCCGGGCGGCGGCCGCGAGGAGCGCCCGGTCAGGTGACGTTGACGCCCCGCCCCGGGGGCGCCGACTCCAGCCAGGAGCGCACCGCCGGATAGATCTTCTGCTCGAGGGCGAGGTGGACCAGCGGCCGGCCCTCGGGCCCGGTGAGCGTCACCGAGACGGCGTCGACGAGACCGGGCACGGAGACCACGTCGGAGTCGGGGGTGGAGATCTCCAGGCCCTCCCGGACCCAGGCCATGGTGGGGGTCGTCGTGAGGCCACCGACGCTGAACCACTCGAGGTCCACGGACCCCATGCGCAGCAACCCGAGCCGCCAGCGGTGCGACTCGGGCAGACGGATGGCGCACGGGCTCACCGGTCCGTGCGCGGCGATGGAGCGTCGCCGCAGCCAGAGGAGGACCAGCCACAGCGCGACGAGGAGACACCCTGCGAGGAGGAGGACCTCCACCACCTGCAGGGTCGTCACAGGCTCAGGCCTTGGCCGGGGCCTGGACGGTCTCGGCGACGATCGTCACGTTGTCGTGGTCGACCGACAGGAAGCCCCCGTCGACGGTCGCGGTCTGGTCGCCGCCCTCGGTGTGGATGACGACGTCGCCCTCGACGAGCACACCGAGCAGTGGGGTGTGGCCGGGCATGATGCCGATCTCGCCCTCGGTGCTGCGCGCGCGCACCATGGTGGCCTCACCGGACCAGACCTTGCGGTCCGCGGCGACGAGTTCAACGTTGAGGGAGCTCACGTGGGGGGTCCTTCGTGTCGGTGCGGCTGAGGGGTTCATCCTAGCCCGCGGTGGGAGATGGTCCGACGTCGCCTCAGGCGACGACGAGGGCGAAGTAGTCCTGTCCCAGGGACAGGCTCACGATGCGCACCGCGGAGTACGCGAGCCACACGCCGATCAGCACCATGAGGAAGCGCGGGTTGAGCTGGTCGAGCAGCCGCTGGGGTGGTCGTCGGCGCACGAGGGAGACGGCCGTGTAGACGACGAGGCCCGCGGCCGCCGCCATCCCGATCGGCCCGAAGAGGTTGTACTCGAAGGCGGTCACGACGTCGCCGTGCGCGAGGTGCACCCACGAGCGGGTCATGCCGCAGCCGGGGCAGGGCATGCCCGTGAGGATCCGCAGGATGCACGTCGGTTGGCCGCCGACGACGGACGGCACCGGCCACAGCCGCGCCACGACGAGCCCGACGAAGCTGATCGCCGCGAGGACGGGCACGATCATGCGCTCGGTGACACGCACCCCCTTCGAGAGGTACACGGTCCGGCCCGCCGGGCTCACCGGGTGGGTCATCGCAGCGGCCGACCGTCGACGTCGGTCAGCTTGCGCATGACGACGAGGATGATGTCGATCAGCGACCAGATGCCCATGCCGCCGCAGGTGACGAGCTTGAGCACGCCCAGGCCGATCTGGCCGAGGTAGAAGCGGTCCACGCCGAAGGCGCCGACGAAGATCGACAGCAGCAGCGTGGTCATCCACTCTCGGCTCGAGAACAGGCCGGGGACCTGCGACGCCGGGAACCAGCTCTGCTGGCCCTCGGCCCGCACCGGCGAGTCGCCCTTGAGCTGGCCGCCCAGCGCCATGCCGAGCAGCTCCTGGAGGCCGTACGGGCCGTACTCCTGCCCCATGACGTGGAGGTGGTAGCGGCCGTCGGGGGCCGCACCGAGCTGGGGCTGCGCGCCGTACCCGGGCGCCGGCGGCTGGTAACCCTGGGGCGGCGGGGGCGGACCCTGCGGGGCGGGGGGTCCCGGGTACGGGGGTCCGCCGGGACCGGACTGGTCGAACTGCTCACCGGGGGTCGTCATGCGGCCAGTGTAGGTGCCTGCGGCGCGCGTGCCGGAGCCGGTCCGGGACAGCGGACGGCCGCCTCCCTTCGCCAGGACGAAGGGGGGCGGCCGTCACG
Organism: Janibacter terrae NBRC 107853; assembly: GCF_001591405.1. Lineage (GTDB taxonomy): Bacteria > Actinomycetota > Actinomycetes > Actinomycetales > Dermatophilaceae > Janibacter > Janibacter terrae. Next base: position 807,941 of record NZ_BCUV01000006.1, read on the forward strand.
TCGACCGTGGGTCGGGTCAGAGGTTCTTCTGGATCTCCGCCCACTGGCGCTCGACGTCGTCGAGGCCACCGCACATGAAGAAGGCCTGCTCGGCGACGTGGTCGTACTCGCCGTCGCAGATCTTGGTGAAGGCCTCGATGGTGTCCGCCAGGGACACCGTCGAGCCCTCGATGCCGGTGAACTGCTTGGCGACGTAGGTGTTCTGCGACAGGAACCGCTGGATGCGCCGCGCGCGGTTGACGAGGATCTTGTCCTCCTCGGACAGCTCGTCGATACCGAGGATCGCGATGATGTCCTGCAGCTCCTTGTTCTTCTGGAGGATCTGCTTGACGCGTACCGCGGTGGTGTAGTGGTCCTCCGCGATGTAGCGGCGGTCGAGGATGCGGCTCGTCGAGGTCAGCGGGTCCACGGCCGGGTAGATGCCCATCGACGCGATCTCACGGTTGAGCTCGGTCGTCGCGTCGAGGTGGGCGAAGGTCGTCGCCGGGGCCGGGTCGGTGTAGTCGTCGGCGGGGACGTAGATGGCCTGCATCGAGGTGATGGAGTGACCACGCGTGGAGGTGATGCGCTCCTGGAGGGTGCCCATCTCGTCGGCGAGGGTCGGCTGGTACCCCACGGCGGAGGGCATGCGGCCGAGCAGCGTGGAGACCTCGGAGCCGGCCTGCGTGAAGCGGAAGATGTTGTCGATGAAGAGCAGCACGTCCTGCTTCTGCACATCGCGGAAGTACTCCGCCATCGTCAGAGCAGACAGCGCGACCCGCAGACGCGTGCCCGGCGGCTCGTCCATCTGGCCGAACACGAGGGCGGTCTGGCCGAGGACTCCGGCCTCCTCCATCTCGACCATGAGGTCGTTGCCCTCACGGGTGCGCTCGCCGACACCGGCGAAGACGGAGACACCACCGTGGTTGCGGGCGACACGCGCGATCATCTCCTGGATGAGCACGGTCTTGCCGACACCGGCGCCACCGAAGAGGCCGATCTTGCCTCCGAGGACGTAGGGCGTCAGGAGGTCGATGACCTTGATGCCCGTCTCGAACATCTCGGTCTTGGACTCGAGCTGGTCGAAGGGGGGCGCCTGACGGTGGATGCCCCAGCGCTCGGTGACCTCGAGGGTCTCGCCCTCCGCGAGGTTGAGGCAGGCACCGGTCGCGTTGAAGACCTTGCCGAGGGTGACGTCGCCGACCGGGACGGTGATCGGGCCACCGGTGTCCTGGACCGCGGCGCCGCGGACGAGGCCGTCGGTGGGCTGCAGCGAGATGGCGCGGACCATGTTGTCGCCGATGTGCTGGGCGACCTCGAGGTTCAGCGTGCGGGTGTTGTCGTCGAGGGTGACCTCGGTGGTGAGCAGGTTGTACTGCTCCGGCATGGTGTCGACGCCGAACTCGACATCGACGACCGGGCCGATGACGCGCGAGATGCGCCCGACCCCGCCTGCAGTGGTGGTGTTCTCTTCGGTGACGGTGGCAGTCATGGGTTCTCTCTACCTTCTCACTTGGAATCGGCGAGGGCGCTGGCGCCGCCGACGATCTCGGAGATTTCCTGGGTGATCTCGGCCTGGCGGGCCTGGTTGGCCAGCCGGGTGTACTTCTTGATGAGCTCCTCGGCGTTGTCGGTCGCCGACTTCATCGCGCGCTGACGAGCCGCGAGCTCGGAGGCCGCCGCCTGGAGGAGGCAGTTGAAGATGCGCGCGTTGACGTAGCGCGGCAGCAGCGTGTCGAGCAGCTCCTCGGGGTTCGGCTCGAACTCGTAGAGCGGGAACAGCTCCGACTCCTCACCCGGCTCCTCGACGCCCTCGACGACCTCGAGCGGCAGCAGCCGGATGACCTCGGCCTCCTGGGCCACCATGGAGATGAAGCGGGTGAAGACGATGTGCACCTCGTCCACGCCCCCGTCCTGCGTGTCCCGGACGAAGTCGGCCACGAGCCGCTCGCCGATCTCGCGGGCGTTCTCGAAGGTCGGCTTCTCCGAGCTGCCGGTCCACTCGGCCGCGTACTCCCGCTTGCGGAAGGAGTAGAAGGAGACGGCCCGACGTCCGACGAGGTAGGGCACGACCTCCTTGCCCTCGTCGCGGAGGGCGGCAGCGACACGCTCCCCCTCCTTGAGGACGTTCGAGTTGTACCCGCCGGCGAGCCCACGGTCGGCCGCGATGACGACGAGCGCGGCGCGCTTGACGTCCTCCGGCTCGGTGGTCAGCGGGTGGTCCTCGTCCGAGTACGTGGCGACGGCCGAGGCCGCGCGCGTCAGCGCACGGGCGTACGGCGTGGACTCACGCACGGCCTGCTGGGCCTTGACGACACGCGAGGCCGCCATGAGCTCCATGGCCCGCGTGATCTTCTTGGTCGCACTGACGGACCGGATGCGCTGCCGGTACTCCCGGATCTGCGCTCCCATGTGCTTCCGCCTCTCCTGTGGTCTGTGGTCGACTCACGACCGGTGGCCGTGGGTGGTGCTGTCCCGGCCGGACGCCCGCTGAGGGCGCCCGACCGTGGTGCTCAGCGCTTCTGCTTGACGATCTGGACCTGCTCGGACTCCTGCGCGTCCTCGCCGGACTCCTCCGCGCTGCCGACCGGGACGTTGTCCTGGTTGGAGGGGACGAAGGTGTCACGGAAGGAGGCGATCTCGGTCTCGAGCGCCGAGATCGTGGAGTCCTCGAACTTGCCGGTCTCCTGGATGCCGTCGAGGAGGTCCTGCTTGTTGCGACGCAGGTGGTCGAGGAACTCGGCCTCGAACCGCTTGACGTCCTCGACCGCGATCGGGTCGAGCTCACCGGTCGTGCCGGCCCAGATCGCGACGACCTGCTCCGGGACGGGGTACGGGTCGGCCTGCTTCTGCTTGAGGACCTCGACGAGGCGAGCGCCGCGCGCCAGCTGCTGCTTCGACGCCGGGTCCAGGTCCGAGGCGAACATCGCGAAGGCCTCGAGCGAGCGGTACTGCGCGAGGTCCAGCTTGAGTCGACCGGAGACCGACTTCATCGCCTTGGTCTGCGCAGCCGAGCCGACGCGGGAGACGGAGACACCCACGTCGATGGCCGGACGGACGTCGGAGTTGAACAGGTCGGCCTGCAGGTAGATCTGGCCGTCGGTGATCGAGATGACGTTGGTCGGGATGTACGCGGAGACGTCACCGGCCTTGGTCTCGATGATCGGCAGACCGGTCATCGAGCCGGCGCCCAGCTCGTCGGAGAGCTTGGCGCAGCGCTCGAGCATGCGCGAGTGCAGGTAGAAGACGTCGCCCGGGTAGGCCTCGCGGCCCGGCGGGCGGCGCAGCAGCAGCGACATCGAGCGGTAGGCCTCGGCCTGCTTGCTCAGGTCGTCGAAGACGATGAGGACGTGCTTGCCCTGGTACATCCAGTGCTGGCCGATGGCCGAGCCGGTGAAGGGCGCGAGGTACTTGAAGCCCGCCGCGTCGGAGGCGGGGGCCGCGACGATCGTCGTGTACTCCATGGCGCCGGCCTCTTCGAGCGTGCCCTTGACGGCCGCGATCGTCGAGCCCTTCTGGCCGATGGCGACGTAGATGCAGCGGACCTGCTTCTGCGGGTCGCCGGTCTCCCAGAACTGCTTCTGGTTGATGATCGTGTCGACCGCGACCGTGGTCTTGCCGGTCTGGCGGTCACCGATGATCAGCTGACGCTGGCCCCGGCCGATCGGGGTCATGGCGTCGACCGACTTCAGACCGGTCTGGAGCGGCTCGTGGACCGACTTGCGGTCGACGACGCTCGGGGCCTGCAGCTCGAGCGCGCGGCGCTCGGTGGTCTCGATGTCGCCGAGACCGTCGATCGGCTGACCGAGCGGGTTGACGACACGGCCGAGGAAGTTGTCACCCACGGGGACGGAGAGGACCTCGCCGGTGCGCTTGACCTCCTGCCCCTCCTCGATCTTGGAGAAGTCGCCGAGGACGACGACACCGATCTCGTGGACGTCGAGGTTGAGCGCGAGGCCGAGGGTACCGTCCTCGAACTCCAGCAACTCGTTGGTCATGGCCGAAGGGAGTCCCTCGACGTGGGCGATGCCGTCACCGGCGTCGGTCACGCGACCGACCTCTTCGCGGGAGGCCGCGCCCGGGTTGTACGACCGGACGTAGCCATCCAGGGCGTCCCGGATCTCCTCCGGACGGATCGAAAGCTCCGTCATGATGTCTTCTCCTCGTTGCCGGCCGCGGTGACGGCCGAGTGGGTGGTCTGCATGAAGTGGGTGAGCACGGCTCAGCCGGCCAGGTGACGCTTGGCCTCGTCGAGGCGTCGCAGGACGGTCCCGTCGACGACCTCGTCACCGATCTGGACACGGATCCCGCCGATGACCTCCTCGTCGAGGACGACCTGCAGCAGCACGGGCTTGCTGTAGATCTGCTGCAGGGCGCCCGCGAGGCGGGTGCGCTGCTCGTCCGTGAGGTCGACGGCGGTGGTGACGACGGCGGTCAGCTGCTGCCGTCGGTCGGCGGCCACGTCGAGGTAGCTCTCGATGGCCCGGTCGAAGCGACGACCGCGCGGTGCGAGCACCGACTGACGGGCGAGGCGGATCGTCTCGGGTCGCGCCTTGCCCTGCAGCAGGCCACCGACGAGATCCGCCTTGCCGGCGGGGTCACCCAGACGGTTGCCCAGCGCGTCGCGCAGCTCGGGGTTGCCGGCCACGACGCGCTCGAAGCGGAAGAGCTCGTCCTCGACCTGGTCGATCACCCCGCCGTCCTCGGCCCCCTTGAGGAGGGACTCGACGGCGAACCGCTCGATGGTGTCGGTGAGGTCGCGATCCTGCGCCCAGCGCTGCCCGACGAGCACCGAGGCGACGGCCACGGTCTCGTTGGACACCTTGCCGTGGAGCAGCCGGGTGATGAGGTCGGACTTGTCCTTGCCCTCACGGGAGGGGTCGGCGGCACTGCGACGCAGCGTCGGGTTGCCGTCGAGCAGCTCCGCCACGGCGAAGAGCTCGTCCGCCATGACGGCCGGGTCCCCGGACATCAGCGCCGTCTCGAAGGACGCGTGTCCCTCGAGCACGGCGGCGCGGGAAGAGCCTCGCATCAGGCGTCACGCCCCGACGAGCCGACCTTCTCCGGCTGGACCTGACCCGACTCCAGCTCCGCGAGGAACCGCTCGATCAGGCCCTGACGGCTCGAGGAGTCCTGGAGCTCGTGGCCGACGATGCGACCGGCCAGGTCGGTCGAGAGACGACCCACCTCACCGCGCAGCGAGACAGCAGCCTGCTGGCGCTCCGCCTCGATCTGCTTGTGCGCCGAGTCGGTGATCCGGGTGGCCTCGTCCTGCGCCTGTCCGCGCATCTCCGCGACGATGGCCGCGCCCTCGGCGCGGGCGTCCTCGCGGATCTTGGCTGCCTCGGCACGAGCCTCGGCGAGCTGGGCCTCGTACTGGGCCTTGGCGGCCTCGGCCTCGGCCTGGGCATTCTCTGCCTGGGCGATGCCACCCTCGATCGCGGCGTGGCGCTCGGCGTAGGCCTTCTCGATGTTCGGCACGACGTACTTCGCGACGACGAAGTAGAGGATCGCGAACATGACGAGACCGAAGACGAGCTCCGGGATGTGCGGGATGAGCGGCATGCTCTCTTCCGTGGCCGCGGCGAGACCCACGACCGACGAGGCGGTTGCGGTGATGTGCACGGGTACTCCTAGTTACTGGTGCCGATGACGGATGGCCGTTGCCGGCAGGCTCAGAGGAAGAAGAGCACCAGACCGAAGATGGCGAGGGCCTCGGCGAGGGCGAAGCCGAGGATCGCGATCGGCTGCAGGAGGCCACGGGCCTCGGGCTGACGGGCCACACCGTTGATGTAGGCGGCGAAGATCAGACCGACGGCGATGGCCGGGCCGATGGCGGACAGGCCGTAGCCAACGAGCGAAAGGTTGCCTTCCACGATGATTCCTCTTTCGTGTGTTTCGTGAGACCCCGGGACTTGTGTCCTGAGGAAGTGCTGGGTCGATGTTCAGTTGTACGTGCGTGCGGCCGACTCAGTGGTCGTCGGCCAGGGCGCCTGCGATGTAGCTGGAGGTCAGCAGGACGAAGACGAAGGCCTGGAGGAACTGGACCAGGGCCTCGAAGAGGACCATGACGCCGGCCATGAGGAAGGTCGGCAGGGAGAGCAGCTTCAGCAGGGCCCCGCCGTCGAGCAGGAAGTAGGCACCGGCCGAGACGAACAGGAAGATCACCATGTGCCCGGCGAACATGTTGCCGAAGAGTCGCAGGGCCAGCGTCAGCGGGCGGGTGACGAAGTAGGTGATCAGCTCGAGCAGGAAGACGACCGGCACGATCCAGCCCGGCAGGCCCGGCGGGATCATGTGCTTGAAGTACCCGATGAAGCCCATCTTCTGGAAGCCGATCCAGTGGTAGACCACGTAGACGACGGCGACGAGGGCGATCGGGAACCCGATCTTGCCCGTGACCGGGTTCATCGCGAAGGGGAAGATGCCCATCAGGTTGTAGAAGAGCACCATCGTGAAGAGGGTGACGATGAGCGGCACGAACCGGCGGAACTCCTTGGTCCCGATCATGTCGCGGGCCACGCTGTTGCGCGGGAAGTTGTAGAAGCCCTCGAGGAGCCACTGGCCCTTGCTCGGGACGACCGCGGCCTTGCGGCTCAGCACGACCAGGACGATCGAGACGACCGCGGTGACGATGGCGGCCCACGCCATCTGGTTGGTGACGACGATGCCGCCGACCTCGAAGAGCGGCTGCCAGAAGATCTCCGGCGTGGGGGACTCGAAGCCCTCTCCTCCACCGGCAGCAGGCAGCGCGGGCGCAGTCAGGATCACTGGTTCTCCTCGTTGTGTGGCTGGGCACCATCAAGCGACGTCGTGACGCTGTCGGGGTGGGGTGCCTGGGACGTACCGTACCGGAGCCAGATCACGTACAGGGACAGGGCCATGCCGCCGAGGACTCCGATGACGACGAGGAACGAGGTCCCCAGCCATCGGTCGAGCAGCCAGCCGATGGCGCCGTACAGGATGGGCCCGGTGATCAGGTGTGCGAGGACCGTCGCCGCCATCGCGTCCGACGCTGCGACGGGATGGGGCGCGGTCGGGTCATGCCGGTAGCGCGCGGTCTGGGCCGCGGACTCCTCGACGCTCGGGAGCGCCTTGGTCACGAGTCGGGGGGTCTCCCCCTTCGGCCGTCGGGCGAGCGCGCTCATGCGCCGGCTCCGGACGGGTGGATCAGGTGGCGGCCGCGGACGTAGCCCGCGACCACGCCGACCTGGAGGACGACGGTCGCGGCGACGGCCGACAGTGCGGCGGTGCGCCCGTCGAGCCAGGGCATCTCGCGCAGCACGGCGATCGCGGCGACGAGGATGATCAGCTGCCCGAGGTAGACGACCCCGGCGCCGGCCGTGGAGGTGCCCACGTCACCGGCGACGATGAGCGTGATCGCGAGCAACCCCGTGAGGACGACGAAGAAGGCGAGGAGCGATCCGGCGAGCGCGCTCAGGGCGCCGTCGACCCCCTTCGCGATGGCGGCGACGAGCACGGTCAGCACGGTCCCGACGACTCCGGAGACGAGGACACCACGACGCATGCCCTGCACGGGGCTGCGGGGAGTCGTCGGCATCGGCTCACTTCGGGACGGGAGCACGAGGTGCTCGACGGGTCGGACCGAACGGTCCGTGGGCGCTTGTGAAAGTTTACACAAGCGCCCCGGATGCCGACAATCGACCGGCTGCTCAGGCGTCCAGACGCCGTCCGCGGCGGTCGAACTCCTTGGGCCGGTGGCCCGGCGCGGAGAACTTCGGGAGCCACGCCGTCAGGCCGGCTGCGACGGCGAGCATGACCACTCCCCCGGCGGCGGCGAGCAGCGGCGGCACGAAGACGAAGCTCACCGAGCCCATCGCGACCACGAGGGCCCACAGCCACAGCAGGAGCACCGCGCGGCGGTGGCCGTGACCGATCTGGAGCATGCGGTGGTGCAGGTGCTGGCTGTCCGCGTGCCACGGGCGCTGGCCGCGCGCGGTGCGGCGCGCGACGGCCCACACGACGTCGAGCAGCGGCAGCAGCATGATCGAGATCGGGATGAGCAGCGGCAGGATCGTCGCGGCCAGCCGGTTGCGGCTCACCTGCGCGGGGTCGATCTGCCCGACGTTGAGGATCGTCGCGGCCGCGAGGAGCAGCCCGAGCGTCAGCGCCCCGGAGTCGCCCATGAACAGGCGCGCGGGGAAGACGTTGTGCGGGAGGAAGCCGAGGCAGGCCCCGGCGAGCGCCGCCGAGACGAAGGTCGCCGAGGAGAAGACGTTGGGCGGGGCGTAGCTCGCGGAGATCAGGTAGCTGTAGATGAAGAAGGCCACCGCCGCGATGGCCACCAGGCCGGCGGCGAGCCCGTCGAGCCCGTCGATGAAGTTCACCGCGTTGATGCACAGGATGACGATGAAGATCGTCATGAGCACGAGCAGCGGTGCGGGCAGCACGGTGACGACGCCGAGCGGCAGCGAGAAGAACTGCACGCCGGAGAAGGCGATGATCGCCGCCGCCACGAGCTGTCCGGCGAGCTTGGTCAGGGCGTCGAGCTCGCGCACGTCGTCGATCGCGCCGACGAGGCAGACGACACCGGCGCCCAGGAGGATGCCGAGCAGCTCACCCGATTCGAAGACCTGCCGCAGGAAGGGCATCCGCCACGCCACGAGGGTCGCGGCTGCGTAGCCGAGGAACATCGCCACGCCGCCGAGCCTCGGGATCGGCACGACGTGCACGTCCCGCTCGCGGACCTCGGTGAAGGCACCGACGCGGGCCGCCAGGGTCCGCATGAGCGGGACGAGCAGGTACGTCGTGACGAGGGCGACGAGGAAGACGTAGACGTACTCCCTCACCCGTCGCCTCCGTCCCGTCCGACGCGGATCGGATCAGCGAGGGTAGGCCGGGAAGCGGGTGACCAGGTCGGTCACCTGCGCACGGACCTCGCGCGAGACCTCGTGCTCGGGGTCCGCGTCGCCGGTCGTCACGGCGGTGTGGATGAGCTCGGCGATCTTGACCATCTCGTCGGTGCCCATGCCCTGCGTCGTGACGCAGGGCGTGCCGACGCGGATGCCCGAGGCGATCGACGGCTTCTGCGGGTCGTTGGGGATGGCGTTCTTGTTGAGCGTGATGCCGGCCGCGTCGCAGCGGGCCTCGGCGTCGACGCCGGTGACGCCGACGCCCTGGAGGTCGAGCAGCGCGAGGTGCGTGTCCGTGCCGCCGGTCGTCGGGCGGATGCCGCGCTGCAGGAGCTCCTCGGCCAGCACCTTGGAGTTGGCGATGACGTCGCGGGCGTACTGCTGGTACTCGGGGGTCGCGCACTCCTTGAAGTTCACGGCCTTGGCCGCGATCGTGTGCATCTGCGGCCCGCCCTGCATCATCGGGAAGATCGCCTTGTCGAGCGCCTTGGCGTGCTCCTCCTTGCACACGAGCGCGCCGGAGCGGGGGCCGCGCAGCACCTTGTGCGTCGTGAAGGTGACGACGTCGGCGTACGGCACCGGGCTCGGGATCGCCTTGCCGGCGACGAGACCGATGAAGTGCGCGGCGTCGACCCACATGATCGCGCCGACCTCGTCGCAGATGGCGCGGATGCGCTCGAAGTCGATCAGGCGCGGGATCGCGGACCCGCCGGAGCAGATGACCTTGGGGCGGTGCTCCTTGGCCAGGCGCTCCATCTCGTCGTAGTCGACGTCCTCGGTCTCGGGGTGGACCCCGTAGTGGACGGCGTCGAACCACTTGCCGGAGAAGGAGACCTTGGTGCCGTGGGTGAGGTGGCCACCGTGCGGCAGCGACATCGCGAGGATCTTCTCCCCCGGCTGCAGGAAGGCGCCGTAGACGGCCTGGTTGGCGCTGGCCCCGGAGTGCGCCTGGACGTTGGCGTGCTCGGCGTCGAGGAGGCTCTTGGCGCGCTCGATCGCGAGGTTCTCCGCCTTGTCGACCTCGGAGCACCCGCCGTAGTACCGACGTCCGGGATAGCCCTCGGCGTACTTGTTGCTCAGCGTCGAGCCGAGCGGGGTGAGCACCTCGGGCGAGGAGATGTTCTCGCTGGCGATGAGCTGCAGACCACCGCGGATGCGGTCGAGCTCGCCGGTGAGCACGGCGGCGATCTCCGGGTCGAAGGCGCTCAGGGCGCCGAAGTCGGAGCCGTAGAAGGTGTCGTCGGTCATCGCGGGGCCTCCGTGTGGGGTGTGTCTGTGCTGGGTCCGGGTGTGGACGTGGCGTCCGAAGGGAGATCCTCCCACTCCTGCGGGTCGGCCGGGTCGGCCGGGTCGACGAGGTCCGGGGTGTCGAAGCCTGGCCCGAGGAGCGCCTCGAGGCGGGCCCGGTCGACCGCGCCGTCGCGCAGCACGACGGGGTGCTCGCCGGTGCAGTCGATGATCGTCGAGGCCTGCTGGGTGGCCCGCGGTCCGCCGTCGAGGTAGACGCTCACGGCGGGGCCCAGCTGGACGGCGGCCTCGGTGACGGTCGTCGCGGCGGGCTCGCCGGTGCGGTTGGCGCTCGTCACGGCCAGGGGGCCGGTCTCGCGCAGCACCTCGAGGGCGATCTCGTCGTGCGGCATGCGCAGCGCGACGGTGCCGGCGGTCTCGCCGAGGTCCCAGTGGAGGGAGGGCTGCGCCCACACGACGAGGGTCAGCGGTCCGGGCCACAGCTCGTCGACGAGCCGTCGGGCCCACTCGGGCACGGCACGGGCGAGCCCGTCGAGCGTGCGCACGTCGGGCACGAGGACGGGCGGCGGCATGTCCCGGCCCCTCCCCTTCGCCGCGAGGACGCTCGCGACGGCCGCCGGGTCGAAGGCGTCCGCCCCGATCCCGTAGACCGTGTCGGTGGGGATGACGACGACCTCGCCCCGGCGGACGGCATCGACGCAGGTGGCGATGCTCCCTTCGCGATCGGCGGTGGTGGCATCGACGACAGGACTCATGGGTCCACCCTATGACGCGGGCGGACACTCCCCTCGCGCGTTCGCGCATGTCCGGGCCACGGGCTGGGTAGGTTGGCTCCTGATGTACCCCGTCACGACAAGGAGGAACACATGCGTGGATCCAGTCTCATCTGGACGATCGTCGGCGTGCTGCTGATCATCGCCCTGCTCATCTACATCCTCTGACAGCCCTCGGGACACGACGGGGCTCGGCCGACCGGCCGGGCCCCGTCGTCGTGCCCGGGGCGCTCAGGCCCGCCGGGCCGTCGTCGTGCGCGGCCGACCGGCGAGATCGGCGTGGTCGACCGCGTCGAGCCAGGCACCGGTGGCCGCGAGCGCACGCGGCAGCGACCGCCCCTGGCTGTCCGCGTGCTCCATGACGAGCAGCCCGCCGGGGCGCAGCAGCCGCGCAGCGGCGGCAGCGACCGCCAGCGGGATCGCGAGACCGTCCTCGCTGCCCCCGTAGAGCGCGATGTCGGGGTCGTGCTCGGCGACCTCCGGCTCGAGCGGCACCATGCCCGTCGGGATGTACGGAGGGTTGCTCACGACCACGTCGACCCGACCGACGAGGTCCGCGAGCCCGGGGACGCCGACCGGGTCGGCGGTGGCATCGGCGGCGACGAGCTCCACCGGCAGGCCGGTCGACTCGATGTTGCGCGCGGCCCAGGCCAGCGCGAGGTCGCTCACCTCGACGGCGGTCACCGACGCGGTCGGCGCCTCGTCGGCGACGGCCAGCGCGAGCGCGCCCGAGCCGGTGCACAGGTCGACGACGAGAGGGGCGTCGAGCCCGACGAGCGCCGCGAGCACGTGGTCGACGGCCTGCTCGGTCTCGGGTCGCGGGACGAAGACGCCCGGCCCGACGTGCAGCTCCAGGCGGCGGAAGGGGGCGGTGCCGGTGAGGTGCTGCAGCGGCAGCCGGGTGGCGCGCTCCTCGACGAGGCCGCCGAAGCGCTGGAGGAAGCCCTCGTCCGGCTCCCACCCCATGAGCAGGCGGCGCTCCACCTCACCCCGGTCGCAGCCGAGGGCGTGGGCGGCGAGGAGCAGGGCGTCGGTGCGCGGCGAGGGGACACCCGCCTCCGCCAACGAGGCGACCGCCAGGTCCACCTCACCGCGCAGCGTCACTCCCCGTCCCCCGCGAGGGCCGCCAGCTGCGCGTCCTCGTCGGCCTGCACGGCGGAGTCGACGACGGCGTCGAGGTCGCCGTCGAGGACGGCGTCGAGACGGTTGGCCTTGAAGCCGGTCCGGTGGTCGCTGATCCGGTTCTCCGGGAAGTTGTACGTGCGGATCCGCTCGGACCGGTCGACGGTGCGCACCTGCGAGGCGCGCGCCTCCTTGGCCTCGGCGGCCGCCTCGTCCATCGCCATCTGGTGCAGCCGAGCGCGCAGGACGCGCATCGCCGACTCCTTGTTCTGCAGCTGGGACTTCTCGTTCTGGCAGCTGACGACCGTGCCGGTCGGCAGGTGGGTGATCCGCACGGCCGAGTCGGTCGTGTTGACCGACTGGCCGCCCGGGCCGGAGCTGCGGTAGACGTCGATCTTCAGGTCGTTGGGGTGCAGGAGGTCCGTGTCGGTCGCCTCCTCGACCTCCGGCATGACCCAGACGCCCGCCGCGGACGTGTGGATGCGGCCCTGGCTCTCGGTGACGGGGACGCGCTGGACGCGGTGGACTCCCCCTTCGTACTTGAGGCGGGCCCACGGGGCGCTGCCCGGCTCGACCGCGCCCTTGGCGCTGATCGCGACGCGCACGTCCTTGTACCCACCGAGGTCGGAGTCGGTGGAGTCGAGGATCTGGGTCTTCCACCCGCGCTTCTCCGCGTGCCGCAGGTACATGCGCAGCAGGTCGCCGGCGAAGAGGGCCGACTCCTCTCCCCCTTCGCCCGCCTTGATCTCGAGGATCACGTCGCGGTCGTCGTCGGGGTCGCGCGGGACGAGCAGCCGGCGCAGCCGGTCCTCGAGGGCGGTGACCGTCTCCTCCAGGGCCGGGACCTCCACGGCGAAGGCCGCGTCCTCGGCGGCCAGCTCGCGCGCCGCCTCGAGGTCCCCGGTCGCCAGGTCGAGCTCGTGCTGAGCGGTCACGACCGGCGTGAGCTCCGCGTAGCGGCGGTTGACGGTGCGCAGCCGGTCGGGGTCACCGATGACCGCGGGGTCGGCGAGCGAGCGCTCGAGCTCGGCGTGCTCGGCGATCAGTGCCTCGACGGACTCGAGCACGGTGCCTCCTGGCGGGTCACGGGTGGGACAGCAGGTGGGGACACGAATGCGCCGGCCACCCCCGAGGGGCTGGCCGGCGCATCGTGCGGGTCAGTTGGCCGGAGCCTTCTGGCCGTAGCGCTTCTGGAAGCGGGCCACGCGACCACCGGTGTCCATGATCTTCTGCTTGCCCGTGTAGAACGGGTGGCACTGGCTGCAGACCTCGGCGCGGATCTGGCCGTCGCCCTTGGTGCTGCGGGTGGTGAAGGTGTTGCCGCAGGTGCACGAGACGGTCGTCATCTCGTAGGTGGGGTGGATGTCCTTCTTCACGTGGTGCTCCTCGGGTCGATGTCATCCGGGTCGACGCTGCGCCCCTGCTCGGGGCCGAACAGCTGCGGGCTCTGTGCCGCGTGCCGTGAACCGGACCAACCATGAATTGTGCCGCAGTGGTGGCACGGTGGTCAAAACACGCGGGTGGGCGCGGATGTTCCCGCTGGCCGCCCGTCGCCGCGCTGGCAGGATGGGCCCATGGCTCCACCCCGCCCCCGCCTGCCCCGTCGCCCCGCACGCGATCGACGAAGGGGGTCCACGCCCGGCCCCGTCGAGGGCTCGGTGATCCGCCCGGCGGTCGTCGGGGACATCGCGACGATCGTGGCGCTGCGGGCCCTGATGTTCGAGGCCATGGGCACCTCCACCGAGGAGGTGTCCGACATCCGGTGGCAGCAGGACTCCTCCCGGTGGCTGCAGCGTCGCCTCGCCGACGGGAGCACCCACGTCGTCGTCGCCGAGGCCAACGGCACGGTCGTCTCGTGCGCCATCGGCCAGGTCCTCGACCTGATGCCCTCGCCGACCCGCGCCGGCGCAGGGGGCCTGGTCACCAACATCGCGACCTTCCCCCGCCACCGTCGGCTGGGCTTCACCCACGCCGTCCTCGGGGCGCTGCTCGAGTGGTTCGAGGAGGAGACCGACGTCGAGGTCATCACGCTCAACGCCACCGAGGCGGGGCGGGACATCTACGAGAACTTCGGCTTCGAGCCCTCGCCCTTCCCCGAGATGCGTCGACGGGTCGAGCGGCCGGCCGCGACAGAGGACTGAGGCTCAGCGGCCGTCCCGGTCGGCACGACGGCGCACCCAGCGGGTCGCGATCCGTCGCAGGATCCACACGACGAGGCCGAGGACGACCGGTCCCACGGTGAGCCACAGGGCCGCACGCAGCATGGGGTCGGAGAGGTCGAGAGGCATGGTGGTCGTCATCCTAGGGGCTCTGCGTGGTGGCGGCACGACTCGGCCGGCGCCCCTCAGGGACGCCGGCCGGGTCGACGAATCGCGTTGACCGTCAGGCGGTCTCGTCCTCGTCGCCGAGCTTGATGGAGCTGGTCGCCGCGACCTGGGAGAGGAACTCGTAGTTCGTCTTGGTCTTGCGCAGCCGGTCCAGGAGCAGCTCGACACCCTGCTGGGTGTCGAGGGCCGCGAGGACCCGACGCAGCTTCCACATGATCCGCAGCTCCTCGGGCGCGAGGAGGATCTCCTCACGCCGGGTGCCGGAGCCGTTGACGTCGACGGCCGGGAAGATGCGCCGGTTCGCCAGGCCACGGTCGAGCTTGAGCTCCATGTTGCCCGTGCCCTTGAACTCCTCGAAGATCACCTCGTCCATGCGCGAGCCGGTCTCGACGAGTGCGGTCGCCAGGATCGTCAGCGAGCCGCCGTTCTCGATGTTGCGGGCGGCACCGAAGAACTTCTTCGGCGGGTAGAGCGCCGCGGAGTCGACACCACCGGACATGATGCGCCCGCTCGCCGGGGCGGCGAGGTTGTAGGCGCGACCCAGCTTGGTGATCGAGTCGAGGAGCACGACGACGTCGTGGCCCATCTCGACGAGGCGCTTGGCGCGCTCGATCGCGAGCTCGGCGACCGTCGTGTGGTCGTCGGCCGGGCGGTCGAAGGTGGAGGCGATGACCTCACCCTTGACCGCGCGCTGCATGTCGGTGACCTCCTCGGGACGCTCGTCCACGAGGACGACCATGAGGTGGCACTCCGGGTTGTTGGTCGTGATGGCGTTGGCGAGCGACTGCATGACCATCGTCTTGCCGGCCTTGGCCGGGGCGACGATGAGGCCGCGCTGGCCCTTGCCGATGGGGGCGACGAGGTCGATCATCCGGGTGGTGAGGATGTTGGACTCGGTCTCCAGGCGCAGCCGCTCCTGTGGGTACAGCGGCGTGAGCTTGCCGAACTCCACCCGACGCTTCGCGTCCTCGGGCGTCATCCCGTTGATCGTCTCGAGCTTGGCCAGCGGGTTGTACTTCCCGCGGTTGCCCTTGGTGCCGACGGTCGGCTGCTGCAGCTCCTCGCCCTCGCGGGTCGCCTTGACCTGACCGGTGACGGCGTCCCCCTTGCGCAGGCCGTTGCGCTTGACCATGCCGAGCGGTACGTAGACGTCGCCCGGGCCGGGCAGGTACCCCGAGGTGCGCACGAAGGCGTAGTTGTCGAGGACGTCGAGGATGCCCGCGACGGGGACGAGCACGTCGTCCTCGGAGATCTGCGGCTCGGTCTCGTCGAACTGCTGGCCGCCGCCGCGACGCTTGTCCCGGTTGCGGTTGCGGTTGCGGTTGCGGCTGCGACGGCCGCCGCGCTCGTCGTCGCCACCCTGGTCGTGGCGACCCTGCTGGTTGCGGTCGTCCTGGTTGCGGTCGCCCTGGTTGCGGTCGCCCTGGTTGCGGTCGCGGTTGCCGCCCTGGTCGTTGCCGCCCTGCTGGCGGTCGTTGCCGCCCTGGTTGCGGTCGCGGTTGCCACCCTGCTGGCGGTCGGTGCGCTCGCCCTGCTGGCGGTCGTTACCACCGCGGTCGCGGTCGGCGGAGCGCTCGCGGCCGCGGTCGGCCTGCTCGCGCTCGCCCTCCTGCTGCCCGGAGTCGGTCTGCCGGGCGCTCGGGGCCTCGGCAGGCGCCGTGGTGGCCGGGGCCTCGACGGCGGGCGCCTGGGCGGCCGACGCCTGGGTCGCCGGGGCCGTGTCGACGGGCACCTCAGCGGCACGCGTCGTCTCGGCGGGAGCCTTGTCAGCGCGCGGGGCGTCGCCGGCCGGGGCGGACGTGCGCGCCGGGGCGGACGAGCCGGACTGCCGCTCGCGGATGGCCGCGAGCAGGTCGCTCTTGCGCATCTTGGCGGTGCCGGTGATCCCCATGCTCGAGGCGAGCTGCTGGAGCTGGGCGAGGCGCATCGCGCTGAGAGCGCCGGAGCGGCGGGGCTGCTCAGCGGTCTCGGCGCTGGCGCCGGTGGTGGTGTCGGTCACGAAGGACCCTTTCCCTCGTAGGGCCAGCCGCACAGGGCGGGCCTGATGAGTCCCGTCAAGAGCGGGATGTGTGGTGAGATCCCCACGGCTGCGTGCCGGGCCCGGAGGCCGAGGGCACTCACGTGGGGGGAGCTCCGGGCCCTCATGTGCGACTCGACTGGTTCGTCGATGCACCGGACCTCGAAGGAGCATGGCCAATGTATCACTGCACCTGCCTGTAGCCGCATCGCGCGGCGCGTCAGACGAGGTGGACGCCCTCGGTGGGGACGCCGGGCGTGAGGACCTGCCAGCCGGCGGGGACGAGCGGGGCCACCCCGTCGACCCGCTCGTGGGTGGTGAGGACGAGGACGGAGGGGCCGGCGCCGGAGATCGTCGCGGCGTACCCGGCGCCGCGCAGCGCGTCGACGAGCGCCATGCTCGTCGGGTAGCTCGGGCGCCGCGCCTCCTGGTGGAGCAGGTCGGTCGTCGCCTCGACGAGCAGCTCGGGTGCGGCGGTGAGCGCGTGCACGAGCAGGCCCGTGCGCGCCGAGTTCGCCGCGGCGGTGCCGAGCGGCACGACCTCGGGCAGGACCGAGCGGGCCGTGTGCGTGCTGAGCGTCGCGTCCGGCACGAGCACGACGGGGACGATGTCCTCGTGCAGGCGAAGGGGGACGGTCCGGGTCCGCGGCATCGGCGAGCCCGCGGTGGTCACGGAGAGGGTCGCACCGCCGTAGACGCTGGCGGAGCTGTTGTCCGGGTGGCCCTCGAGCGCGGCGGCGATGGTGTTGACGACCTCGAGGTCGATCTCCTCCCCCGCGAGGGCGCCCCCGCGGACCGCGAGCGCGTGCGCCGCGGCGACGCCGGTGACGATCGCGGTCGCCGACGAGCCGAGCCCGCGACCGTGCGGCACGGTGTTGGTCGCGCTCAGCCGCAGCCCGGCCGGGACCGGCACGTCGAGGTGCTGCCACGCGGTGATGAGCGTGCGCACGACGAGGTGGCTCTCGTCGCGTGGGACCGACTCGGACCCCGACCCGGCGACCTCGACGACGAGCCCGGGCTCCTGCGTGACGGTGACGGTGCACTCGTCCCAGACGCCGAGCGCCATGCCGACGCAGTCGAAGCCCGGTCCGAGGTTGGCGCTGGACGCGGGCACCCTGAGGCTGACCGCGGTCCCCGGAGCGATCGTCACCCTCAGCCCTGCAGACCGAGCTCGCTGGCGATCGCGTAGGCCTCCGCCGGCACGCTGACCGGGGCGATGTCGCTGCCGTCGGCGTTCTTCAGCGCCCACTGCGGGTCCTTCAGTCCGTGACCGGTCACCGTGCAGACGATCGTCGCGTCGGCCGGGACGAGGCCGGTGGCCGAGGCCTTGAGCAGGCCGGCGACGGACGCCGCGGAGGCCGGCTCGACGAAGATCCCCTCGCGCGAGGACAGGAGACGGTGCGCCGCCAGGATCTCCTCGTCGGTGACCGCCTCGATGCGGCCGCCGGAGTCGTCGCGGGCCTCGACGGCCTGCTGCCACGAGGCCGGGTTGCCGATGCGGATCGCGGTGGCGATCGTGTCGGGCTCGTCGACCGGGTGACCGAGGACGATCGGCGCGGAGCCGGCGGCCTGGAAGCCCCACATCTGCGGCAGACGCGTCGCGACGGGCGCGAGCAGGCCGGACACCCCTTCGGTCTCGCTCGCGTACTCGCGGTAGCCGCGCCAGTACGCGGTGATGTTGCCGGCGTTGCCGACCGGCAGGCAGTGGATGTCCGGGGCATCGCCCAGGGCGTCGACGATCTCGAAGGAGGCGGTCTTCTGCCCCTCGATCCGCGCCGGGTTGACCGAGTTGACCAGCTCGACCGGGTAGGCCTCGGCGAGCTTGCGGGCGACGTCGAGGCAGTGGTCGAAGTTGCCGTCGACCTGCAGCAGGGTCGCGCCGTGGGCGATGGCCTGCGAGAGCTTGCCCATCGCGATCTTGCCCTCGGGGACGAGGACGGCGCAGGTCATGCCGGCCTTGGTGGCGTAGGCCGCGGCCGAGGCAGAGGTGTTGCCGGTCGAGGCGCAGATGACCGCCTTGGCGCCCTTGCCCGCCGCCATCGTCATCGCGGCCGTCATCCCGCGGTCCTTGAAGGAGCCGGTCGGGTTCAGGCCCTCGTACTTGACGTGCACCTGCGCGCCGACGAGCTCGCTGAGGTGCTCGGCGGGGATGAGGGGGGTCCCCCCTTCGCGCAGGGTGATGACCGGGGCCCCGGCCAGCATGGGGAGCCGGTCCGCGTACTCGGTGATGACGCCGCGCCACTGGTGGGCTGCCATGGATCAGTTCCCTTCAACACGCATGACGGAGGTGACCTCGTTGACCGTGTCGAGCCCGGCGAGCTCGTCGACGGTCGCGGAGAGCGCGGCGTCGGTCGCCGCGTGCGTGACGATGATGAGCATCGCCCGCGATACGTCCTGGTCGTCGGTGACGACCTGCTGGCGGACGGTCTCGATGGACACGCCCTGGCGGGCGAAGACGGTGGCCACGGCGGCGAGCACGCCCGGCTTGTCGGCGACCTCGAGGCTCACGTGGTAGCGCGTGATCGCCTGGCCGATGGGCAGGACGGGCAGCTCCGCGTAGGCGCTCTCCCCCGGCCCGCGACCGCCGAGGACCCGCGTGCGGGCGACGGCGACGATGTCGCCGAGGACCGCGCTGGCGGTCGGGTCGCCACCGGCGCCCTGGCCGTAGAACATCAGGTCACCGGCACCCTCCGCCTCGACGAAGACGGCGTTGTACGCCTCGCGCACCGAGGCGAGCGGGTGCGAGAGCGGGATGAGCGCGGGGTGGACGCGGGCCGAGATGCCCGGCCCGTCCGGGCCGTCGACCCGCTCGCAGATCGCGAGCAGCTTGACGACGCAGCCCATCTCGCGGGCAGCGGCGATGTCGCGGGCGCTCACCTCGGTGATGCCCTCGCGGTGCACGTCCGCGCTGGAGACCCGCGTGTGGAAGGCGAGCGAGGACAGGATCGCGGCCTTGGCGGCCGCGTCGAAGCCCTCGACGTCGGCCGTCGGGTCGGCCTCGGCGTAGCCGAGCGCCTGGGCGCGCTCGACCGTCTCGGTGAACCCGGCGCCGCTGGTGTCCATCGCGTCGAGGACGAAGTTGGTCGTGCCGTTGACGATGCCGATGACGCGGCGGATGGAGTCGCCCGCGAGCGAGTCGCGGATCGGCCGCAGGATCGGGATCGCGCCGGCGACGGCCGCCTCGTAGTACAGGTCGACGCCGTGCGCGGCCGCCGCGGCGTAGAGCGTCGGGCCGTCCTCGGCGAGCAGGGCCTTGTTGGCCGTGACGACGGACGCGCCGTGCTCCATGGCCGACAGGATCAGGCTGCGGGCCGGCTCGATGCCGCCGATGACCTCGACGACGATGTCGGCGCGGGTCACCAGCTCCTCGGCGTCGGTCGTGAAGAGCGCCGGGTCGACGCCGAGCTCGGAGCGGTCGCGGCCGGGGCGGCGCACCGCGATGCCGACGAGCTCGAGCGGCCGGCCGACCCGGTGGGCCAGGTCGTCGGCCTGCAGCGCCAGCTGGCGGGCGACGGCGCCGCCGACGACGCCTCCACCGAGGAGAGCGACACGAAGGGGGGCGGGCGCGGTGGTCATCGGACCTCCTGGGACGGACTGGGCTCGTCGACGTCGAGGGCGAGCAGGTCATCGATCGTCTCGCGACGCACGATGACCCGCGCCTGCCCCTCGCGCACGGCGAGGACCGGTGGACGCGGGGTGTGGTTGTACTGGTTGGACAGGCTGCGGCAGTACGCGCCGGTGCCGGGCACGGCGATGAGGTCGCCGGGGGCGATGTCGGCCGGGAGGTACTCGTCCATGACCACGATGTCGCCGCTCTCGCAGTGCCGCCCGACGACGCGCACGAGCCGCGGCGGCGCGCTCGAGGAGCGTCCGGCGAGCGTGCACGAGTAGTCGGCGCCGTAGAGGGCCGTGCGCACGTTGTCGCTCATGCCGCCGTCGACGCTCACGTAGGAGCGCACGGCGCCGTGGCCGAGCTCGACGTCCTTGACGGTGCCGACCTCGTAGAGCGTGAAGGCGCTCGGGCCGGCGATCGCGCGGCCGGGCTCGATGGAGATGCGGGGCAGCGCCGCGTCGGGGTGGCCGTCGCGGAACTCCTTGAGCTCGCGGTCGACGAGCTCGGCCATCTGGGTGCCGAGCTGCCCGGGCGTGAGCGGCTCGTGCTCGGAGGTGTAGGCGATGCCGTAGCCGCCGCCGAGGTCCATCTCCGGCATCGCGATGCCGTGCTCGTCGGCGACCTCGGTGTGCAGGGCGACGAGGCGGCGGGCGGCGATCTCGAAGCCGGAGACGTCGAAGATCTGGCTGCCGATGTGACTGTGCAGGCCGAGGAGGCGCAGGTGCTCCCCCTTCGCCACGATCGCGTCGATCGCGGCCCGGGCCTGGCCGCCGGCGAGGGAGAAGCCGAACTTCTGGTCCTCGTGGGCGGTGGCGATGAACTCGTGGGTGTGCGCCTCGACGCCGACGGTGACGCGCACCATGACCGGGGCGACGACACCGAGCTCGGCGGCGAGCGCCGCGACCCGGTCGATCTCCTCGAAGGAGTCGACGACGATGCGACCGACGCCGTACTCGAGCGCGCGGCGCAGCTCGGCGACGCTCTTGTTGTTGCCGTGCAGCGCGATCCGCTCGGGCGGGAAGCCGACGCGCTGCGCCACGGCGAGCTCGCCGCCGCTGCAGGTGTCGAGGTTCAGGCCCTCGTCCATGACCCAGCGGGCGACCGCGGAGCACAGGAAGGCCTTGCCGGCGTAGTAGACGTCCGCGCCGGCCACGGCCTCGAAGGGGGCGGTGAAGTCGTCGCGGAAGGCCCGGGCCCGCGCCCGGAAGTCGTCCTCGTCGACGACGTACGCCGCGGTGCCGAAGTCCCGGGCGAGGTCGGTCACGGGCACGCCCGCGACGGTGAGCACACCGCTGCCGTCGCGCCCGATGTTGACCGGCCACAGCTGCGGGAGCAGCTCCATGACGTCCTGCGGGAAGGGCAGCCACTGCGGTGCCGCGCCGTAGCCCTCGGCATGGAGGATGCCGGCCTCGTGGGCCCTCATGTTGGTCGCCATGCCGACCTCACATCCGCTCGGGCGCGGAGACGCCGAGCAGGTCGAGGCCGTTGGCGAGCACCTGGCGGGTCGCGTCGTTGAGCCACAGGCGGGTGCGGTGGGTGTCCGTGATCTCCTCGTCCGAGCGCGGGCGCACGCGGCAGGTGTCGTACCACTTGTGGAAGTGGCCGGCGAGGTCCTCGAGGTAGCGCGCGACCCGGTGCGGCTCGCGCAGCTCGGCGGCGTGCGCGACGACCCGGGGGAAGTCGCCGAGCGCCGCGAGCAGCGTCGCCTCGGTCGGGTCGGACAGCAGGCTCGGGTCGAAGCCGGCCGAGCGGTCGACGCCGTCCTCGGCCGCGAGGCGGGCGACGTTGGAGGTGCGGGCGTGGGCGTACTGCACGTAGAAGACCGGGTTGTCGTTGGTCTGCTTGCGCAGCTCCTCGCCGTCCAGGCTGAGCGGCGAGTCCGCGGGGTACCGGGCGAGCGAGTAGCGCACCGCGTCGGTGCCGATCCAGGAGACGAGGTCGCGCAGCTCGATGATGTTGCCGGCGCGCTTGGACAGCTTGGCCCCACCCAGGTTGACCAGCTGGCCGATACGGATCTCGATGTTGGTCGCCGGGTCGTCGCCGGCGCAGGCGGCGATCGCCTTGAGCCGGCTGACGTAGCCGTGGTGGTCGGCGCCGAGCAGGTAGATCTTCTCGGGGAACCCGCGGTCCTTCTTGCTCAGGTAGTACGCGGCGTCGGCGGCGAAGTAGGTCGGCACCCCGTCGGCCCGGATGAGCACGCGGTCCTTGTCGTCGCCGAAGTCGGTCGTGCGCAGCCACACGGCGCCGTCCCGGTCGTCGACGTGCCCCTGCTCGCGCAGCCGCGCGATCGCGGACTCGACCGCTCCCCCTTCGTGCAGGGTCTGCTCGGAGAACCAGACGTCGAAGTGCACGCCGAAGTCCTCGAGGGTCGAGCGGATGTCGGCGAGCTGGGCCTCGTAGCCGAGCCGGCGGGCGGTGGCCAGCTGCTCGTCGGCGGGCAGCTGCAGCAGGTCGGGACGAGCACGAAGGGCGGTCGCCGCCAGGTCGTCGACGTAGGGACCCGGGTACCCGCCCTCGGGGGTGGGCTCCCCCTTCGCCCGAGCGACGATCGAGGCGCCGAAGTTGTCCATCTGCGCGCCCGCGTCGTTGATGTAGTACTCGGCGGTGACGTCGGCCCCGGAGGCCGCGAGGAGCCGGCGCATCGCGTCACCGAGCGCGGCCCAGCGGGTGTGGCCGATGTGCAGCGGGCCGGTGGGGTTGGCGGAGATGAACTCGATGTTGATCGTGTGCCCGGCCATGGCCTCGTTGTGCCCGTAGACCGCGCCGGCCTCGACGATGCTGCGGGCGAGCTCCCCCGCGGACGCCGCGTCGAGGGTGATGTTGATGAACCCCGGCCCGGCGATCTCGAGGTCGGCGATGCCGGGGTGGGCGCGCAGCCGCTCGGCGAGGACCGCAGCGACGTCGCGGGGCTTCATGCCGGCGGGCTTGGCCAGCTGCATGGACAGGTTGCTCGTCCAGTCGCCGTGGCCCTTCTGCTTGGGTCGCTCCACGCGGATCTCGGCGGGCACCTCGACGCTCAGCTCGCCGGTCTCGACGGCGGCGGTCAGGGCGGCACGGATCGCTGCGGAAAGCTCTTCGGGGGTCACGGTCGCCCAGTCTAGGTGCGCGGTGTCCGTGCCCGGTGCGCCGGTCGATTCTCGGGACTGGCCTGCCCGGTGCTAACCTCACCGGGCACAATCCCGCCTCCGTAGCTCAGGGGATAGAGCACTGGTTTCCGGTACCAGGGGCCGCAGGTTCGAATCCTGCCGGGGGCGCGTTCTTCCGAGGGGCCGCCAGCACCAGCTGGCGGCCCTTCGTCATGCCCGGGCGCGCCATGACTAAGGGGGGTCGGACGACGTGGTGTCGTCCGGCCCCCCTTCGCTCCCTCGTGGGGAGGTCTCGTCAGAGGTCGCGGTGGATCTCGAACTCGCGGATGTCGTCCACCGCGGAGTCACCCCGCTTGAGCAGGTTGACGATCGCGAGGACGAGGCCGCCCCAGATGACGAGGATCGAGATGATCATCATGATGATGGCCGTCGTGGTCATGGGTTTTCACCCCCGTCGACGAGGACGTCGGGTGCGTCGTCGAGCGACACGTCGCCCCGCCACGGCAGCAGCGAGAGCAGGATCGCCAGGATCGGCAGGGCGATGACCATGCCCCAGCCGAAGACGCCCAGCAGGTCGGCCGGGTACTTCTCGTAGGGCGCGTCGAGCTTCGCCGTGAGCTCCTGCCACAGCATGACGACGAGCAGCAGCGGGATGACCACGGCGATGAGGGCCGGCCACCAGCCCTTGAGCTTGATCGAGCTGCGCGCGTCGAGGTGGGCGCGCAGCAGACCGAGCTTGCGGAAGGCGTAGGTCACGGCCAGCATCATCACGGCCGCGACGGCGATGATGCCGAAGCTGTTGACGAAGGCGTCCATCGTGTCGAGCACGTAGATGCCGCCGGTGGTCGAGAACATCAGGATGCTCACGGCAGCCATCGGCACACCGACGACGAAGGTCGCCGCCCGGCGCGAGATGCCGACCTTGTCGCGGACGGCGCCGATGACGACCTCGACGATCGAGATGAGCGAGGTCAGGCCGGCCAGCAGCAGTGCGCCGAAGAAGAGCACGCCGATGACGAGGCCACCGGGCGCCTCGTTGATGATCGTCGGGAAGGCGACGAAGGCCAGGCCGATGCCGTTGGCGACGACCTCGCTGACCTCCTTGCCCGCGGCCTGCGCCATGAAGCCCAGCGCGGCGAAGACACCGATGCCGGCGAGCAGCTCGAAGCCGGAGTTGGAGAAGCCGACGACCGCGCCGGAGCCGGTCATGTCGGTCTTGCGGTCGACGTAGCTGGAGTACGTGATCATGATGCCGAAGCCGACGGAGAGGCTGAAGAAGATCTGCCCGACGGCCGAGATCCACACGCTGCCGTGCGTCAGCGCGCCCCAGTCGGGGGTGAAGAAGGCGTTGAGCCCGTCCATGGCCCCGTCGAGCGTGAGCGCCTGGGCGACGAGCACGATGAAGGCGAGGATGAGCACGGGGATGAAGATGACGGCGGTGCGGCCGATGCCGGTCTGGACACCCAGCGCGAGGACGCCGATCGTCACGACCCAGACGAGCACCATCGTGATGAGGATGCCGGGGACGAAGTCGAAGGTCGGCCCGGGCTCGGGCGCGGCCTGGAGGTAGTCACCGAAGAAGTAGGCCTCCGGGTCGGCGCCCCAGCCCTTGGTGAAGGACAGCAGCGTGTACTTCGCGGCCCAGGCGAGGATCGCGGCGTAGTAGACGGCGATGACGGTGCAGATGAGCACCTGCCACCAACCGAGCCACTCCGCGCCACGGTGCAGCCGGCGAAGGGAGAGGGGGGCCGACCCGCGGAAGCGGTGGCCGATCGCGTAGTCGA
Source organism: Janibacter terrae NBRC 107853 (assembly GCF_001591405.1). GTDB lineage: Bacteria > Actinomycetota > Actinomycetes > Actinomycetales > Dermatophilaceae > Janibacter > Janibacter terrae. The sequence continues at coordinate 832,763 of NZ_BCUV01000006.1, forward strand.
GGTAGAGCAGCGGGATGCCTGCGAAGAGCAGCGCGCACAGGTACGGGATGATGAAGGCGCCGCCGCCCCCTTCGTAGGCCACGTAGGGGAAGCGCCAGATGTTGCCCAGCCCGACGGCTGATCCGATCGCGGCGAAGATGAAGACCCTGCGTGATGAGAAGCCCTCTCTGGGCTTCACCTCTGTGGTCTCTGTGCTGGACATGCTCACACTCCTGGTCGATGCGGAGAACCCCAGCATGCTCCAGCATCGCGGCCAGATGTGGCGGGCGCCACGCCGATCGCGCCTCAGGGGACCTGCCAGGCCTCGCTCACGGACATCGCGGTCAGCAGGACGAGCAGCTCGGCACGCACGTGCGGCTCATCGAGCTCGTCGGCGAGCAGGTCCTTGAGCCGGTTGATCCGGTGGCTCACGGTCTGCGGGTGCACGCCGAGGGCCTCGGCGACGCTCGGCCGATGGCCCCAGTGCCGCAGCCATGACAGGAGCGTCGCCAGGAGCATGGCCCGCTGGTCGCTCGGGAGGTCGTCGAGCTCGCTGAGGTGGGTCCGCCGCAGCGAGTCGCAGACGACCTGGTCGGCGCTGCAGGCGATCTCGAGCATCAGGTCGTCGGCGAAGGTCGCCTCCGCCGAGCCCAGGCCCAGCTGCTGCGCCCGGAAGGCCAGGTCGAGCGAGGCGGCCGCGTCGAGCATCGGCACGGCGGGTCCGACGGCGCACCGGTGCCCGCGCAGGAGGGGACGAAGGGTGGTCGCCAGCTGGTCCTCGGCCACCGGGTGGAGCAGCACGACGTCGCGGCTGCGCGGGTAGTAGGCGACCTGGCACTCGGACTCGCGGCGGATCTGCGCCGCGGACTCGGGCGAGGTGATGATCGCGCACACGACCGCGTCGTCGTCCCACCCGCACTCGTGGGCCAGGACGAGCGCGCCGTCGTCACCGTGGAGGAGCACTCCCCCGAGCCGGCGGGCGGCCTCGTCCTCCGCGCTCGGCGGGGTGCCGGCGGTCGCGTACCCGGCGCGTGCGGCCGCGACGACCTCTTCGCCCCCGACGAAGATGCGGTCGAGGAGGTCGAGCAGGGCCTCGTGGTCCACGCCCGGGCCCTGGGCGAGCAGCGAGCGGTGCACGTGGCCGTGCGTCAGGCGCGTCGACAGGCGGATGCCCGCGGCCAGGGTCTCGAAGTCCAGACCGGCCCGGGCGCACTCGGCGCCGACGCCCACCCAGATGCTGCCCGGCTCGCTGATCCGCGCGACCTGTCCCTGCGCCACGTACTGCAGGAACCGGCGGGCGAGCTCGTGCACGTCGCCGGGCCACTGGTGGCGCGCCGGCAGCGGGTGGATGCCGAGCTCCTCACCGACCCGTTCGATGAGCACACTCGTGAGCTCCCCCAGGTCCACCAGACCCACGAGATCGAGCAGCTCGCCGGTGCCCTGCACCCGCTCGTCGACCTGGCCCATCCCCTCGCGCCTCCCTCACGCCCTCCACCGGCCGGGTGACCGGGTGCGCTGATTATCCGCGATGACGAATCCCACCGCCCCTGTCACGTCGTGCTAATCGCCTGGCCCCCCTTCGCCTCCTCGAGCAGATGCGTGCCGGGCCGCGACGACGGATGCTGGTGGGAGCAGCACCGGGGGCCCATCCGCAGGGGACGCAGGACCCCGGTGCTGTCCCCCTATCTGGCCCGCTCCTGCGTGGTGGGTCACGTCGTGCAGCAAAACCTCGGTCATGGTGCATCAGGTGACCCACCTCGGGCGGTCGCGCACCGTGAGGGAGCGGGCCCCAACAGCCCGGGCGCCCGCGCGACCTCGGCCAGCTGCGCCCGTGTCGGCTGGACCCCCACGGCTGCAGCCATGCGTTCGACGAGCCGGACGCGGCGGGCCCGGCGGTAGTAGTCGTCCTTGGTGAAGTCGACGTACACCCAGCCCTCCGCCTCGAGCGAGCGACGGCGGACGAGGTCCTTGTCGCCGCGCCGGTACCCCTGGAAGTGGACGGCCCCCTGGTACTCCCCCACGGTCCTGGCCTCGCGCCACACGAGGTCACCCTCGGCGAGCCACCCGCCCCGGGCGTCGAAGATCGGGACATTGAGCTCCGGCTCCGGCAGCCCGCCACGCACGAAGAGGACCCGCGAGCGCGTCTCCATCGGCGAGGCCGAGCCGACCCGGACCCAGCGCAGGGCCTCACGCACCCGTTGGCGGTGGGTCCTGGCCCGGGGCGACCCCGCGACCAGCGGCGCCACCGACTCGAGTCGTCGCGCCACCGCGTCCCCCACGACGACCAGCTCGTCGAGGGTGAGGAGCGGGGCGAGGTCGAGCCAGGTGTCGACGAGGGTGGTGGCCCGCTGTCCGCCGACCTCGGTGGTCTCCCGCAGCTCGAGCCCGCGATGACCGATCAGTCCCGGTCTGCGCACCCTGGACCCTGCGCTCATGACGTGGATCTCGTCGTGCCCGCACTGCAGCGGCACCGGCAGGCCGTGCAGCACCGCGGCCGAGCAGTGCGACAGCGCGAACCCGTCCGAGCGCACGAGCCTCAGCGCCTCGGCCCGCTCCGTCAGCGTGGTCGGCAGGACGTGGCTGCGCACCCCGCGGTAGGGGTTGGGGAGCGCCCGCAGGCTGCTCATCTTGGCGCCGTCACGGGTGGCGGCCGCCACCGCGAAGGTCCCGGCCGTGTACGGCTCGGGCAGGTCGAGGGGTCTGGGCATCCCCACAGGGTGCCGAGTTCACGGGGTGCGGCCGCTGAGTTCTCCACATCCCCCCTTCCCCCATCGCGTAGAGGGTCACGTCGTGCACAAAAAACGTGATCTTGGTGCATGACGTGACCCTCTACCGGGGTTGGGGTGGGTCCGCGGGGCGCGGGCGAAGGGGGTCACCCCCGCTGCGTGGAGTCCGTCACCTCTCCCACGAGCTCCTCGATGACGTCCTCGAGGAAGACGACGCCGAGGACGACACCCTCTTCGTCGCTGACCCGGGCCAGGTGGGTGCCCGTGCGCTGCATGGTCGCGAGCACGTCCTCGACCTCGTCGCTCGGGCGGACCGTGGCCATGCGGCGCAGGCGTTTGCGGGGCACCGGCTCGCTGCGCTCGGTCTCGTCGGCGTAGAGGACGTCCTTGAGGTGGAGGTAGCCGGTGAGCTCTCCCCCTTCGTCGACCGTCGGGTAGCGCGAGAACCCGTGCTTGGCGACGAGCCGCTCGATGTCGTCCGGGGTGGCGTCGCGCGGGACGGTCACGAGGTCGGCGACCGGCACGCCCACGTCGGCGGCGTCCTTGTCGGAGAACTCGAGGGCGGCGCCGACGAGCCCGTACTTCTCGGTCTCGACGAGCCCCTCCCGGTGGGACTCCCTGACGATGTGCTGGACCTCCTCGGCGGTGAAGGCCGCACCGACCTCGTCCTTGGGGTCGATGCCCATCGCCCGGACGAAGGCCTTGGACACCCAGTCCATCGCGAGGATGATCGGCTTGGCGACCTTCATGACCTGCATGAGCGGGGGCACGAGGATCGTCGCCGACTTCTCCGGGCCGGCGATCGCGAGGTTCTTGGGGACCATCTCGCCGACCACGACGTGCAGGTAGACGACGACGAGGATCGCCAGGACGAGCGAGGTCGCGTCGGTGAAGGCGTCCGGCACACCGATGCGCTCCATGACGGGGTGCAGCGCGTGGTGCAGCGCCGCCTCGGAGATGGCACCCAGGAGCACCGAGCAGATGGTGATGCCGAGCTGGCAGGTGGCCAGCAGGACGCCGGTGTGCTGCAGGGCCTCGACGGCGATGGCCGCCCGCTTGTTGCCGGCGTCGGCGAGGGGTTCGAGCTGCGAGCGCCGCGCGGACATCGCGGCGAACTCGGCGCCCACGAAGAAGGCATTGGCCAGCAGGAGCGCCGCGGTGATGAGCACGGTGGTCATGCCGGCTCACCCCCTTCGTCGCTCGTGGCGTCCGTCTCGACGAACCGCAACCGGTCCACACGACGGGTGTCCATGTCGGCCACCGTGACCTGCCAGCCCTCGAGCTCGACGACGTCGCCGACCTCGGGCACCCGGCCCAGCTCGGCCATGACCCAGCCGCCGACGGTCTCGTAGGACGAGCCTTCGGGCACGGGCGCGCCGATGCGGTCACGCACCTCGTCGGGGCGCCACAGCCCGGGCACGGTCCAGACACCGTCGCCGAGCGCGCGGCCGGTCGTCTGCGCCTTGTCGTGCTCGTCGTTGACCTCGCCGACGATCTCCTCGACGAGGTCCTCGAGCGTCACCACGCCCGCGGTGCCGCCGTACTCGTCGACGACGACGCCCATCTGCAGGCCCGAGTCGCGCAGCTGGATGAGCAGCGGGTCCAGGCGCAGGGTCTCGGGGACGACGACGGGGTCGATCATCAGCGCGGAGATCGGCACGGACGCGCGACGCTCGTGCGGCACAGCGATGGCGCGCTTGACGTGGACGACGCCGTCGATGTCGTCCCAGTCCTCACCCGTGACGGGGAAGCGCGAGTGGCCCGTGCTGCGCGCGAGCGCGACGAGGTCCTCGGCGGAGGCGGTGCGGTCGATCGAGGTGGCACGGTTGCGCGGAGTCATGACGTCGGCGGCGGTCTGGTCGCCGAAGCCGAGCGAGCGGGTCACCAGGCGCGCCGTCCCGGAGTCGAGCGTGCCGGCCTCGACAGAGGTGCGCACGAGCGAGGCGAGCTCGGCGGGGCTGCGGGCGGCGGACAGCTCCTCCTGCGGCTCGACGCCCAGGCGGTGGAGCACCCAGTTGGCGCTGCCGTTGAGGATGAAGATCAGCGGCTTGAAGAGCACACCGATGATGCGCATCGGCAGCGCGACGACCTTGGCCGTGGCGAGCGGCGCCGAGACGGCGAGGGTCTTGGGCACCATCTCGCCGAGGATCATCGAGAACGCGGTGGCGATGACCAGCGCGAGCCCGGACGCCGTGGAGCCGGCGACGGCCTCGGACATGCCGGCCGCCTCCAGCCCGGGCGAGATGAGCGCGCCGATCGCCGGGTTCGCGATGAAACCGAGGGCGAGCGTGGTGACCGTGATGCCGATCTGGCACGCGGACAGCAGCGTGGAGAGGGTGCGAAGGGAGGTGAGGACCGGCTTGGCCGCGGTGTCCCCGTTGTCGACGGCCCGCTGCACGGAGGGGCGGTCGAGGGCCACGAGCGAGAACTCGGCGGCGACGAAGAGGGCGGTACCGAGGGTCAGGACGAGGGCGAGGACGAGGAGACCGATGGTCATGGTCCGTCGGATTCTACGGGGCGTCCCCCACCGCTCCCTGAGACTCCCCGCCCAGCGCTCCCTGAGGAGGTCGCGCAGCGACCGTCTCGAAGGGGGCGCCGGCCCCGCGCACGCTCCACCCACCGCTCCCTGAGGAGGTCGCGCAGCGACCGTCTCGAAGGGGGCGCCCGCCCCACCGCTCCCTGAGGAGGTCGCGCAGCGACCGTCTCGAAGGGGGCGCCCACCTCAGCTCCGCCGCCTGGCCGCCGCCTGGATCGCGCCGAAGTCCCCCCGGATGAGCGCCTCCTTCTTCGCGCGCGACCAGCCGTGCAGCTTCCGCTCCAGCGCATACGCCTCGACGACGCGCTCGGTCTCCAGCGACCAGACGAGCTCCACGGGTGTGCGGGTACTCGTGTACTGCGCTCCCCTGCCTGCGCTGTGCTGGCGCAAGCGCGACTCCAGGTGGTGCGTGCTGCCGACGTAGTAGCTCCCGTCGGCGCACCTGAGCATGTAGACGTGTGCCATCGCTCGATCCCAGCAGGGTCGGCGAGGGGACGAAGGGAGTTATCCACAGTTGTCGGCGGCGGCGCGCCCTTCGAGACGGTCGCTGCGCGACCTCCTCAGGGAGCGGTGGGGGTGGCCCCCCTTCGAGACGGTCGCTGCGCGACCTCCTCAGGGAGCGGTGGGGGTGGCCCCCTTCGAGACGGTCGCTGCGCGACCTCCTCAGGGAGCGGTGGGGTGGGGCCTCCTCAGGGAGCGGTGGGGTGGGCGCCCTTCGAGACGGTCGCTGCGCGACCTCCTCAGGGAGCGGTGGGGTTGCGACCTCCTCAGGGAGCGGTGGGGTTGCGACCTCCTCAGGGAGCGGTGGGGAGGGGACGCGGACGAAACCTATTGGGGGGCACCACGGCCCGCGTGGTTGCATGGGGCCAGCATTTCCAGACGAAGGGGGACCCCATGACGAAAGAGGGCGCGCGCGTAGAGGTGCGCAACCTGACCAAGAGGTTCGGCAGCTTCACCGCTGTCGACGACCTGACCTTCTCGGTCGAGCCTGGCCGGGTCACCGGCTTCCTCGGCCCGAACGGCGCCGGCAAGACGACGACCCTGCGCATGCTGCTCGGCCTCGTGCGCCAGAACCACGGCACGGCGACCATCGACGGCAAGACCTACCGCGAGCTCGACCAGCCGCTGCGGGTCGTCGGTGCCGCGCTGGAGGCGACCAACTTCCACCCCGGCCGCTCGGGCCGCGACCACCTGCGGGTGCTCGCCGCGACGATCGGTGCGCCGAACAGCCGTGTCGACGAGCTCCTCGAGCTCACCGGCATCCCGGCCGCCGCCCGCAAGAACGCGGGCGGCTACAGCATGGGCATGCGCCAACGCCTCGGGCTGGCCGCGGCCCTGCTCGGCGACCCCCGGCTGCTCGTCCTCGACGAGCCGGCCAACGGTCTCGACCCCGAGGGCATCCGGTGGCTGCGGGGGTTCCTGCGCCACCTCGCCGACGTCGAGGGGCGCACGATCCTCATCTCCAGCCACATGCTGCAGGAGATCGAGCAGACCGTCGACGACGTCGTCATCCTCGCCAACGGCAAGCTCGTGAAGGAGGGCACGGTCGACGACCTGCGCGGCGGCGCGACCACCCTCGTGCGCACGACCGACCCCGATTCCCTGCTCGGCGCCCTTCGGGTCGCCGACGTCGTCGCCTCCCGCCAGGAGGACGGCGGCATCGTCGCCCAGACCGAGGACCTGCGCCTCATCGGCGACGTCGCGCTGCGCGCCGGCGTCCCGGTGCACGAGCTGCGCTCCCTCGGCGCCGACCTCGAGCAGCTGTTCTTCTCCCTCACCGAGGGCACCAACCGCAATCTCGCCACCGGGGGGCCCTCCGCCCCGGCCACGGCCGCCACGATCGAGGGCAAGGAAGGGGTGAACGGCTGATGTTGGGTTCCATCACCTCCGAGATCCGCAAGATCTTCACGACCAAGCTCTGGTGGGGCATGGGCATCGGGATGGCGGTCGCCGCCTTCCTCCTGTCGATGGCCGGCGCCTCCTTCCTCGGCCTGACCAACCCCGACGGCTCCAGCGCCGGCTTCGACGAGATGACCCCGGCGCTGGGCCAGATGATCTACACCGCCGGCCTGCTGGGGAACTTCGGCAGCCTCTCGGCGCTCTTCCCGCTGGCCCTCGGTGTCCTGCTCATCACGACGGAGTACCGGCACAAGACCGCGACCGCGACCTACCTGGCCACCCCGCGCCGGTGGGTCGTCGCCGTGGCCAAGACCCTCGCGGTCGTCGTCGTCGGTGCCGTCCTCGGGCTCGTCCACGTCATCGCCTCGGTCGGCGGCGGCGCGCTCGTGCTGACCCTCTTCAAGGACGGCGCTCCCCTGCTCCTCGGCAACAGCGAGGTGCTCTCCTCGCTCGGCACCTCGGTCGTCGCGACGATCGTCTGGACGCTCATCGGCTTCGGCTTCGGCATGCTCGTGCGCAACCAGATCGCGGCCGTGCTGCTCGCGGTGGCCTTCGGCTTCCTCGGCCAGCTGATCCTCAACATCGCCTTCGGCCTGCTGGGGTGGACCACCGCGAGCAAGTTCATCCCGGGCAACCTCACGACGGGGATGCTCGTCACGGGCGACCCGACCAACGGCACGATGACCGCAGGCGCGGAGAGCCCGTACTTCACCTGGTGGGTGTGCGCGCTCATCCTCATCGGGTACGCGGCCGCACTCACGGTCGTCGGCTCGTTCCTGAGCAACCGCAAGGACATCAGCTGAGGGGGTTCCCCCTTCGCCCTGACCGAGACTCGGGTGGTGGCTCGTATCCCTCGCGGATTGCGGCCATCGCCCGAGTCTCGTCTGGTGTGCCCGGTGGCCGGGCATGGTGTTCGTCACGTTAGGCTGACCCGGTGGGTCCGCGCTGACTTCGGGCCCTGATCGCGACTGTGACGAAAGAGGCGTATGCGCCGTGCCTGACCCCCAGGATGGCTCCGTGTCCATGGACGACTTCGGCCCCAACGAGTGGCTGGTGGACGAGCTCTACCAGCAGTTCACGCAGGATCGGAACAGCGTAGACAAGGCGTGGTGGGAGTTCTTCGAGAACTACACGCCGGGACAGGCTGGCGGGAGCTCCAACGGCACCACGGCGAAGGGGGAGGCCCCCGCCGCGAGCGCGCCCGCCGCCAAGGCCGAGCCCAAGAAGGCCGAGCCCAAGAAGGCTGAGGTCAAGCAGGCCGAGCCCGCCAAGACCGAGCCCAAGAAGGCCGAGCCCAAGCCGGCCGAGGCGAAGAAGGCCGAGCCCACCCCTCGCGAGGAGCAGAAGCCCGCGAAGGCGGAGGCGCCGGTCGCCGAGGACGTGCACACCCCCCTTCGTGGTGCTGCCGCCCGGGTCGTCACCAACATGGAGGCCTCGCTCGAGGTCCCGGTCGCGACGAGCGTGCGCGCGATCCCCGCGAAGCTGCTCATCGACAACCGCATCGTCATCAACAACCACCTCGGGCGCAGCCGTGGCGGCAAGGTCTCCTTCACCCACCTCATCGGCTACGCGCTCATCAAGGCGCTGCGGATGATGCCGGAGATGAACGTCGGCTACACGACGAACGAGAAGGGCAAGCCCGTCGTCGTCCAGCCCGCGCACATCGGCCTGGGCATCGCCATCGACCTGCAGAAGGACGACGGCTCCCGCCAGCTCATGGTCCCCGCGGTCAAGCCCGCGGAGACGATGGACTTCACCGGCTTCTGGCGGGCCTACGAGGCCGTCGTCAAGAAGGCCCGCGACGGCAAGCTGGCCGTCGAGGACTTCCAGGGCACGACGATGTCGCTGACCAACCCCGGCGGCATCGGCACGGTCCACTCGATCCCCCGCCTCATGAAGGGCCAGGGCGCCATCATCGGCGTCGGCGCCCTCGACTACCCGGCCGAGTGGCAGGGCGCGAGCACCGAGACGCTCAACCGCAACGCGGTCTCCAAGCTGGTGACGCTCACCTCGACGTACGACCACCGCATCATCCAGGGCGCGCAGTCCGGTGAGTTCCTGCGGGTCGTGCACCAGCTGCTCCTCGGCGCGGAGGACTTCTACGACGAGATCTTCGCCAGCCTGCGCATCCCCTACGAGCCGGTGCGCTGGGTCCAGGACATCTCCACGACCCACGACGACGACATCAACAAGGTCGCTCGTGTGCAGGAGCTCATCCACTCCTACCGGGTCCGCGGCCACCTCATGGCCGACATCGACCCGCTGGAGTACAAGCAGCGTCGCCACGAGGACCTCGACATCACGAGCCACGGCCTGACGCTGTGGGACCTCGACCGCCACTTCGCCACCGGCGGCTTCGGCGGCGAGCCCTTCCTCAAGCTGCGCCACATCCTGGGCATCCTGCGGGACTCCTACTGCCGCACCACCGGCATCGAGTACATGCACATCCAGGACCCCGACCAGCGTCGCTGGATGCAGGAGCGCGTCGAGGTCGGCTACGCCAAGACCACGAGCGACGAGCAGCTGCGGATCCTGCGCCGCCTCAACGCTGCCGAGGCCTTCGAGACCTTCCTGCAGACGAAGTTCGTCGGGCAGAAGCGCTTCTCCCTGGAGGGCGGCGAGTCCGTCATCGCGGTGCTCGACCGCATCCTCACCCGCGCCGCGAGCGAGGGCATGGACGAGGTCTGCATCGGCATGCCGCACCGCGGCCGCCTCAACGTGCTGGCCAACATCGCCGGCAAGTCCTACGCGCAGATCTTCCGCGAGTTCGAGGGCCAGCTCGACCCCAGGTCCGTCCAGGGCTCCGGTGACGTCAAGTACCACCTCGGCACCGAGGGTGAGTTCACCGGCGAGGACGGCGAGACGACCAAGGTCTACCTCGCGGCCAACCCGAGCCACCTCGAGGCGGTCAACCCGGTCCTCGAGGGCATCGTGCGCGCCAAGCAGGACCGGCTCAACCACGGCGGCGAGGACTTCCCCGTGCTGCCGATCCTCATGCACGGTGACGCGGCCTTCGCCGGTCAGGGCGTCGTCGCGGAGACCCTGCAGCAGAGCCAGCTGCGCGGCTACCGCACCGGCGGCACGATCCACGTCGTCGTCAACAACCAGGTCGGCTTCACCACCTCGCCCTCGGCGAGCCGCTCCTCGGTCTACTCGACCGACGTCGCGCGGATGATCCAGGCGCCGATCTTCCACGTCAACGGTGACGACCCGGAGGCCTGCGTGCGGGTCGCCGAGCTCGCCTTCGAGTTCCGGCAGAGGTTCCACAAGGACGTCGTCATCGACGTCGTCTGCTACCGCCGCCGCGGCCACAACGAGGGCGACGACCCGTCGATGACCCAGCCGCTCATGTACAAGCTCATCGAGTCCAAGCGCTCGGTCCGCAAGCTGTACACGGAGAACCTCATCGGCCGCAAGGACATCACGCCGGAGGAGGCCGACGCCGCGCTGCGCGACTACCAGGCCCAGCTCGAGCGGGTCTTCGTCGAGACCAAGGAGGCCCTCAAGCAGGGCCCCGACTCCCCCGCCGACCAGGCCGGGTCCGGGTCGAGCGACGTCCCCGACAACGCCGGCCTGGAGCGTCCCGCAGCGCAGACGAGCGACCGCACGAGGCACTCGGCGGTCGACACGGCGATCTCGGAGACCGACCTCAAGCACATCGGTGACGTCTTCGACTCCCCCCCGGCCGACTTCACGATCCACCCGAAGCTGCAGCAGGCGATGCAGAAGCGCGCCGCCTCGGTCAGCGAGGGCGGGATCGACTGGGGCACCGGCGAGATGATCGCCTACGGCTCGCTCCTCATGGACGGCACCCCGGTGCGTCTGGCCGGTCAGGACTCGCGGCGCGGCACCTTCGTCCAGCGTCACGCCGTCCTCATCGACAAGAACACCGGTGAGGAGTGGACGCCGCTGAACTACCTCGGTGGCGACCAGGCCCGCTTCTGGGTGTACGACTCGCTGCTGTCGGAGTTCGCGGCCCTCGGCTTCGAGTACGGCTACTCCGTCGAGCGTCCCGACGCGCTCGTGCTGTGGGAGGCCCAGTTCGGTGACTTCGTCAACGGCGCGGCCACGATCATCGACGAGTTCATCTCCTCCTCGGAGCAGAAGTGGGGCCAGAACTCCTCGGTCGTCCTCCTCCTGCCGCACGGCTACGAGGGCCAGGGGCCGGACCACTCCTCCGCCCGCATCGAGCGCTTCCTCGCGCTGTGCGCGCAGAACAACATGACGGTGGCCTTCCCGTCGACGCCGGCGAGCTACTTCCACCTGCTGCGTCGTCAGGCCTACCACCGTCCGCGTCGTCCGCTCATCGTCTTCACGCCGAAGTCGATGCTGCGCCTCAAGGCCGCGAGCAGCCAGCCGGAGGACTTCACGACGGGCACCTTCCGCGCGGTCCTGCCGGACCTGGTCCAGCCGAAGGGCGACCAGGTCACCCGGGTGCTCATCGCCGCCGGCAAGGTGACGTGGGACCTCGAGGCCGAGCGCAAGAAGCGGGGCGACGAGACCACCGCGATCCTGCACCTCGAGCGCTTCTACCCGCTGCCGGGCGAGGAGCTCGCGGCCGAGCTGAAGCACTACCCGAATGCCGAGCTCGTGCTCGTGCAGGAGGAGCCGCAGAACCAGGGTGCATGGCCCTTCCTCGCCATGAACCTGCCGGGTGACCTCGCCGCCCATGGCGAGACCCGCACCCTGCGTGCGGTCACCCGCCCGGCGAGCGCCTCCCCGGCGGCCGGCACGGCGAAGAAGCACGCAGCGGAGCAGGCGGAGATCATCCGCACCGCCTTCGATCGCTGATGTACTTCACCGACCGCGGGATCGAGGAGCTCGCGGACCGGCGTGGTGAGGAGCAGGTCACTCTCGAGTGGGTGAGTGACCAGCTCCGCACCTTCGTCGACCTCCACCCCGAGTTCGAGACGCCGATCGAGAGACTCGCGTCGTGGCTGGCACGCCTCGACGACGATGAGCTCGACGACGAGTAACGTCGGGGGCCAGTCCACTTCCGTACCGACCCCCAGGAGCACCCCCGACGTGAGCGGCCACCCGATGACCGACGCTGCCGGCAACGAGTTCACCCCGAGCGCCACCTTCACCACGGAGGACGGACGACGGGAGATCGCGCTGGTCTTCATCGGCGACAGCTTCGTCGCCGGTGTCGGTGACGACAAGGCCCTCGGCTGGACCGGTCGGGTCATGGCCCGCACCTCGGTCCCCGAGGCCCTCGTCGCGCAGTACAACCTCGGTGTGCGCGGCGAGACCGCCGGTGGGGTCGCCGAGCGGTGGCTCACGGAGGGCGTGCGTCGCTTCGACGGCGTCACCGAGCGTCGGCTCGTCGTGCAGGTCGGTCACGCCGACGTGCAGGCGGGCACCTCGATCGCCCGGCTGCGGCTCAACCTGGCCAACATCCTCGACGAGGCCTCGAGCCAGGGCGTCGCGACCTTCGTCGTCGGTCCCCCGCCGTCCGCCGACCCCGAGACCAACGACGCGCTGCGGCACGTCGTCGAGGCCCAGCGCGATGTCTGCGACCGCCGCGGCGTGACCTTCGTCGACACCTTCACCCCGCTCGTCGGGCACGACCAGTGGGAGTCCGACCTCGCCGCCTCCGTGGACGGCACGCACCCCGGCCAGGCCGGCTACGGCCTCATCGCCTGGCTCGTGCTGCACCACGGCTGGGGCGAGTGGCTGGGCTAGAGGTCCCCCCTCCCGGTTCGAGGTAATCCCGACCGGCTATCCGGTCGCTCACCCGTCGACCCCTGATACCTCGACCCGCGTCATCCCCACACCTCCTGCGTGAGCGGCTCCCGTCCACCGATGGCGAGCGCACCCCGCGGGCGAAGGGAGAGCCCGTCACCGTGCTCTCATGACCACCAGGGAGACCCCGCTCGAGCGGCACCGGCGCGTGCTGGCCGTCGCGGCCGACACGGACCACGTCATGAACCATGCCGCCCTCCGCGCGATCGACGTCACCAGGCAGCAGGCGGCCCGCCAGGTCGCGGCCGGTCGGTGGGCGCGGCACGGCAGCCAGACCTTCGCCATGCACACGGGCGAGCTGAGCTTCGAGGCACTGTGTCGCCGCGCGGTGTGGGAGGTCGGGGAGCGGGTCACGCTCGTCGACGGGGTCACCTCCCTTCGCCTCGCGGGCCTCAAGGGGTGGCAGGACGACGACGTGCACGTCTCGCTCCTGCACACCCACGACCCGAGTCCGCGCGGGGGCATCCGGATCCACAAGGTCATCCGCAGGACCGAAGGGGAGGCCCTCACCCTCGGCATCCCCCGCACCAGGCCCGCCGTCGCCGCGATCCGGGCGGCGCACTGGGCGGCGACAGACCGAGCGGCCGCGACGATCCTCGCGATGACGGCGCAGCAGCGCCTCGCTACCGGGTGGCAGCTGGTCGACGCTCAGCACGAGGTGCGGGGTCGCACTCGACGGGCCTTCATCAAGCAGGTGGTGCGTGACGTCGCCGACGGCGCCCAGTCGCTCGGCGAGTTGGACTTCACGGCCGCCTGCCGCTCGCGTGGCCTGCCCGAGCCCACCCGTCAGGCCGTGCGCCGGGGCCGGGACGGTCGCGTCTACCTCGACGCGTACTTCGAGGAGTACGGCGTGGTGGTCGAGATCGACGGCGCGGGCCACCTGTGGGGGCTCACCGGTGTGGCCGACGCCCTGCGCGCCAACCAGGTCGTCATCGACGGGGACCGGGTGCTGCGGATCAACCTCATCGGGTGGCGGCTGGACGAGGACGCCTTCATGGACCAGCTCACCTTCGCCCTCGGGTCCAACTGGGCACGGGACAACCTCGCGCGGTACCTGCGCGACCACCCGGACGTCACGCCCCCTCCCCCGATCCCGGCGCCGTCGCCTCGCCCCCGACGCCCGCGGGGCCAGGCCCCCCGGACCCGTTCGAGGTAAAACCGGTCGAAGGGTGAGCGACCGGATAGCCGGTCGGAGATACCTCGACCCATTGGGCCGCTCATTCGAGGTATCAGGGGTCGAAGGGTGAGCGACCGGATAGGCGTCCCCGAATACCTCGAACGGGCAGCTCAGGCGCCCAGCACCCGCTCGGTCGCCGAGTACCGCTCCTCGGCGGCGGCCTTCTGCGGCCGCCACCACGCCTCGTTGTCCCGGTACCACTCGATCGTCGCCGCCAGCCCGGCCTCGAAGTCCCCGTACGCAGGCTCCCACCCGAGCTCGGACCGCAGCCTCGAGGCGTCGATGGCGTAGCGCCGGTCGTGGCCCGGCCGGTCGGTCACGTGGTCGAAGTCGTCCGCGGACCGCCCCATCAGCCGCAGCACGGCCTCGACGACCCGACGGTTGTCGACCTCGCCGTCGGCGCCGATGAGGTAGGTCTCCCCCAGCCGGCCGCGGTCGATGATCGTCCACACCGCGCTGTTGTGGTCGTCGACGTGGATCCAGTCGCGCACGTTGAGCCCGTCACCGTAGAGCCGCGGACGGCGCCCGTCGATGATCTCGGTGACTTGGCGCGGGATGAACTTCTCCACGTGCTGGCGCGGCCCGTAGTTGTTGGAGCAGTTGGAGATCGTCGCGGCCACACCGAAGGACCGCACCCACGCCCGCACCAGCAGGTCGGACGCCCCCTTCGTCGACGAGTAGGGACTGGACGGGTTGTACGGGGTCTCCTCGGTGAACCGCTCCGGCGCATCGAGCTCGAGGTCGCCGTAGACCTCGTCGGTGGAGATGTGGTGGTAGCGCACGTCGTGGCGGCGCACGGCCTCGAGCAGCTGGTAGGTCCCCATGACATTGGTCTCGACGAAGATCCCCGGCGAGGCCAGCGAGTTGTCGTTGTGCGACTCCGCGGCGAAGTGCACGACGACATCCGACTCCCGCACCAGCGCGTCGACGAGCTCACCGTCACCGACGCTGCCCTCGACGAGCCGCACGCCCGTCCCCTCGAGCGAGGACCGGTGGCCCGCGTACGTCAGCGCGTCGAGCACCGTCACCTCAGCGTCCGGCCGCGTCGCCAGGGTCTGGTGGACGAAGTTGCTCCCGATGAACCCGGCCCCGCCGGTGACGAGTACGCGCATGTCAGATCCCCTCCACGTAGCGCCGCAGCGCATCCATTTGGTCGACCGGCTCGTACCCGGCCGCCCGCAGCTTGTCCAGCGCGAGCGTGGAGTGCGTCGGCCGCGGCGCCATCGGCCGCCCGGCGGCGTACTCGGCCGTCGTCACCGCGACGACGTCCTCGCGGGCGCGGCCGCGCAACGCGAAGACCTCCCGCGCGATCCCGGCCCAGGTGAGCGGGGGCCCGTCCTGCGTGACGTTGTACGTGCCGAAGGGGGCCGACCGCGCCACCAGGTGCAGCGTCGCCGCGGCGATCTCGTCCGCGAAGGCCAGCCTCCCGGTCTGGTCGTCGACGACAGAGGGGGACCTCCCTTCGTCGGCGAGGCGGGCCATGGTCCGTACGAAGTTGCCGCCCTCCCCCACGACCCACGACGTGCGCAGCAGGTAGTGCCGCGGCGCGACGGCGACGGCGAGGTCACCGGCGGCCTTGGTGCGGCCGTACTCGCCGAGCGGGGCGAGGGCCTCGCTCTCGTCGTGCGTCTCGACGTGCCCGTCGAAGACGTAGTCCGAGGAGTAGTGCACGAGCGTGAACCCGTCGCTCACCGCGCGTCGGGCCAGCTGCGCCGGCAGTTGCGAGTTCAGGCGCCAGGCGAGCCGGGAGCCCTCGGGGGTCTCGGCGTCGTCGACCGCGGTCATCGCGGCGGCGTTGATCACGAGGTCGTGCCGGGTGAGGTCGTAGGCGTCGAGCACGGCGGGGTCGGTGAGGTCGAGCTCGGCGCGCGTCGGCGCGACCGCGTCGGGCAGGAGCGCGCGCAGGGCCCGGCCGATCTGCCCGGCGCCGCCGAGGACGAGCGCCGGCCTCGGGGCGAAGGGGGTGACCTCCCCCAGCTGCGGGTTCGCCCGGTCCTTGTCGCTGATCTCGCTCTGCGACAACGGGATCGGCCAGTCGATCGCGACGCTCGGGTCGTCCAGCGCAAGCGCGGGGTAGGTCGGTCCGGGGCGCCAGTGCGCGTTGACGAGATAGCTGTAGACGGTCTCGTCGGCGAGCGCCTGGTAGGAGTTGCCGACGCCACGCGGCACGAAGACCGCCGTGCCCGGCTCGACCTCGAGGGTGAAGCTCGTCCCGAAGCCCTCCCCCGCGCGCAGGTCCACCCACGCACCGAAGACCCGCCCGTGGACGACCGTGACGTACTTGTCCCACGGCTCCGCGTGGATGCCGCGGGTCGCGCCCCGCGCGTCGTTGTGGCTGATGTTGTGCTGGACCGGCCCGAAGTCCGGCAGCCCCGCCGCGACCATCTTCGCCCGCTGCCACGCCTCCTCGAACCACCCGCGGGCATCGCGGTGGACGGGCGTGCGCACCACGAGCAGCCCGGGGACTGGCGTGCGCTCGACGGTGAGGTCCATGCAGCGAGGCTATCGGCGCGGAGCTGCCGAAGGCCGGGCCCGGCCCCCTTCGACCGTGGTGTCGTCGTGACCCGGGACGCCGTCGTGCCGACCGGCGTGGGCAGGGTGAAGGACGGGGGGCGGGGCGGCGGCCTCCGGCAGACCGGCCTCAGCTGCGCGGAGGTGAGCGCTCCCGGGCCCAGGGCTCGATGGGCGGCGGGTGGAGCGTCGGTCCGGGGACGTCGTCCTCGGGGGTCAGTGCCACCCGCTCGCGGTCGCGTCCACCCCTGGCGCAGGCGGTCTCGGCTGGAGGGTCGGAGTCGATGACCGCGTCGAGCTCCAGGAGCAGCAACTCGTCATCGCCGAGGACCTCCAGGAACCGCTCCACGGCTGCCTCGGTGAGGTCGTCCTGCGGGATCGTGCCGGCGAGCACGGCGCACCTCGCTCAGGCGTCGATCGCCTGCTGGCCCTCACCGCGGCCGGCAGCGATCTCGATCTTGCGGGGCTTGGCCTGCTCGGCGACCGGGATCCGCAGGGTGAGCACGCCGGCGTCGTACGAGGCCTCGATGTGCTGGGTGTCGAGGTTGTCGCCGAGGACGAGCTGCCGGCTGAAGGTCCCCCTGCGGCGCTCCGCCGCGATCATCTCCTGGTCCCCGCTCCTCGCCGGCCGCTCGGCCGTCACGGTGACGACATTGCGCTCGACGTCGAGGTCGATGTCCTGCGAGGCGAGTCCGGGCAGGTCGAACTCGACGATGAAGGTCTCGCCCTCACGCCACGCGTCCATGGGCATCGCCGTGGGAGCCAGGCTCCCGTCACCGCGAAACAGCTGCTGAGTGACGCGGTCGAGCTCCCGGAACGGATCGGTGCGCATCAGCATCTGTGCCATCGTGTCCAACTCCTTCCCTCGTGCTGGGCCACCACCTGATCTGTGGTGGCGGTGATAGATTTTTTATAGCAAGATCGAGCGAGACACACAAGACCCGAGGAGCGAGATGACGGCGACTGATCCGGCACGTGGGGTGTACGGGATCTCGGTGGCGGCGGACCTGGTGGGCATGGGCTCGCAGCAGCTGCGCTGGTACGAGACGCAGGGGCTGCTGAGCCCCGACCGCACGCCCGGAGGCACCCGGCGCTACAGCGACGACGACCTGACGCGCCTGCGCCGCATCGACGCGCTCCTCGACGCCGGGCTCAACACCGCCGGCGTCGCGATGGTCATCGAGCTGCAGGACGAGATCGACGACCTCAACGAGGAGCTCACCCGAGCACGACAGCCCTGACACCCCTGGAAGGACACGGATGTGGACACCCGAGCGCTCCCCTTCCCGCCGGCCCGTGGCGCGGACCGGCACGACACGCGGGACATCGGCACGCCCGCGACACCGCTGGACTCCCTCACCGTGCGGGAGCTGATCGCGCGGCTCGCCCGGACCGAGGACCAGCTCAACCTCGCGCGGCTGCAGGACGGTGCGGGTGGATCGGAACCGGTCGGCCACCTGCTGAGCGAACAGCTGGAGATCATCAGCGAGCTGCGACGACGCCATTGACACCGGTCGAGGGCCTACGCTCGGGCTCATGCGCGGGATCATCCTCGCCGGGGGGACGGGTTCCCGGCTGCACCCCATCACCCTCGCCGTCTCCAAGCAGCTCCTGCCGGTCTACGACAAGCCGATGATCTACTACCCGCTCAGCACGCTGATGCTGGCGGGGATCCGCGACATCCTCGTCATCACGACGCCGCAGGACGCGCCCCAGTTCGAGCGGCTGCTCGGGGACGGGAGCCAGCTGGGCGTGTCGATCACCTTCGCGCAGCAGCCGAGCCCGGACGGGCTCGCGCAGGCCTTCCTCATCGGTGAGGAGCACCTCGCGGGCGGGCCCGCAGGGCTCGTGCTCGGCGACAACATCTTCTACGGGCCGGGTCTGGGCACGCAGCTGCGGCACTACGCGCACATCGAGGGTGCGGCGGTCTTCGGGTACCAGGTCGTCAACCCGCACGACTACGGCGTGGTCGACTTCGACGACGAAGGGAGGGCCCTGCACCTGGAGGAGAAGCCGGCCAACCCGCGCAGCCGGTTCGCCGTGCCGGGTCTGTACTTCTACGACGAGACCGTCGTCGAGCGGGCCCGCGGGCTGCGCCCGTCAGCACGTGGCGAGCTGGAGATCACCGACCTCAACCGCACGTACCTGGACGAAGGGAGGCTGCAGGTCGAGGTCCTGCCTCGCGGCACCGCGTGGCTCGACACCGGCACCTTCGCCTCCCTCAACGACGCCAGCAACTACGTGCGCACGCTCGAGAACCGGCAGGGCCTGAAGATCGGCTGCCCCGAGGAGGTCGCCTGGCGGATGGGCTTCATCGACGACGCCGCCCTCCGCGAGCGCGCCGAGCCCCTGGTCAAGAGCAGCTACGGCGCCTACCTCCTCGACCTGCTGGCCTGACCCCCGCTCCCAACCCTTCACCGCTCCCTGAGGAGCTCGCGCCCCCCTCACCGTTCCCTGAGGAGCTCGCGCACTGCTCACCGCTCCCTGAGGAGCTCGCGCAGCGCTCACCGCTCCCTGAGGAGCTCGCGCACTGCTCACCGCTCCCTGAGGAGCTCGCGCACTGCTCACCGCTCCCTGAGGAGCTCGCGCACTGCTCACCGCTCCCTGAGGAGCTCGCGCAGCGAGCGTCTCGAAGGGGGCACCCCCTCACTCAGACCCGACGATGACTCGAAAGAGCGAGGCGAGGTGGTCGCAGCGGTCCGGCGTGGCCCCAGGGGCGACGACGGAAGGGTCGTGCGTGGCGATGAGCAGCTCGTTGACGATGATCCACAGGGTGAGCAGTGCGTCCTCGAGGTCTCCGGACTCCTCAGCGCTCACCAGCAGGTCTCGTAGGCCCGGCTCCGCCGCGACCACGGCGGCCACCCGGCTCGACGGTGACCGGCTGCGTGCTGGGATCGGGCGAAACCGACGATGCGACCCAGTTCGGCCAGTGGCACGGGACTGGCGGGCCCGTGCGAGGCAAGGAGGACCAAGGACGACCTCGCGTACTCACCGAAGCGCGCCGGGAGCAGCAGGCACACGCCCGGACACCCGGGGCACGAGTGGTAGCCCTCGAAGAGAGGCGCGGGAGAGGAGGAAGCGACACCGGTGACCCGGTAGCAGCGTGAGCACCACCAGAGGGCCGCTTCGCCCTCGCCATCGCCCACCATGCCGTCTCCTTCGCCACGGACACCGGCTGCGGGAGTACCCAAACACGACAGAAAGAACCACATCTGCGGGGTGGTCTGCGTCACGGCGCGCCGTGCCCTCAGGATCTCGGCTTTACGCTCCCTGAGGAGCTCACCTCCACGCTCACCCCCACGCTCCCTGATGAGCTCGCGCAGTGAGCGTCTCGAATGGCCCTCACCCACGCGCGCCGCCGCCACCGCCTCACCCATACTGCCGCTCGACCGCCGCGGCCACCTCGGCTGCCATCCGGGTCGCAGACCTCCTGCGGCTGCCAGTGGGGTCGGCGACGTCGTCCGCTCCCTCTGCGACGCCGCTGACTCCCCCCTCGCGCGCCAGCTGCGAAGGGAGCACCGCTGGGGTCGACGGGATCGCCCACGAGCGCCATCGTCCCGGCGCTCGAGACCTCGAAGGTACCCGGCCGAACCTCGTCAAGCCGTGCTGGAGGTCCAGATGCACGTAGGGACCTTGGGCGCGATCTCCGCCGCCGTATGCTGATTCCGCCTCAACGCACCCGGATCTTCGGAGCCCCTCTCACATGCCGCGTCACCGTATCGCTGCCCTCCGAGGACTCCGGCGGAGGCGTCGGACCACCTGGCTCGCGATCGCGATCGTCCTTCTGCTCGCGCTCGTCGCGGCGGTCGCCTTGACCGTCGACCGGACCGACCAGCGGACCGGCATGGAGCCCACGAACGAGTGGCGAACACCACTGGACAGCGAGGCCCGGACCAAGACGAGCGCGGCGCTCGTCGTCGACGGTCGACCCAAGCTCGCGGCCGTCGTCTCGGGAGGGCCCGCAGAGCTCCAGGTGCTCGACGTCGAAACAGGAGAGGTGGACAGCGCGGTCGGCCTGCCGGGCATGGTGAGCGGCGAAGCCATCGCCGTGGGCGGAGACGGCCACATCTACGTCGGAGGGGACTCCGGGCACGTCTTCCGGTACTCGCCCGGGTCGGCCACCGCGGATGATCTGGGCGCGGCCACTCCAGGCACGACCAACATCTTCGACATGTCCGTCGCACCGGACGGCTCGGTCTGGGGTGGCAGCTACCCGACGGGGGAGTTGTGGCACCTCGACCCGGCCTCGGGGAGGATCGACAACCTCGGGCAGGTCCGACCGGGAGCGACCTACGCCCGCAGCGTGACGGTCGACGGCCGCTACGCATACGTCGCGGTGGGCGCGACCCGCCCCGAGATCATCCGGGTCGACGTCCGTGACCCGGCCAGCAAGACACGGATCGCCCTGCCCGAGCCCTTGACCGCCGGGATCATCAGCGAGGTGCGGGTCCTGGGCAACTTCCTCGCCGTGCGGCTCCCGTCGGGCTCGACCGCGAACGGGACGACGCACCCCGCGCAGCGACGCCTGTACGACCTGCGTCGCGGGTCGTGGGACGTCCCGGCGAATGTCACCGGGCAGTCCCCCTCCCCTGTCGACAGTCGCGGCGAGTTCCACTACGTCGCCGACGGCCAGCTGTGGGGGGTCAGCGCCACGACGGGCACGAAGCGCGCGATGGCCTCCGTCGGAGCAGCCGTCGGCCGGGATCGTCACATCGTCCACGGGGGCTTCGGCGACGACACGGCTGACTGGATGCTCACCTTCGTCCCGCAGTCCCAGGAGATCAAGGCGGTCAACCTCACGACCTTCGACCAGCGCACCCTCCCCGCTCGGCTGCAGCCTGTGCCGATGGCCATCAAGTCACTCTCGGCCGGGGACGACGGACGCGTCTTCGTCGGCGGGTTCGGCGGTGCGAGCCTGGCCATCGTCAATCTTCGTACCGGCGCGACGACCCACTTGCCGCGACGGCCGACGCCCCCCGGTCCGGGGACCATCGGGGAGATCGAGGGAACGATCGCGCACGGCCGCTACCAGTACCTCGGCTCCTACACCGGCGGCAAGATCTTCCGGTACGACCGCTCGCGGCCGTGGGTCGACGGGACGAATCCCCAGCTCATCGCGAGCCTCGGCTCCTCCCACGGCCAGGACCGACCCGTGGCATGGGCCACGGCTGGACCACGGACCCTCTTCGGCACGATCCCCACGTACGGCGAGGTCGGAGGTGGTCTCGGGGTCATCCACTCCGACCAGGCCGACCCCACCTTCGTGCGCAACGTCGTCCCCGAGCAGTCCGTCGTCGCACTGACCGCCGTCGGCGACGTGGCCTACGGGGGCACCTCGCGTTGGGGAGGACTTGGTGCGCCCCCGTCCACCGGCGACGCCAAGGTCTTTGCCTATGACACACGGCTGGGTCGGAAGCTGTGGGAGGTCGCACCCGAACCGGGCGCCCAGTCGTTCGGCTCGATCGTCGCCGACGACTCGGGTCGGCTCTGGGTCGCCGGCTCAGGCACCCTCTACCAGCTGGATCGACGGACGGGGGCAACGCTCCGCAAGGTCACCGTGCACCCCCCTTCGCTGGCCGCGCGCCCCACCTACGCCTCCTCGGCACTGGTGGTCCACGAGGGCGCGATCTACTTCCAGTCGGGCGACAAGATCCACGCGGTCGACCCGGACACCCTCGACGTGACGACGGTGGTCCCCTCCGGAGTGACCGCGCCCCGGTTGGCCGTCGTCGACCACCAGCTGGTCTACCCGGCCGGCACACGCCTGAAAACCGTCATGCTGTGACCGTCCTCAGCGCCCGTACGCTCCTGCGAGCCGCCGGCGACTCACAACATCTGCCACACTCGCCACAGGGGTTTGTGATCCTGTGCAGACGAAGGGAGGGGACGTGGCACCAGCCATGCCTGCACGAGTCCGACGTCTGCGGCGCCACCGCCTCGTCGCCGCCGTGGCCGACACCCTCGTCTGGTCGGGAGCCGTCGGCGCAGCGACCGTCCTGCGGTATGACCTGGACCCCGCCCGCATCAGCCTCGACAACCTGGTCCTCGGGGCAGCGATCGCCTCGGCCGTCCACCTCGTGCTCGGGGTCGCCCTAGGCCCCTACCTCGTGCGGCACCAGGCGGGCTCCTTCGAAGAGGTCTACGCCCTGACCAAGCTCGGCCTGCTGGTCGGTGGGCTGCTCTTCGTCGCCAACTTCTTCTACGAACCCCTCCTGCTCCCCAGGTCGGTGCCCCTCACGGCGACGGCCATGGCCCTGATCGGCATGTTCGGCGCCCGGTTCGTCATCCGCGCCATGGATGTCGACACGCCAGACCCCGACGCCCGGAGGGTCGTCGTCTTCGGCGCCGGCGAAGGGGGGCACCAGCTCATCCGCTCGATGCTGCGTGACCCGCAGGAGGGGCTGCTCCCGGTGGCCATCCTCGATGACGACCCGCGCAAGCGGCGCCTGCGCATCGACGGCGTGCGGGTACGAGGGCGACGTGCCGACCTCGAGACGGTCGCGGATCGGGTGGACGCCACCACCTTGGCGGTGGCGATCCCGAGCGCCGACTCGGACCTGATCCTCGACCTGCAGGACCGAGCGGCACGAGCCGGACTCGAGCTGCTCGTCCTCCCGTCCACCTCGGAGATCATCGGGCTGCGCGGCGCCCGCAGCCTGCGCAGCATCGACCTGCGCGACCTCCTCGGCCGCCAACCGATCGAGCTGGACTCGGCAGCCATCGCCCGGACGGTCATGGGCCGGCGCGTGCTCGTCACCGGTGCCGGCGGTTCCATCGGCTCCGAGCTCTGCAGGCAGATCTCGCGGTACTCGCCCGCGAGTCTCGTGATGCTCGACCGCGACGAGACGGCGCTGCAGGGGACGCAGATGAGCCTGACCGGCCGTGGCCTCTTCGAGGGTGACGACGTCGTCCTCGCCGACATCCGGGACGTCGACCGGCTGTTCGAGGTCTTCGTCGAGCACGAACCGCAGGTGGTCTTCCACGCCGCGGCGCTCAAGCACCTGTCGATCTTGGAGCGGACCCCGAGCGAGGCGTGGAAGACCAACGTGATCGGCACACTCAACGTCCTGGAGACAGCCAGGGCCCACGGCGTCGCCACTTTCGTCAACATCTCGACGGACAAGGCTGCCAACCCCCAGAGCATCCTGGGCTACAGCAAGCGGCTGACGGAGCGGCTGACCGCCGGGTTCGCGCGCAACTACGGCGGCACCTTCGTCAGTGTCCGTTTCGGCAACGTCCTGGGTTCCCGCGGATCGGTCGTGGGCATCTTTTCCACCCAGATCGACCGCGGTGGACCGGTGACGGTGACCCACCCCGATGTCGAGCGGTACTTCATGCTGGTGGAAGAGGCCTGCCAGCTCGTGCTACAGGCCGCGGCAGTCGGCCAGCACGGCGATGTGATGGTGCTCGACATGGGCCGGCCGGCCAAGATCGCAGACGTCGCGCGGACCTTGATATCGCTGGCTGGACGCCCTGACACCGACATCGTCTACACGGGACTGCGGCCGGGCGAGAAGCTCCGGGAGGAGTTGTTCTCCGACGGAGAGACCATCCTGGGCTCGGGGCACCCCCGCGTGGCGCACGTCCCCGTCCACGCCATGACGACCCAGCAGATCGGCGGACTACGTGCCGCGTCCGAGGACGAGGCCATGGCTTGGATGGCGCAGGGTCGACCGCGTCAGGTCACCGAGGACGGATCCCGGCCTGTGCGGCCCGGCGCCCCAGCCGACCTCGACATCCGTCGGTGAGACCGACGAGTCGCACCTTCGTGCGGGTCACGACGACGACGGCGGTGGTCACGTGGGCTGCGGCCCCCGTGGTGCGTTCTGCGCTGAGGGCAGCGGACGTGCTAGACCGCCCCACTCATCGTTCCTCTCACTCGCTGCCCGTGCCCCGCGGCGGAGGGGTCGCCTGCGCCCTCGGGGTCCTTGCCGGCGGAATACTCGCACGAAGAGAGGGCGGCGGTCTGACGGGACGCCAGGCCCTCGCGGTGGGGGTACTCACCACCACGGGTCTCGCGGACGACATCCACGGCCTACCAGCTGCCGTTCGTCTGGCTGTACAGGTCGCAGCAGGTTGGGGCGCCGGCCGTGGAGGCGCTGACGTGACCGGGGCCCTGGCATTCCCCGTGATCGTCAACGTCGTGAACTTCATGGACGGGATCAACGGCATCACCGGCCTGACGGCCCTGGCGTGGGGGGTGACCGGTGCCGGCGGTGGCGCCCCGACGGTCGCCGCCCTCGTCGCCGGAGCAGCAGCCGGCTTCCTCCCCTGGAACCTCCCGGGCGGTCAGCTCTTCCTCGGCGACTCCGGCAGCTACCTCTTCGGCTCGCTCATCGGCTCAGGCGTGCTGTCGACGAGCAGTGCCCGCGAGGCCCAGCGGCTGCTCGTGCCGCTCCTGCCCTACCTGGCCGATGCCGGTCTCACCCTCTGCCGACGTCACCTGCACGGTGAGCCGCTCCTCGTGGCCCATCGCGAGCACGCCTACCAACGTCTGGTCCACGAGGCAGGTCTGAGCCACGCGCAGGTGGCTGCGGGCCACGCGGTCGTCGTCGCCGGCCTGGGTCTCGTGGCGCAGCGATGCAGCGCGCCCGTCGCCACGGCTACGGGGGTCGTCGTCGCGCTCGCATGGGCCTGCGCGCCCGTGATCGTCAAGCGGATCAGACGAGATCCGCGCCGCTCACGGCAGCAGCTCGCGCACTGACGAGTTACCGGGCCCGCTCTCGGTCTGCGTGCCGGTCTCGCTCGAGGCCGTCGACGACGTCTCGGTGGAGCTGGTCGTCGGTGACTCGGTGGGAGAGTCGGTCGTCGACGGTGGGATGTAGGTCGGCGAGACGTAGGTCGGCGGGACATAGGTCGGTGGGATGTAGTTCGACGTGGGGGGAGACACCGGTGCCTCCGTCGACGGCACCGGACTCGTCGTGGTGGGCTCGGGTTCCACGGTCTCCGGGGTGGCCGTCGACGGGCTCTCGGTCGGGACGGCCGTGGTGCTCGTGGCGCTGGAGCTGTCCGTCGAGTCGGCCCCGAGCAGGGCGTCCACGACCGTCGTGGCCCACAGACTCGCTCCCGCCTCGGACAGGCCCGTCGGCAACCAGTCCGCCCGCAGCTCGGTCCCCGAGGCATCACGGAAGGCCTCGTCGACGTCGATGACGGGCACTTCTGCGCTCTTGGCCCAGGACCGCTGCTCACTGCGCACCAAGCCACCTGTCCCGTCCACGGGACGGGGAGGCACCACCAGGGCCAGGACGGCGTCCGGCGCCTGCTTCCGTGCGGCGGCGCGCAGGGCCTTCAGCCCCGGCCCGACATCCGCCTCGTCCTGCGGGGAGAAGCTGATGAGGACGACATCTGCGTCCTTCGGGATGAGGAACTGCGCTCGGTTGGCCGCGTAGGTGAGGCTGGCGGCCGCGACCGACCCGTTGCGCAGGGTGAGCTTCTTGCCGGAGCCAGAGGTGGTCTCGTCCAGGTAGCGCGTGGGGTCCGCGGGGTCCAGCTCGGAGTAGCGGACGGTGCGCTCGCGCTCTCCGGCGACATCGGCCATCTCCTGCACCCATCCCCCGTCCCCAACCCCGGGCTGCGCTCCCAGGACGACCACGACCGGGTTGGGGCGATGCCGCACGACGCTAGCGGGGCTCGGACTCTTGGTCGTCGTGGAGGACGACGACTTCTCCGAGGTGGTCGAGGACTCGGAGGAGGTGCTGGACGACGAGGACAACGAGGGCGGACCCTCCACCCCCACGACCACGGCGAGCACGATGGCGAGGTTGAGGACCACGACCGCCACTCCTACGAGTACCCCGGACAGGCGTGCGCGTCTCACGACCGCCAGTATCACCCATGCCCTTGTTCCGTGGGCAATCGCGGCGCGCTGACCTGCACCCCGCGCTGGGCTCTCGAATGGCAGACGACTGGTGCATCACCGACAATGGGACTGCCCTGTCCCGTCCACGGGGGGCCACCGTTCCCTTCCATCGGAGCAGCCCGTATGAAGCGACTTCTGCATGCGCTCGCCCTCAGCGTCATGACGGGTGCTCTCGTGCTCTCCGTCGCAGTGCCGAGCGCGAGCGCCCTTGTACCGATCACTGCGGGTCCTGAGGCTTGGGGTCAGTTCGAGTCCACGGGGCTGACCCCGCAAGGATGGTCGACGAGCGCCCCCTCACCGAACCGCGTGGTGGTCTCCAGCAGCCGAGCGATCTCCGGATCACGTTCGCTCATGGTCGACGACACGTCCACCACTGCAGCCGCTTCCGCCACCCGACCGCGCTTCGGCGCCCACCCCCGTCGGACCTACTACGTCGCTGCCTACGCCTACCAGACCGGCGGAAGCCAGCTGATGCGTATCAACTGGTATGACGCCAACGCCAGGCTCATCGACCGCAGCCAGCGCGCCACCTCCGGGGCAACCATGGTGTGGCAGAGGGTCTCGATCGACGCAGTCGCCCCCGAAGGGGCTCGCTACGGCGAGCTGCAGATCACCTCGAGTGCGGCCGGTCGCGGCACTGTCTGGTGGGACGCGGTGACCCTGCTGACGCCCTTCGTCACGAACAGCGGGGCGGAGGCGACGCCGACGTCCGACGAACCCGTCCCCGGGTGGACCATGACGACCAGTGGCGGAGCCAAGGCGAGCCGATCCACCACTCAGGCCCGACTCGGCAAATGGTCCCTGGAACTCGACGACGCCACCACGACCGGCGCGGCACGGGCCACGAGCGACCTGGTCCCGGTCCAGCCGTCGGTCACCCACACGGTGCGCGCTTGGGTCTTCCCCGTACGTGGCACCTCGTCGCTCGCGGTGACATGGCACGACGCCGACAAGCGACCCCTGACCTCCGAGACGGTGTCCGGCAGCAAGCCCTCCGGCCGGTGGGGCCTGATCGCGACGAAGCTCGTCGCACCGACGAGCGCCCACTACGTCACGGTGCGACCGCAGACCTCGGTCGCCGGCACGGCGCACTCCTACTGGGACGCCTTCAGCGTGCTTCCCACGCCGGGCGCGCCCATCCCGGCCTTCACCACGACCAGCCTCGGCACGCCCGTGGACGGCGAGGCGCAGACCAAGACGAGTGACATCGTAGTGGTCGGCGGGCGACCGAAGCTGGCGACGATCGTCTCGGCCACCCCGGCGCAGCTGCAGCTCCTCGACATCCAGACCAACCGCGTCGAGACGACGATCGACCTGCCCGGCATGAGCGCTGGCCAGGCGATCACCGCCGGCCAGGACGGCAAGATCTATCTCGGGGGCAACAGCGGCGCGCTCTATCGGTTCACCCCCGGAGCAAGCGCGGTCGAGAACCTCGGACCCGTGACGGCCAACGCGCGGAACATCTTCGACCTCGACGTCGCCCCTGACGGGACCATCTACGGAGGCAGCTATCCCAAGGCGGAGCTGTGGCGAGTCGACCCCCGGACGGGCGCCAGTGCCTCGCTGGGGTCGGTCCGGTCCGGCGCCGAGTACGCACGCAGCGTGACGGTCGACGACAAGCACGCCTACGTCGGAGTGGGCTCCACGAACCCCGAGATCGTCCGCGTCGACGTGGCGGCCCCGTCCAACAAGCTCAGCATCCCCCTGCCGACGCCCGTGACGAGCGGCAACATCACCGAGCTGGACCTGAGGGGTGGATTCCTCGCCGTCAGGACCCCGTCGGGCACCCAACCGGACGGCAGCAGCTACACGAGCGAACGGCGGCTGTACGACATCAGCCGCAGGAGCTGGTCCGTCCCAGCGGCCGTCACAGGGCAGTCCCCCTCACCGGTGGACAGCAAGGGCCGCTTCTACTACCTCAGCTACAAGCAGCTCTGGGCGGTCGACGCATGGACCGGCGTCAAGACCTCCCAAGACGCCACCACGATGCCGGTCGGGCGCGACCGGGACATCGCGCGAGCCACGTTCGGCGGGACTGCGGGCGAGTGGCTCACGAGCTACGACACCACGGCAGGCCGGCTGCACGCCATCGAGCTGGACACCTTCAAGGAGGTCTCCTACCCGATCGCCTTCTCCTCCGCACCCATGCAGATCAAGTCCCTGGATGAGGGTGTGGGCGGCACGGCGTACGTGGGCGGGTTCGGTGGCCCGAGCCTGTCCATCGTCGACCCGGCTGATGGGTCGAAGACCCAGTACCCGAAGACGTCCTACCTCTCCGGCAGCGCGGTCATCGGGGAGGTCGAGGGCTCCGTGGCCAGCGGTCACCACCAGTACCTCGGCACCTACACCGACGGTCGGATCTTCCGGCACGACCCGACGCAGCCGTGGTCCGACGGGACGAACCCGACCCTGCTGACGACCCTCGGGCCCTCCCACGCACAGGACCGCCCCCTCGCCTGGGCCACCTCGAGCGGACGCACCTACTTCGGGACGGTGCCGAAGTACGGGC
The DNA here is from genome assembly GCF_001591405.1 of Janibacter terrae NBRC 107853. GTDB lineage: Bacteria > Actinomycetota > Actinomycetes > Actinomycetales > Dermatophilaceae > Janibacter > Janibacter terrae. Next base: position 861,704 of record NZ_BCUV01000006.1, read on the forward strand.
TGCGCGGGGGTGGCCTCGGGATCATCGACGGGGCGAGCTCGACGCCGCGATTCATCCGCAACATCGTGCCGGATCAGTCCGTCGTCAGCGTGGCCGCATCCGGCGACGTCGTGTACGGCGGAACCTCCCGTTGGGGAGGCCTCGGCGCCGAACCAGCCGCCGGCGGCGCCAAGGTCTTCGCCTACGACGCCTCGTCCGACCGAAAGCTCTGGGAGGTGCAACCTCGGCCGGACGTCCAGTCCTTCGGCTCGATCATCGTGGGTCCTGAAGGAACGATCTGGACGGCGGACTCCGGGACCCTCTTCGAGCTGGACCCGAAGACCGGCAAGACGCTGCGGACCCTCGTGGTCAACCCCGCGGCGCAGCCCGTCCAACACGCCTACCAGAACTCCGACCTGGCCAGCCATGGCGGGTACATCTACCTGCAGGCGCTCGACAAGGTGTACGCAGTCGACCCGGCGACGCTGCGGGTCGCGACGCCGGTGCCGGCAGGGGTCAGCACCCGCCGGATCGCGATCGTCGACAACTATCTCCTCCACCCCGTCGGCGCCAAGCTGATGCGGACGACGATCCGCTGACCCTGTCGCGACACCGAGGAGATACGTTGTGCCCAGCGATCGAAGGGGGAAGTCCGTGACGTCCGCGGCCCGTACGGCTCTGTGGCACCTGCGTAAGGGCGGCATACGCCAGGTGCGGACCTGGCGGCGACGCCAGCGCGTCGGTGGCGGCGTCCCGACCGTGACGGGCACCGACTTCCCGGAGTGGCCGGTCCAGGACCGGCCTCCGCGACGACCCGACCTGCGGGTCGCGGTGGTCCTCGACGACTTCAGCCGGCTGGCTCTGGCCCCCGAGTGGTACCAGATCGAGGTGACACCTTCCAGGTGGCGCACTCAGGTGGCCGAAGGCCTCGACCTGCTCTTCGTCGAGTCGGCCTGGCATGGCAACGGCGGCACCTGGCGGTACCAGCTCACCGGGTCCAAGGCCCCCTCCCCCGAGCTCGTCGCCCTCGTCGAGCACTGCCGCTCGGCGGGTGTACCGACCGTCTTCTGGTGCAAGGAGGACCCGGTCCACTTCGACGACTTCGTCGACACCGCATCCCTCTTCGACCATGTCCTCACCACCGACGTCGAGATGCTGCCGCGCTACCGGGAGCGGCTCGGCCACGACCGGGTGGGCGTCATGCCCTTCGCAGCCCAGGAGCGCATCCACAACCCCATCCGCCCGGCCGGGGGCCATGCAAGCCGCGACATCGCCTTCGCCGGCATGTACTTCGCCCACAAGTACCCGGAGCGTCGTGAGCAGATGGACCTCCTGCTCGGCGCGGCCGACCGAGTCTCACCGCGGATGGAACACGGTCTCGAGATCTTCTCCCGGTTCGCCGGGGGCGATGCCAACTACCAGTTCCCGCCGCCGCTCGACGAACGGGTCCGGGGATCGCTGTCGTACGGGCAGATCCTCACGGCCTACCGCTCCTTCAAGGTCTTCCTCAACGTCAACTCGGTCGTCGGCAGCCCGAGCATGTGCGCCCGGCGGGTCTTCGAGATCTCTGCCTGCGGGACCCCTGTCGTCTCCACCCCCAGTCCCGCCCTCGACGCCTCCTTCCCCGAGGACGAGGTCGTGCGGGTGGCCGAGCCGCAGCAGGCTGAATGGATGCTGCGCGCCCTGGTCCGTAGCCCGCTGCTGCGGGACTCGATGGTGCACCGCGCGCAACGGCGCATCTGGCGCGAGCACACGTACGCGGCCCGCATCGACGCCGTCCTCGAGGCCGTGGGGCTCGACGAGCACATCCGAGCTCCGCGCACGGTCACGGCGCTCGTGTCGACCAACCGACCGCACCAGCTGGAGCACGTGATCGGCCAGGTCGGTCAGCAGCGCGACGTCACCGTCCAGCTGGCGCTGCTCATGCACGGCTTCGAAGACGAGGCACGGGTGCGGACGCTGGCGGCCGAGCACGGCATCGACGACCTCGTCGTCCTCCACGCCGATCAGCAGGTCACCCTCGGGGCATGCCTCAACCGGCTCGTCGATGCCGCGACGGGCGACGTGGTCGCCAAGATGGACGACGACGACCTGTACGGCGAGTACTACCTCTTCGACAGCCTGCAGGCCCTGGAGTACTCAGGCGCCGACGTCGTGGGCAAGCAGGCCCACCAGATGCACCTGGAAGGACAGGGCGCACTCATCGTGCGCTTCCCCGAGCGCGAGCACCGCTTCACCGACTTCGTCGCCGGCCCGACGATCGTCATGCCGCGCTCGGTGGCGCTCAAGCACCGCTTCCCCGACGTCCAGATCGGCGAGGACAGCGGGCTGCTGAGACGCGTGACTAAAGCCGGCGGCACGGTCTACTCAGCGGACCGGTTTGAGTTCGTGCAGGTGCGCGGCCACCGAAAGCATACTTGGTTAAGTTCAGATGCGGAGTTGTTAGCGAACGCCACCGTGACGGTGATACCGGACATGAAACTTCACGGACAACGCTCGGTTATCTGCCCTACAACCCCGTACCCGAAGCACTAGGGCCCCGCCCGAAAGGCACTGGCATGGAAAAGTCCCTTTCCGAACCCACCCCCTCCGCGTTGATAACGACCGACAACGTCCAGTACTCCATACTCTTGCCGTCTGCCGAGACTGACGACATTCAGCATTTCATTAGCAACAACGCAGAGCCCTATGAACACGAAATGCTCAAGGCCATGAAGGCGAGCCTCCGTCCCGGAGAACTCGTTCTCGACGTCGGCGCAAATATTGGCAATCACAGCCTCTACCTCGCTATGGCGGCACAAGCCCTTGTAATTGCGTACGAACCAGACCCCAGACTGTCAAAGACTTTGGAACGCTCAGCCCTCCAGAACGACGCTCGCGTAACGGTGGTGAACGTAGCCTTAGGGGCCCTTCTAAGACAGAGCACCTTGGTGGACGACGCTGACGGGAACCTCGGCGGGCAACACCTATCGGACGCGCCGGATGCGGTAGGTCAAAAGGTCCCAGTGGAGCGCTTGGACGATCAAGAACTTCCGGGGCCGGTGAGCGCCATCAAGATCGATGTAGAAGGCCATGAAGTTCAAGTCCTTGAGGGCGCCTCGCAGCTCCTGAGACGAGACCGGCCAGACATTTGGGTCGAATGCCTTTCATACGGGATGTATCTCTCAGTCACCAAGATCCTCCGCCCTATTGGCTATCGTTTCAACGCCCTCTACAACTCGTCACCAACATTCCACTTCAGCAGCATCGACGGCCCCGTTCAAGATGCGCACGAAGAAAGGGTCGACCAGCTCGTCGAGCGCTACTACGCCGACCACGCCGCCTATCTTTCCACTCGCTCCCTCTTGAAGGAAGCCGATGAGAAGTATGCGTCGGCGAACCGGCAACTTGCAGAGATCCGCTCGAGAACCTTGGCTGGGCACAGCGATGCCGCAGGCGGCTCAACAGCACGCGTGGACCCCCGACCAGACCCCCTCGAAATGGCTAGACAATCTGCAGTCGATAGAGCTCGCGACCTTGAGCTTGCACTCGCTGGACTGGCTTCGAAGCATTCGCGGTTAGCCATAGAGGCAGACGCACAGATATCCGAACTCCTGACCAGCAACTCGGACATTAAGCAAGAACTCGACAACGCACGCTTGACACACGACCAGCACCTCACGGAGTGCGCCAACAGCACGCGCCTCGCCCTCGAGCAGCACCATGAACAACTTCAGAAGGCCGATGACGAAATGCGTCGTCTGCGCCTACTCCTTCGGAATACCAGGGCAGAGCGCGAGGATGCAGCTCGTGTTGTTAAGAATCATGCCGAGTCCCTAGCCGCATCTGTAGCCAAGCATAAAGAAGAGGAGGCAGTCAGTCATTCCTTACGCATCAAATCAGAGGAGTTGGAGAAACTGAATCTGCAACTCGTCGATGCAGTCAAGGAGTACGAGGAACGCTTGGCTGCGAGCGAAGAACGTGTACATATCGCCGCGGAACAAGCCGCCGCTTCCGACGTGCGCCTCGCAGAGGCACAAGATGCCCATTCACAATTGCTAGCGCGCCAGAAGTACCTGCGCACCGATTTTAATGTCCTCCGCGAATACGTGGCGAATACCACCGCGGACATTAAGGCGCTGAAGGCGAGAAACACCGAAGCTGCACACGAGTTCTCTCGTCTGAACGAGGCACATAGGAAGACCGCGAATCAGAATATTCGCCGCAGGAAGGAAATCGAAGGCCTGAACAGGACACTGGTCGAGTTGCAGTCGGAACTTGATGGCCTTCGGGCATCTCGCAACGACGAGCGTGCTGTAAGTGAAGAGCGACTCAGGACTATTCAAGAACTGCGACAAAGCAAGACTTACCGCGCAGGCACTGCACTACGGCGGGCCAGGTCAGGACGAGGCATTATTCTGCTCATACCAACCCTTTACCGCATTTTCCGCCGGCCTAGGAAGGCGATTAAGTGACGAAGACTGCGAATACCCCCCTAATTGACGCAGCAGCTGAAGTCGGCGTGGCCCCCGCGGACATTGCGTCGCGACGCCGCAACAGACCCGACGTCAGTGTCCGCACCCGCTCTGGACGAGCTGGGTCACTAGTGATCGCCTGCATCCTTGATGAGTTTTCGTACCACTCGTTCGCTCCGGAAGCAGATCTGGCGCCTCTGACGATGGACAACTGGCTGATCGAGTTAACAGTTGCTCAACCTGACTTGCTTCTAGTCGAGTCCGCTTGGCGCGGGCACGAGCAGACCTGGTGGAATACGGTCCACCGTCACGGCTCAGAACTCCAAGGAATATTGGCGTGGTGCAAAGAGCGCGGAATACCAACCGCCTTTTGGAACAAAGAAGACCCAGTTCATTTCAACACGTTCCTGAGCACGGCCAGCCTTTTCGATGCTGTCTTCACAACTGACTTGGACTGCGTAGTCCGTTACAAGCGGGAACTGGGACACCCCCGTGTGCACTTCCTGCCCTTTGCCGCTCAGCCGGCCACGTCCAATCCCATCGAAGTTTTCAACCGAGTCGATGGGTGTGCCTTCGCGGGAGCATACTACGAACGCTACCCGGAGCGCCTAGCCGACCTCCGAGAACTGTCCACTGAGCTTGCTGCACGCGGTCGGCGCTTCGACATATACGACCGCAACCACGGCAAGGAGGCGCCGGGATATACCTTCCCGGCCGAGTACAGCCGTTACATTGTCGGCGGCAACTTGCCACCAGAAATGCTGGACATTCCCTACAAGGGCTATACCACCAATCTCAACCTCAATTCGGTCAAACAATCTCAATCCATGTTCGCCCGAAGGGTGTTCGAGCTCATAGCGTCGAACACCCTCGTCATTAGCAATTACTCACGGGGCCTTCGCCTCATGTTTGGCGACCTGGTCATCGCGACCGACTCCGGCGAGGAGACGCGTCGCCGACTCGAAGCTATCGAATCCAATCCGAATGGAAATGAACGACTTAGGGCCATGGCTCTGCGCAAGGTTCTCTCGGAGCACACCTACTCTGAGCGACTGGAATATATTGCGGAATCCGTAGGCGTCAATGTCCCCCCGCCCCCGAGCGAACGCTGCGCACTCGTCCTTCGTGAAGCCACGCCTGAGAGCGTGACTCAGACACTTCAAGCTCTTGAGGCGCAGGTTCACGGCGACTGGATCCTCATCGCGGTGCCAGAAGTCTATGGCCTGCCCTCTCATCCCAAGATGGCATCCGCTGATACCGACACCAGCGCGGTTCAACGAGCACGGCGCCTAGGCTGCAACTACATTGGAACCGTTAACCCTGAGGACTGGTACGGTCCTCACTATCTCTTGGACATCGTCCAAAGCTTTCGTTGGGCTGAGGTCGATGTAGTCGGGCACGCCGAATACTTCACCGTCACCCCGGATGGGTCGGGCGTAGTCCGCAGAAACGCCGGCCAATCCTATGTGATGAGCCCAAACATATCTCTGCAACGAGGTCTGGTCAGAGAAGAGAGTCTCAGCACGGACGACAGCAGCATGAACGCCCTGCCGGGTTCTGCGTCTGGCTTCGCTATCGGAAGTACGCAGTACTGCCGCAGGGGCCAGGCCGCGCAAGAACCTATCCTTGATCCCGTGCGCGATCTAGATATCGACTCGGGGCGCAGCTTGAGCACGATGCGCGAATTCGCCGCACAACAGTGCATTCCTTCGGAAATCGAAAAGCGGTACCCAGAGATTCCGCTTGAGCGGATATCTGCCGAACTGCCTAAAGCGACCGACGTGTTCGTCGATCTAGAGCCGAGTGGCGAACTGCTCGTTACCAGCCACTTGGGGCTCGGTTCACACACCTATTTGGTGAGCACACGCGATCATGGCCTAGAGATTCTACCCAGACCGGACACTAATGGGAGGCGGACCGCATACTTGGATATCAGTACTGGCCTTGCCGTTTCTTTTGTTTATTACTTCATGGGAGAAAGAGGCAATCGCCTGGGTCACGCCTTCGTGGAACCGCGCTCGAACAGCCAGATCGAGGTTCCCGACCTCACCCACAGCGTTCGCGTAGGGCTGCGCGTCGCTGGTAGCGGTTCTGCAACCCTCAAGAGCATCACTCTGGGCAAGGTCGACGCACACCCCGCACCACTCCTGCTCAGATCTTCGGACGTGGTTCTCACTAACGTTTATCCGACGTACGACAATCTGTATAGGAATGGTTTCGTACACTCCCGGGTACGTGCGTATCTGGAGAGCGGTAAGCGGGGCGACGTTTTGCGCGTTGGGCCCTACCGGACTCCTGAATTCCAAGAGTTTGAGGACGTCGACACAGGCTGGATCGGCAAGGACGTGTTGTCTCTAACGCTCGCCCAAGGGCAGGTCCGACGGGTACTGGTCCACTTCCTCGACCGAAGCATGTGGAATGTCCTCCGATATGCCTCTGACGTCGACAAGATCATCGTCTGGGTACATGGAGCCGAGGTCCAGCCTTGGTGGCGACGGGCATACAACTACGCCACGGCTGAAGACCTGGAAGCGGCCAAGCCCGCCTCCCAAGACCGCTTGGACCTCTGGCGGGAAATCTTCGACAACCTTCCATCCAATATGCACTTCGTATTTGTCTCGCAGTATTTCGCGGACGAAGTTTTCGAGGACCTTGGCATCGAACTTGATGATCAACGTTACTCAATCATTCACAATCCGATCGACACGGCGATCTTCACTTATGAGGAGAAACCTGCGGACCAAAGAAAGCGAGTGCTGACGGTACGCCCCTACGCCTCGGCCAAGTACGCGAACGACCTGAGCGTACGGGCGGTCCTCGCGCTGAAGGACCGGCCGGGATTCGAGGACTTGGAGTTCTTGTTTGTCGGTGATGGCGTTCTGTTCGAAGAAACCCTCTCTCCTCTGGTCGGCATACCAAACGTCACGCTTCAGCGGGGCTTCCTGACTCATGAAGCGATCTCGGATCTTCACAAGCAGTATGGAATATTCTTAACGCCCACCAGAATGGACGCCCAGGGAGTCTCGCGCGACGAAGCTATGTCGTCAGGGCTGGTCCCAGTGACGTCCAGCGTTGCGGCCATTCCGGAATTCGTCGATTCAGACTGCGGGTTCATGGCCGACAGCGAGGACCATATGGGGCTAGCGGAAGCCATCTGGACACTTTCCAGCGACGTCGAGCTGTTTCAACGTATGTCCCAAGCTGCCGCCTCCCGCGTTAGACGCCAAACCTCGACTGAGGTAATTCTGCCCCTAGAGAACCGCCTTATCTGGGGGACGCCCGTCGATAAGGGGTAGATGATTCCTTCGATGAGCAGCTGCGGTTGCCTAACACGGACGGTTGCTGATCATCCGGCTCTTCACCGATGATGTGGGGTGAGCACTTAGCGCAGGCCTGTTGGTTGAGGTCGGATAGGGGTCGACGCTACGTTGTGCTGCCGTGACGGTGGCGGCTACTGCGAGCGTTGCGACTTGCTCGTGGGGTTGCCCGCGCTGCACGTGGTCGCTGTCGATCGTGACGGTCGTGACCGGTTGGTCGTGACGGTGGAATCCGCGCTGGAGCCGATGGGGTGCCGCTCCTGCGGCGTCATCGCCCACGGCCCCAGCCGTGTGAACGTCACCTGATCGACGCTCCCAAGTTCGGTCGCCCGGTGCGGATCATCTGGCGCAAGCGCCGCTGGATCGGCCCGGAACGGGCCTGCGACGTGGGGTCGTTCGTGGAGCAGAACGAGGACATCCCTGCCCCGCGGGCGAAGTTGACGACGCGGGCGCGCCGGTGGGCGATCGAGCAACTCCGCCGCGAGCACGCGTCCGGTAACGGGATCCGGCGCCAGCTCGGCACGGGGTGGCGCACGGTGTGGGAGTCGATCAAGCCACTACTGCAGGCAGCAGCCGACGACCCGTCCCGGTTCGAAGGCGTGAACACTCTGGGGGTCGATGAGCCTGTGCGGCACCGCGTGTCGACCAAGCCCATCGAGGACGGTGGACGCGGCCCGAAGGAACTGACTGGGATGGTCGACCTGACCCGGGATGCCAAACGGGCACACCCGGGCTCGCCTGCTCGACCTCGTCCTGGACCGCTCGGGTGCCGCGTACAAGGGCTGGCTCAGGCAACGCGGAGAGTCGTTCCGGGCAGGGATCGAGGTGGCCACCCTCGGCCCGTTCCACGGGTACAAGAACGCGATCGACGACCAGCTCGACGACGCCCGCTCAGTCCTGGACGCCTTCCACGTCGTCAAACTCGGATCGAGCTTGACCGACGACGTGAGGCGCCGGGTGCAGAAAGAGACCTGCGGCCACCGTGGTCGCAATAACGACCCGCTGTACCGGAGCCGCACCATCCTGCGCGCCGGCCAAGAGAACCCCACCGACCGGCAACGTGCCCGCCTCCAGGCAGCATTCACCACCAGCGGCGAGCACGTCAAAGTAGAGGTCGTCTGGTCGTATGCGCAACGCCGCGGCAGCGGCGCACCGAGTTCTTGGGCTACTTCGACATGGACGGGGCGAGCAACGGAAGCACCGAAGCCATGAACAGACTGATCGAGCTCCATCGCCGCATTGCCCGCGGCTTCCGAAACCGCGACAACTACCGAGGTCGGATGATCCTCGTCGGCGGCCGACTGGTCCTATGACCCCACACTCATCGGTGAAGAGCGGATCATCCTTTCGCCGCCACCACGTACTCATCGTTCATCAGAGACTTGAGGCTGGAAATGGTGTGCTCATAGAAGGCGTCGATGTAGTGGAACGGCGACACCCCCCATCGATGTTGCGAAGCGGCGACCATGACCTCTGAGGGGTAGGAGATCCACGAAACAGCAGACCTTTCCATCTCCCTGTAGTACCGCCTTAGGGTGCTGTTCATAGCACGAATGTGGGCGCGATCCCCCGCCGGTTCACCGGTTTCAGTTGTCTCAGCCCACATTGCCTTGGAAACGACCAATTTGGAAGGACCTACGAGGCTCACCAGATCGTGCCACCCTTGTTGAAACCTCTCAAAGTGGGCGGGCGAGCCAAAGGGAATGACTTTCGGGGGCGCAAAGCCCATTCTGGCTACCTCGGGGCTGTTCGCCACGAAAGTGTTCCCGAGCGGGGCCAATGATATGCGCTCATCAATCAGATCGACCAAGACTGTTGCGGCAGGTGAATTGGCCAAGAGAGCTTGCAACTTCTTGTTCCAATCGATCTCGACCATCCTCCTCTGGAAGGTCGAGGGGTTCAACTCATACGCAGGAGAGTCTTCGGCAGGTGGCGCGAACGCACTGCCCAAAGGGGAACGTGCGACGTAGTCGACGAACGGAGGAGCGCCTGCGTGGGCAAAGGCATCGCGTGAGACGCAACTGCCGTATAAGAAGACGCCAGGGCCCGAGCGGTGCACGTCCCCGCCCTCTGCCCTGCCCGTCGGGGTAACCGTGAAGGAGTCAATGGTGCGATCGAAGCCATCTCGCACTACAACGAACGCAGATACGACGCGAGTGTCTACGAATCGTATGTTCGGCTTTCGCTGGCGCCCCGTCGCGACCTTGTGCCCGTCTGCAGTTCTGCCGCTCATTGCGTAAACTACCATGTCCGTCGTCGGCGCCCCGTCCGTACGGGAGATCCTCAAGACGGTGTCATGACCCTCATAGGTCAGGTTTGCGTGGAATGCCGAGCCCGCGCGCTGCCCTTCGGCCAGCGGGGTAGGCGTATTGAATGGCGTAGAACTGTCCAGAGCACCCAGGTCCTCCAACTCAACGACGGCCTCCATCGGAGCGACCCCGCGCGCACCCATCGCGCCTATCGCCGCATCTGTTAGCCAGCCGGGTGGCACTGCGTGCCCCTCGCCCCAGCGAGCGAGCAGCATGACCAAGTTGTCCCGTTGCGAAACGCCGATCCTGACCTTGGTCAACTCGTTACTCGTGACGAATCGACTCGCGTGGGCAGAAACGTGCCAGTCGTCTGAGTTCTGGAGGTACAGCACCGACTTGTCCGAATCCAGCCTGGGAATGGTCCAATGGATGCCGTCAGGGATCGACGTCGTGCCAAGATCGTCGCCGGTGGCATCAATGCCGAGGACAGCGAAATACTTTGCCACTGCGAATGGGGCGTATGCGCGTACATCCGTCTGTGGATTCCAGACCAAAGCAGAAGCCCGCCCAGGTATGAGGGACGTTGTGACGAGAGCTGCGAACCCGCCCCCCGAACCTCCTATACATAACGGCTCACGGGGTCCAGCAAGGCTGGCCACTATCTCGGCAATTCGCGCTTGAGTTGCGTCTCCTATCGCGCCAGTATACCAAGAAAGCGATATTTCTGGATCCGAGGCTAGCAACGGGTCCGAGATAGCGACCCAAGGAAGCCCTAGCCGACCGGCGAGACGTGCCCCCGAAAAATAGGGAGGGATGGTGCCCTTCCGACCGGGGAGGGCACCCGAGAAGAATATTGGCAGGCGGGATCCCTCCCACGTGGTCATACCACGAACCGCCACCTCAAGACGACGACCGCTCGGAAGTTTGATCACGTGAACTGCGTCTGACTTTGAGCTGTCAGAGATGAACGATGCAACTGAGTCCCACATGTTCAATGGAAGGTTGAGAGACGTGTAGTCGCTACGGAGTAACCCCATCATCGCCCCTTCAGCCGACTGTGAAGTCGTGTGGCCTGGGCGCGCCCATAAATTTCCACCTCAGCGCTTCCAGACTTCTGGCCGCAGCGTAGCCGTCTCCGTAGGGGTTAACTGCGTTGGCCATTTCTAAATAGGCCTCCTGAGAACTCAGCAAACGCGACACTTCAGTTACGATCCGTCGCCTATTGGTCCCGATCAATCTCACTGTTCCAGAGGTAACCGCTTCAGGTCGTTCCGTGTTTTCCCGCATCACCAACACGGGCTTGCCGAGGCTCGGTGCCTCTTCTTGAACGCCGCCTGAGTCGGTGAGGACGATATCGGCCAACGCTAGAGTCCGCGCGAATTGGTCGTAGTCCAAGGGTTCGACCAGATGCACATTCGGGAGGCTCTCCAAGGCAGGGATAACAGTTGCCCGCACACGCGGATTTCGATGCACTGGGAACACAATGGAAAGGCGAGGAACCATCTGGGCCAAGTCGGCAAGGGCCGCTACGATGCCTTCCATTTTCCGTCCGAGGTTCTCCCTTCGGTGCGCCGTGACGAGCAGCACCTTACCTTCTCCTCGCGCACGATGGACGGCGATTTCCTGCAGTGCAGGGTTCGTTAAGGAAGTCTCGTTACTGGATGTGACATCCATAAGTGCATCAATAACCGTGTTCCCTGTTACAACAATGTCGTCAGGAGAGACATTCTCGCGGATCAAGTTCTCGCGACTGACGGTGGTGGGGGAGAGATGTAGGCTTGCTATGGCACTAGTTAGTCGGCGATTCGCCTCCTCTGGGAACGGCGAATGCAGATCGCCGCTTCGCAGGCCAGCCTCTAAGTGGACCAGAGGGATCCCCCGGTTGAATGAGGCGATGCTCGCAGCCATGACCGTGGAAGTGTCACCCTGGACAAGCACAACGTCGGGGGATTCGGAGACCAAAATGGCGTCGACACCGGTGGTGACGCGCCCGACGATCGAATTAAGTTCTTGGCCGGGGTGCATGATGTCCATGTCATGTGCCGGAACAAGTCCGAACAAACTGTTGACTTGGTCAAGCATCTCACGGTGCTGTCCCGTAACGACGGTGACGCTCGTCATGTCCTTGGCGTCGTCAATTGCCTTGATTACGGGCGCGACCTTGATAGCTTCCGGACGTGTTCCGTAGATCGTGAGCACTCTCAACGACACGGTGACGCTCCTCACATGTGGTTCGGCCGCTTGGGCAGCAACTCGATGGAGTGAGAGTAGCCCTGCGCTGCAGCGTCTAGCCTAGGGGCCTGATGGCCCAGAGGAGGCTCGACTTGCACGACGACGAACGTCCAGACGCAGAGGCGCTGATCCGTAGGCTGCACGAGGAAGTTTCGGACGATCCAGCGACCCTCCTCGCAGAGTTGCGGGGTCTACGCCAGCAGGTCGCGGATGCCAAGAAGCTGAGGAGCAAGCTGCGCGCGGCCCAGTCCCAACTGCAGACTGCCGAGATCGAGCTCCGAGCCGCGGTTGCGCGAGCCGCCAGCCTAAAGGCTGAGTTGGTTAGCGCCAACGGGTCGCTTGTCGCTTACCGCGCCGAGACAGCGCGGTTGAAGGAGGACCTACAGCGGGTCCGGGGGTCCCGTTCCATGCGGGTCGGCAAGGTTCTGACCTCCCCTGCCCGCGCATTCAGGGTTATTGGGCGGCCCGTTCGAACGTCCGAGCGAGAGATTGTTCGTCCCAGAGCATCTTGGTCCGAACCAGCAACGAGCGAACCGGTGCGTTCGCCCGCCAAGCTCCCGTCAGAGATGTCCTACGAGGAGCTCCTCGGCAATTTGACTGCCAGCCCCACGACCGGGGACCTGGTCAACGCGCTCAACCGCGCGTGGTTCGGCCTTGGGTCCATCACCGAGGCGGATCGCCTCGTCTCGGAGCATCCCGACCTCGTGGCGTCGCTCGACCCGAAAGCAAAGATCTTCATCGACCGCGTCCTAGCCGCAGAACGTGTGCGCGTCGGTGGCATACCCGTGCCACCGAGGTCGTCTGGAGCCGCCTATGTACCGGAGCCGGGGCGGCTCCTCTACTGCGTCCACTCCACGCCGGCCTACAACACCAACGGGTACTCGACTCGGACACGCGGCGTCGCGGCGGGTCTCGGCGAGGCGGGCGTCGACGTGGCAGTCGTGGCCCGCGCCGGCTACCCGTGGGACAGCGCCGTCGACGGCAAGGCACCCAAGGCCCACCGCAATGTCGTCGCCCTCGACGACGTCGAGTACACGCATCTCCCCGGTCCCCGACTCGGCTCGACACCCATCGACCACTACATCCTCGCGTGCGCCGACGCCTTCGTCCGTGAAGCACGGCTCCGTCGTCCGTCGCTGATCCAGTCCGCCTCCAACCACGTCACCGGCCTGGCTGCTCTCATTGCAGCCCGCCTCGTGGGTGTGCCCTTCGTCTACGAGGTGCGGGGCCTGTGGGAGGTGACCGAGGCCTCCGGCAAGCAGGACTGGGAGCAGACCGAGCGCTACCAGCAGCAGGCCGACTTAGAAACGCTCGTGGCTATTGAGGCCGACGCGGTCCTCGCCATCACGGAGGAGACGCGCCAGGAGCTCATCCGACGCGGCGTGCCCGCGGACAAGATCTCGCTGGCGCCCAATGCCGTCGACCCCAGCGTCTTTGTCCCCCTGCCCAAGGACGAGACCTACGCGGCCAAGCACCGGGTTCGCACGAACATCCCGGTCATCGGTTTCGCCGGGTCGATGGTGGGCTACGAGGGGCTCGACCTGCTCGTCGACGCTGTCGCCCTCCTGCGGGATGAGGGGGTCGACACCCAGCTCGTGCTCGCCGGCTCCGGCGCTGCCGAGCCGGGACTGAAGCAGCAGGCCGAGGCGCTCGGCCTCGGTGAGGCAGTGCGCTTCGTCGGACGTGTCCCCGCCGACGAGATGCAGCGGATGATCAGTCTCTTCGACGTCATGCCCTGCCCGCGCCGGTCCCTGCCCGTCACGGAGATGGTCTCCCCGCTCAAGCCGCTCGAGGCCTTCTCCTGCGCCAAGGCGGTCGTCCTCTCCGACGTCTCCCCGCACCGCACGCTCGCTGGCGCCGACGGCGAGCGTGCGGTGATCGTGCCGGCCGACGACGCCCGGGCCCTAGCCGATGACCTGGGCGCTCTGCTCGCCGACGCCGACGCACGCGCCGACCTCGGTCGCCGCGCGCGCTTGTGGTCCCTCGACGAGCGCAGCTGGGTGCGCGTCGCCGAGGCATTTCGCACGGCGCACGCACGCGCCGCCGCTGCCGTGACCGCGCACGACGCGGAAACGGACCGTGACCTCGCCTCGCTGCGCGTCGGCATCATCGCAGACGAATTCACGACCGAGACCCTGCGGCCGAGCCTCGATCTGGTACCGCTCGACCGGGCCGGCTGGCGCGACCAGCTCGAGGGTCTGGACCTGATCTTCATCGAGTCGGCGTGGAAGGGGAACGACGGCCAGTGGCTGCGCGGCGTCGGTCGCTACGACGACGATGAGCACGCGGACGTCGTGGCGCTGCTCGGACGAGCGCGCGAGCTGGGGATCCCGTCGGTCTTCTGGAACAAGGAGGACCCCGTCCACATCGAGCGGTTCATCGCCACCGCGTCACTGTGCGACCACGTCTTCACGACCGACGCCAACTGCGTGCCGCGCTACCTCGCGGCGGGCGTCGGGACGGTGCGCACCGCCTCCGCCCTGCCCTTCTACGCCCAGCCGCTCATCCACAACCCGCTGCCCGGCCGGCGTCCCTACGACGCTTCCGTCGCATACGCGGGCACCTACTACGGCGAGCGCTACGCGAAACGATCCGCCGAGCTGAGCCGCCTGCTGACAGTGGCCCAACCGTTCGGCCTGAGCATCTACGACCGGCAGGCCGCGATCCCCGACTCGCCGTACCACTTCCCGGCGATCTTCCGTGGCAACGTGCGCGGTTCCCTGCCCTATGACGAGGTCATCGACTCCTACAAGGCACACCTGGCCAATCTCAACGTCAACTCCGTCGCGGACTCCCCCACGATGTTCTCCCGACGGGTCGTCGAGGTCGCCGCCTGCGGCGGCGTCGTGCTGTCCGGCCCCGGGCGCGGTATCCCAGAGACCCTCGGTCCGACGATCCCTGCGACCAACGACGCGGACATCTGGCGCGCTTCGCTCGGCCTGTGGTCCAGCGACCCGCAATCCCGCCTACGTGAGGCCTGGCGCCAGATGCGCACCGTGCTGCGGTCGCACACCGTGACGAGCGCCCTGCTGCTCCTGACCCGCACGGCCGGCATCCCGACCCGCGCCGACGTGCTGCCCACGTACGCAGTCATCGCCGACGACTTCCGCAGCGAGGTCTTCGACTCCATCGCCCACCAGTCAGTCCTGCCCACCCGGGTGCTGGTGGTCGGCGACGACGACGCCGCGCGCGAGCGGCTGTCGCACCTCGGCGTCGACGTGCAGGCCTGGGACGGACGAGCGCTTGCTGACGCGATGACCGCCGACTACGTCGTTCGGGTCGACGAACCGATCCCCACCCGCACCGGCATGGAAGACCTCCTCCTCGCCCGGACCTTCGCCAACTGGGAGCGGATCAGCGGCGGCGTCGACCCCGACCACACGGCTGGTGATCCGTTGGCCCACGAGAGCCGCGTGCCCATGCCTGGCCCGACGTTGGTCCATCGCAGCCTCATCCGAAAGCACCACGCGAGCCCACGTCCGTACGAGACAGCACTCGAGCTCGTGGACGCGAAGGGGGTGCACCTCACCCTGCCCGAGGCTGCGCGCGGCGCGGCCGAGGTCTCGGGAGGGTACGAGACCGAGCGTCCGACGCGCCACCTCAAGGTGGTCGTCGCCGGCCACGACCTGAAGTTCGCCCGGGCGATGATCCGGGACCTGCGCGCCGCCGGGCACGAGGTCGAGATCGACCAGTGGGAAGATCACGCCAACCACGACGAGGATCGCTCCAGCCGACTCCTGCAGGGCGCTGACGTCGTCGTCTGCGAGTGGGGTCTGGGCAACGCCGTCTGGTACAGCCAGCACGTCATGCCGGGCCAGCGCCTCGTGGTGCGGGTCCACTCGCAGGAGCTGCGGCGCCCCTACCTGGCCTCGATCGAGCACTCCCGGGTCGACGCCTTCGTCTTCGTCGGCGACCTGATCCGCGATGCCGCGGTGGCCAGCCACGGTGTGCCGACCGACAAGACACACGTCGTGCCCAACGCCGTCGACCTCGACGGACTCGACCTGCCGAAGGCGCCTGGTGCCGAGACGACGCTCGGTCTCGTCGGCATCGTGGCCCGTCCCAAGCGGCTCGACCGCGCCTTGGACGTGCTCGACATCCTCCGGGCGAGGGGGCACGACTACACCCTCAGGATCAAGGGCAAGACGCCAGCGGACTACCCGTGGATGGCTGGGCGCCCCGACGAGATGGCCTACTACGACGAGCAGTTCGCCAGGATCAAGCGGATCAACGCCGAGCGCCCTGGCGCGGTGGTGCTCGACCCGCACGGCGACGACATGGCCGAGTGGTACCAGGGCATCGGTGTCGCGCTCTCGACGAGCGACTTCGAGTCCTTCCACCTCACGGTCGCCGACGGCGCGGCCTCTGGCGCACTCCCCGCTCTGCTCGCGTGGCCCGGATCTGACTTGATCTACCCGCGCGAGTGGATCAGTCCCGACGTCGACTCGATGGTCGAACGTATCCTCACGGCTGACAGGACCCCGGATCCGCACAAGGCGTCCGCTCGCCGGCTCTTCCCCACCCACCGGACGGTGGGCGCGTTGACCGCGATCATCACGGACCAGACGTGAGCAGCGGTGGGGAGGTGGCCCGGAGCCGGGTGAGGACCTTCATCTACGGATCATGTGTCAGCCGCGACACCCTGGAGGTCATGGACGACACCCACGAGGTGCTGCGCTACGTCGCTCGGCAGTCGGCGATCAGTGTCGGCCAGCCTGCTGCCGGCGTTGCCGAGCAGCTCGCCCCGATCGCCTCTTCCTTCCAAGAGCGCATGGTCCGGGGCGACATCGAGGGCAACCTGCTCTCCGAGCTGACCACCCACGCGGACTCGATCGACCAGCTCGTCATCGACCTCATCGACGAACGGTCCGGGGTGGTCGCCACCTCTGGGGGTTACGTCACTCGCCTGAGCGAGATCTGGTCGGCGGGCGGCGCACGCGCGACGAAGGGCGGTGAGCACCTCCAGTTCGGGACCGACGCCCACTTCGCGCTGTGGTCCGCCGCGATGACCCGCATCGTCGCCGCCGTCGATCAACTTGGCCTGCTGGACCGGACGGTCTCTCTGCGGACTCCGTGGGCGGCTCACGACGACTCGGGGCACGAACTGGACGTCCCGGAGTGGATGATGGCTCCGGAGGAGGCGAACCAGCGCTACCGCCGCTACTACGACCGGCTCGAGCGCCTCGTCCCCATGATCGACCTGCCCTCCGACCTAGCGGTCTCCCCCGTCGACCACCGGTGGGGTGCCAGCCCCTTCCACTACAGCACAGCGGCGTACGAGTACCTGGCGGAGCAGCTGCGGCTGCGCGTCGTCAGCTGAGCACCACGCCCGGCGATGCCTGGGACACCCTGGATCCGTCCGGGAGCATGACGAAGACCCTCACGAGGTACCGGCCGGACGTCAGTCGCCAGAAGGTGTGCCCGGTCGCCGTGCCGTACGGCGTCGTCGCGATCCGCTCCGACCCGCGGAAGAGGTGGAAGGCCACCTTGGAGCCCGGGGGCGGTGTCGCGCCCACGACGACCGCACCAGGTCCGCCCGGGCCGGTCGAGACCGCGACACCTGATGGACCCACGATGGTTCCCCCGAGGGTCTGGCCACTCGGCAGCTGCGCGACGATGAGATCGGCGATCGACCGCTCGGTCGCGTCGTCGAAGTGGAACGGGGCATTGCCCCACCGGTGGTCCTCGCCCGCACGCGTGTCGAGGTCCCTGCCCACGACCTTGATCCCGACCAGCTCCTGGACAGCCGCGACATAGGCCGCCGTGGCCGCATTGGCCGCCGGCGCGCTCACCCCGAAGCTGGGGTCGGTGGGCTGACCACCTGTCGCGCGATCGGCCCACGGAGGAGCCAGCAGTACCGTCCGCGCGCGCAGGCCCGTCGCGTCGAGCAGCTCGCGCCAGCGGACCAGCGCCTGCCGGAAGAGCATGAGATGCTCCGCAGATCCGAACGGCACGTGCCGTGACCCGACGGGTGCCTGTTGGCCGGGATTGAGGGAGCGCCACTCGACCGTATCCGTGGTGACCCGCCCATCTCCGTGGATGAAGACGCCGAGACGTTCGTCGACCAGGTCCCAGACGAGGAGGTCCGTCGCCGGGGCGAGCTCACGTACCCGATCGGGCAGGGTGCTCGCATGGTCAGCCTCAAACATCCTGCGCTGGAAGGAGCTGGCGAGGTCGACGTGCTCGGCGGGCAGCGGCACCGCCCCGGAGAAAGCACTGATGAGGCTCTGCCGGGCCTCATAGTCCACGAGGGTCATCGGCACGGACATGTGGGGAACAGCGTCTCGTGAGACGCAGCTCCCGACGACGGCGACACCGGGACCGTCTGGCACGAGGGCCACCGGGACGGTCTGGCGGTCCACCTCGTGGCCGAAGCGGTCACGGAGCACCACGGTGGCACCCGTGACCCCCGGCCCGAGCACCGTGATCCCTTGGCCCGTGAGGTCGCGCCGGATGGTGTGTCCGGCCTGGTGCAGCTCGACCTTGGCGCCCACCGCATCAGGCAGCGCCTCCGGGTTGGCCAGCCATACCCGCACCAGACCGCAGGCGTCGCGGATGGCGCGGATCCCACTTCGCGCCAGGGACGGAGCCATCCCCCGCAGATCCACTGGCAACTCGGCGGGCGGGGTGACAGGGGCGTGTCCACGACGCCGCAGGTCGTGCGCGATCTGCTCAGGGTCCGCGCCCTCGCGCAGCATCTGCCGGTACCCCGCCTCGAGCGTTGCCCGGGGGGGCACGGCGTGCCCACGGCCCATGGTGGACACGAGCCAGGTCTCCCGGTCCTTGCCCCAGAGGCCGGCACCCCGGTCATCAAGATCGGCCGCATCGAGGTAGGGCCCCATGTGGTCGGCGACGTGCCAGTCACTCGCGTTCTGCAGCACCAGCGCCCGTCCGCCGTCAGCGACCGCGGAGACGTTCCGGCCGACGGCCGTGAGCGAGATGCCAACCGCGCTTGCTCGGCTGACTCGCTGATCATCCGGGAGTCGGCTCAACGCCGCACGACTGATGCCGAGCGCGGTCGACAGATACGTGTCGACGACCTGCGGCAGGTACCTGAGGATGTCGGTCTGCGGGTTCCAGACGAAGGCGGACGTAGGGACCCGGGCCCGCCGCAGCTGCTCGAGCGCCGCGAACCCGCCACCGGATCCCCCGACGAGCAGCAGCTCACGACCGAGCCGGAGGTGGACGAGCTCGAGGACGGCGGCGACGGCCTCTTGGACCCGGTCCCCCGCCCGACCGGCGTACCACCCAAGAGAGACGTCCGTCGAAGCCGCCACCAACGGGTCGCTGAAGGCGACATACCGGCCACCTGCGAGACGGCCGAGGTTGACGCCCGAGAAGAAGGGCGGCGTCCGCTCCGCCCGGGCCGGCATCGCTCCTGTGAAGAATGCCGGGACGCATTGGCCGGTCGGGCCGTCCTCACCTCCGAAGAGGACGTCGAGATGGTCCCCGGAAGGGAGACGGATGACGTCCGTGCCGTTGTCCAGCGCGGCTCCGTCGAGGAAGTCCTCGAGACTGCCCCATGCGCGTACGGGCGTCCACCGCGAGTAGTCACCGGGGTCAGGCCGCCACCCGTCGGGCAGCTGCGGCATGGTCATCTGAGCACCCTCCTCATCCGGGCACGCTTGCGACGCGGCGCCATGAAGGACACCTGCGTCGGCTCGTGCTTGTCCTTCACCGTGGCGAGGAACTCCTCGGCCTTGCTCTCCTCGCCCTGTGCGATCAACCACGCCCACCAGCGGTAGGCCCGCGCCGTCATCCGGGCAGGACCGTCGGAGATGATCTCCCCTTCATGCAACCAGATGGCGCGAGTACACATCTCCTCGATCGTCTGGGCTGCGTGCGAGACGAGGAAGATCGTCCCGGCGTCCTGTTGGATCTGCTTCATGCGCGCCTCGCTGCGGGCCTTGGTCGCTGCATCCCCGGTGGCCAGCGCCTCGTCGATCAGCAGGATGTCCGGCCGGGCCGCCGCCGCGATGGCGAACCGCAGGCGCGCGCTCATGCCCGAGGAGTACGTCTTCATGGGTCGGTGAATCGCTGATCCCAGAGCGGCGATCTTCAGGACGTCGGCATGGGCTTCTTTGGCCTGCCCCGGGGTCAACCCCATCGCGAGGAGTCCCAGGTGCACGTTGCGCGTCCCGGTGAGCTCGGGCAGCAGGGCAGCATTGACTCCCAGGAGCGTCGGCGTGCTCGTGGCGAGGACCGTCCCCGACGTCGGTGTCTCGAGGCCGGCCATGATCCGCAGGAGCGTCGACTTCCCGGAGCCGTTGTGCCCGAGGATGCCGACGATCTCGCCCTGCCGGGCGACGAAGCTGACGCCGCGCAGGGCGTGCACCTGGACCGTGCGGCGCCACGGCAGTCGGCTACGCCTGCCGACCTCCTCGTCAGCCATCACGCGGTAGGTCACCCGGAGGTCCTTGACGGCGACGCTCGCGTCGTCGACGAGCGGGTCCTGGCCATCGGTCTCATTCACGGCCATAGTGCTCCTCGCCGTGCCAGAAGTAGAGGAAGCCGAAGAGGGGGGTGACCAATGCCCACGTCGTAAGGACCACCCACAGCTTGGTGTCTCCTGGGCTGCCGTAGAGGAGGGTGTCCCTGGACAGCTCGAGGACGCAGTAGAGGGGGTTGAGCTCGGAGAGGGACATGACCAGCGGATGACCGTCGCTGAGCCGCTCGATGGAGAACATCACGCCCGAGCCGTACATCCACAAGCGGCTGAAGAACCCGACGAAGACCTTGCTGTCGGGGATGATCGAGCCGAAGCGTGAGGCGTACAGGACGATCCCGAGGTTGAGTCCTGCCTGGAGGAGGAGGACGACCGGGAAGAGCGCCCACCAGATGGTCACCTCGGCGTGGGGAGGGATCAGGATGACCAGGGCGAACATCGTGAGCACGCTGGGGATCGCGGAGTAGGACTCCCGCAACCACGTGGCCAAAGGCACGACGGCACGCGGGAAGGCGAAGGTGCGGATGAGGTTCTTGCCCGTGGACACCGCCGTGATGCCGCTGTTGAGGCTCCTCGACGTGTAGCCGAAGAGGAAGATCCCGATGAGCAGGAAACCGATGAAGTTCTCGACACCGTCACGGGCCCCGAAGATCAACCCGAAGATCACGAAGTAGGTCGCTCCGTCGAGCAGCGGTCGCCCGATGAGCCACAGGTTGCCCAGGAGCATGTCCCGGTTCGTCGTGAAGGTACGGGCCCGGGCATCCGCGACGATGAAGGCACGCCTGTGCCACAGGCCCCGCAGGTACGCACTCAGCGCAGGGCGCCGACCGACCGGGTGGAGGCGGCTGACATCGACGTACCGGGTCTGCGGAGTGGTTTCCATATCGCTCGGCGCCTCACGGCTCACGCGCTCACCCCGATGAGTTGGTCGTACAGCGCCGCGTACCGGTGCGTCAGGGCGGTCCAGGTCCGGGTCTCGGCGAAGGCCCGACCGCGCAGGCCCAGCTCCATCCGGAGGGTCTCGTCGGTCGCCAGCCGGACCAGGGCGCGCGCCAGGTCATCGGGGTCGTCGGGGCGGACGAGGAGCCCGCTGCCCGGTGTCTGGACGATCTCCGCCAGTGCCGGCAGGTCGCTCGCCACGACCGGGCGACCGACCGCCATGGCCTCGATCGGCTTGAGCGGCGTCACGGTGCGCGCGACGTCGACGTCGCGCCGGGGCACCGTGAAGACGTCCAGGGCTTGGTGCCACAACCGGGCCGTGCCCCGCGAGACCCGCCCGGGGAGGAGGACGTGCTCGGTGAGGCCCAGCCGCTGGACCTGGTCGACCAGTGGCGGGCGGGCAACACCGTCACCCACGATCGCCCCACGCACGTCGACGCCGGCGTCGCGGGCGAGGGCGATCGCGTCGACGAGGGTCGAGAGGCCCTCGTAGCCGACGATCGAGGACACGGTGCCCACCCACACGCCGTCCTCCGGGAGGTCCAGACGACGTCGGGCCTGCTGCGCGGGCGGCGCGTCAGCCAGCAGCGTGGCATCGACCGCGTTGGGGACGATCGTGATCCGCTCAGCGGGGACCCCGCGGGTGACGAGGTCGTCGCGCAGCGCCTCGGACAACGTCACCACCGCGTCGGCCGCGCAGGCCATCTCGATCTCGCGCGCTCGCCACAGCCGGTAGCGCTCGCTCGTGAGGGCCTGAGCCTCGGCGACACCGGGGCGTGAGGTCGCCCAGGTCTTCTCGAGCTGGCCGCGCACCTCGTAGACCCACGGGACCCCCAACGACGAGGCGGCCGCCTGCGCCACGAGGGCATTGGGGTAGTGCGTCGTCGCGTGCAGCACCTCGGTGCGCGAGCGCACCCCGAGGTCGACGACTGCACTCGACCACAGCTCGAGCCGGGCCTCGACAGTCTCCGGGAGCCTCGGGGCGAGCACGCGGTGGTAGGGCACCCCGTCGACGAAGTCGGTCCTCGCCGCGGTCGGCACTCCCACCGTCACCGGGTACCCCGGGCGGGTTATCGCGCGCGACGCAATGCCCGCGGCGATCTGCGCCTGGAGGATCGCGTGGCTGCGCAGTGCGTAGCCGGACGTGGTGTGCGGCAGGGAGTTGGTGAGCAGGTGCGTGACGCTGCGGCGACGAGCTCGACTTCCCGGCCGACGCGTCGGAGGCACGGCCAGCCGATGGCCCGGCGTGAGCAGGCGCTGCTCTGAGCGCAAGCGGTCGGCCTGACGACGGTCGGCCCCACGGGTGCTCGTCGACAGCGCGGCGATGGCTGCCGAGATCTCGCCGTCGGCCCACAGGGCACGCGAGCGCAGCCTCCCTTCGTCGGTCGTCGTGCCCGACAACAGCAGCTCGAGCTCGTCCCGCAGGCGGGAGGCGCCGGCACGGTCGAGCAGCGCGCGGGCACGCTCGGGGCGGTCTGCGAGGACGTGGCCCAGGGCCGCAGTCACCGGCGATGCCTCGAGCCGGGCGAGCGACCCCGCCACCTGGTCGCGCGCCGGACCCGGCAGGCGACGCATCACGAGCACGCCGAAGGAGACGGGGTCGTCACCGAGGTGCTCGACGGCGGTCGTCGCGAGGAGCGAGATGTTGTCCGCGAGCCCGACGAGCCGCTGCCCGGCGCTGACCCCTCGTTCACCGACGGCGACGTGCAGCTCGCCGAGCAACCCGAGGTACTGCTCCCCCGTGATCGGCCGCCGCGCGTGCACGTCCACCCAGGCCTTGGCTCGGGGCGAGGGCATCGGCGGCTGGGGGGCGCGGGCCAGCCTGACCCACAGGTCGGCGAGGGCCTGCGCGTCACCGGCGGGGACGACATCGCCGGCGCCGGCATCACCGACGACGTCGGCGGCCTCGCCCGTGACGCTTGCGCTGATGTGCAGCCCGGCGTCCATGAGCTCGTAGACCTTGGACGGGATCGTCAGCTCCAGCCCCGGCCACGGGCGCAGCATGACGAGAGCGGTGTCTGCCCAGGCGTAGTGCTGCGGTACCTCGGTGCGGGGGACGATGCCGAGGAGCTGGACGTCGACGCCTGCCTCGGCCGCCGCTGCCTGGACGAGCGCGCGACCCGCTCCGCCGCCCACGACCCGTAGTCGTACGGTGACACCGGCGAGAGCCGCCAGCCGCGCTGCCTCGACGGCCGTCTCCAGACCCTGCGCGCGGCCGACGGTGCCGACGTAGACGACGCGCAGCTCCCCCTCCGGCGCCCGGGTCGGTAGCTCGAGCGTGGTCTCGAAGGGGTGCGCGGCGTTGCGGACGACCCGCACGTGGCGGAAGCGACGCTCGCGCAACCGCTCGGCGAAGGAGTGGGTCGTCGTCACGACGACCGACGCGCGGCGCTGGAGCACGCTCGTCCCCACCGCGGCCACCCGCGCGAGCGCCCGCTTCAGGTGCTGGCGGCCCGTCACCTTCTCCCCCTCCCAGCGGTCGATGACGGCCAGCAGGTCGGGCCACGCGTCGCGCATCTCCAGCACGAGCGGCCGACGCATCAGACGCGAGACGATGACCCCGGAGATGAGCGAAGGGAGTGCCGGCACCGTCGTGATGACCACGTCCGGTCGCTCGTTGCCGGCGAACCGACGGGCGAGCCAGGCCGAGTGGGCGGCGCCGACGACCTGGTCAGCGAGCAGGGACCACACCGAGCCCTTCGTCGGGCGGTATGCCGCCCGGTGGACGACCTCACCATGGGCACCGGAGTGCACCGCTCCCACGACGAGCGCGGCCACCTCGGGCCACACCTTGCCATTCGGGTAGTGGGGCACGGGCGTGATGACGGCGACCTCGTGGCCGTTGGCCGTGAACCACTCGACCAGGCCGTCCCACCGCTGCTGCGGGGCGCCCATCTCGGGCGGGTAGTGATGGGTCAACAAGAGGACGCGCACACAACCCCCCCGAATGTCATGCGCAGCATTCTGCCTGACGCGCTGACGTTCCTCTCGCTCGGTCGGCCCCGCCATCCAACACCTGAACACCAGTTTGGGCATCCATAACCAGACGTTATGCTCCGGGGGTCCGTCCGAAGAGAGGTTCCCTCGTGCCCACTGCTGCCCCACAGGCTGCCCTGACGCACCTCGACGTCCTCGAGTCCGAGTCGATCCACATCATCCGTGAGGTCGCCGCGGAGTTCGAGCGCCCCGTCCTGATGTTCTCCGGCGGCAAGGACTCGATCGTCATGCTCCGGCTGGCGGAGCGGGCCTTCGCGCCCGCCAAGATCCCCTTCGGCCTGCTCCAGGTCGACACCGGGTTCGACTTCCCCGAGGTCCTCGCCACCCGCGACCGCTGGGTCGACCGGCTCGGCATCGAGCTGCACGTCGCGTCCGTCGAGCAGGCGATCGCCGACGGCATCGTCATCGACGACGGCAAGACCTCGCGCAACCGGCTGCAGATCGGGACGCTGCTCAACGCCATCGAGGAGCGCGGGTACACCGCAGCCTTCGGCGGCGGACGCCGTGACGAGGAAAAGGCGCGCGCCAAGGAGCGCATCTACTCCCACCGCGACGACTTCGGCCAGTGGGATCCCAAGAACCAGCGCCCGGAGCTCTGGTCCCTCTACAACGGGCGCATCCACGAGGGCGAGCACATGCGGGTCTTCCCACTCTCCAACTGGACCGAGCTCGACATCTGGCAGTACATCGGCCGCGAGCAGCTCGACATCCCCGAGATCTACTACTCGCACCAGCGACGCGTCTTCGAGCGCGACGGGATGCTGCTCACGGAGAGCGAGCACAACCCCCTTCGTCCCGGCGAAGAGGCGCAGGAGCGCACCGTGCGCTTCCGCACCGTCGGTGACCTGACGCTGACCGGCTGTGTCGAGTCCGCAGCCGGCACCGTCGAGGAGATCATCGACGAGATCTCCATCGCCCGCCTCACCGAGCGCGGCGCGACCCGTGGCGACGACCGGTTCAGCGAGGCCGCCATGGAGGACCGCAAGAAGGAGGGGTACTTCTGATGAGTATTGATGTGGAGAACGTGACCGACCCTTCGAGGCTCGTCGCTGGCGCTCCTCGCACCTCAGGGAGCGTGGAGGGGGACTCAGGGAGCGTGACGGGGACCGACCTGGACCTGGGGCTGCTGCGCGTGGCGACCGCGGGGTCCGTGGACGACGGCAAGTCGACGCTCATCGGGCGCCTGCTGCTCGACAGCAAGGCGATCTTCGAGGACCAGCTCGAGGCCGTCGAGGCGACGAGCAAGGCCAAGGGCCACGACCACACCGACCTCGCGCTGCTGACCGACGGCCTCCGCAGCGAGCGGGAGCAGGGCATCACCATCGATGTCGCCTACCGCTACTTCGCCACCCCGCGGCGCAAGTTCATCCTCGCCGACACCCCGGGGCACGCGCAGTACACGCGCAACATGGTCACCGGCGCCTCGACCGCCGACCTCGGGCTCGTCCTCGTCGACGCCCGCCACGGCCTGACCGAGCAGTCCCGCCGGCACACCGTCCTGCTGTCCCTGCTCCAGGTCCCCCACATCACCCTCGTGGTCAACAAGATGGACCTCGTCGGCTACGACGAGTCCGTCTACACGCGCATCCGTGACGAGTTCCTCGCCTTCACCGAGCAGCTGCAGGTGCCCGCGGTCGCGACCTTCCCCATCTCGGCCCTCGTCGGCGACAACGTCGTCGAGACGAGCGACGCGATGCCCTGGTACTCGGGTACGAGCCTGCTCGAGCACCTCGAGACGGCGGAGAGTGCCGACCTCTTCGAGACGAAGGGGGACCGCTTCCCCGTCCAGTACGTCATCCGGCCGCAGCAGGGCGAGCACCGCGACTACCGCGGCTACGCCGGCCGCGTCGAGGCGGGCACCTTCCACGTGGGCCAGGAGGTCGTCGTCCTGCCGAGCGGCGTCCGCACGACGATCGCCGGCATCGACACCCTCGACGCCACGCACGAGCAGGCCGTCACCGGCCAGTCCGTCACCCTGCGCCTCGGTGACGACGTCGACGTCTCGCGCGGCGACCTCATCGCCGACGCCGAGCACGCCCCCGAGGTGACCCGCGAGATCACCGCGACGGTCTGCTGGATGACGACCGGCACGCTCCACAGCCGGCAGAAGCTGCTGCTCAAGCACACGACCCGCACGGTCAAGGCCATCGTCGATGGCCTCGGGGCGCGCCTGGACGTCAACACCCTCGAGCGCGACGGCGAGGCCAGCGAGCTGGGGCTCAACGAGGTCGGGACCGTCTCCCTTCGCCTGTCACAGCCGCTCGCGGTCGACGCCTACGCGACCCACCGGGCGACGGGGTCCTTCATCCTCATCGACCCGGCCACGGGCAACACCGTGGGCGCCGGGATGATCTCGGGCACGCACGGGGTCGAGTACTCGATCTGAGCGTCAGCCCGGCCTTGACTGTTCTGATCATGTTCAGAACAATGGGGGGATGGCTGTCATGACCACGTATCGCGCCTCCGACCTCTCTCGCGACAGCGCCAAGGTCTTCCGGTCGGCGGAAGAGTCACCCGTCGAGGTGACCCGCCGCGACGGCGAGTCCTTGGTGCTCACCCGCAAGAGTGAGTACGACGAGCACTTCGCCGCGCTGGCTGTCGCTGCCGACCTCGTCGCGGTGTCCCTCGCACCCGGCGACTCTCCCCTCGAGGATCGGCTGCTGGAGCGCTTCCCTTGGCTGCGCTTCCTCAGCGCTCGCGACCGGACGTCCTTCACCACCGACATCATCGACACCGCCCGCGGGTGCGCGGCGATCCACGACTTCGGGCCCTTCCTCGTCGAGCTCCACGAGTGGCAGGCGACAGCGGCTGCCGTGGCTGCGGGGTACACGTCCCCTGATGACCTGGAGTGGCTGGACGAGCCGATGGTGGTACCCGACCCGCGCATCGCCCCGGCTCCCGTCGAGGCGTGATGGCCAGGCGGTCACGGGCACCGCGGCCGACGAGGTCCACGGAGTACACACTCATCTTTGGCACCCGCCAGGCCGAGCGGGGCTGGCGGGACCTGGTCGCAACCCAGCGCAATGCCGTGGTCGAGACGTGGGAGTTCCTCACCCGGACGCCTCAGGAGCGGGTCCCGCGCAACCACCGCCTCAAAGGCGAGCTGTCCACCGTCACCCACGACGGACGTACCCACGAGCAGTGGCAGCACGAGCTGACCAACGGCGCACGCATCTGGTTCTACGTCGACGAGTCGACCGTGGTGCTCGTCGAGGTGCACACCCGGCACCCCAACCAGACGAAGTAGCCCGCCCGGCGCCCGGCCACGACGAGCGGGAGGCGTCAGCCCGCGTGGGCCGCCACCGCAGCGGCGACGGCCTCGGCCACGCCCTCCTGGAAGACGGGCGGGACGATGCAGTCGGCCGTGGGCTCCTCGACGAGGTCGGCGATGGCGCGCGCGGCGGCGAGCTTCATCTCCTCGCTGATCTGCACCCCACCGGCGTCGAGCGCCCCGCGGAAGATGCCGGGGAAGGCCAGGACGTTGTTGATCTGGTTGGGGAAGTCGCTGCGGCCGGTCGCGACGATCGACGCGTACTTGTGCGCGATGTCGGGGTGCACCTCGGGCGTGGGGTTGGCCAGCGCGAAGATCATCGGCCCCTTCGCCATCGTCGCGATCTGCTCCTCCGGCACGGTGCCGCCCGAGACGCCGATGTAGACGTCGGCGCCCTTGAGCGCGTCGCCCATCGAGCCGGTCCGGCCCGAGACATTGGTCGTGGCGGCCAGCATCTCCTTGTGCGCGACGAGGTCGTTGCGGTGCTTGCCGATGATGCCGCGCGAGTCGCAGACGACGATGTCGACGACGCCGGCGAGCTGCAGCAGCTGTGTCACGGCGACACCGGCCGCGCCGGCACCGCCGACGACGACCTTGAGCGAGCTGATGGTGCGGTCGACGACGCGGCAGGCGTTGATCAGCCCGGCGAGCACGACGATCGCCGTGCCGTGCTGGTCGTCGTGGAAGACGGGGATGTCCAGGCGCTCGCGCAGCCGGCGCTCGAGGTCGAAGCAGCGCGGGGCCGAGATGTCCTCGAGGTTGATCCCGCCGAAGCTCGGCGCCATCCGGGCGATCGCGTCGACGAGCTCGTCGATCGAGCCGGACTCGAGGCACACCGGGATCGCGTCGACGCCGGCGAAGTGCTTGAAGAGCACCGCCTTGCCCTCCATGACCGGCATCGCCGCGAGCGGCCCGATGTCCCCCAGGCCGAGCACCGCGGTGCCGTCGGTGATGACGGCGACCGTGTTGTTGCGGGCGGTGTAGGTGCGCGAGAGCGACGGGTCCTGCTCGATGGCCAGGCACACGTCGGCGACGCCCGGGGTGTAGAGCAGGGACAGGTCGTCCTGGTCGCGCAGCGGCTTCGTGGCCCGTACCTCGACCTTGCCGCCCTCGTGGGCGACGAACTGCGGGGCAGTCAGGTCGTAGGTGGTGGTGGGCTCGGGCGCAGACACGGCAGACAGACCTCGGATGAATCGATACCAGACACAGGAGACGGAGCGCCCTGGGCGACCTGGTGGGTCGCAGCGGGCGGCTGGTGAGCCGCGCCCATCCTCGCACATCCAGCCACTACGCTCGGCGAACCACCCCCCTTCGCCACCGGAGTCGTCCATGCGCTCGCGCACCCTGCTCGCCGCCCTGCTCACCGCAGCCCTGAGCGGCACCGCGCTCACCGCCCAGGCGCAACCGACGACCTCTCCCGACCCGCAGGTCCGTGTCACGGGCACGCTCGTGCGCACCGCGGTCGAGGACGCAGGTGGCCGGCAGCACTTCGGCGTGCTGAGCGAGGACCGGGTCGTCCCCGTCGACGGCGCCGGGCTGGAGCACACCGCGCCCGGCTCCCGGGTGAGCATCGACGTCGCCGTCCCGCGGGCCGTCCTGCGCCGCTCCTCCCCCACCGCGCCCACGGCGACGCTGCGTGCCGCGAGCCGGGACACCGCCCTCGCCCCCGGCGGTGACCCCCTGCCCGTCACCGAGGTCCTCTCCGCCGAGGCCGCACCGCAGGCCGCGACGAGCACCCGCAAGATCACCTACGTCGAGGTCACGCCGAAGGGAGTGACCCGCGACCCGGTCACCAGTGCCGTCGCGACGCGGCAGGTCTCGGCCGCGGACGCGTACTGGAGCGACCAGTCCGGTGGTCGGATCCGCATGGGCGCGCCGACGATGAAGCCCCACTACACCTCCATCTACACGTGCAGCGACGACCCGATGGCGCGCTTCGACGAGGCGCTCGTCGAGACCGGTTGGCGGGTCGAGGACAACTCGAGCCTCGTGCTCGCGCTGCCGCGCTCCACCGAGCGCACCTGCGGCTACGGCCTCGGGACCCTCGGCGAAACCACCTCGGCGCCAGGCCTCCTGCACGTCGCCGACACCAAGTACCCCGTCCTCGCCCACGAGCTCGGGCACAACATCTCGCTCGACCACGCCAACTCGCTCGTGTGCTCCAGCCGCAGCGACAC
This sequence comes from Janibacter terrae NBRC 107853, assembly GCF_001591405.1. Classification (GTDB taxonomy): domain Bacteria; phylum Actinomycetota; class Actinomycetes; order Actinomycetales; family Dermatophilaceae; genus Janibacter; species Janibacter terrae. The sequence goes on from NZ_BCUV01000006.1 coordinate 891,765, forward strand.
GCGCAACCTCAGCGACGGCTCGTGGGACAGCGGCTGCCGCGAGGCTGCCTACGGCGACTCGCTGGACGTCATGGGCGTCTCCGGCTCGACCGCGCCGATGCTCTCCTCTCCCCAGGCCCTCGCCAAGGGCCTCATGCCCTCCTCCGCCGCGACGGCCGTCGGCCCCGGGACCACCCGCGTCACGCTCCGCCCGGTCTCCGGCATGGCCGGCACCCGCGCCGCCGTGGTCACCAACCGCGGCTCCGGCGTGAAGTACTGGGTCGAGCTGCGCGCCGCCACCGGCCGCGACGCGACCAACCCGCTCGGCCAGACCACCGGCGTGCGCGTGCTGCGGCTGAACTCCAAGGAGCGCACCAGCGTGCTCCTCGATCCCACCCCCACCGGCACCCGCGACAACTCCATGTCGCTCGCCGCCGGCCGCACCCTCACCAGCTACGACGGCACGATCGCGATCACGACGGAGTCGGTCTCCTCCACCCAGGCCGTCGTGCGGATCGCCAACACCTCGACGCCCAAGTCCTTCGCGCTCGTCGCCGGGCCCCGCATCACCGGGACGAAGGGGGTCGGCCGCACCCTGACCGCCACGAACGGGTCGTGGTCGCCGACCCCGTCGTCGTACGGCTACCGGTGGCGGCGCAACGGCGTCGCGATCAGCGGCGCGACCGGGCGCACCTACACCCCGACCCGCTGGGACGCCGGCCGCTACCTGACCGTCACGGTCACCGCCCGTCGCACCGGCTACACCTCGAAGTCCTCGGTCTCCCCCCGCGTGGGGATCCCGATCCACGCCACCCAGCGCCCGTACCTGGTCGGCACCCCTCGGGCCTGGTCCCGCCTCACCGTCTACGTCGGGTCGTGGACGCCGAAGCCGACCTCGTACGCCTACCGCTGGTACCGCGACGGCCGCGTCATCAGCGGCGCGACCGCCAAGACCTACACGGTCCGCTCGATCGACCGCGGCCACCGCATCCAGGCCAAGGTCATCGCCCGCCGCACCGGCTACTCCACCGGGATGCAGCTGACCTACAGCACGACCATCCGCTCCTGACCCGACGCCCCTCCCGCCCCCT
>NZ_BCUV01000007.1 GCF_001591405.1 Janibacter terrae NBRC 107853
TCTCGAAGGGGTGGCACCAACTACCCATACGTGCCGCGGACCGCCGGTCCTAGCGTGTGCTCATCGCCGAGCGGGACTCCCCGCCACGACGCCGATCCCACGCCACGGGGGCTGCCATGCGCGCACGTCGAGTCCTGCCCGCCATCCTCGCCGCCGGAGTCGCGGTCGCCGCGGCGTCGACGACGAGCTCGGCCCAACCCCCTTCGACCGCCTCGGCGCCCGACGCGCTGGTCCGGGTATCGGGCACGCTGCTCGCGACCTCGGTCGAGCGCGGCTCGCCCACGGCCTGGTACGCGGTGCGCGACGGTGACCGGCTCGTGCCGGTGCGGGGCGCGGTCCTCGGGCGGGTGAGGCCCGGCAGCACCGTGACCGTCGACGTCGAGGTGCCCGCCACGGTGAGCAGCGCGGCAGCCGCGGACCGGACGATCTCGATCCCGGGCCTGGGCGGTCGCGCCCGCCAGCACGACCTCTCCCCCGCGGACCTGCGGGTGGCTTCCGACGCGACGCCGGCGAGCGCCGACAGCGCCATCGGGCGGGCGACGACGACGGTGCCGCTGGCTCCCGGCGCCGACCCGCTGCCGGTGAAGCGTCTCGTCTCCAGCACCCCGCGCACCGCCGCCGCGTACACGCCGGCGACGCGCAAGATCACCTACATCGAGGTGACGCCGAGGGGGATCACCCGTGAGCCGCTCAGCAGCTCGCAGGCGAGCACGCAGGTGTCCTCGTCGGACGCCTACTGGCGGCTCAACTCGCGCAGCACCCTGCGGCTCGGCACGCCGATCATGCGCTCGCACTACGCATCCCCGTACGGCTGCGCGGACAACCCCTTCGCCCTGTGGGAGGACGCGGCGAACGCGCGCGGGTGGGTCGCGGAGCAGGACTCCACCCTGGTCCTGAAGTTCCCCGAGGCGTCATACGTGAGCGGAGGTTGCTCCTACGGCCTGGGCTCGGTCGGCATGGACCCCAACAGCGGGGGCTACGTGTACTTCGGGTCGTACACGACCAGCGTGCTGGCCCACGAGGTCGGCCACAACATGGGTCTCGGGCACGCCAACACCATCGCCTGCGCCGGCGGCAAGAGCGACGGCGCGTACTCGAGCGGCGTCTTCAGCGGCTGCGACGAGTACGAGTACGCGGACTACATGGACGTCATGGGACCCGACCTCGGCGGGCCCCCGGCGATGCTCTCCAGCCCGCAGGCCCGGTACGAGGGCACCCTCGAGTCGGCCGCACGCGTCCTCGTCGGCACCGGCACGACCACCGTCACGCTCAAACCGATGGCGGGGACGAGCGGCGTCCGCGTCGCGCAGATCACCAACGCGATCACCGGTGCGGTGTACCTCGTCGAGTACCGCACCTCCGCGGGTCAGGACGCGTTCGCCTCGACCTGGGTCACGCCGGGCGTGAAGGTCCTGCGCCACAACCGCTACGAGGACTCCAGCGTCCTGCTCGACGCGTCGCCGACCGGCACCCCGGACGGCGACTCGCGGCTGACCGTCGGGCGCACCCTCAGGAGCTACGACGGCCGCATCACGATCACGACGCTCTCGGCGACGTCGACCGGGGCGACGGTGCGAGTCACCAACTCGGCGACCCTCTCCCCCTTCACGCTCGTGACGGCCCCCAGGATCACCGGGACGAAGGGGGTCGGCAGGCTCCTCACCGCGTCCAACGGCACGTGGTCGCCGACGCCGACGTCGTACTCGTACCGGTGGAAGCGCAACGGGACGAGCATCTACGGCGCCACGGCCAAGACGTACACGCCGACCCGCTCGGACGCCGGCCGCTACCTCACCGTCACCGTGACCGCACGGCGTTCGGGCTACACCTCGAAGTCCGCGACCTCGGCCCGCGTCGGCATCCCGATCTACAACACGACGCGACCGAGCATCTCCGGCACCCTCCGCGCCGGCAGCACGATCGCGGTGACGAACGGGAGCTGGACGCCGACGCCGAGCACGTACGCCTACCAGTGGTACCGCAACGGCGTGGCCATCTCGGGGGCCACGAGCAAGACCTACGTGGTGCGATCGCTCGACCGCGGCCAGCTGGTCAAGGCCAAGGTCGTCGCCCGCCGCACCGGCTACTCGAGCGGCTCGATCTACTCGTACAGCAAGACGATCGCGCGCTGACCCCGCTCCCTGCGGAGCTTGCGCAGCACGCGACCCCGCTCCCGGCCCACGCTCCCTGAGGAGCTTGCGCAGCAAGCGTCTCGAAGGGCTGCGAGGATGCGCGCATGCTCCTGCCCGGCCTGACCCGCGTCGTCGGACGCTCGATGGAGCCGACGCTGCGTGACGGCGACCTGCTGCTCGTGCTGTGGGGCGCACGACCGCGCACCGGCGGCCTCGCGCTCGTGCGCCTCCCGGACGACGACGCCGGGCTCGCGCGCCCGGTCGCGGTCAAGCGCGTGACGGGGCGCGACCCCGCCGACCCCACCCGGTGGTGGGTCGAGCGGGACAACCCCCGCGAGGGCGTCGACTCGTGGTCGGTCGGCTCGCTCGCCGAGGACGCCGTGCTCGCCCGCGTCCTGTTGCGACTCCCTTGCAGGAGAAGGCCCTTTGCGTGACGCAGCGACGTGCGTTGGGTACGTTGAAACCAGCGTCGTCCGCACCGCGGGCGATCCAGCCCCCACGAGAGGAAGGCACTCCATGCGACTTCGTGACATCTTCCGCATCACCCAGGCCAGCGCCCACTGCGACCTCCCCTGCGGCGTCTACGACCCCGCCCAGGCCCGCATCGAGGCCGAGTCGGTCCTCGCCATCATCAAGAAGGTCGCCGACAACGACGACCCCGACTTCCGCACCCGCGCGATCCTCATCAAGGAGCAGCGCAGCCAGCTCGTCAAGGAGCACCTGTGGGTGCTGTGGACGGACTACTTCAAGCCGCCGCACTTCGAGAAGTACCCGCAGTTGCACACCCTCGTCAACGAAGCCACCAAGCTCGCCGGCGCCGGCGGCACCAAGGGTGAGCTCGACCAGGCCAAGGCCGAGGAGCTGCTCGAGAAGATCGCCGAGATCGACAAGATCTTCAAGGAGACCAAGCAGGGCTGACCCCCCTTCGTCCTCCTGCGTGGCCGTCACCCTCCGGGGTGGCGGCCACGTTGTCGTCGTCAGACGTTGTCGTCGTCAGACGGCGCGCTCCATCACGGCCTGCTCGAGTGCGGCGACGACCTCCGGGTCGTAGTCGTACCCCAGACCGAGGTGCAGTCGCTCGAGCGCCACGGCCTGGGCGCGCGGGGAGCGGGCGCCCTCGGTGATGTCGTCCCAGGCATTGGCGACCCGCACGATGCGCGAGGCGATCGGGATGTGCTCGCCGAACTCGCGCGTGCGGCGGAAGGGGGTACGGACCTGGTCGAGCAGCGGGAGGAGCTCCGCGAGCTGCGGGGTCCCGGCCACCAGGCGCCGGGTCGAGTACGCGATCTGGGCCTCCTGGATCGCGGTGGCGTGGATCGTCGCGCCACCGCGCAGCGGCTCCGCCAGACCCAGCTGGCCCAGGTCGTGGAGCAGCGCCGTGCGCTCGACGAGGCGCAGGGCAGCGAGGTCCATCTCGAGCGAGCGACCGATCGCGACCGCGAGCCGAGCGACCCGCTGGGAGTGGCCGGGACGGGTGAGGCCGGCGACCTCGCTGAGCCGGGACATGGCGAGCATCGACTGCTCGAGGGCATCGCGGATGCCGATGACGCGCCGCACGGCCACGTACGTCAGGACGACGGGGATGATGAGCAGCGGGATCGCGGCCCACTCGAGGTAGGGGCTCGACAAGGCGATGAGCGGTCCGGTCGCGATCGTCGCGCCCCCGATCCCGGCCAGCGGCCCGACCTCGACCGCGAGCACTCGTGCCAGCGGCCGCTCCTCCCCCAGCCACAGCACGAGCGTCTCGAGCGCGCGCTCGACGAGACCACCCGCGAGAGCGGCCGCGAGCATGCCGAGCGCGCCCAGGGTGGACGAGTGGGCGGGGTCGAACGTCCACTCGACGAGGTTTTCCCCCCGGACCGCCGGGGAATGGGAGAGGTAGGTCGTGACGGCCACCCCCAGGAAGCGCGCACCGAGCGAGCCCTCGATGACCGAACCGCCCCGGGCCCGGACGAGGAGGCCACCGATGAGGATGCTCAGCCACACGACGGCCAGGACGGTCCAGCCGTCGACCACGGTGCCGGTGGACGCTGCGAGGACGAGCCCCAGCGCGGGCGCGGTCGTGAGCGGCGCGATGGCGCGACCGGCGACGACGAGCGGCACCTGCTCACCGATGATGATCGCGATGACGGCCACCACGGTGAAGCCGGTGAGGACGTCTGCGCTGAAGTTGGCGTTGATCGCGGCGTAGGACCCGATGAGGATCGCGCCGACGAAGAGGATCAGGCCGGATCGGCCGGGACGCTCGGTCACACCACGGCCTTCGGCAGCTGGTCCCGCTCGAGTGCCCGCCTCAGGGCCATGACGCACTTCGGGTCGAGGGCGTGCCCGGCCATGCGCTCGCAGGACGTGACCGCTTCCTCCGGGGACACCCCTTCGAGCACGCACGTGCCCCACGCGTCGGCGGTCGCGAGGACCCGGGCACCGACCGGGATGCTGCGGCCGATGAGCCCGTGCGGCCGACCTTCGCCGTCGTAGCGCTCCTGGTGCGCGGTGATGATCTCCATCGACTCGTCGAGGAAGGCGATCGACCCGAAGACGCGGCGCGAGGCGTCGGCGTGGTCCCGGCGGCGGATGGCCGGCGGCGCGTCCTCGAGCGCGAGCTTGCCGACATCACGCAGGCGCGCGGCGGCCGTGACCTGGTCGACGACCCGCGCGGACAGACCCATGGTGGTCGCGATGGCGCCCGCTGCGGCGGCGACGACCCGCGCGTCCTCGGCGGCCCCCGGGTGGCGCAGCTCGAGCGCGCCGACGAAGGGGGCGAGCACGTCGTGCCGCGTCGCCCACTCCTCCGCGTGCTGGCGCAGACCCCACTGGATGACGAGGAGCGAAGGGAGGAAGAACAGGGCGGCGACCCACCCCAGGCCGGCGGGGGCCCAGAGGACGACGAGGAGGTAGGCCCCGACGATGGACAGCGCGTAGGCGGAGCTGGTCTGCTTCAGGACGTCGACGAGGACGACGCGCCACGGGGCGTTGGTGCTGAGCTGCAGGACCCCGGCGAGGAGGAACGCGTTGATGAGGCTCGCTGCGACCGCGGTGACGGCGACGCGCAGGGCGAGGTTCTGGGGGGTCGGCATCGTGTCGGTCATGCCCAGCTGCCAGCCTCCGGCCGCGGCGTAGGCGGCCGAGCCGGCGATGACGAGGAGCACACGTTGCGAGGCGTTGAAGACCCGCTTGACCGTGTTGTTGCGGTCGAGGAGGACGGGTAGGACCGCGACGACGATCGCCCCCACCGGTCCCACGAGGGGGATGGAGGCGATGTGGATCATGCCGGCGACCGACAGCTGGAAGGGCCCGACCGCCTGGGGCTTGCTGATCGAGGCGAGGCTGGCCACGACGAGCAGCGCCACGACCCAGCTCAGCTCTCGAGGGGGGCCCGCGAGGGCTGCGGACACACCCGTCGCGACCACCGCCAGGATGGCAGTCGTCGCGACGTAAGCGTGCGTCGAGCGAGGGGGTACCCCGGTCGACGCCGTGGTCAAGCTCAGGCGTCGGTGGACGGTGCGTCAGGCGACGGCAGCGCCCAGTCGACGCTGTTGGACTGGGCGCCGGCCCAGTCGACGCTGCGCTGAGCACCCGCCCAGTCGACGCTGGCGGCGCGCATCGCAGTGAAACCGGCGACACCGGTCAGGAGGGCGGCAGCGGCAAGGGCTACGGTGATTTTCTTCACGATCCTATGATGCCATCAATGTGGGTCAAAGAGGAAGGGTCATTGATAACGCTATGACACAATGACTCGTCGATCACCGCCCGGCACGTCGCCGGGGGCATCCAGCAAGGAGTCACCTCATGAGCAAGCGCGCCCGCAAGCGTCGCTCGCGCAAGGGCAAGTCCGCGAACCACGGCAAGAAGCCCAACGCCTGAGCATCTGCACCTCGTGCACTGAAGGGGGCCGCCCACCCGGGCCGGCCCCCTTCGTCATGCCCGGCCGAGACTCGGGCCATGGCCACAGAACCCGGCTCTTTGCGACCATGCGCCACGTCTCGGGGGCCGGTCAGAGGAGGAGATCCCCGAGCCGGGTGATGAGCCGCCGGGTGTAGGCCGCCCTGACCAGGTGGATGTTGGTCAGCTCCACGTACGTCCACCCCGCGGCTTCGAACCGCGCCCGACGGTCCCGCTCGTACTGCCACGCGCTCCGATCGGTGCGGTGCTGGTCGCCGTCGTACTCCGCCACGACCTTGGGCTCGCGCCACAGGAAGTCCGCGACGCCGATGAGGACGCCCCAGTCGTCGCAGACCCTGACGTTGAGCTCGGGCGTGGGCAGACCGTGGTCCCGGAACAGCAGCCGGGCCTCGGACTCCTTCGGGGAGGCGGATCCCGGGTCGAGGAAGGGGGCGACCTCCCGCAGCGTGCGGATGCCGCGTCGGCCGGACAGCGTCTCGAGGTGGCGCAGGACCTGGGCCGGCGTCACGTCATGGTCGCGGAGCAGGGCGTCACCGGCGGCCACGAGCTGTGGGCGCGTCCAGCTGCCGGCCAGGTCCGACCAGGTGTGCAGGGCGGCGACGACCGGCAACCCGTGCACCTGCGTCACGGCGCGCGTCTCGAGGCCGTTGTGGCTGAGCACGCCGCGCCGCTCGAGCCACGGCCGGCCGCTGTCGCGACTGACGTGGACCGGCTCGTCGCGGCTCCACGGCCGGGGCGTCGGCAGCCCGAGCAACCGGGCCGCCGTGAGATGACTGACGACTGCGTCCCGGGGCACCACCGAGCGGACCAGCCTCGCCAGCTCACCGACGTCGGACGGTCCCTGCTGACCCGGGCGGAACCGCAGTCCGTGCGACGGGATCTCGAAGCCCGTGCGCAGACGCCCCCGGACGCCCAGGTCCCGCGCGTCGGCCATCGTGAAGCCGGCACCGGACAGGTCCCCCGGCAGCTGCTGCGGTCGTCTTCCCATGTACCGACCCCACCCTCCCCAGCGCCTCGGGCACACCCCCACCGGCCTTCTGTGGACGGTGCGGGTCCGCCCCCTTCGCCTGTGGACTCATCGACACTCGGGCGATGGCCTCAAAAGTGGCGACATAGCGGCCATGAGCCGAGTCTCGGCGAGGGGGAATGAGGGGCCGGGCGAGGGCGTTGGACCCACCAGCACAACGGCCACGAAGGACAGGAGTGCACGTGCTGGTACTGCACGCCGGAGAGCGCACCGCCGCCCCGCTAGGGTGGAGCGCGATGACTGATCCCACGATTGACGAGCTGGAGGCCATGGCCGCAGCGGATGCCTCCGTCGACGTCTCCCAGGAGACGACGGAGGAGCGGCGTGCGCGCTTCGAGCGCGAGGCGATGCCGCTGCTCGACCAGCTGTACTCGGCCGCCCTTCGCACCACGCGCAACCCGACCGACGCCGAGGACCTCGTCCAGGAGACCTTCGCCAAGGCTTTCGCCGCCTTCCACCAGTACCGGCCCGGCACCAACCTCAAGGCGTGGATGTACCGCATCCTCACCAACACCTACATCAACAGCTACCGCAAGAAGCAGCGCGAGCCGAAGCAGTCCGACTCCCCCGAGATCGAGGACTACCAGCTCCACAAGGCCGAGCAGCACACCTCCAAGGGGCTGCGCTCCGCCGAGGTCGAGGCGCTCGACCGCATGCCCGACACCGAGGTCAAGCGCGCGCTGCAGGAGCTGCCCGAGGACTTCCGCATGGCGGTCTACCTCGCCGACGTGGAGGGCTTCGCCTACAAGGAGATCGCCGACATCATGGGCACGCCCATCGGCACCGTGATGTCGCGCCTGCACCGGGGACGTCGCCAGCTCCGCGAAAAGCTCACCGACTACGCCGCCGATCGCGGCATCGCATCCGCCAAGGAGGGTCAGGCATGAGCCACGACCCCGAGCACATGGACTGCTCCCAGGCGCTCCACCGGATGATGGAGTACCTCGACGGCGAGATGTCGCGCGAGGACGCCCAGGGGATCGCCGAGCACCTCGCGCAGTGCGGCCCGTGCCTGGCCGAGCACGACCTCGACCAGGTCATGCGCCAGGTCCTCCAGCGCTCCTGCGCGCGGGAGCAGGCCCCGCCGCAGCTGCGCGCGACGATCATGCAGAAGATCACCACGATCTGCAACGACGGGTCGTGGACCGAAGTGACCCAGATCCGGCAGATCTCCACCGAGGGCTGAGCCGTACCCTGACGCCATGCGCGTCCTCGTCACCGGCGGAGCCGGGTACATCGGCTCCCACACCGTCGTCCAGCTCGTCGCCGCCGGCCATGAGCCGGTGGTCGTCGACAGCTTCGTCAACTCGCGCCCGTCGGTCATCGGCCGGCTCGAGGAGCTGAGCGGCCGGCGGGTCGAGACGCACGGCTTCGACCTGCGGGACGCGGACAAGACCTCCGCGCTCCTGGGCGAAGGGGGGTTCGACGCCGTCATCCACTTCGCCGGCCTCAAGGCGGTGGGCGAGTCGAGCCGGATCCCGCTCGAGTACTACGAGAACAACCTCGGCACGACCTTCTCGCTCCTGCGGGCCATGGAACGGCAGGGAGTGCGCAGGCTCGTCTTCTCCTCGTCCGCCACGGTGTACGGCGAGACCGAGACCGTGCCCATGCCCGAAGAGCTCCCGACGAGCGCGACCAACCCCTACGGGTGGACGAAGGTCATGCAGGAGCAGATCCTGCGGGACGTCGCGGCGACCGGAGCCGTCCAGGTCGCGCTGCTGCGGTACTTCAACCCGGTGGGCGCGCACGCCTCGGGGCGGATCGGCGAGGACCCCCAAGGCACCCCCAACAACCTCATGCCCTTCATCGCGCAGGTGGCGGTCGGGCGGAGGGAGCGGCTCCGGGTCTTCGGCGGTGACTACCCCACGCCGGACGGGACCCCCCTTCGCGACTACATCCACGTCGAAGACCTCGCCGCCGGCCACGTCGCGGCGTTGCAGTACCTCGAGCGGCACCCCGAGACCCCGGTGCGCGAGTGGAACCTCGGGACCGGCCACGGCACGTCGGTGCTCGAGATGGTCGCCGCCTTCGCCGCCGCGAGCGGGCGCCCGGTCCCGTACGAGCTGGCCCCTCGCCGGGCCGGGGACCTCGCCGCCTGCTACGCGGACCCGAGCCGCGCCGAGGCCGAGCTCGGCTGGCGCGCGACGCGCACGATCGAGCAGATGTGTGCCGACACGTGGCGCTGGCAGTCGGCCAACCCGCAGGGCTACCCGGCCTAGACCCGCCCAGACGCGGGCAATGGCCGCTATCCGGGGTGGATAGCGGCCATCAGCCGAGTCTCGCGGTCAGCCGGCGAGGCGGAAGCGCGTCTGGCGGGCGCGCGCCTTCAGGCCCTTCATGCCGGACGTGCGCAGGATGCCCACGGCCTGCCGCAGCGAGGTGTCGTTGGGCAGGGAGAGGCGGATGATCTCGCTCCACGCCGAGCCGACCTGCTTGTGCAGCGGGCCGGTCAGGTACTCCAGCCCGTACTCCGCGAAGAGCGCCCGGATGCGCGGCGCGATCTCCGGGTAGCGGCGGCTGGGCATGTCGGGGAAGAGGTGGTGCTCGATCTGGTAGCTCAGGTGACCGGTGGCGATGTGCATCGGCGTCGAGCCGGAGATGTTGGCCGAGCCGAGCATCTGGCGCAGGTACCACTCGCCGCGGGTCTCCCCGTCGATCGAGTCCTTGGTGAAGGTCTTCACGCCGGCCGGGAAGTGACCGCACATGATGACCGAGTGCGTCCAGTAGTTGCGCACGAGGTTGGCGACCACGTTCGCGCCGAGGGTCGAGAGGAAGTTCGGCCCGGAGAGCAGCGGGAAGAGCAGGTAGTCCTTCGCGGCCTGCTTCTTGATCTTGTTGACGACCTTGTTCGCCTCGGCCATCCACTCCGGGTTGTCCTTGCGGGTCGCCCAGTGCTTGCCGAGCTCCAGGTCGTACGCGGCGATGCCGTACTCGAAGAAGGTCGCGTTGATGAACTGCGTGATCGGCTGGATCAGGTATCCCGGGTACCACTTCTGGGCGTCGTCGACGCGCATGATCCCGTAGCCGAGGTCGTTGTCGTGGCCGACGACGTTGGTGTACGTGTGGTGCACCTGGTTGTGGCTGTTCTTCCAGTGGTCCGCCGGGGTGACGTTGTCCCACTCCCACGTCGAGGAGTGGATCGCGGGGTCACGCATCCAGTCCCACTGGCCGTGGATGATGTTGTGCCCGACCTCCATGTTGTCGAGGATCTTCGACGCGCTGAGCGCGGCGGTACCGGCGACCCAGGCGATCGGGTTGCCCGAGAACAGCAGGGCCGCACGGCCACCGATCTCGAGGTAGCGCTGGGCCTTGATCACCCGACGGATGTACTGGGCGTCCTTCTCCCCCAACGAGTCCATGACGGACGCGCGGATCTCGTCGAGCTCGCGGCCGAGCTCCTCGATCCGCTCCGGGGTGAGGTGGGCGATGGGCGAGTCGGCGAGGTTGACGGTCGTGTGGACGACGTCGGCCTTGCCGCCGGTGATGCGGGCATCGGTCGCGCGGGGGCGCTCGAGAGTGGCAGTCATGGTCACTTCTCCTGGGTCTCGATGGTGCAGGAACCCGCGACGGCGGAGATGCAGGTCTGCACCTTCACCGGCGGGTCGTCGGGGGTCGTGGTGGTCAGGTCGCCGGTGCGCAGGTCGCGCACGGCGCCGTCGGTCATGGGCAGGACGCAGCTGAAGCAGATGCCCATCCGGCACCCGCTCGGCATGAGGACGCCGGCGTCCTCGGCGGCGTCGAGGATGGTCGTGGCGCCGTCGAGCTCGAGGGTGGTCGTGTCCGCCCCGGTACGAAGGGAGGCGGTCCCCCCTTCGCCGGCCTCGACGATCGTCGGGCGGAAGCGCTCCACGTGGAGCAGGTCGCTGTGGCCAGCGGCCTCGTAGTGGGTCTCGAAGGCGTCGAGCATCGGGGCGGGCCCGCAGATCCAGGTCTCGCGGTCGCGCCAGTCGGGGACGAGCTCGTCGAGCAGGTCCGGCGTGAACATGCCCTCGTCGTCGGTGTGGCGGACCATGACGCGGACGCCCGGCGCCGGGCTGGCGAGCTCCTTGGCGAAGATCACGTCGTCGGCCGTCGGCGCGGAGTGCGCGTGGACGACGTCGAGCCCGTCGAAGTCGTGGTTGCGCAGCATGCCCATGACCGGCGTGATGCCGGAGCCACCGGTGAGGAAGAGGACCTTGGCGGGGACGGTCTGCGGGAGCATGAAGTCGCCGGTCGCCTGGTCGAGCTGGACGATCGTGCCCGGTCGGGCGTGGTGCACGAGGTACCGGGAGACGAGACCGTCGGGCATCGCCTTGACGGTGATCGAGATGAGGCCGTCACGGGCGCTCGTGTCGGAGGTCAGCGAGTACGCCCGCCAGTGGCGGCGGCCGTCGACGTCGACACCCAGGCGGATGTACTGACCGGGCGCGTGGCCCTGCCAGTCCCGGCCGGGGCGGATCGTGATGGTGGCGGCGTCGCGGGTCTCGGGCACGACCGCGACGATGCGGCCGCGCAGGTCGGCCCCGGAGCGAAGGGGGGCGAAGAGGTCGAGGTACTCCTCGGGCACGACCGGCGTGGCCAGGCCGCGCGCGATGCGGACAGCCGTGTCGCGGGCCTTCAGCAAGGGCTGGGTCCGGACGGCGTCACGGGTCGCGAAAGTTGTCATGTGTCCATCCTCCCGCCTCAACAGGTGCCGGACCATGTCTCTCGCGAGTAGGCTTTGATGCAAGGAATTGTTCGCTGAGGACAAAGGACGCCCATGAGCACCCCGGATCTCGCGCTCGACGAGACGACCGTCACGGCCGTCCGCTCCCACCTGCCGCGGGTCGCCAAGCTCGTCGTCGCCGAGGTCATGGAGCAGGTGCCGGCCTACGACGTGCCCTTCCAGGGGCGGATGGGGCGGGTCATCGAGAAGGCGGTGCAGGTCTCGCTCGAGAGCTTCGTCGCGCTGGCCTCCGGGTCCGCACCCCAGGGCGCGCCCGTCGGGGTCGGTGCCGCCGCCGCCAGCGAGCTGGGCCGGGCCGAGGCCCGCAACGGCCGGCCCGTCGAGGCGCTGCTCGCCGCCTACCGCGTCGGCGCCCGGGCCGCGTGGCGCGAGCTGTCCGTCGAGGCCCTGGCCGCCGGTGTGGACGCCCCCACGCTGGGGCGCTTCGCCGAGCTCGTCTTCACCTACATCGACGAGCTGTCCGCCGCCTCCGTCGCCGGGCACAACCAGGAGACGAGCAGTGCCGAGCGCGACCGCATCGTCCACCTCGACCGGCTCACCCGCGGGCTCCTCACCGGCCTCGGGGAGGTCGAGCTCGACGGTGCGGCGGCCGCCGCGCGCTGGACCCCGCCCCGCACGCTCACCGCCGTCCTCGTCCCCCGCGGCCGACTGCCTGCGACGGCCGGCCTGCTCGACCCGCGCACCCTCACCCTCGGCGAGGACCTGCCCGTCGCCGACGCCGTCGTGACCCGCTCGGTGCTGCTCGTCCCCGACAGCGGGGGGCCCTCCCGGCAGCGGCTGCTCGCCCTCCTGGAGGGGCACGACGCCGTCGTCGGCCCCGCCCGTCCGTGGAAGCGCGCCCACGAGTCCTACGAGCGCGCCGCCCGCGCCGTCGACCTCGGCCCGGGGGTGGTCGACACCGACGCCGTGCTGCCCGAGCTGGTGCTGCAGGCCGACCCGACAGCGCTGGCCGACCTGCGCGAGGCGGCGTTGGCCCCCTTCGCGGAGGTGGGTGAGGGCGCGGCCGACCGGCTCGCGGAGACGCTGCGCGCGTGGCTGCTCCTGCAGGGCCGTCGCGAGCTCGTCGCCGAGAGCCTGCACGTGCACCCGCAGACCGTGCGGTACCGCATGAACCAGGTGCGCGACCTCTTCGGCGAGCGCCTCGACGACCCCGACGAGGTGCTGACGATCCTGCTGGCCCTCGGCCGCGGGCGGTGACCGCTGACCTGCATTCCCCTAGGGCAATGGCACATCTTGACGTCGAGAGTCTGCATTGCCCTAGGGGAATGCAGACTCCACCCAGCGGACGACCGACTCGGCGACGGCGCCACCGCCGGTGAAGGAGTGGGTGCCGGGGGCCTCGTCGACACCGACCACGCCCGGGCCGATCCCTGCGTCGGCGAGCGCCGCGCGCACGTCGTCCGGGGAGCCGAAGGGGTCCCGAGCCCCCTGCACGACGTGGACCGGCAGGCCCGCCTCGACCGGGAGGACGAGCTCGTCGATGCGGGACCTGTCCGGCCCCTTGCCGGGCGGCACGAGCGGGAAGGACAGCGCGAGCACCCCGCCGGCGCCGAGCTCCGACGCGAGCCGGCAGGACACCCTGGCCCCGGCGCTGCGTCCGCCGAAGACCACCGGGCCCGGGAGGGAGTCCCGCGCCCCTGCGACGATCTCCCGCCAGGCGGCGTCGAGCTTCGGTGGCATGGGCGCGACCTTCTTGCCGGCGACCTTCCACGGCATCTCCACGAGCGCGACCTGCCAGCTGTGCTCCGGCAGGGTCGCCGCGATCGCCACGAGGTCCTTGGCGTCGACGCCCCCGCCCGCGCCGTGGGTGAGGAGCAGGGTGCCGCGGGGGTCCCCCTTCGCCTCGGTGACGTGGAGGCGCGCCGGGCCCTGGGTGGTGGGCACCTCACCCATCCTGGCCCCCGTGGATCTCCCCGGTCTCCGGGTCGACGACGCCGACGAGCTCCGACTCCGGGAGCGGAGTGAGCAGCCCGGGGCCGTTGTTGCGCGTGGCGTTGACCGCCGTCGAGATCGGGTACGCGGCGAACCGCCCCGGCTGCGCGAAGGCGAGCATCTCCCCCACCTCGGCGAGGTCGGTGAGGGTCGGGTCGAGCCAGCGCGCCCAGTCCCGCGGCTCGAGCACGAGCGGCTGCCGGTCGTGGATGCGGTCCATGCCGGGGTCGGCTGCCGTCGTGATGATCGTGAAGGTCGTCAGCCACGCGTCCGGGTCGTCGTTGTCCGCCACGGCCCGGTCCCGCCAGAACTCGTACAGCCCCGCGAAGGCGAGGTCCGCCCCGTCGCCGCGGTGGACGAAGAAGGGCTGCTTGCGCGGCTTCCCCTTCGCATCTGTCGCGACGGGCGAGACCTGCCACTCGTACCAACCCGCGGCCGGCACGAGGCAGCGCCGGCTCGCCGCGGCCTTGGCGAAGCTCGACTTCTCCAGCACGGTCTCCGCGCGGGCGTTGGTCATCCGCAGGCCGACCTTCGTCTCCTTCGCCCACGACGGCACGAGGCCCCACGTGAGCAGCCGCAGCTGGCGAAGGGGGTCGCCCGGCTCGTCCTTCGACGCGCGGGTGAGCACCACGGGCGCCTGCTTGGTCGGCGCCATGTTGTGGTCCGGCCGGCCGGGCGGCGGGTCCTGGGGCGACTTCAGGAGCGAGCGGGCCGGGTCGCCCGTCCGGTCCACGTCGATCTCGAACTCCTCGACGAGGTCATCGGGGCCGGCCGTTGCCGCATAGCGTCCGCACACCCTCCGAGCGTAGGCCCACCGGGATCGCGACTACGGTAGTCACGTACCCGTCGGGACCTCCCCGGCGACGTCCACGACGACAAGGAGGCACCACCATGATCGTTCGTCGCATCGCCCGCCCGCTGCTGGCCGGCATCTTCGTGTGGGGTGGCATCAACGCCCTGCGCTACCCCTCGGCCCACGCCCCCGCCGCCGAGAAGGTCACCAAGCCCCTCGCGGCCAAGACCCAGCTCCCGGACGACACCGAGATGCTCGTGCGCGCCAACGGCGCCGCGATGGTCCTCGGTGGCGCCCTCCTCGCGACCGGCAAGGCCCCGCGCCTCGCCTCGACCGTCCTCATGGGCACGCTCGTGCCGACCGCCGCCACGCACGACTTCTGGGCCGAGTCGGACCCGCAGGCCAAGCAGGGCAAGATGACGCAGTTCATCAAGGACCTGTCCCTCATGGGCGGCCTGATGCTCGCCGCCGTCGACACCGCGGGCAAGCCCGGCGTCACCTACCGCGCCAAGCTCGCTGGCGAGAGCGTCGGGCGCACCGCGCGCCACGCCCGCCAGGCCGCTCGTCGCGAGGCCAAGCTGGCCGCCCTCCAGGCGAAGAACGCGGTGTCCTGACCCGCGATGACCAGTCCTGATTGGCATGCCCCGGCGGCGTCCGGCCGCCTCGACGCGACCGTGACGCTGCCGGGGAGCAAGTCCCTCACCAACCGTTACCTCGTCCTCGCCGCACTGGCGACCGACACCTCCCGGCTGCGCCGCCCCCTTCGCTCCCGGGACACCGAGCTCATGGCCCAGGCGCTGCGCCAGCTCGGCGCCGGCGTCGACGACGCCACCTCCCTCGGCGGCTCCCCCGACTGGATCATCACGCCGGCGACGCTGCGCGGCGGCCGCACCGTCGACTGCGGCCTCGCCGGGACCGTGATGCGCTTCCTCCCGCCCGTCGCGGCGCTCGCGTCGGGGCCGGTGACCTTCGACGGCGACGAGCACGCGCGGGTGCGGCCCATGGCCGCGATCATCGACGCCCTCCGGGACCTCGGGGTGGGCGTCGAGGACGAAGGGCGAGGGACCCTCCCCTTCGTCGTGCAGGGTGAGGGGTCCGTGCGCGGAGGCCGGGTCGTGCTCGACGCCTCCGCGTCCTCGCAGTTCATCTCGGCGCTGCTGCTCGTCGGGTCGCGCTTCGAGGAGGGGATCACGGTCGTCCACGACGGCAAGCCGGTCCCCTCGCTCCCCCACATCGAGATGACCGTCGAGACACTGCGCGATGCCGGCGCCGCGGTCGACGACTCCGAGGCCAACACCTGGCGGGTCGAGCCCGGTGAGCTGCTCCCGCTCGACGTCACCGTCGAGCCGGACCTGTCCAACGCGGCCCCCTTCCTCGCCGCCGCGCTCGTCGCCGGCGGCTCGGTGTCGGTGCCCGACTGGCCGCAGCACACGACGCAGGCCGGCGACATGATCCGCAATGTGCTCGACCAGATGGGTGCCGACGTCACCCTGGACTCGCGGCGCCTCACCGTCACCGGCGAAGGGCGCCCCGGCGGCATCGACGTCGACCTCCACGACGCCGCCGAGCTGACCCCGGTCGTCGCGGCCCTCGCCGCGTGCGCGGACGGCCCGTCGATCATCCGCGGCGTCGCGCACATCCGCGGCCACGAGACCGACCGGATCAGCGCCCTCTCGCGCGAGCTGGGTGGTCTCGGCGTCGGGGTCACCGAGCTCGAGGACGGGCTGAGGATCGACCCGGCACCCCTGCGGCCGAGCACCTTCCACACCTACGCCGACCACCGCATGGTGATGGCGGGAGCGCTGCTGGCGCTGCGTGCGCCGGGCACGGTCATCGAGGACCCCGCGACGGTCGGCAAGACGCTGCCCGACTTCGTGCCGCTCTGGGAGTCCGCGGTGGAGACGGGCGGCTGATGGGCCGGTCGGCGCGCAGCTGGGACGAGTCGGACGTGCGGGTGCGCCCCAACCGTCGTGGCTCCCGGCCGCGCACCAAGGACCGGCCCAAGCACGAGGACGCCGTCGTCGGACGCGTGACGGCGGTCGACCGTGGTCGCTGGACCACCCTCGTGCCGGCCACCGGCTCCGAGCCCGAGCGGGTCGTCATCGCCATGCGCGCCCGTGAGCTCGGGCGCTCACCGGTCGTCGTCGGTGACGACGTCGCGATGGTCGGCGACACCAGCGGTCGACCCGACGGCCTCGCCCGCATCGTGCGGATCCAGGAGCGCTCCACGGTGCTGCGCCGCACCGCCGACGACACCGATCCGGTGGAGCGCGTCATCGTCGCCAACGCCGACCAGCTCGTCGTCGTCGCGGCGCTCGCCGACCCCGAGCCGCGGCCCCGGCTCATCGACCGCTGCCTCGTCGCGGCCTACGACGCCGGCATGGACCCGCTGCTCGTGCTCACCAAGTCCGACCTGGCCTCGGCGGAGGACTTCCTGGCCCAGTACGCGCCGCTCGACGTCCCGCACGTCGTCACCTCCGTCCTCACCGAGGGCAGCGAGGGCCTGGCCGAGCTGCGCCGCCGCCTCGCCGGCCGGGTGTCCGTGCTCGTGGGGCACTCGGGCGTGGGCAAGTCGACGCTCGTCAACGCGCTGTGCCCGGCCGCGCACCGAGCGACGGGCCATGTCAACGATGTCACGGGCAGGGGCCGCCACACCTCGACGAGCGCCCTCGCGCTGCGTCTGCCGCTGGTCGACGGGGCCTCGACCGAGGAGTCCCGATCCGACCCGGACGCGGCGGGGTGGATCATCGACACCCCGGGGATCCGGTCCTTCGGCCTCGCGCACGTCGAGGCCGACACGATCATCGGGCACTTCCCCGAGCTCGCCGAGGGCGCCGACGCCGGCTGCCCCCGCGGCTGCACCCACGACGAGCCCGACTGCGCCCTGGACGCGTGGGTCGCCGAGGGCCACGCGGGGTCGGGCGGGGAGCTGCGGCTGGACTCCCTTCGTCGGCTGCTGCGGGCACGCTCCGGCGAGGAGGGCCACGGCTGACGCTGGCGGACAGGTACTTTGGCGGCATGCTCCCCTCCGACTACGCCGATGACCTGCGCCTCGCCCACGTGCTGGCCGACCAGGTCGAGCGGATCACGATGGCACGGTTCCAGGCCTCCGACCTCGTCGTCGAGTCCAAGCCGGACCTGACCCCGGTCAGCGACGCCGACCGCAGCTGCGAGGAAGCCATCCGCGCCCAGCTGAGCCGTGCCCGCGGCCGCGACGCGATCCTCGGGGAGGAGTTCGGCAGCACCGGCACCTCCCAGCGTCGCTGGATCATCGACCCGATCGACGGCACCAAGAACTACGTCCGCGGCGTGCCCGTCTGGGCCACGCTCATCGGCCTCGTCGACGGCGAGGACTGCGTCGTCGGCCTCGTCGCCGCGCCGGCGCTCGGTCGCCGATGGTGGGCCGCCAAGGGCGCGGGGGCGTGGACCGGTCGCTCGCTCTCCCAGGCCAGGCAGATCAGGGCCTCCCGGGTCTCGCGGCTGCAGGACGCCTCCCTGTCGTACAGCTCGCTGGAGGGCTGGCGCGAGCGCGGCCGCGGCAGGGCCTTCCTCAACCTCACCTCGGACCTGTGGCGCACGCGTGCGTACGGGGACTTCTGGTCGTACATGCTCGTCGCCGAGGGCGCGGTCGACATCGCCGCCGAGCCCGACCTCGAGGTCTACGACATGGCCGCGCTCGTCGCCATCGTCGAGGAGGCCGGCGGCCGGTTCACCTCGCTCGAGGGCGCACCGGGCCCCTGGGGCGGCAACGCCGTGGCCTCCAACGGGTTGCTGCACGACGAGGTGCTGGCCCGGTTGTCGCCCGACGCCTGAGGGGGTGTGGTTGTGTGTTGAAGTGGTAGCTGGCAGCGCCGGCACCCATGTCCACGAGGTTGCTGGCTCGCAGGACTACCGGTTCAACACACAACCATCGGCTCAGAGAGCCCACCGCTCGGGTGGATCCAGGTGCCGACCGCTGCGGATCACCCGGAGCAGGGTGGCCGACGTCCGGCGCCACCCGGTGAAGACCATCCAGTGCGTCAGGCGCGTCGTGAAGTACCCGAGCTCGAGAGCCCGCAGGTCCCGCGCACGGTCAGTGGCGTAGGTCGTCACACCGGTGTGGTGCGCCCGGCTGTCGCACTCGAGGATCCACCGGCGCCCGGCCAGGTTGTCCACCCTCCCCACACCGTCGATCTCCACCTGCGGGGTGACCGTCACGTTGTGCAGCTGCATGAAGAGCCTGGCCTTGCTCTCGGTCCCGGACTGCGCCAGGCCGGAGGCGCGCGCCAAGACGCGGGCCACCCCCCGCGGTGCGCCCTCGGCCAGGTCCCTCACCTGCTGTGCGCCGAGCAGACCCTGGTGGAGCGCGGAGTCCACGATGATCCCGACATCCAGCGGGTCCAGGCAGCCCATCGCGTGCTTCAGCGCGAGCTGGGGTGAGGCGACAGCAGAGTCCTCGGGCCATCGGTGGTGCCACCCGTGCCCCACGAACCCGGGGGGTGTGCTCCCTCGACGCGAGTAGACGTGCACGCCCGCAACCGGGGGGACCCACAGCCCGTGCTGCTCTGCCGCCGTGGTGCAGGTCGGCCGCAGTCCCTCGGCCAGCGCCGCCCGGACCTCCTGCGGCGCGTCGGGCGAGACATAGTACCGACCGACCCTCAGTACCTCGCCTCGTGCCACGGCCGCGGCCAGCTCGCGCGCAGTCCCCCGCCACTGGTCCCGTGTCCTGATCATCGGACCAGCACAGCCGCCGAGCGGCCCGCCGCGCAGGGGATATGCGGACCTGTGGACAGCCGGCCCAGGTCAAGGTGGTGTGTTGAAGAGGTAGTCCCGGGAGCCGGCACTCCTGGATACCGGGTCCCCGGCTCGCAGGACTACCGCTTCAACACACAACCATCAGGTGGGGACGACGGTCACCGGGCCCAGACCGAGGGCCTCGACCTCGTCCCGGTACGTCGATGCGTCACCCACGACGACGATCGTCCAGCTGTGGTCGACGTGCGAGCGCCAGGCCGCGTCGAGGTCGGCCAGGGTCAGCTCGCGCATGGCGGCGATGACGTCGCTGGTGAAGGTGAGCGGCAGCTCGTCGCTCGCCAGCCCGACCGTCTCGTCGGCGATGGCGTCGGCGGTGTCGTAGCGGCCGGGTGCGGTGAGGGTCAGGAAGTCGATCCCGGCGCGGGTCTCGGCCTCGGAGAAGCCTTCGCCGACGCCGTCGAGGATCTCGCGCAGCAGGCGGAGCGAGTCGACCGTCGCGTCGGCGCGCACCGACCCCGAGATGGCGAAGGCGGACCCGACCTGGCGCGGCCGGAAGCCGGCTCGGATGCCGTAGGTGTAGCCCTTGTCCTCGCGCAGCACCTGGTCGATGCGGGCGTTGGGCGCACCACCGACGACATAGGCGATGACCGGGAAGGGGGCCCAACCCGAGTCGACCCGTCGGTCCGGGCCCGGCCCGCCGATGAGGATCTCGGACTGCACGGAGCCCGGCCGGTCGACGAGCACGACGCGCGCCGCGTCGGCGGCCCGGGGCGCCGTCGTGCGGTCGACCGACACCGTGCGACCACCGGTCGTCCACGCACCGAGCGACCCCGTGAGGAGCTCCTCGATGTCGATCCCGGTGAGGTCGCCGGCGACGACGATGGTCGCGCCCTCGGGGTGCACGTGCGTCGCGTGGAAGTCGACGACGTCCTGGCGCGTGATCGCGGCGACGCTCTCGGGGGTCCCCGACCCGGGACGGCTGGCCCGGCTGTCCGCGGCGTAGTACGTCGCGGCCCACTCCTTGAGCGCCCGACGACTGGCGGAGGCGCGCTCCTGCTCGATCTCGGCCAGGCGGGTGCGCCGCAGCCGCGCGACCTCCTCCTCGGCGAATGCCGGCTCGGTGATGCACTCGGTGAGCAGGTCCAGCGCCGCGGCGAGGTTGCGCTGCGGGACGTCCATGTCGACGCCGAGCGTGGCCTCGCTCATCCCGGCACCGATGGCCACGCCACGGCGCTCGAGCAGCTCCGACAGCTCGCGCTGCCCGTGCGTGCGGGTGCCCTCGTCGAGCAGCCGCGCCATGATCCACGCGACCCCCTCGACCTCGCGCGGCTCGTGCCGCAGCGCGGCCGGGATCGTCACCCGCACCGAGACGACGTACTGCCCCGGCACGTCGTGGACGAGCGCCCGGATGCCGTTGGGCAGCTCGATCTCGCGCGGCCGCGGGAAGGACCAGTCGGCCGGAGGGGCGACCTGCGGACGGGGCACGATCGTGGTGCTCATGCGGCCACCTCCTGGGCGACGCGGTAGACGACGGCGGCTCGGGAGTGCGGACGCAGCCAGCGGTCCGCGGCGGCGCGCACCTGCTCGGGCGTCACCTCCGCGAGATGGTCGAGGAAGGTGTTGACGTAGCCGGGGTCGTCGTGGAGGCAGGTGTAGTGCCCGATGACGTCGGCCCGCTCGTCCTTGGCGGCCAGCGCCGAGAGCCACCCGCGCTCGGCCTGCGCCTTGACCGCCTCCATCTGCTCGGGCGTCGGCCCGGCATCGGCGAAGGCCGTCAGCTCCGCGCAGATCCGCTCCTCGAGCGTGTCAGTGTCGACGCCCTCGGCCACGTCCGCGACGACGAGCCCGAGCGAGACGCCGTCGACGAACCCCATCGCCCCGACGTCGACGCTGTTGGCCAGCTGCTCCTCCCGCACGAGCGTCTGCTCGAGCGGCGAGAAGCTCAGCCCGCCCAAGCAGTCCAGGGCCATCGAGGCGGCGAGGAACTCGTCCCGGGTGTCGCCCCCTTCGGCGGGGAGCCGGAAGGCGAGGTGGATGCGGTCGTTGGGGACCTCGTCGGCCACCTCGACCCGTACCGGCTCGTCGAGCGGCGGCAGCGGGTCGACCGGCGAGCGGCGCGGAGCGGCCCGGTGCGTGATGTGCCCGAAGTAGCGCTCGGCCAGCTCGACCGCCCGCTCCGCCGTGACGTCACCGACGATCGTCAGGACCGTGTTGTCCGGCGCGTAGTGGGCAGTGAAGAAGTCGTGCACGTCCTGCACGGACGCGGCGTCGAGGTCCTCCATGGACCCGATCGTCGGGTGGTGGTAGGGGTGCCCCTCCGGGAAGACCGTGGCGTAGACGGTGGTGAGCGCCTGGCCGTAGGGCTGGTTGTCGTACCGCTGGCGCTTCTCCTCCTTGACCACGTCGCGCTGGTTGTCGAGGTTGGCCTGGTTGACGGCAGCGAGGAGGTTGGCGTGCCGGTCGGCCTCGAGCCACAGCGCCAGCTCGAGCGCCCCCGAGGGGATCGTCTCGAAGTAGTTGGTCCGGTCGAACCACGTCGTCGCGTTGAGCCGTCCGCCGACGCCCATGAGCGCCTGGAAGTGCTCGCCGTTGTCGACGTGCTCGCTCCCCTGGAACATCAGGTGCTCGAAGAGGTGCGCGAAGCCCGTCCTCCCCGGCTCCTCGTGGCGGGAGCCGACCCCGACCCACAGGTTGACCGTGACGGTCGGCGTCGTGGCGTCGGGCTGCACGACCACGCGCAGCCCGTTGGCGAGGGTGTGGTCCTCGATGGTGAAGTCCAGGGGCATGCAGGCACCCTACGTCGCGTCGCGCTGCTCCTCGTGACCGCGTCGCGGCAGCTCCGGGTAGGCGTCGGGACCGAGGTCCTCCATCGCCCGGCGCGCGAAGACCTGCTGCATCGTCGTCACCCGCTCGTTGCGGTTGTTGCCCAGGAAGGTGATCATCCAGTTGAGCAGCGTCGAGATGCGGTTCTTGAAGCCGACCATGGCCATGAGGTGCACGGCGAGCCACGCCAGCCAGGCGACGAAGCCGGAGAAGCTGATCTTGCCGATGCTCGCGACGGCGGAGTACTTCGAGATCGTCGCCATCGAGCCCTTGTCCTTGTAGACGAAGGGGGCCTGCGGCTCCTTGCCCTCGAGCCGGCCGAGGATCTCCTTGGCCGCGTAGCGACCGCCCTGGATCGCGAGTTGCGCGACGCCCGGGTAGCCCTTGAGGTTGATCATGTCGCCGAGGAGGAAGACCTCGGGGTGGCCCTTGAGGGTCAGGTTGTCCTCGACCAGGACGCGCCCGGCGCGGTCGGTCTCGGCACCGGCCTGGTCGGCGACCATGGTGCCGAGCCCGGAGGCGGCGACACCGGCGGCCCAGACCTTGGTCACGGCCTCGATGCGCCGCGTCGAGCCGTCCTTGTACTTCACGTCGAGCCCGGTGCCGTCGACGTCGGTGACCATCGCGCCGAGCTGGACCTCGACCCCGCGCTTCTCGAGGCTCGCGCGGGCCTTGCCGCCGAGGTGGTCACCGAAGGTGGGCAGCACCTGGTCGGCGCCGTCGAGGAGCACGACGCGGGCGTCGCGCGGGTTGATGTGGCGGAACTCGTGGGCGAGCGTCTTGTGCGACAGCTCGGCGATCTGACCGGCCATCTCGACGCCCGTCGGGCCCGCGCCGACGACGACGAAGGTGAGCAGCCGCTCGCGGTCCTGCGGGTCGGTCGTGGTCTCGGCGAGCTCGAAGGCGCCGAAGATGCGCCCGCGCAGCTCGAGCGCGTTGTCGATGTCCTTCATGCCGGGGGCGTAGCGGGCGAAGTGGTCGTTGCCGAAGTACGACTGCCCGGCGCCGGCGGCGATGATCAGGCTGTCGTACGGGGTGACCGTCTGCTGGCCCAGCGAGCGGGAGGTGACGGTGCGCGCCTCGATGTCGATGTCCTCGACGTCGCCGAGGATCGTGCGCACGTTCTTGTCGCGGGCGAGGATGTCGCGCGTCGCGGGGGCGATGTCGCCCTCGGAGAGGATGCCGGTGGCCACCTGGTACAGCAGCGGCTGGAAGAGGTGGTGGCCGGTGCGCGAGACGAGGGTCACCTCGACGTCCTTGCCACTCAGGGCCTTGGCGGAGAACAGACCGCCGAAGCCGGAGCCGATGATGACGACGCGGTGCTTGCCAGAGTTAGCGCTCACACGTCCCATTGTGACCCAGCCCTGACGAAGGGAGAAATCCCCGCGGCCCCCGAGAGGCCCGGTGTGACGGACGAGACACCCGCCACGTCAGCGCCCCGTCGCGTAGGCGTGGCTGGCGCGCACGATGCCCTCGACGACGTCGACCTCATGGGGGGTGCGCGGGCCGAAGACCATGACGAAGCCGGCGGACAGGCGCGTACCGGCCCAGTGGTGGAAGGTGCCCCAGCCGCGGGCCACGAGGTCGGCGGCCTGCGCCGGCGGCAGCGCGAGGTGCATCGAGCCGTCCTCGGCCGGGTGCAGGTGGGCGAACTCCCCGACCTGCGGCACGAGGAAGGCCGGCTCCGGCCCCTCGGGGGCGTCGAGGACGAGGGCGCGCGCGCCCGGGACCGAGATCTGCGAGTCCACGACGGTGACGCCCGCGAGGCCGCGCACCCGCTCGAAGAGCGCGCCCTGCAGCTCGACCGGCGCGTTGTCGCTCAGCTGCTGCTGCGGGATGGACCACGCGACGTCGGGGCGACCCCCTTCGCGCGGGTCGAGGCGACCACCGGCGAGGGTCGGCCACGCGACGTCCTGGGGCGCACCGACGGGGGCGGCACCGAAGGCCCCCAGGTGGTGCACGCGGGCCGCGACCCACTGCGCGAGGCGGTGCACCCCGGTGCCGGTCAGATGGTGTCCGCCGGGCTCGCGGATCGCCGTGACGGGCGCGCCGGAGTCGCGGGTCAGGTGCTCCCAGGTGCGCTCGAGCAGCTCACGCGGGATGACGTGGTCACCCTCCCCCTGCGCGACGAAGACCGGCAGGTGCGCCAGCGCGCCGGCCTCGACCGGCACGCCCGCGTCGAAGGGCAGCGTGCCGTAGAGGATCGCGGCACCGGCGTACCGCGACGGGTCGCCGAGCACGAGGCCGCCGGCGAAGGCCGCTCCCCCGCTGAACCCGATGAGCAGCACGGGTCGACCGGCCGGCGCGACCTCGTCGAGCCACCCGCGGAACCACGTCATGTGCTCGGCGAGCGACTCCGCGACCGGCCGGCCGATGCCGCGGTTGGCGAACCACGCGTAGCCACCGCCCTCGGCGATGGGCGCGCGCACGGCGGCGTACGCGGGGCCGACGGGCAGGTGGTCCGCGAGCCCGATGATCTGCTGCTCGTCCGAGCCGCGGCCGTGCAGGAGCACGACGAGCGGCGCGGTCGGGTCGGTGGAACCGGCGGTCGCGACGACGGGGGTCGTGGAGGTGCGCATGGTGAAGCCCTTCGGTTGTCAGTACAACCAAGATACGAAGAGAGTAGTTGTCGCGTCAAGTACTTGCCTGCTCCTAGACTCACGGCCGTGGACCGACCGGACGTCATGTGGCACCACCGGGCCTCGACCCACGACGCCCTCCGCGCGCACGTCGACCACCCCGTGCCGGTCACCACGGGTCACCTCTGCCCGGCCTGCGGCTCGGGCTCCCACGGCCGCCCGTGGGTGCGCTTGGCGGACGGCAGCTCGCCGCACGTGAGCCTCTCCCGCTACGGCGACCACGTGCTCACCGCCGTCGCCGCGAGCCCCGTCGGCGTCGACGTCGAGTCGCTCGAGGCGGTCGCGGCCCGCTGGGACCCGGCTCTCGTGCTCCACCCCGACGAGCGCGCCGACACCCCCGCCGAGCGCGCGGCGATGTGGTGCCGCAAGGAGGCGGTGCTCAAGGCGCTCGGCGCGGGCATGCGCACACCGATGAGCCAGATCCGCTGTGCCGACTGGCAGCTCGTCGACCTCGAGGCCCCCGCCGGGCTCGTGGCCGCGGTGGCCGTGCTCGGGTCTCAGCCGGGCAGCGGCGGCAGCTCGACGGAGTAGAGCCACTCCTCGAAGAGCCCGCCGAGGTCCTCACCCGTCACCCTCTCGGCGTGCTCGACGAACATCGCCGTCGTGACATTGCCGTGGCGGTGCGTATCGGCCCAGGTGCGCAACGCGTCGAAGAACCTCGCGTCCCCCACCCTCGCCCGCAGCGCGTGCAGGGTGAGCGCGCCGCGCTTGTAGACGCGGTCGTCGAACATCAGTTCGGGGCCCGGGTCCCCGAGGAGCAGGTCGGGCCCGTCGTCGTCACGGACCCTGGCGTGGTGCACCTCGGCGCGCTCACCGACGGTCATCAGGCCGATGCGCTCGGACCACAGCCACTCGGAGTAGCAGGCGAACCCCTCGTGCAGCCAGATGTCACGCCAGTGCGTGAGCGTCACCGAGTTGCCCCACCACTGGTGGCTCAGCTCGTGGGCGACGAGGCGGATGCACTCCCAGTCGTCGCACATGAAGTTGCGGCCGAAGGTCGACAGCCCCTGCGACTCGAGCGGGATCTCCAGGTCGTCGTCGGTGATCACCGCGGTGTACGACTCGAAGGGGTAGTCGCCGAAGGTCTCGGTGAAGAAGCCGAGCATCTGCGGCTGCATGCCGAAGGCGGCCTCGAAGCCCTCGCGCGGGCGGTCCTTGGGCGCGACGACGCGCACCGGCACGGGGGCGCCGGTCTGCTCGATGACCTCGTAGCGGCCGATCTGCACCGTGGCGAGGTAGGTGGGCATCGGCGCCTGCTGCGTGTAGCGCCACGTGACCGAGCGGCCGTGGGTCTGCCCGGCGGGCTCACCGGCGACGGCCACGTGGTAGCCCTTGGGCACGGTGATCGCGATGTCGTAGGTCGCCTTGTCGTCCGGGCGGTCGTTGCACGGGAACCACGAGGGGGCGCCGTGCGGCTGGGCCGCGACGATGACCCCGTCCTCGAGCTCCTCCCAGCCGGCCTCGCCGAGCTTGCGGCTGCGGATCGGCTTGGGGTTGCCGGAGTAGCGCACCCGGACCTCGAAGTCCTCTCCCTCGGGGACCGTCCGCCCGAGCTGCACGGTGACGCGACCGAGGTGGGCCCGGTGCTTGGCGACCGCACCGTCGACGTGGACCTTGACCGCGCGAAGGGAGTGGAGGTCGAGGTCGATCCGGTCGATCGGCTCGTTGGCCCGGCACCGCAGGGTCGCCTCGCCGTCGAGCCGGTTGCCGTCGACGCGGTAGCCGATCTCGAGGTCGTAGTGCTCGACGTCGTAGGACGAGTCGCCGTGCCCGGGGACGTAGGGGTCGCTCCCTCGCCGCATCATGCGTCCTCTCCTTCCCACGGGCCGATCGGGTTGCCGATCCAGCGTGTCCGCGAGGGTACGCCCTCGCCGCGCATGACCAGCGAGACGGGTCCGACGGTCGCGTGCCTGCCGACGCTGGCCGCCGGGAGGATCACGCTGTTGGGGCCGAGGGTCGCGCCGGCCCCGAGGGTGACGGTGTCCATGCTGAGCACGCGGTCGTGGAAGAGGTGCGTCTGCACGACGCAGCCCTGGTTGACGGTCGCGCCGTCGCCGAGCTCGATGAGGTCGCTCTCGGGCAGCCAGTAGGTGTCGCACCAGACGCCCTGCCCGACCTTGCTCCCCATGAGCCGCAGCCACGCGTTGAGCGCCGGTGTGCCGGCGGTGATCCGCGCGAACCACGGCGCCGCGAGCATCTCGGTGAAGGTGTCGGCGAGCTCGTTGCGCCAGACGAAGGAGGTCCACAGCTCGTGCTCGCCGGGGCGGTGCCGACCGACGAGCAGCCACTTGGCGGCGACGGTGGTGCCGGCCGCGACGTGGCTGCCGAGGATCATCACCGGCCCGGCGAGGAGCAGCGCGAGCCAGGGCGAGACCTCGAGCAGCCGCAGGAGCGCGGCGGCGACGAGCACGTCGAGCGCGATCGTGCACCAGAGCGGCACGACCCGGCCCAGCTCGACGAGCGAGCGCAGGACCTTCAGCGGGGTCGGCGGGTCGTAGGTCCGGCTCGAGTCCTGCTCCGCGGCGGTACGGCGCAGCCTGCGCGGGGGCGAGCCGAGCCAGGACTGGCCGGCCCTGGCGACCGAGCGACCAGGGGCCGCGGAGAGCACGGCGACGAGCGAGCGCTTGGGCACCCGCCGACCCGGCGCGAGCATGCCGGAGTTGCCGACGAAGGAGCGCTTGCCGACCTTGACCCGCTCGACGCGGATCCAGCCGCCACCGAGCTCGTAGGAGCCGACGAGGGTGTCGTCGGCGAGGAAGGCGTGGTCGTTCACCCGCACGAGCTTGGGGATCATCAGCACGGTCGAGGCCTCGACGCCGGTGCCGATGCGCGCGCCGAGGAGGCGCAGCCACACGGGCGTGAAGGCGCTGGAGTAGATCGGGAATAGCCAGTCGCGGGCCTCGTCGAGGAGGCGGACCGTGCCCCAGATGGCCAGGCCCTGGCGGGAGCGGACGGGGTAGTGCCCCGGCTCGATCGCGGTCGCGAGCACGCGGGTGAGCACGACGACGAGCAGCCCGAGGACGACGAAGCCGACCACCGCGGCGAGCGGCAGCCACGGCAGGGCGGCGACGAGCGCGTCACCGAGACCGGTGCTGTCGGAGACGGCTGGCCACACGAGCGCGGCCCCCGCGAGCACGCCCAGACCCGGCAGGGCGGAGACCAGCAGCGCGAGCACGCCGTACCCGGCCAGCCACCCGCGCGGCGCGGGCGCCTCCTCGGACGACCACGGCCCCCGCGCCGCTGCCTGGCGCTCCGCCGGCGACCCGGACCAGAACTCGCCCGCGGCGACCGCGCCGAGCACGTGGGAGCCGGGCGCGATCTCGGACCCCTCGCCGACGACGGCGCCGGGCGAGAGGGTGCTGCGGGCACCGACGCGCGCGCGTGGGCCGATGCTGACCGGACCGACGTGGACGACGTCACCGTCGATCCAGTGGCCCTGCAGGTCGACCTCGGGCTCGATCGCCGCACCCCGGCCCACGGTGAGCCACCCGGTCACCGGAGGCAGGCTGTGCAGGTCGACGCCCGTGCCGACGCTCGCCCCGAGCAGCCGGGCGTACCACCGGAAGAAGAGGGCGCCGGACAGGCCCGCGGCCGCGAGCTCGTCCTGGATGCGCGCGGCGAACCACAGCCTCAGGTGCACCGCCCCGCCGCGCGGGTGCGAGCCGGGCTCGACGCCGTGCAGCACCGCGCGGGCGAGCAGGGCGGCGAGGGTCATCCGCCCGGGAGCGGTGAGCAGGAGCAGGGTCGAGACGCCGAGCAGCCACGGGGAGGTCGTCGGCAGCCAGTCGGGCCCGCCGAGCGCGGCCGCCACCGTCGAGCCGAGCGCCAGCCAGGCGAGCCAGCGCAGTCCGGCGAGCGCCCGCAGGGGGACCATCCCGACGAGCTGGGCGACCTGGGTCCCCGTGCGGATCGGCTGCACGCGACGGTCGGACCGCACCATCGTCGAGCTCGCCGACGCCTCGTCGAGCCAGGCGGCGAGGTCACTGATCCTCGAGTGCTCGTAGACGTCGCCGACGGTGGCCTCGGGGTGCTTGTCGCGCAGCCGGCTCACGACCTGCGCCGCGGTGAGCGAGCCACCGCCGAGGTCGAAGAAGTCATCGGTCGGGCTGCTCGCCGGCGCCCCGATGACCTCGGCCCAGATCGCGGAGATCCACTGCGCGGTCGGGCTGAGCGAGGCGGTGGGGGGCTCCCCCTTCGTCCCGGGGGAAGGGAGGGGCCACGGCAGCGCGTCGCGGTCCACCTTGCCGGAGGTGCGGGTCGGCAGCTCCTCGACGACCGCGAGGCGCGGGACGAGGGCCGCGGGCATCCGCTCGCGCAGGAGGTCGCGGGCCAGGGCGGCGTCGTAGTCGTCGGCGACGGTGAGGTAGCCGACGAGGAGCTTGTTGCCCGCCCGGGTCGAGCGGACCGCGGCGGCCGCGGAGACGACCCCCGGGACGCGCAGCAGCTGCTCGTCGATCTCGCCGAGCTCGATGCGGCGACCCCCGAGCTTGATCTGGTCGTCGGCCCGGCCGGCGAAGACGAGGCCGAGCGGGTCGTTGCGCACGACGTCGCCGGAGCGGTAGGCGCGCTCCCAGCCGAGGGTGGGCATGGGGGCGTACTTCTCGGCGTCCTTGGCGGGGTCGAGGTAGCGGGCCAGGCCGACGCCGCCGATGATCAGCTCGCCGGACCCGCCCTCGGGGACCGGCACGCCGTCCTGGTCGACGACCGCGAGGTCCCAGCCGGCCAACGGCAGGCCGATGCGCACGGGGGCGCTGCCGTCGAGCATCGCGCCGCACGCGACGACGGTGGCCTCGGTGGGGCCGTAGGTGTTCCACACCTCGCGGCCCGGCGCCTGGAGCCGGGCGGCGAGCTCCGGCGGGCAGGCCTCGCCGCCCATGATGAGCAGCCGCACCCGTGCGAGCGAGCTCGGCGGCCACAGCGCGACGAGGGTCGGGACGGTCGAGACGATGGTGATCTCGTTGGCGACGAGCCACGGCCCGACGTCGACGCCGGAGCGCACGAGCGAGCGCGGGGCCGGCACCAGGCAGGCGCCGTACGCCCACGCGAGCCACATCTCCTCGCAGCTCGCGTCGAAGGCGACCGACAACCCGGCCATGACCCGGTCCCCCGGCGCGATCGGGTCCTCCCGCAGGAACATCTGCGCCTCGGCGTCGACGAAGGCGGCCGCGTTGCGGTGGGTGACGGCGACCCCCTTCGGCGTGCCGGTGGAGCCGGACGTGAAGATCACCCAGGCGTCGTCCCCGGTCGTCGGCGGCGGCGGCTCGATCGGCGGGCGGCCTCGTCCCACAGCGGTGGTCGTGACGACGAGGTCGTTGCCGACGATCGCCACGGCCGCCGACTCCTCGAAGACCACCCGCGCCCGCTCGTCGGGGTCGTCGGCGTCGACCGGGACGTAGGCGGCGCCGGCGAGGATGATCCCGATGATCGCGACGTAGAGGTCGGTCGACCCCGAGCGGATCCGCACGCCGACCTTGTCCCCGGGCCCGATGCCGAGATCCGCCAGCTGCTCGGCGAGCGCGGACGCGGCCTCCGCGAGCTCGGCGTAGGTGAGCATCTCCTGCCCGCTGTCGACGGCCGGCGCGTCCGGGTGCGCGGCCACGACCCCCGTGAAGATGTCGACGAGGGTGCGCGGTGTCGGCGCGCGGTCACCCGCGAGGAGCGACGGGAGGAGGGCCGAAGGGGAGGTCACCGGCGCATGATCCCGCACCGAGGTGAACACCCTGCGCGGCAGCAGGTAGCCGCCCGACGGAATAGCCTGTCGACGCCACCAGTTGATTGATTTGACAACAACCCTCTTCCCGGAAGGCCACGATGACCACGCCCATCACCCAGATCGAGCTCGGGCTCGACACCTTCGGCGACATCCCCGAGGACGGCCGCGGCAACCTCGTCTCCGAGGCGGAGGCGATCCGCCGGGTCGTCGAGGAGGGCGTCCTCGCCGACCAGGTGGGGGTGGACGTCATCGCGCTCGGTGAGCACCACCGCTCCGACTACGCGATCTCCTCCCCCGAGACCGTCCTCGCCGGGCTCGCGACGCGCACAGAGCGCATCAAGCTCGCGTCCGGCGTCACCGTCCTCTCCTCCGACGACCCGGTGCGCGTCTTCCAGCGCTTCTCCACCGTCGACGCGATGTCGGGCGGTCGCGCGCAGGTCATCCTGGGGCGTGGCTCCTTCACCGAGTCCTTCCCGCTCTTCGGCTACGACCTCGCCGACTACGACACCCTCTTCGAGGAGAAGATCGAGCTCTTCGCCGAGGTGCTCAAGGAGCAGCCCGTGACGTGGCAGGGGACGACGCGAGCACCCTTGCAGGGCGCCGAGATCCATCCCCGGACCGAGTCCGGCCACCTCGACACCTGGGTGGGGGTCGGCGGCTCGCCGCAGTCGGTCATCCGCGCCGCCCGCTACGACTTCCCGCTCATGCTGGCGATCATCGGCGGTGCTCCCGGGCGCTTCGCGCCCTACGTCGACCTCTACCGCAGGGCGGCCGCGCAGCTCGGCACGACGGCCCACCCGGTCGGGATGCACTCGCACGGCTTCGTCGCCGACTCCGACCAGGAGGCCGCGGACATCGTCTGGCCGCACTACAAGCGCAACCGCGACCGACTCGGGGCGGAGCGCGGGTGGCCGCCGGTGACCCGCGAGTCCTTCGAGGACGAGATCGCCCACGGCTCGCTGTACATCGGCTCCCCCGAGACGGTCGCCCAGCGCATCGCCGGCGCCATGCGCGCGATCGACGCGCGCCGCTTCGACATGGTCTACACGAGCGGGAGCACGCCGGTCGACGCCCGCCTGCGGGCCGTCGAGCTCTACGGCCGCGAGGTCGCGCCGCGGGTGCGGGAGCTGCTCGCGGGCACGACGGACGAAGGGGGCGACGCATGAGCACCGTCGGCATCCTCGGCGCCGGGAAGCTCGGTACCGTCCTCGCCCGGCTCGCGGTCGCCGCCGGCCACGAGGTGCTCGTCGCCGGCTCCGGCGACCCCGAGCGGATCGCGCTCACCGTCGAGGTCCTGGCACCCGGTGCCGTGGCGACGACGGCGCAGGAGGTGGCCACCCGAGCGGATGTCGTGGTCCTCGCCCTTCCCCTCGGGAAGTACGCGGGCATCCCGGCCGACGCGCTCGCCGGGAAGCTCGTCGTCGACGCGATGAACTACTGGTGGGAGGTCGACGGCATCCGCGACGACCTGACCGACCCGCGCACGACGACCAGCGAGATCGTCGCGACCCACCTGCCGGGCTCGCGCGTCGTCAAGGGGCTCAACCACATGGGCTACCACGACCTCGAGGACGGGGCCCGGCCCGCCGGCGCGGCGGGCCGCCGCGCGATCGCGATCGCCGGGGACTCCGCGCAGGACGTGGCCGCGGTGGCGGAGCTCGTCGACGGCCTCGGCTTCGACCCGGTGGCCATCGGATCGCTCGCCGACGGTCGCCGCCTCGAGCCTGGCGCCCCCGCCTTCGGGGCGAACGTCGAGGCGGACGCGCTGCGGGAGCTGGTCGGGGTCTCCACCCGCGGGTGAGACGGAACCCGGGCGGCCGCTCGGCGCATATTACTTGACGGTACAAGTAAATCGGAGTAGGTTGATCCCATCAGTTAGTTGATCCAACAACTTTTAGGGAGTCACCATGACCAGCATCTCCATCCTCGGCACGGGCAACATGGGCAGCGCGATCCAGGCGGTCGCCGAGCGCGGCGGTCACCCGGTCCAGCTCCTCGGGACCGAGGACCAGGGCACGACGGTGACCGGCGACATCGTCGTCCTCGCGGTCCCCCACACGGCCATCGACGAGATCATCGCCACCCGCGCCGACCAGCTCGCCGGCAAGGTCGTCGTCGACCTGACCAACCCCGTCGACTTCGACACCTTCGACGACCTGGTCGTCCCGGCCGACAGCTCGATGGCCGCCAAGATCGCCACGGCGCTGCCGTCCTCGCAGGTCGTCAAGGCCTTCAACACCAACTTCGCCAGCACCCTCGCCGAGGGCACCGTCGGCCCGCTCACGACCACCGCCCTGGTCGCCGGTGACGACGAGGCCGCCAAGCAGACCGTCACCGAGGTCCTCACCTCGGGCGGCCTCAAGGTCATCGACGCCGGCGCCCTCAAGCGCGCCCGCGAGCTCGAGGCCCTCGGCTTCCTGCAGATCACCCTCGCTGCCCGCGAGAAGTTCGCCTGGACCGAGGGCTTCGGCATCGTCTCCTGACGCCCCCTTCGCTCCCCTCTCACGGAAGGAACCACCTGTGCCCATCCCAGCCGTCCGCCTCAACCACGCCGTGCTCTTCGTCGCCGACGTCGAGCGCAGCATCGCCTTCTACCAGGCCGCCTTCGGCGCGGAGACCATCGCGTACGAGCCGCGGATGCGCGCCGCCTTCCTGCGCATGCCGCGCTCGACCAACCACCACGACCTCGGCCTCTTCGGGGTCGGCGCCCAGCCGCCCCGCCCGCGCGGCTCGATCGGGCTGTACCACCTCGCGTGGCAGGTCGACACGATCGAGGACCTCGACGAGGCGCGCACCACCCTCGCCGGGCTCGGCGCGTACGCCGGCGAGTCCAGCCACGGCGCGACGAAGAGCATCTACGCCCACGACCCCGACGGCAACGAGTTCGAGGTCATGTGGATGCTGCCGCGCAGCGAGTGGGGCGCGTACGACAACGCCGCCCCGGTCGAGGCGCTGGACCTGCCCGGCGAGATCGATCGGTGGGCCGGCGTGGCCACCGCCGGTGAGCTCGTCCCGCGCGAGGTGGACGCATGAGCGCGGCCTTCGCCCCGGCGGTCGTCGCCCACCACGGCGAGGACGACCCGACCCAGCCGCTCGTCGTGCTGCTGCACGGTCGTGGCTCCGACGAGCGCGAGATCCTCACCCTGGCACCCCACCTCCCGAGCGGGCTCTCCTACGCCGCCGTGCGGGCGCCGATCGCCGAAGGGGGTGGCTTCGCCTGGTTCGCCAACCGCGGCATCGGCCGACCCGTCGCCGAGTCGCTCGACGCGACGATGGCGTGGTTCCGCGAGTGGCTCGACGAGGCGGCCCCGACCGGGCGGCCCGTCGTGGTCATCGGCTTCAGCGGCGGCGGGGCCTTCGCCGGCGGGCTCGTCCTCGACGAACCGCAGCGCTACGCGGGCGCCGGGATCCTCCACGCGACGCTGCCCTTCGACGCGGGCGTGCCCGTGACGCCGCAGCGCCTCGCCGGCCTGCCGGTGGTCGTCACCCAGGGCGACGCCGACCACGTCATCCCGCGCGAGCTGCTCGACCGCACGTGGAGCTACCTGCACGACGAGTCGGGCGCCACCGTGACCGGCCACCGCGACCCGGGTGGGCACGGCATCTCGCAGGCGACGCTGCAGGCGATCATCGGGTGGCTGCAGGGGTTCACCGGCTGAGCGGACCCCCCGTCCGTCGCCCGGCCCCCGTTGGTCGTCAGGGGGTCCCCGAGGCGTCGTCTGGCATTCAGGGAGGAGCCACCGGCGCTGCCTAGGTTCCGTCATGGCCTGTTCCCCCCTGGAGGTTCTCTGACATGACGCTGTCCCGCCGTTCGCTTCTCGTCGCCGGCGCCGCCGCCGGCTCCGCAGTCCTGGCCCCGTCGGTGGCCGCGGCCGACCCTCGGGTCGGATCAAACCCCTTCGCCTGCGGTGTCGCGTCCGGCGACCCGTGGCCCACGAGCGTCGTGCTCTGGACGCGACTCGCGCCCGAACCCACAGCCCTGGACGGTCTCGGCGGGCTGCGTGATCCGCGCCAGCTGATCCCGGTGGAGTGGCAGGTGTCGTCCGACCCGTCCTTCGCCGCGCGGGCGATCGTGCGTCGCGGTGTCGAACTGGCGACCCCCGAGTGGGGCCACTCCGTGCACGCCGAGGTCGACGGCCTCGAGCCCGGCCGCGAGTACTGGTACCGCTTCCGCGTCGGCACCGAGATCAGCCAGGTGGGGCGGACCAAGACGGCCCCCGCCCCCGGGGCCGACATCCAGTCGTTCACCTCGGTCCTGGCGACCTGCCAGAGCTACCCCGCCGGCTACTTCACGGCGCTGGGCCACATCGCCGACGAGGACGTCGACCTGGTCATGCACGTGGGGGACTACATCTACGAAGGCGCGGGGGCCGGCTCCATCGGTCGCGCGCATGCTCCCAGCAAGGAGATCTGGGACCTGGCCGACTACCGCGTGCGCTTCGGCCAGTACAACGCCGACCCCGACCTGATCGCCGCCCGCGGGTCGGCGCCCTTCTTCTGCGTCTTCGACGACCACGAGGTCGAGAACAACTGGGCGGCGGACAGGTCCCAGATCGACAGCGAACCCGACCAGGATCGTGACGTGTGGCTGGCGCGCCGTGCCCGGGCGCTCCAGGCCTGGTACGAGAACCTCCCCCTGCGCAAGGCCCAGCGTCCGGTCGGCAACGACATCCAGGCCTACCGGCGCCTCCGGTTCGGGCGCCTCGCCGACGTGCACATGGTCGACACCCGCCAGTACCGCTCCTTCCAGAACCCCGGGGCGACCAATGCCACCGATCGATGGACCCCGGACCGCACGATGCTGGGCGACACCCAGGAGAAGTGGCTGCTCGACGGCCTGGCGGACCGGTCGGTGCGCTGGCGCGTCATGGCCGACCCGGTCCAGATGGCCCAGCAGGACGCAGCCGTCGGCCCCGCGGTGGACGTCCCCAACGACCCGTGGGACGGGTACGCGTGGTACCGGACCCAGCTGCTCAGCCGGATCCACGACCTGGGTGTGCGCAACTTCGTGCACATGGCCGGCAACGGGCACTGGAACATGGCCTCCGACCTGCTGGTCAACTTCGACGAGCCCGGCTCTGCGGTCGTCGGGGCCGACTTCATGGCCACCTCGATCACCTCCGGTGGCGACGGCTCGGACCAGAACGCGAAGGCCAGGGACCGCATGGCGGCCAGCCCCTGGCTGAAGGTGGGCAACACCCGCCGTGGCTACCACAAGACGATCTACACGACGTCGGAGCTGCGCCAGGAGATCAAGGTGCTGCCCTACGTCACCCGCCCGGACGCCCCGGTCTTCACCCGCGCCACCGCGGTCGTGCGGGACGGGATCCCCGGCATCTCCGAGGTCGTCGAGGGCACCGTCGTCTGACGACCCGCACCACGAAAACGACCTGAGGCCCGGCACCGTGTGAACGGTGCCGAGCCTCAGGACCTTGGTAGCGGGGGCAGGATTTGAACCTGCGACCTCCGGGTTATGAGCCCGGCGAGCTACCGAACTGCTCCACCCCGCGTCGTTGCCTCGCAAGATGAAACTCTACGTGAACGGACGGAGCAGACCAAATCAGCTCCCTTCGAGGTCCGCCGATCCCCCACCGGGCTGGGCCTCCGCGGCCTCCTCGAGCTGCTCCTTCAGCTCCTTCTGCGCCTCGTCGTAGGCGGCGAAGTCGCCCTCCTTCAGCGCGTCCTGGCCGTCCTTGTAGGCCTTCTGCATCCCGGCGATCGCCTCGCGCAGCTTCTTCTCGTCCGCCGTGAGGTTCTTGGGCTCCTTCGGCGGCTTCGTCGGCTCCTTCGGCGGCTGGGTCGGATCGCCGCCGCCCGTGACGCCGGCGTCACCGCCGAAGAGCTCGTCGAGCGCCGTCTCCAGGTCCTGGGCCCAGGCCACCTTGCCGCCGAAGGTCACGACGACGATCCGCAGCTGCGGGTAGCTCGTGCCGGAGGCCGACGAGAGGTAGATCGGCTCGACGTGGAGGAAGCCCTCCCCGACCGGCAGCGCGAGCTGGTTGCCGAAGGAGACCTGCGACCCGCCGCGGTTGGCGTTGTTGAGGTAGTCGGTGAGGGTCTGCCCCCCTTCGCCCGACGTCGCGTTGGACGAGACGATGTCATTTTGCACCTGGCCCACGCCGGGCACGGTCGTGTTGCGCGGCACCGACAGCAGGCGCAGGTCGCCGTAGCCGGACGCAGGCTTGCCCTTGACGTCACCGGCGTCGGCGTCCACGGCGAGGTAGCCGGCCATGACGTTGCGCGACCCCCGGGGGATGTACGTCGACGTGAGCGACCACGAAGGGGAGGACTGGTCCGGCATCGCCAGGGACAGGAAGTAGGGCGGCTGGGCCACGCCGTCGTCCCCGCGGGACGGGTCGTCCGGCACCCGCCAGCGGTCCTGGCCGGCGCGGAAGTCGGCCGCGGAGGTCACGTGGAAGTCGGCGAGGACCGCCCGCTGCATCCGGAAGATGTCCTCCGGGTAGCGCAGGTGCGACATGAGGTCGCCGCTGATCTCGCTCTTGCTCTTCAGGGTCCCCGGGAAGGCCTTGTCCCAGGCGTCGACGATCGGGTCGGTCTCGTCCCACCTGTAGAGGTTGACCGTCCCGTCGTAGGCGTCGACCGTGGCCTTGACCGAGTTGCGCATGTAGTTGACCCGGTCACCCACGAGCGAGCTCTGCTGCTGCGTCTGGACCGAGGAGACCTGGCCCGTCTGCACGCCCGAGAGCGAGAAGGCCGTCGAGTACGGGTAGTTCTGCGAGGTCGTGTAGCCGTCGACGACCCACTGGATGCGGCCGTCGACGATCGTCGGGTAGATGTCGTCGTCGAGGGTCAGCCACGGCGCGACGCGCTGGACGCGCTCCCTGGGCGTGCGGTGCTCGAGCATCCGCGAGTCCGAGCCGACGGCGTCGGAGAGGATGAACTTGGTGTCGCGGTGGGTGATCGCGTACGCCAGCTGGCGCGGCCACGAGCCGATCGAGACGCCGCCCTTGCCCTGGTAGGTGTAGCGCGACTCCTCACCGCCGGTCGGGCGGTCGACCTCGCGCGGCGTCGACGTGTCGCCCTCCCCGACGATCGAGAAGTGGTCCATCTCCTCACCGAAGTAGATGCGCGGCTCGTACTCCCCGATCTCGCTCTCCGGCGAGATCCACTGCGGGTTGCCGGCGCGGGCCTGGGTGCCGCGGGCCATCACGAGGCCGTAGCCGTGCGTGTACACCGTGTGGTCGTTGACCCAGTCCCGCCGGTCGGCGGGGACCTTCGCGAGGTCGAGCTCCCGGGCGCCGACGACGACGTCGGTCGTCTCGCCGTCGACGTCGTAGCGGTCGACGTCGAGGTCGTCCTGGAAGGTGTAGTACGGCTGCTGCGCCTGCAGCTCCTGGTAGGTCGCGCTCATCACCGAGGGGTCGAGCAGGCGGATGCCCGGGATCGACGCCGCGTCCTCGCGCAGCTGCCCCGAGGAGACGTCGGAGACCGCGTCGTAGGTCGACGTGGACACCCCGGTCACGCCGTACGCCGCGCGGGTGGCGTCGATGTTGCGCTGGAGGTACGGCTCCTCGAGCGAGTTGCGCGACGGGGAGACCTTGTACGTCTCGACCAGCGCCGGGTAGATCGCGCCCACGACGACCGAGAGGACGACGAGCGTGCCCACGGCGATGAGCGGCAGCCGCCACGAGCGTGACCGGACGGACGCGAGGAAGAGCCCGGCGCACACGGCCGCGGCGACGGCGAGGATGTACTTCGTCGGGATGATGGCGTTCGCGCCCGTGTACCCGACACCGGTGAGGACCTCCCCTTCGCGCGTCGTCAGGCCGTGGGCGTCGAGGAGGTAGCTCCACGCCCGCAGCAGCGCGAGGACCGAGGCGATGATCGCCAGGTGGAGGAAGGCGGCGCGGGTGGAGCGTCCGCGACCGGGCGGCACGATGCCGCCGTAGACGTAGTGCGCGAAGACCGCCGCGAGCAGCGAGGAGATCGCGGCCACGGTGAGGAAGCCGACGACGAAGCTCCACCACGGCAGCGCGAAGAGGTAGTAGCTGACGTCGCGACCGAACTCGGGGTCGGAGACCCCGGTGCCGCTGCCGTTGCGCCACAGCAGCCAGGTCTGCCACTGACCGGCGGCGGCCAGACCGCCGAGGATGCCGAGCACGGCGGGAAGGGCGAGGACCGTCACCCTGCGGAAGGGCTCGATGGCCCGTCGGTACTGGGCGAGCGCCTGCTCGCCGGGCGTCATCGGGACCGAGAGCGGCCGGGTGCGGAAGGCCAGCCACAGGCTCACGCCGATCGGCACGGCGGTGACCAGGGCGCCGACGACGAAGAGGACGAGCTGGGTGCGCAGGCGCGACCACCACATCCCGGAGTAGCCGAGCGAGCCGAACCACAGGGACTCCGTCCACAGGCTCGCCGCGAGCGTCACGAGCACGAGGGCGACACCGATGGCGACCGCCACCCGGACCAACCGTCGTCGGGGCACGCGTCGGGAGGGTGGAGGACCCTCGTCCCGGGGCGGCGGCGCCCCTCTGTCGTCGTCCGGCCAACTCGCGCTGCTCATGGTGGGGCTACCGTACCCAGCCCACCCGGGAGCCGATGGGGCAGCATGGTCCCCGTGCCCGACTCGTCACCTGACCACACGTCCCCCGAGCCCCCGGCCGGGTCCACCACGGAGCCCCTGGCCGTCACCGCCCTCGAGACCGAGCGCCACGTCGCCTCGGCCGGGTGGGACCAGAACCCGCGCGTCTTCGCCCTCGTCGACACCGCCGAGCTCGTCGCGACCGAGCCGGGCCTGGCCGCGCAGTTCGGCTCCCCCGCCGACCGGGCGCCGGGTGCGCTGACGGCGATCGAGCAGGAGGACCTGCCCCGCACCGCCGACATCGAGTCGCTCCTCGGGCGGATGGCCTGGCCCGACACCGTCCACGGCGTCGCCCTCGCCGTCGAGCGCATCGTCATCCCGCCGGGCGCCGAGCGCGACCTGCCGGAGGACCCGGCGGACGCCATGACCGCGCTCGCGGCCCACCCGCAGCGCGAGGACGTGCGCCTGCTCGTCGCCGTGCACCGCGATGGTCGCGCCGTGTGCCTGCTGCGCCAGCGGGCCAACGACCGCGACGACCGCGTCGCCACCGGCGAGGACATCGCCCCGGGCCTGGTGCACGCGCTGCGGGCGACGCTCGAGGACTGACCCTTCGAGACGGTCGCTTCGCGACCTCCTCAGGGAGCGGAGACGGTCGCTTCGCGACCTCCTCAGGGAGCGGAGACGGTCGCTTCGCGACCTCCTCAGGGAGCGGAGACGGTCGCTACTGCCTGACGACGTCCTCGCACGTCGGGAAGTCCGCGGTCTCCCCCTTCGCGATGGCCTCGACGGTCGAGGACGCCTCCTCGAAGTCCCCGACGGGGACCACGTGCAGGCCGTCCGGGACATGGCCGACGACGTCCGCGCAGTTGCTGTCGGGCGCGAGGAACCACGTGGCCCCGCTGTCCTGCGCGCCGACCATCTTCTGCGCGATGCCGCCGATCGGGCCGACCGTGCCGGCGTCGTCGATGGTGCCGGTGCCGGCGATCTGCTGACCGCCGGTCATCGCGCCCGGGGTGAGGCGGTCACGCACGGCGAGGGCGAACATCAGGCCCGCGCTCGGCCCGCCGACGTTGCCCGCGTCGATGCGCACCTCGTAGGGGTAGTCGTACGTCGCCTCGACGCCGATCCCGACGCCGGCGCGGCCGCCGCCGAGGTCCGCCGTCCTGACCGTGACCTCGCGCGCCGTGCCCCCGCGGGTGATGCCCAGCTCGACGTCGTCGCCCGGCTGGCGGTCGGAGATCGCCGCGACGATGTCGGCGACGTGCGCGACCGGCTTGCCGTCGACCGCGGTGACCCGGTCGCGCAGCCTGACCACCCCGTCGGCGGGCAGGCCCGTGGCGATCGAGGCGACGACATTGCGCTGCGGGACCTTGGTACCCGTGCTGCGCATGCCGACGGCGATCGAGTTCTTCTGCGAGCCCTGCATCTGGGCCTCGTTGAGCTGCTCGATCTCCTGCTCGCTCGTGTCCTTCGGGAAGATCTGCTCCTCGGGCACCACGCGCGCGTCGGGGTTGAGGTGCCCGGCGACCCACTCCCAGCCGCTGATGTGCCGCTCGGGGCCACCGAGGACGCGGACCGTCGTGAAGAACAGCGCGCCGTCCGTCGGGTACGTCTTGGCGCCCTCGACCCGGACGAGCGGGCTGCCGTCGTCGAGGCGACCCAGGGTGTCGGTGGCCGGCCCGGGCTTCTCCACCGCGTACGGGACCTTGATGAAGGTGCCCGCGAGGACGACGATGAGGAGGACCAACGAGACCACGATGAGCCACGTGGCGACGCGTTCGCTGCGCGACGTGGTGTGGGTCGGATCGCTCACAGGGCCTCCTGCCCGGGTGGGAACCATCCGGGACCGCTCGTGGTTGGGTTGGGGGACAGCACATCCTCTCAGGAAGAGACGAGACGCCAGCGTGAGCAACGACCCCAGCACCCCGTCCGGTTCCCCCGGGGACGACGGTCTGCCACCGGAGATCGCCAAGATCTTCCGTGACCTCAACGGCGGCCGCGACCTGCCACCCCAGGTCCTCGAGCAGCTCAAGGCCATGGGCATCGCCGACGCCGACCCCGCGCAGGTGGCCGCGATGACCTCGCAGGTCAGGTCGATGTTCACCCCCGGGGCCATGACGAAGGGGGTCGACGTCACCTCCGCGACCACGACCGCCCAGGAGGTCGCCGAGTCCGAGGATCACGAGATG
This sequence comes from Janibacter terrae NBRC 107853, assembly GCF_001591405.1. Classification (GTDB taxonomy): domain Bacteria; phylum Actinomycetota; class Actinomycetes; order Actinomycetales; family Dermatophilaceae; genus Janibacter; species Janibacter terrae. Next base: position 41,133 of record NZ_BCUV01000007.1, read on the forward strand.
GGCACCAGGGAGGCCGTCCTCGCCGAGCAGGCCGTGCACGTCGCCTCGATGTGGCTCGACCAGGTGACCGAGCTCGAGGCGCCCTCGCTCACGGGCGCCGCGCTCTCCCGCTCCGAGTGGATCGAGGCGACGATGCCCGTGTGGGCCTCGCTCGTCGACCCCGTCGCCGACGGCCTGTCCGCCGCGATCCGGGAGTCGATGACCTCACGCCTGCAGGGCCCCGACGCCCCCGACCTGCAGGCGATGGGCCTGCCGCCCGGGATGGACCTGTCGGCACTCACGCAGCAGCTGGCTCCCTTCGTCGACACGATGGCCTCGCAGCTGATGACCGCGCAGACGGCCGAGGCCGTGGGGACGCTGTCGGCCGACACCCTCACCGCGACCGAGGCCGGCGTGCCGCTGCTCACGACGCGGGTGGCGCTGCTCCCGGGCAATGTCGCGCGGTTCGCCGACGGGCTCGACGTGAGCCTCGACGAGGTGTGGCTGCACCTCGCGGCGCGCGAGGCGGCGCGGATGCGCCTCTTCACCGCCGTGCCGTGGATCGGCCCGCAGATCCTCGCGGCGATCCAGTCCTACGCCCGCGGCATCGCCATCGACACCGACGCGATCGATTCCGCGGTGCGCGACGCCGACCCGACCGACGCAGAGGCCTTGCAGGAGGCGCTCACCGGTGGGTTCCTGCACCCGAGCCCGACGGCGGCACAACGGCAGGCGCTCGTGCAGCTCGAGACGCTGCTCGCGCTCGTCGAGGGCTGGGTCGACCACGTCGCCGCGCAGGCGACCCGCGAGCACCTGCCGCACACGGCCGCGATGACCGAGACGATCCGGCGGCGCCGGGCCACGGGTGGGCCGGCCGAGCGGACCTTCGCCGGGCTCGTCGGGCTCGAGCTGCGGCCGCGCCGGCTGCGCGACGCCGCCAACCTCTTCGCCGCGCTCGAGGAGCGGCTCGGCGCGACCGGTCGCGACGGCGTGTGGGCGCACCCGGACGTCGCGCCCACGGGCGCCGACCTCGACGACGTGCTCGGTTTCGTCGATCGCACGGCGGCCGGCGGGCCCGACACGAGCGACCTCGACGCCGCGCTCGAGTCGATCCTGCGCGAGGCGGACGAGGAGTGACCCGGGAGGACGACCTCCGGGCGCTGCTCACCTCGTGGTCGGCGCCGGACGCCGCCCAGGAGGCGCTGCGCGCCGAGTACCTCGGGCACCTCGACGCGCACGCCGGTGCCTCCCCTGACGTCCTGGCGAAGGGGGGCCCCCCCGCCCACTTCACCGCCTCCTGCCTCGTCGTCGACGAGGCTCGGGAGCGGGTGCTGCTGACGCTGCACCGCAAGGTCGGACGGTGGCTGCAGTTCGGCGGGCACATCGAGCCCGGCGACGCGTCGGTCGCCGCCGCCGCGCTGCGCGAGGCCGTCGAGGAGTCGGGCCTGCCCGCCGGTGCGCTGACCCTGCTGCCGGGGCTGGCCCAGCTCGACCGGCACGCGCTCGGGTCGGGCTTTCGCCGGTGCACCGAGCACCTCGACCTGCGCTGGGTGGCCGTGGCCGGTGCCGGGGTCGACCCGGTCGTCTCCGACGAGTCGCTCGACGTCGCGTGGTGGCCCGTCGACGCCCTGCCGCCGGACACGGACGCCTCCGTCCTCGCCCTCGCCGCCGACGCCACCGAGGTCGCATTCCCCTAGGGCAATGCAGCCTCGATCGTGCATTGCCCCAAGGGAATGCGGGTTCGGGTGGGGCCTGTGGATGACGGCGGCCGCGCGATCGCGGACTCGGCCAGAGTGGTGCCCCAGAGCACCACGCACCCGAGTCGAGCGAGTCGCCATGCACCCATCCCCCCACCTGCGCGGGGCGCGCCTGCGTCCCCTTCGTCGGCCTGACGGGAGCGTCCAGCTCGGGGTCGGACCACGCTCGGTGCGGCTCGTCGGGCTCACCGACGCGGAGTGCCGCTGGCTCGCCTCGCTCGACCCCGCCCGCGCGCTCACCGAGGCCGTGACGACCGCGGCGCTCGAGGGCATCGACCCTGCCCGCGCCACCGAGGTCCTCGACCGGCTCGTCGGGCGCGGCGTCCTCTCCCCCGTCGACGCCGGGCGCACGCCCCGGGTCGCCGTCGTCGGGGCCGGGGCGCTGCCCGCCCTCCTCGTCGACGTCCTGCGGCAGGGCGAGCACGTGGACGTCGCGCGGGTGCGTCCCGGAGGCGAAGGGAGCGCCGACCTGGCCGTCGTCGTGAGCCCCGCGCCCGCAGACCCGCTCGCCGTCCACCCGTGGCTCGCCCGGGGCACCGCGGTCCTGCCGCTGTGGTGCCAGCCCGAGCACGCCAGCATCGGCCCGGTCCTGGCGCCGGGAGGCCGGCCGTGCCTGCACTGCCTCGACCTGACCCGGGCGGGCTTCGACCCGGGGTGGCCGACCCTGCGCGCCCAGCTGACCCGGCCGCGGGTCACCGGGCCCGAACCGGCCGACGGGCGTCCCGCCCTTCGCCTCCTCGCGGCCGGGCTGGCGGCCGCGCTCGTCCTCGACCACGCCGCGGGGCGGGTCGAGTGGCCCGAGTGGTCCTTCGAGGTCGCGACGCCCGGCCCGACCCTCGAGCGCCACCGGTGGCCGGCCCAGCCGGGCTGCCCCGAGTGCGGCCAACCGAGCGCGCGTCCGGTCGCGACACCCACGGACGAAGGGGGTTCCGCCCCGCGCTCAGGATGGGGCGACACAATGGCCGGGTGACCCAGATCCCACGCGGAGCCGCCGGCCGGGCCGCGCGCCTCGCCTCGCTCCCGCTCGGCCATGCCGGGCGCAGCGCCCGCGGCATCGGCCGACGCCTCACCGGCACGCCGGCCGACGTCGTCAACGAGGAGATCCAGCGCCGCACCGCGGAGCAGCTCTTCGCCGTGCTCGGCCAGCTCAAGGGCGGCGCGATGAAGGTCGGGCAGGCCCTCTCCGTCCTCGAGGCCGCCATGCCCGAGGACCTCGTCGAGCCCTACCGCGAGATGCTCGTGCGCCTGCAGGACGCCGCTCCCCCGATGACGACGCAGGAGGTGCACGGTGTGCTCGTCCGAGACCTCGGTCCGCGGTGGCGCGAGCAGTTCGAGATCGAGGACACGCCCGTCGCCGCCGCCTCGATCGGGCAGGTCCACCGGGGCACGATGCCCGACGGGCGACGGGTCGCGGTCAAGGTGCAGTACCCCGGCGCCGACAAGGCGCTCCGGTCCGACCTGCAGCAGATCGCCCGCCTCGCCCGGGTCGCGACGACGTGGATGCCGGCGCTCGACGTCAAGCCGGTGACCGAGGAGCTGCTCGCTGCCGCCGACGAGGAGCTCGACTACGCGCTCGAGGCCGCCAACCAGCGCGCCTTCGCCGAGGCCTTCCGCGACGACCCGCACTACGCGGTCCCCGACGTCGTCCTGCAGACCCGGCACGTGCTCGTCAGCGAGTGGCTCGACGGCGCGCCCCTCGGACAGGTGATCCGGGAGGCCGACCAGGACGTGCGCGACCGGGTCGGGCAGCTGTACCTCGGGTTCATGCTGTCGGGCCCGGCGCGCGCGGGGCTCCTCCACGCCGACCCGCACCCCGGCAACTTCCGCCTCACCCCCGACGGGCGCCTCGGGGTCGTCGACTACGGCGCGGTCGCCCGCCTGCCCCAGGGCTTCCCGCCGGTCATCGGCGCCCTCGCGCGTCACGCACTCGCCGGTGACAGCGCCGCTGTCCTGGAGGGGCTGCGCGCCGAGGGCTTCGTCCTGCCCGGCATCGAGCTCGACGCGGACGAGCTGCTGCGCTACCTGCTCCCCTTCATCGAGCCGCTCCGCGAGCCCGAGCACGCCTTCACCCGCGAGTGGCTGCGCTCGGTGACCCGCGGGGTGACCGACCTGCGCGCGCCGGAGTTCGCCACCGGGCTGCGGATCAACATGCCGCGCGAGTACGCGATGATCCACCGCGTCTTCCTCGGCTCCACCGGGGTCCTGTGCCAGCTGGGAGCGACGGTCGCGGCGCGCGGGGCGATGGAGCGCCACCTCCCCGGGTTCGCCGCGGTCTAGGCCCCGCTGGTCTTGTCGGCCTTTGCCTTGGCCTTCGCGGCCTTCTTGTGGTCCCGGACCTCCTGCAGCGAGGTCTCGTCGGTCACGTCGGCGACCGAGCGGCGGGAGCCGTCCTCGGCGTACGGGCCGATCGCCTCGCGCCAGCCCGCGGGCTGCACACCGAGCTGCTTGCCGAGCAGCGCGGCGAAGATGCGCGCCTTCTGGTCACCGAAGCCGGGCAGCGCCTTGAGCCGTCGCACGACCTCGGCGGTCTCGACACCGGTCCAGATCCGCGTCACGTCACCGTCGTACTCGTCGCGCACGACGGCGGCGACGGCCTGGATGCGGCCGGCCATCGAGCGCCCGTAGCGGTGCACCGCGGGCGGCGTCGCGCACAGGTCCGCGAAGGCCTCCGGCTCCGCCTCCGCCAGCGCCGCGGGGTCGAGCGTGCCGAAGCGCTCCTTGACCTTCGCCGGCCCGGCGAACGCGCGCTCCATCGGGAACTGCTGGTCGAGCAGCATCCCGAGCAGCAGGGCGAAGGGGTCGCTCGAGAGCAGCTCGTCGGCCGTCTCGTCCTGGGCGATGCGAAGGGAGGGTGCCATGCGCTCCAGCCTCCCACGGCACTCGCCGCGCGCCGAGACTCGGGTGATGGCTGCTATTCACTCGTAATAGCAGCCATCACCCGAGTCTCGGCGACGGGAGATCCGATCATCGGAAGCTCAGGTGAACGGGACGGTCGTGGCGGCGGGCCTCGGCGAGGCGACGCTCCACGTCGGGGACGTAGGACAAGGGCTGGTCGAGGGGACGCAGCCGGGGCAGCTTGAGGAACTTCATCGCGGTACCTCCTCTCGAGGGGTCGTTCACGCGGGGACGGGGTGCTTGCGCGGGCGGCCGCGGGGCCGCTTGCGGGGGATGATGCGGCCGGAGTCGAAGAGCTCTCCGCCCCAGACGCCCCAGGGCTCGCGGCGCTCGAGGGCGCCGTCCAGGCACAGCTCCCGGAAGGGGCAGTCCCGGCAGAGGGCCTTGGCGTACTCGACGCCGGCGGGGGTCTCGGCGAACCAGATCTCCGGATCCTCGACCTGGCAGGGCGTGAGGATGCTCAGCCGCTGTATCGGTGGGTGGGTGGTCAGTGCGGTCACGACGGGGTCTCCTGTGGCGAGCGTGCGGTGCTGTGCTGTTCGAGGGGTGGGGCGGCGACGTCCGAGCACGACGAAGGCCGCGGTTCCCGGTGTGTGGGATGCCGCGGCCTGAGAGGGAGGACCTGGGTCCGTCTCGACTAGACGGAGAGTCCTGCAGGGCGCGGGTCCACGACGAAGGGGGTCTTCGGCTCGGCGACCGTGCGGTCGCGATCGATGAAGACGCCGGTGGCGCCGCCGAGGAGGTCGGCGGACGGCACGAGGGCAGCCGTCATCGGAGCGAGGATCATCGTGGTGATCGTGTCCATGGGTGCTGCCCTCCTCTCGTCGGTTGCGCTCTTCGGGCCACACGCTCGCGCACGTCCCGACTGACAGGATCAAACGTAGACCACCCGGTGGGAGCGCGCCAACCCATTAAATCTGCGGATGTTCCCCGGTCAGTCCGCAGGATCTTCGGCGGCGGCCGTCGCGACCTCGTCGGGGTCCGCCCCACCGATGACGGCGAGCACCTGGTCGGCGTAGAGGGAGAGCTTGCGGGGGCCCACACCGCTGATCGCGGAGAGGTCCCGCTGGTGCGTCGGCGCCGCCTCGGCGATCGCCTCGAGCGTGGCATCGGTGAAGACGACGAAGGCTGGCACCGACGCCGCCCGCGAGACCGCGAGGCGCCACGACCGCAGCCGCTCGAAGGTCGCCTCGTCGTACGACGGCGGGCAGTCGGGGCAGCGGCCGGAGGCCCGCTCGGTCGCGGTGCCGAGCTCGGTGCCGCACACCTTGCACACCTTCGGGCGCGCCGCCTTGAGCTTGCTCCCGCGGGGCGCCGACGACTTCTTCGGCGTCGACCGCGCGCCCTCGCCGAGGATGCCGGCCGTCTGGTCGAGGAAGCGGCTGACCCGCCGTGTCCCCCGGGCCCCTGGCGTCCGGGCGCGCGCCCACGACAGGTGCAGCACCTCGCGGGCGCGGGTGACGCCGACGTACATGAGGCGTCGCTCCTCCTCGATCTCGTCCGCGCCCTCCGCCATCATGATCGGCAGCAGCCCGTCGGAGCAGCCGACGAGGAAGACGACGTCCCACTCCAGGCCCTTGGCGGCGTGCAGCGACGCCAGCGTCACGCCCTCGACGTCCGGGGCGTGCTGCGCGGCGATTCGCTCGTCGAGGTCGCGGACGAGCTCGGGCAGCCGCGCCTGCGGGCTGGTGGCGGCCAGTCGCGCGGACAGGTCGACGAGCGCCTTGAGCGACTCCCACCGCGAGCGCACGGCCCCGGTGCTCGCGGGCGCGTCCTCGTGCCAGCCCATGCCGCCGAGCACGTCCCCGACGAGCGAAGGGAGTGGCTTGCTGCCGTCGTCGGTGCGGGCGGCCCCGCGCAGGAGCAGGATCGCCTCGCGGACCTCCTTGCGGGAGAAGAAGCGCTCCCCGCCCTTCACGAGGTAGGGGATCTCGGCGTCGGCGAGGGCGGACTCGAAGGCCTCGGACTGCCCGTTGGTCCGGAAGAGCACCGCGATCTCCCGCAGCGGCCGCCCGGCGGCGACGAGCTCCTTGACCCGGTCGGCGACCCACGCGGCCTCGGCCGGGTCGTCGTCGAGCGCGGTCAGGCGCGGTGGATCTCCCCCTTCGCGCTGGGCCACGAGCTCGACGGCCCCACCGCGACGCTGGCCGCTCGGGTCCGTCAGGAGCTTGTTGGCGAGCGCGAGGACCGGCGGCGTGGAGCGGTAGTTGCGCACGAGGCGCACGGTCGACGCCTGGGGGTGGGTGTCGGTGAAGCGCAGCAGGTGCTGCGGCGTGGCGCCGGTGAAGGAGTAGATCGTCTGCGCGGGGTCGCCGACGACGCAGATGTCGCCACGCCCGCCGAGCCACAGGTCGAGCAGCCGCTGCTGCAGGGCGTTGACGTCCTGGTACTCGTCGACGACGAAGTGCCGGTACTGGTCGCGAACCGTGCGCGCGATGTCCTCGCGCTCCTCGAGGATGCCGACGGTGAGGAGCAGCACGTCCTCGAAGTCGATGACGCCCCGCTCCCCCTTGACGTCCTCGTAGGTCGAGATGAGGCGGGCCATCGCGGTGAGGTCCATGCCCGGAGGCTCGCGGCGGGCCCGTCGGGCCGCTGCGGCGTAGGTCTCCGGGGTGAGGAGCGAGACCTTGGACCACTCCACCTCGGCGGCGACGTCCCGCAGCTCGCTGCGGTCGAGCCGCATGCCCATCCGCGACGCGGCCTCGGCGACCGCCGGCGCCTTGTGGGCCATGACCTCGGGCGCCGCCCCGCCGATCGCCTGCGGCCAGAAGTAGTGGAGCTGGCGCAGCGCCGCCGCGTGGAAGGTCCGCGCCTGCACACCGATCACACCCAGGTCGCGCAGCCGGGTGCGCATCTCGCCGGCCGCCCGGGCGGTGAAGGTCACCGCGAGCACCCGCTGCGGCTGGTACGCGCCGGCGCTCACGCCGTAGGCGATGCGGTGGGTGATCGCCCGCGTCTTGCCGGTCCCGGCACCCGCGAGCACGGCCATCGGGCCGCTCGGGTTGGCGGCGACCTCGCGCTGCTCGGGGTCGAGCGCGGCGAGGACGTCGTCGGCGGACTGCGGGCCGGTCACGTCGATCACCCCGGCACTCTCTCACCCGGGCCTGACGACCCGCTCAGCCGACCTCGTCGAGCCGCCCGCCGAGCCAGCCCTCGATGAGCCGCCCGGAGATCGACAGCCGCCCCGCCGCCCTGACGTACCCGGCGAGCAGCTCCTCGCGGAACTCCTCGCGGGTGAACCACCGCGCCTCGGCGATCTCGTCGGGCTGGCAGGTCAGCTCGCTCGTCGTGGCCCGCGCGGTGCAGCCGATCATCAGCGACGCCGGGAAGGGCCACGGCTGGTCACCGACGAACCGCACGTCGGTCACCGTCACCCCCACCTCCTCGCCGACCTCGCGGACGACCGCGCCGGCGATGGTCTCCCCCGGCTCGACGAACCCGGCGAGCACCGAGAACCTGCCCTCGGGCCAGCCGATGTTGCGCGCGAGGAGCAGGCGGTCGTCCGCGTCGGTCACGGCCATGATCACGGCCGGGTCGGTGCGCGGGTAGTGCTCGGATCCGTCGCGCGTGCAGCGGCGCACCCACCCGGCCTGCACGACCTCGGTCGGCTCGCCGCAGCGCGGGCAGCGCGGGTGGCGCACGTGCCAGTTGGCCAGGCCGAGCGCGGTGGCGAAGAGCGAGGCCTGCGCCGGGCTCAGGTCGACCGCGACCTCGCGCAGACCCGCGAAGGGGGCGGCGTCCAGCCGCTCCTCGCGCGGCACCGGGTTGCCGGGCGGGGTGGGCCGGCACGCGGCGAGGTGCGCGACGCCCTCGTGCCGGCCGAGGTAGAGCAGGAGGGTGTCGGCGTCCTCCGGGGCCGGCGGGCGCAGCGCCAACGAGCGGTCCGGGCGAAGGGGGACCCGGTCACCGACGAGCTCCACGACCCGGGTGGCCGGGTCCTCCAGGAGTCCGCGGAGGAGTCCCGGCTCGCTGCGCGCGGGCCCGTCGCGGTCGAGGATCGGATCCGTCATGGGCAGGTCGCGCATCGGGTCGTGGTCCACGTCGCCCACCCTAGGCCCGGGCCCGATTCGTGGTCCGGAGGGCGTCGCTCCCGGCATCCGGGCCGCCCGACTCGTACGGTGGGCGGGTGACCTCACGTGGACCGCTGCAACTCGCCGCCCTGGCCAGCGCCGCCGTGCCGGGCCTCGACCCCGACTCCGTCGAGGGGGTCGTCACCGACGCGTCGCACCCCTTCGAGGTCGCCTTCGTCCAGGACGACGAGCACCGGCGGTGGGTCATCCGCTCGCCGCGCACGCCCGCCGCGTCGGCGCAGCTCGAGCAGTCCGCGGCGCTCCTCGCGCTGCTGGCCCGTCGCCTGACGATGCCGGTCCCGGCCGTCAAGGGCTGGGTCGCGCTGCCCGAAGGGGGACGCGCCGCCGTCACGACGTACCTCACCGGGCGCATGGTCGACCTGGAGTCGATCGCCCCGGGCACCAAGCTCGCCGCCGGCCTCGGCCGGGCGCTCGCCCACCTGCACAGCCTCGACCGGCGCATCTACGAGGAGGCCGGCGTCCCCGTCTACGACGCGGACGCCTACCGCGCCCGCCGGCTCGCCGAGCTCGACCGCGCGGCAGCCACCGGTCGGGTGCCGACGGGCCTGCTCACCCGGTGGGAGCGCACCCTCGAGGACGTCTCGCTGTGGCGCTTCACGACGACCCCGACGCACGGCGCGATCGGGCCGAGCACGATCCTCGCGACCCCCGACGACGGCGAGGAGCCGGACGTCAAGGGCTTCCTCGCCTGGGAGCACGCCCAGGTCGCCGACCCCGCCGACGACCTGGCCGCCCTCGTCGGCGCGCTGCACCCCGAGACCCTCGACACCGTCCTGGAGGCCTACGCCCACGCCCGCGTCGAGCGCCCCGACCGCCACCTGCAGCGCCGCGCGCGGCTCGTCCACGAGATGCAGCTCGTGCGCTCGATGATGCACGCGGTCGCCGCGGGGGACGACGTCGCCGCCGAGGGCCACGCCTCCCGCCTGCGCCGGCTCGACGACGAGCTGGCCGCCGAGGAGGAGCGCGCTGCCGCCGCGGCACCGACCGTGCCGCCCCAGCCGGCCGAGACCCAGCCGACCGAGACCCAGCCGGCCGAGACCCAGCCGGCCGAGACCCAGCCGATCGAGATGCAGCCCACCGGGGCCCGACCTGAGCCGGAGGACGCCTCCGCCGACTCCGAGGAGGACGCGGTCGTCGTCGAGGGGGCCGGCGCCCCGACCCCGGTCACCCTGCCGGTGGCGGACGCCGAGCGACCCCCTTCGCCCGGGGACGGCGAGCACGAGACCGCGGAGATCACCCCGCTCGGCCACGACGACGAGGACGACGTCGTCTCCCCGGACACCCAGCGGTCCTGAGCCGCGCTCCTCAGGCAGAGGCGGTGAGCAGGGCCGCCACGCGGTCCTCGTCGAGCAGCTCGGGGCGCGTCGTCTCGCCGGTCGCGGCGTGGAAGAAGGCTCCGCGCACCCGCTCCGGGTCGATCCCGCGCCAGCGCGCGTAGGCGATCCGGTAGGCCGACAGCTGCACCGCACGCACGGCCATCTCCTCGCCCCGCGGCGGGCGACCGGTCTTCCAGTCCACGACCGTCACCCCGCCGTCGTCGTCGGCGAAGACCGCGTCGACGCGACCACGGATCGCGTGGTCCCCGATCACGGTCTCGAGCGACAGCTCGACGTCGAGGGGCACGCGCTCGGCCCACTCGCTGGCGAGGAAGTGCTCCTGCATGAGCGCGAGGTCCTCGTCGCCGAGTGACTCGTCCGCGCTGCCGGGCAGCTCGAGGATGTCGACCAGCCCGGCCCGCGAGTAGTGCTCCTCGACCCACGCGTGGAAGGCCGTCCCCCGCCGCCCCGCGACCTGCGGTGCCTGGGGCATCGGCCGGCGCAGGTCCAGCGCGAAGGCCTGCGCGTCCCGCGCCAGCCCGACCAGCTGCGAGGTCGACAGGTGCGCCGGCAGCTCGACCGCGACATCGGCCCCACGCGCCCGCCGCCGTCGCTCGCGCTCCTCGAGCAGGATGCGCAGCTCGTCGTCGAGGGGGTCGGCACCCAGGTCGGTGCCGGGGTCGGTCCCGTCGACCATCGCGACGGCAGCGGCGGCCAGTCCCGGCCGCTCGGGCGCGACGTCGTCCCCGGGCCACACGACCTGGCGGCCGACGGCGAGCGCGGGGTTGGGCTCGTCCTTGGTCTGCGGCATGGCCGCCCACTCGATCGTGCGGACCACGCCCGTCGCCCGGGCCTCCTCGATGAACCGCGAGGGCAGCCGCGGCGTCGCGCCCGTCGGCCCCCAGACCCAGGACCCGAGCAGCAGCTGGCTGCGCGCGCGGGTGCACGCGACGTACGCCAGCCGGCGCTCCTCGAGCAGCGCGTGCTCGCCGCCCTCGGCCCGGTAGCGCTTGAGCTCGTCCTGCAGCGCCTTGGCCTGACCGAGCGAGAGGTCGAGGACGGGCAGCCCGCCGCGGTCGCCGCGCAGCGGGTAGGGCACGCCGTCGAGGCCCGAGATCCACCCGGACTCGTTGACCTGGCCGAGGACCCAGTCCCCGTCCCGGTACGAGGCCCGCGACGCGTGGGCCGGGAAGCCGCCCTCGACGAGCCCGGGCACCGCGACGACGTCCCACTCCAGCCCCTTGGCCGCGTGGCACGTGAGGACCTGGACGGCGTCCTTGGTCGGCTCGACGACGGGCTTCTCCAGGCCGCGCTCCTCGGCGACGGCGGCCTCGATCCAGTCGATGAACCCGCCGAGCGTCGGCCGGTCCGCGCTCGAGGAGAACTGCGCTGCCACGTCGGCGAAGGCGTCGAGGTGGGCGCGCGCCGCACCCGGCGACCAGCCGGGCCGCGCGAGCACCTCGACGTCGACGCCCAGCTCGCGCTCGGCCTCGCCGACGAGGTCGGGCAGCGGCATGCCGGCGTGCCGCCGCAGCCGAGCCACCATCCCGGCGAGACGGTGCAGCCGGGCCAGCCCCTCCGCGGAGATGGACTGGCCGCCGTCGCCCGCCCACCCCGGCTCCGGCAGCTGGTCGAGCGCGTCGATGATCGTCACCGCGTCCTCGGGACCGGGCGTCGGCGCCCCGTCGGCGACCTCGGCCGCGGCCTGCCGACCGAGGTGGCGTGCCCACGCGCCGAGACCGTCGAGGTCGGCCGGGCCGAGCAGGCCAGGCGGTCCGGTGAGCAGACGCATCAGCCGGTCGCCGCGGGCGGGGTCCTGCACGACGGTGAGCAGCGCGATGACGTCGGCGACCTCGGCGGTGAGGAGCAGGCCGCCGAGACCGACGACCTCGTAGGGGATCCCGGCGAGCGCGAGGGCGTCGACGACGGCCGTGAACTGCGAGCGCTTGCGGCACAGGACCGCGGCGGTGCGCAGACCCCCTCCGTGCCGGGGCTTGATCCACGCGGCGATGGCCGCCGCCTCGTCGTGGGCGGTGAGCGAGCGCAGCGCCTCCACCTGGCCACGCCCCGCCCCCGGCCGAGGACGAAGGGGGGCGACCGGCACCGTGGTCGTCGCGGCCAGCTCACCGGCCACGGCGTTGGCGACCTCCAGGATGGTCTCGTCGTTGCGCCAGCTGATCGACAGGTGCTCGACGGGCGCAGGTCGCCCCTCGGTGGCGAAGTACTCGGGGAAGGTCGACAGGGTGGTCGAGCTCGCGCCGCGCCAGGCGTAGATCGACTGGTGCGGGTCGCCGACCGCCGTCACCGCAGCCGGGACCTGCCCGTCCGGTGCGAACAGCCGGCGCATGAGGACCATCTGTGCCTCGGAGGTGTCCTGGAACTCGTCGAGCAGGACGACACGGAACCGCTCCCGCTCCGCGCGACCGAGGTCGGGGAAGCGGGTCGCCAGCGCCGCCGCGAGCGCCATCTGGTCCGAGAAGTCCATGACCGAGCGCTCCCGCTTGACCTCGAGGTAGCGCTCGACGATCGGCAGGATGAGCCGCTGCTCGCTCATCGGCGTGATGACCTGCTTGCGGTAGTCCTTGGTCAGCGCCTTGTCGCTCGCCTCGACCGCCTCGAGGTGGGCGAGGGTCCGCGCGGTGAGCGACTCGATGTCGCCGGGGGTGCGCAGGTGCTCGGCGAGCTCACCGGCGAGCGACACGACGGCGCTGGTCACCGTCGACTCGACCTTGTCGAGGTCCTCCATCGGCCCGTCCCAGGCCATGACGACCTCGTGGGCGAGCTGCCAGGTGGCCGCTTCGGAGAGCATCCGCGAGTCCTTCTCGTAGCCCAGGCGCAGCGCGCCCTCGCGCACGAGCCGACCCGCGTACGCATGGTACGTCGAGACGGTGGGCGTGCCGCCGAGCCCGTCGGCGTCGGCGTCCTGCGCCGGGCTCCAGAGGCCGACCCGCTCGAGCGTCGCGAGCCGTCGCGCGACCCGCTCCGCGAGCTCCCCGGCTGCCTTGCGGGTGAAGGTCAGACCGAGCACCTGCTCGGGCGTCACGAGGTCGTTGGCGACGAGCCAGACCACGCGGGCGGTCATCGTCTCGGTCTTGCCGGACCCGGCGCCGGCGACGACGAGCAACGGGGCGAGCGGCGCCTCGATGATCCGGCGCTGCTCGTCGGTCGGCGGGTGCTCCTGACCGAGCGCACGGGCGAGGTCGACGGCGGAGATCTTCGGCGGTGGCGTCATCGCAGCCGCCCCCCTTCCTCGTGGGCCGGGCAGGAGGAGCGGACCGGGCAGATCCGGCACTGCTTCTCGCTCGGCGTCGCGACGAAGGTGGCCGCGGCCATTCCCTCCGCGGTGTCGGTGACGAGGTCGTGGAAGCGGCGCGGCTCCGCCGACCCCGTGATGGCGTCCTGCTGCTGCACGGCCTTGCCCGAGGAGTGCCCGCGACCGAGCTGGACGAGCGCAGCCCCGGCCACCTCGCTGCCGTGCTGCCCGAAGCCGCCCTCGGCCACGGCGACCTGGTAGGCCCCGAGCTGTGGGTGCTCGGCGACCTCCGCCGCCGTCGGCGCAGAGCTGCCGGTCTTGTAGTCGATGACGCGCAGGCGCCCGTCGGCATCGGCCTCGAGCCGGTCGACGCTGCCGCTCAGCACGGCCCGACCGAGCTCCACGCGGAAGCGCTCCTCCGTCGCCACCGGCCGCCACCCCTCGGCGGCGGAGCGCCGGTGGTACTCGGCCAACCAGTGGATCATCTGCTGCGCGCGCTCGTACTTCTGCTCGGTGACCCACCCCGGAGCCATGCCCAGCTGGGGCCACCGACGCTCGAGCTCCGCGCGGAAGGCCTCCTCGCCCGCGTCGCCGAGCTCGTGGGCGATGTCGTGGACGAGGGTGCCCACCTCCATCGAGGTGCTGCTCGGCCCTTGCCCACCGGCCGACTGCAGCAGCCACCGCAGGCCGCACTCGGAGAACTGGGCGACCTTGGACGGGCTCACGCCGACCGGCACGCCCTCCGCCCGCACGGGGCGGGCGTCGGTGAGGTCGCGCAGCGCCCACCACGAGGACGGGTCCGCGCCGGGGACACCCGCCGCCGCGAGGTAGGAGAGCCGGGCGACGGCACGGGCCACCTCCTCGGGCGAGCGCGGGTGGCCCTCGGTGCCCACGAGCTGCTGGCGCAGCCGGGCGACCAGACCGGTGAGGTCGAGCGGCGGGGGCACGTCGGTCGGCTCACGACGACGTCCGTCGTCGGGCAGGGGGTCGACGAGGTCGAGGTAGACCGAGGGCTGCTCGTCCTCGGCGGCCACGGCGGTGACGAGCACCCGTTCGCTCGCCCGCGTGAGGGCGACGTGGAAGAGCCGCGTCTCGTCGTGCCGCACCGCGGCGGCCGCCCCGGCTCCGGCGCGGTCGCGCCCGGTGACGACGTCGACGAGGCGCTCCGAGCCGAGCAGGGAGCCGCGCAGGCGCAGGTCGGGCCACACGCCCTCCTGGACGCCGGCGAGGACGACGGTGTGCCACTGGTTGCCGGCCGCCGTCTGCGGGGTGACGAGCGCGACCGCGTCCGGGTCGGGGCTGCGCGCGGCGAGCGAGTCCGCCGCGACCGACCGACCGGCCACGGCGTCGAGGAAGGCGTCCGGGCCGGAGGCCGACAGGGCGTCCTGGTGCGCGGCTGCCGCGTCGAAGAGCGCCACGACCGCGTCGAGCGAGCGGTCGGCGCGCGCGCCCGCGGGTCCCCCGGCGAGCGCGGTGGCGCGCCAGGGCTCGGCGAGGCCGGTGGCCTGCCACAGCTGCCACAGGACGGACTCGGCGGTCACCCCCTTCGCCCACCCACGGCCGTCATCGGAGGTCGGCGCCGCGGCCCGCCCGGCCGCGAGGACGGTGGCGAGCCGCAGGAGCGGAGCCGCATCCTCACCGAGGTGGGCCAACCGTTCGGGGTCGAGGACCAGCTCCCCGAGCAGCTCGTCGCTCGTGCGGGTGCCCTCGACAGCGAGCTCCTCCCGCCGCAGCACGCGACGCAGCCGACGGATGGCGACGGTGTCCGCGGCGACGAGCGGGCTGGCGAGCAGGTCGACGACGTCGGTCGCCGGGAGCGCGTCGAGGCGCCCCCGGGCGAGGTCGACGACGAGGGAGAGCAGGTGGAGCAGCGGGCGTGCCGCTGGCTCGTCGCGCACCGGCACCCGGTGCGCGTCGGCCAGGACCGGCACCCCGCGGGCGGCGAGCACCCGGCGCAGCGTCGCCTGGCGCGCGGAGCCGCGCACGACGACCGCCAGCTCGGACCACGGCACGCCGTGGAGCAGGTGGGCCCGGCGCAGCTCGTGGGCGATGAAGGCCGCCTCCTGCGCGCTGGAGTGGAGCACGTGGGCCTCGACGCTGCCGCCGGGCCGGGCAGCGGCCGCTGCGCGCTGCCGGCCTCCGCCGAGCGCCGCGATCTTGGGCGTGACGCGGGCCGCGGCCGCGTGCACCGCCTCGGGCATCCGGTACCCCCGGCGCAGGACGAGGTCGATGACCGTCCGCCCGCCCCAATCGCCGACGAGGTGGTGCGGGTCGGCGCCGCGGAAGCCCTGCACGGTCGCGTCCGGGTCACCGACGAGGACGAGGTCGACGCCGTCCCCGGTGAGCACCCGCAGCAGTCGAGCCGCAGGCGCGGTGAGCTCGTGGGCGTCGTCGACGACGACGAGCCGCAGGCCCGAGCGCACCCGTTCGCGCGCCTCCGGGTCGTCCTCGAGGAGCTCGGCAGACGCGGTGAGCACCCAGGCCGGGTCGAAGGCGCCCGGCCTGGACAGCGCCGTGACCTCGTCGTACTCCCGGGCGACCTGCGCGGCGGCGACCCACTCGGGGCGGTCGTGCTCGACGCCGAGCCGCGCGAGGTCGTGCGGGGAGACGCCGTGCTCGATCGCGCGCATGAGCAGGTCGCGCAGCTCCTCGCGGAACCCGCGCGTCGTGAGTGCCTCGGCGAGGTCCTCCGGCCACCGTGGACCGGCGCCGGACTCGCGGTGCCCGTCGAGCAGCTCGCCGAGCACGAGGTCCTGGTCCGCGCCGGAGAGGAGCCGCGGCGCCGGGGCACCGGCGAGGACCGCGTGCTGGCGCAGCACCGCGAAGCCGAGCGACTGCATCGTGCGCGCCATCGGCTCGGTCGTCGCCCCGGAGAGGCCCGCCGTCACGGCGTCACGGGCCTCGGCCGCGGCCAGCCGGGTCGCGGCGACGAGGAGGACCTCGTCGGGGGCGCACTCCCCCTGCGCGACCCGGTCGAGCACGGCGGCGACGGCGACGCTCGTCTTGCCCGTCCCGGGCGCACCGAGGACCCGCACGACGTCACCGCGCGCGCCGACCGCGGACGTCTGGTCGGCGTCGAGCGATGGGGCGACGGCACCGCCCTTCGTCGTCGGCGGTCGCAGGTGCACGGTGGGGAGCTGCTCGGTCACGCCCCCATCCCACCACCCCGGGCCGACAACGACCGGTGGCGCATCCGGGGCCGGGGTCGGCACTACCCGCAGGTAGGCTGGTGAGCCCCGCCACGTGGCGGTCATCGACACCCGGAGGACCCATGAGCTCCCACGCGCCCGGCACGCGAGTGCAGCGCATGCCCCGAGCGCAGCGCCGTGCCCAGCTGCTCGAGGCCGCGCTCACCGTCTTCGTCTCGCGGGGCTACCACGCGGCTGCGATGGAGGACATCGCCGACCAGGCGGGCGTCTCCAAGCCGGTGCTCTACCAGCACTTCCCCGGCAAGCTCGAGCTCTACCTGGCCCTCCTCGACGTCCAGTGCGACACGCTCGAGGCGCTGGTGCTCGAGGCCCTGGGCTCCAGCACCGACCACGAGGAGCGCGTCTACGCGACCGTCGCCGCCTTCTTCAGCTTCGTCGCCGACCAGGGCGGCGCCTTCCGCCTCATCTACGAGTCGGACCTGACCAACGAGCCCCAGGTGCGGCACCGCATCGACGCCCTCGAGGCCCAGCTCGGCGAGGCGATCGCCGAGCGCATCACCGAGGACACCCCGCTGCCGCAGGAGCTCGCCGAGATGCTCGGTCTGGCGATGGCCGGTGCCGCGCAGGTCATGGCCCGCACGTGGCTGGCGCACGGCAGCCAGTTCCCGAGGGAGGTCGCCCAGCAGGCCGCGGGCCACCTCGCGTGGCGCGGCATGGGGTCCTTCCCGATCAACCGCATGGGCGACCCCGACAGGGCCGCTGACACCCCCGGGTGACACGATGTCACCGTCATCCCCCGACACCGAAGGAGTGACCGTGGAGGTCAAGATCGGCATCCAGAACGTGGCCCGTGAGGTCGTCATCGAGGCCGAGGGCTCCGAGACCGAGATCGAGACCGCCGTGCGCGCCGCGCTCGACGGCGGACCGCTCGTGCTCACCGACGACAAGGGCCGTCGCGTCATGGTCCCCGCCGGTGCCCTCGGGTACGTCGACGTCGGTGAGCCCACCCGTGGCCGGGTCGGTTTCGGGGCCTGATTGTCACGCGGTGAGCATCCACCGCAGCGAGATCGTCACTTCCTGACAGTCGCCCCAGCAGCCTCAGGAGTCTATGTTGGTCACGGAGAGCCCACACGGGGCTACCTGAGCGCGCCCGCTCACCCCTGTCGGGCGCAAGAAGGAGCTGATCAGCATGTTGTGGACCATCATCGTCACGATCATCGTCGGTGCCATCATCGGCGCCTTGGCCCGTCTCGTCCTGCCGGGCCGGCAGAACATCTCCACCCTCGTCACCGTGATCCTCGGCATCGTGGGTGCCCTGATCGGCTCGTGGGCCTACACCGCGCTGTCGGGCAACGACAACACGAGTGGCATCGACTGGATCGCGTTCATCCTCGGCATCATCGCCGCCGCGATCCTGATCGTCATCTACGGCATGCTCGTCGGCCGCAAGCAGGTCTGACGCGCCGTCCTGAGGAGGTTGCTCGGCAACCGTCTCGAAGGACGCCGGCACCGAAGGGGCCCCGCCATCTAGGCGGGGCCCCTTCGCGTGCTCCGGGCGCGCGCCTCAGGACGCGAGGCCGAGCCGCCCCATGCGCAGCTGGTGGCGGTCGGTGAGCCGCTGCATCAGGCGCCCGACCTCCTCGAGGGAGGCGCCCGGGCGATCGGGGCCCAGACCGAGCACGAGGTCGCTGAGCGACTCGTGCTGGGCGGCGACGACCTGCCCCTGGGTGAGGGCCTCGCCGACGAGACGGCGCCCCCACAGCGCGAGCGGCCCGCCCCGCCTCGGGTCCTGCGCGATGCCGCGGCGCACGGCCGAGACGATGACGTCGACGTCCCGGTGGCTGCCGCCCGCCTGCTCGATGATCGCGCGCGACGTCGGGTCGACGTAGCGGGCCACCTCGAGGAAGAAGTCCGACGCGATCCCGTCACCGATGTAGGCCTTGACCAGGCCCTCGAGCAGGTCCTGCGGATGGGTGCGTGCGTGGTAGGCGTCGAAGGCCTCGCGGAAGGGCTCCATCGCCGCGATCGGGTCGCCGCCGAGCGCGACGATGTGGTCGCTGAGCAGCTCGTGGTTGCGAAACTCCTTGACCGCGATGCCGGCCAGCGCGCGCTTGAGGGCGAGGTCGTCGGCCATCTCGGAGTCGGCGGCGATGCGGGTGAAACCGGAGATCGCGCCGTAGGCGATCACGCCGAGGAGGTCGATCGTCCCCGCCCCCTCACGGTGCGACGGCTCGGCGGAGGAGGAAGGGAGGGCCGGCTCGCTCATCCGGCCAGCCTAGTGCGCGGCCGGGTGCTTTTCGGCTCCGCGGCCCACCGGCGGGTAGCATGATCGGGACCAGCGGTGCCCGGTCGGCATCCACCTCTTGCCCGGACGAGACGTCCGGCGCGGTCGCCCCCTTCGTGGCGGATCGCACTGAAGACCTCCGATCGGCCCGTGCCACCTGAGCGGCGCATCTCGCCGTCCCACGCTGATCGAGAGACCCCATGTCCGAGACCACCACGCCCGAGGACGTCCAGGCGACGCCCGACATCGAGGGCACGGCCCCCGAGGCCGCGCAGCAGACCTTCGGCGACTTCGACGTCCACCCCGACATCGTCGCCTCGCTGGCCGACGCGGGGATCATCCACCCCTTCCCGATCCAGGCGATGACCCTCCCGGTCGCGCTCGGCGGGCACGACATCATCGGTCAGGCCAAGACGGGTACCGGCAAGACGCTCGGCTTCGGCGTCCCGATGCTCGACCGCGTCGACACCGAGACCGACGACCCCCGCCCGCAGGCCCTGGCGGTCGCGCCGACCCGTGAGCTCGCCAGCCAGGTCGCCGCCGACCTCGAGCGCGCCGGCAAGCGCCGCGGCATCAAGGTCCTCACCGTCTACGGCGGCCGCGCGTACGAGCCGCAGATCGAGGCGCTCAAGAAGGGTGTCCACGTCGTCGTCGGCACCCCCGGTCGCCTCATCGACCTGGCCCAGCAGAAGCACCTCGACCTGTCCAACACCAAGACGGTCGTGCTCGACGAGGCCGACGAGATGCTCGACCTCGGCTTCCTGCCCGACGTCGAGAAGATCATGGCGATGACCTCGCCGGCCCGGCACACGATGCTCTTCTCCGCGACGATGCCCGGCGCGATCGTCGCGCTCGCCCGCCGCTACATGACCCAGCCGACGCACATCCGCGCGATGAGCGAGGACGGCGAGGCCGACAGCCACACCGTCAAGGCGACCGAGCAGTTCGTCTACCGCGCGCACGCGATGGACAAGGTCGAGATGATCGCCCGCATCCTGCAGGCGAGGGACCGCGGCCTGACGATCATCTTCTCCCGCACCAAGCGCACCGCCGCCAAGGTCGCCGACGAGCTCACCGACCGCGGTTTCGCGGCCGCCTCGATCCACGGTGACCTCGGGCAGGGTGCCCGCGAGCAGGCGCTGCGCGCCTTCCGCAACGGCAAGGTCGACGTCCTCGTCGCCACCGACGTCGCCGCCCGCGGCATCGACGTCACCGACGTCACCCACGTCATCAACTACCAGTGCCCCGACGACGAGAAGACCTACGTCCACCGCATCGGCCGCACCGGCCGCGCCGGCAACACCGGCATCGCAGTGACCTTCGTCGACTGGGACGACGAGACCAAGTGGGCGGTCATCAACCGCCAGCTCGACCTCGGCATCCCCGAGGCCGTCGAGACCTACTCCTCGAGCCCGCACCTCTTCAGCGACCTCGACATCCCCGAGGGCACCAAGGGCCGCCTGCCGCGCGCCCAGCGCACCCGAGAGGGCCTGGACGCGGAGCGCATCGAGGACCTCGGCGAGACCGGCAAGTCCGGCGGGCGCCGCTCCGGTGGCGGTCGCGGTGGCTCTGGCGGTGGCCGCAGCGGCTCCCGTGACGGCGGCCGCAGCGAGCGCCGCGAGGACCAGGGCGGCGAGGGCCGGCGCAGCGAGGCCAAGGCCGACGGCGAGGGCGGTCCGCGCCGTCGCCGCAACCGTCGTCGCACGCACGGCGGCCAGTCGGGCCAGGCCCAGGACGCAGGCTGATGGCGAAGGGGGACGGCCTCCCGTCCCCCTTCGCCCCGGCGAACTAGGCTGCCCGGGTGCGTGACCCCAAGACACTCGCCCGAGGCGCCGCCCGCCGTGCCTACTCGACCCTGCAGCGCCTGCGGCCCCGGCCGACGGCGTCCGACGGGTCGAGCGCCGCTGACGTCACGGCGCGCGTCGCGACGCTGACCGAGGCCCGCGACCACGCGGCGGCCGTCGAGCTCGTCCGCAGCGAGCTGCCGGCACTCGGCACGGACTCCGCCTTCCTCGACCAGGCCCGCCGCAGTGCCTCGCGCGCCGGCGAGCCGAGCCTGCAGCAGACGATCACGCGGCAGCAGCTCGCGGTGACCCCGCGCTTCGCGCGGCCGGCGCGCACCCGGCTCGAGGCCGCCCTGGCCCAGGTGACCGGTCGCCTCCGGGAGACCGACCCCGACTGGTCACCGCACCTCGACCCGACCGCCGTGCGCGCCGCGCGCACCGTGCAGGAGCGCGAAGGGAGGGAACCCTCCCTCCGCGTCGCCCACCTGCTGAAGATCGCTCTGCCCCACCGGCAGTCGGGCTACTCAGTGCGCACCCGATACAACCTCGCCGCGCAGGTCGCGTCCGGGGTCGAGCCGGTGGCGATCACCGCGCTCGACTTCCCCGGCGACGCCGGCACGCCCGCGACCGAGGAGGTCCACGGGATCCGGCACCGCCACCTGCTGCGGGCCGACGTCCCGGGCGCGGAGACCGTCGACGCCCACCTCGAGGCCTACGCGGCACACCTGCTGCCGGTCGTCGCCGAGGAGGCCCCCGACCTGCTGCACGTGCACTCCGGCTCGCGCGGCTACGACGCGGCCCTCGTCGGCGGGGCCGTCGCCGACGCGCTCGACATCCCCTGGGTCTACGAGGTGCGCGGGTTCTTCGAGGCGATCTGGAGCCAGGACCTCGACCGGGCGGAGTCGGCCGAGACCTACCGTCGCCGGCGCGACACCGACACCCGCTGCATGGCAGCGGCCGACGCGGTCATCACGCTCAGCGAGTCGATGCGCTCGGACATCATCGCCCGCGGGATCCCCGCCGTGCGGGTGCACGTCGTGCCCAACGGCGTCGACGCGAGCGCCTTCGCCCCCCGGCCGCGCCGTGACGACCTCGTCGAGCAGTACGGCCTCGTCGGGCGGTTCGTCTTCGGCTACGTCTCCAACCTCGACCACTACCGCGAGGGCCAGGAGCTGCTCGTCGACGCCGCCGTCGCGCTGCGCGGGCGGGGCGTCGACGCGGTCGCGCTCATCGTCGGCGACGGCACCCGCCGGGCCGAGATCGAGGCGCACGCCGCGGCGGTCGGCGCGGGCGACGCGGTCGTCTTCACCGGCCGCGTCCCCCACGAGGAGGTCCTCGACCACTACGCCCTCGTCGACGTCTTCGTCGTCCCCCGCGTGGACGAGCGGGCGGCGCGGCTGGTCACGCCGCTCAAGCCCTTCGAGGCCATGGCCGCCGGCCTGCCGGTGCTCGTGTCCGACCTGCCGGCCCTGACCGAGATCACCGGTGACGGCGAGCGCGGCGAGTCCTTCGCCGTCGGGGACGCCGAGGCGCTCACCGAGGCCCTCGTGCGCCTGGCCGGGGACCCGGCGCGCCGGGCCGAGCTGGCCGCGGCCGGGCGGGCCTGGGTCGAGACCGAGCGCTCCTGGGAGGCCAACGGCGTTCGCTACCGCGAGATCTACGAGCAGGTGCTCGGCTCCCACCGGGGCTGAGCCCGCCGAGACTCGGGCGATGGCGCCTATCGAGCCCCTGTTGGAGCCATCACCCGAGTGTCGCGGGCGGGCTCAGACGTCGACGTGCTCGCGCGGGTCGCCGTAGAAGACGACCGTGCTCGACTTGTTCATGAAGGACGCGTCCTCGACCGTCCACGTGTGCGCGTGCCGATCGGTGCCGCGAATGCTGACATAGCCGAAGCGGTCCGAGGAGTAGGTCCGCACGCCGGCGGCCTGTGCCCGGTCGAGCAGGTCGGTGTCGACCGCCCGTGGCAGGTCCGAGAAGCGCAGGTCGCGGGCCACGTCGCCGCGCATGAGGATCGACCCGCCCTGGACCAGCCGCTCGAAGCGGTGCTCGCTCGCCGGGAACCGCAGGATCACCGCACCCGTGCTGCGCAGCCACGTGTAGTGCGCCCACTTGCCCGCGATCCCCGCGCCGGAGTACTCGAGCGCGTCGACGAGGTCGACCAGGTAGTGCCGGCCGTAGAAGTTGTCGTCGTCGATCTTGGCGACGTGGGCACCGTCGGAGGCGTCGATGCCGAGGTTGAGGCAGGCGCCGAGGGTGAGCGAGGCATCCGCGGCCACGACCGTCATCTCGTCGATCCCCTTGTCGCGGAAGCGTGCGCGCACCTCTGCCTCGTCGACGTCGAGCCCGTGCAGGACGAGGACGACCTGGACCTCGCCGGAGTGCAGGAGCGACTGGCGGGCCATGTTGTCGGCGACGGTGCCGAGCTCGTGGGCGCGGTTGGTCGAGATCACGGCGCTCACGCTGCGGTCGAAGGGGGTCCCCCGCACCCCGCGCAGGGGGCGAGGCCGCTCGAGCAGGGCCTCCAGGTCGGCAGCGCGGTGGACGAAGCCGTGCGCGGCCCGCACCTCGCGACCGGCCCGCAGGCCGGCCCGGTCGACGAGCTCGTCCTGCCACAGGTGGGCGCGGGCGTGCAGGGCCAGCTGGGTGTCGTCCTCGACGCGGGCGGTCTCGGCCGCCACGGCGTCCGGCAACCGGTCGAGCACCGCGGGGGTCGCGATGGGGGCGGTGCCCGCGGCTGCGGCCTCGAGCACCTGCCACGGCGTCGCGGGACGGTCGGCGACGAAGGCCGCCGCCCGGTACCGGCCGAGCACCGGACGGTCCCCGGGGATGTCGGTGGCGGCGTCGTCCCCGCCGAGCAGGTCGAGCCGCTGCGGCTGCACCGGGGCCAGCCGCCCCCGGTCGTAGCCGGCGTCGCCGACCAGCGCGACGACCTGCTCGCGACGTCGGGTCGCGCCGACGGCTGCCGGCGAGTGGATGCGCGTGGCGGCGGCGGGCGGCAGGAGGTGGACCTCGCGACCGAGCCGGGCCGCCCAGTCCGGGAGGCTCCCTTCGTCGTCCACGCAGACGTGCACGGGGACGGTGGCACCGGCGACGAGCCGCTCGACCGCGTCGGCCGCGACCCGCGCGCTCCCGGTGACCCACACGAGCACCGGGACGGTGGCCGCGAGGACGGCGGCGCGCTGCCCGGCGAAGGGGGCCTCGAGGGTCACCGCCGACCGCGCGTCCACCTCGACGAGCACGGCGTCGGGGTCGACGGCGGTGAGGGTCCACTCGTCCGCGAGGCCCGCACGCACCCGCTCGGAGGCGTGCACGTCGACGCGCAGGGTGGCCCGGCTCGGTGCCGTCCCGGCAGCAGGGGCGTTGACCCGGGACAGGCGCCGGACCGCCTCGCGACGGGCCCGCGGCCCGGCCGTGGCGTCCCGGACGGCGGCGCGCACAGCCTTGGCGGAGCCGCCGAGCGCGCTCATCGCCGCTCCCGCAGCAGGTGGTGCACCCGGGCCTCGCCCGCGTGCTCGGGCAGCCACGTCGCCGCGCCCTCCGGCACACCCCACGTCGCGAGCTCGGTCTCGACGGCCACCCGGGTCCACGCCGGGTCCACGCGGTGCGTCCGCGTGCCGACGGGCTCGGTGACGACCACGTCACCGGTCACGACGTCGGGCGCCGGGCGCCCCACGGACAGCGACTCGGCGCGGCGCACCCAGGTCACCGCCGCCTCGACGCGCTCCTCGGGGTGCACCTGCAGCACGTCGTCGCACGTGTCGAGCAGCCGGCGGACCGGGGCGAGCAGCGGCTTGCGGTACAGGCGCAGGCGCGCCGGGTTCTCGCGGTGCAGCAGGGCGATCCGCACGTCGAGCTCGCGCAGGCGCTCGATCGCGCCCACGAGGTCGCCGGCGTCGGCCATCGGGTCCGCCGCGTCGTCGACGACGAGGACGTCGAAGGGGGCGTGGGGCCTCGTCGACACCCACACGTGGGGCGCCGCGAAGGGACGCCCCTCGGCGCGCTCCCGCGCCGGGTCGGACTCGCCGTGCCGGGTCGCCCAGTCGAGGTCGGTGAGGGGCCTGCCGCGCTCGCGCTCCACCGCGAGGCGGCGGTGCCAGACCTTGTAGGCCGAGCGGTAGGCCATGCGTGCGCCGACCCCCCACCCGACGCCGAAGTCGCTGCGGGACAAGGACCCTGCACGCAGCCTGGTCAGCTGCAGCGGGGGCTCGACGAGGAGCGGCTCGATACCGGTCACGGCGGCGATGCGCGCGTCGTACTCGCTGTCGGCGCTCTTGCGCACGTCGTCGAAGGAGCCGACCCGGTCGATCGTCGCACGCGGCAGGACGAGCCCCGAGGCGTTGAGCCGCGTCGACGGGTAGCCGAGCCACACGAGCGTCAGGTCGTCGCTCGGCCGGATGGTCATGCCGTGCGTCGCGGGCAGGTCCGGGTCGGCGAGCAGCGGCGTCACCTGGCGCTCGATGCGCTCGGGGTGGCTCCAGTCGTCGGCGTCGAGGAAGGCGAGGTACTCCCCCTTCGCCTCCCGGATGCCGAGGTTGCGGGCACGGTAGGCGCCACCGTTGCGCTCGCGGGTGATGATGCGCGACGTCGGGTGCAGGCCGGCGATGCGGGCGATCTCGGCCGTGTGCTCGGGGCCGGAGGCGTCGTCGACGACGACGACGTCGAGGTGCGGCCAGGTCTGGTCGCGCAGGGCGCGGATCGCGGTCGCGAGCCACGGGCCCGGCCGGTGCGCCGTGACGATGACGCTGACGGTCGGCAGCTCGTCCTCGGTGACCGTGCGGCCCACCGCTGCCGAGACCCGCTGTGCGACACCGGCCCTCAGCGTCGCGAGCTCGTCCGGGTCGGCCCCGACACGGTCGTAGGCAGGAGCGCCGCCGGGGAACTGCGCGGCCGTCTCCTCGCCGATGACCGCAGCGAGCTCGGCCTGGCCCAGCAGGCGCGGCACGAGCGCACCGGCGTCCCGCCAGCGGCGGGTGAGCAGGCGCCACCACGCGGCCTCGTCGCCGGTGATCGACGGGTGCGCGAGGTCGGTCTCGAGGTCCAGCCGCTCGTCCTCGGAGAGCTGGGTGAGCAGCGGCAGGTGGGCGCGCAGCACGTCGGCCCCCTCACCGGCAGCGGTCTGGCGCAGCAGGAGGGTGTGAGCGTGCAGGAGCGCCTGGCGGGTCGTGAGACTCGCAGCGTGCCCCTGCTCGATCAGCTCGCGGAGGATCGCCGAGCCCTCCCGCACGAGCTCCTCGTCCCCGCTCGTCGTCAGCAGCTCCGCGTAGCCCGCCCGCCAGGTCGGCGCGCCGGTGCGCTCCGCGAGGGTCCGCGCGACCTCGCGCAGCAGGGTCGAGCGGGTGCGCAGCCCGGTGGCGACGAGGTCGTCGACGCCGATCTGCTCGGCGCCGCGGGCGTAGCCGGCGACGAGCGGGTCGAGCCCGCGCAGCGGGGTCGGTCGGACGCGGGCGCGAAGGGGGTCGATCACCCGTCGGCGGGCGGCGGGGTCCCCGGTGAGGACGGCGCGGAGGCCACCGACGGCGAGGCTACGGGCGCGTTGCAGGGTGGGCACGGGCGGCTCAGATCGCGGCGAGGATCGCTTCGGTGACCTCGCGGTAGGCGGCGGCGCCCTTGCTGCTGCGCGCGGTGTCGAGGATGGACCGACCGGCGGCGGGGGCTTCGGCGAAACGGACGGTGCGCGGGATCGGCGGCGACAGGACCGGCAGCTTGTACCGCGTCCCGAGGTCGTCGAGGACCTCGCGGGCGTGGTTGGAGCGTCCGTCGTACATCGTCGGCAGGATCCCGATGGTCTTGAGCTTCTTGTTGAGCAGCTTCTTGACGTCCTTGACGGTGTCGAGCAGCTGGCCGACGCCGCGGTGGCTGAGCATCTCGGCCTGCATGGGGATGATCAGGCCGGTCGCGGCGGTCAGCGCCGAGAGGGTGAGGACACCCAGGCTCGGGCTGCAGTCGAGCAGGATGACGTCGTAGTCCCCGCGCACGTCCTCGAGCACGGACTGGAGGACGAACTCGCGCCCGGGGCGGGTCAGCAGCTGGGCCTCGGAGCCGGCGAGCTCGATCGTCGAGGGCAGCAGGTCGATGCCCTCCCCCGCCTCGAGGATCGCGTCGCCGATCTCGGCCTGGCCGAGGACGACCTCGTTGACGGACAGCTCCACGGCGTCCGGATCGACCCCGAGGCTGAAGGTCAGGCTCGCCTGCGGGTCGAGGTCGACGAGCAGGACCCGCTGACCGAGCTCGGCCATCGCGGCACCGATGGACGCGACCGACGTCGTCTTGGCGACGCCGCCCTTCTGGTTCGCGACAGCGATGATGGCTGCCTTCTTCGCCCGTGCCACGTGTGACGCCTTTCGATGGGAGTCGATGCCGCGCTCATCCTCTCACCCGGGCTCCGCCGCGGCGCCACCGCGACGCGCCCCTGGGGCCTCAGACGGCCTGCACCGAGCCGATCCGTCCCTCCCGGAAGGCCTCGACGAAGAGGGCGTGGTCGGAGCGCACCCGCGCCGCGTAGTCGATGCCGAAGTCCACGAGGTCCCGGACCAGATCCTCCTCGCGGCCCTCGATGACCCGGGCGATCGCCTCCTCCGTCTGGAAGTCGACGACGGTGTGGTCACTGTCGGCGTCCGAGACGCAGTGGATCTTGGCCGTGGCCCGGCCGAGGTCGGCGACGACCATCGCGATGTCGTCGGGCTCGTGCAGGTCGGACCAGGACAGGTCGAGCTCGTAGGGCGAGACCTCGTCGACGACGTAGCCCACACCCCGCACGCTCGTGAACCCCAGGAGCGGGTCGGCGTGGACCTGCAGCGCCCGCTGGCTGACCACGGTGCGTTCACCCTCGTGGGCGAAGAGGTCACGCATGCGCGGCTCGTCGACCACGTCGGCCAGCGCCGGGTGGTTGGCCTGCTTCATCGACAGGACGATGTCGTTCTCGTGGGCCTCGTTGAACCCCTCGATCAGCACGCTGTAGGCGGGCAGACCCGCGCTGCCGATGCCGAACCCGGAGCGGCCCACGACGTCCTTGACGGCGTAGAAGTTCTCCCGCTCCATTCTCTTGGCCTCGGGGATGGTGCCGAGGTAGCCCGCGAAGGCCTCGAGGACCAGCTCGCGCTCGTCCTCCTCGAGGCGGCGCACGCCGGGCCCGTCGAGGAACCGCCGGCCGGCGTCGTGCACCTCGGTCATCGAGTCGAGCATCCCGACGCGGCTGCTGCGGCGGGCCAGCTGCAGGGTGGCGTGGATCGCGCCCTGCGTGTTGCCCAGCCGCAGGGCGAACTCGGAGTCGTCGCTCTTGCCGACGAACTGGTGGACGCGCTCGATGTAGCTGGTCAGGTAGGTGGTGGCCAGGTCACGCACCGCCTGCTCGGGCAGCGCCTTGCGCCACCCCATGACGGCCAGCCCGGCGACGAAGCGGCGCAGGTCCCAGGTGAAGGGGCCGATGTAGGCCTCGTCGAAGTCGTTGACGTCGAAGACCAGCTCGCCGTGCGAGTTGATGTACGTCCCGAAGTTCTCGACGTGCAGGTCACCGTGGATCCACACCCGTCCGGTCCGCTCGTCGGCCCAGGGCTCCTCCGTGCCGGCGAGGTCGCGGTGGAAGAGGCAGGCGGTCCCCCGGTAGAAGGCGAAGGGGTGGTCGGCCATCTTGCGGAACTTCACCCGGAACGCGGCGGGAGAGGCCTCCATGAGGTCGGCGAAGGCCGCCTCGAGGGTGTCGATGACGAGCTGCTGACGCTGCTGATCGGTCATGCCGCGACGCTATGCCCTCCTGCTGGGGATCTGCTGCCTCAGGCGAGGACGGGGACGGTGCCGGAGGACGCCGCCACGATGCGCTCGAGGGACTCGGGCGCGGTGGTGTTCTCCCCCAGGCGGTTGTCCTTGCCGTCACCGTGGAAGTCGCTGCTCCCCGTGACGACGAGCTCGTGGCGCCGGGCGAGCTCGTGCGCGAGCGCGCGACCGGCGTCGTCGTGGTCGCGGTGGTCGGCCTCGATGCCCACGAGCCCGGCCGCGGCGAGCCCGGCGACGTCGTCGGCGTCGAGCGAGCGCTGCCGCTTGGTGGCGAAGGGGTGCGCCACCACGGGCACCCCACCGGCGGCCAGGACCAGCCGCACGGCCTCGGCGGTCTCGACGGCGTAGTGCGGCTCGTAGTAGACCGAGCCGTTGTGCAGCCAACGGGTGAAGACCTCGTTGCGGTCGGCCGCGACCCCGTTGGCGACGAGCGCGTCGGCCAGGTGCGGTCGCCCGAGCGCCGCGCCCGGCTCGACCTGCTCGAGGACGTCCTCCCAGGTGACGCCGAAGCCGTCGTCGGCCATGTGCTCGACGATCCGCCGCAGCCGCGGCACGCGGTCCTCGCGCATCCGGCGCATCTCCTCGGACAAGGGCTCGTCGGCCGGGTCGAAGAGGTACGCGAGCAGGTGCACGGACTTGCCCCGGTGCCGGGTCGAGAGCTCGGCCCCGCGCACCAGCGCGACCCCGCGGCGAGCGGCGGCTGCAGCCGCCTCGTCCCACCCGGCGGTGGTGTCGTGGTCGGTGATCGCGAGGGTCGTCAGACCCGCCTCTGCGGCCTGCGCGAGCAGGTCGGCGGGCGCGTCGGTGCCGTCGCTTTGGGAGGAGTGCGCGTGGAGGTCGATCACGCCGTCAGCCTATGCCCGGGCACCGACACCCGGTTCGGCTGCGGCGCCGGTCGTAGACTGCTCGCAGGAGGAGCCATGGCGCAGGACGAGCTCATGATCCGGGCGGCCACACCCCGGGACGAAGGGGGCATCGCGCGTCTCCTCGCGGAGCTCTCGCCCACGTCTGCCCGACTGCGTTTCTCCCACGCCGTCGCACCCGACGAGATCGCCGACCTCGCGGTGCTGCGCCCGGGCACCACCTCCCTCGTCGCGCTGCGCGCGGGGGTCGTCGTCGCCGAGGCCCGGTACGAGCGGACGAGCGAGGACGAGCCACCGGAGCTCGCGATGGCCGTGGCCGACAGCCAGCAGGGCCGCGGTCTGGGCACCCGGATGCTCGGCGCGCTGCGGGAACGGGCGGCCGCCGACGGCCTCCTCACGCTCCGGGCCGTCGTGCGCACGGACAACCGCGGGATGCTGCGCCTGCTGCGGACGACGAGCGCGGCGATCGCCGCGCCGGTGGAGCAGGGCGAGGTCGTCTTCGACCTCGCGACCGACGACCTCATGCCCCCGTGGCCGACCGGGCGCGCCGCGCGCAAGGTGCTCATCGAGACCCGCACCCTGTTCGACACCCCCGAGGTCGAGGCGCTGTGGGAGGCGGGCGTGGAGGTGCGCAAGTGCCAGGGCCCGGTCAACGACGCCGGACGCACCTGCCCGGCCCTCGAGCACGGCGAGTGCCGACTGGCCGACACGGCCGACGCCGTGGTCAGCCTGCTGCCGCAGGACGACCCGACCTGCCGGCTCATCGCCGACGACCACGCGACCCACCGCGGCGAGGCGTTCGTGGCGCGTACCCACGCCCAGTGGCGCGAGGCCGCCCCGGGGCTCACCGAGCAGGACTGAGCGGACCGCCCCCTGCGGTCAGTCGAGGCCGGGCCACCGCGGCTTGCGCTTCTCGGCGAAGGCGCGCACTCCCTCGGCCCGGTCGGCGCTGAAGGCGGTGTCGTGCCAGCGGGCGTCCTCGAGGTCGAAGCCCTCGTCGAGGGTGAGGTCGAGCCCGCCGCGCATCGCCGCCTTGGCGTTGCGCACGCCCACCGGCGAGTGCTCGGCGATCGTGGCGGCCAGGGCGAGCGCCTCAGCGCGCGCGTCGTCGACGCACCGGTCCGCCAGGCCCAGGCGCAGCGCCTCGTGGCCGTCGACCCGGCGTGCGGTGAAGATCAGGTCCGCGGCGCGCGACCAGCCGATGCGACGGGTCAGCAGCTGCGTCCCGCCGCCACCCGGGATGACCCCGACGCCCACCTCGGGCAACGCGAAGCTCGCCCGCGGACCGGCGACGACGAGGTCGCACGCGAGCGCGATCTCGCAGCCGCCGCCGAGGGCGTGACCGTCGACGGCCGCGATCGTCGGCACCGGCAGGTCGAGCAGGGCACGGTAGGCCCGGCGGTTGCCGGGG
Organism: Janibacter terrae NBRC 107853; assembly: GCF_001591405.1. Taxonomy (GTDB): domain Bacteria; phylum Actinomycetota; class Actinomycetes; order Actinomycetales; family Dermatophilaceae; genus Janibacter; species Janibacter terrae. The sequence continues at coordinate 71,685 of NZ_BCUV01000007.1, forward strand.
CGCTGGGCCCGCAGGTCGTCGTCGCTGAACCCGTTGCGCTCCTTCAGGTCCGCGCCGACGCAGAAGGCCTTGGGGTGGCTCGACGTCACGACGACCGCGCGCACCGAGGTGTCGTCGCGCAGCACGGCGCCGGTCGTCGTCAGCGCACCGGCCATCGCGGTGGAGACGGCGTTCATCGCCTCCGGACGGTCGAGGACGACCTCGACGACGCCGGCGTCGTGGCGGACGGTGGTGATGAGCGGTGAGTCGGTCATGGGGTCATCCAATCAGGGGTCACGGGCGGGAGATGAGCGCCGCGATCCCCTGGCCCACCCCGATGCACATCGTCGCGATCGCGTGGTCGAGGTCGTCGTCGGCCAGCGAGATCGCCGCCGAGAGCGCGATCCGCGCGCCGCTCATGCCGAGCGGGTGGCCGAGGGCGATCGCGCCGCCGTGCGGGTTGACCCGCGGGTCGTCATCGGCGATCCCGAGCTCGCGCAGGACCGCCAGGCCCTGCGACGCGAAGGCCTCGTTGAGCTCGATGACACCCACGTCCTCGAGCGCGACACCGGTGCGCGCCAGCAGGCGCTGCACGGCCGGGGCCGGACCGATGCCCATGACCCTCGGCTCGACGCCGATCGCCGTCACCGCGTCGACGCGGGCGAGCGGCGTGAGCCCGTGCTCCTCGACGGCGGCCTCCGAGGCGACGAGGAGGGCGGCGGCGCCGTCGTTGACCCCCGACGAGTTGCCGGCGGTGACGGTGCCGCCCTCGAAGAGGGGGCGCAACCCGCCGAGGGCCTCCAGCGACGTGGAGCGCGGGTGCTCGTCGGTGTCGACGAGGACCGGGTCGGCCTTGCGCCGCGGGACGCTCACCGGCGCGATCTCGCGCGCCAGCCGGCCCGAGGCGATCGCGGCCGCGGCCCGCTCCTGCGAGCGCAGCGCGAAGGCGTCCTGGTCCTCGCGGGAGATCTTGTGGTCGACCGCGACGTTCTCCGCCGTCCGCGGCATCGGGTCGGTGCCGTACATCCGCTCCATGTGCGGGTTGACGAAGCGCCAGCCGATCGTCGTGTCCTCCACCGTCATGCCGCGGGCGAAGGGGGTCTCGGCCTTGGGCAGGACGAAGGGGGCCCGGCTCATGCTCTCGACACCGCCGGCGACGACGAGGTCGGCGTCACCGGCGACGACGGCCCGGGCGGCGTAGCCCACGGCGTCGAGGCCCGAGCCGCACAACCGGTTGATCGTCGTCCCCGGCACGCTGACGGGCAGGCCGGCGAGCAGCGCGGCCATGCGCGCGATGTTGCGGTTGTCCTCGCCCGCCTGGTTGGCGTTGCCGAGGACCACGTCGTCGATACGGGCGGGGTCGAGGCCCACGTGCCGGTCCAGCAGCTCGGCCACGACGTGCGCCGCGAGGTCGTCGGGGCGCACGCCCGACAGCGCACCGCCGTAGCGTCCGATCGGCGTGCGGACCCCGTCGACGAGGTAGGCGTGCCGGATCCGGCTCATGCCTCCCCCGCCAGCCGGGCACGGCCGGCGTCGGTGAGGACGCGGTCGGTGCCCTCGGTGGCGACGAGCTGGGGGTCGGCCTTGTAGAGGTCGGCGCGCACGGCGGGGTCGAGCCCGACCTCGCGGGCGGCCTGGTGCGCCTCGAGCTTGTTGAGCCGACCGCCGTTGTCGGCGAGCCGCTGCAGGAAGGCCCGGACCGGGTCGTCGTCGCCGGACCCCGCGGGGGTCTGCGGGTCGGGCAGCTCGACGAGCGCCTCGAGCTGGGCGATGACGCCGCGCACCGTCTCGCGCCACGACGCGGCGGTCTGGGCGAGGTCGGTCGGCGCGCCGCCGCTGCCCTGCCAGGTGCGCTTGGGGAAACGGCGCACGTACTCGCGCTCGAGCTCGAGCATGCGGGCCGTGTGGTGGGCGAACTGCTCGGCGCTGCCGTGCAGGAAGACCCAGTTGCGGGTCTCGTGGGCTCGGGTGCCCTGGGCCTCGAGCTCCTCGTCGCTCAGCTCGGCGGCAGGGACACCCTGGGTTGCGTCGTTCATGATCGATCCCTTCGTGGTGTGTCGGTCGGGCGGTGCGTCAGTCGAGCCGGCGCAGCTGGTCGCGGTAGCGGGCGGAGTTGGTCAGGTACTCGCCGACCCCGAAGCGCACCCACTCGGTGGCCTCGGCGGGGACGGGTCGGGTCCGGGCCGGGACGCCGACGGCCATCGACCCGGCCGGGACGACCGTGTGCTGGGTGACGACGGCACCGGCCCCGATGACCGACCCGTCGCCGACGCTCGCGTGGTTGAGCACCACGGACCCGGAGCCGACGAGGCACCGGTCGCCGACGGTGCAGCCCTCGAGGTGGACGTTGTGCCCGACGACGCAGTCGGCGCCGATGGAGGTGGCCTGCTCCTCGATGCAGTGCACGACGGTGCCGTCCTGCACCGAGGTCCGGTCGCCGACGACGATCCGGCCGAAGTCGGCCCGCAGCACCGCGGTCGGCCACACGGAGGCCTGCTCGCCGAGCGTCACCGCGCCGATGACGACGGCGTCCGGGTGGACGAAGGCGGAGTCGGGGATGTGCGGGGTGAGCTCACCGAGCGCGTAGACCGCCACCTCACTGCACCTCCAGCCCACGGTAGAGACGAACGGCGTTGCCCCCGAGGACCGCAGCGACGTCCGCCTCGGGCACCAGGTCGGCGACGGCGCGGGCGTTGACGTCGGCGCCGGGCACGCCGGGCCAGTCGGTCGCGAAGATCATCTTCTTGGCGAGCCGCTCCAGTCCCGCCGCGGCGTAGTACTGCGGGAGCCGCTTGGGCGGCAGCCCGGACAGCTCGATCCACACGCGGGGGTTGCTCATCGCCATGAAGGCGGCCTGCTCGTACCACCAGCCTCGACCGCCGTGGGCGAGCACGATGTCCAGCTCCGGGAAGTCCCGGGTCACGGCGAGCAGATGGCTCGGGTCCGCGTACTGGTTGGACGACCCGGCGAAGGTCGAGGTGCCGCAGTGGACGACGAGCGGCGCCCCCTCCTCGACGAGGACCTGGTAGGCGGGGTAGAGCATCGGGTCGTCGCAGGTGAAGCCGCCGTGCACGGGGTGCAGCTTCAGGCCCGCCGCACCGTGGCCGAGCTGGCGCCGCACCTCGTCGCCGATCGGGTGGTGCAGGTGCGGGTTGACATTGGCCATCGGCCGGAAGCGCGCCGGGTTGTGCTCGACGACCGGCAGCAGGTCGTCGAAGAGCTGCATCCCGGTGGCCTTGGGGCTGTACTCGCAGAAGAGGATCGCGATGTCGACCCCCTGCTCGGCGAAGAGCTCGTCGACGGCGGCGGGACGGGGTATCCCTTCGCCGTCCCAGGCCCGCTCGAGCACCCCGTCGGGGCCGAACTGGCGAGCCCAGTCGATCCACGACGACGACAGCGTCGAGAGCACGGGCAGGTGGACGTGGGCGTCCACGAGGACGTGACCGTCGAGCACGGCGCGCTCTACAGGTCGGCGACCATCGGGGTGTCGACCCCGATGGCACCGGTCTTGTGCGAGCCACCGGGGGCGCCGAGCGGCTCGTCACGGCCCGGCAGGACCTCGGTGAAGAAGCGTCGGTTGTCCTCGATGTGCTCGGCCATGTCCTCGGGCACCCGACGGTCCTGGCTGATCGCCTCGACCGGGCACACGGGCTCGCAGGCGCCGCAGTCGATGCACTCCTTGGGGTTGATGTAGAGCTTGCGCTCCCCTTCGTAGATGCAGTCGACGGGGCACTCCTCGGTGCACGAGGTGTCCATGACGTCGAGGCAGTGGCCGGCGATGACGTACGGCATGTCGATGTCCTCTCTGCGGTGTGTCAGGCGGGCTGCGGGACCGCGGGCTGGTTGTCGGTCGAGTGACCGGGGAAGAGCTGCGCGTCGGGGTCGATGTGCACGGCCGCGTTGTTGACCGCCGTGGCCACCTCGCCGAAGCCGACGGCGATGAGCCGCACCTTGCCGTCGTAGTCGGTGATGTCACCGGCGGCGAAGACGCCCGCGACGTTGGTGCGCATGGCCGGGTCGACGACGAGGTGCCGGTTGTCGTGCAGCTCGACTCCCCACTCGCGCAGCGGGCCGAGGTTCGCGGTGAACCCGAGGGCCGCGACGAGGCGGGTGCACGGGAGGGACCGGGGCTCCTCCCCCTTCGGCGTGATCGTCACCGACTGGAGCGTCCCGTCGCCGACGGTCTCGGTGACCTGGGCGTTGAGCACGACCTCGACCGGCGCGGCCTGCATCTGCTCGACCGACGCGTGGTGGGCACGGAACTGGTCCCGGCGGTGCACGAGGGTCACGCTACGCGCGATCGGGTGCAGCATGTTGGCCCAGTCGACCGCGGAGTCGCCGCCGCCGACGATGACGACGTCCTGGCCGGCGTACTCCGCCGAGCTCGGCACGAAGTACTCGAGGCCACGGCCGAGGAAGTCCTCGCCCGCGGGCAGCGTGCGCGGCGTGAAGGTGCCGATGCCGCCGGTGACGACGACCGCACCCGCGTCGATGCGGTCCCCGGTGCTCGTCGTGACGACGAGACGCTCGCGGCCGTCCTCGCCCGGCACGTGCTCGAGCTGCTGGGCCTCCTGCCCCAGCAGGTACGTCGGGGCGTACGGCGCGGCCTGCTCGACGAGGTTGGTGATGAGCTGGCGTCCGGACACGGCCGGGAAGCCGGCGATGTCGAAGATCTGCTTCTCCGGGTACATCGCGCTCACCTGCCCACCGACCTGGCTCAGGCTGTCGATGACGGCGGTGCTCAGGCCGCGGACGCCCGCGTAGTAGGCCCCGAAGAGCCCGACGGGTCCCGCGCCCACGATGAGCAGGTCGACGGTCGTGGTGGTCATGAGACGGCCTCCTTGGCCTGCAGCTCCTTGACGAGGGCACGCACCTTGAACCGCTGCATCTTGCCGGTCGCGGTCTTGGGCAGCTCGTCGACGAAGTAGACGTGACGGGGCCGCTTGAAGGGCGCCAGCCCCTCGCGGCACCAGGCGTCGAGGTCCTCCGCGCTCACCGCGGAGCGCGTGACGACCGCGGCGACCGGCTTGACGAGACCGTCGGCGTCCTCCTGGCCGACGACGGCGCACTCGAGCACGGCGTCGTGGGCGAGCAGTCGGTCCTCGACCTCGGTCGGGCTGACCCAGATGCCACCGGCCTTGAGCAGGTCGGTGGCCCGGCCCATGCACGTGTAGTAGCCGTCGGCGTCGCGCACGTAGGTGTCACCCGTGTTGACCCACTCGCCCTGGAAGACGGTGCGCGTGGCCTCCGCCCGGCGCCAGTACCCCAGCGCCGAGGAGGCGCCGCGCACGAAGAGCGTGCCCGGCTCGCCGTCCTCGACGAGCGTGCCGTCGAGGTCACGGATCTCGAGGTCGTAGCCCGGCACGGCCCGGCCGGTCGTGCCCATGCGGATCTCTCCCGGGCGGTTGGACAGGAAGATGTGCAGGCACTCGGTCGAGCCGATCCCGTCGAGGATCTCGAGACCGAAGCGCGCGAGCATCCGCTCCTGAACCCCGGGCGGCAGCGGCTCGCCCGCCGAGGCCCCGAGGCGGACACCGGCGAAGGTGTCGTCGGGGATGTCGCTGACCAGCAGCCCGGCGTAGAAGGTCGGCACCCCGAAGAAGAGCGTCGCCCGGCCCTGCACGACCCGCTCGGCCATGCCGGTCGGGGTGGGGCGCTCGGGGTTGAGGACGGCGGTCGCCCCCACCGAGAGCGGGAAGAACATCGAGTTGCCGATGCCGTAGGCGAAGAACAGCTTGGCCACGGACAGGCAGCGGTCGTCCTCGGTGATGCCCAGGACCTGGGTCCCGTAGGTCTGCGTGACGATGCGGATGTTGTCGTGCCGGTGCATCGCGCCCTTGGGCTTGCCCGTCGTGCCGGACGTGTAGAGCCACAGGGCCCAGGCGTCCGGTCCGGCGGGCACGGGCTCGCGCCCGGCCGCGTCGGCGGCCGCCCCGCGCTCGAGCAGCTGATCGAACGAGAGCTGCTCGACGCCCTGGGCCGCAGCGGCGGCCTCGCCGGGGTCGCCGTCCCAGATGACCTGGCGCAGCTCCGGGCACGCGGCCGCGGCCCGGGCCGCCGGCTCGGCGAAGGTGTCGCTCGCGACGAGGGCGACGGCGCCCGAGTCGCCGATGATCTCGGCCAGCTCGGCGGGGCCGTACATCGTCGAGACCGGGACCGCGACGAATCCGCCGCGGATGGCCCCGAGGATGCCCGTGAAGAGGGCGATGTCGTCGTTGGCGACGAAGACGACCCGGTCGTCCCGGCGCAGGCCGAGGGACCGCAGTCCCGCGGCCACGCGGCCGGTGAGCTCGACGAGCTCGGTGTACGTCACCGTCTGCGAGGGCGTCTCGACGGCCGGGTGGTCACCGCGTTCCACGGCGACCCGGTCGACGAGCCAGGCTGCAGCGTTGAAGCCGGCGTCCGACATGCGCCTCAGACCCTCTCCAGGTTGTACTCGCCCTTTTGGCCGGACCCGTAGCGCCGCAGGGCGCCTTCCGGGCCGGAGGCGTTGGGGCGGATGAAGATCCAGTTCTGCCAGGCGGTGAGCCGACCGAAGATCTTGGTCTCCATCGTCTCGGGGCCGACGAAGCGGTGGTTGGCCTCCATGCCGGTCAGGGCGTCGGGGCTGAGGGCGGCCCGCTCCTCGAGGACGATGCGCAGCTCGTCCTCGAAGTCGATGTCGTCGAGGGCGGTGGTGACGAGCCCGGCGGCGTCGGCGGCGGCGGCGTCGAGGTCGGTGCCCTTGGCGGCGCGCGCGGTCTCGAGGTCCTGCTCGCGACCGAAGAAGCGCGACTCGAGGCGGGTGAGCCCGTTGCCCATCGGGTAGCGGCCGTCGTTGACGTCGGTCAGGCGGATGGTCGCCGGGGTCGCGTCGGGGTCGACGTCCTCGTAGACACCCTCGAGCATGTACTGGCGGTCCGCGGCGAGCGCGAGCTCCAGGAGCGTGCCGACGAAGGCCGAGCCGGGCTCGATGACCGCGATGAGGCTGCGCGAGGTGACGTCGAGACGCTTCAGCGTGCGCTTGAGGTAGTGCACCACCTCGTTGACGAACCAGTGCTCGGACCACTCCTCGAGCTTGGCGTCGTGGGCGAGGACGAGCTCCTGGTCACCGCTCGTGCGCAGGACCCAGGTGCCCAGCTGCAGCTCGTTGGTGCGCAGGTGCAGGATGAGGTCGTCGAGCTCGCGGGCCAGGGCGAGCGGGTAGTAGTCGACCCCCTGCGCCCGGGCGGCCTCGGCGTCCGCCGGCGGCGCCTCGGTCGGTGCGGAGACGGTGATGTCGACCCGTCGGCCGGCGCGGTCCAGGGTCGCGGCGACGTGGCTGTAGGAGATGACGTCGCCGTCGATCGTGCGCTCCAGCTCGGGGAGCTCGACACCCTCGCCCGCCTGCCCACCACGGGTGGACTCGGCGGCCGCGGCGTGGGCCCGCTTGCTGATCTCCTCGTCCCAGGCACCGCGCGGGATCGTCGCGTCGATGAGGCCCCACTCGACGGCGGTGCTGCCGCGGTAGCCCTCGGACTTCGTCGCGAAGAGGTCGGCGCGGTCCTTGCGCACGTGCCGCTTGTCCACGACCCGGGTCAGGCCGCCGGTGCCGGGGAGGACACCCAGGAGCGGGACCTCGGGCAGGGAGACCGTCGAGCTGTTGTCGTCGACGAGGACGATGTCGTCGCAGGCCAGGGCGAGCTCGTAGCCGCCACCGGCCGCGGTGCCGTTGAGGGCCGCGATCCACTTCTGGCCGGAGCTGGCGGTCGCGTCCTCGATGCCGTTGCGGGTCTCGTTGGTGAACTTGCAGAAGTTCACCTTCCAGCTGTGCGGCGAGGCCGCGAGCATCCGGATGTTGGCGCCGGCGCAGAACATCCGCTCCAGGCCACCGGTCATGACGACCGCCTTGACCTCCGGGTGCTCGAAGCGCATCCGCTGGACGACGTCGTAGAGCTCGATGTCGACGCCCAGGTCGTAGCTGTTCATCTTCAGCTCGTAGCCGGGGACGAGGCCGCCCTGCTCGTCGACGGCCAGCTTCACCGTGGCGACGTCGCCGTCGTACTCCACGGTGAAGTGGCGGTAGCGCTCCGGGGAGGTGCGGAACTCGACGACCGGCGGGGCGGACGCGGGCTCCGCGCTCGTCCCGGGGGCCGCGGCCTGGTCGATGGTGGTCTCGCTCACGGTCAAACCTTCCGTCGGTGCCGATCGGACGTCGCGGAAGGAACCACGACGTCGGGGTACGTCCCTATCTTCTACATCGCACCCACGCTACGTCAAGAGCGTGTAGCACTTTTTTCACCCGACGCCGAGCAGCCGCCGCGCCCGCGCCGCGTCCCCGCGGAACTCGTGGGTGGTGCTGTCGTGGACGATGCGGCCCTTCTCCATGACGACGACGCGGTCGGCGACGGAGAAGGCCGCACGCAGGTCCTGCTCGACGACGAGGACCGTGATGCCCTCCTGGGCGAGCTCGGAGACGATGCCCATGACCTGCTGCACGATGGCCGGCGCGAGCCCGTCGGAGGGCTCGTCGAGCAGGAGCACGCGTGGGCCGAGCAGCAGCGCCCGCCCGATCGCGAGCATCTGCTGCTCGCCGCCGGAGAGCTGGTCGCCCCGGTTGCCGCGTCGCTCGCGCAGCCGCGGCATGAGCTCGTAGACGCGCTCGAGCGTCCACTCCCCCGAGTGCTTGCCCTCGGCGATGCGCAGGTTGTTGTGCACCGTGAGCGGCGCGAAGACCCGCCGCCCCTGGGGCACGATCGCCAGCCCGACACCCGCCCTGCGGTGCGTCGGCATCCGGGTGATGTCCTCGTCGCCGACGTGGATGCTGCCGGCGAGGGTCGGGACGAACCCCATGATCGTCGACATGAGGGTCGTCTTGCCCACGCCGTTGCGCCCGAGCAGCGCCACGGTCTCGCCGGCCGCCACGTGCAGGTCGACCCCGGTGAGGACGGTGCTGCCCCCGTAGCCGGACTCGACGCCCGCGATCCTCAGGTCTGCTCCGGTGCCGCTCATCGGGCCGCCTCCTCGGTGGTGGGTGCCTCGTGGAAGAGCTCCTCGAGGGAGTCCTCCCCCAGGTAGGCCTGCTGGACGGTGGGGTCCTCGCGCACCTCGTCCGCGGGGCCGTCGGCGATGAGTGCGCCGAGGTGCAGCACGCTCACCCGGTCGGCGAGCCGGAAGACGAGCTCGAGGTCGTGCTCGATGATGACGACCGTCAGGTCTTCGGGCAGCGAGTGGACCAGCTCGGCGAAGCGCTGGCTCTCCGCGGGCGACATGCCGGCGGCCGGCTCGTCGAGCAGGAGCAGCTGCGGCCGCGTGGCCAGGGCCACCGCGACCTCGAGCTGGCGTCGCTCGCCGTGGCTGAGGTTGCCGGTCATGATGTGCGACCGGTCGGCGAGCCCGACGTCGGCGACGCACTGCTCGGCGAGGTCGTCGATCTCGCTGTTGCGTCGGTGGGACGAGGTCAGCCACGACATCCCCTTGCCGGCGACCCGCTGGGCCGCGAGGGCGACGTTGTCGAGCGGGTTCATCGACAGGAAGAGCGAGCTGTGCTGGAAGGTCTTGCCCAGCCCGCGGCGCGCCCGCCAGGCCGCGGAGCGGCGGGTGACGTCCTCCCCGGCGAGGAGGACCTGGCCGGAGGTGACGGGCAGCCCGCCGGCCACGAGGTTGAAGAGGGTCGACTTGCCGGCTCCGTTGGGGCCGATGAGGGCGTGGCGTCCCCCCTTCGCCACGTCGAGGCTCACGTCGTCGACGGCGACGAGCGCGCCGTACTTCTTCGTGACGCCGCGCAGGGAGAGGGCCGGGACAACGGTGGTCGGCACGGTCATGCCTTCTTCTCCTGGAATCGTCGGACGAGCAGCCGGCGCCAGCTGGTGCCGGCGAAACCGTGCGGCAGGAGGTAGACGACGGCGATGAAGACGAGACCGAGCAGCAGCGGTCCGCGACCCCCGAGGGAGGCGCCGATGTCGTCGCGCACGATCGTCACCAGGGCCGCGCCGAGCACGGCGCCCCAGAGGCGGCCGCGGCCGCCGACGACGACCGCGAGCAGCGCCATGGCCGAGACCTCGAAGGCGAGGTCCTCCGGGGAGACGAAGCGGTTCTGCGCGACCCACAGGGACCCGGCCGCGCCCGCGACCGCCCCGGCGATGCCGTAGACGACGAGCTTGAGCCGGAAGGTGGAGTAGCCGAGCGAGCCCATCCGCTCCTCGTTGTCCCGCAGGCCGCGAAGGGAGCGACCCAGGGTCGAGCGCGACGTCCACCAGACGACGGCGAAGCCGACGAGGAAGACGAGCAGCACCCACCAGTACCGGACGCCGGCGAGCGTCACCGGCTCACCGCCGGGGGCGAGGGTGATCGACGGGATCCCGTAGAGCCCGTTGGTCCCGCCGGTCAGGCCGCTCCAGCGCTGCGCGAGGACGTGCACGAGCTCGGCGATCGCGAGGGTGAGCATGAGGAAGTAGGTGCCCTTGGTGCGCACCATGAGCACCCCGGTGACGAGGGCGAAGACGCCTCCGGTCACCACGGCCGCGAGCAGCGCCACGGGGGCGAAGGCATCGATGTCACGGGCCACGAGCGCGGCCGTGTAGGCACCGACGCCGAAGGGGGCCGCGTGCCCGAGCGAGGGCATGCCGGAGACCCCGACGAGCAGGTCCAGGCTCACGGCAAGAAGAGCCAGCGCGAGCACCCTGCTCAGCGTGTTGGCCGTGTCGGCCGGGAAGATCAGCGGGACGGCCGCGAGGAGCAGGACGACGATGACCGCGAGGAGCGCGGGGAGCTTGTCCCTCATGCCGCCGCCTCCTTGGTGCCGAGCAGGCCCTGGGGTCGCAGGAGCAGGACCAGGCCCATCGCGCCGAAGACGAGGAAGGACGCGTGGTCCGGCAGGAGCGAGACGCCGAGGGTCTCGATCTGGCCGATGACGAGGGCCCCGACGAGGGCCCCGCTCACGGAGCCGAGGCCACCGATGACGACGACCACGAGACCGAGCAGCAGGATCCGGTTGTCCAGGCCCGGGTAGGCCGAGAGGATCGGCCCGCCGATGACGCCGCCGGCCGCGGCCAGTGCCGCACCGACGGCGAAGACGCCGGTCACGAGGCGCTTGGTGTCGACCCCCAGGGCGGAGACCATCTGGGGGTCGACGACCGAGGCCCGCACGAGCGAGCCGACGCGGGTGCGCTCGATGACGTAGAGCGCCGCCACTGCCAGGAGGGCGCCGACGACGATGACGACCAACCGGTAGAGCGGGTAGGACTGCCCGAAGATCGTCACGCTCCCGTCCAGGCCCTGCGGCGCCGGGATGGAGCGCACGTCGTTGCCGAACCGCATCGAGACGAGGTCGGAGACGACGAGCGCGATGCCCAGCGTGAGCAGGGCCTGGTCCAGGTGGCCGCGGTGGGCCACCGGTCGGACCATCGCCGACAGCCCCCACCCGCCGATGCCGCCGATGAGTGCCGCGAGCAGCACGGCGCCGCCGAAGGCGACCAGCGTCATGGTCGATCCCCCGCCGATCAGCGCGACGGCGACGTAGGCGCCGACGAGGTAGATCGCTCCGTGGGCGAGGTTGAGCACGTCCATGACGCCGAAGACGAGCGAGAGCCCGAGGGCGATGACGAAGAGCAGGACGCCGGTGGCGAGCCCGTCGATCATCGTCACCCCGTTGTCGGTGATGAAGTTGGCCGTCAGTGCGGTCACGTGGATCTCCCAGCAGTGGGTGGGGCGGACGGGTCAGGAAGAGGGCTTGGTGAGCTCGCTCTCGATGACATTGGTCCAGGCGTCACCCTTCTTCTCGACCTTGCGCAGGTAGTAGGTCTGGTCCGGGCCCTGCGTGTCGGAGAAGGACCACGGGCCGCGGGGGCTGTCGACCTCACCGGTCGCCTTCAGGCCCTCGACGATCTGGTCGCCGCTGGTGCCCTTGTCGAGCGCCTTGTCCAGGACGGCGCCGGCGTCGTACGTCTGCATCGCGTAGACCGTCGGCGGCACCTTGTTGGCGGCGGTGTAGGCCTTGACGAAGGTCTTGTTCTTCGGGTTGTCCAGCTCCGAGGAGTAGTGCAGCGAGGTGAAGATGCCCTCCGCGGACTTGCCCTGCGCCGTGAGGGCGCCGCCCTCGGTGAGGAAGCCGGTGGCGTAGAAGGGGATGTCCTTGTGCAGACCGAGCTGGTCGTACTGCTTGACGAAGGTGACCGCCTCGGCGCCGGCGTAGAACGCGAAGACCGCCTTGGGCTTGGCGTTGCGGACCTTCTGCAGGTACGGCTGGAAGTTCGTCGTCTTGCCGAAGGGGGTCATCTGGGTCCCGGCGACCTTGCCGCCCGCGCCCTCGAAGGACTTCTTGAAGCTGGCGAGGAACTCCTGGCCCGCCGCGTAGTCGGGACCGACGAGGTAGACCTTGCCGTCACCGACCTCCTTGGCGACGTGGGCACCGATGGCCTCGCTGACCTCACCGTTGGAGAAGCTGGTCCGCCACACGTACGGGGAGGAGGACTTGCCGGTGATGTCGTTGGCGCCGGCGTTGGTGATGATGAGCGGCTTCTTCGCCTCGGTGAAGGAGTCGGTCAGGCCGAGCGCCACGGCGGAGTTGACGATGCCGACCACGGCGTCGACGGACTCGTCCTGGGCCAGCTTGGTGCCGGCGGGGACGCCGTCCTCGGGACCGGACCCCTCGTCGACGACGGTCAGCTCGACCTCCTTGCCGCCGAGCTTGTTGTCGTTCTCGTCGAGATAGAGGCGGAAGCCGGCCTCCATGTCCTTGCCGAGGGGCGCGTAGACGCCGGACTGCGGCACGAGGAGGGCGATCTTGACCTTGTCGTCGTCGCCGCCTTCGTCACCCCCTCCGCCGGAGAGGGCCGACCCACCGCAGGCGGTGAGGGCGAAGGTCATGGTGAGGGCCAGCGGGAGGGTACGGGTGGCGCGCATCGGGACTCCAGGGGTGCGGTCTCGTCATTGAGGGCACGACGGGTCGGTGGGATCCGACCCCGTCGTCGGTGACACCGAGAATGGTGGGGAATTGTTCTACAGTCAATAGGCGCCTCGAAACAATTTCGTAGCAAATTGGGTTAAGGTCTGCTTCACCCCGAGGAGGACGAGTGACGACCAATCTGCAGGCCCCCACCGAGGTGGGCGATCGATCGACCCCGGCAAGCGCTCGCTCGCTCCTGCTGACGATCCTCGGCGAGTTCGTCCACCCCCGCGACGGGGCGGCGTGGACGGGCACGCTCGTGTCCGCGCTCGGCGCCCTGGGCGTCGAGGAGAAGTCCGCGCGGCAGACGATCGCCCGCACGGCGAGCCAGGGGATCATCGAGTCGGAACGGCACGGCCGCCGGGTGCGGTGGCAGCTGACCGAGCACGGACGCGCCCTGCTCGCCGAGGGCACCGACCGGATCTACGGCTTCCTGCGTCGCCCGCGCGCCTGGGACGGCCAGTGGCTCGTGGTCGCCGCGGCCGTCCCCGAGTCGCAACGCAGCACGCGGCACCGGTTGCGCACCCGGATGACCTGGCTGGGCCTGGGCTGCCCGACCCCGGGGCTGTGGATCATCCCCGACGCCGACAAGGAGACCGAGGTCCAGCACACCCTCGCCGACCTCGACCTCGGCGACCGGGCCTTCGCGTGGGTCGGCCGCCGGGCCGCCGGCACCGACCCGACCGCGCTCATCGACGCGGCCTGGGACCTCGACGAGGTGCGCGCCCGCTACCGGGACTTCGCCGACGACTTCGGCGAGCGGGAGGTCGCCGGCGACGACGCGGCCTTCGTCGCGCAGGTGGAGCTCATCCAGGCCTGGCGCGCCTTCCCCTTCGTCGACCCGGACCTCCCGGCCGAGCTGCTCCCGCCGGACTGGCCCGGACCGCAGGCCGCGACCCTCTTCCACACCCGTCGGGACCGCTGGCACCGGCTCGCCCAGCGCGAGTGGGAGCGCATGGAGACCGCGGCCGGCGAACGCACCTGACCCGCCGCGGGTGGAGGTGGTCCCGAACCCCGCCACGACGAGGGCGACACGTCATGCGGTCTGGTCGCGCAACCTGTACCGCTGCACCTTGCCGGTGGCCGTGCGGGGCAGCGCGTCGATGAACTCCACCCGGCGCGGGTACTTGTAGGGAGCGATTCGGCTCTTGACGTGGTCCTGGATGGCGGCAGCCAGCTCCGGGCCGGCCTGCGCCCCGTCCCGGAGCACGACGTAGGCGACGACCAGCTGGCCCCGGCTCGGGTCGGCCTGCCCGACCACGGCGCAGTCGGAGACGTCCGGGTGCGAGAGCACCGCCTCCTCCACCTCGGGTCCGGCGATGTTGTACCCGGAGGAGATGATCATGTCGTCGTTGCGGGCCCGGTACCAGAAGTACCCCTCGTCGTCGCGGACAAAGGTGTCGCCGGTGATGTTCCAGCCGTTCTCCACGTACACCTGCTGGCGGGGATCGGCCAGGTAGCGGCACCCGGTCGGGCCCTTGACGGCGAGCCGGCCGGGGGTGCCGTCGGGGACCGTCCGGCCGTCCTCGTCGACGACCCTGGCGGTGTACCCCGGCACCTCGACACCGGTCGAGCCCGGATGGATGTCGTCGTCGGCCGCCGCGATGAAGACGTGCAGCATCTCGGTGGACCCGATGCCGTCGATGATGCGGATCCCCGTGCCTTCGTGGAAGGTCCGCCACGTCGCCTCGTCCAGGTGCTCGCCCGCGGACACGGCCCGGCGCAGCGAACCGAGCGAACCGGTGTGCCCTCCGGAGACCATCGCCCGGTAGGCCGTCGGTGCCGTGAAGCAGATCGTGACGCCGTGGGTCTCGATGTGGCCCGCCAGCTCCGCCGGGGTCGCCTTCTCCACCAGCAGCGTGCTCGCGCCGACTCTCAGGGGGAAGACCACTGCCCCACCGAGGCCGAAGGTGAAGGCGATCGGGGGTGTCCCGGTGAACCGGTCCTCGGGGGTGGGCTGCAGCACGTGGCGCGAGAAGGTGTCGGCGATCGCCAGCACGTCGCGGTGGAAGTGCATCGTGGCCTTCGGCCGGCCGGTTGTCCCGGAGGTGAAGGCCAGCAGGGCGACGTCGTCGGCAGCGGTGACCACGTCGTCGTGCTCGGTGGATGCCTCGGCGATCCTCTGGCACAGGTCGTCGGCCGACGACCCGCCGTAGGCGACGACGGGCGCCGAAGTCCCCGCCGCCTGCAGCTCGTCGAGGAACCGGTGGTCGCACAGTGACAGGTCGATCCGAGCGATCTCGTCCACGGCGGCGAGCTCTCCCGCGCGCAGCAACGGCATCGTGGCGACGACGACACCGCCGGCCTTGAGGACGCCGAACCAGCAGGCCACCGTCCACGGGTTGTTCGGGCCGCGCAGCAGCACCCGGTTGCCGGGCACGAGACCGAGATCCTCGACCAGCAGGTTCGCGATCCGGTTGGCCGTGGTGCGCAGCTCCTCGTAGGACCACTCCTCACCATCGGGGCTGAGCAGGCACGGACGGTCCCCACCGTGCTCTCGGATGACGTCGTCCAGCAGGGCGGTGGCGCAGTTCAACCGATCGGGGTAGCTGGTGTCGGGTCCGAGCACGATCTCGGGCCAGTCGGCAGGATCGGGCAGGTTGTCGCGGCAGAAGGTGTCGGTGTGGGCCGACGGGGACAGCGTCTCCGGGGACGGGGTCATTGACGTGGGCACGGGGTCTCCTCACTCGCAGGGACGTGGCGAGATGCGTGTGGCTGCGCGACGGGAGGTCACGGTCGCCACCTGCGGTGGGCGGTCGCCGGACCGCCCTGCCTGACGAGCTCCAGACGGGGCTTCGGTCCGTCGGAGCGTCCGGTCTGCGGCTTGCGGCGGCCGGCCCGCCACGGGTCCGGCCAGCTCGCCCCCGGGCCGTCGTAGTCCTGCTCGACGGCCGCATGCAGGGTCCAGCTGGGGTCGTAGAGGTGCGCTCGGCCGATGGCGCACAGGTCGGTCCGCCCGGCCAGCACGAGCGAGTTGACGTCGTCCCACGACGAGATCACCCCGACGGCGATGGTGGGGATGTCCACTCGGTTGCGGATCGCGTCGGCGTAGGGGGTCTGGTACGAGCGGCCGAAGGCCGGCTTCTCAGCGGAGGTGACCTGGCCGGTGGAGACATCGATGGCTGCGGCGCCGGCGGCGGAGAAGGCCTCGGCAACGGCGATCGTGTCCTCGGTCGAGATCCCACCCTCGACCCAGTCGGTCGCCGAGATCCGCACCGTCATCGGCCGGTCCTCGGGCCATGTCTCGCGCATGGCGGTGAAGACCTCGAGGGGGAAGCGCAGCCGGCCGTGGACGTCGCCGCCGTACTCGTCGGTGCGCCGGTTGGTGTACGGCGACAGGAAACCGGAGAGCAGGTAGCCGTGCGCACAGTGCAGCTCCAGCAGATCGAAGCCGGCCTCGGCCCCGCGCCGGGCCGCCGAGACGAACTGCTGGCGGATCTCGTCCATACCCGCTCGGTCGAGCTCGCGCGGGACCTGGTTGCGGTCCGGGTCGTAGGCGAGCGGGGAGGCCGCGACGACGTCCCAGTTGCCGACGTCCAGCGGCTCGTCGATCCCTTCCCACATCAGCTTCGTCGACCCCTTGGCCCCCGAGTGCCCGAGCTGCAGGCCCACCTTCGTCGGCGTCTCTGCGTGGACGAAGTCGGTGATCCGGCGCCACCGGGCAGCCTGCGCGTCAGTCCACAAGCCGGTGCAGCCGGGGGTGATCCGCCCCTCCGGGGACACGCAGACCATCTCGGTCATGACCAGTCCCGCACCACCGAGCGCCTTGCCGGTGAGGTGCGCGAAGTGGAAGTCCGTCGGCATCCCGTCGACGGCCTTGTACATGTCCATCGGTGAGACGACGACGCGGTTGGGCAGCTCGAGCTCGCCCTTGCCCGGCCCGCCGAGCACGAAGGGCTGGAACATCGGCGGCCGGTGGTCCCCGCAGCCGTGGCCGCGCCGCTGCTCGTGCTCGGCGAACCACTCGTCCAGCCGCTGGACGAACTCCGGGTCACGCACCCGAAGGTTGTCGTGGGTGACCCGGCGGCTGCGGGTGAGGATGTTGAACGCGAACTGCAGCGGCTCCTGGTGGGTGTACTGCCCGAGGTTCTCGAACCACTCCAGGCTCGCCTGCGCTGCTCGTTGGGTCGACTGCACCACCGGCTTGCGCTCCGCCTCGTACGCCGTCAGGGCCGCGTCGAGGTCGGTCTGCTCGTGCAGGCAGGCCGCGAGGGCGAGCGCGTCCTCCATCGCCAGCTTGGTGCCGGACCCGATGGAGAAGTGAGCGGTGTGGGCGGCATCGCCGAGCAGGACGATGTTGCGATGGCGCCACTGCTCGTTGCGGATCGTGGTGAAGGTGATCCACTTGGAGTTGTTGGACATGACCTGATGACCCTCGAGCTCCTCGGCGAAGAGCTCGCGCACCCGTTCGATCGAGGCCAGGTCGGACTCGCCCGGCCCGAAGTCGCCGTGGCTGAACCCCGCCCGCTCCCACACCCGCGAGTTCATCTCCACGATGAACGTGCTGCCGGTGGCGTCGAAGGGGTAGCCGTGGATCTGCATCACCCCGTGGGGTGTCTGGCGGATGTAGAACTTGAAGGCGTCGAAGACCTTGTCGGTCGCCAACCACATGTACTTGCAGTCCCGCACGTCCCGTGACGGGCCGAACGTGTCCGAGTAACGTTCCCGGATCGGCGAGTTGAGTCCGTCGGCGGCCACCACGAGGTCGTGGGTGCGCGACAGCTCCTCGACGTCGGGGGCCGCGGTCTCGAAGTGGACGGCGACACCGACCGCGGCTGCGCGCGCCTGCATGATCTGCAGCAGCCGCTTGCGGGAGAGCGCCGCGAAGCCGTGCCCACCACTGGTGATGACCTCGTCGCGGTAGTGGACGTCGATGTCGTCCCAGAGCGCGAACTCGGCCTTCATCGCCTCGTGGATCGCCGGGTCGGCGTGCTCGATGCCACCCAGCGTCTCGTCGGAGAAGACCACGCCGAACCCGAAGGTGTCATCGGCGGCATTGCGCTCCCAGACGGTGATCTCGTGGTCCGGCCCCAGCTGCTTGGCCAGCAGGGCGAAGTAGAGCCCACCCGGCCCGCCACCGACGACAGCGATGCGCATGCGATGTCCCTTCGTGTGATCGGACTCAGTGTATTGGAACGTTGACGGTCGTTGTCAATGCGTTATAGCGTCGCCGTCATGACGTCTTTCGGTCTGACTGCTGATCAGCACGAGTACGCCGACCGCGTTCGCGACCTCGCGCGCACCCACTTCTCCGGCCGCGACCTCCGGCAGAGCCACGAGCCGGGCGAGCAGGGACATGTGGACCGACGACTGCTCCGCCGGCTCGGTGACCTCGGCCTCCTCCGCGGTCTCTTCGGAGGCGAGCCGGAGGAAGCCCCGCACGATGCGGCAGCGATGCAGCTGTGCGTCTTGCGCGAGACCCTCGCCGGCGTGGACACCGCGGCCGAGACCGCCCTCGCCCTGCAGGGGCTCGGCAGCTACCCGATCCTCCAGTCCGGCGCCCGCGAGACGGCCGAGCGTTGGCTCCCCGGTGTCATCACCGGCGAGGTGGTGGCCGGATTCGCCCTCTCCGAGCCGGGCGCAGGGTCCGATGCCGCGGCCCTTGCGCTGCGCGCCCAGCCGGATGGCGACGGCTGGCGGCTGTTCGGGGAGAAGACCTGGATCTCCAACGCGCCAGAGGCCGACGTCTACACCGTCTTCGCCCGGACCACCTCCGATGCAGGCGCCAGGGGGGTCACCGCCTTCGCGGTGTCGGGCGACGCCGAAGGTCTCGGGGGCGAGCACCTCGACCTGCTGACACCCCACGCGATCGGTCGGCTCACCTTCGACGGTGTCCGGGTGGAGCGTGCGGACGTGCTGGGCGAGGTCGACGCGGGCTTCCGGGTAGCCATGCGCACCCTCGACCTCTTCCGCCCGAGCGTCGGCGCCTTCGCCGTCGGCATGGCCCAGGCAGCGCTGGAGAGCGCAGTCCGCTGGTCGATCGAGCGTGAGGTCCACGGCGGCCCGCTGCACGAGCAGCAGGCGGTGTCCCACGCACTCGCTGAGATGGCCACGCAGGTCCAGGCCTCGCGACTGCTGGTCCGCGCGGCGGCCTCCGCCTACGACTCAGGGGCCCCCGCCGCGGATGTCACCAAGGCGGCCGCCATGGCCAAGCTGTACGCCACCGAATCCGCTCAGCGGGTCGTCGACCAGGCAGTGCAGCTGCACGGTGCCCGCGCCCTGCAGCGAGGCCATCTGCTGGAGCACCTCTACCGCGAGGTCCGCGCGCCCCGGATCTACGAAGGCGCCTCGGAGGTCCAACGCACCATCATCGGCCGAGCTCTCGTCCGAGAGGCTCGGACCACCCACACCGACGAGCGCCCATGAGGAGCACGCGATGACCCGATTCCGCGCATCAGCCGAGTTCACCCAGGAGTGGCGACACTTCCGCTTCGAGGTCGCCGACGGCGTCGCCACCGTGACCCTCGACCGTCCGGAGAAGATGAATGCGCTGACCTTCGAGAGCTACGCCGACCTGCGCGACCTGCTCCACGAGCTGCCCACCCGTGAGGACGTGTCGGTACTCGTCATCCGTGGCGAAGGGAGGGGCTTCTGCGGCGGCGGGGACGTCAACGAGATCATCGGCGAGCTCATCCAGATGGACGCCCGTGACCTGATCGGGTTCACGCGGATGACCGGCGACGTCATCAGGGCCATGCGAGAGTGCCCGATCCCGATCGTCGTCGGCGTCCAGGGCATCGCCGCCGGAGCGGGTGCGGTGCTGGCACTGGCCGCCGACTTCCGAGTCGTGGCCCGGTCGGGCAAGTTCGCCTTCCTGTTCACCAAGGTCGGACTCTCCGGAGGAGACATGGGCGCCGCCTACCTGCTCCCCCGGATCGTGGGCGCGGGCCGCGCCACCGAGCTGCTCATGCTGGGCGAGACCATCGATGCCGAGACCGCAGACCGGTACGGACTGGTCAGCCGGCTGGTCGAGGACCCCGAGCTCGACGACGCGGTCCAGGACCTGTCCCGACGCCTGGCCGACGGTCCGACGTTGGCCTACGCCGAGACCAAGTCGCTGATCACCCGGGAGCTCGACATGAGCCTCGCTGCGGCCGTCGAGCTCGATGCCTCGACGCAGGCACTGCTGATGACCACCCAGGACCACACCGAGTTCCACGCCGCCTTCAACGCACGTCGCCCCCCGCAGTGGACGGGACGCTGATGAGCGACGGCGCAGTCGAGACCACCACCAGGCCGCTCAGCGGCCGGGTCGCCCTGGTCACCGGGGCCAGCACGGGGATCGGCCTCGCGGCTGCCCAGCGGCTCTCTCGCGACGGGATGCGGGTCGCGCTGCTCGCCCGGAGCGAAGCAGCCCTGACCCACGCCGCGGCCACCCTGCCCGGGGAATCGCTGGTCCTGCCCACCGACGTCACCGACAGCGAGCAGCTGGACGCGGCCTACCGGACCGTCGAGCAGACCTGGGGGCCGGTGGAGGTACTGGTGCTCAGCGCCGGCAACGGCATCGGCGCCCCCTTGGCCGAGACCACCGAAGAGGACTGGCAGCGCATGCTCGACCTGAACCTCACCGCACCGTTCCGGTGCCTGCGGCGAGCGCTGCCCGGCATGCTCGAGCGCGGGTGGGGCCGGGTCGTCGTGGTCGCCTCGATCGCAGCCAAGGTCGGCGACAAGCAGGTCGCGGCCTACACCGCCAGCAAGCACGGTGTCCTCGGCCTCGTCCGGTCGGCCGCGGCCGAGCTCGCCAGCACCGGGGTGACGGTCAATGCGGTGTGCCCCGGCTACGTCGACACCCCGATGACCGACCAGTCGGTGGCCGACATCGCCGAGCGGAGCGCCCGGTCCCAGGAGGAGGTCCGGCGGCTGCTGGAGCGCAAGCAGCCGATCAGGCGGCTGGTGACGGCCCAGGAAGTCGCCGACGTCGTGGCGCTCTGCGTGGCCAACGGCGCGATCAACGCCCAAGGCATCAACGTCGACGGAGGAGCAGTCCAGTCATGAGTCCCGAGCGGATCAACCCATCCCACCTCGCGCCGGCCGCGGGGTTCTCCCACGCGGTCCGCGTGACCGGTGGGGCCACGGTCCACCTCGCCGGCCAGACCGCGCTCGACGCGGACGGGATGATCGTCGGCGACGACGTCGTGGAGCAGTTCGAGCGGGCCCTGACCAACCTCCTCGCCGCCCTGGAGGCCGCTGGCGGGACACCTGAGCACCTCGTGTCGATGACCGTCTACATCGTCGACATGGACGACTACAAGGCACGATCCCGTGACATCGGTCGGGTGTGGAAGCGTCTCGTGGGAGCCCACTACCCCGCGATGGCTGGCATCGGTGTGGCCCGACTCTGGGATGTCGAGGCGCTCGTGGAGGTGCAGGGCGTGGCCCAGCTGCCCGACCGATCCGGTGAGTAGGGGCTGGTGCAGGTGACGCGCACCCTCGGGACGAGTCCCCCACGCGCCCTGATCTTCACCCTCTACGGTCTCTACGCCCGAGAGACCGGCGGCTGGCTGAGCGTCCGGTCGTTGATCCAGCTGCTCGGTGAGGTGGGCGTCGACGGCCAGGCAGTCCGCTCGGCAGTCTCACGGCTGAAGCAGCGCGGCCTCCTGGTCCCCGAGAAGTGGGACGGTCTCGCGGGCTACACACTCTCCGAGCGGGCCCGCGACGTGTTGCTCGAAGGGGACCGGCGCATCTTCGCTCGGCCGCGAGCCGAGGGCGACCACCAGTGGCTCCTCGCAGTCTTCAGCGTGCCCGAGTCCGAGCGCGACCAGCGACACAAGCTGCGCAGCCTGCTGACCCAGCTGGGGTTCGGCACCGTCTCGGCAGGCGCGTGGATCGCGCCGGCTCACGTCGAGGGTCTCACCCGCGAGACCCTCGACGAGGCCGGCCTGGCGGAGTACCTCGACCTCTTCCGGTCCGAGCACCTGGGCTTCCGCCCGTTGCCCGAGCAGGTGGCTCGCTGGTGGGACCTGGAGACCTTGGACCTGATGCACTCGGAGATCGTGGGGACGTACCGATCGACCCTGGATGCGTGGAGGGATTCGACCCAGGACGACGCCACGGCCTTCGTCGACTACGTCGGGCTGCTCACCAGCTGGCGCAGACTCCCGTACCTCGATCCGGGACTTCCGAGAGACCTGCTACCCGATGACTGGCGTGGGGTCGAAGCCGCCGACATCTTCTTCGAGCTGCGCGACCGGATAGCGCTGCCCGCTCGCCGACATGCCGCGACGAAGGCTCCCGAGGTGACCTTCGACCCGCAGGTGCGCGGGTGATCGACACCTGCGCTCGTACTGCGCCGTCTCAGTAGCGGTGCTTCTCCACGTCGACGTAGTCGCCGCTCTCCTCCTCACCCTGCGAACGCGAGTCGGCCGGCGGCGCCGTCGTGGCCGGCACGGACCGTGGCGCGGCCGTGGCCTCCTCCTCCACGGCACCGACCCGCTTGCGCAGCGACGCGTCGCCCTCGTTGCCGCGGTAGCCGCGGACGAGGAGCCAGTCGTGCACGTCGTCGCGCTGCGGGTGGGCGTCGGGGACGGTGTTGTAGACGTAGTTGATCCCGCGCGAGCGGGCCTCCTGCTCGAGGTGCTCCATGACCCAGGAGCCGACGCCCTGCCCCTGGCGTGCGGCGTCGACGGCCAGGGTGATCTCGGCGTCACCGCCCCACGTGGTGTCCAGGACGCCCAGGCCGACGACCTCGGCGCCGTCCCGGGCGACGAACCAGTCGCCCGGGAGCTCGGCCCCGTCCGCGAAGTCGAGGACGAGGGCACCGTCCGGGGCGGAGGCGGCGATGCGCGCCTTGTCCGCGTCCCAGACGGGTCGGGCCTCGTGCTCCCAGGTCAGAGAGGTCACGACAGGCCTTCCTCGCGCAGTCCCTGCTCGTAGAGGTGGACGTAGTCGTACTCGACCGGCTGGCCGTTGATGCCCGTCGGGGGCTCGGCGATCCAGCTGGCGAACTTGCCGAGCTCGTACTCCGGGACCATGAGGGCGGCGACCTTGGCGCGGTCCTCCTCGCTCGGGATCCACTCGTCCTTGCGGGCCTCCCACGTCGCGTCGTCCAGGACCTCGCCGTCGGGGCTCACGTGGTGACCGGCGTAGACGCCGACCTGGCGGTGGAAGCCCTCGTGCGGCAGATACAGGCGCTCGTCCAGACCGGCGTCCTCGAGCGCCTGGTTCCACCGGTTGACGCCGTTGGCGCAGTCGGCGACGTACTCGTCGCGCAGGTCGAGGTTGAGCGCCGAGATCATCGGGACCGTCTTGGTGCGGATCTCGCCGTCCTCGACGTAGGACATCTCCCGCTCGCCGTCGAGCAGCGTGTGGTCGTCCTTGCGGCGGGTCTCCTGCCAGCGGCCCTTGAGGCCGGAGGTGTAGTAGTTGCCCGCGTTGGTCGACTGCTCCGACCCGAAGAGGTCCATGGAGACGGAGAACTGGAAGTTCAGGTACTTCTGGATGACGCTCAGCGGGATGACGCCGTGCTCCCACACGTCGTCGGTGCCGTGCTTGGCCATCTCCTCGGCGGTGCGCTCCACCGTGCGCTGCACGCCGGTGGTGCCGACGAACATGTGGTGGGCCTCCTCCTTGAGCATGAACTCGCAGGTGCGGGCCAGCGGGTCGAAGCCGCTCTCCTTGAGGGTGCCGAGCTGGTACTTGCCGTCCCGGTCGGTGAAGTACGTGAACATGAAGAACTGCAGCCAGTCGGTGGTCTCCTCGTTGAAGGCACCGAGGATGCGCGGGTTGTCGTAGTCACCCGAGTTGCGCTTGAGGAGCTGCTCGGCCTCCTCGCGTCCCTCACGACCGAAGTACGCGTGGAGCAGGTAGACCATCGCCCAGAGGTGACGGCCCTCCTCGACGTTGACCTGGAAGAGGTTGCGCATGTCGTAGATCGAGGGCGCCGTGTTGGCGAGGACCCGCTGCTGCTCGACGGAGGCCGGCTCGGTGTCGCCCTGGATGACGATGAGGCGCATCAGGTCGGCCCGGTACTCACCGGGGACCTCCTGCCAGGCCTTCTCCCCCTTGTGCTTGCCGAAGTTGACCGTGCGGTCCGGGTCGCCCTCGGCGAGGAAGATGCCCCACCGGTACTCCTCCATCGGCACGTGCTCGAAGTGCGCCCAGCCGTCGCGGCCGACCGCGACCGCGGTGCGCAGGTAGACGTCCTTGGTCGGCAGCTCGGGGCCGAGGTTGCGCCACCAGTCGAGGAACTTCGGCTGCCAGCCCTCGAGCGCGCGCTGCAGGCGACGGTTGTCGTTGAGGTTGACGTTGTTGGGGATCCGCTGGCTGTAGTCGATCGGGCTCGTCGGCCCCGAGGGGTCGGGAGCGGAGCCGATGCGGTCGTCGGTGGTCGTCATGCCATCTCCTTGGGTCGCGTCACTGCGAGGTCACTTATGTTCTACAGGCTATCTGTCGGTACGACAAGAGTTTGTCGAACGTTTTTCGCCGAGCGGGGGACGAAGGGGGTCCCCCGCGCCTCAGCCGAGCCGGCCCAGGACGGCCGGGCTGCCCTGCACGGCGGTGCGCTGCAGGTGGGCGTGGACGGCGCGCAGGCCGCCCTCCTCCTGGCCGCCGCCGGCGCGGCCGGGACCGCCGTGGACGAGCTGCGGCATGGGCGTGCCGTGGCCGGTGGACTCCGGGGCGCTGTCGCGGTCGAGCACCAGGACGCGGCCGTGGAAGGGGGCCGCACCGGTGACCACCTGGGTCACGAAGTCGGCGTCGGCCGACACGACGGAGCCGGCGAGGCTCCCTTCGCCCCGGGCGAGCAGCGCGACGGCGTGCTCGGGGTCGCGGTAACCCATGAGCGCGCTGACCGGGCCGAAGGCCTCGACCTCGTGCGGCTCGCTGCGGTCGGCGTCGTCCACCCGCACGAGGACGGGCGACATGAAGGCCCCCCGCTCGGCGTCGGCGCCGATGACGTCGACGCGGTCGACGTCGCCGAAGACGACGGTGCCGGCCCCGGCGATGCGACGGGCGGCATCGCGCACGTCGTCACGCTGGGCGGTGCCAACGAGCGCGCCCATCCGGACGCCCTCTGCACCGGGCGCACCGATGCCGATGCCGCCCAGCCGCTGCGCGACGGCCTCCGCGACGGCGTCGACCCGCTCGGCGGGGACGAGGGCGCGGCGGATGGCCGTGCACTTCTGCCCCGCCTTGACCGTCATCTCGGTGACGAGCGCCTTGACGAAGAGGTCGAACTCCGGCTCGCCCGGCGCCGCGTCGGGGCCGAGGACGGAGGCGTTGAGGCTGTCGGCCTCGGCGTTGAAGTGCGCGGAGCGACGCGTCACCGCGGCATCCGCGCGCAGGCTCGCGGCCGTGTCGGCGGAGCCGGTGAAGCCGATGTGGTCCTGGCCGCCGAGCTCGTCGAAGAGCCCGGGGATCGAGCCGGCGACGACCTGCAGCGCCCCCTCGGGCAGCGCCCCGGACTCGACCATCATCCGCACCGCCTCGACGGCGATGTAGGCCGTCGGCGTCGCGGGCTTGACGATCGTCGGCACGCCGGCGAGGAGTGCGGGCGCCAGCTTCTCGAGCATGCCCCACACCGGGAAGTTGAAGGCGTTGATCTGCAGCGAGATCCCGTGCGGGCTCGTCAGCACGTGCCGCCCGCCGAAGACGCCCTCCTTGCCGAGCTGGATGAAGTCGTCCTCGACGATGACGGTGCCCTCCGGCAGCCCCTTGCGGCCCAGCGAGGAGTAGACCATCGCGGTACCGATGCCGCCGTCGACGTCGACGGCCGCGTCGCGGGTCGTGCAGCCGGCGCGGGCGGACAGCTCGTAGAGCCGGTCCTTGCCCTCCTGCACCGCGGCCGCGGCGGCCTTGAGCGCGGCGGCCCGCTCGTGGAAGGTCATCGCACGCAGGGCGGGACCCCCCTTCGTCCTGGCGTGGGCCACGGCGGCGCCGAGGTCGATGCCCTCGCTCGTCACCCGGGTGACGGTCTCGCCGGTCACGGCGTCACGGACCTCGCGGCCCTCACCGCTGCCGGCGACCCATCGGCCGGCGACATAGCTCTGCAGGGTCTCGCTCATGCTGTCTGCTCCTTGGGGTCGTTCCAGTCGTAGAAGCCGCGTCCGGTCTTGCGGCCGTGGTGGCCCTGCTCGACGAGGTCGATGAGCAGCTGCGGCGGGGCGAATCGGGGACCGAGCTCGCGCTCGAGGTAGCGGGCGATGCCCAGACGCACGTCGAGGCCGACGAGGTCGGTGAGGCGAAGGGGGCCCATCGGGTGGCCGTAGCCGAGCGACATGGCCGCGTCGATGTCCTCCGCCGACGCGACGCCGGCCTCGAGCATGCGGATCGCCTCGAGGCCGATCGCGACACCGAGACGGCTGCTGGCGAAACCCGGCGAGTCCGCGACGACGACCGGCGTCTTGCCCAGGCCCTCGCGCACCCACTCGACCGCCCGCTCGC
The DNA here is from genome assembly GCF_001591405.1 of Janibacter terrae NBRC 107853. Lineage (GTDB taxonomy): Bacteria > Actinomycetota > Actinomycetes > Actinomycetales > Dermatophilaceae > Janibacter > Janibacter terrae. Next base: position 97,948 of record NZ_BCUV01000007.1, read on the forward strand.
GCCAGACCTCGTCGGTCGCCGTCGCGATGACGATCTCGACGAGACGGCTCGCGGGCACGGGGTTGAAGAAGTGCAGCCCGAGGAGTCGCTCGGGGTGGCGCAGGGAGGTCGCCAGCGCGTCGAGCGAGATGCTCGAGGTGTTGGTGGCCAGCGCCGCGTCGTCGGCGATGACCGCCTCGACGCGCTGGAGGGTGTCGCGCTTGAGCTGCTCGTCCTCGGGGACGGCCTCGATGACGAGGCCGCATCCGGCGAGGTCGGCGGCATCGGTCGTCGTCGTGAGGCGCCCCATGGGCTCGGCCGCGTCGGCGATCTTGCCCCGCTCGACGCTCTTGTCGCAGGAGCGCTGGACCCGCGCCACCGCCCCCTGCGCCGCCGCGTCGTCGCGCTCGAGCAGGACGACCTCGCTGCCGGCGAGCAGCAGCCCGTGGACGATGCCGGCGCCCATCTGGCCACCGCCCACCACCCCGGTCCGGTCGGGGATGTGTCCGTCGGTCATGCCAGGCCTCCCGTGGCGTCGATGATGTCGCCGGTGATCCACCCGGCGTCCGGGGAGAGCAGGAGCGCGATCGCCCCCGCGATGTCCTCGGGGGTGCCGAGACGGCGCATCGCGTTGCTCGCGGCCATCGCGTCGATGGCCTTGTCGCTCGTGATCGAGCGCAGGTACTCGGTGTCGGTGGCGCCGGGGCGCACGACGTTGACCGTCACCCCGCGCCCGGCGACCTCCTTCGCGGCGACCCGGCTCGCGGCCTCGAGCCCCGCCTTGGCCGCGGCGTAGGTGCTCTGCCGTGCCGGGGCGACCCGGGCGGCGGCACTGGAGACCATGACGATGCGTCCGCCGTCGGCCACCCGGGCGGTCGCCTCGCGCAGGACGAGGAGGGCGGAGACGAGGTTGAGGGAGAGCGAGGCGTCGATCTGCTCGCGGGTCAGCTCGGTGATCCGCGGGTAGTCCCAGCCGCCGACGCAGTCGACGACGACGGTGAGCTCACCACGCTCCTGCGCCGCGTCGAAGGCCGCGACCACATCCTCCTCGGTCGTCGCATCCGCTGCGATCGAGCGCACCCGCTCCCCCAGCTCCGCGACGAGCGCGTCCGCGCGCTCGGGGTGGCCGTGGTGGGTGATCGTCACGTCGTGGTCGGCCGCGAGGCGGCGGGTCACGGCGGCGCCGATCCCGCCGGCTCCGCCCAGCACCAGGGCAGTGGTCATCGTCGACTCCCTTCGTCGTCGACCAACATGCCACACATCGATGTCGCGACGCTAGTAGTCGTGTAGAACTTCCGCCGGCGAAGGGGGTCGCGCCCCGTCCCCTTCGTCCTGCGTCGCGCGTGGTGAGACGATGTCCCGATGAGCGAGGAGCAGCAGCAGGCAGAGAACCGCAAGCGGCCGACGACGGACGAGTTCCGGGCCTTCGTCGCCGAGGACTGGGCGCCGCGCTTGCAGGACCGGACCGGGCTGACCGAGGCCGCCACCCGCGCAGCCGTGCGTCGCGAGGCCGTCTCCGCCGCCCACCGCGGCGAGCGCCTCGTCATCCCCGCGGGCGGGCTCAAGGTCCGCAGCAACGACAGCGACTACGTCTTCCGGCCGCACTCCGCCTTCGCCCACCTCACCGGGCTGGGTGCCGACCGCGAGCCCGACGCGGTCCTCGTCATGGAGCCCCTCGGGGGGCCCGACGACGACGCCGGCCACGAGTCGGTCCTCTACTTCCGTCCGCTCGCGCCCCGCGACTCCGACGAGTTCTTCGCCGACAGCCGCTACGGCGAGTTCTGGGTCGGCGCGCGCCCCTCGATCGAGGACGTCGAGGACGAGCTCGGCCTCACCGGCCGCCACGTCGACCAGCTCGAGGACGCCGTCGGCAAGGACGCGGGGCAGGTCACCGTGCGCCTCGTCCGCGACGCCGACCGCGACCTGACCGCCCGCCTCGACACCGTGCGCACCCAGGGCGGTGCGGAGCAGGAGACGCTCGCCGAGGGCGACGCCGCCCTCGCGCACGCGCTGTCGCACCTGCGCATGGTCAAGGACGACTGGGAGATCGAGCAGATGCAGGCCGCGGTCGACGCGACCCGCGTCGGCTTCGAGGCCGTGATCCGGGAGCTGCCGACGCTCGCCGAGCGGGGGCGCGGGGAGCGCTGGGTCGAGGGGATGTTCGGCCTGCACGCCCGCCACCAGGGTAACGGGGTCGGCTACGACTCGATCTGCGCCGCCGGTGACCACGCCAACACGCTCCACTGGATCAAGAACGACGGCGACGTCCGGGACGGCGACCTCCTGCTCCTCGATGCCGGCGTCGAGATGGACTCGCTCTTCACCGCCGACATCACCCGCACGCTGCCGGTGAGCGGCACCTTCACCGACGCCCAGCGCGAGATCCACGAGGCCGTCGTCGCGGCCCAGGCGGCCGGCATCGCGGCGGTCCGGCCCGGCGCGAAGTTCTCCGACATCCACGCCGCGTCCATCCGCGTCATCGCCGAGCACCTGCACGCGTGGGGCCTGCTCCCCGAGGGTGTCTCCGTCGAGGACACCCTCGACACCGAGCACGGCCAGTACCACCGCCGGTGGATGGTCCACGGCACGAGCCACCACCTCGGCATCGACGTCCACGACTGCGCGCTCGCCACCCGCGAGGAGTACTCGGACGCCGAGCTGCTGCCCGGCATGGTGCTGACCGTCGAGCCCGGCCTGTACTTCAAGGCCGACGACCTCAAGGTCCCCGAGCGCTTCCGCGGCATCGGCGTGCGCCTCGAGGACGATGTCGTCGTCACGCCGGACGGCCACCTGAACCTCTCCGGTGGCTGGCCGCACGCCGCCGACGAGATCGAGGCCTGGATCAAGGACGTCCAGGCCCGCTGAGTGGTGTGGCCGGGCCAACAGCCGGACCGGCCGTCGCGGCCCGGGACGAAGGGGGAGGATGACCGCAGCATCCCCCTTCGTCGACCGAAAGGCCCCGATCATGTCCACCAAGACGGTCCCCGGCAACTACTTCGAGGACTTCTCGATCGGTCAGCAGATCCGGCACGCCACGCCGCGGACGGTGACCGACGGCGACATCGCGCTGTACGTAGGTCTCTACGGCTCGCGCTTCGCGGCGACGAGCGCGTCGACCTTCGCGAAGTCGATGGGCTTCGAGCGGATGCCCGTGGACAGCCTGCTCGCCTTCCACCTCGTCTTCGGCAAGTCTGTCCCCGACATCTCGCTCAACGCCGTGGCCAACCTCGGCTACGCGGGCGGGCGCTTCGGGGCGCCGCTGCACGTCGGTGACACGGTGACGACGACCTCGACGGTCATCGGGCTCAAGGAGAACTCGAACGGCAGGACGGGCGTCGTCTACGTCAACTCCGTCGGCGTCAATCAGCACGACGAGATGGTCGTCGACTACGTCCGCTGGGTCATGGTCCACAAGCAGGACCCGTCCTCCCCCGCCCCCGAGGCCGTCGTCCCCGACCTGCCGGGTGCGGTCGCGGCGGAGGACCTGCTCGTCCCCTTCGACCTCACCGGGCGGGACTACGACGTCGAGCTGGCGGGCTCCCCCTTCCTCTGGGACGACTACGAGGTGGGTGAGCGGATCGACCACATCGACGGCATGACCATCGAGGAGTCGGACCACATGCTCGCCACGCGGCTGTACCAGAACACCGCGAAGGTCCACTTCAACCAGCACGCCCAGTCCTCGTCCAGGATCGGGCGCCGGCTCATCTACGGGGGCCACATCATCAGCCTCGCCCGCGGCCTGTCCTTCAACGGCCTGGCCAACGGGCAGATGATCGCCGCCATCAACGCCGGCGCGCACGCCAACCCGACCTTCGCCGGCGACACGGTCTACGCCTGGTCCGAGGTCCTCGAGCGCATCGAGATCCCCGGCCGCACCGACGTCGCCGCGCTGCGCCTGCGCACCGTCGCGACCAAGGACACCCCGTGCGCGGACTTCCCGTACAAGGGTGAGGACGGCAAATACCTGCCCGAGGTCGTGCTCGACCTCGACTACACGGTGCTCATGCCGCGTCGCTGAGCCCGGTCTCAGTCGATGTCGACGCCGAGGATCGTCGCCAGCTCTGGAGTCAGCTGCGCCCGAAGGGAGTCCGAGTTGAGCTGCGTACGGCAGCGCGGCCGGACCCACACCATGTGGTCGGGACCGGAGTCGTAGCGCAGCAGGAGCTGGCGCTCGTCGCCACCGAAGCCACAGCTGCCGTTCCAGGCCGAGATGGGTCGGCCCTTCGAGTCGTGGGTGGCGCGCACCGGGGCCGCTCGGAGCGCCTCGACGAGTGCGTCGACGTCGTCGATCTCTTCGTGCCGCTCGTCCTGTCCCACCGACCAGCAGACCGTCGCCTCGACCGGGTCGCCCGGGACCAGCTGGTCGGCCTGGCCGCGCCGCAGGGCGGTCGGCGCCTCGCAGGCCGAGCCACGCAGGCCCGGCCATGCCCGATCGCGATACGCCTGGGCAAGCTCGTGGCCCACGTGGTCGAAGACCTCGACACCGTTCGTCGTGTCGCGGAACGCGTACCCACAGGTGTTGTCCTCCCCCGCCGCGATCCATGCGTGACCGTCCGGGTAGTCGAGGCGGGCGAGGTAGGGCGTGGAAGCCGACCCGATCAGGCATCCTCCACGTTGGACGTCCTCCAAGGAGGCCACCTCACGCAGGTCAGCGACGAGGGCATCGAGATCGTGGTCGAGGGTTCGCGTACCTTCCAGGGCCGACGTCGTCTGTCGGCCGAAGCGCACCTTGTCGTACCGGCACACCGTCACCGCGACAACCTCGCCGTCCGGGACGAGCGCTCCCGGATCGACCTTTGACGATGTCGGCGCGCCCAGCCCACCGCCCCTGCGCTGCGGCGCCTTCTGCGGGCACGCCGGCCGGTCGAGCTCCGTCGCCGGAGCGGTCGACGCCCCGCCGGTCCCGGCGACGGCCGCCCAGCCCAAGGGCACCGCGACGGCGACGGCAGCGGCGGCGGCCACACCCACCAGGCGCTGGCGCCGACGGCGCTGCACGCGCGCCCGCACCCCGGCGAAGGAGACCGGCTCGTCGCGGTGGGCGGACCCCCCTTCGCCCCATCGGTGCAGCTGCTCCTCCAGCTCGTGCTCGCTCATCGCGCGACCTCCTCGTCGTCGTGGGCCGGTCGTCCCTCGTCGTCGAGGAGCAGGCGCAGCGCGGCCAGGCCCTTGGCCGACTGGCTCTTGACGGTGCCGGACGCGATCCCGCACAGGGCCGCGACCTCGTCGACGGAGCGGTCCTCGACGTAGCGAAGCACGACGACCTGGCGCTGCCCGACCGGCAGGAGCTGCAGCGCTCGACCCAGCAGGTCCCGGTCGGCGACGGCCTCCTCGCCGCCGAGCGAACCCGCGTCCGGGAGGACCTCGGTCGGCACCTCGCCGCGCCATCGGCGCTGCCACCACGACGCCTGCAGCCGCACCATCGTCGTGCGCACGTAGGCCTCGGGCGAACGGTCGCGGATCTGCTCCCACTTCGGCCAGCACCGCGCCAGCGCCGCCTGGACGAGGTCGTGGGCCAGGTGCTCGTCGCCGGTGAGACGACGCGCCGTGCGCAGCAGCGAGGGCGAGCTCGCCTCGACGAACTCGCGCAGACCCTCTGGCTCGCGCACGTCGGTCACCTCCTCCACGAGGTATACCGGTTGGGCCGGCGGTTCGGTTGCCGCGGTCGCACCACCGGATGCGCGGCGCAGCCCAGGTCCGGTCCACAGACCCCGCGATCGCAGGTTCTTGTCCACACGGCGTGTCAGTCTCGTGTGATGCACATCATCGAACGTATGATCGAGTCATGTCAGTGGGGGACGTGCAGTACCGCGATCGGGGCCTCGTGACGGGCCTGCGGGACGCGGTGCGCGCGCTGCTGTACACGGATGAGTCCACGGCCTGGCAGGCCGCTGACGGGCAGATCGCGGACGCGTTGTCGGCGATCGGGCAGGCGCGTCAGTTGCTGGAGTCGGCCGAGGTCGCGCTGGTCGCCGAGGGCATCTGCCGGGGCCTGCCGGGCGAGTCGTCGTGGTCGGCGCACGACTGGGTCGGGGTCAGCGAAGGGCGCCGCGCGCCCCGCCCCTCGACCCAGCACGTCGCGCAGGTGGTGCGGGTGGCATCGGCAGGCCCGGCCACGCAGGAGGTGCGGGCCGCGGTCTCCGAGGGTCGTCTGCCGTTGGGCAAGGCCGACCAGCTGGTGCGCTTCCACGAGTCGGTGCGCCGGGTCGCCGACCCGGTCCTCCTCGAGGAGGACCTGGGGATCCTGCTGGGGGTCGCCCGTGACGAGGTCGTGACCTCCGGCCCCGGAGGGCGGGTCACCGACCGGGTCGGCGGGTTGGACGAGAAGAAGCTCGCGGCCGCGATCACCCAGACCGGGCGGATGCTGCGCCCGGAGCAGGACCTGGACGACGAGGACGCCGCAGCCAAGGCCTCCCGCTCGTTGACCAAGGCCCCCGGCCCGTGCGGGATGACCCGCTACCGCGTCGACCTCGACCCCGAGGGCGCCGCCATCGTCGACGCCGCGCTGGCCGCGTTGGCCGCACCCGTCAAAGGGCCCGACGGCGCCCCGGACGAGCGGACCCCTGCCCGGCGCCGCGCCGACGCGCTGCTGTCGATCATCAGCCGCGGCGTCGCCGCCCCCGAAGGCGTCCCACGGGCCGACAAGGCCCAGATCCTGGTGACCATCAGCCTCCACGCCCTCGCCAGTGCGGTCACCGACGGTTGCTGCGTCGCCTGCGGGCAGGACCTGCCCGGCCACGCCCCCGACGCCACCGGCCGGGCCTTCGGAGTCCCGACCAGCGCGTTCGACCCTCCCAGCGGGGGGGCACGCCGGCGGCCTGACCGCCACCGGGCAGGTCCTCACCCCCACCACCGTCCGCAAGCTCGCCTGCACCGCCGGGATCATCCCCGCGATCCTGGGCACCGACCACGAACCCCTCGAGCTCGGCCGCACCACCCGACTGTTCACCCCCGGCCAACGCAAAGCGTTGTGGCTGCGCGACGGCGGCTGCACCTACCCCGGCTGCACCATGCCCCCGCAATGGACCGACGCCCACCACATCACCCACTGGGCACGAGGCGGGGCCACCGACCTGTCCAACGCCGCCCTCCTCTGCGAACGCCACCACACCCACGTCCACCAACACGACCTCACCGCCACCACCACCCCCCGCGGCGTCACCTGGCACACCTAGCGACCACGCGCTGTCCTGAGGTGCGACGAAGGAGCCTCGAAGGGCTCCGGACCCGGCCCCCACAGGCCGGGCCACAGGCACGCCGCCTTCCGCCCAGACGGTCATCTGCCCCACCTCACGGGTGCGTGGTCGCGGTCTCCAGCAGCGCGGCGAGCCCGGGGGTCGCCGTCGCCACGAGGTCACCATTGCCCACCTCGTCGCGGTCGCACCCGATGCTCGCCCGGATCACCACGTCGGCGCCGCGGCCGTACCGCAGCACGAGGTCGTACTGCCGTGAGCCCTCGCCACAGGCAGGGACCTCGCCCGAGGCAGGTCGGGTGTCGAGCGTGGCGAGCTCCGTCAGCAGCTGCCCCCGCAGCCCGCTCTGGACGCCGAAGGTCCCGGCCGCCTCGTCGTCAGACCGACAGATCGCCACCCGGCTCGGCGTCCCGGGGACGAGCGCGGTCCGCCCTTCGTCCCGACCGTCCGCGATGGGCTCGCCGCACACCCGGCGGCGTCCGTGCGTGGGGTGCACCCAGGCCCGCTCGTCGACCGCCTCCGCAACGAGGTGCCCGATCCCGCCCCTGCCGCGGAAGCTGCCGTTGGAGGCCGGGATGCACCCGTTGGGCTCGTCGGTCACGGAGACCCACACGGCGGTCTCGTCGTACTCGAGACCGACGAGCTGCCGGGTGACGTCGCCGCCGGCGTCGGTGCACCCTTCCGCGTCCTCCGCGTGGACCGACGAGAGGTCCGTGGCCACCTGGGCGAGCCCGTCCTGCACCTCCCACGTGCTCGTCAGCGGGTTGGGCGCCGGGGTGATGTCGCTGTTGGGGCCGGCTGCGTAGCTGCAGACCAGGACCCGGGTCGGCGTGCGGCGCGGGGCCAGCGTGTCGTGGGGGTCGAAGCCCGACGGGCCGTGGACCCTCGGCAGGTCCGGGTCACCCGTGCGTCCGAGCAGCCCCGTCCACCCGCTCGGCACGTGCTCATCGCCCGTGTACGCCGCCGGGCACGTGAGCGGCACGGGCGATGGGTCCCCTCGCGACCCGGCCGGGACGACGACGGCCAGCCCCGCGGCGATCACGGCGCCGAGCCGCAGCGCCCCCCCGGTCCCCATCCCGTTCATCGCGTCACCCCCTCCCACCGGCCGGACCTCCAAGCCGCCAGCAGGTCGGTGCCGCAGCCCCGTGTCCGGACCCGGGCGACCGCACCCGCCCACACGACACCTCGCACGGTCGCTCCCTTCGTCATGGTCCTCGGACGCAGCGCGGGGAGCACGGGTTCCGCTACCTCGGGTAGACCTCGAGCAGGAGGGCATGCTCGACCGCGGGGTCGGCCACGGCCTGGCCACCACCGCCGAGGATGCGGCCGAGCAGCTCGGGCGGCTTGGGGAACTCGTCGGGCAGCGCCGAGTTGTAGAGACGGTGCTCCTCGAGGGACTCGATCGCGTCGTCGAGGTGGCCGGTGACGTCGACGTAGTGGGTGGGCCGCTGGCTGCCGCCGATCGCGAGCATCTTGACGTTCCACGGCTCGAGCCCGTCGGCGACGAGCTCGGGGAAGATCCAGCGGTTGCCGGCATCGGCGACGGCGTCGACGGTCGCGAGACCGACCGCGCGGTGGTCGGCCTGGTTGAGGAACCCGCCGGCGAAGGCGATGTCGAAGGTCGTGCCGATGACGAGGTCGGGCCGGGCGCGCCGGATCGCCGCGGCGATGTCGCGGCGCAGCGGCAGACCGTACTCGACAACCCCGTCCTGGTGGTCGCCGAACTCGACCTGCTCGACGCCGACGACCGCGGCGCCCGCGCGCTCCTCGTCGGCGCGCGCGGGGGCGGCGTCGACCGGGTCCATGGTGTCGATGCCCGCCTCACCGCGGGTCAGGAGGAAGTAGCGCACCCGCTTGCCCGCCGCCGTCCACCTGGCGACCGCGGCGGCGGTGCCGTACTCGATGTCGTCGGGATGCGCGACGACGCACAGGACGGAGTCGAAGGTGTCTTCGTCGAGGACGGCCAGTTCGGGCTGCGTGCTCATGGCACTGACGCTAACGGGTCAGGCCACCGGGTCGGTACCCCCGCGCTGCTGCTGCCGCTCGTGCTCGGCGCGCGCCTGCTCCTGGTTGCGGCGCAGCCGCTCCTGCGCGGCGCGCATCGGGTCCAGCTTCGTCATCAGCTCGCGGCCCGCCTGCACGTGCTTGTGCTCGGTCAGCACCTCGTACCGGGAGGCGACGACCTGGCTGACCGAGGTGAAGTCCCGCTGGCCACCTGTCGAGCGGTACCCCAGCCACGCCCACACGGCCCCGAAGACGGCGCCCATGGCCATCGTCGAGATCATGCGCACGAGGAGGCCTTCGCCCCCTTCGAACATCGCGAAGATCAGGCCGACGAAGACACCGATCCAGATGCCGGAGAGGACGCCGCCGAGCACGACCTTGCCCGATGTGAGCCGCCCGCGCACGCGCTCGACCTGCTTCAGGTCGGTGCCGACGATCATGACGTCCTGCACCGGGAACTCGTTGTCGGCCAGGTAGTCGACGGCCCGCTGCGCCTCGCGGTAGCTGTCGTACGTCCCCAGCGACATCGGGTAGTCGAGGCCGAGCTGGTTCTCGAGGAGGGCGGACATCTGCGGCTGGGTGCTCATGCCCCGATTGTCCCACCCCGGCGCGCGGCGGCATAATGGCCCACGACGGGACGAAGGGGGTCTGGCAGGGTGTCGAGACATGACCGGCCCGCAGCTGCTGCCCGCGACGACCCGACGACTGGACCGGATCACCGCCGTCCGCCAGGCCCGTGGGCGGATCCCCTCGCTCGTCACCGCCGTCGTCCGCGACGGCGCGCTCGTGCACGCCTGTGCGAGAGGCGGCTTCGCTCCCGACGTCGACCCGATGCAGGTGCAGTACCGCATCGGGTCGATCACCAAGACCTTCGTCGCGGTCGCCGTGATGCGGCTGCGCGACGCCGGTCGGCTCCGCCTGGACGATCCGGTCGGCGACCACGTGCCGGGGACCCCCTTCGCCGACCGGAGCATCGCCGCGCTGCTCACGCACACGGGAGGCATCGCTGCCGAACCTGCGGGCGCCTGGTGGGAGCGCTCCCCCGGCACCGACCGCGAGGGCTTGCGCGCAGCGATGGCCGGTGCGGCGCAGGAGCGGCCCGGGCGCTTCGTGCACTACTCCAACCTCGGCTTCGCGGTGCTCGGGGAGCTCGTCGAGCGGCTCACCGGTCGCGCGTGGCACGAGGTCGTCGCGGACGAGGTCCTCGCCCCGCTCGGCATGACCCGCACGGGGGCGGCCCCCGTGACGCCCTCCGCCACCGGGTACGCCGTCCACCCGCACGCCGACGTGCTCCTGAGCGAGGCCGTGCAGGACACCCGCGCGATGGGGCCGGCCGGCCAGCTCTGGTCGACGGTGCCCGACCTCGGCCGCTGGGCGGCCTTCGTCGCCGGCGACACCGGCGACGTCATATCGGCCGACTCGCTCGAGGAGATGTGCGAGCCGATCGCCCTGGCGACCGGGCCGGGCGACGGGAGGTCGCCAAGGGTCTCGGCTTCGAGACCTGGCGCGAGCGGGGGCGTCGGCTCGTCGGCCACGGCGGGTCGATGCCCGGCTTCCAGGCCGGCGTGCGCGTGCACCGGGAGACCCGCACCGGCCACGTCCTGCTGATGAACTGCACGACCCCCACCGCCGTGACCGACGTCGAGGACCCCTTCGACGTGCTCGACGCGTGCGAGCCCGTCCTGCCGGACGTCTGGACCCCGCAGGCGTCCGTCCCGGCCGACCTGCTCGCCCTCACCGGCACATGGTTCTGGGGCACCTCCGAGGGCACCCTGCGGGTGCTGCCGGACGGCAGGCTCCGGCTCGACCACGTCTCCGGGATGCTGCCGACGAGCGGCTTCCGCCCGGCGGGCGAGGACACGTGGGTCGGGCTGGCGGACTACTTCCGCGGGGAGACGATGCGCGTGGTGCGCGACGCGCAGGGCGACCCGACCCACCTCGACATCGGCACCTGGGTCCTCACCCGGCGCCCGTACGAGCCCGGCGCCGTCATCCCCGGAGGGATGGACGCGGGCGGCTGGCCGATCGCCTGAGACGCGTCACGGCCGGCCACCCCGAGGGGTGACCGGCCGTGGGGCGTGCGGACTCAGCCCTTGACGGGGTAGTCCTTGAGGATGCTCTTGCCGATGATCATCTTCTGGATCTCGGCGGTGCCCTCACCGATGAGCAGCATCGGGGCCTCACGGTAGATCCGCTCGATCTCGTACTCCTTGGAGTACCCGAAGCCACCGTGGATGCGGAAGGACTGGCCCACGACGTCGGCGCAGTACTCGGCCGCCATGTACTTGGCGATGCCGGCCTCGAGGTCGTTGCGCTCGCCCTTGTCCTTCAGGCGGGCGGCCTTGACCATCAGCTGGTGCGCGGCCTCGACCTTGCTCGCCATGTCGGCGATGCGGAAGAGGATCGCCTGGTGGTCGACGATCTTCTTGCCGAAGGTCTCGCGCTGCTGCGCGTAGGCGACACCGAGCTCGAAGGCGCGCATCGCCAGGCCGCAGGCGCGGGCGGCGACGTTGACGCGGCCGACCTCGACGCCGTCCATCATCTGGTAGAAGCCCTTGCCCGGCTCGCCACCGAGGATCTGGCCGGTCGAGGTCTTGTGGCCCTCGAGGATGAGCTCGGTCGTGTCGACGCCCTTGTAGCCCATCTTCTCGATCTTGCCGGGGACGGTGACGCCCTGGGCGGTCTCGCCGAAGCCCTCGGTCTTGTCGATGAGGAAGGTCGTCATGTTCTTGTGCGCACCGTCGTGACCGAGGTCGGTCTTGACGAGCACCGCGACGAGGTTGGCCGTGGAGCCGTTGGTCAGCCACATCTTCTGGCCGGTGATGGTCCACTCGTCACCCTCGCCCGGCACGGCCTTGGTCTTGATGCCGGCGACGTCGGACCCCAGGCCCGGCTCGCTCATCGAGAAGGCGCCGCGGATCTCGCCGGTGGCCATCTTGGGCAGGTAGTGCTGCTTCTGCTCCTCGGTGCCGTGCTTGAGGATCATGTACGCCACGATGAAGTGGGTGTTGATGATGCCGGAGACGGGCATCCAGCCGCGCGCGATCTCCTCGACGCAGAGCGCGTAGGTCAGCAGGGACTCGCCGAGGCCACCGAACTCCTCGGGGATCATCAGGCCGAAGATCCCCATCTCCTTCATCTGGTCGACGATCTTCTGCGGGTACTCGTCGGCGTGCTCCAGCTCCTGGGCCACCGGGATGATCTGCTCGTCGACGAACTCCTTGACCAGGCCCAGCAGGTCGACCTGCTCCTCGGTCAGTCCGTCGGTCGTCTGCAGTCGTGACATGCGCGTGCTACCTCGTTGCGTCGGGGGAACAGGGATCTGCGCCAGTATCCCAGCACCTCGCCCGGGACGCCGTGGTGTCCATGGTGGGCTGGGCCACGTCGGTCGCCGCCCCCGAGGACGACGAAGGGGGGAGAGTCGCGGCTCTCCCCCCTTCGCCCGTGCGGGGTCAGTAGACCTTGACCACGCGCCCGTTCGGGGCGAGGTTCTTCCACCAGATGTAGTTGATGGCGCGGTTGCTCAGGCGGGCACAGCCGTGCGAGGCCGGGTAGCCCGGGATGGACGGGGACCCATGGATGGCGATGCCGCCGTTGAAGTAGATCGGGCGCCACAGCTCGCCGAGCGGGGCGATGCGCATGCCGTTGACCCGACGGTAGAAGCGGAAGGTACCCGACGGCGTGGTCGCGTAGAGGTAGCGGCCGGAGGCGGAGGACCAGTAGCGCTCGCCGTTGCCGGTGCTCGTGTTGAAGACCCACTGGGCCCAGCCCCAGCGGGCGACGATCTGCAGCTGGCGGGTCTTGTCGATCTCCCAGGCCGAGCGGGTGCGCGGGCGGGGGGTCCTCGGGTTGTAGATCGCCGCCCACGTGTCGGGGCCGACGATGCCGTCACGGCTCAGGCCGTGCGCCTTCTGCAGGGCCATGACGGCCTGCTGGGTCGTGTCGTCGAAGGCGCCGTTCGCCCGGCGCAGCCAGAAGCGCGCGGCGAGTAGGCGTCGCTGGATGTTCTGGACCCACCAGCCGGTGTCACCCTGGCGCAGCGTCCTGGGCCGAGCGGCGCGGGCGTCCTCCCCGGCGGTGACGACGAGCCCGCCGGCGACGGCGGTGGCGGCAGCGGCGCGGAAGAGGTCGCGGCGATCGAGCGAGATGCTGTCCATGGTTTCCCCCTGGATGAAGTGGGCGCTGGTACCGGCTCAGACGCCCGGGACGTCCGCTCGGTTGCGCGGTGGTGGAGGAAAACATAGCGCTCGCCGGCGTGGGAACCACAGGGTTTCCACACCGGCGAGCGCGTGTCGTGTCCGAGCCGTGACGGACCCGTCGTAGGATCAGCCGCGGGCGACGATGGCCTCGTGCGTCGCGAGGACGCGGTGGGCGATGTCGACGTGCAGGTTCTCGATCATCTTGCCGTTGAAGGTCACGACACCGGTGCCGGCGCCGTCCTCCCAGGCCTGCAGGATGCCCTGCGCCTCCTCGACGGCCTCCTGGCTCGGCGCGAAGGTGGCATTGCAGACCTCGACCTGACCGGGGTGGATCAGCGTCTTGCCGTCGAAGCCCATGTCGCGGCCCTGCTCGCACTCCGCGGTGAAGCCCTCGATGTCCTTGACCGCGTTGTACACGCCGTCGAGGACGGCGATGCCGGCCTCGCGACCGGCGAGCAGCGCCAGCGACAGCGAGGTGACCAGGGGCGTGCGCCCGGGCACGTGCGCCGCCTGCAGCTCCTTGACCAGGTCGTTGGTGCCGAGGACGAAGGCGACGAGGCGGTCCGAGGCGTGCGCGATCTCGCGGGCGTTGAAGATGGCCGCGGGGGTCTCGATCATCGCCCAGAGCTTGGTGTGCTCGGGGGCGCCGGCGGCCTCCATCGCGGCGACGAGCTGTCGCACCTGGTCCGCGCTGTCGACCTTGGGCACGACGATGCCGTGCGGGCCGGCCTTCGACGCGGCGGCGATGTCCTCGTCGTGCCACTGGGTACCGATCCCGTTGACCCGGATCGTCAGCTCCCGGTCGCCGTACTCACCGGACTGCACCGCGGCGCAGGCGGCCTCGCGCGCGGCCGGCTTGTCGTCGGGACCGACCGCGTCCTCCAGGTCGAGGATCAGCGCGTCGACGGGCAGGGTCTTGGCCTTGTCCAGCGCGCGGGCGTTGGAGCTCGGCATGTAGAGGACCGAGCGGCGGGGGGTGTAGGCGCTGTCGGCCACGGCTCAGGCCTCCGCGTAGAGCTTCGCGAGCTCCGGGTCGTTGGCGGACAGTCGCTCGGCGAGCTCGAGGATCACCATGCACTGCTTGTAGCTGGCGTCGTCCTCCATCTTGCCGTCGAGCATCACGGCGCCGCCGCCGCTCGGCATGGCCTCCTTGACCCGGCGTGCGTGCGCGACGTCCTCCGCGGAGGGGCTGAAGACCTTCTTGGCGATGTCGATCTGCACCGGGTGCAGGCTCCACGCGCCGACGCAGCCGAGGAGAAAGGCGTTGCGGAACTGGTCCTCGCAGGCCACGACGTCCTTGATGTCGCCGAAGGGGCCGTAGAAGGGGAAGATCCCGTGCGTCGCGCAGGCGTCGACCATCCGCGCGATCGTGTAGTGCCACAGGTCCTGCTGGAAGACGGCGCGCTGGCCCTGGTAGTCGGGCGTCCCGTCGTCACCACGCGTCGGGTCCTGGCGGACGAGGTAGCCGGGGTGGCCGCCACCGACGCGGGTGGTCTTCATCCGGCGGTCGGCGGCGAGGTCGGCCGGACCGAGCGAGATGCCCTGCATGCGCGGGCTCGCGCCCGCGATCGCCTCGACGTTGGCGACGCCGCGCGCGGTCTCGAGGATCGCGTGGACGAGGATCGGGCGCTGGACGCCCCCCTTCGCCTCGAGCTGCGCGAGGAGACGGTCGACGTAGTGGATGTCCTCGGGGCCCTGGACCTTGGGGACCATGATGACGTCGAGCTTGTCGCCGATCTCGGTGACGAGCGTCGTGAGGTCGTCGAGGACCCACGGGCTGTCGAGGGAGTTGACGCGGGTCCACAGCTGCGTGTGCTCGCCGAAGTCGGTGTCCCGGGCGATCCTCACGAGACCGAGGCGGGCCGCCTCCTTCTTCTCCGCGACGACGGCGTCCTCGAGGTTGCCGAGGAGCACATCCGAGACGCCGACCATGGCCGGGATCTTGGCGGCCATCTTCTCGTTGCTCGGGTCGAAGAAGTGGATCATCCGGCTGGGTCGCGCCGGGACCTCGCGGACCGGGGCGGGCGCCCCGACGGCGAGGGGGGCGAAGAAGTCCTTGGCGCTGCGCATGGGCTGGCTCGAGTCCTCTCAGGGTGGCGAAGGGGGATCCCGCGCAACCTAGCAGCGCACCCGGGCCGCGGTTCATGACGCACGTCACCCGGACGCGCCTAGGGTGTGGGGCATGTCCGAGGTCAACCTCTCCGCGCTCACGACCGAGGCGCTGTCGAAGTCCGGCGTCCTCTGGCTGCGCCTCGCCGGCGGCGAGCGCCTGACGTGGTTCGCGACGGGGTCCGACGACCTCGACGGTCACGTCCTGCTCGTCTCCGGCGGCGCCGAGGCCGACCTCGGCCCGATCCCGGAGCAGGTCGAGGTCGTCCTGCGCAGCAAGGGCGACGGCGGCCGCCTGCTCACGCTGCGCGCCCGCGCGCAGACCCTCCCGCCCGACAACCCGTGGTGGGAGCCCGCGACGACCGCCCTCCTCGGCGAGCGCCTCAACGCCCCGGCCGACCTGCTCGACCGCTGGCGGGAGGCGTCCACGGTGTGGCTCCTCTCCCCCTTCGGCGCCCCGGTGCAGGCTCCCGGACAGCCGGGCGAAGGGGGCCGCGCCGCCGCTCGCGTCACCGCCGGCGAGGCCGCCACGCGGGTGCGCCGACCGTGGCACCTCGGCGGTCGCGGCGCGCGTCGCGGCTGACGGGCGGGCGCGGGACGCGCCGTTAGGCTGTGGGTCGTGAGTGCTCCCACCCGTTTCTACGTCGCGCGACTGGCGAGCCTCAACGTCTTCGACCCCCTCGGTGACCAGGTCGGCCGGGTGCGCGACGTCGTCGTCAGCTTCTCCCCCTCGCGCCGACCCAGGGTCATCGGCCTCGTCGTCGAGGTGCCCGGTCGCCGGCGCGTCTTCGTGCCCATGACCCGGGTGACCTCCGTCGAGGGCGGCCAGGTCATCACGACCGGCCTGGTCAACATGCGCCGCTTCGAGCAGCGGGCCACCGAGACGCTCGTGCTCGCCGACCTGCTCGAGCGGCCGGTCACGGTGCGCACCGACGACGGCGAGGTCGAGGCCACGGTCGAGGACATCGGTGTCGAGCAGTCGGCGAGCCGCAGCTGGTCGGTCACCAAGGTCTTCGTGCGGGCCGGTCGGCAGGCCCGCCGGGGGCTGCTCGTGCGCCGTCGTGGCGAGACCTTCACCGTGCCGGTCGAGGACGTCACCGGCCTGTCCGCGTCGGTGAGCGCCGCGGAGCACTCGGCCGTCAAGCTCCTGGAGTCGGTGGAGGACCTCAAGGTCGCCGACCTCGCCGAGGTCATCGCCGACCTGGCGCCCGAGCGGCGCGAGGCGGTCATCGCCGCGCTCGACAACGACCGGCTCGCCGACGTCCTGCAGGAGATGGGCGACGACGACCAGGCCGAGATCCTCCGGCTGCTCACCCAGTCCCGCGCCGCGGACGTCCTCGAGGCCATGGACCCCGACGACGCGGCGGACCTGCTCTCGGTCCTGCCGCCGGAGCGCATGGAGACGCTGCTGCAGCTCATGCAGCCCGACGACGCCGAGCCGCTGCGGCGCCTGCTCAGCTACGACGAGAACACCGCCGGTGGTCTCATGACGACCGAGCCGGTCGTGCTCGCGCCCGAGGACACCGTCGCCGAGGCGCTCGCCGTCGTGCGACGCGAGGAGACCACCGCGGCGCTGGCGGCGACCGTGTACGTCTGCCGCCCCCCGCTCGAGACGCCGACCGGCAAGTACCTCGGCATGATCCACATCCAGCGCCTGCTGCGCGAGCCGCCCCACGAGAGCATCGGGCGCTACCTCGACAAGGCGATCGACCCCCTTCGCCCCGAGGCCCCGCTCGGTCAGGTGACCCGCACGCTCGCGACGTACAACCTCATCTCGGCGCCCGTCGTGGACGAGGGCGAGCACCTGCTCGGCGCGGTGACGGTCGACGACGTCCTCGACCACATCCTCCCCGAGGACTGGCGTGAGGAGCGGCACGAGGTGACCGATGACTGAGCGCAACGAGCGCCGCCAGAGCCGCGTCGACACCCCGCAGGAGGTGCGGCGCCGGCTCATCCAGCGACCGTCGGCCTTCTCGAGCGAGTCCTTCGGCGTCATCTCGGAGAAGTTCGCGCGGTTCATGGGCACGCCGCGCTTCCTCATCTGGATGTCGCTCTTCGTCGTCGTCTGGCTGGCGTGGAACACCTTCGCCCCGCAGGCCGCGCAGTTCGACCCCCGGGCGCTCAACTACACGCTGCTCACGCTCATCCTGTCGCTCCAGGCCTCCTACGCGGCGCCGCTGATCCTCCTCGCGCAGAACCGGCAGGACGACCGCGACCGGGTGGCGCTGGAGCAGGACCGGGTGCAGGCCGAGCGGGCGCTCGCCGACACCGAGTACCTGACGCGCGAGGTCGCGGCCCTGCGCATCGCCCTGCGCGACGCCGCGACCCGCGACTTCATCCGCGGCGAGCTGCGCGACCTGCTCGAGGAGCTGGAGCGCAAGGGCGTCGAGCGACATGACGCCGGCCCGGACGGACGGCTCGACTCCCCGCGCGAGCGCTGAGCGCGGCGCACACCCGGCGGGGTACCGCATTCGGAGCCGTGCCACGGCCGATCTACCATGGGCCAATGGCCTCGACCCACCCCACGATCACCGACGAGCAGCTGCGTGACGCGCTGAGCACCGTCATCGACCCCGAGATCCGTCGCCCGATCACCGAGCTCGGCATGGTCGAGACGGCCGCGGTCGACGCCGACGGCCTCGCCTCCGCGACCATCCTGCTGACCGTCTCCGGGTGCCCGATGAAGGACACCCTGACGACCGACACGACCACGGCGCTCGCCGCCATCGAGGGCGTCACCGACGTCAAGGTCACGCTCGGGGTGATGAACGACGAGCAGCGTGCCGAGCTCAAGACCCACCTGCGCGGTGGCCAGGCGGAGAAGGAGATCCCCTTCGCCAAGCCCGGCTCGCTGACCCGCGTCTACGCGATCGCCTCCGGCAAGGGTGGCGTCGGCAAGTCCTCGATCACCGCCAACCTCGCCGCCGCACTCGCCGCCGAGGGCCTCAAGGTGGGTGTCGTCGACGCGGACATCTACGGGTTCTCCATCCCGCGCATGCTCGGCGTGACGCACGCCCCGACGCAGGTCGACGACATGATCCTGCCGCCCATCGCCTCGGACGTGAAGGTCATCTCGATCGGCATGTTCGTTCCCGGCAACCAGCCGGTCGTCTGGCGCGGCCCGATGCTGCACCGCGCGCTGCAGCAGTTCCTCGGCGACGTCTTCTGGGGCGACCTCGACGTCCTCCTGCTCGACCTGCCGCCGGGCACGGGTGACATCGCCATCTCGATCGCGCAGCTCATCCCCAACAGCGAGATCCTCGTCGTGACGACCCCGCAGCAGGCCGCCGCCGAGGTCGCCGAGCGCGCCGGGTCCATCGCCATGCAGACCCACCAGCGCCTCGTCGGCGTCATCGAGAACATGTCCTGGCTCGAGCTGCCCGACGGCTCGCGCCAGGAGCTCTTCGGCTCCGGTGGTGGCCAGGCCGTCGCCGACTCGCTGACCCGGACCGTCGGCGCCGACGTCCCCCTCCTCGGCCAGATCCCGCTCGACGTCTCGCTGCGCGAGGGCTCCGACAACGGCGAGCCGGCCGTGCTGTCCAACCCCGACGGCCCCGCGGCGGTGGCGCTGCGCGGGATCGCCCGCGGTCTGGCGACCCGCTCCCGCGGCCTCGCCGGCCGCAGCCTCGGCCTGACCCCGATGGGTCGCTGACACCCGGCAGCACGACGAAGGGGGCGAGGAGACCGGGTCTCCTCGCCCCCTTCCCTCTGCATTGCCTTAGGGGAATGCACGCGAACGGTCGAGAACCCTGCATTGCCCTAGGGGAATGCAGACGAACGGTCGATCAGGTCGCGTCGCGGTCCCAGGGGGTGCCGGTGGCGAGGGGCGCGGCCAGCCCCGCGCGCGGTTCGGCGGTCGCCGCGGGCTCGTCGTCGACCGAGAAGGCGTCGCGGGTCGAGAACGCGTCGTCGAGCGGCTCGAGCAGGGCCTGCTTGACGATGCGGCGAGGGTCGTACTGGCGCGGGTCGTACTGGCGCCAGTCGAGGTCCTCGTACTCGGGCCCCATCTGCTCCTTGAGCTGGACCTTGGCGTCGTTGGCCATGCGGCGGGCCTTGACGACGAGGCGGGCGAGCTTCGCCGCGTACTCCGGCAGCTGCTTGGGCCCCAGGATGATGAAGGCGAGCAGGATGAGGACGAGGAACTCGGTCCCGTGCACCGGCATCGCTAGTTCTCCTTCGCGGCTTCGAGCGTCATCGACAGCTCCTGCTCCGAGCCGTCCCTGAGGACCTTGAGGGTGACCTCGTCGCCGACGGCCTTGGCCCTGATCCGCACGATCAGCTGCTCGAGATCGGTGATGCGGCGGCCGTCGAGCTCGGTGATGACGTCGCCCGGCTCGATGCCCGCGCGGTCAGCGGGCCCGTCGGGGACGACGGCCGCGCCGGAGTCGACGTCGGCGTCCTCGAGGACCTTGGCGCCCTGGCCCGTGTAGCGACGGTCGAGGCTGACCCCGATGATCGGGTGCTCGGCCCTGCCGGTCGCGATCAGCTGGTCGACGGTGCGCACGACGACGTCGGAGGGGATCGCGAAGCCCACGCCGATCGACCCGGTGGCCTGCTGCTGGCCGGGCACCTGCGCGATGGCGGTGTTCACCCCGATGACATGTCCCCGGTCGTCCAGGAGCGGCCCGCCGGAGTTGCCGGGGTTGATCGCGGCGTCGGTCTGGATCGCGGAGATGAAGGACTCGTCCCCCGCCTCCCCCGCGGTCACCGGCCGCTCGAGCGCGGAGACGATGCCGGCGGTGACCGTCGACCCCAGACCCAGCGGGGAGCCGACGGCGACGACCTCGTCGCCGACGACCACGTCCTCGGAGGTGCCGATCTCGAGTGCCTCCAGCCCGTCGGGGTCGACCTCGAGGACGGCGAGGTCGTAGGAGCTGTCGCGACCGACCACCTCGGCCGCCCGGCGGCTGCCGTCGGGCAGCTCGATGCTCACCTTGCCGGAGTCGCCGGCCGCAGCGACGACGTGGTTGTTGGTGACGACGTGCCCGCGGTCGTCGTAGACCCAGCCCGAGCCGGTCCCGCCGCCGCCCGCACCGCTGACGCGCACGGTCGCGACGCTCGGCACCGCGTCGGCCGCGATGTCGGCGACCGAGCCGTCGGCGCGTCGGGTCGGGTCGTCCCCGCGCGTGACGATCGTCGGTCCACCGCCGCCCTCAGCCGCGACGAGTCCGCCGCCGATGCCCCCGACGCCGCCGGCGAGCAGCGCGGCTGCCGCAGTCATCGCGAGCGCGCCGCCCCAGCCGGGTCCGCGGCGAGGCGTCGGCGGTGCCTGCTGCGGGCCCGCGTACGCGGCCGGCCCCGGCTGCTGCGGGGACGCGAAGCTCTCGTACGGCAGGTACGGACCCGGCTCGACGGGCTGCGTGCGGGGCACCGGCTCCCCCGCGCCGGCGACCGGCACGGGTTCGGTGGGAGGCTGGCCGTCGGGACGCGGCTCCTCGCCGGGCTGCGGAGAGCTCATGGCCTTGATTGTGCCTTGTCGGACGAAGGGGGTGTCACAGGGTCCCGGTGACCGGTCGGGCCATCGGGAAGCCCGACCCGCCACGACGACGGCTCTCGGTCCGGGTCGTGGGCTTCGGCGCGCGGTGCTCGAGGCTCTCCCGGAGCAGGGCGCGGCCGCGGTGGATGCGGGAGCGGACGGTGCCGAGCTTGATGTCGAGCGCTTCGGCGACCTCGTCGTAGGTCAGCCCCTCGATGTCGCAGAGGACGACCGCGGCACGGAACTGCGGCGGCAGGGCATCCAGGGCGCGCTGCACGTCGCCGTCGAGGTGGTGCGCGAGCACGATCTGCTCGGGGCTCGCGGTGCCGCTGTGGAGCCGCGCGGCGAACTCGTCGGTCAGGGCGTCGAAGCGGATGCGCTGCTTGCGCCGGGCCTTGTCGAGGAAGAGGTTGGTCGTGATGCGGTGCAGCCAGCCCTCGAAGGTGCCGGGCGTGTAGCCGTCGAGCGAGCGGAAGACCCGGACGAAGACGTCGTGGGTGAGGTCCTCGGCGTCGTGGACGTCCCCGGTCAGGCGGTACGCGAGGCGGTAGACCCGCTCGCTGTGCTGCTCGACCACCTCGGCCCACGTCGGCGGGACCCATCCCTCGACGGGCGCGGGCGCGGTGCTGGCGGTCGCTTCGCTGGTCACCCGCACCACTCTGGGCGCCCAACCTGAAGGAAGTCTGTGACGTCGTCCGCGACTAGGGTGGACTCCCATGACCGCTGCCCAGCTCACCAGCCTTGCCTATGCCGAGCAGTTCGTCCCCGAGGACGAGACCCTCGAGTCCGCCCGTCGCACGGGGACCGGGCTCGGTGCGGTGCCGATCGGTACGGGCGGGGGCGCCGCCCTTCGCCTCCTCGCGGCCGCGTCCGGGGCGCGGCACGTGGTCGAGATCGGGACCGGCGCGGGCACGTCCGGTCTGTGGCTCCTCGACGGGATGCCCGAGGACGGGGTGCTCACCTCGATCGAGATCGAGCCCGAGCACGTCATGCGGGCCAAGCGCTCCTTCACCGCCGCCGGCTACGCCGCGCACCGCACCCGCGTCATCACGGGCCGTGCGCTCGACGTGCTGCCGCGGATGAACGACGCGTCCTACGACCTCGTGCACATCGACGCCGACAAGGAGGGCTACCCGGCCTACGTCGAGCACGCCGTGCGGCTGCTGCGCCCCGGCGGGGTCCTCGCGATGGACAACATGCTCTGGCACGACAAGGTGGCCGACCCGGCCGCCCGGGACGCGACGACGGTGCTGCTGCGGGACCTCGGCAAGCAGCTGCGCGACGACGACCGGCTCGTCGTCAGCCTGCTGCCGGTGGGCGACGGCCTGCTGACCGCCGTCAAGCGCGCGGGCTGACGGCTCAGACGCTGCCGGGGCCGGGCCCGCGGCGGAACTGCGCCGGGCCCTCGGCGATGGCCACGACCTCGAAGGGCGTGATCTCGATCGGCGCGGAGCCGATGATCCTGGTGCCGGCCGAGTCCGGGGCGGTGGCCGTGAACTCCGCGCAGAAGTCGTCGCGGTCCTTGGCGGCGTCGAAGACGTAGGTGCCCTCGAACCACTCGCCCTCGCGCATGCGCCAGGTCTTGAAGGCCAGCCCGTCGAGGAACATGAAGTTGGCCATCGAGGTCCCGACGACATACTCCCGCAGCTGCTCGGCGACGTCACCGGGCGCCTCGGTCAGCGACCAGCGCACGGCGAGTCCGTATCCAGCGTTCATCAGATCCCCTCAGGCTGCTCCAGCCAGGTCAACAGTGTCCGGGCACCGTAACCAGTGGCGCCGACGCTCAGCAGGCCCGTGTCATCATCCGAACGCCCGGGACCGGCGATGTCGAGGTGGGCCCAGCGGCGCTCCCCCACGAACTCCTGGAGGAAGAGGGCCGCGGTGACCGCACCGACCTTGCCCGGCGCGTTGTCGAGGTCGGCGACGTCGCTGCGCAGGTACGCGCGGTACTCCTCGTGCAGCGGCAGTCGCCAGTACGGCTCGCCGGTCGCCGCGCCGGCGGCCGACAGCTCCTCGGCGAGCGCGTCGTCCGGGGTGAAGAGGGCGGCCATGCTCCGCGCAAGCGCCACGCGCGCCGCGCCGGTGAGCGTCGCGACGTCGACGAGCACGTCGGGCTCGAGGTGATCGTCCGCGTAGGCGAGCGCGTCGGCCAGCACGATGCGGCCCTCGGCGTCGGTGTTGGTCACCTCGACCGTGCGGCGCCCGCCGTACGGGGCGATGACATCGCTCGGCCGGTAGGAGGCCTCACCGAAGGCGTTCTCCGCCAAGGGCAGCAGGACGCTCAGGTGCACCGGCAGGTCGAGGCGGGCGACCGCGTCGATGACCGACAGGACGACCGCCGAGCCGGACATGTCGGTGCGCATCGAGACCATGCCCGCAGCGGGCTTGACGTTGATGCCACCGGTGTCGAAGGTGATGCCCTTGCCGACGAGGACGACGTGCGGCGACTCCCCCTTCGTCCCGTGGGTGAGGCGCACCAGGCGCGGCGGACGCACCGAGCCGCCGCCCACGGCCAGCAGCCCGCCGAAACCCTCTGCGGCGAGCCGCTGCTCGTCCCACACCTCGATCTCGAGGCCACGCCGCTCGGCCACCTCACGGGCCCGCTCGACCATCCACTGCGGGTCCTTGAGGTTGGACGGCGTGTTGGCGAGGTTGCGCGCGACGAGGCTCGCGGAGGTCACGGCCACGACGTGGTCGACGTCGAGCGCGGCGCCGTCGGTGACGAGCACCGTCGCGGCCGCGGGCTGCAGGCCCGGCACGGGTCCCTCCGGGCCCCGTCTGGCGGAGCGATACCCGCCGAGGACGAGGCCCTCGACGAGCGGGCGCAGGTCGTCGGCGGCGACCGCGACGACGACCCGGCCGAGGTCGGCACCGGCCCGTCCGGCGCGGGCACCCAGGCGTCGCAGCGCGTCCCGGTCCGCGGGGGTCGCCACCCCGGCCACCCGGGCGATGGAGCGGGAGGCGTCCGGCCGGGTGAGCTCGACGAGGTCGTCGGCGTCGACGAGCAGGCCCGCTGCGCCGTCCGGCAGCGCGACGCCCGCGTCGGCGAGGGCGGACAGGTGGGCCGCGTCGACGACGAGGAGGTCGATCCCCCCTTCGCCCGTGGCGTCGGCGAGCGCTGCGGCGAGGTCCGGCGCGGTCGTCAGGTCGGTCGTGGGCGGGGACAGCAGATCGGTCTCGGGCACCCCCCGACCCTACCCACCCGGGCATGCGGGAGCCCCCGGGCGCTCGACGCCCGGGGGCTCCTCTTCGGGACTACTTCTGCAGGCCCTCGCAGTTGTCGATGGCCTCGCCGAGGGCGAGCACCTCGTCCGGCTTCATCTCGACGACGAGCCGGCCACCGCCCTCGAGCGGCATGCGCAGGACGATCCCGCGGCCCTCCTTGACGACCTCGAGAGGACCGTCCCCCGTGCGTGGCTTCATTGCCGCCATGTGCGTTCCCTTCGATCTCCACCGGTCGGAGCCTCACCCCGACCGGACGACGCCCTCGCGTCGACGCTGAGCGCCATTATCCACCTGTGGGCTGCCGGGCTCCTAATCAGGTCCCTTGCAGCACACCGCGGCCCGCCACGGGTCACGGCGGGGTGACGTGCCACGGCACGTACGGCAGCAGACCGCTGGACCAGGCGAGGACACCGGCCGCGAGCACCACGACGACCAGCGCGGCCCGGCGGCGCCAGTGCCGCACGACCCGGCCGCCGGACGAGGTGCGCACGACCACCGAGGCGAGCAGGGCGGCGAGGGGGAAGTCCAGCAGGAGGAAGCGCCACATGCTCGTGATCGGCCGCACGACCGCGAAGAGGTAGAGCGGGTAGACGAGCGCCCACATCCGCACCTCGATCGGGATCCACGCGCCGTGGCGACCGACGACGAGCGCGAGGTACGTCCCGACGAGCGCGACCATGACGATCACCGCGAGGAGCCCGCGCTGCTCCCAGGCCCAGCTGAACCAGAGGACGAAGGGGCCCTGGTCCGGGCGCTGCCCCCACGCGGCCTGCACCTGGAAGAAGGCGTCCGGCAGCCCCGACAGGTACCCGACCGTGAGCGGCCAGGCGACGCCGGAGATCCCGGTCGCCAGCACCATGACCGCGATCCGGGTGCGGTCGTGGGCGAAGGTGGCCGAGCCGCTCTCCCGGTCCTCGCGCCAGCGCAGCCACAGGTGGGCGAGGACCGCGAGCCCGAGCGGCGCGGCGACGCCGCGGGTGAAGCCGAGCAGCAGGGCGATGGCGGCCACGGTGAGGTAGCGGCCGCGCATGAGCATGAGGAGGGCGCCGGCGATGAGCGCGGCCGCGAGGGCTTCGGTGTACGGCAGGAGCATGACGCCCGTGGCCGGGTAGAAGCACCAGAGGGCGGTCGCGACGAAGGCGAGCCGTTCGCGGGCCGGCTGGCTCGCGGCGTGCCCGGGGAAGCTCAGGACCTTCCACACCAGCACCGTCGCGGCGGCGCCGAGAGCGAGGTTGAGCACGACGGCCGACGCGGTGAAGCCCAGTCCCGTGAGCATGACCAGGCGCACGAGCGCCGGGAAGAGCGGGAAGAAGGCCCAGGCGCTGTAGGTGATCGAGCCCGTCTCCGGGTCGGCCGGCAGCGGGATCGGGTAGCCGTCGGTGACGATCCGTCGGTACCACTCGGTGTCCCACAGGCGGAACATGTCGGCCAGGCCCGGGTCGAGGTGGCCGACGCCGGCGGGCGACTGGTAGTAGCTCGCCGCGACCCAGATGCCGAGCAGCGCGACGGCCCGGCTCAGGGCGTAGATGACGAGCAGCGAGCGGACCGGGTGGGCCAGGGCGACCCGGGCCAGCTCGGAGCGGCCCGCGGAGGTGCGCCACCGGGCGGGGTGGGGGGTCCCCCCTTCGCCCGTGGTGGCGGGGTCAGTCGCGGGGCGGGTCGTCATGACGGCGCTGGACGTCCTCGAGCTCGGCGAGGCGCTGCTGGAGCCGGTCCAGGACGTCGTCCACCTGGTCCATCCGGTAACCCCGCAGTGCCGTGTCGAAGCGGACGAGGTCGATGTCGGGCGCGGAGACCGGGTCCGACGGCAGACCGTGGTGCGGGGTCGAGCGGACCGGCTCGGCCATCGGGTCCGGGGTGAAGCGACCCGTGACGACGGCCGCGAGGGCGACGACGACGAGGAGCGCGACGAGGATGAAGAAGATCCAGACCACGGCTACTCCGGCTGCTTCGCCGGCTCGGGACGTACCCGGGCGGACTCGCGCACGAGGTACTCGACGGCCTCGGCGAGGTCGTCGGTCACGTGGAGACGGTCGATGTCCTCGGCGCTGATCATGCCCCCGTCGAGGACGGAGCCGCGCAGCCAGTCGATGAGCCCGCCCCAGTACGCGGTGCCGACGAGGATGATCGGGAAGCTCGTCACCTTGCCCGTCTGCGCGAGCGTCACGGCCTCGAAGACCTCGTCGAGGGTGCCGAAGCCGCCCGGGAGCACGACGAAGCCCTCGCTGTACTTGACGAACATCGTCTTGCGGGCGAAGAAGTAGCGGAAGTTGATGCCGAGGTCGCAGTAGGGGTTCAGACCGGCCTCGAAGGGCAGCTCGATGCCCAGGCCCACGCTCGTGCCGCCCGCCTCGCGGGCACCGCGGTTGGCGGCCTCCATGGCGCCGGGACCGCCACCGGTGATGACGGCGTAGCCGGCCTCGGCCAGGAGGCGACCGAGCTCGATGCCCTGGACGTAGTCCGCGGAGCCGGGCGCGGTGCGCGCGCTGCCGAAGATGCTCACAGCCGGCCCGAGCTCGGCGAGCGCGCCGAAGCCCTCGACGAACTCGGCCTGGATGCGCATGACGCGCCAGGGGTCGGTGTGCAGCCAGTCGGCGTGGCCGCGGTCGTCCAGCAGCCGCTGGTCGGTCGTCGACTTGGGCACCTGACGGCCGCGCATGACGACGGGCCCCTTGTGGTACCACCGGTCGCTGGCGGGCTGCTTCCCCTGATCCGTCACGGTCGCGACCCTACGCGAGCCAGCGGAGCACGGCCGCCTCCGCCGTCGTGATCTGCTCGACGGGGCAGCGCTCCTCGTCGTGGTGGGCGAGGTTGGGGTCACCCGGCCCGAAGTTGACCGCTGGGATGCCGAGCGCGCTGAACCGCGCGACGTCGGTCCAGCCCTCCTTGGGCCCGACGGGCACGTCGAGCGCGGCGACGAAGGCCTGCGCGGCCGGCAGGTCGAGCCCGGGACGCGCCCCCTCCGCGACGTCGCGCAGGTGCAGCTCGCGGCCGGGCAGGACGGTCTGCACGTAGGCGAGGGCGGCCTCGGCGTCCTTGTCCGGTGAGAAGCGGTAGTTGACCAGGACGCTGCACGAGTCCGGGATGACGTTGCCGGCGATGCCACCGGAGATGCCGACGGCCTGCAGGGCCTCGTGGTAGTCGAGGCCGTCGACGGTCACGGTCTGCTCCTCGTGCGCGGCGAGCGCGGCGAGGACCTCGTGGGCGTCGTGGATCGCGTTGTGGCCGTTCCACGGGCGGGCCGAGTGCGCGGCGATCCCCTTGGTGACGACCTCGACCCGCATGGTCCCCTTGCACCCTCCCTCGACCATGGCGTTGGTCGGCTCGAGGAGGACGGCGAAGTCGGCGGCGAGCAGCTGCGGGTCGGACTCCGCGAGCAGCTGCAGACCGTTGTACACCGCGTCGACCTCCTCGGCCTCGTAGAAGAGGAAGGTGACGTCGCGGCTCGGCTCCTCGACGAGGGCGGCCTTGAGCTGGACGGCGACGCCGCCCTTCATGTCCACGGTCCCGCGGCCCCAGAGGACGTCGACACCGCCGACGCTCTCGCGGCGGGTCGGCAGGTTGGCCGGGTCGCTCGTCAGCGGCACGGTGTCGATGTGCCCGGCGAGCACGACCCGCTCGTCGCGGTCGAGGTCGGTGCGCGCGATGACCGTGTTGCCCCGGCGGATCACCTCGAGATGACGAAGGGGGGTCAGCGCCGTCTCGATCGCGTCGGCGATCGCGGCCTCGTCGTGGCTGACGGACTCGATGTCGCACAGCTGCTGGGTGAGGGTGACGACGTCGGCGGTGAGATCCAGGCTCGGCATGGTCGCCAGCCTAGGCACCCGGGGTCGTCTCCGTCCCTTCGGTCCTGACTCGTCCCGTGGATCACCTGCCGCGTGCACCCCGGCGTCAGAGCGACCTGCTCCGGAGCCGACCAGCCATCCAGGGTACGAGTCAGGGGTGAAGTGCCGGGCGAACCTCGATACCCGTGGTCGTCCACAGAGCCGACCCCCGGCGGTGCGCTGCCCACAGGGTCACGACGGCGACGTCACGCGCGTGGCGTCGGACCCACGATGGGCCATGGACGAAGAACGCCACGACGACCCTCTGATCATCGATGACTCCGGCGACCAGGTGATCTGCCCCGTGCCGTGTGCGACCTGCGACGAGCTCGGCCCGGGCGGGTGCGAGGACTGCTTGGACTGCCTCCTGTGGCCAGAGCTGCCTCCACCTCGAGATCGGTCCTACCCAGACCTGCCCGGCCGCACGTCGCCTCTGCGCACGCAGGCCCTGCAGGCCCGACGGACCGCACTCGACATCGGGGCCCGGATCGGCCTCGTCAGCCGACGGCACCGGCGGCTGGAGCGCCTGAGCCAGCGCGCGCTGGCCGACGCCCTGGGTTGGAGCCAGCCGAGCCTCAATCGAGCCGAGCGCCACGGCGCCAGTCTGAGCGTGCACAAGATCGAGAGCCTGCTGCGGCACGCCGGGTTCCGTCTGGCGATCGTGCCGGTCGGCACGGACACCGAGCCGGGGCACGGCGAGGATCCGGACGAGACGTGGGGCACCGTGGAGCTGTTGGCCCGCGACGCCCGGGGCCGGCGGCTCCCGCCGCACGGCGAGGTCACCTGGAACAGCGAGAGCGACCGCGGTCTGGTCCCCGGCGACGTCGAGCAGGAGCCCGAGTGGACCTGGCGGCGGCCGCGGTGAGGGTTTCGTAGGATTCGCCCCATGACGACGACGCGCGCAGCCTGGGGCCACGGAGTGGCCACCGTGACGACCGACGGCACCATCCTCGACACCTGGTACCCCGAGCCGGTCCTCGGGGAGGCACCGGAGGCGACGCAGGTCCCGCCGGAGCTGCTCTCCCTCGCCGGCGAGGACGAGGCCCGCGGTGTGCGCACCGAGGTCGTCACCGTCGCCATCGACCTCGACGCCGCCCCCGAGGGTGCGTCCGACGCCTACCTGCGCCTGCACCTGCTCTCGCACCGGCTCGTCGCGCCCAACACGATCAACCTCGACGGCCTCTTCGGCCAGCTGAGCAATGTCGTGTGGACCAACCACGGCCCGTGCGCGGTCGAGGGTTTCGAGTCCACTCGTGCCCGCCTGCGCGCCCGCGGCCCGGTCCAGGTGAGCAGCATCGACAAGTTCCCCCGGCTCACCGACTACGTCACGCCCTCCGGCGTGCGCATCGGCGACGCCGACCGGGTGCGCCTCGGCGCGCACCTCGCGTCCGGCACGACGGTCATGCACGAGGGCTTCGTCAACTTCAACGCCGGCACGCTCGGCACCTCCATGGTCGAGGGCCGGATCAGCCAGGGCGTCGTCGTTGGCGACGGCTCCGACATCGGTGGCGGTGCGTCGACGATGGGCACCCTCTCGGGCGGCGGCACCCAGCGCGTCTCGATCGGTGAGCGCTGCCTCGTCGGCGCCGAGGCCGGTGTGGGCATCGCCCTCGGCGACGACTGCGTCGTCGAGGCCGGTCTGTACGTCACCGCGGGCACCAAGGTCACGCTGCCCGACGGCTCGGTCGTCAAGGCCGCCGAGCTGTCCGGCCGTGACGGCCTGCTCTTCGTGCGCAACTCGGTCACCGGCACCGTCGAGGCCCGTGACCGCACGGGGCACGGCATCGCGCTCAACGACGCGCTGCACGCCAACGACTGACGGTGGCCCGGACCGCGCACCCACCGCTGGACGAGGACCGCGCCCCCCGGTGGCCGGTCGTCGTCGCGGTCGTGTGCGTCCTCGCCCTGCTGGCGGGGGTCGGCGCCTGGTACGCCCGGGACCGGATCGGCCTCTTCCTCGGTGAGCAGTGCCGGGCGACCGCGCTCGAGCAGAGCGTGAGCTTCGCGCCGGACCAGATGCACCACGCGAGCACGATCGTGCTGCTCGGCGTCAAGCGCGGCCTGCCCGCGCGCGCCGGCACGATCGGCGTCGCGACCGCGATCCAGGAGAGCAAGCTGCGCAACCTCTCCTACGGCGACCGCGACTCGGTCGGCCTCTTCCAGCAGCGGCCGAGCCAGGGCTGGGGCACACCGGAGCAGCTGCAGGACCCGGTGTACGCCACCACCGCCTTCTACGACGCGCTCGTCAAGGTCGACGGCTGGGAGGGCATGGTCATCACCGAGATCGCCCAGGAGGTCCAGCGCAGCGGGTACCCGCAGGCCTACGCGGACCACGAGCACGAGGGCCGCACCATCGCCTCGGCGATGAGCGGCTACTCCCCCGAGGGCTTCGTCTGCCGCCTCGACGGACCGACGGCCGCGGGGCGTCCCGACACCTTCATCCGGGCCCTGTCCGAGGAGACCGGCCAGAGCGGCACCGCCGACGGCCAGACGGTCACGATCGCCGCGACCGACGAGCGCCATGCCTGGGCGGTCGGCGCCTGGTCGGTCGGTCAGGCCAAGGCCCGCAACGTCGTGAGCGTGCAGGTCGGTGCCCGCACGTGGACCCGAGGTGCCGGCGAGGACGCCATGGGGTGGTCGGACGCCGACGAGCCCGTCCCCGCCGGGCGGGTCGTCGTCCGCCTCCACGAGGGCTGAGCGGGTCCGCACGCGCGTCGGCCCCCTTCGCCCGAGGACGAAGGGGGCCGACGGCCGCCGACACAGGTCAGCGCTTGTCGATGCCGAGGTAGTCGCGCTCGGTGGGGCCGGTGTAGATCTGGCGCGGACGGCCGATCTTGGTGTCCTTGTCCTCGATCATCTCGCGCCACTGGGCGATCCAGCCCGGGAGGCGGCCGATGGCGAAGAGGACGGTGAACATCTTCGGCTGGAAGCCCATGGCCGTGTAGATCAGGCCGGTGTAGAAGTCCACGTTCGGGTAGAGCTTGCGCTCGACGAAGTAGTCGTCCGCGAGGGCGATCTCCTCGAGCTTCATGGCGATCTCGAGCTGCTCGTTGCCGCCCATCTTCTCGAGGATGGTGTGCGCGGTGTCCTTGACGATGGCCGCGCGCGGGTCGTAGCTCTTGTAGACCCGGTGGCCGAAGCCCATGAGGCGGACGCCGTCCTCCTTGTTCTTCACCTTCTTCATGAAGTCCTCGGCGCCGTGGTCGGCCGCCTGGATCTGCTGGAGCATCTCGAGGACGGCCTGGTTGGCGCCACCGTGCAGCGGCCCGGAGAGGGCGTGGATGCCGGCGGAGACGGAGTTGAAGAGGTTGGCGTGGGCCGAGCCGACGAGGCGCACCGTCGAGGTCGAGCAGTTCTGCTCGTGGTCGGCGTGCAGGATGAACAGCTGGTCGAGCGCGCGCACGAGCTCGGGGTCGAGCTCGTAGGGCTCGGCCGGGAAGCCGAAGGTCATCCGCAGGAAGTTCTCGGTGAGGCTCAGCGAGTTGTCCGGGTACAGGAAGGGCTGCCCGACGCTCTTCTTGTGCGCGTACGCGGCGATCGTCGGCAGCTTCGCGAGGAGGCGGATCGTGGAGATCTCGACCTGCTCGGGGTCGAAGGGGTCGAGGCTGTCCTGGTAGAAGGTGCCCAGCGCGGAGACCGCGGAGGACAGGACCGGCATCGGGTGCGCGTCGCGCGGGAAGCCGTTGAAGAAGGCCTTGAGGTCCTCGTGGAGCATCGTGTGGCGCGAGATGCGCTCCTCGAAGGCACCCAGCTGGTCGGCCGTCGGCAGCTCGCCGTAGATCAGCAGGTAGGCGACCTCGACGAAGGTGGAGGACGCGGCGAGCTGGTCGATCGGGTACCCGCGGTAGCGCAGGATGCCGGCGTCGCCGTCGATGTAGGTGATGTCGCTCTTGCAGGAGGCTGTGTTGACGAACCCCACGTCGAGGGTGACGTTGCCGGTCTCCTTGAGCAGGCTGGAGATGTTGTAGCCGTCGTTGCCCTCGGAGGCCTCGACGAGCGGGAACGTCAGGTCCTTGCCCGCGGCGGAGAAGGTGGCGTCAGCGGTCATGAGGTATCTGCCCTTCGGTCGTGCCGTGCCGCGGAGGCGATGGCCCCGGGCATGCGGTTTCACGTCCGAAACTACCCGAGCGACGGCACGCGCCACCACGCGGGTGCGGGGTCAGGCGGAGAGCCGCGCCGCGGCGGCGGCGATGCGCTCGTCGCTCGCGGAGAGGGCCACGCGCACGTGCTCGGCGCCGGCGGCGCCGTAGAAGTCGCCGGGGGCGACGAGGATCCCGCGCGCCGCGAGCCGGTCGACGGTCGTGCGGCTCGGCTCCCCAGCGGTCGCCCAGAGGTAGAGGCCGGCCTGGGAGTCGTCGATGCGCAGGCCCGCGGCCTCCAGCGCCGGCCGCAGGACCAAGCGCCGGGCCCGGTAGCGCTCCCGCTGCTGCGCCACGTGCTCGTCGTCGCGGACGGCGGCGAGCAGGGCCCGCTGCACGGGCCAGGGCACGATCATGCCGGCGTGCTTGCGCACCTCGGTGAGCTGGCGCACCAGCCTCGGGTCGCCGGCGACGAAGGCCGCCCGGTAGCCCGCGAGGTTGGACTGCTTGGAGGTCGAGTACACGGTGAGCAGCCCCTCGTGGGAGCCACCCGTGACGCGCGGGTCGAGCAGGCTGGGCGTCGTCGGCAGCTGCGCGTAGGACTGCCCGCGCTCGGCCTCGGAGCGCCAGTCGAGCTCGGCGTAGCACTCGTCGGAGGCGACGACGACCCCGCGCTCGCGGGCCCATGCGACGACCTTGGCCAGGTGCTCGACGCCGAGGACCTTGCCGGTCGGGTTGCTCGGGGAGTTGAGCCACAGCAGCCGGGGCGCGGTGGCCGGCGTCGTCGGCCCGAAGGCCGTCGTGGCGTCCGCGGCGAAGGGGGTCGCCCCTGCGATCCGCGCGCCCACGTCGTACGTGGGGTAGGCGACGCGGGGGAAGCCGACGACGTCCCCCTGCCCCAGCCCGAGGAGGGTCGGCAGCCACGCGACGAGCTCCTTGGAGCCGACCGTCGGCAGCACCCCGTCCGGGTCGACGTCCGGTGCGCCCCGGCGTCGCTCGAACCAGGCCGCGATGCCCTCACGCAGGTCGGGCGTGCCCCAGGTCTGGGGGTAGCCAGGGGCGTCGGCGGCGTCGCGCAGGGCCTGCTGGACGACCTGCGGCGTGGGGTCGACGGGCGTGCCCACCGACAGGTCGACGATGCCGTCGCCCTGCGCGGGGTCGTCGGAGGAAAAGGCTCTCGCCCGCTCCTTGGCAGGAGCGAGCGAGTCCCAGGGGAAGTCGGGCAGGGACTTCACGAGTCCTCACGCTGCGTCATTCGGAGTGCTCCTGCGGAGGCAGCGCCGCGACGATCGGGTGGTCCTTGTCGATCATGCCCATCTTGGCCGCGCCACCCGGGCTGCCGAGGTCGTCGAAGAACTCGACGTTGGCCTTGTAGAAGTCGGCCCACTCCTCGGGGGTGTCGTCCTCGTAGTAGATGGCCTCGACGGGGCACACCGGCTCGCAGGCGCCGCAGTCGACGCACTCGTCGGGGTGGATGTAGAGACTGCGCTTGCCCTCGTAGATGCAGTCGACGGGGCACTCCTCGATGCAGGCCTTGTCCTTGAGGTCCACACACGGCTGCGCGATCACGTACGTCATGCCCGACATACTATGTCGCCCCATGAGCGATCTCATGGTGGGTCTCACCACAGGGACGCGCGTCGCGGTCCGCACCCGGATCGACCCCGTGCCCGAGCACGGTCCCACGCTCACGGACACGGTCGGTGAGCTCCTCTCGCTCGACGACGACCGGGTGCTCATCGCCACCCGCAGCGGGGAGGTCACGCTCCGGCGCGAGCTCGTCGTCGCCGCCCGGGCCATCCCACCCAGGCCCGTGCGCCGCGGCGCCCCGCACCGCGCCATCACGATCGAGGACCTGCACCTCGTCATGACCAAGGGCCAGCCGGGGCTCGAGGAGTCGTGGCTCGGGACGAAGGGGGCCGGCTGGCTCCTGCGCGCCGGCGCCGGCTGGACGGGCCGCTCCAACTCGACCCTGCCCGTGGGCGACCCCGGCCTGCCGCTGCCGCGGGCCGTCGACGCCGTCGAGGACTGGTACCGCGAGCGGGACCTCACGCCGCTCGTCATGCTGCCCCGGCCGACGGGCGTGGCGACGCTCGAGGACCCGCTCGGCGCGCTGCTCCTCGAGCGTGGCTGGCTCGAGGGCCACCGGACCGACGTCCTGACGGGCAGGACGCAGACGCTGGTGGGTGAGGCGGTCGCACCCGCCGGGCTCACCATCGCCGCGGGCGCGCACCCGGACGCGGACTGGTTCGCCGGCGGGTCACCGCGCCTGCGCGACCACCTCGACGCGGCGCGAGCGGTCCTCGCACGGCCGCCGCGACAGGTCTTCCTCACCGCGCGCGACGCCGACGGACCGGCCGGGGTCGTGCGGGTCTCGCTCGACGACGGCTGGGCGGGCCTCTACGGCCTGCACGTCCCCCCTTCGCACCGCGGTCGCGGCATCGGCCGCTGGCTCACGGTCGCCGCCGCCCGCGCGGCCCTCGACGCCGGCGCGAGCCTGACCTACCTCCAGGTCGAGCCGGGCAACGAGCCCGCCCAGCGCCTCTACCGCGGCCTCGGCCTGACGACGCACCACGAGTACGTCTACCTCGCCCGGCGCTGAGCGAGCGCCGACTCCTCCGGCCCGTGCGCGCGCACGTCCACCGCGTCGCCGGTGACTGCCTCACCACCGACCGCGAGCGCTGCGTGGTAGCCGGGCAGGGGCGCCTGCAGGCCGACCACCCGGACGCCGTCCGGGGAGCGTGCGCCCGTGGCCTTGAAGGTCGCCTCCTGCACGACCCACGCGGCGATGTCCCCTCCGCGGGAGCCGGACTCGACGTCGACGCCCACCGGCACGGGCGCGGTGGCGACGAGGACGAGCGGCCCGGCGTGCGCGACGCTCGCGTGCACCCCGTCGACGATCGGGCGACCGTGCGGCCCGCCGCAGTCGGTGCAGGTGCGGTCGACGACCACGGCGCGCGGGTCGGCCCCGGTCGCCGCCCCCACCGCGACCCGCAGCAGCCAGGCCCCGACGACGAAGCGCCCCAGGTCCGCGGGCCGGGCGATGCCGGCGGCCCGGGACGCCTCGAGCGGGTCGAGGAGCGGCAGGAGGTCCAGGTCCATCGCCCGCAGGTCCGACCACCAGGTGTCCACGACGTGGGTGTGCATGTGAGGTCCTGACGTCGACGGTTGTACGCTCGCCCTGAGTACTAAGGATAGGCACACCAACATGACCCTCACAGCGACGCTCACCGAGACGGCCGCCCCGGCTCCCGAGCGCGTCCGGGGCCGGTCGGCGGTTCCCTTCGTCCACCCCGGGTCGACCCGTCCGGCGCTGCTCGACGGCGACCGGGTGCTGACGCACGCCGACCTCGCCGCGCGCGTCCAGGCGCTCGCCGACCGGCTGCCCGACGTCGCCACCGGTCGGCGCCTCGTCCACCTCCACCCGACCCGCGACGTGCCGGGCGTCGTCGCCCACCTGGCGGTGCTCGCGGCCGGCCACGTCGCACTCGTCACCGGCCCGGGCGGGGAGTCGGTGACCGAGCGGTTCGCCCCGGACGTGCGGCTCGTCGGCGAGCGCGTCGAGGCCCTCTCGACCGAGCCCCAGCACCTGCTGCACCCCGACCTCGCGCTGCTGCTGTCGACCTCCGGCAGCACCGGCAGCCCCAAGCTCGTGCGCCTCTCGCACGACAACCTCACGAGCAACGCGGCCGCGATCGCCGAGGGCCTCGCCCTGCAGGCGGGCGACCGCGCGATCACCTCGCTCCCCCTGCACTACTGCTACGGCCTGTCGGTCCTGCACAGCACGCTGCTCGCCGGCGGCAGCCTCGTCGTCACCGAGCGCTCCGTGACGGACGACGAGTTCTGGCGGCTGCAGGCCGAGCACGGCGTCAGCGTCCTCGCGGGGGTGCCGCACACCTTCGACCTCGTCGACGCGCGCCTGCGCGCCGGGACGCCCGCGCTGCGTCTCGTCACCCAGGCCGGCGGTGCGCTGGGCGCCGAGCGGGTGCGCGAGCTCGCGACGCTCGGTCGCCGGCAGGGCTGGGAGCTCGCGGTCATGTACGGCCAGACCGAGGCGACCGCGCGCATGGCGATCCAGCGCGGCGCCGAGGTCCTCGAGCACCCCGACGCCGTCGGGCGGGCGATCGCCGGGTCGGACTTCCGTCTCGACCGCGACGTCCCCGGCGGCGGACCGGACGTCGGCGAGCTCGTCTTCACCGGGCCCGGCGTCATGCTCGGCTATGCCGAGCACCCCGACGAGCTCGCCCTCGGCCGCATGGTCGCGGAGCTGCGCACCGGCGACCTCGGCCGGCTCGACGGCGGTCGCGTGCGGGTCATCGGGCGCCGCGACGAGATCGCCAAGGTCCTCGGGCTGCGCATCGACCTCGGACGGGTCGCCGCCGCCCTCGCCGACGCCGGCCACGAGGTGGTCGTCACCGCCGACGCCCGCCACCTGCTCGTCACCCTGGTCACGGACGAAGGGGGCGCCCCGGACCTCGTCCGCTCCGTCCGCGAGACCGCGGTCCGGGCCGCCGGCCTGGCCCCCGGGGCCGTCGTCGTCGACACAGTGAGCGACCTGCCCCGCCTCCCCAACGGCAAGACCGACCGGGCCGCCTGCCGCGAGCGCGCGCTCGCGGCGACGGGAGGCGAGGCCGTGCCGACGGGTGACCTCCTCGCCGCCACCGTGGCCGTGGTCGCGAGCGCCCTGCGGCGCGACGAGGTCGACCCGGACCGCTCCTTCGCCGACCTCGGCGGCGACTCCTACAGCCTCGTGCAGACGTCGGTGGCGCTCGAGCGGGTCCTCGGCCCCCTCCCCGACGGCTGGCACCGGGTCCCCCTTCGTGCTCTCGCGGCGCAGGCGCGCACCCCCGGCGACATCGTGCGCTGGGCGGAGACCCCGGTCGTGCTGCGCGCGGTCGCCGCCCTCGCGATCTGCGCCAGCCACCTCGGGATCGTCGCCGTCCCCGGCGGCGCGCACACGCTCCTCGCGCTCGCCGGCTGGTCGCTCACCCGGTTCACCCTCGACGACCCCCGACCCGCCGAGCGGCGCCGCCGCGGGCTGCGCTCGATCGCCACCTTCGCGGTGCCGTCGATGGCCGTCGCGCTCTTCGGGCTGGCCACCGCCTCCGGCTACGGCTGGGAGAACGTGCTGCTCGTCAACTGGCTCGTCGGCGAGGTCGAGTGGGGTGCGCGGATCAACCTGTGGTTCATCGAGGCCCTGCTCGCCTGCACCGTCCTCGCGCTCGCGCTCGTCGCCGTGCCCGGGCTCGGCCGCCTCCACGTGCGCCACCCGTGGGCGTGGAGCATGGCCCTCGCGGCGATCGCCCTGGTCCCCCGATGGATCCTCGTCCCGGAGTCGACCGGCGCGACGCGCGGCCTGCCCGGGTCCGTCCTGTGGCTCTTCGCCCTCGGCATGGCCCTCGGCGCGGCCCGCACCCACCGCCAGCGGCTGGCGACCCTGGCGCTCACCGCGGTCGGGATGTGGGACTTCTTCGTCGAGCCCAGCCGCGGCCTCACGGTGCTCGTCGCGATCGTCGTCCTCGCCCTCGTCCCGCGCGTCCCGCTGCCGCGACCGCTCGTGCTGCCCCTCGGGCTCGTCGCCGCCGCGTCGCTGCACATCTACCTGGTCCAGTGGCAGGTCTTCCGGGTCGTCGACGACCCGTGGGCCGCCCTCATCGCCTCCCTCGCGCTGGGAGTCGCCTTGTGGTGGCTCCTGCAGCGCCCGACCCTCGCCCTGGCCGACCTGGCCACCCGGCACCGACGTCCCACCCCCGCCCCGACCGGCCCCCGGGCCGGGACCGCCTGATCGATCGGAGACCCCTCGATGATGACCCGACGCACCCTCATGGTGAGCGCCCTCGGCGCGTCCGTCCTCGCCCTCGCCGCCTGCGGCGGCGCGGACGGCCCGGCGACCGACCCGGACGCGCTGCAGATCTACTCCAGCCAGCACGACAACCTCACCAAGGCGTGGGCGGACGGCTTCACGCAGAAGACCGGCATCAAGACCCAGGTCCGCCCCGGCAAGGACTCCTCGATGGGCCACCAGATCGTGCGAGAGGGCGCGAAGTCCCCCGCCGACGTCTTCCTCACCGAGAACAGCCCCGCGATGACCCTCGTGGAGGACAGCAAGCTGCTCGCCCCGATCGACGCCAAGACCCTGGAGCAGGTCCCGGAGAACCGGCGCCCCTCGAGCGGCGACTGGACCAGTGTCGCCGCCCGCTCCACGGTCCTCGTCTACAACCCGGACAAGGTCTCGGAGAAGGACCTGCCGGCCTCCCTCATGGACCTGCAGGACCCGAGGTACAAGGACCAGTGGGGCGCGGGCGCCACCGGCGCCGACTTCCAGGCCATCGTCGCCGGGATGCTCGCCGACCAGGGCGAGGACAAGACGAAGAGCTGGCTCGAGGGCATGAAGACCAATGCCCGGATCTACGAGAACAACATCGCGACGATGAAGGCGGTCAACGCCGGCGAGGTCCCGATGGGCGTCATCTACCACTACTACTGGTACCGCGACCAGGCCGAGACCAAGGAGGGCACGGCCAACACCAAGCTGCACTACTTCAAGCACGAGGACCCGGGCGCCTTCGTCAGCCTGTCCGCGGCCGGCGTGCTCAAGGGCGCCAAGCACCCCGACGAGGCGCAGCAGTTCGTCGACTACATTCTCTCGGACGAGGGCCAGCGGGTCCTCGAGACGAGCGGGTCCAAGGAGTACGCCGTCGCCGAGGGCGCCGACTCCGACCCCGACCTGCCCACGCTCGAGTCGCTCCAGGCACCCGCCGTCGACCCCTTCGACCTCGACTCCGAAAAGGTGACCCAGCTGATGACCGATGCCGGCCTCCTCTAGGCACCCGATGATGGCCGCGGCGATCATCGTCGCGGCCATCACCCTGCTCCCGATCGCCGTCGTCGCCGTCGACGGTCTCGGGAGCTCGCCCGCGGGCGCCATCGACTACCTGCTGCGGCCCCGCACGGCCGAGCTGCTCAGCAACACCCTCCTGCTCGTCCTGGTCACCGTCCCCGCGTGCATCCTCATCGGGGTCGGGGCCGCATGGCTCGTCGAGCGGACCGACCTCCCCTTCGCCGGGGTGTGGCGGGTCCTGCTCGGCGCCCCGCTCGCCGTGCCTGCCTTCGTCGCCGCGTACGCCTGGGTCTCCTTCCGCCCCGGGCTCGACGGGCTCGCGGGGGCCGCCCTGGTGACGACCGCCGCGTACTTCCCCTTCGTCTACCTGCCCGTCGCCGCGATCCTGCGCGACCTCGACGCCGCGCCCGAGGAGGACGCCCGCGCGCTCGGCGCGAGCCCGCTGGCCGCCTGGCGACGCACCGTCCTGCCGCGGCTGCGCCCGGCCATCAGCGGTGGCGGCCTCCTCGTCGGGCTGCACCTCCTCGCGGAGTTCGGCGTGCTCGAGATGATGCGCTACCCGACCTTCACCACCGCGATCCTCGTCCAGTACCAGGTGAGCTTCAGCAGCAACCAGGGCAGCCTGCTCGCGCTCGTCCTCGCCCTGCTGTGCGTCACCGTGCTCACCCTCGAGCACCTCGTGCGCGGCTCCGCCCGCACCTCGCGCGTCGGGCGCGGAGTGCACCGTCGCGGCACCCAGGTGCGCCTCGGACGCTGGGCGCCGCTGGTCTGCGTCGTCCTCGCCGGGCTCGTCCTGGTCGCCCTCGTCGTGCCGGTCACTCTCGTCGGCAGGTGGCTGCTCGCCCACCTCGCGGCACCCGCCGACGACCTCGGCATCCGGCCCTCGCTCCTGCTCACCACCGGCTCGACGATCTCCCTCGCGCTCGCCGCCGCGGTGCTCACGACGGTCATGGCCCTGCCCGGCGCGTGGCTGCTGAGCCGCCGCCGCTCCGGCTGGACACTCGTCCTCGAGCGGGTCACCTACGTCGCCAGCTCCCTCCCGGGCGTCGTCATCGCCCTGGCCCTGATCACCGTGTCGGTGAGCTACGTGCCGGGGATCTACCAGAGCCCGCTGCTCCTCGTCCTCGGCTACACGATCCTGTTCATCCCGCGCGCGATGGTCTCGCTGCGCGCGGGCCTGGCCGCCGCGCCGCCGGAGCTCGGCGAGGCCGCCCGCTCGCTCGGCTGCAGCCCCGCGGCGGCCTTCCGCCGCGTCGTGCTGCCACTCATCCTGCCGTCCGTCCTCACCGGCGCCGCGCTCGTCGCCATCGCGACCGCCACCGAGCTCACCGCGACGCTGCTGCTGTCACCGACCGGCACCTCGACCCTCGCCACCGCCTTCTGGGCCGCGAGCGACGAGTTCGACTACGCCGGGGCGGCCCCCTTCGCAGCGATGATGATCCTGCTGTCCGCCCCCCTGACCATCCTGATGCTCCGACAGAGTGGGATCGAAGAATGAGCACCGTCGACATCGCCGGCATCACCGTCGGGTACGGCTCCGAGCCGATCCTGCACGGGGTCGACCTCACCGTGCCGACCGGCACGACCACCGCCGTCCTCGGCGCCTCCGGCGGCGGCAAGACGACGCTGCTGCGCGTCATCGCCGGCTTCCTCACCCCGGACGCGGGCACCGTGCGCATCGGCGACCGGGTCGTCCACGGCCAGGGTCGCTCGGTGCCGCCCGAGCGCCGCGGCATCGGCTACGTGCGCCAGGACGGCGGGCTCTTCCCACACCTCGACGTCGCCGGCAACATCACCTTCGGCATGGACCGACCGGCCCGGCGACGCGGCGACCGCGTCGAGGAGCTGCTCGAGCTCGTCGGACTGCCCGCGAGCACCGCGACCCGTCGCCCCGACCAGCTCTCCGGTGGCCAGCAGCAGCGCGTGGCGCTCGCCCGGGCCCTGGCCCTGTCCCCGGCCGTCGTCCTGCTCGACGAGCCCTTCTCCTCGCTCGACACGGCACTGCGCGCCAGCACGCGCGAGGCGGTGGCCACCGCGCTCGCCGAGACCTCGGCGACCACGATCCTCGTGACGCACGACCAGCAGGAGGCGCTGTCCTTCGCCGACCGGGTCGCGATCATGCGCGACGGACGGTTCAGCCAGATCGGGACGCCTCGAGAGGTGTACGAGGCGCCCGTCGACGCCCGTGAGGCCGGCTTCCTCGGCGACGTCATGCGCCTGCCGGGCCACCCGGGCACCGGTGGTGTCACGTGCGCCCTCGGCGTCGTCACCGCGCGGGGCGAGGTCCCGGCTGCTCCCGAGGTCGACGTCGTCGTGCGGCCCGAGGACCTCACGCTCACCGACTCCCCGCGCTGCCCGCACGGCACCGTCCAGGACATCGGCTACCACGGGGCCCACGCTCTCGTGCGGGTCGCGCTGGCCGACGGCACGCTCGTCAGCGTGCGCGTGCCCGGCCGACGCGCCCCCGAGCCGGGCGAGCAGGTCCCGGTGAGCGTCGACGGGCCGGTGCTCGTCTACGCGCGGGACTGACGCGGGCGAGCCGCGAGCGTCAGGACCTGGTGCAGGTCACGTCGTCCTGCGGGATGTAGGTCGTGGTGAAGGTCGAGGTCTTGACCGTCCTGCCGCCCTCGACGAAGCTGCGCTTGACGTCGACGGTGAACCCCGGCGCCGGCGACTGGGGCACGCAGCCCTTGCTGTCGTCGGTGATCTTCTTCGGT
Organism: Janibacter terrae NBRC 107853; assembly: GCF_001591405.1. Taxonomy (GTDB): domain Bacteria; phylum Actinomycetota; class Actinomycetes; order Actinomycetales; family Dermatophilaceae; genus Janibacter; species Janibacter terrae. The sequence continues at coordinate 139,594 of NZ_BCUV01000007.1, forward strand.
GGGGTGATGTTGCGACGGGCGCTCTTGTCGGCCTTGACCTCGTCGTAGGGCTTGCGTCCGTGGAAGGTCACCGTCACCTCGTCCCCGTTGACCTGCGCCGTGATGAGGATGCCCGCGCCCGTGTCGTTGGTGAAGCGGTTGTCGACGTCCGGCCAGGAGATCGTCGCCTCGCGACCCTCGGGGTAGCGCGAGATGTAGAAGGAGTGCGGGTGGAACTCCTCGATCCGCGCGCCCGAGAAGAAGACCGCGTTGAAGAGCGTCGTGGACAGCTGCGAGATGCCGCCGCCGTAGTCGTTGGTCAGCCGCCCGGCGTTGATGACGCCCGCCTTCTGGTAGCCCCTGCCGGGCGTGCGCTCACCGAGCCGCTGATTCATCGAGAAGGTCTCGCCGGGTGCGACGTAGGCGCCGTTGAGCCGGCGGGCGGCGATCTTGATGTTGCTGGTGCGCACGGGGTTGTCGGGCAGGTACGTGGTGAAGGTGGAGATCTGCTCCTTCGGGAGCGTCTTCTTGGCCTCGGCGGTCGTGAGCTCGGGCTCGGACTCCTGCGAGTCGACCGTGACCGCGCGCTGGTCGCCGGACTTCGTCATCGCCCCGGCGACCTTCGCACCCAGGCCGTCCTCGCGCAGGGCCAGGCCGGTGCGCGAGGGGGTGACCGCGAACTGCGAGCCGCCGCGGTGCACGACTCCCGCGTCGACGGCCTCGCGGAAGTGCCCGGAGGCCGAGCCGGCGGCGAGCGTGCTCTCGGCGACCTTCTTCTCGTCCACGCTCGCGGAGAGCGTGCCGTCGGTGTCCTTGATCGAGACCGCGGCGGCGAGCGACTCGGCCGGGACGCCGAAGGAGATGTCCTTGTCGGCGCCCTTGCCCTGCGGGTCGGTCGTGCGCACGGTCACCGGGCCGGAGACGAGCGGGGCGAGGTCGTCCTCGGCGAACCGGTCGATCTCGTCCTGGGAGAGCTCAGGCGCCGGCGCGCTCGTCGGCGCCTCGTGGGTGCGGGTCCGCGGCCAGCCGTCGGCGATCGCCTGCACGAGCTCCTCGCGCCGGACGGTCAGGCCGGGCCTGGAAGCGGTCTTGACGATCTTCGTGCCCTGGAGGCGCACCCTGCCCTCGACCGGCTTCTTGTCCAGGGCCTTGGTCTTGTCCTCGACGGCCGCGGAGAGCGCGTCCTCGTCGACCTCGACCTCGACCTCACGCTCGATGCCGCCGCGCACGTGGGCGAGCAGGTCGGCAGGGTTGAGGCTGAACCCGGTGAGCCCGGCGACGGACCCCTCGTAGTCGTAGGACAGGCCCGAGTCCGCGGGCGCGAGCTCGACCTCGGTCCCCGCGACGTCGACGACGACCGGCTCGGCCTCCTCGTCGGCCAGCTCGGCCTCGAGGGTCTGCTGCGCCTCGCTCGGGGTCCGGCCGCCGATGGCGACCCCGCCGACGCGGGTGTCGGCCGGAACCTTGTCGCCGAGGTACAGCGCCGCCGCCGCGTACAGCGCGGCGATGACGACGAGCACGAAGGCGCCGGCGAGCAGCCCACGGCCCCGCCCGGGACGGTCGAGCACGTCCTCGTCCGTCCAGTTCGCGTCCTGCGTCATGTGGTCACCTCGTGGTCGTGTAGCGGCTGCGGTAGTAGATCAGTGGGTCATCCCGGTGGGCGTCGGCGCGGCTCGCGACGACCTCCCCCACGACAATCGTGTGGTCCCCGGCGTCGTGCAGGCCGCTCGTGCGGCACTCCAGGGTGGCGAGTGCGTCGTCGACGAGCGCGACCCCGAGCTCGCCGCGGTGGTGCGGGATGCGGGTCAGCTGGCCGTGGAGCGGCCGCCCGCCGGTGCTCAGCCAGCTCGCGGCCGGTCGCCCGTCGCGCGGCATGATCGACACGCCCCAGATCCCGGCCTCGGTCACGGCCTCGTGCCAGCCGGTGTCCTTCTGGACGCAGACGAGCACGAGCGGCGGCTCGAGCGAGACGGAGGTGACGGAGTTGGCCGTCATCGCGTGGTCGTGACCGTCCTGCACGGTCGTCACGACGGTCACCCCGGTCGCGAAGTGCGCCATCGCGTGCCGCAGGCCCGTCGGTGCCAGCCCGCTCATCGGCGGACCACCAGCCCCGGGCGCGCGTCGGGGTCCGCGGGCACCGGTTCGCCGGTGCGCAGGTCGAGGCGGGCGTAGCCCTCGCGCCCGGGCAGCAGCGCGGCGATGTCGTTGGACAGCGCGTAGGTGCGCGCGGGGCCGAGCGTCACCTGCGTGCGGTGGTGCCGCAGGGCGGCGACCTGCCCGGCGACGGCGTCCGCGTCGACCACCGCGTGGGTCACGACCGCGTCGTCGACGACCGAAGGGGGGAAGTCCCCCGTCGGCTGCGTCCACCCGAGGTCGGCGAGCTGCGGGACCCCGACGAGGAGGTCGGCGAGGAGGCGACGGTCCTCCTGCGCCCACGAGCGCGGGGTGAAGGTCCCGAAGAGGGCCGGTCGCTCCCCCGCGTCCATCGTGGCGACGGCCCGTCGGGTCACCTCGTGGGTGCGGATGTGGTCCGGATGCGCGTAGCCGCCGTGCGCGTCGTAGGTGACGACGACGTCCGGGGCGACCCGGGCGATGACCTCGCCGACGGCCGCGAGGGCCTCCGCGTCGTCGGAGCGGACCCAGGCGCGCGGGTCGTCGGCGCTCGGGGTCCCGGCCATGCCGGAGTCGCGCCAGCGGGAGAGGCGACCGGCCTCCTGGTCCTCCCCGAGGACGGTGCTGCCGGCGCCGATCGCCGTCATGGCCCCACGCAGCTCGTCCCTGCGGAACTCGCCGAGCGTGTCCTCGTGGTCGGCATCCAGGTGGGCCAGCTCCGGCGGGATGATCTCGCCCTGCTCGCCGAGCGTGCAGGTGAGCACGTGGACGTCGTCGCCGACGGCGAGGTGGTGGGCGATGGCGACGCCGGTCGCGAGGGACTCGTCGTCGGGGTGCGCGTGGACGAAGAGCAGCCGCGCCGGCCGCCCGGTCACCACGACGGGCTCGGCGGCGGTCACTCGGAGACCCCGATGACCCCGATCTCGGGGACACCTCCGTACACGGGGTTGCCGATGAGCGCGGTGACCTCGGAGCCGGCCGCGTACGTCAGACGGCTCTGGCGAAGGGGGATGTACGCCCCGTCCTCGAGGAGCCCGGTGTCGATCTTCGCCCACGCGTCGGCGCGGTCCGCGGGGTCGCGGGTGCGGGCAGCCTTGTCCATGGCCCGGTTGACGTCCTTGTCGGCGAAGGCGCCGTAGTCGCGACCGACCGAGGTCCTGGACAGGTTGATCCGGTCGTCGAAGAGCGGCGGCAGCACGGTGCCCGCGGACGGGAAGTCGGGACCCCAGTTGGCCCAGATGACGTCATGCTCCTGCGCGACCTTGCGCTGACCGATCTGCGTGAAGTAGTCGTCGTCGAGGGCCTTGAGGGTGACGTCGAAGCCGGCGTCCTCCCACTGACCCTCGAGGCGCTTCATGGCGGCGTCGAGGTCGCCGCCGCGGTGGGCGACGCTGATCCTGACGGGCACCTTGACCTTGGCCTTCCTGAGCATCCGGCGGGCCTCGGCGGCGTCGCCGGCGGGCCCGCGGTCGAGCACGGTCTCGTGGGCGGACGGCAGCGCCGTGCCGAGCAGTGACCACGTCGGCGTACCGGTCGCGGCTCCGCGCTCCTGCGTGTAGGCCTCCCGGTCGGTCGCGGTGGCGAGGGCCCGGCGGACGGCCTGCTTCTTCAGCGACGTGCTCGTGGCGCTCACCGCGAGGTAGTCGACGAGCTGGCCGTCGACGTCGACCGACTGGGCCGTCTCGCCGGCCTCGTCGAGGGCCGGGGTGAGGGCGCTCGGGAGCGGGTCGAGCATGAGCGTGCGCCCGCCGTCGTCGCCCTCGACGATCGTCTCGAGCGCGTCCTTGGGCTCGACGCCTTCCTTGTGCAGGATCGTTGCCGGTCCGACACGACGCAGGGGGTCGCTCGCGCGGTCCCACTCGCGGTTGCGCACCCACGTGCCGCCGGAGCTCGGGGTCCAGCCGTCCTCGAGCTCGTAGGGGCCCGAGGAGAAAGCGTCGTAGCCGCCCTTGCCCTCGCGCGAGCGCTTGTACGGCGCGAACTCGGGCAGCGAGACGACCTCGTCGAAGTTGCCGACCGGCTCGGCGAGGTGGAAGACGACCGTGCGCGCGTCCTTGCACTCCACGGCGTCCTGGATCAGCTCCTTGGACCTCGCCGAGGTCCCGCCCGCCGCGATCGGCCCGCGGTAGGTCGACGTGCCGTCCGGCTTCTTGGGGATGTCGAGGTAGTTCAGTGCGTAGCCGCTGGAGGAGATCTTGGCGTCGAAGGAGCGGGCGACCCCGTACCGGACGTCCTGGCAGGTGATGGGTGAGCCGTCCTGCCAGGTCACGCCCTTGCGCAGGGTGAAGGTCCACGCCGACGCGTCCTTGTTGGGCAGGCCGGTGCTGCGGGCGAGGTCGCCGGTGAGCGTGCGCTGCCCGGCGAGGTCGGTCGCGGGCTCGTAGGCGGTGAGCGTGCGCATCCAGGTGCGCGAGGCGAAACCCGCGGCCTGGCGCGAGGTGATGCGCTGCGGGTCCCAGGCGTCCACCGGCCCCGCGGCGACGACGGTCAGCTGGTCCTTCGCGCCGCTCACCCTGCCCTCGGTGGACGTGGTGCTGGCCCGGGGGGCACCCCCTTCGTCGTCCGTGCACGCGGTCGCACCCACCACGAGGGTGAGTGCGACCGCGACGGCGGTGAGTCCTCTGCTGCGCCTCATCGGCGCTCCTCTCAGGAGTTGCGGGCCTTGGAGGCCGCGCGTGCGCGCAGGTTGGCGGCGAGCTCGACCTTGCGGATGCGGATCGCGTCCGGGGTGACCTCGACGCACTCGTCCTCGCGGCAGAACTCGAGTGACTGCTCGAGGCTGAGCTTGCGGGCGGGGACGACCTTCTCGAAGTTGTCGGCCGACGACGCGCGCACGTTCGTCAGCTTCTTCTCCTTGGTGATGTTGACGTCCATGTCGTCGGCGCGGGAGTTCTCACCGACGATCATCCCCTCGTACACCTCCGTGCCCGGCTCGGTGAAGAGCGAGCCGCGCTCCTGCAGGTTGACCATCGCGTACGCGGTGACCGGCCCGGAGCGGTCGGCGACGAGCGAGCCGGAGACGCGCGTGGTGATGGCGCCGAACCACGGCTCGTAGCCCTCGAAGATGTGGTGGGCGATGCCCGCGCCGCGGGTCTCGGTGAGGAACTCGGTGCGGAAGCCGATGAGACCGCGCGAGGGCACGAGGAACTCCATGCGGATCCAGCCGGTGCCGTGGTTGGTCATCTGCTCCATGCGGCCCTTGCGTGCGGCGAGGACCTGGGTGATGGCGCCGAGGTACTCCTCCGGCGTGTCGATCGTCAGGCGCTCGACGGGCTCGTGGACCTTGCCGTCGACCTCCTTGGTGACGACCTGCGGCTTGCCGACGGTCAGCTCGAAGCCCTCGCGACGCATCTGCTCGACGAGGATGGCCAGCGCGAGCTCACCACGGCCCTGGACCTCCCAGGCGTCCGGGCGCTCGGTCGGCAGCACGCGGAGCGAGACATTGCCGACGAGCTCCTTGTCGAGGCGGTCCTTGACCATGCGGGCGGTGACCTTGGTGCCCTTGGTCGGGCCGCGGCCGACGAGCGGCGAGGTGTTGGTGCCGAGGGTCAGCGAGATGGCCGGCTCGTCGACGGTGATGACCGGCAGCGGGATCGGGTTGTCGGCGTCGGCGATCGTGTCGCCGATCATGATCTCCGGGATGCCGGCGATGGCGATGATGTCGCCGGGGCGCGCGGACCCCTGGTCGAGCGGCTTGCGCTCGAGGCCCTCGGTGATGAGCAGCTCGGTGATCTTGACCTTCTCGGTCGTGCCGTCGTGGCGGCACCACGTGACCTGCTGGCCCTTGCGCAGCTCACCGTTGTGGACGCGCAGGAGGGCGAGCCGACCCAGGAAGTTGCTCGAGTCGAGGTTGGTGACGTGCGCCTGGAGCGGGGCGTCGTCGTCGTAGGAGGGCGCCGGGATCGTCTCCATGATCGTCTTGAAGAGCGGCTCGAGGTCGTCGTTGTCCGGCAGGGTGCCGTCCTCGGGACGGTTGAGGCTCGCGGCGCCGTTCTTGCCGGAGGTGTAGACGATCGGGAAGTCGATCTGCTCCTCGTCGGCGTCGAGGTCCATGAAGAGCTCGTAGGCCTCGTCGACGACCTCGGCGATGCGGCTGTCGGGACGGTCGACCTTGTTGATCGCGAGGATGACGGGCATCTTCGCCGCGAGCGCCTTGCGCAGGACGAAGCGGGTCTGGGGCAGCGGGCCCTCGGAGGCGTCGACGAGCAGGACGACCCCGTCGACCATCGACAGGCCGCGCTCGACCTCGCCGCCGAAGTCGGCGTGACCGGGGGTGTCGATGATGTTGATCGTGACGCCGTCGGGGGCGTCGTGGGCGGCCGCGGAGGGGCCGTTGTAGTGGATCGCCGTGTTCTTGGCGAGGATGGTGATGCCCTTCTCACGCTCGAGGTCACCGCTGTCCATCGCCCGCTCGTCGACGTGGTCGTGCTCGCCGAAGGCACCCCCCTGCCAGAGCATCTTGTCGACGAGGGTGGTCTTGCCGTGGTCGACGTGGGCGACGATGGCGACATTGCGGATGTCGCTGCGGGAAGTCATGGGCATGTCCGCGATTCTCTCAGCCGACCTCCCCATGCCCCAAATGGAAGGGGGGTGACCTTCCCTTCGTCGGTGGCGCCGAGGGTTTTCCCGCTGTCACCGCACGAGTCGCGCCCCCGTGGTCTCACTCCGGTAAAGGTGAGGGCGCAGACCCACATCGGCCGCAGGATGGGGTTAGGTTCCGCTCTACCCGGTGTGTCGTGGGCCGCGTCCCCGTGCCCGGGCCAACCCCCGGGAACCCTGCCCGGGCCGGACACGGAGCGAGGAACACCATGTCGATGAGGAAAGCAGCCCCGCTGGCCGCTCTCGCCGCCACCGCACTCACCCTGAGCGCGTGCGCGCAGAGCGACCGCGACGAGTCGGGCGACGGCGGTGGCGGCGGCAGCACGGACGGCACCTTCACCTTCGGCGCCGCCGGCGCGCCCGAGGTCTTCGACCCCTTCTACGCCAGCGACGGCGAGACCTTCCGCGTGACCCGCCAGATCTTCGAGGGCCTCGTCGAGGTCAAGGAGGGCGGCTCCGAGATCGGGCCCGGCCTCGCCACCGAGTGGGAGCCGTCCGCGGACGGCACGACCTGGACCTTCACCCTGCGCGACGGCGTGAAGTTCACCGACGGGGAGACCTTCGACGCCGAGGCCGTCTGCGCCAACTTCGAGCGCATGGCCGACCAGAACGCGACCGCCCAGGCCGGCCCGGCCGAGTACTGGGCCTACACGATGGAGGGCTTCGGCAAGGACGCCCTCTACCGCAGCTGCTCCGCCAAGGACGCGCAGACCGTCGAGCTGAAGATCGCCCGCGCGACCTCGAAGTTCCCCGCGATGCTCTCGCTGTCCGCCTTCGCCATGCAGTCGCCGAAGGCACTGGAGGAGGGCAAGGCCAACGACGTCAAGAAGCAGGGCGAGGGGTTCGCCTACCCGGCGAACTCGAAGAACCCCGTCGGCACCGGCCCGTACACCTTCGGCACGTACGACGAGGCGAACAAGACCGTCACCCTCGAGCGCAACGACGACTACTGGGGCGAGAAGGCGAAGAACGCCAAGGTCGTCTTCAACATCATCCCCAACGAGAGCACCCGCCGGCAGGAGCTCGAGGCCGACAGCATCAACGGCTACGACCTGCCCAACCCGGTGGACTGGAAGGGCCTCGAGGACGACGGCAACAAGGTCGAGATCCGCGACCCCTTCAACATCCTCTACGTCGCCTTCAACCCGGAGAAGAACCCGGCGCTGAAGGACCTCAAGGTCCGCCAGGCGCTCGACATGGCCGTCAACCGCGAGCAGCTCGTGAAGTCGCAGCTGCCCGAGGGCGCCTCCGCCGCGTCCCAGTTCATCCCCGACACCGTCGAGGGCTACAACAAGGACGTCGCGGTCACCGAGTACGACCCCGAGGGCGCCAAGAAGCTGCTCAAGGAGGCCGGCGAGGAGAACCTCGAGCTGACCTTCGCCTACCCGAGCGAGGTCACCCGCCCGTACATGCCCAACCCGCAGAAGATCCACGAGGCGATCCGCAAGGACTTCGAGGCCGTGGGCGTGAAGGTCAAGGTCGTCACCAAGCCGTGGAACGGCGGCTACCTCGACGGTGTCGACAACGGCCAGTTCGACGCGTGGCTGCTCGGGTGGACCGGTGACTACAACACCGCGGACAACTTCATCGGCACCTTCTTCGGCAACCTCAAGTCCAACGACTTCCACACCTCGGCGACGGACTTCGGTGCCGACCTGAGCAAGGAGCTCAAGGCCGCCGACTCGACGGTGGACGAGGGTGAGCGGACCTCGATGTACGAGGACCTCAACAAGAAGATCCACGACGAGTACGTCCCCGGTCTGCCGATCTCGCACTCCCCGCCGGCCATCGTCGTCAACGAGGACGTCGAGGGCCTGGTCGCCAGCCCGCTGACCGCCGAGCGCTTCTCCACGGTCTCCGTCGGCGGCAAGTGACGCCCAACCGCAGGTGACCACGTGACGGGGCCGCCTCGACCACCCGGTCGAGGCGGCCCCCGTCCGCGATCCACGTCAGGAGCGCATCCGTGCTGAGATTCATCTTCCGCCGGCTCATGCAGCTGGTGCTCGTCGTCTTCGTCCTCTCGCTGCTGCTCTTCCTGTGGCTGCGGGCCCTGCCCGGCGGCATCGTCTCCGCGATGCTCGGCGAGCGCGCCACCCCGGAGAGCCGCGCCCGCCTCACCCACGAGCTCGGGCTCGACGAACCCATCTGGGTCCAGTACTGGACCTTCCTCAAGCGGGCGGTCACCGGGGACTTCGGCGTCTCCAACGGCGTCCAGCCGGGCAAGCCCGCGATGGAGCTGCTCCTCGACCGCTTCCCCGCGACGATCGAGCTGAGCGTGCTGGCCCTCGTCATCGCGATCGGCCTGGCCCTCCCCCTCGGCTACCTCGCCGCCAAGCGGCACGGCAGCATGCTCGACAACCTCAGCGTCGTCGGGTCGCTCGTCGGCGTCGCGGTCCCCGTCTTCTTCCTCGCCTTCCTGCTGCGCTACCTCTTCGCGCAGGAGCTGCACTGGCTCCCGGTCTCCGGCCGGCAGGAGGTCGACGCCACACGCGTCACGGGCTTCTTCGTCCTCGACGGCTTGCTCACCCGGGAGTGGGACGCCGCGTGGGACGCGCTCAAGCACCTGCTGCTGCCGGCGATCGCCCTGGCCTCCATCCCCTTCGCCATGATCTTCCGGATCACCCGGGCCAGCGTGCTCGAGGTCCTCGACGAGGACTACGTGCGCACCGCCGAGTCCAAGGGCCTCACCCAGCGGGTCGTGCGCGGCCGCCACGTCATGCGCAACGCGCTGCTGCCGGTCATCACGGCCATCGGTCTGCAGATGGGTGGGCTGCTCGCCGGCGCCGTCCTCACCGAGTCGGTCTTCAACCTCGCCGGCATCGGTGACGCCCTGCGACAGGCCTTCAGCCTGCGCGACTACCCGGTCCTGCAGGTGCTCATCCTCGCGGCCGCGTGCACGTACGTGCTCGTCAACCTGCTCGTGGACATCCTCTACGCCGTCGTCGACCCCCGAGTGAGGACCCGATGAACTCCCGTCGCAAGCAACGCATCGACGCGCTCGCCGCGAGCAGCGGCACGACGACCGTCGCCGAGGCCGGGCACATCAAGGACACCGGCGGGGTCGGCCTGGTCGCCTCGGCGTGGCGACGGCTGCGCCGCAACCCGATCTTCCTCCTCGGCCTGGCCATCACGATCGCCTTCATCGTCCTGGCGGTCATCGCGCCGTGGATCGCGCCGCACGACCCGGCCGACAACCCGCTCATCGACAAGGTGAGCCCGCAGTCCAACCCCATCCCCGGCCCGGAACCCGGCTACCCCTTGGGCGCCGACAGCTCCGGCCGCGACTTCCTCTCCCGGCTCATCGTCGGCAGCCGCCAGACGCTGATCGTCGGGGTCGCCGCGACCATCGGCGGGCTCGGCGGCGGGCTCGTCCTCGGCACCCTCTCGGGGGCCTTCGGCGGGGCGGTCGACGCCGTCATCATGCGCGTCGTCGACGTCATGCTCTCCATCCCGAGCCTGCTGCTCGCCTTCTCCATCGCGGCCATCGCCGCGCGGCCGAGCCAGTGGACGGTCATCATCGCCATCGCGGTCGTGCAGGTGCCGATCTTCGCCCGGCTCCTGCGGGGCTCGATGCTCGCGCAACGCAGCAAGGACCACGTCCTCGCGGCCCGGGCCCTCGGCGTCAGGCGTTCGGCGATCGTGCTGCGGCACATGCTGCCCAACTCGCTCGGGCCGGTCATCGTGCAGACGACGCTCGTGCTCGCGACCGCCATCATCGATGCCGCCGCGCTGTCCTACCTGGGCCTCGGGCTGCCCGACGACCGTGTCCCCGAGTGGGGGCAGATGCTCGGCACCTCCGAGACCTACTTCCAGGACCACCCGCACCTCGCCGTCTACCCCGCGCTGTGCATCATCGTCGTCGCGCTCGGGTTCACCCTCATGGGTGAGTCGCTGCGCGAGGCCCTCGACCCCAAGAGCCGGAGGTGAGCGGCATGGCGACCGCCTCGACCCACCGGGCCGCCGACGCGGCCTCTCCCCTGCTGTCCGTGCGCGACCTGTCGGTGACCTTCACCCGGCAGGGGGCCGAACCCTTCGTCGCCGTCGACGGCGTGAGCTTCGACGTCCAGCCCGGTCAGACGATCGGCCTCGTCGGCGAGTCCGGCTGCGGCAAGTCCGTGACCTCGCTCGCGATCATGGGCCTGCTGCCCACCCGCGGCAACAGGGTCACCGGCACCGTCGAGCTCGAGGGGACCGACCTGCTGGGCCTGTCCGACAAGGAGATGCGCGCACGACGGGGTCGCGACGTCGGCATGATCTTCCAGGACCCGCTGTCCTCCCTCAACCCCGTCGTCCCCATCGGTCGGCAGGTCACCGAGGTCCTCGAGCGACACAAGGGCATGTCCCGCAAGGAGGCGACGCCGCACGCCCGCGACATGCTCGCCAAGGTCGGCATCCCCGACCCCGACCGCCGGCTGCGGGACTACCCGCACCAGCTCTCCGGCGGGATGCGGCAGCGGGCGCTCATCGCCATGGCGCTGGCCTGCGAGCCGCGGCTGCTCATCGCCGACGAGCCGACGACCGCGCTCGACGTGACGATCCAGGCGCAGATCCTCGCACTGCTGCGCGAGCTCGTCGAGGACACCGGCACGGCCCTGATCATGATCACGCACGACCTCGGCGTCGTCGCCGGCCTGTGCGACGAGATCAACGTCCTCTACGGCGGCCGGATCGTCGAGCGCGCCGAGCGCCACGCGCTCTTCGGCGAGCCCCGGCACCCCTACACCGGCGGGTTGCTCGCCAGCGTGCCGAGCCTGGACGGCGAGCGCGGGGCGCGGCTCGAGCCGGTCCCGGGGTCGGTCGCCGACAACCTGCCGTGGACGAGCGCCTGCGCCTTCGCCCCGCGCTGCTCGAGCGCGACCGACCACTGCCGGGAGGCGACGCCGGCGCTCGCCCTGAGCGGGTCCCGCGCCCTGCGCTGCTTCAACCCTCTCGCCGGCGAGCCCTCGCCCGCCGAGGGCGCGACGACCCAGGAGGTCCGATGACGACCACGACCGAGCCGCAGACCCCGTCCGGCACCGCGGCCCACGACGTCCTCGTCGACGTGCGCGGGCTCAAGGTGCACTACCCGATCACCAAGGGCGTCGTCTTCGACAAGGTGGTCGGCCACGTCTACGCGGTCGACGGCGTCGACCTGCAGATTCGCCGTGGCGAGACCTACGGCCTCGTCGGCGAGTCCGGCTGCGGCAAGTCCACGCTCGGCCGGGCGATCCTGCACCTCGAGCCGACGACCGACGGCACCGTGACCTTCGACGGCGAGCCGATCAGCACGCTCACGGGTGAGGACCTGCGCCGCCGGCGCAAGGACCTGCAGATGGTCTTCCAGGACCCGATGGGCAGCCTCGACCCGCGGCAGAGCGTCGAGGCGCTGCTCGTCGAGGGCATGAAGGCCCACGGCATCGTCAGCAACGCCAAGGAGGCGCAGCCGCGGCTGCGCCAGCTCCTCGCCGACGTCGGCCTGCCCCCGGCCGCGCTCAAGAAGTACCCCCACGAGTTCTCGGGGGGCCAGCGCCAGCGCATCGGCATCGCCCGGGCGCTGAGCGTCAACCCCGAGCTCATCGTCGCCGACGAGCCGGTCTCGGCCCTGGACGTGTCCGTGCAGGCGCAGGTCATCAACCTCATGTCGGACCTGCAGGACGAGTACGAGCTGACCTACCTCGTCATCGCCCACGACCTCGCCGTCGTGCGCCACATCTCCGACCGGGTCGGCGTCATGTACCTCGGCGGGATCGTCGAGGAGGCCCCGGCCGACGGCCTGTACGCCGCTCCCCTGCACCCCTACACGCGGGCGCTGCTGTCGGCCGTCCCCGTCCCGGACCCGGTCGTCGAGGACACGCGCGAGCAGATCCTCCTCACCGGCGACCTCCCCTCGCCGGCCAACCCGCCCACCGGCTGCCGCTTCCACACCCGCTGCCCCTGGCGGCAGGAGACGATGTGCGACACCGACCGGCCTCAGCTGCGCGTGGTCGAGATCCGCGGCGCCCTCGGGGACGACGCCGGCCCGGAGCACAAGGTCGCCTGCCACTGGGCCGAGCAGATCGCCTCCGGCGAGCTGCAACCGCACGCGGTGACCGGCTCGGTGGACGAGACCGGGGCGCGCCTGGCCGCGGAGGCCGAGGCCGAGCGCATCACCGGGGACATCCCCTTCGCCTGACCGTCACCGCCCCGCACCACGACGAAGGGGGCGCCCCACCGGTGATCCGGCGGGGCGCCCCCTTCGCGCGTCCTGCGGTCGGCCTCAGGCGCCGGCCGTCGAGGTGTCCGGCGAGGCAGTGCCGGTGGCACCACCGGCCTGGCCGGCGACCACCGCGTCGGACTGGTCCACGAGGCCCTGCCCGGCGAAGAGACCACCGCCCTGCTGGTCGCTGACGTCCTCGGTCCGGACGATGACCCGCGGCTCGGCGAAGTGACAGCGCGAGAGGTGCTCTCCGTCACCGTCGCTGCGCAGCTCAAGCAGCGGGGTCTGCGTCGTGCAGATGTCCTGCGCCTTCCAGCAGCGGGTGTGGAAGTGGCAGGCCGAGGGCGGGTTGGCGGGTGACGGGACATCGCCCGAGAGGACGATCTGGTCACGCTGCCCACGCAGCGTCGGGTCCGGCACCGGCACCGCGGACAGCAGCGCCTGCGTGTACGGGTGCGTCGGCCGCGAGTAGATGTCGTCCTCGTCGCCGATCTCGACGATGCGGCCGAGGTACATGACCCCGACCCGGTCGGAGATGTGGCGCACGACGGACAGGTCGTGGGCGATGAAGATGTAGGACAGCCCGAGCTCGTCCTGCAGCTTTTCCATCAGGTTGATGACCTGTGCCTGAACCGACACGTCGAGTGCGGAGACCGGCTCGTCGCAGATGAGCACCTTGGGGTTGAGCGCGATGCCGCGCGCGATCCCGATACGCTGCCGCTGGCCACCGGAGAACTGGTGCGGGTAGCGGTTGATGTGCTCGGGGTTGAGGCCCACGAGCTCGAGGAGCTCCTGGACCCGCTGCTTCCGCTTGCCCTTGGGCACGACGTCCGTGTGGATCTCCAGGGGCTCGGCCACGATCTCACCGACGGTGCGTCGCGGGTTGAGCGAGGTGTAGGGGTCCTGGAAGACGATCTGGATGTCGCGACGCAGCTTGCGCATGTCGCTGCCCGACTGGGAGTACATGTCGGTGCCGTCGAAGGTGACGGTGCCCTCCGTCGGCTCCTCGAGCCGCATCAGCAGGCGACCCAGGGTGGACTTGCCGCACCCGGACTCACCGACGATGCCGAGCGTCTCGCCCTTGTAGAGCTCGAAGTCGACACCGTCGACGGCCTTGACGTGGCCGACGGTCGTGCGGAGCACACCACCCTTGATCGGGTAGTGCTTCTTCAGGCCCTGGGCCTTGAGGATCACATCAGGCATCGAGCACCTCCTGGCTGAAGTGGCAGGCCGACTGGCGCATCGGACCGACGTCGAGCAGCTCGGGGCGCTCGGTGCGGCAGATGTCCTGCGCCATGACGCAGCGCGGGTGGAAGGCGCAGCCGGGCGGGATGCGGGTGAGGTTCGGCGGCAGACCGCCGATGGCCGAGAGCTTCTGGCCCTTCTGGTCCAGACGCGGGATCGACTCGAGCAGCCCCTTGGTGTACGGGTGCGCGGGCTTCGCGTAGATGTCGTTCACCTCGGCGCGCTCGACGATCCGCCCCGCGTACATGACGGCGATCCGGTCGGCGACGTCGGCGACGACGCCGAGGTCGTGCGTGATGAGGATCAGACCCATCCTGAACTCCTCCTGCAGCTCCTGCAGGAGGGCCATGATCTGGGCCTGGACCGTCACGTCGAGTGCCGTCGTCGGCTCGTCCGCGATGAGGATCTTGGGGTTGAGGGCGATGGCCATCGCGATCATGATGCGCTGGCGCATGCCGCCGGAGAACTGGTGCGGGTAGGCCTTGACGCGGTCCTTGGCGCCGGGGATGTTGACCCGCTCCATGAGGCGGACCGCGTTGGCGTAGGCGTCCGAGCGGTTCATCTTCTGGTGGACGCGGAACATCTCGCCGATCTGCCACCCGACGGGGAAGACGGGGTTGAGGGAGCTCAGCGCGTCCTGGAAGACCATCGAGATCTCCGGGCCGCGCATCTTGCGCCGCTCCTCCTCGGGCATCGTCAGGATGTCGCGACCCTTGTAGAGGATCCGTCCGCCGGGGATCTTGGCGGGCGGCATGTCGAGGATGCCCATGATCGCCTGGGCGGTCACCGACTTGCCCGACCCCGACTCGCCGAGGATCGCGAGGGTCTCGCCCTCGTCGAGGCTGAAGTTCACGCCGTTGATCGCCTTGGCCACGCCCTCATGGGTGTGGAACTCGACGTACAGGTCGTCCACCTCGAGGAGGTGCTCGCCCGCTGGTGTCGTCGTGCTCATGTACTGGTTCACCTGACTCTCAGCGGCTCTTGGGGTCGAAGGCGTCACGCACGGCGTCGCCGAGCATGATGAACGCCAGGACCGCCAGGCTGAGGAAGAGGGCGGGGAAGAAGAGGATGTGCGGCGAGGCCCGCACCGTCTGCAGCGAGTCGCTGATCATGACGCCCCACGAGACGGTCGGCGGACGCAGACCGATACCGAGGAAGGACAGCGTCGCCTCGGCCGCGATGTAGGCACCGAGGTTGATCGTCGAGACGACGATCGCCGGTGCCATCGCGTTCGGCAGGACGTGCCGGCGGATGATCCGCATCGGCGAGGCGCCGAGGGCCCGGGCCGCCTGGACGTAGTCGTTGGGCTTGACCTGGATGACCGAGGAGCGCATGAGGCGCATGAGGCTCGGCCAGCCGAAGATCACGAAGACGAGCACGACCTGGATGATCACGCCGAGGTAGCCCTGGATCGGGATGCCCAGCAGCTTCTCGGTGTCCTGCAGCGAGGACAGGAAGATGATGCCCGAGAGCAGCAGCGGGATGGCGAAGAAGATGTCGCCGATGCGGCTGATCAGGGTGTCGACGGTGCCACCGACGTAGCCGGCCACGAGCCCGAGGAAGGAGCCGAGGAGCAGCACGCCGAGCGTCGCGAGGACGCCGACGAGGATCGAGGCCCGGGCGCCGTAGACGGTGCGCGTGTAGATGTCGGCGCCCTGGATGTCGGTGCCGAACCAGTGGTCTGCGCTCGGTCCCTGACGGGCGATGCTCAGGTCGTTGAACTTCAGGTCGTAGGGCGTGAAGATCGACGGGAACGCGGCCATCAGCATGAGGACGATGATCAGCACGCTGGAGATCCAGAAGAGCGGGTTGCGCTTCAAGGACTGGAACGCGTCCGAGGTGAGCGAGCGCGCCTGACCGGTGTCCTGCGTCGTGTCCGCGGCGAGGGCCCCGCCGCGGGTCGTCGTGGCGCCGACCTCGTCCTCGCCGGGTCCGGGCTGGGTGGCGACGTCGCGCGTCGCGTGGTCGTCAGTCATTGCTGATCCTCGGGTCGAGGGCGCCGTAGAGCAGGTCGACGAGCAGGTTCACGAGGAGGTACACGATGACCAGCGCCGTGACCGCACCGACGACGGCGACGCCGTCCCGGTGGCGGATGCCCTCGAAGATGTACCCACCGACACCCTGGATGCTGAAGATGCCCTCGGTGACGATCGCGCCACCGAGCAGGGCACCGAAGTCGTAGCCCATGAAGGTGATGACGGGGATCATCGAGTTGCGCAGCGTGTGCACACCGATGATCCGGCGCGGGGTCAGCCCCTTGGCCTTGGCCGTGCGCACGTAGTCGGACTTCACGTTCTCGGCGATGTTGGTCCGCATGAGGCGTGCGATGTACGCCAGGGAGGTCGAGCCGAGCACGATCGCCGGCAGGATGAGCGCCGTGAACTCCGGGTTCTTGCCGCGGGCGAGCGGCGGCAGGAGCTCGAGGTTGAGGCCGATCGTGTACTGCAGGACGGTACCGATGACGAAGACCGGCACCGAGATGACGAAGAGGGTGCTGACGAGGACGAGGTTGTCGATGAACCCGCCCTTGCGCAGGCCGGCGAGGACTCCGGCGGCGATGCCGAGCACACCCTCGAAGGCGAGGGCCATGACACCGAGCTTGGCCGTGACCTGGAAGCGCTCGGCGAGCTCCTCGGAGACGGGGCGGCCGAACTGGTTCTCACCGAGGTCACCCTGGGCGACGTCCTTGGCGTACTCGTAGTACTGGATCGGCAACGGCTCGTTCAGGTGGTACTTCTCGTTGAACGCGGCGATGTAGGCCGGCGGGCAGGGCCGCTCACCACACTTGCCAGCCGTGGGGTCACCCGGCATGGCGAAGACCATGGCATAGATCAGGAACGTGGAGAAGATGATCACCGGGATCATCTGGAGCAATCGACGGACGATGTACTTGCCCACGGCACCTCCTTCGGATCTGGGACGCACCTCGACCCGGGGTGCCGGGTGAGGCTAACTCATGTGCATGTGACCGACGCTACGCCGTGCGGACGCCGGTCGGCACGACTACCGGCCGGCCATCTCGAGTGGGGATGGCCGGCCGGCGGTCGTGCGTCGTCAACCCTGCGTCAGGGTCAGCTCTTGACCTTCATCGCGGCCAGGTCGGGGTTGCCGAACGGGGTCGCCTGGACGTCGGAGACGTTCTCGGACCAACCGATGATGGTCTTGCCGTACCACGTCGGGATGGTCGTGAACTCCTTGGCGATCATGCCCTCGGCCTCCTGGTACAGCTTGTTGGCCTCCTCGGGCGTCTCGGCGGCACCGGCCTCACGCATCTTCTTCTGGAAGTCGTCGTTGGCGTAGCCGTAGTAGTTCGAGCTCGCACCCTTGCCGTAGATCGGCGAGAGGTAGTTCTCGATGGACGGGTAGTCCATGACCCAGCCCATGCGGAACATGCCCTTGAGCTCGTCGTTGCCGAGCTTGGTCAGCATGGTCGCGAAGTCGACCGTGGGGGTCGCGACGCAGTCGATGCCGAGGGTCTTGTTGATCGAGTTGCACACGGCCTCGGTCCAGCCCTTGTGGCTGGCGTCACCGTTGTACGTCAGGGTCAGCTTGCCCTCGTAGCCGCCACCCTCCTTGAGCAGCTGCTTGGCCTTCTCCGGGTTGAACTCGCAGAACTCGCCGCAGGTGCCCTCCTTGTAGCCGTCGACGACCGGGGAGACCCAGCCGGTGGCGGGGGTGAAGGCGTCGTTGAAGATCTGCTTGACGATCGTCTTGCGGTCGATCGCCATGGAGAGGGCCTGACGGACCTTGACGTCCTTCAGCTTCGGGTCGACGTGGTAGTTCATGCCGATGAACTGGAGGGTGGAGTTCTCCTTCTCCAGGTAACGACCCTCACCGAGGTCGTCCTTGAACTTGTTGTCGACGAGGGCGCTCGCGGGGATCTCGCGGACGACGTCGAGGTCACCGGACTGCAGGGCCACGTACGCGGCGTCGGAGTCCTGGTAGTTCTGGAAGATGATCTTGTCGGCGTTGCCCCCGAAGTCACCGGAGTAGTCGGCGAACTTGCTCAGGGTGATCGCCTGGTTCTTCTCCCAGGAGTCGAGCTTGTACGGCCCGGCCGCGATCGGCTTGTCGCCGAACTTCTCCGGGTCCTCGAAGAAGGAGTCGGGCTGCGGCGCGAAGGCGGTGTAGCCCAGGCGCAGCGGGAGGTTGGAGACCTTCTCCGTGGTCTTGATCGTGAAGGTGTGGTCGTCGACGACCTTGAGGCCCGTGAGCTCCTTGGCCTTCGGCGCACCCTTGCCGGCGCACGGCTTCTTCTCGTCGTCACCGGTGCACTGCAGGTCCGCGAAGCCCTCGATGGGCTCGTAGAAGTAGCTGCCCTGCTGACCGTTCTCGCCGTTGGCGGTGTAGTTCCACGCGTCGACGAAGTTCTTGGCCAGGACCTCGCTCCCGTCGTGGAACTTGTAGCCCTTCTTCAGCTTGACCGTGAAGGTCTGGTTGTCGTCGGTCTCGATGGACTCGGCGATGTCGTTCTCGGGCTCGGCCGTCTCCGGGTTGTAGTGGACCAGCTTCGCGGTCAGGACGTCGAGGACGTCACCGCCACAGGTCTCAGCGGTGTTACCCGCGACGAGCGGGTTCTCCGGGTTGCAGCCGGACGCGGTGATGGTGCCGCCCTCGCCACCGCCCGAAGTGCTTTCGTCGTCGCTGCCGCCGCCACAGGCGGTCGCGAGGAGCGCGACCGCGGAGATGCTGGCAACAGCCATCGCGCGAGACTTGACTCGCATGGATGTCCTCCTACGTCATGCCGCCGGGAAGGCGGGTTCATACGGCGTTCCCGACGGTCCGGGTCCACCCCTGGGAGCAGCGCTGTCGCGACTGCTCCGCACATCAAAAACCACGCGGCGGGCCCAGAGGACGAACCGGTGTGGGGTGAGACACAACTGTGACTCTTCGGTGACCGCTCCGGCACCCCGCGCGGGAGATGCAGGGTTATCCCTCGACGAGGTCGTCGAGCAGCACCGGCCGGCGGTCCGGCCCGGCCAGCGGCAGGCGCCAGTTGGGGTACTCCTCGTCGGTCCCGGGCTGGTTGATCGCACGCACGTCGCCGACGAGGTCGGTGAGCGCCACCCCACGCATCCGCGAAGGGGTCTGGCCGATCCACGCGTGCAGCGCCGCCACGACCGCAGCGTCCGGGGCGTCGACGTCCTCGAGCAGGCCCCGCTCCCGCAGGGCCTCGCGCACGGCGCGGACACTCCCTTCCTCCGCCGCGCGCTCCTCCTCCACGGGCCGGGTCAGCAGACCCAGCCGCTCGCGGATCGCCACGTGCTCCAGCGCGAGGTAGCCCGCGCTCGGCGGGAGGTCGTGCGTCGTGACGGTGGCCAGGCACAGCTCCCGGTAGTCCTCGGGCGGCAGCGGGCGGCCGTCCTCGCCCCACTCGAACCACGCGACGCTCGTGCCGAGCACGCCGCGCTCGAGCAGGTGCTCGCGCACCCACGGCTCGACGACGCCGAGGTCCTCACCCACGACGAGGCACCCGGCCCGGTGGGCCTCGAGCGCCAGGATGCCGACGAGGGCCTCGTGGTCGTAGCGCACGTAGGCGCCCTCGCCCGGCGCGTGGCCCTCCGGCACCCACCACAGGCGGAACAGGCCGATGATGTGGTCGATGCGCAGCCCACCGGCGTCGGCCAGCACCGCGTGCAGCATGTCGCGGAAGGGGGCGTAGCCGAGCTCGGCGAGCCGGTCCGGGCGCCACGGCGGTTGGGACCAGTTCTGCCCCAGCTGGTTGAACTGGTCCGGCGGGGCTCCGACGTCGATGCCGCGCGCGAGCGCGTCGCCGAGCGCCCAGGTGTCGGCCCCCTCGGGGTGGATGCCGACCGCGAGGTCTGCGACCACGCCGATCCCCATCCCGGCTGCCCGCAGCCGCGCCTGCGCGGCCGTGAGCTGCCCGCGCACGACCCACTGCAGCCACACGTGGAAGGAGATCTCCGCGCGGTGCGCGTCCCGGTGGGCCGCCACGGCGTCCGATGCCGGGTCGTGCAGCTCCTGCGGCCACTGCGTCTCCCACAGCGTCCCGTGCTCGGTCGCGAGGCTGCACCACGTCGCGAAGTCGACGAGCGCCTGGCCCTCGCTGGCGTGCAGCGCCGCGACCCCGGACGCGTGGTCCTCGGCGAGGTACCGGTAGGCGATCCGCAGGGCGGCCTGCTTGAGGGCCCAGGCTGCGTCGCGGTCGATCGTGTCCGCGGCGTTGAGAGCCGCCGCCTCGGCCACGAGCGCGTCGTACTCCGTGCGTGCCGTGGTCGGCAGCGCGTCGAGCCCGGGTACCTGCCGCAGGTCGGTGTAGACGGGGTTGAGGAACCGGCGCGAGGTCGGCAGGTAGGGCGAGGGCTCCATCGGCGCGACCGGCTCGGCCGCGTGCAGCGGGTTGACGAGCACGAAGTGCGCGTCGTGCGCGCGAGCGGCCCACTCCCCCAACGTCGCCAGGTCGCCGAGGTCCCCGATGCCCTGGCTGCCGGAGCCACGCACCTGGTACAGCTGCGTCATGAGCCCGGTCCTCGGCTCCTCCGCGAGCACGGGGGGCAGCTCCAGCCGCTGCGGGACGGTGACGAGCACCGCCCGGCTCCCCGGGTCCGGCGACGCGTCGGTCCGGGCCACGAGCTCGTGCCAGCCGAGCGGCAGGTCCGCCGGCACCGCGAACGCGGCCTCGCCCACGAGCGCGCCGTCGACGTCGACCGGCTCCACGACGTGCTCGAGCTGATCGAGGTCGCGGCGGGAGCCCCCTTCGAGCACGACGTGGACGGCCACCTCGCTCCCGTGCGGCACGTGCACGAGGAGGCGAAGGGGGTCCCCCTCACGCTGCACGACGGTCGGGGGCAGCGTCCGGCGCCACGGCGCGGTCCGGGCCCGCTCGAGGCCCGCGGCGACCTCGGCCTCGCTGCCGACGTCCTCGCCCATGGCCTGGAGCACCGCCCGCAGGGTGTCCTCGGGGACGTCGCGGTGCTCGCCGCGCCAGTCCCACCACTGGGTGTCGACCCCCCGCGCAGCAGCCAGGTGGACGATCAAGGAGGTCGCATCCGTCACGGGCCCACCCTCCAGCAGTCGACCGGGCCGTGTCCAACGGGCGCGGGGTAGCGTGATCAGGTGGACGACGTACAGATCCTGCAGCCCCGTGAGGTACCCCTCGGTGGACCGCGTGCCATGCCGGTGCGGCGGACGCTGCCGTCGCGGCAGCGCTCCCTCGTCGGCGGATGGTGCTTCCTCGACCACTACGGCCCCGACGACGTCGCGAGCACCGGCGGCATGGTCGTCCCGCGGCACCCGCACACCGCGCTCGCCACGGTCTCGTGGCTCTTCACCGGCGAGATCGAGCACCGTGACTCCACCGGCGCGCACGCGATCGTCCGACCCGGCGAGCTCAACCTCATGACCGCCGGCCGTGGGGTGAGCCACTCGGAGTTCTCCACCGACGGCACGACCACCCTCCACGGCGTGCAGCTGTGGTTCGCCCTGCCCGCCGCCTCGGTCGACCGCGAGCCGACCTTCGAGCACCACGTGCCCGAGCCCGTCTACGTGCCCGGCGGCATCGCCCGGGTCTTCCTCGGCGAGCTCTTCGGCGAGCGCTCCCCGGTCGTCACCGACGGGGCGCTCACGGGCGCGGAGATCCTCCTCGACGCCGACGCCGAGACCGTCATCGAGGTCCCGGCCGACCACGAGCACGCGATCCTGCTCGACGACGGCGACATCACCGTCGAGGGCACCGCGCTGGAGCAGTCCGAGCTCGGCTACGTCGCGCCCGGGCGCACGAGGATCACGCTGCGCTCGGCGACGGGCGCCCGGTTGGTGCTCGTCGGCGGCGAGCCCCTCGGGGAGCAGATCGTCATGTGGTGGAACTTCGTCGGTCGCTCCCACGAGGACGTCGTCGCCGCACGCGACGCGTGGATGGCCGAGATCGCGGAGAAACCTCAGGTCGAGGGCCGCTTCGGTCCCTTCGCCCCGGACCAGCCCGCCCCGCTGCCCGCCCCGGCGCTGCCGGGCGGCCGACTCCGGGCGCGTGGCTGACATGGGCGTCTGGGCCACCCCCACCGTGCGCACCGTCTTCGTCCACGGCCGCGGCCGCACCGGCGCCGCCGCCTGGCCCCTCGTGGCGGCGGAGCACGACCCGACCCACGTCTTCCTCGAGCGCACCTGCCAGGCGGACCAGCCCGAGCGCGACGCCGACCGTGCCCTGGCTGCCCTCGAGGGTCGCGGGCACCTCGTGGGGCACTCCTACGGCGCGGTGACCGCGATGCTCGCCGCGCAGCGCCGACCCGACTGCCTGCGCAGCCTGGTCCTCATCGAGCCGGCCTGCTACGACGTGGCCCGCGGCGGCCGACAGGTGGAGCGGCACATCAGCGCGATGGCCCCGGTCTTCGCCGTCGCCGACGACCCGAGCGTCGACGGGCGCGAGTTCATCACCCGGTTCGCCGAGGGCATGGGGGCGCCGGCACCCGCCCTCGACGACGAGACCTGCGCCGACGTCGCGGCCCGCATCCGGGCGACCCCGGCGCCCTGGCAGGTGTCGCTGCGCACGGACACCCCGGCCCTCGTGCCGACGCTCGTGATCACCGGAGGCGTCGACCCGATGTACGCGGAGGTCGCCGCCGCGCTCGAGGCGAAGGGGGCGACCCACCGCGTCGTCCCGGGCTGCGGCCACCGCCCCCAGGACACCCCGGAGGGCCTGGCCGCGATGCACGAGTTCTGGGACGCGCACGGGGCCTGACGCCCGTCGCCGGGCCCCGCGCGCGGTGGCTCAGTGCCGGTGCAGGACCGCCACGGGGCAGGTCGCGAGCGCCAGGACGCGCTGCGAGACCGAGCCCAGGAGCATCCCGCGGAACCCGCCGCGACCCCGCGAACCGACGAGCAGCATGTCCGCGCCCTCGGACACCTCGACGAGGGTGTCGGCGGCCCGGCCGTGGTGGACCTCCACGGTGACGTCGATCTCGGGGTGCGCCGCACGGTCCTCGGCGATGGTGCGCTCGGCCATCGTGCGGTAGCGAGCATCCACCGCCTCCCACGCCGGGGTGCCGGGCTCGGTGACGACGACGCCGTGCTCGACCTCGACGTTCCACGTCGTGACCGTCGTGACCTGCTTGCCGCGCACCTGGGCGGCGTCGAGCGCGTGCCGGAAGGCCAAGCGGCTGTGGTCGCTGCCGTCGACGCCGACGACGACGCGCCCGTCCCCCTTCGTCGAGCTGCCCTCGGGCACCAGCACGACCGGGCACGGGGCGTGGGCGACGACGCTCAGCGAGGTCGTGCCGAGGACGATGCGCTGGGCGCGGTTCTTGCGGGCCGAGCCGACGACGAGGACGCGGGCACCGCTGGCGGCGTTGAGCAGGGCACCGGCCGGGGCACCCGTGGGCAGCGCTGTCGTGACCGACAGGTCGGGGTGCTCGGCGACGACCTGGGCGCGGGCCTGCGCGACGACCCGCTCGGACTCCTCCTCGACCCGCTCGACGATCTCGGGGCTGGTGAGCAGCTCGCCGTACGCGGAGAGCGGCGTGCCGAGGTCGACGGCGTGGACGAGGTGGAGGGGCGCGTCGATGGCCGTGGCCTCGGCGGCGGCCCAGGCGAGGACTGCGGCGTCCCGGTGGCTGCCGTCGAGCGCCGCCACCACGGCGGCGGCTGGGGTCGGGGTGTCGTGGGGGCTCGCGTCGTTGCTCATGCCCCATTGTCCCCATGCCGCGTCGCCGCGGGAAGGGGGGTCACCCCCAGTCGGTGAGTCCCTGCCGGTCGTGCGAGCCCTCGGGCCACACGGCCCGGACGATGCCGGCCGCGGCGAGGGCCTTGCGGCAGCCCGGGCAGGGCGGGTCGGTGATGTACGCCGTCGCCCCCTTGGTGTCCCGGGTGGCGAAGAGCAGCGCGTTGACCTCCGCGTGGATCGCGATGCAGAACCCGGGCGTGCCCGGGCGGTCGTAGTCCCCCAGGCCGGGCACGGCGTCGTAGTCGAGCCGCCCCCTCGGGCACGCCCCCTCGAGGCAGTCCGCCTCGCCGGGGGCCGCGCCGTTGTACCCGGTCGCGATGATCCGGTGGTCGATCGTCAGCACGGCACCGACCCGCCGCCGCGTGCACTTGGCGCGCGCCGCGACCGCGCCGGCGATGCCGAGGAAGTACTCGTCCCAGCTCGGTACGGTCCGCTCGGGCGTCGTCAGGTCGGGCATGAGGGTGATCCTAGGCAGGGCGCGGGGTGGGACCGATGCGGCGACCGGGCACCACCGGTGGTAGACCACGGTGGTGAGCAGCCACGAGACCCCGGTGACGGGGAAGATCCACCGGACTCCCCCCTTCGGCCCCGTCCTGGTCGTCGCCGCGGTGGCGCTCGTCTCCGTCAACCTCCGCCCGGGCGCGACCTCCCTCGGACCCCTGCTGCAGGAGGTGCGGGCCACGCTCGGCCTCGGGTCGACGCTCGCCGGCGTGCTCACGGCCCTGCCCGGGTTCGCCTTCGCGGTCGCCGGGGGCGCGGCCGTCGGGCTCGCCCGTCGCGTCGGTGTCTCGGCCGGCATCACCCTCGGGGTCCTCGCGGTCGTCATCACGCTCGTCACCCGCGTGCTCACCGACTCCGCCGCGGTCTTCCTCGTCCTCACCGCGATCGGCCTCGCGGGCATGGGCCTGGGCAATGTCCTCGTGCCCGCGTGGATCAAGAGGCACTCGAGGGACGGCGGGGTGCGGCTGATGACGGTCTACGGCATGGGCCTGACCGTCGGCGGCACGCTCGGTCCGCTGCTCGCGGCCCCGGTCGCGGCCGTCGCGCCCGGCGAGTGGCGCGGCGCCCTCGGCATGTGGGGGCTCGTCGCGCTCACCGCGCTGGTGCCGTGGGTCGTCATCAGCCTCAGGGACCGGGTGCACCGCCGCTCGGCCGGCGAGAACCCCACGTCGCGGATCCGCCACTCCCCGACCGCGATCGCGTTGACGGTCCTCTTCGGCGTGCAGTCCACCAACGCGTACGTGCAGTTCGGCTGGCTGCCGCAGATCTACCGCGACGCAGGGCTCTCGGCCGGGTCCGCGGGCGCGTACACCTCGATCGTCGCGGGGCTCGGCATCGTCGGCGGCCTGATGATGCCGACGGTCATCGCGCGCAGCCGGGACCTGTCGGCCTGGATGGTCGGCTTCGGTGTGCTCGCGGTGGCCGGGTACCTCGGTCTGCTCGTCGCACCGGCCGCGGCGCCGTGGCTGTGGGCGACGCTGCTCGGCCTGTCCGGCTTCGCCTTCCCCACGGCCATCTCGCTCATCACGGCGCGCACCCGTGACCCGCACGTCACGGCCCAGCTGTCCGGCTTCGTCCAGCCCATCGGGTACCTCGTGGCGGGAGTGGGGCCCTTCGTCGTCGGTGTCCTCCACGAGGCGACCGGAGGGTGGACGGCGGTGCTCCTGCTCCTCATGGCCACGGGCGTCGGCATCACCCTCTCCGGTCTGCGCGTCGCGCGTCCGGTCTTCGTCGACGACGAGGTGGCGGAGGGGGCCTGACTCAGCCCCACGCGGCGAGCACCGCCGCTGCGGCGGCGCCCGGGTCGGCGGCACCCATGACCTCGCGCACGACGGCGACCCCGGCGACACCGGTCGCCGACAGCGCCGGGACGTCGGCGAGCGTGACGTCGCCGATCGCGATGACCGGCAGGCGCGTCGCCGCCACGCGCAGGGGGTAGCCCGCCAGCCCCACCGGTGGGCGACCGACGTCCTTGGTCGGCGTGGGGCGGAAGGGCCCGCTGCCGAGGTAGTCGGGTCGCGCGGCGCCCCTGCGGGACTCCGCCTCGCGGACGTGCTCGAGGGTGCCCGCCGTGAGCCCGACGAGCGCATCGCTCCCGAGGAGTGCCCGGGCCGCGGCGACGGGCAGGTCGGCCTGCCCGAGGTGGACCCCGTGCACGGGTGCACCGTGGCGGCGGGCGGCGTGGGCGACGTCGGCGCGGTCGTCGACGAGGACGCGGGTGGCCGGCGCCACCGCGGCGACCGCCCCGGCCACGTCGATGACGAGGTCGAGCAGCTCACCGGCGAGCAGGTGCTTGGCCCGCACCTGGATGACACCGGCTCCTGCGGTGGCCGCCGCCGCTGCGGCGGCCACCGTGGCCGGCCCGTCGCCCGAGGTCACGAGGTACGCGCGCCAGTCGATCAGCCCCATGCCAGCCGCACCTCCCCCGCGACCTCGTCCGCGCCCACCTCGTCGAGCGCGTCGAGGAGGCCGACGCGAAAGCTCCCGGGCCGCAGGTGCGCCACCCGCTCCGATGCCACGGTGAGCAGGGCGGTGGCGGCCACCGCTGCGACGAAGGGGGTCGCCACCGCCAGGTGTGCCGCCGTCAGCGCCCCCAGGAGGCAACCCGTCCCGGTGACCCGGGTGAGCAGCGGTGTCCCCGAGGAGATCCGGGCGGAGCGCCGGCCATCGGTCACGAGGTCCACCTCACCGGAGACGGCGACGACGCACGCGTGGTCGAGGGCGAGCGCCCGGGTCGCGCGGGCGGCCGCTTCGGGGCAGGCGGTGCTGTCGGCGCCGCGGCCCCCCGTCGTCCCGCCGGCGAGCACGAGGACCTCGGAGGCGTTGCCGCGGACCACCGACGGTCGCAGGGCGAGCAGCTCGCGGGCGAGGGGCGTGCGCACGGGCGCGATGCCGATCGCCGTCGGGTCCAGGACCCACGGCACGCCGCGCTCGGCCGCGGTCCGCGCCGTCGGGAGGAATCCGACCATGCCGTCCGTGCTCAGCGACCCGAGGTTGACCAGGAGGGCATCCGCGACGGTGACGAGGGTCGGAGCCTCCGCGGCGCTCTCGGTGAGCATGGGCCGCGCGCCGGCCGCGAGGAGCCCGTCGGCGACGAGGGCCCGGGTCACGGATCCGGTCGCGCCGTGCACGAGGGGCGCTCGCTCGCGCAGCGCCCCGACCGCGGCGGCGACCCGGGGCCGCAGGTCGTCCACGTCGCTCATCTGCCGGCCCCCACCGCGGCCCGCGCGTCGACGCGCTCACCCGCGACGACCCGGGCGAGGTCGCGGTCGAGGTCCGCGGGCGCGAGCCGTGGGCCGAGCGCACCGCACCCGGCGACGAGCAGGCCCGCGACGACGAGGACGGCGGCCACCGAGCCGTCGTGGCCGAGGACCCGCTCGAGCTGCGGGATCCACCACGGCCACAGCGCCGGTCCCACGATCGACAGCGAGTACGCCGTGCCGTAGCCGGTCGAGCGCACGTGGGCGGGGAACCGTTCGCACAGGTACGCGCCCACCGGTCCGTAACCGCAGACCGTGACGACCTGCAGGAGCGCGATGCCGACGACGAAGGGGAGGACGCCCGCGGTCATCGTGGCGACCCACAGGGCGGGCGCGAGCAGGGCGGCCGTCAGTCCCCAGCCGACGAGGAACCGGCGGCGGCCGACGAGCGTCGAGAGGTGGCCGGTCGTCGACATGACGAGGGCCTGGGTGACGGCGGCGACGCCCATGACGACGGCGACGGCACCGCCGGCGAGACCGGCGTCCGCGTCGAGCCGACCGGTGACCAGGATGACGACCATGTTGGTCATGAGCCACAGCCCGCTCATCAGCCCGAACATCTGCCAGAAGGCGCCCGCATACGCACCGCCGAGGACGGCGCGCAGCCCCAGGGAGGTGCGGGCCCTCCCTTCGCCCGCGAGCTCGCGCTCCCGCACGACGCCCGGCGCGTCGGCGACGCGCGCCGAGTAGTAGGCGAGGAGCGCCAGGCTCGCCAGGCCCCCGGCGACGAAGGAGAGGCGCCAGCCCCACCCGGCGTACGCGGCAGGACCGAGGAGCGCGATCAGTCCGGCGGTCGCGAAGGCGATCGTCGACTGCGCCCACGGAGCCATCGACATGATGAGGCCGGAGACGAGGCCACGGCGGCGCGGGGGCGACCACTCCATGGCGAGCGGGATGGCCGAGGTGTACTCCCCCGCGATGAAGACGCCCCCGACGAAGCGCAGCAGCACGACGAGCGCGATCGCGGCGGTCCCGACGCTCTCGTGCGAGGGGACCGCCGCGATGGCGAGGGTGCACGCGGCGGTGCCCGCGATGGCGACCTGGGTCGTGCGGGTGCGGCCCACCCGGTCGGCGACGCGACCGAAGACCATCGACCCGATCGGACGACCGAGCAGGGTGGCGACGACGACGACTGCCCCGGTGGTGACGCCGGCGTCCGGGCCGGCGAGGGTCGTGAGTGCGGGGGCGAGGGCGAGCACCGGGAGGAAGATGTGGACCTGGTCGACGTAGTTGCCGACGACGCCGGCACGCACGGCGGCCCGCCCGGCCGGCGGCAGGCCCGGGACGAGGCTCATCGGCCGGGCTCGCCGGCGACGTAGACGCTGGCGCCGAGCTCGACGAACTGGCGGGACTTCGCCGCCATGCCCGCCTCGACGACGGCACGCTGCTCCGCGGCCGAGCCGTAGGCGTCCCGGATGTCCTGGCTGATCCGCATCGAGCAGAACTTCGGGCCGCACATCGAGCAGAAGTGCGCGGTCTTCGCCGGTTCGGCCGGCAGGGTCTCGTCGTGGAAGGCCATCGCCGTCTCCGGGTCGAGGGAGAGCGCGAACTGGTCGTGCCAGCGGAACTCGAAGCGGGCCTTGCTCAGCGCGTCGTCGCGCACCCGGGCGCCCGGGTGGCCCTTGGCCAGGTCGGCCGCGTGTGCCGCGATCTTGTAGGTGATGACGCCGACCTTGACGTCATCTCGGTTGGGCAGGCCGAGGTGCTCCTTGGGCGTGACATAGCAGAGCATCGCCGTCCCGTGGCGGGCGATCTCGGCGGCACCGATCGCGGAGGTGATGTGGTCGTAGCCGGGTGCGATGTCGGTGACGAGCGGGCCGAGCGTGTAGAAGGGCGCACCGTGGCACCAGTCCTGCTCGAGGTCGATGTTGTCCTTGACCAGGTGCATCGGCACGTGGCCGGGGCCCTCGACCATGACCTGCACGTCGTGTTCCCACGCCCGCTGCGTCAGCTCGCCGAGGGTGCGCAGCTCGGCGAGCTGGGCCTCGTCGTTGGCGTCGGCGATCGATCCGGGACGGAGACCGTCGCCGAGGGAGAAGGCGACGTCGTAGCGCGCGAAGATCTCGCACAGCTCGTCGAAGTGGGTCCACAGGAAGGACTCCTCGTGGTGGGCCAGGCACCAACCGGCCATGATCGAGCCGCCGCGCGAGACGATCCCGGTGACGCGGTCGGCCGTCATGGGGACGAACGGCAGCCGCACGCCCGCGTGGATGGTCATGTAGTCCACACCCTGCTCGCACTGCTCGATGACCGTGTCGCGGAAGATCTCCCAGGTGAGCGCCTCCGCCTGCCCATCGACCTTCTCCAGCGCCTGGTAGATCGGCACGGTCCCGATCGGCACCGGGCTGTTGCGGATCAACCACTCACGGGTGGTGTGGATGTCGTCGCCGGTCGACAGGTCCATCACCGTGTCGGCGCCCCAGCGGGTGGCCCAGGTCAGCTTCTCGACCTCCTCGGCGATCGAGGAGGTGACCGCGGAGTTGCCGATGTTGGCGTTGATCTTCGTCAGGAAGGCCCGCCCGATGATCATCGGCTCGGACTCGGGGTGGTTGACGTTGTTGGGGATGATCGCCCGACCGGCAGCGACCTCGTCACGGACGAGCTCGGGTGAGCAGCCTTCTCGCAGAGCGACAAAGCGCATCTCCGCGGTGATCTCACCGCGCCTCGCGTAGTGCATCTGCGTGACCGTGCGGCCGCCCTCGGAGCGAAGGGGGGTCCGCTCGCGTCCGCGCCAGGCCAGCGAGGCCTCGCCGCGGCGCATGGCCGAGCGTCCGTCGTCGGCCAGATCGCGCGGGCGACCCTCATAGACCTCGACGTCACCGCGGGCCCGGATCCACTCGGTGCGCAGGTCGGGCAGACCGACCTGCGGGTCCGAGCCCGGCCCACGGGTCCGGTAGACGTGCACGTCCTCGTGGGGGGTGCCGTCCGGAGCCGGCGCCAAGGAGATCGCGGTGACCGGCACGCGGATGCTCTCGTCGTGCGGGTCGACGACCTCGACCCGACGGTGCTGGGGGTGGACTTCGGACTCAAGGGGTGTGCGCATGCAGCGCCTCCTCTTCCTTCGCCGGCATGATCCGGACAGGTTCAGACGGTCCGGACGGCATCAGTCCGATCTCAGCTCGTGCCCGAGCTCCCGTGGGGGTGACTAGATACAACCACATGGTTACGTTGGCGGCATGGCACCCCCTCTCCCCCGACCGCCGGTGGCCCTGACGATCGCAGGGTCGGACCCCTCGGGAGGTGCGGGCGTCCAGGCGGACCTCAAGACCTTCAGCGCGCTCGGGGCGTACGGCACGAGCGTGCTCACGGCCCTCACGGCGCAGTCCACGCGTGGCGTCACGAGGGTTCACGACGTGCCGGTCGCGGTGGTCCGCGCGCAGGTCGAGACGCTCGTGGCCGACGTCCGCATCGACGTCGTGAAGGTCGGGATGCTGGCCTCGCGGGCGCTCGTCGAGACGGTGCACGAGCTCCTCTCCCACGGTGCCCTGGGCGACGTGCCCGTCGTGCTCGACCCGGTCATGGTGTCCACCTCCGGGTCGCGTCTGCTCGCCGAGGGCGCCGTCGCCGCCGTGCGCGAGCTGCTCCCCCGGGCCGACGTCATCACGCCCAACGTCCCGGAGGCCGCGGTCCTGCTCGACGAGCCGGTCGCTGGGTCACCGGACGAGCTCGCGGACCAGGCCCGGCGCCTGCGCGAGCTCGGCGCACGCAGGGTGCTGGCCAAGGGAGGGCACCTCGCCGGCGACGCGTCCGTCGACATCTGGCTCGACGTCTCGGACCCGTTGCCGCTCAAGGCTCCTCGCATCACGACGGGGGCGACGCACGGTACCGGTTGCACGCTGAGCTCGGCGATCGCCGCCCTTCGTCCCCGACACGACGAGTGGCTGCCCGCGGTCATCGAGGCCAAGGCGTGGCTCACCGAGGCACTGCGTCACGGTGAGGCCCTCGACATCGGCCGGGGGCCGGGGCCGGTGCACCACTTCCACGAGCACGAGCGGTGGCGGGCGCCGGTCGGCGGGTGAGCCGCGTCCCCGGGGCCGGCCCTACCGCTCGCGGCGCCCGGCCCGCACCCAGCTGACCGCCATGGCCCCTGCCGCGAGCAGCCACGCCGTGACGGCGACCCACAGCCACGCCGCCCCGATGGCCTCGACGAGCGGCAGGGCGTCGGCCCGCCCGAGGTACATCCCGGCGACCGCGTACATGCCGAGCGGGAAGACGATGCTCCACCACGTGGACTCGTACCGCAGGGGGATGCGGTGCACGAGGTGGCGCCAGACGCCGACCGCGAAGAGCACGGGGATCAGCCACGTCGCCCAGGCCCAGCACAGGACGACGAGACCGGCGATGAGCCCCGAGGTCGCGTCCACCATCGGCGTCGAGTCCATCTCGACGATCTTGGCGCCCGCGACGACGGTGATCGCGACCGCACCCATCGAGACCCAGTACGGGGGGTTGAGGTCCTGCGGGCTGAGCGGGTAGAGCACGAGCCGCAGCGCGACGAAGACGGCACAGGCGGCGTAGAGGACGACCCCGACAGACCACGCGAGGACCGCGAGGACGGCGAGCGCCTGCCTCCCGGAGGTGACGACGGGCTCGAGCCCCGCGGCGGCCGCGGCGACCGACTGGCTGCCGACGACCCAGATGAACCAGGTGCCGTTGGCCTCCGTGAGCACGGGTCGCTCCGCCCGGGAGAGGACGGCGGCCCACGGCACCCCGTAGCCGAGGAGGACCCAGGCGGTCGTGGCAGCGACGAGGAGGACGGCGCTCACGCCGGGCGCGATCTCGATGAGCCGGACGGCGAGCACGCCCGTCCCGGCCACGACCGTGAAGTAGCCGAAGGCGAGCCGCGGGTCGTGCAGGTCGGCGAGCGCCCGCTCGCGGTGGCCCACGAGTCGGACGACGAGCGCGAGCACCAGGGCGACCCACGCCGTCGCGGCGACGACGAGCAGGACGGTCGAAGGGAGGGCCCGCCCCTGCTGGTCCATCCCGACCGAGACGATGCCGGTCGCCATGACGAAGGCGAAGGCTCCGGGTGGCAGACCCGCGACCGCCGAGCGCACGTGGTCCATGTCAGGCGTCGACGTCGTGCAGGTGGTGCTCGACGTCGTGCAGGAGGTAGCGGGCGAGCTGGGTGACGGTGAAGGGCAGGCCGTCTCCGCGCAGACCCGTCCGCTCCCAGTCGTCGCCGCGCACCCGGGCCAGGACGGCAACGGTGCGCTGCGTCTCGTCGGCGATCTCGCGCTCGACCTGCGCCGGGTCTGCGGCCCAGAACCGACGACGGACCGCCTCGGCCTCCCCGTCGTAGTCGGCGAAGGGAGCGCCCTGCGTCGCGAGCATCGCCTCGACCCGCTCACGCAGGACCCGGACGAGGTCACGGGAGTGGCCGGCGTACTCGACGGTCGACCAGACGCCGGGGGCCGGTCGCTCGCCGGCGTCCGGGCGCTGCAGCGCCGTCGCGAAGCGGCGGGCAGCGGTCTGCAGACGCTCGCCGGTCAGCACGGGGTCGTGGGGGGCGTACCCGCACTCCCGGCACCCGTCGTCCACGACGAAGGTCCAGTCGCGGGCGTCGGGCGTGGCGGGAGGAGGCGTGGCGTCCATGACCGCCATGGTGCCACTCGGGCTCTTTACTGAATGCTTAACCTCCACCACACTGGTGGGCGTGGCGAACGACCCCACCACCGAAACCCTCGCGACGGTGGTCGAGCTCGTGACCCGGGTGGGCAGTGCCTCGCAGGAGCCGGACCAGCGACTCGAGGTCATCGTCGACCTGCTGGCCGAGCGTCTGCACTCCGGCGTGGGCCTGATGGTGCACGGCGCGCCCGACGGCTACGCCGTGCGGGCGGTCGGTCGCGCCGCCACGCCGCACGCGCGACAACGCATGGGCGAGGAGATGCGCATCACCGGCGCCCCCGACCCGCTCCTCGACCCCTTCCGCCAAGGGATCCTCGAGCCGACGACCGCGGCGCGCGCCCACGGCGGCCAGGAGACCTGGCAGGCGAGCGCCAAGTGCATCGGCAGCATCGAGATCTGGGGCATCAACCAGGTCGCAGCCCTGCCGGTGAGGGGTGGCGTGGAGTTCGTGGCCTTCCTCATCGGGCGGTACGGCGAGGACTACGACGACGACGACCTGGACCTGCTGCGGTCGGTCCAGCCGGTCGTCGCTGGTCTGGCGCAGCTCCTCGAGCCCGAGCACCTGGCCGGGCCGAACCTGCGGGTCGCCCGTCTCACGGCGCGCGAGGAGGAGGTGTTGCGGCTGCTTGCCGGCGGGCACAAGGCCAGCTCCATCGCGCGCCGGATCGGGTGCTCCCAGCGGACGGTGCACCGGCACCTGTCCAACGTGTACGGCAAGCTCGACGTGGGCGACCGGCTGACGGCGGTGACCCGGGCCCAGCAGCTCGGCCTGCTTGCGGAGGTTCCGGTCTTCGAGCTCGAGCCCTCCGACGACGGGACGCGTTGACCGGCCGCCCACCCCCGCGCCATGGGTAGATGTACCCATGGCGAGGCCCGGCGGCTCAGCGGTGTGCTTGGACCCGTGACCACCGGACGGGCCGGTGGCCCGGGGAGAGGAACCATCCGATGTCACGCACCATCCTGCGCAGAACCCTGGCCGTCACGGCCGGCGCGGCCGCACTCACCTTCGGCGTCGCCAGCACGGCCAGCGCCCACCACTGCTACAAGGTCGACTGGAACGAGAAGGCCTAGGATGAGCGAGACCGGCACCACCACGGAGCCGCTCATCCACAGCAAGGCGACCGCCGGGGGCGGCGCCGCCCACCAGGGCAAGACCGTCAAGCCCTTCGCCTACCTCGGGGACGCCGACTTCGCGATCCTCGAGGAGGGCCTCGGGATGGCGATCGAGCAGTGCATGGCCGACCAGGCCTGATCGCGTCTGGTGGTCGGGCGGCCGGGATCAGTCCTCGACGAGGGGGACGAACCGGTAGCGACCGTGACGGGTCACGGTCGCGCCGCCCGGCCCCCGCACCACGCGCAGCATCTCGCCGGCGACGGGGATGACCATCACCCCTCCGGGACCCAGCTGCTCGACCAGCGCGTCGGGCAGCACGTCGGGCTCGGCGGAGACGAGCACACGGTCGAAGGGGGCCCGGTCCGGGGCTCCCAGGACGCCGGTCTCGGCCTGCTCGACGCGCACCCAGGCTCGGGGGTCGAGGGCGAGCGCGTCCCGGGCCGCTGCCACCAGCTGCGGGATGCGCTCGACGCCCAGGACGCTGCCGGAGGGGCCGACGAGCTCGCCGAGGATCGCCGCCGTCCAGCCCGAGCCGCTGCCCACGTCCAGGACGTTCTGGCCCGGGCGCACGTCGAGCAGGCGCAGCATCGCCAGGACGGTGCGGGGCTGGGAGTTGGTCTGCTGGTGCCCGATGGCCACGCGGGCGTCGAGGTGGGCCGAGCGTCGACGTGCCGGGGGGAGGAACCGCTCACGCGGACAGGCGCGCATCGCGGCCTCGACCCGGTCCGGACGCTGCATCCTGTGACCTCCTGACGCCGACCCGGAGACCGTCAGGCGAAGAGCGCGGCGAGCCGGTCGAGGGAGACCTGCAGCCGCTCGCTCGTCGTGCGACGGGCGCGGGCGAGGCGCCGCTCGTCGGTCAGCTCGCTCCAGTCGTAGGTGTGGGTGACCTCGGTGCGGCCGTCGTCGGTCGGGGTGAGCTCCCAGCGCCACAGGTGGCCGGGAGGCACGCTGCCCGGCTCGGCGGGTCGCCAGGCGATCCGCCGCCCCTCCTCGAACTCGACGACGTGGTTGTCCCGCCGCATGCCGTCCTTGGTGAGGACCATGACGAAGACGTCACCGACGGCCCGGACGCGCTGCCCCGACGGCGCCTCGGCGAGGTTGTCGTTGCCGTCCCACGCGGGTTGGCGGGCCGGGTCGGCGATCTGCTCGAAGACCGCCTCCGGGGGCGCGTCGACGACGGCGGTGGCACTGACGACCTTGGTCTCGTCCATGGCACCCACCCTAGGGCGGACGTCAGTCGGTGACCGCGATGACGATCTTGCCGTTGGCGGAGCCGCTGCGGCTCAGGGCGAAGGCGTCGGCCACCTGCTCGAGGGCGAAGGAGCGGTCGATCTCGACCGCGAGCCGCCCGGCGGCGACCTCCTGCAGCAGCTGTGCCAGACGCTCGCCGTCGGGCCGCACCCACACCCACCGGCCGCCGTGCTCCTCGACGGTGGGGTCGGCGACCGAGGCGAGGCGGCCCCCTTCGCGCAGCACGTCGAGGGAGACGTCGAGGACCCCGCCCACGAGGTCGGCGACGGCGTCGACCCCGTCCGGGGCCACCTGCGTGAGGCGCTCGTGCAGCCCCTCCCCGTAGGCCACCGGCGTCACCCCGATCGCCGTCAGGCGGTCGTGGTTGGCGGGCGACGCGGTGCCCAGCACGGTCGCGCCGGCGGCCACGGCCAGCTGCGAGGCCAGGTACCCGACGCCTCCGGACGCGGC
The DNA here is from genome assembly GCF_001591405.1 of Janibacter terrae NBRC 107853. Lineage (GTDB taxonomy): Bacteria > Actinomycetota > Actinomycetes > Actinomycetales > Dermatophilaceae > Janibacter > Janibacter terrae. The sequence goes on from NZ_BCUV01000007.1 coordinate 175,086, forward strand.
GTGGACCAGGAGGGTGTCCCCCTTCGTCACGGCGAGCGTCTCGAGGACGCGCAGAGCGGTGAGCCCGGTGAGCGGCAGGGCGGCGGCGACGTCGTCGCCCACCTCGTCCGGGACGGCCGCGACGTCGTCGGCCATGACCGTCACGTACTCGGCGAAGGTCCCGGCGGAGACGATCTGCTTGCGCGCATAGGAAGCCACCCGGTCGCCCTCGGCGAGGTCCGGGGTGTCCGGGCCCACCGCGTCGACGACGCCGGCCACGTCCCACCCGGGGATGACGGGGAAGCTCGCGTCCATGAGGGCGTCGAGCCCGCCGGACATGACCTTCCAGTCCACCGGGTTGACCGCGGCGCGGGTCACGCGGATGCGGACCTCACCGGGCCCGACCTTGGGGACGGGCAGGTCCGCCATCCGCAGCTCGTCGTCGTCGCCGTACCGGTCATACGTCATTGCTCGCATGGTGGGGTCAACCGCCCGATGGGGCGTGGGCATTCCGGACGGGGCTCAGTCCGCCTTCTTCACGACGCTGGACTTGAGGAGGATCTCGCCGAAGGGAGCCACCTTGGCCTCGAGGTCGTGCCCGTCACCGCGGTCGGGGATGATCCGGATGCTGCGGACCTTCGTCCCGATCTTGAGCACGCCGCCGCCGGATCCCTTGACCTTCAGGCCCCGGACCACGGTGACGCTGTCGCCGTCGACGAGGACGTTGCCGACGGCGTCCTTGGTCACCGGCTCGGCCGCGTCCGGGCCCGGCTGCGACGCGTCGTCGGGCGACCACTCGTGGGCGCACATCGGGCAGGTGAGGAGTGCGCCGGACGCGTAGGTGAACTCGCCCGCGCACTCGGGGCACGCCGGCAGCTGGTCGCTCATGGGTCCGGACTCTAGCCTGAGGTCATGGCCCTGAGGATGGACAACGTCGGCATCGTCGTCGAGGACCTCGCCGCGACGGTGGAGTTCTTCCGTGAGCTCGGTCTCGAGCTTGAGGGCGAAGGGGAGGTCGCGGGCGAGTGGGCCGGTCGCGTCACCGGTCTGGGCGACCAACGCGTCGAGATCGCGATGATGCGCACACCGGACGGCCATGCTCGCCTCGAGCTCAGCCGCTTCGTCGAGCCGGCCGTCATCGCCGACCACCGCACTGCGCCGGTCAACGCGCTGGGCTACCTGCGGGTGATGTTCGCCGTGGACGACCTCGACGTGACGCTGGAGCGGTTGCGGGCCAAGGGCGCCGAGCTCGTGGGCGAGGTCGAGCGGTATGAGGACGCCTATCGGCTCTGCTACATCCGCGGTCCCGAGGGCATCCTCATCGGCCTGGCCGAGGAGCTCGGCTGACCCGTCCGGGCCCGGCTCCCTCAGGCCAGGAGGTTCCCGCTCAGGTGGACCTCCACGTCGTGGGCGTGCGCGAGGTCGACGAGCCGCGGAGCGATGTCGGCGAAGGACTGCGGTGACAGCGGGAGCGTGAGGTCGCGCAGGGCGCTGCGACCGTCGACGAGCTCGAGCTCGATGGACCGCCGCCCGTCACGCATGCCGAGCCCGGTGCCGGCCGTGCGGTCGAGGCCGCCCTGGACCGCGGCTCGCAGGCGGTACCCGGGATCGAGCCGGGCGAGCGCGTTGGTGCGGCGAGCTCCCGGCAGATGGCTCCCGAGGGTGAGCGAGGAGATCTCGTCCCAGTCGATGTGGGGCTGGCCGACGCTGACCATCCCGTCGAGGACGACGAGCCCGTCCAGACCGCGGTCGTCGACGACGACCAGGGCGTCGGCCTGCCGGGACTGCCGCAGGACCTTGGTGAGCACCTCGACGGCACTGACCACTGTCGCGAGGGCCAGCAGGAAGAAGAAGATCCCGAACCCACAGCCGACGATCTTGCCGGCGAGGTCCAGCTGCTCGAGGGAGCCGATGACCATCCAGACCCCGAGGGCGCCCAGGGCGATCATCAGGAGCGTGGCGAGGCCGAAGCCCACGAGCTGCCGGCCGGCGCGACCCGGGTCGTACCGCAGGCTCAGCCGCTCACCGCTCCACGTGCTCACGGGTCGAGCGTAGGGCCGCGACCTCCACTAGCGTGACGGGACCGATCCTCGGCAACGGCGCCGGGGCCGACCTGGAGGCAGTCATGGCGAACCGGACGTACAACATCAGCGAGATCGTCGGCACGTCCCCCGACGGGGTGGACGCGGCCGTGAGGAACGCGATCTCCGAGGCATCGCAGACGCTGCGCAACCTCGACTGGTTCGAGGTGCAGTCCGTCCGCGGTCACGTGCAGGGCGACCAGGTCGCCGACTGGCAGGTGACGATCAAGCTGGGCTTCCGGCACGAAGGGTGAGCGGGGGCGGCCACGGGGCCGAGGCGGCCGTCGCGGAGGTCCTGGAGCGCGGGCGGACGGATCCGGCGGCGGCGCACGTCTTCACGCGGACGTATGCCGCGGATGCCCTGGCCGCGGCTCGCGCGGCGGACGTTGCCGCCCCGGGGCCCGAGCGCCCCCTGGCCGGCCTGCCGGTCACGATCAAGGACCTCTTCGACGTCGCCGGCGAGACCACGCTGTCCGGCACGTCCGTGCGCCGGGGGTTGCCCGCCGCCGAGGCCGATGCCGTCGTCGTGGCGCGCCTGCGCCGGTCCGGCGCAGCGATCACCGGACGGACCAACATGGTCGAGTACGCCTTCGGCGGGGTGGGCCTCAACCCCCACCTGGGCACCCCACGCAACCCTGCGGACCCCGACGTGGCGCGCGTCCCGGGCGGCTCCTCGTCCGGTGCCGCGGTGTCGGTGGGGCTGGGGCTGGCGGTCGCTGCCGTCGGCTCGGACACCGCCGGGTCGGTGCGGATCCCCGCAGCCCTGTGCGGACTCGTCGGGTTCAAGCCCACCCAGCGGCGGGTGCCGCTGACCGGGGCGGTCGAGCTGTCCCGCTCGCTGGACTCGATCGGGCCGATCGCCCACTCGGTCGCCGACTGCCTCACCCTGGACGCCGTCCTGGCCGACGACCCGCTCGACGTGGCCGCGCGTCCGTTGTCGGGCATGCGGCTCGCGGCTGCCACGACGCTCGTCCTCGACGACCTCGAGCCGGCGGTCGCCACGGCCTACGAGCGGGCCCTGCGGATCCTCGCCGATGCGGGGGCGAGCGTCGAGGAGGTGCCGCTGCCGCAGCTCGGCCGGATCGCGGAGCTCAACCAACCGGCCGGCCTGTCACCGATCGAGTGCTACGCCGCGCACGGAGAGCTGGTCCGCTCCCGTCACGACGAGGTCGACCCCCGCGTCTGGCAGCGGATGGCGCCGGGGCACGGGATCAGCGCGGCCGACTACCTCGCCATCCAGGACCGCCGCGCGCGGTGGATCGCCGAGACCGAGCGGGCGCTCCCTTCGACGCCGTGCTGTGCCCGACGGTGCCGATCGTGGCGCCGGCGATCGCCGAGCTGGAGGCCTCCGACGAGGCCTACTTCGCCGCGAACCGGCTGCTCCTGCGCAACCCCTTCGTCGTCAGCTGGCTCGACGGCTGCGCCTTCTCGCTGCCCTGCCACGCGGCCGGAGAGCTGCCGGTCGGCCTCATGGTCGCGGGACCCCGCGGCACCGATGCCCGCGTCGCCGAGGTGGCCCTGGCGGCCGAGCTGGCGCTCGCCGCGCGCTGAGCGGGTGCGGGTCAGACGTTGAAGCGGAACTCCACGACGTCACCGTCGACCATGACGTAGTCCTTGCCCTCCATGCGGACCTTGCCGGCGGCCTTGGCCTCGGCCATGGACCCGAGCCGGTCGAGGTCCTCGAAGGAGACGACCTCGGCCTTGATGAACCCGCGCTCGAAGTCGGTGTGGATGACACCGGCCGCCTTGGGGGCGGTGTCGCCGCGGTGGATCGTCCACGCGCGCGACTCCTTGGGGCCGGCGGTGAGGTAGGTCTGCAGGCCGAGCGTGTTGAACCCCTTGCGCGCCAGCTGGTCCAGACCCGGCTCGTCGATGCCGACGCTCTCGAGGAGCTCACGCGCGTCCTCGTCGTCGAGCTCGGCGACCTCGGACTCGAGCTTGGCGTTGAGGAAGATCGCCTCGGCCGGCTCGACGAGCGCCTGCATCTGCGCCTGCAGCTCGGTGTCGGTCAGCTGGTCCTCGTCGACGTTGAAGACGTAGAGGAAGGGCTTGGTCGTGAGGAGACCGAGCTGGGAGGCGATCTTCATGTCGACCCCGGCGGCGGCCCCCTTCGCGAAGAGCGTGTCGCCCGCCTCGAGCACCTCGCGGGCGGCGAGCGCGGTGTCGAGGACGTCCTTGTCGGTCTTCTTGCCCTTGACCTCCTTCTCGATCCGCGGGATCGCGGACTCGAGGGTCTGGAGGTCGGCGAGGACGAGCTCGGTGTTGATCGTCTCCATGTCGGAGGCCGGGTCGATCTTGCCGTCCACGTGGGTCACGTCGTCGTCGACGAAGGCGCGCACCACCTGGCAGATCGCGTCCGACTCGCGGATGTTGGCGAGGAACTTGTTGCCGAGGCCCTCCCCTTCGCTCGCGCCACGGACGATGCCGGCGATGTCGACGAAGGAGACCGTCGCGGGGAGGATCTTCTCGCTCCCGTGGATCTCGGCGAGCCGCTTCAGGCGCGCGTCCGGCAGCGGGACGACGCCGACGTTCGGCTCGATGGTCGCGAAGGGGTAGTTCGCGGCGAGGACGTTGTTCTTCGTCAGGGCGTTGAACATCGTCGACTTGCCGACGTTGGGGAGACCGACGATTCCGATGGAGAGTGCCACGGGGACAGGAGTCTAACCGCGCGAAGGGGGATCCCCCGCCTCGCCCGTCCCCGCGGCCACCCAGCGGTGGAGCACGACCCGCAGGACGCACCAGATCGCGACGAAGAGGAGGAGCAGGCCGACCAGCCGCGGCCACGACCCGCCGGAGGTCGCGAGGACGGGCACGTAGATCAGGACGCAGACCACAGGGATCGCCGCGAGGAGCAGCGCGAAGTCCTTGGCGGTCTCCCGACCCCACATGGACCAGAAGGGCAGGCGCGTGGTCCGCCGCGGCAGCTGCACGTCCTCGAGCGGGTCGTCGCTCACGCGTCCTCCGGCGGGGTGGAGTTCTCGAGGTAGGCGGTGGCGTCGACGGCGCCCATGGCGACCTCCGCGACCATGGCCGCGGTGTACGGGGCCACCCGCTCGGCGACGGTCTGCGCGTCGGCCCAGTGGACCGCCTTGATCTCGCGTGCCTGGAGCCGGGCGTCGGCGAGGACCTCCTCCGGGACGTGGCCGAGGTCGAAGAGGCACAGCAGAGCGTCATCCCAGCCGCGGTAGGGCGGCAGCCAGTTGACGGCGAGCAGTCCCCGGACGGTGACGTCGAGGCCGAGCTCCTCCCTGACCTCCCGCACGACGCAGTGGGCCGGCGACTCCCCCGGGTCGACGATGCCGCCGGGCAGGTCCCAGTCCTGCTTGTAGACCAGCTCGCACAGGGCGATGCGACCGCCGTCCGTGCGCAGGACCCCTTGGGCGATGAGCCGCTTCTTGGGCAGGCGGGCGTTGAGGACCGTGTTGAAGGCGAGGCGCCCGGCCTCGGTCCCGAGGTCGGGACGAGCCGTCGAGGCCTTGACCTGCTCCTCGGTGGGCTCGTCGCGCGTCATGGCCCCGAGGCTACCCGCGCTACTCCCCCAGACGGCCGTCGATGCGCTCACGCAGCAGGTCCGCGTGGCCGAGGTGCCGGGCGTACTCGTCGATCATGTGCCCGAGCAGGGAGCGCAGGTTCCACTGCCACCCGCTGTGGTCGACGAAGGCCCGACCGCCTCGCCCCACTCACCGTCCATGTTGCCCGGACCGCGGAAGAGGGTAGCGACGTCCTCCCCTTCGACGCACTGGCGGAACCACCCGCGCTCGACGCGCGCCATGTGGCGGACGAGCCCGAGGAGGGAGATCGTCGACGGCTCCACCGCGCGCTCGGCGAGCTGCTCTGGGCCCAGCCCGGCGCACTTGGCCTCGAGCGTCTCGCGCTGCCGCCGGAGGTACCCGGTGAGCATCGTGCGCTCGTCGCCCGCGAGGTCCTGGGGCGAGCGGGGGTCGCGTCCGCTCGCGTCGACGAGTCCTTCGGCGCGCTGGGTGTCGCTCATGGCTCCACGATCCTGCGGCGCCTGCCGGTGGTCAACGGGTCGGCACCGTTGTCGGTGGTCGACGAGAGGATCAGTCATGGGGTCGTCGACACGGACGAAGGGGGATGACGTGGCAGTCGTCGAGACAGATCCGATGGACGCGAGGGGCACGGGGTCCGCAGGAGGTGGGGAGGGGCCGCCGGGGGCGATCGCCGCGGTGATCTCAGGCGTGGCCCGGGCCCACGCGGGTGCCCGCACCGCGGCACCGGGCATGGACGACCGGGACCTCGAGGCGGCACTCCGGAGCACCGAGGCGGCACGCCGCACCATCGATGCCCTCGAGCTCACGCTCGTGGCGGAGCTCAACCGGCGGGGCGAGGAGCGGGGCCCCGACGGGCTCTTCCGCGAGCTCCGGCTGCCGGCCGACCGGGTCGCCGACATGGCACCGGACGTCCTCGCCCTCGCGGTCGCGGTGGGGCCGACGGAGGCCGGGCGCCGCTGCGAGCTCGCTGCCCGCGCTGCGACCGACCTGGCCGGCATCGTTCCCCTGCTTGCCAGCGGCCAGGTGAGCCGCCGGGCGCTGGAGCAGGTGCACCGGCACACGCAGGACACGAGCGCGGAGACGACGCAGGCGATCGTCGAGCACCTCCTCGGGGCCCGACGAGGCCAGCCCGGCTCCGTCCGGATCTGCGGGATGGAGCCGCACGAGATCGCCAAGACCTGCCGACGGCTGATCAGCCGGCTCGACCCCGACCTCATGCAGGCACGGGCCGAGGCCAACCGGCGGGACCGGCTCGACGTGCGCACCGACCCGGGGCCGGTCGGCACGACGTGCCTGACGGCGACCCTGCCCACTGAGGTGGGGGCCGCGATCAAGGCTGCGGTCGACGCCGCCGGGCGGGTCCGGCGGGAGAGCGACCCGACACTGACCGCCGGGAGCGCGCGAGCCCTCGGTCTCGCGGACCTGGTCCTGCGCGGGGTCGAGGTGGAGGCACAGGTACGCCTGGGGATCCCCGTCATCGCCTCCGCCGTGTCCCGCCTGACCTTCGCTCCGCCGCAGGGGTGCTGCGGAGGCACGACGGAGAGGGTGCGCCTCGTCACCGGGTCGAGCCCGGACGCGGTCGAGGTCCTCGCCGAGGAGTGGATGGCGGACGTCACCACCCAGGTCCGGCTCGACGACTCGGACCAGTCTCCGTGGATCTCCGGCACGACCATCCCGGGTGTCGGGTTCGTCCCGCCGGACGTCGTCGCCGCCATCGTCGGGCGCCTGGACACCCGGGTGGGCAGAGCGCTCCTGGACGCCCGCACCGGCACCCTCCTCGAGACGTCCACCGACCGGTACGTCGTCCCCAGGGCCCAGCGCGAGTTCGTCGCGACGCGTGACGGCACGTGCCGGATGTGGGGCTGCGGTCGCCCGGTGGAGTCCACGCGACTCGGCTGGCAGGCCGACGTGGACCACGCGCTCCCGTGGCCGCGGGGCGGGACCACGCCCGCCAACCTCTCGGCGCTGTGCCGGCACCACCACCGCGTCAAGCACGCTCCGCGCTGGACCCACCGGCTGCGGGCGGACGGGTCCACCGAGTGGGTCACCCCCGGCGGCACGACCGCCTTCACCTTCCCGGCGCACACCGTGGACACCGTGGACACCGTGGACGCAGACGACCGGGCCAGGACCTCGTCCCCACCCACGGGGACCAACGAGGCAACCGGGCCGGCGACCCGGAGCGACGACCCGCCACCCTTCTGACCCGCGTTGTCGGCGGCCGCTGGTTGGCTGGGGCCATGGAGATCACGACGCTGCTGACCGGACTGGTGATCGGTGCGCTGGTGGGGGCCCTCGTCGCGCACCTGGCCGCACAGGCTCGGGTGGCGACTGCCCGCGCCGAGCGTGACGGGCTGCGCGAGCGGGTCGACGAGCTCACCTCGGCGCACGAGGACGACTCGCGCACGGCGGCCGCGCTGGCACCGATGGAGGAGGTGCTGCGGCGCGTCTCGCGCAAGGTCGAGGAGCTCGAGCGCGACCGGGTCGACCAGTTCGCCTCCGTCCGTGAGGCGCTCGGCCGGGTCGAGCAGACGACGACGCGCGTCGGGCACGAGGCGTCCTCGCTCGCCTCCTCGCTGCGCGTGTCCTCCGTGCGGGGTGCGTGGGGCGAGGTGCAGCTGCGTCGGGTGCTCGAGGTCTCCGGGATGCTGGCGCGCAGCGACTTCGACGAGCAGGCGAAGGGGGTGACCTCCGCCGGTCGTGACGTGCGGCCCGACGTCGTGGTCCGCCTGCCCGGCGGCAAGCACCTCGTCGTCGACGCGAAGGCCCCCATGTCGCACTGGTTGCAGGCTCAGGCCGAGGACATCGACCCGGGTGAGCGCGAGCGTCTGCTCGAGGGGCACGCGGCCTCACTTCGCGCGCACGTCGACACGCTCTCGGGCAAGGGGTACTGGACCGCCTTCGACCCCTCGCCGGAGATGGTCGTGTGCTTCGTGCCGTCGGACGCGACGCTGGCCGCCGCGCTGGCCCGGGTGCCCGGGCTCCACGAGGAGGCGATGGCGAGCAAGGTCGTGCTCGTCTCACCCAGCACCCTGCTGGCGCTGCTGCGCACCGTCGCCTTCGCCTGGCAGCAGGACACCGTGACGAGCGAGGCCCGCGAGCTGCTGGCGGTCGGCCGGGAGCTCTACGCGCGGCTCGGCAACCTCGGCGAGCACGCGACCCGGATGGGTCGCTCGCTCCAGCGGTCGGTCGAGGACTACAACCGCCTCGTCGGCTCGCTCGAGAGCCGGGTCCTCGTGAGCGCCCGCCGCATGCAGGAGCTCGGGCTGGCGACGGACACGATCGCCGAGGTCCAGCCGGTGACCGTGGCCCCGCGGCCGCTCACCGCCCCCGAGCTCCTCGATGCGGTGGCCGTCGAGGACGCACGCCCCGAGCTGGACGTCGACAGCACGCAGGGTCGGTGGGAGGGTGGCCGGACGAGCACCGCGCAGGAGGAGGCCTCATGACGCAGTCACCGCAGGCGCACCCGGACATCCCGCCGTGGGAGCCGCCGGTCGCCGGCACCGACGCCGAGCAGGTCGTCGCCGCCCTCGACCGGCAGCGCGCCACCTTCCGGTGGAAGGCCGACGGCCTCGACGAGACGGGGCTGGCCCACCGGGTCGGCGTCTCCGAGCTCTCGCTCGGTGGCCTGCTCAACCACCTGGCCTTCATCGAGGACCTCGCCTCGACGCACTCGCTGGACGGTACCGAGATCGCCGAGCACTGGGGTGACCCGAGGGAGCCGGACCGGTGGGCGGAGATCTTCGCGCCGAGCGAGTCGGCCGAAGAGCTGTACGCCCGCTATGACGACGCGGTGGCCCGGGCGCGCACCCGCATCGCCCAAGCGGTCGCGGCCGGTGGGCTCGACCAGACGGTCGAGGTCGAGGACCCCGACCGCGGCAGCGCCAACCTGCGCCGCCTCCTGCTCGACCTGCTCGAGGAGTACGGCCGGCACACCGGCCATGCCGACCTGATCCGCGAGTCCGTTGACGGACGCACGGGCGAGGACCCGCCGGACGACTGGGCCTGGCCCCCGGCCTGACGACGGCCGACCCGGACCGTGCGCTCACCCGCCGAGCGCCGCCCCGAGTCCCGGCTCGGCACCGACCGTCTCCCACACGTCCATCGTCCCGAGCAGCGAGGGCGTGGCGAGCGCGACCCCACTCAGCAGGTAGCTGCGGGTCTTCGCGGGGTCCGCTGCAACACTGCGGAAACCGTCGAGCCGCTCCTCGGTGGGCTCGAAGACCAGCCGCTTGCTGTCGCTCGAGATCGGCGTCGTGTAGTCCCAGAAGACGCGCTGGCGCTCCTGCGCGTACCGGTCGAGGAGCTCGAGGTCGGCCCCGTCGATCACGGCCCCGAGCGCCTCCGTCAGCGTGAAGGCGTCGAACATGCCGCCGACGAGGCCGAAGCCGCGGGTCGGGTTGGTCACGTGGGCGGCATCTCCCGCGAGCAGGACCCGTCCGACGCGGTAGGTCTCGGCCGAACGCTGGTGTATCCGGTAGTGCCTCCACAGGATCATCTCGTGCTCGAAGTCCTCCGCCGGCAGCACGGCCCGGAAGTGCTCGACCATCCGCTGCTCGATCCCCTCCTCGGGCAGGTCGAGGGACTCGGAGAAGGTGTGCCGCCACAGGCCGTCGGTGGTGATCTTGTGGATCACGGCTCCGTGCTCGTGGTCGATGAGGTACCCCGAGACGAAGTGGTCCTCGTACCGACCGCGGCAGTTGGTCGCGACGAAGCGCTCACCCCAGGTCATGCCCGCGAAGTCGAGGCCGAGTCCCCTGCGCACCACGCTGCGGGCACCATCTGCGCCGATGAGCCAGCCGGCGCGCAGGTCGTGGGTCCCGTCGGCGGTCTCGACGTGCACCGTGACGCCGGTGTCGTCCTGCTCGAAGCCCGTGACGACGTGCCCCCAGCGGATCTGCGCGTCGGGCAGCCGCTCCAGGTGGCTCCGCACGACGCCGGCGAGGGCGTCCTGCCCGAGGATGAGGCTGTAGGGGTGACGCACGTCGTCCGCCAGCAGCCCGATGTCCATCGACAACCGCTCGCCGGTGCGGAGCACCTGAGCGCTCCAGTCGTGGTTCAGCCACCCGGTGGCCATGGCGTCGTCGAGGACGCCGAGGCGCTCGAGCCCGGCCAGCACCGCCCAGTGGTAGGTCATGCCCCGGGGTTCGTCCAGGATGTCCTCTGCCGCGTCGAGCATCGTCACGGACACCCCCTGCTGGGCCAGTCCCAGTGCGGTGATGAGCCCGACCGGGCCCGCACCGACGATGATGACGTCGTTGTCGCTCATGCTCATGCCTCCTGCGCGATGCCGCGCTGACGATGGGTTGCCGCATCCTCGCCCGCGCCGACGATCGACCCGCACTGCTCTTTCCACGCCTCGGAACCGCTCGGAAGCACCCTCTTCGTCCCGGGCGATGATGGCCCCATGACCACTGCGACGGGATCACCGGCCGACTGGTACTTCGAGGACTTCGCCGCCGGGCAGGTCTTCCGCACCCAGGGCCGCACCATCACCGAGGCCGACCTCGTGGGTTTCGCCGGGTGGAGCTGGGACACCAACCCGGTGCACACCGACGCCGTGCACACGGCGGACGGACGCTTCGGCCGGCCCATCGCCCACGGCGTGCTCGGCCTGTCGGTCGCCATGGGCCTGGCCTCCCGCCTGGGCATCTAGTGGATCCGGTGGGTGGCCGTCTGCACGAAGCGGCTGGTGCTCTCGGCGGTGAGCTCGGCGCTCTGCTCGACGGTGAGTTGTGCGCTCATGGGGGATGCCTCCTGGGCAGTGGTGGAACTGGTGTGTGCGTGACGCTAGCCACGCGCGTGCGCGCGCCCCAGAGGAGGTTCCGGCGCCCGGAACCCACTGGGCCGCCGTGAGCCCACGCACGACGAAGGGGGTGGATCCCGGTCGAGCCGGGACACACCCCCTTCGTCGTGGTCGCGGACCTAGGCGGTCACGGCAGGCGCGGCGTCCGTGCTCTCCGTGCCCCCCTCGATCTCGCGGTGGTCGTGGTCGTAGAGCGACTCCTTGCTCGTCTCCCGCATGAGGACGACGGAGACGACGGCCACGGCCGCGAGGACCGCGAGCATGATCGACAGACCGATGCTCCCGTAGCCCGCGAGGATCGGGGCCGCGAGGATCGGCGGGAGCGCACCGGCGACGACGCTGCCGATGTTGAAGGAGACGCCCGTGCCCGTGCTGCGGTACGCGGTACGGAAGGTCTCCGGGAGGAAGACCGTCGTCGACGCGTTGGACAGACCGACGACGAAGAGGGTGACGGTCAGCGCGATGCCGATGATGACCGGCTTGCCCGTGTCGACCATCGGGAAGAGGACGAAGGCCCACACCACGGCGGCACCGTTGCCGGCGAGGAGGATGGCGCGGCGCCCGACCTTGTCCGACATCCGTGCGCCGATCACCTGGCCGAGGATGCAGCCGGCGATCGCGATGAACTGGATGGTCAGCATCGTGTTCTTGGGGATGCCGAGGACCTTGGTGCCGTAGTTCGTCAGGTAGACGGCCCCCATGTAGAAGAAGGACAGCCACATCAGCACCGACCCGGAGGCGAGGAAGACCTCCTTGCGCTGGTTGGCGAAGAGCTCACGGACCGGCGCCTTGGCCGCCTTGGCGTGCTCGGCCTGGGCCATCGCGTCCTTGAAGACCGGGGTGTCGGTCACCCCGAGCCGGACCCACATGCCGACCGCGACGAGGATCGCGCTCAGCAGGAAGGGGATGCGCCAGCCCCACGAGGCGAAGGCGGCCTCGGAGATGCTCAGGCCGATGACGAGGAAGGTCAGCGTCGCGAGGAGCAGGCCGAAGGTCGTGCCCAGCGTCTGCGCGAGGGAGTACAGACCACGCTTGCCGGGTGGGGCGTGCTCGACGACGAAGAGGGCGGCGCTGCTCCACTCACCGCCGACGGCCAGGCCCTGGAGGAAACGCAGGACGATGAGGAGGATGGGCGCGGCCAGGCCGATCGTGTTGCCCGAGGGCAGCAGGCCGATGAGCACGGTGGCCGCACCCATGAGGAGCATCGTCGTGATGAGCGTGGCCTTGCGACCGACGCGGTCGCCCATCTGGCCGAAGACCAGGCCGCCGACCGGGCGCGCCAGGAAGGCGACGCCGAAGGTCGCGAAGGACGCGGCCGTGCCGGCTGCCGTCCCGAGGGCTGGGAAGAAGAGCTTCGGGAAGACGAGCGCGGCGGCCGTCCCGTAGATGAAGAAGTCGAAGTACTCGATCGTCGTGCCCATGAAGCCGGCAGCGACGACGCGCTTGAGCCCCTGGGGCTCGGCCGTTGGAGCGGTGGTTGCGGACATGCAGGGTGCCTCTCGCCGGCATGGGGCCCCGTTGCCCCATGTCTTGAGGGCCGAACGTACGGAGGCGATGCGGACCGACCAAGCACGAGTTCCGTCCCGTGGAAAACGCCGGTCCGGTGCCTCCGTGGTGAGGCGTCACACCTCCAGCACCCGCGCGATCGGCACGCCCGCGCGGTAGCTCAGGTGCAGGTGGTTGGGCGCGTCGAGCACCGCCAGGTCGGCGCGCGTGCCGACCTCGATGCGGCCGATGTCCTCCCGGTGCAGCGCCCGCGCCCCCCCGCGCGTGGCGGCGACGAGCGCCTCGCTCGGGGTCAGGCCCATCTCCCGCACCGCGAGCGCGATGACGAAGGGGATCGAGCTCGAGTAGCAGGTGCCCGGGTTGCAGTCGCTGGCGAGCGCGACCGAGACCCCGGCGTCGAGCAACGCCCGCGCGTCCGGGTAGGGCGAACGGGTGGAGAACTCGACGCCCGGCAGCAGGGTCGCGGTCGTGGTCCCGGCCGAGCCGACGAGGGCGTCGACGTCGGCGTCCGAGAGGTAGGTGCAGTGGTCGACGCTCGCGGCGCCGAGCTCGCAGGCGAGCTGCACGCCCGGCCCGTGGCCGAGCTGGTTGCCGTGGACGCGCAGCCCGAGCCCGGCGTCACGCCCCGCCTCGAGGACGACCCGCGACTCCTCGCCCGTGAAGGCGTGCGGCGAGTGGGGCTCGCAGAAGACGTCGACCCAGCGCGCGTGCGGCGCGCAGGCCGCGAGCATCTCCCCCGTCACGAGCTCGAGGTAGCCGGCCCGGTCCTCGCGCATCTCGGCGGGCACCACGTGGGCGCCGAGGTAGGTCACCTCGTCGGTGACCTCCGCGGCCAGCCGCAGGGCCCGTTCCTCGTCGGCGACGGTCAGCCCGTAGCCGGACTTCACCTCGACGGTGCTCGTCCCCTGGGCGCGCATCTCGGCCACGCGGGCCGCGAGCGCCGCCCGCAGGACCTCGTCGCCGGCCGCGCGGGTCGCCGCGACCGAGACGCCGATGCCGCCTCCGTCGTAGGCCTCCCCGGCCATCCGGGCGGCGAACTCCGCGGACCGGTCCCCCGCGAAGACCAGGTGCGCGTGGCTGTCGACGAACCCCGGTGTGACGCACCGCCCCTCGACGTCGATGACGGTGTCCGCCGCGGGTGCAGACGACGCCGGACCGAGCCACGCGATGCGGCCCTCCTCGACGACGAGGGCGTGGTCGGCGCGGGGGCCGGCGCCCCCTTCGCCGCTCCCGTCGCAGGTGACGAGCTCGCCGATGCCGGTGACGAGGGTGGACATGTGCTCAGCCCTTCTGCCGTGCGGTCCGACCGGTGATGACGCGGTGGACGAGCCGGGCGGCGACCCGGGCCGTGCGCGCGTCGACGTCGTACCGGGGGTTGAGCTCGGTGACGTCGAGGTGCACGAGCTTGCCGCTCGCGACGACCGCGTCGCACACGCGCTGGATGACGAAGGGGGGGACCCCCAGTGCCGCAGGCGCGCTCACGCCCGGGGCGACCGCCGCGGGCAGCACGTCCAGGTCGATCGACAGGTGCACCTCGTCGACACCGGCGAGGAAGCGCCGAACGTACGCGAGCGGCCCGGCCTCCGTCTGGCAGTGGTCGTCGAGCACCCAGGACGCACCGACCGCGTGGGCGGTGTCGAAGAGCGCGCTCGTGTTGCTCGTCCGGCTGATGCCGACGACGCCGTAGTGCACGTCGAGGCCGGCGGCCTGCCGCTCGCGTGCCATCTGCAGGAAGGGCGTCCCCGACGTGGGTCGGTCGGCCTCCCGCAGGTCGAAGTGCGCGTCGAGGTTGAGCACCCCGAGCCGGGGCCGCAGCCCCAGTCCCAGGTGGCTGCCGTACGCCGTCTCGTGCCCGCCGCCGAGGACGACGGTGAGCGGTGCGCCTTCCCGGGCGGTGGCGACGGCCCGGCCGAGGCGGTCGTGCCCCCCTTCGAGGTCGTCGTCGGTCACCTCGACGTCACCGTGGTCCGCGACGACGAGGTCGTCGTGCACGGCGAGCGAGGCGAGCGCCTGCCGCAGTGCGGTCGGCCCCTCCGCGGCACCGACCCGGCCGCCGTTGCGCGCCACCCCCGCGTCGCTCGCGAAGCCGACGAGCGCGACGTCCGCACGGGCACCCGGCTCGACGACCGCGTTCCAGAAGCGACGGTGCTGCGGTCCGTCGCCGTCGCTCCGACCCTCCCACGCGAAGGGGGCCATCAGCCCGTGGTCTCCGCGTCGCGGATCGTCGGCGCCATCGGCACCCGCACGCCGCGCTCGGCCGCGACCGCCGCCGCCCGCGCGTAGCCGGCGTCGACGTGCCGCAGGACGCCCATGCCGGGGTCGTTGGTGAGCAGGCGCTCGAGCTTCTGCGCGGCCAGCTCGGTGCCGTCGGCGACGCCCACCTGGCCGGCGTGGATCGAGCGCCCGATCCCGACGCCCCCGCCGTGGTGGATCGAGACCCAGGTCGCGCCGGACGAGGCTGCGGTGAGCGCGTTGAGCAGCGGCCAGTCGGCGATCGCGTCGGAGCCGTCGAGCATCGACTCGGTCTCGCGGTAGGGCGAGGCGACGGAGCCTGAGTCGAGGTGGTCACGACCGATGACGATGGGCGCCTTGACCTTGCCGTCGCGGACGAGCTCGTTGAAGAGCAGGCCGGCCCTGTGGCGCTCGCCGTAGCCGAGCCAGCAGATGCGGGCGGGCAGGCCCTCGAACTCGACGAACTCGGCCGCGGCGTCGAGCCACCGGTGCAGGTGCTCGTTGTCCGGGAAGAGCTCCTTGAGTGCGGCGTCGGTGACGGCGATGTCCTCCGGGTCCCCTGACAGCGCCACCCAGCGGAAGGGGCCGAGGCCCTCGCAGAAGAGCGGCCGGACGTACGCCGGGACGAACCCCGGGAACTCGAAGGCCCGCGCGTACCCCGCCTGCCGGGCCTCGTCGCGGATGCTGTTGCCGTAGTCGAAGACCTCGGCCCCCTCGTCCTGGAGCTCGACCATCGCCTGCACCTGCCGGGCCATCGACTCCCGCGCCTTCTTCGTGAATCCCTCGGGGTCGGCCGCGGCCTCGCGCTGCCACTCCTCCAACGACACCTCCGAAGGGAGGTAGCTCAGGGGGTCGTGCGCGCTCGTCTGGTCCGTGACGACGTCGATCGTCAGGTCACCGGCACGGTGCCGGGCGAGCAGCTCGGGGAAGACGTCCGCGGCGTTGCCGACGATGCCGATGGACACCGCGCGACGCTCCCCCTTCGCCTGGGTGGCGCGGGCGATCGCGTCGTCCACGGAGTCGGCGATCTCGTGGAGGTAGCGCTTGGCGACGCGACGCTCGAGGCGGGTGCGGTCGACGTCGACGACGAGCGCGACACCGCCGTTGAGGGTCACGGCGAGGGGCTGCGCGCCGCCCATGCCGCCGCAGCCGCCGGTGAGCGTGATCGTGCCCGCGAGGGTGCCGTCGAACCGCTTGAGGGCCACGGCCGCGAAGGTCTCGTAGGTGCCCTGCAGGATCCCCTGGGTCGCGATGTAGATCCACGAGCCGGCCGTCATCTGGCCGTACATCATCAGGCCCTCCGCCTCGAGCCTGCGGAACTGCGGCCACGTCGCCCAGTCGCCGACGAGGTTGGAGTTGGCGAGGAGCACGCGCGGCGCCCACGGGTGGGTGCGCAGCACACCGACCGGCTTGCCGGACTGCACGAGGAGGGTCTCGTCGTCGGCGAGGTCGGTGAGCGTCTCGACGATCGCGTCGAAGGCCTCCCACGACCGCGCGGCACGGCCGGTGCCGCCGTAGACGACGAGGTCGTCGGGCCGCTCGGCGACCTCGGGGTCGAGGTTGTTCATGAGCATGCGCAGAGGCGCCTCGGTCTGCCAGCTGCGGGCGGTGAGCTCGGTGCCGCGGGCGGCACGCACGGGACGGGCTCCGTCCATGGTGATCACTCCTTCGTGAGGAGCACGCTCCCTGAGGAGGTTGCGGAGCAACCGTCTCGAAGGGGTCGTGCTGGGATGGACTAGCTGAGTGGGCCGGTCGCGGACTGAGCGGCGGCGAGGACGGACCCGTCGACGACGGCCGCGTGGGCGGCCGCCAGGTCCGGTGAGGTGAAGCGGTCGGGTCCGGGGGTGACCCGGCCGTGCGCGGCGAGGGCCTCGATGACGGCGCCCGACGCCGGACCGGGGCGAAGGGGGGCCCGCAACGCGATCCCCCGCGCCGCGGTGTGCAGCTCGACGGCCACGACCCGCGCGAGCGCGTCGACCGAGCGACGCAGCTTGCGCGCCGCGCCCCAGCCCATCGACACGTGGTCCTCCTGCATCGCGCTGCTCGGGATCGAGTCGACGCTCGCGGGGGCGGCGAGGCGCTTCATCTCCGAGACCATGCCCGCCGCCGTGTACTGGGCGATCATCAGCCCGGAGTCTGTGCCGGGGTCGTCCGCGAGGAAGGGCGGGAGGCCGTGGTTGCGCGCGACGTCGAGGAAGCGGTCGGTACGTCGCTCGCTCATGCTCGCGACGTCCGCGGCGACGATCGCGAGGAAGTCGAGGACGTAGGCGATCGGCGCCCCGTGGAAGTTGCCGTTGGACTCGACCCGACCGTCGAGCGTGACGACGGGGTTGTCGATGGCCGAGGCGAGCTCGTACCCGGCGACCGTCGCGGCGTGCTCGACGGTGTCGCGGGCGCCGCCGTGGACCTGCGGTGCGCAGCGCAGGGAGTAGGCGTCCTGGACGCGCGTGCACGCCGTGGGGTCGCGATGGCTGTCGCGGATCGGGCTGTCCCGCAGCACTGCTCGCAGGTTGGCCGCAGAGAGTGCCTGGCCCGGCTGGGGGCGCAGGGCGTGCAGGTCTGCGGCGAAGACGTCGTCGGTGCCGAGGAGGCCCTCGATGCTCATGCCGGCGGCGATGTCGGCCGTGGTGAGCAGCCGACGCAGGTCGTGGACGGCGAGGCAGAGCATGCCGAGCATGCCGTCGGTGCCGTTGATGAGGGCGAGGCCCTCCTTCTCGTGGAGCTCGACCGGGGTCAGTCCCGCGGCGGCCAGGGCGTCGGCGGCGGGGAGGTGCTCGTCGCCGGCGACGACCTCCCCCTCGCCCATGAGGACGAGGGCGCAGTGGCTGAGCGGCGAGAGGTCACCGGAGCAGCCGAGCGAGCCGTACTCGTGGACCACGGGCGTGATCCGCTGCTGGATGAGTGCGAGGTAGAGGCGCAGGGTCTCCTCGCGGATGCCGGTACGTCCGGTCGCGAGGGTCTGCACGCGCAGGAGCATGAGCGCGCGGACGACCTCCGCCTCGACCTCCGCGCCGGCCCCGGCGGCGTGGCTGCGCACGAGCGAGCGCTGCAGCTGCGTGCGCTTCTCGTGCGGGATGTGGGTCGTGGCGAGCGCGCCGAACCCCGTGGAGACGCCGTAGTGCGCCTCGGTGTCCTGCGCCAGGCCCTCGATGACCGTGCGGGCGGCGCGCACGCGCTCCCAGGCGGCGTCGCTGATGGTGACCGGCGCGCCGTGCCGGGCGACGGCGACGACCTCGTCGATGGTGAGGGGCCGGTCGCCGAGGACGACGGCGCTGGTGTCGGTGCTCATGCGTCCATGCAACTCCTCCCCGCCCCTGCCCGGGCACCGACCAGACCGGATAGTGTCTCGGATACGAGACAGGAGCCTCATGCCCAATGCCTCCGCCGCAGGCCATGCCCTGCGTGCCCTGACCCACCTGGCCAGTCGCGCCGAGCCGATCCCGGCGGCCCACCTCGCCCGGGCCCTCGGCCTGCCGCGCAGCAGCACCTACCACCTGCTCAGCGTGCTCGTGGAGCACGGCTACGTCGTCCACTACGAGGAGGAGCGCACCTACGGCATCGGTGCTGCCGTCCACGAGCTCGGCGCCGGCTACCAGCGCCAGGACCCGCTCCAGCGCCTCGCCCGCCCGCTCGTCGAGCGCCTCGTCGACTCCACGACGCACAACGCCCACCTCGCGGTGCTCTCGGGGCGCGACGTCCTCTACGTCATCGAGGAACGTGCGGCGGGACGCCCTTCGCTCGTCACGGACGTGGGCGTGCGCCTGCCCGCGACGGTGACCGCCAGCGGTCTGGCGATGCTCGCGGCGCTGCCGCGGCGCCAGGTGACCGCGCTGTACCCGTCGGCCACGGTCATGGTGAGCGAGGGCCCCTTGACCCCGTCGGCGTTGCGACGCGAGCTCGTCGACGTGCGGGCACGGGGCTTCGCGGTGGAGGTCGGCTCCGTCTCCCCCGGGCTCTCGTCCGTCGCCGCGGCGGTCCTCGACCGCGACGGCCACCCGGTCGCCGCGGTGGCGCTCACCTACCGCAGCGACGAGGTGGACGAAGGGGGTGCCGCCGGCCTCGCCGCGAGCGCCCGGGAGACGGCCGGCCGGATCAGCGCCCGCCTCTGACCCCACGCTGCGCCCCCCTGTGCCAGAGTGCGACGGGACGTCGTCGAAGAAGGGCTGGCCGGTCATGCGCATCGTCGTGGGCGTCTACCCGAAGCTGTCCTTCGAGGCCACACAGTCGGTGGCCTCCGGAGGGGCCGACCGGGTGGTCCTCGTCTGCGGCACCGGCAGCAGCAGGCCGACCCCCCAGCTCTGAGACCCGCCAGGAGGCAGACCATGGACGTCGCCGGATCGGACTTCCCGCTGTGGCTGCGCGCCCAGCACCTGCTCAACTTCGTCCTCCTGGGCATGCTCATCCGCTCGGGCATCGAGATGCTCTCCTCGCTGCCGCGTCTGTGGTGGCGCAACGACTGCGCGCCCGGGACGGAGTGGCTGAAGTTCACCAGGCGTGAGCTGCCGCGGGAGGAGGGCGTCTACACCTCGCTCATGGACGAGAGGTCGGTCTCCCCCCTGCTCTCCCTCCCCGGGCGGGAGAACATCGGGCTCGGGCGGCACTGGCACGGCGTGTCCGTGATGCTCTGGGTCCTCAACGGGATCGTCTACGCGACCCTGCTCCTCGCCACCGGGCTCTGGCGGCGGATCGTGCCCACGTCCTGGGAGGTCTTCCCTCAGGCGTGGGACTCGCTGCTGGTGTACTTCAGCCTCGAGACCCCGGACATCAGCCACTTCGCGCCCTACGACTCGCTGCAGATGCTGGGCTACACCTTCGTCGTCTTCATCCTGGCGCCCTTCCAGATGCTCACCGGCGTGGCGATGTCACCGGCCGTCCGCTCACGCTTCCCGTGGTTCGTCAAGGCGCTGGGCGGCCACCAGGGCGCCCGGTCGCTGCACTTCATCGGCCTGGTGGCCTTCGCGGGCTTCATCGTCATGCACGTCTCGCTCGTCCTCCTCGTCCACCGGGACCACAACGTCATCCACATGGTCTTCGGTGGAGGGGAGGTCACCACCGCTCGCGCGGCCCAAGCCCTGGTGATCATGATCGCGACCATCGTCGCCGTCATCGTCTTCTGGATCGCCCTGTCGTACTGGTCCCTCGCCGACCGCGTGCGGGCGCAGCGGTTCACCGCGGGGTTCTCCGACATGGGACGCAGGCTTTTCCTCAACCGGATGCGTCCGCTCGGGGCGAGGAAGACGGCGTACACGGACCGGGACATCTCGCAGTTCCACTGGACCAACGGCCTGCCGCCGACCGAGGACGAGTCCCAGCAGTGGGTCGAGGCCCGGGACAACGACTGGCAGGGCCTGACGATCACCGTGCGCGACGACATCAACGACGTCGAGCAGCAGCTGACCCCGGCGCAGGTCCGGGCGCTGCCGCGGCACTCCTACATCGCGACCCACACGTGCATGCAGGGCTGGTCGGCCACCTCCCGGTGGACCGGGGTGCGCCTCACGGACCTCATGGACGTGCTCGGGCCCCGCCCCGAGGGCGCGCGGTACCTCATGGCCGAGTCCTACGGGCTGGCGCAGAAGATGTACGACAACCGTCCTCGCGAGCCCTTCTACGCGGTGATCGACCTCGAGACGATGGCGGAAGAGGAGTCGATCCTCGCGTACGAGCGCAACGGTCACCCGGTCGAGGAGCACTTGGGCGCACCGGCCCGCCTGCGGGTCGAGTCCAACCACGGCTACAAGCACGTCAAGTGGGTTCGCCGGGTCATGTGGATCCACGACTACGCCGACTACGGTGACGGGCGTGGTGGGACCAGGGAGGACTCCGCCCTGCAGGCGTTCAACGGAAGGATCTGATGTCGGTGCCGAGGATCGTGACCACCCGCTTCCTCGTCGACGGTGTCCATGACGACGACGACACCAAGGCCGCCCTGCAGGCCCTCTACGACATCTTCGCGTCGCACGGCCTCGGGCAGGCGACCTTCGAGGTCATCCCGGGCGAGCACACGCGCCTGTGGGTCAAGCACCGCGCCGACGTGCAGCCCACGCCGGAGCTGATCGACCGGGCCCTGACCCGGGCGGGCGACTACCGCGTCGTGGACGGGTAGCTCCCCGAGGACGGGTCAGTCTGCGCTCGCCGTGGGTGCCGTGTCAGTGCAGCTGGCCGGCATCGCCGAGCGCGCCGGCGTCGTGCTTCATCTGGTCGCTCATGCCCGCGGCCTTGAGGTCGCGACGCAGCTCCTTGGGCAGGGCGAAGAGGAGCGACTCCTCGGCGGCGACGATCGGCTGCGGCTCGCCGTATCCACGCGCCGCGAGGAAGTCGAGGACCCCGCGCACGAGGATCTCGGGGACGGACGCACCGGAGGTGACGCCGACGGTGCGCACACCCTCGAGCCAGGCCTCGTCGATCTCCTCGGCGTAGTCGACGAGGTGCCCGTCGCGCGAGCCGTGCTCGATGGCGACCTCGACGAGACGCACCGAGTTGGAGGAGTTGCGCGAGCCGACGACGATCATCAGGTCGCAGTCCTTGGCCATCTGCTTCACGGCGAGCTGGCGGTTCTGCGTCGCGTAGCAGATGTCGTCGCTCGGCGGGTCCTGCAGCTGGGGGAACTTCTCCCGCAGCCTCCGCACGGTCTCCATCGTCTCGTCGACGGACAGGGTGGTCTGGGAGAGCCAGACGACCTTGTCGGGGTCGCGCACCTCGACGTTGGCGACGTCGTCGGGGCCCTCGACGAGCGTGATGTGCTCGGGCGCCTCCCCGGAGGTGCCGACGACCTCCTCGTGGCCCTCGTGACCGATGAGCAGGATGTCGAAGTCGTCGTCGGCGAAGCGCACGGCCTCGCGGTGGACCTTGGTCACGAGCGGGCAGGTCGCGTCGATCGTCTTGAGGCTGAGCGCCTTGGCCTCCTCGTGGACGACCGGGGCGACGCCGTGCGCGGAGAAGACGACGGTCGCGCCCTCGGGGACCTCGTCGGTCTCCTCGACGAAGATCGCGCCGCGCTTCTCCAGCGTGGTGACGACGTGCTTGTTGTGGACGATCTCCTTGCGGACGAATACCGGCGGCCCGTAGAGCTCGAGGGCCTTCTCGACGGTGACGACGGCGCGGTCGACGCCGGCGCAGTACCCACGGGGGGCCGCGAGCAGGACGCGCTTGGCGTCCTGCGGGGCCGCGCCGGCGATGGGCTGGGTCGCACTGGTGGTCATGGACCCCATCGTAGGTGAGGGCCCTGAGCGGGCCCTGACCGTAGGGCCCCGGGACCGAGCG
Source organism: Janibacter terrae NBRC 107853 (assembly GCF_001591405.1). GTDB lineage: Bacteria > Actinomycetota > Actinomycetes > Actinomycetales > Dermatophilaceae > Janibacter > Janibacter terrae. Next base: position 197,465 of record NZ_BCUV01000007.1, read on the forward strand.
CCGTCGTCGGGGGCCTCGTACGCTGGCCCCGTGAGCGCACCCCTGCCGGACAAGGCCGCCGACACCACGGCCGAGCAACCCTGGCCGGTGCGCCTGCTGAGCATGAAGATCGCCGAGTACGTCGATCGCATGTCGGTCACCTGGGTCGAGGGGCAGGTCGTCCAGCTGACTCGCCGGCCCGGCGCGCGCACCGCGTGGCTGACCCTGCGTGACCCCGACGTCGACATGTCCCTGTCGTGCATGGTCCGCACCACGGCCCTGGACGCCATGCCCACGCCGCTCGGCGAGGGGGCCCGCGTCGTCGTCCAGGCCAAGCCGAGCTACTGGACCCAGCGCGGCTCGCTGTCGATGGACGTGCGCCAGATCCGTCCGGTCGGCGTCGGCGAGCTGCTCGCCCGCATCGAGTACCTCAAGCAGCACCTGCGCTCGGAGGGGCTCTTCGACGCCTCCCGCAAGCGGTCCCTCCCCTTCCTCCCCCGCCGCGTCGGGCTCGTCTGCGGGCGCGCGAGCGCCGCCGAGCGCGACGTCGTGGAGAACGCCCGTCGCCGCTGGCCGGGCCTCCCCTTCGCCGTCAAGCAGGTCGCGGTGCAGGGACCCACCGCGGTGACCGAGGTCGTGGCGGCGATCGCCGAGCTCGACGCCATGGACGACGTCGACGTCATCATCGTCACCCGCGGCGGCGGGTCGGTCGAGGACCTGCTGCCCTTCAGCAACGAGACGATGGTGCGGGCCGTCGCCGAGGCGCGCACCCCCGTCGTGAGCGCGATCGGGCACGACGTCGACGCCCCGCTGCTCGACCTCGTCGCCGACGTGCGTGCCTCCACCCCGACCGATGCCGCCAAGCTCGTGTGCCCCGACGCCGCCGCCGAGCGCGCCGGGGTCCTCGACGCACGGGGTCGCGCCCGGGCGGCCCTGGCCGGGTTGGTCGAGCGGGAGCGCCGCGGCCTGGTGCACCTCACGAGCCGGCCGGTGCTCACCGACCGGACGGCCTTCGTCCGCGGCCAGCGCGAGGTCGTCGAGTCGCTGCGGCGGCGCGCCCACGGCCGGGTCGAGGCGCGCCTGCACCGCGAGCGCGACCGCATCGTCCACCTGCGCGCCCAGGCCCGGGTGCTCTCCCCCGCGTCCACCCTCGAGCGCGGGTACGCGATCGTCCAACGGCCCGAAGGGGAGGTCATCACCTCACGCGAGCCCCTCGCCGTCGACGACCTGCTGCGCGTGACGGTGGCGGACGGCGACTTCGCCGTCCGCGTCGCCGGATCCTGACCGCCCTTCGTCGCCGGAAAGTTACTTGCGGGTACGACGTGCACTACAGGAGCAGAAGCGCGCACGAACCCCGAGATCTCGGGATTCGGCCACCGCAGATCCCGCCAGCATGTCGTCGTACCCGCGGGTCACGAGCCGGGACCGACGTCGGATGCCACGCATAGGGTGGTGTCCATGGCCATCGATCCGCAGCAGACCGAGCAGGAGCAGACCGACGTCGCCGACCTCAGCTACGAGGAGGCGCGGCAGGAGCTGATCGACCTCGTCGCCCGGCTCGAAGGGGGTCAGGCCGGCCTCGAGGAGTCGATGCGGCTGTGGCAGCGCGGCGAGGCGCTGGCCGCGCACTGCGAGGCGTGGCTCGACAAGGCCGAGGCGAGCCTGTCGCCGGACGCGGCCGCTCCCCCTTCGTCGGCCACCACGCCCGCACCGACCGACGGCCCCACCGACGACTGACCGCTCGCCCGCATTCCCCTAGGGCAATGCAGGTTCAGGTCCGCATTGCCCTAGGGGAATGCAGGTCCTCAGCTGCTCGCGGAGGGTGTGGGGTTGGTGACCTTCGCGGGCTCCAGGTGATCGGCGAAGAGCTCGAGCTGCTCCCAGCTCCCGGTACCGGTCACGAGCGTGGTCAGCTCGCCCTTGTCCTCGGGGACGTGGACGAGGCTGCGCTGGATCTTGCCCTCACGGTCCCGCTTGACCCAGCTGGTCCCGTCCTTGGTCTCGAGCACACCGACGCGGGCGCCGTTGTTGGTCTGGGTGTCGACCCAGGCCTTGCCGGGGTCGAGGGCCTGCTGCACCGACACGTACTCGCCGTCGGGCGTGGTGTAACCCGCGTTCCAGACCATGACCCCGTCCTTGGAGCGGACGTAGCGCACGTTCGTGGCGACCCAGCCGTCCGGCAGGCCCTTCGCGTGGGCGAAGGGCTGCCCGGCCTGCTGCGCGCGGTACTGCGCGGTACCGGCGACGTCGACGGACTCGGGCGTGCGGTTGTTGGCCCGGCCGGTCATGAAGAACAGGGCCAGGGTGATCGCGACGATGACGGCCATCGAGCGCACCATGTTGGCGGTCGTGCCCTTGGCGTAGTGGCTGGCGCCACGCGCGGGCACCCCCTGCTGCGCGGCCAGCTCGTTCGGGGTCAGATCGCGCTGCGGCGCGTCGGCGGGGGCGGTCTCGGCGGGCTCGCCGGGGGTCGAACTCATGGATGACATGGTCGCACGCGCGCATGGGAGCGGCAGATAGGCTCGGAGGCGACGAGCACCACGCCACCCGAGGAGAACGATGAGCGAGTCCAAGCCCACCCAGAGCGCCGCGGTGATGCACCCCGACCGCAACCTCGCGATGGAGCTCGTGCGCGTCACCGAGGCCGCCGCCCTCGCCGGCGGGCGGTGGGTCGGTCGTGGTGACAAGAACACCGCCGACGGCGCCGCCGTCGACGCCATGCGCGAGATGATCTCGAGCATCCAGATGGACGGCACCGTGATCATCGGCGAAGGCGAGAAGGACGAGGCCCCGATGCTCTACAACGGCGAGAAGGTCGGCGACGGCACCGGCCCCGCCTGTGACGTCGCGGTCGACCCGATCGACGGCACGACCCTCACCGCGAAGGGGATGACCAACGCGGTCTCCGTCATGGCCGTCGCCGACCGCGGGACCATGTACGACCCGAGCGCCGTGTTCTACATGGACAAGCTCGTCACCGGTCCCGACGCCGCCGACACCGTCGACATCCGCCTGCCCGTCGCGGAGAACATCCGTCGCATCGCCAAGGCCAAGCGCACCCAGCCCGAGGACGTCACGGTCGTCATGCTCGACCGGCCCCGTCACGCCGAGCTGGCCGAGCAGGTCCGGGCTGCCGGGGCGCGGATCCGCTTCATCTCCGACGGTGACGTCGCCGGCGCGATCATGGCCGCGCGCCCCGACACCGGCATCGACCTGCTCCTCGGTGTCGGCGGCACCCCCGAGGGGATCATCACCGCCTGCGCGATCAAGTGCCTCGGCGGCGTCATCCAGGGCAAGTTGTGGCCCCGCGACGACGAGGAGCAGCAGCACGCGATCGACGAGGGCCACGACCTCGACCGGGTCCTCACGACCGACGACCTCGTGCAGACCGACAACTGCTACTTCGTCGCCACCGGCATCACCGACGGCGAGCTGCTCCGTGGGGTGCGCTACCGCGCCGGCGGCGCGACGACCCACTCCCTCGTCATGCGCAGCAAGTCCGGGACGACCCGCCTCGTCGAGGCCCACCACAACCTGACCAAGGTGCAGCGGCTCTCCCCCGCGCTCACCTCCTAGCCGTGCCCAGCCTCCGCCGCACTCCCGCCCCGGCCCCCACCCTCGTCGTCGGCGAGTCGCTCGTCGACGTCGTCGTCGGCGCGGACGGGAGCCGGGACGAGCACGTCGGAGGCAGCCCGCTCAACGTCGCGGTGGGGCTGGCCCGGTTGGACCACCGGGTCAGCCTGGCGACGTGCTTCGGCCGGGACGCCCGCGGCGCGACGATCGGTGCCCATCTCGCCGATGCCGACGTCCACCTCCTGCCCGGCAGCGACAGCGCCGAGGAGACCTCGGTCGCGACCGCGACGATCGACACCACCGGCGCCGCCACCTACGACTTCGACCTCACCTGGCGGATGCCGCAGCTGCCACAGGTCACCGGGCACCTGCACACCGGCTCGATCGGCGCGCTGCTCGGTCGCGGCGGCGTCGACGTGCTCGCTGCCATGTCGGGCGCGGCACGCACCACCACCGTCTCCTACGACCCCAACGTGCGCCCCGCGCTCCTGCCCGATCGCGAGGTCGCGCTCGCGGAGATCGAGCGCCGCGTCGCCGTGAGCGATGTCGTCAAGGTGAGCGACGAGGACCTCGAGTGGCTCGCCGGCGGCCCGCTCGACGGCGACGCCGTCGCCGACCGGCTCCGCGCCTGGCGGGCGCTCGGACCCACCCTCGCCGTCGCCACCCTGGGGGCGAAGGGGGCCATGGTCATCCTCCCTTCGGGTCGCCGCGTGGACCTGCCGGGTCGTCAGGTGGTGGTCGCCGACACCGTGGGTGCCGGGGACTCCTTCATGGCCGGGCTGGTCTCCGGGCTCCTCGACGCCGGTCTGCTCGGCGGCGCGGACGCGCGCAGGCGCCTGCGCAAGGCGCGCGGCTCCGTCGTGGTGCCCGCGGTGCAGCGCGGCATCGACGCGTCGGCGCTCACCGTGCAGCGCCCGGGAGCACAGCCGCCCACCCGCGCCGACCTCGCCCGGTGAGCGACTGGGGCCGCCGGGCCGGGGAGCTCAGCGACGAGGCGATCGCCGCGGGCGAGCCCACGGCGTGGTTCGAACGGCTCTACGCCGAGGCGAGCTCCGGCGCGATCGGCATGCCGTGGTCACGCACCGACCCCCACCCCGAGCTGGCTCGTTGGGCGGCCACGCGCGGACCGACCCTCGACGGGCGCGCCGTCGTCGTGGGCTGCGGGCTCGCGGCCGACGTCGCCTTCCTGGCTGCTCAGGGCTGGACGACCACCGGGTTCGACCTGTCCCCCTCGGCCATCGCCGAGGCGCGTCGCCGGCACCCCGCGCTCGACCTGCACGTCGCCGACCTCACCGACCTGCCGCGGGAGTGGGCCGGGGCCTTCGACCTCGTCGTCGAGATCTTCACCCTCCAGGCCGTCGAGGCCCGCGTGCGTCCGACCCTGGCCACTGGTGTGCGCAGCCTCCTCGCGCCCGGCGGGCGGCTCCTCGCGATCCAGTACCGGCACGACGGGAGCGGGTCCCCGCAGGACGGACCGCCCTTCGCGCAGACCCGCGACGCGATGCTCGCCCTCGGCCAGGGACTGCGCCTGGTCTCCCTCGACGAGGTCCCCGGCCCGCTGTGGGTCGCCGAGTACACCCGGGACGGCGACGCCCCCGACCGCTGATGCGGCCGGGGGCGGTCGGGTGTCCCGTCAGGCGGTGGGCTGCGCCTCGCGTGCCTTGGCCCGCTCGAGCGCGCGGGTGCGGTCCTCCTCCGACTGCCGGGCGAGGTCCGCTGCCCGCTCCTCGTCGCGGGTGAGGCAGTCCCCCGACTCCGGGTCGAAGACGTGCATGAGGGCCGGGTCGAAGACGAAGTGCCCGTCGTCGCCCTCACGCACCCGCGAGCGCGGGTCGAGGTTGATGACCATCTGGGTGCGCATGCCCTCGCCGTCGAGCTCCTTGTCCAGCTCGTCGAGCTTGGCCTTGACGTCACCCTCGACCGAGAAGGGCACGTAGGCGTACTGCTCGTTGCCCAGCCACTCCGTCTGGTCGACGGGCGCATCGAAGTGCACGCCCTGGCTCGGGACGTCGCCCAGGTCGGAGTCCTTGATGTGCTCGGGTCGGATGCCGACGATGAGCAGGCCCGTGCCGCCGGCCCGCTCGCGCACGGCCGCCGGCAACGGCACCCGGCAGAAGGGCAGGACGAGCTCGTCGCCCTCGATCTCCGCGGGCAGGAAGTTCATCGGCGGGGTGCCGATGAAGCCCGCGACGAAGAGGTTGACCGGCTGGTCGTAGAGCTCGCGAGGGCTGGCGCACTGCTGCAGGACGCCCTTCTTGAGCACGGCGACCCGGTCACCGAGGGTCAGGGCCTCGGTCTGGTCGTGGGTGACGTAGATCGTCGTGACACCGAGACGCCGCTGCATGCGTGCGATCTCGGTGCGCATCTGCCCGCGCAGCTTGGCGTCGAGGTTGGACAGCGGCTCGTCGAAGAGGAAGCCGTCCGCGTCACGCACGATCGCCCGCCCCATCGCGACTCGTTGCCGCTGGCCGCCGGAGAGGTTCGCCGGCTTGCGCTCGAGGTGCTCGTCGAGCTCGAGCATGGCGCTCGCGGCGGTGACCTTCTGCCGGACCTCCTCCTCGCTGTGCGCCCCCTTCGCCAGACGAAGGGGGAAGGCGATGTTCTCGAACACGCTCAGGTGCGGGTAGAGCGCGTAGTTCTGGAAGACCATCGACAGGTTGCGGTCCTTCGGGGACTTGTCGTTGACCCGCTCGCCGTCGATGAGCAGGTCGCCGCTCGTGATGTCCTCGAGCCCGACGACCATGCGCAGCAGCGTCGACTTCCCGCACCCGGACGGGCCGACGAAGATCATGAACTCGCCGTCCTTGATGTCCAGGCTCACGTCGTTGACCGCCGGGAAGCCGTCGCCGTACTTCTTGACGAGGTTGTTGAGGGTGATCTCAGCCATGGGATTCTCTCCAGTTCTTGAAGGCGGGGGTCAGCCCTTGACGGCGCCCGAGGTCAGGCCGGCGACGATCCGGCGCTGGAAGATCAGCACGAGGATGACGACGGGGATGGTGACGACGACGGAGGCCGCCATGATGGCGCCCGTCGGCTGCTCGAACTGGCTGGCCCCGGTGAAGAAGGCCAGCGCGGCGGGGACCGTGCGGGCCTGGTCGGAGGTCAGCGAGATCGCGAAGACGAAGTCGTTCCACGCGGTGAAGAAGGTGATGATCGCCGTGGTGAAGACGCCGGGTGCGGCGAGCGGGATGATCACCTTGCGGAAGGCCTGCCAGCTGCTCGCGCCGTCGACCTGGGCGGCCTGCTCCATCTCCCACGGGATCTGCGTGAAGAAGGCCGACATCGTCCAGATCGACAGCGGCAGGGTGAGTGCGAGGTAGGGGATGATCAGGCCCGGGATCGTGTCGAAGAGCCCGACCCGCCGCCACACGTCGAACAGGGGCGTGACCATCGCGACGACGGGGAAGAAGCTGACCGCGAGCGCGGTCGTGAGGATCATCTTCTTGCCCTTGAACTCCAGCCGCGAGATCGCGTACGCGCAGAACATCGCGAGCACGACCGAGATGAGGGTCGCGAGCAGGCAGACGATGAGCGAGTTGCGCAACGCCGGCATGAAGAGGTCGCTCGCTCCCCCGGTGAAGATCAGCCGGTAGTTGTCGAGCGTCGGGTCCTTCGGCCAGAAGTTGCCGAGATAGCTCGACTCCGGGTCCGCGAGGGTGTCGGCACTCTTGAGCGAGAGCGAGAGCATCCACAGCAGCGGCAGCGCGGTCCAGATCATGATCGGCACGGCGAGGGCGGTCCACAGTCCCGACCCCTTGATCGGCTCCTTGGCCATGTCAGTTCCTCCCCTGGGTCAGGTCGACCTTGAAGCCGCGGACGAAGAGCGCCGCGATGGCGAGCACGCAGAGGAAGAGGATCACCGACAGCGCCGACCCGAGGCCGATCTCCGTCCGGTCGATCGTCTGCCGGTAGATCAGGCCGGAGAGGGAGTTCGTCCCGTTGGCGCCTCCGGTCATGATGAAGATGTTGTCGAAGATGCGGAAGGCGTCGAGGGTGCGGAAGAGCACCGCCACCATGATCGCCGGCTTCATGTTCGGCAGGATCACCTTGACCAGCACCTGCAGCCACGAGGCGCCGTCGACCTTGGCCGCCTCCTCCATCGAGGTGTCGACCTGGGCGAGGCCAGCCAGGAGCAGCAGCGACATGAACGGCGTGGTCTTCCAGATCTCCGAGAGGCAGATGACGAAGATCGAGGGCCAGAAGCTGCCGAACCAGTCGTAGTTCTCGCTGACGCCCGGGACCCAGCTCGTCCACCTGTTCACGAAGCCCGTGTCGGTGCGGTACATGAAGAGCCAGGTGAAGCCGGAGACCACCGTGATGATCGAGTACGGGATGAGCACGATGGTCCGCAGGGTGCGCCGCGGGAGCACGATCCGGTGCATCACCAGGGCGATGATGAAGCCGAGGATCAGCTCGACGACGACGGTGATGACGGTGATGAGTACCGTCGCCCACATCGCGCTCCAGAAGACGGAGTCGCTGAAGGAGACGATGTAGTTGTTGAGCCCGACGAACTCGCGGTTCGCGGGGTCGGTGAGCCGGTAGGCGAAGAAGCTGTTCCACACGGCCTGCAGGATCGGGTAGGCCGTGACGAGCAGCATGACGACGAAGGCCGGCATGGCGAGCTTCCAGCCCAGTCGCTCCTCGGCCCGGGAGCGGTCGGACAGGCGGGGCTTGGCCCTCCTCGTCACCTCCGGCGACGGGTCGGTCACGGTACTCACAGCAACGCATCTCCCTTCAGCACGTCCTGGAGCAAGGTGGTCGTCTGCTGCGGCGTGCTCCCCGGGTCGACCGACCCCGGTGGGCTGTACTCACGCTGGATCCCGCTGGAGACATCGCCGTAGTACTGCGTCAGCGGACGCGGTCCGCTGGAGTCGAGGGACTGGCGGATCAGGGCCGCCATGGGGAAGGCCTTCTTCACCTCCGGGTCGTCGTAGACCGCCTTGCGGGCGGCCGGGTTGCCGGTGCCGACCATGTACTTCTTCTGGCTCTCCTCGGAGGTCAGGCACTCGACGGCGTCCCACGCCTGCTCCTGCTTCTCCGAGGAGGAGGCGACGGCCATCTCGATGCCGCCGAGCGGGGGCTTGGACTTGGTGCCCTCGACCGTCTGCGGGTAGCGCGCCCAGGCGAGGTCCTTCATCCAGTCGACCTTCGCGCCCGAGAGCGCGGCGTAGACGTAGGGCCAGTTGACCATGAAACCGGCCTGCTCGTTCTGGAACATGTCCAGCGTCGTCGTCTCGTTGGTCGAGCTGAGGGCCGGTCCACCGACGCCCTCGGAGGAGACGGAGCGGATGATCTCCGCGGCCTTCTTGCCCCCCTCGGACTCGAGGCCGAACTTCAGCTGGCCGCCGTCGGCACCGGGGTTCTCGACGATGTGGTCACCGCCGCCCTCGACGAGCGCGTTGATCCACACCATGTAGCCCTCGTAGCGCGAGGCCTGCACACCGATCTCGCTGTCGGTCTCCTTGGCAGCCTTGATCACCTGGTCCCAGGTGACCGGCTTGGTCATGTCGAGTCCGGCCTTCTTGGCGACCGACTTGCGGTACCAGAGGAGCTGGGTGTTGGCCCAGAAGGGAGCGGCGTACAGCTCGTCCTTCCACGTCGCGTTGGTGACGGAGGGGTCCACCGCGTCGCCGGTGAACTCCTCCTTCTTGTCCTGCGGCACCGGCGCGAGGAAGCCGGCCTCGGCGAACTCGGCGACGAAGACCGGGTCGATCGACATGAGGTCGACGCCCTTGTCCTGCGAGGCGAGGCGCCGCAGGAGCTGCTGGCGCTGGTCGCTCGCGCTGTTGGGCAGGAGCTGGACGCCGATCGTGTAGGCGCCGTCGGAGGCGTCCGAGCACTCCTTGGCCAGCTGGGCCTGGCCGCCACCGGCGGGGTCGGAACCACCACCATCGGGATTGATGTACCAGGTGAGATGGGCGGTACCCCCGCCACTGCTGTCGTCGCCGCACGCGGCCAGCCCGAGGCTGGCGGCGGTGGCCGCGGCCGCCATGAAGGCGATCCGACGCCGTCGTCGTGTCACCACGTCACTCCTCTCGTCCCGGGCGCGACAAGGACACACGACGTCGCCTCCCTGCGCCCTTGTCTACACCCCGGACGTGGTCCGCACCACGTTCCCGCGGCCACGATCTCGGGTCGCGACGTGTTTGTGATGACAGGGGTCAAGTGGGGTCCGGCGCCGGGTCTAGTGTGCAAGGACCACGTCGAAAGGAACCCAATGCCCGCAACCCCGTCCGCCCCTGAGGACTTCGCCGACCTGATGGCGGCCAACCAGACCTTCTCCGAGAGCTTCGCGCTGAGCGGCTTCGACGGGATCGCCCATGCGGGCGTCGCGATCGTCACCTGCATGGACAGCCGGATCGACCCGCTCGGCATGCTCGGCCTCGCCCCGGGCGACGCCAAGATCTTCCGCAACCCCGGCGGTCGCGTCACCTCTGCCGCGCTCGAGGCCCTCGTCCTCGGCGTGCACCTGCTCAAGGTCGAGCGCATCCTCGTCATCCCGCACACCCGGTGCGCCATGGGCAGCGCCACGGAGGACGAGTTCCGGGCCAAGGTCGGCGCCTCCGCCGGCCAGGACGCCTCGTGGCAGGGCTTCCACGTCGTCCACGACCAGCTCGACGCCCTGCGCCAGGATGTCGCCGCCGTGCGCACGCACCCGCTCATCGCCGGGCGCGCCAAGGTCGGCGGCTTCGTCTACGACGTCGACACCGGCCTGCTCGCCCAGCACTTCTGAGTCGGACCCGCCCGTGGCGACAGGGGTCGCACGTCCCCTGTCACCACGGGCAGCATCGTCTGAGCGGCGGTCAGAGCGCCAGGCGCTCCCTGACGACGCCGGAGAGCCGTTCGGCGGTGGCGAGGGCCCGCTCGTGGGTCGCGGCCTCGACCATGACCCGCACGACCGGCTCGGTGCCGGACTTGCGCAGCAGGACGCGGCCCTCTTCGGCGAGCGAGGTCTCCTCCTCGACGACGGCGGCGCGCACCCCTTCGTCCCCGTCGACGCGGTGCTTGTCGACGCCCTTGACGTTGATGAGGACCTGGGGCATGCGGGTCATCGCAGCGGCGAGCTCGGACATCGGCCGCCCGGTGGCGGCGACCCGGGCGGCGAGCATGAGGCCGGTGAGGACGCCGTCGCCGGTGGTGGCGTGCTCGAGCATGATGACGTGGCCGGACTGCTCGCCACCGAGCGAGTAGCCGCCCCTGCGCATCTCCTCGAGGACGTAGCGGTCGCCGACGCCTGCCTGGACGACGGTGATGCCGGCCCGCTCCATGGCCCGGATGAGCCCGAGGTTGCTCATGACCGTCGCGACGAGGGTGTCGTCGACGAGCTGCCCGCGCTCCTTGAGGTCGATCGCGAGGATCGCCATGATCTGGTCGCCGTCGATCGGCTCGCCGGCGGCGTCGACCGCGAGGCAGCGGTCGGCGTCGCCGTCGTGGGCGATGCCCAGGTCGGCGCCGTGGCGCAGGACCGCCTCCTGCAGCGGCTCGAGGTGGGTGGAGCCGACCCCGTCGTTGATGTTGAGCCCGTCGGGGTGGGCGCCGATGACGTGCACGGTGGCCCCGGCGAGGCGGAAGACCTCCGGCGAGACCTCGCTCGCGGCGCCGTGGGCGGTGTCGAGGACGATCGTCAACCCGTCGAGGCGCTGCGGCACGGCCTGGAGCAGGTGGCGCACGTAGCGGGTGCCCCCGTCCTCCATGCGGGTCACGCGGCCCACGTCGACACCGGTCGGACGCTCCGGCTCCTCGCCCATCGCGGCCTCGATGGCGTCCTCGACGGCGTCGGGCAGCTTGTGCCCACCGAGGGCGAAGAACTTGATCCCGTTGTCCGGCATGGCGTTGTGCGAGGCGGAGAGCATGACGCCGAAGTCGGCGCGCGTGTCGGCCGTCAGGTAGGCGACGGTCGGGGTGGGGACCACGCCCGCGTCGAGGACGTCGACGCCGCTGCTCGCGAGGCCCGCGATGACCGCCGCGGAGAGGAACTCACCCGAGGCCCGTGGGTCCCGACCCACGACGGCGAGGGGTCGCCGCCCCTCCGTGCCCTCGGGGTCGCGCAGCACGAGTGCCGCCGCCTGGGCCAGTCGCAGGGCGAGGTCGGCCGTGATGACCTCGCCGTTGGCCAGACCGCGCACACCGTCGGTACCGAAGAGTCGGGACATGGATGGAACTACCTCTCGTGGGGGGACCGCCGCATGTCGCAGGGGCAGCGGGCCTGATCGACGATACCCGCTGGTTACGCTGGAGGACCGCAGGTCCAGGGTGTCGAGAGAGAGCACGATGATCGAGTTCACGCCGTCCGACGGCCCCACCCTCGGGGTCGAGTGGGAGATCGCGCTCGTCGACGGCGAGACCTTCGACCTCGTCCCGCTGGCGGACAGCGTCGTCGAGCCGCTCGCCGCCGAGGACGGCCTCGCGCCCAAGCTGCACCGCGAGCTGCTGACCAACACCGTCGAGATCGTCACGGACAAGTGCCGGACCGTGCCCGAGGTGGTCGCCGACCTCTCCGCGAGCCTCACCCGGCTGCGCTCGCTCACCGACGACCTGGGTCTGGAGATGCTCTGCGCGGGCACGCACCCCTTCGCTCGGTGGGAGTCCCAGCAGGTCAGCGAGGGCGCGCGCTACGCGACCCTCATCGACCGCACCCGGTGGTGGGGCCGGCAGATGCTCATCTACGGGGTGCACACGCACGTCGGCGTGACCCACCGCGACAAGGTGCTGCCCCTCCTCGGCGGCATGCTCACCTACGCCCCGCACCTGCAGGCGCTCTCCGCGTCGTCGCCGTGGTGGGGCGGGGTCCCGACCGACTACGCGAGCAACCGGGCCCAGATGTTCCAGCAGCTGCCGACGGCCGGCCTGCCCTTCCAGTTCGACACCTGGGCCGAGTACGAGCGCTACGTCGACGACCTGCTCGTCACCGGCGTCATCGACGAGATCAAGGAGATCCGGTGGGACCTGCGGCCCTCACCGCGCCTCGGCACCCTCGAGGTGCGGGTCTGCGACGGTGTCCCGACGATCCACGAGATCGCCGCCATCACGGCCCTCACCCAGTGCCTGATGGTCCACCTCGACGACCGGCTGACCGACGGCGGCACGATCCCGGTCCTGCCGCCGTGGCACGTCCAGGAGAACAAGTGGCGCGCCGCCCGCTACGGCATGGACGCGATCATCATCCTCGACTCGCGCAACCGCGAGCGCCTCGTCACCGACGAGCTGCACGACCTGCTCGAGCGCCTCTCCCCCATCGCCCGCCGCCTCGGCTGCGAGGCCGAGCTCGCCGGGGTCGAGGACATCATCCGCAGCGGCGCCAGCTACCAGCGCCAGCTCGCCGTGGCCCAGGCGCACGACGGTGACCTCGTCGAGGTGGCGCGCTCGCTCGCGGCCGAGATGCGGGCCGGGCGGCCGCTGCCCGCCTAGGCCCCGCGCACGGCGAAGGGCGCCACCCACCGTGAGGTGAGTGGCGCCCTTCGTGGTCTCCGGGTGCGTGCTGCGCACGCTCCTCGACCAGCGGGTGATCGGTGGATCAGCGCTTGCTGTACTGCGGGGCCTTGCGGGCCTTCTTGAGACCGGCCTTCTTGCGCTCCGGGACGCGGGCGTCACGGGTGAGGTAGCCGGCCTTCTTCAGCGTGGCGCGGTTGAGCTCGGGGTCGACCCCGTTGAGCGAGCGCGCGACGCCGAGCCGCACGGCACCGGCCTGGCCGGAGGGGCCACCGCCGTGGACGCGCACGAGCACGTCGTAGGCGCCGTCGAGCTCGAGCGCGACGAGCGGCTCGTTGACGATCTGCTGGTGGACCTTGTTCGGGAAGTACTCCTCGAGCGTGCGCCCGTTGACCTTCCACTCGCCGGTGCCCGGGACGATCCGGACGCGGGCGATGGCCTGCTTGCGGCGACCGGTGGCCGCGCCGGGAGCGGAGGCCGAGGGACGGCGCACGGGCTCGTCGGAGCCGCCGGCGACGGGGCCCTCGGACTCGGAGGTGTAGGAGCTCAGCTCGGGCTCGTCGCCCTCGAGCACCTCGGTGTTTTCGGTGGTCTCAGCCACGGGTAATCCTCAGTTCCTGATCGGGCGCGCTTACTGCGCGACCTGCGAGATCGTGTAGGGGGTGGGCTGCTGGGCGGCGTGCGGGTGCTCGGCACCCGCGTAGACCTTGAGCTTGTCCAGCTGCTGGCGGCCGAGGCTGTTGCGCGGGAGCATGCCGCGGACGGCCTTCTCCACGGCGCGGGTCGGGTGCTTCTCGAGCATCTCGGTGTAGTTCATCGACGACAGGCCGCCCGGGTGACCGGAGTGGCGGTAGGCGCGCTTCTGCTCGGCCTTGGCGCCGGTGAGCGCGATCTTGTCGGCGTTGATGATGATGACGAAGTCGCCGGTGTCCACGTGGGGGGCGAAGGTCGTCTTGTGCTTGCCGCGCAGCAGGATGGCGGCCTGGCTCGCGAGGCGGCCGAGCACGACGTCCGTGGCGTCGATGACGTGCCACTGACGGGTGATCTCACCGCCCTTGGGGGTGTACGTGCGCATGTTCATGCCTTCTGCTCGTCCGTCCCCCTCGTGGTTGAGCGAAGGGGAGGCGCCGCTCGTCCCCGCAGGGACGCGGCGCCGCTTCGATCAATTCTACGGGGGCCGTGCGGCCTGCCGAAATCCGTGCGGACGGCTCACAACCCTTGCAGGACAGGGCTTTTCGCCCCCTTCGACCGCTGCGTGCAGGATCTGCGCCGGACAACTGCACAATACTTGTGCAATTCTTGGGCGGTGACCGAGACCCCGTCCGCCGCCCCCTGGCGCCTGCTGGCGCACCCGCTGCGCTCCCGGATCCTCGCCCACCTGCGGCTGCACGGCGGCGCGACGGCCGCGGAGCTGGCCCGCGCCCTCGGCACCAACACCGGCGCCACGAGCTACCACGCCCGCGTGCTCGCCCAGGCCGGGCTGCTCGAGGACACCGGGCTGGGTGACGGGCGCTCGCGGGTGTGGGCCGCCGCCGAGAGCGACGAGGAGGAGGACCTCGAGACGGTCGCCGTGAGCACGATCGACGACGCGGAGGAGCTCGCCGACGCGCTCTGGCTCGCCCACGACCTCGTCGACCACCACGCCCAGCGACAGCACGCGTGGATCGACTCCCAGGTCTCGTGGCCGCTCGTGTGGCAGGAGGAGTGCGGCATCGAGGACCGCGAGGTGCTCGTCGACGAGACCCAGCTGGCCGCACTGCGCGCCGAGCTCGGCGCCGTCCTCGACCGCTACCGACGGCGTGGCGCGGGCACACCCGGAGCGCGACGGGTCACGGCCACCGTGGCGCTCACCCCGCTCCCCCGGCGCCCGTAGGGTGGCCGCTGCCACCCGGGTCCGCCGAGCGCGACCAGGTCACTCCTCGCGTCGGGCCCGGGCCTCGAGCGCCCGGGCCGCCAGCGCGTCGTCGGCCGGGTACCCGACCTCGACGAGGCAGAGCCCGTGCGCCGGCATCACCTTCACGCGCGGGTCGCGCACACCCGTGGTGAGGACCTCGGCGGGGAAGTCCGTCCCGCGCGCCCCCGTCCCCACCGGCACGAGCGCGCCGATGAGCGCGCGCACCATCGAGTGGCAGAAGGCGTCGGCGAGCACGCTCGCCTCGAGCAGCCCGTCCTCGCGGCGGGTCCAGTCGTAGCGCAGCAGCGTGCGGGTGGTGCTCGCCCCCTCGCGCTTCTTGCAGAAGGCCGCGAAGTTGCGCAGCCCGAGCAGCTGCCGGGTGGCGGAGTTCATGGCGTCCACGTCGAGCGGCGTGCGCAGGCTGACGACCTCGCGCCGACGAAGGGGGTCCACCCGCGCCGGGTCGTCGCACACGAGGTAGCGGTAGCGCCGGCTCACGGCCGAGAAGCGCGCGTCGAATCCCTCGGGCGCGACCCGTACGCGGTGCACGACGGCGTCGGGCGGCAGGACGCCGCGCAGGCGGGTCGCCAGGGCTTCCTCGGGGCGACGGCCCGAGTGCCCGACCGCGCGCTCCAGCTCATCCGGCTCGATGTCGACGTGCACGACCTGCCCGGCCGCGTGGACGCCGGCGTCGGTGCGCCCGGCGACGGTCAGCCGCGCCGGCTCGGCCAGACGCAGCACCGTCGTGATCGCCGCCGACAGCTCGGCCTCGACGGTCCGCAGCCCGGGCTGCGCCGCCCACCCGTGGAAGTCGGTCCCGTCGTAGGCGAGGTCGAGGCGCAGCCGCATGCGGGCCAGCGTAGGCGAGCCGACGACGAAGGGGGCCGCACCCGTCACGGGTGCGGCCCCCTTCGCCGGGGTGTCCGAGGACTCAGGCGGCTCAGGCCTCCTCGTCGGACTCCTGCTGCTTGGCCTCGCCGCCGGCCGGCTCGAAGCCGGCCGCCTTGGCCTCGTCGGCGTTCTTGAACCAGACCTCGGCGGTGGTCTGGTCGTACCACTGCGAGCCCGCGACGTGGTACTTCATCGAGTCGAGGTTGCCCTTGACCGTGTACTCGTCGCTCGGCGCGGCACCGTCCTCGAGCGGCGCAACGGCACCCTCGGGCAGGTCCACGAGCGCGGCGGGGGCAGCGGTCTCGGCCTCGGTCTCGGCCGCCTCGTCGCGGGCGGAGCGCTGCGTGGCGGCCTCCGCCTCGGCGACGACCGCTCGCCGGGGCTTGGCGTCGACGGGCTCGCGGACGAGCTCGATGACGCACATGGGGGCGTTGTCACCCTTGCGGGCGGCGATCTTCGTGATCCGGGTGTAGCCACCCGGGCGGTCGGCCACGTCGGGCGCGATCTCGACGAAGAGACGGTGGACGACGCTCTTGTCCTTGACGACCGTCATGACCTTGCGGCGGGCGTGGAGGTCACCACGCTTGGCGAAGGTGATGAGGCGCTCGGCCAGGGGACGCAGACGCTTGGCCTTGGCCTGCGTCGTCGTGATCTGGTCGTGCTCGAAGAGCGCGGTGGCGAGGTTCGCGAGGATCAGCCGCTCGTGAGCCGGGCCGCCACCGATACGGGGACCCTTGGTGGGGGTGGGCATGTGGTTCTCCTTGGTTTCTGACCTACCGCGCGTCAGCGGTGGTCAACAGGGCGGTGGGTCAGAGCTGCTCGTCCTCGGCGAACGAGGCATCCTCGTCCACCGACTCGTCGTCGTCGTCCTCGCCGTAGCCGGGGATGGACGTCGGGTCGAACCCGGGCGGGCTGTCCTTCAGGGCCAGGTCCATCTCGTGCAGCTTGGCCTTGACCTCGTCGATCGACTTCGCACCGAAGTTGCGGATGTCGAGCAGGTCGGCCTCGCTGCGCCCGACGAGCTCACCCACGGTGTGGATGCCCTCGCGCTTGAGGCAGTTGTACGAGCGGACGGTGAGGTCGAGGTCCTCGATCGGCAGCGCCAGGTCGGCCGCGATCGCGGCGTCGGTCGGCGACGGGCCCATGTCGATGCCCTCGGCCTCGACGTTGAGCTCGCGGGCCAGGCCGAAGAGCTCGACCAGGGTCTTGCCGGCGGAGGCCAGCGCGTCCCGGGGGGCGATCGAGTTCTTGGTCTCGACGTCGACGACGAGGCGGTCGAAGTCGGTGCGCTGCTCGACACGGGTCGCCTCGACCTTGTAGGTCACCGCGAGGACCGGCGAGTAGATGGAGTCGACCGGGATGCGGCCGATCTCCTGGTCGCCGGACTTGTTCTGCTGCGCCGAGACGTAGCCGCGACCGCGCTCGACCGTCAGCTCCATCTCGATGGAGCCCTTGTCGTTGAGCGTGGCGATGTGCAGGTCGGGGTTGTGCACCTCGACACCCGCGGGCGGGTTGATGTCGGCGGCGGTGACCGCACCGGCACCCGACTTGCGCAGGTACATCACGACCGGCTCGTCGTTCTCGCTGGAGACGACGAGGGACTTGATGTTGAGGATGATCTCGGTGACGTCCTCCTTGACCCCGGGGATCGTGGAGAACTCGTGGAGGACCCCGTCGATGCGGATCGAGGTGAGCGAGGCACCCGGGATGCTCGAGAGCAGGGTGCGACGCAGCGAGTTGCCGATGGTGTACCCGAAGCCGGGCTCGAGGGGCTCGATGACGAACCGCGAGCGGTTGTCGGCGATGACCTCTTCGCTGAGGTTGGGGCGCTGTGCGATGAGCACGGTGATTCTTCCTTCCCACGGGCGACCGCTATATGACGCCTCGTGAAGGTGTCCGGTCGTGAGCCGGACGGTGGCTCCCGCATCGGTCCGCGGGAGCCACCCTCAGTGCAGCTGGATCAGTTCTTCGAGTAGAGCTCGACGATGAGCTGCTCGGTGAGCGGGGTGTCGATCTGCTCGCGCGTCGGCAGCTGGTGCACGAGCACCTTGAGGCTGCCGGGGATGACGTGCAGCCACGCCGGGATCGGACGCTCACCGAAGGTCTCGCGAGCGAGCTGGATCGGGAAGGCCTCGACCGACTGCTTGCGGACGGTGATGATGTCGTACTGCTCGACCCGCTGGCTGGGCACGTCGGTGCGCACGCCGTTGACCTCGAAGTGGCCGTGCGTGACGAGCTGACGGGCCTGACGACGCGTGCGGGCCAGGCCCGCGCGGTAGATCACGTTGTCGAGGCGTGACTCGAGGATGATCAGCAGGTTGTGACCGGTCTGGCCGGGGCGGTTGGCCGCCTCCTTGTAGTACCGGACGAACTGCTTCTCCATGACGCCGTAGGTGAAGCGGGCCTTCTGCTTCTCCTGCAGCTGGGTGAGGTACTCCTTCTCCTGGATCCGCCGACGGCCGTGCTGGCCGGGCGGGAAGGGACGGAGCTCGAAGTTCTTGTCGCCGCCGACGAGGTCGAGCTTGAGGCGGCGGGACTTCTTGGTGATGGGGCCGGTGTAACGAGCCATGTCTTATCTGTCTCCCGTATCTCTGCTGCTCAGACGCGACGGCGCTTGGGCGGGCGGACACCGTTGTGCGGGCTGGGCGTGACGTCCGAGATCGCGCCGACCTCGAGGCCGGCGGCGGTCAGGGAGCGGATGGCGGTCTCGCGACCGGACCCCGGGCCCTTGACGAAGACGTCGACCTTCTTCATGCCGTGCTCCATGGCGCGGCGCGCGGCGGCCTCGGCGGCCATCTGGGCGGCGTACGGGGTGGACTTGCGCGAACCCTTGAAGCCGACCTGGCCGGCGGAGGCCCAGGAGATCACGGCGCCGGTGGGGTCGGTGATCGAGATGATCGTGTTGTTGAACGTGCTCTTGATGTGGGCCTGGCCCACGGCCACGTTCTTCTTGACCTTGCGGCGCACCTTGGCGCCGGAGCGGGTCTTGGGGGGCATGTTTCTCCTACGAGGTTCTTCGGTGGGGTCGTCACCGCTCCGTGGGCTGGCCCAGGGCGGCGACGCGGGGTGTCTTAGGCCTTCTTCTTGCCCGCGACGGTGCGCTTCGGGCCCTTGCGGGTCCGGGCGTTGGTCTTGGTGCGCTGACCGCGGACGGGGAGACCGCGGCGGTGCCGCAGACCCTCGTAGGTGCCGATCTCGACCTTGCGGCGGATGTCGGCAGCGACCTCGCGGCGGAGGTCACCCTCGAGCTGGACGTTCGCCTCGAGGTAGTCACGGAGGGCGACGAGCTGCTCGTCGTCCAGGTCCTTGACCCGGATGCTCGGGTCGACGCCGGTGGCGGCGAGGGCCTTCTGCGCGGTCGTGCGTCCCACACCGAAGATGTAGGTCAGGGCGACCTCGGCGCGCTTCTCACGCGGGAGGTCGACTCCAACAAGTCGTGCCATGTGCTGGCTTCCTTTGCTTCTCTCGGAGGTCTGGTACACCACCGGTCCGACGGTGTCTCCCGCTGCTGTCAGCGGGCCATCGGTCCCCAGCCTCCGAGCCGGGGGTGACGTCCTGCCCCGCGAAGGGGAAGGGGCCGGGTGGTGCGTGCTTCTTCACTGGGCGTTGCTCGAGGATCCGGCGACAAGCCGTGGTCCCCGCCGTACGGGGGTCCTGGTGGACGCGATCAGCCCTGGCGCTGCTTGTGGCGCAGGTTCTCGCAGATCACCATGACCCGACCGTTGCGGCGGATCACCTTGCACTTGTCGCAGATCTTCTTGACGCTCGGCTGAACCTTCATTGCCGTCTCGCATCTTTCTCGATCTGTCCCGCCCCAGGATGTGGTGACGGGTCGTGCTCGTGGTGCTTCACTCGTCGGTCGTCGGCAGGCCCACGACCGCCTCGATCAGCGGTAACGGAAGACGATCCGGCCGCGGGTCAGGTCGTACGGGCTGAGCTCCACGACAACCTTGTCCTCGGGGAGGATCCGGATGTAGTGCTGCCGCATCTTGCCCGAGATGTGGGCGAGAACCTTGTGACCGTTCGTGAGCTCGACCCGGAACATTGCGTTCGGGAGAGCTTCGACGATCGTGCCCTCGACCTCGATGACACCGTCCTTCTTGGCCATACCCTCTCAATCCGTTGGTGGCCGATCCCTGGGTGGGAGTGGCCTGGGCGGCACGCGTGCAACGCCTCCCCGGGGACCGGGAAGGCATGACAGACGTGACCGACAGTCAAGATTACGGCATGGGGCCACCCAGAGGGAAATCCTCACCCCCACGTAGGGTCGAGCCATGACCGGCCCCAGGATCGCCCTCGTCGGACCGACGGACCGGCCCGACGCACTCCACGCGCGGCGCGCGCTGTCCGTCCTGGCCCCGGACGCGCAGGTGGTGAGCCTGCCGACCGGCGCCGCGCCCACGCCCGACCTCGACGGGGTGTGGGTCCTCCCTTCGCCCGAGACGGACCCGACGGTGCACGACCCGACGATCTCCTGGGCTCTCCACCTCGGCCTGCCGGTCGTCGGTCCGCTCGGCGGGGACGAAGGGGGCGCCCGCCCGGCCGGCGACTACCTCACCGCTCCCGGGACGACCTGGACGACGGACGAGCCCGCGGGGCCGGCCGCTCCGGCGACCGTGCGGTCCGGCGGAGCTCCCTTCGCGACCCTCTCGGCCCTGCCGCTGGCAGCGGAGGCGGGGATCCACCCGGTGGCGGTGGCCTTCGTCGAGGCCGCCCGCCGGCACGCCGGTCCGACGACCGCCGCGCGATCTCCCTTCGCCCCACTGCCCGACGACGAGCCGCGCAGCTACGTCCACCAGATGCGCACCACCGGCTACCGCTGGTGGCGGCCCCTGCTCGCGCTGGCCGCGGGGATCGCGACCTTCGTCGTCATCGCGGTCGCGCTCAGCATCCTGTGGTTCGTCCTCGACCCGTCGATGCTCGACGCCACCGGGAGCGCGGACGTCGACCCCGCCGCCCCGGTGACGATGCTCATCGGCAACCTCATCCTCGCCGGGCTCATCCCGGCCACGATGGTCGCGACGCGGGTGGGCCACTGGCGGCCCGTCGGCAAGCTCTTCTCCGTCGCGGGCCGCATCCGCTGGCGGTGGCTGCTGCGCGCGGCGCTCGTCACGACGATCGTGTGGGGCGCCTACCTCGCGGTCATGTGGTTCGCCGGCGGCGAGGAGACCAGCGCGCGCCCCGAGCACTGGCCCTGGCTGCTCGTCATCACGGTGCTCACCACTCCCCTGCAGGCAGCGGGTGAGGAGGTCGCCTTCCGAGGCGGGCTCATGCAGGGCGTCGGCGCGTGGATCCGGCGCCCCGTGATCGCCCTCGTCGTGACGACGGTCCTGTCGGCCGCGCTCTTCGCGCTCGCGCACACCTCGCTCGACCCGTGGGTGCTCCTCGACCTCGGCGGCATGGCGATCGCCTGCTGCTACCTCACGTGGCGCACCGGTGGGCTCGAGGCCGCGATCGTGCTCCACGTCGTCAACAACCTCGTCATCACCATCGGCCTGACCCTGCTCGGCGGGCTCCAGGACGCGTACGTCACCGAGCAGACGACGAGCACCGCGGGGACCGCCGGGCTCGGGGTGCTCGCGACCTTCGTCATGACGGCGATCCTGCTGTGGCAGGCGCGCCGCGCCGGCGTCGCCCCGAAGAAGCTCGGCGCCCCGGCCACGAGCTCCCCCGCGCCTGCCGACCCACTCGCCTGACGCTGCATTCCCCTAGGGCAATGCACACGGGATGTGCATTGCCCTAGGGGAATGCGGGCTCCGGGACGCGGGCTCCGGGGACGCGTCAGTCGCCGGATCGCTCGGCGAGATCGGCGGAGAAGGCCTCGATGATGCGCGCGGCACCGTCGACGGCGCTCACCTCGCCGGAGCGCACCCCGCTCGTGAGCGCCCCGAGGAGCTCGCGCACCCGCGGCGAGCGGCGCACGGCGTCACGCAGCTCGGCGTCGACCATCGCCCACATCCACTCGCGCTGCTGCTCCGCGCGCCGGCCCAGGAGCGAGCCCTGCTCCTCGAGGTAGGCACGGTGCTCGAGCACGGCCTCCCACACCTCGTCGAGACCGTCGCCGGTGTGCGCGCTGCAGGTGAGGACCGGGGGACGGCGGGCGTCGGGGTCGGAGTTCATCAGGCGCATCGCGCCGGCCAGCTCGCGCGCGGCGACGCGGGCATCACCCGCGTGCTCGCCGTCGGCCTTGTTGACGGCGATGACGTCGGCCATCTCGAGGATGCCGCGCTTGATGCCCTGGAGCTGGTCGCCGCCGCGGGCCAGGGCGAGCATGAGGAAGGTGTCGACCATCTCCGCGACCGCGACCTCGGACTGGCCGACACCGACGGTCTCGACGAGCACGACGTCGTACCCGGCGGCCTCGAGCACGAGCATCCCCTCACGGGTCGCCCGCGCGACGCCACCCAGGTGCGCACCCGACGGCGACGGCCGGACGAAGGCGTCCTCGCTCGCGGTCAGCGACGCCATCCGGGTGCGGTCACCGAGGACCGAGCCGCCGGTGCGCGCGCTGCTCGGGTCGACCGCGACGACGGCGACCCGGTGGCCGCGCTCGATGAGTCGCGTGCCGAGAGCGTCGATGAAGGTCGACTTGCCGGCGCCCGGGATCCCCGAGACGCCCACGCGCATGCCCTGACCGGTGTGCGGGGCGATCAGCGCGAGCAGCTCGCGGGCCCGCTCCCGGTGGTCCGGGCGCGAGGACTCGACGAGCGTGATCGCCCGGGCGATGTGCGCCCGGGAGCGATCGCGCACCCCTTGGGCGAGGTCGGCGACCGACTCAGGCATCGGTGCCGGCGGCCCGCTCCCGCAGCCGGTCGACGAGGCGACCGGCCGCCGTGGCGATGACGGTCCCCGGCGGGTAGATGTCGTCGGCACCGGCGGCGCGCAGCTCCTCGAAGTCCTGGTCGGGGATGACACCGCCCACGACGATCATCAGGTCCTCGCGCCCGAGCTCGTCGAGCTCGGCCCGCAGCGCGGGCACCAGGGTGAGGTGCCCCGCGGCCAACGAGGACACCCCGACGACGTGCACGTCGCCCTCGACGGCCTGGCGGGCCACCTCCGCGGGCGTCTGGAAGAGCGGGCCCACGTCGACGTCGAAGCCGAGGTCGGCGAAGGCGGTCGCGATGACCTTCTGCCCGCGGTCGTGGCCGTCCTGGCCCATCTTGGCGACGAGGATCCGGGGGCGCCGGCCCTCGGCCTGCTCGAACTCCTCGACCTTGGCCAGGACCTCGTCGACGGCCCCGCCCTTGCCTGCCTCGTCCCGGTACACACCCGAGATCGTACGGATCTGCGCGGTGTAGCGGCCGTAGACCTCCTCCAGCGCGGAGGAGATCTCGCCGACGGTCGCCTTGGCGCGGGCCGCGTCGATCGCGAGCGCCAGGAGGTTGGTCTCCATCGTGCCGCCCTCGGCACGAGCCGCCTCGGTGAGCGCTGCGAGGGCAGCGCGGGCCTCCCCTTCGTCCCGCTCGGCACGCAGGCGCTCGAGCTTGGCGATCTGCGAGGCACGGACCGCGGCGTTGTCCACCTTGAGGATCTCGATGGCCTCGTCGACGCTGCTCTCGGTGACCGGGTAGGTGTTGACACCGATGACCGGCTGCTGGCCGGAGTCGATGCGCGCCTGCGTGCGGGCGGCCGCCTCCTCGATGCGCATCTTGGGGATGCCGGCCTCGATGGCCCTGGCCATGCCGCCGGCCGCCTCGACCTCCTCGATGTGGGCCCAAGCCCGCTGCGCGAGGTCATGCGTCAGGCGCTCGACGTAGGCGCTGCCGCCCCACGGGTCGATGACGCGCGTCGTGCCCGACTCCTGCTGGAGCACGAGCTGGGTGTTGCGGGCGATGCGCGCGGAGAAGTCCGTCGGCAGCGCGATCGCCTCGTCGAGCGCGTTGGTGTGCAGGCTCTGCGTGTGGCCCTGCGTCGAGGCCATCGCCTCGACGCACGTGCGCACGACGTTGTTGTAGACGTCCTGCGCGGTGAGGCTCCAGCCGGAGGTCTGCGAGTGGGTGCGCAGCGAGAGCGACTTGGCGTTGGTCGGCTCGAAGTTCTCCTTGACCAGGCGCGCCCACAGCAGTCGCGCAGCGCGCAGCTTGGCGACCTCCATGTAGAAGTTCATCCCGATGGCCCAGAAGAAGGACAGCCGCGGCGCGAAGGCGTCGACGTCCATGCCGGCCGCCCTGCCGGCCCGGATGTACTCGATGCCGTCGGCGAGCGTGTAGCCGAGCTCGAGGTCCTGCGTCGCCCCGGCCTCCTGCATGTGGTAGCCGGAGATGGAGATCGAGTTGAACCGCGGCATCCGCTGGCTCGTGTACGCGAAGATGTCGGAGATGATCCGCATCGACGGCGTCGGCGGGTAGATGTAGGTGTTGCGGACCATGAACTCCTTGAGGATGTCGTTCTGGATAGTGCCGCTCAGCTGCTCCGGGCTCACCCCCTGCTCCTCGGCCGCGACGACGTAGAGGGCGAGGATCGGCAGGACCGCGCCGTTCATCGTCATCGACACGCTCATCCGGTCCAGCGGGATGCCGTCGAAGAGGGTGCGCATGTCGTAGATCGAGTCGATCGCGACACCCGCCATGCCGACGTCACCGGAGACGCGCGGGTGGTCGCTGTCGTACCCGCGGTGCGTCGCCAGGTCGAAGGCGACGGACAGGCCCTTCTGCCCGGCAGCGAGGTTGCGTCGGTAGAACGCGTTGGACTCCTCGGCCGTGGAGAAGCCGGCGTACTGCCGGATCGTCCACGGCTGGTTCACGTACATCGTGGGGTACGGGCCGCGGAGGAAGGGGGCCGCGCCCGGGGCGGTCTCGAGGAAGTCGAGGTCCGCGGTGTCGGCCTCGGTGTAGACCGGGGCGACCGCGATCTTCTCCGGCGTCTCCCAGCCGTCGGCCGCACCGGGGGTCGCCTCGAGCGCCTCCTGCCAGCGGGCGGCGGCGTCCGGGGACGGGGTGCCCTCGCCGAGGTCGACGGTGTCGAAGGTGGGGATCTGCGCGCTCATGCGTCTGCTCCTGCCTGCGGGGCGCGGGGGGTGTCGAGGAGGTCCAAGAGCTCCGTGAGGAAGGCGACGACGTCCATGCCGTCGCGGATCTCGCCGTCGACGGTGGTCCCGCCGAGCTCCGTGGCCGAGCCGGCGACGAGGACGCGCTGCACGCCGGCGGAGCGAAGGGAGGCGACGCTCGCCTCGGCGAGCGCCTCGTAGCCGGTCCGGGAGGAGGCGATGATCACGACCGGGGCGTCGGCGGCCGCGATGTCGGCGGCGTCGGTGACCTCCACGACGTCGGGCCGGATGCCGGCGACGCCGAGGAGGTTGGCGACGAAGGTCAGGCGGGCGGTGTGCTCACGGGCGGGACCGAGGGCCAGGACCGGGACGCTGACGTCCCCGGTGGCGGTGCGCTCGCGCAACGCCTCGAAGACCTCACCGTCACGACGGCGGGGCAGGCCCTCGCCGGGCAGCTGCACCCGGGCGGTGCGCTGGAGCAGCTGCTCCCCCGCCAGCGGGAAGGTCGAGGTGCCGGTGAGCGGGAGGGCCCGCGTGGCGAGGGCGGCGTCGCGCTCGGCGCGGGTCGCCGCGAGGCGCTCGGCGACCGCACCGGACGCCAGGCCGGCGGCAGCACCACCCGCGGCGTCGAGCTCTCCGAACCAGGCCCAGGCGGCACGGGCCAGCTCGTCGGTCAGCGACTCGACATAGGCCGAGCCACCCGCGGGGTCGGCCACCCTGGCGACATTGGACTCGGACGACAGCAGCGACTGGGTGTTGCGGGCGACCCTGCGGGAGAAGGCCGTCGGCAGGCCCAGGGCGTGGTCGTACGGCAGCACGGTGATCGCGTCGGCGCCGCCCGCAGCGGCGGCGAAGCACGCGATCGTGTCCCGCAGGAGGTTGACCCAGGGGTCGGTGCGGGTCTGCATGCGCCAGGACGTGACGGCGTGGACCCATGCACCCCGGTCGGGCTCGGGGACCTCGAGGACCTCGCCGACGCGCGCCCACGTGCGGCGCAGCGCGCGCAGCTTGGCGATGGTCGCGAACTGGTCGGCAGTGGCCGCCACGCGGAAGTCGATGCGGCGGAAGGCCTCGGCCGGGTCGACGCCCGACTGCGACAGGTGGCGCACGTAGTCGAGCGCGGTGGCCAGGGCGAGGGCGATCTCGTCCTGGTCGCTCGCGCCGGCGTCGTGGTGGACGCGGGCGTCGACGGTGATCGCGCGGACCCCGGTGAACCGGTCGCGACAGGTGGCGACGGCGTCCGCGAGCGGAGCCAGGTCGGGGGTGCCACCACGGGCGGCGACCTGGCCGACCGGGTCGTGACCGAGGCTGCCGGCGACGAGGGCAGGGTCGACCCCCTTCGCCTCCCAGGCGGCGACGAGCGCGGCGGCGGCGGCGGGCTGGTCGTCGCTCGAGCTGACGACGACCGGGGCGAGGTCGACCATGACATCGGTGAGGACCTCGGCGACGTCACCGGCGGTGATGCCGTCGGCGCCGAGGTGCAACCAGACCGAGCTGACGCCGCGCTCGAGGTCGTCGAGGACGGCGGCGCGGCTCGTCGCGGCGTCCGGGTCGTCGTGGAGCTGGCGCACGTCCCACGGCAGGTCGGGGTGGCGCGGGCCGCGGCCGCGGGTGAAGGGCATCGCCCCCGGCAGACCGAGCGCGCGCCCCGGCTCCGGCCAGTAGATCGGGTCGATGTCGAGCCCACCGGGCAGGTGGCTGGTCAGCGCCTCACGGGCGCCGGCGCCGTCGACCCGACGGTCCTCGGGGCGGGACCTGTTGACCACCGCGGCGGCGAGCTCGGCCCACGCATCGGGGCCCGTGCTCGGGAAGCCGGCAGCCAGCCCCATCACGTCGTCGTGTGCAGGGGGAAGGGACATCCGGGCAGCTCTCCTCATCGACGCAGGCACCGGCGCGCCGCCGATGGCATGACTGACTCGCACCCTACCGAGCGACGACGGCCCGCGAACCGGTACCCGACGTCGCGTGCGCCACATCCGCCGGTCCTCGTCGGGGTCAGTCCAGGGGGGCGAAGGGGGCGCCGCGGGCCGTCAGCTCGGCCTCGCCGCCGTCGAGGGCCGTGAGCACCCAGATGCCGCGCGCGGTGAGGGCGACGGAGTGCTCCCAGTGCGCCGCGGGCCCGCCGTCGTCGGTGACCACGGTCCAGTCGTCGTCGAGGACGTGGTTGGCCTGGTCGCCGAGGGTGACCATGGGCTCGATCGCCATCGTGGTGCCGACGGGCGTCTGCGGGGTGCGGCCCCGGACGCGGTAGTTGGGGATGTTGGGCGGCAGGTGCATGTGCTCGCCGATGCCGTGCCCCGTGTAGTCCTCGACGATGCCGTAGGCCACGCCATCGGCCCGGCCGTCGTCGCGGATCGAGTCCTCGATCGCGCCCCCGACGTCGTTCAGGTCCCCACCGGGACGAAGGGCGGCGATCCCGGCCCACAGGGAGCGTCGGGTGATCTCGGACAGGCGCGCCGCGGCCGGGTGCGCCGCGTCGTCCCCGCCGACGACGACGGTGATGGCGCTGTCGCCGTTCCACCCGTCGACCTCGGCACCGCAGTCGATGCTCAGCAGGTCACCCTCGCGCAGCACGCGGTCACCGGGGATCCCGTGGACGATCTCGTCGTTGACCGACGTGCAGAGGGTGTGCGCGTAGCCGGGCACGAGCTGGAAGTTGGGCACTCCCCCGCCGCTACGGATGAACTCCTCCGCGAGCGCGTCGAGGTGCCCGGTCGTGGTGCCCGCGCGGACCTCCCCCCTCAGCATCTCCAGGGTGCGGCCGGTGAGCAGCCC
Source organism: Janibacter terrae NBRC 107853 (assembly GCF_001591405.1). Classification (GTDB taxonomy): domain Bacteria; phylum Actinomycetota; class Actinomycetes; order Actinomycetales; family Dermatophilaceae; genus Janibacter; species Janibacter terrae. Next base: position 224,995 of record NZ_BCUV01000007.1, read on the forward strand.
CGCCACGCGCATGGCCCGGAGCTCGTCCGGGGTGCGCGCGCGGAACCGCTCGCGGCCGAAGAACGACAAGGCTCAGGCGTCGAGGGCGGCGAAGATCCGCCGCGCCACGTCCTCGACCTCGCCCTCGCCGTCGACGGTGACGAGGAGCCCACGGGCCTCGTACGCGTCGGACAGCGGCTCGGTCTCGCGGTGGTAGATGGCCATCCGCTCGCGGATGACGTCCTCGGTGTCGTCGACGCGCCCCTCGAGCTCGGCGCGCTTGAGGAGCCGCTGGACGACGACCTCGTCGTCGACGACGAGCTCGAGCACCTTGTCGATGGAGTGGTCGCTCTTGGCGAGCATGGCGTCCAGGGCGGTCACCTGCGCGGTCGTGCGCGGGTAGCCGTCGAGGAGGAAGCCGGGCTCGGCGTCGGCCTCGTCGAGGCGGGCCTCGACGATCGCGTTGGTGATGTCGTCGGAGACGTAGCCACCCGTCGCGAGGATCTCCTTGACCTGGAGCCCGAGCTCGGTCTCGTTCTTGATGTTGGCCCGGAAGATGTCACCGGTGGAGACAGCCGGGATGCCGTAGTGCCGGGCGATCGCGGTGGCCTGGGTGCCCTTGCCGGCGCCGGGCGGGCCGAGGATGATGAGACGCATCAGCGGAGGAATCCTTCGTAGTGGCGTTGCTGGAGCTGGGACTCGATCTGCTTCACCGTCTCCAGACCGACGCCCACCATGATGAGGATAGACGTACCGCCGAAGGGGAAGTTCTGGTTGGCGCCGACGAGCACGAGGGCGATCAGCGGGATCAACGAGACCAGAGCGAGGTAGATGGCTCCCGGCACGGTGATGCGGGTGAGCACGTACTGGAGGTACTCGGCCGTGGGTCGCCCGGCGCGGATACCGGGGATGAACCCCCCGTACTTCTTCATGTTGTCCGCGACCTCCGTGGGGTTGAAGGTGATCGAGACGTAGAAGAAGGTGAAGAAGAGGATCATCGCGGTGAAGACCGCCATGTAGATGGGGTGGTCACCCCGCACGAGGTAGGTGTTGATCCAGTCCACCCACCCGGGGTTGTTGCCCGCCGGGTCGGTCTGGAACTGGGCGATCATCTGCGGCAGCGCGAGCATGGAGCTGGCGAAGATGACCGGGATGACGTTGGCCATGTTGACCTTGATCGGGATGTACGTGGAGGTCCCGCCGTACATCTGGCGCCCGACCATCTTCTTCGCGTACTGCACCGGGATGCGGCGCTGGCTCTGCTCGACGAAGACGACCGCGGCGATGATCACCAGGCCGATGGCGATGACGAGGAAGAAGATGTCCCAGCGGCCGTCCTTCTGCTGGATGGCCCACAGGGAGCCGGGGAAGGTCGCGGTGATCGAGGTGAAGATCAGCAGGGACATGCCGTTGCCGACACCCTTGTCCGTGACGAGCTCGCCGAGCCACATGATCAGGCCCGTGCCGGCGGTCATCGTCAGCACCATGAGGATGATCGAGAACATCGACTCGCGGTAGAGGATCGGTCCGCAGTCCGCGTTGTTGAACAGGCTCGCGGGGTTGCGCGCGAAGGTGATGAAGGTGGCCGACTGCAGGACGGCCAGCGCGATGGTCAGGTACCGCGTGTACTGCGTCATCTTCGCCTGGCCCTGCTGCCCCTCCTTCTTCAGCTGCTCGAAGCGGGGGATGACGACCGTCAGCAGCTGCACGATGATGCTCGCCGTGATGTACGGCATGATCCCGAGCGCGAAGATCGACAGCTGCAGGAGGGCACCCCCGCTGAAGAGGTTGGCCATGCCGAGGAAGTTGTTGCTGGCGTCGTCCCGGGCACCGGCGATGCACGCCTGCACGGCCGTGTAGTTCACGTTCGGCGTCGGCACGTGGGAGCCGAGGCGGAAGAGCACGATGATGCCCAACGTGAAGAGCAGCTTGCGCCGCAGGTCGGGCGTCTTGAACGCCCGGGTGAAGACGGAGAGCACGTGGGTTCCTCCAGGGACGGTGCCGTGGGTGCAGTGGGTGTGCTGCGGGCAGGTGGCCACCGGCGGCGGCGCAACCTGTCAGACGATACCTGCCGCGTCCGGGAGGCCGCGACATGACCCGCTCGCCCGGGTGCGCCGGCACGGGTCAAGAAGACGCGTCGAGGCCGCCCCGAGCACGGGGCGGCCTCACGCGGGACCGAAGGGGGTCAGCGAGCGGTGATGCTGCCGCCGGCCGCCTCGATCTTGTCCTTGGCACTCGCGGAGAAGGCGTCGACCGTGAGGTCGACCTTCACCGTGATGTCGCCGGAGCCGAGCACCTTGACGAGGTGGCCGTCGCGGACGGCCCCCTTCGCCACGAGCTCCTCGACGCCCACGCTGCCGCCCTCGGGGAAGAGCGCGGAGATGCGGTCGAGGTTCACGACCTGGTACTCGGTCTTGAACGGGTTCTTGAAGCCACGGAGCTTGGGCAGACGCATGTGCAGCGGCGTCTGACCACCCTCGAAGCGCTCCGGCACCTGGTACCGGGCCTTGGTGCCCTTGGTACCGCGACCGGCCGTCTTGCCCTTGGAGCCCTCACCGCGACCCACACGGGTCTTCGCGGTCTTGGCACCGGGGGCGGGACGAAGGTGGTGCACCTTCAGCGCGTGGGTGGAACCCTGCTCCGGGTTCGGGGTGGCCTTGGAGTCAGCCATGATCAGTCAACCTCCTCGACGGTCACCAGGTGGCGAACCGTCTGGACCATGCCACGGATCTCCGGGCGGTCCTCCTTGACGACGACGTCGCCGATGCGCTTCAGACCGAGGCTGCGCAGGGTGTCGCGCTGGTTCTGCTTGCCACCGATCTCGGAACGGGTCTGGGTCACCTTCAGACGTGCCATCATGCACCCGCCTTCGCCTTGTCGGCGGCCTCGGCGCGACCAGCGGCCTGGGCACGCAGCATGGCTGCCGGGGCGACCTGGTCCAGGGGCAGACCGCGGCGAGCCGCGACGGCCTCCGGACGCTCGAGACCCTTCAGGGCCGCGACCGCCGCGTGGACGATGTTGATCGCGTTGTCCGAGCCGAGGCTCTTGGACAGCACGTCGTGGATGCCGGCGCACTCGAGCACGGCGCGCACCGGACCACCGGCGATGACACCGGTACCCGGGGAGGCCGGACGGAGCATGACGACACCGGCCGCGGCCTCACCCTGGACGGGGTGAGGGATGGTGCCCTGGATGCGCGGGACGGTGAAGAAGCTCTTCTTCGCCTCCTCGACACCCTTGGCGATCGCCGCGGGCACCTCCTTGGCCTTGCCGTAGCCGACACCCACGGTGCCGTCGCCGTCACCGACGACGACCAGGGCGGTGAAGCTGAAGCGACGACCACCCTTGACGACCTTGGAGACGCGGTTGATGGTCACGACGCGCTCGAGGAACTGGCTCTCGGTGCGGTCACGGCCACCGTCACGACGGTCGCGGCCACCGCCACGGTTGTCACGACGGTCGTTGCTGGAGCGCTCGTTGGTGCCTGCGGCGGCACCGGCGCCTCGACGCTGGGGTCCGGGCATCAGATGTTCCTCTTCTCGACGTTCTGGGCCTGCATCACAGGGTCAGACCCCCTTCGCGGGCGCCGTCCGCGATGGCGGCGACGCGACCGTGGTAGCGGTTGCCACCGCGGTCGAAGACGACGGCCTCGACGCCAGCGGACTTCGCGCGCTCGGCGACGAGCTCACCGACCTTCTTGGCCCGCTCGGTCTTGTCGGCATCGAGGGCGCGAACGTCGGCCTCCATGGTCGACGCGGACGCGACGGTCTTGCCGACGGTGTCGTCGACGACCTGGACGAAGACGTGGCGGCTGCTGCGCGTCACGACCAGACGGGGGCGCGTGGCGGTCCCGCTGACCTTCTTGCGCAGGCGCAGGTGGCGACGGCCACGAGCAGCGCTCTTGCCCTTGGCACGCTTGATGATCTTGGCCATGGCTTACTTACCAGCCTTTCCGACCTTGCGACGGATGTGCTCGCCCTCGTACCGGACACCCTTGCCCTTGTACGGGTCGGGACGGCGGAGCTTGCGGATGACGGCAGCGGTCTCGCCGACGAGCTGCTTGTCGATGCCCTGCACGCTGAAGCGCGTCGGGTTCTCGACGTTGAAGCTGATGCCCTCGGGGGCCTCGATCGTGATCGGGTGGCTGTAGCCCAGAGCGAACTCCAGGGAACCGCCCTTGTTGACCACGCGGTAACCGGTGCCGTGGATCTCGAGCTTCTTCTCGTAGCCCTCGGTGACACCGATGACCATGTTGTGGATGAGGCTGCGGGTCAGGCCGTGCAGCGAACGCGACTCGCGCTCGTCGTTCGGGCGGCTGACCTCGACGCCGGCCTCGGTCTTCTCGACCGTGATCGGCTCGGTCACGTTGACCTGCAGCTCGCCCTTGGGGCCCTTGACCTTGACGGTCTGGCCCTCGATGGCGATGTCGACACCGCTGGGGATGGCGACCGGGAGTCGTCCAATACGCGACATGTCTGCTTCCCCTTACCAGACGTAGGCGAGGACTTCCCCACCCACACCCTTGGTTGCGGCCTGCTTGTCGGTGAGGAGGCCGGAGGACGTGGAGATGATCGCCACGCCCAGGCCGCCGAGCACCTTCGGCAGGTTGGTGGACTTCGCGTACACGCGCAGACCGGGCTTGGACACCCGGCGCACGCCCGCGATGGAGCGCTCACGGTTGGGGCCGTACTTGAGGGAGACGGTCAGCGTCTTGCCGACGGTCGCCTCCTCGACGGTCCAACCCGCGATGAAACCCTCCGCCTGGAGGATCTCCGCGATGTGCGACTTGAGCTTGGAGTACGGCATGGAGACCTCGTCGTGGTGCGCCGAGTTGGCGTTCCGGACGCGGGTCAGCATGTCCGCAATCGGGTCGGTCATGGTCATGGGCTCTGCCTGCCCTCTCTCATCGCGGTTTCCCTCCGGGGACCGGAGCGACCTTCGATGTAGAACGGTTCGTGGGGGGTGGTGCGACCTGGGGTCGCAGTGGGCCGGCCGGGGTCGGTCGGCCCGGGTGGGTCACCAGCTGGACTTGGTCACGCCGGGGAGCTCGCCGCGGTGCGCCATCTCACGAAGGCACACACGGCACAGGCCGAACTTGCGGTAGACCGAGTGCGGCCGGCCGCAGCGCTGGCACCGCGTGTAACCGCGGACCTTGAACTTCGGCTTCTTGTTCGCCTTGTTGATCAGGGCGGTCTTCGCCATGTCAGTTCTCCTTGAAGGGGAAGCCCAGCTGCTTGAGCAGCGCGCGGCCCTCGTCGTCGTTCGTCGCGGTGGTGACCACCGTGATGTCCATGCCCCGGACGCGGTCGATCTTGTCCTGGTCGATCTCGTGGAACATGGACTGCTCGGTGAGACCGAAGGTGTAGTTGCCGTTGCCGTCGAACTGCTTGGGGTTCAGGCCACGGAAGTCACGGATGCGCGGGAGCGCGATCGCCGTGAGGCGGTCGAGGAACTCCCACATGCGGGCGCCGCGCAGCGTGACGTGCGCACCGATCGGCATGCCCTCGCGGAGCTTGAACTGCGCGATGGACTTGCGGGCCTTGGTCACCTGCGGCTTCTGACCGGTGATGGCGGTCAGGTCGCGGATGGCACCCTCGATCAGCTTGCTGTCCTTGGCGGCGTCGCCGACGCCCATGTTGACGACGACCTTGACGACGCGGGGAACCTGCATCGCGTTGCCGTAGCCGAACTGCTCCTGGAGGGCCGGCACGACCTGGTCGGCGTACTTGCCCTTGAGGCGCGGGGCCTCGACGGCCTGGGTCTCGATGGTGTCAGTCATCTCAGAGGTCCTTGCCCGAGCGGCCCGCGACGCGGGTGCGGCTCGCCTTGGTGCGACCGTCACGCTCGACGGTCTCGACGCGGGTCCTGATGCGGGTCGGCTTGTTGTCCTCGGGGTCGACGACGGCCACGTTGCTCACGTGGATCGGCGCCTCGGAGACGACCAGGCCACCGGCCTGGCCACCCATGCCGGCCTTGGTGTGGCGGGTGACCCGCTGGACACCCTCGACCACGACGCGCTGGGTCTCGGTGTCGACCGAGATGACCTTGCCCTGCAGGCCCTTGTCCTTGCCGGACAGGACCTGGACGAGGTCGCCCTTCTTGATCTTGAGCTTTGCCATGATCAGATCACCTCCGGTGCGAGCGAGACGATCTTCATGAACTTCTTGTCGCGCAGCTCGCGACCGACCGGGCCGAAGATGCGCGTCCCGCGCGGCTCGCCGTCGGCCTTGAGGATGACGGCGGCGTTCTCGTCGAACTTGATGTAGGAACCGTCGTTGCGGCGACGCTCCTTGGTGGTACGAACGATGACCGCCTTGACGACGTCACCCTTCTTGACATTGCCACCGGGGATGGCGTCCTTGACGGTGGCGACGATCGTGTCGCCGATGCCGGCGTACCGGCGACCGGAGCCGCCGAGCACACGGATGCACAGGATCTCCTTGGCACCGGTGTTGTCGGCGACGCGAAGTCGCGACTCCTGCTGGATCACTTCTCACTCCTGTCGTCGTGCTGGTTCTCGCCGCGGCGAGCCTGGCCGAACTGATGTGGTCTTCGTCCGGGCGAAGGGGGCGTGTGCCCCCTTCGCGTCCGGGGTGGCCTTACTTGGCCTTTTCGAGGATCTCGACGATGCGCCAGCGCTTGGTGGCGGACAGCGGTCGGGTCTCCATGATGACGACGTGGTCGCCGACGCCGGCGCTGTTCTGCTCGTCGTGCGCCTTGACCTTGGAGGTCTTGCGCATGACCTTGCCGTACAGCGCGTGCTTGACGCGGTCCTCGACCTCGACGACAACGGTCTTGTCCATCTTGTCGGAGACGACGTAGCCGCGGCGCGTCTTGCGGTCGTTTCGCACGGTGGAGCTCACGGGTCCTTTCACGTTTTCGCTCACTTGGACCCACCGATCCCGAGCTCGCGCTCGCGCATCTCGGTGTAGATCCGAGCGATGTCCTTGCGGACCGCGCGGAGGCGGCCATGGTTGTCCAGCTGGCCGGTGGCCGACTGGAAACGGAGGTTGAAGAGCTCCTCCTTGGCCTTGCGCAGCTCGTCGACCAGACGCTCGTCGGTCAGCTCACGCAGGTCCGTGGGGGTCAGGTCCTTCGATCCGACTGCCATCAGATGTCACCACCCTCACGCGCGACGAAGCGGCACTTCATCGGCAGCTTGTGCATCGCCAGGCGCATGGCCTCGCGAGCGGTCTCCTCGTCCACGCCGGAGATCTCGAACATGATCCGGCCGGGCTTGACGTTGGCGACCCACCACTCGGGCGAGCCCTTGCCGGAACCCATGCGGGTCTCAGCCGGCTTCTTGGTGAGCGGACGGTCCGGGTAGATGTTGATCCAGACCTTGCCACCACGCTTCATGTAGCGCGTCATGGCGATACGAGCGGCCTCGATCTGCCGGTTGGTGACGTACGCCGGCGATAGCGCCTGGAGCCCGTAGTCACCGAAGGTGACGGCCGTGCCGCCCTTCGCCATGCCGGAGCGCTTGGGGTGGTGCTGCTTGCGGTGCTTGACCCGTCGGGGGATCAACATCTCAGGACTCTCCCTCGGTCTTGGCCGGAGCCTCGGCGGCGGGAGCCTCAGCGGGGGCGGCCTGGGCCTGACCCTCGTTGCGGTCGCCACCGCGACGGGCGCGGGCGGGGCGGTCGTCGCGGTCGCGACGCGGGCCACGACCACGGGGAGCTGCGGTCGCCTGCTGCGCCGCGAACTCCTTCTCGGTCATGTCGCCCTTGTAGATCCAGACCTTGACGCCGATGCGGCCGAAGGTCGTGCGGGCCTCGTAGAAGCCGTAGTCGATGTTCGCGCGGAGGGTGTGCAGCGGCACGCGACCCTCGCGGTAGAACTCGGAGCGGGACATCTCGGCACCACCGAGGCGGCCGGAGCACTGGATCCGGATGCCCTTCGCACCGGCGCGGAGGGAGGACTGCATCCCCTTGCGCATGGCGCGACGGAAGGTGACGCGAGCAGCGAGCTGCTCGGCGATGCCCTGGGCGACGAGCTGGGCCTCGATCTCGGGGTTCTTGACCTCGAGGATGTTCAGCTGCACCTGCTTGCCGGTGAGCTTCTCGAGCTCGCCGCGGATGCGGTCGGCCTCGGCGCCACGGCGACCGATGACGATGCCCGGGCGCGCGGTGTGGATGTCCACACGCACGCGGTCACGGGTGCGCTCGATCTCGACGCGGGCGATGCCGGCGCGCTCCATGCCCGTGGACATGAGCTTGCGGATCGCGACGTCTTCCTTGACGTAGTCGCGGTAGCGCTGGCCCTCCTTGTTGGAGTCGGCGAACCAGCGGCTCTTGTGGTCGGTGGTGATGCCCAGACGGAAGCCGTGCGGGTTGATCTTCTGACCCATCAGCGGGTCCCTCCCTTCGCGGCCTTCTCAGGCTTGCTCGTCACGAGGACGGTGATGTGGCTGGTGCGCTTGTTGATCCGGCCGGCGCGGCCCTGGGCCCGCGGACGGAAACGCTTCATCGTCGGGCCCTCGTCGACGAAGGCCGAGGAGATGACGAGGTTGCGCTCGTCGAAGGGCTCCCCCGCCTCGTCGGCCTTGACGCGCAGGTTGGCGATGGCGCTCTGCAGGACCTTGAGGGTCGGCTCGGACGCGGTCTGCGGCGCGAACTGCAGGGTCGCGATCGCGGTCATGGTGTCCTTGCCGCGGATCATGTCCACGACACGACGCGCCTTCTGCGGCGTCACGCGGACGTGACGCGCGGAGGCACGGGCGAACAGCGTCTCCTGCTCGGTGGTCTCGGTGGCAGGCATCAGCGACGACGTCCCTTCTTGTCGTCCTTCACGTGACCGCGGAAGGTGCGGGTCGGTGCGAACTCGCCGAGCTTGTGGCCGACCATCGCCTCGGTGACGAACACCGGGACGTGCTTGCGGCCGTCGTGCACGGCGAAGGTGTGGCCGAGCATGTCCGGCGAGATCACCGAACGGCGCGACCAGGTCTTGATGACGTTCTTGGTGCCCGCTTCGTTCTGGACGTCGACCTTCTTCTGAAGGTGGTCGTCGATGAAGGGGCCCTTCTTCAAACTACGAGGCATGTCCAAAGGCTCCTATCAGCGCTTCTTGCCGGTGCGGCGGCGACGGACGATGAGCTTGTCGCTCGCCTTGCCGGGACGCCGGGTACGGCCCTCGGGCTTACCCCAGGGCGAGACGGGGTGACGGCCACCGGAAGTACGGCCCTCGCCACCACCGTGCGGGTGGTCGACCGGGTTCATGACGACACCACGGACGGTCGGGCGCTTGCCCTTCCACCGCATGCGGCCGGCCTTGCCCCAGTTGATGTTCGACTGCTCGGCGTTGCCGACCTCACCGACGGTGGCGCGGCAGCGCACGTCGACGCGACGGACCTCACCGGAGGGCATGCGCAGCGTGGCGTACGGCCCTTCCTTGGCGAGCAGCTGGATGCTGACACCCGCGGAGCGGGCCAGCTTGGCACCGCCACCCGGACGCAGCTCCACGGCGTGGATCGTCGTGCCGTTGGGGATGTTGCGCAGCGGCAGGTTGTTGCCCACCTTGATGTCGGCGGACGGGCCGTTCTCGATGACCGTGCCCTGCGCGAGCTTGTTCGGCGCCAGGATGTAGCGCTTCTCGCCGTCGGCGTAGTGCAGCAGCGCGATGCGGGCGGTGCGGTTGGGGTCGTACTCGATGTGAGCGACCTTGGCCGGCACGCCGTCCTTGTCGTGGCGACGGAAGTCGATGACGCGGTAGGCACGCTTGTGGCCACCACCGATGTGACGGGTGGTGATGCGGCCGGTGGAGTTGCGGCCACCGGTCTTGCTCAGCGGACGGACCAGCGACTTCTCAGGCGTGGAGCGCGTGACCTCGACGAAGTCGGCGACAGAGCTGCCGCGACGACCCGGGGTGGTCGGCTTGTACTTACGGATACCCATTGGTTCTTCCTTGTCCTCTCCGTCAGCCCTGGCCGCCGAAGATGTCGATCGTGCCCTCGCGGAGGGTGACGATCGCGCGCTTCGTGTCCTTGCGCTTACCGGTGCCGAACCGGGTGCGTCGGGCCTTGCCGACTCGGTTCATGGTGTGCACGGAGTCGACCTTGACGCCGAAGATCTGCTCGACGGCGATCTTGATCTCGGTCTTGTTGGACCGCGGGTCGACGATGAAGGTGTACTTGCCCTCGTCGAGGAGACCGTAGGACTTCTCCGAGACGACGGGACGGATCAGGATGTCGCGCGGGTCCTTGATCTGGGACGCGCTCGTGATGGACTCGCTCACTTGTCCGTCTCCTCTGCGTTCTTGGGCGCGGGCCCGGCGAGGAAGGCCTCGAGAGCCGCCTGGGTGAAGACGACGTCGTCGGAGCACAGCACGTCGTAGGTGTTGAGCTGGTCGGCCGCGAGCACGTGGACGTCCACGAGGTTGCGGACCGACTTCCACGCCGCGTCGTTGCCGCGCTCGATGACGACGAGCAGGTTCTTGCGCTCGCTCAGGCCACCGAGGATCGCGGCGACGCTCTTGGTGGAGGGGGTCTCCCCCTCGAGGAGCGCGCTCAGCACGTGGATGCGGCCGTGGCGCGCCCGGTCGGAGAGGGCACCGCGCAGGGCGGCGGCCTTCATCTTCTTGGGGGTGCGCTGGCTGTACTCACGCGGCTGCGGGCCGTGGACGACGCCACCGCCGGCGAACTGCGGGGCGCGGGTCGAGCCCTGACGGGCCCGGCCGGTGCCCTTCTGCCGGTACGGCTTGCGGCCACCACCGCGCACCTCTGCGCGGGTCTTGGTCGAGTGCGTGCCCTGGCGCGCTGCGGCGAGCTGGGCGACGACGACCTGGTGGATGAGCGGGACGTTGACCTGCACGTCGAAGATCTCGGCGGGCAGCTCCACGGTCCCGGCAGCGGTTCCGGCCGGGTTGATGATGTCGATGCTCGGCACGTCAGGCTCCCTTCACCGAGGTGCGGACGAGGACGACGCCACCGCGGGGGCCGGGGACGGCACCCTTGACGAGCAGCAGGCCCTTCTCGGCGTCCACGGCGTGGATCGTCAGGTTCTGGGTGGTCTGGCGCACGCCGCCCATGCGGCCGGCCATGCGCATCCCCTTGAAGACGCGACCCGGGGTGGCGCAGCCACCGATCGAGCCGGGCTTGCGGTGGTTGCGGTGGGCACCGTGGGAGGCGCTGACGCCGGCGAAGCCGTGACGCTTCATGACGCCGGCGAAGCCCTTGCCCTTGGTGGTGCCGGTGACGTCGATGGCCTGCCCGTTCTCGAACAGCTCGACCGTCACCTCCTGGCCGAGGGTGTACTCGGCGGCGTCGGCGGTGCGCAGCTCGATGAGGTGGCGGCGCGGGGTGGCGCCGGCCTTGGCGAAGTGGCCGCTCGTGGGCTGGTTCACCTTGCGGGGGTCGATGGCGCCGTAGGCGATCTGCACGGCGTCGTACCCGTCGGTCTCGACATTGCGGACCTGGGTGACGACGCACGGGCCGGCCTGGATGACGGTGACCGGGACGAGGCGGTTCTCCTCGTCCCAGACCTGCGTCATGCCGAGCTTCTCGCCGAGCACGCCCTTGACGGTCTTGGTGGCAGTGGTGGTCATGTCTCGTCTTCCCCGGATCAGAGCTTGATCTCGATGTTGACGTCAGCCGGGAGGTCGAGACGCATCAGCGAGTCGACGGCCTTGGGCGTCGGGTCGATGATGTCGATGAGGCGCTTGTGGGTGCGCATCTCGAAGTGCTCGCGGCTGTCCTTGTACTTGTGCGGCGAACGGATGACGCAGAACACGTTCTTCTCCGTCGGCAGCGGCACGGGGCCGACCACCGTTGCGCCGGCACGGGTCACGGTGTCGACGATCTTTCGCGCCGAGTTGTCGATGACCTCGTGGTCATACGACTTCAACCGGATGCGGATCTTCTGTCCCGCCATCTGTGTGTCCGTCTCTCTCTCGCCGTCGTGCTGTGGTCTGTGTGGGCCCGGCCCGGTCTCCGACCCCCGCGGTCGGGTGTGTCGCACCCGCTCCGCAGCGCGACGACATGCCGAAGGGCAGATCGTGCGCCTGGTCGTCGACCCGGACGAACCGGATCGTGCTCTGGCTCCGATGTGTCGCCCCGCTGCGCGGTGCGATGCGTTGTCATCGGGCTGGCGATGACGCCGGCGACCACAGCACAGGGCTGGTCGCGGCACCACCGCTCAACAAGCAACCTGACAAGTGTGCCAGAGGCGGCGCGCCTGATCCAAATCGGAGGCGAAGGGGGTTACTCCGGGCGGTCCCGGTCGGCGAGGTCGGCGGCCGAACGACCCTGATCGTGCAGGCCCTCGATACGCAGCGAACGGGCCTCCTCGACGATCTCGCCCTGGGCCTCGGCGGCCGCATCGGACTTCGTCGTGTCGCGCAACGGGAGCGGCAGCTCGTCCTCGGCGGGCAGACCCGCCTGCAGCTGCCGGGAGCGCTCGATCTCGGAGTCGAGCTCGGCACCCAGGAGCAGGACGTTGTTGATGATCCACAGCCACAGGAGTGTGACGATCACGCCGGCGAGCGACCCGTAGGTCTTGTTGTACGAGCCGAAGTTGGAGACGTAGAAGCCGAAGACGACCGAGGCGAGGATCGCGACGACGATCGCCACCGCTGCGCCCGGGCTGAGCCAGCGGAACTTGGGCTGACGGACATTTGGGGTCGCCCAGTAGAGCAGGCCGACCATGAAGACCACGACGAGCAGGATGACCGGCCACTTGGCGATGTTCCAGGCCATCACCGCCGCGTCGCCGAGGCCGATCGTGTCGCCGATGACGCGGGCGAGGTCGCCGCTCACCGCGACCGAGAGGATGATCGCGGCCGCGAGCACGAGGAGCACGGCGGTGACGACGAGCTGCATCGGGCGCAGCTTGATGAACTTGCGGCCCTCCGGCACCTCGTAGATCTTGTTGAGTGCCCGGCCGAAGGCCCCGACGTAGCCGGAGGCCGACCACAACGCACCGGCCAGACCCACGACGAGGCCGAGCCCGGCTGCGGACGACGTGACCATCTGCTCCAGCGGCCCCTCGAGCGTGTCGCTCACGCTGCCGGTGCCGAGCTGGTCGAGCACGTCGAGGATCGTCGTCTTGGTCTGCTCCGGCTCCCCCACCAGACCGAGGATGGAGACCAGCGCGAGGAGCGCGGGGAAGATCGAGAGCACGGAGAAGTAGGTCAGCGCCGCGGCGAGGTCCGTGCACCCGTCGGCGCTGAACTCCTTGAGGGCCCGCTTGGCGGCGAAGCGCCAGCTGCGTCCCTTGAGCTCGCGCAGGGACGGCTTGACGTCCTCGTCGAACCCGTCGTGCTCGGTGCGCCTGTCGGCGCCTGTGGTCTCGGCGGTGGCCATGGCGCGGCCTCTCCGTGCTCGGGTACAGGGGTCGACCCAACCCTAGGCCGAAGGGAGCGCCTCCGCCCTCCCGACACGACGGCACGGCCGAGGCACGACGCAGGGCCCGCCTTCCCCTGACGGGGAGACGGGCCCTGCGTGGTCGCTGACCGGGGTCAGCCCAGGATCACTTGAGGATCTTGGTGACGCGACCGGCGCCGACGGTGCGGCCACCCTCGCGGATGTTGAACTTCAGGCCCTCCTCCATGGCGATCGGCTGGATGAGCTCGACCTTCATGTCGGTGTTGTCACCGGGCATGACCATCTCGGTGCCCTCGGGCAGGGAGACGACGCCGGTGACGTCGGTGGTCCGGAAGTAGAACTGCGGACGGTAGGAGTCGTAGAACGGCGTGTGCCGGCCACCCTCCTCCTTCGACAGGATGTAGACCTGCGCCTCGAACTCGGTGTGCGGGGTGATCGAGCCCGGCTTGCAGATGACCTGCCCGCGCTCGACGTCCTCGCGCTTGGTGCCGCGGAGGAGCAGACCGACGTTCTCGCCCGCGCGACCCTCGTCGAGGAGCTTGCGGAACATCTCGATGCCGGTGACGGTCGTGGTCGTCTTCTCCTCGCGGATACCGACGATCTCGACCTCCTCGTTGACGTTGAGGATGCCGCGCTCGATGCGACCGGTGACGACGGTGCCACGACCGGTGATCGTGAAGACGTCCTCGACGGGCATCATGAACGGCTTGTCGAGGTCACGCTCCGGCTCGGGGATGTAGGAGTCGACAGCGTCCATGAGCTCCATGATCGACTCGCCCCACGTGGCGTCGCCCTCGAGCGCCTTGAGCGCCGAGACCTTGACGACCGGGACGTCGTCGCCCGGGAACTCGTAGGAGGACAGCAGCTCGCGGACCTCCATCTCGACGAGCTCCAGGATCTCCTCGTCGTCGACCATGTCGGCCTTGTTGAGCGCCACGACGATGTAGGGGACGCCGACCTGGCGGGCCAGGAGGACGTGCTCCTTCGTCTGCGGCATGGGGCCGTCGGTGGCGGCGACCACGAGGATCGCGCCGTCCATCTGAGCCGCACCGGTGATCATGTTCTTGACGTAGTCGGCGTGACCCGGGCAGTCGACGTGCGCGTAGTGACGCGACTCCGTCTGGTACTCGATGTGCGAGATCGAGATGGTGATACCGCGCTGCTTCTCCTCAGGAGCCTTGTCGATCGTGTCGAACGCCGATGCCTCGTTGAGGTCGGGGAGCTTGTCGTGCAGCACGCGGGAGATCGCGGCCGTCAGCGTCGTCTTGCCATGGTCGATGTGACCGATGGTGCCGATGTTGACGTGCGGCTTGCTCCGCTCGAACTTTGCCTTCGCCACTGTGTTGTCCTCCTCAGGACGTCTTCTTTGGTTACGCCTTATCCCGGCAGGGTGGCGTCGATTGGGGGTGTGTGTGGATGTTCCGCGTCGGGATCCCGGTAATGCTACCGGTCACTCGCCTCGGGTCTTCTTGATGATCTCCTCGGCAACGGCCTTGGGGACCTCTGCGTACGAGTCGAACTCCATCGAGTAGTTCGCCCGGCCCTGGGTCTTCGACCGCAGGTCGCCGACGTAGCCGAACATCTCGGACAGGGGGACCAGACCGGTGACCACCTTGGCGCCGCTGACGTCCTCCATGGACTGGATCTGGCCACGGCGCGAGTTGATGTCGCCGATGACGTCACCCATGTAGTCCTCGGGGGTGCGCACCTCGACCTTCATCATCGGCTCCATGAGCACCGGGTCGGCCTTGCGGGCGGCCTCCTTGAAGGCCATCGAGCCGGCGATCTTGAAGGCCATCTCCGAGGAGTCGACGTCGTGGTAGGCGCCGTCGATCAGGGTGGCCTTGACACCGACCACCGGGTACCCGGCGAGGACGCCGTACTGCATCGCGTCCTGGATGCCGGCGTCGACGCTCGGGATGTACTCGCGCGGGATGCGACCACCGGTGACGGCGTTCTTGAACTCGTACATCTCGCCCTCGTTCTCCTCGTCCGTGACGAGGGGCTCGAAGGTGATCTGCACCTTGGCGAACTGGCCGGACCCACCGGTCTGCTTCTTGTGCGTGTAGTCGTACTTCTCGACCGCGCGACGGATGGTCTCGCGGTAGGCTACCTGCGGCTTGCCGATGTTGGCCTCGACCTTGAACTCGCGCCGCATCCGGTCGACGAAGACGTCGAGGTGGAGCTCGCCCATGCCGGCGATGATCGTCTGGCCCGTCTCCTCGTCGAGGGAGACCTGGAAGGTCGGGTCCTCGGCGACGAGACGCTGGATCGCGGAGCCGAGCTTCTCCTGGTCGCCCTTGGTCTTGGGCTCGATGGCCACCTGGATGACCGGGGCGGGGAAGGACATCGACTCGAGGATGACCGGCGCCTGGATGTCGCTCAGGGTGTCACCCGTGGTGGTCTCCTTCAGACCGATGACGGCGTAGATGTGGCCCGCCATCGCCTCGTCGACCGGGTTCTCCTTGTTGGCGTGCATCTGGAAGAGCTTGCCGATGCGCTCCTTCTTGCCCTTGGTCGAGTTGATGACCTGGGTGCCGGGGACGAGCTTGCCCGAGTACACGCGGATGAAGGTCAGCGTGCCGAAGAAGGGGTGCGCCGCGATCTTGAAGGCGAGCGCCGAGAAGGGCTCGTCGACGCTCGGCCGGCGCAGCACGACCTCGTCCTCGTTGCCGGGGGCGTGGCCCTCCATGGCGGCGACGTCGAGGGGGCTGGGCAGGTAGTCGCGCACGGCGTCGAGCACCGGCTGGACGCCACGGTTCTTGAACGCCGAGCCGCAGAAGATCGGGTACAGCTCCGAGTTGACCGTGAGCTTGCGGATGCCCGCCTTGAGCTCCTCGTCGGTCAGCTCCTCGCCACCGAGGTACTTCTCCATGAGCTCGTCGTCAGCCTCGGCGACGCGCTCGACGATGTGGTTGCGGTACTCCTCCGCCTTGGCCTGCAGGTCCGCCGGGATCTCCTGGGTCTCGTACGAGGCACCCAGGGTGACGTCACCCTTGGCGTCGCCGGGCCACACGAGCGCCTTCATCTTGATCAGGTCGACGACGCCGACGAAGTCGTTCTCGGCGCCGATCGGCAGCTGCATGACGAGCGGCTCCGCACCGAGGCGGTCCTTGATCGTCTGCACGGTGAAGTAGAAGTCCGCGCCGAGCTTGTCCATCTTGTTGACGAACGCGATGCGGGGGACGTCGTACTTGTCCGCCTGGCGCCAGACGGTCTCGGACTGGGGCTCGACCCCTTCCTTGCCGTCGAAGACCGCGACCGCGCCGTCGAGCACGCGCAGCGACCGCTCGACCTCGACGGTGAAGTCGACGTGGCCGGGGGTGTCGATGATGTTGATCTGGGTGTCGTCCCAGAAGGAGGTGACCGCGGCGGACGTGATGGTGATGCCGCGCTCCTTCTCCTGCTCCATCCAGTCCGTGGTGGAGGCACCGTCGTGCGTCTCGCCCAGCTTGTGGTTGACGCCGGTGTAGAAAAGGATGCGCTCAGTCGTCGTCGTCTTGCCGGCGTCGATGTGCGCCATGATGCCGATGTTGCGGACCTTGGTCAGGTCCGTCAGGACGTCCTGTGCCACTCGTTATCTCATCTCGCTCGTTGCGGTCGTGTCTGCCCGTGCGGGCTGGTGGTCGGGGCCGACGGGTGCCGGCCCCGACCTGCTGTCACCAGCGGTAGTGCGCGAAGGCCTTGTTGGACTCGGCCATCTTGTGGGTGTCCTCGCGACGCTTCACCGCGGCACCGAGGCCGTTGCTGGCGTCCAGGATCTCGTTCATGAGGCGCTCGGTCATCGTCTTCTCGCGACGCTGACGGGCGTAGCCGACGAGCCAGCGCAGCGACAGGGTCGTGGCGCGGCCGGGCTTGACCTCGATCGGGACCTGGTAGGTCGCGCCACCGACACGGCGGGACTTGACCTCCAAGGAGGGCTTGACGTTGTCGAGCGCGCGCTTGAGCGTCTGGACCGGGTCGGTGCCGGTCTTCTCACGGCAACCCTCGAGGGCGTCGTACACGATCGACTCGGCGATGGACTTCTTGCCGTCGAGGAGGATCTTGTTGACCAGCTGGGTCACCAGCGGGGACTGGAAGACCGGGTCGACGACGAGCGGGCGCTTCGGGGCGGGACCCTTGCGAGGCATTACTTCTTCTCCTTCTTGGCGCCGTAACGGCTGCGGGCCTGCTGACGACCCTTGACGCCCTGGGTGTCGAGGGACCCGCGGACGATCTTGTAACGGACACCGGGGAGGTCCTTCACTCGGCCACCGCGCACGAGCACGATGGAGTGCTCCTGCAGGTTGTGACCGACACCCGGGATGTAGGCGGTGACCTCGATGCCGCTCGTCAGGCGCACGCGGGCGACCTTGCGAAGGGCAGAGTTCGGCTTCTTGGGGGTGGTGGTGTACACACGCGTGCACACGCCACGGCGCTGCGGCGAGCCCTTGAGGGCGGGCGTGGCGGCCTTGGACGGCTTGTCCTGCCGACCCTTGCGCACCAGCTGGTTGATGGTAGGCAACCTGATCTCCGTACGTTGGTGATGTTGTCTGCGCCGACCGGGTGGACCCGGGCGACGCTCCTTGGATGCCATCCACGACCCCCGCACTCGGGCGTGTCGTCGATGGTGCTCTTCCCTGCACTCCCCACCACGGTCCGGATGGACCGCGCCCGGGCGCCCGGCAAGAGGGCGGAGGCGGTCGTCACCGACCGCTCCCGGCGCGCTTCACGGCACAGCCGTGCCACGCACGCTGATCAACGATACCGGCGGGTCCCGAGCGCCACAAATCCGATCCGGCCGCGCCCCGTCGCGGGATGTCAGCCGAGACGGTCGAAGGCGGGCGCGTAGCGGAAGTCGCCGGCCATCTGCGGCCGCCAGGCGCGCAGCGTCAGCGCCTGGAAGTACTGCTCCCCCCACGGCCCCGGGGACCCGATGCCGTGCCCGGCGGCCGGGACGAAACCGAAGAAGCCGTAGTACCCCGGGTCCCCCAGGAGCACGATGACCGGGACCGCGATCCGCTCGGCGCTGGCGACGACGGCCATGACGAGCGCGGCGCCGATCCCCTGCCCCTGCAGGTCGGGACGGACCGAGAGGGGCCCCAGCGCGACGGAGGGTGACCCACCCAGCGCGGCCCGACTGCACACGATGTGCCCGACCACCCCGCCGTCCAGCTCGGCGACGAAGGTCAGCTCGTCGAGGACCGAGCCGTCGGCGCGCAGGCCGCGCAGCAGCTCGCGCTCGATGGTCTCCCTTCGTCCGTGCGGGATGCCGAAGGCCGCGTCGTGGAGGAGCTCCGTCGGGAGGGCGTCGGCCGGGGTCTCCCGGCGGATCACCAGGTCGTCGCGCATCAGTACCGGTCCGTGATCCAGTGGCTGTTGCCGCTGACGAAGGCGCCGACGTAGACCGCGGCGACCAGGAGGAGCACGACCGTCACGATCGTCGCGTCGCTGCGTGAGCGGCGGGTGAAGGTGACGACGGCGGCGCCGGCCAGGGCGAGGCCGAGCAGCTTGCTCACTCCCCCGGGCTTGACCAGGAGCACGAGGGCGCCCACCACGAGCACGGCCCCCAGACCCCAGCGGGCCGCGGTGGCGCGCACCGACATCGGGTGGCGGCGGTCGGGTTCGGTCATGCGCTCATCCTCCCCCACGGCACTGCGGGCAGCACGAAGGGGGCCGGTCACCTCGACGGTGACCGGCCCCCTTCGTGCAGCGGCTGGGATCAGCCCTTCGCGGCGGCCTTGAGGGCGCTGCCGGCGGTGAGCTTGGCGGCGTAGCCACCGGGGATCGTCATCTCGGCACCGGTCTGCGGGTTGCGACCCTTGCGCTCGGCGCGCTCGACGCGCTCGAGGCTGAAGAAGCCGGGGACGGTGACCTTCTCGCCCTTGCCGACGGACTCGGACAGGACCGCCTGGAGGGCGGTGATGACCTCGGACGCCGCGGAGGCGGACACGCCCGCCTTCTCGGCGACGGCGCTGGCGAGCTCAGACTTGTTCATGTGGATCTCCATCCTTGAAGTTCGTGAATCGAACAGAGACCAATCAACCACGAAAACGCGGGCCTCGTCGACTTGCCCTACGGCGTGTTTCCCTTGATTTTCCGCCAGATCCGGGCATCGCAGCCCCACCCGTCCCGCCAGCCCCACGACGAAGGGGGTCCCACCGCGACCGCGGTGGGACCCCCTTCGTGGGAGGTGCGTCGACTCAGACGTCCAGGTCGAGGTCGTCGAGGCGGATCGCCTCGCCCGAACCGGGACCGAAGACCGGGTAGGCGTACTCGTCGTAGCTGGGCAGCGAGTACATCGCCGCCTTGGCCTCCTCGGTGGGCTCGACGTCCACGTTGCGGTAGCGGGGCAGGCCCGTACCGGCGGGGATGAGCTTGCCGAGGATGACGTTCTCCTTCAGACCCAGCAGCGGGTCGGAGCGACCCTCCATCGCGGCCTCGGTGAGGACGCGGGTCGTCTCCTGGAAGGAGGCGGCGGAGAGCCAGGAGTCCGTGGCCAGCGAGGCCTTGGTGATCCCCATGAGCTCCGGACGACCCGAGGCCGGGCGCCCGCCCTCGGAGACGACGCGACGATTCTCGGTCTCGAAGCGACCCCGCTCGGCGAGCATGCCCGGGAGCAGACCGGTGTCCCCCGACTCGAGGATCGTGATCCGGCGCAGCATCTGCCGGACGATGACCTCGATGTGCTTGTCGTGGATCGACACACCCTGCTGGCGGTAGACGTTCTGCACCTCGTCGACCAGGTGCTTCTGCGCCTGGCGCGGGCCCAGGATGCGCAGGACCTGCTTCGGGTCGATGGCGCCCTGGACGAGCTGGGTGCCGACCTCGACGCGCTGACCGTCCTCGATGAGCAGGCGCGAACGCTTGCTCACGGGGTAGGCGTGCTCCTCGCCGTCGCGGTCCGCGACGAGCAGGAGACGACGGCCCTTGTCGGTCTCCTCGATCGTGACCTTGCCGTCGGCCTCGGCGATCGGGGCCACACCCTTGGGGGTGCGCGCCTCGAAGAGCTCGACGACACGCGGCAGACCCTGCGTGATGTCGTCACCTGCCACACCACCGGTGTGGAAGGTCCGCATGGTCAGCTGGGTGCCGGGCTCACCGATCGACTGGGCCGCGATGATGCCGACGGCCTCGCCGATGTCGACGAGCTGGCCGGTGGCCAGGCTGCGGCCGTAGCACTTGGCGCACGTACCGACCTTCGACTCGCAGGTGAGGACCGAGCGGATCTTGACCTCGTCGACACCCGCCTTGTAGAGGCGGTCGATGACGACGTCACCGAGGTCGGACCCGGCCGGCGCCAGGACCTGGCCCTCGTGCTCCACGTCACTGGCGACGCAGCGCGCGTAGACGGTGAACTCGACGTCGTCGTGGAGGCGACGGGTGCCGGTGAGCTCGTCGAACTGCGCGATCGGCATCGTCAGGCCGCGCTCGGTCCCGCAGTCGTCCTCGCGGACGATGACGTCCTGGGAGACGTCGACGAGACGACGGGTGAGGTACCCGGAGTCGGCGGTACGAAGGGCGGTGTCGGCCAGTCCCTTGCGCGCACCGTGCGTCGAGATGAAGAACTCGACGACGGACAGACCCTCACGGAAGTTCGTGCGGATCGGGCGCGGGATGATCTCGCCCTTCGGGTTGGCCATGAGGCCGCGCATACCGGCGATCTGACGCAGCTGGAACCAGTTACCACGGGCACCCGAGGAGACCATCCGGTAGATCGGGTTGTCCTTCGGGAAGTTCTCCTGCATCTCTGCGGAGACCTCGTTGGTGGCCTGGGTCCAGATCTCGATCTGCTCCTGGCGACGCTCGTCGTCGGTGATCAGACCGCGCTCGTACTGCTTCTGGACCTTGGTCGCCTTCTCCTCGTAGGCCGCGAGGATCTCGGGCTTGCGCGGCGGCGTGACGACGTCGGACAGCGCGACCGTGGTGCCCGAGCGGGAGGCCCAGTGGAAGCCGGCCTCCTTGAGGGCGTCCAGGGAGGCCGCGACCTGCACCTTGGTGTAGCGCTCGGCGAGGTCGTTGACGATCGTCGACAGGCGCTTGCGGTCCACCGGCTCGTTGACGAAGGGGTAGTCCTCCGGCAGCGTCCCGTTGAACAGGGCGCGGCCGAGGGTGGTCTCCGCGGTCCAGCTGGTGACGCGACCCTGCTCGTCGGTCTCGGCGCCCTCGGGGAGCTGACCGGCCGTGGGGACGATGTCGTGCAGGCGGACCCGGATCGGCGTGCCGATCTTGATCGCCCCGGCGTCGTAGGCCATGCGGGCCTCGGCCGTCGAGGAGAAGGCGCGAGGGTGCTCGGTCTCCAGGTCCACCTCGGAGGTGAGGTGGAAGAGCCCGATGATCATGTCCTGGGTCGGCATCGTGACGGGTCGACCGTCGGCCGGCTTGAGGATGTTGTTGCTCGAGAGCATCAGGATCCGGGCCTCGGCCTGCGCCTCGGCGCTCAGCGGGAGGTGGACGGCCATCTGGTCACCGTCGAAGTCCGCGTTGAAGGCGGTGCAGACGAGCGGGTGGATCTGGATGGCCTTGCCCTCGATGAGCTGCGGCTCGAAGGCCTGGATGCCCAGACGGTGCAGCGTGGGCGCGCGGTTGAGCAGGACCGGGTGCTCGGTGATGACCTCTTCGAGGACGTCCCAGACCACGGAACGGTGCCGCTCGACCATGCGCTTGGCCGACTTGATGTTCTGGGCGTGGTCGAGGTCCACGAGCCGCTTCATGACGAAGGGCTTGAAGAGCTCGAGCGCCATGGCCTTCGGCAGACCGCACTGGTGCAGCTTCAGCTGCGGGCCGACGACGATGACCGAACGGCCGGAGTAGTCGACGCGCTTGCCGAGGAGGTTCTGACGGAAGCGACCCTGCTTGCCCTTGAGCATGTCGGACAGGGACTTCAGCGGCCGGTTGCCCGGGCCGGTGACCGCGCGACCACGACGACCGTTGTCGAAGAGGTTGTCGACGGCCTCCTGCAGCATCCGCTTCTCGTTGTTGACGATGATCTCGGGCGCACCGAGGTCGAGCAGGCGCTTGAGGCGGTTGTTGCGGTTGATGACCCGGCGGTACAGGTCGTTCAGGTCGGACGTGGCGAACCGGCCACCGTCGAGCTGGACCATCGGGCGCAGGTCCGGGGGGATGACCGGGACGGCATCCAGGACCATGCCCGCGGGCTTGTTGTCGGTGGTGAGGAAGGCGGTGACGACCTTGAGGCGCTTGAGCGCACGGGTCTTCTTCTGCCCCTTGCCGGTGGCGATGATCTCGCGCAGCTTGTCGGACTCGGCCTCGAGGTCGAAGGTCTCCAGACGCTTCTGGATCGCCGCGGCACCCATGCCGCCCTCGAAGTACAGACCGAAGCGGTCGCGCATCTCGCGGTAGAGGACCTCGTCGCCCTCGAGGTCCTGGACCTTGAGGTTCTTGAACCGTTCCCAGACCTGGGAGAGGCGCTCGACCTGCTGGTCGGCACGCTTGCGGATCTGGTTCATCTCGCGCTCGGCGGAGTCGCGGACCTTGCGCTTGGCGTCGGACTTGGCGCCCTCGGCCTCGAGCTCGGCGATGTCCTTCTCGAGCTTCTGCGCGCGGGTCTCGACGTCCGCGTCGCGGCGGTTCTCGAGCTCCTTCTTCTCGGCCTCGATCTGGGCCTCGAGCGAGGGCAGGTCGGTGTGTCGCTGGTCCACGTCGACGCTCGTGATCATGTAGGCCGCGAAGTAGATGACCTTCTCGAGGTCCTTCGGGGCCAGGTCGAGCAGGTACCCCAGGCGCGAGGGGACGCCCTTGAAGTACCAGATGTGGGTGACGGGGGCGGCGAGCTCGATGTGGCCCATCCGCTCACGACGCACGCCGGCGCGAGTGACCTCGACGCCGCAGCGCTCGCAGATGATGCCCTTGAAGCGGACCCGCTTGTACTTGCCGCAGGAGCACTCCCAGTCCCGCGTCGGACCGAAGATCCGCTCGCAGAAGAGGCCCTCCTTCTCAGGCTTGAGGGTGCGGTAGTTGATGGTCTCGGGCTTCTTGACCTCGCCGTGGCTCCAGTTACGGATGTCCTCCGCGGAGGCCAGACCGATGCGCAGCTCGTCGAAGAAGTTGACGTCCAGCACTTCGTGCTTCCTTCTCTCGTTGTCGAGGATGACTCGATAAGTTCTGTGGCCCTGGGTCACCGTGAGGGTGACCGTGCGGGCTGTCGAGGGGGTCCGGGGGGTCCATGGCCCGCTGGGCCGTGGACCCCCCGGAGGGTCAGACCTCCTCGACGCTGCTCGGCTCGCGCCGGGACAGGTCGATGCCGAGCTCCTCGGCCGCGCGGAAGACGTCGTCCTCGTTGTCGCGCATCTCGATGGTGCCGCCCTCAGAGTTGAGGACCTCCACGTTGAGGCAGAGGCTCTGCATCTCCTTGATGAGCACCTTGAAGGACTCCGGGATACCGGGTTCCGGGATGTTGTCGCCCTTGACGATGGCCTCGTAGACCTTGACGCGACCGGTGACGTCGTCGGACTTGATCGTCAGCAGCTCCTGGAGCGCGTAGGAGGCGCCGTAGGCCTCGAGGGCCCACACCTCCATCTCGCCGAAGCGCTGGCCGCCGAACTGGGCCTTACCACCGAGCGGCTGCTGGGTGATCATCGAGTACGGCCCCGTGCTGCGCGCGTGGATCTTGTCGTCCACGAGGTGGTGCAGCTTGAGGATGTACATGTACCCGACGGAGGTCGGGGCCGGGTAGGGGTCGCCGGTGCGGCCGTCGAAGAGCTGCGCCTTGCCGCTGCTGTCGATCAAGCGAACACCGTCGCGGGTCGGGGTCGTCGAGTCGAGCAGACCGGCGATCTCCTCCTCGCGGGCACCGTCGAAGACGGGGCTGGCGACACGCGTGTCGGCCGGGGCCTGGCGCGCGTCCTCGGGGATCATCTGGGCCCACTCGGGCGAGCCCTCGATGTCCCAGCCGCGGCTGGCGGCCCACCCGAGGTGCAGCTCCATGATCTGCCCGATGTTCATGCGACCGGGGACACCGAGCGGGTTGAGCACGACGTCGACCGGCGTGCCGTCCTCGAGGAAGGGCATGTCCTCGACCGGGAGGATCTTGGAGATGACGCCCTTGTTGCCGTGGCGGCCGGCGAGCTTGTCACCGTCGGTGATCTTGCGCTTGTTGGCCACGTAGACGCGGACGAGCTGGTTGACGCCCGGGGGCAGCTCGTCGCCCTCGTCCTTGTCGAAGACCTTGACCGCGATGACCGTGCCGGTCTCGCCGTGCGGGACCTTCATCGACGTGTCGCGGACCTCACGGGCCTTCTCGCCGAAGATGGCGCGCAGCAGGCGCTCTTCCGGGGTCAGCTCGGTCTCGCCCTTGGGCGTGACCTTGCCGACGAGCAGGTCGCCGTCGCGGACCTCGGCACCGATGCGGATGATGCCGCGCTCGTCCAGGTCGGCGAGGACGTCCTCGGAGACGTTGGGGATGTCCCGGGTGATCTCCTCCGGGCCGAGCTTGGTGTCACGGGCGTCGACCTCGTGCTCCTCGATGTGGATCGAGGAGAGGACGTCGTCCTGCACCAGACGCTGGCTGAGGATGATCGCGTCCTCGTAGTTGTAGCCCTCCCACGGCATGAAGGCGACGAGGAGGTTGCGGCCCAGGGCCATCTCCCCACCGTCGGTCGCCGGACCGTCGGCGATCAGCTGGCCGGCCTCGACGCGGTCACCCTCGGTGACCATGACGCGCTGGTTGTAGCTGTTGCCCTGGTTGGACCGGGAGAACTTCATCATCTTGTAGGTGTGCGAACCACCCTCGTCCTGCGTGACCGTCACGAGGTCCGCGGAGACCTCCGTGACGACGCCGGCCTTGAGCGCGCGGACCACGTCACCGGAGTCGAGCGCGGCGCGGTGCTCCATGCCGGTGCCCACGTAGGGGGCCTCGGACTGCACGAGCGGCACGGCCTGACGCTGCATGTTGGCACCCATGAGCGCGCGGTTGGCGTCGTCGTGCTCGAGGAAGGGGATCATCGCGGTGGCGGCGGAGACCATCTGCCGCGGCGAGACGTCCATGAAGTCGACGTCCTCGGCCGGGATCTGGTCGACCTCGCCACCCTTGGTGCGCGCGAGCACCCGCTCCTCGGCGAAGTTGCCGTCGTCGAGCAGCACCGCGTTGGCCTGCGCGACGACGACCTTGTCCTCCTCGTCCGCGGAGATGTAGACGATCTCGTCCGTGACGCGGCCGCCGACGACCTTGCGGTAGGGGGTCTCGATGAAGCCGAAGGCGTTGATCCGCCCGTAGCTGGCGAGCGAGCCGATCAGACCGATGTTGGGACCCTCAGGGGTCTCGATCGGGCACATGCGGCCGTAGTGCGACGGGTGGACGTCACGGACCTCCATCTGCGCGCGGTCACGGGAGATACCGCCCGGGCCCAGCGCGTTCAGGCGACGCTTGTGCGTCAGACCCGACAGCGGGTTGTTCTGGTCCATGAACTGCGACAGCTGGCTGGTGCCGAAGAACTCCTTGATGGAGGCGACGACCGGCCGGATGTTGATCAGGGTCTGCGGCGTGATGGCCTCGACGTCCTGCGTGGTCATGCGCTCGCGGACGACGCGCTCCATGCGGGAGAGACCGGTACGGACCTGGTTCTGGATCAGCTCCCCGACGCTGCGGACGCGACGGTTGCCGAAGTGGTCGATGTCGTCGGTCTCGACGGGGACCTCGATGGCCTCGCCGTCACGCGTGCCCGGCAGGGTCGCCTGGTCGGCGTGCAGCGCGACGAGGTACTTGAGCGTCGCGACGATGTCCTCGAGCGTGAGCACGGAGGAGCGCAGCTCGGCCTCGAGACCGAGCTTGCGGTTGACCTTGTAGCGACCGACCTTGGCCAGGTCGTAGCGCTTGGGGTTGAAGTACAGGTTGTCGAGCAGGTTCTGCGCGGCCTCACGGGTCGGCGGCTCGCCGGGGCGCAGCTTGCGGTAGATGTCGAGCAGCGCGGCGTCCTGGTCCTCGACCGTGTCCTTCTCGAGGGTGGCGCGCATGGACTCATAGTCACCGAACTCCTCGAGGATCTCGGCGGAGGTCATGCCGAGGGCCTTGAGCAGGACCGTGACGGACTGCTTGCGCTTGCGGTCGACGCGCACGCCGACCATGTCGCGCTTGTCGACCTCGAACTCGAGCCAGGCACCACGGCTCGGGATGATCTTGGACGAGTAGATGTCCTTGTCGGACGTCTTGTCGGCCGTGCGCTCGAAGTAGACGCCGGGGCTGCGCACGAGCTGCGAGACGACGACGCGCTCGGTGCCGTTGATGATGAAGGTGCCGCGCTCGGTCATGAGCGGGAAGTCGCCCATGAAGACCGTCTGGCTCTTGATCTCCCCGGTCTCGGCGTTCATGAACTCGGCGGTGACGAAGAGGGGCGCGGAGTAGGTCTGGTCGCGCTCCTTGCACTCGTCGACGGAGTACTTCGGCTCCTCGAAGCGGCTCTCCCGGAAGGAGAGGCTCATCGAGCCGGAGAAGTCCTCGATCGGGGAGATCTCCTCGAAGATCTCCTCCAGACCCGGGTGCTCCGGGACGTCACGACGGCCGGCGTCGAGGGCCTCCGCGACGCGCTCCTGCCACTTTTCGTTGCCGAGGAGCCAGTCAAAGCTCTCGGTCTGCAGTGCCAGGAGGTCGGGGACCTCGAGGGGCTCGCGGATCTTGGCGAAGGACAGACGGCCACTGGCCGTCCGTGCGGTGGACATCGGGGAAGCGGTGCGCGAGGCAGCCAAGGATGGATCCTTCCACGGGCCTTGAGAGTCGGGCGGCGCGCTCGGGCATCCTGTGCGCGCGTCCCGCCAGGGGCTCGACACACCTCAGCGGTGAGGGGATTGGAGCGACCCGACGACAGCACGACAGGAACAAGTCAGCGCAAAGCGACAGCATAGACGCATCAACACACGTGTGTCCAACCCGAGCGAGCCGACGGCGCGACGGTGGTCATCGGCCACACACCCGCGGTGGCGGGGCGACCGAATCATTCGACGCCATGAGGATGGACGACGAAGGGAGCGACGTCAAGACTCGTCCCGGCGGGTCGCGCAGCGCCGACCCGCGGCGCGCCGCGGACGAGGGCGGGGGGCACCCCCTTCGGCCTCGCCCTAGGGTGGGGCCCATGGAGCTCCGCGCCACTCGCCGACGTCGCCGGCGCCAGCACGTGCGGCGCGTCGTCCGACGGGCCGCGCTGGCCACCCTGGGCACCCAGGTCGCCACTGTCGCAGGCCTGCTCGTCTTCGACAGCGCCCGGCGCAAGGACCGCCCCGACCACGAGTTCCCCCACCGCCACGGTGACCCGGTGCCCGTCGACGGCGGTGAGGTGCGCATCTACACCTTCGGGGAGAACCTCTTCGAGGACATGCTGGCGGACATCGAGGCGGCGAGCACCCGTGTCCTCTTCGAGACCTACATCTGGAAGGACGACGCCGTCGGGCGCCGCTTCCGCCAGGCGCTGGTCGACGCCCACGCGCGGGGCGTCGAGGTCTACGTCGTCTTCGACGCCTTCGCCAACCTCGTCGTCCCACCAGCGTTCTACAGGGACCTGCCCGAGGGCATCCACGTCAAGCGCCACCCGCTCATGACCGGGGGCGCGAAGTTCTTCTTCCCCAGCCACTGGGGCCGCAACCACCGCAAGCTGCTCGTGGTCGACCGGACCGCCGCCTACGTCGGCGGCTACAACATCGGTCAGGACTACGCCAACCGCTGGCGCGACACGCACGCCCGCTTCTCGGGCGACATGGTCGTCGAGCTCGAGAACGCCTTCGTCGACTACTGGAACAACTACGACGGCAGGCCCCCGCTCCCCCAGCCGGCCCGCCGCACGTGGAGCCGGGAGATGCGGGTCCACCGCAACCTGCCGACCGACATGGTCTACCCGATCCGCAACATGTACCTCGAGGCGATCGACCGCGCCGACACGCGGGTCTGGCTCACGACCGCCTACCTCATCCCCGACGACGCCTTCGTCCGCAGCCTCGTGCAGGCGGCCGGGCGCGGGGTCGACGTGCGCGTGATCGTCCCGCACTTCAGCAACCACATCGTCGCCGACTGGCTGAGCCGGGTCACCTACGAGCGCCTGCTGCGGGGCGGGGTGCGGCTGCTGCGCTTCGAGAACGCGATGGTGCACGCCAAGACCGCGACCATCGACGGGATCTGGTCGACGATCGGCACCGCCAACATCGACCGGCTGAGCCTCGCCGGCAACTACGAGGTCAACATGGAGATCCTCGACGCCGACGTCGCCCGGCGGATGGAGGAGATCTTCGAGCTGGACTCGGGCAACTGCACCGAGCTCACGCTCGCCGAGTGGGTCCGCAGGCCGCTCATCGCCCGGGTCTCCGAGGGCGTCCTCTCCCCCTGGCGTCCGCTGCTGTAGGCGCCGGAGCAGCGCGAAGGGCGGGCCGCACCGTGAGGTGCGACCCGCCCTTCGCGCAGATCAGTGCCCGTCAGTGACGGGCCGAGATCACTTGAGCTCGACGGAGGCGCCGGCGCCCTCGAGGGCCTCCTTGGCCTTCTCGGCGGCATCCTTGTCGACCTTCTCCAGGACGGGCTTGGGGGCGCCGTCGACGAGGTCCTTGGCCTCCTTGAGGCCGAGGCTCGTGAGCGCGCGGACCTCCTTGATGACCTGGATCTTCTTGTCGCCGGCCGCGGTGAGGATGACGTCGAACTCGTCCTGCTCCTCGGCCTCGGCACCAGCGTCGCCACCGGCGGCGGCCGGGGCGGCACCCGCGACGGCGACCGGGGCGGCGGCGGTGACCTCGAAGGTCTCCTCGAACTGCTTCACGAACTCGGAGAGCTCGATGAGGGTCATCTCCTTGAAGGCCTCAAGGAGCTCGTCGGTGCTGAGCTTCGCCATGATGGGCGTCCTTTCTTGTCAAACGTCTGTGCCGTGAGTGGCGGGGATGTGCTGTGGCTCGAGGCGGATGCCTCAGGCCTCGTCGCCACCCTCGGGGGTGGTCTCGGTGGAGGCGTCGGCCGCAGCCGGCTCCTCGGTGTCCGCAGCAGCGTCGGTCGAGACCGGACCCTGCTCCTCCACCTTCGCGCGCAGCGCGTCGACGACCCGAGCGGTCTGCGACAGCGGCGCGTTGAAGAGGTATGCGGCCTGGGTGAGCTTGGCCTTCATGGCCCCAGCAAGCTTGCCCAGGAGAACCTCGCGCGACTCAAGCTTCGCGAGCTTCTCGATGTCCTCCGGCGTGAGCGGGTTCCCGTCGAGGAGCCCACCCTTGATCACCAGGAGGGGGTTGTCCTTGGCGAAGTCACGCAGGCCCTTGGCCGCCTCGACGGGGTCACCCTCGACGAAGACGATCGCGTTCGGGCCGACGAGCTGACCCTCGAAGGCGGACTCGACGCCCGCCTCCTTGGCAGCGCGCTCGGCCAGCGTGTTCTTCACCACGGAGTAGGTGGCGTTGCCACGGAGGTTGTTGCGCAGCTCGGCGAGCTGGGCCACGGTCAGACCGCGGTACTCCGTGAGAACCGCCGCGCTCGAGGTGCGGAGCTTGTCCGCCATCTCGGCGATGGCGGCGTTCTTCTCGGCAGTCGCCATGCGGGCCTCCCTTCTCGTGTGGTGCCGTCGGGGCCCGGAACGAGAAAAGGAGCCCCGGCGCAGGCACGGGACTCCACGCACACCGAGGTGTGCAGCAATCGGGTGGCCTGCGTGGGTCGCCCGCTCTCGCGGAACCTTCAGCCACCCAGAGGGCGGCAACCGACGGTCAATGGTCGTGGATCAGCGTACGGCAGGGCGGGGCACCGGCCAAATCGACGACGAAGGGGGCCGCCCCCCTGTCGGGAAGCGGCCCCCTTCGCTCTCGCCGGGGCAGTGGATCACTCGCCGGCGGGAACCTCGTCGGCGGCCACCGGGGCGGCCTCCTCGAGCAGGTTCTTGGTCCGCGAGCTGTCGATCAGGATGCCCGGGCCCATGGTCGTGCTGAGCACGGCCTTGGTGATGTAGCGGCCCTTGGAGGCGGAGGGCTTGAGGCGCAGGATCTCCTCGAGCGCGCTCTGGTAGTTCTCCACCAGCTTGGTCTCGTCGAAGCTCGCCTTGCCGATGATGAAGTGCAGGTTGGCGTGCTTGTCGTTGCGGAACTCGATCTTGCCGCCCTTGATGTCGGTCACGGCCTTGGCCGTGTCCATCGTGACGGTGCCGGTCTTCGGGTTCGGCATGAGGCCGCGGGGACCGAGGACCTTGCCGAGACGACCGACCTTGCCCATGAGGTCCGGGGTGGCGACGACGGCGTCGAAGTCCATCCAGCCGCCCTGGACCTTCTCGAGCATGTCGTCGGACCCGACGTAGTCGGCGCCGGCCTCGCGGGCGGCGTCGGCCTTGTCACCGTTGGCGAAGACGAGGACGCGGGCGGTCTTGCCCGTGCCGTGCGGCAGGTTGACCGTGCCGCGGACCATCTGGTCGGCCTTGCGCGGGTCGATGCCGAGACGGAAGACGACCTCGACGGTCTCGTCGTAGGACGTCTTGGCGCTCTCCTTGGCGAGGCGGACCGCCTCGAGAGGGCCGTAGGCGACGTCGCGGTCGATCTTCTCGGCCGCGGCGCGGTAGCTCTTGCTGCGCTTCATGTGCTGCTCCTTGGATGGTGGTGGAGGTGTGGTCCGGGCCAGCGCTGGCCCTCCCACGGGGTCGGGCGTCAGACGCCCGGGGTCTCGATGCCCATCTGACGGGCGGTGCCGGCGATGATCTTCATCGCGGCGTCGATGTCGTTGGCGTTGAGGTCGGGCATCTTGGTCTCGGCGATCTCGCGGACCTGGTCGGCGGTCAGGGAGGCGACCTTGACCTTGTGCGGCTCGCCCGAGGCCTTCTTGACGCCCGCGGCCTTCTTGATCAGCTCGGCGGCCGGCGGCGTCTTCGTGATGAAGGTGAAGGAGCGGTCTTCGTAGACCGTGATCTCGACCGGCACGACGTTGCCGCGCATGTCCGCCGTGGCGTCGTTGTACGCCTTGACGAACTCCATGATGTTGACGCCGTGCTGACCGAGGGCCGGGCCGACGGGCGGGGCCGGGGTGGCGGCACCCGCCTGGATCTGCAGCTTGATGTAGCCGGAGACCTTCTTCTTGGGAGGCATGCGGTGTTCCTGCTTTCGTGTTGTGGGCCCACGCCGTGGGCGATGACCCGGTTGCACGACGTACGGGAGCAGGTCGCTCCCGCACGTCCCTTACAGCTTGGCGACCTGGTGGAAGCCGAGCTCGACCGGGGTCTCCCGGCCGAAGATGGAGACGAGGACCTTGAGCTTCTGGCTCTCCGGGAGGATCTCGGAGATCGTCGCGGGCATGGTCTCGAAGGGGCCGTCCATGACGGTGACCGACTCGCCGATCTCGAAGTCGACGTCCACCGCGGTGGCGGGGGTGAGCCCGTCGTGGGAGGGGGCGCCGCCCGCGCTGGGCGCGGCGGGCTTGTCGAGGTCGGCGGGCTTGATCATGGTGAAGACCTCGTCGAGGCTCAGCGGCACGGGGTCGTGCGCGTTGCCGACGAAGCCGGTGACGCCCGGGGTGTGCCGGACGGCGCCCCAGGACTCGTCCGTCAGGTCCATGCGCACGAGGACGTAGCCGGGCATGCGCGGCTGCTTGCGCACCTTCTTCTGGCCGGACTTGATCTCGGTGACCTCGTCGATCGTGACGGCCACCTCGAAGATGTAGTCCTCCATGTCGAGGTTGGCGACACGCGTCTCGAGGTTGTGCTTCACACGGTTCTCGTAGCCCGCATAGGTGTGGATGACGTACCAGTCACCGAACTTCGAGGCGAGGTCGTCCTTGAAGGCCTGCACGGGGTCGGCGGCCTCCTCGGGGAGCACGTCACCGTCCTCGTCGACGCCGGCGGTGTCGTGCTCAGCGGTGCCTGCCTCGGCTCCGTCGTCCTCAACCTCCTCGGAGGCGGCCTCCTCGGAGGCGGCCTCCTCGGAGGCGGCCTCCTCGAGGGCCTCGTCGGCGGCGCGGGCGTCGTCGACGTCCTGGGCCGAAGGGAGGTCGGCCGGCGGCTGGGCAGCGCGCTCGGCCTGCTCGGCGGCGACGATGCTCGAGGTGCCCTCGGTCTCGGTCTCCTGGGGCTCGGGGGTCCCGGCCTGCTCGGACATGACCTGTTTCCTCACTTCACACTTCGATCGACGGCGCGGTGGTGCGCCCGGACTGCGGCATCTGCGGCGGCGTCAGCCGCCGAACACCCAGAGCACGACCCGCGTGAACACCGCGTCCAGACCGGACACGATGAGCATCATGATCGCGACGAAGACGATGACGACGAGCGTGTAGTTGATCAGCTCGGACCGGGTCGGCCGGACGACCTTGCGCAGCTCGTCGAGGACCTGGGCCAGGAAGAGGCCGATCGATCCGAAGAAGCGGGAGATGGGATTGCCACCCTTCGGGTCGCGCCGCGCCTTGGTCGGCTGCGCTCCGAGCTGGCTCACATCGTCTCTTCTCGTCCGGGTTCACACATGGCTGCGCAACGGGTGTCGTGCAACGCAGGGCAGGAGGGACTCGAACCCCCAACCGCCGGTTTTGGAGACCGGTGCTCTACCAATTGAGCCACTGCCCTTCGGGGGACCGCGGTGGGGCCGGTCTCCCGGGTCGACTCCCCCTTCGTCTCGACGCATACGGGCACGCCGGAGAGTCTGGTCGAAGTCAACCGAGGGGCCACTCTACGTCACGCAGGGCGCACACCGCGAACCGAGCACACGCCGGGGCGACCTCCCTTCGCCACGCGCGCGCGAGGTGGAACACTGGGCGCGTGACCGAGCAGAGCAGCCGCCCCCTGTCCGACCTCTCCGCCGAGGAGCTCAACGCCCTCGCGACGACCCAGCGCGCGGCGCACGCCGCCCAGGCCGCCAAGGGCACCAAGCTCGACGTCACCCGCGGCAAGCCGAGCGCCGCGCAGCTCGACCTCGCCGACCCGATGCTCTCCCTCCCCTCGGCGACCACGGACCGGGCGGGCACCGACGTGCGCAACTACGGCGGGCTCGCGGGCCTGACCGAGCTGCGGGAGATCTTCGCCGAGCTGCTGTGGGTCGAGACCGACCAGATCGTCGCCGGCGGCAACTCGTCGCTGACGATGATGCGCGATGTGCTCGTCGACCTGCTCCTCTTCGGGGCGATCGACTCCCCGCGCCCGTGGGCCCGGGAGGAGGAGATCACCTTCATCTGCCCGGTGCCCGGGTACGACCGCCACTTCGCCCTCCTCGAGGACCTCGGCATCAAGATGGTCACCGTCCCGATGCGCGAGGACGGCCCGGACGCGGACGAGGTCGCCCGGCTGGCGGCGTCCGACCCCTCGATCAAGGGCATGTGGGTCGTCCCGACCTACTCCAACCCGACCGGCGCGGTCGTGAGCCAGGAGGTCGCCAGCCGCCTGGCCGGCATGGAGACCGCCGCGCCCGACTTCAAGATCTTCTGGGACAACGCGTACGCGGTCCACCACCTCACGCAGGAGGAGGTCAAGAGCGCCGACATCATCACCCTGTGCTCCGGCGCCGGGCACCCGCACCGCGCGGTGATGTTCGCCTCCACCTCCAAGATCACCTGGGCAGGCGCGGGCGTCGCCTTCCTCGCCTCGTCCGTCGAGCAGGTCCGCTGGTACCTCGAGCACCTCGGCAAGGGCTCGATCGGCCCGGACAAGGTCAACCAGCTGCGCCACGTCGAGTTCTTCGGCGACGCAGAGGGCGTGCGAGCCCACATGCGCAAGCACGCCGAGATCATCGGCCCCAAGTTCGCGGAGGTCGACCGGGTGCTCTCCGAGCGCCTCGGTGGCCTCGGGGTGGCCACCTGGAACACCCCGACCGGGGGGTACTTCGTCAACCTCGACGTGCTCCCCGGCACCGCCTCCCGGGTCGTCGCCCTGGCCAAGGAGGCCGGCCTGTCCCTCACGCCGGCCGGAGCCTCCTTCCCCCACGGCGAGGACCCCGAGGACACCAACATCCGCCTGGCTCCGACGATGCCGCCCATGTCGGAGCTCACCGAGGCCATGGAGACGGTCGCGACCTGCGTCCTGATCGCGGCGGCGGAGCAGCTGGGCGCAACGAAGGAGTGACCATGTCAGAGCGCGAGGACCTCGACACCGACCTCACGAGCTACAGCCTCGACGACGAAGACCAGCTGCAGCCCGAGGACAGCCTCATGGGCACCGGCTCCGGGGACGAGGACGCGCTCGACGTGGGCTACTCCCCTCCCGACTCGGCGCGCGGCTCCTACGCGCACGGGGTGACCGCCGCGGAGCAGGCCGTCGACGAGACGATCGACGAGCGGCTGAAGCAGGAGGAGCCCGATCCCTTCGCCGCGGTGACCGATGACGACCGTCGACGCGGAGCCGACCGCGTCGGCGGTGACGACCCGGACGCGATCGCCGCCGAGGACGACTGGCTCGGCGACCAGGAGGTCGGCGACGCCCGCGCCGGTCGGCTGGTGAGCCCGGACGAGGGCAGCCACGAGGACACCGACGACCAGGCCTGGGGCCGGGACGTCGGCGTGGACGGCGGCGCGGCCTCCGCCGAGGAGGCCGCGGTGCACATCATCGACGGTGACGGGCCCCGCGACTGAGCACCTCCGGCCGCGACCTCCGCGCCCTGCCCAAGGCGCACCTCCACCTGCACTTCACCGGTTCGATGCGGGTCGAGACCGTCCGTGACATGGCGGTGGGCCACGGCATGCGGCTGCCGGACTCCCTTCGCTCGCAGTACCCGCCGCACCTGTCCGCGGCGGACGAGCGCGGGTGGTTCCGCTTCCAGCGCCTGTACGACGCGGCGCGCCACTGCGTGCGCGGCGAGGCGGACATGCGGCGGATCGTGCGTGAGGCAGCGCTCGACGACGGGGCCGAGGGCTCGCGCTGGCTGGAGATCCAGGTCGACCCCACGTCCTACGCCCCCTTCGTCGGGGGCATCACCCCG
The DNA here is from genome assembly GCF_001591405.1 of Janibacter terrae NBRC 107853. Lineage (GTDB taxonomy): Bacteria > Actinomycetota > Actinomycetes > Actinomycetales > Dermatophilaceae > Janibacter > Janibacter terrae. The sequence goes on from NZ_BCUV01000007.1 coordinate 260,108, forward strand.
GCGATGGAGATCGTTCTCGACGAGGCGCGCTCCGTGAACACGACGGCCGACGCGACCGGGTCGGCCCGTGTCGGCGTGCTCATGGCGGCCAGCCGCATCCGCCATCCGCTCGAGGCCCGCACGCTCGCCCGTCTCGCGGCGCAGTACGCGGGGCGCGGGCCGGAGGGCGTCCTCGGGTTCGGCCTGTCCAACGACGAGCGAAGGGGGGACACGCTCGACTTCGCCCCGGCGTTCCGCATCGCCGACCGCGCCGGGCTGGCCCTGGTGCCGCACTCGGGCGAGCTGCTCGGCCCGGAGTCGATCGCGCAGACGCTGGAGTCGCTGCGCCCCGACCGCCTCGGCCACGGGATCCGCAGCACCGAGGACCCCCGGGTCCTCGAGGCCGTCGTCGCGGCGGGCGTGGCGCTCGAGGTCTGCCCCGGGTCCAATGTCTCGCTCGGCGTCTACCGCGAGCACGAGGACGTGCCGCTGCGCGCGCTCGTCGACGCGGGCGCGACCATCGCCCTGGGGGCCGACGACCCCCTCCTCTTCGACTCGCGCCTGTTGGCGCAGTACGAGACCGCGCGCCGGGTGCACGGGCTCGACGACGCGGAGCTCGCCGACCTCGCCCGCGGCTCCTTCCGGGCGAGCCGGGCGCCGCGAGAGGTCGTCGACCGTGCCCTCGACGACATCGACGCCTGGCTGGCCGCCTAGAGCTCGTGGCCGACGAAGACCGGCTCGTTGACGAGGGTGACGCCGAAGGCCTCGCGCACCCCGTCGCGCACCTCGCGGGCGAGGGCGGCGACATCGGCCGCGGTGGCCTCGCCACGGTTGGTGATCGCCAGCGTGTGCTTGGTCGAGAGCGCGGCCGGGCCGGGCATGCCGTGCCCCTTGCCGAACCCCGCCCGGTCGATGAGCCACGCGGCGCTCGTCTTGGCCCGCCCCTCCCCCGCAGGGAAGACGGGCGGCACCGGCCCGTCCGGGCCGAGACGCTGCGCGGCGCGCGCGCGGAGCTGGTCCATCTGCGCGCTCGGCAGGATCGGGTTGGTGAAGAAGGAGCCGCAGCTCCACGTGTCGTGGTCGGACGCGTCGAGGACCATGCCGCGGTTGCCGCGCTGGACGAGGACCGCGTCGCGGGCCGCGGCCAGCGGGACCCGCTCACCCTGCTCGACGCCGAGCTGGCGGGCGAGGTCCGCGTAGGCCACGGGGGCGGACAGCCCGCCGAGGCCGAGACGGAAGGTCACCTCGAGGACGACGAAGCGGCTCGTGGCCTTGAAGACGGAATGGCGGTAGGTGAACGCGCACTCGGCGGCGCTGAAGGTCTGGCGGCGCTGCTCGTCGCGGTCCCAGACGAGCACGTTCGTGATCGTCTGGGCGACCTCCTGGCCGTAGGCGCCGACGTTCTGCACCGGGGTCGCCCCGGTCAGGCCGGGGATGCCGGAGAGCGCCTCGATGCCGGACCAGCCCTCGGCGACGGCGCGGGCGACGACCTCGTCCCAGACCTCGCCGGCGGCGACGGTCACGTCGACGTGCGCGTCGTCGACGGGGACGACCTCGATCCCGCGGCTGGCGATGCGCACGACGGTGCCTGCGAAACCCGTGTCGGCGATGACGAGGTTGGACCCGCCGGACAGGAGCAGGAGAGCCGTCCCCGCGTCGTCGGCGGCGCGGACGGCCTCGACGACCTCGTCGCTCGTCGTGGCGGTGACCAGCATGTCGGCCGGCCCGCCGACGTGCATGGTCGTGAGCGGCGCCAGCGGGGCGCCGTGCTCCGTCACCGGCATCAGTCGAGCTGGACGACGGCGCGGCAGCGGCCGAGCACCTTGTCGCCGCGGCACGTGACGGTCAGCTCGACCGTCGCCCGACGCGCGTCGGCGTCGAGCGAGCGGACAACGCCCGTGACGTCGAGGCTGGTGCCCTCGCCGTGCGGGACGACGACCGGCTTGGTGAAGCGGGTGCCGTAGTCGACGACGCGGCCGGCGTCCCCGACCCAGTCGGTGACGACCTGGACGGCCGCGCCCATCGTCCACATGCCGTGGGCGATGACGTCGGGCAGGCCGACGGCCTGCGCGGTCCGCTCGTCCCAGTGGATGACGTTGCGGTCGCCGGAGGCCCCCGCGTAGTGCACGAGCTGGGCCCGGGTCACGGGCAGGGTGCGGGAGGGGAGGGACTCCCCTTCGCTCACGTCGTCGAAGCGGCGCACGCCCATGCTCACTCCCCTCCCCGCACGACGATCGTCGACAGGCTCGTCGCGACCGGTGCGTCGTCGGCATCGATGATCTCGCTGCGCATCGTCACCATCTGGTGGCCACCGGCCGCCCGGATCGCGTCGATGTGCAGCACGCCGCGCAGCTCGTCGCCGGCGACGATCGGGCGGTGGTGGGTGAAGCGCTGCTCGCCGTGGACGACGCGGGAGTAGTCGACGCCCGCCTCGGGGTCGGTGACGAACTGCGCGTCCGTGCGCTGGCCGGGGATGACCGCGAAGGTCGGCGGGGCGACGAGGTCGGGGTACCCAGCGGCGCGGGCGGCCTCGAGGTCGTGGTGCACCGGGTCGGTCGCTCCGACCGCGGCCGCGAAGTCGCGGATGTGCTCCCGCCCGACGCAGAAGGGGGGCGACGGATCATAGGTCCGACCCTGGAAGTCCTCGTTCACGGCCATGCCCGACAGTCTAGGCAGGTGCCCCGTGCACGACGACGCGGCCGCCGAGCAGGTGCTCGACGGCCGCGTCGTCAAGGATCGCGGGTGCAGGACCTCAGCGGGTCTCGCGGTGCGGGGTGTGCTTGCGGCACCGGTTGCAGAACTTCGCCAGCTCGATGCGGTCGGGCGTGTTGCGGCGGTTCTTCTTGGTGATGTAGTTCCGCTCCTTGCACTCCGTGCACGCCAGGGTGATCTTGGGGCGGACGTCGGCGCTCTTGGTGGCCACGGTAAGAACCTGCTCTCAGACACTTCGGGGTGGTACTCGCCTGGCGCCGGTCTGCGCTGGGCGGGAGGTGCGGGCCTGCTGACCCACACGGCTCAACACGGCGACGCACAAGAATAGTCCACGGACGACCAGCACCGGAAATCGGTGGTGGCTGCCTACCGTGGTACTGCGTAGCGGGAGCGGGGCTCGATCCCGCGACCTCACGATTATGAGTCGTGCGCTCTAACCAGCTGAGCTACCCCGCCTTGGCGGTCGACCTGCGCTGCGCGCGGGCCGGACCAGAGCCCCCTGTCGGAATCGAACCGACGACCTTTTCCTTACCATGGAAACGCTCTGCCGACTGAGCTAAGGGGGCAGGACCACCGAGTGCTTCGAGGAGCGATCCGGTGGACGACCTCGGGAGAGATTACACGCCCGGGGCCGTGGTCATGAAATCGGGGGTTCGACCGGCGCCGCTGCCTCGCCGACGAGCGCCTCCAGGGCGGGCCGGAGGACCTGCGGGACCGCCGTCGGACGCCGGCTCGTCGCGTCGACGAAGACGTGCGCGGACGTCGCGAGGGCGACGAGCTCGCCGTCGCCCGACCGGGCGAGCGCGCACTCCCAGCGCACGCTCGAGCGGCCGACGGACAGCGCGCGCAGGCCGACCTCGAAGGCGTCGGGGTAGGAGATCTCCGCGAGGTAGCGGCAGCCCGTCTCGGGGATGAGGTTGATCGTGTCCCCGCCCGCGGCGACGTCGAAGCCGTGCGCCTTGAGCCAGTCGTTGATCGCCGTGTCCATCACCGAGTAGTGCACGGCGTTGTTGACGTGGCCGAACTGGTCGTTGTCGCTCCAGCGGGTCGGGATCGTGACCCAGTGCGGGTATCGGGCGCGGTCGAAGGTGTCGCTCACGTCAGTCATCCTGCACCGGCGTCCCGTCGGCCCGCCACAGCCCGGAGGTGCCGCGGCGGTGGCTGTCGAGCAGATGGGTGTCGACGATGCCGACGGCCTCCATGAGCGCGAAGGCCGTCGTCGGCCCGACGAAGGTGAAGCCCCGCCGCTTCAGCTCCTTGGCCAGGGCACGTGACTCGTCGGAGGTCGTCGGCACCTCGGCGAAGGTCCGCGGCATCGGGGTGCGCTCGGGGCGGTGGGACCAGACGAGGTCGACCAGGCCCCCGTCCGCGCGAAGGGAGACCGTCGCGCCGGCGTTGCGGATCGTCGCCACGATCTTCGCGCGGTTGCGCACGATCCCGGCGTCCTGCATGAGGTGGGCGACCTCCCCTTCGCCCCAGGTCGCGACGACGTCCGGGTCGAAACCGGCGAAGGCCGCGCGGAAGGACTCCCGCTTGGCCAGGATCGTGGCCCAGGACAGGCCGGACTGGAAGGCCTCGAGGCTCAGCCGCTCGAAGAGCCCGCGCTCGTCGCGCACGGGCATGCCCCACTCGGTGTCGTAGTAGCGCCGCAGGAGCTCGCCGTGGGCTCCGCCCCCCTGCGCCCACGCCGGCCGCGCGAGCCCGTCCTCACCGATGACCACGTCCATGGCGAGCATGCTGCCACGGGCACGACGCAGGCCCCCGGGATCGCTCCGCGGGGGCCTGCGTGCACGTGGGTGGCAGGTGAAGGATTCGAACCTTCGTAGGGATAACCCGACGGATTTACAGTCCGTTTCCATTGGCCGCTCGGACAACCTGCCGTGTGCGTCTGGAAGGATAGCAAGTTGACCGCCCGAGGACGCAAATCCGGGCAGATCCACCGCCGAAGGAGTGACGAGGACCCATGGCCAGCAGCAGCTTCGACATCGTGAGCAAGGTCGACCGCCAGGAGGTCGACAACGCGCTCAACCAGGCCGCCAAGGAGGTCTCCCAGCGGTACGACTTCAAGGGTGTGGGCGCCTCGATCGAGTGGAGCGGCGACAACGTCGTCATCAAGGCCAACAGCGCCGAGCGCGTGCTCGCCGTGCTCGACGTCTTCGAGTCCAAGCTCGTGCGCCGCGGGGTCTCGCTGAAGAACATCGACTTCGGCGACAAGGACCCGCAGGCCTCGGGCAAGGAGTACGTCCTCTCGGGCCCGACCAAGGAGGGCATCGACCAGGACAACGCGAAGAAGATCTCCAAGATCATCCGCGACGAGGGCCCGAAGGGGATCAAGCCGCAGATCCAGGGCGACGAGCTGCGGGTCACCGGCAAGTCGCGCGACGAGCTGCAGGAGGTCATCGCGCTGCTGAAGGGCAAGGACCTCGACGTCGCACTGCAGTTCACGAACTACCGCTGACCACCCCTTCGCGCAGCCAGCGCGGACGCACCTGAACCCGCATTGCCCTAGGGGAATGCGGGTTCAGGTGCGTGCGGGGGCGCGTCGGTCAGACGGGGTCGGGCACCATCGACGCGGTGGCCGGCTCCGCCACGGCGGGGTGCGCCCGGTCGTGGCGACCCAGCAGACGTCCCAGGAGAGGGACGAGCAGGAGTCCGAGCAGCGTCGCGCCGACGAGGACCCACAGGCCCGAGGAGGGCGAGCCGGTGGCCTTCTCGGTCAGGCCGAACGCGTACGGGCCGACGAAGGCCCCGGTCAGGCCGATCGTGTTGACGAAGGCCAGCCCGGCCGCGGCCGCGACCCCACCGAGCCGGGCCATGAGGACCGACCAGTAGAGCGGCTGCACCCCGACGATGAAGAGCATCGTGGCGCTGAGGACGATCATCTTGGCCACCGGGTTGCCGACGGCGATGAAGATCAGGGCGAAGACGATCGCGCCGGCGGTGGTGATGCCGATGAGCCGCACCTCCGAGCCGGGGTCGCGCCGGAGCACCCGCGGCACGACGAGCACGCCGATGACGGCACCGATACCGACGACACCGGAGATCAACCCGATCATGAAGCTGTCCGAGACGTTCATCGCCTCCACGATCGAGGGGACGAAGAAGATGACGCCGTAGGTGGCGATCTGGTTCATGAAGTAGATCGCCGCGATGGTCAGCAGGAAGGGCTTGGACATCGCGTTGCGGATGATCGCTCCCGGACGCGTCTCCTCCGGCTCCTCGCCGACGGCCCGCCGGGTGAGCTCCCGGGCCTCCTCGGGCTCGAGCCACTTCGCCGTGGCCGGCGAGCTGGGCAGGGTGAAGAAGATGTAGATGCCGAGCAGGACGGTGGGGATGCCCTCGAGCACGAAGAGCCACTGCCAGCCGTGGAGGCCGCCCAGGCCGTCCAGCTTCATCAGCGCGCCACCGATGGGGTTGGCCACGATGAAGGCGACCGAGGATGCGGTGAGGATGAGGCCGACGACCGTCGCGCGGTCCTTCTGCGCGAACCAGGTCGTGATGAGGTACATGATCCCCGGGTAGAGACCGGCCTCGGCGGCGCCGAGGAGCAGGCGCAGGACGTAGAACACCGTCGGGCTGGAGATGAACATCATCGCCATGGTGATCAGGCCCCAGGTGACGGCGATGCGGCTGATCCACACCTTCGCCCCGATCCGGTGCAGGAGCAGGTTGCTCGGCACCTCGAGGACGGCATAGGTGATGAAGAACAGCCCGGCGCCCAGGCCGTACGCCGCGGCGTCGATCCCGACGTCGACCTCGAGGGAGGTCTTGGCGAGGCCGACGTTGGTGCGGTCGACGAAGGCCATGAAGTACGCGGCCATGAGCAGGGGCACCAGACGCACGAAGGCCTTCCGCGTGGCCCGCGCATGCACCTGGTCCGACGTCGTTGTCGGTGAAGTCATGTGTGATCTCCTGTAGGTGAAGGATGATTCAGGTATATGTTGAATCGGGATTCAAGTTCGAGTCAAGGGTCGCCTCGACTGCTCGGTGACGGTCAGGCGAGGGCGGCGACGAGGTCCTGCGCGCGACCCAGCAGCTCGGGCTTGCGGATCTTGCCCGTGTCGGTGAGCGGGAAGGCCTCGACGACCTCGACGAGCGGCAGCTTGTACGTCGCCATCTGGTCGCGAGCCCACTCCTCCACCCCGGTCGCGGTGACGGAGGACCCGGGGACCAGGCTGACGAAGGCCACGGGCCGCTGCCCGGTGGACGCGTCGTCCGCCGGCACCACGGCGACGGAGGCGACGTCGGGGTGGCCGGCGAGCAGCATCTCGACCTCGGCCGGGAAGACGCTCATGCCGTTGACCTTGATCATGTCCTTGCTGCGCGCGAGGTAGTGCAGGCACCCGTCGTCGTCGAGGTAGCCGGTGTCGCCCGTGTGCAGCCAGCCGTCCCGCAGCTGCTGCGCCGACGCCTGCGGGTTGCGCCAGTATCCGGTCATGATCGAGGGGCTGCGCAGGAGGATCTCCCCCGCCTCTCCGAGGGGCATCGGCTCCGCCGTCGCGGGGTCGACGACGACGACGTCCGTGCCCGGCACGGGCAGCCCGCAGAACACCGGCTCGGTGAGCAGGTCGTGGTCGCCCTCGTGGAACCCGTACGGCACGACGTCGACGGTGTGGCTCTCCGTCATGCCGTAGGAGCCCTCGCGCAGGACCGAGCCGGGTCCGACGACCTCGGACCACTGCCGGCGCACCTCCGGGGTGAGCTTGCGGATGAAGGACATCGTCATCGGCGCGGTGAAGCAGGACAGGTCGCGCTCGGCGACGCCGGGCACCCGCAGCAGGTCGAGGTAGCTCTCCACGGTGGCCGCGGTCGTCGTCACGCGGCACCTCTCGACGAGGTCCACGACGGTGGCGGCGTCCCAGCGCTCCAGCAGCACGGTGGTCCCGCCCGTGACGAGGGGGATGAGGATGCCCAGGTCCTCCCCCGCGATCCAGAAGACGGGGATGAAGCACAGCGAGACGACCCGTGTCCCGTCGAAGCCGTTGGCCCCCGAGGCACTCACGGCCGTGTAGACCATGTGCCGCTGGGTGTGCTCGCACCCCTTGGGCAGACCGGTCGTGCCGCCGGTGTAGTTGAGCGCCGCGAGGGCGTCGAGGTCCCCGGCCACCTCGCGCAGCGGCGCCGTCGCCTCGGTGTCGCTCCAGCGCACGACCTCGAGCCCCTCGACGGCGGGAAGGGGGTCCCCGCCGGTGGCGAGGACGACCACCGTGTGCACGTCGGTCGCGGCGGCGGCCGCGCAGAGCCGCTCCGCGAGTGCGGCGCTCGTGACGACCACGCTCGCCCCGGAGTCGCGCAGCTCGTGGACGAGCTCGGCGTGCTGGAACATCGGGTTCACCGGTACGTGCACGCACCCGGCCCGCAGCGTGCCGAGGAAGGCGATGACGAACTCGGGGACATTGCCCAGGTGGACGCCGACCCGCTCGCCGGGGGCCACCCCCTTCGCCCGCAACCAGCCGGCCCAGCGCGCGTGCCGGTCGGCGAGCTCGCGGTAGTCCATGACGACCTCGTCGTGGACGATCGCGGCCTCTTCCGGCTGCCGCTGCGCCCACGCGTCGACGTACCCGGGGACCGTGAGGTCACCGAGCGGGTGGACGACGTCGCGGGGGGTGCCGGCGGGACGGACCCGCTCCTGACGCTGCCGCAGGTCCTGCAGGTGCTGCGTGTAGTCCATGGGGGCTCCTTCGGGTCACCAGGTGTCGACGTAGCGGGTCGGCCGCTCGTCGGGGACGACGGACGCCATCGCCGTGCGGATCCACCGGCGGGTGTCGACCGGGTCGATGACGTCGTCGAGCTCGACGACCGCCGCAGAGTTGACCGCGCGGCCGCGTTCGTAGAGGTCGTCGACAAGCCGCTGCTCCAGCGCCCGGCGCTCCGTGGGGTCCGCGACCGCCTCGAGCTCGCGGCGGAAGCCCAGACGGACCGCACCCTCGAGGCCCATGCCGCCGACCTCACCCGTCGGCCACGCCAGCGTCGCCGCCGGGCGGTGGAAGCTGCCCGCGGCCATCGCCTGCGCGCCCAGGCCGTAGGCCTTGCGCAGGACGACCGTCACCATCGGCACCCGCAGGTGCGACCCGATGACGAAGAGGCGGGCGAAGTGGCGCACCGTCGCGGTGCGCTCGTGCTCCGGCCCGACCATGAACCCCGGGGTGTCGCAGAGGGAGACGACGGGCAGCCCGTGCGCGTCGCAGAGCTGGAGGAAGCGCGCGAGCTTGTCCGCGGCCGGGGTGTCGATCGCCCCGCCGAGGTGGCGCGGGTTGTTGGCGACCAGCCCCATGGGACGACCCTCGATGCGCACGAGCGCGGTGACGACGCCGGGGGCGAAGCCGGCGCGCAGCTCGAGGACCGAGCCCTCGTCGGCGAGGGTGCGGATCGCGGCGTGGATGTCGTAGGCGCGCACCCTGTTCTCCGGGACGACGTGGCGCAGCGCCCGCTGGTCGGCGGCGGTCCACTCCTCGCGCGCCCCCTGGAAGTAGCCGAGGTAGCGCTGGGCCACCTCGACCGCCTCCGCCTCGTCGTCGACGACCACGTCGACGACGCCGTTGCCGCCCTGCACCTCGATGGGGCCGACCTCCTCGGGCGCGAAGACGCCCAGGCCACCCCCTTCGATCATCGCGGGACCGCCCATGCCGATCGTCGAGTCACGCGTGGCGATGATGACGTCGCAGCAGCCGAGGAGCGCGGCATTGCCGGCGAAGCAGCGACCGGCCGCGATGCCGATGGTCGGGACGAGCCCGCTGAGCCGGCCCATCGTCGCGAAGGTCGGCACGTCGAGACCGCTGGCGACCGTGGTGTCGGTGTCCCCGGGACGGCCCCCGCCCCCTTCGGCGAAGAGGACGACGGGCAGGCGCTGCTGCTCGGCGATCTCGAGGAGGCGGTCGGTCTTCTTGTGGTTGAGGTAGCCCTGGGTGCCAGCCAGCACGGTGTAGTCGTAGGCCAGGACCGCGCAGCGGGAGTCTCCGGCGGGGGTGCTGCCGATGCGACCGATCCCCGTGACGATCCCGTCGGCCGGGGTGCTCGCGATGAGGTCCTCCTCGCTGCGCCGCGCGCGCTGGGCCGCGACGGCGAGACCGCCGTACTCGATGAAGCTGCCCTCCTCGACGAGGTCGGCGATGTTCTCCCGGGCCGTGCGTCGGCCGCGCGCATGGCGCTTGGCGACCGCCTCGGGGCGAGCCGCGTCCAGGCGCCGGTCGCGGCGCTCGAGCAGCCTCGACAGGTCGGCCCGCTCGGCGTCGAGGTCGGGTCCCTCGTCGAGCGCGCCGGTCGACGACTGGTCGGAGGAAGGGAGCAGCCGCACCAGGAGGTCACCGGCCGCGGTCGTCGCACCGGCCCGGACCCGGACGGCGGTGACCGTCCCGGTGGCGGGGGCGGGCACCAGGTGCTCCATCTTCATCGCCTCGACGACGACGAGGGGCGTCCCGACGGCGACCTCCTGGCCGGGCTCGACGAGGACGGCGACGACGGTGCCGGCCATCTCCGCGAGGACCTCGCCGTCGCTCACGTCCGGGCGGTCGAGAGCACGGATCGGGCCGGTCTCGTCGAACCACCGGGTCGTGACGTCCCACGCGGCGACGTCCTCGTGGTCGAGGACCTCGCGCAGGAGCGGCAGGTTGGTCTCGACCCCGTCGACGGTGCACTCCGCGACCGCCTGTCGCGCCTTGCCGAGCGCCGCGGCCAGGCCGCTGTGGCTGTGGGTGACGACCTTCGCGACGAGCGAGTCGAAGGAGCCGTCGACGCGGGTCCCCTCGACGAGGTGCGTGTCCACCCGCACCCCGGGCCCGGTCGGCAGGGCGAGTCGGGAGACGACGCCGTGGGCGGGCAGCGCCTCGCCGTGGCTGCCGGTGCGCTCTGCGGCGACCCGCAGCTCGACGGCGGCGCCGGTGACCGCCGGTGGGGTCGCCAGGCCGAGGTCGGCGAGGCCCTCCCCCGCAGCCAGCCGCAGCTGGGCGAGCACGAGGTCGACGCCCGTGACCATCTCGGTCACCGGGTGCTCGACCTGCAGACGCGGGTTGACCTCGATGAACCACCAGCGGCTCGGGTCGTCGGCGTCGAGCAGGAACTCGACCGTGGCCAGCCCGCGGTAGCCGCGGCCGGAGACCAGCCGCACGGCGGCGGCGTGCAGGTCCGCCCGGACGTCGTCGGGCAGCGCCGGTGCGGGCGCGACCTCGACGACCTTCTGGAAGCGGCGTTGCAGGGTGCAGTCCCGCTCGCCGAGGTGGGTGGCTCCCCCTTCGCCGTCGGCCACGACCTGGACCTCGACGTGCCGGGCCCGCTCGACGTACAGCTCGACGAAGAGCTCGCCGGAGCCGAAGCTGCGCTCCGCCTCGGAGCGCGCGCGCTCCCAGGCCTCGCCGAGGGGCTCGCCGGCCGGCACCGCCCGCATGCCGCGGCCGCCGCCGCCCGCCGCCGCCTTGACCATGACGCCTGCGGGACGCTGCGCCAGGGCGAAGGCCTCCGCCTGCGCCTCGGTGACGCCGACGGGGGTGGCGGGCAGGACCGGGACCCCGGCCTGCTCCGCCACCGCCCGGGCGCTGCCCTTGTCCCCGAAGAGCTCGAGCAGCTCGGCGTCCGGCCCGACGAAGACCACGCCGGCCTCGACGCACGCCCGTGCGAGCGCCGGACTCTCGCTGAGGAAGCCGTACCCCGGGTGCAGCATCGTGCACCCGTGCTCGATCGCCCCGGCGACGAGGGAGGACGCATCGAGGTAGGCGGCCGCACCCTCCCCCGGCAGCACGTGGACCGCCGTCGCGAGCCGGGCGGCCAGCGAGTCGGCCTCCGCCCGGGTCACGGCCGCCACGACGTCCAGACCGGCCTCCCTGGCGGCTCGGACGATCCGGACGGCGATCTCGCCACGGTTGGCGACGAAGACGGGCACGGCTGCTCCTCGGGGACGTGACGGGGTGGGGCGAAGGGGTGCGCGGGTCAGAAGATCTCGAAGAGCCCCGCCGCGCCCATGCCGCCACCGACGCACATCGTCACGACGCCGTAGCGCGCGCCTCGGCGCCGGCCCTCGATGAGGAGGTGACCGGCCATGCGCGCACCGCTCATGCCGTACGGGTGGCCGATCGAGATGGCCCCGCCGTTGACGTTGTACTTCGCCGGGTCGATGCCGAGCGTGTCGCGGCAGTAGAGCGCCTGGACGGCGAAGGCCTCGTTGAGCTCCCACAGGTCGATGTCGTCCACCGTGAGCCCGTGCTGGGCGAGCAGCTTCGGCACGGCGAAGACCGGGCCGATGCCCATCTCGTCCGGCTCGCAGCCCGCGACGGCCATGCCGCGGAAGGCGCCGAGCGGGGTCAGCCCGCGGCGGGAGGCCTCGGCGGCCTCCATGACGACTGCCGCGGACGCGCCGTCGGACAGCTGCGAGGCATTGCCCGCGGTGATCGAGAAGCCCTCGGTGCCGTCCTTGGCGAGCACCGGGTTCAGCTTGGCCAGGTCCTCGATGGTCGTGCTGGGGCGGTTGCCCTCGTCCTTGGCGAGCGTGACCTCCTGCGAGGAGACCTCACCCGTCGCCTTGTCCTTGCTGAGCATCGTCGAGGGCAGCGCCACGATCTCGTCGTCGAAGGCGCCGGCCTCCTGGCCGGCTGCCGTGCGTCGCTGGGACTCGAGGGCGTACTCGTCCTGGGCATCCCGGCCGACGCCGTAGCGCTGCGCGACGATCTCGGCGGTCTCGAGCATGGACATGTAGGTCGCCGGCACGTGCTCGACGAGCCAGGGGTCCTGCGCGCGGTAGGTGTTCATGTGCTCGTTCTGCACCAGCGAGATCGAGTCGACCCCGCCACCGACGGCCACGTCCATGCCGTCGAGGACGACCTGCTTGGCGGCGGTGGCGATGGCCATGAGCCCGCTCGCGCACTGGCGGTCGACGGACATGCCGGCGACCGTGACGGGCAGGCCGGCGCGCAGCGCCGCCTGCCGGCCGATGTTCATCGCGGTCGAGCCCTGTTGGAGGGCGGCGCCGATGACGACGTCCTCGATCCGCTCGCCCTCGACGCCGGAGCGCTCGACGGCATGGCGCACGGCGTGGCCGATGAGCTCCTGGGCCTGGGTGTCGTTGAAGGCGCCGCGGTAGGCGCGGCCGATCGGGGTGCGGGCGGTGGAGACGATGACTGCTTCGCGCATGGGGGTCACTCCTGTGGGTGAGGGGAGGTCGAAGGGGGTGGGTCGAAGGGGGTTCGGTCAGCTCGCCGGGAGGTCCACGAGCTCGGCCAGATCGCTGCGGTGCCGGTCCGGGGTGCCGAGGGCCAGCTGGTCGGACTTGGCCCGCTTGAGCCGGGTGTGCACCGACGCCTCCCACGTCATGCCGATGCCGCCGTGCAGCTGCAGGGCCTCCTCGGCCGCCCGCACCGCGGCGTCCGAGCAGTACGACTGGGCCACGGCCTGCGAGACCAGCTGGTCGGGGTCGCCGTCCGCGAGCGTGCCGGCGGCGTAGCGGGCGGCGGCCCGGGTGCCGACGAGTTCCAGGTAGAGGTCGGCGAGGCGGTGCTTGATCGCCTGGAAGGAGCCGATCGGTCGGGCGAACTGCACCCGCGTCTTCGCGTACTCCACCGTCGTGTCGAGGCACCACTGCGCCACGCCCAGCTGCTCGGAGGCGAGCAGCGCGGCGCCGGCGGCGAGCGCGGCGTCGACGGCCTCGTCGGCGGCGGTCCCGGAGGCGATCTCGTTCCCCTGACCGGTCACGCTCACGCTGGCGAGCGGGCGGGTCATGTCGAGCGACGTGATGGGCTCCAGCTCGACCTCGTCGCGATCGAGAGCACGAAGGGAGGTCACGCCCCCCTCGCCCCGGGTCGGCACGAGGAAGAGGTCGGCACCGAGCGCACCGGCGACCGGTGCGACCGGCCCCGCGCTCGGGTCGACGGCCGTCCACGCCCCACGGCGCGCGGTCCACGGCAGCACGAGCGCCGCGGTGCGCTCCCCCGAGGCGAGGGTCGGCAGACGGGTCTCGTCGCCGGCCTCGAGGAGGGCGGTCGTCGCGATGACGGCACTGGTGAGGAAGGGGACGGGCGCGACGGCCCCGCCGAGCTCCTCGAGGACCACGGCCGCCTCTCGGGCGCTGGCTCCCGCGCCGCCGAGCGACTCGGGGACGAGCAGGCCGGCGAGGCCGAGCTGCTCGGCCAGCGAGCGCCACAGGCCGGACACGTCGGTGTCGGGTTCGTCGGCGAGATGGGTGGGCAGCGTCTCGTCCAGCGCGCGGCGCAGGGTCGAGCGGACGCTGTCCCGCAGCGCCTCCTCGACGTCGGTGTAGAGCAGGTCGGTCATCGCGGCACATCCTTGAAGGCGATCCCCTTGTCGGGGCGGTGGTCCGGTGGCAGGCCGAGCACGCGCTCGGCGATGACATTGCGCATGATCTCGCTCGTGCCGCCCTCGATCGAGTTGCCCTTGGCGCGCAGATAGCGGAAGCCGGGGCCGTGACCGAGGAAGGAGCCGCCCTCGGGGCGGACCATCGTCCAGTCGTGGTACTCGAGCCCCTCCTCGGGGGCGACCTCGAGGGCGAACCCGCTCACCTGCTGCGCCTGGTGGGCGAAGGCGAGCTTCATCGCCGAGCTCTCTGGGCCGGGCTGACCGACCTCCAGGCCCTGCCGCAGGCGCTCCCCGGCGAGGCGGGTGACCTCGGTCTCGACCCACCACTGCATGAGCTCGGTGTGGTGGCCGGGGGTGCGCACCGACGGGTCGGTGCGCCACCGCTGGGTGACGACGCCGATCTGGCCGGCCTCGCGCTCGTTGCCGGCGGAGATCGCCACGCGCTCGTTGTTCAGCGTCGTCGTCGCGACCTTCCAGCCGGCACCCACGGCGCCGACCCGGTGGGTGTCGGGCACCCGCACCCCGGTGAGGAAGACCTCGTTGAACTCCGCCTCGCCGGTGAGCTGGCGCAGCGGCCGCACCTCGATCCCGGGGTCGGACATGTCCACGACGAAGTAGGTCATCCCCGCGTGCTTGGGGACCGTCGGGTCGGTGCGGGCCACGAGGATCGCGAACTGGGCGTTGTGCGCCCCGGAGGTCCACACCTTCTGCCCGTCGACGACCCACTCGTCACCGTCGGGGACGGCACGGGTCGCGACACCCGCGAGGTCGGAGCCGGCACCGGGCTCGCTGAAGAGCTGGCACCAGATCTCGGTGCACGTGAAGAGCGGGCGCAGGAATCGCTGCTGCAGCTCCTCCGTGCCGAAGGCCAGCAGCGTCGGAGCGGCCATGCCCAGGCCGATGCTGTTCTTCGCGAAGTCCGGACGGGGCGCGCCGGCCTCCTCGAGGAGGGCGTCGACCTCGAGCTGGCGTCCACGCGAGAGGCCGAGGCCTCCCTTCCCCTGCGGGAAGTGGACCCAGGCGAGGCCGGCGTCGAACTGGGCGCCGAGGAACTGCGCGGGGTCGCTCGTCTGCGGGTCGTGGCTCGCGAGGAGCTCCTCGACCCGCTGCTGCAGATCAGGCATGTGCGGTCCTCCTGCGGATCTCGTGTCGGGCGAGGGCGTTCTTGTGCACCTCGTCGGGGCCGTCGGCGAAACGCAGGGTGCGCACCTGGGCGTACCACTCGGCGACGGGGAAGTCCTGGCTCAGGCCGCCGGCGCCGTGCACCTGGACGGCCTTGTCGAGGATCCACTCGACGGTGGCGGGCGCGGCGATCTTGATCGCCTGGATCTCGGTGTGGGCGCCCTTGTTGCCCGCCGTGTCCATGAGCCACGCGGCCTTGAGGGTGAGCAGCCGCAGCTGCTCGATGCGCACCCGGGACTCGGCGATCCAGTCGCGGATGACGCCCTGCTCGGACAGCGCCTTGCCGAAGGCGACCCGGCTCGCGGCGCGGTCGATCATCAGCTCCAGCGACCGCTCGGCGATGCCGATGAGCCGCATGCAGTGGTGGATCCGGCCCGGGCCGAGGCGGGCCTGGGCGATCGCGAACCCGGAGCCCTCCTCGCCGATGAGGTTGGCGGCCGGCACGCGCACGTCGGTGAAGTCGATCTCGGCGTGGCCGCCGTGGTCGCGGTCGTCGTAGCCGAAGACCTTCATGCCGCGGCGCACGTCGACGCCGGGGGTGTCGCGCGGCACGAGGATCATCGACTGCTGCCGGTGACGGTCGGCCGACGGGTCGGTCTTGCCCATGAGGATGAAGATCTTGGCGTCGGGGTTCATCGCGCCGGAGATGTACCACTTGCGGCCGTTGATGACGTACTCGTCCCCGTCGCGCACGATCGAGGTCTCGATGTTGGTCGCGTCGGAGCTGGCCACGCGCGGCTCGGTCATCGCGAAGGCCGAGCGGATCTCGCCGGCGAGGAGGGGGGTGAGCCACTGCTCCTGCTGCTCGGGGGTGCCGAACATGTGCAGCACCTCCATGTTGCCGGTGTCCGGTGCCGCGCAGTTGGTCGCGACCGGGGCGATGTGCAGGCTCCGGCCGAGGGTCTCGCACAGGGGCGCGTACTGGAGGTTGGTCAGGCCGGCGCCGGACTCACCGGGCAGGAAGAGGTTCCACAGCCCCAGGCTGCGGGCGGCCTCCTTGGCCTGCTCGACGACCGGCGGCGGCGACCAGCGGTCCGGCGCCGCGTCGAGCTGCTCCTGGTAGGTCGCCTCGATGGGGTAGACGTGCTCGTCCATGAAGGCGGTGAGCCGCTCCTGCAGCTCGGTGGTCCTGGCGTCCGTCGTGAAGTCCACGGTCCGCTCCCTTCGCTCAGCGTGTGGTGGCGGTGACCCTGGCGGGTCGCTCACCGGTGGTCGCGATGGTCGGGCGGTCGATGGCCCGCTTGAGGATCTTGCCGGTCGCACCCTTGGGCAGCTCCTCGACGACCTCGTAGATGCGCGGCACCTTGTAGGCCGCGAGGCGCTCCTCGAGCCAGGTGCGCAGCCGCGTCGGGTCGATGCTCGCCCCCGGCTGCGGGGTGATGACGGCGGCGATCTCCTCGCCGAGCCGCTCGTCCGGGACGCCGATGACGGCGGCCTCGAGGATGTCGGGGTGGCCGTAGAGGACCTCCTCGATCTCCCGCGGGTAGACGTTGTACCCACCGCGGATCACGAGGTCCTTCTTGCGGTCGACGATCCACAGGTCGCCGTCCTCGTCCATGCGACCGATGTCGCCGGTGAGGAACCAGCCGTTCGCGAAGGCCGCCTCGGTGGCCTCCGGACGGTTCCAGTAGCCGCTCATGACGTACGGCCCCCGGATGCCGACCTCACCCGTCGCGCCGGGGGGCAGCTCGCGGTGGTCGTCGTCGAGGATCGCGAGCGCGCCGCCGGGCAGCGCGCGGCCCACGCTCATCTCCTTGCGCGGGCAGTCGTCGCGGTTGAAGGTCGCCGCACCCGCGGTCTCGCTCAGGCCGTAGCCGTCGAGGACGACGGCGCCGAAGCGGTCGTGGAAGGCCTTGCCCACCTCGAGCGGCAGCGCGGCACCTCCCGAGCACGCGAGGCGGAGGGAGGCGAGGTCCTCACGGGTCACGTCCGTCTCGGCATGGAGCATGGCGTTCCACATCGTCGGGACGCCCGCGACGGAGGTGAGCTGCTGGTCGGCGGCCATCCGCAGGAGCTTGGCCGGGTCGAAGGGCCGCAGCAGCGACATGCAGCCGCCGGCGGTGTAGACGGTGAACATCGACGACGACTGGCCGAACACGTGGAAGAGCGGCAGGGCGGTGCCCATGCTCTCGCCGGAGCCGAGGGCGAGCGCCTCGGCGAGGGACTCGCCGCAGGACAGCAGGTTGCCGTGCGAGAGGATCGCGCCCTTGGGCGCACCGGTCGTGCCCGAGGTGTACAGCAGGACCGCCGGCTCGTCCGAGCCGACGTCGACCGGGTCGGGCATGCCGCGGGGCGCCGGGACGCAGTCCGGCGCGAGCAGCCACAGGGGCAGCTCCGCCGCAGCAGCCGTGGCGGTGACCGCCTCGGGCACCTCGTGCCAGCCGAGCGCGAGGGTGCACCCGGCGTCCTCGACGAAGTGGGTCAGCTCGCGCTGCGTGCACAGGGGGTTGACCGTCACCGCGGTGGCGCCGAGGGCGAGGACCGCGTGGTAGGTGATGACGAACTCCGCGCTCGTCGGGACGACGAGGAGGACCCGGTCCTGCGGGCGCAGGCCACGCTCGGTGAGCGCCTCCATCGCGCCGCGCACGGCGGTGCGCAGCTCGGCGAAGGTCCACGAGCGGCCGTCCTCGCGCAGTGCGGGTGCGTCGGGCGTCTCCTGAGCCCACCGCCAGATCAGGCTGGCTGCGTTGGTCATGGCACGTCCCCCTTCAGGTGGCGCTGGTAGCGCTGCATGCCGTGGATCCACCGGTCGTGGTCGGCGGCCTTGCGCCGGGCGAACTCGCGGACGTCCTCGTGCGGCGTGATGAGGAAGCGGCCCTCGGCGACCGCGGCGAGGACCTGGTCGGCGACGTCGCGCGGGGCGAGCACCTCCCCCGCGCCGGTCACCGCGGCGGCGGCGACCCGGCCCCCTTCGCCCCCGCCGGAGGTCATGCCGGAGCGCAGCATGTCGGTGTCGACGCCCATCGGGCACAGGCAGCTGACCCCGATCCCGTCGTCGCCATAGGTCACGGCGAGCCATTCGGCGAACGCCACGGCGCCGTGCTTGGACACCGAGTAGGTGGCCGAGCCGATCTGGGTGAGCAGTCCTGCGGCCGACGCCGTGGAGACGAAGTAGCCGCTGCCCCGCTCGACCCAGCCCGGCACGAGCTGCCGGGCGGCACGCACGTGCGCGAGCAGGTTGACGTCGAGCGCGAGCTGCCACTGGTCGTCGGTGGCCCCGAGACCGCTGCCGTCACCGACGCCGGCGTTGGCGAAGTAGAGATCGACCTCGCCGAAGTGCTCCCGGGCGGCGGCGATCGTGCGGGTGATGTCCGCCTCGCTCGAGGCGTCACCCGGCACGGCCAGCACCGCGTCTGGACCGACCGAGGCGGTGAGCCGCTCGGCGGTGGCGGTGAGGCGCTGCGCGTCGAGATCCGCGATGACGACTCGGGCGCCGCGGGCGATCAGCGCCTCCGCGAGGGCCGCCCCGATGCCACCGGCCGCGCCGGTGACGACGGCGACCTTGCCCTGGATCCGCATCCCGGGCATCAGTCGCAGGGGGAGCCGGCGACGTAGAGGACCTGACCGGTGGTGAAGCCGGCCCCCTCGCTGGCGAAGAAGGAGACGGCGTGGGCGATGTCCTCGGGCTGGCCGGTCCGGCCGACGGGGACCTGCTGGGCCGCGTGGGTCACGAAGTCCTCGAACGGGACACCGACCCGCTCCGCAGTCGCCTGGGTCATCTCGGTCTCGATGAAGCCGGGCGCGATGGCGTTGGCGGTCACGCCGAACCTGCCCAGCTCGATGGCCAGGGTCTTGGTGAACCCCTGCACGCCGGCCTTGGCGGCCGAGTAGTTGGTCTGGCCGCGGTTGCCCTGGGCGGAGGTCGAGGAGAGGTTGACGATGCGCCCGTACCGCTCCTGCGTCATGAACGCCTGGCAGGCCTTGGTCATGAGGAAGGCGCCGCGCAGGTGGACCGCCATGACGGAGTCCCAGTCCTCGACGGACATCTTGAAGAGCAGGTTGTCGCGGATGATGCCGGCGTTGTTGACCAGCACGGTCGGCGCACCGAGCTCGTCGGCGATCCGCCGCACGGCGGCCTCGACCTGCTCGGGGTCCGAGACGTCGGCGCCGACGGCGAGCGCCCGCCCCCCGGCCGCGGTGATCTCCTCGACGACGGGCACGCAGGCCGACTCGTCGAGGTCGAGGACGGCGACGGCCATCCCGTCCGCGGCGAGGCGGCGGGCGACGCCCGCCCCGATCCCTCGGGCCGCGCCGGTGACGACGGCGACGCGCTGCTGGTCAGTGGTCATCTGAGAACTCCTGTGGTCTCGACTGCCGGAACGCCTCGAACATACTTGAACCCGGCTTCAAGTTCAACTAGGTTCGGGGCATCCCGTTCGTGATCGAAGGAGCTCACCATGACGCAGACAGCCCAGCACCGCCCGACCTCGGTCCAGGACCTCAAGGACCTCGTGGGGGTCGAGCTCGGCCCTACCGAGTGGCACGTCGTCGACCAGGCCAAGATCGACGGCTTCGCCGACCTCACCGGCGACCACCAGTGGATCCACGTCGACCCTGCCAGGGCCGCGGACTCCCCCTTCGGCTCGACGATCGCGCACGGCCTCTACAGCCTCTCGCGCACGCCGGCCTTCCTCGAGGAGCTCATGGCCTTCGACGGGTTCGCCCACAGCCTGAACTACGGCTACGACAAGGTGCGCTTCATCCACCCGCTGCCGGTGGACTCGCGCATCCGCCTGCGCGCGATGCTGAGCTCGGTCGAGGAGACCGCCCCCGGCGCCGTCAAGGTCGTCACGACCCTCACGGTCGAGGCCGACGGGATCGACAAGCCGATCCTCGTCGCGGAGTCGATCGGCCGCTTCAGCTCCTGACCCAGCCGGACGAGAGAACCGCATCCGCCTGGCGGATGCGGTTCTCCTGTCGGCGGGCTCGGGTTCAGCGACGCACGCCGATCGTGCCCGACAGGGGCAGCTGCCAGGGCAGGGCCCGATGGGCGGCGATCTCCGCATCGATGCGCCGGGCCAGGTCCGCCGGGAAGGGGGTGGCCCGGCGGGTCACGAGGTCGACGTGCCCCTCGAGCACCTCGAGCGTGTTGGCGATCCGCCCGGTGGTGTGGTTGACGACGACCGAGATCCCGTGGAAGACCTTGTCGCCCCTGTCGAGCCAGCGCACGTGCGCGGAGATCTCCTCGCCGATGTGCACCTCGTGCAGGAAGCGCAGGTGCTGCTCCATGCTGAACACGCCGAGCCGACGACCGGAGCGGTAGGCGTCGTCGACGCCGATGCGCAGCAGCGACTCGTGCGCCGCGCGGATGTGGAAGCCGTAGAAGTGGGCCACGTTGACGTGGCCGTTGCCGTCCTCCCACTCCGGCCCGGCGACGACGCGGCAGGCCTCGGGGATCCGCGCGACCTCGGCGACGGTGGGCAGCTGGTCGACGGTCACGGCACCAGGACCACCTTGCCGGTCACGGTGCGCCCCTCGAGGGAGGAGAGCGCGGTCGCGGCCTCCTCCAGCGGGTGGACCGCACCGACGACGGGGCGCAGGGCACCGCTGCGCAGGTGCGGGAGCATGGCGTCCCACTCCCGGCGCACGTGGCCCGGGCGCGACATCGCGTAGGCACCCCACCCGACGCCGACGACCGAGACGTTGTTGAGGAGCAGCCGGTTGACCTTGACCTCGGGGATCCCACCGGCCGTGAAGCCGATGACGAGGAGCCGCCCGTGCTCGCGCAGGGCGCGCAGGGAGTCGGTGAAGCGGTCCCCGCCGACGGGGTCGACGACGATGTCGACGCTCCCCTTGCCGACCGCCGCGAGGAACCCGTCGGCCGGGACGACCTCGTCCGCACCGGCGGCCCGGGCGATCTCCCCCTTCGCCTCGGTGGAGACGACCCCGATGACCCGCCCGGCACCGAAGGCCTTGGCCATCTGGATGGCCGCGGTGCCGATGCCTCCGGCGGCGCCGTGGACGAGGACGGTCTCGCCCTCGGTCAGGCCACCGCGCTCGAGGAGCGCGAAGTAGACCGTCGCGTAGTTGAAGGTGAAGGACGCGGCCTCCTCGAAGGTGACCTCGTCGGGCAGGGCGAAGGTCAGGTCCGGGCGGGCCACGGCCTGCTCGGCGAAGCCACCCAGCAGGGTGAGCGCGGCGACGCGGTCACCGGCGGACAACCCGCTGCCCTCAGGGGCGGCGACGACGACGCCGGCGACCTCGGCGCCCGGGACGAAGGGGAGGTCCGGCTTGACCTGGTACAGGCCCCGGGTCTGGAGCAGCTCGGGGAAGGCGACCCCGGCCGCCTTGACGTCGATCGTCACGAGCCGCGGGTCACCGGGCTCCGGAAGGTCGACGAGCTCGACCGCCTCGGGGCCGTCGAGCGAGGAGATGTGGACTGCGCGCATGTGGGAGACCTTTCAGACCTGGAGGAGGAGCTTGCCGGTGTTGACCCCGTCGAAGAGGCCGAGCAGGGCGTCGGGGAAGGCGGCGACGCCGCCCTCGAGGACGGTCTCGGTCGCGACGAGACGGCCGTCGCGGATGAGCTCGCCGATGCCTGCGATGGCCTCGCCGTAGCGGTCGGCGTAGTCCATGACGACGAAGCCCTGCATGCTCGCGCGGAAGACCAGCAGCGCCATGTAGCGCCGCGGCCCCTCCGCGAGGGTCTCGTCGTTGTAGGTCGAGATGGCCCCGCAGACGACGACGCGGGCACCGTGCGCCAGGTTGGCCAAGGCGGCGTCGAGCAGCTCCCCGCCGACGTTGTCGAAGTAGACGTCCACGCCGTCGGGTGCGGCCCGGCGCACCTGGCGCAGCAGGTCCCCCTCGCGGCGGTCGATGACCTCGTCGAGCCCGAGCTCGCGCAGCCAGGCGACCTTGTCCGGGCCCCCGGCGACGCCGATGACCCGGCACCCCTTGGCCTTGGCGAGCTGGGCGACGGTGCTGCCGACGGCACCGGCCGCAGCCGACACGAGGACGGTGTCGCCGGGCTGCGCCCGTCCGATGTCCTCCAGGCCGAACCACGCGGTCATGCCCGGCATGCCGAGCGCGCCCAGCCAGGTGCTCATCGGGGCGAGGTCCAGGTCGAGGCGGGCGACCCCCTTCCCGCTGGAGATCGCGTACTCGCGCACCCCGAAGGTGCCGCTCACGACGTCACCGACGGCGAAGTCCTCGTGCTGCGAGGCGACGACCGTGCCGGCACCGAAGGCCCGCATGACGGCGCCGATCTGCACCGGAGGCAGGTACGAGCGCACGTCGTTGAGCCAGCCGCGCATCGCGGGGTCGAGCGAGATCTGCTGCAGCTCGACGAGGAACTCCCCCGGACCGGGGTCGGGGACGTCGGTCGTGGCCAGCTCCCAGGTGCTCGCGTCGGGGCGGCCGTGCGGGCGGGCGGCGAGGCGGATCTCCTGCGAGGTCCGGGACATGGGTGGCTCCTGGGTCGGGTCGACGGTGACACGGCCACCCTGCCACAACATGAATCTGCGTTCAACTACTCTTGAACCACGATTCAAGTGCGACTACGGTCGAGCCACCACCCCCGAGCGAAGGACCACCATGGACATCCCCTCCCTCTTCTCCCTCGAGGGCCGCGTCGCCCTCGTGACCGGCGGCTCCCGCGGCATCGGCCGGATGATCACCGAGGGCCTGCTCAGCCAGGGCGCGACGGTCTACATCACCGCCCGCAAGGCGGAGGCCTGCCTGGCCACGGCCGCAGAGCTGTCGCAGGAGCACGGCGAGGGTCGCTGCACGGCGCTGCCCGGTGACGTGTCGACGACCGCCGGCATCGCCGACCTGCTCGCCGCCCTGGCCGAGCACGAGGACCACCTCGACGTGCTCGTCAACAACGCCGGCGCGGCGTGGGCCGAGCCCTTCGACAGCTTCCCCGAGAGCGGCTGGGACAAGGTCATGGACCTCAACGTCAAGGCGCCCTTCTTCCTCACCCAGGCGGCCAAGGGCCTGCTGCTCGCCGGCCGTGAGCGCAGCGGCCACCTGGCCAAGGTCATCAACATCGCCTCCATCGACGGGCTCTCCCTCAACCCGCTCGAGACGTACTCGTACCACGCGAGCAAGGCGGGGGTCGTCCACCTCACGAAGCGGATGGCCGTCACGCTCGCGCCCGAGGGCATCGTCGTCAGCGCGATCGCGCCGGGCGCCTTCGCCTCGAGCATGAACAAGGAGGCGCGCGACCACGGGGACGAGATCTCCGGCCAGATCCCCTCCGGTCGCATCGGGCGTCCCGAGGACATGGCCGCCGCCGCGATCTACCTGGCCTCGGACGCCGGCGACTACGTCGTCGGCAGCACGCTGACCGTCGACGGCGGGGTCAACATCGCCCGCTGAGCCGCGCCACGTGACGAAGGGAGGGGCCGCTGGCCCCTCCCTTCGTGCGCCGGCGAGGAGACCTCAGTCCGCGCGCAGCTCGGGCGTCGTGAGCCCGAGCGCGTTGGTCCACAGACGCGTGGCACCCTCGACGAGCTCCTCGACGGGGACGAGGAGGAAGTCGTTGACGAAGGCGTCCTGGGCCAGGCGCGAGACCATGCCCGAGAGCGCCATGGCCGCGGTCATCGCGTCGATCCCGCGGTCCGCGAGCCCGCGGGACTGCAGGTCGGCGATGGCCTTGCCGTTGCGGACGACGAACGCCTGGGCCCTGGCCTGGCGCAGCCGCCGGAACCGCGGGTCGACCGCGGCGACCTGGAGGAGCAGCTGGTTGAGCCGCGCGTTGCGCCGGTAGGCCTCGAAGTAGGCGCGGTTGCTCGCGGCGATGATCGCGACCGGGTCGTCGGTCGCCTCCATCCGGTGGGTCCCGGGGTGCAGCATCTCGCTCTGCGCCTGGTGCAGGACCGCCGCGAAGACCTCGTCCTTGCTGTCGAACCACGTGTAGAAGCTGCCGATCGAGCACTTCGCCTCGGCGGCGATGTCGACCAGGCGGGAGTCGACGAAGCCGTCGCGCTCGAAGACGGTGCGGGCAGCGGCGATGAGCGCGTCCCGGGTGCGCTGGCCGCGCGCGGTCTGCGGCTGGGTGCCGAGCTTGGCGGCGTCGACGAGGTCGGGCACCTCGCTCGTGGTCTCGCTGTCGCTGGGCATGGCCGCCATGCTAAACCGCTTCGTCCAGCACCACGTGCGCAGCGGACACGAGCTGGTCGACGGCCTCTGCGGGGATCTCGCCCATGGCGGTGAGGTTGCGCGGGTCGTCCAGCTGCCGGCGCCGGACGCCCTCGAGGATGATCGCGACCTTCCACAGCCCGAGCCCGTGCCAGAAGGGCACGGCCGAGACATCCCGCCCGGAGACCTGCGCGTAGTGCGCCACGAGCTCCTCCCGGGTGGCGAAGCCGGGCACCGTCGAGGCGTCGAAGCGCATCGTCGGGGGGTCGCCCGCCTGGGGCCAGTAGGCCAGCACGGTCCCGAGGTCGGCGAGCGGGTCGCCGAGGGTGGCGAGCTCCCAGTCGAGGATCGCCCGGACGTGCGCGTCCCGGGGGTCGACGATGACATTGCGCAGGTGGCTGTCGCCGTGGACGAGCACGACCTCCGCCGGGGCGGGCTCGCGCTCGTGGAGCCGGCTGGTGAGCCGGTCCAGCTCGGGCAGGTCCCGGGTCCGGGACAGCTCCCACTGCCCCGCCCACCGCTTGAGCTGCCGGGCCGCGTAGGGCTTGTGGCTCGCGAGGTCGGCGAGCCCCACCCGGTCCAGGTCGACCGCGTGGATGCGGGCCAGGGTCTCGACGAGAGAGAGGCCGACCGCGTGCCGGGCCGCCGGTGACAGGCCCTCCGCGTCGCTGCGTTCGTCGAGGACGAGCCCGTCGACGAAGGAGACGACGAGGACCGGCCGGTCGGCGACCGCCGGGTCCTCGCACAGCCCGTGCACGACGGGAAGGGGGACGTCGGTCCCCTGGAGCGCGGAGAGGATCCGGTGCTCCCGGGCGACGTCGTGGGCCGAGGCCAGCAGCTCGCCCATCGGGGGGCGCCGCAGGACCAGGCGCTCCCCCTTCGCGTCCGTGACGAGGTAGGTGAGGTTGGACTGCCCCAGGCCCACGCGCTCGTGGACCAGCGGCGGCTCGACGTCCACCCGCTCGGCGATCCACGCCGCCATCGCGGCCGTGTCGATCCCCTCGATCACTGGGACTTGCCCCACTGCGGGCTGCGGCGGCGGTACTCGCGGCGCGCGATGGTCATCTTGTGCACCTCGTCGGGGCCGTCGGCCAGACGCAGGGTGCGCATGTGCGCGTACCACATGGCCAGCGGGAAGTCGTCGCTCACGCCGCCGCCTCCGTGCACCTGGATGGCCCGGTCGATGACCTTGAGCGCGACCGTCGGGGCGGCGACCTTGATGGCCGCGATCTCCGTGCGGGCGACCTTGTTGCCGACGGTGTCCATGAGGTGCGCGGCCTTGAGGGTGAGCAGGCGCGCCATCTCGATCTCGATGCGGGACTCGGCGACCCAGTCCATGATGTTGGAGCGGTTGGCGACGGGCTCCCCGAAGGTCACCCGGGACTGTGCGCGGTCGATCATCAGGTCGAGGGCACGCTCCGCGACGCCGATGGCGCGCATGCAGTGGTGGATCCGGCCGGGACCCAGTCGGGCCTGGCTGATCATGAAGCCGTCGCCCTCGCCGGCGAGCAGCGCCTCGCGCGGGACCCGCACGTCGGTGAAGGTCACCTCGGCGTGGCCCTCGCGGTCCATGTACCCGAAGACCGGCAGCCCGCGCTCGATGGTCACACCGGGGGCGTCGATCGGCACGACCATCATCGACTGCTGGCGGTGCGTCGGGGCGTCCGGGTCGGTCTTGCCCATGACGATCATGACCTTGCAATTCTTGTGCAGCGCGTTGGAGGTCCACCACTTGCGGCCGTTGATGACGTACTCGTCACCGTCGCGCTCCATGCGCGTCTCGACGTTGGTCGCGTCCGAGCTGGCGACCGCCGGCTCGGTCATGGCGAACGCGGAGGCCATCTCGCCCGCGAGCAGCGGCTTGAGGTACTTCTCCTTGTGCTCGTCGGTGCCGAAGAGCGTGAGCACCTCCATGTTGCCGGTGTCCGGGGCGTTGCAGTTGATCGCCTCGGGGGCGATCTCGATGCTGCGCCCGGTGATCTCGGCGAGGTGCGCGTACTCGAGGTTGGTCAGGCCGGGGCCCCACTCCGGGTGGGGGTGGAAGAGGTTCCACAGGCCCTGGCTGCGTGCCTCCGCCTTGAGGTCCTCGAGGACCTGCGGGTGGTGGTTGGCGTCGCCGGAGGCGCGCATCTGCTCGCGGTAGACGCTCTCCGCCGGGTAGACGTGCTCGTCCATGAAGGTGAGGAGTCGTTCGCGGTAGTCCTGTCCGCGTTCACTGAGTTCGAACATCGTGGCCGTCCTTCGGGGTGCTGGGGGTCGGGGTTCGGGGACCGGTCAGCGGGTGCCGGTCGGGGCCGGGAGGCGGAGTGCCTCGCGGATGCGGGGCAGGGACTCGTCGGCGCTGCGGTGGAGGATGCCGCGGATGCCGAGGCGGGCGGCCCCGACGAGGTTGTGCTCGAGGTCGTCGACGAGCACGCAGTCCGCGGGCTCGACGCCCAGGCGCTCGCAGGCGATCCGGTAGATCTCGCGCGAGGGCTTGCGCACCCCGACCTGGCCGGAGACCACGGAGACGTCGAAGAGCTCCTCGAGGTCGACGCGGGCGTAGCAGTCGCGCCCCAGGGAGTTGGAGACGAGCGCGACCGGGACGCCCGCGGCACGCGCCTGGCGGACGAGGTCGATCATCGGCTCGTCGAGGTCGAGGTGCGCGGCGACGCGGGCGAGCAGACCGCGGGGCTCGATGCGGCCACCCGCCTCGAGCATCGCGGCGGCGAAGGCGTCCTCGAAGCCCTCGTCGTCGAGCCGTCCGACCTCGTGCTCGGCGAGGGCGGTGCGCGCCCCCTCGTGGGTGGCCAGCAGGCGCAGCGCGGCGTCGGGGGCCAGGCCGGCATCGGCGGCGAGCGCGCCGAAGGCCGGGCCGATCGGGGCGGTGAGCACCCCACCGAAGTCGATGAGCAGCGCCGTGGCGCGCGCCTCGGCGGCGGTCGGGCCGGGTGACGTCGTCGTCATGTCAGCACTCCTCATGGCTCCTGCGGTGTCGTGACAGGTATAGTTGAACTTAGATTCAGATTCAAGTCAATGTCGACACCCGTCCGAGGAGCCTCCATCTCCACCGCTGCCCTGCCACCGCAGCCCCACCGCGCGGCCCTCGCGAGCGCCATCGCGGTGCTCTTCGGGGTGACCGGCCTCGGCAGCGCCGCGGTCGCCGTGGCGCTCCCGGCACTCTCCGTGGACCTGGGGCTGACGACCGGCCGCGCCGCGCTCGTCGTCAGCTGCTACTCGCTCGCCCTCGCGGTCGGCAGCGCCGTCTTCGGCCGGCTCGGTGACATGTTCGGCATCCGCCTGCCCCTGCTCGTCGGGATGTCCGTCATGGTCACGGCCGCCTGCGCGGGCGCCCTCGTCGACTCCCTTCCCGCCCTCATCGCCACGCGTACCCTCCAGGGGCTGGGCGCCGCCGCGGTCCCCGCCCTGACCCTCGCCGCGGTGCAGGCCCTCTTCGCGGGGGACGGCCGGGCGCGCGCGATGGCCACCTACTCGGGCATCGGGGCGACGATCAACGCCCTCGGCCCGGTCGCCGGTGCCCTGCTCGTCGACCCCTTCGGCTGGCGTCCGGTCGTCGCCATCCCCGTGCTGACCCTGGCGGTCGTGCCCCTCGTGTGGCGGGACCTGCCGACCCGGCGGCACCCCGGCGCGACGCTCGACCCGGTCGGCGCCCTGCTCGTGGCCGCGGCCGCCATCGGCGCCGTCCTGTCCCTGCAGGCGGCCACCCTCGGCGGCGGCACCGCGCTCGTGGGCCTGGTCGTCCTGCTCGCCGCCGCCCCCGCAGCCGTGCTGCGCTCACGAGCCCGGCCGCACGGCGTCGTCCCGGCCGCCCTCGTGCGCGACCGCGCCGCCCGCCTCAGCCTGCTCACCGCCGCGAGCCTGCCCTCCGCGTGGTTCGGGCTGCTCGTCGCGGTCCCCACCGTCCTCACCGCCCACGGGTGGTCGGGGACCCGGGTCGGCCTGCTGCTCGTGCCGTGCGCCGCCCTCGGGGTGGTCGCCCCGCGCATCACCGGTCCGGCCCTCATCCGTCTCGGCGCCTCCCGCGGGCAGCTGCTCGCCACGACGGGGACGGCGCTCGCGGTGGTCCTCGCCGCGGTGGGGGCAGCCGGGGTCCGCCCCGCGGTGCTCGTCGCCGCGACCCTGCTGCTGATGATCTCCTTCGGCCTCGGCCAGCCCGCCATGACGGCCCTCGTCGCCGACTCGGTGCCGGTGCGCACCCGGGGTGGCGCCCTCGGGCTGCTCACCCTGGTCTTCCTCCTCGGCGGCAGCCTCGGGGCCGCCACGGTCGGCGGTCTCGGCGACGCCATCGGCTTCCCGCGCGCCCTGCTCGTGCTCGCCACCCTGCCCACGGTGGCCGCCCTCGCCTTCGCCCGCCCCCTCCCTTCGTCCCCCACCCCGACCCCGAACCCAGGAGATCCCATGACCGACACCGACCACGTCCTGCACGACCTGACCGACGGCATCGCGACGATCACGCTCAACCGACCGGAGCGACGCAACGCGCTCTCGCGCCCGATGATCGAGCGGCTCGAGGAGCTGCTCGACGAGACCGAGGCGGACCCGGCGGTCCGCGTGCTCGTCATCACCGGAGCTGGTCGCGCCTTCTGCGCCGGGGGTGACGTCCAGCAGTTCGACGCGGACGGGGGGGAAGGGGGTGGCGCCACCGAGGTCGACCCGGCTGCCGTCGCGGAGCAGCTGCGTCACCAGGAGATGACCGTCGGTCGCCTCCACGCCTTCACCAAGCCGACGATCGCCGCACTCCCCGGGGCCGCCGCGGGCGCTGGGCTCGGGCTCGCGCTCGCGACCGACCTGCGCATCGGGACGCCGCGCACCCTCGTCGCGACCGCCTTCGCGACGATCGCCCTGTCCGGGGACTTCGGCGTGGCGTGGTTGCTGGAGCGGATCGTCGGCCCCGCGCGGGCGCGCGAGCTCATGCTGCTCAGCCCGCGGCTCGACGGGCAGGCCTGCCTCGACCTGGGTCTGCTCACGCAGCTCGTCGCCGAGGACGAGCTCGAGGAGCGCACGCGCGAGCTCGCCACCCGGCTGGCGGACGGTCCGGCTCTCACGCTGGCGCACATCAAGCGCAACCTCCTCGAGGCGCCACACCAGACGCTGTCGGAGTCGATGGCCGCCGAGGTGCCTCGCCACAAGGAGTGCGGCCTGGCCGCCGACCACGTCGAGGCGGCACGAGCCTTCGTCGAGAAGCGGCCCCCGGTGTTCTCGCGCTGACCGCGGTCGGTGGCCGGCCCTAGGTTGGGTCCATGGCACAGGTCATCCTCTTCTCGTCCGTCCTCGGCGTGCGTCAGGGCGTCACCGACCTCGCCGCCGCCCTGACCGGCGCCGGTCACACCGTCCAGGTCGTCGACCTGCTCGACGGGCAGGTCTTCGACGACTACGAGCCCGCGGTCGCCCGCGCCCGCGAGATGGGCTTCCCGGCGCAGATGGCCGCGGCGCTGCAGGCCTCCCGGCAGACCGAGGGACCCTTCGTCGCCGTCGGCTTCTCCAACGGAGCCGGCCTGGCCCAGTGGGTCGCCGCGCAGCGTCCCGACGACGCGCGCGGCGTCGTCATGGTCGGCGGGGGCATCCCGATGCGCGACCTCGAGGCGACGTGGCCACCCGGCGTCCCGGGCCAGGTGCACGTGAGCGCCGGCGACCCCTTCCACGAGGAGGACCGCCAGTTCGACCCGATGGTCGACGAGCACCTCCAGGACGACGTCGAGCACGCCGGCGGCGCGTTCACCTACGTCGAGTACCAGGGCGACGGCCACCTCTTCAACGACCCGACGCTGCCGAACGAGTACCAGCCCGACGAGGCGCGCATCCTCACCCGGCGCATCCTCGAGTTCGTCGACACCGTGGGTTGACCAAGCGCTCGAGGTGGCCGGTCAGTCGAGCAGCTCGCGCCCCCTGGTCTCCGGCAGCAGGAAGGCTGCTGCCGCGGCCACCACGAAGGCCGCGGCGAAGAGCGAGAAGACGATGACGTCGCCGTCCGCCCCGCCGCGCTCGAGGAGGACGGGCACGGTGAGCGGGGCGGCGATCGAGGCGAGCCGACCGAAGCCGGCAGCCGCCCCGGCCCCGGAGCCACGCACCGCCGTGGGGTAGATCTCCGGGGTGATCGCGTAGAGCGCGCCCCAGGCGCCGAGGTTGCAGAAGGAGAGCGCGCTGCCCGCGACGATGATCGAGGCCACCGAGCCCGACTGCCCGAAGAACCACGCCGCGAGCGCCGAGCCGATCAGGAAGAGAGCGAGCGTCGAGCGCCGTCCCCACACCTCGACGAGGACCGCTGCGAGGGCATAGCCCGGCAGCTGGGCGAGCGTGATGACCAGGGTGTACCCGAAGGAGGTCGTCACGTCGTGACCGCGGGCCACGAGCAGGGAGGGGATCCACAGGAAGGCCCCGTAGTAGGCGAAGTTCACCCCGAACCACACGAGCCAGATGCCTGCCGTGCGCCGACGCAGCGCGGTCGACCACAGGCCCGCACCCCCGGCCTCCCGGGGCCCGACGTCGGGGCCGGCCGGGCCGGTCGCCCCCTTCGCGCTCGTCGTGGCGTCCGGCCGCAGACCCGCGGACCGCTCGAACCCACGGACCACCTCCTCCGCCTCCTCGTGCCGGCCGCGGCTCTCCAGCCAGACCGCCGACTCGGGCAGGCCGAGGCGCACCACGACGGCGTAGACCGCCGGCACGAGCCCGAGGACCAGCGCCCACCGCCAGCCGTCCTCGCCGCGCGGGACGACGTAGAAGCCGATGACGGCCGCGAGGATCCAGCCGACCGCCCAGAAGGACTCGAGCACGACGACGAGCCGGCCGCGGATGCGCGTCGGCGACAGCTCGCTGACGAGCGTCGAGGCGACCGGCAGCTCGGCACCGAGACCGAGCCCGACGAGGAAGCGCAGGACGAGGAAGACCGCGATGCCTCCGACGAGCGCCGAGGCGCCGGTCGCCAGACCGTAGACGACCAGGGTGGCGGCAAAGACCGCGCGACGGCCGAAGCGGTCGGCGAGGCGTCCACCGAGCGTGGCGCCGAGCGCCATCCCGACGAAGCCGATCGTGACGATCCACGACCGCTCGTTGGTCGTGAGGCCCCACTGCTGGGTCAGGACGACGATGACGAAGGAGATGAGACCGACGTCCATCGCGTCGAGGGCCCACCCCGTGCCCGACCCGACGAGGAGCCGGGTGTGCCGACGCGTGTACGGCACCCTTCCGAGTCGTTCCGCACGGGTCGGCCCGGCGCCGGTGGAGCTCATGGGGCGACGGTACGCCCGCTCGCGGAGCCTTCCAGCCGCAGCAGCCACTCCTTGGCCTCCGCCCCACCGCGATAGCCCCCCGTGCCCCCGTCGCTGCGCACGACGCGGTGGCAGGGCAGGAGCAGCGGGACCGGGTTGTGCGCGCAGGCGCTGCCGACGGCCCGGACCGCGCGGGGGCGCCCGGTCATCGCGGCCATCTCGGTGTACGTCGCGGTGCGGCCGAAGGGGATGCGCGGCAGGGCCGTGACCACCTCGCGCCGGTACCCGGCGAGCAGCCGCAGGTCGAGCGGCACCTCGGGTGCGGGCCCGTGCCCGGCGAAGTACGCCTCGAGCCCGCGCGCCGCATCGTCCAGGCGGGCCGGCGAGCGCAGCACCCGCGGGCTGACCCGCTCGGCGAGCTCGGCGAGGACGGCGTCGTGGCCCTCCCCCTCGAAACCGACCCGCACCACCCCCTGCTCCGTCGCCGCGAGCAGCAGGGGGCCCACGGGCGAGTCGACCACCCGGTAGGCGATGTCGAGCAGCCCTTCGTCGTCGGCGCGCGCGACGAGTCGCGCGTGCAGTCCCTCCAGGTGCGTGGTGCTCATCGGATCTCCTTGTCCCGCAATGTCTTCAGCCCGTCCGCCGCGGCCCGGCGGGCCGCCGGCTCGCTCCCGCCGACGAGCTCGACGATCCGCGCGTACGGCAGCCCGCCGAGGTAGCGGTAGGTGATGACGTGGCGCTGCTTGGTGGGCAGATCGGCGACGTGGCGCCACACCCCTTCGTCATCGGTGGTCTCCTCGAACCCCACGTCCGGGACATCCGCGACCGGCTCGGTGCGCCGCCGCTGCCGCGCCCGGTGGACGTCGATGCACTTGCGGGCCGCCACGGTGGCGAGCCACGCGCGCACGTCGAGGTCACCCGGCAGGTCCGGCCAGGCCCGCAGCGCCGCGAGGAAGGTCTCGCTCCACGCGTCGTCGACATCGGCGGCGTCGACCCGCGCCCGGCAGATCGCCAGGACCCGCGGCCCGTGCTCCCGCACGACCTGCTCGAAGGGGGGCAGCGCCTCAGAAGAGGGCATCGCGCTCCTCCGCGGCGGGCTCCTCGAGCGCCAGGAGCGCCCGCTTGCGATCGAGCCCACCGGCGTAGCCGGTGATCGAGCCGTCGGACCCGACGACCCGGTGGCAGGGCACGAGGATCGAGATCGGGTTGGCCCCCACCGCGCGCCCCACGGCCTGCGCCGCCCCGCCGGTCTCCCGGGCGAGGTCGCCGTAGGTGATCGTCTCGCCGTAGGGGATGCGCAGGAGCAGGTCCCAGACCCGGCGGTGGTGCTCGCCCCCGCGCAGCCGCAGCGGGATGTCGAAGTCGCGCCGCTCCCCCGCGAGGTACTCGTCGAGCTCACCCCGCAGCCGCTCGAAGAGCTCGTCGCTGCCGAGCGCGACCCGCGGTCCGAAGCCGGCGGGGTCGGGCAGCGTCCAGTGCCCCGGGAAGTACAGGCCGACGAGCGCGCTGCCGTCGCGCCCGTCGTCGACGACGGCCGTCAGCTCACCCAGGGGCGTCGTGAGGACGGCGTGCCGTGTGGTCATGATCTCGATCATGTCCGATGAACGCGCTCCGGTCCGCCTGCGTGAGATCGGTAGCCTCCCCGCCATGAGCATCCGTGCATGGCAGGTCCAGCAGGTCGGCGAGCCCACCGAGGTCCTCACCCTCGTCGACACCGAGGTGCCGCGCCCCGGGCCGGGGCAGGTCCGCGTCCGGGTGCGCGCGAGCGCGGTGAACTTCGCCGACACCCTCATGTGCCGGGGCGAGTACCAGGTCCGGCCGGAACCCCCCTTCGTCCCCGGCCTGGAGGTGTGCGGCGACGTCCTCGAGCTCGGCGAGGGCGTGACCCACGTGGCCGTCGGGGACCGGGTGCTCGGCGGGACCGCGGTGCCGCACGGCGGCTTCGCGACGGAGTGCCTCATGGAGGCCGCGAGCACCTTCGCTGCGCCCGCGGGGCTCGACGACGCGGCGAGCGCGTCACTGATGGTGAGCTACCAGACCGGGTGGTTCGGCCTGCACCGGCGGGCCGGCCTGCGCGCGGGCGAGCACCTGCTCGTCCACGCCGCCTCCGGTGGCGTCGGGTCGGCGGCGGTGCAGCTCGGCAGGGCCGCAGGCGCCCACGTCATCGGCGTCGTCGGCGGGGCGGACAAGGTCGCCATCGCGCGGGAGATGGGTTGCGACGTCGTCATCGACCGTCGCGAGCAGGACGTCGTCGAGACCGTCAAGGCGGTCACCGACGGCCACGGGGCCGACGTCGTCTACGACCCGGTCGGCGGGCCGTCGTACGCGGCGAGCACGAAGTGCATCGCCTTCGAGGGGCGGATCGTCGTCGTCGGGTTCGCGAGCGGGCGCATCCCCGAGCCCCGGCTCAACCACGCGATGGTGAAGAACTACTCGATCCTCGGCCTGCACTGGGGCCTGTACAAGGAGCGGGACCCGCAGTCGGTCCCCGCCTGCCACGACGAGCTCGTCCGCCTCGCCGACGCCGGGCGGATCACCCCGCTCGTCGCCGAGACCTTCCCCTTCGAGGAGACCCCGGCCGCGCTCGCCCGCCTCGCGGGCGGGTCGAGCACGGGCCGGGTCGTCGTCACCGCCTGAACCCGCATTGCCCTAGGGCAATGCGGGTTCAGGTCTGCATCGCCCCGGCGCAGTGCGGGTCCGGGGTCAGGCGAGCGAAGGGGGGAAGGCGCGGCGGGAGGCGAGTGCCTCCTCGAGCTCGGACTGGGCGTCGACGATCGCCCGGCGCACGCCCTGCTGGAGGTCACCGGCGAGCGCCGCCCGTGAGAGCTCCAGCGTCCCCTCGCTGACGAAGCGGGACGGGTAGGTCATCGACGTGACCCGGGCGAGCGCGTCCTCGCCGAGCCACTCGGTCATCGGGGGGATGTCGCTGAAGTACCGCGCGACGTACGGCTCGACGAGCGAGCGGTCCTGCGGGCCCCAGAACCCGGCCGCGACCGCCACGAGCTCGTGGTTGCTGCGCGCGCGGTTGGTCGTGAGGTCGGCCCAGGCGGCGGCCTTGGCCTCGGTGGTCGGGATCGCCGAGCGGGCGGTCAGCGCCCCGAGCTGCCCGGACATCGTGTTGTCGGCGGCGCGCGCCGCGTCGATCTCGGCCTCGCCGACGAGACCGCGCCGGCTCAGCTGCCCCAGCAGGATCCAGCGGAAGTCGACGTCGCCCTCGAGCCCGGCCGGCAGGTCGCGGCCCTGCGCCCACGGGAGCAGGCGCCCCTCGACGTCGTCGGTCGTGCGGGCGACGAGCCGGGCGGCGTGCAGCGCGCGGGAGGAGCCCGGCTCGGCCTCGGCGAGCACCCGCTCCCCCACCGCGGCCATGCGGGCGCGCGCGGCGTCCTGCTCGTCGTCGGGCAGGAGCACCCGGATGACGCGGTTGGTCAGGTGCATCCCCGCCCGCGAGAAGATCGAGTCGTTGGTCTCGCCGACGAGCGCGACCTCGCCGAGGTCGACCATGAGGCGCGGGTCCACCTGCGCGAGCGCCACGCCGTCGCGCAGCCCGACCCAGACGACCGCCCGGGCCTGGGCGTCGGACAGGCGCGGCAGCTCCGCGGGCAGGGCCCGAAGGGAGTCCTCGTCGAGCAGCGGGGTGGCCCAGGTGAGGTCACCGGCGTTGGGCAGCACGAGGGCGGCGGCCAGGTCGAGACCGGCGACGGGGGCGCGGTCGGCGTCGAGGGTGAGGGCGACCCGCGAGGTCTCCTCCCCGGCCGAGTAGGTCGCGATGTCGAAGGCGTGCGGGCGGTCGGCGGGGTGGGCCGGCGGCGCCGTGCGCGTCACCACGCCGGACCGGTCGACCGCGATCGTGTCGACTCCGGCTGTCTCGAGCCAGCCGCGGCTCCAGTCGTGCAGGGACCGGCCGCTCGCCGCCTCCATGGCGCCGAGGAAGTCGGCGAGCGTGCCGTTGCCGAAGGAGTGGTCACCCAGGTACTGCCGGATGCCGGCGAGGAAGGCCTCGTCACCGATGAACTCGATGAGCTGGCGGATGACCGCGGCGCCCTTGGCGTAGGAGATCCCGTCGAAGTTGGCGAGGGCGGACTTCGCGTCCGGGGCGGGCGAGCCGGCGACCGGGTGGGTCGACGGAGCCCGCTCGGCGCCGTAGCCCCAGGACTTGCGCGACATCGTCGAGTCGACCCAGGCCTCGGTGTACTCGGTGGCCTCGACGAGGCAGCGGTGGGCCATGTACTCCGCGAAGGACTCGTTGAGCCACAGGTCGTCCCACCACTCGGGGCTCACGAGGTCGCCGAACCACATGTGCGCCATCTCGTGGCTGATCGTGTTGGCCCGGGTGAGCAGCTCGTCACGGCCGACCGCACCGCGGAAGAGGTAGCTGTCGCGCAGCACGACGCACCCCGGGTTCTCCATCGCGCCGGCGTTGAACTCCGGGACGAAGACCTGGTCGTAGTCGTCGAAGGGGTAGCGGATGCCGAAGATCGAGTGGAAGTAGTCGAAGCTGCGCCGGGTGATCTCCAGCATCTCGGGCGCCGCCTCCCGCAGCTGCTCCTGCATCGAGCGTCGCGCGTACAGGCCGAGCGCGATCCCGTCGTGCTCGTCGGTCACCGACACGTACGGGCCGGCGCACAGCGCGACGAAGTAGGTCGACAGGGGCTGGGTCTCGGCGAGGTGCCAGACGCCCCCGTCGCCGACGGCGCCCGAGCCGTTGCCGATGACCCGCCACTCCGCGGGCGCCTTGACGCAGAACGCGTAGGTCGACTTGATGTCGGGCTGGTCGAAGCAGGCGAACACCGCCGGTGCCGCGTCGAGGAAGAGGTGGCTGAAGACGTAGTCCTCGCCGTCGGCCGGGTCGGTCGCGCGGTGCAGCCCCTCGCCGTCGTGGCTGTAGGCCATCGTCGCCTCGACCTCGACGACGTGCTCCCCACGCGTCAGCGTGAGCGGCAACCGACCGTCGGCCCAGGCACCGACGTCGAGCGGGACGCCGTCGAGGCTCGCCCGGTGGAGCTCACGCGGCGTGACGTCGACGAAGGTCTCCCCGTCGGCGGCCGCCGTGAGGTGGATCCGGGTGAGCGACCCGAAGGTCTCGGCCCCGAGGTCGAGATCGATCTCGACCTCGGTCCGGTTCACGGCCAGCAGGTCGGCGCGGGCAAGGGCTTCGTCACGGGTGAGGGAGGGCACCTTGGCATCCTGTCACCGCTCGTGCCACATCGTGGACGAAGGGAGCCCGTCACCGCAGGTGGTGACCGCCCGCCATCCCCTCGAGGCGGGCGATGCGCTCGCCCATCGGCGGGTGGGTGGAGAAGATCTTCGACAGGTCGCGCGTGCTGAAGGGGTTGGCGATCATCATGTGGCTGGCGTTCTGCAGCTGCGGCGTCGGCTCGAGCGGAGCGCGCTGCACGCCCGTCTCGAGCTTGCGCAGCGCCGAGGCCAGGGCGAGCGGGTCACCGGTCAGCCGGGCACCGTCCTCGTCGGCGTCGTACTCGCGGGTGCGCGAGATGGCCATCTGGATGACCATCGCCGCGACGGGCGCGAGCAGGGCCACGGCGATGCCGGCGAGCGGGTTGCGGTCGCGGCTGCCACCGAACCACAGCGCGATCGAGGCCACGGACGAGACGACACCGGCGATGGCACCCGCGACCGACCCGGTGAGGATGTCGCGGTTGTAGACGTGCATCAGCTCGTGGCCGAGGACGCCGCGCAGCTCTCGCTCGTCGAGGATCTGCAGGATCCCCTCGGTGCAGCACACCGCGGCGTGCTCGGGGTTGCGCCCGGTCGCGAAGGCGTTGGGCGCGGCGGTCGGGCTGACGAACAGGCGCGGCATCGGCTGGCCGGCGCGCTGGCTGAGCTCCTGGACGATGCGGTACATCTGCGGGTAGTGCTGCGGGTCCGCGGGCACGGCGCGCATGGCCCGGATCGCGAGCTTGTCGGAGTTCCAGTAGGTGTAGGCGGTCGTGGCGACACCGAAGAGGGCGAAGAGCCAGATGTAGCGCGCGCCACCGATGGCGTAGCCGACGAGCAGGAGCAACGAGAAGATCGCGCCGAAGAGCGCCGCGGTCTTCAGCCCGTTGAAGTGGTTGTGCATGTCGTCCTCAACGCTCGGTAGGGCTCAGGACGTTCCCGCGCCGAGGAGGAGGACCGGCACGCAGGTCGCGCCGAGGAGCACCAGACCGGCCGCGACGGCGACGAAGGTGGCCGTGCGGTCGACCTCCTCGGGCGCCCCGTGCTCCTCGGCGGGGAGCAGGAGCAGCGCCACCCACCGCAGGTAGACCGCCAGCCCGACGACGGCGGCGACGACCGCGGGCAGGGCCACCCACCACAGCCCCTCGTCGGCGAGCGGGCGCAGCGCCATGAACTTCGCGAGGAGTCCCGCCACCCCCGGCGGCAGCCCGGCGAGGGTGAGCAGCGCGAACGTGAGCACGGCGGCGTGGACGGGGCGCCGCCGCAGCAGCCCCCGGTCGTCCTCGAGCCGGCGGGGCGCTCCGGGCGTGAGGGCGGCGACGACGGCCAGGGCCGCGACGACCGCGACGGCGTAGACCGCGAGGTACCCTACGGCGGCATCGGTGTCCCCGGCGACGAGCGGGGCGAGGATCCACCCTCCCTGCGTCACGCCGGACCAGGCGATGAGGCGAAGGGGGTCGTCCGCCCGCAGCGCGAGGACGGCGCCCCCGAGCATGGAGACGACCGCGACGACGGACAACGCCGGCTGGATCACGGCGTGGACGCTCGCGGCTCCGCGGACCACGGCGACGAGCCCGCCGACCGCGGCGACGGTCGAGACCGACGCGAGCAGGGTCGTGACCTCGACACCGGCCCGGGGGTAGGTCACCGGGGCCCACGCGTGGAAGGGCACGAGCGAGAGCTTGAAGCCGACGGCGACGACGAGCAGGAGGATGCCCAGGACCAGCACCGCCCGGTCACCGGGCTCCTGGCCGGCGGCCCACGAGGCCACCCCGCCGAGGCGCAGGCTGCCCGTCGCGGTGACCCACAGGCCGGCGCCGACGACGGCGATCGCGAAGGAGGCGATCGACGTCATGACGAGGTTGAGCGCGCCGCTGTCGCGGGTCCCGCCGCGCAGCACGGCGAGCGCGACGATGGGCAACGTCGCGAGCTCGAGCCCGACGAGCCAGGTCCCGAGGTCGTGGGCGACCGCGACGACGTTGGCCCCGGTGACCGTGGCGAGCAGCAGCGCGACCTCGACGCCGGGGTCGGGGCGGGCCGGCGCCTCGCTGTCGAGCTGCTCCGGCGCGCTCCCCAGCCGGCGCGAGAGGAGCAGCAGCACGGCGAGGCCGGCGGCCGCGGCCACCGCCTGCAGCAGGGCACCGGACTGGCTGACCCGCAGCAGGCACTCGCTGGCGGTCTGGCCGGGCGCATCGCGCACGGCGAGAGCGGGGTCGCCCGGCAGGCAGAGCGTCGTGACCTCCCCGCCGGCGGAGGCCCGCAGGCGCAGGCCGATGGCGACCACGAGGGTGGTGAGCAGCGCGAGGACCCCGACGGCGACCGCCGGTCGCCGCCGCCGGGGCGCGACGGCGTCGAGCACCAGCACCACGACGGAGGCGATCGCGGGCGCGAGCACCGGGGCCGCGACGACGACGTCGAGCTGCGGGGCGCTCATCGGCTCACCACGCCCACGAGGGCGGGTTCGGTGACGGCGAGCAGCAGCCCGGGGACGACGCCGAGGGCGAGGACGGCGAGCGCGAGGAGCGCACCCGGGACGAGCTCGGACCGGGTGAGGACCTCACGCCCGGGTGGGGCGCTCCCTTCGCTCCCCTCACCCAGCCAGACGAGGCGGGCGACCCGCAGCGAGTAGGCGGCGGCGAGCGCGGCGCCGACGGCCGCGACGACGGCGCAGACGACGAAGAGCGCAGCGGGGCGCCCCCCGGCGGGCGAGAGCGCCGCCACGACCGCGCTGAACTCGCCCCAGAAGCCGGCGAGCCCGGGCAGCCCCAGCCCCGCGGCGAGCCCGACGAGGAGGAGGAACCCGGTGAGCGGTGAGGTGTCGCGCAGGGCGGCGCGCGGGATCGTGAGGTCGTCGTCGCCCCAGTGGTGCTTGAGCCCGCCGACGACGAGGAAGAGCAGCGCCGAGATCACCCCGTGCGCGATGTTGGCGTAGAGGGCCGCGGTGACGCCCGTGTCGCTGCCCGAGGCGAGGGCGAGCGCGACGAAGCCCATGTGGGCGATCGAGGACCAGGCGATGAGCCGCTTGAGCTCGCGCTCGACGAGGCAGACGAGCCCACCCCAGATGATGCCGACGACGCCGCACACGGCGAGCACCGGGGCGAGGCGGGCGAAGCCGTCGGGCACGGTCGCCAGCGGCAGCCGGACGAGGCCGTAGGT
Source organism: Janibacter terrae NBRC 107853 (assembly GCF_001591405.1). Lineage (GTDB taxonomy): Bacteria > Actinomycetota > Actinomycetes > Actinomycetales > Dermatophilaceae > Janibacter > Janibacter terrae. The sequence continues at coordinate 299,893 of NZ_BCUV01000007.1, forward strand.
GCCCATCTTCAGCAGGACGGCGGCGAGCAGCATCGACCCGGCGGTCGGCGCGGTCGTGTGCGCGAGCGGCAGCCACGAGTGGAGCGGCCACACCGGCACCTTGACGGCCAGCCCGAGGGTGAGCAGGACGCCGACCGTCACCTGCACGCCGAGGCCGAGACCCTGGCCGCGGGCGTCGCCGAGGGCCGCGAGGTCGGCGGTGCCGGAGCGGCTCACGAGCAGCAGCACCCCGAGGAGCATGAGCGTCGAGCCGAACCCGGTGTAGAGGACGAAGCGGGCGCCCGCCTCGCGCCGGGCCCCCGGGTCGCGGTCGTCACCGAAGCGGGTGATGAGCACCCACATCGGCACGAGCACGAGCTCGAAGGTGACGACGAAGAGCAGCGCGTCGCGCGCGGCGAAGGTCGCCACCGCACCGGCGAGCGTGAGCAGCAGGCACCCGACGAAGGTCGCCGCGCTCCCGCCGCGCGGCCGCTCACCGAAGGTGGTGCCGCACGCCGCGGCGGTCACGGCGGCGGCCAGCACGGCGAGCGGCCCGCTGATGCCGTCGAGCCCGAGATGGATCCGCAGACCGAGCGCGGGCAGCCACGGGATGTCGACCACGGCTCCGCTCCCCCACGCGACGGCGACGAGCGCGAGCGTGAGGAGCGAACCGAGCAGACCGGCGCGGCCCGCGGCGCGGGCCGACAGCTCGGTGCCGGCCCCGAGGAGCACGGTGCCGACGAGCAGCGGCAGGACGCAGGCCAGGCCGATCACGCGACCCCCCACAGGACGAGGCCGGTCACGGCCGCGAGGGCGAGCAGGCCGCCACCGAGCAGTGCGAGGCCGGACGACGGCCGCGCCCGGCGGTGGGCGGTCGTCCCGGCGTCGGCCAGACCGAGCGCGCCCCACGCGATGGCCCGCACGTAGGTGTCCAGGACCTCGCGGTCGAGGAAGGCGACGAGGCGCGCGAGCGCGGCGACCGGGCGCACGACCGCGAGGCGCTGCACGGCGTCGACGCCCAGCCCGGCGCCGACGAGGCGTCCGGGGTCGGCGACGAGACGCTCCTGCAGACCGGTCCGGTGCAGCAGCCACCCGATGGCGATGCCGACGACGACGAGGAGCAGCACGACGACGAAGAGCCCGGCCGGGACGTGCCCGGCGTCCGGCAGGCGCGGGCCGAGCGCCAGGCCGCCGAGGATGCTCGCGACGGCCAGGACGAGCAGGATCGCGAGCACGGCCGGGGGCATGACGGCACGCGAGCGGACCCTCCCTTCGTCCCCGAGGGCGACGACGAGCAGCGCCCGGGTCGCGTAGGCGGCGGTGACGACGGCGGTCGCGAGGAGCGAGACGAGCACGAGGGCGGCGAGGGGCCCGCGCGAGCCGACGTCCTCGCCGACGGCGGCGATGACGTGCTCCTTGGTGAGGCCGCCGAGGACGAGCGGGACGCCGGCGAGCGAGACGAGGCCGGCGGCCCACGCGCCGAGGGCCGCCGGGTGCGTCCGGCCGCTGCCGACGAGGGCGCTCGCGGCCGTCGACCCGCGCGTGGTGGCGAGCCAGCCGACGGTGAGGAAGAGCAGCGACTTGAAGATCGCGTGCCCGTAGAGGTGACCCAGCGCGGCGCCCGCGGTCGGGCCGGCCCCGGCCGCCGCGAGCGGGGCGAGCATGACGCCGACCTGGCTGACGGTCGACCAGGCGAGCAGCCGCTTGAGGTCGGGTTCGACGAGTGCGCAGAGCGCCGCGAGCAGCATCGTGAGCGCCACGGAGACGGCCAGCAGCGCCCGTGCCGCGTCGGCGCGCAGCAGCAGCGGCAGCAGCTGGCTGAGGACGACGGTGCCCGCGGCGACCATCGTCGCCGCGTGGATGAGCGCCGAGGCCGGGGTCGGGCCCTCCATCGCGTCGAGCAGCCAGTGGTGGAAGGGCAGCTGGGCCGACTTGCCGAGCACGCCGATGACGACGAGGAGGAGCGCGGTCGAGCGGGTCGCCGGGTCGCTCGCGGCGGAGGTCCAGTGGGCGATGACCTCCGCCCGGTCGGTGGTGCCGGCGCCGGCGACGAGCACGGCGGTCCCGAGGAGCAACCCGATGTCGGCGATGCGGGTGACCATGAAGGCGGCGTGCGCCGCCCTGCGCGGCTCCGGCCGGCGCGACCAGTGACCGATGAGCAGGTAGGAGCACCAGCCCATGACCTCCCACCCGACGACCGTGAGCACGACGTCGCCCGAGAGGACGACGAGGAGCATCGCCGCGGCGAAGAGCGCGATCGTCGCGTGGAAGACCCCGCGTCGGTCGTCGTCGGCGAGGTACCAGGCCGAGTAGGTCTGCACGAGCGTCGCGACGAGCACGACCACGAGCGCGACGAAGGCGCTCGTGGTCGTCAGCCCGAGCGTCAGCGGCAGGTCGAAGCCGCCGAGGACGAGGTCCGGCCCGGTCGTCGACACGGGGACGAAGGGGGATCCCCCCACCCCGGGCACCGCGCGGGCGAGCGCTACGACGCACAGCACCAGCGTCGCCGCGGACCCGGCGAGGGAGACGAGGACGGCCAGCGGGCCCCTGCGGGCCACGAGGAGGGCGAGCACGGCGGTGAGGCACGGCAGCGCCACGAGGGCCCAGGCCATCAGCCGGCGTCCTGCGACAGGTCGATGTGACCGCGGCGGCGGTAGGCCGCGACGATCACGGCCAGGGCGACGACGACCTCGGCGGCGGCGATCGTGATGACGAAGAGGGCGAGCACCTGGCCCGACCACGTCGCGTCGTGGCCGAGCGCGCCGGCGGTCACGAGGAGCAGCCCGCCGCCGGCGAGCACGAGCTCGGCGCCGACGAGGACGAGGACGGCATTGCGTCGGGCGAGGATCCCGTAGAGGCCGAGACCGACGAGGACGCTCGCGAGCAGGTACGGACCGGCGGCGTGGATCATCGACGGTCCTCCCGGGTGAGGCCGGCGACCGCGAAGGCCCCGACGAGGGCCGCGAGGAGCAGCAGCGAGAGCAGCTCGAAGGGCCAGACCCAGGTCGAGAAGATCTGCCGGGCGAGCTCCTCGCTGCCGCCGGGGCGGACCTCGGTGCGCGTGGCGGTCGGCAGGAGCACTGCGGCGACGAGCCCGGCGGTGCCCGCGCCGACGACGGCCGCGAGGGCACGGTGGGCCGGGCCGCTCGAGTGCTCGGCCCGGGGCCCGATGGGCGCGCGGGTGAGCATGAGCGCGACGATGACGAGCACGACGACCGCGCCGACGTAGACGAGGACCTGGACGAGCGCGACGAGCTCGGCGCCGAGGACGAGGTAGCACCCGGCGAGGCCGAGCAGGGCGACGACGAGCCACAGGGCCGAGTGCACGACCTGGCGGGTCGTCACGGCGAGCGCGGCGGAGCCGGCGGTGACCAGGCCGGTCGCGGCGAAGGCGAGGTCGAGACCGGTCACCGCCGGCCCCCGCGGGTCGGTTTGTTGGCCGCGGTCACCTCGGGCGCCTCGGCGGCCCCCGGGTCGAGCTCGGGCGGCGCGGGGACGTCGGCGACCCACTGCCCCAGGCGCTCCTTCTCGTGGAGCAGGTCGCGGATGTCGGTCTCGGCGTACTCGAACTGCGGGCTCCAGAAGAGCGCGTCGAAGGGGCAGACCTCGACGCAGATGCCGCAGTACATGCACAACGAGTAGTCGATGGCGAAGCGGTCGAGCACGTTGCGCTGGCGGGCGCGCCCCCCTTCGCTCGCCGGAGGCACTTCTTCCTTGTGCGAGTCGATGTGGATGCACCAGTCCGGGCACTCGCGGGCGCAGAGCATGCACGAGGTGCAGTTGCTCTCGACGAGGGCGATGACCCCGCGGGAGCGGGCCGGCAGCTCGGGGGCGACGTCGGGGTACTCGGCGGTGTGCGGCGTGGCGAAGAGCTGCTTGGCGGTGGCCGCCATGCCCTTGGCCAGGCCCGGCACGAAGTCCTTGCTCATGCGGTCACCACCACCCCGACGGCCGTGAGCGCCAGCTGCGCGAGCGCGAGCGGGACGAGCACCGTCCACGCGAGGCGCTGCAGCTGGTCCTCGCGCAGGCGCGGCCAGGAGACGCGGATCCAGATGATGAGCAGGACGACGAGCGAGCCCTTGAGCAGGGTCCACAGCCACCCGAGGTGCTCGGCCAGCGGGCCCTGCCAGCCGCCGAGCCAGAGCACGCCGAAGAGCAGCCCCATGACGACCATGCCCGCGTACTCGGCGAGCATGAAGAAGGCGAAGCGCAGCCCCGTGTACTCGGTGAGGGGGCCCATGACGACCTCGCTGTCGGCGATCGGGGCGTCGAAGGGGGGACGCTGCAGCTCCGCGGTCGCGGCCACGAGGAAGACGAGCGCGCCGGGCAGCTGCCACACGAGCCACCACGGCGACCAGGCCTCGACGACCCCGGGGAGCGAGAGCGTCCCGGCGGCCATGGCGACGGACGCGACGGACAGCACGAGCGGCAGCTCGTAGGCGAGCAGCTGTGCGGCAGAGCGCATCCCGCCGATGAGCGCGTACTTGTTGGCGCTCGCCCAAGCGGCCATGAGCGTCCCGAGGACACCGACGCCCGTCACCGCGAGCACGAGCAGCACGCTGCCGGGGACGTCCGCGGCGGAGACCCCCGGGTGGACCGGCAGCAGGGCCAGGGCGACGAGGTAGGGGATGAGGGCGACGGCCGGGGCCAGGCGGAAGACACCGCGGTCCGCGGCGGCGGGGGTGATGTCCTCCTTCTGGACGAACTTCACCCCGTCGGCGACGAGCTGGGCCCAGCCGTGGAAGCCACCGGCGTACATCGGGCCGAGCCGGCCCTGCATGTGCGCCATCACCTTGTGCTCGGCCTGGCCCGCGACGAGCGGCAGGACGAGCAGGGCCGCGAGCGCGGCCAGGGAGCGGAGGGAGATCTCGAGCAGGCTCATGGCTCTCGCGGCCCCCACTCGGGCCCGGGCACCCCGGGGGCGGCGACCCGGCGGCGGCTCGGCGACCTCGTGGAGTGCCCCTCGCCGGGCTCCTTGCCGCCGGGCCAGGGGCGGGTCGCGCGGGCGGCGAGGACGAAGGACTTGCGCAGGGGCGTCCCCTCGAAGCCGTCGGGCAGGAGGAGCGAGCGCAGCCCCAGGCCGGTGCCGTCGACGAAGCCGGTGAACTCCTGGCCGAACATCTCGTGGGTCTCGCGCTCGTGCCACGCGGCGCCGGCGAAGACCCCGGTGATGCTCGCCAGCGCCTCGCCGAGGGGGACACGGGCGCGCAGGAGCAGGGTGCGCTGGTCGCGCTCGGGCGTCGGGCGCGGGTCGATGAGGTGGCAGACGACGTCGAGCCCGGGGCGCTCCTCGCGGTCGCTCTCGTCGACCGCGCTCAGCCAGTCGAAGAAGGTGTAGCCGCGGTCCCGGGCGTCGCCGACGGCCCGGCGCCACTCGTGCGGCGCGACGGTGAGGCGCTCCTCGGGCACGTCAGGCCCCCTTCGTCGGACGACGCAGCAGGCCGCGACGGACCTCGCCCGCCCCGGCCGTGCGGTGGCCCGCGTAGCGCGCGCGCAGGGCGCCGGTCGAGAGCGACTCGGCGGCGATGTGGTCCTGGAGGGTGAGGATGCCGTGGAGCAGCGCCTCCGGGCGCGGCGGGCAGCCGGGGACGTAGACGTCGACGGGGACGAGCTGGTCGACGCCCTTGGTCACCGAGTAGCTGTCCCAGTACGGGCCCCCGGAGTTGGAGCAGGCGCCGAAGGAGATGACGTACTTCGGCTCCGGCATCTGGTCGTAGAGGCGGCGGATCGCCGGCGCCATCTTGTCGGTGACGGTACCCGAGACGACCATGAGGTCGGCCTGCCGCGGACCGGGGGCGAAGGGGATCACCCCCAGCCGGATGAAGTCGTGCCGGGCCATGGAGGCCGCGATGAACTCGATGGCGCAGCAGGCGAGCCCGAAGTTGAAGACCCAGAGCGAGTAGCGCCGACCCCAGTTGAGGACGACCTTCATCGGCTTGGGTGCGTGGGCACCCACGGCCCCCACGCGCGGCATCGGCAGGTCGGTCGTCATGGCCTCACGTCCACCTCAGCAGGCCGCGCCGCAGCGCGTGCACGAGACCGAGCAGGACGACCCCGACGAAGATCGCGACCTCGAGCAGGCTGATCGGGCCGAGGTCGGAGCGCAGGACGAGGGCCCACGGGAAGAGGTAGACCGCGTCGACGGCGAAGACCACGTAGAGGAAGGCGTAGGTGAGGTAGCGGACGCGGGTCTGCGCCCAGTCCTGGCCGACCGGGTCGACACCGGACTCGTAGGTCGTCAGCTTGGCGCGGGTCGGGGCGGCGGGGGCGAGCAGGCGGCGGGCGGTGTACGCGGCCACGACGAGGAGCACGCCCACGGCGAGCGTCCCGGCGACGACGAGGTAACCATCCACGTCCGCACCCTATCCGCGCCGCCCACCGACATGGCGTCGCGTAAAGCCCCGTTGCGCGTCGCGGGGCCCTAGGTTCACTCGGACACCGGGGGGCAACGGCGCCTCCCGGCCGACCGGAGGACATCATCGTGCGCTCTCGTACCGCCGCCGCTACCGCGGCCGCCGCGACCGCTGCCCTGGCGATCACCACCCTCGCCAGCAGCCCGGCCCAGGCAGTCAACCCGAACAACAGCAAGAAGATGACGCAGGCCGTCACCGTGGACAACGTCCGCGAGCACCTCGAGCAGCTCCAGGCCATCGCGGACGCCAACGACGGCAACCGCGGCGCCGGGACGTCCGGCTACGAGGCGAGTGCCCGCTACGTCGAGCAGACCCTGCGCGACGCCGGGTACACGACGGAGCGGCAGAACTTCTCCTTCATCTACGAGGAGGTGCACTCCTTCAGCCTGGAGGAGATCTCTCCCGACGCGCGCGCCGTCGACGGCGTGCCGATGTCCTACAGCCAGCCGACGCCCGCGGAGGGGGTCACGGCCGAGCTCGCCACACCGACCACCGCCATCGGCTGCACCGACGGTGACTACGCCGGCGCCGACGTCGTCGACAAGATCGCGCTCGTCAGCCGCGGCGCGTGCTCCTTCGCGCAGAAGGCGGTCGCGGCCAAGGCCGCCGGCGCCGATGCCGTGATCATCTACAACAACACCACCGGCACCCTCAACGGCACGCTCGGCGGCGTCGACCCGGCGGGCGCCCCCGCCACCGGTGTGACGCAGGCCGAGGGCCAGGCGCTCCTGGCCAAGATGGCCAGCGGCCCCGTGACGATGAAGATGGTCCTCACCAAGACCCTGGAGGAGCGCCAGACCTTCAACGTCCTCGCCGAGACCCGGACCGGGCGCGACGACAACGTCGTCATGCTCGGCGCACACCTCGACAGCGTCCACGACGGCCCCGGCATCAACGACAACGGGTCCGGCTCGGCCGGCATCCTCGAGACCGCCGTCCAGCTCGGCAAGGTCAACAAGCTCAACAACAAGGTCCGCTTCGCCTGGTGGGGCGCCGAGGAGCTCGGCCTGCTGGGTTCCGAGCACTACGTCGCCGACCTGCAGGAGAACGACCCGGCCGCGCTCGACGACATCGCGACGTACCTCAACTTCGACATGATCGCCTCGCCCAACCACATCATCGGCGTGTACGACGCGAACGAGTCGACCTACGAGGCCCCGGTCGAGGTGCCGGCCGGCTCGGCGGCGACGGAGCAGGTCTTCACCGACTACTTCGACGCCGACGGCCAGCCGTGGGTGGACACCGAGTTCTCCGGTCGCAGCGACTACTCGGCCTTCATCTTCGCGGGTGTCCCGGCCTCCGGCCTCTTCACCGGCGCCGACGGGACCAAGACCCCGGAGCAGGTCGAGATGTTCGGCGGTGAGGCCGGCGTCATCTACGACCCGAACTACCACACCCCCGCCGACGACATCAGCAACATCAACATGGATGCCCTCGACATCATGAGCGACGCGATCGCCCACGCGACGATCATGCTCGCCCAGTCGACGAAGGACATCAACGGCAAGACCAGCCGCGGCAAGTCCGCCACCCCCGGACCCACCGTCCTGCCGGACGGCGTCGAGGCGGCCTGACCGCACCACCGCCCGCACCACCGCGCCACCGCCGGCCGAAGGGGGGATGTCCCCCCTTCGGCCCGGCGGCGCCCCGGATGGATCCGGCTGCGCCGACGGGGCAGAGTCGAGGGCAACGACCCACACAGGAGGACCCCGTGAGCGAGCACCCGCAGCACCCGAACCCCCCGCAGTACGCCCAGCAGGCGCTCGGCCCGAGCGAGGAGCGCAACCTCGGGATGCTGGCGCACCTCGTGCCGGCGATCCTGCTCCCGCTGAGCGCCGGCACCCTGGGCTTCGTCGGCTCGCTCGTCATCTACCTGATCTACAAGGACCGCGGGCCCTTCGTGCGCCAGCACGCCGCCAACAGCCTCAACGTGCAGATCATCACCGCGATCCTGCTCATCGTCTCGAGCGTGCTCATGCTCGTGCTCGTCGGCTTCCTCACCTACCCGCTCGTCATCGTCGCCGCGACCGTCATCCACGTCGTGGGCGCGATCAAGGCCAACAACGGCGAGTGGTGGACCCCGCCGCTCACGCCCCAGCTCGTCAGGTGAGCGGTCCGGGGACGACGGGGGTCGTCGTCGCCGGTCACGGGGTCGCCTCCGGCCGGGCGAGCGACTCCCCCTTCGCGGCCGGCACGATCGAGCTCCAGGCCCCGCACCTCGCGGCACGAGGGCTGGATCTCACCCCCTTCGTCATGGCGACCGTCAACGTCGACCTCGCCCCGCTGCGGCTCGTGCTCGAGGAGCCGCGGTGGACCTTCGCGGACGTGCGGTGGACCGACGTGCACCCGGCGGAGACCTTCTCCTTCGTCGAGTGCGCGGTGACGCGCCGGGGCGAGCGGGTCGAGGGACTCGTCTACCACCCGCACCCGGAGACCAAGCCGATGCACCACCAGCCCGCGACCGTCGTCGAGCTGCTCCTGCCGCGGCTGCGCTTGCTGGCGCCCGGCGACGCGCTGCGGCTCGAGGTCGCCGAGGGCCAGGCGCGCTTTGCATAACGCGGCGTTATCCATCTCATAACGTGACCAACTACAGACACCGGGCAGGTCCGCCTTACCATGGGAGGAGACCGGGGGGATCTCCTCGACACGACCGACCTGCATAGGGGCACGACCACCCACCATGAGCAGCACAGCGACGACCCAGGCCAAGGACCGCGTCATCATCCGCTTCGCCGGTGACTCGGGCGACGGGATGCAGCTGACGGGAGACCGGTTCACCGCGGACAGCGCGGCCCTGGGCAACGACCTGTCGACGCTGCCGAACTTCCCGGCCGAGATCCGTGCCCCCCAGGGGACGATCCCGGGGGTCAGCTCCTTCCAGCTGCACTTCGCGAGCTGGGACATCCTCACCCCGGGCGACGCCCCCGACGTGCTGGTCGCCATGAACCCGGCCGCGCTCAAGGCCAACCTCTCCGACGTCCCCCGCGGCGCGACGATCATCGTCAACACCGACGAGTTCTCCACCCGCAACCTCAAGAAGGTCGGCTGGAGCACCAGCCCGCTCGAGGACGACACGCTCGAGTCGTGGCACGTGCACGCGCTGCCGCTGACCTCGATCACCGTCGAGGCGCTCGCCGAGTTCAGCTCGCTGACGCGCAAGGAGAAGGAGCGGGCGAAGAACATGTTCGCCCTCGGCCTGCTGTCGTGGATGTACTCCCGCCCGACGCGGGCCACCGAGGACTTCCTCGCGGGCAAGTTCGGCGCCAAGCCGGACATCCTCGCCGCCAACCTCGCCGCCCTGCGTGCCGGCTGGAACTACGGGGAGACGACCGAGGACTTCGCCGTCCCCTTCACCGTCGCCGCCGCCCCGACACCCCCCGGCACCTACCGCAACATCACCGGCAACGCCGCGCTGTCCCTCGGCCTCGTCGCCGGCGCCCACCGCGCGGGCCGCCCGCTCGTGCTTGGCTCCTACCCGATCACCCCGGCGAGCGACATCCTGCACGCGTTGTCGGCGTACAAGCGCCACGGCGTGACGACCCTGCAGGCCGAGGACGAGATCGCCGGCATCGGCATCGCGCTCGGCGCCTCCTTCGGCGGGTCCGTCGGCGTGACGACGACCTCCGGCCCGGGCGTCGCCCTGAAGTCCGAGACGATCGGCCTGGCCGTGAGCCTGGAGCTGCCGCTCGTCATCGTCGACGTGCAGCGCGGCGGTCCGAGCACCGGCCTGCCGACCAAGACCGAGCAGTCCGACCTGCTCCAGGCGATGTTCGGCCGCAACGGCGAGTCGCCGGTGCCGATCATCGCGCCGCAGACCTCCGCCGACTGCTTCGACGCGGCCCTGGAGGCCGTGCGCATCGCGACGGTCTACCGCACGCCGGTCTTCCTCCTGTCCGACGGCTACCTCGCCAACGGCTCCGAGCCCTGGCAGGTCCCCTCCGTCGACTCGCTGCCCTCCTTCCCCGTCGAGCTGGCCACCGAGCCCAACGGCGAGGACGCCAAGGGCAACCCCGTCTTCCACCCCTACGTCCGGGACGAGGAGACCCTCGCCCGCCCGTGGGCGGTGCCGGGCACCCCCGGCCTCGAGCACCGCATCGGTGGCATCGAGAAGGACTCGGTCACGGGCAACATCTCCTACGACCCGGACAACCACGACCTCATGGTCCGCACGCGCGCTGAAAAGGTCGCCAAGGTTGCCGATGGGATCGGCGACCTCGTCGTCGACGACCCGAGCGGCGACGCCAGGGTCCTCGTCCTCGGCTGGGGCTCGACCTACGGCCCCAACCTCGCCGCGGTGCGCCGCCTGCGGGCGGCCGGCCAGTCCGTCGCCCACGCGCACCTGCGCCACCTCAACCCCTTCCCGGCGAACACCGGTGAGGTCCTGCGTGCCTACGACCGCGTCATCGTCCCCGAGATGAACCTCGGGCAGCTGGCGATGCTGCTGCGCGCGAAGTACCTCGTCGACGTCCGCTCCCACACCTCGGTCCGCGGCCTGCCCTTCAAGGTCGCCGACCTGGCCGAGGTCATCGACGCAGCCCTCCAGGAGGTTTCGGCATGAGCATCGATCTCGGCATCCCCACGGTCGCGTCCGGCACCGAGGGTGTCCCCACGCTGCCCGACGGCGAGAAGCAGACCCGCAAGGACTTCGCCTCCGACCAGGAGGTCCGCTGGTGCCCCGGTTGCGGTGACTACGCGATCCTCGCGGCGGTCCAGGGCTTCCTGCCCGAGCTCGGCCTGCGCAGGGAGAACATCACCTTCGTCTCCGGCATCGGCTGCTCCTCACGCTTCCCGTACTACCTCGACACCTACGGCATGCACTCGATCCACGGCCGCGCGCCGGCGATCGCGACCGGGCTGGCGACCAGCCGCCCGGACCTGTCGGTGTGGGTCGTCACGGGTGACGGCGACGCCCTGTCCATCGGCGGCAACCACCTGATCCACGCGATGCGACGCAACGTCAACATGACGATCCTGCTCTTCAACAACCGCATCTACGGCCTGACCAAGGGGCAGTACTCCCCGACGTCGCAGCCCGGCCTGGTCACCAAGTCCTCGCCGATGGGCAGCGTCGACGCCCCCTTCAACCCGATCTCGCTCGCGCTGGGCGCCGAGGGCACCTTCGTCGCGCGGACCATGGACTCCGACCGCAAGCACCTCACCGAGGTGCTCAAGGCGGCTGCCGCGCACCGTGGGACCTCGATCGTCGAGATCTACCAGAACTGCCCGATCTTCAACGACGGCGCCTTCGAGCTCATCAAGGACGTCGAGCAGCAGAAGGCCCGTCTGGTCCACCTGCGCGACGGTGAGCCGGTGGCCATCGGCGAGGACGGCGAGCGCGAGCTGCTCGTGCGCGGCGAGGGCGGCTCGGTGCGCTTCGTCGCCGAGGCCGAGGTCACGGAGCAGGGCCTCGCCGACCACGTGGTCGTCCACGACGTCACGCTGACCGACCCCAGCCAGGCCTTCTCCATCAGCCGCCTGGACTCCGAGTCGATGACCCACGTGCCGATGGGCATCTTCCGCGCGGTCTCCCGACCGACCTACGACGACCAGACCCGCGCCCAGGTCGAGTCCGCGGTCGAGCTCGCCGGTGGCCCCGCCACCGACGACGACCTGCAGGCCCTGCTCGACGGCAAGGACACCTGGACCGTCGAGGGCTGACCCGGCACTCCCCCTTCGACCCCGGTACGACGAGCGGGCCCTCTGCATTCCCCTAGGGCAATGCAGAGGGCCCGCTCGTCGCTCCTCGGAGGGTCACGGGTCGAGGTCGACGACGGCGAAGGGGGCGGACCTCCCCTTCGTCACCCGGTCCCGGGTCTCGGCGGTGCTCACCCCGCCACGTGACCCGCGGGTCACCGAGCGGGGACCAGCGTTCGACTGCCCGTCACCTGCTCGTCATGTCGATGCCGCCCGGCGGGTCCCCGGCCTCCCTAGGTTGCGGAGGTCCGCGCACCACCCCTGCCCGCGAGGCGGTCAGGGCCCCAGGAGGAGAGAGCACCATGACCCCACCCCGCAACGACCGCACGATGCTGCCGCTCGCCGGCGGGCACCGCGACGGCGGCCGCTCGGCCGCCACGTGCACCTGGAAGTGCGGGGACGCCTGCAGCCAGCCGGTCCCCAACTCCACGGACAACGCGTACTTCGGCGACGTCGTCGCCGCGTCGCGTCGCTCCGTCCTCAAGGCGGGCGGTGCCACCGCGGCCGTCGTGGGCCTGACGACCGTCGTGTCCGGTCACCATCGAATCTGATCACGCAGTCACCCTCAGGTGAGGAATCTGATCACAACCCGACCGAGGAATCTGATCACTCCCTACTGCAAGCAAGGTCACCGCGGCACTTGCGCGAACAGGCCCGTACAGGCACCAGCGCACAGCAGGCCCCAGACCAGCGATGTCGCCTGTGACTACCGACTGTCACCTATCCGTGCAGCAGTGCCGCCGACAGCAAGCCAAGGCTTCTAGCGGCACTCGGCGTCGCCTCTGTGACCGGCCCGGCAGGCTCAGCACCTGAGGTCAACGGGTCCGGCGGTTGGGTACGTCAGGTCGCCGTTGGTGCGTACGAGCTCTGCAACTGTGCAAAGACCGTCTCAAGGTCGGGCACGTTGCGGCGGTTGTAGGGGAGCTTGGACAGGAGCATCCCCATGGCGCAAGTGTCGGTCAGGGCTGCGGCGGTCAGCCCAGCGCCGATGCCGGCCGAGATCCACTTGGCCTGGGGCACGAGGGTGCTCACGAGGACTCCGGTGAGCACGATCGAGCCGGCCACGAGTCGCACCTGTCGCTCGAGGTCCCACGTCCCATCGCCGCGGATGACGTCGCCGCCGGCGCTCTCCCAGGCGGTGATGCCACCGTCGAGGACGTGCAGGTTGGGCAGGCCGGCCGAGGCGAGGGCGCTCTCGGCGCGGCAGGCGCGGGCTCCGGAGCGACAGACGAGGACGACGTCGTCGTCAAGGTGCTCGGCCAGTTCGCGGCGGTGCTCCTCGAGGAGGTCCAGGGGCACGTTGTAGGAGCCGGGGATGTGCATGCCGGCGAACTCGCCGGGGGTGCGCACATCGATGATGCGCGCGTCGTTGGTGCTGGCAATCCACTCGCGCACCTGCGCGGAGTCGAGGGTGGCAGGTCGGGGGGTGGTGTCGGTGGTCAAGGGGGGTCCTTTTCGTTCGGTGTGAATGCGTTCGGGTCAGGCCAGGAGAGCTGGCACGGCCTGTGCGGCCGTGAAGGCGGCGATGGCCAGCACGAGGACCGCGAAGGCCTGCGAGAGTCGTTCTGCCGGGAGTCGGTCGGCGACGCGGCTGCCGACGAGGCTGCCGATGACGGCAACTGTGGCGAAGCCGAGGATGAGGGGCCAGTCCAGTTCGCCGACCCCCTGCTGCGCCCGTGCAGCCAGCGCTGTGCCGCTGTTGATGGCGATGACGAGCAGGGAGGTACCGACTGCCACGGGCATCGTGAATCCGAGGACGAGTACGAGGGCGGGGACGAGCACGAAGCCGCCACCGACACCGAGGAACCCGGTCAGCAGTCCGACGAGGGTGGCAGCGACGACGAGCTTGAGCAGGCGCGGGCAGACGCAGGTCAGGGGGTGGAGGGTGAGGATCGGCTCGTGGGGTCCGGTGTCGTCACTCTGCAGTGATCCGCTGCGGCTGCGCCGCAGCATCAAGACGGCCACGACGACCATGAGCACGGCGAAGACGGTCATAAGGACCTCTCCGGGCACGGCTCGAGAGGCGGCTGACCCAGCGAAGGAGCCGGCCGTGCCCAGCAACCCGAAGGTCATGCCCTGTCCAAAGCTCACCCGCTGCGCACGGTGATGCGCGGGCAACGAGAGGAGGGAGGTGATGCCCACGATGATCAGCGAGCTGGTCGTGGCGGTGACCGGGTCCTGCCCCAAGACGTGCACGAGGGCGGGTACGGCGAGGATGGACCCTCCGCCGCCCAAGGCACCGAGGGCGATGCCGATGACCAGGCCTAGTGGGATGACAGCAAGGGGCACGATGGGCTCCTAGTGGAGTTGATGGGTGAGTCCTGCGGGGGCGCAGAATCAGGGGCCTCCCCCCGCCGGACTCCAGGCGGCTCAGCCGCGCCCGAAGAGCCGGGCGAGCGGGCTGCGGGAGGCGCCGCCCCCCTTCGTCGGGGTGGAGTGACCGGGGCAGCGCTTGCTGCCGGGCACCCCCTTCATCACCTGGTCGACGTGCTGGCCGCAACCGGCCCAGGTGGTCTTGCCGCATTGACGGCAGGTCGCTTGACGGCACATTGGGTCTCCTTGGAGTGGGGTGACGGTGGGTCAGTTGGAGGAGGTCATCGGCAGGCCGGCATCGCCGGCGTTGCCGAAGGCGTCGTCGACGAGGACAACCTGGTGGTCGTGCGCCGCGAGGACCGACGCGGCGATCGAGGCCCGGTAGCCGCTGCCGCAGTGGATCCACAGCTCGCGCTGCGGGATCTCCTCGATGCGCTCGAGCAGTTCGCCGATCGGGACGTTCTGCGCACCCTCGATGTGGCTGTTCTCGTACTCGCCAGCGAGGCGGACGTCGAGGATGTGCACGGGGCGGTGGTGACGCACCTGGGACAGGTCGGCGAAGGCGGCCGTCTCCAAGGTGCCGAGTGGACGGTCGGTCCAGTCCTTGGGTCCACCGGTAGCTGCGCCGGCAATCCGGTCCAGACCGATGCGCACCATCTCGCGTTGGGCCTGCGCGACCTGCTCGGAGCTCTCACCGAGCAGGGTGACCTGGGCATCCCAGGGGATGAGCCACCCGAGATAGGTGGAGAACTGACCGTCGAGGCCAAAGTTCAGCGTCCCGGTGGCGTGACCGGCCGCGAACGCGGTGCGGGTGCGCAGGTCGATGACCCACTCGCCGGCGTCGATGCGCTCCGCGAGGGTGTCCTTGTCGGCCTGCTCGGGGGTGCTCAGGTCGGCCTCGTTCGGTCCGGCAGCGTTGGCTGGGGACATGTGGACGTAGTAGGCCGGGTAGGCATCCAGGCCGGCAAGGGTGTCGGCGACCCACTGCTCCTGGTCCTGGGTGAGCACGGGGTTGTTGCGCTTCTCCTGACCGATGGTCGATTCGGTGGAGCCACCGGTTGACCCGGAGGAGCAGAAGGATCCGAAACCGTGCGTCGGCATCACCTCGGCGTGCTCGGGCAGCTCGTCTGCCAGTCGGTGGATCGAGGCGAACTGGTGGCGCACGAGGGCGCCCGTGTGCTCCTGGCCGAGCAGGTCCGGTCGCCCCGTGGCACCGAAGAGCAGCGAGCCCCCGGTGAAAACGGCCGAGGCCGTGGCACCGGAGTCGGTGACCGTCTCCATCGCATAGGACAGGTGGGTGAAGGTGTGGCCCGGGGTCGCGATGGCACGCACGCGCATCGTCGGGGAGATCTCGACGACGTCCCCGTCGCGAATGGACTGACGGTCGAAGGAGACCTCGTCCTCAGCGTTGACGTGGTACCGCGCGCCGAGGCGGCGGGCGAGGGCCAGGCCCCCGGTCACGTAGTCGTTGTGGAGGTGGGTCTCGAAGACGTCGGTGATTCGCACGCCGGCCTCCTCGGCGACCGCGAGCACACGGTCGATGTCTCGCTGTGGGTCGACGACGAAGGCGACGTCGCCGTCGTGGGCGAGGTAGGAACGGTCGCCCAGGCTCGGGGTCTCGATGGTCATGATCGTGGGTTCCATGGGTGACAAATTAATACCCCTGGGGGTATTGTGTCAACAGCAGTCACCAAGGTCGTGCACTCGATGGGAGTGCCCCTCGAACCCGACACCATGGTTGGCGTGACAGAGAATGAGTGGTCAGGACATCGCAGTGATGTGCGCGCTCGACTCGACGCCGACCTGACTGCGCTGCCGGCCAGGTCGGCTGACGCACCCGATCACGAAGGAGAAGGACGCATGGTCGCTTTGGACATGGATGACATGGGGCCGGTCATCAACCGGCTACGCCGGGCGCAGGGTCAGATCGGTGGGGTGATCCGTCTCATCGAGGAGGGCCGCGACTGCAAGGACGTGGTCACCCAGCTCGCCGCAGCCAGCAAGGCCCTCGACCGGGCCGGTTTCGCCATCGTCTCCTCCGGCCTGCAGGAGTGCCTCTCCTCACCAGAAGGCGTCAACGAAGACGACAAGGCTGCGATGGAGAAACTCTTCCTCGCCCTCGCCTGACCGCCCCACGACGCATGTCCCTACGTGCACACGGAGGGAAATCGGGGACAGGAGCGTTCGCGGCGGACGCGGACGACGAATGCCCACGCCAGCAGCACGATGGCCACGGCGGCGAGCAGCGGCTGCACCGGCGCAAAGTACTGCATTGCTCCGGAGTAGCCCAGGGCGATGAGGACGAGCTTGTTGCACACCGGGCATCCGACGGCGAAGAAGGTCGTGAATGCCCCGAGCATGCCCAGTCGTGAGCCGCGTTCGCCCTCGTCGCGCACATCACGCCGGGCAACGTATGTCGCAGCGACCAGCCCGGCCAGGGTCGAGGTCATCATCAGCACGGGCCACGCCCACGCAGTAGTGGGGACCTCCCGGCTGAACACCGGGCTGGGGATCATCGCGGTCGGGATCGCGGTCGCGACCACTGTCAGCACCGCGACCCCGACGACGGTCCACCATCGGCGTGACTGCCACGTCCGCAACTCAGCGATCAAGAACGGTTGTCCCCGCTCCGGTGACTCGATGAGGGTCTTCACATCAGTTCTCCTTGCGCACGAAGTCAGAAGTCGAAGGGGTTGACCCTGAGGCGGACGCCCTCGACTGTCGCTTCTCGCTCTGATTGCGCCAGAGTAGAGCCCCTGCGAGGACGACAGCCGCAGCAAGGACGAACCAGACGTCGGACACGCCCGAGCTCCAGACGCTGAGCGCCGACTCCGCCGAGCGTTGGGTGCCGATGGTGAACACGCCACTGAGGCTGGCGGTGCCATCGGTGAGGATGAGCACAACGCCAATGCCGATCGACAACACCCCGGAGACGAGCATGGCCCAGGTGTTGCGCCAAGGCCCGATCGAGACCTCCTTGGGGGCGACGAACGCCCGTCCGCGAGCACCCAGACGCTTCCAGACCGCCGCGAGCACGAAGAGCGGGACGGTCATGCCCAGCGAGTAGAGAGCGAGCATGGAACCCCCGTAGACGGGGTTGCCGCTCACAGCGGCCACCATGAGCACTGACCCGAGGATCGGGCCGGCACACACACCGGCGACCGCGTATACGGAGCCGAGGGCGAAGACTGAACCGATGGAGGTGCGGTCACTGCTACCGCCGTGCTGCGTGCGGGACACGCCGGGCACCGGCAGCCCCGAGAGCTGCCACAGGCCCAGGACGATGACCACTCCCGCGGCGACCGTCACCATGAGTGAGCGATGGGTCGTCACGAGGGATCCGAGCGACCCGGAGAAAACCCCCAGCGGAACGAGGGTGATGCTCAGGCCTGCGTAGAACACCAGCGTGCGACCGATGAGTGCGCTCGGCGAGGTGAAGGCGTAGGCAAAGAAGGCCGGAAGCAGCATGACCGAGCATGGGCTGAGAAGCGTGAGAACGCCACCGAGGAAGGCGCCGGTGTACCCGATGTCCATCAGCTGTCCTCCAGAGCCTCGAGCTGCTCGTCAATGGCCTGCTGGAAGGCCTCGGTCGGCTGCGCGCCAACGATGAGGTCCTGGCCGATCAGGAAGGTCGGGGTCCCTGTTGCGCCTACCTGGCGGGCTTCCTGGGTGTCGGCATCGACCTTGGCGCGCAGCTCGGGGCTGTCCAGGTCCTTCTCGAACTGCTCTAGGTCCGGAACGCCGATCTCATTGGCCCAGTCCATGATCTTTTTGTCGGTGATCTTCAGGTGGCCACGCTCGGGGGCGTCCTGGTACATCGCATCGTGGTACTCCCAGTACAGGTCCTGCTCACCGGCAGCCCGTGCGGCCATCGCCCCGTCTTCCGACTCTGGGCCGAAGACGGGAAAGTCCCGCCACTCGAAGCGCAACTTGCCGGTGTCGATGTACTGCGCTTTCAGCTTCGGGAAGGTGTCACGAGCGAAGGCCCCGCAGAAGGGGCACCGGTAATCGGAGTACTCGATGAGCACGAGGTCGGCGTCCTTGTCCCCTATCGCCGTGACGGTGTCAGCGTCCCGTCGAGCCAACCCGACCCGTTCCTCAGCCTCGCGCGGATCGGCGATCGCCTGGCTCGGCGCCCCCTTCTGCGAGGAATTTTGCCCGACAGTCGGTCTACCTCCCTCGTCCTGGCTGGCAAACACCACCCCGGCGATGAGGACGAGGATGATGGCAATGCCTGCGACGATGGTCGCCCGGCGGCGCGTGTCGTTCATGACCCCGACCGTAGCCTAATGTCTATACATTTCCTAGGAGTGGGTGTGCACACACTTCCGCGGTGGCGACAGATCAGCGATGACCTGATGCGCAGGGTTCAGGGCGGCGAGTTCGTCGACGGGTTTCCGGGCGAGTTGTCGCTGACCACGGAATACGGCGTCAGCCGCGGCACCATCCGCCGCGCACTTGAACCCCTGCGCGAGCGAGGGGTCGTCGGTGGGGCCCGAGGACGGCAGTCCTATGTCATCAATGCCAGCCGCACCAGCGGGCTCGGACCCATGTACAGCCTGCGAGAGGCCATAACGGCCAACGGCACCTCTGAGCGCTCGGAGGTGCTGGCCCAGCGGGTCGTGACCAGCGAAGTGGTCGCCCGCGCACTGGGCCTCGAAGCGGACACCCCCTTCGTGCACATCACAAGGGTGCGCTTCGTCGACGACGATCCCATCGCCTTCGACCGGCTGTGGATCATCGCCTCGGTGGCGGCGCCCCTCTTGGACGCGGACCTGACCGAGACGTCCGTGTACAAGTCACTTCGATCCCGCTGCGGCGTGGAATTCGATGCCGGCGTGGAGCACACGCGCTCAGTGGGAGCGACCGGCGAGGTCGCCTCACGTCTGGGTGTCCCCGAGGGCACTGCACTGCTGACGATCCGGCGAAAATCCTGCCTCAATGGCCGACCGGCGGAACTGCGCGACACCTGTGCCGTCGGCGAGCGAGTCACTCTCACCCACGTCTTCGGCGACGCATCCGCGGTCCTCAACTGCGGCGGCAACGGACGCCCGGTAGAGATCCCTTGGGAATGACCAGAACCGCACGGATCGTTGACACCGACGTCGACGGTGACGGGGAGCCCGATGTGCGGGTCTGCAAGGTCACGGGCGAGCTCTTCTTCGCCACCAGCAACGACCTCGTCTACCAGTTCGACTACGCCGCCGACCCTGCCCGGGTCGTCATCGACCTCACCGACAGTCACATCTGGGATGCCTCGACTGTTGCCGCCCTGGACGGAGTGCAGGCCAAGTACGAACGTCTGGGCAAGAGCGTCGAGATCGTCGGGCTCAACCAGGCATCTGCTGAGCGTCGCGAGCTCGTGACTGGGCGGCTGGGCGACAGTCACTGAACGTCCGCTGACGGGAGGTCCTCACGCGGCGAGGAAGGGTCACGAGCGCCGGGTCGTCAGAACGACCGCACGATGGGTGCCTCAGCCTGTCAGGGGTGGCTCGGCCACTCGGTGGGGAAGTGGAATTGATCAGATTCCTCGTTCAGATTGATCAAAGTCTTCGTTCACCAGTGACCTTTGATCACGATGATCAAATTCCTCGTTCAAAACGGGCCGAATGATCAGAATCGGTAGTTCCCGGACACGTCGCCGCGACCTCGTTCGCCCAGCCCGCCGCTGCCGCCACCGCCGCCCGGACCGGCAAGAAGGCGCCCTTCGGCTTCGAGCCGATCGACGCGGTCCCCGCGGGTGTCGACGAGGTCGTCGTCCCGGAGGGCTTCCAGTGGGCCCCGATCATCGCGTGGGGTGACCCCATCCTCAAGGGCGCCCCGGCCTTCGACTTCGACCACCAGACCGCCGCCGCCCAGGCCGGCCAGATGGGCTACAACTGCGACTACGTCGGGGTCCTGCGCCACGGCAGCGCCAACCGGGCCGTCCTCGTCGTCAACAACGAGTACACCAACAACGAGCTGATGTTCGCCGGCTACACCAGCGCCGAAGCACTCACCGACGACCAGGTCGGCATCACCCTCAACGCCCACGGCATGACGGTCGTCGAGATCACCCGCAAGAACCCCAACAGCAAGTGGACGTACACCCAGGGTGCTCCGCTCAACCGCCGCATCACGGCCCAGACGCCGTTCACCTTCGCCGGCCCCGTCCGCGGCCACGACCTCGTCAAGACCTCGGCCGACCCCGCCGGCACGACGCCGCTGGGCACCTTCGGCAACTGCGCCGGGGGCACGACGCCGTGGGGCACCGTCCTGTCCGGCGAGGAGAACTTCAACTTCTACTTCACCCAGCCGGCCGCCCCGAGCGACGACCGCGCCGGTCGCGCCGCCGCCCGCTACGGCCTCGCCAGCGGCAACCGGGCCCAGCACGACTGGGACCGGCTCGACCCGCGTTTCGACCTCACGCGTGAGCCCAACGAGGCCAACCGCCACGGCTGGATCGTCGAGGTCGACCCCTTCGACGCGTCGAGCACCCCGCGCAAGCTGACCGCGCTGGGCCGCTTCAAGCACGAGGGCGCCAATGTCACGGTCGCGGGTGACGGCCGCGTCGTCGTCTACATGGGTGACGACGAGCGCTTCGACTACATGTACAAGTTCGTCTCCTCGAGGACCTACGTCGAGGGCGATGCTGCGGGCAACCACGCCCTCCTGGACGAGGGTGACCTCTACGTCGCCAAGTTCAACGGCAACGGCTCGGTCGACGGGATCCACGACGGCGACGGCGAGTGGCTGCCGCTCGTCGTCGACGGCCGGTCCGCCGTCGACGGGTTCACCCTCGAGGAGGTCCTCGTCCACACCCGCCTGGCGGCCGACGCGGTCAGCCCGACCAAGATGGACCGCCCCGAGGACGTCGAGGTCAACCCCGTCAACGGCCGCGTCTACGCCGCGCTCACCAACAACTCCAGGCGCGCCCCCGCGCAGGTCGACGAGGTGAACCCCCGGGCCAACAACAAGCACGGTCAGGTCCTCGAGATCACGCCCCGGGGTGGCGACCACACCGTGGCCGGCTTCGACTGGAAGCTCGTCCTCGTCTGCGGTGACCCGAGCGACCCGCAGACGTACTTCAACGGCTACGACAAGTCCGAGGTCAGCGCCATCTCGTGCCCGGACAACGTGGCCTTCGACGGCGAGGGCAACCTGTGGATCGCGACCGACGGCAACGCCCTCGGCAGCTGCGACGGCATGTACCTCATGCCGCTCGAGGGCGAGCACAAGGGGCACCTGCAGCAGTTCCTCTCCGTCCCCGCCTTCTCCGAGTGCTGCGGCCCGCTCATCGAGTGGGACGAGCGGGTCGTCTTCGCCGCGGTCCAGCACCCGGGCGAGGACGACGGCGCCTCGACGACCAACGTCAAGAGCACCTTCCCCTACCGGGGCAACACCCAGCCGCGCCCCGCGGTCATCATGATCTGGCCGCAGAGCCCCTCCGCGGGCAAGGGCACCGCGAAGGCCGCCCGGTCCACGAAGGCCTGATCCGACGCACCACCGGGTGGGCCGTCCGCGACTGTCGCGGGCGGCCCACCGCGCATGACAAGGTGAACCACATGACCCTCCCGCGCCGCCCGGGGCGCAGCGCGGCAGCCGCCGCCCTCACGCTCGCGCTCGCCGCCTGCGGCGGCGCCGGTGAGGGCACGGCGAGGCCCGGGACCTCCCCTTCGTCCGGGGGCAGCTCGTCCGCGACCGTCGCGCCCGACCCGAGCGTGCGGGTGACGCAGGGCGAGGACGCCCCGCAGTCGGCCGCCGAGGCACGTGCGGGTACCCGGGCCGCGGACGCCGAGACCGCCGCGACCTCCCTGAGCATCCCCGCGGTCGGCCTCTCCACGCGGATCGAGCCCCAGGGCCTGCGCGGCGGCAAGGTCAACCCCTCCCCCGGCGAGGTCATCTGGTTCACCGGGTACGACCGCGTGCAGCCCGGCGCGAAGGGCACGACGGTCATCGCCGGCCACGTGATCTCCTCGGGCCGGCCCGACGCCTTCGCCGCCCTCGAGCAGCTGGCGAAGGGCGACGGCGTCGTCCTGGGCTACCCCGGCGGCGCGCGGCTGCGCTTCGAGGTCACGTCCACGAGGATCGTCGACAAGGAGGCGCTGACGACGAGCGAGGACGTGTGGGGCACGAACCCCGACACCCGGCGCATCGTCCTGATCACCTGCGACGACCAGCTGGGCTTCCGCGAGGACGGGCACCGCAGGGCCAACTTCGTCGCGGTCGCCGAGATCCCCGCCTGACCGCACGCCGGGCCGGGGGTAGCCTCGCCGGGTGACCCCTCAACGCGACGCCCGCGGCGTCCTCGCGGCGTGGCTCGCCTATGGCATCTGGGGCGCCTTCCCGCTGTACTTCCACGCCCTGCTGCCCGCCGGTGCCAGCGAGATCCTCGCCCACCGGATCCTGTGGACCTTCGTGTTGTGCCTCGTCGTCCTGGTGCTGCGGCACGAGCTCGTCGCGCTCGCGCGGCAGCTGCGGGGACGCCTCGCCCTGGGCGTCGGGATCGCCGCCTACCTCATCGGCATCAACTGGTTCGTCTACGTCTACGCGGTCGGCATCGGCCGCACCAACGAGGCGGCGCTCGGCTACTTCCTCAACCCGATCGTCACCGTCGGTCTCGGCGTGCTCGTGCTGCGCGAGCACCTGCGCCCGCTCCAGTGGGTCGCGGTCGGCATCGGCGCGGTGGCCGCGCTCTACCTCACCCTCGCCGGTGGTGGCCTGCCGTGGATCTCGCTCGCGCTGGCGCTCTCCTTCGGCGGCTACGGCCTGACCAAGAAGCGCCTGGGCGCCACCCTGCCGGCGCTGCACTCGCTCTCCGCCGAGACGATCTTCCTGCTGCCTCCGGCCGTCGGGCTCGTGTGGTGGTTGACGGCGACCGGCGAGGGGACCTTCACCGTCGACGCGCCCTGGCACCCGCTGCTGCTCGTCTCGGCCGGGATCGTGACGGCGGTCCCGCTCCTGCTCTTCGCCGAGGCCGCCCGGCGCATCCCGCTCGTGACGATCGGCCTGATCCAGTTCATCACCCCGGTGCTGCAGCTCATCACGAGCGTCACCGTGCTCGACGAGCACCTCGCCCCGGAGCGTTGGGTCGGCTTCGCGATCGTCTGGGTCGCGCTCGCCTGCCTGACGGTCGACTCGCTGCGCACCGCGCACCGACGGCGTCGCCCGGCGCCGGACGAGTGCGAGTCCCTGGAGCCCGTCGAGCCGCTCTGACCCCGCATTCCCCTAGGGCAATGCACGGCCAGGTGCGCATTCCCCTAGGGCAATGCAGGGTCGGGCGAGGGCGAAGGGGGTGGACCGCGCCTAACCGACGCGGTGGACGACGCCCTCCATGAGCGCGATGAGCGCAGCCTTGGCATCGGAGTCGGGTAGCGGGGCGAGGGACTCGACGGCCTGCCGGCCGACGGCGAGGGTCTCCTCGCGGGCGTCGGCCATCGCCCGGTGCGGCCGCAGGAGCTCCAGGGCGCGCTCGAGCCGCTCGGGCTCGCGCAGGTCGGAGGTCAGCAGCTCGCGCAGCTCGGCGTCGGCCGGGTCCTCGGAGGCGAGGGCGTTGAGGACCGGCAGGGTCCGCTTGCCCTCGCGCAGGTCCGTCCCGGGCGTCTTGCCGGTCTCCCCCGACTCGCTCGAGATGTCGATGAGGTCGTCGGCGAGCTGGAAGGCCATGCCGAGCCGCTCCCCGTACTCGGTGACCAGCTCGACGACCTCGGGCGTGCAGCCGCTGTACATCGCGCCGTAGCGCGCGGCGGTGGCCACGAGGACGCCGGTCTTGTCCGCCAGGACTCCCCGGTAGTACTCCCGGGCGTCCTGCCCCGGCGGGCAGGGACGGTCGTCGCGGATCTGCCCGGAGCACAGCCGGATGAAGGTCCGCGCCTGGATCCTCACTGCGTCGGCGCCCAGGTCGGCGATGATGTCCGAGGCGGTGCCGAAGAGCAGGTCGCCGACGAGGATCGCGGTCGAGTTGTCGTACAGCGCGTTGGCGCTCGGCGCCCCGCGTCGCAGGTCCGCCTCGTCCATGACGTCGTCGTGGTACAGGCTCGCGAGGTGGGTCAGCTCCACCCCCGCCGCGGCGGCGACGACCCGGTCGTTGATGCCCTCGCCGAGCTCCGCGACGAGCATCGTGAGCATCGGCCGGAAGCGCTTGCCGCCCGCCCGCGCCAGGTGGAGGTTGGCCTCGGTGATGAAGTCGTCCTCGTTGCGGGTGCGCTCGACGATCAGGGCCTCCACCTGCTCCAGCCCAACACCCAGACGTGCGGTCAGGTCGTCACTGGCCCCGGGCAGGGCGAGGACAGGCGGGGTCGGGCTGCTCACGGAGGTCACCTCGGGATGAAGACGCTGGACTGCTCGGCCAGCTCGAGGAGCGGCCCGGGGAAGATCCCGAGCACGATCGTAACGACCACCCCGACGCCGATGACCACGAGGGACAACGTGGCGGGGGCGGCGGCGGTCACGTCACCGCTCGGCTCCGTGAAGAACATCAGGACGATGAGCCGGATGTAGACGAAGGCAGTGATCGCCGACATGAGCACCGCGATCACCACGAGCACGACCCCGGCCAGGCCACCGTGCTCGATCGCCGGGAGGAAGGCCGCGACCTTGGCGGTGAAGCCGGAGGTCAGCGGGATCCCGGCGAAGGCGAGCATGAAGAGGGCGAAGGCCCCGGCGAGGTAGGGGTGGTTGCGGCCCAGCCCGGCCCACTGCGACAGGTGCGTGGCCTCGGCCTCGCGCTCCCGGACGAGGTTGACGACGGCGAAGGCCGCGATCGTCGTGATGCCGTAGGTGACGACGTAGAAGAGCACACCCTCGACGGCCGAGCGGTCGAAGCTGATCAGCGCGACGATGATGAACCCCGCGTGCGCGATCGAGCTGTAGGCCAGCAGCCGCTTGATGTCGGTCTGGGTCACCGACAGCACCGAGCCGACGACCATGGTCAGGGCGGCGATGACGATGACGCCCGTGCGCCACTCCCAGCGGGTGGTCTCCAGGGCGACGTACACCAGGCGGAGCAGCGCGCCGAAGGCAGCCGCCTTGGTGCACGCGGCCATGAAGCCCGTGACCGGGGTCGGAGCCCCCTGGTAGACGTCCGGGGTCCACGAGTGGAAGGGCACGGCGCCGACCTTGAAGAGCAGCCCGACGAGCACCATGACGACACCCGGGAGCAGCAGCCCCTCGAACTCGCCGGTCGAGGTGGTCGCGGCCTGCGCGATCGCCGCGAGGTCGATCGAGCCCGCGTAGCCGTAGAGGAGGGCCGCGCCGAAGAGGAAGAAGCCCGAGGAGAAGGCTCCGAGCAGGAAGTACTTGAGCGCCGCCTCCTGGGAGAGCAGCCGACGGCGACGGGCCAGGCCCGACATGAGGTACAGGGGAAGGGAGAGCAGCTCCAGGGCGACGAACATCGTCAGCAGGTCGTTGGACGCCGGGAAGAGGAGCATGCCGGCCAGCGCGAACAGCGCGAGCGGGAAGACCTCGGTCGTCGACCACCCCTTGCGGGCGGCCTGCGCCTCGAGGCTCGACCCCGGGCTGGCCGCACCCATGGGCGTGAAGGCATCGGCGGTGTCGCCGCCGAGCCGGTCGGCCATGACGAGCAGGCCCAGCAGGCCGAGGACGAGCAGGGTGCCCTGCATGAAGCGGGTCGGCCCGTCGACGGCGACGGTCCCGCCGACGGTGACGCCCATCTCGTCACCGGTCATGAGGAGCAGCGCCGCGAACGACAGCAGGATCGTCAGCACCGCCACCCCGACCTGCGTCAGGTGCCGCACGGACCGCGGCGCGAAGGCCTCGACGAGCACCCCGACGAAACCCCCGACGAGGAGGATGATCATCGGCGAGAGGGCCCAGTAGCTGATCTCGACGGCCTCGAAGGCCGTGGGGACGGGCAGGGTCATCAGTGGTCACTCCCGGAGGTCGAGCCGTCGGTGGGGCCGGCCGGAACGGACGGGACCGTGTCGGTGATGCCGACGATCTGGAGGGTCCGCTCGACCGCCGGGTCGAGGGTGTCCAGGACGGGCTTGGGGAAGAACCCGAGCACGACGAGGGCCACGACGAGCGGGGCGACGACGGCCTTCTCCCGCCAGTCGAGGTCGCGCACGGCGACGGCGAGCCGACCCGGGGGCCGGCCCTCGTCGAGGTCGGCCCGGACGTACGGCAGGTCGGCGGCCGGGGACCCGACGGTCGTGGACCCGGTGGTCCGCTGCGCCACGGCCCCGACGGGCTCCGGCTGGAGCTCGGGCTCGCCCACGACGGGAGGTGGGCCGGTGAAGATCCGCTTGTACATGAGCAGGATGTAGAGGGCTGCGAGCACCACGCCCCAGACGGCGAAGGCGGTGGCGACCGGGTAGCGCGGCCACGACCCGGCGATGACGAGGAACTCCGAGACGAAGGTCGACAGGCCGGGCAGCGACAGCGTCGCGAGCCCCGCGACGAGGAAGGAACCGGCGAGCACCGGGGTGACCCGCTGCCAGCCGCCGTAGTCCTCGATGCGCTGGCTGCCGCGCCGGGCGATCAGCATGCCGGCGAGGAGGAAGAGGCCAGCCGTCGCGAAGCCGTGGTTGACCATGTAGAAGTTGGCCCCGACCTGGGAGACGGACGTGAAGGCGAAGATGCCCAGGACGATGAAGCCGAAGTGGCTGACCGACGTGAAGGCGATGAGGCGCATCATGTCCGCCTGGCCGATGGCCAGGATCGCGCCGTAGAGGATCGAGAAGACGGCGAGCGTCACCACGACCGGGGTCGCCCACTGGCTGGCCTCCGGGAAGAGCTGGAGGCAGAAGCGGATCATCCCGTAGGTGCCGACCTTGTCGAGCACGCCGACGAGCAGCGTCGCGACGGCGGGCTTCGAGGCGGCCGCGGCGTCCGGCAGCCAGGTGTGGACCGGCCACATCGGGGCCTTGACCGCGAAGGCGATGAAGAAGGCGACGAAGAGCCAGCGCTCGGTGGCGCCGCCGATGCCCAGGCCGGTGAGGCTCTCGACCAGGAAGCCGTCGGGACCCCCGGGCCCCTGGATGTAGAGCGCGATGACACCGACGAGCATGATCAGCCCGCCCGCGAGGGAGAAGAGGAGGAACTTCATCGCGGCGGCCTGGCGGTGCGCGCCCCCGTACATCCCGATGAGGAAGTACACCGGGACGAGCATGGCCTCGAAGAAGACGTAGAAGAGGAAGACGTCGGTCGCCGAGAAGACGCCGATCATGAAGGGCAGCAGCGACAGCAGCAGCGCGAAGTACCCCTTGTGCCGGGCGCCTCCCTCGGGCACGTCGTCCCACGCGGCCAGGATGCACACGGGCACGAGCACGAGCGCCATGAGGATGAGCGCGAGCGAGATGCCGTCGACGCCCAGCGCGTAGCTGACGCCGAACTGCGGGATCCACTCGTGCTGCTCGACCATCTGGAACTGCGCGGTGCTCCCGCGCGTGAAGCTCGTCGCGGCAGCGACGATGCCCAGCAGGAGGGTGAGCAGCGATGTCCCGAGGGCGATCGGGCGAGCCAGCGCCGCGCTGCTCGCAGGGAGCACGGCCACGACAGCGGCGCCGGTGAGCGGCACCACCATGAGCAGGCTGAGCCAGGGCAGGTCGTTCATCAGTTCATCACCCACATGGCAGCGAGGAAGACGACGACGCCGGAGAGCATCGTCAGGGCGTAGGAGCGGGCATAGCCGTTCTGCGAGCGGCGCAACCACGCGGAGCTGCGCTGGACCGACCGGGAGAGCCCGCCGACACCGGCCCCGTCGACGCCGTCGGCGTCCACGGAGACCAGGCCGCGGGTCAGGCCGATGCCGGGCCACTGCAGGAGCACCTCGTTCGCCTCGTCCTGGTAGAGGTCACGACGGGCTGCGCGCGTGAGGGCGCTGCCCTCGGGAGCGACCTGCGGGACCTCACCTCGGCCGTAGACCAGCCAGGCCCACACGGCGCCGACGGCGACGACGAGCAGCGTGCCCGCCATGATGACCGGGACCGGCAGGACGGGCTCGTGGTGCTCCACGTGGCCGAGGACCGGCTCGAGCCAGGTCGAGATCGGGGCGACGGTCGCGAGGACCAGACCGAGGAAGGCCGAGCCGACGGCGAGGACCATCATCGGGATGGTCATCGTCAGCGGCGACTCGTGCGGGTGCACGTCATCGGTCCAGCGGCGCTTGCCGTGGAAGGTCATGAAGAACAGCCGCGACATGTAGAAGGCGGTGATGCCGGCGCCGATGAGGGCGGTGAGACCGAAGACCCACGGGCGCCAGCCCTCGCCGACGAAGGCGGCCTCGATGATCTTGTCCTTGCTCCAGAAGCCGGCGAAGGGGGGCACCCCGAGGATCGCGAGCCAGCCCAGGCCGAAGGTCACCCAGGTGATCTTCATCAGCCTCGAGAGGCCACCGAAGCGACGCATGTCGACCTGGTCGTCCATCCCGTGCATGACCGAGCCGGCACCGAGGAACATCCCGGCCTTGAAGAAGCCGTGGGTCACGAGGTGGAAGATCGCGAAGGCGTAGCCGACCGGGCCGAGCCCGGCCGCGAGCATCATGTAGCCGATCTGGCTCATCGTCGAGGCGGCCAGCGCCTTCTTCATGTCGTCCTTGGCGCAACCGACGATCGCCCCGTAGACGAGGGTGATCGCGCCGACGACGACGACCGCGAGCTGCGCGTTCGGGGCCGCGTCGAAGATGTGGTGGCTGCGCACGACGAGGTAGACGCCGGCGGTGACCATCGTCGCGGCGTGGATGAGCGCCGAGACCGGGGTCGGTCCGGCCATGGCGTCCCCGAGCCAGGACTGCAGGGGGAACTGCGCGGACTTGCCGCAGGCGCCGAGCAGGAGCAGCAGGCCGATCGCCGTGAGCGTGCCCTCGCCCGCGGCGCCGACGGCGCCGTCGACGGCCGCGTAGTCCACGGTGCCGAAGGTCGCGAACATGATCGACATCGCGAGGATCAGCCCGACGTCACCGATGCGGTTGGCGACGAAGGCCTTGTTGGCGGCGGTCGCATAGGCCGGGTTGTGGTTCCAGAACCCGATGAGCAGCCACGAGGCCAGGCCGACGCCCTCCCAGCCGACGAAGAGCAGCAGGTAGGAGTCGGCGAGGACGAGCAGGAGCATCGACGCCACGAAGAGGTTCAGGTAGGCGAAGAAGCGCCGCTTGTCCGGGTCGTGCTCCATGTACCCGAGCGAGTACACGTGGATGAGCGAGCCGACGAAGGTGACGAGCAGGACGAAGGCCATCGACAGCGGGTCGACGAGCAGCCCGGCCGTGACGTCGATCGAGCCGGCGGGCACCCAGTCGTACAGCTCGACCCTGGAGGCCCGCTCCCCCGCGTCCGAGGCGAGCATCGACACGAAGATCGCGGCACCGACGAGGAAGGAGCCCCACGACAGGGCAGTCGCGAGCAGGGGGCCGAAGGAGTCGGTGAGCCGGCCGCCGACGAGCAGCAGCACGGCGCCGAGCAGCGGCAGGGCGACGAGGAGCCAGGCGAGTTCGGTGATCAAGATGACCCCTTAGAGCTTCAGCAGGTTGGCGTCGTCGACGGAGGCCGACCGGCGGGCACGGAAGACGGCCATGATGATGGCCAGCCCGACGACGACCTCGGCGGCGGCGACGACCATGACGAACATGGCGATCACCTGGCCCTCGAGCGACCCGTGCATCCGGGCGAAGGTCACGAAGGCGAGCGAGGCGGCGTTGAGCATGAGCTCCACCCCCATGAAGACGACGATCGCGTTGCGGCGCAGGAGCACGGTCGACCCACCGATCGCGAAGAGGATCGTCGCGAGGTAGATGTAGTTCATCGGGCTCACCGGCGCTCACCCCCTTCGGTCGTGGAGTCGGTGTCCTCGAGCTCGCGGTACCGGGTCGGCGTGGTGACCTGGTCCCGGGCGACGAGCACGCGGTTGAGCGAGAGGTCGGAGGTGCTGCCGTCGGGCAGCAGGGCCGGGGTGTCGACCGCGTTGTGGCGCGCGTAGACACCGGGCACGGGGAGGCCGGCGAGGTGGCGTCCCTCGCGGAAGCGGCGCTCCATCCACTCCTTCTGCGTCGGCTTGGCGATGATCCGCTCGCGGTGGGCGAAGACCATGGCGCCGAGCGCGGCGACCGTCAGCAGACCGGCGGTGACTTCGAAGAGCCAGACGTACCTGCCGAAGACGAGGTAGGCGATGCCCTCGACGTTGCCCGGGTCGGTGTTGACCTCAGCCAGGCTCGGGTCCCCGTCCCAGGCGACCCGGCCGATGGCGGCGAAGAGCACGAGCAGCGCGACGACGGAGACGAGGGCGGTCAGCAGGCGCTGGCCCTTGAGCGTCTCGACGAGCGAGTCGGCGGCGTCGACGCCGACGAGCATGACGACGAAGAGGAAGAGCATCATCACGGCGCCCGTGTACACGAAGATGTGCACGACACCGAGGAAGGGCGCCTCCTGCAGGAGGTAGAAGACGCCGAGGACGATCATCGTCGTCACCATGCCGATGGCCGCGTGCACCGCCTTGCGGGCGAAGAGCAGCGCGAGCGCCCCGGGGACGGCGATGCAGCTGAGGATCCAGAAGACGACTGCCTCACCGGTGCCGGTCATCGGGCCTCCCCCGTCTCGTCGGTGCCCACGGACGCGGCGGCGTCCTGCTCGGCACGGGCGGCAGCGTGCTGCTCGACCCAGGTGCGCTGCTCGGGCGTGGCGGTGGCGACCTTGCCCTGGTAGTAGTCGCGCTCCTCCATGCCCTCGACCATCGGGTGCGGCGCGGGGAGCATGCCCTCCTGCAGCGGGGCGAGCAGCTGCTCCTTGGTGAAGATCAGGTCGGCGCGGTTGTTGTCGGCGAGCTCGTACTCGTTGGTCATCGTGAGCGCCCGGGTCGGGCAGGCCTCGATGCAGAGCCCGCAGAAGATGCAGCGCAGGTAGTTGATCTGGTAGATGTGCCCGTACCGCTCGCCGGGGCTGAAGCGCAGCCCCCGCTCGTCGTCGTTGTCGCCGCCCTGGACGAGGATCGCGTCCGCGGGGCAGGCCCAGGCGCACAGCTCGCAACCGACGCACTTCTCCAGCCCGTCCGGGTGACGGTTGAGCTGGTGGCGCCCGTGGAACCGCGGCTGGGTGGGCCACTTGACCTCGGGGTACTCCTGGGTGGCGACCTTGCGGAACATCGTCGCGAAGGTCACCCCGAATCCGGCGACAGGGGCGAAGAGGTCCGAGAAGAACCCTCCCTGGGACTCGTCAGCCACGGTGCTCCTCCTGGGGGCTGGACGGGGCGGTGGGCGCGGGCGCGTCGGCGATCGCCGTGCCGCCACGGGACGGCTCGACGAGGCGCTGACCGGGCATCGGTGGCACGGGGTAGCCCTCGGCCCACGGGTCGATCTCCTCGGGCACGACGGCCGCCTCCTCCTGGGCGCGGGTGCGGGCCTCGACCTTGGTCTCCCAGATCCACGTCGAGCCGAGGACGAGGACCGCGAGGACGGCGACGATGATCAGCGAGGAGATCGGGAACTCACGTCCGAGCAGGCCGACCGTGCCGTCCCCGAAGAAGCCGGCGTCGGCGCCGCGGATGAAGGCCACCGCGATGACCCAGGCGACGGTCACCGGGATGAGGAACTTCCAGCCGAAGCGCATGAACTGGTCGTAGCGCGTGCGCGGGAGCGTGCCGCGCAGCCAGACGAAGAAGAACATGAAGAGCCAGAGCTTGACGGTGAACCACAGCAGACCCCACCAGCCGGTGTTGAGCATGCCGTCGCCGATGGCGGCGATGCCGGGAGGCGCCTGCCAGCCGCCGAGGAAGAGCGTCGTGGCCAGGGCCGAGACGGTGAACATGTTGATGTACTCGCCGAGGAAGAACATCGCGAAGCGCATGCCCGAGTACTCGGTGAAGTAGCCACCGACGATCTCGCCCTCGCCCTCGGCGAGGTCGAAGGGCAGCCGGTTGGTCTCGCCGACCATGGTGATCACGTAGATCACGAAGGAGACGCAGGCCGGGACGATGTACCAGAGGTCGCTCTGGGCGGCGACGATCTCGCTCGTGCTCATCGAGCCCGAGTACATGAAGACCGCGACGAGCGCCAGGCCCATGGCGATCTCGTAGGAGATCAGCTGGGCCGTGGCGCGCAGGCCGCCGAGGAGCGGGTAGGTCGAGCCGGCCGACCAGCCGCCGAGCACGATGCCGTAGGCCGCGACACCCGCGACCGCGAGGACGAGCAGCGCGGCGACCGGCAGGTCGGTCAGCTGCAGGGGCGTGTGGTGGCCGAACATCCAGACCATGCCGCCGAGCGGCATGATCGAGAAGGCGACGAAGGCCATCGACGCGAAGATCACCGGCGCGATGGTGAAGATGAACGCGTCGGCGGCCTTGGGCCGCACGTCCTCCTTGAGCATCGACTTCATGCCGTCGGCGAGCGTCTGCAGCAGGCCGAAGGGGCCGTTGCGGTTGGGGCCGGGACGCTGCTGCATCCGACCGATGATGCGGCGCTCGAACCAGATGACGAGCAGCACCGAGACGAGCAGGTAGACGAAGAGCAGGAGCGCCTTGACCACCGACAGCCACAGCGGGGTGTCGCTGAAGTCCGCCGCCACCGGCTTGTCCGCCGCGGCGGACAGCGCGCCCAGCCCGGCGAGCGTGGAGAACCCGGTCATGCCGCACCACCCTTGGTCACGGAGACGATCGCTCCGGCTCGGCCGGAGAGGCTGCGCAGGTCACAGCTCTCCGAGTTGGTCGGCAGCCACACGACGTGGTCGACCATGTCGTGGACGAGCACCGGCACGGTGACCCGCACGTCGTCGGCGCTCACGGTGACGAGGTCGCCCTCGGCGACCCCGAGGCCCTGCGCGGTGACCGGCGAGACGAGGGCCCGCGGCGCCCGGGCGGTCCCGGCCAGGAAGGGCTCGCCGTCCTGCAGGGTGCCCTTGTCGAGCATGAGCCGCCAGGTGGCGAGCACGAGCTCGCCGGTCCCCGGCTGCGGCACCGGCGCACGGCGCACCCGCGGCGGGTAGCCCTGGGCGCGGGGTGCACTCGTGGACTCCAGGGAGCGGCGGGCCTCGGCGACGGTGCGGGTGCCGAGGAACTCGCCCATCTCGTCGGCCAGCATGTGCAGCACCCGGTGGTCGGGCAGCGCGGTCGTGTCGAGCGAGGCCTCGAAGGGACGCACGCGCCCCTCCCAGTTGACGAAGGCACCCGCGCGCTCCGCGTGCGGGGCGACCGGCAGCACGACGTCGGCGTGCTCGGTGACGCTGCTCGGCCGGATCTCGAGGGAGACGACGAAGGCGCGCTCGAAGGCCTGGGCGGCCAGCGGCTCGGCGAGGTCGTGGGCGTCGACGCCGCCGACGACGAGTCCGCCGAGCGTGCCGTCGGCCGCGGCCCGGACGATGCCAGCCGTGTCGAGGCCCTGCTCGCCGGGGAGGCAGCCGGCCTCGATGGCTCCGCGCTCGCCCGCGCGGCGCGGGACCCAGGCGATCTCGGCGCCGGTGGCGTCGGCCAGCTCGGCGACCGCGGCCAGGGCGCCGGGGACGGTCGCCATGCGCTCGCCGACGAGGATGAAGGCACCCTCGCCGCGCAGCGCGGCGTGGGCCGTGGCGATCGGGTCGCCCTCGGCGCCGGGGGCGCTCGCGCCGGCCAGCGCGGTGAGGACCTCGGTCTCGGTCCCCGGGGCGGAGGGGATGAGCGTGCCGCCCAGCTTGTCGAGACCGCGGGTGGCCAGGGGCGCGATCGCGTGGATCGAGGTCTTGGCCTTGCGGTAGGCCTTGCGCAGCCGCAGGAAGAGGATCGGGCTCTCCTCCTCCGGCTCGAGGCCGACGAGGAGCACGGACCCGGCCCGGCCGAGCCGCTCGTAGGTGACGCCGCCACTGGTGGGCGTCGTCCCCGCGACGTGTCGCAGGAGGAAGTCGCGCTCCTCCGCGGAGTGCGGGCGGGCGCGGTGGTCGATGTTGTCGGTCGCCAGGACCGAGCGGGCGAAGGTCGCGTAGGCGTGGGCGTCCTCGACGCTCACGCGGCCACCCACGAGGACGCCGTGGCCCTGCGCGGCGCGCAGGCCGGCCGCGGCGGTGGCGAGGGCCTCCTGCCACGAGACGACGCGCAGCACGCCCCCTTCGTCGCGGACCATCGGCAGCTCGAAGCGGTCACCCAGGTTGGCGTAGGCGAAGGCCCAGCGCCCCTTGTCGCAGTTCCACTCCTCGTTGACCTGCGGGTCGTTGCCGGCCATGCGCCGCAGGACCGTGCCCCGGCGGTGGTCGGTGCGAAGGGAGCAGCCGTCGGCGCAGTGCTCGCAGACGTCGGGGGTGGAGACGAGGTCGAAGGGACGCGACCGGAAGCGGTAGGCCGCCCCGGTGAGCGCCCCGACCGGGCAGATCTGGACGGTGTTGCCCGAGAAGTAGGACTCGAAGGGCTGCTCCTCGTAGATCCCGACCTGCTGCAGCGCCCCGCGCTCGACGAGCGCGATGAACGGGTCGCCGGCGACCTGGTCGGAGAAGCGGGTGCAGCGGGCGCACAGGACGCAGCGCTCGCGGTCGAGGAGGACCTGCGAGGAGATGTTGATCGGCTTGGGGTAGGTGCGCTTGACGTCCTCGAAGCGCGAGGTGGCCCGGCCGTTGCTCATCGACTGGTTCTGCAGGGGGCACTCGCCACCCTTGTCGCAGACGGGGCAGTCGAGCGGGTGGTTGATCAGGAGCATCTCCATCACGCCCTGCTGCGCCTTGTCGGCCACGGGCGAGGTGTGCTGGGTGCGCACCTGCATGCCCTCGCTCACCGTCATGGTGCAGCTCGCCTGGGGCTTGGGCATCGGCTTGACATTGCCCTCGCGGTCCGGCGTCGCGACCTCGACGAGGCACTGCCGGCAGGCGCCGACCGGCTCGAGGAGCGGGTGGTCGCAGAAGCGCGGGATCTCGATCCCGGCCTCCTCCGCGGCGCGGATGACGAGGGTGTCCTTGGGCACCGAGACGGCGATGCCGTCGATGCTGAGGTTGACCAGCTCGGGCCGGGCCTCGGCCACGGTCTGGTCCTTGTCGCTCGTGGCGGTCATGCGGATACCTGCTCCTTGGCGAAGAGCGTCGAGGCGGCGGGCGGGAAGAGCTCCGCGGCCGGCGTGTGGCAGCCCGCCTCGAACTCCTCACGGAAGTACTTGACGGCGGAGGTGATCGGGCTCGTGGCGCCGTCACCGAGAGCGCAGAAGGAACGACCGAGGATGTTGTCGCAGATGTCGACGAGCTTGTCGATGTCCTCGGGGGTGCCCTTGCCGTGCTCGATGCGCTCGAGGATCTGGGCCAGCCACCACGTGCCCTCGCGGCACGGGGTGCACTTGCCGCAGGACTCGTGCTTGTAGAAGTCGGTCCAGCGGCTCACGGCGCGCACGACCGAGACGGTGTCGTCGAAGATCTGCAGCGCGCGCGTGCCGAGCATCGAGCCGTGGGCGGCGACGGACTCGAAGTCCAGCGGGACGTCGAGGTGCTGGTCGGTGAAGATCGGCGTCGACGAGCCACCGGGCGTCCAGAACTTCAGCGGGTGGCCCGGGTCGCGCATGCCGCCGGCCATGTCGATGAGCTCGCGCAGCGTGATGCCGAGCGGCGCCTCGTACTGGCCGGGGTGCTTCACGTGCCCGGACAGGGAGAAGATGCCGAAGCCCTGGGACTTCTCGGTCCCCATGTCGGAGAACCACTCTGCGCCCTTGCGCACGATGAGCGGCACGGAGGCGATCGACTCGACGTTGTTGACGACCGTGGGGCGGGCGTACAGGCCGGCGACGGCGGGGAAGGGGGGCTTGAGCCGCGGCTGGCCCCGTCGCCCCTCGAGGGAGTCCAGGAGGGCGGTCTCCTCGCCGCAGATGTAGGCGCCGGCACCCGCGTGCACGGTGACGTCGAGGTCGAAGCCGGTGCCCAGGACGTCCTTGCCGAGGTAGCCCGCCGCGTAGGCCTCCTCGACCGCGCGCATGAGGCGGCGGTAGACGTGCACGACCTCGCCGCGCAGGTAGATGAAGGCGTGGTTGCAGCCGATGGCGAAGGAGGTGATCGCGACGCCCTCGACGAGGA
Organism: Janibacter terrae NBRC 107853; assembly: GCF_001591405.1. Classification (GTDB taxonomy): domain Bacteria; phylum Actinomycetota; class Actinomycetes; order Actinomycetales; family Dermatophilaceae; genus Janibacter; species Janibacter terrae. Next base: position 336,218 of record NZ_BCUV01000007.1, read on the forward strand.
AGTGCGGGGCCGCCATGAGCAGTGGGATGTCCTTGCAGGTACCCGGCTCGGACTCGTCGGCGTTGACGACGAGGTAGCGGGGGCCGCCGTCCGGCGGGGGCAGGAAGCCCCACTTCATGCCGGTCGGGAAGCCGGCGCCGCCGCGGCCGCGCAGGCCGGAGTCCTTCATCGACTGGACGAGGTCCGACGGGTCCGTCTGCAGCGCCTGCCGGAGGGCGGCGTACCCGTCGTTGTCCTCGTAGGTCCCGAGGGTCCAGGACTGCGGGTGGTCCCAGAACTTCGTGAGGATCGGCGTCAGCGTCGTCACTTGTCGTCCTCCTTGGCCTGCTCCTGCGCGTCCTGGCCACCGGGACGCTCGTCGGGCTCGTTGACCGGGGTGTCGACGGAGCCCTGCTCGCCGACGGCGATGCCGTCGAGGGAGGCGCCGGCGGCGTCCGGGCTCGTGGCGACGGCGTCGTCACCGGGGGCGGTCCACCCTTCGCGCCTGGCCAGCTCCACCCCGCGCAGGGACGCGGGCCCGGCGCCGACGCCCTCGTCGGCCAGGCCGTCGGGGAAGCCGGCGAGGACGCGGGAGACCTGGGTGAAGGTGCACACCCGGCTCGGTCCGCGGGTCGGCGCCACCGGGACGCCGGAGCGCAGGTCGTCGACGAGCCGCACGGTCGACTCGGGCGTCTGGTTGTCGAAGAACTCCCAGTTGGTCATGACGACCGGGGCGTAGTCGCACGCGGCATTGCACTCGATGCGCTCGAGGGTGATCTTGCCGTCCTCGGTCGTCTCGTCGTGGCCGATGCCGAGGTGCTCGCTCACCGTGTCCCAGATCTGATCGCCGCCCATGACGGCGCACAGCGTGTTGGTGCAGACACCGACGGTGTAGTCGCCGTTGGGGTGGCGCTTGTACTGGGTGTAGAAGGTCGCGACCCCCGAGACCTCGGCCGTCGTCAGGCCGAGGGTGGTCGCGCAGAAGTCGATGCCACGACCCGTGACGTACCCGTCCTCGCTCTGCACGAGGTGCAGCAGCGGCAGCAGCGCCGAGCGCGGCTGCGGGTAGCGGGCGATGACCTGCTCGGCCTCGACGGAGAGCCGCTCGAGCACGTCGGCGGGGTACGGCTCCTTGCTCTCCGAGGGCACGTGCAGGTGCCCCGAGGCGGTCTGCTCACCGAATCCTGAGCTCATCGGTCGACTCCTCCCATCACCGGGTCGATGGAGGCGACGGCGACGATGACGTCGGCGAGGTTGCCCCCTTCGCACATGGCCGCGACGGCCTGCAGGTTGTTGAAGCTCGGGTCCCGGAAGTGGGCCCGGTAGGGGCGGGTGCCGCCGTCGGCGACGACGTGGCAGCCGAGCTCCCCCTTCGGCGACTCGACCGCGACGTAGGCCTGGCCCGGCGGGACGCGGAAGCCCTCCGTCACCAGCTTGAAGTGGTGGATCAGCGACTCCATCGAGGTGCCCATGATCTCGCGGATGTGGTCGAGGCTGTTGCCCATGCCGTCGCCGCCCACGGCCAGCTGCGCCGGCCACGCGATCCGCTTGTCGGCGACCATGACGGGGCCGGGGTTGCGCTGCAGCTCGTCGGTCACCTGCTCGACGATCCGCAGGCTCTCGCGCATCTCGTCCAGGCGGATGCAGAGGCGGTCGTACGCGTCGGCGCCGGTGCGGGTGACGACGTCGAAGTCGTACTTCTCGTAGCCGCAGTACGGGCTGAGCTTGCGCAGGTCGTGCGGGAGCCCTGTGGAGCGTAGGACGGGGCCGGTGATGCCCAGGGCGGTGCAGCCCGTGAGCGAGAGGACACCGACGTCCTTGGTGCGACCCTTGAGGATCGGGTTCTCGAGGAGCAGTCTTTCCAGCTCGCCGATGCCCCGGCGCACCTGCGGGACGGTCTCGCGGATCTTGTCGATCGCGCCGTGCGGCAGGTCGGAGGCCACGCCGCCGGGGCGGACGTAGGCGTTGTTCATCCGCAGGCCGGTGATGTTCTCGATGACCGAGAGGATCCGCTCCCGCTCGCGGAAGCCGATCGTCATGATCGTCGTCGCGCCCATCTCCATGCCGCCGGTGCCCAGGCAGATGAGGTGGCTCGAGATGCGGGTGAGCTCCATCATCAGCACGCGGATCGCGCTGGCCCGCTCGGGGATGTCGGCTGTGATGCCCAGGACCTTCTCGATCGCCAGGCAGTACGCGGTCTCCTGGAACATCGGGGTCAGGTAGTCCATCCGGGTGCAGAAGGTGACCCCCTGCGTCCAGGTGCGGAACTCCATGTTCTTCTCGATGCCGGTGTGCAGGTAGCCGATGCCCGCGCGGGCCTCGGTGACCGTCTCGCCGTCGAGCTCGAGGATCAGGCGGAGCACGCCGTGGGTCGAGGGGTGCTGCGGACCCATGTTGAGGACGATGCGCTCCTCGGGGTTCATCCCGAGCTCGCCCATCTCCTGGTCCCAGTCACCCCCCTGGACGTTGACGACGTGGCCCTCGGCGAGGTCGTCGGCACCCGGGGTCGAGTGCACCCCCGCACTGTGCGTGTACGTGGCCATCAGCTGTACGACCTCCGCTCGTCGGGCGGCGGGACGGTGCCGCCCTTGTACTCCACCGGGATGCCACCCAGCGGGTAGTCCTTGCGCTGCGGGTGCCCGGCCCAGTCGTCGGGCATGAGGATGCGGGTGAGCGCGGGGTGCCCGTCGAAGACGACGCCGAACATGTCCCACGTCTCCCGCTCGTGCCAGTCGGCCGCCGGGTAGGTGGCGACGACGCTCGGGACGTGCGGGTCGGCGTCGGGTGCGGTGACCTCGACGCGCAGCCGGCGGCCGCCGTGCGTGATCGACAGCAGGTGGTAGGCGACGTGCAGCTCGGCGCCCTCGTCGTGAGGGAAGTGCACGCCGGAGACCGACATGCACATCTCGAAGCGCAGGTCGGGCCGGTCACGCAGCGCGCGCATGACGACCGGCAGGTCGTCGCGGTGCACGTGCAGGGTCAGCTCGTCGGCGTGGACGACGACCCGCTCGAGCAGGTCACCACCCGTCGCGTCGGCGAGACGGTCGACGACCTCGTCGTACCAGCCGCCGTAGGGGCGCTGGGCGGCGCCGGGGAAGGCGATCGTGCGCTTCAGGCCGCCGTAGCCAGAGGTGTCCTGGCCCTCGCGGGCGCCGAACATGCCCCGGCGCTCGTCCCGGACGACGGGTGCGCGCTCGGGCGGGACCTCCCCTTCGCCCTCGGGCCGGACGTTGGTGTACTCGACCGGACGGTTGCCGCCGACGAGACCCGAGGTGTCGGGGAAGCCCTTGTTGGCCGTGCCGCCGAGGCCCGGACCCGTGGGGTGGACGCCGTCGGGCGCCGGCGTGCCGACGTCCTTCTTCTCGTCGCTCATGCCAGGAGGTTCCTTCCGAGCAGGCCCTCGTGGTCGTGCGTCGGGGGCTGCAGCTCCGTCGGGGTGGCGCCGAGCGCCGCCTGCTCCGCGGCACGGGCCGCGGCGACCCGGTTGACGCCCAGCGGCGTGCTCTGGATCTGCTCGTGGAGGGTGATGATCGCGTTGAGCAGCATCTCCGGTCGCGGCGGGCAGCCGGGCAGGTAGATGTCGACCGGGATGATGTGGTCGACGCCCTGGACGATCGCGTAGTTGTTGAACATGCCGCCGGAGCTGGCGCACACGCCCATCGAGATGACCCACTTGGGGTTGGCCATCTGGTCGTAGACCTGGCGCACGACCGGGGCCATCTTGTTGCTCACCCGGCCGGCGACGATCATCAGGTCGGCCTGGCGCGGCGTCGCCGCGAAGCGCTCCATGCCGAAGCGCGCCAGGTCGTAGTGCGGCGTGCCGACGGCCATCATCTCGATGGCGCAGCAGGCCAGGCCGAAGGTGGCCGGCCAGATCGAGGCCTTGCGCATGTAGCCGGCAAGGTGCTCGACCGTCGTGAGGGCGATGCCCGCGGGCAGCTTCTCCTCGAGTCCCATGTCTTGTCTCCGTCCTCGTCAGTCCCACTCGAACCCACCGCGACGCCACACGTAGGCGTCGGCGATGAAGAACGCGTTGAACAGGAAAAGCACCACGGCACCGAGGGTGAAGGCCCCGAGCTCGTCGAACGCGACAGCGAAGGGGTAGAGGAAGAGCGCCTCGATGTCGAAGATGATGAAGAGCATCGCGGTCAGGTAGTACTTCACCGGGAAGCGACCACCCTCGGATGCCTGCGGCGTCGGCTGGATGCCGCACTCGTAGGCCTGGGCCTTCGCCGCGTTGTAGCGGGCCGGGCCCACGACCAGGCTCGTGCCCACCGAGACGATGGCGAAGCCGAGCCCCAGCAGGAACAGGATGAGCAGCGGGATGTACGGGTTCATCGCTGCGCCTCGCTTTCTGACATGTGATGCACGCCACCGATCCTAGGGGTGGCCGGCAGCACGCCGACGCCGGGCTCACGCATTGGGAGCCACCTTGGTCATGAGCTGGACGAGCCGGTCGTCGAGACCGCCGCCCTTCTCCTCCGGGAGGTTGGCCATGAGCTTGAGCATGAACTTCATGAGGGTCTGGCGCGGGAGGCCGTACTTCGTCGCCAGCCGCATGATCTCGGGCTTGCCGATGAGCTTGGCGAACTGCGCGCCGAGGGTGAAGTAGCCGCCGTGCATGTCCTTCATCCGGCCGACGTAGGACTGGAGCACGCGCTCGCGGTCCGCGGCGGTCGGGCGGGCGAGGGCCTGCACGATCGTCTCGGCGGCGGCGTGACCGGCCTCGAGGGCGTAGTCGATGCCCTCGCCGTTGAAGGGGTTGACCATGCCGCCGGAGTCACCGACGAGCATGAGGCCGTCGGCGTAGAGCGGCTGGCGGTTGAAGGCCATCGGCAGCGCGGCCGCGGTGATCTCGCCGGTGATCGTGTCCTCGTTGATGCCCCACTCGGCCGGCATCGTCTCGACCCAGCGACGCATGACGTCCTTGTAGTCGGTGCGGCCGAAGGCCTCGGAGGTGTTGAGGACGCCGAGGCCGATGTTGGAGCGGCCGTCGTTCAGGCCGAAGAGCCAGCCGTAGCCCGGCATGAGGATCCGGCCGCCGTCGGGGGTGGTGGACCACAGCTCGAGGTGGCTCTCGAGGTAGTCGTCGTCGTGGCGCGGGGTCTCGTAGTACGCGCGCACCGCGACGGCCATGGGCCGGTCCTCGCGCTTCTCGCGGCCCATCTTCACCGACAGGCGGGAGGAGACGCCGTCCGCGGCGACGACGACGGGGGCCCGGTAGGTCTCGGTCTCGCCCGTGGCGCGACCGCGCTCGTCGACGACCTTCGCGACGACGCCGACGATGCGCCCCCCTTCGTCACGCAGCGGCTCGGAGACATTGCGTCCCTCGAGGAGCTCGGCCCCGCTCGACGCGGCGTGGCGGGCGAGGACCTCGTCGAGGTCCTGGCGGGCGCGGACCATGCCGTACCCGGGGAAGGAGGTGACATCGGGCCAGTCGAGCTGCAGCCGCATGCCGCCGCCGATGATCCGCAGGCCCTTGTTGCGCGCCCAGCCGTCGGTCTCCGACAGCGGGATGCCGAGGTTGATCAGCTGGCGGACCGCTCGGGGGGTGAGCCCGTCCCCGCAGATCTTGTCCCGGGGGAAGCGGGACTTCTCCAGCAGGACGACGTCCTTGCCGGCCTTCGCCAACCAGGCCGCGGTGGCGCTGCCACCCGGTCCGGCCCCGACGACGATGACGTCGACGCTGCGGCCACCCTCGGCCGCCGGCAGTGCACTGGTCACGAAACTTCCCTCAGCTGCTTGTGAAGCATTTCACGATCGCCGGGAAGCCTACTCTTCGGGAACAACGAGGCGGACACAGGTTCACCTAACCTGCGGGCGCATCCGGACGAAGGGGGACTCAGCCCGCCTTGACGGCGCGGTGCAGGGCGACGATCCCGCCCGTGAGGTTGCGCCACTCGACCCCCGACCATCCGGCGCCCTCGATCATCCGGGCCAGCGGCTCCTGCGCGGGCCAGCTCTGGATCGACTCGGCGAGGTAGACGTAGGAGTCCGGGTTGGAGCTCAGCCGGCGGGCGACGGGCGGGAAGGCTGCCATGAGGTACTCGCTGTAGACCGTGCGGAAGGTCTTGTTGACCGGCTGGCTGAACTCGCAGACGAGCAGGCGCCCACCCGGTCGGGTCACGCGCAGGAACTCGCCGAGCGCCACCTCGGGCTGCACGACGTTGCGGAACCCGAAGGACATCGTCACCACGTCGAAGGACGCGTCGGCGAAGGGCAGGCGGGTCGCGTCCGCGGCGGTGAAGTCGAGCTCGGGGCTCTGCTTCAGGCCCTGGCGGAGCATCCCGAGGGAGAAGTCGGCGGAGGCCACGTGGGCGCCCGCCGCGCGCAGCGGGAGGGAGGAGGAGCCGGGACCGGCGGCGATGTCGAGGATGCGCTGGCCCGGCCTCGGGTCGATGGCGGCGACCACGGCCCGACGCCACAGCCTCGTCTGCCCCAGCGACAGGACGTCGTTCATCAGGTCGTACTTCGCGGCGGTCTCGTCGAACATCGCGGCGACGTCCTTGGGGTCCTTCTGGAGGGTGGCGCGGCTCATGTGCTCATCCTCGCACCCGCAGTCGTACGCTGGACCGCGACATGACCTCTCCATCGCCCGCCGACGTCCCCTCCACCTCCGGCGTCCCGCACCCCGCGCTCGTCGTGCGGACGGTGTCCGTCCCCCTCCCCCGCGTCACGGACCTGCTCGGGCTGCTGCCCGAGCCGGGCGACGCGGGCGACATCGTCTCCTGGGTCCGCAAGGGCGAGGGCCTCGTCGGCTGGGGCCGGGTCGCCACCTTCCGGGCGACGGGTCCGCACCGTTTCGAGCAGGCGCAGGAGTGGTGGCGCGAGGTCACCGCCGAGGCGATCGTGCGCGACGACGTCGACGAGCCGGGGACCGGGCCGATCGCCTTCGGGTCGATGGCCTACTCGCGCCGCTCCCTCTCCGAGTCGGTGCTCGTCGTCCCCGAGGTCGTCGTCGGCCGTCGCGGCAACCTCGCGTGGGTCACGACGATCACGACCGACGCCACGGTGCCCCCCGCGGACCAGGTGCTCGCTCGCCAGCCCGCGCCGCACGACCCGGGACCGGTGGCCTTCGCCGACCGGGACCTCACCGCGGAGCGCTGGGCCGAGGCCGTGGAGGAGGCGGTCCGCCGGATCAACGCCGGCTCGCTCGACAAGGTCGTGCTCGCCCGCGCCGTCCAGGCGACCGCGCAGCAGCGCATCGACCCGCGGTGGCTGCTGCAACGGCTCGCCGCGGACTACGACACGACGTGGGTCTTCGCGGTCGACGGCCTCGTGGGCGCCACCCCCGAGATGCTCGTGCGGCTCGAGCGCGGCCTCGTCACCTCGCGCGTGCTCGCCGGCACGATCCGGCGCACGGGCGACGACAGTCACGACCTCGCGCTCGCCGGGTCGCTGGCCCGCAGCAGCAAGGACCTCGAGGAGCACGAGTACGCGGTGCGCTCGGTCGCGGACGCCCTGACCGACCACACGTCCTCGATCAACGTGCCGGACTCCCCCTTCGTCCTGCATCTCAACAACGTCATGCACCTCGCGACGGACGTCGCGGGGGTCGTCGACGACGACTCGACCTCGCTCGCCCTCGCCGCGTCGCTGCACCCGTCGGCCGCCGTGTGCGGCACGCCGACGCCGGTCGCCGACGGGGTCATCGCCGAGCTGGAGCAGATGGACCGCGGGCGCTACGCCGGGCCGGTGGGCTGGATGGACGCCTCGGGCGACGGCGAGTGGGGCATCGCGCTGCGCTGCGGCTGGTACGAGGACGCGACCTCGCTGCGCCTGTACGCGGGCTGCGGGATCGTGGCCGGGTCGGTCGCCGGGGACGAGGTCGCCGAGTCCGTCGCCAAGCTGCTGCCGATGCGGACGGCGCTCGGCGGCTGACCCTGCGTGAGACTCGGGTCATGGCCGCAATTTCGGCCGGACAGGAGCCAATTCCCGAGTCTCGGCGACGTGGACTGCCCGAGTCAGGCCAGAGCGGCGGCGACAGCCGCGCGCACTCGCTGACCGGCCGCGCGCCGGGCGTGGCCGGGGACCGGCACCCGGATGACGCGGATCCCCGGGCTGCCGTGGTGCAGCAGGCCGGCGAGATCGTCCGGGCCGCGCGCCGTGGTCGAGGGCACCCCGTGGGCCGCGCAGAGCAACCCGATGTCGCTGCCCGTGGGTGTCGTGAACAACCGCGTCATCGGCCCCGACAGCTCCGGCGCGCCGTACTCGAGCGTGCCGAAGATGCTGCCCCCGTCGTCGTCGAGCACGACGATCGTCAGGTCCGGGCGGGGCTCGGCGGGCCCGATGAGCAGGCCGTTGGCGTCGTGCAGGAAGGTCAGGTCACCGAGCAGCGCGACGGTCGGCCCCGGGCGGGACAACGCGATGCCGACGGCGGTCGAGACGCAGCCGTCGATCCCCGCGAGCCCGCGGCTGGTGAGGACCTCGACGTCGACGCGCGGGTGGGCGACGCCGTGCGCGAGGTCGCGGGCGACGCTCGAGCTGCCGAGGAAGAGGGCGGCGTCCGGTGGCAGTGCGTCGTGCAGGGCCCGGGCGACCACGGGGCCGGCGGCATCGGTGGGGACGGCAGCGGCGAGGCGCTCGCCGGCCTCGCGCCAGGTCCGGGCGAGGTCGCTCTCCTCCCACCCGGGTCCCTCCAGCGACAGCGCGGCGAAGGGGTGCACCGCGGCCGCCGCGTGGGTCGCGTCGGCCCAGCCGTCGGCGCCCGGCTCTCCGGTGGTGACCACCTCGACCCGGACCCCGGGGGTGCGCGTGAGCGCCGGCACGGAGCGGCCGAGGGTGGGGCGCCCGACGACGAGCAGGCGCGAAGGGAGGTGCGCCGCCACCCAGTCCGTCGCCGTGAGGACGAGGTCGCCGTGGGGCAGGACGAGGTCGCTCGTGCCGGGCCCCGGCTCGGCGACGACCGGTGCGCCGTGGTGGCTCGCCCAGGCGAGCGCGGCGGCCCGGTGGTCGGCGGTGGGCAGCTCACCGAGGACGACGATGGTGTCGGGGTCGTGCTCGAGGGGGACTGCGTGCCCGGCGGTGACGGGGGCGGGGCCGGTCACGGCGACCCAGGGGTGGTCGCCCTCGCGACCGACCACCGGGTCGAGGTGTCCGCGACCGGGTGGGCGGTCGTTGTGCCCTCGACCCGTCGCGGGGGCGGCGATCGCCGTCGGGGCGAGCGGGTCGCGGTAGGGCAGGTCGAGGTGGACGGGCCCGGCACTCCCCTGCCCGGCGAGGGCGCCGGTCGCGGCGGCGACGGCCCGGGCGGCGGCAGTCCGCCAGCCCGCGGCCTGGCGTGCGGGGTCGGCGGGGGTCTCGAGCTCGAGGGCCAGCCGGACGTGCTCGCCGTAGACGCCGTACTGGCTCGTGGCCTGGTTGGCGCCGACCCCGCGCAGCTCCGGGGGCCGGTCGGCGGTGAGGAGGAGCAGCGGGACCGCGCCGTGGTGGGCCTCGAGGACTGCGGGGTGGAGGTTGGCCACGGCCGTCCCGCTCGTCGTGATGACGGCGGCCGGCCGGCGGGAGGTCTTGGCCAGGCCCAGCGCGAGGAAGGCCGCGCTCCGCTCGTCGACCCGCACGTGCAGGCGCAGCCGCCCTGCCAGCTCGAGGTCGTGGGCCGCGTAGGCGAGCGGGGCCGAGCGCGAGCCGGGGCACAGGACGACCTCGCGGACGCCGAGCCGCGCGAGCTCGTCGAGGAGCACACGAGCACCGGTCGTCGAGGGATTCACCCACCCGATCCTGCCACCCCGCAGGGCCGGTGTCGGGCGGGCGGGCTCCCCTCAGATCCGCTCGACGTCGTAGTCGATCGTCACGGTCGGCGTCCCGGCCGTCCCGACGAAGGGGGCTGCCCCCTGCCGCCACGCCGCGAGGGAGGGGTCCTCGCTCGCGTCGACCAGGCGCGCGGTCTCGGCGTAGCGGCCGCTGTCGTGCGCCTGGGTCGCGCGGGCGTCCCGGCCCAGGTCGTCGGCGAGGGAGCGCTCGACGGTCACCCAGCCGGCGCGGTCGGGGTTGGCCGCGCCCTCGAGACCGGGCACGAGGTCCTCGGTGTGCTCGAGGCTCAGCACCGACACGTCCTCCGGCACCCCGAGGGAGGCGACGGGGGCTCCGGAGGTCACGACGTGGGTGATCCCGAGCCGCCGTCGCAGGTGCGGGTTCGCGGCGAGTGCCGCCGCGGTGATCCCGCCGTGGCTGTGCCCGGCGGCCATGACGCGCGGCGGTCCGGTGTCCCCGACGCGGCGGCGGGCGTCGGTGACGGCCCGCTCGACGGCGAGCATCGAGGCGGTCGTCTCCCCCGCGAGGAGCAACGCGTTGCTCGTCAGGTCCCACGGGTTGGCGCCGGCCCGTGGGTCGAAGGTCTGCGTCCCCGGGATGTCCACGACCCAGGCCCAGGTGCCGTCGGCCTGGGGGATGCCGGTCACGCGCAGCCGCGACCCACCCGACGTGGGTCCGTCGGCCGCGACGAGGTCGGCGACGCCGCGGGGCGCCCGACCGACGCCTGCCGGTCGGGGCCGCAGGTCGACCCGGCGGCCCGACTCGTCGAGGGCGACGCCCTTCGTCGCGGCGATGACCACGGCGAGCGCGTCGGCGTGGTGGCGCGGCGGGTAGGGCACGCCGGCCCGGCTGCTGCGCCAGCCGAGCCACAGGCCGAGCACCGGCACCCCCTCGCCGAGGCCGAGGAGCAGCCCGTCGAGGCCGTCGGCCGCGGCGGGGACGAGCCAGGGGTGGTCGAAGAGGATCTCGTCGACCTCCCGACCGAGCCCCAGCCCGACCGAGATCGCCGCCCCACGCGCACCGGGCACGGTCATCACGGCCGCGACCACCGGCACGCTCGCCAGCCCGGCCCCGAGGACGACCGGGGCCACCGATCGGCCGACCCACGCGCCCGCGCTCGTCGCGATGCCGTCGGTGAGGGCCTGGACGCTGCGTTCGCCGTCGCGGTAGGCGTGGAGGGCCGCCGTCGTCGCGGCCGCGGTGGTGCCGACCTCGACCCCGACGGCGACGACCCCGGTGCACCGGCCGATGGCAAGCTCGGCGGTCACGGCCTCCACCGGGGCCAGCAGCCCGGCGAGCGCGAGCCCCGGGTCCACCGCGGCGAGGCCGATCGCGAGGCCCACCTCGCCGACGTCCAGCGCGATCCGCCGCAGGCGTCCCGCGGACTCCTCGAGCTCGTCGAGCCCGACCGACAGCCCGGCCGCGCCCCCGGTGACGCTGATCCCGCTCACGGCAGCACCCGGGCCGTGAGGTCGACGGCGCCGACCGTGTGCAGGCGCGACTCGGCGACGGCCTGCAGGTGCCGCACGTCGGCGGCGGCCTGGCGCACGCGACGGGCGTAGGTGGCGAGGGTGTCGGCGTGCTCGCCGACGACGTCGCGGTGCAGCCGAGCCGCCTCCCCCTGCCAGCTCGTGGCCGTCGCGCTGCGCGCCTGCACGGCGCACGCGTCCAGCCGGTCGGCGTGGCGCTCGAGCCGCACCGCCACCGCTGTCAGCTCCCCCGGGAGCAGCCTGTCGATCCCCGTGTCCATGGGTCCACCCCACCCCTTGGGCAGGGCGGGCGGGACCCCCTTCGCGCTCCTGTGGACGAAGGGAGCGCCACCACCGGGCCTGTGGTCAGACGCGCGCCGCCCAGGCCGCGCGGACCCGCTCGCGCCACCAGTGCTCCCGGGCCGGCGACGCGGCGTGCGCGGCGAGGAGTCGCGGGTCGGGGGCGACGTCGCGGACCGGCAGGGCACCGGCCACGGGGAGGAGGGGCTCACCCGTCACGTCGGCGGCGAGCAGGGCGCCGGTGCCGAGCCCGCACGCGTGGTGGAGCTCGGGCAGCGCGGCGGCGAGGGCGACACCGGCGCGCAGGCCGACGCTCGAGTCGATGGCAGAGGAGACCACGGCCGGCAGGCCGCACTGCTCGACGACGCGCAGCGCGGAGGCCACCCCGCCGAGTGGCGCGACCTTGACGACGATGACGTCGGCCGCGCGCAGGCGGGCGACCTCGAGCGGGTCCTCCGCCTTGCGGATGGACTCGTCGGCGGCGACCCGGACGTCGACGCCCTGGTGGGCGAGCTCGACGCGCAGACGAGCGAGGTCGCGCACGTCGGCGCAGGGCTGCTCCGCGTACTCGAGGCCGTACTGCGCGAGGAGGGACAGGCTGTCGGCGGCCTGCGTCAGGGACCAGCCGCCGTTGGCGTCGACGCGGATGCGCGCGTCCGGCCCCATGACGTCGCGGACGGCGGCAACCCGGTCGAGGTCGTCGCGCAGGTCCTGGCCCCGCTCGGCGACCTTGACCTTGGCGGTCGTGCAGCCGTCGTAGCGGGCGAGCACGGTCGCCACGTCGGCAGCGGGGACGGCGGGGACGGTCGCGTTGACCGGAACCTCGTCGCGCACGGGCTGCGGCCACCCGTCCCAGGCGGCCTCGACAGCCGCGTCCAGCCAGCGCGCGGCCTCGGTCGGCCCGTACTCGAGGAAGGGCGCGAACTCCCCCCACCCGGCGGGTCCGCGCACCAGCGCGACCTCGCGCTCGGTGACCCCGCGGAACCGGGTGTTGAGCGGCAGCGTGACCACGTGTAGGCCGTCGAGCAGCTCCTCGACGGAGGCGAGCGCGGTCATCGGTCCCGGCTCGAGAGCACGCAGAACTCATTGCCCTCGGGGTCGGCGAGGACGGTCCAGGTGACCTCCTGCTCGTCCTGGCCGACGTCGACGCGGGTGGCGCCCTGGGCCAGGAGCGTCTCGATCTCGGCGTCGCGCTCCTGCTCGACGTGAGGCGCCAGGTCGAGGTGCAGGCGGTTCTTGATCGTCTTGCCCTCGGGCACGGGGACGAAGACGAGCGAGGTGCGCAGGCCCTGCCAGGTCGCCAGGTCGTCGACCGGGTCCTCGGTGTGCTCGGGCGGCACGACATTGGCCTCGTACTCGTCCTCGTAGCCGATCCGCCACCCCAGGACGTCGGCCCACCACCGCGCAAGGGCTCGGTGGTCACGCGCGTCGATCGCCGTCTGGTACCAGTGCAGTGCCATGCACAGGACGGTAACCCGCGCTCGGCCCTCAGCCGGCCGTCGCCGCCGCCCGGGCCGCCTCGGTCTCGAGGAGCACGTCGCGCAGGCTCATCAGGTCGAGGCGAAAGCGGCTGACGAGGAAGGCCGTGTCACCCAGGACGTACACGTCCGGCACTCCCGGCGGCCGCTGCCCGTGGCACCAGGCGTCACCCCCGAGCGTGATCGCGAGTGCCCGGGAGCGGTCCTGGTAGGACTGCACGGGGACCCCCGCCAGGTAGTCGCGCACCCTGAAGACGGCCGCGCCCCCGACGAGGCCGTTGGCCTTGGCCGCACAGTGGATGATCCCCGCCGCGACCCGGGCCGGCTCGGCCGACCGCCACCGCTCGAGCAGCCGCGCCCGGGCGCTCGCGGCGAGCAGCCGCCGGTAGACGGTGGGCAGCTCGGCGGCCGCCAGCGGTGGCGGCCCGGACGCCATGAGGACCGCGTCGATCGAGCGCACCCACCCGGGCGGCACCGGGCCGGCGAGCGCGTCCGGGTGCAGTGGCTCGTCGACCGGCAGTGGGTCGCCGACGAGTCGCTCGAGCTCCTCCGGCCCTCCGACCACCCGCTGGAGCCAGCCACGCATCGTCTGCTGCGGCACCGGCTCGCGCAGCCCGTACGTCAGGTCCTCACCCGGCGGCGGGACCGGCCCCCACTCATCGCCCATGACCGGGCCGCCGCCACCGCCGTCGATCCCGTACAGCCATCGGTCCGTCATGTCGCGTCCTCTCGCCCGTGACGGTCCGGGTGACCGGCCACGGGTCCACCCCACCGGCTGCGGGAGGTGAGGGGGACCCCCTTCGTCGGGCTGTGGACGGGCGCCGAGCGCGGCGGGGGGCTGGGGACGGGCGTAGGGTCGCTGCCCGTGGACATCGCCCTGACTCTCATCGCGATCGCCGTCGCGATCGTGCTCATCATCCGCTTCAAGGTCGACCCGGTGATCTCGCTGATCATCTCCTCGGTCTTCCTCGGTCTGTCCGCGGGGGTGGGGGCCGAGGGCACGGTCACGGCCATCACCACCGGCTTCGGCGAGATCATGGGCGAGGTCGGTCTGCTCATCGGCTTCGGCGTGCTCATCGGGTCGCTGCTGCAGGCGACCGGCACCTTCCGGGCGCTCGTCGAGATCATCGCGCGCCGGGTCGGCGGCAAGCTGCCGTACGCGATGACCGCGGCGCTGTCGGCGATCTTCCCGTCCATCTACGTCGACGTGCAGGTCGTCCTCGCCTCCCCCATGGCCCGCCAGGCGGCGCCGGTCGTCGACCGCAAGCGCGGCCTGCCGTGGCTCGCCGGCGCGATCGGCATCGGGATCTTCGCCGGGTACGTCTTCTTCGTGCCGGGCCTGGCCGCCGTGGCCATCGCCGGCCAGCTGAAGCTGCCGCTCGGCGAGTACCTGATCTTCGGCGCCCCGATCGGCGTCGCGACCGCGCTGATCACGACCTTCCTCTTCCGGCTGCTCCTGCAGACCCGCTTCTGGGACGAGACCACCGACATCGATGCCGACGAGGAGGAGCACCCCGACAACCCGGGGCACCGCGCCTACCTCGCCCGCGCCGCGGCCGAGGCCGCTGCGGCCCGTCCCGGCGCCGGGTCCGGTGCGACAGCGGGGTCCGGCGCAGCACCGACGGTCGACGGCGTGGACGCCGACCTCGAGGACCCCGACGCGGTGCCGGACCGCGCGCTGCGCCTGCCGCTGCTGCTGCGCCTGTCCCCGATCCTCGTGCCGCTCGTGCTCATCGCCTTCGGCGCCTTCATGGACCTCTTCGACAAGAGCAACGCGACGATCGCCTTCCTCGGCAATGCCAACATGGCGCTGTTCATCGGCCTGCTCATCGCCTTCCTCATCGGGCGCGGCGCGCTCGGCGGGGACGGCACGGAGGCGGCTCTCTCGCAGGGCTTCCGGACCACCGGCGAGATCCTGCTCATCACCGGCATCGGCGGCTCGCTCGGGGCCGTCATCACCGAGACCGGGCTCGACGCGTCCCTCAAGCAGCTCTTCTCGGCCGACGCCAGCGCCCCCGTCCTCATCACCGTGCTGCTCGCGTGGTTCATCGCCGCGCTGCTGCACTTCGCGATCGGGTCGGTCTCGGTCGGCGCGATCACCGCGTCGGGCATCATCAGCCCGGTCGTCGCCTCGACCGGGGTCGAGCCGGTCGTCGTGGCCCTGGCCATCGGGTCCGGCGCGATGTTCGCGCTGCACGTCAACAGCAACTTCTTCTGGATGTTCAAGAGCCTGCTCGGTCTCTCGACCAAGGGCGCGCTCAAGACGCTGACGCTCGCGACCTCGCTCGGCGCGGTCGTGTCGTTGCCGTTGGTGCTCCTGGCGAGCATCGTCGCCTGACGCGGGAGCCCCCTTCGTCGTCGTGACGAAGGGGGCTCCCCGGCGGCGGTGCGCGACGGTCAGGCCGCGACGCGCTCCCGCTCGGGGGCGTCGACCTGCGTGACGGCGCGACGACCGGCGAGGACCGCGTCGAGAGACCAGGCGCCGGGGCCGGCGACGGCGAGGGCCGCGCCGATGCCGGCGAGCAGGAGGACGAGCTCGTAGCCGCCCTCCCCGACGAAGAAGCCCGCCGACAGGTGGACGACGAAGAGCGCGCCGAGCATGACGAGCGCGTAGACGGCACCGACGACGCGGGTGCCGAGGCCGAGGACGATCAGGACGCCGCCGACGAGCTCGACGAGCAGGGTCAGCGGACCGGTGACGCCGGCGAGCGGTGCACCCATCCCGGCGAACATCTCACCGACGCCGCCGAAGCCGGCGGCGGTGAGCTTCTGCCAGCCGTGCAGGAACATGGTCAGGCCCATGACGATCCGCAGGATCACGAGGGCGAGGTCGATCTGGGTGCGGCGCATGCGTCGCGTCCTTCCAATTGATTGCAACTACAACAGTTGTTACTTTAATCATCATCGGGTCCGCTCGCCAAACCGACGGTCAGTAGGCTCGCCCCCGTGAGCGCACTGGACAACGTCAGCGAGACCTTCGACCCGCAGGCCTGGGAGGTGGTCCCCGGGTTCGAGGACCTCACCGACCTCACGTACCACCGGGCCAAGGACGTCGGGTGCGTGCGCATCGCCTTCGACCGGCCGGAGATCCTCAACGCCTTCCGCCCGCACACCGTCGACGAGCTCTACCGGACCCTCGACCACGCCCGACGCACCCCCGACGTCGGCGTCGTCCTGCTCACCGGCAACGGTCCGACCCCGCGCGAGGGCAGCAGCGCGACGACCGAGGGCTGGGCCTTCTGCACCGGCGGGGACCAGCGGATCCGCGGCCGCTCCGGCTACCAGTACGCGGCGGACCCGACCGGCGACGACAGCGTCGCGGGCATCGACGAGCGCCGCGTCAAGGCCGAAGGGGGGCGCCTCCACATCCTCGAGGTCCAGCGCCTCATCCGCACCATGCCCAAGGTCGTCATCGCGCTCGTGAACGGCTGGGCAGCCGGCGGCGGCCACTCGCTGCACGTCGTGTGCGACATGACGCTCGCCAGCCAGCACGCGCGGTTCAAGCAGACCGATGCCGACGTGGGCTCCTTCGACGGCGGGTACGGCAGCGCCTACCTCGCGAAGATGGTGGGGCAGAAGCGCGCCCGGGAGATCTTCTTCCTCGGCCGCGCGTACACCGGCCAGGAGATGTACGAGATGGGCGCCGTGAACGCGGTCGTCGACCACGCCGAGCTCGAGACCGAGGCGCTGACGATGGCCCGCGAGATCATGGCGAAGTCCCCGACCGCGATCCGCATGCTCAAGTTCGCCTTCAACCTCACCGACGACGGGCTCATGGGCCAGCAGGTCTTCGCCGGCGAGGCGACGCGCCTCGCGTACATGACCGACGAGGCGGTCGAGGGGCGCGACCAGTTCCTGGAGAAGCGGGACCCGGACTGGTCGCCCTTCCCCTGGTACTTCTGATCGGGCGATGACCCCGTGCCGATCACACCCCTGCCCCTCCCCGCCGGACCAGCGATCCTTGATGTACTCCCTTCGCTCGAGCGCGCGCTGACCGGCACCGCGCCGATCCACCCCCACGCACCGGGTGAGATCCCGAGCCTGCCCGGGGGCGACCTGCCGCCCGACCTCGCCGTCGCCATCGCGACCTCCGGCTCGACCGGCACCCCCAAGCTCGCGCTGCTCACCGCGGCCAACCTCATCGCGAGCGCGGAGGCGACCGCCGAGCGGCTCGGCGGTCCGGGGCAGTGGCTGCTCGCCCTGCCGCCGCACCACGTCGCCGGCCTGCAGGTCCTGCTGCGCAGCATCGCCGCCGGCACGACTCCGGTCGTCCTCGACCCGGCCGCAGGCGGCGCCTTCGCCTTCGTCGAGGCCACGGCGGGCATGCACGGCGACCGCCGGTACACCTCGCTCGTCCCGACCCAGCTGGGCCGGCTCGTCGAGGACCCGCTCGGGCTGGAGGCGTTGCGACGCTTCGACGCGATCCTCGTCGGCGGTGCCGCCACCCCCGCGACGCTGCTCGACCGCGCGCGCTCCCTCGGTGTGCGCGTGGTGACGACCTACGGCATGTCCGAGACCGCCGGCGGCTGCGTCTACAACGGCGCGCCGCTCAAGGGCGTCGCGGCGCGCACCGGGGCCGACGGGGTGCTCGAGCTCGGCGGTCCGGTCGTCGCGCACGGGTACCTCGGTCTCGAGACGGACGCCTTCCGCAGCGAAGGGGGCCAGCGCTGGTTTCGCACCGGCGACCTCGGCTCGGTCGACGGCCAGGGGCGGGTGAGCATCACCGGCCGCGCCGACGACGTCATCAACACCGGCGGCCTCAAGATCGCGCCGCGCGTCGTCGAGGAGGCCGTGCTCGCGCACGTCCCGGCCGTCACCGGGGCGGTCGTCGTCGGCCTCCCCGACCCGGAGTGGGGGCAGTCCGTGGCCCTCGCCGCCGTCACCTCCCCCGGCGGCCCGCCGGTCGGGCCCGTCCCCGAGGCCGGCGTCGCCGAGATCCGCGAGATGCTCCGCCCCCACCTCGAGCCGGCCGCGCTCCCCCGACGGGTCCACGTCGTCGCCGAGCTGCCGATGCGCGGGCCGGGCAAGCCCGACCGCGCCGCCGTGGCGCGTCTGCTCGGGGGCTGAGCGCCTCGTAAGATCGCCTGTCGTGGCCACCTTCAAGCAGTGGGTCGCGGGCGCACGCCCACGGACCCTCCCCGCAGCAATCGCCCCCGTCATCGTCGGCACCGCCGCAGCGGCCGCCCACCGGGACCTCGAGCAGGGGACGAAGGGGGCCAACCTCGGTCTCGCGCTCCTCGCGATGATCGTCTCCTGCTGCCTGCAGGTCGGCGTCAACTACGCCAACGACTACAGCGACGGCATCCGCGGCACGGACGAGGACCGGGTCGGCCCGGTCCGCCTCGTCGGGCAGCGCCTGGCGGAGCCTGGCAACGTCAAGATCGCCGCCTTCACCTTCTTCGGGATCGGGGCCTTCGCCGGCTTCGCCCTGGTCGCCCTGAGCCAGACGTGGATCCTCATCCCCGTCGGCGTCCTCGCGATCATTGCCGCGTGGCGCTACACCGGCGGCGACAACCCGTACGGCTACCGCGGGCTCGGCGAGCTCTACGTCTTCGTCTTCTTCGGCCTGGTCGCCACGCTCGGCACCCAGTACACCCAGCTCAACATGATCACCCCGGTCGGGGTCCTCGGCGCGGTCGGCGTCGGCGCCCTGGCCACCGCGATCCTCGTCGCCAACAACCTGCGCGACATCCCGACCGACTCGGTCACCGGCAAGAAGACCCTCGCCGTGCGCCTCGGCGACGCGCGCACGCGCCAGCTCTACGTCGGTCTCTTCGGCGTGGCCATCGTGTGCACGCTGCTCATGGCCTTCTGGCGGCCGTGGGCGCCCATCGGCCTCCTCGGCCTCGTCATCGCCTGGCCCGGCATCCAGGCCGTCCGCTCCGGCGCCACCGGCAGGGCGCTCATCCCGGCGCTGGGCCTCACCGGCTTCGCCGACGTCATGTGGGCGGTCTGGCTCTTCGCGCCGCTCGCCCGCTGATCCCCTGCCGCGCGCGAGCACAACCGGTCGTCCTCGTGCATCTCGTGGTTGGATCTGCCACCGTGTGCAGCAGGACGACCTCCTGTGCACGCACGGTGAGGCGGCTCCCCCTTCGCCCCACGCTCTGCACGACAAACCTCGCCTTCGCAAGAGTTTGAAACTCCTGCGAAGGCGAGGTTTATCGGGTCACCCGATAAACCTGAGGCCCCTGAGGCGACCTCAGCGGTAGGACTCAGGCCCCTCGTCCGAGGACCCGCGCGCGGCGTCCTCGACGGCCTCGTCGGTGTCGGTGCGCTCGGAGCGGGCGCGGGCCTTGGCGGCCTGGCGGGCCTGGATCTGCTCGACCATCTCGACGCGGAAGGGGCGGAGCACGATCGCGGAGATGACCATCGACGCGAGGGCGGCGATGACGACGAGCCAGGGCAGCTCATTGCCGTCGCGCAGGCCGAGCAGCCACAGCAGCGCCAGGCAGCCGAAGAAGATCAGGAAACGGAGCAGGGTGTAGCGGACCATGGGGTGACTCAGTGCCTCACTGCGCGTAGCTGTGCTGGCCGATGAAGTAGAAGTTCACGACCGTGTAGTTGATGACGATGCACGCGAAGCCCGCGATGGCGATCCAGTTCGCGGTGCGGCGCGAGGTGTTCTTCGTGGCGCGGGCGTGCAGGTAGGCGGCGTAGACGGTCCAGATGACGAAGGTCCACACCTCCTTGGGGTCCCAGTTCCAGTAGGCGCCCCAGGCCTCGCGGGCCCAGATCGCTCCGGCGATCAGGGTGAAGGTCCACAGCGGGAAACCGATGATGTGCAGGGAGTAGGACAGCTTCTCCAGCGCGGCGGCCGGCGGCAGCTTGCGCCAGAAGCGCTCGCCCCCGACCCCGCGGTCGCTCATGAGGTAGAGCGCGCTGATGATCGCGCCGACGACGAAGATGCCGACCGACAAGGTGGCGACCGTCACGTGGATCGGGAGCCAGTAGGACTTCAGCGAGGGCACGACCTCGTCGGCCTCGACGTACCAGGCGGTCGAGGCGACCATGAGCAGCAGCACGACGAAGGCGGTGACGAAGACGCCGAGCCACCGCACGTCGCGCCGCAGCCCGACGACGGAGAAGGTCGCCATCGCGAAGAAGGCGCCCGCGACGCTGAACTCGAAGAGGTTGCCGAGCGGGAAGCGCTCGACCGCGAAGCCGCGGCAGGCGAAGGAGACGAGGAGCAGCAGCGCGCCGAGCCACGAGAGCGACCCGGCGATGCCGGCGGCCTTGCGGGCGCGTGCCGGCGTCTCCGCGACCTCGGGCGAAGGGGGCTCCTCCCCCTTCGCTGTACCGGCACCGACGCCAGCGGGCACCTTGGCACCGGCGCGCGTCTCGGCCTGCGCCCGCTCGCGCACGGGCACGGCCTGCGCGAGGTAGAGGGCGAAGCAGAGCATCGCCACCGTGATCACCAGCGCGGCCGAGGCCAGCGCGTAGTTGGCGTACTGGGCCAGCATCTCGTTCGTCATGATGTCCTCGATTCTCCCACGAGCTCGTCCCGGACCTCCGTGACCACGTCCGCCAGGCCCTCGTCGTCGTCCCGGCTCATCCCGCCGACGTCGACCCGCACGCCGTCCGCACCCTGGGTGAGGCGCACGAAGACCCGTCGCCGCTTGATCGTCAGCGTCACGATGAGGCCGGCGAGCGCCGCCAGCGCGGAGACGAGCGTCAGCTCCTTGCCCGGGTCGTGGCGGACCGAGAACCCGGCCCACCGCTCCATGCCGTCGAAGGTGATCGTGCCGCGGCCGTCGGGCAGCTTGGCGCCCTCGCCCGGGGAGAGCCACAGCCGCAGCTGGTCCTTGCCGTCGGTGGTCTCGACCTTCTGCATCGACGCGGTGTCGAGCGTGAAGACCGACTGCGGGCGGCCGTCGGGGAAGATCTCGCCGGTGTAGAGGCTCAGGGCGAGCTTCGGCTCCCGGGTGTCGGGGAAGAGCGAGATCGGTCCCTGCTGGGGGTCGATGTAGGCGGTCGGCAGGAAGAGCCCGACGAAGCCGAACTGCTCGGGCGTGCTCGCCGCGCCGACCTTGATCGCGCCGGTCGAGCGGTAGTTGCCGTCCTGGGCGAGGAAGGGCGTCGGCCCCTCGTAGAGCACCTCGCCGTCGGCGTCCTTGACCGTGACGACGGGCGCGTACCCGTTGCCGAGGAGGAAGACCGTCGCGTCGTCCATCTCGAGCGGGTGGTTGACCTTGACGACGTCGGTGTACTCCGTGCCGTCCGCGTCGGCGACCGAGACGCGGGCCTCGAAGTCCCGCGGCTGGCCGAAGGTCTGGGTGCCCGGTTTGCGGTCGTTGAAGTCGGCGGTCATCTCGTCGACCTTCACGACGAAGGGGGACAGCTTCGTCTCGTCGACGAGCGGCCCCGGGGCGTAGGTGTCGTAGCGCGTCACGGTGTTCACGAAGGAGTCGCCGGCGGGGACGATGACATCGGCCTTCCACCCCCACAGGTGACCGATGGCGACGCCGATGATCAGGGTGACGAGCGCGGAGTGGAAGACGAGGTTGCCGGTCTCCTTGAGGTACCCGGTCTCGGCGGAGACGGACACGTCGTCGTGGCTGGCCACGCGGTAGCGCCGTCCGCGCAGCACCCGGACCGCGGCCTCGCGCACGTCCTCGAGCGAGCCCTCGACGACGCCGTCGGCGTGCGCCTCGAGCCGGGCCAGTCGCCTGGGGGCGCGCGGCGGCCGGCCCCGCATGGCCCGCCAGTGCACTGCCGTGCGCGGGACGATGCAGCCGATGAGCGAGATGAAGAGCAGCAGGTAGATCGCCGAGAACCACGGCGAGGAGTAGACGTCGAAGGCTCCGAGCCGGTCGAGCCACGGCCCGGTGGTCTCGTGCCGCGCGAGCCAGTCGGCGGTGCGGGCCGGGTCGAGGCTGCGCTGCGGGAACACCGAGCCGGGGACGGCCGCGACGGACAGCAGCAGGAGCAGGAAGAGCGCCGTGCGCATGCTCGTCAGCTGCCGCCAGCCCCACCGCAGGTAGCCGACGGGCCCAAGCCTGGGCTGGGTCACGTCGTCGCCGGACGTCACAGGACCACCTCCGTGTCCGAGATGAGGTGGACCTGCAGCCACTGGGTGATCGCGTCCCAGCCGCCCGTGAGCAGGAGGAGCCCGACCGCGATCAGCAGGACCGCGCCGAGCACCTGGATGGCGCGCTGCCGCCGGCGCAGCCACGCGGAGACCGGCGCCCACCGCTCGTAGGCGGCCGCGATGAGCAGGAAGGGCAGACCCAGCCCGAGGCAGTACGCGACGGCCAGGATGACGGCCCGGGTGGTCGACGCGTCCCCGGCGAGGTTGAGCGCGAGGACGGCACCGAGCGTCGGGCCCATGCACGGCGCCCAGCCGAGGCCGAAGACCGCGCCGAGCACCGGCGCCCCGGCCAGCCCGGTCGCGGGCCTGATGGGCAGGCGGAGCGTGCGCTGCGACCCGGCACCGAGGAAGACGAGCGCCATGAGGATGACGAGGACGCCGCCGATGCGCATGAGCAGCTCGCGGTGCTCGACGAGCGCCCGGCCGGCCGTCGCGACGAACATCGACGCGAGGACGAAGACGGCGCTGAAGCCGAGGATGAAGAGCAGGGTCCCGAGGACCATCCGCCCGCGCGAGCGCTGCTCGAGCGCGACGTCGGACAGGCCGGTGACGTAGCCGAGGTAGCCGGGCACGAGCGGCAGCACGCACGGCGTCGCGAAGGAGACGAGCCCCGCGAGCGCGGCCACGAGGACCGCGAGCGGCAGGGCGCCGTCCGTGACCTGGTCGCTCAGCGCGGCGGGGACGGCTGCGAGCGGGGACAGTGCGGCGGGCGTCACTCCTGCTCAGCCGCCGTGTCCTCGACGAGCCCCACCAGCGTCGTCGTCGTCACCGGGCCGAGGACGACCGCGGCGATCCGGCCCTCGCGGTCGAGCACGGCGGTCGACGGCTGGGCGGTCATGGTGCCCTGCATGTCGAGGGCGGTCGTGCCGGTCTTGTCGTAGACGGAGGGCCAGACGAAGCCCCACTCCTTGGCCTGCGCCCGGCCGGTCGCCTCGGAGGACTCGCGGTAGTCGATGCCGACGAACTCGACGTCCTCCCCCTTCGTCTCCTCGTAGGCCTCGACGAGGTGCGGGGCCTCCTTGGCGCACGGCCCGCACCAGCTGGCCCAGAGGTTGACGACGACGACCTTGCCGCGGTGGTCCGCGCTGTCCCAGGTCCTGCCGTCGATCGTGCCGCCGGCGAGCTCGACCGGCTCGCCACGGTCCTCGGCGGCGACGAGGTGCGCCGACCCGTCGCCGTTGCGGGAGCCGACCTCCTGGGCGGCCCTCTCGGAGGCGGACTCGCCGGAGCAGGCGGCGACGCCGCCCGCGAGGGCGAGGGCGCTCACGGCGGCGACGAGGGTGCGGATCACGCGGGTGCTCTTCATCGGAAGGGGGTCAGGCTCCAGGGGTCGTGACGGCGTGCGCGTAGAGGTGCGCGGCCGGCTCGCTGTAGGTGACGTCGGTGACGCGGTCGCCGACGAAGGTGACGGAGGTCAGGGAGGCGAGGTTGCACTGCCGGCGACGAGGGTCGTGCCACAGGGGGCGACGCTCGAGGACGCTGCGGAGCGTCCAGATCGGCAGCTGGTGGCTCACGACGAGGGCCTCGCGGCCGCGCGCGTGGTCGCGGGCGTCCTCGACGGCAGCCATCATCCGCTTGCCGATGCCGCGGTACGGCTCGCCCCACGTGGGCTTGGTGGGGTCGCGGACCCACCACCAGCGGCGCGGGTCGAGCAGCAGGCGCTTGCGGAAGCGGCGCCCCTCGAACTTGTTGCCCGCCTCGATGATGCGCGGGTCGACGACGGCGGTGAGGCCGTGGTGCTTCAGGGTCGGGGCCGCGGTCTCCGCGGTCCGCTCCAGCGGGCTGTGCACGACGAGCGCGAGGTCGGCGTCGGCGAGGTGCTCGGCGACGACCTGCGCCATCTGCCGACCGAGGTCGGACAGGTGGAAGTCGGGCAGCCGGCCGTAGAGGATCCGGTCGGGGTTGTGCACCTCGCCGTGGCGCAGGAGGTGCACGACGGTCCGCTCGGTCCCGTCTGCGGTCGAGGGGTGCTGGGCGTGGGCCTCGCGGGCACCAGCGGCGGCTTCGCTGGCGGCGCCCTCGGCCTGGGCGGCGGACTCCTGGTCGAAGGGCAGGTCGGTGCCGGAGTCGGGCATCGGCTCGGTCATGCCGCGGATTGTCCCACCTCAGTCTGAGAGGGACCTGCGGTGGGCCACCACGGCGTCGTACAGCGCCTTCTTGCCGTGCCCGGTCGAGATGGCGACCGCGGCGCACACGTCCTTGAGCCGGCCGCCGTGGTCGCGGCGCGCGAGGACCTCGGCGACCGCGTCCTCGATCGGGATCGCGACGCGCTCCGCTCCCGCGACGACGATCGTGATCTCGCCGCGCACCCCGTCGGCGGCCCAGGCCGCGAGCTCGGCGAGCCCGCCGCGGCGCACCTCCTCGTAGGTCTTCGTCAGCTCGCGGCAGACGGCCGCCGGGCGCTCCGGCCCGAAGGCCTCGGCGAGCGCCTCGAGCGAGGTGGCGATGCGGTGCGGTGCCTCGAAGAAGACCATGGTCCGTCGCTCGGTCACGAGCTCCTGGAGGACCGAGCGGCGCTCGCCGCCCTTGCGCGGCAGGAACCCCTCGAAGCAGAAGCGGTCCACGGGCAGCCCCGAGACCGCGAGCGCCATGAGGACCGCGCTCGGCCCCGGCACGCAGGTCACCGGCTGGTCGACGTCGATGCAGGCCCGCACGAGGCGGTACCCGGGGTCCGAGACCGAGGGCATGCCCGCGTCCGTGACGAGGACCACGCGCTCCCCCTTCGTCACCGCCTCGAGGAGGTCTGCGGTGCGGGACGCCTCGTTGTGCTCGTGGTAGCTGACGACGCGCCCCGTGAGCTCGACGCCGAGCTCGCCGGCGAGGCGCCGCAGGCGACGGGTGTCCTCCGCCGCGACGACGTCGGCTCCCGCGAGCTCCTCCCGTAGCCGCTGGCTGGCGTCGCGGGGGTCTCCGATGGGCGTGGCAGCGAGGACGAGAGGCATGCCTGCCATCATCCCAGCACGTCCGCCGCGCCCACCCCCCTCACCTACGATGGCGCCCATGGACCGGGGGATCGAGCTGCGCGAGCGCCTGCTCGGTTTCCGGCCCACCGACGTCCTGTGGGGCTGGCTCGGCCCCCTCCTCTTCGCCGTCCTCGGCGGCATCCTGCGCTTCTGGTCCCTGGGCCGCCCGCACCAGCTGGTCTTCGACGAGACGTACTACGTCAAGCAGGGCGTCTCGATGCTCGACCACGGCGTCGAGATGCAGTGGAAGGGGAAGGGAGAGGAGGTCGACCCGCTCTTCACCCACGGCACGACCGCCGTCTTCAAGACCACCGAGGGCGACATGGTCGTCCACCCGCCGGTCGGCAAGTGGGTCATCGCCTTCGGCGAGTGGGTCTTCGGCTCGACCTCGAGCTTCGGCTGGCGCTTCTCCGTCGCGCTGCTCGGCACGATCTCGATCCTCATGGTCGGGCGGATCGCGCGCCGGATGTTCGGCTCGAGCTGGCTCGGGGCGATCGCGGCCTTCCTCATGGCCTTCGAGGGACACCACTTCGTCCACTCCCGCACCGGGCTGCTCGACATCATCCTGATGTTCTTCGCGCTCGCGGCCTTCGGCGCGCTGCTCGTCGACCGCGACTGGTCACGAGCTCGCCTGGCGCGCAAGGTCGCCGGGCTCCCCGCTGGTGGGTTCGGGACCGGGCCGTGGCTGTGGTGGCGGCCATGGCGGCTCGTCGCCGCGCTCTGCCTCGGTCTGGCATGCGGCACCAAGTGGTCCGGCCTGTACTTCTTCGCGGCCTTCGGCCTGATGACGGTCTTCTGGGACATGGGTGCCCGCCGCGCGGCCGGCGCCCGGCACTGGTGGAGCGCCGGGATCTTCAAGGACGGGGTCTGGGCCGGCGTCTCGATGACCGCCGTCGTCCTCGCGACCTACCTCGCGTCGTGGACCGGCTGGTTCCTCACCCGCACCGGCTTCAACCGCACCTGGGCGCAGGACAACCCCGGTGAGGGCGTGCAGTGGCTGCCACCCGCCCTGCGCTCGTTGTGGCAGTACCACGTGCAGGTCCTGCAGTTCCACGACAACCTGACCTCGCCGCACACGTACCAGTCCAACCCCTGGTCGTGGATGATCCAGTCGCGGCCGACGTCCTTCTTCTACGAGGCGCCGACCCGGGGCATGACCGGCTGCGAGGTCGACAAGTGCTCCAAGGCGATCACGTCGCTCGGCTCCGTCTCCATCTGGTGGGTGGCGACCGCCGCCCTGTTCGTCCTGCTCTACCACTGGGCGCTGCGGCGCGACTGGCGCGCGGGCGCGATCCTCGCCGGCTTCGTCGGCGGGTGGCTGCCGTGGTTCTTCCTGCAGCACCGCACGATCTTCACCTTCTACACGATCTCCTTCGAGCCCTGGGTGGTCCTCGCGGTCGTCTTCGTCATCGGGCTCGTGCTCGGGCCACGGGGTGCGAGCGCCCGGCGCCGACGGGTCGGACACCTCGTCGTCGGGGTCTACCTGCTCGTCGTGCTCGCCAACTTCGCCTTCTACTGGCCGCTCTACACGGCCCAGGTCATCCCCTACGACCACTGGCGCTGGCGCATGTGGTTCCCGAGCTGGGTCTGACGGGGGTACCTCGTAGGGTCGGGGCCATGCACTTCCCCACCGTCGGCGGCACCACCCAGCGCGCGATCACCACCGCGGGTGACCTGCGCTCGGTGCTCACCTGCGAGTTCGGGGTGCTCGTCACCGCCGACGTCCTGCTGGGCCGTCGCGAGATCGTCCTCGCGGCCCCGGACCCGGTGCGCGAGCGCTTCGGCGACCTGGGGCGCGAGCGCGAGGCCGAGGTCACCGAGGTGCTGAGCCGTGAGGTCGGCGAGGGCGTCGTCCGCGCCGACACACTGCGACCCGAGGACCTGCCCGCGCTCCTCGCCGACCCGGCGACCCGCCTCGTGCACCAGGCGCCGGTGCGCGGCGAGCGCTTCGCCGGCCGGGCCGACCACCTCCTGCGCGAGGAGGCCGGGTGGGTCGTCGCGGAGACCAAGCTCGCCTCCTCGGCCAAGCTCTTCGCGCAGCTGCAGGTGGCCTCCTACGCGCAAGCCCTCGCCGACGACGGGGTGGCGGTCGCCCCCTTCGTCCGGCTCTACCTCGGGGACGGGTCGGTCGTCGAGATCCCCCGCGAGGACCTCGCCGAGCACCTGGCCCGCGTCACCGGCCGGCTGCGGGAGATCCTCGACACCCACCAGGACGCACCGGGCCCCGTCGTCTGGGGCGACCCGCGGTGGAAGGCGTGCCTGCACTGCGACGCCTGCCGCGCCGAGATGGAGGCGCGGGGCGACGTCGGGCTCGTCCGCGGCGTGCGGCCGCCGACCCGCCTGCTGCTCATCGACGCCGGCGTGCGCTCGATGGCCGACCTCGCTGCCCGGACCGAACCCGTCGAGGGCGTGGCCCCCGAGACGCTCGTCGCGCTGTCGAGCCAGGCGCGACTGCAGCTCACGGAGCCCACGGACGCCCAGCCGCTCGCCTACGAGGTCCACGACCCGGCCGCGCTCGCGGCGATGCCCGCGCCGACGGACGGGGACGTCTTCTTCGACTTCGAGGGCGACCCCGTGTGGCGGGACGGGCCCGCGGACCACGTCGGGCTGGAGTACCTCTTCGGCTGCCTGACGCCGCAGGAGGAGTTCGTCGCCTTCTGGGCGCACGACCGGGAGCAGGAGCGCGCGGCGCTCATCGAGTTCGTCGCGTGGCTGCAGGAGCGTCGCCGCCGCTGGCCGGCCCTGCGGGTCTACCACTACGCGGACTACGAGAAGTCGGCGCTCACGAGGCTCGCCGCCCGCCACGGCGTGCTCGAGGCGGAGGTCGCGCAGCTGATCGCCGACGGGGTCTTCGTCGACCTCTACGCCGTGGTGAAGTCCGCCGTGCGCGTCGGCAGCGCCTCGTACTCCATCAAGCGGCTCGAGCCGCTCTACATGGGCGACGACCTGCGCGACGCCGACGGCGTGACCGCCGGCGGCGACTCGATCATCGAGTACCAGCGCTACCGGGAGGCCGTCGCCGCGGGTGACGACGCCGACGCCGCCGCCCGGCTCGAGGCCCTGCGGGCCTACAACGAGTACGACTGCCTCTCGACGCTCCGCCTGCGCGACTGGCTGCTGACCCACGCGGACTGAGGCCGGGGCGATCTACGCTGGGTGACGTGTTCCCCCTTCGGTCGTCGGCCCCCTCGGGGCCTGCGCAGGCGCGGCGCCGCCGGCTCGGGGCCGCCACGGTCGCCGTGGCCGTCCTGCTGACGGTCCTGCTCGGGGTCCGCACGGCCGACGACCCGGGGGAGCCCCTCACCGAGCCGACCGCGACGACCTCCGCGCAGCCGTCTCCCGCCTCGACCGGCCCGACGCCCACGTCGGCCAGATCCGGCCCGACGCTGCCGGCGTACGCCTCGTCCGGCCGGTACACGCGGATGCGCACCGGCACCCCGGTGCGCGGCACGTCCGGCCGGCTCGTGACCTACCGGGTCGAGGTCGAGCAGGGCTCGGGCGTCACGACGCGGGAGTTCGCGGACGTCGTCGACGCGACGCTGCGCCACCCACGCGGCTGGACGGCCCGCGGGCACTGGCGCTTCCAGCGGGTCGTACGCGCCCACCCCTCCCTGACGATCCGGCTCGCGACGCCGGACACGGTCGACCGGGCCTGCGCGGCCGCCGGGGCCGACACCGACGGCTACACGTCGTGCCGCGCCGGCGACCTCATCATGCTCAACCTCGACCGGTGGCACGTCGGCGTGCCGCACGTGCCGAGCCTCACCGGTTACCGCCACTACCTCGTCAACCACGAGGTCGGTCACGGTCTCGGGCTCGGGCACCAGGGCTGCACCGGCGCGGGCCGCACGGCGCCCGTCATGCTCCAGCAGACGCTCGGCCTGCGCGGCTGCCGCCCCAACCCGTGGCCGCGCTCGCAGTCCGGCCGCCTCGTCACCGGACCGTCCCTCTGACACGCCCGGAGTGGACGGATCCGCAAAATGTCGGCATCGTCTGCCCCATGGCTGCTCTCGGAGAGACGACTCGATCGGGCGAGGCGCGGGCGGGGGCGGCAACCCCTTGGGTGATGCTCGCCATGGCGACCCTCGGGTTCGCCATCAACTTCTGGGCGTGGGCCCTCATCAGCCCCCTCGGGCCCCTCTTCCGCAAGACCGGGTACCTCGGGGAGCTGAGCGAGATGCAGGTCTCGCTCCTCGTCGCCGTGCCCGTCGTCGTGGGGTCCCTCGGACGGATCATCGCCGGCGCCATGACCGACCGCTACGGCGGTCGGGTCATGTTCCCCATCATCACGGCGCTGACGATCCTCCCGGTCCTCTTCATCGCCTTCATCGCGATCGACTCCTACTCGCTGCTGATCTTCGCCGGCTTCTTCCTCGGGATCGCCGGCACGATCTTCGCCGTCGGCGTGCCCTTCGTGAACGCCTGGTTCCCGCCCGCCCGCCGCGGCCTGGCGATCGGCATCTTCGGTGCCGGCATGGGCGGGACGGCGATCAGCGCGCTCACCACCGTGCGCCTCTTCGAGAAGGGGGCGGCCCTCCCCTTCGTCATCACCGCCGCCCTGCTCGCGGTCTACGCCGTCGCCGCGTGGCTGATCATGCGGGACGCCCCCGGCCGGGTCGCGCCGACGACGAGCCTCGGGCAGCGGCTGCGGGCCAACGTCACCCTCCCGGTCACCTGGATGGCCGGGATCCTCTACGCCGTGGCCTTCGGCGGGTACGTCGCCTTCTCCGTCTACCTGCCCGCGTACCTCATCACCGCGCACGACCTCGACGCGGCCGACGCCTCCTACCGGATGGCCGGGTTCGTCGTCGTCGCGGTCATCATGCGCCCCGTCGGCGGAGCGATGGCCGACAAGCTCGGCGCCATCCCCGTGCTCGGGGTGGTCTTCGCCGTCACCGCCGTGTGCGCCGCCATGGCCGCGGGCAACCCCCCGCTGCACGCCGGTGGCACCGTGGCCTTCCTCGCGATGGCCGCGGCCCTCGGTGCCGGCAGCGGTGCCGTCTTCGCCCTCATCGCGCAGGTCACCGACCCGGCCCGGGTCGGTGGCGTCACCGGCATCGTCGGCGCGGCCGGCGGCCTGGGCGGCTTCGTGCCGCCGCTGCTCATGGGCTACGTCTACGGCCGCACCGACTCCTACGCGATCGGGCTGTGGCTGCTCGCGATCACCGCGGCCCTGACCCTCGCGCTGACCTTCGGCCCGGTCCGGCGCCTGGTGGTGGAGCGCCCGACCGCCTAGGACGCCGACTGGCGCAGGGCGGTTGCGCCTCTCCGTCGCGCGGAGCAAGGTGGGAAGTGTGGCGAGGACGCCGCGACGAGTACCACCGAGGAGACCGCCATGCCCCCCGCTGCACCTCCCGCGATCCTGAGCTGGACCCGACGGCTCGAGGAAGCCACCGCGCTCGACGGAGCGGTCCAGACGCTTGACCCGCACGTGCGCGCCCTCTTCGCCTCCGGGACCCGGGGTGCCGTGCTGCGCGGTGACTGGCTGGGCCACGCCCTGCACCCGGTGCTGACAGACGTCGTCCTCGGGACGTGGCTGTCGGCCAGCGTCCTCGACCTGACGGGCAGGGGTCGGTGGTCGGCACCGGCCAACACCCTCGTCGGGACCGGGCTGCTCGCCTTCGGCCCGACGGCCTGGACGGGGTGGGCCCAGTGGGCAGACGCCTCGCCGCGCGCCAAGCGGGTCGGTGTGGTCCACGCGGTCACCAATGCCGCTGCGGTCGGCACCTACGCCGCGTCGTGGTTCGCCAGAAGGTCCGGTCGGCACGAGAGCGCGACGCGGCTGGCGCTCGTGGGCGCTGCTGTGTGTGGCGCGGGCGGCTACCTCGGCGGCCATCTGGCAGAGATGGTGCTGGGCAGGGGTGACGTGGCTAGCGCACCACGCGGTAGCGCCACGCGACGACGCCGCAGGCGAAGGCACGGCTCGAGACGAGCTCCAGGTCCACCCGCCGCTCCAGCTCGGGGAAGTACGGTCGACCACCGCCGAGGAGCACCGGGTACACGAAGGGCCGGTACTCGTCGATGAGGCCCTCGTCCGCGGCGTCCGCGGCGAGCACCGCGCCACCGATGGCGATCTCCCCTTCGCCCGGCTCCGAGCGGAGCCGGCCGATCTCATCCGCGAGCGAGCCGGTGGCGAGCCGGGTGTTGGTGCCGGTCAGCCCGGTGAGCGTCGACGAGAAGACGACCTTGGGCAGCTCGCGCCACATCCGGGCCCACTCGGTCGTGGAGTGGTCCGTCCCGGGCTCCTGGTCGACGGTCTCCCAGTAGAGCATCGTCTCGTACAGGCGCCGTCCCAGCAGGTGCACGGAGGTCCCCCGCAGCTCCTCGATGTGCGCGGCGAAGACCTCCTCGTCGGGCTCGGACCAGTCGAAGCCACCGTCCGGCCCGACGACATAGCCGTCGAGCGAGCAGCCCATCGAGTAGGTCACCTGGCGCATCGTCGCCTCCCGGAGGTCGTGGGTCCACGACGCTACTGCCGAAGGGGGGCGCCCGTCACCCCTGTCGGTGCTCCCGGTCGACCGGCAGGCGCAGGGTGAAGGTCGCGCCGTGACCGGGGCCGGGGCTGCTCGCCGAGATCCCACCCCCGTGGGCCTCGGCGAGGGCACGCGCGATGGCCAGACCGATGCCCGACCCACCACCGTCTCGGCTGCGCGCCGGGTCGACGCGGTAGAAGCGGTCGAAGAGGCGGGGCAGGTGCTCGGGGGCGATCCCGGCGCCGGAGTCCGTCACCGTGTACTCCACCCAGTCGCCGACCCGTCGAGCCGCCACCAGCACCCGACCACCGCGCGGCGTGTGGCGCAGGGCGTTGTCGAGGAGGTTGCCGAGGACCTGCCCCATCCGTTCGGGGTCGACCGTCAGCGACCCCGCCGGCCCGAGGTCGCCGTGCAGCGACACCCCCTTCGCCGCGTACCGGTCGGCGGCGGCAGCCACGGCCGCCGTGACGAGTGCACCGGATTCGACGCGCCGCGGCCGGAGGTCGAGGCTGCCCTCCTCGGCGCGGCTGACGGTCCCGACGTCCTCGGCGAGCCGGCGCAGGCGACGGGTGGCATCGCGCAGCACCGACAGGGTCTCGTCGTCGAGATCACGCACCTCGTCCTCCACCGCCTCCAGGTGGGCGTCGATGGTGGCCAGTGGCGTGCGCATCTCATGGGCGAGGTCGGCGAGCATCCGTCGTCGGGTGGCCCGGGTGGACTCCAGCCTGGCGGCGAGGGCGTTGTAGCTGTCCGCGAGGACGGCGAAGTCCGCGCCCAGGCCGGGGTCGGCGATCTGGGCGTAGCAGCGACCTGCGGCGATCTCGGTGGAGGCGTCGGCGATCCGAGCGAGGGAGCGGCGGACCCGCCGACCGAGGTACCAAGTGACGGCGAAGGCCGCAGCCGACGCAGTGGCCAGGGCGACCCCGATCGAGATGAGCAGCGCCGACGCGAAGGCCTGCTCGACGTGCTGCGTCTCCGACGCGGTGTGGGGGACGCCGGCTCGGTCGAGGTGGTCGTGGAAGATGCTCGGCCCGACCGCCGAGGCGACCAACCACGTGGTGAGGGCTCCGGCAGCCAGCACGAGTCCCTGGGCCAGCACCAGGCGGGTGGCGAAGCCGCCCTGCCACCGCGTCGTCCCCGTCCGGCGGACCGTGCCGGCGCTCATTCGCCGGTCCCCATCCGGTAGCCGATGCCGCGCACCGTGCGCACGTATCTCCCCCGGCCGGCGTCGTCGCCGAGCTTGCGGCGCAGGTGGGCGATGTGCACGTCCACGAGGTGCTCGTCGCCCACCCAGGTCCCGCCCCAGACCCGCTCGACGAGCTGGCGTCGCGAGAAGGCCGTCCCCGGGTGCCGGGCGAGGGCGTCGAGGACGTCGAACTCGGTACGCGTCAGGGCGATCGGCCGCCCGTCGAGCCACACCTCCCTGCCCAGCGCGTCGATCCGCAGGCTCCCGAAGGAGTGTCCCCGGGCCTCGTCGGTGGGTCCCGACGGAGCCCGGGGACGCCGCAGCATCGCGGCGACCCGGGCGACGACCTCGCGCGGGCTGAAGGGTTTGGTCATGTAGTCGTCGGCACCGACGGACAGCCCGATGAGGGTGTCGACCTCGTCGACGCGGGCGGTCAGCATGAGGACGTAGCAGTCCGAGAAGGTCCTGATCCGGCGGCACACCTCCACCCCGTCCAGGCCCGGCAGTCCCAGATCGAGCACCACGACGTCGGGGTCCGTCGCCCGGGCCGCGTCGACCGCCTCGAGCCCGTCGTGGACCTGCACCACGTCGAACCCATCGCGCTCCAGGTAGCTGCCGATCAGCTGGGCGATCGTCACCTCGTCCTCCACGACGAGGGCCCGCAGCCCCGATGGTGGGCGTGACTCCATGTCTCATCGTGGCACCCCGGGTGGATCGCGTCGACGGCCCGGCACACCGCGCCTTCTTCACAGGATCTTCATGGAACGACGACCGGACGTGCCGGACGGTCGCGGGAGGCTGAGGTGTCAGGACGACGAAGGAGCTGAGGGTGATGATGGGTTGGTACAACGACGGGATGGGCTGGTTCGGCTGGATCCTGATGTCGTTCAGCATGATCGCGTTCTGGGCGCTCGTGGTCTACGTGGTGGTCGCGCTGCTCCGGTTCGGCCGGACCGA
The DNA here is from genome assembly GCF_001591405.1 of Janibacter terrae NBRC 107853. Lineage (GTDB taxonomy): Bacteria > Actinomycetota > Actinomycetes > Actinomycetales > Dermatophilaceae > Janibacter > Janibacter terrae. The sequence continues at coordinate 369,864 of NZ_BCUV01000007.1, forward strand.
CCAGAGCCAACGGTCCCGCGGTCAGGAGGCGATCGACATCCTCGACCAGCGCTTCGCCCGGGGCGAGATCGAGGAGCCGGAGTACCGGGCCCGCTCCGAGATCCTGCGCACCTCGGCCCACAGGACCTGAGGTCCGGGCACGACGGGGCATCACTCGTCTCCCTCCGCGGCTGGAGCCGTTGGCGTCGGAGTGGACCCGCGCGCCGCTGCGTATGCCCTCGCCAGCCATCTCTCGACCTGGTCGTCGATGTCGCGCACGGCGTGGAGCTCGAGGTGGTGCATGAACACCCCGCGCCGGGGTTCGACGACCTCCTTCCAGCGGGGGTCGAGGTCTCTCTCCGGGAGCACCAGGGAGAGCACCAGTGGCGCTCGACCTTCTCCCAGGTACTGCCCTGGCGCCCAGGCGAGGGCGAAGGTCCGACGGCCCCGGTAGGCGACCTGGCTCGTGGAGTGGCGCTCGGTCACCGGACCGAGGCGGAGGATGACGGGGCGCAGTGCGTCGAGGATCCTGCGGGAGTCCTCATGCGCAGCGAGATACTCACCGAAGTCCATGAGGGCATGGTGCGCGCCTGCGTCGTGCACCGGCAAGCCTCAGCCCGAGCTGGTGCCCTCAGCTCGGAGGTCACCGACGGACCGCAGGTACCGCTCTGTGACCCGTGACTGGATGTGGCGCCCGACCGGACCCGCTGCGCGCGCGGGCCACGTCGCGGGTCGGGAGAAGGCGGTGATGGCGAAGACGATCGATTCGTCCTCCTGCAGCTCGAGGACAAAGGCTTCCTCCCCGCTCTCGGGGTGTCCGGGGAGGGTGCCGTAGGCGAAGCCCTGGCGCCGCGGCTCCTCCACGACGTACACGACGCGGACGGGCGCCGAGATCGCCAGCGGACCGACTCCCAGCCGCAGGACGGCCACCGCGCCCGGCACCACGACGTCCGGGGAGGTCCGCACACCCAGCCCGGCCCGACGATGCATGTCCCACGTGAGCAGGGCCCGGGCGGCCTGGTCGAAGCGCGCCTGTCCTGTCCCTACGAGGCGGCTGCGGCTGAGCTCGGTGTACCCGTCCGGCACCTCACCGGTCCGGGTCCCGCCGAGCGACGGGTACGTCAGGTCAGCCGACCGCAGTCGTTCGGCCTGGCCGGGCGAGAGGGCGTGGTGGCTCACGGCGGCCATCGTGGCACGTGAGGCACGACGAAGGCCCCCAGCGATGCCGGGGGCCTTGCTGGTGGAGCTGAGGGGATTCGAACCCCTGACCTTCTCATTGCGAAGGCGTGCTGCCACGGGCGAGCCCCGGCATTGCAGCATCGGCGGCAGTGCATGCGTGCCATCAGGACCTGACTTGTGGCGTCGGGGGGCATCAGGGGGGCACGAAGATCCGCCGACCCGATAGCGGAGCAGAGCCGGTCAGAGCGGGTGCGGGGCAAGCGGCCAGCTCGTGCGGTCAGATGTGGTTCGCAGGCGCGGAGCGCGTCCCGGATGCTCTGGGCGCTGGCCGCTTGAGCCGTGCTCGTGGAGACCGGATGGTGTAGCGCCGGGTCGACGGTTCGCAAGGTGCTCGGCACGCGGTGAGGTGATCATCGCGTGCCCTCGCTTGTGCTCGACCGGCGGTGAAGGGCGCGCAGGTGGGGGTGCGCGAAGGGCGAGGAACGAGCCCGGAGCGCCGGGGGTCCCCACCGGAGCGGCCATGCCGCCGGGCGCAGGCCGGAGGCCCGCCTTGAGTCAGTAGAGAAAGTTCTCACCGGATCGAGAGGCAACAGTCTCAGGGGCATGGCGAGACTGACGCCCTAGTCCTCGGGGTCTGAGCCTTCAGCGCAGCAGTCCTCTGGGCAGTTGATCTCACCTTCCAGAGGCGCTCTCACACCGTGTTCGGTAAGCATGGCCTGAGCAGCCTCGACAGTGGTTAGATACGGCTTGGTTGTGAACCCGCAGAAGCACAGGGCGCGAGCTCTTTCTGGATTCATCCCAAATTGGGTGTATCCGCTGAAGCCGTGGTCTTCCATGGCTCTAGACTAATTTGGACGCTTAGCCCGGATCCACCGATGGGTTGGTGACACCCGCGGCTTTCGAGGTGGTGGGGCCGTGCGTAGTTGAGGGTGTGGTGGTCCGCCGGACCTCGCTGTCCGGGTGTTCCAATTTGTCCTTTGGTCGCGCAGAGGTCGCTGCTGGGTGGTCAGGCCGCGATGGCCGGCGGTGGTTTGACCACTCGGTCGAACAGTGCGGTCCAAGCCTGTTGCGAGGTCAAGCTGAGAGTACTGAGAGTCGTGGTCACTGAGACACCTCTGGAGCCGCTGCGCGGCTGCGTCGTGGTCGATTGGGTTGATGTCGACGCCGAGGTACTGCCGGGGGCGGCGGGTTGCGGTTGGCCCGGGCCGGCCCACCCATCGAGGAGGATTGCGACGTCCCAAGTTCTCCGAGGTGGAAGGCACTTCCGTGCCTTCCACGCGCCGAACACACACGAGCGCAGTGAACGACCCGGGCCAGATCGGGTTAACCGCAACTGTAATGGGACATGAATGGCGTCCAGTACGTATAGCCCAGGGCGTAATCCTGGGACGTCGAACTCCATCCCTGGGCGAGGCCCTTGGATCGGTACGTAGTGGCGCCGTTATCCGGCATCTTCTCGTGCCACACCTGCAGAGACTTCTGGCTGCCTGCGCTGTATGACCAGGGACTAGTTTTGACCAGTTCGCTCTTCCAGTTATACAGCCGGGGCTTCACGGCCAGCCAGCCACCGGGCACGTAGTCGCCCGCCTTGGTGCGAACTGCAGCGGCGAACCGCGGACAGACGTAGCCGATGTAGTTCGTGTCCATGGACGCCCAGGTCTCGTAGTGACGATTGCCACCCATGAACTCGTTCATGTCCGAGTAAGTGTTCGGAGCGTCGGCTGCGGCCGTCTGTGGCACGGCCAGTGTTAGCCCCACAAGGCACGCTCCCCCAAGTGCCCGACGCCAGGACCTCTTCACCTCTCATCGCCTGTCAGGTCGAAGTGGCCGATCACAGTGACGCCGTCCGACTTGTACACGGGAACGGACGCACGGTTAGGGCCCTTGTAGTTGGCCGCATCCGCTGGGCGCTCAACGCCAGGATCGGCAGCCTCTAGCTCCGATGCCCTGACGTATCCCGACTGACCGTTGGTCGCAACGGCGGCGATCAGGTCAGGCTCTTCCTCGGGGGATAGAGCAGGAAGCCCCGATCCGTAGCTCTCGCCTCGCGCATTGACACCCTGGGTCGCCTCGGCCTGGGCACCCTCTTGGGGCGGCGGGTTGTCCAAGTCCTCCTGAGGAACTCCCGGCGCGCCCGAACTGTAGGCCGTCACGGGAGGGTCCGCGGCCGTCGACGACCCCCCCGCTGATGCCGCAGCCACTCCTCCAACCAGTCCCACGACCGCTAGGCCAATGGCCCCTACAACCCGTTTGCTCATAGCGCGACCTACTTTTGACTCGGGTGACTCAGGGTACTGCCTGGGTCAATTTCCGGACAGTGGTGTACGAAGTTGATCCTTCGGTTGGGCGTGTTGCTCAGGCCGGGAGGGCCCGGGGTTCGGTCAATGACTAACTGGGTCTGGCGCGCAGCGCCCCCGACCCCACCTGATCTGCCGCCGTCACCAGGTCGTCGGTGACATCAATCGCGGTACGACCAGCAGCAAGAACGCCATCGAAGTCGATCCCGCTATCCGTCATCAGTAGTTTCGCCATGCCCAGCAGCGGAGATGCTGCGAGTCTGACCCCTGCTCGTCGTGCAGTGGCTCGGGGTGCGACGCACGACGGTCGCGGCGAAGACCTACCGGGCGGATCAGGACCTGCTGCGGCTGATGCCGACAAGCATGCTGGCGTTGCACGTGTCTGCGGTCTCCGGGCGTGAGGTCGCACGCTCCTTTGAGGCACTCCTCGCGGACGGGCTGGCGGAGAGTTCGGTCAGGCGGTACCGGGCCAGCTTGTCCTCGTTCTTCGCCTGGTGCGTGCGGGAGAAGCTCGTCTTGGCCAACCCGGTCATGGGTGTGACCGTGCCCAAGCAGTCCGGCGAGGTCGAGGAGATGGACCCCTTCAGTGAGGAGCTGCTCGCGGAGGTCCATGCCGAATGGACCACCGTCTCCCCGCACCTGGCGGACCTACTGTTGGTGCTGGCATGGACGGGGCTGCGCTGGGCCGAGGCCCGGGCGATGCGAGTCGAGGACGTCATGGAGGTGCCCACGCCCGGCCTCCTCGTCCGTCGCTCCCAGCCGGAGGGTCAGTCGATGAAGGCGACCAAGGGGCGACGATCTCGACGCGTACCTTTGTCCAACCAAGTGCTGCCGATCGTGCTTCGACTCTCGGACGGCAAGGCTCAGGGGGACCTGCTCTTCACCACCGAGCGCGGATCGCAACTGCATCGCTCGGCCGTGCTGCGCACCATGAATTGGTCCACGACCGGTCGAGGTCGCCGGGTCCACGACCTGCGGCACACTGCTGCGTGCCTCTGGCTGAGCTACGGAGTCGACCCCGGCACGGTGCAGGCATGGATGGGCCACGAGTCCATCGCGACGACGAACCGGTACCTGCACTTCCTCGGCACGGGCGCTGACCGGGCCGGCCTCGACCGGCTCAATTCGACGCCGGGGGGCACCCGGGGGGCAGATCGGGAAGCGAGATCGGAATGACAAAGGAAAACCCCGGCTACAGAACCAGCGTTTCCGCTGCTGTGCCGGGGATCTCCGGTGGTGGAGCTGAGGGGATTCGAACCCCTGACCTTCTCATTGCGAACGAGACGCGCTACCAACTGCGCCACAGCCCCAAGAACGTCGGTAACCATAACACCGTGATGACGCGGCGCCACAATCCGGGCGGTTAGAGTCGAAGACCCTGGACCGTGAGGAGTCGCATGACCGACGATCGTCGCCTGCGAGGGGTGCGGCTGCCCCGGATTCCTCGCCGACTTCCCCAGCTGCCGGCGGCGCCACCGGACGATCGACGGATCATCATCCAGACCGTCCCGCCGCCGCCGACCGGGTCGGCCACCGTGCCGCCGACCTTCCGCGCGGCCTCCGAGTGGGTGTGGCGCTCGTTGGTCATCGGCACCGGGATCCTCGCCCTGCTGTGGGTCGCCTCCAAGCTCACCGACGTCGTCTTCCCGGTCATCGTCGCGCTGCTGCTCGCGGCGCTGCTCGAGCCGGTCTTCCAGCACCTGCGGTACGTGCTGCCACGCGGCGCGGCGGCCGGCGTCACCGTGCTCGGGACGCTCGCGGGTCTCATCGCGCTCTTCAGCTTCGTGGGCAACCAGTTCGCCGACCAGCTGCCCGACATGACCCGGCAGGTGACCCAGGGCGTCGACGAGTCCCGTCGCTGGATCGTCGACACCTTCGGCCTCACCGAGGGCCAGATCACGACCTGGCTGAGCGACCAGTGGGGCAAGGTGTCCGCCGGCGACCAGTGGTCGAGCCGGGCCGCGCAGGCCGGCCTGACGATCGGGCAGATGCTCACGGGGTTCTTCCTCGCGATGTTCTCCCTCTTCTTCTTCCTCTACGACGGCGCCGGCATCTGGGCCTGGGTCGTGCGTCTCTTCCCCCGCGGCGCCCGCACCAAGATCCTCTCCTCGGGTGCGATCGCCTGGAACCAGCTCAAGGCCTTCACCCGCGCGACCGTCCTCGTCGCCGGCACCGACGCCCTGGGCATCGGGCTCGGCGCGCTCGTCCTCGGCGTCCCCTTCGCCTCCGGCGTCGCCCTGCTCGTCTTCGTCGGCTCCTTCATCCCGATCGTCGGAGCACTGCTGTCCGGGTTCGTCGCCGTGGCGCTCGCCTTCGTCGCCAAGGGGCCGATCACCGCCCTCATCATGCTCGGCGTCGTCATCGCGGTGCAGCAGCTGGAGTCGCACGTGCTCCAGCCCCTGCTGCTCGGCCGCGCCGTGCGCGTCCACCCGCTCGGGGTGATCCTCGCGATCGCCACCGGGATCATCGTCGGCGGGATCATCGGGGCGCTCGTCGCCGTCCCGCTCGCCGCGGTGCTCAACGCCGTGGGCCACAACCTGCTCGAGCCGGTGCCGGACGACGTCGACCACCCGGACGACCTGACGACCCCCGCGCAGGAGGCCGAGATCGACGAGGACATCGCCGAAGCGGACGAGCGGTCACGGCTCGAGCCGGGGGAATCCCCCTTCGACGTCTGAACGGGTCGAAGGGCGAGCGACCGGGCAGGCGGTCGCCATCACCTCGACCCGGCCGTGAGGGACGGAGGACGAAGGGGGAGGTCAGCGCCAGCCGGCGATGGCCGGCAGCTCCTCGTCCTCGACCTCGATGACCTGCGGGACCTCGTCGGCGACGGGGGCCGCGGGCATCGGGGCGGGCGCGGGACGCTCGGCCCGGGCCTTCATCGTGTACATGGGCCGGGGTACCGGCGTCGGCTCCCAGGTGCCGGGCGCCGGCGGCGCCGACTCCACCGGCTCCTCGACCTCGACGGTGACCGGCGCGGTGCGCGTGGTGGCGGCGACGTCGTAGACGCGCTCGGCGCGACGGTGGACCGGGGCGGGCTCCGGGTCGGTGGCGGTCGGCGTCTGCGCCTGGATCGCGGGACGCGCGGCGCGAGCGGGACGGGGGGCATCGGTGCGAAGGGGGGCGGCGGCGCGGCGCTGCTCGCTGCGGGCGTGCGCCCGGGAGGCGCGCTCGGCCTGGACGGCCTGACGCAGCCAGCCGAAGGAGGCGACCGTGCCCACGAGCCAGGCGACGCCGACCCACCAGGGCAGCGGGCCGAGAGCGGCGACGAGCGCGACGACGGGCAGGAGGACGACCATCGCGAGCAGGACCAGGCCCCGCACCCGGCGCGGGGCACCGACGACCGGCTCGACGACCCGGGCGCGCTGCGGCGCCTCGGCGTGCTTGACGGTCACCTGGGGGCGCGCGGCGCGCGTGGGCGCCACGGCGTAGGAGCGGGGCACCGGGTCGGCCGTGCGCCGCAAGCGGTGGTCGTCCAGGACGCGCATCGCCGCGGAGAAGCGGTCGACGGATCGGACGGTGGCGAGGTGGTCGCGGCGCTTGATCCAGTACTGGAGCAGGTAGACAGCCCAGATCGCCACGACAAGGACGAAGATCAGGCTGCTCGGCTGCACGGACCCAACGCTAGGCAGTCGGAGCGCAACCGTGGCGCAGGCTACTCGGTGTGTCGCGCACGTGACGGGTGTTGTGGGTGTGACAAACGCGCGAGCAGCCCTCCGGGGCCGACCTCTTCGCGCACGACCGCGAAGGAGCGGCAGTCGCGCCACGCCCCGTCGAGGTGGAGGAAGGCCCGCTTGGTCCCCTCCTCGCGCAGGCCGAGCTTGGCGACGACCGCCAGGCTCGCTGCGTTCTCCGGGCGGATCTCGAGCTGGACCCGGTGCAGCGCACGGCCGTTCGGGTCCATGAGGTGGTCGACGAGGAGCGCGGTCGCGGTCGGCGCGTACCCGCGCCCGGCAGCCTCCTGCGCCACCCAGTAGCCGATGCTCGCCGAGCGCAGCGCACCCTCGACGATGCTGCTCGCGGAGACCATCCCGACGATCCGCTCGTCCACGACGATGACGAGGCTCAGGCCGGAGCCGGAGCGCGCCTCGCGCTGCAGCGCCCGCACGTAGCCGCGCCAGTCGGCGGCCATGTCCCGGCGCGGGGGACCGCCCGGCGGGACCGTCGGCTCCCACGGCGTGAGCCAGGCCGCGTTGCGGGCGCGCAGGCCGAGGAACTCGTCGCGGTCCCCCCTTCGCACGGGACGAAGGGTGATCGACTCACCCGACGGGGTGGTCCCGACGAGGACGACCTCGCGCGAGCGCCTCACTCCGACAACCGGACCCGGCCCTCCAGCCGGGTGCCGTCGGCGACCTGAGCCGGCTCCGTGGCCTCGACGACGACGTCCCCGACGGCGCTCACGTCCGCGCCGAAGGTCACGTCACCCTCGACGGCGAAGGAGGTGCACTGCCGCAGCGAAGGGACACCCGACGGGAAGCGCGCATCGAAGTCGGTGACGAACTTGTAGGCGTCGTCGAGACTGACCCGCGGCTCCTTGTGGTCGATGCGCGAGACGATGCGCGAGGTCTCGTCGAGCTCGAAGACGTCGCTGCGCAGCAGCAGCAGCTCGTTGGTCGTCTTGACCGGGCGGAAGCGCGAGCGCGGCACGCGCAGCGCCACGCTGCCCTCGAAGGCCTCGACCGCCGTACCCATCGCCGACTCGATCTGGATGATCCGCGGCGAGTCGGGCCGGGTCGGGTCGACGGTCTTGCGGTTGATGATGATCGGCAGGCCGAGGACGCCGTCGCGCGCGGTGAGCAGCGCGTCGAGCTCGTCGAGCCCCACCCACAGGTTGTTGGTGTTGAACCACTGGTGGCGGCCGGTGTCCTGGAAGAGGTCCTGCTCCTCCTCGACGACCATCGCCGACTCGCGCAGGATGAGCCGGCCGTCGCTCCTGCGGACCGCGACGTGACCGCCCTTGCGGTCGTTAACGGTTCGCTCGGCGACCTCGGCCGCGAAGGGGATGCCCTCGGCGATCAGCCAGGCCGCGATGTCGGGGTCGCAGGTCGCGCCGAGGTTGTCGGCGTTGGAGATGAAGGCGTAGCGGATGCCGGCGTCGCGCATCTGCTGCAGGAGGCCGGAGGCGGCGAGGGCCACGTACACGTCGCCGTGCCCCGGCGGGCACCACTCGAGCTCGGGGTCGTCGGGCCACTGCACCGGCTCGAGGGTCGCGGCGTCGAGCTTGGGCTCCATGTTCTGCAGGAAGTCCAGCGGCAGGGCCTGGCGGGCCAGCTGCGGGTACCGCTCGAGGATCTCGAGGGAGGCCTCGCGGGTGCGGAAGGAGTTCATCAGCACGAGCGGCGGCCGGCTGCCGTAGCGCTCCTCCAGCCCGACGAGCTGGCGGGCGATGACGTCGAGGAAGGTCAGCCCGTCGCGGGCGACGAGCGCCGACTTCGGCCCGGACATGCCCATGCTCGTGCCGAGCCCGCCGTTGAGTTTGATGACGGCGACCTGCGCGAGTGCCTGTCGACGCTCGTCGTCGGAGACCTCGATGGCGGCGAGCTCCGGCAGCTCGACGAGCGGCTCGATGGTCTCCTCGGGGATCGTGCCCTGCGCACCATCGGCGAGCTGGCGCCAGTAGTCCTCGAAGACCGCGATCGCGCGACGGTCGACCCCACGCTCGGTCATCTTCAGCACGGCGGACTCGGGCCCCTTCGCTGTCATGCCCGTCACCCTACGATGCCGTCATGGGACGGGGCAGCAGCGCGAAGGGAGATGCTCGTCGCCTCCTGCGCGCCCAGCGTCGAGAGCTGGCCGCCGCGCGGGACCTCGCCGCGGACGGTGCGGCCCTCGCCGCCGTCCTCGAGTCCGCGCTCGGCGGCGAGCCGCTCGCCGGTCTGCCGACGGGCGCGACCGTCCTGTCCTACGAGTCGCTCCCCCACGAGCCGCCGACCGCCGCGCTCAACGCCCGGCTGCAGCAGCTCGGCCTCCGCGTCCTCGTGCCGATCACGCTGCCGGACATGCGTCTCGAGTGGTGCGACCTCGCCGACGCGGGCCGCACCCCGCTCGGCACCGACGCCCCGACGGGCGCTGATCTCGCGCTCGTCCCGGCCCTGGCCGTCGACACGACCGGCACGCGCCTCGGGCAGGGCGGTGGCTGCTACGACCGGGTGCTGCCGGCGCTCCCTTCGTCCACGCCGGTGCTCGTGCTGCTCCACCCGGGGGAGCACACGGACGCCCCCCTCCCCCGCGACCCGCACGACGTGCCGGTCCGGTGGGTCCTCACGGCGGGCGGGCTCTCCCCCGCGACCGAGGGGTCGGGGCCCCCGTGACCGCGGCCGACGCGGCCACCGGGTTCGGCCTGGCCGAGCTCTCGCTCGTGCTGCTCGCCGGCTCGCTCGTCATCGTCGTCTCGGTCGCCGCTGTGCGCCTCGCCTCCAGGGCGGGGTTGCCGACCCTCCTGCTCTACCTGGCCATCGGGCTCGCCGTCGGCAAGGAGGGGCTGGGCATCCCCTTCGACTCCGACCAGGTCGCGCAGGTCCTCGGGTACTGCGCGCTCGTGCTGATCCTCGTCGAGGGTGGCCTCACGACGAAGTGGTCCTCGATCCGCAGCTCCGTCGCCCCGGCGCTCGCCCTCTCCACCGTCGGCGTGCTCGTGTCCGTCGCGGTCGTCGCCGTCGCGCTCCACGAGATCCTCCACACGGACTGGCGGATCAGCCTGCTCATCGGCGCGATCCTCGCCTCGACCGACGCCGCGGCCGTCTTCTCCGTGCTGCGCGTCGTGCCCCTGCCGCGGCGGCTGTCCGGGATGCTCGAGGCGGAGTCCGGGTTCAACGACGCGCCGGTCGTGCTCCTCGTGACGGCCCTGTCGCTGCAGATCGCCCAGCCGGCCGAGGCCGAGCCGTGGTGGCGCATCGGGCTGCTCGCCGTCGCCGAGCTGGCCAGCGGCGCGCTCGTCGGCCTGGCCGTCGGGTGGCTCGGCGGCAAGCTCATGAGCCGGCTGGCGACGGGGACGTCGGGGCTCTTCTCGCTCGGCGTCGTCGCCATCGGCGTCCTCGCCTACGCGAGCGCCGCGTCGGTGCACGCCTCCGGGTTCATCGCCTGCTACCTCGCCGCGCTCGTGCTGGGCAACATGCACCTGCCGCACCGCCAGGCCGTGACCGGGTTCGCCCAGGCGCTCGGCTGGCTGGCGCAGATCGGGCTCTTCGTCATGCTCGGCATGCTCGCGACGCCGTCCGGCTTCATCGACGAGGTGCCGCGCGCGGTCCTCGTGGGGCTCGTCCTGCTCCTCCTCGCCCGACCGCTGTCGGTCATCGTCTCGCTCACCCCCTTCCGGGTGCCGTGGCGGGAGCAGGCCTTCATCTCCTGGGCGGGCCTGCGCGGGGCGGTGCCCGTCGTCCTCGCCACCGTGCCGATCACCAACTCGGTGCCGGGCATCGAGTGGGTCTTCGACCTCGTCTTCATGCTCGTGGTGATCTTCACGCTCGTGCAGGGCCCGCTCATGCCGTGGGTGGCCCGCGTGCTCCGGGTCACCGAGCCGGCCCGTGCCTCCGGTGTCATCGTCGAGGCGATGCCGCTCGAGGAGCTCGGCGCGGAGCTGCTCGAGGTCGCGGTCCCGCCCGGCTCGCGGCTGGCCGGCGTCGAGGTCTACGAGCTGCGCTTGCCGAAGGGGGCGAACATCTCGCTCGTCGTCCGCGGCGACGCCACCTTCGTCCCGGACGCGCACACCCGGTTGTGGACCCACGACCGGCTCCTCGTCGTCACCCCGGGCAGCGAGCGAGAGGCGGTCGAGGCCCGGCTGCGTTCCGTCTCCCGGCACGGGCGTCTGGCGGGGTGGCGCGGCGACGTATGATATGCGTCGATATGCCTACCTATGCCTACGCCTGCGCCGACTGCGGCCACGCCTTCGACATCGTCCAGTCCTTCAGCGACGACGCGCTGACGTCGTGCCCCCAGTGCGGGGGCACCCTGCGCAAGCAGTTCAACGCCGTCGGCGTCGTCTTCAAGGGAGGCGGGTTCTACCGCAACGACTCCCGCTCCTCGGGCAACGGCTCGAGCTCGTCGAGCAGCTCGAGCTCGTCCGACGGCTCGTCCACAGCCCCCGCGGCGGCTGCCGCGTCGTCCACCGCGGACTGAGGCCCCCGCCGGCAGGCCCTCCCCGTCCCTAGCGTCGGGGCATGGCCTCATCCTCGCTCGCCCAGCACCTGCCCTCGCTCTTCGGCCCGGGACGCCGGGCCGCCTGGCGGCTCTCGCTCGTGCGCCGCGGGCTCGCCGCGGCTGCCCTGCTGCTGGCGCTGCAGCTCACGCTCGGTGCGGCTGCGCCCCCTTCGTCCCCGACGCCGGAGGCCGACGCCACCACGGGGCCGACGCTCTCGCTGCCGCTCGCCCTGCCCGCCGACCACCTGTCGGCCGGTGACGAGGTGGGCGTCTACCTGCCGGGCCGGGAGTCCCCGGTCGTCGCCAGCACCCGGTTCGGCGGCACGTCCGAGGCGCCCTCGGGTGGGTCCATGGCGCGGATCACCCTGCGCGACCAGGACGTCGGTCCGCTGCTGCGCCAGATGGCCCCGGACGGCGCGGGCGGTGGCGGATTCGTGCTCGTCGGGAGCGCACGACACGACACGACCGAGGCGGGATGAAACCGCAGGATCATGGTCCAGGGTCCAGACTTGGGGGTGAGTGGCGGGACCCACCCCGTCGCGACCCCTGTAAACCCATCCGAAAGGAGGCCCTCATGTCGGGCTTCAAGGACTTCCTCATGCGCGGCAACCTCGTGGAGATCGCCGTCGGTCTGATCATGGCGACCTCGTTCGGCGCGGTCGTCGCGACGTTCACCGAGCTGCTGCTCGCGGCCATCGCCAAGGTCATCGGCGCCAACCCGGACTTCTCCGCCTACAAGCCGGGCGGCCTCCCGGTCGGTGTCTTCATCACCGCCGTCATCGCCTTCCTCATCCTCGCCTTCGTCGTGTACTTCTTCGTCGTGAAGCCCTACACGCACATGCGTCAGCGCTTCGTCGCTGCCGAGGAGGAGACCACCGACGAGTCCGTCGAGCTGCTCCGCGAGATCCGCGACTCCCTGCGCGCCGGCCGCGCCTGAGTCACGCCACGCCACACCCGAAGGGGGTCGGTCACCGTCACGGTGACCGACCCCCTTCGGCGTGCTCCCCCGCGCCGAGACTCGGGGGATGGCCCCTATCCGGGGTGGATTGCGGCCATCCCCCGAGTCTCGGTGGCGACGTCCGGCGTCACTCCCAGTGGGGCGGGCGCTGCTCGCGCAGCCAGCGGTCGTGCTCGGACTCGTCGGGGCGCTCGCCCCAGCCCCGGTCGGTGTCGTCACGGGTCTGCTCGGGGCGGCGGCGCGAGCGCGGGTCGTCCTCCTCGGCCTGCTCGTGCTCGAGCTGTTGTGCCTCCTCGGCGCGGGCCTCGTCGTCCCGGGGCTCGTCCTCGTGCTCCTGCGGGTCTTCGCTCATGACTCCTCCATCGCCAGGGCTTCTCGGACGGCGCGCTGGACCCGGGCCTCCTGGCGGGCGGGGTCGGCGAAGATGTCGGTGGCCCACAGTCGCAGGTGGTGCCACCCGAGGTCGGTGAGGCGCTCGACGAGGATCCGGTCGCGCTGCCGGGTCGACGCCAGCCCGGCGTACCCCGGGCCGTCGACATCGACCGCGACGAGCATGCGCGAGCGGTCCCTGGGGTCGGCGATCGCGATGTCGACGCAGTGCTCTCCCACGCCGACGTGCGTGCGCACGACCAGGTCGGCGGCCCGCAGCCGCTCGACGAACCCGGCCAGCAGCGGCGTGAGCTCGCCGTCGTCGCCCTCCTCGGCGGGCGCGGTGTCGGCGAGACCGGCGAGGAGGGTGCGCAGCGCGGCGTGGCCGGGCAGGCCGGCGCGCTCGCCGTCGAGGTCGGAGGCGTCGAGCGCGGTCACCCAGATGGCGGTGCGGCGGGCACGGGTCGCGGCGAGGAGCACGAGCTCGGCGCCGACGTCACCGCTCAGCGCGCCGAGGCGCTGGACGGCCCGGCCCTGCGGGGTGCGGCCGAACCCGAGGCTGACGACCACGGCATCGCGCTGCTCGCGCTGCCAGCGGTCGACGGGCTTGATGACCAGAGGCTCGGGCAGCGCGGCGATGGCCGCGGCGAGCTCGGGGTCGGACTGGAGGAGGTCGGCGACGGCATCGCGGATGCGCTCGGCATGCAGCTGCCCGAAGGTCACGACGCCGAGCGAGCGGCGCGGGTGGCGGGTCAGGTGGTGGCGGACGCGCTCGATGACGGCGGCCACCTCGTCGGCGCTCGTCTCGACCAGGCCGGTGCGCTCGTCGAGCACCCCGAGGCCCTCGACGCGGACGTGGTGGATGCCCTCGCGGGTGAGCGGCTCGGGCGGGTGCACGACCTCGCCGGCGGTCGCGTCGGCACCCAGCAGCCGCGCGACGCGCGGGCGCGGGTAGGCGCTGTCGCGGAGAGCGACGGTCGGCAGGACCGTGCCGGCGAGGACGGCGAGCGAGGTCCGCGGGCGGGCGGGCGCCGCGACCCCGGCGTCGGCGGTCCACGTGTCCGGGGGCAGCTGGCCGTGGTCGCCGATGACGAGCAGCTGCCCACCGCGGGAGATGCCCGCGATCGTGCGGGCGAGCGTCGTGCGGGAGGCGTCGTCGACGACGACGAGGTCGAACCGCTCCTCCCGGGGCAGCACCTGACCGACGACGAAGGGGGACATCGCCCACGCCGGCGCCGCCGCCCGCAGCAGCCCGCCCCACTGCGCGAACGCCTGGGTCCACGACGGCGGCGCGGCGAGACCCTGCTCGCACGCGGCGACCTCACGGGCGGCCCGCCGGTGCCGGCGGCCCTCGAGGTGGAACCGCTCACGCTGACGGGTGGCCACACGGGCGGCGTTGGCTCCCAGGCTCGCCCGGTCGGCCTCGACGAAGGTGCGCAGCGCCTCGTCGAGGCCCGCACCGGTGACGGAGGCGAAGCGCTCGTCCCGGCCCGCCTCGGCGAGCACCGAGGTCCACCAGACGAAGAGCACCTCGTCCGCGACGGCGCGCGGCTCGACGGTGCGGGTGGCGAGGTCGTCGACGAGGGGCCCGAGGCCGCGCCTGCGCAGGTCGTCGAGGTCGTCGATGACCTCGGGCACCACCCGGGCGCCGGCGACGTCGTTGGCCAGCTCGTCGAGTCGAGCGGTGAGGTCGTCCCACGGGACGTCGAGCAGGTCGTCGCCACCGACGACGGATCGGACGTGCGTGAGGTCGGCGTACACGCGCTCGTAGGCGGTGTGCGCCCGGTCCATCTCGGCCGGGATGCGCGGGCGACCGCCGCCCCCGGTGAGCCGCGACCAGCTGCGGCGCTGCTCGGCCGCGAGACGAAGGGCGGCGTGGAGGTCCTCCGGCGGACGGCCCGGGCGGAGCAGCCGGCGGGCCTGGGCGCGCAGCCGGCGCCGCTCGATGACGCCGAGCGGCTCGCCCTCCGGGTCGGTGCCCTTGGGCCCGGTCGCCGCGAGCAGGTGCTCGAGCGGTGTGTCGAAGACCTCGGGCCGGAAGACCTCGAGGGTGTCGCGGATCTCCTCGATGCCCGCGAGGAAGCGGCCGTGGTCGGCGGGGCACGCGGCCCGCGGCTCGGCGATGTCGCGGAAGACGTCGCGCACGGTGGCGCGCAGGGAGGCCAGGCTGCCGCCCTTCCCGCGCAGCCGCTCGAGGGCGGCGAGCACCTCGTCGACGTCGTCCTGGGAGTGCAGCTCGGCGCCGGCCCACGGCTCGTGGTCGCGTCCGGGCCGCCAGGCACGGCGGTGGGCGACGCCGGTCAGCTGCCCGACGAGGGCGTCCCTCCCTTCGGTGTCGAGGGAGGCGAGGACCCGACGGTCGAGACGGACCCGGGAGCGCGGCGCGGGGCGACGGGCGCCCAGGCCGACGATCGCGTCCTGCGCGTCGGCGATCGAGACGCCCCACGGCTCGCGTGGCTGGTGCATCGCCCTCGTGTGCCCGTCGAGGACGCGGGCGGCCTCGGCGGCCCGTTGGCCCGGTAGGTCGAAGGAGCGCGGGGACTCCGGCGGGCGGCTCGGCCAGCGGCCGGTGATCCGGGCGGTGTCGACCTCGGCCGCGGGGTCGGTGACGTGCGCGACGAGGTCCTCGAGGCCGGCCAGACCGAGCTCGGCGAGGGCGCTCTCGATGGCCGCACGCTTCTCGGTGAGGAGCAGGACGCTGCGGCCCTCGCCGGCCGCCTGGGCGATCGTCGCGGCGACGAGCCGCGCGACGCCCGTCCCGGGCGGGGCGTCGACGTAGAGGTCGTGACCGGCAGCGACGCGGTCGAGGACGCCCTGCTGGTCGGCGGTGACGTCGAGGACGGCCGACTCGGCGACGCTCGGGACCTCCCCTTCGTCCTCGGGAAGGGGGTCGCCGGCGAGGAGCGCGGCGGCCGGACCCTGCGTGAAGCGGCCCGCCGCGTCGAGCGCGGCGAGGTCCGCGAGCGCCTCGGCCTTGCCGTAGGGGAAGGACGCGACGACGATCCGCGGGCTGATGTTGAGCTCGGGCAGGTCCGCGCACTGCTCGCGCAGCGCGTCGAGGACCGGGGTCGGGTTGAACCCGTGGCCGTCGCCGCGGCCGAGGTCGGCGAGCGCCTCGCCGTCGATGTCGCGGCGGAGCGCGCCCCGCAGGTAGGTGAGGAGCGCGGGGTTGACCTCGACCCGCGCGGCGAGGTCGAGCGCGAAGTCCGGACCCGGACGCAGCCGACGAAGGGAGGCCCGCCGCAGGATCACGGGGGCGAGCGGACGCTCGTCCTCCCCCGGCACCTGCCAGGACGCCGCCCCCATCGCGAGGAAGCACGTCTCGACACCGTGCTCCTCGGCGACCCGCTCGACGTGCTCGGCGAGGTGTGCCGCGTGCCGCTGGGCGCGCAGCAGCGCACCCGGCTCGCGGACGAGGTCGGACAGCCGCGCCGGGCGCCCGGACAGGAGCATCGCGACGCCGCCGGGGTGGGCGGTCGTCAGGTCGACGACGTTGGGGTCGCGGGCCGGCCAGAGGAGGGTGTTGGGACCGCCGAGCTCCATGAGCTCCCGGCGCAGCGCCGTCAGGGAGGCCGGCACCGGGGCAGGGGTCGTCGGCGGCTCGGTCACCTACCCACGCTAACAATCCGTGGACCCCTCGGGCGGCACCAGCGTGGCCG
This sequence comes from Janibacter terrae NBRC 107853, assembly GCF_001591405.1. Taxonomy (GTDB): domain Bacteria; phylum Actinomycetota; class Actinomycetes; order Actinomycetales; family Dermatophilaceae; genus Janibacter; species Janibacter terrae. Next base: position 386,441 of record NZ_BCUV01000007.1, read on the forward strand.
CACCGGCTCGAACGCGTACCCTGTCCTCTGGCGCTGCGGTGCCAAGCCCTCGTAGCTCAGGGGAAGAGCACTTCTCTCCTAAAGAAGGTGTCGCTGGTTCGAATCCAGCCGGGGGCACCGCTAGATCCCGGGGTTCTCGGTGCCCGGTGAGGGGTTGAGCGGGTCAGGTCGCCCGCTTTTCGCCCGCATGACCCGCTCCATGCGGGCACTTCCCAGGCCGTCCAGGGCCGACGCGACCGCGTCGAGCTCGTCGTCGTAGAGGTGCGCATAGATGCGTGCCGTCGTCGTGATCGAACCGTGGCCCATCGCCTTCTGGATGAAGCGCAGATCCGCGCCCGCCATCCGCGCGAGGCTTCCGAAGGTACGGCGCAGGTCGTGCGGGGTCGCGACGATTCCGAGCTCGTCACGCGCGGAGTCGAACCCCGACCGGCGTCGCCAGTTCCGTACCCGTAGGTGGCTGCCCTCGGGAGATGGGAAGACCAGGTCCTCGAGCTGCTTGCCGTGAATGCGCTGCTCGAGCAGGTCCGCAACCATGGCCGGGATCCCGATGTAGCGGTTGGATGCCTTGCTTTTCGGCTGACTCACATCGAGGCGACCATCCACCTCAGTCGCCCGCTCGACGACGTGCACACGGCGCCGGGCGAGATCGACGTCCGCAACACGAAGCGCCGCGAGTTCTGACCACCGCAGCCCCAAGTACGCCATGGCCAGGACGATGTCTCCGTCCTTGGGCATCGCCTCCGCCAGCGAGTGCACCTGCTCGACCGTAAGGATGACGTCGCGCGCCGGAGGCCGCGATGGGAGGCGGATCCCTCGAGCAACGTTCACCGGCACCCGCCGCGTCCGCATCGCATGGTCGAGCACCTGGACAAGAACTCGATGTGCCTGCCGGACGGTGTCGGGCCCCTTCATCTTGGACAGGTCCGTCACCCAGTCCGCGACGTCGGCGTGCTCGATCTTCGAGACAGGCCATCTGCCGAACTGTTGGTCGACATGCTTCCAGCCCCGGCGGTAGTTCGCCCGTGTCGTCGCCCTCAGATGGCCCGACCCGGACCGGTCGTACTCCTCCCAGACAGTCGTCAGGAGCACGTCCCCGCGCCGGGGATCCACCCAGTCACCACGACGTTTGCGGGTCGCGATCTCCTGTTCGTAAGCGACTGCGTCGACCCGCCTGTCGAAGGTCCTGGCTCGCTCTCGACCGTCGGGAGCGTAATAGCGCACCTGCCACCTGACACGCCCGGTGCGTCCCACTCGACGGGAGATCATCGTCGTGCCTTCGCCTCGTCCAGCCACGCTCGAGCCTCTGCCGCATCAAAGCGTCGATGCTTGCCCAGCTTGAACGATGGAGGCCCCTCCCCCAGCGCCACCCAGTGGTACACGGTCGAGACAGGTACGCCACAGATCTGCGCGACCTCCTTGACCGTCAACAGCTCCGGAAACTCGACCGTCGTTGCTTGGCTCATCCCGTTCACCTTCCCCTCGCGTGTGTTCATGTCCCCGTTCCTGCTCGCTCCTGGGCGTACTCGCGCGCACGGGCAGCCGCGGCCGTGGCGATCTCGACTTCCCCTTCGCTGGACCAGCCGACCCCGACGAACTCCCACATGCCGATGACCACCGAGGTCTCGGACTCGTCCTCCTCGACCTGCAGGGCCCGCTCGATTGCTTCGACGTCGACGGGTTTCCCAGCGCGGTGGGCACGTTCGGTCTCGTCCTGCATGACCTGCTGGAACCGGGCCCTTCGGCGGCGCAGGGTCCGGTAAGTCACCGAGTAGCACCTGGACTTGGAGGAGTAGTGCCCGCGGTAGCCGAGCTCTTTGGCCCACTTCCCGATGAGCACGTAGTGATCCCGGCCCTCGGCGTCGACAGGGACCGCAACGTCCTCCCCCGCTCGACGTCGCTCCGCACGCAGGATTGCCTCGTCGTGGACGTCTCGGCATGCCTGCTTGATCCGGTGCACGTGAGCGCTGTCTGGCACGGCCAGCGACGTGTCCTTGGTGGAGTACTTCGCGAGGTAGGCCGCTACCTGCTCACCGGTGATGGGCGCATCGGGGTCGTCGGTGCGGTGGCCGTCCCGCACCACCCGGATGTCGAGCTGCTCGCCCCAGCGAAGGACCCGCGCTTCGTCCTGGTCATAGGTCGGTGGAGCGATGACCTTGGCCCGCGAGAAGGCTGCGCGGATCGCCTCGACCATGACCTCGACTCCGACGTCGCAGGCTGCCCCGATCCCTTGGTTGAGGGGACCGTCCAGACGGAACAGCGCGTGGAAGTGGACGGCTCCACGAGCCTGCATCTCAGCGGTTCGCCCGAACTGTCGGGACACGACCTTCGAGACGGACGAGGTCGTCACGTCCAGGAGCGCGGCGAGCTGGCGGCTGACGTCCTGCACGGCGCGCCGCCAGAGCTCGGGTGCGTGGTACTGCCAGACGACGTGTCCGAGGTAGTCGTAGCACTCCGGGCAGATCGGTGACCCCACCACGGCATCGTCCTTCTCGTGCCGGCGGGTGCATGAGAGCGACCGTCCATGCGGGCACTTCTGAGCGCCTCTCGGGTGGCACATGCGTCCGCCACGGATGGAGTGCACGGGCCCGAACGAAGGTGCGGTGACCGTGACGAAGACGAGGGGGTTCTCCGCGACCCGCTCGGGGACGCCCTTGCCCCCTTCGAGGCCGCACCGGATCATCTCGAAGGTGTCGCGGGCGTAGACACGCGAGCACGACGTGCACACCGATTCCCGTCGGTTGCCGCATCGCGTCAGCAGCACCCCCATCGGGGCATCCTCGGAGGAGTAGCTCGACACGACTTCCCCGGTGCGCCTGTCGACGGTCAGTCCGCGCCCTGCCAAGCGGATCGGTCTCTGGCAGAACCCGACCCGGCTGGCCGCCTGGGTGAAGTTGTCCAGCTCTCCGCGGGCGATCAGTTCTCGGACTGCGGTGCTTGCCCGATCGGTCAACCCGTCGAGGCCCTGTTGGCGGTTCAGCGTGAGGGTCATGTCAGCCACCCGTCACGTGGGCGATGAGTCGAGCCACGGCCACCACGAGGAAGGCGAGTGTGATCCACGAGATCCGACGTCGAGTCCGCTGGTGCATCAGAACTCGCCCGCAGCCTCACGCGACGCGACGCAGTCGACACAGACGAGGTGGTCCCGCCCGTTGCCGATCACGTATGACCAGCCTTCGCAGAAGGTCGTGGCCGCGGCGATGGCGTCCGAGGTCGTCGGAAACACCACCCGGCCGTCGGTGCGTCGCACGAAGACCGTCCCGCACTCGTCACAGGCGACGGCAGCACCACGGCCCAGCGCGGAGCGAAGGGGCAGCACCTGCGACGGCGCGACAGCCAGCATCCAGCTCATGCCGTCTCCCCCAGCTCGAGCCCGGGCAAGGTCAGGTCCGCGCACTCCGGGGGCAGGGTGACGACTCGGCGTTCCTCGCGGTCTTCCTCCGTGGTGCCACCCCACACGCCCTCGTCCTCCCACGTACGCGCGTACTCGCAGTTGAGTCCCCGATAGTGGTGTAGCGCGGTCGCCGACATGGTCCCGGTTGTGGACGTGGGTGCGGCCACCGCGTGATCCTTCGAGCGAATCTTCCACAGCACTCTCGAACGGAGTCATCACGATGACCGCACCACACATTGTCGACCCTGCCGGCCTGCTGGGTGAAGCCCTGTCCGAAGCCAGCCCGGACTTGATGCGTTCCCTGCTGCAGACCATGCTCAACGCGTTGTTGTCCGCGGACGCCGATGCCGTCGTCGGAGCCCAGTACGGCCGACCCAGCGCGACTCGCACGGCGCAGCGCAATGGGTACCGTCACCGCGACCTGGACACCCGCGTCGGGACCGTGGACGTCGCGATCCCGAAACTGCGCTCGGGGACCTACTTCCCCGAGTGGCTCCTCGAGCGTAGGAAGCGCGCCGAGTCCGCGTTGATCACGGTCGTCGCGGACTGCTACCTCGCCGGGGTGTCGACCCGGCGCATGGACAAGCTCGTCAAGACCTTGGGGATTGACTCGTTGAGCAAGTCGCAGGTCAGCCGCATGGCGGCCGACCTCGACCAGATCGTCGAGGAGTTTCGCCACCGGCCCCTGGCCGATGCGGGGCCGTTCACGTTCGTGTCCGCCGACGCGCTGACGATGAAGGTCCGCGAGGGCGGGCGGGTGATCAACGCCGTCGCGTTGATCGCGGTCGGGGTCAACGCCGACGGGCACCGCGAAGTCCTCGGGCTACGCGTGGCCACCTCCGAGACAGGTCCGGCGTGGAATGAGTTCTTCGCCGACCTGAGCGCCCGCGGACTGAGCGGGGTGCGGCTGGTCACCTCCGACGCCCACAAGGGCTTGGTCGAGGCCATCGCGGCGAACCTGCCCGGCGCGTCGTGGCAACGCTGCCGCACGCACTACGCCGCGAACCTGATGTCCGTGACCCCCAAGAGCATGTGGCCGGCCGTGAAGGCGATGTTGCACTCGGTGTACGACCAACCCGACAAGGACGCCGTCCAGGCGCAGTTCGAGCGGCTGCTGGAGTACGTCGACGGCAAGCTGCCCGATGTCCACGACCACCTCGACGCAGCGCGAGCGGACATCCTGGCGTTCACCGCCTTCCCCAAGGACGTGTGGACCCAGATCTGGTCGAACAACCCCGCCGAACGCCTCAACCGCGAGATCCGACGCCGCACCGACTCCGTGGGCATCTTCCCCAACCGGGCCGCGATCGTGCGCCTGGTCGGCGCCGTGCTGGCCGAGCAGACCGACGAATGGGCCGAAGGACGGCGCTACCTCGGCCTCGACGTCCTGGCCCGCTGCCGCATCACGATCGTCACCGACACCAACCCCGAGATCGGAGACCACACCCTGCCAGCACTGACCGCCTAACCCCTAGCGAAGGAGAACACGCCGCTACACCACCACCCGGGACTTGACCGTACTCGCGGCATATCTCGCGCACAGGACAGGATGCGCACACGAGCAGTGCCTTGACCGCGTCGTCGTATCCACGCTCTGGGAACCACCAGTCCGGGTGCGGATGACCCGCGCATGCACCGTGGGTGTTGAGCGTCGCCAACGTCAGCCGCACCTCACGCGGCCTGTCATTCAGAATCATGTCGAACCCCTTCCAGCGCAATGACATTCGTCGTCTCGTGGTTGTTGGTCTTCTTCCGAGGTGAGCGCGGACGACGTTCACGTGGTCGCGGCTGCTCGCCCCCTTCGCCCTCAGACGCCGTGATCGCCTCAGCGGACGGCACGAACTGGACGCCGGCTGCGGCGATCTCCTCCAGCGGGGGCACCCAACGCACCGCAGCCGGGTAGTGAGCCGCAGTGGCCTTGATCAGCGCGTCGGACCAGTAGTGAGCCCGCACCCGCGCGACCGAGCCCTCCTCGGTGACCAGATAGCCCGCGCCCGGCATGTCCATGGGGATCCGGTGGGCCGGAGCCTCGTCACTCATCCCCTGCCCCAGAACCATCCGAACCTCATCCGCTGACGCGAGACGAAGAGCGATCATCTGGGTGAACAGGCCCCGGGCCGGCACCGTCTCCTTCTTGGGGTCCTGCACGAAGGCGACCACCACGACGCCCATCGCGCGCCCCTGCGTGAGGATCTCGGCCAGGAGCCGGTTTCCCTCCCTCTTCACTTCGGCGTCCGCGTAGGCAGTCAGCGCCGCGAGCTCGTCGATCACCAAGAGGTGCAGCGGGTCTCCCGGGAGGGGCTCGTGCAAGCGCGACTGCCCAACCATCTGGCCGGCTCGCTCGTCGATGATCTGCAGCAGGTCTCGCAGGACCGCCAACGCCTGCTCGGGGCGGTAGGCGGTACGGAACATCAGCCCGTCCCCCATGGCGATCTCAACGCCACGCTTCAAGTCGACGCCGTGCACCCGGACGGTGTCCTGGGCGATCCATGGGGCGAGGGAAGCGACGACGCCCCAGAGCACCGAGCCCTTGCCCGAACCGGAGCGACCCGCCACGAGGGTGTGCTTTCCCACGAGCGACAGACGCCATGGCATCCCGGACTCTTCCCGGCCGACCTCCATCGGCTCGAGCGTCGCTCCGACCGTACGGTCAGTTGGCAGGGCCGCCGTGGTCGCCGACTCCAAGGCGTCCGCCATCGTCAAGCGCACGTCAGCGACTGACGGGGAGATGACCGAGGACCGAAAGGCAACGGCCCCGACCCCAGCCGCCAGCTTCTCGGCACCGGCAACGAGGTCAGTCGATGCCTGGCCACGACGCGATCTGATGCGTGCGATGACCACTCCGCCCTGCGAGGTCACGCGGAGCAGCCGCGGGTCCGTCCACGTCGGCTCACCGCCTTCGTCCACGCGCTCCGACAGACCGCAGGAACGGGCCACAGCGATGAAGGATCGCCGTACGTCCCGCCGTCCGATCCACGCGGAGACTGCGTCGGGCAGGTAGACCGAGACGACAAAGACCGCCCCGACGAGGCCGACGACTGCCCACACGACCGCGCCGGCCCCGGTTCGCATCGGCCCCACCCACGAAGCAAGCTCCCTCGTCTCCCACGGCCCGACAGCCAAGAAGGCGAAGGGACCGATCTCCGCCGGCAGGGACTCCACGGCCTCGGCCAGCACGATGAGCGCGACCCAGATCGCAACGAGTCTGCAAACCGCGGGGGCAGCCGCCCGACCCGCAAGCACCAGCCCACGCGCCAGACGGCCGCCCCACGCACCCAGAAGAGTCATCACGCAGCCGCCGACTCCGAGCGACCGACGCCAGAGGACTTGGACACCTTGCCCGGGGCGGCCATGCCCTTGGCTCGGTAGGACCACGCGAGCTTGGGCCGCACGCCGTTGTCGTCGATCCAGGGCGTCACCGTCAGGCCCTCGAACTCGACCGGCACGAAGGGCAAGTCCCCCGTGTTGGCCGGGGGGACAGGCTGCTGACGCGCTGAGATCTTGACGTTGATCGTCTTCTCGTTCTTGCGCGCCTCGGGGTCGGCATCGAGGACCGGGACGGTCCAGATCAGCTCCCCGGTGTCGGGGTCCGTCTGCTGCGGGCGAGTTCCGTCGGCGCGCTTCTCCTGGTTGAAGTCCTGTACCGGCTCGACATCACCGACGAGGTACGCCCCGTTCGGGAAGACCGATCCGAACACAACCTCCATGCGACGGCTAACAGCCATGACTCTTCTCCTGTCTAGTAGGCCTAAACACCCGATGTGTTTAGAAGCCCTATACGTAGGGCTGGTCCCCAAAGTAGGGCTTGCGCAGTCCTCCGTCAAGACCTTCTAAACTGACTCTGTGGACAACGACCCCTTCGAGGCGGTCCGGCGCGAGTCGGACCCACTAGAGCAAGCACGCATGGCCGGCGACCTCATGGCGCTGTACCGCCAGCGTGGCTACGAGCTTGCCCGAATCCGGCGCGACGCCATCAACCGCGTGGTCGAGCAGCGCGGCGGGACCTTCAGCGCTGTTGGTGCAGAGCTCGGACTGACGAGGGGACGGATCTCGCAGATTCGTAAGGACGCACCGGCCACGGAACGAGCCTTCTTCGGGGTCGGTCCTATCGACGTCGCCACACCGACGCGTCACAGCAGCGATCGCCCGGAGGGTGTCGTGGCCCTGGAGGACGCGGAGTCCGCCCGGATCATCTCGGATGTCTTGCGGGACCTTACGTTTGAAGTCCGACCGGTGGCGATCCCGATCGACGGTTCGTGGACGCCGGCTCACGAGGCGGTAGTGATCTGCGGCCCGAAGTCCTCCCACGTCTCGGCCGAGATCCTCAACCACGACCCAGTCCTGGCCTTCCACGAGACCGAAGACGGCCGGTGGGCCATCGAGGACCGGAAGACCGGCCAGCGATTCGAGTCACCGCTCGACAACGGCGCGAAGGGGGAAGACCTCGCCTACGTCGGGCGGGTCACACGAGGGACCAAGACAGTCCTGGTCATCGCTGGGATCCATGCCCTGGGCTCGATCGGAGCAGTCTCCTACGTTGCAGAGAATCTGCGTTCCCTTCACGATGCTGTGGGAGCGCAGGACTTCTCGATGGTCGTCCGCGCTCAGTTCGACGGACTGCTCCCAACCACGAAGGAGGCCGCATGGGGCCCGGTGGTCCACTGGTAACCGTTCGAGCAGCCACGCTCGCCGGCGGAGAGAAGAACCAAGACCGCTTTGCCTACGGCGACGGATGGGCCTTCGTCCTCGATGGAGCGTCATCGTTCGACACAACGCGGCCCGAGCACGACGGAGCCTGGTACGCCGAGCGTCTCAAGAACAAACTCGTTGACGAACTGACTGCACGCCCGGTCGATGCCACGACGGACATCGTGTCGAAGGCGATCGAGAGCGCATCTGCGGCCCATGACGACCCCGAGAGCTGCCCCACAAGCACCCTCGCGATAGCGCGGTGGACCAACGAAGCGGTCGAGGTATACGTCCTCGGCGACAGCACCGCGGCTCTCATCCACTCCGAGCAGGAATCGGCCGTCACAGACTCACGACTGGCAGCCATCGCTCCCGACCTCCGAACTGAGTACCGATCGCGTTTGGCCGATGGCCACGGTTTCGACAGCCAACACCGAGCCCTACTGCAGCAGCTGCAATCGCGTCAGGAAGCAGCCCGCAATCAAGGCGGCGGCTATTGGATCGCAGGGGCGGAGCCAGAAGCCGCCCATCACGCAATTGGTGACCGACTGCCCCTGTCCGAGATCGACGCCATCGTCTTGGCGACGGATGGCGCAGCCTCAGCGCTCGAGTACGGGACGGTGGACTCGTGGGCTGCCTTCGCTCGCTCCGATCTTCGTCCGCTTCTCGAAGCGCTACATGAAGCCGAGGAGTCGGACCAGCAGGCGATCACCTGGCCTCGAAGCAAAGCGCACGACGACAAGACGCTACTTGTCATCGACTTCGGCACTACGTACCAGCGTCAGTCCCGTTGAACGTGGCCGGCATGTTCGCATCGAAGGCCAGCAGCCGCGGGATATAACGCTCGGGCGCTGCTGGCTATCGCGGCTTGGACGTCGCCAGGAGCCCAGAGGAGGCTCCTACTCCTCTTGGGCTTCTTCCCACCACACCCCGAGCTCCTCTTGGTCGAACAGATCGGCCGTGCGGGTCTCGTAGACCTCGAATCGCCCTGCGCACCGGGCAAGGAGGGCTTCGATCTCGTCGACGTCCTCCTGCGACACGCGTCGGCCCTTGGGGATCTCGAGCAGGAGTACGTCCCCGGTGGTCGCCTCCTCCACGTCCCAGACCTTCGCGTCACCGAGCAGCCCGGCGAAGGCACCTTCGTCGCGGGCGGCTGCCGCCTTCATTTGGCCGCCAGTTAGTTCAACGCCGCCAGCGCGCGCTGCGCCTCCTTGCGCACCCACGCCCGGTCATCGTCCAGCATCCGCTCCAAACCCGCGCGGGCCGCTGGCACCTTGAGCTTCCGAAGGGCCGCGACCGCATGACCACCGACGACGGGGTCATCGAGCAGCTCGGTGAGCACCTCGCCGGCCTCCGGCGAGTTTACGGCGCGTAATCTCAAGAATTCGCCTCCCTTGGGATCGCTGAGCGCATGCAGCGAGGCGGAGGTCTCTGACTACTTCCGTCTGATAGAGCAGAGATGCGTTCAATTTGCGCATGTCTAGTGCCGCTCGGGGTAAAGCACCAAGGCGGGACGGGGCATGGGGTTGAAGGTTATGAGCTGTTGGCCAGCGTCCCTTGATCGAAAACCGTCGGCCCTGGGTGCGATTCCCCCGACCCCCGGCGGCAACTATCGCCGTAGCCGCTCCTGCCAACCAGCCCACCTCGGCGGTCCATGAACGTCGGCACGTGGTCGGCGGTCACTAAGACCCCCCCTCACCTCCTTGGCTCGGTGGACGGTTCGGTAGATCGTGGTCACTAAGACACCTCAGGGCCGGACGTGGAGAGATCGGCTATCGTCGCCGGCCAGTCGACCTGACAAATCAAGTCGAAGGCGCGCTCCCCGGTTCTGGCTGTGCCCCCAGGGGTGCCATGGGGGTCCCTTTCCGGCAGGTTGCCTCCAACCTGCCGAGCCCAGCGATCGCCAGCGGGCGTCCGATCTGGTGAGTGGTCAGTCAGGTGGCCGCGGGCGAATAGCCAGCGGCCCACCTGCACCGAGAAGGTAGCGCCGCGGCCCGCGTCTCCGCCCCGCACGCCCTCGTGAGCCCAGACCAGATGGACCCACTTGACGTCATCCGAATCCCACTTGCTCGTGACGAACATGACGGGACTCCCGTCGAGGAGCACAACGTAGGCGTGGAGAAAAGACCATGAGGGAATCGGTGAAGTGGTCTCGAAGATCTCGACCTCACCTGCGGTGGTGCTCAGCGTCCCCAGCCATCCATACACCTTGGGCACCCCCGGGTTAGGGTGCCCAGCGAAGAGCCCACCCCAAAAGCTGTCGTCCGTGCTCACTGAGACTCTCCCCTGCTCTCGCATGTCAGGTCCGCCCTGGACCCCTGCGTGAAGTAGGCCTTCCCTCCTACCGTGATTTCGGTTCGTATCTCATCGATACCGAGGTCAACGTATGGTGCGTGTTCGTCGAGGGCGCCTACCAGACGCCGAGCCCCTTCAAGCAGTTCCCAAGCTATGTGGGCGCTGCGGTTCACTCTCAGTTCGAGGTCGGCGTCGGGCGGTGGCAGTTGAAGTTGCTGCAGCCCCGTCGTCGCGGGGAAAGAGCCGAGCGCATGAGCCACATCTGGATGAAAGAAGCTCGTCGAAGCGGCAAGTCCTTCTAGGGAAACCTTCACTCCCATGATGGTCGATCCCATGAGATTGAAGTGGTGTCGCGGGTCGGTGAAGAAGATCGGGGCGTGCCGCTTGATCCTCTCTGCGGCCGCCCAAACGCTCGCCCGATCGTGAGCGTCTACCCCACCAAGGTTCTCGCCCGTCATCTCAGTCAGCGCCTCGAGGAAGGCGCGGTACTGCCCGAGTGGCCCAACTCCGCACGAAACGAGTGTCTTGAAGGCCATTTCGTGGGATTGATAGGCCGCTCGCTGACGTCGCTCTTCCGGGATCTTCACGACGATCCAGTGGAACAACAGCGCCCCCGCGAGGGCGTATGCAAGGTTGCGCACGATCTCGCCCACGGCGTGGCCACCGGGTACCCACTCTGGCCACATCTGCAGCAGCTCGACGACGAAGGCTACGAGGAACAGAACTCCGACCGACCAGCCAGGATGGTCGAGAAGCCAGCGCCCAGCCCGTTCCAAACCCATATCTCGCTCAGACTTCACAGGGATCAGCGCTAAGCCACGCACCTTGGGAGGTCTCAGCGTGGGCACTGGGATGCCCTCCCCGGCTCGTTCGTCATGGCCTTGGCCCGGGCCACGGTCCTGTAGATCGTGGCGCGGTTGACGCCGTAGTCCTCGGCGAGCTCGCCGACTGTGACTTCGCCGGACTCGTACTCAGCCAGCACCTTGAGGTGTTGGCGCTTCGACAGCTTGGGCGGTTTGCCGTTGAGACGGCCCTTAGCCCGGGCCACGGCCAGGCCTTCCTTGGTGCGCAGCGAGATCATGTCGGCCTCGAACTCAGCGACGGCCGCGAGCGTCGTCAGGAAAAATTTCCCGAAGGGGTCGGCCGGGTCGTAAGTCGCCCCGGCCATCTGGAGGGCCACTCCCCGCTCGTGAAGGTCGCGGGTGATGTCGCGCAGGTCTGGCACCGACCTGCCCAGCCGATCCAGTTTGGTCACCACGAAGGTGTCCCCCTTCCGCGTGGCGGCAATCGCTGCCTGGAGCCCAGGACGCGTCGCGGTCCGGCCGGTCAGCTTGTCGGTGTAGATCCGGTCGGGCTCCACACCCAGCCGCCCCAGAGCCTCGATCTGGGCGGTGAGGTCCTGCTTGTCGCGGCTCACCCGCGCATATCCGATGAGCACTCGACCTTCCTCGCATTCGTGGGGCGTTTACGCGATTCTATCGCGAACTAGGCAAATGCGACATCCAAAATCAGGGGCCGCGTGCTGGGCTGTCAGTTTCCGAAGTCGGCTGCACAAGTGTCCGAAGTCCTCTGCACATGGCCGTCCGGACTCCATATGAGGATCCCCTCGGGGCACGCGCGGCTCGCGGGTCCGCAGCCTCTCGATGCGATCCATTACGCATAGGTCACGAGGTGGACGGTGCGCACGCGGACGGTCTTGTCGAGGCGGCGCAGCTAGGGGGCCAGTCGCCAGACGCTGACGTGGCCTTCGCTCTGGGAGGTGAAGGGTGTCCCGATCCAGTCCTGCGCACGATGCTCGAGTGTCATTCCGGCCAGTTGCGCCATCAGATCGAGTTCACTGGGCCAGACGAAGCGGTAGTTGTGTCTCCCGCGGCGGTAGGTTCCATCCTCCTGTCGGGTGAAGTGGTGCGAGATCGCCCGTTGGCTCACCAGGTCGTAGGTGTCGAAGCCCAGGTGTTCGTCAGAGACGTCGAAGGGCACAGCTGCCTGGCCGGGCGGCAACCGGCGAAGGGAGGGAACGCCCACCTCCACCAAGAAGCGTCCGCCTGCGGACAGGTGCCGTGCGGCGTTGTGGAAGCACTCGACCTGCTCTTGCTGCGTGCACAGGTTCCCGATGGTGTTGTAGACGAGGTAGACGAGCGAGAACTCGCCCGGAACCCGGGCGGTTGCCATGTCGCCGATGGTCACCGGAATCTGGTCGGGTGTGACCTTGGTGCGCAGTTGTTCGACCATCGCTGCGGACAGTTCGATTCCGCTGACCGGCACTCCTCGCGCCCTGAGGGGCACGGCCACCCGTCCGGTACCGATCGCCAGCTCCAGAGCCTGCCCGCCATCGGCGAGGGCGACCAGAGCATCGACCGTCGGCGCGAGGACTTCGGGGCTGAACATGCCCCCTTCGTCGTCGTATCGCCGGGCCTGCTCGAGGGTCCACATGTCGCTGCTGGTCATGCCGGGCACTGTCTCGCACTCACCCCAGCCGCGCCACCGAATTTCGGTCAAACGGGCTCTTCGCGGTTCGTGGTGAACGGCCGGGTGTGATCGGTGTTCACGCCGCTGTTCGGGAGGCGCTGCTCAGCAGGATACGGGTGCGGTAGTTGTGCGGGTTGCGGAAGCCTCGTCCGGTGCGCTTGATTTGCTTGATGCCGGTGTTCGCGGCCTCGACCTTCGCGGTGGTCGCGCCGGTGACGACGAGGACCTCGATGGCGTCCCACCATGCCACGACGGTCTCGTACAGCGCGGTGGTCTCGGGCATGTCCGCGACCACCGCGTAGTAGCCCAGGCGCATCCGCTCGTTCCAGGCGTCGGCGAGCGTGTCGACGGCCAGCAGGCGGCGTAGTTGTTCCTTGATCGCCCACGCTGCGGACAGCTCGTCGGTCGGGTCGTCGATGGCGAAGACCCGATCCAACCGGGCCCAGGCCCGCTGCGAGAGGGTGTCCGCGCCGCGCAGCAGCAGCAAGCGGTGCGCCCACGCCGGGTCGTTCTTGCGGCCGCGCCGGCCGTGCTGAGCGCGGGTCAGGCGCTGCCGCACCCGAGTGACCATGTCGTTGCCGAGCTTGACCAGGTGGAACTTGTCCACCGAGACCGCCGCTCGGGGCAGGTGCTCGCGCAGCGCCTTGCGGAACGCCGCCGAGGGGTCGATCGCGACGACTTGCACCTGCTCGCGCCACGCGGGTGAGCGCTCGGCCAGCCAGGCGCCCACGGCGGTGGAGTCGCGCCCGTCGACGATGCCGAGGACCTGCCCAGTGGCCAGGTCGACCAGCGTGGTCATCCACGGCTCGTACCGGCGCCCGGCGCCAGCTTCGTCGCGGAAGAAGCGCACTGAGCGGTAGCGGTGCTCATCGATGCCCAACCGGGTGACCGCGATGTCGTCGACGTCGGGCAGCACAGCCGCTGCCGCGCTGGTCAGGGCGGTCTGGACCAGCCACCACGAGATCCGGTGGGCGCGCGCGACCTCCGCGGCAGCACGGCCGGAGTCGATGACCGCCGCCACGATCTGCTCCTTCAACCGCCTCGTCGAGCGCGCGAACCGCGGAACCTGTGTGGTGGCCTCGGCGAACGTGCCTCTGCTGCAGCGTGATTCGGAGCAGAACCAGCGTCGTTTGGCCCACAGCACCTCCACGGCGCCGGCGACCGGGACGTCCCGGACCCGTTGCAGACGACGGGAGTGGGCCTTCGTCGCGATCACGCCGCACTCCGGACAGCCGGGTGGATCGGTCGAGGCGACCGTCACCCGCCGGCCGCCTTCGGGCAGGTCGACGGCGTCGATGACGCGGTAGTCAGGCAGATTGAAGATCGTGCTCGCAGCATCACGCCGCGAGACCGTAGGCTCGTTCACAGGCTCGTGGTCCTCTGTTCTGGGATGTCTCGACAACACCCATCACAGCAGGGCCACGAGCTCCTACGCCGCTACGACGCGGACCTCTCCTTCACCACGAACCACGGAGAGCCGTCAAACGTCTCTCCGTATGGGGCGCAAGCTGCCGCGCCCTCGGACAGCGTCACCCAGGAGGATGGCGCCGCATGCTCCGCCGGCCGATCCTGTAGCGGTTGCTTTCGAACGACTGGGAGTGGCAGAACTGTCGACCTAGCGGCGCGTGCCATCGTGAGGCCATGACGTTGCCTGTGTCTGCCCGCGAGCTCACCGACGAGGAGTGGCAACTCGTGGAGGTGGCCCGCACCACCATCGACGTCAGCACCGATGCTGGACCCGACGAGGATGGCGTTCACACGATGGGCGCGGCTGTACTCGCTTCCGATGGACGCATGTTTGCCGGCGTGAACCTCTACCACTTCACCGGCGGCCCCTGCGCGGAGCTGGTAGCCCTCGGCACCGCACGGGCGGGCGGAGCTCGACAGCTCACCACCATCGTGGCCGTCGGCAACCACGGACGCGGCCCGGTCGGCCCTTGCGGACGGGACCGTCAAGTGCTGTTTGACTACCACCCGGTCATTCGGGTCATCCTGCCGACCGAGAACGGCATACGCAGCATGTTGATCACCGATCTGATGCCGCTGGCAGCGCCTTGGACCGTTGAGGGTGGCACGCAACCGTACGATTCGGCGCTGTTTCCTCATCAGTGAGTCGTGTCCCGCACCCGATCCCCAGCTGGAACAGAGCGGGAAGGCTGGAGGTCCTCAAGTAAGTCCAGCGAGAAACGTGCGCGCCTGCTCGACAAGAGAGACGAGGAAACGGGCAGAACCAACCGCGTCCCCTGTGAGCTGGAGGCCGTGGTTCCCCCCGGGAAGTTCCAAGACCACGTGCCCGGTCTTGTGCGCTAGGTCTGAGTCCCACGATTCGTCAACGCTCCCGCCCACGAGGAGCGCCGGGCCGGCCTCGCGCAGGACACTGGCTCGAACCTCGTCGCGGTGAAGAAGCGGGGTGAGCCACACGCCGGGCAGCTCTCAGTGGGCAGTCCAGTCGATCAGTGGCCGCGTTCGGCGATGAAGACGAATTCCGCGCCGGGTCGATCTGGTGCCTGTCGGACCTCGAGGGTGGTGTAGCCGGCCTGCATGAGACCGTCGTCGACCTCGGCCCTGTCGCGGAACCGCAGCGTGGAGTCCGAGGACATCGTGGTGTGGTCGGGGAACGTGTACGTGTGCCGGAAGGAGACCAACGGCAGGTCGACGCGGGTCACCACTCGTCGGTGCTCGACGCGCCCCACCGCGGGCACATGCCTGATGACCTCGGCCGGATCGCGTCGCCAGCCCTCCCAGGCACGGGACTCGGGTCGTCGCGTCTCGAAGACGAGGTAGCCACCCGGGCGCAGCGCGCCTCGGATACCGGCGAGAGCGGCCGACCATGCCGCGTCGGTAAGGAAGACCTGCGCGACATTGCCGGTCATCACGGCAAGGTCGACCTGCATGTCGGGCAAGCAGGTCGCATCGCCGTGCAGCCACTCGACTTGGTCAGCTCCCGGCTTGCCGCGCGCCACATCCAACGAGGCGGACGCGGGATCGACGCCGGTAACGCTAACGCCGCGTGCGGCCGCCAGCAAGGCCAAGGACCCGGTGCCGCACCCGATATCCAGCACACGGGTCGCATCGAACTCGGTGACGATGTCCAGGTAGTGGTCGAGGTCGTCGCGCGGCCCATCGAATACGTCATAAAGCGCCGCCAGGCGTGGGTCGCTGAAGATGGCGTCGATCACGACTGCCCACCGTAGTCCAGCCCTTCAGCTGGCGCCGATAGCCGATCCCTACGCGGAGTGCACCAGGGCTTCTCGGAGGAGGCCTATGTGTCGTCGGGTGTATTCAGCGTGGTCGAGCCACACCTGACCGTGGCCTTCGTCCCAGAGTCGCGCCCATGGCTGGGCCTCTGTCTCGTGACCGTCGCGCAGCAGGTCGTACATGCTCATGATGCGGGGGATGAGGAGTTCTACGAGGTGATCGCGTCCGTTCTGGTCGAGGCGGTAGCCCTCGGCAAGTGCTGCTAACCGTCGCGAGGCGGTGGTGGCCGCGGTGGCGGGTTCCAGAGGGGCGAATCCGTGGGCTGCGTATGCAAGGTCCCACAGGCGTGAGCCCGGGCCTGCGTTGTCCCAGTCGATGAAGACCCAGCGCTGACTGCCAAGGACCAGGTTCCACGGCGCGAGGTCGTGATGGATGATCAGGTCGTGCGCGTCCGGGGGGATCACGACGTTCCAGTGTGCGTCTGCGGGTGGGGTGAACTCGGCAGAAGCATCGTGGAAGTCGCGGATAAGTGACCCGATTCGTCGGATCGCGGTGAGGTGGTCGCGCGGCGCGAAGGGCATGGTGACCTCGCCCTCGACGTACTCGAGGACGTGGCGGCCGAGGTCGTCGAAGCCGAGAGTGCGGGGTGCGGACGGGTATCCCACCTCGTTGAGGTGGTGCAGCAGCGCATAGACCGAGTGGGACCAGGGACCGCTGGGCCGGCGGACGGTATTGCCGATCCGCACCACTGCTGTGCCGGTGTTACCTCCGGCGAGCTGCTCCTCGTCTACGCTGCGTGCCACCTGGTCACGGTGCCATACGAGGAACGGGCGCCGGTACCGGTGGGGCACATCAGAGGCGGCCTCGCGCGCCGCCACTTGTCGGTGTCCCGGTTGACCCGTCCGGAGCTTTCACCGGGACCGGGCCGACATGCGGCACCAACCACTTGGCTCGTTCCACTGTCGGCCGAGCACCTTCTTGCCGTCGTCTCGGAGCTCGCCAGCGGGTGAGACGTGCCGGTAGAGAGTCTGCCGAGTGACGCCGAGTTCTCTGCACAGGGCGCCGACGTTGGTATCGGGTTGCCCCATGGACGCCGCGGCGAGACGAACCTTGGCGGGGGTCATCTTGAACGGGCGCCCGCCCGTGCGTCCCCGCGCCCGGGCGGAAGCCAGCCCAGCAACGGTGCGTTCGGAGATCAGGGCCCGTTCGTACTCGGACAGGGCGGCGAAGATCCCGAACACGAGCTTGCCCGCGGCCGTGGTGGTATCGATCGCCGCGCCCTGGCCCGTGAGGACCTGCAGCCCGACGCCGCGGGCGGTGAGGTCATCGACGATGGTGACCAGGTGGCGCAGGTTGCGCCCGAGGCGGTCCAGCTTCCACACCACCAGGGTGTCCCCCTCGCGTAGCCCCTTCAGGCAGGCGGTCAGCTGGGGCCGGTCATCCTTGGCGCCGGAGGCGTGGTCTTCATACACCCGCTCAGGGTCGACGCCGGCCGTGGTCATGGCGTCGTGTTGCAGGTCGGTGGTCTGCGACCCGTCGGCCTTCGAGACCCGCACGTACCCAACCAGCATTTTCCCAACTCCATCACTTATACGACCGATTACGTGACATCGATATCCCCGTCTGCTCGCCCGGGTGCACTTGTCACTTAATCCGTCACCCAGTCTAAGTCACGCGAAGGGCCCGCGGGAGCCAATATGGAACAGTCGACGTTGGGTTGAGCTGAGTCTCGCGCGCACCTCGCCTCGGAAGGCGTCAGTGGGAGGTTGTCGTGGGGGATGCCGAGGGCAATCAGGTCAGCGCGGGCCCGCACGAAGGCGGCCTCGCTATCGGTCCAGGCGGTGAGGACGGTCAGGAGCTTCCGGGCGGCTGCCGGGTCGTCGCGGGCGAGGGCGATCGCCTCGTGCAGTGCATCCTTGGCCTTCTGCCAGTGGTCATCCGGTCCGGGGACCGCTCGTGTGTCGGCGGGAACAGACGGTTCGGGGGTCAGGAGCGGAGCGAGGGTGCCGTGTGCGCCGATCTCGCCGGTTTCGATCAGGTGCACGGCGGTGGCTGCGGCCTTGAGGAACTTCTGCTGGTGCGGCCAGGCCAGGTCTTCGTAGGGCCGCCAGGCACCGACGATCCCCGCGCGGACGGGGTGGCCGGTCGAGTGCCAGATGTGTTCGAGGGTGCGCCGGGAGTGGGCATCCAGCTTCGAGACGGGGGTGGACAGCTCGTCGATAAGCGTGCGCAGCAGCCGGAACCAGACGCCGACATGCACTGCGCGGCGAGGCAGGGTGACGGCGCCGGTGGAGAGGCCCTGGTGGGTGCGCACGTCCATGGCGCGGACGGCCGCTGAGGCGGGCGTGGTGTGGGTGTTCGCCTCTTCCCACCCGAGGAAAGTACCGGCGGCGCCGAGGGTCGGCGCCAGGTGGCAGCCGTGCTCGGGGCAGCTGAGCGTCAGCGGGAGCTGGGAGGCGAGAGTGAAGAACGGCGCGGTCGCCACACACAGCGGGCAGGCTCGGCGCATCGGACCTGCTGTGGGTAGCCAGGCCCGCCAGCCGGGCACTGGCCGTCGGTCTCGTAGTCCGGTTGCCCACAGCAGCGAGTCCTGATGGACGTAGGTCTCGAACCCCACCCCGGGCTCTGGCTCCGGGCCGAGGGTGTCCAGCAGCCAAGGCACGTGCCCGGCGATCGTCATCCGGCGTATGTCGCCGAGTGAGACGCCGGTGCGGTCGGCCAAGATGAGCAGCGCCCCGGCGGGTGGGTCCAGGTCCAGGCCAGCGCGGGTCAGGCTGGTCGTGTCGGTGCCGGGTGGGGCCACGTCGTGGCGGAGCAGCTCTTCGACCGTCATGCCGTATGGCTTGGCCAGCCGGGTCACCCAGGAGGAGAGGGCCTCTCCCTCGCGTGGTGGCGGGTGCAGCGGCCAGCGGCGCGTCATGTCAGTTCGCGCTCGAACGTCCGGCGTCGTTCGGTGGGACCGACGTAGGGCGCGATGCGCAGGGTGCGCTGGTTGATCGCCTCCTCGCCGGACTCGATGGCGGCCACCGCGGCATCGGTGAGCAGGTGGGTGAGTTCGCCGATGGTGCCCTCGCTGCGGGTGAGCAGGTAGCGGGCCATGTCCTCGGTCGTGATCGGTGAGGGCCGGTGCAGCGGGAAGGACGCGGCGAAGCTGGCCAGCAACGAGCAGGCCTCCTCGCCCGCCTCCCACCGGGGCAGGGTGAGTGGTTCGAAGCGGTTCTCCAGCTGGTCATCGGAGCGGATCGCCAGGTAGGCCTCCTGAGTGCCGGCCCCGACCAGCGGGATGCGCAGCTCGTTGCCCAGGAAGCGCAGCAGGTTGAGGAACTCCCGCCGGGTGTGGGCCTGTCCGGCCAGGACGTTGTGCAACTCGTCGATGACCAGGACCCGCACCCCGACCGCCCGCAGGAGGCGCAAGGCGGCTTGTTCCATTTCGGCCACCCGTTGCCGGGGGCGTAGCGGTGCACCGAGGGCAGCCAGCAGGGCGACGTAGAACCGGCTGACCGAGGGTTCGGTGGGCATCTGCACGGCCAGCACCGACACCTGCTCCCGTTCGGGGTGGGAGGTGGGCGGGTGAAGGCGGCGGAATTTCTCGATGATCATCGACTTGCCGTTGTTCGTCGGGCCGATCAGCAACAGGTTCGGCATCCGCTGCTTGCCCGGCCAGGTGTAGAGGGTCTCCAGCCGCTCCAGCGCCTCCGTGGCGCGGGAGTAACCGATCCACCGGTCGGCGCGCACGTGCCGCACACGCTCCTGTGCCGGCAGCCGCGCGATCGACCGTGCGCTGGCGTGTAGATGCTCCAGTCCGCCATTCGCGACGTCTTCGCTGGCCCAGTCCTGGGCTTCGCTCACCATTGCTCAATCACCTCGAACGGCGCCGCAGAGCCCACCCGGGAAGCACTGCCCGGCTCCAGCGCGGTGGCCGGGAGATCTTCGGGCGGGACTGACGCGGCAGGTGCGGCCCGTGAGCGCGGCGCGGCACCGGCCTTGTCGCGGCGTTCGGCGTCGCGGCGGGCCTTGCGCGTGCTCGACCGCGCGGTGACGGTGATGGCGCGCATCTGCTCGACCATCCGAAACAGCGCCTGCTCGTCGACCTGCGCCCGGCCCTCGTGGCGGAGTCGCTCAAGCGCAGCGCGGTGCTCCCACACGCTCATCGCTGGACGCGACAGCGTCCGGTAGGGCACCGACAGATAGGTCTCGCCCTCGGGGTCAAGGACCCAGATGCGGCTGATGTCGCGCGGGTCACGGCGAATCACGAACCGGTCCAGCCGGTCGCGGCGGGCGATCCACGGCTTGAGCGCGTCGCTGAAGTAGTGCACGTGGTCGATGACGAACCCGGTGCGCGTCAGCCTCCGGCGGAACACCGGCAGAAAGTCGACCAGGAACGCGCTCTCGTTGGCCACCGTCACCGCAGGCGTCTCCGCAGCGCCGGCCACCCAGCGGGCCTGTGGGGTCTGCCCCGTCGTGCCATGCACTCGCCCGTGATAACTCGCCACCGCCAGCGCCAACCACTTCTCCAGCTCCGCGACCGTCAGGGCAGCCTTGGCGTCGGAGTCGTAGCTGCCGCGCTGGGCCGGGTTGGAGAACGTCGTGCCGGGCAGCTCGTGGACCATCTCCATCAGCGTGCCGATGACCCGCTCGATAACCCCGCCATAGTGCGGGCGCCCCACTGGCCGGTAGTCCAGCGTGATCCCGTACTCCTGGCAGCCCCGACGCAGAGCCTCGCTCTTGAACTCCGCGGCGTTGTCCAGAAACAGCTCGCCCGGCTTGCCCGCCATCGGCCAGTCCACCTCGATCCCCAGCCGCTCGACCCAGGCCCGCTTGTCGGTGACCATGTTCGCCAGGCACAGCCCAACCGACAGCGCCGAGGGCGCCTCCAACGTGACCACCAGACCCACGATGGATCGAGAGAAGACGTCGATCGCGACCGTCACGTACGGCCGCCCGATCGGCAGGCGATGCCGCTCGTCGACCACGACCAGGTCCACCACGGTGTGATCGATCTGCACCTGCTCCAGCACGCCGGTCACCGGTGGGACCCGGCCACCGGCCGACTCCAGCGACCGGGCCGCATCTGCCCCCTCGCGCGCCTTCATCGCGGCGAGCGGATCCAGGGCGGCGATGCGGCGCACAATCGCGCCACGTGACGGGGCCGGCAGTCCCCGCGTACGGCAGACCCGGATGACCTCTCGGTGGATCGCGGTGATCTTCTTCCGCTGCCGGGTCAGGTAGTGCTTGCGCAGCACCTCCCGGACGACCACCTCGACCGCGCTCGGCAGTCGCTGCCCTCCCCGCCCACCGCTGGAACGACCCGGGATCAGGTCCGAGACCACGCCCCGCCCCTCGCGCCACCGACGCAGCAGGACATACACCTGCCGCCGCGAGATACCCAGCCGCTCGGCCGCCACCTCTGCGGCGACGGATCCACCGGCCGTCCCCGCCTCTGCCAATGGGCCGATCACCTCGGCTCGGCGAACCGCCAGCGCCCACACCTCATCGGAGACGGTCAGCAGACCGCGCTCGGCAACCTGGCCCTCATCGACTGCATCGTCGTGCACACGACTATGGAACCACCGCGCACCGCCCGTGCACAGGGGTACGGACACGCCGCGAACTCACACCCGCGTGCACTCAGTCCAGAAAGTCACAGCGCCCGGTGCAGTCGACTTCGAACAATGACAGAGTGGTCGGCTGGTGTCGAGAAGCGCTCTAAATTGGAGCAACGCGATTTCTATCTAAGATGCGAAGATTCTGGTTGGGCACACTCCGCCGCTGAGGCCGTGCGGCATGATGTCGCGTCCAGCCAAGGTGGTCGGCGCTACTGGCTGTCAAAGGCCGATGGCTCGTTGATATTCAGCCCTGGCGGGTATCTGGCGCGGTCAGGAGTCCTGTGACTGGGCGGTGGCGTTGTGGCGGTAGAACGTGGCGCGGGACCAGCCCACGAGTCGGGCCGCGTCTGTGGCGGTGCGTCCTTTGGCGCGTGCGTCGTTGACGATCGCGAGCTTCTCGGCGATCACGGCTGGCTCCACGCGGGGTCGCCCGAACTGGGTGCCGGAGGCTTTGGCTGCGGCGATGCCGGCATTGACCCGTTCTGTGATCAGCTCCCGCTCGTATTCAGCCAAGGTGGCGAGCATGTTCAGCATCAGCCGTCCACTGGTGGTGGCTGGGTCGATGCCGTCTTGGATGGAGCGGATGCCGATGCCGGACTCGCGCAGCAAGGTCACCGTGTTCAGCACGTCGATCAGTGAGCGTCCCAGCCGGTCCACTCGCCAGACCACGACCGTGTCTCCAGCGGTGGCGTACTCCAGGAGTCGGCGCATCCCTGGACGTTGCGCTGCGTTCTTGCTGCCCGAGGTGACGTCCGAGAAAACGTCCCGAGCCTCGACCCCGGCCGTGGTCAGCGCGTCCAACTGCAACTGCGCGTCCTGACTGGCCGTGCTGATCCTCGTGTACCCCAGAAGTCTCACCCACCCATCCTGCCTCAGAAACCCTTCCGGTGATGTCGTCTGAGACGTTTCTCGTCGAGACACTTTTCCGAGACACGCCTGCAGCCGCAGAACCGCGAGAGCTCGGTCCTCGGCAGCGACGTTAGATCGTGTCTCATCAACCTGTAGGTTTTTAAGGCACATTCACGGCGCCAGGCGGGCCGCCGCGGGAGCCCTCGTCCACCCCGCTGGGGCCGCGGGTTTCAGGCGCAGCATGACGTCGGCATCTGGTTTCGGAAGAGGCCGGCCACGATGCGCAGGCTTTCGCTCATGGTCAGGTACGGCGCCCAGGTGTCGGCCAGATCGTCGACGGTCATGCCGCTTTTGATGGCGTAGGTGGCCGCCAGCATGATCTCCCCGGCCCCGTCCGCCAGAGCGTGCACGCCCAGAACCTTGCCGCTCACGGCGTCGGCGACGAGCTTCACCGCCCCGCGGGTGTCGTGCTGGACGAGCGCCCGGGGGACATCGGACAGGTCCAGGACGCGGCAGTCGCACGCGTGCCCTCGGGTGAGGGCCTCGTCCTCGGTCAACCCCGCCGAGGCCAGCTGGGGCCGGGTGAACACGACCGCAGGAAAGCCGGCGTAGTCGACCCGAGCTGCCGGCGGGTACCTGTCCTCGGTCAGGGCGTTGAGCGCGGCGGCCCGACCGCCGGCGGCGGCGGCGTAGACGTACTGGGGAGCCCCCGAGACGTCACCGGCGGCCCAGACGCGCGGGTTGGAGGTGCGCTGGGTCTGGTCGACCACGACGAAGCCGCGCTCGTCCACGTCCACACCGGCAGCGGCCAGGTTCAGGCCGTCGGTGCGGGGCAGGCGTCCGGTGGCCACCAGGACCTGCGCGCCGCGCACCTGTTCGCCCGAGTCCGTGGTCACCACCACCTCTCCTGCGGGGCCTGGTTCGCGGGCCACAGTGGTCGCGCGCTCTTCGACCACGGTGATGCCGTCGTCGGTGAAGACTTCCCGAAGTCTCTGGGCCAGCTCCGGCTCGGCGTGCGGCGCCAGACGCCCGACCACAGAGACCCGGGTGCCGAGGTGAGCGAACAGCTGGGCCTGCTCCATCCCGACGTACCCGCCACCGATAACGACCAGGGACTCAGGCAGCTCGGTCAGCTGCATCGCGGTGGTGGACGTCAGCCGGTCCACAGAGTCGAGACCGACCACCTCCGGGATGGCGGGGGTGGCACCGGTGGCGACCAGATAGGCCCGGGCCCGCAGCGCCTGGCCGTCGACGGCCAGGGTGTCCCCGTCCAGGAAGCTGGCCTGGCCTGGGCGGACCTGGAAGCCGTAGGCAGCGGCCACATCGGCGTACTTCGCATCACGCAGGCGCTCGATGAGTGCGTCCTTCTGGGCCACCAGATCGCCGAGGTTCACCGGTGCGGCTGACGTTGGGGCACCTTTGAAGGGATTGGTGAGCGCGGCGTGCCGGGCCCCGGCGGCCGCCAGGAGCGTCTTGGACGGCACGCAGCCGATGTTCACGCACGTCCCGCCCAGAACACCGCGCTCAACCAGCACGACGCTCTTACCGGCCTGGCTGGCCGCGATGGCGGCGGACATCGCCGCGCCTCCTGAGCCGATCACGGCCAGATCGACGTCGTAGTCCACACCCATTTGCCCACCTTCCTTCGCGTGACCCCTCTTCAGCGTCCATAGTGGACGTTCCAGCGCAGGGGAAGGTCAAGGCGAACATGGACGAGAGCCGAGAAAGGGGCCACTGTGCGCATCGGTGAGTTGGCCGTGGCCAGCGGCACCACAACCAAGACGCTGCGCTTCTACGAAGAAGCCGGCCTACTACCTGCGCCTGAGCGCACCGCCAACGGATACCGCGACTACACCCCTGCGGCCCTGGCGCGCCTGGACTTCGTTCGCCGCGGCCGCACCGCTGGGCTCACCCTGGCCCAGATTCGCGAGATCCTCGACATCCGCGACGCCGGAGTCGCACCCTGCCAGCACGTGCACGCCCTGCTCGAAGCCCACCTGGGCGACCTGGACCGCCAAATCGCCGACCTGCAAGCACTGCGACACACCGTCGCGCACCTTCACCACAGTGCCACCACCAGCGACCCCACCAAATGCGACACCACGACCGTCTGCCGCTATCTGTGACCAGACCGGTGCTCGCGTGTATCGCCATGAGCAGATGCCGCCACAGAGCGTCGACAGAACCCCGCCATATAACGGCGAAAGCCACATCGAATCGGTGAGCGGTCGCACTGGGCGTGGTGTCGCGGTTGACGATCGCCTACGCGACGGTGACGGTGGCGTGCTGTCCAGGACCGCCGTTAAATACCCGTACGGTTGTGCGGGTAAATGGGCGGCAACCTGGGTACGGTCCAAGGAACGACGCGTGTCCAGGTCGCCACCGGAGCGGCTCACGCGTCGACGAGGAGGACAGATGAAGCACCAGGAGATGCTGAGGACCTACCCGGGAGACGTCGGGACCATCGACCAAGAGAAGCTCGCGGCGTGCATCGCCGCGTGCTTCGAGTGTGCTCAGGTGTGCACGGCGTGCGCCGACGCGTGCCTGGCCGAGGACATGGTGACCGAGCTCCGTTCGTGCATCCGCAACAACCTCGACTGTGCCGACGTCTGCGCGGCAACGGGAGCTGTTCTCTCGCGCCAGACCGCGGGTGACGCCAACGTTGTTCGCACAATCCTGGAGGCCTGCGCGGCCGCGTGCAAGGCATGTGGCGACGAGTGCGCCGAGCACGGTGACCAGCACGAGCACTGCGCGGTGTGCGCCGAGGCATGCCGCCAGTGCGAGAACGCCTGCCGCGAGCTGCTCGCCGCACTGAGCTGACCAGCGGGTCGTTCGGCGGCCCGCTGCCCCAGGCAGGCAGCGGGCCGCCCCCGGTCCAAGGCCTCACCGAACTCACCGAGTTGCTCGGAAAACGAGATCAAGCATGAGTCACCAACACGGAAACGACCACGAACGACCGACAGAGACGCAGTCGCACACGGGCCGCGCCGGTCCCGGTTCCATCATGCGTGGGGCGGGCGACCATGCCGGACAGCACACGGACAGCGGCGACCACGGCGACCACGGCAGTCGAAGCGAACACGGGGGTCATGACGGGCACGGTGGGCATGCGGATTCCGGCGGCAGGGCCATGGCCGCTAGTGCCACGCTGCACTGTCTGTCTGGATGTGCGGTGGGTGAGATCAGCGGCCTGATGATCGGCACCGCGATCGGCCTGAGCACGGGGTGGACGATCGCGCTCGCGGTCGGTCTGGCGTTCTTCTTCGGCTACCTGCTCTCCACCCTGCCGCTGGTGAAGACCGGTCTCGGGTTGGGGGCGGCGCTGAGCGTCGTGTTCGCGGCCGACACGCTCTCCATCGCCGTCATGGAGATCGTCGACAACGCCGTCATGGCGCTCATCCCGAACGCCATGGACGCGGGGTTGGTGAACTGGGTCTTCTGGGTCGGCATGGCCATCGCCCTCACCGTCGCGTTCTTCGCCGCATACCCGGTCAACCGGTACCTGCTCCAGCGCGGCAAGGGACATGCCCTCACCCACCAGTACCACCACGGTGCCGGCGGCGCGGTCACCGGCGCCCGCCGGTACATCCCCACGTTCTCGACGCCTACCCTGGTCGCCGTCATCGCGGCCTTCATGCTCGGCGGCCTCGTCGTCTCGATCGCCGCGGAAGGCGAGTCGACTGCGGGCGGCGCGGGGCACGCCGCCGCGCCCGGTGACGCTCCGGCTTCGGAAGGGGGTGGAGCGTCTTGATGGACCAGGCCGGGACCTCGGATCACCGGCATCCCGTCGACCCGGAACGCGTGGCGAGAGCCCGCGCACGGGTTCCGACCGGTGAGGAGGGCGACCGGCTGACCGACGTGCTGTCGGTGATCGCCGACCCGACCAGGGCCAGGCTCCTGTACGCCCTCGACGTCGCCGAGGAGCTCTGCGTCGGCGACCTCTCCCTGGTCCTCTCGGCCAGCGAGGACGCCGTGTCCTACGGGCTGCGGATCCTGCGCACCGCGGGACTCGTCACCCGACGCAAGGAAGGCAGGGTCGTCTACTACCGGCTCGCCGAGGGCTTCCCCGAACCACTACGAGAACACTGCCTGCACCAGCTCATCGAGATGACTCGCAGGCCCGTGGACGACGACCCAACACCGCAACCAGAAGGTGGCACACCATGAACAGCTCATCTCACGGAACCAACGACCAGCAGCACCAGGATGCCCCCAGCCACGACAACGGACATGACGGGGGACATGACGGCGGCGACGACCAGCAGATGAAGAAGAAGCACGAGCGCCAGATGTACCTGAAGTTCACCGCCATGATCGCCACCTCGGCTGCCGTGATGTTCGTGCTCATGTACAGCAGCGTCTACGACGTCGGGCACATCCACTACAGCCAGGAGCGGCTCTACATGGCGCTCACCTCCACCGGAGCGATGGCGCTGGTGATGCTCGCGTTCATGGCCACGATGATGTACAAGAAGCGGGCCCTGAACATCGTCATCGTGGTGGCGGCCCTCATCGTGGGTCTCGGCGCCTTCTACGCCTCCCGCACCCAGCTATTCATCGATGATGAGAGATACATGAAGGCAATGATCCCCCACCACTCGATCGCCATCCTCACCAGCGAACGCGCCGACATCGAAGACGTCCGGGTCCGACAGTTGGCCGACCAGATCATCAAGACCCAGCGACTCGAGATCAAGGAGATGGAGTGGCTGCTCGAGGACATCGAGGAGAACGGCCTCGCCACCACCGACGAAGAGGCGAAGACCCGCCCGATCCCCGACTTCGAGGCAACCGCCGCCGGCGATGCCTCCCAAGCTGACGATCGCCGGGTCACCGCGGCGCTGGAGCGCGTGCTCCGGCTCGGGTCCGCAGGATGGACGTCGAGCGCTGGGGTCGGGAGACCGGCCGACTAGCTTGGCGCTGTTCGTAAGACGATGCGCCCATTGCCTCCGACGAGCTCGGTCAGGCGGAGCGGCGGCGCCGAGGGTCAGTCGGAGTCCGTCGTCACCGTCTGCCACGACCGCAGCGGGTGCACTCAGCCCTGATCCACCACCCTCATCGGTGGATCAGGGCTGAGACGATGACGATGTCTTCCGTCTCTCCTATGGGACCCAAGGAAAGGAACTGCGATGGCTGAGAAGAAGAACATTCACACAGTGCCGACCAACGATGGAGGGACTGCTGCACGAACGGGTGACAGGTTGGGTCACGCAGCCTGAGTGGCGGGCGTGGTCATGATGGCTTCGTATTCAACAGGGGTCAATCGTCCGAGGCCGGCCTGGCGTCGGCGTCGGTGGTAGGTCCTCTCGATCCAGGTCACGATCGCGATCCGGAGCTCCTCGCGGGTGGCCCAGGCGCGGCGGTCGAGGACGTTCTTTTGGAGCAGTGAGAAGAAGCTCTCCATGGCCGCGTTGTCCCCGGCCGCACCGACGCGGCCCATGGATCCGACCATGCCGTGCCGGTTGAGTGCGTGGACGAATTTCCTGCTTCGAAATTGCGATCCTCTGTCCGTGTGAACCACACAGCCGGCCACGTCGCCGCGCCTGGCGACCGCGTTGTTCAGCGCCGCGACCGCCAGTCGCGACTTCATCCTCGAGTCGATCGAGTAGCCCACGATCCGGTTGGAGTAGACGTCCTTCATCGCGCAGACGTAGAGCTTGCCTTCCGCGGTCCAATGCTCCGTGATGTCCGACAGCCACAACTCGTTCGCGGCATCAGCCTTGAACTCGTGCCGGACGACGCCGTGCTTGTCGACCACGGCGCACAGGTCGTCGTGGACCGGTGGACCGGGCTTCTTCGCCTTGCCGTGCTTGGGCTTGCCGAACACCGACCACCACCCCAGCTGGGAACAGATCCGCCACGCGGTCCGCTCCGCCATCGCCTCACCTGCGATAGCGGCCTCGTCGACCAGGAACCGATACCCGAACTCCGGGTCGTCCTTGTGGGCGTCGAACAGCGCGTTGGCGCGGTAGGCCTCGACCAGTTCTGCGTCGGTGACCGGCGCCTGGAGCCAGCGGTAGTAGGGCTGGCGAGCGATCTTGAGTACCCGGCACGTCACCGTGACGGGGATCCCGTCGACGGCCAGCTCGCGGACGAGCGGGTACATCATTTTCCCGGCAGATTGGCCTGCGACAAGTAGGCAGCCGCCCGGCGCAGCACCTCGACTTCTTGCTCGAGGAGCCGGTTGCGCCGCTTCAACTCGCGTAGCTGGGCGTTCTGGTCCTCGGTCATCCCGGGCTTGGTGCCGTCTTCGACGTCGGCGGCGCGCATCCAGGAGTTCAACGTGGTCTGGTGGATCCCGAAGTCCTTCGCGATCTGCTCCAGCGGGGTCTTCGGATCCCGGCTCCTGGCGACACGAACAACGTCGTCACGGAACTCGCGGGGGTAGGGCTTGGGCACAGCGACATCCTCTCAAGCCTGCCCGTCGGGCAAGCCAGTTCAGTTGTCACCTATTCGTGCAGCAGTCCCGGATGGGCAAACCGTCGTGAGGACGCAGAGCGCGCATCGAGCACCCACGCCACGAAAGCCGAAGCGCAAGAGGCAGGCCGTGCGGCGGCTAAGAAGGATGGCGTGGAGCATCTCGTGCACAAGAAGGACGGCACGATTGGGGAACGCAACTCGTATGGCAACGACCCCAACCCGCCGAAGGGCTGAGCACGCAGGGTCATCGTCTTGCGCTCGTTCACCTTGGGCCCCGACCGGGGCGGCGATGGAGGTCTGACGGGCTGTAGTGCCTGTCAGGCCTTCCGGTCACGAGTCTCGCTCGGGGCCCGTTCCGGGGAGGCTGTACTTGGTGTTGGCGATGTCGATGATTTCTTGCGCGATGTCGCGAATCTTGATGTTGCTGGTCGTGGAAACTCTCACGAGGAACTGGAAGGCGCGTTCCTCGTTGATCTCGTACCGCTCCATCACGAGCCCTATGGCTTGGCCGATCGTCTTGCGGGTGGTCAGGCTTTCGTTGAGTTGGTCCTCCCGCCGGGCGCGACCGAGGGCTGCGGCCGCGTGGGTCGCGAACAGCTCAGCGGTGTGGACGACGTCAGGGTCGATGTGGTCGGTCTCGGTGGCGTAGAGGTTGAGCCCGCCGAGCGTCTCTTCGTCCATGTACAACCGCAGGCCCAACTGGGCCTTGACCCCCATGCGCACGGCACGAGGTACGAAATTCGGCCATCGTTGCTCGTGGCGCAGGTCGTTGGCCAGCGTGACCGGCTCGTCTTCGATGGCGTGCAGGCAGGGTCCCTCGCCGAGGGAGTACTGCAGTGCGTCGAGCTCCCACACCAGCTGATCAGTGCCGGCCTTGGTCTCGACCTCCCCCTTGCGGGTGACGATCGAGATCCCGACGTGGTCGATCCCTGGCAGCGAGCGGGCGGCGGCGACCACGATGCTGTCGAGGGTGCCCTCCAGGTCCTGGGGGGTGTTGATGTCCCGAGCAGCTTGGGCGAGGGCATCCGCGATGGTGATCTGGTTCTCCATGGTGGCCTTCCAGAGGTAGACGAGAAGGCCGAACAACCCGACGACGAGATGTCAGGACGTGGTGTCCGATGTACGACCGATCAAACTGGAACCCAGCCCGACCGCACCAGCGTATCTGTCCTTCGGAGAAGAGATTGAGCGGCTCACCCCATCCTTTTCAGGGCTGGTGACCACGCGGTCACGGCGCGAGGGAGACCGTGGCTCCGCGCTCGACGAGCCGGAGCTCACCGGGGGGATCGACCGCTCGCCACCGGGCCACGAAATCGCTCAACGGTGACCGGAAGACGGTGTAGTCGTCGTAGTGCACAGGCACTGTCACGGCGGGCTCGAGGAGGTCGACCAACGAGATGCCCTGCTCGGCGTCCATGGTCACCAGCAGCCCGAGCGCACGTGTGCCCCCGAGGTGGATGACCATCGCGTCGAGCGGACCGAACCGATCAGTGACCTCACGCAGCCACGGTCGATACAGCGTGTCTCCCGTGATGTAGACCCGCAGCGACCGCCCGGCGCCCGCGACGCGATGCTCGAGCACACTGCCCATGACCGGCGGCAACAACCACGATGCCCATCCGGGTGTGTGCTCCCCCGGGGCAGAGTGCACTGTGAGCGTCTCACCGGCTTTGACGAGCTCACGTGACTGCCACGTCGCCATCGCCTCAGCCCCGGCAAACCCCCACGACTCCAGCCGCCGGGCGGCATGCGGCGTCGTCAGGATGGGCAGCGAGGTGTCCAGACTGCGCCGCGCGATCCGGTCGAAATGGTCGCCGTGCAGGTGAGAAAGCACCACGGCGTCCAGGCTCGGAAGATCCTCTGGACCAAGCGCGGGATCGGTCACCCGCTTCGAGAACAGTCCCTTGCCCAGATAGGCACGCTGTCCGTGATGGAGGAAATTCGGATCGGTGAGCAGAGTGAACTTCCCCAACCGGACCAGCGAGGTCGCTGTGCCGATGAACTCCAGGGTCGCAGTGGCCATGGACTCCTCCTCCGGGTCGACGATCCGTCTCGCACCCCTGCAGGCGTTGCCTGTTGATAGAGCACTCCACGTGGTTCCTTCTCCGACGCGAAGAGCCTATCCATGAGACCGCGAGACCGCACGGCTGAGGACGAGTCGGGCTCAACCCTTGAGGGTGGTCACGGCGACAGCTTCGCCGTGACGACCCTCTTCCTTCGCGTTGAACCACGTACCGGTGACGGCGGGCGCCGACAGCGAACTGACGCTCAGACCCCTGGTCGCAGTGGTGGACCGGCCGCGTGACGTCATCCGGGACGCACGCAAGGAGGCGAATCGGCACGTTCGCTCATTCGCTGGCGGGTGAGAGATGACCATCACCGCGCAACCATGGCCGCGTCGATCGTCCCCCGCAACAACTTGCGACTCAGAACTTGACGTCACTGAGTCGGTCACATCGGCCGAGGCGAGGGTGTGGCCAGGGAGGGTCATCGACACGTCCCTGTCAGCCATACCCCATCGTCGCCGTGCCACCGAAACCACGGAAGATTTCGCGGGGAAAACCATGTGAGGCACGGCCCCTGCTACGCGGGGACTTTATGTGAGTCTCGTCGTTCTCTGGCGGTGAACACGCGCCTGCGCCTAAAATGGCGTGAGTAGGGTCGTTGCGACCGATCAGATCAGCAGGCTGTCGTTCCGGTCGGGGCGGCGGCCCTCGGAGAGGAGGACGCATGAAGGCTTTGACTTGGCAGGCGAAGCGGACGGTGAGTGTGGAGGAGGTCCCGGATCCGGTTATCCAGGAGCCCACGGACGCGATCGTGCGGATCACCTCGTCCGCGATCTGCGGTTCGGATCTGCACCTGTACGAGGTGCTCACCCCGTTCATGGATAAGGGCGACATCATCGGCCACGAGCCCATGGGCATCGTGGAGGAGGTCGGCTCCGCCGTCACCCAGATCAAGGCCGGGGACCGCGTGGTGATTCCCTTCAACGTCTCCTGCGGCCACTGCTTCATGTGTAGGCAGGGCCTGCAGTCCCAGTGCGAGACCACCCAGGTCCGGGAGTACAACAGCGGTGCAGTCTTCCTGGGATACTCCCGCCTCTACGGTTCAGTGCCCGGCGGGCAGGCCGAGTACCTGCGCGTCCCGCACGCGGACTACGGACCCATCAAGGTCCCCAACACCGGTGAGGACGAACGCTACCTGTACCTCTCCGACGTGGTGCCCACCGCTTGGCAGGCCGTACAGTACGCCGCGCCCCCTCAGGGCGGTTCCCTGGCCGTGCTGGGCCTGGGCCCGATCGGCCAGATGTCCGCCCGGATCGGCCGCCACCTGGGCTACCGGGTACTCGCGGTGGACCCGGTCGCCGAGCGGCGTGCCATGGCCGAGCGCCACGGCATCGAGACGCTGGACTCGTCCGGCGAGGTGGCGGAGCAGCTGAAAGACCTCACCGACGGGCGCGGCCCGGACGCGGTGGTGGACGCGGTCGGGATGGAGGCCCACGGCTCCCCGGTGGCCGGGGCGGTCCACCAGGCGGTAGGGCTACTGCCCTCCGCGCTGGGACGCGAGGCGATGGAGACGGCCGGGGTGGACCGGCTCGATGCGCTGTACACCGCGATCGAGGCTGTCCGGCGAGGCGGGACGATCTCGATCAGCGGGGTGTACGGCGGCATGAAGGACCCCCTGCCGATGCTCACGATGTTCGATAAGCAGATCCAGCTGCGCATGGGCCAATGCAACGTGAAGCGGTGGACCGATGACCTCTTGCCGCTGGTCGATGACCCTTCAGACCCGCTCGGCGTCCTGGACCTCAAGACACACACCGCGTCCCTGGACGAGGCGCCGGAGATGTACGAGAAGTTCCAGAAGAAGGAGGACGGCTGCATCAAGGTTGTCCTCAAGCCCTAGCCTCCCAGTACGCGCCGGAGCCCGGTCTCCATCTCGAGACCGGGCACTGGCGTGTCTTGGGCCCGTCCGTGGCCCGCGCCCACACCGGGTGGCCGCGTGGTGCGTTCACCGTTCACGGCCAGCACCGGGGTCGATCGCACACAGCAGCGCAGGGGGGCGCGGGGATTCATCGGGCGAAGTCAGTGGCCGGAATAGTGCTCTGAGGGGCGTGTTGCCACGGATCCTCTACGCGGACATCGACCTTGCCATGATCGCGCTGGCAAAGCAGTCGGCCGACCCTGTCGGGCACTACGCTCGACCGGATGTCTACGCGCTGCACCTCAACACGGCGAACACCGCGCCTGCGTACGAGTGGCGTGAACCAGGAACCCTGGGGAGTCCGAGCCGCGATGACGGACAGCTGACGCCTGCGGCGGATACCGAAGGGCGCACGCTCATCGACGGTGCCCTTCGAATCGAGGCTCCCCACGGCACCGAGCTGCAGCCAGACGAGTCGACCGAACAGATTCTGGCCGACGTCGCAGGAGGCAAGTGATGACTCCTATCGAGACAGCGGTCGCACCGCACCTCCAGAGGGAGCGCACCTGCCCCTTCCGGCATCCGGCAGGGTTCGATCCGTCTTACCCGACCAAGGTCGCCCGATTCTCGCCCGACATCACCGAGGTGGTCATGCCCGTCGCTATGGCCTCATTTTCAAGCGTCGCCGACACGGCGATAGCCAGACGGAGCGCCGCACGCCGATCCCCTTGCGGGGCCAGGGCCAGCGGCCATGGCCCTGAGATGGTCAAGTAGCAGCTCCGCCGCGGTACTTTGCACGACGCCATCCGCGAGGGCCTTGTGCAATGTAGGCCGCGTGTCGTGTGCAGTCTTCGATGCATCTCGACAGCCCGGAACCTGACGTCACCGAGTCGGGCCCACCTATCCAGCCTCTGGCGCCGCGTGACTTGTCGGTGAACGAGATAGTCTCATTCATCGATATTGGTCGTTTGGCGTAGGCCGATCCATCCTGCGGTCGCCGCAGCGAGGAGGAGGGTGGCGCCGAGGTAGTAGACGGCGCGGATACCAAGCGTGTCGGCGAGCAGCCCGCCGGCTAGCAGGGACATGAGCCGACCGGACTGCCACAGCATGTCGAAGCCGGCGAACACTCTGCCACGCAGTTTCTCCGGGGTCTCGGTCTGGAGCAGGGAGTTGAAGGTCACGGCACCCGTGGAGGTGCCAATGCCATAGGCGAGTAGGGCGCTCATGGCGGCGACGAGGCCGGTCACGGTGGCGAGTACTGCATCGACGGCGGCCCGCAGGACGAAGGGTCCGAGGACGTAGACCGGGTGGCGCGGGTCGTCGGTCAGTCGGGACAACAGCAACGGGCCGAGGGCCGCACCAACCCCGATCGCGCCCAGTAGCAGCCCATAGTCACTAGGGCGCAGGGCCAAGTGCGCTCGAGCCAGCACGACGAGCAGAGCACCCGTGGCCCCCGCGGACAGCGCCGCCAAGAACTGGCCAGCGGCCAGGGCCCGCAGCAGCCGGTGCCCGGCCATGGCCGCAATCCCGGCGGTGGCATCGGCGTACCACGAGGTGCGCGTAGCCACCGCTGGCGCGGCAGGGATGGTCAGGCGTCGCAGGGCCAGCGCGGACAGCAGGTAGCTTACGGCGTTGATCCAGAACGCCCAGGTGTAGCCGAAGCTGACAACCACGATCCCAGCGAGGGGCGCGAGTACGACCTGCGAGATGACCGCGGCGGTCCACAGCCCGCTGTTGGCGGCGACCAGGTCCCGTTCGCGCACAATCGCGGGGAGAACGGACTGCGCGGCGGGGTTGAAGAACACCGCCGCCGCCGACAGGCCGACCGCGACTGCGTACACCGCGGCCACGTGCCCTTGGACGAAGGGCAGCGCGAAGGCCAACCCGGCGCGCATCAGGTCGGCGCCGATCATCACCGGGATCCGCGGCAGCCGGTCGACCACTGCGCCGGCGATCGGAGCCAACATGAGCACCGGGATGATCTCCGCGATCACCACGCCCGAGACGCCCAAGCCCGAACCGGTTAGGGAGTAGACAAGCAGAACCAGTGCGACAGTGTTGAACGCGTCTCCCCACTGCGAGACCGTCCGCGCCACCCACAGCCGCCGGTACCGCGCCTGCCGCAGCAGCGCTGTCACCGTTGTCCGCCTCGCCACTGTGGCCCCTTGCCCTCTCTGCTTCGTACCGCAGTCGCCGCTCATGCCCGCTGTCCGGTTCGAACTCGCGTAAGACACCCGAGCTCACGTAAGACACACTGGGGGTTCCAGTTAAGGGCAAGGTCAAGTCGAGGAAGTCGAGCACGTGGGGAGGCGGCAATGCTGATCGGAGAACTAGCTGCGGTGAGTGGCACGACGGCGAAGACGATCCGCTTCTATGAGGCCAACGCCCTGCTCCCCCGAGCCGCGCGTACTGCCAACGGCTACCGAAACTTCACCCCGGAGAGCATCGCCCGCCTGGACTTCATCCGCCGCGGGCGCGCCGCCGGTCTCGCCCTGGCGCAGATCCGCGAGGTCCTCCGGATCCGAGACGCCGGCGATGTCCCGTGCCAGCACGTCCAGGGCCTGCTCGCGGAGAGGCTGGCCGGCTTAGATGCTCAAATCACCGCCCTGCAGGACCTCCGTGACACGGTGTCCCAGTTGCACGACAGCGTTGCCGCGGGACCCGACCGCAGCGACTCCGTTCGAGTTTGCCGCTTCCTGTGACGGCACCGGTGCCCACCCGTGGCACGCCCGCAAGAGGAATGTCACCACACACCCATCACTGGCTGAGAATCGAACTCAGTAAGCCGAGCACCGTCCGCTCCCTCAAATCCAGCGGAGGGTGCCGTTAATCTGCAGGTCGCAGGCGCTGGAGAAGCGTCCCGGCCTTGCGTATGTGATCGTCGCCGTCGGCTTGCGGTGACGAAATCACGGGCCCTTGTCCCGCCTAATGATCCGCCGTACATCGTCTCTAGTCGAATGGTGGCGAGTGGTCGAAGGAGATCGGGAAGTGTTCCTTCATGCAGGAGCGGATCTGCTCGAGGATCTGCGGTGCGTGTCCGGATTCCGAAGCATGCGTCGTCAATCACCACGTGGGCGGAGATGACGGGCGGGCCCGTGGGTCATATGCAGCACTGCATCAGGATTTCGGCGAATTCGTTTCTTTCAGCGCACGAGCGGGAGGGAGATGGTGAAGCACGAGCCCTTGTCCAGGCCGGGGCTGGAAGCGGTGAGTCCTCCGCGATGGGCGTCGATGATGGCCTTGCTGATGGTGAGTCCGATGCCCGATCCTCGCCGGTCGTTTGTGCGTGCCGAGTCGCCGCGATAGAAGCGTTCAAATGCGTGCTGTACCTGGTCCGGGGTCATGCCGTCGCCGGTGTCGGTGACGGTGATGATGGCCTCATCGCCTTCGCGTCCCGCCGCAAGGGTGACTGTTCCACCCGCAGGGGTGTGCCTGTGTGCGTTGGTGAGGAGGTTGCTCATGACTTGGGCGAATCGGACCGGATCGACGAGGGTCTCGAGTCCTGTTGCCTTGCCAACGTCCAGGACCAAGTCGAGGCCCTTCTCGGAGTAGCTCTCACGCACCCCCCCGTAGGCCGCCCACAACAGGTCAGCAATCTTGTGGTGCTGGACGTCGAGGGCGAGGCGGCCTTCTTCGGCTGTGGAGACCGCGGTGATGTCCTCGGCCAGTCGCGCCAGCCGTTCCGTCTGAGCGGTCAACGCGAGCCGAGAGTCATCACCGAGTGCCACGACGCCGTCGTGGAGTCCCTCGTGGTAGGCGCTGAGGGTCGCGATCGGCGTGCGCAGTTCGTGGGCGAGGTCGGACAGCATCCTTCGTCGGGTGTCCTCGACCCCTTCCAGCCGGGCCGCCATCACGTTGAAGGCGCCGGCGAGGGTCTCCAGCTCTGTCCCCGCACCGACGTGTGGCACCCGGGTGGAGTAGTGGCCACGACTCAGTTCGCGGGCGGCGTCGGTCATCAACGCCAGCGGTTGGCGCAGCCGTCGGGCAAGGAACCAGGCCACCGCGGTGGCCCCCGTCAAAGAGATGAACAGGCTCACACCCAGGGCGATGAGCGACGCGTCCCGATAGGCCATCTCGATGTGGACCAGCTCGGGTGTGTTCTGCTGGTGCCCGGCCTGAAGGAGGTGGTCGTGGAAGATCGGGGGGCCGATGACCGCGGCGACGAGCCCAGCGGTCAGTGCCCCCGCAAGCAGTACCAGGATCTGTCCCACGAGCAACCGCGGCGCCAAGCCTCTGGAGAGTGTGTTGACGCG
Organism: Janibacter terrae NBRC 107853; assembly: GCF_001591405.1. Lineage (GTDB taxonomy): Bacteria > Actinomycetota > Actinomycetes > Actinomycetales > Dermatophilaceae > Janibacter > Janibacter terrae. The sequence continues at coordinate 423,535 of NZ_BCUV01000007.1, forward strand.
CTTGTTCATCCCGACCCCATCCGGTAACCGATGCCGCGCACCGTGGCGATGTAACGAGCCAGATCGGGGTTGTCTCCGAGCTTGCGTCGCAGGTGAGCGATGTGGACGTCGACCAGGTGCTCGTCGCCGACCCAGCCGCCACCCCAGACGTCCTCGATGAGCTGCGTGCGGGTGAAGGCCATCGAGGGTCGTTGGGCCATGGTCATCAGCAGATCCCGCTCTGTAGGGGTCAGCGACACTGGCTCCCCCTTCAGGTGAACCTGCTGCCCGAGCGGGTCGACCTGAAGATCGCCGAACACCCATGGGGTTGCCGCAGCGGTGGAGTTGCCGGGGTTCCCGCCCCGGGGGCGACGCAGGACCGTCTGGACGCGTGCCACCAGCTCGCGCACGCTGAAGGGTTTGGTGACGTAGTCGTCGGCGCCCACGGACAGGCCGATCAGGGTGTCCACCTCGTCCGTGCGGGCAGTGACGACGATGACGTAGCAGTCGCTGAAGGTGCGGATCTGGCGGCAGACCTCGATGCCGTCCAGTCCGGGTAGTCCCAGATCGAGGATCACCACGTCTGGGGACTGCTCTCGTGCTGCGTGCACTCCGGCAACGCCGTCGTTCTCCACGGCGGTCTGGTACCCGCTACGGGCGAGATAGGCGGCAATCATCTCAGCCAGCGTCTTCTCGTCCTCGATGACGAGCACCTTCGCCAACGGCTCAACAGGGGGTCGTGTGCTCACGACAGACAGTCTCGCCCGAGGGCCTCGCCGCGACAGACATCAGCGGTGAATTGACGACGATCTTCGTCAAACCTCAACGCGGAGACCACCAATCCATGACGTTCCTCCGAGAGTCTGTCCGTATGCCGGCTGAAGGTCGGCGCCAGGAAGGAGTCTCCCGATGATGTGGAACCAGGGCTGCGACATGATGTGGCTGGGCATGACCGCGGGGGTCCTCACCTTCTGGGTGATCGTCGTACTCGCCGTGCGTGCCCTCTTCCCCGGGCAGAAGAGGGCCGGCTCAGAGCCCCCTCGACCTGACGCCTTGACGCTTCTGGACGAAGGGCTGGCCCGCGGTGACCTGAGCGTCGATGAGTACGAGAAGCGACGTCATCTGATCATTCACGGCCGCTGACGTGCGTCGGCACATCGACACTTGGAAGGGAACTATGAACACCATCACTCGCCGTGGCCTGCTGATCGGCGGCCTCGGTGCCGCCGGCACAGTCGGTTTGGGAGCCTATGCCGCCACCCAGGGATCGAGTCCAAGTACACCGAAGGGCCCGTTCGGTGCCCCGACGCCTGTCTCACCTGACCGTGGCCAGGCGGTGGTGACCAAGACGTTGACCGCCAAGCCGATCACCCTCGACCTGGCGGGCCGCACCGTCTCGACCTGGGGATACGGCGACGCCGTGCCGGGCCCGCTTCTGCGAGCCAACGCCGGCGACTTCCTGCGCGTCACTCTCGACAACCAGCTGCCGGACGAGACCACCATCCACTGGCACGGTATTCGTCTGCGCAACCAAGCCGACGGGGTCCCCGGCATGACCCAGGACCCGGTGAAGCCAGACGCCTCCTACGTCTACGAGTTCACTGCGCCCGACCCGGGCACGTACTTCTTCCACCCCCACGTAGGCGTCCAGCTCGACCGTGGGTTGTACGCCCCGTTGATCATCGACGATCCGAAGGAGCCAGGGGACTACGACACCGAGTGGGTCCTTGTCCTCGATGACTGGATCGACGGAACGGGCACCACACCCGAGCAGGTCCTGGATGAGCTCGTGGCCAATGATTCCGGATCCGGTGGCATGGATGGCATGGACCACGGCGAGATGGATGGCATGAGCCGAGGCACCACGGACGAGGCCGGGCCTTGGGGTGACGCCGGAGATGTGACCTATCCCTACTTCCTCATCAACGGGCGCCCGCCCGCAGACCTTGAGACGCTCACTGCCAAGCCTGGGCAGAAGGTTCGTCTGCGATTCATCAACGCCGCCTCCGACACCATCTTCGCCGTCGCTCTCGGAGGGCATCGGATGACGATCACGCACAGCGACGGATTCCCTGTCCAACCGACCGAGACAGATGCGTTCTACATCGGGATGGGTGAACGGTACGACGCGATCGTCACCCTTGGCGACGGGGCCTTTCCCTTGGTGGCCAAGCCGGTCGGCAAGACCAGCGGTGGCCAGGCCATGGCCCTGATCCGCACCGGAAGCGGCAGTGCACCCGGTGAGGGCGCCAACCCACGAGAACTGTCCGGGAAGGTCCTCATCGGCTCCGACCTCCGACCCACCCAGGCTGCCAAGCTACCCAGCAGGACTGCTGATGCGACCACGCGGCTGACCCTCACCGAATCGATGCAGCCCTACGCGTGGGGGATGAACGGGGCGCCGTTCGGCGAGAACGAACCGTTGACCGTCCAGGCCGGGCAACGACTGCGGATCAACGCCACCAACATGACGATGATGACCCACCCGCTGCACGTGCACGGGCACACCTTCGCCCTGCCCTCCGGGCTCAGGAAGGACACTGTCCTCATGGCCCCGATGCAGTCATTCGCCATCGACCTCGACGCTGACAACACAGGTGACTGGATGATCCACTGCCACAACATCTACCACGCCGAGGCTGGCATGATGATCGCCCTGAAGTACACCACATGAGGCCCCTTCGACGACGTGCTGTCCTTGGTGTCGCTACCGCCGCTGTCGTGGCGTTGCTGGCCGCCTGTTCGTCCACCTCCGAGACCGGGACGCCCCAGTCCGCCGGTAGCCAGTCGTCGACCCCTGCAGGAGGCGCTGCGGCCGAACAGCCCACACCCATGCTTCATGTTCACGGGATCGCCCGACATCCGCTCACCGGCGACCTTCTCGTGGCCTCACACCAAGGCTTGTTCCAGAAGGTCGATGGCAAACTCGCCCGCATAGGGCCTGCCATCGACCTCATGGGCTTCACCATCGACGACGACGGCACCCTGTACGCCTCCGGCCACCCAGCGCCCGGCACCGATCTGCCCCAGCCAGTCGGTCTCATCACATCCCAGGACACAGGCCGGACCTGGCAGGTCGCTTCACTCGGTGGACGCTCGGACTTCCACGCCCTGACGGTCGGCCCAGACGGCGTCATCGGGTTTGACGGAACGCTCCGACACACCAGCGACAACACGACCTGGACCACGCGGGACATCCCCTCGCCGCCACGAGTACTGGCCGCTGCTCCGACGTCGGGGAAGGTGCTGGCCACCACGAGCGCTGGCCTGCTCATGAGCCAGGATCAAGGGGCGACCTGGAGCTCTCTCGACCCACCGCAGACCGCCGTCCTCGTCGCTTGGGCCGACGAAGAGACCATCGTGACCTCGTCAGCCGAAGGAAGACTGGCGACCAGCAGGGACGCCGGCCAGACCTGGACCCTTCATCCCGAGAGCATCGGTCAGGCCGAAGCGCTGTGGGCGGGCCGCACCAGCGACGGGCAGCTGGAGATCATCGCGTCTGTCGATGGGCGCGTGATCAGCACCACGGATGCAGGAACGACCACTCAGACACTGGTTCAGTGACCCGTCGTCGCCGTCCCTGTGCATCATCGGGTGGCCTTCATCCAGACCTTGATGGTCCGTCTGGCCGGACCGGGGGTGGCGCACGATTCGCGCCCGGTGGACAGTCAATTGAGTGAGTTGATCAGCTCGCGGCACGCCTGCTCGCACCGCCGGCACGCCTCGGCGCAGATGCGGCAGTGCTCGTGCATCGAGGCATGCTTCTCGCAGCTGTCGCCGCACGACGTGCACGCTGTTGCGCAGACCTCAAGAAGGGCCCGCGTGACATTGGCGTCATAGCCGGTGTGGCGCGAGAGCGCCGATCCGGTGGTCGTGCAGATGTCCGCGCAGTCGAGGTTGGCGCGGATGCATTTGGTGAGGTCCGCGACCGTGTCTTCGCTCAGACAGGCATCGGCACAGGCAGTGCAGGTCTGGGCACATTCGAAGCAGGCTTGGATGCATTCGGTCCACTTGGCCCTGTCGATGTTCCCCAAGTCCTTCGGGTAGGCCTCGAGCATTTGCTCCACGGTGTGCATGCTTGGCTCCTTCATACGGTCGAGCGACGCGAAGGCCGACCTTGCGGCGCGTAGCGAGTTCGGGAAGTACCCGAGCGAGGTATCCCGAAACACGCGGCCGGTTCGCTGGCCACTCACCAGCACGATTCACGATACCCCGAAGGGGTATACGGTTGAGAAGACACAAGTGAAGGGAGAGGGTATGACAACGGCCAATCGGAAGGTTTGCGCGGTCGCGATTGCTGCTGCTGCAGCAGTCGCGCTGCTTGCAGGGTGCGGAGGCGCTGCTGAGGACGACTCGCCGCAGTCGTCGATGACGTCCCACTCGTCTGCGTCCGGCAGTGAAACGAGTGGGGCAATGGGAGGCCATGCCCACAAGCCCGAGGGCGGGCCTCCTCCGGAGGGTATGGAGAAGGCGAACTCGCCGACGTATCCCGTCGGCACCACGGTGACGCTGACTGCTGACCACATGCCGGGAATGAAGGGAAGCGAGGCGACCATCTCGGGCGCCTTCGACACAACCGCCTACTCCGTCAGCTATACACCCACGGACGGCGGTGAGCGGGTCACGAACCACAAGTGGGTCGTTCGTGAAGAGCTCGAGAACCCCGGCAACGCGCCGCTGGAAGAGGGTACCGAGGTCGTCCTGGACGCCGATCACATGGCCGGCATGGATGGCGCCGAGGCGACGATCGACAGCTCGACCGACGAGACGTCGTACATGGTCGACTTCACGATGGATGGCATGAAGATGACCAATCACAAATGGGTCGTGTAGAGCGAGATCCAGCCACTCAAGTGACCTGAACGGTGAGATGCTGCTGAGTGCGCAGGCAGTGGCAGACGACGCCCTTTTTGCGTTGATCCTCTGCTGCCTCACAGAAGTTTGTTGTCTCCAGGTCAAGAAGGGCGGATCGCGGTGTACGGGATCGTGGCTATGGCGCTGGTAGCTGTGTTCGCTGTGGCGTTCCTGTATGCGCTTCACCGGACTGTCAGTGTGCTGGCCGAGCCACTGACGGTGCTCCCGGCGCAGTCGGGGTGGTTGCCCCAGGAGCATGCGCTCTCCCGATTCCACGCCCGCTGGTATCCCGCCTCCATCGTCTTCCTCGCCTTCGACGTCGAGATGCTGTTCATGTACCCGTGGGCAGTGATCGTGGCCGAGGAAGGGATGACTGCGGTGGTGGAGATGTTCCTCTTCCTCGGAGCCCTGCTCATCGCAGTGACGTGGGTCTGGCGGGAGGGGGTCTTCCGATGGGCCTGATCCGGGTCCTCGCCCATCTGGCGGTCAACTCCACCCGTGTCCTGATCGTCGAGGCACCGGGTCACTGGCTCACGCGCGTGGAGCTCGAGCAGCAGATGGCGCTCCGAGGCTGGCGTGCGGCATGGACGCCGGCAAATGCGGACGTGCTGGCCGTCTGCGGTGTGCCAGGTCCCGAGCTGGCAGAACTCGCGGAGCGCCTGTGGGAGCAGATGCCCGGCCCGCGGGCGCGCGCCGATGTCCTGTCGCCCATAGCTGTGGGCGATGCCCTCGATGCCGCCGCAACGCTTTTGCTCGACATCCCGCATCAGCGGATGGACGCCCAAGCACGGGTGCGAGAGCCTCAGATTCCGGACGATCACGGCCAGATGGACGACGGCGGGCACGAAGGCATGGACCACGGGGACCACGGCGGGCACGAAGGCATGGACCACGGGGACCACGGCGGGATGGACATGGCCCCGGCCGGGATCGCGCTGGCCGAAGGTGGTCAGGACCGGGACGGTCTGGAGATGGATGTCCTGCATCTCCCACTTGGTCCTGTGCTTCCGTTTTGGCCGGCTGGACTGGTGCTGCTCTGCTCGCTACAGGGTGATGTCGTGGTCGATGCCGTGGCGTCCGTCGTCGACGGTGCGGGCCAGGCAGCCAACAGCAAGGAGCCCCAGACCTCACCGGTGCCTGCGTCTGCAGTGCGGTGCGATGGAGTCATGGCGCTGCTGGCGTTGGCCGGGGCGGATGATGCGGCCGCGCGTGCTCGCCGGGCTCGGGACGCCCTGGTGCGTGGCGATCAGGGTGCCGCCCGGGATGCCGTCGAGCGGTTGCACCGCACGATCCTGAGGTCCTGGATGCTGCGCTGGTCCCTGCGGGGGGTACTGGTCCTCGATCAGTCCGATCTGGCACGGCACGACCTGCCGGAGGTTTGCCGAGGAGACGCCCACGACCGCCTGTCGTCCATGGTGGAGGCGCTTCGGACCGAGATCGGCGGCGCAGGTGTGGTGTCGGCCGTGACGGGCACAGTGCCGTGGGAGGCTGTGCCGCAGCTGGTGGTCGGGTTGGAGCTGGCCACCGCGCGACTGGCCGTGGCCAGCTTGGGTCTGGAACCGTTCACGCTCGCCCAGGGGGTGGGGCATGCCTGAAGGTGTGCTGGTGACCATTCCCGTGGGGTGGGCCGTGCTGGCCGGCATCGTCCTGTGCGCTCTGGCTTACTTCGCGGTGGCGCTGGACGCGGTGCTTTCGGCCCGTGAGCGCGGCGTTGGCGGCGGGTGGGCCGCGCCGCTGAGCCGCGCTGCGCGGCTGTTGCGGCAGCGGCGACGCGCCCCCGTGGCCGCGGACATTCTGCTGTGGCGGATCGGTGGCGCCGGGATGTTCATCGGCGCGTTCTTGACGGTCGCGGTCATTCCGATGGGCCGGTGGGTGCTGGCCGATCCCGATGTGGGCATCGTGTGGTTCAACGTCGTCGACGTCATGGTCTGGGCCCTGGTGTGGCTGACCGGGTGGGGCGCAAACTCCGCCCACAGCTTGGTGGGCGGCTATCGCTTCCTGGCCCATGGACTGGCCTACGAACTGCCGCTGATGTTCGCCCTGGTCGCTCCGGCGATCGCCGCCGGCAGCCTGGGTGTCGGGGACGTGGTGGCCGCCCAGGACGGCGCGTGGTTCGTGGTGTGGATGCCGGTCGCCTTCCTCGTCTACCTGGTGGGCGTGACGGGGTTCTCCGTGTGGGGACCGTTTGCTCCCGCGCTGGCAGCGGACATCGCCGGCGGGGTGCTGGCCGAGCTCTCGGCCGTGGACCGTCTCGTCTTTCAGGCTGGGCGCTACCTGTTCCTAACCGCTGGAGCGGCCTTCTCAGTGCCGCTGTTCCTGGGCGGTGGCGCCGGGCCGGTGTTGCCCGGCTGGGCTTGGGTGCTGGTCAAGACCGTGGTGGTGTTGGCCGTGCTGGTATGGCTGCGCCGAAAGGTTCCACTGTTGCGCCCGGACCGGTTCATGGAGATCGGGTGGATGGTGCTGCTCCCGGCGGTCGTGGCCCAGGACCTATTGGTGTCCCTCATCGTCGTCCGGGGAGGGTGACCCGTGCTGATCGGAGTGGCGTTCTGGGTGGTGGCCGTGATGGCCGTGGCCTCGGGCGTGGCCGTGTTCGTGGTGAACTCCATGGCACGAGCCACGTATGCCCTAGCCCTGTCGTTCATCGCCGTGGGAGTGCAGATCCTTCTGCTGGAGCAGGGCTACCTGGGGTTGATCACAATCTTGATGATGGTGATGGAGATGGCGGTGATGGCCGTCTACATGGTGATGTTCATGGGGATGAATCCTGCGCTTATGCCCATGGACATGACCCACGGGAAGAAGACCGCTATCGGTGCATCGGTCGGAGCCTTCGTGCTGCTGGCCAGTGGTTCGCTGTTCATCCCTTGGCCGCAGCGCCGTGGCGCCGCTTCCGAGGATCTCACTCGCGCGCTCGGTCTGGAGATCATGGGCGAGAAGATGCTGGTCATGGCCGTGCTGGGACCGGTCATGGTCGCGACCATCGTGGCCGGGGTGGTCCTGGCTACCCACCGCACCCGCTATGAGCGGTTCGGCGACGATCTGCGCCGCCACCCGGCCAACGACCCCCGACAAGGAGGTGTCGGCCAGTGACCCTCGAGGCTGTGCTGGTGGTGGCTGCCGCCCTGTTTGCGGTGGGCCTGTATGGCGCCCTGTCTCAGCAGGTCGTCGTGATGGTGATGATGGGCCTTGAACTGATGATCAACGGGGTGCTCCTGGCTGCCGCCGGGTTCTGGTTCTTCTTGGCCCCGGACCCGACTGGGCAGGTCCTGCTGCTGGTGGTGCTAGCCGCGATGACGGTGGAGATGGCCATGGGCTTCGCGGTGGCCACGCTGCTGCACCGACGGGCACAGACGGACATGACCGACATGGCCGAGGAGCTGTCCGGATGAGCGGGCCCCAAACTGCGCTGCTGGCGATGGTGGTACTCCCGGCCACCGTGGGTGGCGTGCTCGCCCTCGCCCGCCCGCACCGTGGTGCGGTACCGATCGCGCTGGTGACCTCCGGGCTCACGACTGTCTTGGCGTTCGCCACTGCGCTGGCGCGGCCGGCCGTGTCCTACCCCTTCGTCGCCGGCGCCGACTTTGCCCTGGACGTCGATGCCCTCGCGGCGCTGGTCGTGCCGATGGTCGCCACCGTGACCTTCCTGGTGCTGATCTTCGCGGCGGGAAACATCCGGGAGTCCCGGGCTCGATTCCACGGGCTGATGCTCATCTTCGCGGCGGCCGCCCTGGTCACGGCGACCGCCGCGACCATCCCGGCGCTGCTGTTCGCCTGGGAGGTGATGGGCGCGACCTCCTACGCCCTGATCGGGTTTTGGTGGCGCGACTCCGAGCGTGTCTCAGCGGGGCTGACGGCCTTCATCACGACGCGCACAGCTGACTTGGGCCTCTACGTCGCTGCGGGCGCTGCCCTGGCCGGTGGGGCGGGCATGGCCTTGGCTGACCTGCCGTCCGCGCAGGGGCCGTGGCGGGATGTCGCCGCCGCCGGGATCCTGGTGGCGGCACTGGGCAAGGCAGCGCAGCTGCCCTTCTCCTTCTGGCTCTCCGGAGCGATGAAAGGGCCCAGCCCGGTCAGCGCGCTGCTGCACTCCGCTGCGATGGTCGCCATGGGTGGCTACCTGCTGTTGCGCGTGGAGCCCCTGTTGGCCGCGACCGGGTGGGCCGGTCCGCTGACCGCGTGGGTCGGCGTGCTCACGGCGGTGCTCATGGGGCTGGTGGCGTTGGCGCAGCGGGATCTCAAGCAGTTGTTGGCCGCTTCCACGGCCGCCCAGCTGGGCTTCGTGGTGCTCGCCGCCGGTGTCGGCGCGGTCAGTGGCGGCGTTGGCCACCTGGTGGCGCACGCCTCGGTCAAGGCACTGCTGTTCCTGGCTGCGGGCGCCTGGCTGACCGCGTTGGGGAGCGAGGACCTGACGAAACTGCGGGGTGTCGCCCGTCGGTGGCCGGTCGTGGGGGTGGCCGCGAGCGTGGCGGCGCTGGCTCTGGCCGGGATCGCACCGCTGTCCCTGTGGGCGACCAAGGATGCCGTGCTCACGGCCGCGCTCGAGTCATCCCCGTGGCTCTACGCTGCAGGGCTACTGGCCGCGGCATTGTCGGCGGCATATGCCGGCAAGGTCCTGTGGGCGATCTGGTGGCGCGGTGCCCGCGCCGAAGCGCGGGCCGACCACGCCGGCGAGGTGGGCGCCTGGGAGCAGGCCCCGCTGGTCGTGTTTGCCGTTGGCGCGGTCGTGCTGGGTGTGCTCGTCCTGCCTCCGATCAGTGGCATGCTCGTCGGCACCCTGGGCGGCCACGCTCAGATCCCGACCGTCGAGCTGGCCGTCTCTGCCGTGACCGCAGTGGTCGTGGTGCTGCTGATGCTGCGAGTGCGTGCCCCCGCGCCGAGGTGGGCTCGGCGGTGGCTGGGGCTGGAAGCGGCGGCGCAGGCCGTCGTGGTGCGCCCGTCCTTGACCGTGGCGCACGCTCTGGCGCGGTTCGACGACCACGTCCTGGACCGGGCCGTGAATGCCGTGGCCGGATCGGTCCTCATGCTGGCGCGGTCAGCTGCCCGCGTCGATGACCACGTCTTGGACCGGACCGTTGCAGCCGTGGCCGGGTCGGTCCTCATGCTGGCGCGGTCAGCTGCCCGCGTCGATGACCACGTCCTGGACCGGGTCGTGTCGGCTATCGCTGGCCGGGTTCGCCGACTCGGGCACCTGGCGCGGGCCCCGCAGACAGGGGCCATCCACCAATACTTTCTCCAGACCGTCGCCGTCCTCGCCGCCGGCGCCGTGGTCTGGTCCGTCTACGCCGTGATGGGTTGAGCATGCTGAGTCTGATCGTCTTCCTTCCCCTGGTCGTCGCCGTAGTCGTGGCTACGGTTCCCTCGCTCGGCGCCGCGGCTGCGCGGTGGGTGTGGGTCGCGGTCAGCGCCGTGGACCTGGTGCTCGTCGGCGTCCTCTGGGCCGGGTATGAGGATCCGGGGCCGAACGGGTTGGCGTTCGAGGAGCAGGTGCCGTGGATCCCGGGGGTCGGCAGCAGCTACCACGTCGGCGTGGACGGGCTCTCGTTGCCGCTGGTGGCCATGACGGCGGTCATCTTCCTGGCGTGTGCCGTCTTCGCTCTTCGGGACGGTGAGCGGCCCCGTGCGCAGACGGCTCTCTTCCTGTTCCTGCAGGCCGTAAGTCTCGGGGTGTTCGTGGCTGCCGACCTCATCGTGTTCTTCGTCTTCTTCGATCTGTCCATCGTGGGCATGTACTTCGTCATCGCTGGGTGGGGTCACGGGAATGCCGCCCGTTCGGCACTGAAGTTCTTCCTCTACACCTTCCTGGGGTCCCTCGCCCTCCTGCTGGGCTTCATCGGCCTGTACGTGGCCTCGGACCCACACACCTTCGACATCCCCGAGCTCGTCGCGGCCGCCCCGCTGGAGGACAGCCCGCTGGCCGGAGGACTGGTGCTGGCGGCGATCCTGGTGGGTCTGGCCGTGAAGACCCCCACCGTGCCCTTCCATACCTGGCTGCCCCCCGCCCACACCGACGCCCCGGCCACCGGTTCGGCGGTGCTGGCTGGGGTGCTGCTGAAGATGGGCACCTATGGCTTCGTGCGCATCGCCATGCCGATCCTGCCCGAGGCGTGGCGGGCATGGGCCTGGGTGATCGTGGTGGTCGGCATCGTCTCGGTGCTGTATGGAGCATTCGTGGCACTGGCCCAGACCAACCTCAAACGCATGATCGCCTACACCTCCGTGAACCACATGGGCTACATCGTCCTGGCCCTGGGCGCGGTCGGCCTCATCGCCGGTGACACCGCCCAGGCCCGATCCGTGGCAGTCACCGGCGCGGTTGTGCAGATGATCAGCCACGGGCTGATCACTGCCGCGCTCTTCCTCCTGGCCGGGGTGATGCGCACCCGCGCCGGCACCTACGACATGGGTGCCTACGGTGGCCTGGCTACACCCGCGCCGCGTTTCGCGGCACTGTTCGCGATCGCGGCCTTCGCCTCACTGGGCCTGCCCGGGTTCTCCGGGTTCATCGCTGAGTTCCAGATCTTTGCCGGCAGCATCGCCGTCGCCCCGGTCACCGCGATCGCTCTGCCGGGCATCCTGCTCACTGCCACCCTGTTCCTGCTGGCGCTGCAGCGAGTCTTCACCGGCCCCACGCAGGGCCAGTCACCCGGGTTCGCGGACCTGCACGGTCGAGAGCTGTGGTCGATCGGCCCACTGCTGGCCCTGTCCCTGCTCATCGGGGTGCTACCGCAGGTGCTGCTCGGGGTGATCGAGCCGGCCTCGGCCGCCCTCGTCGACCTGGTCGGCAGGTAACCGTGGACGCCTCGATGCAGATGCGCCCCGAACTGTTGCTCCCAGAGATCATCACCTTCCTCGGTGGCCTGATTGTCCTGCTGGGCGGCTCGTTCCTGCCCAGACACCGGCAGTGGATCGCCCGCGCCGTGGCCGCCCTGGCGCTACTGGCTGCCGCGACCGCGGCGGCCATGGCCATGGCCGGGCCCGCGCAAACCGCATTCTCGGGAACCTTCGCCGCGGACACCGCCACCAGCGCCGCCCGGGTGATCGCCGCGTTGGCCACCCTGCTGGTCCTGGGCGTGGCCTCCGGAGAGATCGCCAACTCCCCGCGCGAGTCCGACACCTACGCCCTGCTGCTCTTCGCCACCACCGGGGTCATGGTTCTGGCCGCGGCCACCGACCTGCTCGTGCTCATCGTCGGATTCCTGCTGGCCAGCATCCCCCTGTACGGGATCGTGGGCCTGACCGGCGGTCGCTCCGGGGCCGAGGCCGCCATGAAGACTTACCTCATGGGCGCGCTGTCCGGGATCCTGCTCATGCTCGGGGTCACCCTCCTCTACGCCCTGACCGGCGCCACCGACTACGCCCAGCTCAAAGACGAACTACCTGGCGCCCCGGCCGCAGCCGTGGGCGCGGGCGTGCTGTGCGTGCTCACCGGGCTGCTGTTCAAGGCCGGCGGAGCGCCCGTCCACTTCTGGATCCCCGACGCCGCACAAGGTGCCGGTGTGACCGCCGCGACCTTCCTCACCACCGTGCCCAAGATCGGAGCGCTGGTGGCCGTTTACCGGCTCATGGCCATGGTCTCTGCCGGGAACGAGTCCTGGCTGGTCGTCGTGGCGGTGCTGGCCACGGCATCGATGTTCCTGGGCAATCTGGCCGCCTACTGGCAGCGCGATCCTCGCCGACTGCTGGGCTGGTCGACGGTCTCCCAAGTCGGGTTCCTGCTCGTGCCCGTGGCCGCCGCCGGCCGCAGCGATCTTGCCCTGCCCTCGCTCCTTTTCTACCTGGCCGCATACGCCCTGACCAACGTTGCCGCCTTCGCAGTGACTGCGACGCTTCCCGATCACCGCGAACTGGACACCTACCGTGGGCTGGCCAGGACCCGGCCCGGGCTCGCACTGGCACTGCTCGTCGCCCTGCTGGGCTTGGTCGGCACCCCGCCCACGGCCGTGTTCGTCGGCAAGCTCGCCGCTGCCACCGCCGTCTGGGACGGCGGACACGGATGGCTTGCCTTGATCGTGATGATCAACAGTCTGCTCAGCCTCTTCTACTACCTGCGCTGGCTCGGCCCCGCTTTCGCACCCCCGACCCAACCCTGTCCGGAGACTTCTCGAACGGACGAGGTCGCGGCTTGGCCTGCGGCGACCGCCGCTGTCGCTGCCACCGCGAGCCTGGGGCTCGGCATCGGTGCAGGATTTCTGTGGGCAGCCTTGGACGGCCCGTCGCTGCTCTAAGAGCCAGTAATCGCCTCCGTGACGGGATCTCACAAGGCCAACGAGGACCGCGGAAGACAAGTCCAAGGAACTCGCCGTCGTCTATCGCGTCAACAAGGTGGGGACGCGTTCATCACCTGCGAAAGCTTGGGCATCTGGATGATCGTCGATGCTATTCTCTTGGCGATGCGAACAAGGATCGACGCGAGCAGGCGCGCGGTGCGATGAGCGGTGCGACGTTCCCGTACCGACGCCGGGTGCACCACGCTCGGGGGGTGCAACTCGCTTCGCGCATCGTCGTGCTCGGGCTCGCGGCGCTCAGCGCGACGGCGCTGGTGATCGCGCGTCTGTGGCCCGTGTACTCCGTGGACTCCGGACCGACGACGTGCCTGTTTCGGATCCTGACAGGGCTGCCCTGTCCAGCCTGCGGGATGACTCGCTCCTGGGTCCACCTGGCCCACGGGGACGTCGCTACGGCGTTCGAGTACAACCTGTTCGGGCCGCCGGGCATGGCGGTAGCGGTCGGCATTGTGGCGTACACAGCGGTCGCGCTCGTGCGGCGGCGGCGTCCGGAACGACTGCTCGACGTCGTCAGCCCGAAACTTGCACTGGGCCTCGTGGCCATGTGGATCGGGTACTCCGTCGTGAGGATGGTCAGTATCGGGATGGGGCAGGAGTACTTCGCGCTGGTCGTCTCGTGAGTCGAGGACGGCGCGTCCATACCAGGCTCGTCCTTGCAAGAGTGCAGTGCGGGAAATTGATGCGGTGGCGCAGCCGCGCTCGGATGATCCCCATCGTGAATGGGCGCATCGAGTGGCGATGATCACCCCACAATCACGGACGGCCCGGAACCGGACATCAGTGGGCCACGCTCCTTCACATCAGAGGGGCACTTCCCAGCCGCTGATAAGTCTGGTTTGCAGCCGCTGGACGATCGCATCCCAGCCGCCGGTGAGCAGGAGTGTCCCGACGATGATCAGCAGGGTTGCGCCGACGACCTGGATCGCGCGCTGGTGTCGTTGCAGCCACGACGAGACCGGCGCCCAGCGCTCGTAGGCCGCGGCGATGAGGATGAAGGGCAGGCCGAGCCCGAGGCAGTAGGCCACGGCGAGAACGACAGCTCGGGTGATCGAGGCGTCGCTGGCGAGGTTGAGCGCGAGGACCGCGGCGAGTGTCGGGCCCATGCAGGGCGCCCAGCCCAGACCGAAGACGGCCCCGAGGACAGGGGCCCCGGCCAGGCCAGTGGCGGGCTTGATCGGCAGCCGGAAGGTCCGCTGCGAACCGGCGCCGAGGAAGACAAGGGCCATGAGAATCACCACTACGCCACCGATGCGCATCAGCGGCTCTCGGTGCTCAACGAGCGCGCGGCCGGCGGTGGCCACGAACATCGAGGCAAGAACGAAAACGAGGGTGAAGCCGAGGATGAACAGCAGCGCGCCCACGACCATCCGGCCGCGGCTGCGCTTCTCCAGTGCTACGTCGGATAGGCCGGTGACGTAGCCGAGGTAGCCCGGTACGAGGGGTAACACGCAGGGCGTGGCGAAGGAGACGAGCCCGGCGAGGGCCGCGACGAGCGCCGCGAGAGGCAGAGCCCCACTGGCGACCTGGTCACTGAGCCCGGTCGTGAACGCGACGATCATCGGCCCTCCTCGGCGAGGGTGTCCTCGATCAAGCCTTGGAGGGTCGACTGCGTGGTCGCTCCGAGGACAACCGCAGCGATACGACCCTGGCGGTCGAGGACAGCGGTGGAGGGCTGGGTCGTCATTTTGCCTTGCATGGCGATCGAGGTGGCGCCGGACTTGTCGTAGATCGAGGGCCAGGTGAAGCCCCACGTCTTGGCTTGTGATCTGCCGGTCTCCACGGAGGACTCCCGGAAGTTGATCCCGACAAGCTCCACGTCCTCCCCCTTCAGCTCCTTGTTCAGCGCCACGAGGTGTGGGGCTTCTTTGGCGCAGGGTCCGCACCAGCTGGCCCAGACGTTGACGACGACGACCTGGCCGCGGTGATCGGCGCTGTCCCACGTCTGGCCGTCAAGCGTTTCACCGGCGAGCTCGACGGGTTCGCCGCGCTGGGTCTCGTCGAAGGCGGTCACGCTGCCGTCCCCGGATCGATAGCCGAGGTCTTGCTCATCCTTGGCACCGGAGGAGGAGCACGCGGCGAGACCACCGGTGGCAGCGACAGCACCGGCCGCGGCGAGGAGACTTCGGCGGGAGGGACAGCGTGCGGTCATTCGGGTCTCATGCTCCTGAGGTTGTCGCCGCGCGTACGTGGATGCGCGGAAAGGTATCGGGGTCGTCGTTCATCAGTGCCGAAGCGGCTGGAGGATTCCGCTCGGCCTCTCGGCGTGATGGCGATTCGGTCCACGGGTCAGTGATCACAGGAGCGTGACCCAGTAGTCCCAGAACCTGATAGCGATGAGCACGATGATCACGAGGTACCAGGCGGTCAGTGCTGCTGCGCGGTACTCGATGAGCATTGCTACCACCCCGGGAACGTGCCGAGCTGTGGTGGCTCGCCAACGCTGGAGGGTGTGGATGGTGGTGTGCCAGAAGACGGCGATGGTCACGACCCACACGATCATGCAGTAGGGACACAGGGCGCCGATGACGTACAGGCTCTGGAAGATCAGCCAGTGGATGAACGTCACCGCGAGGGTTACCGCCGCCTGGGTCGCCACCCACAACCATGCAGGAAGGCTCGTGGCACTGACCAGGACTGCTCCGAGCATGGCAAGGGCCGCGAACCCGGCGACTCCGATGAGCGGGTTGGGGATACCGAAGGCGTCTGCCTGCGGGGTGACCATGACCGAGCCGCAGGACAGGATCGGGTTGATGCTGCAGGAGGGGACGTAGTCCGGGTTCTTGAGCAGCTCGATCTTCTCCACGAGCAGCACGACGGCGCAGAGCAGCCCGACCAGGCCCCCGACGAGGTACAGCCAGCCCAGTCCACGTGCGTTGACCGCAGTCGCCGGGGTGACGACGGCCGGCTCAGTCTTCGATTGCGGCATCAAGCTTGGTCTCGAAGTCGGCGATGGTGGTCGGCTCGATCTTTTTGCCGTCGAGGAAGAACGTGGGTGTGCCGGTGACGCCCAGTGTCTGGGCGTCCTTCGTGCTCTGCTCGATGCGCTTCGCGGCGGCGGGGTCCTTCAGGCTGGCGCGGTACTGCTTCATGTCCAGCCCCAGCTCCTGGGCATATCCCTCGAAGGTCTTCTCCTTGGACGACTCAGAGTGGCTCCACTCGGCCTGCGTCTCGAAGAGCTTGTCGTGCATTTCCTCGAACTTGTCCTGTTCACGGGCGGCCTCGGCAGCCAGTGCCGCGTTCATCGAGTTTCCGTGGAGGGGGAGGTAGCGCACCACGAAGGTCACGTCGTTGCCGTACTTCTCTCGCAGGTCTGTCATGACGGGGTGGGCTGCGCCGCAGGCCTCGCACTCGAAGTCGAGGTACTCCACGAACACTGCCTTCTTGCCGGAGGTCAGGCGGGGGCTGTCATCGCGCACCAAGGGCGCGGACGCCCCGCTTCCGGACCCCGTGGGTGCCGCTTCTTCGCTGGCCCGGCTGAACGTCACCGCAGCGACCAATGCCACCAGGACCGCCACGATCATGGCCATGGACAGTTTCAGGCTCTTGCTCATCGGGTTCCAATCATCGAAGGGCGCTGCTGGCGCGCAGAGTAGTCATCGTTTCTGGCCTCAGGCTGGGAATGGCGCTGGGTGCGGATAGCTCGCAAACCGTTGGCGATGACGATGACCTCGGCGACCTCGTGGACCAGCACGACCGCGGCCAAACCCAGCACGCCGAACAGAGCGAGCGGGAAGAGGACCGCGATCAGGGCCACGGACAGGACGACGTTTTGGGTCATGATCGCTCGTCCGCGGCGGGCATGTGCGAGGGCTTGTGGCAGCAGCCGCAGATCAGTGGCCGGTGAAGGCAACGTCTGCGGACTCGACTGCAGCGGCGGAACCGCTGGCGCCCATCGCGATACCGACGGTGGCCGTGGCCAGCGCGGGCGCGTCGTTGATGCCGTCGCCGATCATCGCCGTCGGGGCCGTGGCCATCAAGGCGCGGATGTGGTCGGCCTTGTCCTGGGGCAGGGTCTCCGCGTGAACCTCTCGGATGCCGGCTTCACCGGCGATGGCCTGCGCAGTGCGAGTGTTGTCACCGGTGAGCATCACGGTGGACACCCCCTGCTGGTGCAGGGCGGAGATGGCCTGGGCCGCTTCAGGGCGCAGCTCGTCGCGGATGCCGATCACGCCGCATGCTTGATCGTTGACCTCGACCACAATGAGGCTCATGCCTTGGGTGGCCATGGCGTCGGCCTGCCCGCTCAGGTCGTTCGGGGCGACCCAGCGGGGGCTGCCAACGCGTACCCGGAGTCCGTCCACCAACCCGGTGACGCCGTGTCCGGCGTGCTCGTGGACGTCGCTCGCCGCAGGATGATCTGGTGAGGCAGCGACCACTGCCGCCGCCAGGGGGTGGGTGCTGGTGGCCTCCAGTGCCGCTGCCAAGGAGAGCACCTCCGCGTCGGTGTGACCGTTGGCCGCGTGCGTGGCCACCACCCGGGGCTCGTTGCGAGTCAGGGTGCCTGTTTTGTCGAAGGCGACCGTGCGGATCGTCCCGAGTTGCTCGAAGGCTGCTCCGGACTTGATGATCACCCCGAACTTGCTGGCCGAGCCAATCGCTGAGATCACCGTGACCGGGACCGCGATCGCCAAGGCGCAGGGTGAGGCCGCGACCAGCACCACCAGCGCACGCTCGATCCACGTCTCTGGGTCGTCCACGACGAACCCGTACGCCGCGATCAAAGCCGCGGCCAGCAGCACCAATGGGACGAGTGGTTGGGCGATGCGGTCAGCCAGGCGCGCACGCTCGCCCTTGTCCGCGTGAGCCTGCTCGACGAGCTCGACCATCTGGGTCAGGGAGTTGTCGCGCCCGTCGGCGACTGCTGTGATGCGCAACGTGCCCGAGGTGTTGACCGATCCGGCCGCGATCTCGTCGCCAGGCGCGACTTCGACGGGGATCGACTCGCCGGTGATTGCCGAGGTGTCCATCCACGAGTGACCCGCCTCGACGACGCCGTCCGTGCTGACCCGGTCGCCAGCGCCGACGAGAAGGACATCGCCCCGCCGGACCTGCTCGGCGGGGATCCGCTCGTCCGTTCCCGCTCGTGAAACGACAGCGGTTTCCGGGATCAGGGACAACAACGCCCGCAGCCCGTGACGGGCCCGGTCCATGGCGCGGTCCTCAAGCGCCTCGGCGATCGAGAACAGAAAGGCCAGAGCTGCTGCCTCGCCCAGGTGCCCCAGCAGGACGGCACCCGTACCGGCGATCGTCATCAGCAGGCCCACACCCAGCCGGCCCTGCCCACGCCCCGTGACTAGGCGGCGGATGGCAGCCGGAGCAAAGGTCCAGGCACCCGCAGCCAAGCCGATCGCGTAGGACAGCACGCTCAGGCCCTCGGCGCCGCCGAATTCCAGCAGCAGTCCGGTCAGCCACAGCACTCCAGCGGAGGCTGGCAGTGCCAAGCCCTGATCACGCCACCACGGCGCGAGATCCTCAGTCACGGGCCCGTCCGTTCCGCAGCACACATCACTCATCGTCAGACCCTCTGCTCATCGGCAACCAGCGCAGGTGCAGTCCCGCAACACAACGGCACGTCACAGTTCGCGTCCATGCAGGGGACCCCGTCGTCGACCGCCAAAACCACGTCCATCAACGACTCCAACGCCCGAGTCAGATGCGCATCGGCGATCTCGTAACGGGTCCGACGGCCTTCCGGCGCGGTGATCACGATCCCGCAGCCACGCAGGCACGCGAGATGATTCGAGACATTCGTGCGGCTCAGATCGAGATCGCGGGCCAACTGCGCCGGATAGCTCGCGTCCTGCAACAACGACACCAAGATCCGCGCTCGAGTCGGGTCCGCCATCGCCCTACCCAATCGATTGAGCACGTCCAGTCGAGCAGCACTATTCAGCATTCAGTGACCATACATTGAAGACTGACTTGTGGGCCAGTCGAGCAACGGATGCCAACTGATCGCTCCATGGCGGTAGCATCGCTTCATGACGATCAATAGCCAGCCTGAAGGTCCGGCTGCGATGGAAGTGTCTGACGCCTGCGCTGCCTTGTTCCATGCCTTGGCCGAGCCCACGCGCTTGGCGCTCCTGAAGCACCTCTCCAGTGGGGAGCATCGGGTCCGTGACCTGGTCGACCACATGCACCTTGCTCAGTCGACGGTGAGCAAGCACTTGGCGTGCCTGCGGGACTGTGGGCTGGTGAGGGTGCGGACCGAGGGCCGCGCGTCGTGGATCTCGTTGACCGATCCGTCCCGACTGTCTGACCTGTTCGAAAGCGCGGATGCGCTACTGGCAGCGTCGGGCGCGTCGTTGTCCCTGCGCGAGCACCGTGACCACGACCAACTTGCGACCGAGGAGGTCTGATGGGATCCGACCACCACCACGGCCCGGCAAATGGGCAAGCGGGCAGCGGCTTGCGCAACCGCCTTCTGATTGCTTTTGGCATCACCTCGTTCATCGTCATCGCGCAGGCGATCGGAAGCGTCATCACCGGCAGCCTGGCGCTCCTGACGGACACCGCCCACGCTCTATCGGACTCCACCGGCCTGCTGGTCGCGGTCATCGCGGCCACCATGATGCTGCGGCCCCCCAGCAGCCAGCGCACGTGGGGTTTCGCGCGAATCGAGATCGTCGCTGCCCTAGGCCAAGCGGTGTTGCTGCTGCTGGTGGGTTCTTACGCGGCCATCGAAGGGGTCCGCCGACTGGTTGAGCCCACGCAGGTCCAAGCCAGGGAACTGCTGCTCTTCGGCATCATCGGACTCGCGGCGAACATCGCTGCGATGGTGGTCCTGTCCTCCAGCCGCGACGCGAACTTCAACATGCGCGCGGCGTTCCTCGAAGTGCTCAACGACGCCTTGGGTTCCCTCGGGGTGATCGTGGCCGCCATCGTGATCGCCACCACGGGGTTCCAACGAGCGGACACCATCGCCGGGCTGTTCATCGCGGCCTTGATCCTCCCCCGCGCTTACAAGCTCTTACGCGAGACCGTGCGGGTGCTGATGGAGTTCACCCCGAAGGACGTCGACCTGGACGCCGTGCGGACACACATCCTTGAGCTGGAGCATGTTCGTGAGGTCCACGACCTGCACGCCTCCACGATCGGCACTGGCCTGCCCGTCATCTCCGCGCACGTCGTGATCGACGACGAGTGCTTCGAGTCGGGCCACGCACCACAGATTCTGGAGCAGATCACTTCGTGCGTGAAGGAGCACTTTCCCGTTTCCTTCGAGCATGCCACCATCCAACTGGAGACGGCCGCAGTACGAGCGCGAGCATGTACCTCGGTTCAACGTGAAGCGCCCCAGGTTCTCTGCCGCTCTCATACGGGCTGCGGCTCGGGGTTGAGGGCAGCGTAGTGGGCGTGCTCGTACTCGATGGGCGGGATGTGGCCCAGCGAGCTGTGGAGCCGTCGGGCGTTGTACCAGTCGACCCAGCCGGCGGTGGCGTACTCGACGTCCGCGATGCTCTTGAACGGCCCGTCGTGGAAGACGGTGGTGCGGATGCACTCGGCCTTGTACAAGCCGTTGATCGTCTCCATCAGCGCGTTGATGCTCCTATAGATCGTCAAGTCGATCAGGCCGCGATTTCGAGCTCTCCATTAACGGGCTTGGCGATGGCGTCCGGGGCCGGCAGCAGGCGGAAGAGCTCGCGAGCGAGGTACCGCTTCAGGCACCGGATGATCTCCCGCTTCGACATGCCCTCGGCGGTGCGACGGGCCACGTAGTCGATCGTCGGCTGATGCCAGCGCATGCGCACGATGACCACGCGATACAGCGCGGCGTTGGCCTGCCGGTTCCCGCCGCGGTACAGACGGTGCCGGCTGTTGGTCTTGCCGGATCCAGCCGGGATCGGGCACGCGCCACACATCTTGGCAAACGCTGCCTCGGACTTGATCCGGTTGGCGTTGTCGCCGGCGGTGATCAGCATCTGTGCCGCAGTGTCGTAGCCGACGCCGACGGCCTCGACGAGCTGGGGCGCAGCGGCCGCAGTGAGTGCCTTCATTGATGCGGCGTGAGCCTTGGCCTCCTCGTGCAGCGCCAGCCAACGCTTCGCCATCGAGGACAGCACGTGTCGCATCGCCACATCCGGGTCGCCCGGCACAACAACGGCAGGTGCGCCACGGCGCACGGGCGGCAGTGGAGTCGGACCCTCCAGCGCCGCGCACGCGAGGATCAGCTTGTGGTCGGTGAGCGTCTCCAGCTCCGCCCGCAACGCCTCGCTCCCGGTCGCGAGGGTCGCCTTGAGCGTGATCATCGCGGTTGTCCGCGCTTGAACGGCACCGTCGTAGGCGATCTTGACCAGCCTGATCGTTTCGACCGCGCCGTCGGCGGTCTTGGGTGTCGACAGCCCGTGCCCAGCCAGGAGCTGGCGTGCAGCGTGCTCGGCATCGATGGTGTCGTTCTTCCCTGCGAGTCGACGTTCCGCGGCCCGTGCTGGGCGGGCGATCTCGTGGACGTCGTGACCGTGGTTGCGCAGGTAGCGCGCCAAGCCGACCCCGTAGGAGCCGGTGCCCTCGACGCCGAACCCGATCAGCCGACCGGCCGACCCGACGAAGGCCAGACAGAAGGCGAGGAGCTCCTCAAACCCGGCGATGGTGGTGGGCACGACGATGTCGCCGAGCCGGCCGCCAAAGCCGTCGATCGCGACCGCTACGTGGTTGTCCTTGTGGGTGTCGACGCCGACGATGACATCGTCACGCCGAAGCTGCATGCTGGGCATCGGGCTGTGGATCCTCTCTCGCACTTTCCGGGCGGGCTGTCCATGGCTCAGCTGGCCGGAGTGGGCGGACAGGACTGCGATGAGGCCCTGGTCGAGTCAGGCTCCTATCAGGTCACTGCCCACCCGGCCAGCAGCCTGGTGAACGCCACCACCCGGGGCCGACACGTCAACGCGAGGGCACCCGCAGGGCCGGTCATAAGCAAGGGTCAGACCCCAGGTGGTGGCGCAGTCACGATGCTCGCAGTCGTAGGCATCGCCGACCGACCCGATCGAGGGGCGGATCTGCTCAAGGGCAAGATGTTCCGTCAGCCGCAGACTCGTGTATTGCGACCCGGCATCCGAGTGGTGGATCAACTGGCCGGGATCCGCCAGGCGTCCCTCACGGCCGCGCTGCCAAATCGCCATCCGCAGCGGGACCATCACCAGATCGGTCTGCTTGGTCGTCGCAGCGTGCCAGGCCACGATCCGTTGGGCGTAGACATCGACGATGAACGCGACATAGGTGAAGCCCGCCCACGTCCTGACATACGTGAAGTCGGTGACCCACACCCGGTTGGGTGCCTCGGCGGTGAAGTCACGATCGAGCAGGTCACCGGCCCGGATGCCGTCCTTGGCCGGGATCGTGGTCCGAACGCCTTTGTCACGCCGCACGCCGACCAGACCAAGGGTGCGCATCGCCCGATCCACCGACCCGAACGAGGCGTCGGCGATGACGGTGCGACGTATGTAGGCGCTCATCTTCCGGCGCCCGTACAGCCCCTCCGGAGTCAACTTGCTGCGGCCGTGCTGGTCGGCTGGTCGGTGGTCCAAGCGATATCGCGCACCGCGTCCATGACCTGGGCGTCGGTGACGGTCCGTGTGGCTACGGCCCGCCCGACGCTCTTCCAGCTGCGGTAGGTCCGCGCGGCAACCTGACAGCCCTGCTCGCGCAGCACCCGGCAGATCGACTCGACCGCGTGGCCCTGGCTTCTCATGGTGTCGATGAATCCCATGATCAGCGGTTGCGGGGGTCGAGTTCCCCCGCGAAGAAAGTCGTCGCCGCTTTCAGCACGGCCACGTCCTCGCGCAACCGCCGGTTCTCGGCCCTCAACTTCTTGATCTCCTCAGACTCCTGCGTCGTGGTCCCCTCCCGACGGCCCGCGTCGATGTCCGCCTGGGCGACCCAGCGCCGTACCGACTCCCGCGAAACGTTCAGCTGCTTCGACACCGCGACCATCGCCTCGGTCATCGACGGGTACTCCTGCCGGTGCTCGATCACCAACCTCACAGCTCGAGCCCGCAACTCGGGATCAATCTTCTTCGGCATGTGCTCATCCTCCTGGACTCAAACAGGAGCGGCATCAAACCTGGGGCGCTTCACGTCGAGGCCGAGGTAGCGCCGACCTTCGGCCCATTCGTCGGTTTGCTCGGCCAGCACGGCGCCGACCAGGCGCACGATCGCGGCCCGGTTGGGGAAGATGCCCACGGAGTCGGTACGGCGTCGGATTTCGCGGTTGAGGCGTTCGGCGGGGTTGTTCGACCAGATCTGGGTCCACACGTCTTTGGGGAAGGTGGTGAAGGCCAGGATGTCCGCTCGCGCTGCGTCGAGGTGCTCGTGGACATCGGGCAGCTTGCCGTCGACGTAGTCCAGCAGCCGGTCGAACTGGGCCTGCACGGCGTCCTTGTCGGGCTGGTCGTACACCGAGTGCAGCATCGCTTTGACGGCCGGCCACATGCTCTTGGGTGTCACAGACATCAGGTTCGCGGCGTAGTGCGTCCTGCAGCGCTGCCACGCGGCGCCGGGCAGGTTCGCCGCGACAGCTTCGACCAGACCGGCGTGGGCGTCGGAGGTGACCAGCCGCACCCCGCTCAGCCCGCGGGCGCTCAGGTCGGCGAAGAACTCGTTCCACGTTGCGAAACCGGCCGTACAGGGTCCACTCTTGACCTTAAATCCCGTTCAGACGTGATCCGGACGGTTCTGCACTGACACTGGAGAGGCCACGACCTTGCACAACGGTCGGAGACTATTCACCGCAGCGAGCCTAGTCGGGCTCGCCCTTCCGACACTTCCCGCTTGCTCGACCAATGACGACTGTCGAGCGTACGCGACACCGTCTGCTGCCGCGCTTGCAGAGGGCCACCTCGCAGGAACTGCTCGAATCGTCGAAGTTGGTGAGGGCAAGTTGGTTCTAAGTACGGATGGGGGCACCAACTACACCCCAGCCGACTTCGTGGCGCGAACAATTGAACTTCAATTGAACGACTGCTCACCGCAGGACCTTCAAGAAGGCGAATGGGTGGCATACATTACTGACAAGAACGGCGGTGTCGAAAAGCTCGTCGAGGGCACGCCAGGCGTCGTTCCGATTAGCAGCAGTACGTCCCCGATTCCTGAGGAATGGCCGTCCTGAACGCACCTGCGTCTAGGACGGCCAAAGGTCGCAAACGCTTACTCGGTGACCAGATTCCCCATGTCGTACGTGTCGGCGTATCCGATCCAGCTGTAGTTCACAGCGCCGGGCCCTCCAGCGCTCACGGTCCCTCGTGCCGTGGCGCCCAAGGTGGATCCGGCCACCGCGCCTCCGCTGTCTCCGCCGGTAGCAGAGAAGGTGGCCGTGTACTGTCCGTACACACGGTCCCCGGTTGTACTGCTCTGATGCTGTGCGTTCGTCGAAGAAATGGTCCCGCATCGAGGGGAGTCATCGTTCCTGCCGAAGACGCACGCTGGGCCGCCCACCGTGCCTGCAGACTTCTGCTGAACCACTCGAGCCTTGTGAGAACTGTCGCCGTACACCCAAGGCCTTGCGTCGGACGCGACGATCCATCGGATATCGGCATGGGTTCCGTCCTTGAGAGCATTCAGCGAGTTAAGGTTGCCAAGTGACCACGTAGACTTCACCACCCCGCCATTTTCAGCATGCCAACAATGCCCCGCCGTGAGCACGCCGCGGCCACCAGGGCGATACATTACCCAGCCCGTCGAGCACGCACTATCCCAACGGGTGATACCCACACCCCCTCGCTGGGGATCGTTGCAGCCGTTTCGAGCGGTGCAAGCAAGATCACCCATGCTCCGGGTAACTCTGAACCTCGTATCGATGGCACTCAATGAGCTGCGCGCCGTCGCAGAATTCCGCTCAGCGGCCAACCGATTGGCATCGTCCGTCGTCTCGACATCAATCACAAGGCCGTTCCGAGCAGGATCTTCACCGATCGACTTCACGAGCTTAGACGAGCTACTGGACCACCAAGACTTCATGGCTGAGGTCAATTCAGCGGAAGAATTGGCGACTTCTCGTACCTCGATACTATCCTTCGACGAACCGGCGGCTTCAGCGACCTGGTCGAGTCTGGCGCGGAGAGTATCCGGGACCATTCCGTTCTTGAACTGGATGACGAAGCTCCCGCCATTCTTTACATCCAGATAGTGACCGGCGAAACCTTCCTCGCTAGTCAAGGTGGGAATACCATTCTCGACCGCCTGTACCAGCTTTTCTCGTTGCGTGATCTCGGCTTCTTCTGCTGCGGTGCCAATAAACCCGTACTGGTTGACCTCATCAGCAAGGACTGTGTCCGAGGCGGTGCGAGAAACGCCCTCGCTCGCCAATGCACGCTCTACGGCGGATCGAGTTCCGTCGAGTCCAAGTTCACCGCGAATTCGCATGCTTTCAGCCACTACGTCGTCCGTGGGGTTTGCCACACTTGTGAACACCGCCTTGGCGCCAAGATCTTCCGCAGCGCTACTGCCACTCGCGGGCACTGCCGAGATAGCCAGAAGACCGGCACCCCCGAAAATGCCGACACACGCTCGTCTCGAAAATGTCGAACTCATGAACACCCCTTGCTCGTCGATAGGTCGTCCGAACACTTGCGCAAGTTGAGTCCCCGATAGTGGTGTAGCGCGGTCGCCGACATGGTCTTGGTTGTGGACGTGGGTGCGGCCACCGCGTGATCCTTCGAGCGAACCTTCCACAGCACTCTCGAATGGAGTCATCACGATGACCGCACCACACATTGTCGACCCTGCCGGCCTGCTGGGTGAAGCCCTGTCCGAAAGCCTCCCCGGACTTGATGCGTTCCCTGCTGCAGACCATGATCAACGCGTTGCTGTCCGCGGACGCCGACGCCGTCGTCGGAGCCGAGTACGGCCGACCCAGCGCGACTCGCACGGCGCAGCGCAATGGCTACCGCCACCGCGACCTGGACACCCGCGTCGGCACGGTCGACGTCGCGATCCCGAAGCTGCGTAGCGGGACCTACTTCCCCGAATGGCTCCTCGAGCGCCGCAAGCGCGCGGAGTCCGCGCTGATCACCGTCGTCGCGGACTGCTACCTCGCCGGCGTGTCCACCCGCCGCATGGACAAACTCGTCAAGACCTTGGGGATCGACTCGCTGAGCAAGTCCCAGGTGTAGCGGATGGCCGCTGATCTGGACCAGATCGTCGAGGACTTCCGCCACCGGCCGCTGGCCGATGCCGGGCCGTTCACGTTCGTGTCCGCGGACGCGTTGACGATGAAGGTCCGCGAGGGCGGACGCGTGATCAACGCCGTCGCGCTGATCGCCGTCGGTGTCAACGCTGACGGGCACCGCGAGGTCCTGGGCCTGCGCGTGGCCACGTCCGAGACAGGTCCGGCGTGGAACGAGTTCTTCGCCGACCTGAGCGCCCGCGGGCTGAGCGGGGTGCGGCTGGTCACCTCCGACGCCCACGCCGGTCTGGTCGAAGCTGTCGCGGCGAACCTGCCCGGCGCCGCGTGGCAGCGCTGCAGGACGCACTACGCCGCGAACCTGATGTCTGTGACACCCAAGAGCATGTGGCCGGCCGTCAAAGCGATGCTGCACTCGGTGTACGACCAGCCCGACAAGGACGCCGTGCAGGCCCAGTTCGACCGGCTGCTGGACTACGTCGACGGCAAGCTGCCCGATGTCCACGAGCACCTCGACGCAGCGCGAGCGGACATCCTGGCCTTCACCACCTTCCCCAAAGACGTGTGGACCCAGATCTGGTCGAACAACCCCGCCGAACGCCTCAACCGCGAAATCCGACGCCGTACCGACTCCGTGGGCATCTTCTGAACCGCACTGGGTCTGATGGAGGCTCGGGCTATTGGATTCCGACCAAGGGGTGGTCGGACCGTTGCGTAGCGTAGAACGCTTCCTCGAACTCTGCTGGCGGGACGTCGCCCAGGTAGCCGTGGAGGCGGTCGTGGTTGTGCCAGTGGACCCAGGACAGGGTGGCGAGCTCGACATCCTCGATGCTCTTCCAGGGCCGTCCCTGGCGTGCGGGGCCGCGGATTAGCTCGGCCTTGTAGTAGCCGTTCACGGTCTCGGCAAGGGCGTTATCGTACGAATCCCCGACGGTGCCGATCGAGGGCACCGCACCGATCTCAGCCAGTCGTTCTCCGTAGCGAATCGACGTGAATTGGCTGCCCGCGTCGCTGTGACACCGCAGCCCGTCGAGCTGGGTGCCGCGTGACCACCTGGCCATCTCGATGGCGTCGAGGACCATCGTGGTCCTCATGTGCGAGGCGACTCGCCACCCGACGATCGTGCGGGAGTAGGCGTCGATGATGAAGCAGACGTAGGCGACGCCGGCCCAGGTCGGCACGAAGGTCAGATCTGTGACCCACAACTGGTTCGGCGCGGTGGCGGTGAAGTCGCGGCCCACCAGGTCCGGGTGCCGCGGCATGCCCGGGTCTGGCGTGGTGGTGCGCACCCGCTTGGTGCGCCGCACGCCCTCGATACCCTCGGCGCGCATCAGCCGGGCGACCTGGTCGCGGCCGATGTCGTGACCAGAGCGTCGCGCGGCCTTCCAGATCTTCCGTGCCCCGTAGACCCGGTAGTTGGCTTCCCACAGCTGCCGCACCACCGGGCCCATCACCGCGTCACGTCGGGCACGGGCCGATGGCTGCCGGCTCTTGACCTGGTAGTAGCTGCTGGGGGCCACCTGCAGCACGCTGCAGATGAGCTCGACCCCCAGCCGCCGACCCGCGACGACGTCGTCGCGGTTGGCGTCGATGAACGCGGCTACTTCTTGTGCTGGCGGTCGAGCTCCGCCCCGAAGAAACTGGCGGCCCTCTTCAAGATCTCGTTGGCCCGCTTGAGCTCACGGTTCTCCTGCTCCAGAGCCTTCATCTTCGCCGCGTCACTGGTACTGATGCCCGCGACGTGGCCCTCGTCGATATCAGCTTGACGGACCCAGGACCGCACCGACTCGGTGCCGTACCCCAACTGCTGGGCGACGCGCTGGACCGTGCCGTGCTCTGTGCCTAGCTCTGCGCGCAGAGTCCTGACCATCCGCACCGCAGCGGCCTTCTCGTCGGGGCTGTAGCGACGCGTGGTCGGCTTCCCCGGGGTGGTGTCCTTCGGCATGAGTACATCCTCGTTTCCAAACGATGGAGACTCCAACCAACCCAGTGCGGTTCATTCCCCAACCGGGCCGCGATCGTGCGCCTGGTCGGCGCCGTGCTGGCCGAGCAAACCGACGAATGGGCCGAAGGTCGGCGCTACCTCGGCCTCGACGTCCTGGCCCGCTGCCGCGTCAACATCGTCCCCGCCCTCGACCCCAAGATCGGAGGCGACAACCTGCCCGCATTGACCGCCTGAACCACCAGAAGGAACACGCAGGCGCGCACCACTACCCGGGACTTGACCGACCGCCGTATCGACGAGGACGTTCTCAGGGCGAGGATTCCCGGGCTGGAGGCGTTCATCCGGGCCAGGCACGATGACCTTGGCGACGTCCGGCCGGTCGCCGTGGGGTTCTCCAACGGAGCGATCACGGCGGCAGCCCTGCTTATGTTGCACCCGGACCTGCTCAGCGGCGCGGTGCTCTTCCGGCCGCTGTCTCCCTTCGTCACCCTGCCCCTCGCGAATCTTGACGGCCTCCCAGTGCTGGTCCTCGACGGTGCGGCTGACGAGCGGCGGTCGCCCGGTGACGGGTTCCGCTGTGCTCAGGGGCTGGCAACTTTGGGGGCCGACGTGACCCACCACGTGCTGCCCGCGACGCACGCGCTCACGGACCGCGACGAGCGCCTGGCTGTCGCGTGGCTGCGTCGGACATCGAAACCTGCCCCGAGGCGGTGTCTCAGTGACCACCCTCGACCGTGTCCAAAGTTTTCCCAGACGAGCGCCCGCACTGACCATCGCGGCATCCCTGTGATGACTTTCCCTACTGACTCAAGGCGGGCCTCCGGCCCGCGCGCACGCCTCCGGCGCGCGCTCCGGTAGGGGCCCCCGCGCTCCGGGCTCGTTCCTCGCCCTCCGCGCACCCCCACCTCCGCACGCTTGTCGGCTGCGCAAAGGCACTTGGGCTTGAGTACGTTCCATCCCCCGGCGGCAACGATCCGAACTCTCCGAGAACCCGTCAAGGCCCAGGTGTTCGCGTGGTCCAGGTATGTCCTCCCGGACATGCGGCACGAGCCTTCGCGATGACCGGGGCCTTGACCGAACCTCTCCGAGCTCTTCTCTGCTCCGCTATCGGGGCGATGGATCTCCGTGGGCACTCGCCCGGATTTCGTCCGTACGACAACCGGGCCGACCACCCCGGCCGGGTCCCGTTGACACGGTTGTCCCCGCTAGTTCCGGTGGTCTCCCGCAGCCTTGCCGTGACGGCACAGCCTCCTAAAGAAGGTGTCGCTGGTTCGAATCCAGCCGGGGGCACCGCTAGACCCCGTGCCTGTCAGGTGTGCGGGGGCCCGGCCCAGCTGCAGGCACAGGTGCGGCCGGCACCGAACGGGGGGTTCCGGTACCGGCCGCGGCACTGTGGTGACGTCGGTCAGAGACCCAGACCGGTGAGCAGACGGTTGAGCAGCGCCCCGATGCCCTGCAGGGGGCCGCCACCGTCGAGCAGACCGGCCACCGCGCAGAGCAGGTTGCCCACGAGGTTGCCTGCTCCGGGGACGGCCGTGATGTCCAGCTGGACCTGGTTGAGGTCGATGACGAGACCGAGGACGTCGAGATTCAACGGCCCAAGGTCGAGGTCGAGGATCGTGCAACCACCGCTCACGGCGAGATCGGTGACGGTCGTCGTGAAGGGAGTGCCGGCGGCGGGCAGACCCGTGCCGGTGATGGTGCCGGTGAGCGTGATCACGCCGTCCACGGTGCGTGCCGTGAGGTTGCTGATCTGACCGGTGAAGGCGCTGCCGTCCGGCAGGGTGCCCGTCACCGCCTGCGTCGTGGCGGCCGGCTGGGCAGCGGCCACCGTCGGGGCTGCGGCAGCCTGGGGCGCGGCGGTCGCCGCGGGAGCCAGGCCGAGTGCGCCGGCTAGCGCGACGGCGGTAGCGGTGCCGATGAGGGTGCGTCGAGTGGTCATCGTTGACTCCTTGCGAAGGGGTGCCCGTGTGCGGACCGTGCAGGAGTGAAGAGTCGTCAGGGCGCCGTCGATGACGCGGCGGTCTCCCCCTTCGCCACGGGCGGCCGCCCGACAACCCGGGGGACGGCGTGGGCCCCGGGAGCCGGATCTCGCGTCATGCGACGGGGGTGGAGGCGTCCGGTCGGTCCGAGTGGTCCTGCTGAGTCATCGCGAACGGCGCGAGGACCTGCATGAGGAAGGCCGCGCCAGCCGTCGAGATCCGCGGCAGGTCGGGCGACGGGACGGTCGTGAGCACCTCGGCGAGGACAACGTGGTGGATCTCGGCGAGCTCGAGCACGCTCGTCCCCTCGCCGAGAGCGCGCCGGCCGATGTCGTACGCCTGGGCGAGCGCGGCCTCGTCCTCGTGCGGCAGGTAGCGGAAGAAGGCCACGCGGTAGTCCCGCACCAGCGGCTCGCGGTCGCTCATCGCAGCCGGTCCGACCCCTCGGCGAGCCTCGCCAGGCCGTCCTCGAGGTCCAACGCGGTGGTCAGCTGGCCGACACCCATGCCGAGCTGGGCCATGGCGTAGGCGACGTCGGGCTGCACCCCCACGACGACGACCCGCGCCCCACGCAGGCGCGCCATCTCGGTGATGTCGCGCAGGGTCCGGGTGGCGAAGCTGTCGAGGACGTCGAGCGCGGCCACGTCGATGATGACCCCGCTGGCCCGGTGCACGCCGATCTGCCGGACGAGGTCACCGCGGAAGCGGACCATCTCCGTGTCGTCGAGGGCCGTGTGGATCGACGCGACGAGGGTGCTGCCCTGTCGCAGGATCGACACGAGTGCGGGACCGGTGCTCACGTCAGGTCGACGGCTCCTTCCGGATCACGGAGTAGCCGAGCAGCCTCTCGGCCTCCTCGAGACCTCCCTGGAGGTCTCCGATGGTGTTCATCTTGCTCAGGTCGACGCCGATGGTCACGAGGGTCTGCGCGATCGTCGGTGACAACCCGGTGATGATGACGCTCGCGCCCATCAGACGTGACGCGTCGACGGTCTGCACGAGGTGGTTGGCGACGGTCTGGTCGACCTCGGGTGCGCCGGTGACGTCCATGACCACGACCTTCGCCCGGTGGGTGCGGATGCCGGCGAGGAGCTGACCGGTGAGCTGGCGGGCACGGTCGCTGTCGAGGACGCCGATGATCGGCAGGACGAGCAGCCGCTCGCGCACCGGCAGCACGGGTGTCGACAGCTCGCGGATCGAGTCCTGCTGCTGACGGATCACCCGCTCCCGCTCGTCGACGAAGCTCACGGCGACGGTGTTGGCGATCCGGTTGGCCGCGGGCTCGTACGCGTCGAGCACCTGGTTGAGCAGCCGGAAGTCGCCGTCGTACTTCTCGAAGAGCGAGCGGGCGAGGACGTCGCGCAGCAGGAGCACGATGCCGACGACCTCGTGGGTCTCCACGCCCCGGGGGATGATCCGCTCGGAGAGGTCACGGGCGTAGTGCTGCAGCGCCTCGACGCTGCCGGTCTCGAGGACCTCGACGTAGTTGTCGTAGACGGCGGTCGTCTCGGCCACCATCTCCTGCGGGGTCATCGCCTCGAGGAGGTGCGCGTCGCGGATGCGCGACGCCCACTCCTCGCTCAGCCGGGCGCGGTGCTCGCGCAGGTGCGCGACGAGCTGCGGCAGCAGTTGGTCGGCCCTCGTGAGGTCCGGTTCGTACCCGTCCTGCATCTCCTCGGGTGCCATCGTCATCCCTTCTCGATCCACTTGGTCATCGTCACGGTGGTGCCCCTGCCGATCTCGGTCTCGACGACGAGCTCGTCCATGAGGCGGCGGGCCCCTGGCAGCCCGAGCCCGAGCCCCTCGTCGGTGCTGTAGCCGTCCTGCATCGCCCGCTCGACGTCCGGGATCCCCGGACCGGTGTCACGGGCCACCACGCGGATGCCGGGACGAGGACTGGTGAGCAGCTGCACCCGGACCTCTCCGCTGCCCGCGAAGCGCACGACATTGCGGGTGATCTCGGAGACCGCGGTGGCGAGGAGGGTGAGGTCCACGCCGGTGAAGCCGGCCCGGGCCGCCAGCTCGCGGGCGGCCTGACGGGCCGTGACGATGTCAGGGTCGCCCGAGATCGGCACATGGGCCTCGTCGGGGCGCTCCGGCCCGCGCTGGCGCAGGGGCGCACCCAGCCGTTCGCACAGCTCGCACTCGAGGAGGTGGCGTGCGGCGTCGAGCTCCTCCTGGCGGCGGCGGTCGGAGCTGGAGAGGGCGACGAGGACCGGCCGGCATCGGTCGGTGGGCGGCTCGACGTCGTCGAGGGCGAGGAGGTACTCCACCCGCAGGCGCGCGCGGGTGCGCTTGAGCTGGGCGGCGACCGCACCGGCGGTCGAGCCCGTGCCCCGGGCGAGCGAGCGGGTGTCCTCGCCGGAGACCTCGTGCGCGAGGAGCAGCTGGCGCTCGCGCTCGGTGAGCCGTCCGAGCGCCGTCGACATCGCGTCCGACTGCTCCTGGGCGACGAGGAGCTCGTCGGCGGCGTCGGGCACGCTGGGGTCGAAGAGCCGGTGCGCGTTGCGGTCGGCCCGCGCCCCCTGCCGCCACATCGAGGCGACGACGTTGCGCGCGGTGGTGATCGCGTAGGGCTCGAGCATCCCGGGCTCGATCCGATGACGCGCCGCGAGCACCCGGACGATCGTCTCCTGGACGAGGTCCTCCGCGGAGGGGTGGTTGCCCACCCGGGCCCCGACGACACGGCGCAGCACAGGGACGAGGGCCTCGACATCTTCGTCGGTTGGCTCCTCGGGACCGTCCACACGGACCGAACTCACGAGCATGACGGTACGCCCGACGGGGATGAATTGGAGGCGGCGCGCGCGGTGGCCACCCTCGCCCCGCCGACGGCCGGCGGGCGAGCGGCCGGTAAACTGGCCCCTCGTCCCCGGACCCGTCGAGAGGACCTCGTGACCCTGCTGCTGCTTGCCCACTTCGTGGCGGCCGCAGCTGCGCCCGGGCTCACCAAGTTGCTCGACCGACGCTCCTTCCTCGTGCTGGCGCTCGTCCCGGCGGCGACCTTCTGCTGGTTGCTCGCGCAGACCGCGAGGATCACCGACGGGCACCCGGTCGTCGAGCACGTCTCCTGGGTCCCGACCCTCGGCATGGACTTCGACCTGCGGCTGGGCACCCTGCAGTGGCTGCTCGGTCTGCTGGTGAGCGGCGTCGGCGCCCTGGCGCTGGTCTACTGCGCCTGGTACTTCCGGCGGGGCGACCCCAGCCTGTGGCGCTTCACCGGGGTGTTCACCGCCTTCGCCGGCGCGATGCTCGGGCTCGTCCTCGCCGACAACCTGCTCGCGCTCTACGTCTTCTGGGAGCTGACGACGGTCTTCTCCTACACGCTCATCGGGCACAACCCGGTGCGCTCGGCCAACCGCCGCGCCGCGATGCAGGCCCTGCTCGTCACGACCTTCGGCGGGCTCGCGATGCTCGTCGGCACCGTGATCATCGGCCAGACCTCGAGCTACACGATCAGCGAGGTCCTCGTCTCGCCGCCCCCGGCGGGGACGCTCACGACCACCGCCGCACTCCTCATGCTCCTCGGCGCGCTCACCAAGTCCGCGCAGATCCCCTTCCACTTCTGGCTGCCCGGCGCCATGGCCGCCCCGACGCCCGTGAGCGCGTACCTGCACGCCGCGTCGATGGTCAAGGCGGGCATCTACCTCATCCTGCTGCTCGAGCCGATCTTCGCCGACGCCCCCGGCTGGCGGCCGGTCCTGGTCGTCCTCGGCCTGTGGACGATGGTCCTCGGCGGCTGGCGTGCCCTGCGCCAGGACGACATCAAGCTCCTGCTCGCCTACGGCACCGTGAGCCAGCTCGGGTTCATGACCGTGCTCTCGGGCATCGGCACCAAGTCCGCCGGCCTCGCCGCCCTGGCCCTCGTGCTGTCCCACGCGCTCTTCAAGTCGGTCCTCTTCTTCACCGTCGGCATCATCGACAAGGGCACGGGCACCCGTGACCTCACCCAGCTGAACGGCCTCGCGCGCAGCGCCCCGGTCCTCGCGGTCGCGGCCACGCTCTCGGCGGCCTCGATGGCCGGCCTGCCACCCCTCGTCGGCTTCGTCGCCAAGGAGTCGGCGCTCACCGCGGCCATCGAGTCCGCACACGGCCCCCTGTCGACGACGGCGGGGTGGCTGACCGTCGTGGGCCTCGTCGCCGGCTCGACGCTCACGGTGGCCTACTCCGCGCGCTTCGTCTGGGGTGCCTTCGTGACGAAGGGGGCATCCCGCGCCGCGCCGAGCCCCACCCCCTTCGCCGCGCCCAGGGCCCTGCTCATCGCCCCGGCCCTGCTCTCCCTGACGACGCTCGCGTCGGGGTTCTTCGGCGACCCGCTCACCGAGCTCTTCCAGCCCTACGCGACGACCCTGCCGGGCGCGGAGCCGGAGCACCTGGCGCTCTGGCACGGGCTGACGCCGGCCCTCGGCCTGTCCCTGCTCGCGATCACGAGCGGCCTGGCCCTCTTCGCGGTCCGCGGGCCCTTCGCGGAGCTCCAGGGGCGGGTGCCGCAGGTCGTCGACGCCGAGCGGGTCTACCAGCGGTTCATGCGGGCGCTGGACCGCTTCGCCGTCGAGGTCACCGCGCTGTCGCAGGGCGGCTCCCTGCCGACCTACCTCGGCACGATCTTCCTCGTCGTCATCCTGCTGCCCGGCGTCGTCGCCACCTCGGCGCTCCCGGGGTCGCAGGTGCGGCTGTGGGACACCCCCAGCCAGGCGGCCGTCGGCCTCTTCGTCATCGTCTCGGCGATCCTGTCGATCCGAGGCCGCAACCGGCTGCAGTCGGTGATGTTCGTCGGCCTGACCGGCTACGGCCTCGCGCTCCTCTTCCACCTGCACGGCGCGCCCGACCTCGCCCTGACCCAGGTGCTCGTGGAGACCTTCTCGCTCGTGCTCTTCGTCCTCGTGCTGCGCAAGCTGCCCCAGGACTTCCGCCGCCGCCCACGCACGCACCGCCGCCACTGGAAGGTCGCACTCTCCGGCGCCATCGGCCTGGCGATCTCGGCGCTCGTCGTCGCCGCCGCCAACGCACGCATCCACGAGCCGATCTCGCGCGCCTTCCCCCGGGAGGCCTACGACTTCGGCCACGGCCGCAATGTCGTCAACGTGACGCTCGTCGACATCCGCGCCTGGGACACCCTGGGTGAGATCAGCGTCCTCGTCGCCGCCGCGACCGGCATCGCCTCCCTCGTCTTCGTGCGGACCCAGGACGTCGATCGCTCCTGGACCCGCCGCCGCAACCAGGGGCAAATCACGCCGCTGGCCCGCGAGCGCCGCTCGGTCATCCTCGAGACCGCGACCCGCCTCGTCTTCCACGTCATGCTCGCGCTGTCGGTCTACCTGCTCTTCTCCGGCCACAACCAGGTCGGTGGCGGCTTCAGCGGCGGCCTCGTGTTCGGTCTGGCCCTGCTGGTGCGCTACCTCGCCGGCGGCCGGGAGGAGCTGGACCGGGCCGCGCCGGTGAGCGCCGGCCTCGTCCTCGGGGCGGGCCTCGTCGTCTCCGCGGTGTCGGCCCTGGCGCCGCTCGCCTTCGGCGGCACCGTCCTGCAGTCGGCGGTCCTCGAGGTCGACCTGCCGATCTGGGGCCACGTGAAGATCGTCAGCGCGCTCGGCTTCGACATCGGCGTCTACCTCATCGTCATCGGCCTCGCCCTCGACGTCGTGCGCTCCCTCGGCGCCGGCATCGACCGCCAGTCCGAGGAAGAGGAGGCCACCGCATGAACGCCATCGCCCCCAGCCTCACCCTCGTCGTCGTCGCGGGTTTCCTCATCGCCTGCGGTGTCTACCTGCTCCTCGAGCGCGCCCTCACCCGGCTCCTCCTCGGGATCGTCCTCGCGTCCAACGGCGTGGCCACGCTCTACCTCGTCGTCTCCGGACCGGCCAAGGGCGCCGCCTTCGTCGGCGACCGCCCTCCCGAGGACATGAGCGACCCCCTCCCCCAAGCCATGGTGCTCACCGCGATCGTCATCGCGCTCGCCTCGGTCGCCTTCGTCCTCTCGCTCGCCTACCGGCAGTGGCGCATCACCGGCAGCGACGACGTCCCCGACGACGCCGAGGACGACCTCATCAAGCAGCTCGCCGAGCGCGACGAGGTCTCGAGCACCTACGACCCCGACACCCAGTCCACGACCGAGGCCGACGAGGAGGACGCCACCGCATGACGCTCCACAACCTCCTCCCGCTGCCCGTCCTGCTCCCCCTGCTCGGCGCCGCGCTCACCCTCGTCGCGCGCCGCCGCCCGCGGGCCCAGGTCGCGATCAGCATCACCGTGCTCGCCGCCTGCCTGGCGATCGCCGTCGTCCTCATGTGGGGCACCCACCGCGAGGGCCCGATCGTCCTGTGGCTCGGCGCGTGGTCCGAGCCCCTCGGCATCGCGCTCGTCGCCGACCGCCTGTCGGCCCTCATGCTGCTCGTCAGCAGCTTCGTCATCCTCGTCGTGCTCGTCTTCGCCATCGGCCAGGGCGTCGCCGACGGCGACGGGGACTCTCCGCTCGCGATCTACTTCCCGACCTACCTCGTGCTCTCGGCGGGCGTGTCCAACGCTTTCCTCGCCGGTGACCTGTTCAACCTCTTCGTCAGCTTCGAGATGCTGCTCTTCGCCTCCTTCGTCCTCCTGACGCTCGGCGGGAGCGGCGCCCGGATCCGCGCGGGGACGACCTACGTCATCGTCTCGATGGTCTCCTCCTTCCTCTTCCTCGTCGCCATCGCGGCGACCTACGCCGCGGCCGGCACGGTCAACCTGGCGCAGCTCTCCCTTCGCCTGCCCGAGGTCGACTCGACGGTCGCGCTGGCGCTGCAGCTGATGCTGCTCACCGTCTTCGGCATCAAGGCCGCGGTCTTCCCGATGTCCGCGTGGCTGCCCGACAGCTACCCGTCCGCGCCGGTGCCGGTCTCCGCGGTCTTCGCCGGCCTGCTCACCAAGGTCGGCGTCTACGCGATCGTGCGCACCCAGTTCCTCCTCTTCCCGGACTCCCCGCTGCAGGGCCTGATCATGGGCGCCGGGCTCGCGACGATGGTCATCGGCATCCTCGGGGCGGTCGCCCAGCCGGGCATCAAGCGGATGCTCTCCTTCACGCTCGTGAGCCACATCGGCTACATGCTCTTCGGCATCGGGCTGGCCACGGAGGCGGGGCTGTCGGCCGCGATCTTCTACATCGCCCACCACATCACGGTGCAGACCGCGCTCTTCCTCATCTCCGGCCTCATCGAGCGGGTCGGCGGGTCCACGGTCATCGGCCGCCTCGGGGGGCTGGCGGCCAGCTCGCCGGTCCTCGCCTTCCTCTTCTTCGTCCCCGCGATGAACCTCGCCGGCATCCCGCCCTTCTCCGGGTTCGTCGGCAAGGTCGGCCTGCTGCAGGCCGGCGCGGACGAAGGGAGCGGGATGGCGTGGGCGCTCGTCGTCGGGTCGGTCGTCACCTCGATCCTCACGCTCTACGCGATCGCCAAGACGTGGGGGCACGCGTTCTGGCGGCCGCGGGCCGAGGAGGGGCAGGAGCAGACCTTCGAGTTCCCGACGCTCACCCCGTCCTTCGGGCGCCTGAGCGATGCGATCGGTGCGACCGTCGCCGAGCAATACCCCTCCACGCCGATCGCGCCGCCGCCGGCGGTCACCCGGGTCGAACGCCCGATGCCGCCGCTCATGCTCGGCGCGACCACGACCGTCGTCCTCTTCTCCCTCGGCCTCTCGCTCTTCGCCGGGCCGCTCTTCAGCTACACCGACGCGGCCGCGCGCCAGATGGTGACCCGGGACGGCTACGTCAAGGCCGTCCTCCCGCAGGAGGGGCCGTGAGCACCGAGATCCTCGAGCCGGACGGCCCGCCGCCGGACAGCGCCCGACGTCGCGGCGGGTTCCAGCCACGAGCGATCATCGCCATCGCCGTGGTGTGGGTGCTCCTGTGGGACCGCGTCTCGCTCGGCAACGTCGTCAACGGGCTGATCGTCGGGGCGGTCGTCACGCAGGTCTTCCCGTTGCCGTCCATCCAGTACTTCGGCCGGATCCACCCGTGGCACCTGCTCGTGCTCGGGACCCGCTTCTTGTGGGACCTCGTGGCCGCCGCGGTCCAGATCAGCGTGGCCACGCTGAGCCGCGTCCCGACGAAGGGTGGTTCCATCGTCGAGGTGCAGCTGCGCACGCCCTCGGAGTTCTACCTGACGATCGTCTCCGCGCTCGTCTCCCTCGTCCCCGGCTCGATCGTCGTCGAGGCACGCCGCACCGCGCACGTGCTCTACGTGCACGGCTTCGACATCACGACGCCCGAGGAGATGGAGGAGCTGCGCCGCGACGTGCTCGCGCTCGAGCTGCGGGTGGTGCGCGCCATCGGCAGCCGCGCGGAGATCGCGCAGTGCACGGAGGTGACCCCGTGAGCATCATCCTCGGACTGGCCCTGGGCATGCTCTTCGCGGCCGGCGCGCTCGTGCTCGTGCGCATCACGCTCGGCCCGACCAACCTCGACCGCGCGCTGAGCGTCGACGTCATGATCGTCATCGTCACCGGCATCCTCGCCACCCAGATCGTGCGCAGCGAGGACGCGGGCACCCTGCCCGTGCTCGTCGTCTTCAGCCTGACCGGGTTCGTCGGCTCGGTGTCGGTCGCCCGCTTCATGGCCCCGCGGAAGGACGACCAGTGAGCTGGGATCACGCCCTCGACATCGCCGGCGCGATCAGCCTCGTGCTCGGCGCCGCCCTCGCGCTCGTCGGCGCCATCGGCCTCGTGCGCTTGCCGGACCTGTACGCCCGCATGCACGCGGCGACCAAGCCGCAGACCCTGGGGCTCCTGCTCGTCCTGCTCGGGCTGGCCCTGTCCGTGCGGACCTGGGCCTCGGTCGCGACCCTGCTCATCATCGTCGCCGCACAGGCCCTCACGGCCCCCGTCTCCGCGCACATGCTCGGACGGGCCGGCTACCGCGCCGGTGTGACCGAGGACGACCTCATGCACCACGACGAGCTCGGTGACGCGCTGCGGCGCCGGGAGCAGCAGGACTGAGCCAACGCCCCACCACGCCCGGGGACGACGAAGGGGGCCGAGCGAGACGAGCTCGCTCGGCCCCCTTCGTGCGGGTGGTCCGCTCAGACGCGGCCGTAGCCAGAGACACCGTCGAAGATCGGCCGGATCGAGACCGACTTGCCGGTGCGCGGCGCGTCGATCATCATGCCGTCGCCGACGTAGATGCCCATGTGCCATGCCGGCGAGCCGAAGAAGACGAGGTCGCCGGGCTGCGGGCTGGAGACCGGGGTGGTCGCGGCCCGCTGCTCGGTCGTCGTGCGGGGCAGGGACTTGCCGGCCTTGGCGAAGACGTACTGCGTGAAGCCGGAGCAGTCGAAGCCCGACGGGGTCGTACCGCCGTAGACGTACGGGACGCCGATGTACTGCTTGGCGATCTCGATGACATTGCTCGAGGCCGCGGGGGCGGCGGGCGCGGCCGGCTCGGGAGCGGGAGCGGGCGCGGGCGCGGGCGCCTGACGCTCCTGCGAACGGCTGGGCGCGCTCTCGGTGCGCTCCTGCGTCTGCTGCTCCTGCTCCTGCGCCTGCTGCTCCGCGGCCCGCTCCTGCGCGGCCTGCTCCTGCGCCTCACGACGCTCCTGCGCGGCCTGCTCGCGGGCTGCCTCTCGCTCGGCGCGCATGCGCAGCTGCCACGGCGTGGGGCCGGTCGGCTTGGCGACCGGCTCGACGGCGATCTTGCCGAAGGCGGAGGCCACCGGGGACTGCGAGGCCGGGGCACTCGGCGCGGTCACCGCGGGGGCGGCCAGCGCGGCCGGCGCCGAGGCGGTCTGCACGGGGGTCCGGTCCAGCTCGGCGGCCGGCGTGGCGGCCTGGGCGGGGATGGCGATCGCGGCGATGAGACCACCGGAGGCGGCCAGCACGGCCGAGCCCTTGGCGATCGGGGTGCCCGTCTGGTGGATGATCTGGCCGAGCTCGGTCACCGGGTTGTAGCGACCGGCAGCGCGGTGGCGTCCGACATTGTGCGACACGTGTGTTACCTCTGTCCCGCTTGCGAGGTCAGCTGTCGGGTTCGGGCCAGAGGTGTGGCCCGGTCCTGCGACACCGGATCGACCCTGCGATCCGCTGCGTCCCAGGACTTCACCCCGAGGAGCATCCGCGATGCCCCATGAGTGGGTCCCCCGCTCCTGCCATGCGGTGTGTTGCACAACCGTCGCTGCGGTGACAGGACTCAGCGTCCGCGTGACGGGCCCACCCAGGGGAGGTGGACCCGTGAACCGTACCTGCAGATCACGGGAATGTCACACCAAGGTCACGGTGTGTCACGAGGAGATGGACTCCACGAAGACGTGCTCGGCCACCTCGCGGGGCAGCGAGACCCCATCGGCCGCGGCCGAGCCGGCCCGCGTGACGATGACCCGGTCCTCCTCCTCCGCCACCGTGACGACCTCGCCGGGGCGCAGCCGCGCCTCGGTGAGCAGGGCCAGGGCCTCGTGGTCGACCTGCGCGGTCTCGCCGATCCGGCGCACCCGGAAGGGGCCGGCGAGGCCCCCGTCGACGACGTCCGTGAGGCTCGAGAGCCCCGAGAGGTAGTCGACCGTGGCTTCCTCGCCGGAGAGCAGCTCCTCGAGGCCGGGGATCGGCGTGCCGTACGGCGACTCCCGGTGCTCGGGGAGCATCGCCAGGATCTTGCGCTCGACCCGCTCGCTCATGACGTGTTCCCAGCGGCAGGCCTCGTCGTGGACGTGCTCCCACTCGAGCCCGATGACGTCGGCGAGCAGGCGCTCGGCGAGCCGGTGCTTGCGCATGACGCGGGTGGCGAGCAACCGCCCCTCGTCGGAGAGGACCAGCCGACGGTCGTGGCCGAGGCTCACGAGGCCGTCGCGCTCCATGCGGGCGATCGTCTGGGAGACGGTCGGGCCGGAGTGGCCCAGACGCTCCGCGATCCGAGCCCGCATCGGAGGGATGTCCTCCTCCTCGAGCTCGAAGATCGTCCGCAGGTACATCTCCGTGGTGTCGATGAGGTCCTTCACGGGCACCATCATGCCCTGACCCGCTCGCGGTCGGCCCGGGCGATCCACACGCTCGTCCACGCCAGGCCGGCAAGACCGGTGGCCGCGAGCACCACCGCGGCGGCCGGCAGCGATACC
The DNA here is from genome assembly GCF_001591405.1 of Janibacter terrae NBRC 107853. GTDB lineage: Bacteria > Actinomycetota > Actinomycetes > Actinomycetales > Dermatophilaceae > Janibacter > Janibacter terrae. The sequence goes on from NZ_BCUV01000007.1 coordinate 464,763, forward strand.
AGGGCCGTCACCGCACCCAGCCCCAGCGACCCGCCGGCGTGGCCGAGCTCCCCGCACAACCGCCAGGCGCTGAGGAACTGGGCCCGGTCGCGCGTCGGCGCCGCGTCCGCGCCGAGCGTCATGACGATGCCCGACCCGAGACCGTTGCCGAGGGCCATGAGCAGCGCGACGGCGAGCAGTCCCCCCTTCGTCCCCGCGAGCGGCAGGACGAGGAAGGACGCCGAGACGACCGTGAGCAGCGCGGTCACGACCCACACCCGGCCGAGCCGGTCCATGACCCAGCCGCCCGGGTAGACGAAGAGCAGCTCCGCGGCACCCGCGACCGCGAAGACCTGCGAGGCGTCGACCCCGTCGAGACCGATGTGCACGGCCCACAGCGGCAGGATCACCAGGCGCGCGGAGCGAAGGGCGGAGATCACCGCGGCCCCGACACCCTGGGTGAGCAGGAGGTGGGCGTGGTGGCGCACGACCCGCAGCACCCCGGTGTGCGGCTCGGCGGCCCGGGCGCGCTCGTGGTCGGCGGTGAGGTCGGGCGCCGTGAGCACCGTGGCGACCGAGCCGACCGCGAGCACGACCGCCACGCCGTAGGCACCCTGCAGGCCGAGCGGGCCGATCGCGAGCGCGCCCAGCACCGGGCCGAGCAGCAGCCCGGCGCGCATCGCGCCACCGAGCAGCGACATGCCACGGGCGAGGAGCGACGGCGGCAGGACGTCGATCATGAAGCCCTGCCGGGCGAGGAAGAAGGCGGACGAGGCCAGTCCCGAGGTGAGCAGCGCGAGCGCCATGAGCCACAGCGACGGCGCCCAGCCCGCGACGGCGAGCGCGACGACGTCGAGCAGGCCGGCGCGAACGAGGGTGCGGCGCTCACCGATGCGGGCCACGAGCGACCCGGCAGGCAGGACCCCGAGGAGCTGGCCGACCCCGGTGAGGGCCACGACGAAGGCGGCCGTCCCGAGACTCGCGCCGAGCTCGTCGGCGCGCAGGGCAGCGATCGGCACGACCGCGCCGGTGGCCGACGCGGACAGGAGCGTGGGGCCGTAGGCGGGGATCGCGATCCGCCGCCAGCCGAAGGTCTCCGTGCCCGCCAACCCGCTCATCCTCTCCGTCGCCCCCGGGTCGCTAGGTTGGGGTGGTGCACACCACAGCCGAGACGACCACCGTGACCGCGCGCCACGCCGGCCCTCCCGGGTGCGGCAACGGCGGCTGGGTCAGCGGCCTGCTCACCGAACGACTCGACGATCTCGTCCCCGCCGAGGGGGACCTGACCTCGGCGACGGTACGCCTGAGCGCCCCGACGCCTCTCGAGCGTCCACTGCGGTGGGAGGTCGACGGGTCGGTCGCGGACGGCCCCGACCTGGCCGTGCACCTGCTCGCCGGGGAGACGCTGCTCGCCACCGCCCGCCGGAGCGCTGCTCCCGACCTCACGATCCCCGCGCCCGTGTCGCACGAGGAGGCCCGGGCTGCGTGGGGTCGCTTCGACGCGGCCGGCCACCCCTACCCCGGGTGCTACGTGTGCGGGCCCGACGCCGAAGGGGGTCTGCGCGTCTTCGTCGGACCGGTCACCGGCCGCGACGACGTCCTCGCCTCCCCCGTGACCCTCACCGAGGAGGGACTGCCGCCGGTGCTCGCGGCGCTGGACTGCCCGGGTGCCTTCACCGTCGGCTTCGGCGAGGAGGCGCTGCTGCTCGGGACCTTCACCTCGACGGTCCACGCCGAGGTCCCGCTCGGGCGTGAGCTCGTCGTCATCGCCTGGGAGACCGGGCGCGAGGGCCGCAAGCGCCACACCGGCACCGCCCTGCTCGACGGCGAGCGCGTCCTCGCCTCCGCCGCCGCCACCTGGATCGCCCCCGCCGAGGAGACCTCATGACCCGCCCCCTCGCCCTCGTCACCGGTGCCAGCTCCGGCATCGGCGCCGCCACCGCCCGGGCCCTCGCCGCTGCCGGCCACGAGGTCGTCTGCGCAGCCCGGCGCACCGAGCGGATCACCGAGCTCGCCGCCGAGATCGACGGCCGCGCGGTCACCTGTGACGTCACGGACGCCGCCTCGGTCGGAGCACTCGCTGCCGAGGTCGGCGACCGGCTCGACGTCCTCGTCAACAACGCCGGCGGCGCGTACGGCCTCGACCCGGTCGCCACCGGGGACGTCGAGGACTGGCGGGCCATGTACGAGACCAACGTCATCGGGACCCTGCGCGTGACGCAGGCGCTGCTCCCTTCGCTCGTCGCGGGTGAGGGGATCATCGTCAACGTCGGCTCGACCGCTGGACGCACCTCCTACGAGGGCGGCGCCGGGTACACCGCCGCCAAGCACGCGCTCGCGACGATGACGGAGACGATGCGCCTGGAGCTCGTCGACCAGCCGGTGCGGATCACCGAGATCGCGCCGGGCATGGTGCACACGGAGGGCTTCTCGCTGACGCGGTTCAAGGGTGACGCCGAGCGCGCGGACCAGGTCTACGCGGGCGTCGCCGAGCCGCTCGTCGCGGAGGACGTCGCCGATGCGATCACGTGGATGGCGACCCGCCCCAAGCACGTCAACGTCGACCTCATGGTCATCAAGCCACGCGCGCAGGCCGCTGCGCACAAGGTCCACCGGGAGTCCTGATGATGCTGCCCACCCCGAGCACGCCGGAGACGGTCTTCACCTATGCCGCGCCGAGGTTGAAGTTCGGTCCCGGCGCGATCGCCGAGATCGGTCACGACGTGGGTGCGCTCGGTGCGCGCTCGGCCCTCGTCGTCACCGACCCGCGTCTGGCCGCGACCGGTCACCCGGAGCGGGTCGCCGAGGCCCTGCGCTCGGCCGGGTTGCGCGTCGAGGTCCACGACTCCGCCGCCGTGGAGCCGAGCGATGCGTCGCTGGCTGCCGCTGTCGAGCGGGCGAAGGGGGCGGCCCCCTTCGACGCCGTCGTCGCCGTGGGTGGCGGGTCGAGCATCGACACGGCCAAGGTGGTCTCCCTGCTCCTCACCAACCCGGGCGAGCTCATGGACTACGTCAACGCGCCCGTCGGTGGCGGTCGTGCGCCCGAGCAGCCGGTGCTGCCGGTCGTCGCGGTCCCGACGACGACGGGCACCGGAGCCGAGTCCACGACGGTCTGCGTGCTCGACGTGCTGGCAGCGAAGGTCAAGACGGGCATCAGCCACGAGCGGCTGCGCCCCGTCCTCGCGGTCGTCGACCCGGAGCTCACCGCGACCCAGCCGCCCGGGGTCACCGCGTCGGCCGGCATGGACATCCTCTGCCACGCCCTCGAGTCGTGGACCGCGCGGCCGTACACGAGCTACGAGCACAAGAGCGCCGGGCAACGGGTGCCCTACTGCGGGTCCAACCCGATCGCGGACCTCTACGCGGAGAAGGCGATGCGCCTCCTGGCCGGCGCCTTCCGCGGGGCCGTCTCGGGCGACGAGGCGGCGCGCACCGACATGGCGCTCGCGGCGACCTTCGCGGGCATGGGCTTCGGCAACGCGGGGGTGCACGTGCCGCACGCCAATGCCTACCCCGTCGCGGGTCGGGTCCACGACCTGGGCTCGGACTTCCGACCGGACGGGTACGACGTGGACGAGGCGATGGTCCCGCACGGCATGGCGGTCGCGTCGACCGCACCTGCTGCCTTCGCGCTGACCTTCGAGGCCGACCCGCAGCGACACCTGGCAGCCGCCGGGTGGCTGGACCCGGGGGGGCTCGACGCGGACGTGCCCGAGCCGGAGCGCCTCTCGGCGGTCCTGCGCCGCCTCATGCGCGACATCGGCCAGCCGTCCGGTCTGGCCGAGATCGGTTACGGCGAGGCGGACGTCGACGGCATCGTGTCGGGGACCATGCAGCAGCAGCGGCTCCTGGCGACGGCGCCTCGCGAGGTCACCGAGGAGGACATCGCCGGCGTGGTGCGGGCCTCGATGCACCACTGGTGAGGCGGCCGGCTCGGCGCCCACCCGGTCTCCGGGGCGGGGTCAGGGCTGCAGCCGCTCCACCCGCCACGCGCTCGCCACGTCGAGTCCCCCTTCGCCGACCCGCGTCCAGCGGAAGCGGTCGTGCAGGCGGTTGCTGCGCCCCGCCCAGGCCTCGAGCTCGTCCACGACGATCCGCCAGCCACCCCAGTCCGTCGGTCGCGGCACGTCCTGCCCCTCGTACCGCGCCTCGACCTCGGCCCAGGCCCGCTCGAGCGGCTCGCGGCCCTCGACCGGCTGCGACTGGTGGGAGACCCACGCGCTGAGCTGCGACCCGCGCGGCCGCCCGGCGAAGTACGCGTCGAGGTGCGCGTCGTCGACCCGCTCGGCCCTCCCGCGGAAGCGGACCGCGCGGAACATCGCCGGCCAGGTCAGCGTCGCCGCGACGAAGGGCGTCGCCTCGAGCTGCCGGCTCTTCGTCGACGCCAGGCTCGTGACGAACCCCGGCCCCACCGGGTCCAGGAAGCGCATGAGCACCGTGCGCACGTCCGGCCGCCCGTCTGCGTCCACCGTGGCCACCGCGAAGGACAACGGCTCGGGCACGTCGCCGCGATCGACCTGGCGCGCCCGGGCCTGCTCGACCCACGACGTCACGAGAGCGAAGGGAGCGCCGGGCACCTCCCCTTCGGACAGCCCCTCGCCGGAGTAGTCCACGTGGTCCGGCGACGGCGGTGTGCGGGGGATGATCCCGTCGGGCGAGGCGCTCATGGGCGCCACACTACGACGACGACTGCGATGCCTCGACGACCCGCGGCGTCAGCCAGGTCCACACGGACGCGGCGCCGGCCGGCGAGAAGTGCACGGTGTCGCTGTAGAGCGGCACCCCGTTGATCTCGGGCGTGAAGCCGTCGGCGCACAAGGGCTCCCACAGGTCGAGGACGTCGCGCCGGACACCGGAGGTCGGCTCGGCGCCGTCCCCCTCCCCCTTCGCCCACTGCGTGACGGTCTCGTTGACCCACGCGATGTTGACGGGGTCCGAGACCGGGCCGGCGAACTGCCGCAGCGACGGGTCGAGCCTGTCGGGGTCGACCTCGCGGCAGGGCATCGTCGTGACCTGCACGTGCGTGACGCCGGCCTCGTGCGCCCGCCGCTCGATGTCGGTGAGGGTGCGGCGGACGAGCGCCGCGTGCTCCGGGCTGCGGGAGCCGATGGTCTGCCCGTCGACCTCGTGGTCCCCGATGAGCTGCGCACCGGGCAGGACGAGCAGGTCGCTCGCCCCCGCTTCGCGCACCTTGCCGGGCCACTCCTCGCGCCACCGGTCGCACGAGGCGTCCTCGGGCACGGGCTGCCCGCCGGAGAGCATCGGGGCGTCGACGAGGTCGCAGCCGATGCGCGACTGGCTGGTCATCGTCACGCCGGGGTAGGCGTCCGCCTGCCAGCCGTCGGCGAGCGAGACGCCGACCGAGTCGCCGAGCAGCGCGAAGGAGACCGGCGGGTCGGCCGCGGTGAAGTCGCCGTCGGATGCGACGAGCGGTGGGACGTCGAGGTCGTCGCGACTCACCGGACGGGTGAAGACGAAGCCCGCGAGCAGCGCCACGGCCCCGACCGCCGCGACCGGCACCGTCCACCGCGGCGGCCCGGGCCGCCGCGGCACCAGCACGCCGAAGCCGTGCTGCAGCACCGGCACCTCGAGCCAGCGGAAGGAGACGAAGGCGACGACGACGGTCACGGCGAGCTGCACGGCCACCGACACCGCAAGCGGCAGCCCGTCGAGCACCGGACCGAGCCAGAGGTGGATCGGCCAGTGGTAGAGGTACAGGCCGTAGGTCATCTGACCGAGCAGGACCGCGGGTCCCCAGCTCGCCAGCCGGTTGATCGTCATCGGCCGCGGGTCGGTGGCGGAGACGCCCATCATCGCGGCACCGATCGCGAAGAGGAGCATGCCGCCGCTCGAGAAGAGCCACTCGCTGCGCGGCCCGACGACGAAGAAGGCCGAGAGCGAGATGAGCAGGCCGACGACCCCGATGGCCTGGGTCGCGGCGAGCGAAGGGCGCCGCCCCGGTCGACCGCGGTGGTCCCGCCCGAGCAGGACCGCCACCCCGGCACCGACGAGCAGCGCCTGCGCGCGGGTGTCGGTGCCGTAGTACAGCCGGGCGAAGTCGACGCCCTGCCCGGCCAGGTGGGCGGTCCAGAGCGTGGACGCGACGGCGAGGGCGCCGACGACGACCAGGCGCGCGGTGCGGCTGGTCCGGAAGAGGGCGAAGAGCGCGAGCACGAGCAGCGGCACGAGCAGGTAGAACTGCTCCTCCACGCCGAGGGTCCACGCGTGCTGCAGCGGCGAGGGGTTGCCGACCTGCTCGAAGTACGCGTCGTCCCGGCCGATGAGTCGCCAGTTCTGCACGAAGAAGAGCGAGGCCAGCACGTCACCGGCGTCGCGGTGCCGGTGGGCCGAGCCACCGAAGAGCGAGGCGACGAGCACCGCGCCGCACACGACGACGAGCGCGGGCACGAGCCGCTCGGCCCGCCGCCTGTAGAACCGCACGACGTCGATGCGACCGGTCTGCGCCCGCTCGGAGATGAGCAGCCGGGTGATGAGGTACCCGGAGAAGGCGAAGAAGTGGTTGATGCCGACCCAGCCGCCTACGAGCGCCGTGACGCCGAAGTGGTAGAGCAGCACGAGGGTGACGAAGAGCCCGCGGTACCCGTCGAGGGCGGCGAGGCGCTGCGTGCCGGCGGAGGTCGTGAGCTCACCGGTGAGACGGGACCACCTCACGGCCGCGCCTTCGCGTAGTTGTCGCTGACCTCGCCGAGCAGGTAGCTCCAGACCATCGGCGTCCCCTCGGGCGAGAAGTGCAGGTAGTCGTTGAAGACCTGGATGCCCTCGATCCGGTCCGGGTAGCCGTCGGAGCACAGCGCGCCGTGCAGGTCGACGAGCTCGACGTCGTCGTGGCCGGCCGCCCAGCCCTTGACGAGCGCGTTGATCCGGCGGGGGTCCTCGTACTCCTTGACGACCTCGGGGCTGGAGTCGAAGACGACGCGGAACTCCTCGGGGATCGACTCCCGGTTGGGCTTGCGGCAGGGGACGTTGACGATCTGGACCTGCTGCGCGCCGGCGTCGAGGGCCTCCCTTCGCACCGTGTCGAGGCGGTCGGTGATGAGGGCGCGGTACTCCCGGTCGTCGAGCCAGAGGCGCTCGCCGTCGACGACGTGCGGCACGGCGAGCAGCGGCGAGGCGAAGACGAGGAGCACGTCGTCCTGCGCGCTCTCGAAGCGGCCGGGCCACTCCCGCTTCATCTGCGTGCACAGCTCCTCGTTGCCCATCTGGAACCCCGGCGCCCAGCTCATCGGCTCGGAGAGCAGGTCGCAGCCCTCGCGCGAGTAGTTGTGCAGCTCGACCCCGGGGAAGGTCTCCCGCGGGAAGCGCTCGGTGAGGAAGAAGGGGACGGAGTCGCCGTAGACGCCGATCCGAGCCGGCTCGTCGGGCGCGTACGTCGACTGGCCGCGCACGATGTCCGGCGGCGGGCCGGCGGGGACGACCGCGGCGACCTCGGTGTCGTTGCCGTCCTGCGGGGCGCTCTGGGCGACGGCCAGTCCGCCACCGGCGAGCAGCGCGATCGGCACGACGACGGCGACGGCCGGCGTGCGGCGCAGCGACGGGGCGATCCCCCGCACGCCGTGCTTGATGACCGGTCGCTCGAGGTGCTGGTAGCTCAGGTGCGCGATGCCGACGGTGAGCACGGAGCACAGGACGAAGTCGACGATCGCGTTGTCGGACAGGCGCCCGTCGCCGACGGCCAGCCAGATCGGCCAGTGCCACAGGTAGAGCCCGTAGGACAGGCGCCCGGCGTAGGCCAGCGGGCGCCAGCCGAAGACGGTCTGGACCCAGCTCGGCCGCTCGTCGACGCAGGCGATGACGAGCAGCACGCTGCCGACGGCGAAGAAGAACATGCCGCCGAGGTTGAACATCCACCCGGAGTACGGGTCGACGACGACGAAGGAGAAGACGCTCGAGACCACACCGACGACCCCCGCGACCGCGACGACGGGCCGGGAGAAGGTCGGGACGACCCCGCCGCGGCCGGGCGCGAGCCAGACCCCGAGCGCCGCGCCGAGGAAGAGGGCCTGGGCCCGGGTGTCGGTGCCGTAGTACACGCGGGGGTAGTCGCCCGCGTCGTGGAAACCGACGACCGCGGTCCACACGGCCGAGGCCACGGCGGCGAGGAGGAGGACGAGCGTGATGAGGCGTCGCGAGCGCGCCACGGCCATGAGCCCGAGGACGACGAAGGGGACGAGGACGTAGAACTGCTCCTCGATCGCCAGCGTCCAGGCATGACGAAGGGGGGACGCCCCGCCCGCGGTGCCGAAGTACTGGTCGCCGTCGGCGACGAGTCGCCAGTTCATGACGTAGCCGAGGGTCGCGAGCACGTCCCCGCCGATCCTGCGCCGCACGGTGTCGTCGGCCCACACGACGGCGTAGGTGATGACGAAGGCGAGGACGAGGAAGAGCGCCGGCAGCAGGCGCCGGGCCCGCCGCGTGTAGAAGGCCAGGGCGTCGATGTCGCCGCGGGTGACCTTCTCCTCCACGAGCAGACGCACGATGAGGAAGGCAGAGAGGACGAAGAAGAGGTTGATGCACACCCACATGCCCGCGAGCTGGTCCACCCCGAAGTGGTAGGCCATGAAACCGAGCATGAAGAGCCCGCGGACGCCGTCGAGCGCGGGGCTGTACCCCAGGCGGGAACGTGCCACGGCGGGCTCCTCGTGGATCGTGGGAAGGTGGCCGCCGGAGCGGCTCCGGGCATGCTACCGGCCGGTCCTCTCCGACGAGAGTGCTTCAATGAGCACGAGCACAGCCGTTGACCAAGGGAGGCAGCATCCATGTCCGACACCGATGTCAAGCACGGCCTCGAGGGCGTCGTCGCGTTCGAGTCGGAGATCGCCGAGCCGGACAAGGCCGGGGGTGTCCTGCGCTACCGCGGGGTGGACATCAACGACCTCGTGGGCAAGGTCTCCTTCGGGCGGGTCTGGGGCCTGCTCGTGGACGACTCCTTCGACCCCGGCCTGCCGCCGGCGGAGCCCTTCCCGCTCCCCGTCCACAGCGGTGACATCCGGGTCGACGTGCAGTCCGCCCTCGCACAGCTCGCGCCGCTGTGGGGCTTCAAGCCGCTCCTGGACATCGACGACACCCAGGTCCGTGACGACCTGGCCCGCGCCTCGGTCATGGCGCTGTCCTTCATCGCCCAGTCGGCCCACGGCCAGAACACGGCGATGGTGCCGCAGGCCCGGGTCGACGAGGGCAGGACGATCGTCGAGCGCTTCATGATCCGCTGGCGCGGCGAGCCCGACCCCAAGCACGTCGAGGCCGTCGACGCGTACTTCATCTCCGCCGCCGAGCACGGGATGAACGCCTCGACCTTCACCGCCCGCGTCATCGCCTCGACCGGCGCCGACGTCGCGGCCTGCCTCTCCGGCGCGGTCGGCGCGATGTCCGGCCCGCTCCACGGTGGTGCCCCCTCGCGCGCCCAGCACATGATCGAGGGCGTCGAGCGCACCGGCGACGCGACGAAGTACGTCAAGGACGCGCTCGACCGCAAGGAGCGCCTCATGGGCTTCGGCCACCGCGTCTACCGGGCCTACGACCCGCGCGCGGCCGTCCTGCGCGAGACCTGCAGGCGCCTCGGCGCCCCCCGCTACGAGGTCGCCCTCGAGCTGGAGAAGGCAGCGATCGCCGAGCTCGCGGACCGCTACCCGGACCGCAAGATGGAGACCAACGTCGACTACTGGGCCGCGGTGCTGCTCGACTTCGCCGATGTGCCGGGCGAGATGATGACCCCGCTCTTCGTCTGCGCCCGCACCGCCGGCTGGTCCGCGCACGTGCTCGAGCAGAAGCGCACCGGTCGCCTCATCCGCCCGAGCAGCAACTACATCGGCCCCGGCCCCCGCGACATCACCGAGGTCCCCGGGTACGACGCGCTGCCGACCGTCTGACCACGGGCGACGAAGGGGACACATGCGCACGACCTCGCTGACGATCGTCGCTGCGTCCGTGGCGCTCGCCCTGGCCGCCTGCGGCGGCGACGGCGGACCCGGCCCGACGGCCGGGTCCGGGGCGAGCTCGACCGACGCGGCCACCTCGGAGTCGTCCGGGGACTCCCCTTCGTCCACCGGGGGGCGCTCGAACTCCTCGACGCCCACCCCCGAGACCGCCGACCCCTCCTCGGCCACGCCGACGTCCTCGAGCACCACCGCCGGCTCGTCGACGGCGGCCCCGACGGCGACCTCGACCTACACCGGCACGCCCTTCGACGCCCGGGAGTTCACCGACAGGCTCGAGGCGGCCGTCGCGGCCAACCCGACGGTGCACATCGACGTCGAGGCGACCCTCGGCGGCCAGCAGGCCACGACCGCGACCGGCGTGCAGGACCTCGAGGCCGACGCCCTCGACATGGACGTCGACCTCAGCGGGCAGGAGCTCGGCTACCGGCTCGTCGACGGCCAGTACTACCTCGAGCAGCCGCCCAAGTGGGTCCGCGTGGCCAAGGGCTCGGGCAACCCACTCGTCGAGCAGACCCTCGACCAGGTCAACCTGCTGAGCATGCGCAGCCAGCTCGACGCCTTCGTCGCGGGGGTCGAGAAGGCGGGCACCAAGGGCGAGGAGGACGTCGACGGGACCACGACCACGCACTACACCGCGCAGGTCGACACCGACAAGGCCTTCGCCGAGCTCGGCATGGAGCGCGGCGACGGTGTGCCCGAGACGGTCGTCTACGACGTGTGGCTCGACGAGGACGACCTCATCCGCAAGATGTCCTTCGACCTCAACGGTCTGGAGGCCACGCTCACCGCCAGCAGATGGGGCGAGCCGGTGACGATCACCAAGCCCAGGCCGTCGCAGATCGCCAGGGCCGGCTGACCCACCCGTCGGACCGGTTGGGCCGAAGTCACCGTCATGCGCCAAGATCCTTGTCGTGGCTGACGACATCACGATCCCCGAGGAGCTGCGCCCGCGCGAGGGGCGCTTCGGCTCCGGTCCCTCCCTCGTGCGTGCCGAGCAGGTCGCGTACCTGACCTCCATCGCCTCGACGGTCCTCGGGACCTCCCACCGCCAGGCGCCCGTGCGCGCGATCGTCGGCGGGCTGCGCGAGGGACTCGGCGAGCTCCTGTCCCTGCCGGACGGCTACGAGGTGGTCCTCGGCAACGGCGGGTCGACCGCGTTCTGGGACATCGCCGCGCTCGGCCTCGTCCGCGAGCACTCCCAGCACCTCGTCTTCGGCGAGTTCTCGAGCAAGTTCGCCGCGGTGACGCGCAAGGCCCCCTTCCTCGCCGATCCCGACCTGCGCTCGGCCGACCCGGGCTCGCTCTCCTCCCCCGAGGCCGTCGCGGGCGTCGACGCCTACGCCTGGCCGCACAACGAGACCTCCACCGGTGTCATGGCGCCCGTCGTGCGCCCGGCCGGCGCGGACGAGGACGCGCTCGTCCTCGTCGACGCGACCTCCGGCGCCGGCGGTCTGCCCGTCGACATCTCCCAGACCGACGCCTACTACTTCGCCCCGCAGAAGTCCTTCGGCGCCGACGGCGGCATCTGGTTCGCGGTCCTGTCCCCCGCAGCCATCGCGCGCGCCGAGGAGCTCGCGGCGAGCGGCCGGTGGATCCCGGACTTCCTCTCCCTCACCGCGGCGATCGACAACTCCCGCAAGGACCAGACCCTCAACACGCCCGCCGTGGCGACGCTCGCGCTCATGGCGGAGCAGGTGCGGTGGATGAACGAGTCCGGGGGGCTGGCCTTCACGTCGGGCCGCACGGCCGACAGCTCGTCGCGGATCCACGACTGGGCGACGAAGGGGGATGCCACGAGCCTCTTCGTGACCGACCCGGCCGCCAGGTCGCAGGTCATCACGACGGTCGACTTCGTCGACGACGTGGACGCGGCCGCGATCGCGGCGACCCTGCGCCGCAACGGGATCGTCGACGTCGAGCCCTACCGCAAGCTGGGGCGCAACCAGCTGCGCATCGCCACCTTCCCCGCCGTCGACCCGGAGGACGTGTCGGCCCTGCTCGCCTGCGTCGACTTCGTGCTGGAGCGACTCTGACCCTGCGCCCGCGGGCGCGACATCTCGCGCTGCTCACCGCGAGCGGGCTCGGGGCCTTCACGGTCGGGTGGCGCCTCGACGCGGTGCACCTGCGCGGCGACGAGCTGTACTACCACGAGGCCGCACTCGGGCTGCTCGACGGCGACTGGCTCGTCAACGCGCAGCACCCGCCGCTCGTCAAGGAGCTCATGGCCCTGGCGCACCTGGCGCTCGGTGACACGCTGGTGGCCGCCCGCCTCCCCTCGGCGATCGCGACGTGGCTCACCGGGATCGTCATCGCCGTGCTCGTGTGGCGGATCGGACGGCCCGGGCGGTGGAGCACGGTCGCCGGCGTCGTCACGGCGCTGGTGTGGTGGGCGCTGCCCTTCGCGCCGGGGCGGACGGCGACGCTCGAGGCCGTCATGGGGTTCTTCGTGGCCGCCGCCCAGCTCGCCTGGTTGCACGCGGTCGCCCGACGGCAGACCCGCTGGCTGCTCGTCGGCGGTGCCCTCACCGGGCTCGCAGCGGCCTGCAAGATGACCGGCGCGGTCGCCCTGCTCGGGCTCGTGCCGGCAGCGGTCGCGCTCCGGCGGCCACGCGGGTCGGCGCGGGTCCTCCCCTTCGCCGTGGCGGCCGCGGTCGTCGCCGGGCTGGCCTGGCTCTTCCCCTTCGTGCCGATGGAGGGCGACGCCGTCGCGGCGATGACGACGCCGGTGACCTTCCAGCTCGAGCACGCCCAGGCCGGCCACGCCGTCGTCGTGGCCGGCGAGACCCACCAGCACGCGCCGATCTGGTCCTCGCTGTGGTTCAGCGTGGAGCGGCTCGGGGTGCCGGCCGCCGCAGGTCTCGTCGTCGCGCTGCTCGTCGGGTGGGTGCGGCACGGGCTGCGGGCCACCCCGGTCGGCGTGACCCTGCTGGGTCTGGTCCTGGCGCTCTCCCTCTCCCCGGTGCAGCTGCCGCACTACCAGTACGTGTGGTGGCCGCTCCTCGTGGCGCTCGCGGGCGCCGGTCTGGCCCCGAGCTCGGGCTCGCGCTCGGGCAGACGGGCCGTCGCTGCGACGGTGGTGGCTGCGCTGGCGCTGCTGCCTGCCGTCCGGCTCGGTGTCGAGCAGGTCGAGGTCGTGGCCCGGACCCAGCCCTCCGGCCTCGTGCTGGCTCCGGACGTCGTGCGCGCCGAGGTCCCTGCCGGCACGACCCTCACCGTCTGGGCGGACCCGTGGACGGTCAGGACGGCGCTGCCCGAGCGCCACCTGACCACGCGGATGCCCGGCTCCCTCGCACCCCGGGCGCTGCTCGTCGACCCCGCCGTCGCGCGCGGCTCCGCGGCGACGGACCTGGACCTGTGGCGGTCCTGCCGACCGGTGGGCTACGAGGAGCACGAGATCGGCGAGCTGCTGCTCCTCGTGCGCCGGGCCGACCCGCACCCGGCCTTCGAGCCGGCGCCGCGCTGCCTCCCCCTGCTCCCCCACCCCGCCGGGTCGAGGTAATACCGACCGGCTATCCGGTCGGTCACCCTTCGTCCCGTGTCACCTCGACCGGACGAAGGGGGCGCGGCCGCGCCCCCTTCGCCGCCCGTGGGGCTAGAGGAAGGCGGAGAGCACCGCGACGAGGACGAGCGACCCGAGGACGAGCCAGGTCATCGTGCGGCGGAAGCGGGGGGTCACTGGGCGGCCTGCGGGATGTCGTGGGTGGGTGCGGAGGAGACCCGGACCCTCGGGCGGCGTTGGCTGGAGTACGTCACCTCCACATTCTCGTGCCGAGCCAGCCAGATCGACACACCGACCAGGGTGATGGCCATCGCGATCGCCCCGATGCCGATCGTCCACCGCGGCCCGAGGACGTCCCCGACCCAGCCGATGATCGGGGCGCCGAGGGGCGTGCCGCCGAAGAAGATGGCCATGTAGAGGGCCATGACCCGACCGCGCATCACCGGGTCGGTGCGCATCTGGACCATCGCGTTGGCCGTCGTCATCGCCGTGAGCGCGGTCAGGCCGCAGGCGGCCAGCGCGATCGCGAAGGTCACGTAGGTCGGCGCCAGCGCGGCGCCCGTCGCGGCGAAGGTGAAGCCGACCATCGAGGTGAGCAGCACCCGCAACCGCGGCTCGCTGCGGCGGGCGGCCATGAGCGCGGCGCTCAGCGAGCCGACCGCCATGATCGAGCCGAGCAGGCCGTAGTCCTGCGCCCCGCGGTCGAAGACCTTGGTCGCCATGAGCGCGATGGTGATCTGGAAGTTCATGCCGAAGGTGCCGAGCATGAAGATCAGCACCATGACGAGGACGATGTCGGGCCGCCCGCGCACGTAACGCAGGCCCTCGAGCGCCGAGCCGCGCCCGGTCGCGCGCGGTGCCGGCGTCAGCTCGCTCGCCCGCATGAGCAGCAGCGCGATGATCACGGAGACGAAGGTCAGGCTGTTGGCGAGCAGCGCCTCCCCCGAGCCGACCCAGGCGATGACGAGGCCGGCGACGGCCGGGCCGATGAGCCGGCCGAGGTTGAAGGACGCGGAGTTGAGCGCCACGGCATTGGCCAGCCGCTCCCGCGGGACCATCTCGGCGACGAAGGTCTGTCGGGCCGGGTTGTCGAAGGCGGTCGCGACGCCCGTGAGCAGCGCCAGGCCGTAGAAGTGCCACAGCTGCGCGCTGCCGGTCACGACGAGCACACCGCCGACGAGCGCGCTCAGGCCGAGGAGGGTCTGCGTCAGCAGCAGCAGGACGCGCTTGGGGTAGCGGTCGGCGACCGCGCCGGTCCACGGAGCGAGGAGCAGCATCGGCAGGAACTGCAGTCCCGTGACGATGCCGAGCGCGCTCGCGGAGTGGTCGGTCAGCTCGGTGAGCACGACCCAGTCCTGGGCGACGCGACCCATCCACGTGCCGACGTTGGAGACGAGCCCGCCCGTCGCGTAGATGCGGTAGTTGCGGATCGAGAGGGAGGCGAAGGTCGGGCTCAACGGGCCGCGATCCTGCCGAGGATCTCGGCGGCGACCTCGAGGGCCTGTCGCTCCTCGCGGGTCAGCTCGGCCACCCGCTCGGACATCCAGCGGTCCCGGCGCCGACGGGTGCGGGCGAGGGTCTCGCGGCCCTCGGCGGTGAGCTCGATGAGCACCCGGCGCCCGTCCTGGGGGTCGTCATGGCGCTCGACGAGGCCGTCGTCGACGAGGCAGCCGACGGTGCGCGTCATGCTCGGGGCGGAGACCTTCTCGACGTCCGCGAGCGCGCGAGGGGTGAGCGGGCCGCCCTCGAGCCGGGCCAGCACGGAGAAGTGGTGCGGCGCGACCTCGTCGGTGCTCTCGAAGCGGATCCGGCGGCTGATGCGCATGCATGCCAGGCGCAGGTCCTCGCTGAGCGAGCCCACTCCCTTCGCCCTCGTGGTCGTCTGGGTCACGGGTCTCCCTTCGTCTCGCAACAAGTTAGCACAACTCATTACCCGTGCTAACTACCTCGACGACGTCTGCATTCCCCTAGGGCAATGCGCACCTGAACCCGCATTGCCCTAGGGGAATGCGGGTTCAGGTGCGGGTCGGACCCCGCGGAGGACGAAGGGGGGAGGTCAGCCGACCCCGAGCATCCCCTTGATCGGGTCGATCGCGAAGTAGAGGACGAAGAGCGCGGCCACGAGCCACATGAGCGGGTGGATCGCCGCGGCCCGGCCACGGACGGCCTTGATGAAGACGTAGGTGACGAACCCGGCGCCGATGCCCGCGGTGATCGAGTAGGTGAACGGCATGAGGATGATCGTGAGGAAGGCCGGGATCGCGATCTCCAGGTCGTCCCAGTCGATCTCCTTGACCTGCTGCATCATCAGGAAGCCGACGAGCACGAGCGCCGGGGTGGCGGCCTCGTACGGGACGACCGAGACGAGCGGCGACAGGAAGGTCGCGAGCAGGAAGAGCACGCCGGTCACGACCGAGGCCAGGCCCGTGCGCGCCCCCTCGCCCACGCCGGAGGCGGACTCGATGTAGCTCGTGTTGGAGCTGACCGACGCGGCACCACCGGCGGCGGCGGCGAGGGAGTCGACGATGAGGATGCGCTGCGAGTTGGGCGGGTTGCCCTCCTCGTCGAGCAGGTGGCCCTCGGCACCGACGGCGACCATCGTGCCCATCGTGTCGAAGAAGTCCGCGAGCAGGATCGTGAAGACGAGCAGCATCGCCGAGACGATGCCGATCTTCTCGAAGGACCCGAGCAGGCTGAAGTCACCGAGCAGGCCGAAGTCGGGCGCCGCGACGAGCGAGCCCGGGATGGTCGGGACGTTGAGGCCCCACCCGGTCGGGTTGACCAGCTCGCCCTTGCTGTTGGTCTGCGAGCCGATGTCGAAGACCGCCTCGACGACGATCGCGAGGACCGTCGTGCCGAGGATGCCGTAGAGGATCGCGCCCTTCACCCCGCGCACGTGGAGCGTGACGATGATGAAGAGGCCGATGACGAAGACGAGCAGCGGCCAGCCGGCGAGGAAGCCGCCGACGCCCAGCTCACCGAGGGGACCGCCGGCGGCCTTGCGCACGAAGCCGGCGTCGACGAGACCGACGATGGTGATGAAGAGGCCGATGCCGACCGAGATCGCGGTCTTCAGCTGCGGCGGCACGGCGTGCAGCACCGCCTTGCGGAACCCGGTGAGGACGAGCAGCAGGATGATCAGACCCTCGAGGACGACCAGGCCCATCGCGTCGGCCCACGTCATCTCCGGCAGCTTGGCGATGCCGAAGGCGACGAAGGCGTTGAGCCCCAGACCCGCCGCGAGCGCCAGCGGGTAGTTGGCGACGACGCCCATGAGGAGCGTCATCACGCCGGCGACGAGCGCCGTGGCGGCCGCGACCATCGGGAGGTTGGGTGCGTCACCCCCGCCGAGGAAGCCACCCGTCGAGTCGGCCTGGGTGCCGATGATCAGCGGGTTGAGGACGACGATGTAGGCCATCGTGAAGAAGGTCGCGAACCCGCCGCGGACCTCCTGCGCGACCGTCGAACCTCGTTCGTGGATCTTGAAGTACCGCTCGATCGCGGAGGCCTCCACCGGAGGCGCAGCAGGGGTGGTCATGGGCGCCATCGTATGGCGCCTCAGAGGGTCTCGAGGACCTCGTCGTCGAGGATGGGGGTCCCGACCTTTTCCGGCTCGGGGGCGCCCATGTCGATCTCGGAGTGCGCACCGCAGCCGTGGTCGCGGCTCACGACGCCGCCGTCGCTCGGGCTCCACTCGTTGGCGCAGACGCCGAAGACGCGGCGCAGCTCGCCGGCCATCGGGAGGAAGTAGCCGCAGCTCTCGCACGCCGCGGGGGCCTTGACCGCCACCTCGGCCGTCGGGCCGTGCGCGCCGTCGTACCAGCGCTGGGCGGCGGTGTCCCGGCCCTCGGCGGAGAGCACGCGGGGACGGCCGAGCCCGAGCTCCCACAGCGCGACGGCGTCGACGTCCTCCTCGCCGGTCGCCTCGAAGCCGGCCACGAGGTTGGGGTCGTCGTCGATCCTGGGGGTGACGTCGCCGGGGCCGACGTCACCGGGCGCGAGGCGCTCGGCCCAGGGCAGCCACTCGGGCGAGAGGACGGCGTCGTCGCCCGGGAGCAGCTGGGACTCGCAGACCGTCGCGCTCTTGGAGCGCGGCGCGCGGGTGACGGTGACGGCCCAGGCCCAGCCGCCGTAGCCGGGCAGGGTCGCGGCGAACCAGTGGGTGCCGAGGCGCTCGGCGTCAAGGGTGAAGCCGACGTGCTCGCCGACGCCCTCCCCCTTCGTCGCCTCGAGCAGCTCGCGGCGCGCGGGCTCGACGGCCGCAGCCAGGACGGCGTCGGCCTTGGGCCGAGCCTTGGCCCGGGTACGGGGCTGCGTGGCACTCTCGGTCATGTCAGCCCTCCAGGTCGTCGGCGATGCGACGCAGGACCTGGGCGACCTTGGCGCCGTGGCCCCTGTCGGGGTATCGGCCGCGGCGCAGGGCGTTGCCCACGTCGTCGAGGAGCTTGATGACGTCCTCGACGATCGCGGCCATGTCCTCGGCCGGCTTGCGGTCGCGCTGGCGGATGTTGGAGCTGACGCTCGGCGGGGCGTCGAGGACCTTGACGGACAGCGCCTGGGCGCCGCGGCGGCCCTCGACGATGCCGTAGTCGACACGGGTGCCGCCCTTGAGGGTCGTCAGACCCTCGGGCAGGGCGTTGGCGTGCAGGAAGATGTCCTCGCCGTCGTCCCCGAAGATGAAGCCGAAGCCCTTCTCCGCGTCGTACCACTTGACCTTGCCAGTGGGCACCGTGCACCTCTTGCTCGTCCTGCGTCTGGATGGGCGCACGGATGTGCGCCAACCGCAAGGCTAACGCGTGGGAGCCGAAATCCGGTGGTCGGCTGTCGGTGGCCGGGGGCAGGATGTCCCCTCGTGACCGCGCTGCCCAAGGACGTCCCCACCTCCGAGATCGGCAACGGCCTTCCCGGCTTCTGGCGGGCGCTGCCGCGCGAAGGGAGGTTCCTCCTCTCCACGGTCGCCCTCCAGCACCTCGGGCGGGGCATGACGCTGCCCTTCACGGTCATCTACCTGCACGAGGTGCGCCATGTCGCCCTCGACACGGCGGGTTCGATCATGGCGCTGCTCGCCCTCGTCGCGGCGCTGGCGGCCGCGCCCATGGGCAGCCTCACCGACCGCCTCGGCGCGAGGTGGATGCTCATCGTCGCGGGCGTCTGCCAGAGCCTCGGGGCGATCGCGATGGCCTTCGCCGTCACCGTCCCCGTCGCCGTCCTGGGCGCGGCCCTCATGGGGCTGTCGGCGAGCATCGGCTGGTCCGCCGCCAACACCTTCATCTCCGCGCTCGTGCGGGGACCGCTGCGGCAGCGGTACTTCGGCGTCAACTTCGCGCTGCTCAACCTCGGCATCGGCGTCGGCGGTCTCGTCGCCGGGGCCTTCGTCGACGTCACGCGGCCGGTGACCTTCGAGGCGATCTTCCTGGTCGACGCGGTGCTCGTCCTCATCCCGGGAGCCTGGCTGCTCGGCCCCCTGCGCCACGTGCACGCGCGGGCCGAGGCGCCCGACGACGACGGCCCGCGGCCCAGCTACGCCACGGTCCTGCGGCTGCCGGGCATGCGCTGGGTGCTCCTGCTCGCGGTCGTCTCGAGCTTCGTCGGCTACGGGCAGCTCGAGGCGGGCATCCCGGCCTTCGCGCGCACCGTCTCGCAGGTCGGCACCGAGACGATCGGCGTCCTCTTCGCCGCCAACACGGCCGTCATCGTGCTCCTGCAGTTCTGGGTGCTGCACCGCATCGAGGGCCACCGCCGCACCCGCGTCGGCCTCATCATGCTCGTCATCTGGCTCGGCGCGTGGGGCGCGATGGGCCTGAGCGGGCTGCTGCCGGGCACGCTCGCGGCCGCCGTCCTCGTCGTCCTCTTCGGCGCGCTCTTCGGCCTCGGCGAGACCCTCCTCCAGCCGACCCTGCCGGCGATCACCAACGACATGGCACCCGACCACCTGCGGGGTCGGGTCAACGCGGCGCAGTCGACGGCCTTCATGACCGGCGGCGTGCTCGGCCCGCTCGCCGCGGGCTTCCTGCTCGACCGCGACCTCGGCGGCGCCTTCATCGGGACCATCGTCGCCGGCCTCGTGCTCACCGGCTGGGTCATGCTGCGGCTCGAACGGCTCATCAGCCCCGAGGTCAACGGCGTGGCCCGGACGGCCTCGCCGACCGGGTCGTCCGTCGGCTGAACTACCGTTGTGTCGGTGCGCTCCCTCGCCGAGGACATCCGCCACCGCTCCGACGAGGAGCTCGTGGCCCTGCTGGAGCTGCGCCCGGACCTGGCCCGGCCGCAGCCGGCCGACCTGACGGCACTGGCCGCCCGGGCGAGCACCCGTGCCAGCACCGCCCGCGCCGTCGACCACCTCGACCTGCCGCACCTCACCGCGCTCCAGGCCTGCGCCCTCACCGGCAGCACCGACCCGGCGGTCGTCGCCCCCCTCCTGGGCACGGACGAAGGGGGCGCCGCCCCCCTCCTCGAGGACCTCACCGTCGCCGCCCTCCTCTGGCGTTCTCCGGACGGACCGGTCCTCGCCCGGACCGTCACCGACGTCCTCGGCCCGCACCCCGCGGGGCTCGGCCCGACGTCGCAGGACCTGGGCCACGCCCTGCCGGACGACCTCGAGGAGGCGGTCTGCTCCCTTCGCCCGGAGCCGCGACGCGTCCTCGAGCGCATCGCCCAGCACGGACCCACCGCGGCCCGGCCGAGCGACCCCGAGGGGCGCACCGGCCTCGCCGTGGCCGACCTGGTCGACGCCGGGCTCGTCGCCCCGGCCGACGCCGACCACGTCGTCGTGCCGCGCGAGGTCGCCCTGCACGTGCGCGGCGGACGCCTCCTCCAGACCCCGCTGACCGGACCCGAGATCGCCGCGCGCACGGCCGACGCCGGCGACGTGGACCTCGCCGCCGCGGCCTCTGCGACCGAGGCGCTCGCCCTCGTCGACGAGCTGCTCGACCACATCGAGGCCGCCCGCCCCCGGGTGCTGCGCAGCGGGGGTCTCGCGGTGCGCGACCTGCGCTCCCTCGCCGGCAAGGTCGACGTCGACGAGCCGAGCGCGACCTTCCTGCTCGACCTCGCGCTCGGCGCCCACCTCATCTGCGACGACCAGGCGGCGGAGCCGACGTGGCGGCTCACGACCGCCGTCGAGGACTGGCGCTCGCACACCCCCGCCGAGCGCTGGACCTCCCTCGCCGGGCCGTGGCTGCACTCCCTGCGCGCCGGCGTCGTGCCCGCGCCCGACGACGGGGGCCGCGTCAACGCCCTCTCCGAGGGGATGGTCTGGCCGCCTGTCCGCGCCCTGCGCCACGACCTGCTCGAGATCCTCGCCGCACTGCCGCCCGGGACCGCGCCCACCCCGACCGAGCTGGTCGCGCTGCTGCGCCACCGCCGGCCGCGGCGCATGCCGCACCTGGCCGACGAGGTCGTCGCCGGGCTCGTGAGGGAGTGCGAGGCCCTCGGGATCACCGGCCGCGGCGCGCTCGGCTCCTTCGGCCGGCTCCTGGGTACCGACGAGGCCGCCGCGACCCGGGCACTCGCCGCCCTCGTGCCCGAGCCCGTCGACCGGCTCCTCCTCCAGGCCGACCTCACCGCGATCGTCCCGGGCACCCCCGTCCCCGAGCTCGCCACGCTCCTGCGGCGCAGCGCGGTGCTCGAGTCGCGCGGGGGCGCGGGCGTCCACCGGTTCACCGAGACCTCGCTGCGCGCGGCCTTCGACGCCGGGTTGACCGCCGACGACCTGCTCGAGACGCTCGCGCGGTTCAGCGCGACCCCGGTCCCGCAGCCGCTCGACTACCTCGTGCGCGACGTGGCCCGGCGCCACGGGCAGCTGCGGGTCGGCACCGCGGGCAGCTACCTGCGCAGCGACGACCCGACCCACCTCGAGACCCTGCTGACCCACCGCGACCTCACCCACCTGCAGCTGCGCCAGCTCGCCCCGACCGTCCTCGTCTCGCCCGTGGGGCCGACGGTGCTGCTCGAGGCGCTGCGTGAGGTCGGCGCCTCACCCGCCCTCGAGGGCGTGGGCGGCGTCGTCTCGGTCCGGCCGCCCGGCCAGCGGATCACGCCGCGGCGCGAGCGCCCGGTCGTCGAGGTCGCCCCCGAGCCCTCGCCCGACGTCGTGCGCCGGCTGCGCGAGGGGGAGGTCCGCGCCGAGCACCAGCGCCGCGTCGACGACGACGGCGCGCCGACGATCCCTGCGCTCGACCCGGCGAGCAGCTCGGCGCTCCTGCGCGAGGCCGTCGCCGACCGGGCAGCCGTCTGGCTCGGCATCGCCGACGCGACCGGCGCGACCAGGCGGATGCTCTTCCGCCCCACCGCCGTCGAGGGCGGCAGGGTGATCGGCGAGGTCGACTCGACGCTGCAGATGTTCTCCCTGCACCGGATCACCGGGGTCGTCGCCCCGGGGTGAGGATCCCCCTTCGTCAGGCGCCCGTCAGGGCCTTGACCACCCGCGACGGCGAGGGCCTGCCGAGCTGCTCGGCCATCCACACGCTCGTCGACACGAGGGCGTCGAGGTCGACGCCCGTCTCGACACCGGCCCCGTCGAGCATCCACACGAGGTCCTCGGTCGCGAGGTTGCCGGTCGCCGACTTCGCGTAGGGGCAGCCGCCGAGACCGCCCGTGGACGCGTCGACGACGGTGACGCCGGCGCGCAGCGCGGTCAGCGTGTTGGCGAGCGCCTGGCCGTAGGTGTCGTGGAAGTGCACGCCGACCCGGTCCGTCCCGATGCCGCGCCGGTCGAGCTCCGCGAGCAGCGCCTCGACGTGCCCGGCGGTGCCGGTGCCGATGGTGTCGCCGACCGAGAGCTGGTCACAACCGAGGTCCATGAGCTCGGCGCAGGCGTCGGCGACCTGCGCCACCGGCACCGGGCCCTCCCACGGGTCCCCGAAGCACATCGAGACGTACGCGCGGACCCAGAGCCCGGCGTCCTGCGCCCGCTGCACGACCGGCGCGAACATCTCGACCGACTCCGCGCGCGAGCGCCCGAGGTTCTTCTGCGCGAAGGTCTCCGTCGCGCTCCCGAAGATCGCCACGGCACCGACCCCGGCCTCGAGCGCGCGGTCAAGACCTCGCTCGTTGGGCACGAGCACGGGACGAAGGGGGCCCCGCCCGGCCTCACCGAGCTGGTCCAGCAGCTCGGTCGCATCGGCGAGCTGCGGCACCCAGCGGGGGGAGACGAAGGAGGTGGTCTCGACCGTCTCGAGGCCGGCGGCGACGAGGCGGCGGACGAACTCGGCCTTGACCTCGGTGGGGACGCTCGCCTTCTCGTTCTGCAACCCGTCACGGGCCCCGACCTCGTAGATCGTCACCCGCTCGGGCAGGCCCGTCATCGGCTCGGTCTGCGGCAGTGCACGACTCATGAGGACCATGCTCCCATCACGTACCGTGGTGCCGGGCCCGGGACACCACGGGTCAGGGAGGACACCACAGATGAGCCAGGACCCGTACCCGTCGCAGCGGCCCGACCCGCGGGGCACGGACCCCTACGTGTCCGACCCGTACGTGCGCGACGACGAGCCCGCTCGACCGCCGGCGTACGAGCCCGGCGCCCGGCCGCCGGCCCCGATGCCGCCCGCCCCGATGGGGCCGGGCCCGTTCGCGCCGCCGCCCTACGGTCATCTGCCCCCGCCGGCCCCGGTCAACGTCTCGGCGATCGTCCTCGTCGTCTTCTCCGGCATGGCCATGGCGTCCGGGTACTGCTGCGTCGCCGGCATCCCGGCGCTCATCCTCGGCATCCTCGGCCTGACGAAGAACGCCACCGACCCCGAGGGCGCGCGGCGTCTGACCAACATCGGCTGGATCACCTTCGGCGCGCTCATGCTGCTGACGGTCCTGGCGGTCGTCGGGTTCTTCGTCGTCGTCGTCGCGGCCGGGAGCTCGACGTGAGCCTCGACGGCGCGCTCATCGTCCAGAGCGACAAGACGCTGCTGCTCGAGGTCGACCACGAGCGCTCGGCGGACGCGCGGCGGGCCATCGCCCCCTTCGCCGAGCTCGAGCGCGCCCCGGAGCACATCCACACCTACCGGATCACCCCGCTCGGCCTGTGGAACGCCCGGGCCGCCGGCCACGACGCCGAGCAGGTCGTCGACGCCCTCGTCACCCACTCGCGCTACCCCGTCCCGCAGGCCCTGCTCGTCGACATCGCCGAGACGATGGACCGCTACGGCCGGCTCGTGCTGGAGAAGGACGGGGAACAGCTCGTGCTGCGCGCCACCGACCGCGCCGTGCTCACCGAGGTCATGCGGCACAAGAAGATCAAGCCCCTCCTCGGCGAGCTGCTCTCCCCCGACGAGGTCGTCGTCCACCCCTCCGAGCGCGGCACCCTCAAGCAGGAGCTGCTCAAGGTCGGCTGGCCCGCCGAGGACCGTGCCGGGTACGTCGACGGCGAGGCCCACCCGATCGACCTGACGCAGGACGGGTGGGAGCTGCGGCCCTACCAGCAGCAGGCCGTCGACGGGTTCTGGGACGGTGGGTCGGGCGTCGTCGTGCTCCCGTGCGGGGCCGGCAAGACGCTCGTCGGCGCCGGCGCGATGGCCGCCGCCAAGGCGACGACGCTCATCCTCGTGACCAACACGGTGAGCGCGCGGCAGTGGAAGGACGAGCTCCTCGAGCGGACCACGCTCACCGAGGACGAGATCGGCGAGTACTCCGGTGCGCGCAAGGAGATCCGCCCGGTGACCATCGCGACGTACCAGGTCCTCACGCTCAAGAGGAAGGGCGTCTACCCGCACCTCGACCTGCTCGACGCGCGCGACTGGGGCCTCGTCGTCTACGACGAGGTGCACCTGCTGCCCGCGCCGATCTTCCGCATGACCGCCGACCTGCAGGCCCGCCGGCGCCTGGGCCTCACCGCGACCCTGGTGCGCGAGGACGGCCGCGAGGCCGACGTCTTCTCGCTCATCGGGCCCAAGCGGTTCGACGCGCCGTGGAAGGACATCGAGGCGCAGGGCTACATCGCCCCGGCCGACTGCGTCGAGGTGCGCGTGACCCTCTCCGACGCCGAGCGGATGACGTACGCGATCGCCGAGCCCGACGACCGCTACCGGCTCGCGTCCTGCTCACCGGTCAAGCTCGGGATCGTCCGCACGATCGTCGACCAGCACCGGGGCGAGCCCACGCTCGTCATCGGCCAGTACCTCGACCAGCTCCACGAGCTCGCCGAGCAGCTCGACGCCGACCTCATCACCGGGGAGACCCCCGTGAAGCAGCGTCAGGAGCTCTTCGCCGACTTCCGCGAAGGGAGGTCGAGCCTGCTCGTCGTGTCCAAGGTGGCCAACTTCTCCGTCGACCTGCCCGAGGCGAGCGTCGCGATCCAGGTGAGCGGGACCTTCGGCTCCCGCCAGGAGGAGGCCCAGCGCCTCGGTCGGGTCCTGCGGCCGAAGGGGGACGGCCGCACGGCGCACTTCTACACCGTCGTCACCCGCGACACCGTCGACGCGGAGTTCGCCTCCCACCGGCAGCGTTTCCTCGCCGAGCAGGGGTACGCCTACCGGATCCTCGACGCCGACGATCTCTAGGCCGCTCGGACCTCCCCGGGGTCAGAGGATCGAGTCGAGGAACTTCCGGGTCCGTTCGTGCGAGGGGTTGCCGAGGATCTGGTCCGGGGTCCCCTGCTCGAGCACCTGGCCCCGGTCGAACATCATCACCTTGTGCGAGACGTCGCGGGCGAACTTCATCTCGTGCGTGACGATGAGCATCGAGATGTCGGTCGAGTCGGCGACATCGCGCAGCACCTGCAGCACGTCACCCACGAGCTCGGGGTCGAGCGCGGACGTGACCTCGTCGAGCAGCAGGATCTTGGGGTCCATCGCGAGCGCGCGGGCGATCGCGACGCGCTGCTTCTGACCACCGGAGAGGCGGCTCGGGTGCTCCTCGGCGCGGTCCTTCAGCCCCACCTGGTCGAGCAGGGCGAGCCCGCGCTCACGCGCCTCGTCCTTGCTGCGCCCGAGCACGTGCACGGGCGCCTCGGTCACGTTGTCGATGACCGACATGTTGGGGAAGAGGTTGAAGTGCTGGAAGACCATGCCGATCTTCTTGCGGGTCGCGGCGACCTCCTTCTCCCGCAACCGGATCCGCTTGCCGTCCCGCTTGTCGTGGGTGAGCGGTCGGCCGTCGATCCAGATGTAGCCGCCGGTGAGCTCCTCGAGCGTCATGACGAGCCGCAGGATCGTCGTCTTGCCCGACCCGCTCGGCCCGATGAGCGTGACGCGTTCACCCTGGGCGACGTCGAAGCTGAGCCCGGAGAGGACCGTGGTGTCCCCGAAGGACTTGTCGACGTCCTCGAAGCGGATGACCGGTGGCGTCGGGGACGAAGGGGAGGCCCCCGCGGTCGTCGTGTCAGTAGACAAGTGCACGCTCCAGTCTGCGGACGGCGACGGCCGTGACGAGGCTCGCCGCGAGGAAGATGAGGCCGGCGATGGTGAAGGCCTCGTTGTAGCGGAAGGTGTTGTTGCCGTACTGCTGGGCCACGGTGACCATCTCGAGCACGGTGATCGCGAAGAGGAAGGGCGTGTCCTTGAACATCGAGATCGCCCAGTTCCCGAGGGCCGGCAACGTCGCCCGTAGCGCCTGCGGCAGGACGACGGCCCGCCAGGTGCGGCCCTGGGGCAGGCTGAGCGCACGCGCCGCCTCCCACTGGCCGCGGTCGACCGAGGCGATGCCGGCGATGTACGACTCGGCCATGTACGTCGCGTAGTGCACGCCGATGACCGCGGTGCCCACCCACATGAGGTCCCAGCTGACCGGCACGAGGAAGCTCGCGAAGAGCAGCTGGACGATGAGGGGGGTCATCCGGATGACGTCCATGACCCAGCGCAGCAGCGCCGACAGCGCCCGCGGCAGGACCTCGGTGATCACGGCGAGCAGCAGCCCGAGCGAGGCGGCGATGGCCGTGCCCAGCACGGTGACGAGCAGGGTGACCTTGACGAAGACGGAGAGCAGCTCCGGCAGCAGCTCGGCGGCGGCCTCCCAGCTCCAGAACTCCTCGAAGGTGATCGCGGGCATCATCAGATGCTCACCCCCGCTGTCGCGTGCGTGCCCCGGACGGGCATGCCGAGCCGGCGGCGCGCGCGCTTCTCGAGCTGCCTCAGGCCCTGCGAGAGCACGAGCGCGATGAGGTAGTAGGCGAGCAGGCCGACGCTGTAGGCGAAGATCGTCGCCCCCGTGCTGCTGCGCAGCTCCTCGACCTCGTAGGTGAGGTCCTGCAGCCCGATGAAGAGCGCGACCGCCGTGCCCTTGACGAGCATGATCAGCAGGTTGTTGTACCCGGAGAGCATGAGCGCCCAGGCCTGCGGCCAGATGATCCGCCGCATCCGCGTCAGCGGCGACATGTTGAGGGCGGTGGCGCCCTCCCACTGGCCCTTGTCGACCGCGTTGATCGAGCCGCGCACGATCTCGGCGCCGTAGGCACCGTAGTTGAGCCCGAGGGCGATGACGCCGGTGAGGACCGCGTCCCAGCTCACGCCGAAGAGCGGCATGACGTAGTACAGCCAGAAGAGCTGCACGACGAGGGAGGTCCCGCGGAAGAACTCGACGACGACCGTGGAGAGCCACCGCACGGGCGCGACCCGGCTGATCGACAGCAGCCCGAGCAGGACGGAGACGAGGAAGGCGACGAGCGCCCCGCCGAGGGTGAGCTGGAGCGTGACGAGCACGCCCTCGCCCAACCGCGGCAGGGCATCCCGCAGCGCGTCGAGGTTCTCGGTCACTTCGCGTCGGGCAGCTCGCCCGCGCAGAGCTGCTCGGTGGTCAGGTCACCCTTGGGGCGCTCGGCGTCGGTGAAGCCGAACTCGCCGATGACCTCCTCGTAGGACGCCTTGTCCTTGGTGATCTTGGCGAGCTCCTTGTTGTAGGCGTCGCGCAGCGTCTCGTCCTCCTTGCGGAAGACGGTCGCGCCGGCGCCGACCTGCTCCTTGCCGTCGACGACAGCGACGAAGGGCTCGGTCACCTCGACCTTGGCGTCCGGGCTCTTCTCCGCCATCGCGCGAAGGGAGATCCCCGTCAGCGCGAAGACGTCACCGCGGCCGCGGGTCACCGCGTCCATGCCGTCCTGCGGGCTGCCGACCTCGGTCGCCTTGATCCCCAGGGACTTGGCGTAGTCGGACTCGATCGCGCCGGACATCGTGACGAGCTTGGCGCCCGACTCCTTGACGTCGTCGAGGTCCTTGAGGTTCTTGGGGTTGCCCTCGGGGACCATGAGCGCGGTCGTGTAGAGGATCTCCGGGTCACCGAAGGAGGCCTGCTTGCACCGATCCGGCAGGATCGACATGCCCGCGGAGATGACGTCGAAGCGTCCGGCGTTCAGGCCGGGGATGAGCGAGCCCCACTCGGTCTTGACGCCCTTGACCTCGTTGATCCCCATCTCCTTGAAGATCTTCTTGTGCAGCGCGATCGTGGCGCCGGTGAGCTCGCCGTCCTTCTCGTAGGAGTAGGGCTCCTCGCCGGCGAAGGCGACGGTGACGCTGCCCTTCTCCTTGAGCTGGGCGAGCTTGTCCCCCGACCCCTCGCTGTCGGAGTCTGAGCTCCCGCAGGCCGCGAGGACCAGGGCGAGCATGAATGCGGCGGATCCGGCCAGGGTGCGAGAGTGACGCACGACTACCTCCCCCTCGGAGGGTCTTCCCCAGGGCGCTCCCGGTCCGCCGAGTCCCTCCACCCGACCAAATCGAGGGGCGAAGGGGGGCGCTAGAGCCCGCGCGGACCCCCTTCGTTGTGAGTCCGTGACCTGCCGAGGACACCTCGCCCCAGAGATCTCCCAGCCAACGCCCAGACACCGGGCGCACACTCGATCCGGTGAGCACCTCAGCCATCTCCCCGGACGAGAGCCCCTGCCTCCTCGTGGTCGAGGACGAGCCCAACATCCGCGAGCTCCTCGCCACGTCGCTGCGCTTCGCGGGCTTCGAGGTCCAGGTCGCCGGCGACGGGCAGGCCGCGCTCGACGCCGTGCACCGCCTCGAGCCCGACCTCATCGTCCTCGACGTCATGCTGCCCGACATCGACGGCTTCGAGGTCGCCGCCAAGCTGCGGGCCGCCGAGCGCCGTCAGCCGATCCTCTTCCTCACCGCCCGCGACTCCCTCGACGACAAGCTCAAGGGCCTCACGGTCGGGGGCGACGACTACGTGACCAAGCCCTTCTCGCTCGAGGAGGTCATCGCCCGCATCCGCGTCATCCTGCGGCGGACCCAGGATGTGCCGAGCGCCGAGTCGGTGCTGCGCTTCGCCGACCTCGAGCTCGACGACGAGGGCCACGAGGTGCGCCGCGCGGGCCGGTCGATCGACGTCTCGCCGACCGAGTTCAAGCTGCTGCGCTACCTGATGCTCAACCCCAACCGGGTGCTGTCCAAGGCGCAGATCCTCGACCACGTCTGGGACTACGACTTCCGCGGCGAGATGGGGATCGTCGAGTCCTACATCTCCTACCTGCGGCGCAAGATCGACACCGACGGCCTGCCACCGCTCATCCACACCAAGCGCGGCTTCGGCTACGTGCTGCGACTTCCGCCGGAGTGAGCGTGGAGCGGGTCACCGCGCCCCTGGTGCGCAAGCTCGAGGCGATGCCGCTCACGTGGCGGCTCATCGTCATCCTGCTGACCCTGCTGATGACCGGCCTCCTGGCGACCTCCCTCACGACCGCCTACCTCCTGCAGCGAGACCTCAAGGCCAATGTCGACGACCAGCTCCGGGCCGTCGCCGAGCCGGTCGCCGAGGACACCTCCGGTCTCCTGACCCAGGGCGAGGAGGACACGAGCTTCTACCGGCGCGACATGCGCTCGGGGCCGACCAACTTCTTCTTCGTCCGCCAGCCCGCCGACGGCTCCCCGTGGCAGTACCGCCTGCCGACCGGTGAGACGACCCAGCCCGATGTACCGTCGCTCGCCCTGGACGACCCTCGGGTGCGGACCCGCCAGCCCTTCACCGTCACCTCGGCCGACGGCCGGACCCGCTGGCGCTTCATCGCCGGCCCCTACACCGACGGCTCGACCTTCGCCGTCGGCATGCCGATGACCGGGGTCAACGAGGTCATCCAGCGCTTCGCCGTCGTCACCGCGGTCGTCGGCCTCGCGGCCCTCGTCACCTGCGGGCTGCTCGGCTGGTTCGCGACGCGCCGGGCCTTCCGCCCCCTTCGTCGCATCGAGGACACCGCCGCCGCGATCGCCGCGGGCGACCTGGCCCGACGGGTACCCGTGCGGCACAGCCACGACGAGGTGGCCAGCCTCAGCGAGTCGCTCAACTCGATGCTCGGCCAGATCGAGCGCAGCTTCGCCGTGCAGGAGGCCTCCGAGACCAAGATGCGCCAGTTCGTCGCCGACGCCAGCCACGAGCTGCGCACCCCGCTCGCCACCGTGCGCGGGTACGCCGAGCTCTACCGGCAGGGCGCCGTCCAGGGGCCTGCCCAGACGAGCCAGGCCCTGGAGCGCATCGAGGGCGAGGCCTCGCGCATGACCGGCCTCGTCGACGACCTGCTGCTCCTCGCCCGCCTCGACGACCAGCGACCGCTCGAGCTCGCCGAGGTCGATCTCGTCGTCCTGTGCGCCGAGACCGTGCACGACGCCCGTGCCCGCGCGCCGCACCGCCGCATCCAGCTCGTCGGCCTCGACGGCGAGCTCACCCCGGTGATGCTGCGTGGTGACGACGGCCGGCTGCGCCAGGTGCTCAGCAACCTCATCGGCAACGCGCTCATGCACACCGCCGACCACGTCCTCGTCGAGGTGCGCACGGGTCAGGTCGGCGACCGTGCCGTCATCGAGGTGCGCGACCACGGGGCCGGCATCGACCCGCGCGTCGCAGAGCGCGTCTTCGAGCGCTTCTTCCGCGTCGACAAGGCGCGCTCGCGCGCCCGGGGCGGCAGCGGCCTCGGGCTGGCGATCGTGGCCGCGATCGTCTCCCAGCACCACGGCTCGGTGACGGTCCTGGAGACCCCCGGCGGCGGCGCGACCTTCCGCGTCGAGCTGCCGGCCGGCGCTCCGGTCCGCCCCGCCCGCGTCTGACCCCCTTCGACCCCGCATTCCCCTAGGGCAATGCAGACGAACGGTCGCGCAAGGCCGCATTGCCCTAGGGCAATGCAGACGAACGGTCGCACAGGAACCCCACAGGTGGGGCCAAGGGTCGTCCGAAGTCCGCGCGCGAGAGTGAGGGCACCGCTTCGGACAAGGAGACCTGATGAGCCAGCCCACCGCGCCGCTGCCGCCGCACCAGC
The DNA here is from genome assembly GCF_001591405.1 of Janibacter terrae NBRC 107853. GTDB lineage: Bacteria > Actinomycetota > Actinomycetes > Actinomycetales > Dermatophilaceae > Janibacter > Janibacter terrae. The sequence continues at coordinate 495,364 of NZ_BCUV01000007.1, forward strand.
CGCGACAGGACGGCCCCACGCCGACCACCCCGTACACGACGGCACTCGCCGCACCCCCTCCGCCCCGCCTGCCGCGGCACGGGGGGCGCCGGTTCGGTGAGCTGGCCGCTGTCGGCCTCCTGTCCGCGGCACTCGCCACCGGTGGCACGTGGGGGGCCATCAGCCTCGCCGACACCGGCCCGGCCACGGTCGCGACCGCGTCCGACACGGCCTCGAGCGGGGCGGACGTCGTCCCGGTGAGCAGCGCCGCGAAGACCAACCCGGACTGGAACGCGGTGACGGCGGCCGTCTCTCCGAGCGTCGTGTCCATCACGGTGCAGGGCAACGGGGCCGGCGGAGAAGGCTCCGGCGTGGTGATCGACACCAAGGGCCACGTGCTGACCAACCACCACGTCGTGAGCGGCGCCGGCGACAACCCCCAGATCACGGTGACGCTCGCCGACGGCAAGACCTACGAGGCGACGATCGCGGGTGAGGACGCCTCCACCGACCTCGCCGTGGTGACGCTCACCGACCCACCCGAGGGCCTCACGCCGATCACCGTCGGCTCGTCCGACCAGCTGCAGGTCGGCGACCCCGTCATGGCGATCGGCAACCCCCTCGGTCTCTCCGGCACCGTGACCACGGGCATCGTGAGCGCGCTCAACCGTCCCGTGACGACGAGCTCGAGCGAGGGCCAGGGCCAGTCGCCCTTCGGGCAGCCGCAGGGCGCGCCGGTCGTGACCTCCGCGATCCAGACCTCGGCCGCGGTCAACCCGGGCAACTCCGGAGGGGCGCTCGTCGACGCTGCCGGCCGGCTCGTCGGGATCAACTCCTCCATCGCCAGCCTCGGTGGCTCCGGCGGGCAGTCCGGCAGCATCGGCATCGGCTTCGCCATCCCCGTCGACGAGGCGAGCTGGATCGCCCAGCAGCTCATCGAGGACGGCTCGGCCCAGCACGCCTTCCTCGGGGTCACCCCGAGCGACGGCACCGCGACCCAGGGGGCCGCGAGCCGGTCGGGCGCGAAGGTCGAGTCCGTCTCCGGCGGTAGCCCCGCCGCCGAGGCGGGCCTGCGCGAGGGCGACCTCATCGTCGCCGTCGACAAGGCGCCGGTCTCCTCGGCCGAGTCCCTCGTCGGGCTCGTCCATGCGCACAAGATCGACACCACCGTCGACCTCGCCGTCATCCGCGACGGCAAGGAGCTGTCGATCACGGCGACCCTGGGCACCGCGCCCACCACGACCTCCTGAGGGACCGCTCCTCGCTCAGGCGACTCACAGGTCGATGCCAGCGGCGTCCAAGCCGGGTGTCGCAGGATGGTCGCAGGAGCACAGGAGAGGGAAGCAACGCGTGCACGATCGTCTCCTCCCCCGACACCGGCACCGACTTCCTCTGGCTCCCACAGGGGTGCTACCCCCGCCTTCGGGTGTGGCGTCTGAAGGCGGCGCTGAGTAGCCGAACTCATGCCCCCGGTGTGCCGACAACGGCACACTGGGGGCATGAGCATGTCAGGAGACCCGGTCCTCGAGAGGGTGCGCGCGATCGAGGACGACTTCGCGGACGCGATGTCGCGCATGTACGGAGTCGGCAACGAGCTGGCCCGCCTCCGCGCCCACCTCGCGACCGAGGCCACGCCCGAGCACCGGGCCCCCACGGCGGCCCCCTCCGTCCCGGTCGTCGAGGTCGGTGACGAGCTCCCGGCCGCGTCGGCCACCCCGCACGACCTGCCCGCGCAGACCGCCCCCGTGCCGGGGCTCGTGACGCCGCCGCCGGCGTCCCATGCTCCCGCCGCAGCCGCTGCTCCCCCCGCACCCGCCGTCCCGCTGCCGCCTACGATCCCGTGGTGGCAGCGCGACGGGCTCGTCGCCAAGCTGCTCGCCGTCGTCGGTGCCGCCATCACCCTCATCGGCGTCGCCTTCCTGCTCGCCCTGGCCATCCAGATGGGGTACTTCGGCCCGGTCGCCCGCGTCGTCAGCGGCGCGCTCCTCGCGGGCGCGCTCGTCGGGGCCGCGGTGCTCGTGCGCCGTCGCCCGGCCGGGACCGTCGGTGCGCTCGGTCTCGCCTCCACCGGCATCGCGACGGCCTACCTCGACGTCCTCGCGGTCACCTACGTCTACGCGTGGGTACCGCTCGCCGTCGGCATGGTGCTCGCCGGCCTGATCGCGCTCGGCGGCGTCCTCCTGGCCCGGGCGTGGGACAGCCAGCTGCTCGCGACGATCGCCGTGCTCGGCGTGGCCCTCATGGCACCTTTCGTCGGCATCGACCACGGCCTGCTGACCGGCGCCTTCCTCCTCGTGCTCACCGCGGCCACCTGGCCGGCGCACATCGGCCGCCGCTGGCACGTGCTCGAGGCGGCGCGCATCGTCCCGACCGCGCTCTTCCTCTCGGTGCTCGCCGTGGCCGCGGAGCGGGCCGGCCTCGCGGCCCTGCTGGCGGTGCTCCTGGCCCTGCTCGTCGTCGGCAGCACCCTCGCCGGGGCCCGCACCGCGCGGCTGCCCGACCAGCTCGGCGTCCTGCTGCCCGTCGGCATCGCGCCCGCCGTCTTCGCCGGCCTCGCCGCCGACGACCGGTGGGTCGGCGCCGGCCTGCTCGTCGTCGCCACCTGCCTGCTCGTGCTCGTCGCCGTGCTGGCCGACCAGACCCCCGGCACACCGATCCACCTGCGCCTGCAGGAGATCGCCCTCGCGACCGCCGGCGTCACCTCGCTCCTCACGGCGCTGCGGCCCGTGACGAGCGGCGAGTGGGCCGTCCTCGCGATCGTCGGCACCGCCCTCGTCTGGGCCGTGACCGCTCTGGTCTCCCGGCACGTCGCGACGCTCGTCGTCGCGTCCTGCCTCGCGGCCCTCGCCACGATCGCCGGCCTGAGCCTGCTCCCCTTCGTCGTCCTGCGGGGCGAGGCCGGCTTCATCGGCGGCGCCCAGCTGGCCTCGGCGATCGGCCTCGTCGCGCTCCACCTCGTGCTCGCCCGGGCCCTGACCGGCCGCGCGCCGGCACTCGAGCCGGCGCTGCCCCGCGCGCTCGTCGCGATCGCGGTGCTGAGCGCCGGGGCCGCCGTCGTCCTCGGTGGGGCCCTCCTCGGCAGCGCCGTGGACGATGCCCGCGGCGGGTTCACGGCCGGCCAGACCGGTGCCACCGTGCTCTGGATGGCGATCGCCGCGACCCTGCTGCTGCGGGGCCTGCGCGGCTCCGCCGTCGCGGTGCCCGCCGGGCTGGCCCTCGCCGCGCTGGCGGTCGGCAAGCTGCTCTTCTTCGACCTGTCCTTCCTGAGCGGCATCCCGCGGGTGCTGAGCTTCATCGTCGCGGGGCTGCTGCTCCTCGGGATGGGCGTCGGCTACGCGCAGGCCCTCGAGCGGACCCGTCGCGAGCAGCCGGCTGTGGATAACCCGCCGGTCCCGAGCCCGATCCCTCCTACCGTCTGAGGAGGACCGGGCCACTCGGGCCCGGCCACCAGCGAAGGGGACCAGCATGGCCACGTTCACCGTCAACACCGAGCAGGTCGCGAGCAGCTCCACCGACGTCGCCCGCATCAGCGAGGACGTCGAGACGACCGTCGCGAGCATGATGAGCCGCCTCATCTCGCTCCAGGACGAGTGGCAGGGTGACGCCTCCACGTCCTTCCAGGACCTCATCAACGACTGGCGGGCCACGCAGCGCACCGTCAAGGAGAGCCTCGACGAGATCAGCCGCGCCCTCGGTGAGGCGAGCGAGTCGTACTCCACGACCGAGACGGGGGTCAAGGGGATGATGCGCCCCGGTCGGTGAGCCCGGCGCACGGCGAAGGGGGGCGGTGACCGCCGCGGTCACCGCCCCCCTTCGACCTCGGGTCACTCCCCCACCTCGTCACTCCGTGGAGATCGCCTGCAGCACGTCCATCCGGGCCGCCCGGCGGGCCGGCAGCAGCGCCGCCAGCACCCCGACGACGCCGGCCGCGACGACGAAGCCGATGAGCGAGACCCACGGGATCGCGAGCTCGGTGATGCCGTCGTCGACGAGCGCCCGCTGGATCGCGACCCCCGAGACGACCCCGAGCCCGATGCCGAGCAGTGCTCCCAGGAGCGCGATCGTCACCGACTCCAGGCGGATCATCCGGCGCAGCTGCGCCCGGGAGAGACCCACCGCCCGCAGCAGGCCGATCTCGCGCGTGCGCTCCATGACCGACAGGCCGAGCGTGTTGACGATACCGAGGACGGCGATGACGATCGCCAGGCCCAGCAGGGCGTAGATGAGGAAGAGGAGCCGGTTGATCAGGCCCCGCTGTTCGTCGGCGTAACCCTCCTGGTCCTTGAGCGTGACGAGCGGCTGCTCGGCGATGACGCCGTTGATCGCCTCCTCGACCCTCGTCTTGTCGGCGCCCTCGTCCAGGAGGATGAAGGCCGAGTTGTCGGTGCCCCGCGACCCCATGCCCTCCACGGTCTCGGTCGAGAGCAGGACCTCGGGGTTCTGCAGTGCCGGGATCTCGTCGTAGAAGCCGGCCACCTGCAGCTCCCGGGTCTGGGTGCCGATCTTCACCGTCACCGTGTCACCGACCGAGCGGCCACCCTCATGATCCGTCGAGAGCAGGATCGTCTCCCGGGTGAGGTCGGCGCTCCCCTGCGTCGTCTCGATCGGCTCCACCTGGGCGAAGCTCTTCGGCTCGATCGCGACCGCGTAGATCTGGCCGCCGTCGACGTCGGCGCTGACGAAGCGCACCGGGGAGACCTCACGCACCCCGTCGACCTGCGCGACCTGGTCGGCGACGGTCGCCGAGAAGGGCTGCCCGACCGCATTGCTCAGCACGAAGTCCGCGCGGAAGGAGTCCTTGATCTGCCGGTCGATGCTCGCGGTGGTGCTCGAGGCGACCACGCCCATCAGGGCGACGAGGGTCATGCCGATCATCAGCGCGGACGCCGTGGCCGCGGTACGACCGGGGTTGCGCACGGCGTTCTGCTCGGCCATGTGGCCGACGCTGCCGAAGGCCCTGCGGAAGACCATGCCGAGCCCCGAGATGACCGGTCGCCCGACGAGCGCCGCGAGGAAGGCGACGCCGAGGACCATCCCGAAGATGCCCCCGCCGATCCACCAGATCTCCCGGGTGTCGGCGACGAAGAGCCCGATGAGGAAGGCCGCGACGCCGAGCGCGAGCACGCCGACCTCGAGCACGCGCCGGACCGGGCGGCGCACCGTGTTGGTGTCCATCGACTCCCGCATCGCCGCCACCGGCGGCACCGACCCGGCCCTGTGGGCCGGGATCCATGCGGCCAGCATCGTCACGATGATGCCGACGGCGAAGGTCGCGATGATCGTGCGTGGCGCGAAGACCAACCCGCTCCCCGACAGGTCGAGACCGAAGACGGCGAAGAGCGCCCGGATGCCCACCGCGAGGAGCACGCCGAGCAGCAGCCCGACGGTCGAGCCGATGACTCCCACGACGAGGGCCTCGACGAGCACGGAGCGCACGACCTGCCGCCGGCTGGCACCGATCGCGCGCAGGAGGGCGAGCTCCCGACCCCGCTGGGCCACCAGGATGCTGAAGGTGTTGACGATGAGGAAGGACCCGACGAAGAGCGCGATCCCGGCGAAGACGAGCAGGAAGGTCGTGATGAAGCCCAGCGCCTGCTCGACGTCGTTGGCCGACTCGTCGGCCAGCGCCCGCCCCGTCCAGCCCTTGTAGCCCTCGGGCACGAGCGGCTGCACCTGGTCGAGCAGCTCCTGCTGGCTGACCCCGTCCTCGGCGGTGACCCACACGGACGAGTACTCGTCCTTGCCGTCCATGAACAGCTCTTGCATGGTCGCGGTGTCGAAGACGGAGATCGAGGCGCCGGCCATGCCCCCTTCGCCGAAGGTCATCGAGCCGACGACCTCGGCCTCCAGGCGCGGGGTCGCGCCGGTGGTGACGAAGGGGACCGTGTCCCCGACCGCGTACCCGGCCCGCTCCAGGGTCTTGGTGTCGACGACGACCTCGCCCGTCCGCTCGGGTGCGCGCCCCTCCACCAGCGAGATCGGCTGCACGCCGAGCTGGTTGGGGGCATCGTTGTAGTTGAAGGCGAGGGCGGGGGCGCCCTGCCCGCCGACGACCTTGCCGTTGTCCCCGACGACGAAGACCCCGAAGGCATCGACGCTGCCGTCGGCACGGTCCGCGCCGGGCAGGTCGGCGAGCTTCGCGACCCTGGCCGCGGTGATCGCGCCGCCCCCCGACCCGCCGTACTCGTCGGTCTGCTCGGCCTGGACGACGACATCGCCGACGGTGCCGTCGAGGATCCCGTCGAAGGTGCGGCCGAGGGTGTCGGTGAAGATCAGCGACCCGGCGACGAAGGCCGTGCCGAGGATGATCGCCGTCGCGCTCATCAGCAGGCGCGCCTTGCGCGCCAGCAGGCTCGTGAAGGTCGCGCGCAGCATCAGCGGGCCCCCGCAGCCGTGAGCGCGACCATGCGCTCGAGGACGGTCTCGCGCTCGGGCTCCCACAGCTCGTCGACGATCTTGCCGTCGGCGAGGAAGAGCACCCGGTCGGTGTGGCTGGCGGCGACCGGGTCGTGGGTGACCATGACGATCGTCTGGTCGAACTCGTCGACGCTGCGCCGCAGGAACCCGAGCACCTCCGCGCCCGAGGTCGAGTCGAGGTTGCCGGTGGGCTCGTCGGCGAAGATGATCTCCGGCTTGGACACCAGCGCGCGGGCGCAGGCGACGCGCTGCTGCTGGCCGCCGGAGAGCTCACCGGGCCGGTGGCCGAGGCGGTCGCGCAGCCCGACGGTGTCGATGACGAGGTCGAACCACTGGGGGTCGGCCTTGCGGCCCGCGATGGCGAGCGGCAGGAGGATGTTCTCCTCGGCGGTGAGCGTCGGGATGAGGTTGAAGGCCTGGAAGACGAAGCCGATGCGGTCGCGCCGCAGCCTCGTGAGGTCCTTCTCCCGCAGCCGGGTGATGTCGGTGTCACCGATCATCGCCTGGCCGTCGGTCACCGAGTCGAGCCCGGCGAGGCAGTGCATCAGCGTGGACTTGCCGGAGCCGGAGGGCCCCATGATGGCCGTGAACTGGCGGGCGCCGATGTCGAGGTCGATGCCGTCGAGGGCGGTCACGCTCGCCTCTCCCCGGCCGTACACCTTCGTGATCCTGTGCGTGCTCGCGGCAACCTGTGTGCCCATGTCGTCGTGCTCCCCTGTAGGTCCGTCGTGTCGCCTCAAACCTAGGCTCCTGCGGGGCCCGAGTCATGGGGGTATCCCCCCGTCAGGGCCCTGCGGCGACCACGACGACGGCGCCGCCCTGAGGCGCGAGCGCCAGCGAGCCTCGAAGGGAGGGTGCGGCCCGCCTCAGACGCGGACGCAGGCGACCTCGCGCAGCCTCGGGTGGGCGTCGTCGCCGTCGACGACGTCGCCGGTGACCCACCGCAGGGTGACCCCGTCGGGCCCGACCTCGGCGACTGCGAGGTTGTTGTCGAACCAGGGCCCCTCGGTCACGCGCCACGGGTAGGCCGGGTCGGGGACCCCCTTCGTCCGGGCGGCGAGCCACCGCATCGGCCGCACGAGGCCCCTGGCCATCTGCGACATGAGGACGCGCAGGGCACGGGGCATCGGGTTGCGGATGGGGCTGCAGACCGCCTGGACGATGCGGCTGCTGGCGCCGTGCGCGGCCGGGTCGATGACCTCGGCGACGTAGGAGTTGTGCACGTCACCGGAGAGGAAGGTGATCGTCGTCGGGGCCGTGCCGCGCTCGCCGCGGGCGACGGACATGACGAGGTCGAAGACCTCGACGAAGCCGGACTGGAAGGCACCCCAGTGCTCGAGGTCGATGACCTGGCGCAGCGCCTCGGTGGCCCGGTGCACCGGCTGCGACCGGTCGGGTCCGGCGAGCGACTCACTGATCGCCTCGGCGTCGTGCAGACCCGGCGGCAGCATGAAGGGCAGGGAGGTCCCGATGAAGAGGTGGTCGAGGTCGCCGGTGAGCTGCTCGTCGAGCCACGCGAGCTCGTCGTCGTCGAGCATCGAGCGGCGCCCCGGCTCCAGCACCCGCGCGGCGCGGGAGTCGAGCATGATCAGGCGCGACCCGCCGAGCTGGCGGGTGTAGCTCCAGCGATACGACTCCGGCTCCTCGTCGACGCGCTCGGCGAGGGCACGAAGGGGGGCGGTCAGGTCGACCTCGCCGGGCCCGGCGCCGTCGAGCAGCGTCCAGATCCTGTCCTCGGCGAGCTCCTCGGGCGCGAGGTTGCCGATGTGCTGGTGGACCCAGTAGCTGGTGAGGCCCGCGACGAGACGCTCGTGCCACCACGGGGTCGCGTTGATCTCCTGCTGCCAGGTCCACGAGGTGTTCCAGTCGTCACGGATGTCGTGGTCGTCGAAGATCATCGCGCTCGGCAGGACCGAGAGCACCCAGCGGATCGCCGGGTCGGTCCACGCGAGGTGGTAGAGGTGCGCGTACTCGGCGTAGTCCTTGATCTCCTCGCCGGGGGGCTCCTCGAGGCTGCGCCGGGAGGCGATGAACTCGCGCATCTCCTCGCTCGTCTCGTCGGCGTAGACCTGGTCGCCGAGGAGGGCGAGGGCGTCGGGGCGGGGGGACTCCCCCTTCGCCAGGGACAGCGCGAAGGTGCGCAGCGCGTCGACCCCGTGGCTGGCGTGGTGCTCCGCGTCGTGCGGGACGCTCGTGCGGCAGGAACCGAAGGCCAGCCGGGCCGGGCGGTCGTGGTCGAGGGTGGCGATCGTCGGGGCCGGGAAGGGCGAGTCCGCCAGGGGCCAGACCTCGCCGTCGTCGATGCGCACGGAGTAGGTGTACTCGCGGCCGGGCTCGAGGCCGTCGAGCAGGACGAGCGCGTAGTGGTGCTCCTCGACGACGAAGGTCGCGGCGCCCCAGGACCGCCCGTCAGTGTGCACGGTGACCCGGGCGGGGGCAGCGGTCTCCACCCAGATCGAGGCGTCGTGCTCGCCCACGAAGCGCAGGAGGGGGCCGAGGACGAGCGGGGAGGGTGCGGTCATCCGCTCATCCTCCCCCGCGCGGGTGGGAAGCGGCTGGGCGCGGGGTCATCGGCGTGCCGCGAGGGCAGGGGCCGGTGTCGGCTCAGGACGACCGGCGGCGTCGGCCCCGCCCGAGGAGCAGGCCCAGGACCAGCCCGCCCAGGGCGGCGGCGAGCGTGGGCCCGTACGTGCGCAGCAGGACCGGCAGCGCGACCGCGCCGAGGTCCACGGCGTCGTCCGTGACCCGGGGGCCGCTCGCCGGCACGGCCTGCGTTGGCGCTGCAGCGGCGGACGGGGCGGCGTCACCGGGCACCGGCTCGGCGGGCGTCTCGAGGTGCGCCTCGCCGGGCGCCTCGGCGGCCGTCCCGGCGGACCCGAGCCGGTCGGCGAGGCAGTCGACGAACTGCCCGAGCAGCTTGTCCGAGACGTCCTGCATGACCCCGCGCCCGAACTGCGCCGGCTTGCCGGTGACGTTGAGGTCGGTGACGACCTCCACGTGGGTCTGCCCGGGCCCCTCCTCGGTCATCGTCGCGACGACGTCGGCGCCGGCGGTGCCGTTGCCGCGCTTGTCCTTGCCACTGGCCCGGATCGCCATGCGGTGGGCCCCGGCGTCCTTGTCGACGAACTCGCCGGACCCCTTGTACACGAGGGCGATCGGTCCGAGCTTGACCTTGACGGTGCCCTCGAAGGAACTGGCGTCGGCGTGGGTCACCTGGGCGCCGGGGAAGCACCCGGCCACGGACTCGATGTCCTCGAGGGCGGCCCAGGTCTGCTCGATCCCGGCGGGCACGGTGAAGGAGTGGGTCAGCTGCACGACAGTCCTCTCATCCGCCGACGGCCGCGAGGACGGCCCGTCGGGTCAGCACGGTCGCGAGGTGCCGGCGGTAGTCGGCGTCCCCGTTGAGGTCGGACGGCGGGTCGGTGCCCTCGGCGGCCCGGTCGCACGCGGCCCGGACGGCCTCCTGGGTGGTGGCCGCACCCACGAGGCCCGCCTCCACCGCCGACGCGCGAAGGGGGGTCGCGCCCATGTTGGTCAGGCCGATCCGGGCCTCGGCGATCGACCCGCCCTCTGTGCGCACCTGCGCGGCGACGGCGACGATCGGCCACTGGTGGGCGATGCGCACGAACTTCTCGTAGTGCGAGCCCCAGCCGTCGTAGGCGGGGACGCGGATCGCGGTGAGCAGCTCGTCCTCGCCGACGGCGGTCGTGAAGAGCCCCTCGAAGAACTCGGCCGCCGGGACGACGCGCTCACCGCCCGGGCCGGTGACGACCAGCTCGGCATCCATCGCCAGCACCGGGGCGCCGCAGTCACCGGCGGGGTCGGCGTGGACCAGCGCCCCACCGAGCGTGCCGCGGTGGCGGATCTGCGGGTCGGCCACCTCGGTGATCGCCTGGTGGAGCAGCGTGCACCGCTCGCGGACCGTCTCGTCGGCGAGGATCTCGTGGTAGGGCGTCATCGCCCCGATCGTCACGGTGTCACCGTCGACGCGGATGCCCCGCAGCGACTCGATCCGACCGAGGTCGACGACCAGCTCGGGAGCGTTGAGGCGCATCCGCAGCACCGGCAGCAGGGACTGCCCCCCGGCGATCACCTTGGCCTCGTCACCGTGCTCCGCGAGCAGGCCGAGGGCCTCCTCGACCGTCGCGGGGGCGGCGTAGTCGAACTTCGCCGGGATCATCGCCCTGCTCCTTCCGCGGTGCCGCTCATGTCGTCGAAGTTGCCGCCGTCCGGGTCGAAGTGGGGCGCCGCCGCCCCCGTCGTCTCCTCGTCCCTGCCGGACCGCAGCGCCTGCCAGACCCGCTCCGGGGTGCACGGCATCTGGACGTCGTCGATGCCGAAGGGGCGGAGGGCGTCGACGACGCCGTTGACGATGCACGGGGTGGAGGCGATGGTGCCGGCCTCGCCGACCCCCTTCGTCCCCAGCGTGTTGGACGTGGCCAAGGTGGTCGTCGTCGCGGTGTCGAAGCTGATCGTGTCGGCCGCCGTCGGGACGAGGTAGTCGACGAAGCTCGCGCTCACGAGCGTGCCCGAGTCGTCGTGGACCGCCTCCTCCCACAGCGCCTGGGCGATGCCCTGGACGAGGCCACCGTGGATCTGGCCGTCGACGATGAGCGGGTTGATCACCTGACCGACGTCGTCGACGCAGGTGTACTTGCGCAGCCGCACCTGACCGGTCTCGGTGTCGACCTCCATGGCGCACAGGTGCGTGCCGTGCGGGTAGTTGAAGTTCACCGGGTCGAAGGTCGCCTCGGCGTCGATGCCCGGCTCGATGTCGTCCGGGTAGTCGTGCGAGGCGAAGGCCGCGGTCGCGATCTCGGTCAGCGCCACCGACTGGTCGGTGCCGGCCACGCCGAGCCGGCCGTCCTTGAGCTCGAGGTCGTCGGGGTTGGCCTCGAGCATGTGCGCGGCGTAGCGGCGCGCCTTGTCGATCACCTTGTCCGCCGCCCGGACGACGGCCTCGCCGCCGACGACGAGGGACCGGGAGCCGTAGGTGTCCATGCCCTTGTGGGAGATCTGGGTGTCGCCGTGCAGCACCTCCACGTCCTCGTAGGGGACGCCGAGCCGGTCGGCGACGATCTGGCTGAAGGCCGTCTCGTGGCCCTGGCCGTGCGGGCTCACGCCGACGACGACCTCGACCTTGCCCGTCGCGAGCATCCGGATGCTCGCGTGCTCCCAGCCGCCGGCCCCGTAGTCGAGGCTACCGAGCACCCGGCTGGGCGCCAGGCCGCACATCTCGGTGAAGGTCGAGATGCCGATGCCGAGCTGGACCGGGTCCTTGCGCTCGCGGCGCTGGCGCTGCTCCTCGCGCAACGCGTCGTAGCCGAACATCTCCTTGGCCTTGGCCGTGGCGGCCTCGTAGTTGCCGGAGTCGTACTCGAGCCCGGCGACCGAGGTGAAGGGGAACTCCTCGTGCCGGATCCAGTTGCGTTCGCGGACGACGAGCGGGTCCTCGCCGAGCTCGGCCGCGAGCTCGTCCATGAGTCGCTCGATGGCGAAGGTCGCCTCGGGCCGACCGGCGCCACGGTAGGCGTCCGTCCAGGCCTTGTTGGTGAGCACCGACTGCATCGAGAAGTGGTACGCCGGGAACTTGTAGATGGCGTTGAACATGAACGCGCCGAGGACGGGGATGCCCCCGCCGATGAGCGCGACGTAGGAGCCGAGGTCGGCGAGGAGGTCGACCTTGAGGCCGGTGACGTGCCCCTCCTTGTCCGCCGCGAGGGTCAGGCGCTGCCACTGGTCGCGGCCGTGGTGGGCGGCCATCAGCGACTCGGAGCGGGTCTCGGTGTACTTCACCGGTCGGCCGAGCTGGCGGGCCACCCACCAGACGAGCCACTCCTCGGGCGTCACCTGCAGCTTGCCGCCGAAGCCGCCGCCGACGTCCGGGGCGATGACCCGGATCTTCGACTCCGGGACGCCGGTGGTCGCCGCGAGCGCGAAGCGCAGGATGTGCGGGACCTGGGTCGCCGACCACATCGTCAGCTGCTCGCCCGTCGGGTCGACGACGACCGAGCGCGGCTCCATGAAGGCGGGGATCAGCCGCTGCTGGCGGTACTCACGCTCGATGAGGATGCCGCCCTCGCGGGCGGTGGCGATCGCCTCCTCGACGTCGCCGCCGGTCCCGGCCTCCTTCGAGTCGAAGACCCAGAGGGCCGACTTGTTGGTGCCGAGGTCGGGGTGCGCGAGCACCGTGTCCTGCGCGGCCTCCTTGAGGTCCAGCGCCGCGGGCAGCTCCTCGTAGTCGATGTCGACGAGCTCCGCCGCGTCCCGGGCCTCCGCCGCGGTGCGGGCCACGACGACCGCGACGACCTCGCCGGCGAAGGTCACCCGGTCGGCCGGCATCGGCGGGTGCGTGGGGGTGACCTGGTCGGGGGTGAGCGGCCACGCGTTGATGAGCACGCCGGCGCTCTCGTCGAGGTCGGCGCCGGAGTAGACGGCGACGACATTGCTCGCCTGACGCGCCTCGCTCAGGTCGACGGCGACGATGCGGGCGTGGGCGAAGGGGGACCGGACCATCGCCACGTGCAGCATGCCGGGCAGGACGATGTTGTCGGTCCAGCGGGTGCGCCCGGTGATGAGGCGCCGGTCCTCCTTGCGGCGGCGGTCGCGGCCGATCTCGCGGGCCGGCGCCTCGGTCGCCTCGGCGGTCATCGCGCACCTCCGGGGGTCTCGCTCGACCCGGCCGCGGTCAGGACCGCGCGGACGATGTTGTGGTACCCGGTGCACCGGCAGAGGTTGCCCTCGAGGCCGACGCGCACCTCCTCCTCGGTGGGGTCCGGGTTGTCCCGGAGCAGGTCGACGGCCTGCATGATCATGCCGGGGGTGCAGTAGCCGCACTGCAGCGCGTGGCACTCGTGGAAGGCGGCCTGCGCCGGGTGCAGCTCGTCGCCCTCGGCCAGGCCCTCGATCGTCGTGACCTCCGCCCCGTCCGCCTGGACGGCCAGGACGTTGCAGGACTTCACGCTCCTGCCGTCGAGGTGGACCGTGCAGGCACCGCAGTTGGAGGTGTCGCACCCGATCACCGTGCCGGTCCTGCCCACCACCTCCCGCAGGTAGTGGACCAACAGCATCCGGGGTTCGATGTCATCGGCCACTCTCTGGCCGTCCACGACGAGCTCGATCCTGACCATGGGACCCTCCTGGGGGCGATCACGACGGTGTGATGCGGCTCATGCTGCCAGACGTCCCCGCTGGGGTCACCCCCCTTCGGCCGGTCAGTCCTCGAGGGAGTGGTGGATGCGTCCGGAGCGCTCCGCCAGCGACCGACCGGAGCCGCCCCACCGGTCCGCGATGAACTCCGCGGCGATGCTGATCGCCGTCTCCTCGGGCGTCCGCGCGCCCAGGTCGAGGCCGATCGGGCTGCGGAGCCGGGCGAGCTCGGCCGGGGCCACCCCCGCCTCGAGCAACCGCTCCTCCCGGTCCTCGTGCGTGCGACGCGAACCCATCGCGCCGATGTAGCCGACCTCCGGCAGCCGCAGGGCCACCTCGAGCAGGGGGACGTCGAACTTCGGGTCGTGGGTGAGCACGGCGATGACCGTCCGCCCGTCGATCCGGCCTGCGGCCTGCTCGGCGGCGAGGTAGCGGTGCGGCCAGTCGACGACGACCTCGTCGGCGTCGGCGAACCGCGAACGGGTGGCGAAGACCGGGCGGGCATCGCACACCGTGACCCGGTAGCCGAGGAAGGAGCCGACCCGGGCGACCGCGGCGGCGAAGTCGATCGCGCCGAACACGAGCATGCGCGGCCGCGGGGCGAAGGCCCACACGAAGACCCGCATCCCCTCTCCACGACGCTCCCCGTCCGGGCCGTAGCCGATCGTGGCGTTGTGCCCGAGGGCGAGCTGGCCGAGCGCGTCGTCCAGGACCGCCGCGTCGACGCGCGGGGACCCGAGGGAGCCCTGCGGCTCCTCGTCGGGACGGATGACCACCCGGCGTCCGAGCCACTGCGGGTCCGGGTGCTCGATGACCGTGGCCACGGCGACCGGCCGCCCGGCCGCCACGTCGTCCGCGACCTCGCCGAGCTGGGGGAAGCTCTCGCGGTCGAACCGCTCGACCCACACATCGAGGATGCCGCCGCAGGTCAGCCCGACCGACATCGCGTCGTCGTCGGAGACGCCGTAGCGCTCGAGGACCGGGGTCCGGGTCTCGAGGACCTCCTCGGCGCGCTCGTAGACCGCGCCCTCGACGCACCCGCCCGACACCGAACCGACCGCGGTGCCGTCGGGGCCGACGAGCATCGAGGCACCGGCCGGTCGCGGCGCCGAGCGCCAGGTCGCGACGACGGTCCCGACCCCGACGGGGTGCCCCTGCTCCCACCACGCCAGCAGCTCCGGCAGGACCTCACGCACGGGCAACGACCTCCAACAGCTCCTCGAAGGACCGCAGCGAGTGCCCGGCGACGAAGGCGTCCACGTGCGGCAGGGCGGCGACGATACCGGCCTGCACCGGAAGATACCCGTCCTTGCCCCGGTGCGGGTTGGCCCACACCACCCGGTGGGCCAGCAGCTGCATCCGCGCGACCTGCTCGCCGAGCTCCCGGCAGTCGCCCCGCTCCCAGCCGTCGCTCACGATGACCACGACGGCACCGCGGGCCAGGTTGCGGGTGCCCGGCCGGTCGAGGAAGACCCGCAGCACCTCGCCGAGCCGGGTGCCGCCGGACCAGTCGGGCACCTGCTCGCCCGCGCGGACGAGGGCGCGCTCCGGGTCCCGGACGCGCAGCGCGTCGGTGACCCGGGTGAGGCGGGTGCCGAGCGCGAAGACCTCGACGGAACGGGCCGCGGGGCCGGCCCGTGGCGCCTGCACGAGCGCGTGCGCCACCCGCAGGAGGGCGTCGGCGTAGGCGCGCATCGAGCCGGAGACGTCCACGAGGACGACGATGCGGCGCGGGCGGCGCGCGCGCCGCCGGTGGTCGATCCGGCTCGGCTCCCCCATCCGACGCAGCATCGTGCGCATCGTGCGGTGCGCGTCGATCTCCCCACGGCGCCACGGTGCGCGACGGGTGGCGCGCCGCTCGGGCAGGCGCGGCCGCAGCTCGCCGATGAGCCGGTCGAGCAGGACCTTGTCCTCGGCGCCCAGCCCGGCCACGTCGCGGTGGCGCAGGACCTCATGCCGGGAGGCGGCCGCCCGCACCACCTCACCGGGGTCACCCCCTTCGACCGGGTCGTCGTCGAGCGGCACCGGGGACGACGCCGTGACCTCGCGCCCCGGTCGCGGAGCCGCGGGCGTGCCCTCCGCCCCGGAGAACCACCCGGCGAAGACCTGGTCGAGGCGGCGCAGGTCCTCCGGCCCGGCGCAGAGCGTGGCCCGCGCGGCTCGACGCACGCCCGCGAGGTCGCCCGCACCGACGAGCGCGGCCGCCTCGAGGAAGGCGGAGGCCCGGTCGTGCGTGACGTCCACCCCCGCCACGCGGAGGGCGTGCGCGAAGCCCAGCAGCACCTCGTCGACCGCTGGCCCGGTCGCGGCGGGTAGGGTCACCCGCCGAGCACCCGGTCGAGGGCCTGACGGACCCGGTCGGTGTCCTCGCGGTACTTCACGACCGCGCCGAGGGTACGGGCGGCGACCTCGAGGTCGAGCTCGACCGCTCCGAGGTGCTGCAGGGCGACCACCCAGTCGAGGGTCTCGGCGACGCCCGGTGGCTTGAGCAGCCCCTCGGCGCGCAGCTGCTGCACCGCGAGGGCGACCTGCCGGGCGAGCGTCTCGCTGACCTCCGGGACCCGGCTGCGGACGATCGCGACCTCGCGGTCGAGCCCGGGGTGGTCGATCCAGTGGTAGAGGCACCGGCGTTTGAGGGCGTCGTGCAGCTCGCGGGTGCGGTTGGAGGTGAGCACGACCGTCGGCGGGGTCTGCGCCCGGATCGTGCCGAGCTCGGGGATGCTCACCGTCCACGACGAGAGCACCTCGAGCAGGAAGGCCTCGAACTCGTCGTCGGCGCGGTCGACCTCGTCGACGAGCAGGACGGCGGGAGCACCCCGCAGGGCCTGCAGCACGGGCCGCTCGAGGAGGAACCGCTCGTCGAAGAGCGTCCGCTCGGCCGCCGCGGCGTCCGGCTGCCCGCTCGCCGTGAGCGCCTCGAGCGTGCGCAGGTGGAGGATCTGCCGCGGGAAGTCCCAGTCGTAGAGCGCCTGCGAGGCGTCGATGCCCTCGTAGCACTGCAGGCGGATGAGCGGCACGCCCTCGATCTGCGCCAGCGCCTGTGCCAGCGCGGTCTTGCCGGTGCCGGGCTCGCCCTCGAGCAGCAGCGGCCGCTGCATCTCCCGGGCGAGGAAGACGACGGTCGCGAGGTCCTCGTCGGCGAGGTACCCGGTGCGGCCCAGCGAGTCCGCCAGCTCCTGCGGTGACGTCATGGGCCGAGGTTACCCACCCGTCCGCCCGCCCGGGCCGACGACGAAGGGCGGTCCCCCCGTGAGGAGGGACCGCCCTTCGTCCTGCGCAGCGGTGGGCTCAGAAGCCCATGCCGCCCATGCCACCCATGTCGTCGCCACCGGGCATGGCCGCGGCGGCCTTCTCCGGCTTGTCGGCCACGACGGCCTCGGTGGTGAGGAAGAGCGCCGCGATGGAGGCGGCGTTCTGCAGCGCGCTGCGGGTCACCTTGGCGGGGTCGATGATGCCCTGGGCGATCATGTCGACGTACTCGCCGGTGGCCGCGTTGAGGCCCTCGCCCGCGGGGAGGTTCTCGACCTTCTCGGTCACGACGCCGCCGTTGAGGCCGGCGTTGGTCGCGATCTGCTTGAGCGGGGCGGAGGCCGCGACGCGCACGATGTTGGCGCCGGTCGCCTCGTCACCCTCGAGCGAGAGCTTCTCGAAGGCCACCTTGGTCGCCTGCAGGAGCGCGACGCCGCCACCGGCGACGATGCCCTCCTCGACGGCGGCCTTGGCGTTGCGCACGGCGTCCTCGATGCGGTGCTTGCGCTCCTTGAGCTCGACCTCGGTGGCCGCACCCGCACGGATGACGGCGACGCCGCCGGCGAGCTTGGCGAGGCGCTCCTGGAGCTTCTCGCGGTCGTAGTCCGAGTCGCTGTTCTCGATCTCGGCCTTGATCTGCGACACGCGGCCACCGATCTGGTCCTGGTCGCCGGCACCCTCGACGATCGTCGTCTCGTCCTTGGTGACGACGACCTTGCGGGCCCGACCCAGCAGGTCGAGCTCGGCGGTCTCGAGGGAGAGGCCGACCTCCTCGGAGATGACCTGGCCACCGGTGAGGATGGCGATGTCGGCGAGCATGGCCTTGCGGCGGTCACCGAAGCCCGGGGCCTTGACGGCGACGGACTTGAAGGTGCCCTTGAGCTTGTTGACGACGAGCGTCGACAGCGCCTCGCCCTCGACGTCCTCGGCGATGATCAGCAGCGGCTTGCCGGCCTGCATGACCTTCTCGAGGAGCGGCAGCAGGTCCTTGATCGAGCCGATCTTGGAGTTGGCGATGAGGACGTAGGGGTCCTCGAGCACGGTCTCCATGCGCTCGGTGTCGGTGACGAAGTAGCCGGAGATGTAGCCCTTGTCGAAGCGCATGCCCTCGGTGAGCTCGAGCTCGAGACCGAAGGTGTTGCTCTCCTCGACGGTGATGACGCCTTCCTTGCCGACCTTGTCCATGGCCTCGGCGATCTTGGCGCCGATCTCCGGGTCAGCAGCGGAGATGGAGGCCGTGGCAGCGATCTGCTCCTTGGTCTCGATCTCCTTGGCCATCGCGAGGAGCTCCTCGCTGACGGCGGCGGTGGCCTTCTCGATGCCGCGCTTGAGCGCCATCGGGTTGGCGCCGGCCGCGACATTGCGCAGGCCCTCGCGCACGAGCGCCTGGGCGAGGACGGTGGCCGTCGTCGTGCCGTCACCGGCGACGTCGTCGGTCTTCTTCGCGACCTCCTTGACCAGCTCGGCGCCGATCTTCTCGTAGGGGTCGTCGAGCTCGATCTCCTTGGCGATGGACACGCCGTCGTTGGTGATCGTGGGAGCGCCCCACTTCTTCTCCAGGACGACATTGCGGCCCTTGGGGCCGAGGGTGACCTTGACGGCGTCAGCGAGGGTGTTCATGCCCCGCTCGAGGCCGCGACGGGCCTCCTCGTCAAAAGCAATGAGCTTTGCCATTCGGGTGGTCCTCCACGCGAATCGAAGGGTCATGACCGGGGGCGCCCGCGACGGACGAGGTGCGACCACGCGGCTCACGTCACCGTGCGTTCGCACCCCTCACCTGACCGGTCAAGGATTGTCACTCTCACCGAGAGAGTGCTAACGCCATTATTGGCACTCTCACCGGGAGAGTGCAAACGTCACCCCGCGCGGCGGGACGAGGACGAAGGGGGGCGCACCCCCTTCGTCAGGTACGGGGGTGGTGGTGCTCGAAGCCCGCCCGCATCCGGCCGTCCTCGTCGGAGGAGATCGGGTCGTCGAGATCGGCGACGAAGACCGCGACCAACTCGCGCGCCGGGTTATCCCGCGCGGCGGCGAGCAACCCGCGCCAGGCACCGAGGTTGGGGTGCTCACCCGGGGAGGCCTCGGCGGGCTCGAGGCCCTCGACCGCGGCCTGCAGCTGGAGGGTCGAGACGGGCAGGGTCGCCGTCGAGCCGTCGTGGTGCAGGACCGAGGCGAGCACGACCGCCGAGAGCCCGTGCCGGCCTCCGGGGAGATTCACGTGCGGGAACTCGAAGTCCGGGTCGCTGCTCGCCGGCGAGATGCCGACCGCCCACGCGACCGGCTCGCGCCAGCCGTCGATGCGACCGGCCAGGTGCTCCTTGATCGCGGCGAGTCCCTCGGGGGTGCTCCAGTCGAGTGCGCTCATGCCACCCACTCTGCCAGCCGCGGCGGCCGTGCGGCTCAGACCTCGAAGCCGAGGCGGCGGGCGCTGCGGGTGCGCTGGCGCTGGTCGCGCAGGCGGCGCAGCCGCTTGATGAGCATCGGGTCCTCGGAGAGGGCGGCCGGGTTGTTGATGAGGCCGTTGAGCACCTGGTAGTAGCGCGTGGAGCTCATGTCGAACAGCTCCTTGATCGCCTGCTCCTTGGAGCCGGCGTACTTCCACCACTGGCGCTCGAAGGCGAGGATCTCGCGGTCGCGGTCCGTGAGCGGGACCGAGGGGGTCGGCGCGGCGGTCTGGTCGGCGAGGTTCACGCGACGCACTGTACCGACCGAATCACATGAATGTCATTCCCCCGGCGTGTCGGCTGGACACCCGCCCCTCCCGCTGTCACGTGCGCCCCCTTCGCCCCACCCGTCACATCCCCGACCGGTCCGCGGTCGCCTCGCGCGGGGGCCCGTCAGACCATCGAGTCGAGGATCGCGGCGATGTCCGCCGTGGTCGTCTGGGGGTTGACGATCGCGAAGCGCGCCAGGGTCTCGCCCTCGTGGTTGGTCGGCACGACGAAGGCGAACTCCTCCTCGAGGATGCGGTCGGACCATGCCGCGTAGTCCGCGGCCGTCCAGCCGATGCGACGGAAGACGACGACGGAGAGGAAGCGCTCACCGACGAGCTCCAGCTCTTCGCGCCGGTGGATCTCGGCCTCGGCGAAGGACGCGACGTCGAGGGTGCCCTCGACCGCGGTCGTGTACGCCTCCGTGCCGTGGGTAGCGAGGGAGAACCAGAAGGGCAGCCCGCGCGCCCGTCGGGTCAGACCCACGGAGTAGTCGGTGGGGTTCCAGTCGGTGGCCGCGGTGAGCACGTCGAGGTAGCCGGCTCGTTGCGTGTGGGCGTTGCGGGCCGCGGCCGGGTTGCGGTAGATCAGCGCGCAGCAGTCGAAGGGGGCGAAGAGCCACTTGTGGGGGTCGACGATGAAGCTGTCGCAGTGCTCGATCCCCGCGTAGAGGTGCCGGACCGAGGGCGCGGCCAGGCCCGCCCCGCCGTACGCCCCGTCGACGTGGAACCAGATGCCGAGCTCGCGGCACACCTCGGCGACCGAGGCGAGGTCGTCGATGATCCCGAAGTTCGTCGTCCCCGCCGTCGCGACGACGGCGAAGTAGGTCTCGGGGCCGCCCTCCAGGAGGACCTCGCGGAGCCGCTCACCCGTGAGCCGGCCGCGCTCGTCGGGCTCGACGGTCGTCAGCTCGGCGTCCATGACGTCGCAGGCGGACTGGATCGAGGAGTGCGCCCCGCGAGTGGTCGCGACGCGGAAGGGCCGCTGCCCCTCGGCCGCCGTGCGACGGGCCTCGGTGCGCGCCGCGACGAGCGCGGAGAGGTTGCCGATGGTGCCGCCGGGGACGAAGACGCCGCCCGCCTCGGCCGGCAGGCCGATGAGGTCGGAGATCCAGCGGAGCGCCTGGTTCTCGGCGTACACGGCGCCCGAGCCCTCGAGCCAGGAACCGGCGTAGATCGAGCTGGCGCCGACGACGAGGTCGAACATCGCGGCGGCCTCGGTGGGGGCGCACGGGATGAAGGAGAGGTAACGCGGGTGGTCGACGGACAGGCAGGCCGGCGCCAGGACCTCGGCGAAGAGGTCCATCGCGGCGTGGCCACCGAGCCCCGCGGCGGTCACCGTCTGCCCGGCCGTCGCCTCGAGCTGCGCGAGCGTGCGCGGACCGTCGAGCGGGACCGGGTCGAGCTCGAGCCGCTCCTTGGAGTAGTCGAGGACGATCTGGGCCAGCTCGGCCAGCGAGGTGTTGTCGTCAGGGAATCCGTGCACGGGGGCACTCTAGGGGCGCGCGTCGCCGCCCACGTCGAGGTCGAGGTCTGCCACGAGGCCGCGCACGCGCGCCTCGATGTCGTCCCGTGCGGCCCGGACCTGCGCCGGGCTGCGGTCGATGACCGGCGGGATGTCCCACAGGACCTTGTGCCGGGCCACCGGCAGGTCGTTCTCGGCGACGCCGAGACCGACGACGACGTCGGCCGCGGAGAACACGTCGTCGGTGATCGGCTTGGGGTAGGCCTCGGGCAGCTCGATCCCCTTCTCCCGCATCGCCGCCCGCACATCGGGCAGCACGGCGTCCAGCGGGTCGAGACCGGCGGACGAGGCGACGTACCTCCCTTCGCCGATCGCCTCCGTGAAGGCCGCGGCCATCTGCGAGCGGCCCGCGTTGCCGTTGCAGACGAAGAGCAGGTGGGTCGTGCCCCGCTCCGCGCTGCCGCGGGACCGCGCGATCGAGCGCAGGCGGTCCCTGGCGAAGCGCTGCGCGAGGACGGGCAGGTAGGTGTCGACCGTCGCCGTGCGCTCCAGGCGGGCGCGGGAGTCGCCGACGATCTGTGCGACCTCGTCCCGCGTGAAGGTACCGGCGTAGCGGTCGTGCAGCTCGTCGACGATCCGCTCGAACTCGCGATCGCGCTCGTGGGTGGTCGGCATGGGGTCCTCCTTGGGTGACGGCCCGGTCCCCCATTGCACCGAGCCGTGGGTGCGTCCGAGATGCACAGTCGGCGACGTGACGGCGAACAGTTGACGACCCCGGCCCCGAGGCGTCGCGCAGGCAAACGCTTCCCCGCGCCGTCCATGTGATGTTAACCTTGTGTTCACCTTTCGACGTCAAGGAGACGCAGATGTTCAGCCCTCACATGGACCACGTCATGGCCAACATGGCCGCTGACCTGTGCGTGCGGTACCCGCAGGTGGCCTGCGAGCGCATCGAGGCGATGGTCGCGACGGCGCGTGAGCGCATCGAGCCGACCAACCTCCACCCCGAGTTCCTCGCGCCGCTCGTCGAGCACGCCGTGAAGATCGAGCTGCACGACCTGGCCGGCGCGCCCGTGCCGCCGTCAGGTGCGACCTGCTGACCTTCGCTCCGCACCCCTGACGCGACGGGACCCCCCTGTGCCGGGGGGTTCCGTCGCGTCCGTCCTAGGTTGGTCCCGTGACCGCGCGACCACTCACCGACCTCGTCCACCCGTCGTGGGCCGATGCGCTCGCGCCGGTCGCCGACTCCATCACCGCCATGGGCGCCTTCCTGCGCGAGGAGGTCGCTGCGGGCCACGGGTACCTGCCCGCCGGCGAGCACGTGCTGCGTGCCTTCACCATCCCGGTCGACGAGGTCAAGGTCCTCGTCGTGGGCCAGGACCCCTACCCCACACCGGGGCACGCGATCGGGCTGTCCTTCGCCGTGGCCCCTGACGTGCGGCCGCTCCCCCGGTCCCTGGTCAACATCCACCGCGAGCTCGTCGACGACCTCGGGGTGCCGGTGCCCGGCAACGGCGACCTCACGCCATGGGCCGAGCAGGGCGTCATGCTGCTCAACCGGTGCCTCACGGTGCGCCCGGGCGCGGCCAACAGCCACCAGGGCAAGGGCTGGGAGCGGGTCACCGACCGGGCCATCGAGGTGCTCGCGCGCCGGGGCGGCCCGCTCGTCGCGATCCTCTGGGGCCGCAACGCGCGCAGCCTGGCGCCGGCGCTCGGCGACGTGCCGCGCATCGAGAGCGCGCACCCCTCGCCGCTGTCCGCGCGCAACGGCTTCTTCGGCTCGCGGCCCTTCAGCCGGACCAACGAGCTGCTCGCCCGGCAGGGCGCCGAGCCGGTCGACTGGGGCCTGCCCGCCTGACCTGTACACGCCGGGAGGCCCGGTCCTAGCCTTGCTGCCATGGGTTCCCCCGTGGGCAGGGCGTGGTGGCGGGTCGTGAGCCGCCAGCTGGGCGGCCCCTCCGGGCCCCTCGGCGCGCTCGCCGCACGGGCGCTGAACCGGGGCAACCGGGTGGTGACGACCGAGGCGGTCACGGCGCTGTGAGTATGACAACCTCATTTGGCCCCACTGTGATGCTTTGATTTGGCCCCACTCCCGGGTGTGTGGTCGCTGATCGCCGGGGTGGTGGGGATGATGCTCGGCCGTGAGCTCGCCCCGCACGAGCGCTCCGTGATCGCCACCGCCCTGACAGACCTGGACCCGGACCTGACCTCCCCGCCGCTTCTGGGCGACGTCATCGCCCACATCACCGCCCGGCCGGCATCCCTGCGGGCGGTCACCCTGACCCACGACAACGACGCCGACTACGACGCCCGCGTCCGGGAGGTCCTCGACGCGCTGATCTCCCTGGGCCCGTCGGGGATGTACGGGACGATGTTCTCCGAGCCGACCTCCGAGCACATCGAGGTCGGCCGTCCGGCCGTGTTCGACATCTCCGGGGTCAACGAGAACGACCACGTGCTCATGGCCGCGGTGCAGTCCCTGTGCTGGAATCTCGGCTCCGCGACCGTCTCGGCGGAGGCGTACCTGGCCGCCGACGAGGGACGGCAACGGAAGACCTACCTGCTGGTCATGGACGAGCTCTGGCGCATCCTGCGGGCCTCGGCCGACATGGTGCACTTCATCGACGCCATCACCCGCCTCAACAGGGGCCGGATGATGGCCCAGGTGATGGTCACCCACACCATGAACGACCTCAAACTGGCCGAACCGCACCTGACGGCCACCGCCTGGGGGTTCGTGGAACGCTCCGCCATGGTGTTCCTCGGCGGGCTGGCCGAGGGCGAGATGGGCAATCTGCGGGAGGTGTTCGGCCTCTCCCGCGCCGAGGTCTCCCAACTCTCGGACTGGATCGCCGAGGCCCCGGTGGACGCCTGGACCGGCAAAGCCGGCTTGCGCCCCGGGGCGGGGAACTTCCTGCTCAAGACCGGCAAGGAGGCCGGGGTGCCCCTGCACGTTCAGCTCACCGACCTGGAGATCGACAACACCAACACCAACCGCGACTGGGACATGGTGCAGTGATGCTCGGAGACCCCCGCCCCGGCCGGCGCACCCAGCCGGCCTCGGCCGAGACCGGCTGGGTGCTAGCCGCCGGAGTCCTCAACACCGTCCTCGGCGGGGCGCTGCTCTGGACGGTCGGGGCCTGGCTCGACCCCGCGACCCGCACCCACACCGCCGGCGGCCCGGTGGAGCTGCTGCTCGGCCAGGCCACCGGAAACGTACCGGTCGGTGGCGTGCAGCTGGCCGTGTTCGGTCTCGGCCTGGTGGTGCTGCTGGTGGTCGCGGCCGCCTTCGTCGTGGTGGTGCGCCGCACCCAGAAGACCCGGACCCGCATCGACCATCTAGCGCCGAAGATGGCCAAGGCCCGCGAGTTCGACGCCCTCACCGAGCCCCACGCCGCCCGGGATGCCGAGCGGCTCCGGGCCCTCGCCGCCGGGCCGGGGGTGCCGCTGGCCAAGCTGGTCAACAACGGCAAGCGGCTTTACGCCTCCTGGGAATGGGTGCAGATCTGGCTCATGGGACCCCGGGCGGGCAAGACCACCAGTGTGTGCGTCCCCCAGGTCCTGGAGACCAAGGGGCCCGTCGTGGCCACCTCGAACAAGCGCGACCTCGTGGACCTGACCCGCGGGCCCCGGTCCCGGACCGGGGTGGTGTGGGTCCACGACGTGCAGGGCATCATCGGGGAAGAACCCACCTGGTGGTGGAACCCGCTGTCCTTCATCACGGGGATGGAGCGGGCCGAGGCCCTGGCGGACATCTTCGTGTCCTCGGCCACCAGTGCCGGGGCCACCCAGGACGCCTACTTCGAGTCCGACGGCCGCCGGCTGCTGGCCATGCTCTTCTACGCGGCATCGGTGGGGGGCAGGCCCATCACCGACGTGTTCGTCTGGGCCCAGGCCCCCGACGACAAGACCCCGCGGGACCTGTTGCTTGAGCATGGGCAGACGGCGGTGGCCGCCTCGCTGGCCAAGATCCAGCAGCTGACCCCGAAGCAGCGCGACGGCGTGTATGGGACCATGCGCCCCTGGGTCAACGTGCTGTCCTATGACCGGGTGGTGCCGTGGGTGCGGGACACCGGAGTGCTCGGCCGCGCCGAGTTCGACCCGAAACGCTTCGCGGCCTCCACCGACACCCTGTACCTGATCTCCAAGGAAGGTGCCGGGTCCACCCGGGCCATCGCCGGGGCCCTGGCGGTGGCGGTGCTGACCGAGGCCGAACAGATCGCCGCTCTGAACCCCGGCGGGCGGCTCTCCCCGCCGATGACCGGGGTCCTCGATGAGGTCGCCAACGTCGTGCGCTGGCGTCAGCTGCCGGACGTGTACTCGCACTACGGCTCCCGCGGGATCGTGCTGTCCTCCTTCTTCCAGGGCTGGGACCAGGGCCTGGAGGCTTTCGGCGAGAAGGGCATGAAGAAGCTCTGGAGTGCGGCGAACATCCGGGTCGCCGGGTCGGGCTTGTCGGACTCCGCGTTCCTGCCGTTTTTGTCCCAGCTCATCGGGGACCACGACGTCATCCGCCGCACCTCTTCCACCCAGAAGGGCGGCCGGTCCGTGTCCACCGCCATCCAGCGCGAACGCCTCCTGGACGTGGGCGACCTCGCCGCCCTGCCCCGCGGCCGTGCCGTGCTGTCGACATCCGGTCTGCCGCCGGCGCTGGTGGAGCTGGAGCACTACAGCACCCAGCCCTACGGGCCCGACGTGACCGCCTCCAAGGACTACTACGAACAACTGGCCGCCCGAAACGCCGCCCAGCCATAGCAATACCACCTACAGCGGTCTTCAGTGGCTTCTAGATCTAAACCGCGTGAGGCGCCTTACGTGTCGAAGTCGATCTCGATGCGAAAGACATCGGCCCTGAGCCACGAGACGGTGAGTTCCACTGGACGGCTATTCTGGGCAACGGCATCGGTTCGTGAGCGGATGGAGATGACCGGCGGGCGACCGCTGAGGCCGAGATGCTCGGCGACTTCCGGTGTCGCTGGATCGATAGCGACCCCGAACCATCCTCGTACGGGCTGGAGTCTGTAGTGATCAGCCAGCACGTCGTGCAGCGATGCGGACGGCTCGAGAACTTGGGGCAAGTCAGGGACCAGGTGCGTATCGAGGAAGGTTTCGGCGAATCCGACCAGTTCATCGTCGATGTACCGGTCACGTGAGATCACCAGCACCTGCTGCCTCGCGCCGATGTTCATCCGGCGGCGGACCTCGGGTGGCGGGTATTCGAGGCGCCAGCCCGTGGTGCGCACCTCGGGGGTGAGCCCGGCGCTACGAACACTCTGACTCCACGACGGCGGATGATGTCGACTGATCGTGTAATCGACTCGTCGGGAGACGTATGTTCCGCTTCCCTGTCGCCGACGAACAAGGTAGCGCCTCTCCAGCTCAGCCAGTGCTGCCCGCGCGGTGAGTCGGCTGACCCCGAGCTGACCGGCAAGCTCGTCTTCTGACGGCAGGCGAGTCCCCACGGGCTGGTCAGCGATCTGCTCAGCGAGGGAGTCCGCGGCGGCCAGGTACAACGGGGTGCGAGAGGCAGGCTTCTTCGTCTTGCTGTGATCGATAGGACCGATCATAGGGCAGTAGGCGTTCCAGCAGATCCCACGCCACACGGGCGGTTGACGGCTCCGTGTGGTTCATGCCCTGCAAGGGCCTGCAGTATGGCAGTGGCGGCGTGCTCCTCAATTTTGAGACGAGTCGCGGCCACGGCAGATCCCAGGTGTGGCGTGAACAGCGTGCGGTCCTGCATCGCCAACAGCTCGGCGGAGATGGCAGCGGGCCGGTCCGGTCGGGACAGGTCCTCGAACTCGAAAACGTCAGCCGCGAAGCCACCGAGCTGTCCGGCGCGTAGGAGCTCGATCACCGCGGATTCGTCGACGACGGAGCCGCGGCCGACGTTGACGAGTAGCGCCCCCGGTCGTATTGACTCGAGCCGATTCCGGTCGAGCAAGTGGACTGTCTCCGCCGACAGTGGGGCGCAGACCACAACGGCGTCGCTGCGCTCCAGCAGGTCGGACAGGTCCGCACGCCGGATGTCGAGTAGTGCTTCATCGGCCGCCGATAGCGGTTCAGGGTCGAAGTAGAGCAACTCGGGTGCGAATCCCCGCAACATCCGTGCAACAGCCCGGCCGAGGTTGCCTGCCCCTACGATGCCGATCGTCGATCCTACGAGGGTCCTCCCGTAGAGCGTCGGCCGCCACCCGGCGAAATTCGAGCGCACCCGGCGGTCCCCGGCGGTGATGTTCCGCGCGAGCCCGATGAGCAGTCCGACCGCCAGTTCTGCGGTGGGCTCGGTCAGGAGGTCCTCGACCCTGGTCAGCCAGATGCCTCGCTCTGTGCAAGCCTCGACGTCGATGTTGTCGTTCCCTTTGAGGGCTCCCGCGACCACCTTCAGGTTGGGGCATGAGTCGAGGAGCTCTGCATCGACCCGGTCGGGCATGAACACCATCAATCCTTCGGCCTCTGCTGCGCGGCGCCGCACCTCGGAGGCCGGGAGACTGCTGTCGCTCTGGTTGGCGACAACTTCGCAGCTTTCGCTGAGCAATTCGAGGATCGGCGCATGCACGCGGTGCGTCAGTACGACCTTCGGACGTCGACTGTGTTGTTTCATTGGAACCTCTTTCGCAACGCTCCGCCGAGAGCGTCGACTACGGTCACGGTGGCCAGGATGACGAGCAGGATTGCGGCGACCTCGTCGTACTGGAGGGTTCGCAGGGCGGCGATGAGTTCGAAGCCGATGCCGCCGGCGCCGACGACCCCGACGACGACCGACGCTCGGAAATTGAACTCCCACCTGTAGACGGTGACGTCGGCCATCTGCGGCAGCACCTGGGGCAGGATGCCGTGGAGAATCACTTGGGCCGGGCCGGCTCCTGTCGCCCTGGCGGCCTCGACAGGGGCTTCGGCAGCGTGCTCAATCGCTTCGGCGAAGAACTTTCCCACCATGCCGGCAGAATGGATCCCCAATGCCAAAGCCCCGGGCAGCGCGCCGAAGCCGACGGCGGCGACGAATACGATCGCCATGATCAGTTCGGGCACTGATCGCAGCACGTTCAGGATGAGCCGCGCGACCCAGTAGATCGCCGGGTGCGGTGAGGTGTTGCGTGCTCCGAGCAATGCGAGAGGGACGGAGAGCAGCACAGCCAGTGCTGTGGCCGCGATGCTCATTGTCATCGAGTCGAGCAGGGGCCCCCACCAGCTGTTCAGATGGGTGAAGTCCGGCACCCACATCTCGCTGAGCAGGTCGGCAATGTCGGCGAGGCCTGTGACCATGCGGTTGGCGTCGAGCAGACCCACGGCCCAGGCACTCAGGATCACCGCGACGAGGATCAAGCCCGTGATGGAGAACGAGCGCCTCCAGCCGGATTGTGCCTGGTCGGTGATTCGCTGGTATTCCTGCTCTCTGCGATCCTCGCGCGGCACGCTGACCGCGGGGCTGCTCACTGGTAATCCTCGAGATCGATGTCGAGCAGCGGAGCGAGGTCGCGAACCTGATCGTAGTCCGAATCGGCAATCTCTGCGAAGCCGGCGGCTCCGAATGGTTCGAGCACCTCGGGATCGTCGAGTTCCAGGAACGCCGCCCGCAGCTTCTCCTTCAGGTCCTCGGGCAGATTGGACTGCATCGTCCAGGGGTAGTTGGCATAGGGATCCGATTCCTGGACTTTCACGACAGTCTCGGAGTCGATGAGCCCCTCCTCGACCATGCGCTCATAGATGGGCAAGCTCATGCCCCCCGCGTCCGCATTGGCGTTCTGCACTGCCAAGGCCACAGCATCATGGGAGCCGACGTGCTGTTCCTCGTAGTCACCCTGGTCTACTCGGAGGTCCGCCTCTTCGGCGAGCATGGCCTTGGGAATGAGGTGACTGGACGTGCTGGCCTGGTCTCCCCACGCAACGGTCTTGCCGGCGACATCCGCGAGGTCCTCGATGCCGGAATCCGCGTTGGCGATGAACACTGCCTGGTATGTCGGGTCCTCACCCTCGACTTCCTGCAGGGCGGCGAAGGGCTCGATGTCGGCCTTCTCCTGGGCGAGGACGTAGGACAGAGGGCCGAAGTAGCCGAGGTCGATGCGGCCGCGGGCCATCGCCTCGATCATCGAGGAGTAATCGGTCGTCACCACGAGCTCGACGTCAAGCCCGAGTTCCTTTTCGAGGTGCTCCTTGAGGGGCTCATTGTTCTTGATCACCTCCGACGCGTTCTCGTCGGGAAGCAGCGCAACGCGGAGGGTTTCCGGGGCGGTGGTTGCCTCTGAACTGGCACCACAACCGGAGAGGACGAAGGTGAAGGCAGTCGTTACAGCGATCGCGGCAGTCGCCAAGCGGGTGGGTCTAGGCATGGGAATTCACTCCTGTTTCAGCAGTTCGGAAGGTGGTCGATCTCGGGGGTGGCGGTCGAGGTTATTGAGTCCTGAGCGTTTGCTAGTCAGCAGAAGTCGGCAGCGAAACGGTCTGTGCCGACAGTGGAAGGGCATCGGCCTGCTCGTCGGCGGGCACGCCGCCGTAAATCACCAGCAAATCCTCATCGGTGACCCCGGCTGCAGGGCCGTCGTAGACGATTTCCCCGTGTGCCAGGCCGACGATGCGGTCGGCGTGCTCGAGCGCGAGGTCGACCTGGTGGAGGCTGGCAACCAGGGTGATGCCGCTCTCCTGACAGACTCGGCGCAGCAGCTCCATCACGCGACGCGCAGAGTTGGGATCGAGGCTGGCGACCGGCTCATCGGCAAGGATCAGGTCCGGTTGCTGCGCGAGCGCTCGAGCGATGCCTACTCGCTGCTGCATGCCACCGCTCAGGTTGTCTACCCGGGTCAGGGCCTTGTCCAGCAGTCCGACGCGTTCGAGCGCTTCGAGCGCGATGCGCTGGTCGCCGCGACTGGAGGGCAGGATGCTCTGCCAGAAGCTGTGATAACCGACCCGGCCGAGGAGCACGTTGCGCAAGGCCGAGAAGCGTGGGATCAGCTGGTGGTGTTGGAATACCATCCCCGTGCGGCGGCGGTGTCGACGCAATTCGCGGCGGGAGTCGAGTGACGCCGTCCCGTCAACCCGCACGGAGCCGGTGGTGGGTTTGACGAGCAGGTTCATGCATCGCAGCAAGGTCGACTTGCCGGCACCCGACGGGCCGAGCAGCACGGTGAC
Organism: Janibacter terrae NBRC 107853; assembly: GCF_001591405.1. Classification (GTDB taxonomy): domain Bacteria; phylum Actinomycetota; class Actinomycetes; order Actinomycetales; family Dermatophilaceae; genus Janibacter; species Janibacter terrae. The sequence continues at coordinate 525,456 of NZ_BCUV01000007.1, forward strand.
TTTTCCGCGCTCGATCGACAGATCGGTTCGGGCCAATGCTTGAACGCCGCCTTCGTAAGTCTTGCTGACATCGACGAGCTCTATCATGAAAGTCCTCTATACGAGTGCGCTGTACGAGTGAAAACGTATAGAGGACTTGTGAAGTCCGGGCGCTGTGGGAGACAACGGTTTGTGAACCCCGATGAAACAGCCCGTTCACCCACAGCAGTTAAGGCGGCGTACACATCCAGGCAAGAAGCAAATGTCAGGCTGATCAGCCATGACACCCTTTACCCCGGACGGCGCAGTGAGCGATCTGGTGATCGGCCATGCCTCCGCCGTGCTGCCGGACGTGGTCATCGAGGACGCCAGGCTAGTCGTGCGTGGTGGCCGGATTGCGCACGTCGGGCCGCATCCTCCCGGGGCCTCCTGTGACCTCGATGTTCGCGGGGCATACCTGCTGCCGGGCCTCATCGACGTCCACAGCGACATGTTGTCGCGCGAGATGAGGCCCCGGCCGGGAGTCGTCCTCGATCCGAGTCTTGCCATTGCATCGGCTGGTGCGCGCCTTCGAGCTGCGGGGACCACCACGGTCCTCCACGGGCTGGCGTTCCAGGAGCGATCGATTGTAGGGACCGCCATTGACTCTCCTGCCGCGTCCGAGCTTTCGGAAGCCCTCGCTTGCACGGACGACAGGCAAGTCGACCACCAGGTCCTGCATCGGCTCGACGTACGCTGCGAATACGGCCGCGAACTGCTCGAGAAGGAACTTGAGCCGCGAGCCGAGCTCTTATCCCGTCCTGCTGACCGCTCCGGAAGCCCGGCGCCTGAGGGCCGGGGCGCAGGTGTGCCGGTCGTGTCATATGAAGACCACACGCCCGGACAGGGGCAATTCGCAGATCCGATGACGATGCAGCGCTGGCTCGTGCTGAACGAGGGAATGTCGCAGGATGACGCCGCCGACCACGTCGAATGGTGGCGCAGCAGCCGCGAGAAACGACAGGGCGTGCGGGATCGCGTGCTTGCATGGCTGGAAAGCCTTGCCCGGAAGGGCCTGATCCGGCTCTTCGGTCATGACTTGGCGACGCGGGACGACGTCGAAGCGGCGGCCGCGCTCGGATGTTCGGTGGCAGAGTTCCCGACGACGTTAGAAGCGGCGCGCGCCGCCCGAGACCAGGGAATGCTCGTCATCGCTGGAGCGCCGAACGTCGTTCGGGGTAGGTCCCACACGGGAAATGTTTCTGCGGCTGAGCTTGTATCTGCTGGCCTGGTGGATGGGCTCGCGAGCGACTACATTCCAACGTCGCTGCTGCCGAGTGTGGTGCGGCTGGTGAGCCAGAGAATCGCGACACTCCCAGAAGCCGTGCGTCTCGTCACCTCGGGACCGGCCGCGTGCGTCGGTCTCGACGACCGCGGCACCCTCACAGAGGGAACGGTCGCCGACCTGGTACTCGTCGATTTCAGCAAGACGTGGCCCTCGGCGATCACGATGAGAGCCGCCACTGCTGCTGAAGTGTGAACACGTCCGACGTGTGGCTTAGCTCGAGACCGTGTTGACCGAGATCGGTTTGGTGGAGATCCAGGCGTCGCGGAACCGTGACGGGCCGCTCACACCGGTGATCGTGCCCGAGCGCAAACACCACTTGGAGGGGATCGACCAGATCGTGAGCCGAGCGCCCCAGGCCTGGAGAATCAAAGAATGACTTGGATCCTCTCCGGGCCCTCGCCGAACCCCCGCTCGATGGTCGATTACAGTTCGTAACGCTCTAAGTCGATCTTGCAACTTTGATAGCTTCGGCGGATGAATCCTGTTCGTTCGACGATCTGCACCTGCATTCTCGACCTCACCAGTGCGCGGGTCGGCCCGACCGTCGTCGACCCCGGCTGCCTGTGGCACGGGGTGGAAATCGGGGACCACGTACCGACGTGGCTGTGGCCGACTGAAGAGTCGCATTAGTCGGGCGTTTGCAAGCAACAGGAGCTCCGGCATCAGCTTTTCCCGACCTATTGACCGGTTGCATTCGTTGCGAGCCGGGCGCCAGGACCAGGAGTTCGGGGTCGGCGCGGACAGGGCACGCTCACCGCTGGCGGGACTGCTGCACGATCAGGTGACATCTGATCTGTGGTGCCCAAGGGTGCTGCTGGAAGGATGTGCACTGTGCCGAAGCCATACCCCAAGGAGTTCCGCGACGATGTGGTTCGTGTCGCGAGGAACCGTGAGCCGGGCGTTCATCTGAAGCAGATCGCTGCCGACTTCGGCATCAGCGAGTCGTGCCTGACGAACTGGATGAAGACCGCCGATGTCGAGGACGGTGTGAAGCCGGGAACGACAGCGAGTGAGAACGCCGAGCTGCGTGAGGCGAAGAAGCGGATCCGCCTCTTGGAGCAGGAGAACGAGGTCCTACGCCGCGCGGCCGCATACCTGTCGCAGGCGAACCTGCCGGGAAAATGATGTACCCGCTCGTCCGCGAGCTGGCCGCCAAGGACGCGCCCATCAGGGTGCCCGTGACGGTGACGTGCCGGGTGCTCAAGATCGCGCGCCAGCCCTATTACCGCTGGCTCGCCAACCCGGTCACCGACGCCGAGCTCGAGCAGGCCTACCGCGCCAACGCCCTGTTCGACGCCCACCGCGACGATCCCGAGTTCGGTTACCGGTTCCTGGTCGACGAGGCGCGCGAAGCCGGTGAGCCGATGGCCGAGCGGACCGCATGGCGGATCTGCTCGCAGCTGGGCTGGTGGTCAGCGTTCGGCAAGCCCAAGCGAGGCAAGGCCAAGAAGCCCGGCCCGCCGGTCCACGACGACCTGTGCGCCGTGGTCGACGACAAGGGTCGGGTTCGGCACGAGTTCAACGCCGATGCCCCGAACAGGCTCTGGCTCACTGACATCACCGAGCACCGCACAGCAGAGGGCAAGCTCTACCTCTGCGCGATCAAGGACGTCCACTCCAACCGGATCGTCGGCTACTCCGTCAGCGACCGGATGAAGTCCCGCCTCGCAGTGACAGCGCTCAACAACGCTGTCGCCAGGCGGCAACTGGAAGGGGGCGATGTCGCCGGCTGCGCGATCCACAGCGACCGCGGCAGCCAGTTCCGTAGCCGGAAGTACGTCCACGCGCTCAACCGTCACGGCATGGTCGGATCGATGGGCCGAGTCGGCGCGGCCGGCGACAACGCAGCCATGGAGAGCTTCTTCAGCCTGCTCCAGAAGAACGTCCTCAACCGGCAGCACTGGACCACCCGCGAGGAGCTGCGGATCGCCATCGTCACCTGGATCGAGCGGACCTATCACCGTCGTCGTCGACAGACCACTCTCGGGCGGTTGACCCCCATCGAGTTCGAGACCATCATGACCGCGCCAGCCACTCAGGCTGCGTGACCCAACCTGTCACCTGATCGTGCAGCAGTCCCGGCCGTGCCCCAACACCTACACGCCCCGAACGGCGCGAGTGGCAGGCCATGACGGCGTCTGCTGCCATCGGTGCGCCAGGAACCAGCGGGATGCCCCCGTCCTTCAGGGTGGCCCATGGGGACGGCACACTGATCAAGGGGCTCGACTGAGAACGTCCTAAAAGCTCCTTCCCTTCTGTTCGCTTAGCGGCTGCTTCGCTAGAACCACCCCTGGGGGGCGGGGGTGGCCTCCCACTGCGCTGGGACTGCTGAGTATGACAACCTCATTTGGGGCTCTTCGCAGTTGAGGGTGTAGCGAGGTAGTCGGCTCGGCCGGCGCGCCGTTGAGAGGAAAGACGTCGAGGTCTCCTCGAAGATGGAAGTTCCTACACAAACCATCCGAGAAAGACCTCGACATGCACCACGGTACCTTCGATCCAGTCGATCTTGCTGCTTTCACGAACCTTCACGAACTCGGCCTGCACGCGACCGGTCAGCGCATCACTGCCTCGCGGGCGTTCCTCGAGTGCAGGCTCACCACCCCTGATCCGTGGTGCACCTTGTGCGGGTGTGAAGGAATCCCGCGCGGGACTCGCACCCGCAGGCTCGCCCACGCTCCGTTCGGACACCGACCCACCACGGTCATCCTGCGGATCCGCCGGTACACCTGCTCCGGATGCGGACGATTCTTCACCGAGGACACCACCTGCGTCGCCGACAAGCGGGCGAAGCTCACCCGGGTCGGGATGCGGTGGGCACTTCAAGCCCTCGTGGTCGATCACCTCACGATCAGTCGTGTCGCTGCCGGACTCGGAGTGTCCTGGCATACCGCGAACACCGCTGTGCTGGCCGAAGGCAAGCGGGTTCTCATCGACGATCCCGCCCGGTTCGACGGTGTTCAGATCCTCGGGGTGGATGAACACGTGTGGCGACATACCCGGCATGGGTGCAAGTACGTGACCGTGATCATCGACCTGACCCCGGTACGGGAGAAATCAGGGCCCGCACGCTTGTTGGACATGGTGCCGGGCCGGTCGAAGGACGTGTTCAAGACATGGTTGGCAGACCGGCCCACCTCGTGGCGAGACGGGCTCGAGGTGATCGCGATGGACGGGTTCACCGGGTTCAAGACCGCCGCGGCCGAAGAAGTCCCGACAGCGCAGGCGGTGATGGACCCGTTTCACGTCGTCAGGCTCGCTGGGGACGCGGTGGACCAGTGCCGACGCCGGGTACAGAACCTGTTGCACGGGCGCAGGGGGAGGAAGGACGATCCGTTGTACAAGCGGCGTCGGACATTCCTGACCGGGTGGTCATTGCTCACCGACAGGCAGAAGGACCGGTTGAGAACGACGTTCGATGCTGCCGCCGAACACGTGCTCGTGGAGGCGACCTGGGGTGTGTACCAGCGGATCGTGGACGCATACCGGGATACGGATCCGAAGGCGGGGAAGGTGAAGATGAGCGCGGTGATCACGGACGTGGCGTCCGGGGTTCCGAGCGACCTGCGTGAGGTGATCACCTTGGGGCGGACGTTGAAACGTCGGCGTGAGGACGTCGTCGCGTTCTTCGATCATCCCGGCAGTAGTAACGGTCCGACCGAGGCGATCAATGGGCGGTTGGAGCACTTACGTGGGTCCGCGTTGGGGTTCCGGAATCTTACGAATTACATCGCACGGTCGCTGCTGGAGGCCGGTGGCTTCCGCCCCGTCCTACACAGGCGGGGGCAACGACATCCTGAGGCCCCGGGTCGACCTGGACGAGGTGGCCGACCGGCTCGAGCGGGCCGTCGCGAGGATCAGGGCCACCGGCGCGGACGTCCTCATGGCCACCCCGGCGGACCCCAAGGACGCCGGGTTGCTGTCCCACCTACGCGCCCGCCACGGCGAGCACTCGGCCAATGTCTTCACGATCGCCCAGCGTCACGGCGCGCACGTGCTCAACCTCTGGGGGCTCAAGGCGCTCAGGGACTGGCGGCTCTGGGCCACCGACCGGATCCACCTGAGCACCGAGGGGCACCGGAGGGTGGCCCATGCCGCCCTCGTCGCGCTCGACCAGCCGGTCGCCGACCCGGCCTGGCACACGACGCCGCTCGAGACCCTGCCACCGGTGCCGCGCCGCCAGCAGGTCGCCGAGACCGCCACCTGGGCCCGCGCGTACGCGGCACCGTGGGTGCACCGCCGCCTCACCGGCCGCTCCTCCGGCGACACGGTGACGCCGAAGATCGGCGAGCCGACCCCCTTCGGCCCCGCGGACCTGCCCGAGGACTGACGACCCGCGGACCTGCATTGCCCTAGGGCAATGCAGGGTCGGTGGCGCAGGTGCGGTGATAGCGTCGCGATCATGGCGCAGATGCGGGTCTCGGAGGCGGCCGAGCTGCTCGCGGTCTCACCCGACACCGTGCGGCGGTGGATCGACGGCGGGCGCCTGTCCGCGACGAAGGGGGAGGGCCCCACCCTCGTCGACGGCGCCGACCTGGCCCGCGTGGCCCAGGAGATCTCGCACCCCGCCCCCGTCGGCCCGGTGCGTGACGAGTCGGCCCGCAACCGCATGCGCGGCATCGTCACCGAGGTGCAGCGCGACGGGGTGATGGCCCAGGTCAGCCTGCAGGCCGGCCCCTTCCGCATCGTCTCGTTGATGTCCCGCGAGGCCGCCGACGAGCTCGGCCTGGAGCCCGGCGTGGTCGCGGTCGCCTCCATCAAGTCGACCAATGTCGTCATCGGCACCCCGGGAGCCCCCTCGTGACGCGCCTGCTCGCCGCAACCTCCGTCGCCGCCCTCGCCCTGGCGCTCCCCGCCTGCGGCACCTCCGCCGAGGGCGCCGGCTCCTCCGGCACCACCCTGCGCGTGGCCGCGGCCGCCTCGCTCACCGCACCCTTCGAGGAGATCGCGGACGCCTACGAGGCCGAGCACGAGGACGTGAGCGTCGAGTACCAGTTCGCCGGCTCCTCCGACCTGGCCTCGCAGATCGACAACGGCGCCCGGCTCGACGTCTTCGCCTCGGCCGACGAGGCCACCATGGACCAGGTCGCTGACGCGGTCACGGGCGACCCGACGATCTTCGCGACGAACGTCCTGACGATCATCACCGAGCCCGGCAACCCGAAGGAGATCACCGGCCTGACCGACCTGCCGAGGCCCGACCTCGACGTCGTCGTCTGCGCCGAGCCGGTCCCCTGCGGCGCCGCGACCAAGGAGCTCACCGAGCAGCAGGGCCTCACCCTCGACCCCGCCAGCGAGGAGTCCAAGGTGACCGACGTGCTCACCAAGGTGAGGACCGGCGAGGCCGACGCCGGGGTCGTCTACGTCACGGACGCGGCCGGCGCCGGCGACGAGGTCGGGACCGTCGAGACGAAGGGGGCGGACGAGGTCGTGAGCCGCTACCCGATCGCGGCGCTGGCCGACGCCTCCTCACCCGCGGAGGCCCAGGAGTTCATCGACTTCGTCACCGGGCCGGAGGGCCAGCAGGTCCTGGTGGACAAGGGGTTCGGCGCGCCGTGACGCTGCCTCGGTGGTTGTGGCTGCCGGCGGCGGGCGCGGTCCTCGTCGTCGTCGTCCCGCTGCTCGGGCTCATCACCTCGGTCGACCTCGGCTCGCTCCTGCCGCTCCTCACCTCCGACGCGTCGGTCACCGCGCTCCTGCTCTCGCTGCGCACCGCCGCCGTCGCGACCGGGCTCTGCGTCCTCCTCGGCGCGCCGCTCGCCCTGCTCCTCGCCCGCGGCCGGTGGCCCGGCCAGTCGGTGCTGCGCGCGCTCGTCCTCGTGCCGCTCGTCCTGCCGCCCGTCGTCGGGGGTCTCGCGCTGCTCACGACCTTCGGCCGCCGCGGGCTGCTCGGTGAGCACCTCGTCGCCGCGGGCATCTCGATCTCCTACTCGACCACCGCGGTCGTGCTCGCGCAGACCTTCGTCGCGCTCCCCTTCCTCGTCCTCTCGCTCGAGGGGGCCGTCCGCGGGCTCGACGTCCACCACGAGCAGGCGGCCGCGACCCTCGGCGCCGGGCCGTGGCGGCGCCTGAGCCGCGTCACGCTCCCCCTCGTCGCGCCGGGACTCGTCTCGGGCTGCGTCCTCGCCTTCGCGCGGGCGCTCGGCGAGTTCGGCGCGACGCTGACCTTCGCCGGCTCCGCGCAGGGCCGCACCCGCACGCTGCCGCTGGAGATCTACCTCCAGCGCGAGAGCGACCAGGACGCGGCGATCGCGCTCTCGCTCGTGCTCGTCGTCCTCGCGACCGTCATCGTCGGCACCGTCTACGCACGCACGACCGGGCGCGCCCGGTGAGCCGGCTCCAGGTCGCCGCCCGGTGGGCCGAGCGCGGGCTCGACGTCGACCTCGACCTGCCCGCGGGCCGGCACGCCGTGGCCGGGCCCAACGGCTCGGGCAAGTCCTCGCTCCTGTCGGTCGTCGCCGGTCTGGGCCGGCCCGACACCTCCCGCGTCCTCCTCGACGGACGCCCCCTCGACGACCTGCCGCCGCACCGCCGCCGGGTCGTCCTCATGTCGCAGGCCACGCGGCTCTTCCCGCACCTCGGGGTGCGCGACAACGTCGCCTTCGGCCCACGCAGTCTCGGGCGAGGGCGAAGGGAGTCCCGCGCCACCGCGGACCACTGGCTGTCCGTCGTGGGCATGGCCGAGCTCGCCGACAAGCGGCCCGAGCAGCTCTCCGGCGGACAGGCGGCGCGGGTCGCGCTCGCCCGGGCGCTCGCCGCGGAGCCGGCCGCCCTCCTGCTCGACGAGCCGCTGGCCGCACTCGACGTCGAGGCGACGCCGGCGATGCGGGCCGTGCTCTCCGAGGTGACCCACGCCCGCGACGACCTCGTCGTCGTGCTCGTCACGCACGACGTCCTCGACGTGCTCACCGTCGCCGACGGCCCGCGGGACACCCTCACCGTGCTCGGCGAGCGGGTCGAGCACGGGCCGGTCCGCGAGGTCCTCGACCGACCGCACAGCGCCTTCACCGCGGGCCTGGCGGGCGTCAACCTCCTTCGGGCGCAAGCGGTCCCGGGCGGGGGCGCGCAGACAGACGCCCTGCTCATCGCCACCGGGCCGCACGAGGTGAGCGGCCCGTGCTGGGTGACCTTCACCCCGGACGCGCTCTCGCTGCACCGCGAGCGGCCCGAGGGGTCGCCGCGCAACATCTGGCCGGCCCGGGTCGCGCGGGTCGAGGCCCACGCCGGGCGGGTGCGGGTGCATCTGGACGAGCCGGCGCAGATGAGCGCCGAGATCACCCCTGCGGCACTGGCGGCGCTCCCCCTTCGTCCCGGTGCGAGGGTGTGGGTCTCGCTCAAGGCGACCCAGGTGCGGGTGCACCCGGCGCGCGTCAGCTGAGCCGACCGTCCCGGAAGTCGCGGAAGGCGGCCTGGGACGCGCCGTCGAGCCGGACGATCGACTGGCCCGACTGCATGGCGGTGGGCCCCTTGGCGACGGCCCCGCCGACCCGGGTGGGGTCGACCCGGTAGAACGAGGCCGTGAAGACGAGCATCTCCTGCGCCGACAGGTCGCTGCTCGCATGCTCGTCGATGACGGTGAGCGCCCGCGGCAGGGCGCCGGGCCCGCGCAGCCGCGCCTGGATCGCGGCCGAGGCCAGGAGCAGCCCCTGGTTGCGCGAGCGGTCGAAGTCACCGCCGGGCAGGCTCTTGCGCTCGCGCGACCAGGCGAGCGCCTCCTTGCCACTCAGGTGGTTGTAGCCCTTGTCGATCCGGCCGCCGGTGAGGTGGGAGTCCAGGCCGCGCGGCGCGACGAAGTTGAGCCCACCGAGGTCGTCGACGATCCGCTCGAAGCCGTCGAACCCGGTCACGACGTAGCCGTCGACGTCGATGCCGCTGATGCTCGCGACGGACTCGGTCTGCCCGCCCGGGCCGGCGAAGACCATCGAGGAGTTGAGCTTGCCCTGACCGTGCCCAGGGATCGGCACCCACAGGTCGCGCGCGAAGCCCATGAGGCCCGCGCCACCCTTGCCGTCGACGCCGAGGAGCTGGATCGCATCGGCCCGGGAGCGCTCCACGTCCTGACCCGGGCGCGCGTCGGAGCCGATGACGAGGACGTGGCGTGAGCCCCCGAGGTCGGCCCTGCCTGCGCTGCCGAGGCTCGGCCACCAGCCGCCGACGACCTTCCACCCCGTGCGGCCCCGCGGCTGCACCGCGAGCGTCACGTCGTCGTCGGCCGTGACGACCGCGACCCGCTCGCCGCGCCAGCGCCCGAGGGAGGCCTTGCCGTCGAGCGGGCGGCTGCCGTACTTCTTCGCGACCGCCTGCCTCAGTGCTGCGGGTGCACCCTCGACGGCGGCCTTCGGCGCCGGCTTCGTCGTGCTCGTCGACGTGCTCGCCGTGGACGGCGACCCCGCCGAGGAGGAGGGCGAGGTCGTCGTGGCGCCCGGGTCGCTCCCTTCGTCGGCGGAGCAGGCGGCGAGCGCGAGCGCCAGGGCTGCGGTGGTCGCGGCGGTACGGGCGAAAGGTGGTCTCACCCCTCCACCGTAGGCGCCTCCTAGAGTGGGCCGCATGACGGCGACGAGGCTCATGCCCACGGAGATCGGCGACGACCTCATCGAGCTCACCCGGGCGATCTGTGACAAGACCCTGCGGCCGCAGGTCGACGAGGTCGAGGCGCGCGCGGCCACGGAGGAGGTCTTCCCGCGGGAGGTCTTCCGCACCCTCGGGCAGGCGGGGCTGCTCTCCCTGCCCTACCCCGAGGAGCTCGGTGGCGGCGGGCAGCCCTATGAGGTCTACCTGCAGGTGGTCGAGGAGATCGCCACCGCCTGGGCCTCGGTCGCGGTCGGTGTCTCGGTGCACTCGCTGACGGCGTACGCGGTGCACACCTTCGGCACCCCCGAGCAGCAGCAGGCGCTGCTGCCGGACATGCTCTCGGGCGACCTGCTCGGCGCCTACGCCCTGTCCGAGCCACTCGCTGGCTCCGACATCGGCGCGATGACCACCCGCGCGACGCGCGACGGGGAGGACTGGCGCATCCGCGGTCGCAAGGCGTGGATCTCGCACGCGGGCCACGCCGACTACTACACGACCTTCGCCCGCACGAGCGACGACGGCGGCCGCGGTGTCAGCTGCTTCATCGTGCCGGCGGATGCCGAGGGCATCTCCTTCGGCGCGCCGGAGAAGAAGATGGGCCTGCACGGCGACACCGTGCGCGAGGTGATCTTCGAGGACGTGCCCGTCACCGGGGACCGGCAGATCGGCGAGCTGGGTCGCGGCGTGCCGATGGCCCTGGCGGGCCTCGACGCCGGCCGGCTCGGGATCGCCGCCGTCGCCACCGGCCTCGCGCAGTCGGCGCTGGACGTCGCGGCGAAGTACGCCTCCGAGCGCGAGCAGTTCGGCCGGACCATCGCGAGCAACCAGGGCCTGGCCTTCCTCCTCGCCGACATGGAGGCCGCCACGACGAGCGCCCGCGCGACGTACCTGCACGCGGCGCGGCTGCGCGACGCCGGCCGCGCCTTCGGCAAGGAGGCCGCGGTGGCCAAGCTCGTCGCGACCGACGCCGCCATGCAGGTGACGACCGACGCCATCCAGGTCCTCGGCGGCGCCGGCTTCACCCAGGACTTCCCGGTGGAGCGGTACTTCCGCGAGGCGAAGGTGACCCAGATCTTCGAGGGGACCAACCAGATCCAGCGGCTGGTCATCTCGCGCAACCTGCTCGCGGGGCTCTGACCCCCGTCAGTCGTCGTGGTCCCGGGAGATCCCCGGGAGCAGGGCGTCACCGCGCCGGAGTGCGTCCATCGCGCCGGGGACGTCCGCGACGCGGGCCAGGCTGCGCTGCCGGTAGCGCCAGATCATCCAGGCGCCGAAGGCCCACAGGAGGAACTGCACGCTCATCGCGATGCGGAAGTCGTCGAGCGTGTACGTCTCCGGGCCGCCGGGGGCGAGTCGATCGAGGACGAGGCCGATGAGCGCCATCGTCACGAGCGAGGCGATGAAGCCGCCCATGTTGACCACGCCCGATGCCCGGCCGAGGCGGTCGTTGCGGTGGAAGCTGCGGGCCAGGTCGAAGGCGATCATCGAGCCCGGGCCACCGACGGCCGTGACCGCGACGAGGACGACGAGCAGCCACAGCGGCGACCGGTCGGGCAGGGCGAGGACGATCGCCCACACGAGCGAGATCGCGGCGACGACCCCGAGCGCGACGACGGAGCGGTAGTACGGGTAGCGGCTCGTCCACCGCCCGATGGTCGGCCCCGCGAAGAGCGCGACGACGGTCATGAGGGTGAGCAGGGTCGAGGCCATCGTCGGGCTGAGCCCCTGCCCCGAGACGAGGAAGGGGTAGCCCCACAGCAGCGCGAAGACCGTCGGCGCGAACTGCGCGGTGAAGTGCACCGAGAGCCCGAGCCGCGTCCCCGGGTCGCGCCAGACCTCGGTGAGGCTGTGGCGAAGGGCGCGGATCTTGATCCGCTCGACCGCGCCCCGCTCGTACGGCGAGTCCTTGACGAAGGCGAAGACGCCGAGCAGCAGGACCACGCCGAGGGAGGCGGCGAGCGCATAGGTACGGGTCCAGCCGAGGCCGTGGAGCGCGGCGCTCAGCGGCACGGCCGCCGCGACCGCGCCCATCTGGCCGATCATGCCGGTGAGCTGGGTGATGACCGGCGCCTGCCGCACGAGGAACCACAGCGCGACGAGGCGCAGCACCGCGGTGAAGACCATGGCGTCGCCGGCCCCGACGAGCACGCGCGCCCCGAGCCCCATCGCGAAGCTGTCGGCGAAGGCGAACCACAGCTGCCCCGCGGTCATGCACACGAGCCCGGAGACGATCAGCGCGCGCGAGCCGAAGCGGTCGAGCATCACCCCGACGGGCACCTGCATGGCGGCGTAGACCGCGAGCTGCAGGACGGTGAAGGTCGCGAGCTGGCTGGCGTTGATGCCGAAGCGGTCGGCGGCGAGCAGGCCGGCGACCCCGAGCGAGGTCCGGTGGAAGACGGCGAGGACGTAGACGGCGAGGGCGGCGCCCCAGATGGCGTACGCGCGACGCCGGCCGATGTTGTGCAGCTGTCGGGTCCCGGTCACCGGGTACATGCTACGAAGGCGGGCGACGTCGCCCCCGATGTACCGGCTGCTTGACACAAGAGCGAAGGGGGTGCACCCTCGACTTGTCCCAGTCAACCGATACAAAGGTGTGGTCATGGCCGGCGCTCTCGTCCTCCCCTTCGCCCTCGTCCTCGGGCTGGTCGCAGCGGTCCTCGTCGCCGTCCTCGCGCGACGCCACGCCCTCGTGGTCGGCGTCGACGAGCACGTCCACCTCGTGGCCTACGCACGGCGCGCCCGTGCCTGGCGGCTGGCCGCGCTCGCCCTGGCCGTCGTGGCGTGCGTCGCCATCCCCATGCTGGGGCTGGGTGGGACCGACACGGCGCCGGCCGTCGTCCCGGCGGTCGCGGGGATCCTCGTCGTCGTGCTCATCGGGCTCGGGGAGGCGAGCTTCCGTCGGCCGATGACGGTCACCCGCAGCGCCGACCTGCGACCGCGGCGGCTCGGCGACCTCGTGCCGCGGGGTTGGCTGATCACCGCGAGCGGCGCACTGCTGGCCCTCACCGGCGCCCTCGTCGTCGGGACCCTCTACGGCAGCGCGGACGACCTCGGTCGCGCCGGGCGGGCGATCAGCGTCGTCTGCGACGGCGTGACGCACACCCGCACGCCCTGGCCCGGGAGCCACTACGCCCTGCCGATCGCCCTCGCGACGGCGGTGAGCGTCCTCGTGGCCGCGGCGACGTGCGTCGTCGTCGCGCGGCGCCCGAGCCCGGCCGCCGAGAGCGTCGGGCTCGATGCGGAGCTGCGCCGCTGGTCGATCGCCGGCGTGCTGCAGTCGCTGACGCTCGTCGCGTGCATGACCCTCACCCCCGTCCTGGTCCTCATGGCGATCGGCGCCCGCGCCTCGGACTGCGCCCCGGGCGGCTACGGCCTGCTCGCCGAGCTCAGCCTCGTCGGGGCCGCGGCGGCCACCGTGGTGGGTGTCGTCGCCTTCGCCGGGCTCTGCAGCGGGCCCGGGGTGCGCGTCGACGACGTCCCGCCGCCGCAGCGCGGTGAGCCCACGCCCGTCGGGGTGCCGCTGTGAGCGTCTCGGTGACGATCGACCTCGTCGACCCGACGCCGCCCTTCGAGCAGGTGCGCCGGCAGCTGACGACGCTCATCGAGACCGGTCAGCTGACGGGCGGTGATCGCCTGCCCTCCGTCCGGCAGCTCGCCGCCGACCTCGGGCTCGCCACCGGCACGGTCGCCCGCGCCTATAAGGAGCTCGAGGGCTCGGGTCTCGTCACGACGCGCCGCGGCGGTGGGACGCGGGTCGCGCCGCGGCCGGCGCCGACCTCGCGCGCGGCGCTGTCCCTGCTGGAGGACGCCGCCGAGTCCTACCTCGCCCGGGCCCGCGGCCTCGGGGCCACGCGGCAGCAGGCCGTGCAGGCGCTCGAGCGCGTCGGCCGCCGCCCGTGACCCACTGGTGATCCGCGCCCTGGCTGGGAGGATGGAACGGTGCGCGAGCTCCTCACGATCGACCCGGCGGCACGCGAGCCGCCCTTCGAGCAGGTGCGGCTGCAGCTGACCGCCCTCATCGAGTCCGGTCGGCTGCCCCCGGGCGAGCGCCTCCCCGCGGTCCGGCAGCTCGCGAGCGACCTCGGTCTCGCGACCGGCACGGTCGCCCGCGCCTACAAGGAGCTCGAGGCCACGGGGCTCGTGACGACCGCACGCGGGGCCGGCACGCGCGTCGCCGCGCGGCCCGAGGCTGCTGGCGCCGAGGGCCGGGCTCGGCTCGAGGCGGCGGCCGGGGCCTTCCTCGACCGGGCTGCCGCGCTCGGCGCGACGCCCGAGCAGGCCGCGCACGCGCTGGAGCGGGTCGCCCGACGGCGTTAGCGCCACCCGGCTAGGTCCAGCGGGCCAGCAGGTACTGCACACCGAAGGGCGCCTCGTCCGCGACGAGCTCGCCGCGCAGGCCGGGCGCGGCTGCGGCGAGGACCTGCAGGGCCGCGCGCCCGCGCATCCACAACCGGTCACAAGTCACGGGGTCGAGGGCAGCGAGCGCGGCCACGTCCGCGGACGCCAGCGCCTCGGCCAGCCCGGCGGCGAAGGGGGCGGCATCCGGCTGGAGGTGGCCCGGCGCCTTGTCGGTGAGGGTGGCGGGCCCGTCGGCGACGACCACGAGGACGGCGTCGGGTCCGGCAGCGAGATCGCCGCCGACGGCGGCGCAGTCCTCGGCAGAGGCATCAGCGGCAACGGACAGCAGGAGCAGCTCGCCCCCTCCAGAGGGGGCGAGGGCCCGACCGATCTCGAGGTCCGTCGGCAGCGCCTCCTCGGGCACCCGACCGGTCGTGAACCGCGCTGCACCGGAGGGCGCGTCGACGGGCCAGGCGCGGGTGGTCCGCCCCGCGCCGATGACGACGAGACGGTCGGCCCCCTTCGCGCGCACGGTCTCGGCGACGAGGGCTGCCGCACGGGCACGTAGGCCCCCCAGGGGGTCGGCGCTCCCCCCGAGCCCGGGCAGCAGCGCCGGGGCGGCCGGCACGACGACGGCGACGACGACGGCGGCACTCATGCCAACCCCCGCATCGTCCGGGCAGGCGGTCGCTCTCCGCGCAGCGTGGCAACCATGTCGAGCACCTGGCGGGTCTCCGCGACCTCGTGCACCCGGTAGATCCGCGCACCGAGCCACGCCGAGACGGCGGTCGTCGCGAGGGTGCCGACGAGGCGCTGGTCGACCGGGCGGTCGAGCGTCTCGCCGACGAAGTCCTTGTTGGACAACGAGACGAGCACCGGCCAGCCGGTGTCGACCATCTCGTCGAGCCGGCGGGTCACCTCGAGGGTGTGGTGGGTGTTCTTGCCGAAGTCGTGCGCCGGGTCGATGACGATCGACTCGGCCGCGACGCCCGCGGCGCGGGCGCGCTCGGCGTACCCGAGCACCGCGTCGAGCACGTCCTCGACCACGTCCCGCTCGAAGCCGGTGCGGAAGGGGCGCGTCCGCGGCTCGGCCCCGCCGGTGTGCGTGCAGATGATGCCGACGTCGTGGCGCGCGGCGACGTCGACGAGCGCCGGGTCGGCCCCGCCCCACGCGTCGTTGAGGACATCCGCACCTGCGGCACAGACGGACTCGCCCACCTCCGCGCGCCAGGTGTCCACCGAGATCACGAGCTGCGGATGGGCCGCACGGACCCGCGCGACGAAGCCGGACACGCGGTCGATCTCCTCGGCGACGTCGACGTCGCCACCGGGTGCGGCCTTGACGCCGCCGATGTCGACGATCTCGGCGCCCTGCTCGACGACGAGGTCGACGCGCGCCATCGCCGTGTCCTCGGCGAAGGTCGCGCCCTTGTCGTAGAAGGAGTCGGGCGTGCGGTTGACGATCGCCATGACGAGCATCGCGTCGTCGGCGAAGGTGTGTCGGCCGAGCCTCATCGGGTCCCTCCCGGGTAGCCCGGCTGGTCGATCGCGGGCGGGCGCTGGGCGAGCGGGACGGGGCGGGTGCGCCATCCCCCTTCGCGCGTGTACTGCTCGAGCTCGTCCGCCGCGACGGTCACCGGGACCGGCTCGCCGTCGTACCGGGCGTGGACGACGGCGAGCAGCTCCGCGGCCATGACGGCGAGGTCGTGGTCGCGCTGGTGACGGTGGGCGCGGGCGCCGAGGTCGACCTGGGCGATGCCGTCGAGGCCGTGCCCGCGAAGGGCGTCGAGCAGCGAGGCGATCTCGACCCCGTAGCCCGTGGGCACCGTGAGCGTCTCCATGAAGGAGCGCCGCGCGGCCCACTCCCCCGCGAGCGGCTGGACGACGCCGGCGAGCTCGGGCCACCACAGGTCGAGCACGGGGCGCGCGACGAGCTCGGTGACGCGGCCGCCCTCGGTGCTGGGCGCGCTGCCCGGGACATCCATGACCCGGTCGTACCAGCCCTTGACGAGCACGGTCCCGGGGTCGGCGGTCAGGGCGCCGACGAGCCCGGTGACGAAGTGCGGCCCCCACTCCGTGAGGTCGGCGTCGACGAAGACGAGCAGCTCGCCGGTGGTGACGAAGAGCGACTTCCACAACGCCTCGCCCTTGCCGGGGTGGGTGCCGAGGTGCGGCGCGATGTCCGCGGAGCGGTGGACGGTCGCGCCGGCATCGGCGGCGATCGCCGCGGTCGCGTCGGTGGAGTCGGAGTCGATGACGACGAGCTCGCCGACGAGCGGCACGCGCTCGACGAGCTCGCGGCGCAGGCCGGCGACGACCTCGCCGACGGTGGCGGCCTCGTTGCGTGCGGGGATGACGACGCTGACGCGCTCGGTGAGCCGGGTGGCGAGGTCGCCCGCGTCGAAGTCCTCGTGGACGTGGCCGTGCGCCGAGAGCCACTCACGGGTCGACAGGCGCATGGCGCTCATCGTATGCAGGCATCATGGGTCCCGTGCGACGACTCCTGGGGATCCTGCTGCTGCCACTGCTGCTCGTCGGCTGCTCGGAGCCCGGCTCGGCCCTCTCCCGCGCGGAGAGCACGGGGATCCTCAACGTCGGCGTCGTCGACAACCCGCCCACGGCCGTCCCGGACGAGGGGGGCGACGTCAGCGGTCCCGCCGCTGCGCTCGTCACCGACTACGCGGACTCGATCGGCGCCCACCCCAGCTGGCAGGTCGGCGAGCTCGACGCCCTCTCCGCCGCGGTCGAACGCGGTGAGGTGGACGTGATCATCGGTGCCGAGGGACCGACGAAGGGGGTCACCCCCACCTCGTCGTCGGGAGAGTCCGGCGTGGTGCTGGTGGGCGAGCAGGAGACGCCGCTCAAGGACTCGATCAACACGTGGTTGGCCGAGCGGGGCTGACCGTCAGGTACGCGCCGCCTGAGACACGCTGCGGCGAGATCTGCAGCAGGATCGCGGCATCGCGCACCGTCAACCCTTCCCCTAGGACATCACCGACTGCGCGGGCGAGCTGCTCAGTGGCCGACGCTCGCGCAAGCTTCCGCCCCATGGCGCAGCCGGATGGCTTCATCGATGTCGCCTTGGATCTCGGGGCGAGGGGCAGCGCTGAGGCTCGCCTCGACCTCGTCCGCATCGACTCCGGTCATCGTCGCCACCGCGTCGGCCACGACGCCGGCCACCTGGTCGAGACGCTTGGCCCGTGGAAGGACACCCGGAACGTGGGGCGCCTGAACCAGCGCGCCGACTGGCGCCGAAGGGGCCTCACGCCAGTACGGAAGTACTCACAGGGTTCATCGCAAGGGCGTGGCCTGCGCGGGTACTTGAACCGCGGCGAGAACTTGCTGACTGACTTGGGAATAGACGTCGATATTGAGCTCGGGGGCTACCCACAAGGAGACGGTTGCCGCGAACGAAACAGGGCTCCCGTCCAACCCGCCAGCCTGCTCCTCGCACTTCACTGTTAGGGCCATCGAGTCTCCGTACCCAGCGCTACTGGCTCGCTCCGTCTCGTACACCTGCTGCTCTACCGTCCCCCGGCCCGCAAGCGCATAGCTCACGTCCCGAGTATTTAGGTTCGCCGAGGCGACAAGGCCGACTGGCTTGGCAAACTGCAGTTTCGCGCAGCGGTACTGACGATGCTTCCAGTTGACTGGCGACATCCAAGCGACCGTCGCTGCCACCCTCTTGGTTCCACTGACTTGCAGGCCGTCTGGAAGCGGCACCTCGAGCGTGACTTGTTCCTGCCCGCCAATCTCGCCGACGAAGATGAGCGCAATTTCGTTGGGGGCGCACCCTGTGACCAAATCAAGAGCCCGAGTGCCGTAACCCAAAAGGCGGTCCACGGGAAGCGATCCTGAATCCAGCCCCTCCGGCCAGCGAGCTTCGTGGACCAATAGTGCCTTGAGGGCACACGCAGCCTGGGCCCGGGTAAGGCCTCCACCATCACTCGCAACATCCCGAAGGACCTCAGCGAACTCGGCGGCCCGCCGTGAGACCAAGGCAGCAGCTGCGCTAGTTCCTGTAACAAAGGAGGTCCCCGAGCTGGGGGCAGCAGCGCTCCATGAGGCAGCCTTGATTCCGGGTCCGCGCGTCACCGGCGCCGGCTGCAGAACCACCGGCTGGCCGCCCAACGACGGATCTTGGAACAACTGCCTGCCTCCCGGGGCAGCGAGCTCGGGTTTCACCGACCTCTTGAATCCACGGCCGACGGCAGTCACCGGGCTGATGGACGGCTCCCCATCGCTGGGATCGAAGCGGTTGCCAAGGTAGAAGTCCGTCGTGGCGTCCTCATGCATCGCCCCCACGGTTAGAGCGTTGAGCGCCTCGGCAGGGCTAAGGAGCCGTCGGTTCATTGCGTCGACAGCCATCGCATCGGCGATGACCGCTATACGGTCCCCGCTCGCAGTTTCCTTCAACTTTGATCCGGTGATTCCCGGAACTGGCAAGGTGGGGTGGTTTCCTGCCGAAACCACGATCAGCACGCCGTACTCCGCAGCCAACCAATCGATCGTTCGCGCCCAAGCAGATGGGATGGTGTCGAAGGGCATTGCAGGGTCGCCCAGCGAGATATTGATGACTTGCACACTGGGAGCGGCGCCAGACGACCCATCAACTCCGAAGATGTCAACAAATGAACGACGTATTAGGTCGGGAATCAATGCACCCTCGAGAGCCTCGCCACCGGAGTGAACATCAGGGCGCAGGACGGGTCGAACCACCACAGGGCTCTGAAGGGGGGTAGACGTTGCGCTCAGATCACCCCAGATCAGGATTGACGTCATGGCGGTGCCATGCACCCGGCGATCGGCCGTATATGCCGGGTCGCCCTGAAGGTCGTCCGGGTCATGAAGGATGATCCGGTCGCGCAGGAGGTGATGGTTGGCGATTGGGACCCCATCGAGGATTGCAAGCACAGGTTCGGCAGTGGGCAGCTCCAAATCTGCCTGAACCAACTCCTCCTGCTCACCTGGGGACGCAGGTGCAGATGCTTGGGGAACCGCACGCAGGTACATGACATCTGCGGATCGGACAATCGCGATGTCCTCATAATCCCCTGCTGCAAGCCGCCGCAGCGTACTCACGGGGATTGCCGCGCCAACAGCGTGATACCCGACCTCTTTTATAGTGGCGGTGCCTTGAACGGCGCCACCCTCCTCCCTGACTAACGTCGAAACACGATCCTCAACGGCGCTTCGAGTGGCGGCGCTCGAGCGAAACCACAATTCGATCTCTACCGCAATCGTTTGACCGTCAAGTAGGCCGTCCAAACGCTCGGCCACCCCAGCCATTCGGAGTCGGTCTTGGGGGCCCCAAGGTCGCACGTCGTGCAGGTGGGAAAATAGCTGTCTGAACGGGCCAAAACCCCACGCAACTGACCCCTGATCGACCCAAGCGTTCCAAAGAGAGACCAGATCTTTAGCTTGCGCTTGTGTCGCGCACAACGCGTGGAGGCAACTGGGAACGGGGGCGTCACTCCCCGTGAGTTCACCGCGCTTGTTGACGCGGGGAAAATTCTCGTCGGGCTCCGTCTCCTCCTCAGCCTCCATAAGGATTTCAATGCCAGCCCTCTCGGCAGCCTTGGTGAGGTCCACGCGTGAGTCGATCGTCTCGAAGACGACTACCAGTTCGGGATCGGTTTCGGGCAGGGAGTGCGTGGCGACGACACGGGCGCTCGAGAAGGCTTTCTCCAGAGCTCGCACTTTAGATCCCAAGCGGGTGGCTTGATCGCGCCGGTCCGGCAAGCCTACCTTCGGTGTGCCACCACCCGTCCTAGCTATCGCAGTGCGCGGCCCGGGCCTTGACAGAAGAATTGGGCGCGCCTCAGTAGTTTCCCCTGCGTTGCTGCTCATCATCGCCCCTGTGTGAGTTCAGTGGAACTCGCCCGTTGTTTCCATTGTGCAAGCCGGCTGCGGGCGATCTGTGACAAGGGGATGTCCCCGCCGGCAAGAACTGCTCGGCGCTCGATGTCCCACGCGAGCTCTTCCAGTTCGGCGAGACTGGCGCCCCCCATAGCCTCCGCGATCGTGCGGGGCGCCAGCCCGAGGCCTCGCTTGCTGCGTTCAGTATGCATTTCAAGCCATCGGATCATCGACGCGCGCGACGCCGCGGGAAGAGCGAGACGGAGCTGCATCCGACGCCATACAGCCTTGTCAAGCAATTCTTTATGATTGGTCGCGGCGATGACTAGCACGTGAGGCGGAAGTTGATCAATTTGGAGCAGAAGGGAACTCACAACACGCTTAATCTCGCCTGTTTCGTGGGTGTCGCCGCGCTCCTTGGCCACGGTGTCGAACTCGTCGAAAAAAAGGACGCACTGCTGCGACCTCGCATGATCGAAGAGGCGGTCGAGTCGGCTTGCGGTCTCACCAAGGAAACTGCCTATGAGTCCCTCGTACCGAACGGACAGCAGGGGGACCATCAGCGTGCTCGCGATCGCCTCGGCAAGCGACGTCTTTCCCGAGCCCGGAGGGCCCGTGAGGAGCACACGGTGGCGCGGCTCGAGCCCATAAGACCTCAAGAGGTCGCGACGAAAGTGCTCCTCGACTAATTCGTTTACTGCCGTGCGCACTACATCTGGAAGGACAAGTTCGTTCAGTTTCCTGTCAGGCTCTGTCGCGAGAAGGAGGCTGTCGCTGCCAGTTCCCCCTTCAACGGGTTGGCGGGGTGCGAGATTTCCATTCGGAGAAGTAAAGGACTTGAGGGCTTGCTCGAGGTCGCGCGCCAGCATGTAGTGCTTCTTGCTGCGCTCCTCAGCGATGAGTGCCTCAACGGATCGCGAGAACGCTCGCCGATCTTGCCCGCCTCCGGAGCGGACCAAGGCCAGAAGTAGATCAGCGCGTGCCATGCGGACAGTCTGGCTTACGCGGTCACGGTCGAGGCGCGGCGGGGGGCCGACTGTCCGTGCACCTGCGCGGTGGAACCCGCGACGGCGACCTTGCCCTGCTCTAGGATCCGTGACCTGGACCATCAGGAAGGTGCCGGCGCGGAACTGCCGCTCGACCAAGGTGACGTACGCACCGGACGTCCAAACTCCACCTCAGCGGGTCCGCGTCCGGCGGCAACGACACGCTCTACGCACTTGATCTCCTACACGCCGCTCGCAGTCCGATACGCCGGGCGGCGCGGAGCCAGTGTCCCTAGTCAGATCATCAACGTGGGTTCGGACGGGCCGGTCGTCGGCGCGGTCGATGGTGGCCGGCGCCAGAGCCGCACTGCGTGTTTCCCTGTCTCAGGGCTTCGACGCTGGCGCCCGCACCTCGACCAGCGCGAGAGCGGCAGCGGCCGAGGAGCTCTCGAGACTTGGTCGCTGGCGCTCTTCCTCCCGCCCACGCGAGCGTGGGACCCAGACAAGCGTCGAGCTGGCGAAGGGACTCGAACCCTCAACCACCTGTTTCCCTGCGGGCCTCCTCGGCTGGATACTGCTGGGACTCGGATTCCCTGTGTTTCCAACGGTTTTCGCGTGCATGCGAGGCGGCGTATCGGCCTGGATCCGACGATCTGGGGACGAAAGTGGAGGCTTAAGTGGAGGGCTGGCCAGATCTAGCCGCCGACCCTGTAGCGGAGCAGAGGAGCCTGCCGGAGTGGCCGGGTCAAGGGTGGACGGAGTCCATCACGAAGTGACGCGGAGCGCCCTTGATGCGGTCCGGAGGTGGGCGGAGAGTGAAGCGGAGGGTCGGAGGCGTGAGGGTGACGTGATCGCTCTCGGTGCCACGTAGCTGCAACAGGGAAGGGAGCGGCGCTCGGGATCAAGTCCTGGGCGCCGCTTCTTTGTGCCGTGCGGGCTCGGCCCGCCGCCGCGCCCGGAACGGCCGCAGGCCGCACGCCCGGCACGGCGGCGGGCCGAAGGCCCGCCGGCTCGCGCCGGAGGCGCGCTTGAGTCAGTAGAGAAACTCCTCACGGGCAATGCCGGCAGGCAGCACGATGTTTGACCTATGCCAACAGGAGCGGGCGCGTGAGGCAGCCATCCACCCAGGAGGGCCCGCTCGCGGGTGAGCCAGAGGCGGCAAGCAAGAACCGCGGGAAGCGCTGCTCGACTCGCCACGGCCGCTGGACGCTAACCGACTTCTAGTTCGAGGAGGGTCCAATCTTTGATGAAAAACTTCGAACCTTCTGGGGTGTCAGTGAATTCAAATCCCAGTGTGACAAGCCACATCGAGAACAGATCCGCCAAATCGGACGTGAGATGTACGAGATCCTTACGTGGGATCCGTTCATCAGCGCCGGGAACATTCGCAAGCAGAAGGGTGAACTCGGGCCAGTGGGGTTCAATCATGGCTACCCATAGTTCGTGCTCCGTAACGCTCGTGGGAAGCCCAAGTCCGGCAACGCGATGCTCTGCCGCGACGTATCCGAGAAGCTTCCAGACGGTGTGGGTCTCTTGGAGAACATCACCCGACAGCTTTCCAACGTCCATATGGGACTGGTACTCCACGGTGGCGATACGCTGGAGATCGCTGAGCCAAGTCTTCGCTGACGAGATCAGATCGTCGGCGGTCCACCCCGACGGGACCTCTCTACTGGCGACGAGCTCCGCACGGTACTCCTCGATCACTTGGTCAGCCGCGACCAAGAGGTTACGTCTCGCCCAAGGCGATGACTCGAAGTCCTCGCTGGCTTCCCCGCGCTGAGCCATAACCACATGCTGGCCTTCGTGCACCACGGTGTGAAGCGCGCTCTCGGCAACGTCGCGAACATCCTCTGCGCTCTCGGGCAGAACGAACATCACGGCTTGCAGGAGCACGTCGATGCTCGAGTCTGGGAGGGAAATCGTCTTCCCACCCACCATCCCGGTGTTGCGCCGCGTGTTGAAGTTCTCGTGGTAGTTCGAACCGGGTTCGCCTCGATCTTGCACGGAGCGCACAAAATCCCCAGTGATGACAAGCCTGGTCTTCGTCGTGTCCACCCCACACGCGGCCAGCACAGCGGCACAGCCTCGAAGCAGAGGCGGAAACTCCCCGGCCTCAGGATCGGCGCCCAGCACGGAGGGGTCGACGTACTCAAAGACGAGCGAGACAACCGCTCCTGGCTTCTCCTTCTCATTGGTCATGAGCGGCAGGCTAGCGTGCATACCGACTGTCGCAGGTGCACCGAAGCGATCTTGGCGCAGTCGTCAGGTATGTTCCAACATAGATCAGTCAAAGCCTGCTCAGTCAGGAGAGCCAAGCAACCGCTGGAGATCAGAGAGTGCATCCTGGGCGCGTCGGTGCAGAACTGCCCCAACAGGAACTTTACGCTCGGCGCGACGCAAGTAGTTTATCGACTTCTTCTCTCCAACCACCAAGTCGCAATATGCAGCAGCATATGAAAGGTACATCCAGTCATTGAGGTCGTTCGCCTCCCACTTGTCGTCCGAGTTCATCAAGCGCATATGAAGAACTTCTCGGAGACGTCCGAGACCAGGTGCCGCGGATATGGCCGACTCCGCATCGTTTTTGAGCCATTCAAGAAAGGTCTCAGGGGTCATCCCCGACTCACTTGATGCTGCAGGCAAGTCGTTTCCAAGGTCAGAAATAAAACGAGTGCGCGTAAGGTCCCGTGCGTACGGCCTCGCGCGCGCGTTGCCTCTCATGTGATCGGCAAACGGCCTAAAGGACTTTGCCCATTCAGCGGCCTTTGCGATACCCGCAGCTTCGGCCGCCTCCTCCTCCATCAGGATCGCCACGAGAGTCGTCGCCCAGGTCAAGCGCTTTTCGAGCATTTGCAAGTCAATTGGCAGAGCAGTGGGCAGCTCTGCCCCTGGCATGTCCAAGACAGCCATCGGATCCAAGGTAATTGCGTCGCGTCGGGCAAGTGGTGCGCCACCGAAGAGCGACCTCACCTCGCCTCTACGGAGCTGAAGCACCGTCCTTAGCTGCCAACCCCGCGTGTATTTCAGCAAAGTCGTGGCGAGGTCCATTCGGCTACGGCCACCGCGTTTTGACGTTTCCACCAAGTGCGCAGCCGACAACGGCAGAATTACTTGCCCATCAGAGACAGCTCGATCCAATTCAACGAAGAACGACGACTTTTCCACGGGAAT
Source organism: Janibacter terrae NBRC 107853 (assembly GCF_001591405.1). Classification (GTDB taxonomy): domain Bacteria; phylum Actinomycetota; class Actinomycetes; order Actinomycetales; family Dermatophilaceae; genus Janibacter; species Janibacter terrae. The sequence continues at coordinate 549,687 of NZ_BCUV01000007.1, forward strand.
GGATCCTGGGTCATTGCACCACTTCGCGAAGTCAATCCAGTGGTTCTGGTCGAGATACACCGTCGTTGGCTGCCGGCTGGGACTCGCCCCGAGGCCCAATTCCATAGCGAACGTCTGTCCGCACGTAGAGACCTCCAATGTCCCGTCAGCCGGGATGAAGGTCGCCCTGGTCACCGCCCCCGACGATTTAGGCGTCTCGAATGGAACTAGAACAATTTCACCGTCTGGCATCATGAAGGTCGCCGTACCAGCCCGGTAATCGACAGCAAACATTTTCATGCCATAGGCGATCTCTTGGCGCGCTCCAGTGCGCGCGGGCCACTCAGTCACGCGAAGACCCTTGGCCTAAGTAGTTCACAGTACCCGCGGGCGCAACTAGCGCATATCCGTCCTCGCGACAGTTTTCGCCAAACTGATGGACGATCCTTCCGAGGCGTCTCCAGCCCCTGGCCTCGTATAGCTGGAGGGCACGACGGTCTTTGGTCAGCACGTCCAACACGAGCCCCAGTTGCATCTGGTGTGCATTGCTTTCAGCCGCCGCCATCAAAGCGTTGGCAATCCCCTTCCCTCTCGCGTTCGGAGAGACAAAGAGTCGCGCGAGGACGGCTACCCGATCAACTGGCCCACCCTCCGCCGCCAACAAGGCAGGCGCGCCATCCTCTAGGGCTGGCCGCAAAAGGGCCACGTGCCCGACTGGGCGATTTCGAAGGAGGGCGGTCCACTGGCCAAGTGCCTCCGGCAGCTCCACCCACGCCCGAGCATCATCAACACCCTCGACCGGGTAGCCATCACACGCATGGACCAGAACTAGGACGTCCGCCAGCACGTCGAGGTCAGTCGACATCGTCGGGCGGATCTCTACATCGCTCATTCATCCACCTTCATCGTGTAGTCGAGACCGGAGTAGTCGGCTCGCATGGTGAACTGCGTGACCTCGAAGGGTCGTCGGTCTTGGTCTAGCCCGGTGTGAAGGACGACGAGGACGGGAACACCCTCCGGGAGCCGTAGCCCGTTGGCCTCGTCCAGCGTCGGCATTCGCGCCATGACCTCCTCGCGGGTGTACGTGATCTCGTGCCCCAACTCGGCGAACCTTGCGTAGAGGTCGCCCTTTCCAAGGTTGTCGCCCTGAGCGAGCTCCGTGCCTTCGGCGATGGACCACGGGACGTAGGTGACACCGACCTGCATCGGCTCGTCGTCGGCGAAGTACCAGTTCTCTCGACGCACGACACTCGGCTCGCCGGCGCTGACGCCCAGACGCTCAGCCACTTCGGACGGCGGCACAACCCGTCCGATCTCCTTGAGGAAGGCGTTCGGGACTCGATCCTGTGCGGCCAACTCTGCGTGGAATGGCGAGAGGCCGGTCTCCTCGCGCAACTTCCTTGAGTACCGCCACTGGCCGAAGCGCATGAGACGTGGCTTGCTCCGCACGAAGACGCCCTTGCCGTGATGGGCCGTCACGAGACCGGCCTCTGCGAGTTGGCGGATTGCTTCGCGGGCTGTGTTGCGCGCAACACCGTGATCTGACGCGAGCACTCGCTCGGAGGGGAGTCGGTCTCCGGGCTGGAACTCGCCCGACTCGATGGCTGCGCGCAGTGCGGCTGCCACCTGCCGGCTCGCTGTGCCTGCCCCTTGGGGCGACACCTTCTTCTCGTCCATCGAACCAGTGTAGGGGTCTGGCTTAAGCCACCTGTTGACACTGGCTCAAGCCAGTTGTAGCGTCGCAGTACTGGCTTAAGCCAGTAGTACTCAACCAAAGGAGCAGGTCATGGCGATGCAGCGTCGGTTCCCGGTCGGTCACGCAGATGTCTTCCCCGCGGGTGCGTTCTTGAAGGGGGGTGTGGAGCCGGTGGCGGACTTCGACGCGGAGAAGCGTGCGGACGGGTCGAGGCCGCAGCAGCTGGACAAGGACTCGGGTCTGCCGTTGTGGCAGGTGACGGTCCTGGACGCGGACGAGGAGGCGGCGAAGAAGGAGACGGCGCTGTCGATCAAGATCGCGGCGAAGGTGCAGCCGGTGCCTCCGGAGAACACGACGCAGTTTCCGTGGACTCCGGTGGAGTTCGTCGGTTTGACGGCTCTGCCGTACGTGGATGACAACGGCACTCGTCCTCGGCTGGCGTGGTCCTTCCGGGCGGAGGAGATGGTCGCGCCGGGCAAGGGTGCGAAGCCCTCGACGTCGGTTCGCTCGGAGTCGGCGGCTGCGTGATGAGGGCGCTGCCGTGGTGGGTCCGTCGTCTGGTCCGTGGGGTTGCCCTCGCGGTCCGGGCGGCGGGCCCTGCGCTGTGGCGGCTGCTGACGGTGTGCGTTGCGCTGCACCTTGTCGCGTGGGTGGTCGGTTCGGCCCTGGAGCGGGCCTCCTTGGCGGCACGGCTGCATGCGCTGGGCTGGTGGACGGGCGCGGTTGCCGTCGTCATCTTCGTCGTCGCGGTCGTGATGTCGGTGTCGTACCCGGATCAGGTCGTGGCGTGGTTCTGCCGGCGGATGGTGCGGTCCGAGTTCGCGCACGTCTCGCGTGCTGCTGGCCTCTCGAAGGAGGTCCGCTCCCATGAGGGCCGCCGGTGGGTCGATCCGGAGTTGCTCGGGGTGGACTCGTGCGGTGGCGTGGTCGTTGCCCGTGTGCGGGCTCGGCGGGGGCAGTCGTCCTCCGAGATCGTCGCGGCGGCTGAGAAGTTCGCGGCTGACTTCGGCGCTGCGGCCTTCCGGGCATCGGTCCTCTCCCCTGCGGTCGCGTCGATGCGGTTCACGATGCGTGACGCCTTGGTGGGCGCGACGCTGGCGGCTCTTCCTCAGGATCGTGAGGCCGGGTCGCCGTTGGAGCCGGTCGAGGTCGGTCGGGAGGAGTCGGGCGAGCCGTGGCGGCTGTCGTTGGTCGGCAGGCACACGCTGGTCGCGGGTCGCTCCGGCTCGGGGAAGGGGTCGGTGCTGTGGGGCGCGGTCGCCTCGCTGGGGCCGTGGATCAGGCAGGACACGGTGCGGGTGCACGGCGTGGACCTCAAGCGCGGGGTGGAGATCGCGATGGGTGACGGGCTGATGTACCGCACCGCCTATCAGCCCGAGCAGGCCGTGGAGGTGCTGCGCGACCTGCTGGGGGTCATCGATGAGCGGGCCGGTCGGATGGTCGGGCGGTCCCGCCTTCACCAGCCTGTCCCGGGTGACCCGCTGCACGTCCTCGTCATCGACGAGCTCGCGGCGCTGACCGCGTACGCCGAGGCCGGGGTGAAGAAGGAGGGCAACCGGCTCCTGGCCGAGATCCTGACGCAGGGCCGGGCGATGGGTGTGGTCGTCGTCGCCTTCGTGCAGGACCCGAAGAAAGAGACCGTGCCCATGCGTGGGCTCTTCACGCAGACCGTCGCGCTGCGCTTGCAGAGCGTCGAGGAGGTGCAGATGGTCCTGGGGTCCGGCATGAGCGATGAGGCACCGGCTCACCTCATCCCCGACGACCTGCGCGGCGCCGGCTACCTCGTCACCGAGGAGGGAACGGTGGCGCGGGTGCGGGCGCACTTCTGGCCTGACGCGCTGATCAAGGCGACGTCGGCGCATTACCCGGCCGCGAAGCGGTGGGAGTCATCGAGGGAAGGGGTTCGTCATGATGCCGAATGAGCGCACTCGCGCTGCGACGCGCACGTTGGCCACGCTCAACACTCACGGGGCCTGTGTGGGGCATCCGCACCCGGATTGGTGGTTCCCGGAGCGGGGCCGTGACGACACGGACAAGGCGCTGCGGGTGTGTGCCTCGTGCCCGGTGCGGCGCATGTGCCGGGAGTACGCGCAGGCCTGGGACGACGAGGGCGTGTGGGGTGGCAGCACGGATCACGAGCGCATCGAGCTGGGTGAGACGGCATGAGCTGGATGCTGGCTGCTGCCCCTTCGGAGGTGCTCCCCCTTCGCTCGACGCTGGGCCGGGGTGCTGCGGTTGCGTGTGACGAGTGCGGGGTGGTGTTCGTGCGGCGCTTCGATGCTCGGACGATCTTCCCGACGACCTCGGACGCCATCGCGGCGGCGACGACCTTGTGCGAGGGCTGGTCCTACGTCATCGGCAACGGGCTCGACCACCTCGTGTGCCTGGACTGCGTGAGTGCTCGGACGGCTGCGGGTGAGTTCTGATGCCGTACCCGTACAACGTCATCAAAGGGCTGAGCATCCAGGCCCGTTTGCGCATCGCGGACCGCGGTCTGACCTTGCAGGAGTACGTGCACTACTTCAGCGGGTGGACGACGTGGCACGGCGACACCTGTGGATGCCCGGATGACCGGTGCCGCGGCTTCCATCACGACGAGGACGAGACCTGGTGCGGTTGCCTGACGGCGTGCCTGGACGACGTGGTGCGGCATCGTGCGGCCGACGATCATCGCGACGTGGACGGTGAGGACGGGCAGCACGTCGCGGGGCGGTTGCCGTGACGGGGCAGCGCCGCGCACCGGGTGTCGGGTTCCCCGGCTACAGCGACGACGCCCCGCTCGACCTCGGGGACCTCGGGGCGGCGGCTCGGCAAGGGCTCGTGGATCGTCTCGTGGGCGGCACCTTCCATGCGTGGGCCGATGCGGCGGCTCGGGTCGGGCACTGCGCCCGCCCGATCAAGCTGGTCGGCTCCTCGTCTCGGGTGGATCGGGCCACGGGTGAGGTGCTGGGGAGCTACTCGTCGGCCCATGAGCCCTTCGGGGTGACGTACGTGCGGTGCGGCAACCGACGTGCGAGCGTCTGCCCGGCGTGCTCGCGGATCTATGCCCGCGACACCTTCGAGATGATCCGGGCCGGCGTGGTCGGCGGCAAGAGCGTGCCGGAGGGGGTCAGCGCCAACCCCTTGGTCTTCCTGACGCTGACCGCTCCGTCCTTCGGGCCCGTCCACGCGGCGAAGGGAGGCCAGCGGTGTCGTCCTCGGGATGGGCACGTGGTGTGCGCGCATGGTCGTCCGGTGGCGTGCTGGCAGGCGCACGAGGGTGACGACCTCGACGTGGGGACGCCGATCTGCCCGGACTGCTACGACTACGAGGGGCACGCGATCTGGCAGTGGTGGGCACCGGAGCTGTGGCGGCGCTTCACGATCACGACCCGTCGTGTCATCGCCCGGGCGTTGGGCGTGCCGGACTCTCGGCTGCGGGAGGTGGCGACGCTGCAGTACGCGAAGGTGGCGGAGTACCAGGCGCGGGGTGTGGTCCACTTCCACGCGCTCGTGCGGCTCGACGGCCCGAAGACGCCCGAGGGGTACGCCGCGGCTCCCGACTCGATCTCGGCTCGGACACTCGCGGGACTCCTCGAGGAGGCTGCCGCTCGGGTCCACTTCGATGCCCCGCCGTGTGGTGGCCGTGAGGCGGGCCGGTTGCGTTTCGGCGCGCAGGTCGATGCCCGCTCCGTGACGGCGACCCGAGGGGACGACCCGGACGCCCCGCTGGTGGGTGAGCAGGTGGCCGGCTATCTGGCGAAGTACGCGACGAAGGCTGCATCGGACACGACGGACCCTCGGCGCGAGTCGAGCCACTTCCGGCGCCTGCGGGCCACCCTGTATGACCTCGCGGACCAGCGGACGGCGGGTGATGAGTACGAGCTGCTGGGCAAGTGGGTGCACATGCTCGGCTTCCGAGGGCACTTCTCCAGCAAGTCGCGGCGCTACTCGATCACCCTCGGTGCCCTGCGTCGGGCGCGGCAACGGTGGCAGCGGATCGCCGCCGACTGCGCTCGTGAGGGCCGTCAGATGCCCGTCCTCGACTTCGCTGACCTCATCGCCGAGGACGAGGAGGAGACCACCCTCGTCGTCGGCTCGTGGACCTACGTCGGCACCGGCTGGGACACCGACGCGGACACGGCGTTGGCCCTGGCCGCTGCGGATCGTGCTCGGGCCTATGACCAGTGGCGGGCCGAGAGGGCACGGACGCACTGACAGACAGATGACAGGCAATGGGAGAGAAGGGGATTCAGATGTGCAATCGACACGACCCGCTGTGGACCGTCCAGGACGTCGCCACGTTCCTCGGGGTGCCCGTGGGGGCGCTCTACGACTGGCGGTGCCAGGGCGAGGGTCCGCCCGCGTTGAAGATCGGCCGGCGGCTGCGCTACCGGGAGAGTGACGTCTTCGCGTGGCTCGACGAGCAGACGGCGGCGTGAGCGGTGGGACGGCAGGGCCTCGCGCCGGGTGAGTGGGGCGCGATCTCGACGGTGCGCGTCGTCACCGACTCCGGGGCGACCTACAAGAGTCGGGCGTGGTTCCGCGGTTTCGACGGTCGCAAGCGGCGGGTGGAGCGGTGGGGCTCGTCGCAGGCCGCGGCGCAGCGGGCGTTGACCACGGCGCTGGAGGATGCCGCCTCGTCCGGGGTCGGTGGGTTGACCGCTCGGGACACCTTGGACGAGGCGGTGCGCCAGTGGCTGGCAGATCTCGATCAGCTCGTGCGGATGGGTGAGCGGTCACCGGGGACGGTGCAGACCTATCGCTACCAGTGGCAGCGGCACGTCTCCCCCGCGTTGGGCAACCTGCGGCTGGGTGAGGTGACGACACCGATCGTGGACCGCTTCTTGGTGGACCTGCACGAGCGGGTCGGGTCGGCCACCTCGCGCACGTCCCGGGCGGTGATCTCGGGTGCGATGGGGCGGGCGGTGCGTGAGGGTGCGGTGCGGTTCAACCCGACGCGGGAGGTGCGGCGGTTGAGTGCTGGTCCGCGTCGTCGGCCTCGTGCCCTGACCGAGCAGGAGCGGGCGGCGTGGTTCCTGGCCGTGACCCGTGATCCTCGGGCGGTCGAGCACGACCTACCGGACCTGTGCGCCTTCATGCTGGCGACGGGGCTGCGGATCGGTGAGGTGGTCGCGGTGCTGTGGTCGGAGGTCGACCTGGAGCGGGGGACGGTCGAGGTGACGTCCACGCTGATCCGGGTGACCGGTCAGGGCGTGATCCGCAAGGCCACGAAGTCGGCTGCCGGGCAGCGCCTCCTCCCCCTGCCTCAGTGGTGCGTGGCGATGCTGCGGCGTCGGGCCGAGGTCGGGGTGGGTCCGGCCGAGCCGGTCTTCGGCACGGTCGATGGTGGCTTCCGGGAGCCGCGCACGGTGAGCCGGTGGCTCTACGAGGTGCGCTCGGACAGTGACCTGGAGTGGGTGACCTCGCATGCGTGGCGCAAGACGACGGCGAGCATCCTCGACGGGTCGGGGGTGACGGCGCGGATCATCGCCGACCAGCTCGGGCACTCGCGGGTGTCGATGACGCAGGACGTCTACCTGGGTCGCGGGGAGCAGGATCCTCGGGTGCTCGCGGCGCTCGAAGCAGCCGATCCTCACCCCCCTTCGCTGGGCCAAAGTGGAGGCGAAAGTGGAGGCTTGGAGGGGGCGCAGGGTCGTGGGTGAGGTGTTTGCCCTGCTCAGAGAGCTGGCGAAGGGACTCGAACCCTCAACCACCTGTTTACAAGACAGGTGCGCTACCAATTGCGCCACGCCAGCGGGCCCGGGACGGCGAAGACCGGGACCGCGGCATCGTAGCCCGCGGCCCCGGTCGTCACCGAGTCACCGGTCGTGTCAGAGGACGTTGCGGTTGAGCCAGGACTGCAGGCGCGAGGTGGTCTGCGGGCCCCACTTGCCGTCCACCGAGGCGCCGACCCGGCCCTGGAGCGCGCGAGTGGTCTGCGGGCCGACGATGCCGTCCGCGGAGACGCCGAGCTTGCGCTGCATGGCCTGCTTGTCGGCGCTGTCGAGGTAGCCGTTCACGGGGCGACCGCCCCACTTCTCGATGCCGGCGTTGGTGCGCGGGCCCTGGAGGCCGTCGACGGTGAGCTTGCCGCCGGTGGAGGTCACGGTGGTCGTGGGCGTGCGGTCGCTGTCGCGCGAGGGGCGCTCGGCACCGCTGTAGGGGTCGACGGCCAGGCCGTTGGCGAGGGTCAGGCCGGCCCGGCGGGAGCAGACCGGCCACGCGCCCGGGCCCTGCACCTTGAGGACCTTCTGCGCGATCTCGATCTGCTGGCCCTTGGTGGCGCGGTCGGCGGTGTAGGCGTACTGCTGGCCGCCGAACCCCTTCCACGTCTGGAAGGAGAACTGCACACCGCCGTAGTAGCCGTTGCCGGTGTTGATGCTCCAGTTGCTGGTCGACTCGCAGGCGGCGAGGCGGTCCCAGACCGTCTCGGCGGCGCCCGCGTTGGTGGCTACGACCATGCCACCGGCGGCCAGGGCGCCGACGGTGACGACACCGCCGGCGACGCGCAGGCGACGGCCGCGGCGGGAGACCGGCTGGTCGGGGAAGTCATTGGTGCTGAACATGTGGCAGTCCTCATCTCGGCGGAGCACGGGCAGGGGCACCCCGTGCAGGTCCGAGAGCGACGCTAAGGACTCAGGAGTCACACAGACAACACCCGCACCATAAATACAGACCTGTAACTCAGACCCCGTGGACACCTCGTGTCACACGTCTCCGCACCCCCGAGCACGACGAAGGGGGCCGCGCACCGAGTCGGTGCGCGGCCCCCTTCGCGAGGCTGCTGGGATCAGTTGGCGTTGAGGTACGCCTGCAGCTTGGAGGTGGTCTGCGGGCCCCAGATGCCGTCGACGTCGGCGCCGACGACCTGCTGCAGAGCCGAGGTGGTCTTCGGGCCGATGACGCCGTCCTGCCCGGTGCCGACCTTGGCCTGGAGGGCCTGGACGTCGGCGGAGCTCAGGGTGCCGTCCTGCGCGGTGCCGACCCACTTCTCGATGGCGGCGTTCGTCTTCGGACCGCGGATGCCGTCGACGACGAGCGCGCCGGCGGTCGCGGGGGCGCGGACCTCGGAGCGCGAGGCCTGCTCCGGGGCCTGCTGCCGGGCCTGCGTCGGGGCGGGGGCAGTCGAGCCGCCACCGACCATGCCGTTGGCCTTGGTCAGGCCGGCCTTCTGCGAGCACACCGGCCACGCGCCGGGACCCTGCACCTTGAGGACCTCCTGCGCGATCTCGATCTGCTGCGCCTTGGTGGCCTGGTGCGCGTTGGAGGCGTACTTGCCGCCGCCGAAGCCCTGCCAGGTCTGGCTGGTGAACTGCAGGCCGCCGTAGAAGCCGTTGCCGGTGTTGATCGACCAGTTGCCACCGCTCTCGCACTGGGCGACGGCGTCCCACACGTTGGCGTTGGTCGCGGCGGAGGAGCTCTGGGCGGTGGCCACGGAGCCGACGGCCGCGGTCGCGCCTGCCACGGCGACACCGGCGATGCGGCGGCGGGCGGGCGAGGTGGTCACGGTGGGGGCGTGCTTGGGCGAGTAGAACATCAGAGTGTGGGTTCCTTCCACGGAGTTCAGGGGGCTTCGTGGTGAAGCTGCCAGCAGTTCTGGCGTCATTCGAGGACGGCGGGAACGTTACCTTCCCGTGATCTACCGAGTCAATCCCGTGACCTGGATTCGTCAGGCACTGGTCAGACGATGTCCCAGCCCTCGACGTCGCGGCGGTCCGACTCCTGCTCCACGGCGACGCGGCGTCGCTGGGCCACCGGGGCGTCGAAGGGGGCGGCCAGCCGGTCGCCGAGGGTGTTGCCCGTGGCGATCGCCATGATGACGCCGAGCGCCCCCAGGACGCTGAAGAGACCGGCCGTCGTGTCCGACCCGTCGCTGATCGTCGGCGGGCTGGTCATGTGGTACAGACCGATGAAGATCCCGAGCCCGGGATAGAGGCCGAAGGACGCCGGCACCGAGAGCGTGAGCGCGGGCGAGTCCATCCGCAGCGCGATGAAGCGGGCGAGGAAGCCGATGACGACGGCCGCCAGACCCGTCGCCGTGACCCGGCCGACGCCCAGGCTGATCACCCCCGCCGCGACGCTCACGCCGACGGCGCACAGCAGCGCCGAGGGCAGCAGCAGCCGGTGGCTGTCCTGGAGGGTGACGGCCCCCGCGAGGCCGATGAGCACCGAGCCGAAGATGACCATCGGCAGCGCCGCCGACGCCCAGGCGAGCTTGTCGAGCGGCGGTGGCGTCAGGCCCACGTCGAGCCAGCCACCGACCTGCAGGCACAGGCCCAGCCCCCCGGCGACACCCACGATGAGCCCGAAGGTGTGCAGCAGCACCGCGAAGAGCCGAGCGGTGCCCGTCACCGGGAAGCCGGAGAGGACGTCCTCCATCGCGGAGATCAGCGTCCGCGACGGGAGCAGCGCGACGATGCCACCGGCGACGATGAAGGCGAAGTCCGCCGGGGAGATCGGGAGGATGCCGTACGTGCTGAGCACGTAGGAGGTGAAGGCGATGACGGTGGCGGTCGCCCCGCCGAGCGCCCCGAGGTAGAAGTCGGGCAGGTTGAGCCGCTCGATGAGGCCGGCGAGCAGGATCGTCACACAGGCCGCGAGCATCGCGACGAGCACGGCGGGCAGGCTCGCCCCGAGGATCAGCGCGACGCCACCGGCGACCCCACCCTCGGCGAGGGTCACGAACCACCGGGACCACGTCCGCGGCGTCCGGCTGATCTCGCGCAGCTGGGACTCGGCCTGCTCGATGTCGATGTCCCCCGAGACGAGGTCGTCGACGAGTGCGTGCACCAGCGCCAGCCGGGCGAAGTCGAGGCGCGGCTGGCGGACGACGCGCAGCCGGGAGATCGTCTGGCCCGACGGGGTGCGGCACTGCATGTGCATCGACTGCATCGTCAGGTCGACGTCGAGGTCCTCGAGGCCGGCGGCGACGCCGACGGCGATCGTGGCCGACTCGACACCCGCGGCGCTCGACCCGGAGCGGAGCATGACCTCGGCGACGCGCAGCGCGAGGTCCATCGCGTGGGTGGCCGCGCGCTCCTCGGCGACGGCGCGGGTGACCCGCGGGTCACGGTAGGGCGTGCCGCGCAGGGAACCGCGCAGCGGGATCGTCTCGGTCGGTTGCTCGCCGCGCAGGCTCGGCCGCCGACGCGGCTTGGGCTGCGGCCCCGTCTGCGGGACCGGCGTCCCGTCGTGCGGGGTCGCGGCGGCCCGCCGGGCCGGCCGACGTCGCGGCCGCGGGGACGAAGGGGGCGGAGGCGGGGGTGTCGTCATCGGCTGGGTAGCTGCCCCGGGGTCGGCAGTGGCGACTGCAGCGCGGGCCACCAGGAGACGTCGATCGCCCCCACGGCGAGCGCGCCGAGGACACCGAGCGCGACGACGAGGAGCACGGCGACGACGAGCCCCCGGGCGGCCGGCACGCCGGTCACGCTGCGCACGAGGCTGCGGCTGCCGCGACGCAGGCCGGGGCCACCGGGGCCCCACCACCCGGTGAGCAGCGCGAGCAGCGAACCCACGGCGATCGGCAGGGGCGCGTCCAGACGAACCCCGAGGCCGTCGACGGAGGTCTGGGCGAGGGCGGTCGCGAGCAGGCCCGCACCACCGACGGCGACCGGGAGCAGCGCGGCGACGACGGTCGTGAGCGCCGCGGTGACGAGGTGCCACGGCGAGGCCGCTGCGGCGGCGAAGCCGTCGCTGCGTCGCCGGCCGTAGCGGTGGCGTCGGCGCACGGTGCCCGTCATCGACCGGTCGACGGTCCGGGCGAGCCAGGACCAGCCGAGCGCCACCACGAGGCCGACCCACGGAAGGGCCGCGGTCAGGGCGACCGCGGCAGCGAGCAGGGCGGCGAGGACGTCGCTGCGCCGGGGACGCCCGATGCGCGGGTCACCCGGACGGTCGCCGATCCCGACCCCGGGGCCGGGCTGCTGGGTCCCGGGCTGCTGGGTCCCGGGCCAGGGCGCCCGCTCACGTTGGGGCAGCATCCCCCAGCCGTTGTCCTGCGGCTGCGGCACGGGCGCCGGCTGCGGGGCCGGTCGCGGGTCGGTCCAGTCGTTGGTGCCCCACGGCGCCGGCGGCTCGTTGCGCTGCGCGGGCGGCGCGGCGACGGGCGGCAGGGCGCGGGTCGCGTCAGGGGTGAGAGCGCGGGTGCGCTGCGGCAGCACCTCGGTCACCGGGCGCCCGTCGGCCCAGGCCTCGAGGGCGAGCAGCACCTCGTCGGCGTCGGGCCGCAGGCGGGGGTCGGGGGTGAGCGCCGCGTAGAGCAGCGGGGCGAGCTCGGGGTCGACGTCGTGCAGGTCGACGTCGCCACGGCAGACCCGGGCGAGGACGGCCTCCATGCCGCCACGACCGAAGGGGGAGCGCCCGGTCGCGGCAAAGACGAGCGTCGCCGCCCACCCCCACCAGTCGGTCGCGGTCGTGACGTCACCCCCTTCGACCAGCTCGGGCGAGAGGTACCCGGGAGTGCCCATGACGAGGCCCGTCATGGTCATCCGGGAGCTCTCGACGACGTGCGCGATGCCGAAGTCGATGACGACCGGGTCGCCGTCGAGCAGGAGGACGTTGCCCGGCTTGAGGTCGCGGTGGATGACGCCGACCTCGTGGATGGCGCGCAGCGCCTCGGTCAGGCCTCGAGCGAGGCGCAGCAGGGCCTGGGCGTCGAGCGGACCCTCCTCGCGGACGTGCTGCTCCAGGCTCGGGCCGGGCACGTAGCGCGTGACGATGTACGGCTGGTCCGCCTCCAGGTCAGCGTCGAAGACCGGCGCGATGCGCTGGGAGCGGACCCGGGCGAGGGTGTCGACCTCGCGCCCGAGGCGGGCGCGGGCGTCCTCGTCGTGGGCGACGTGCGAGCGCAGGACCTTGACGGCGACCGCGCGCCCGCGCGCGTCGAGCGCGAGGTGCACGATGCCCATGCCGCCCTGCCCGAGCTGCTGCAGGACGCGGTAGGGGCCGATGGTGTCGTAGTGCGCCACCGCGACGTCTCCCCGGGGTTCCGGGGCGGGCTCGGGCCCGAGGCGCTGTGTCGTCATGGCACCCAGCGTAGAAGGCCGCGGGTGGGCGTCGTCGGAGCGTCGGCTGTGTGGCGCCTGTGCACCACCGGTCACTGCGTGATGTAGGCCTCGAGCTGGTCGCGCTCGGCGGACAGGTCACGGATGCGGTGCTTGACCACGTCGCCGATGCTCACGATGGCCACGAGCCGCCCGTCGCGCACGACCGGGACGTGGCGGATGCGACGCTCCGTCATCTGCGTCTCGAGATCGCTGATGTCGTCGTGCTCACCGCAGGTGTGCACCTCGGCGGTCATGATCGCGCTGACCGGCCCGTCGAGGATCTGCGTGCCGACGTCGTGCAGGCGCCGCACGACGTCACGCTCGGAGACGATCCCGTCGACGACCCCGTCGGCCGAGGAGACGACGACGGCGCCGATGTGGTGCTCGGCGAGGAGCCCGAGCAGCTCCGCGACCGTCGAGTCGGGCGGGACCGTGACGACGTCGGTGCCCTTGGTGCGCAACACGTCCGAGATCTTCATGTATCGACGGTAGTGCTCCGGACGCGTCGGTGGAAGGCCTGGCGGGTACATAGGGTGGACCCAACGACCCTCCGGAGGTAGCACCCGTGTCACGCCAGCGCACGTTCGACCTCGTCATCGCCGCCAACAGGCTCCCCGTCGACCGCGTCGTCGCCCCAGACGGCAGCAGCGAGTGGCACCGCTCCCCCGGTGGCCTCGTCACCGCCATGGACTCCGTCATGCGCGGCCGCGAGGGCGCGTGGGTGGGGTGGGCCGGCGAGACCGGCGAGGCACCCGCCCCCTTCGAGGAGTCGGGGATGTGGCTCCACCCGGTCCCGCTCTCGGAGGAGGAGCAGACCACCTACTACGAGGGCTTCAGCAACGACACCCTGTGGCCGATCTACCACGACGTCATCGTCCCCGCGCACTTCCACCGCGAGTGGTGGCAGGACTACGAGGTCGTCAACGCCCGGTTCGCCGACGCGGTCTGCGAGATTGCCGCGCCGGGGGCCAAGGTCTGGATCCACGACTACCAGCTGCAGCTGGTGCCGGCGATGGTGCGCGCCCGCCGGCCCGACGTGCGCATCGGCTGGTTCAACCACATCCCCTTCCCGCCCGTCGGGCTCTTCGCGCAGCTGCCGTGGCGCGCCAAGATCATCGAGGGGCTCCTCGGCGCGGACTACCTGGGCTTCCAGCGCCAGGCCGACGCGCAGAACTTCGTGCGGGCGGCGCGGCAGCTCGGTGGGTGCGCCACGAAGGGCGAGACGGTCACCGCCAAGGGCCCGGACGGTGGCGAGCGCGTGGTCCGGGCCTCCGCGGTGCCGATCAGCATCGACTACGCGGGGCTGGACGAGCTCGCCCGCAGCGAGCCGGTGCAGGAGCGGGCGCAAGAGATCCGTGAGTCACTCGGCAACCCCGACATCGTCATGCTCGGCGTCGACCGGCTCGACTACACCAAGGGCATCCGGCACCGGCTCAAGGCCTACGAGGAGCTGCTCGACGAGGGCGTCTTCGTCCCGCCGGAGATCACCTTCGTCCAGGTCGCGACCCCGAGCCGCGAGCGCGTCGAGGCCTACAAGACGCTGCGCACCGAGATCGAGACGACGGTCGGGCGGATCAACGGCACGTACTCCGACCTCGGCGCACCGGCGGTGCACTACCTGCACCAGAGCTATCCGCGCGAGGAGATGGCCGCGCTCTTCCAGGTCGCCGACGTCATGCTCGTCACCCCGCTGCGCGACGGGATGAACCTCGTGGCCAAGGAGTACGTCACCTGCCGCCACGACGAGGGCGGCGCGCTCGTGCTCAGCGAGTTCACCGGCGCCTGGCACGAGCTGCACCAGGCCTTCGTGTGCAACCCGCACGACATCGAGGGCCTCAAGCAGACGATGGTCCGCGCCCTCGAGACCGACCCCAAGGAGAAGCGGCGCCTGATGCGGGCCCTGCGCCGCCGGGTCTGCGAGCACGACGTGCAGCGGTGGGCCGACCGGTTCCTCAGCAACCTCGAGAGCGCGCCGCAGCGTCCCGGCCGGTCGAAGGGGGCCTGACGTGCCCCTCCCGCAGGCGGTCACCGCTGCCCTGGCCGCGGTCGCGGCGGTGCCGCGCCTGCTCGTGGCGACCGACTTCGACGGGGTGCTCGCCCCCTTCGTCCTCGACCCGATGGACGCTCGGGCCCAGCCCGGCAGCATCGACGCCCTGACCGCCCTCGCCGCCGCCGCCGACACGTGGGCGGCCGTGGTCTCGGGGCGCGACCTGGCCACGCTCACCGCCCTCACCGGGTTGGAGAGGTCGGCGGTCGCCCGGATCGGCAGCCACGGCGCGGAGTCCAGCTCGGGCGGGGTGCTCCCGGAGGGCACCGATGCCGCCGTCGCCGCGCTGCGCGGCCACGTCACGGCGACCGTCGCGACCCGCGAGCCGCGGATCCGCCTGGAGCACAAGCCGACCGCCGTCGTCCTGCACACCCGCGGGCTGCCCGAGGAGGTCCTGCCGATCGCCGCAGCGATCGCCGAGGAGGCCGCCCGGCACGACGGGGTCACGCATCTCGCCGGCAAGGGCGTGCACGAGCTGAGCGTCCTGCGCGCCGACAAGGGCACCGCGCTGCGCGCGCTCGCCACCGAGCTCGGCGTCGACGCCACCGTCTACCTCGGCGACGACGTGACCGACGAGCACGCCTTCGCGGTCCTGACCGGGGACGACCTCGGCATCAAGGTCGGTCCGGGCGAGACCGCCGCCACGTTGCGCATCGAGGACTGCACGCTCGTGCCCGCCGTCCTCGCCGAGCTGGCCCGGCTGCGCGGCTGAGCGCTCCGCCCCCTTCGCCCCCGCCTCCTGCGCCACACTGGGGGGATCGACGGAGGGAGGCACCCGTGCCCCTGGACATCTCGGCGGCGCGCCCGGACCCCGCCCTGCTCGACCTGCCGTGGTCGGTCCCGCTCGAGGAGTGGCCGCAGGAGCGCCTGGCCGCGCTCCCGCGCGGCATCTCCCGGCACGTGGTGCGGTTCGTGCGACTCTCCGGCGGGGTCATCGCGGTGAAGGAGATCAAGGCCGAGCTCGCGCGCAACGAGTACCGGCTGCTCCGGCTGCTGCGCCGCCTCGACCTGCCGTGCGTCGAGCCGCTCGCGGTCGTCTCCGGGCGCACCGACGCGGAGGGGCACCCGCTCGACGCCTGCCTCATCACCCGGCACCTGCAGTTCTCCCTCCCCTACCGGGTGCTCTTCAGCCAGCACCTGCGCGAGGACACGGGCGTGCGCCTGGCCGACGCGCTCGCGGTGCTGCTCGTGCGACTGCACCTCGCGGGCTTCTTCTGGGGCGACGTCTCGCTGTCCAACACCCTCTTCCGGCGCGACGCGGGGGCCTTCACCGCCTACCTCGTCGACGCCGAGACCGGTGAGCTGCACGACTCGCTGAGCACCGGGCAGCGCGAGCACGACCTCGACCTCGCCCAGACCAACATCGCCGGCGAGCTCATGGACCTCGCCGCCGGCGGCTACCTGCCGGAGACGCTCGACCCGGTCGCGGTCGCTCACGACGTCATCGAGCGCTACCGCGGCCTGTGGGACGAGCTCACGGGCGACGAGTGGTTCGAGGTCGGCGACCGCTGGCGGGTCGACGAGCGCATCCGCCGGCTCAACCTGCTCGGCTTCGACGTCGACGAGCTGGAGATGTCGACCGACCTCGACGGCACCCACCTGCGCATCGAGCCCAAGGTCGTCGACGCCGGGCACCACTCGCGGCGGCTGCTGCGCCTCACCGGCCTCGACGTCGAGGAGAACCAGGCGCGGCGCCTGCTCAACGACCTCGACTCCTACCGGGCGGCCATGGACCGCCAGGGTGACGACGAGGCGCTCGTCGCGCACGAGTGGCTCGACCGCGTCTACGAGCCGACCGCACGACGCATCCCGCCGCAGCTGCGCGCCAAGCTGGAGCCGGCCGAGATCTTCCACGAGATCCTCGAGCACCGTTGGTACATGGCCGAACGCGTGGGGCACGATGTCCCCATCGAGGACGCCATCGCGGAGTACCTGCGGGACGTCCTGCCGAGCAAGCCCGACGAGCAGGCGGTGCTGGGGACGGACACCCAGCTGCTGCCCGTCGTCGACGACGAGAGGCAGACATGACGGATCCGACGCAGGGCACGCCGTACGGGGGCGCGCCGTACGGAGGTGCGCCGCAGCCGCCGACCGGGTCACCCCAGCCGCCGCCCTTCCCGCAGGGCCGCACCCCGGACCAGCCGGGATCGCTCGCCTGGGTGGAGCAGCGCTACGGCAGGTCGGCGACCTTCGCCGACCGGATCCTCCCCGGGATCATCGACGCCGCTCTCAGCTTCACCGCGGCCGTCATCCCGATGGTCATCGGCATCTCGCTCATCGTCGCCGGCATGCCCGACACCTACGACTGCGGCGGCTACTCCTCCAGCAGCTGCGAGGTCCCGGGCAGCGGCTCCGGCGCGCTCGTGGGCCTCGGCGTCCTCATGCTCCTGCTGAGCGTCCTCGCCGGCCTGGCGATGATCGCGTGGAACCGCGTGTGGCGCGTGACGAAGACGGGTCAGAGCATCGGCAAGAAGGTCACCGGCCTGAAGATCATCAACTCCGGGACGGGCGCCAACCCCGAGCTCGGCCCGGCGGCCCTGCGCGAGCTGGTCCACCAGTTCGCCGGCATCATCAGCTGGATCTGGATGCTCGTCGACGACGACGACCGCACCCTGGCCGACATCGTCGGCAAGACGCACGTCATCCACGCACCCAAGGCCTGAGCCCGGCCCCCGTGGCGCAGGGTGGGCCTGCTCAGGCCCCCCTGCGCAGCCGGGCGACCTCGTAGAGGGTGACGCCGGCGGCGATCCCGGCGTTGAGCGACTCGGTCGTGCTGACCATCGGGATCGAGACGATCTGGTCGCAGGTCTCGCGCACGAGCCGCGACAGGCCCTTGCCCTCGGAGCCCACGACGACGACGAGCGGCGAGGTCGCCAGCTCGAGGCCGGGCAGCTCGACGTCACCCTCCATGTCGAGGCCGATGACGAAGAACCCGGCCTTGCGGTAGTCCTCGAGCGCCCGCACGAGGTTGCTCGCCTGCGCCACCGGCACGCGAGCGGCGGCGCCGGCCGAGGTCTTCCACGCGGAGGCCGTCATTCCGGCGCTGCGCCGCTGCGGGACGACGACGCCGTGACCGCCGAAGGCGCCCACGGACCGCACGATGGCGCCGAGGTTGCGCGGGTCCGTGATGCCGTCGAGCGCGACGACGAGCGGGACGCCCGGCAGCTGCGAGTCGACGAAGTCCTGCGGGTGCGCGTACTCGTACGGCGGCACCTGGGCGGCGAGGCCCTGGTGGACCGCCCCGTCGGTGAGCCGGTCGAGCTCACCGCGCGGGGTCTCCATGATCGGGATGCCGGCCTCGGCCGCGATCGTCAGGGCCTCGCGGACCCGGTCGTCGCTGTCGATGCGGTTGGCGATGTACATCGTCGAGATCGGCACCTCGGTGCGCAGCGCCTCGACGACGGAGTTGCGGCCGGCGATCATCTCGGTCGAGCCGGACTTCTTGCGACCGGCGGAGGGGCGTGCCGGGCGCTTGTCCGCGGGCTTGTAGGCCTTGTGGTTGGGGCGCTCGTGGGCCTTGGGCGTGGGTCCCTTGCCCTCGAGGCCGCGGCGACGTTGCCCGCCGGACCCGACCTGCGGGCCCTTCTTGGACCCGGTGCGACGCACCGCTCCACGGCGTGAGCTGTTACCAGTCATCAGTGGTCCTTCCTGGCGAGGCTCCACCGCGCGCCGCGCGGGGTGTCCTCGATGGTGATGCCCGCGGCGACGAGTGCGTCGCGGATCTGGTCGGCGGTGTCGAAGTCGCGCGCGGCACGGGCCTTGGCGCGGGCCTCGACCTGCAGCTGCACGAGCGCGTCGAGGGCCACGGTGAGGTCACCCTCGCGGCTACCCCCGGCACCACCCCACGTCGCCGACAGCGGGTTGATCCCGAGGACGTCGGTCATCGCGACGACCGTGGCGGCGATCTCGGCGGCCTCGTCCCGTCCCCCTTCGTCCAGCGCGGTGTTGCCGGCCCGCACGGTCTCGTGGATGACCGCGAGTGCCCCCGCGACACCGAGGTCGTCGTCCATCGACGCGGCGAACTCGGCCGGCAGCTCGACGGCCGGGTCGGCCTCGAGCACCGACTGGCCGGGCAGCGCCCGGCGCAGGAAGCCCTCGATCCGCTCGACGGCGGCTCCGGCCTCCTCGAGGGAGCCCGGGTGGTACTCGATCATCGAGCGGTAGTGCGCGGCGGTGAGGAAGTAGCGCACGGTGAGCGGGTCGTGCTCCTGCACCAGGTGCTGGACCTCGAGGGCGTTGCCGAGGGACTTGCCCATCTTCTCGCCCCTGACCGTCACCCAGCCGTTGTGCAGCCAGTAGCCGGCGAAGCCGAGCCCGGCGGCGCGCGACTGGGCCTGCTCGTTCTCGTGGTGCGGGAAGCGCAGGTCGATGCCGCCACCGTGGATGTCGAAGGTGTCGCCGAGGTACTTGCGAGCCATGGCGGAGCACTCGAGGTGCCAGCCGGGGCGGCCGGGGCCGTAGGGGGTGGGCCACGTGGCGGTCCCGGGCTCGTCGTCCTTGCGGCCCTTCCACAGGGCGAAGTCGCGCGGGTCGCGCTTGCCGCGCGGGTCCGCATCGTCGGCGGCGACCATGTCGTCGAGGCCCTGGTTGGACAGCTCGCCGTAGTCGGCCCAGCTCTTGACGTCGAAGTAGACGTCCCCGCTGCCGTCGGCCGCCGGGTAGGCGTGCCCGCGCTCGACGAGGGTGTCGACGAGCTGGACCATCTCGGGGATGTGGCCGGTGGCGCGCGGCTCGTACGTCGGCGGCAGCACACCGAGCAGCTCGAGGGCCTGGGTCGTGTAGCGCTCGTTGCGGTAGCTGAGCGCCCACCACTCCTCGCCGGACTCGGCCGCCTTGCGCAGGATCTTGTCGTCGATGTCGGTGACATTGCGCACGAGCGTCACGTCGTAGCCGTGGCCGCGCACGAGCCAGCGCCGCAGCACGTCGAAGGAGACGGCGAAGCGCAGGTGGCCGATGTGCGGCGCGCCCTGCGTCGTGAGACCGCAGATGTACATCCCCACCCGACCGGGGGTCACGGGGACGAAGTCGCGCTGGGTGCGCGTGGCGGTGTCGAAGAGCTGCAGGGTCACGGGCCCAAGGTTAACCGCCACGCGCCGCCGCGCCGACGGCTCAGTGCCCGCGGTCGAGCCACTCCTGCACGTGCGGTGCCTCCGCGCCGATCGTCGTGTCGTCCCCGTGGCCGGTGTGGACGACGGTGGCCGGGGGCAGGACGAGCAGCTCCTCGCGGATCGACTCGACGATCGTCGGGAAGTCGGAGAACGAGCGGCCGGTCGCGCCGGGACCCCCCTGGAAGAGGGTGTCCCCGGAGAAGAGGACCCCGAGACCGGGGGCGTGCAGGCAGCAGGCACCGGGCGCGTGGCCCGGCGTGTGCAGCACGGTGAGCTCGGTGCCGGCGACGGTGATGACCTGACCGTGGGCGAGTGCGCCGTCGGGGGCCCGGTCGGGGTAGGTCATCTCCCACAGCGGCGCCTCGTCGGGGTGCAGCCAGATCGGGGCGCCCTTGGCATCCGCGACCTCGGCCGCCGCGTTGACGTGGTCGTTGTGGGCGTGGGTGCTCACGACGGCCACGAGCGTCCGGTCGCCGATCGCCTCGAGGATCGGGGCGGCCTCGTGGCCGGCGTCGATGACGATGCACTCCGCGTCGTCGCCGACGACCCACACGTTGTTGTCGACCTCCCAGGACCCGCCGTCGAGCTCGAAGGTGCCCGAGGTGACGACCTTGTCGATGCGCGCCGTCAC
The DNA here is from genome assembly GCF_001591405.1 of Janibacter terrae NBRC 107853. Classification (GTDB taxonomy): domain Bacteria; phylum Actinomycetota; class Actinomycetes; order Actinomycetales; family Dermatophilaceae; genus Janibacter; species Janibacter terrae. The sequence goes on from NZ_BCUV01000007.1 coordinate 570,175, forward strand.
AGGACCACGACCGATCGCAGCACGTCACCGGAGTGCATCTTGTCGAAGGCGGACTCGATGTCGCCCAGCCCGATCCGCTCGGTGACGAAGGCGTCGAGGTCGAAGCGGCCCTGGCGGTAGAGGTCGACGAGCATCGGGAAGTCGCGGCTCGGCAGGCAGTCGCCGTACCAGCTGGACTTCAGCGACCCACCGCGACCGAAGATCTCGATCATCGGGAGGGTGACCTCCTTGTCGGGGGTCGGCACGCCGACGAGCACGAGGCGCCCGGCGAGATCTCGGGCGTAGAAGGCCTGCTCGTAGGTCTGCGGCAGGCCGACCGCCTCGACGACGACGTCCGCGCCGAAGCCACCGGTGAGCTCGCGGACCCGCTCGACGGTGTCCTCGGTGCTCGCGTCGACGGTGTGCGTGGCGCCGAAGCCCTTGGCGATCTCGAGCTTGCGGGGGTCGGTGTCGACGGCGATGATCGTCGTCGCGCCGGCGACCTGCGCGCCCGCGATGGCCGCGTTGCCGACGCCGCCGCAGCCGATGACGGCGATCGACTCGCCGCGGGTGACCTCGCCGGTGTTGACCGCCGCGCCGAAGCCGGCCATGACGCCGCAGCCGAGCAGGCCCACGGCGGCCGCGTCGGCCTCGCCGTCGACCTTGGTGCACTGGCCGGCGGCGACGAGGGTCTTCTCCGCGAAGGCGCCGATCCCGAGGGCCGGGGTGAGCTCCTCGCCGGTCTCGGCGATGGTCATCCGCTGGGTGGCGTTGTGGGTGTCGAAGCAGTACTGGGGCTTGCCCTTGAGGCAGGCGCGGCACTGGCCGCACACGGCGCGCCAGTTGAGGATGACGAAGTCGCCCGGCGCGACGTCGGTGACACCCTCGCCGACGGCCTCGACGACGCCGGCCGCCTCGTGGCCGAGGAGGAAGGGGAACTCGTCGTTGATCCCGCCCTCGCGGTAGTGCAGGTCGGTGTGGCACACCCCGCAGGAGTGCACCTGGACGACGGCCTCGCCGGGTCCGGGGTCGGGGACGACGATGTCGACGAGCTCGACGTCGGCTCCCTTCGAGCGGGCGATGACTGCCTTGACGGTCTGCGGCACGACGCGACTCCCTTCGCTGGTGGGCCGGGTGGCCCGATCTCTGCCCCCATCGTGGCCCACGGGCGAAGGGGGACGACAGCCGCGGGTCCGGGGTGGCCGCGGATCCGCCTGCGGCGGCGGGCGAGCGGCGTCTTGCCGCCGAGGCAAGTCACCTACTCTGGGTGCCATGCCTCGGCCGATCTTCGACCCGGTGGTGCACCAGCCGCACCGGCTGCAGATCTGTGCCCTGCTGGCGCCGACGCGGGGCCTGCCCTTCGCCGAGGTCCGCGACGAGATCGGCCTGTCGGACTCCGCGCTGAGCAAGCACCTGCGCAGCCTCGAGGCCGAGGGCTACGTCACGGTGGGGCGGGAGCTGACGGACGGTCGGCGCACGACGCGAGTGACCCTCACTCCCGCCGGCCGCGAGGCCCTGTGCGGTCACGTCTCCGAGCTGCAGCGGCTCGCCCGGCTCGCGTCGCCGCGGCCCCGCGTCAGGACGGCCTGACGCACCCCGCGCCCGGCGGCGACATAGGGTGGCGCGCATGGGCCTCGACCACCAGTTCACCTACCTGCTGACGCAGCTCGGCTGGTCGCTCCCGGCCATGATCACCGTGGCCGTGATCGGCGTGATCGCCCTGGTGCGCCGCGACGCCGGTCTCTGGTGGAAGCTCGTCGTCAGTGGTGCCGCCGTGCTCGTGATCGGGCAGCTCATGAGCGCCTTCGGCACCTTCCTCATCATGCAGCTCGACCGCGGCTACCAGTTCCACTGGCTCGTGTCGGCGCCGGCCCTGCTGCTGAACGTGGTCGGGCTCGGCCTCCTCGGCGCGGGGGCCGTCACCGGGCGGCGGGCGCCGACGACCACCCGATGAGCCTCCTCGTCATCCAGCACCAGGAGACCTGCCCACCGGCACTCGTCGGGACCTGGCTCACCGAGGCCGGCGTCGAGCTCGACGTCCGGCGCCCCTACGTCGGCGACGCGCTGCCGAGTGACCTCGAGCAGCACGACGGCCTGCTCGTCCTCGGGGGCGAGATGGGCTGTCGCGACGACGACGTGGCCCCGTGGCTGCCGACCGTGCGCGAGCTGATCCGCACGGCCGCGGAGCGGGCGACCCCGACCATGGGCATCTGCCTCGGGCACCAGCTCGCGGCCGTCGCGCTCGGCGGCGACGTCGCGCGCAACCCGCGCGGCCGCACGATCGGCGTGTGCACCGTGAGCGACACCGGGCACCTCGCGGGCGACCCGGTCCTCGGCAGCACGACCGGTGCCCCCGTCGCGCAGTGGAACGACGACATCGTCACAGCCCTGCCCGAGGGTGCGGTCGCCCTCGCCGACAACGAGCACGGCGACCTGCTCCTCGCCCGTCTCGCACCGACCGTCTGGGGCGTGCAGGGGCACCCGGAGGCCGACCTCCCCGTCGTCGCCCGCTGGGCGGCCAAGGAGCCCGACACCCCGGCCGTGTCCGGCACCGACGTGCCCACCGCACTGGCCGAGGTCGAGCAGGCGCAGCCGCGCGTGGCCGAGGCCTGGCGTCCCGTCGTCGGGGCCTTCGTCCGCGAGCTCGCCGACCGCCGCAGGACCTGAGTCCTCCCCTTCGCCCTCAGGCGGGGACGACGAGCGCGGTCGCGACCGCGGCCGCCCCCTCGCCCCGACCCGTCAGGCCGAGCCCGTCGGTCGTCGTGCCGCTGACGCTCACCGGCGCGCCGCAGGCCGCCGACATGGCCTCCTGGGCCTCCTCACGGCGGGTGCCGATCTTGGGCCGGTTGCCGATGACCTGCACGGCGATGTTGCCGATCTCGTAGCCCGCTGCCCGCACGAGCCGGGCCGCCTCTGCGAGCAGCCTTGCGCCGGAAGCGCCCTCGAGCTCGGCGCGCCCGGTCCCGAAGTGCGTGCCGAGGTCGCCGATCCCGGCCGCGGAGAAGAGCGCGTCGCACGCGGCGTGGCAGGCGACGTCCGCGTCGGAGTGGCCCTCGAGCCCGACCTCGCCGGGCCACAGCAGACCGGCGACCCAGAGCTGGCGCCCCGACTCGGGGGCCGCGAGGGCGTGGACGTCGACGCCGATCCCGGTCCGTGGCAGCCGACCGACGCCGTCGATGTGGTGGTTCGCAGTCATGACGGCAGTGTCGCAGCCGCAGGGATCAACGCGTCGCGACCGGGCGTTGCACGAGCGTGGAGACCCTCGACTCGCTCGTCATCGGCGCCGGCCAGGGCGGTCTGTCCGCGTCCTTCCACCTGCGCCGTCTCGGCATCGACCACGTCGTCCTGGACGGCAACGAGCGGGCGGGCGGCGCGTGGCAGCACCGCTGGGACTCGCTGTCGATGGACGACGTGCACGGGGTCGCCGACCTGCCCGACGCCCCTGCCCCGGGCGGCTCCGCCGACCGGGCCAACGAGGTCATCGCGCGGTGGTTCGACGAGTACGAGCAGACCCACGACCTGCCCGTCCTGCGGCCCGTCCGCGTCGACCGGGTCACCGACGAGGACGGCCTGCTCGTCGTCCACGCGGGCGCGCGGACCTGGACCACGCGGACGCTCGTCAACGCGACGGGGACGTGGACGCACCCCTTCGTGCCGACGTACCCGGGCCAGCGGGACTTCGCCGGGGAGCAGTGGCACACGGTTGCCTACCCGGGCGCCGAGCACTTCCGCGGCATGCAGGTCGTCGTCGTCGGTGGCGGCGCCTCGGCCGTGCAGTTCATCGGCGAGATCGCACCGATCGCCGAGGTCACCTGGGTGACGCGGCGCGAGCCGGTGTGGAACCCGCAGTTCTCCGGCCGGGACGCCGTCGAGCTCGTCGAGCGCCGAGTGCGCGAAGGGAGGCCCCCCGCCAGCGTCGTGTCCGTCACGGGCCTGGCGCTGCGCCCCCAGGAGATGACCGCGGCACGCACCGGCGTCTACGGGCGGCGTCGACCGATGTTCGAGCGGGTCGAGCGTGACGGGGTGCGTTGGGCGGACGGGAGCTTCGCCGCCGCCGACGCGATCCTGTGGGCCACGGGGTTCCGCCCCGCGATCCGGCACCTCGCCCCCCTTCGCCTGCGCAGCGCCGCGGGCGGCATCGCCCTGCTGCCCGGCAGCCGGGACGTGCAGACCTCCGTCACGAGCGCGGTCGACCCCCGCGTGCAGCTCGTGGGCTACGGGCCGTCGGCGAGCACGATCGGCGGCAACCGCGCCGGCCGCGCCGCGGCTCTCGCCGTGCGGCGCCAGCTCTCCGCCGCCCCACCAGCGGACCTGCGCACCTGAGCCCTGCATTCCCCTAGGTGTTGCGGGGCATGAGGTTGGTGACACGAGGAGGGGCGTAACAGGGCGGGCAGGTCCCCGTGGCGACAGGATGAGGGTGTCAAAGCCGTTCATCACGAGCCAGCCAAAGGAACCTGCCCTGTGTCCCACGCTAATGCCCCGATGACCCCTGGTGGTCGCCTACGTCTGATCGAGCGAGTGCTGGGTCAGGCCAATGATGAGGCCGGCCCGCGGCCGATCGCGCACGTCGCAGCCGAGGCCGCGATCTCACGCCAGTGCCTGTCCAAATGGGTAGCCCGCTACCGCGAGCACGGCGAGGAAGGGCTGCACGACCGCTCCAGCCGGCCACAACGCTCCCCGAGCGCGACTGCCGAACCGGTGGTCGAGCGGATCATCGAGCTGCGGCGCCGTAAGTGGTCCGCGCGGCGCATCCATCTGGCGCTGGCCGATGAGGGCACGAATGTGGCGGTGTGCACCATCGCCCGGATCCTGCGCCGCGAGGGCTTGAACCGGCTGCGGGACCTGGACGTCGACGGGCAGCCCCTGCGCCAGCAGCCCGCCGGCAAGATCATCGCGCGCTACCCCGGGCACATGATCCACCTGGACGTGAAGAAGGTCGGACGCATCCCGCCCGGGGGCGGGTGGCGCGTCCACGGCCGCGGCTCGGACGCTGACCGGGCCCGCGGCCTGCGAGGACACCACCGCGGCGCCAAGGTGGGCTACACCTACCTGCACTCGGCCGTGGACGGCTTCACCCGGATGGTCTACACCGAGGCCCACGACGACGAGAGCGCCGCGACCGCGATCGCGTTCCTGGCCCGCGCCCGGGTCTTCTTCGCCGCGCACGGCATCACCCGCATCACCCGCATCGTCACCGACAACGGGTCCTGTTACCGCGCCAAGAACTTCACCCGCTCGGTGCTCTCCTTCGCCTCGAAACACAAGCGGATCAAGCCCTACACGCCCAAGCACAACGGCAAGGTCGAGCGCTACCAGCAGACCATGGCCCGCGAGGTCCTCTACGCCGACGCCTACCCCTCCGAAGAAGCCCGCCGACGACAGCTACAGATCTGGGTGACCCACTACAACTACCATCGCCCACACAGCGCCATCGGGGACCAACCCCCAGCCAGCCGCGCCAAGACCCGTGTCACCAAGGTCATGCCCAGTTACACCTAGGGCAATGCGCGCCTGAACCTGCATTCCCCTAGGGCAATGCAGGAAGGGGGGAGGACGGACTCAGCCGGACGCGGCCAGGAGGCGCTCGGCGCGGGCGAGGTCCTCGGGGGTCGTGATCTTGAGCGCGCGGGGGTCGCCCTCGACGACGACCACGTCGTGGCCGAGGGCCTCGACGAGGGCCGCGTCATCGGTGGCGAGGACTCCGGCGGCGTGGGCGGCGGCGAGGACCGCGCGGTCGAAGCCCTGGGGGGTCTGCACGGCGCGCAGGCTCTCGCGCACCGGCGTCGACGTGATGACCCCGCGCTCGTCGACGACCTTGATCGTGTCGACGACCGGCAGCCCGGGGATCGCGCCGGCAGCACCTGTCGCGACCGCGGCGACGACCCGGTCGAAGACCGCGACGGGCGTGAGGCACCGGGCGGCGTCGTGCACGAGGACCATCGTCACCCGCTCGGAGAGCGCGTCGAGCCCGCGGGCGACGGACTCGGTCCGCTCGGCGCCACCGGCGACCACGGCCACCCCGACGTCCTGCGCGGGGACCCGCTCGACGATCTGGCGGGCGGGTGCGAGCTGCGCCTGCGGCACGACGAGGACGACCTCGGCGGGTCCGGCGGCGAGCACCCCTCGGAGGGCGTGCTCGAGGATGGTCGCGCCGGCGAGCTCGACGAAGGCCTTGGGCCGGTCGGCCCCGAGGCGGGTCCCCGAGCCGGCCGCGACGACGACGACGCCCACACCGGGAGCGGTGCGGGCGTCGTCGGTCAGGTGTGTGCTCAGGAAGCCAGGACCTCGTCGAGGATGACCTCGGCCTTGTCCTCGTCCGTCTTCTCGGCGAGCGCGAGCTCGGAGACGAGGATCTGGCGCGCCTTGGCCAGCATCCGCTTCTCACCGGCGGACAGGCCCCGGTCCTTCTCACGGCGCCACAGGTCGCGGACGACCTCGGCCACCTTGATGACGTCACCGGAGGCCAGCTTCTCGAGGTTCGCCTTGTAGCGACGGGACCAGTTCGTCGGCTCCTCGGCGTGCGGCGTGCGCAGCACCTCGAAGACGCGGTCCAAGCCCTCCTTGCCCACGACGTCGCGGACACCCACGAGGTCGCAGTTCTCGGCGGGCACCTCGATGGTCAGGTCACCCTGGGCCACCTTGAGCTTGAGGTACTGCTTGTCCTCACCCTTGATCGTTCGGATCTTGATCTCTTCGATCAGAGCAGCCCCGTGGTGGGGGTACACGACCGTCTCGCCGACCTTGAAAACCATGTGGAGATTTCCCCTTTCGCGACCTCCAGAATATCACGGCGTGTCGTGGGTCGCACCGGCGCTCACGGCACCACAATGGCCCTCCGCGCCCGCGCACCTCCGCGCCTAGGGGCCGGGCAGGCGAGGGCGCGCGTGGGGTGTGCCGCACCGGTACCCACCTCCGAGGACGCCCCCGCTAGGCTGTGCCCCGTGAAGCGCAACCTCGTCACCCGCAGCCGCGCCGTCCTCGTGGCCCTCGCCCTCGCGGCCGGCACTGCCGGCTGCTCGGTCAACTCCCCCTTCCAGACGGCCGAGACCATGTCCTTGGGCGATGGCGTCCCCGTCGACCTCGAGAGCGCCCAGGTGCGCAACCTCGCCCTCGTCAGCGGGGGCCAGGGCGGCGAGGCCACGGTCACCGGCACCGTGGAGAACACCTCCGGCAAGCCGCTCACCTTCTCCCTCAGCGTCGGCGACGCCTCGGTCAGGACCCGCATCCCCGCGCACCAGACGGTCTCGCTCAGCGAGGACAAGCACCTCACGCTCGACAAGGTCGACGCCGGCCCCGGCGACATGACCGACGCGGAGGTCTCCGACGGCTCCGAGACCACGCCGGTGAGCGTCCCCGTCCTCGACCCGGCCGGCTACTACGAGGACTACGCCCCCGAGGGCTGGACCCCGACCCCCGGTCCGACGAAGGCCGACGACGGCGAGTCCGAGGGCCACTGACCCACGGGCGAACGACCCGCTCGGCACCACGCACCGGAGGCCGGTACCCGCGACGGGTACCGGCCTCCGGTGCGTCAGGACGAAGGGGGGAACCCTCAGCCCTCGAACTTGTAGCCCAGGCCGCGCACGGTGACGATGTGGACCGGCTTGGCCGGGTCCGGCTCGATCTTGGCGCGCAGCCGCTTGATGTGGACGTCGAGGGTCTTGGTGTCGCCGACGTAGTCGCTGCCCCACACCCGATCGATGATCTGCACGCGGGTGAGCACCCGGCCCACGTTGCGCAGGAGCATCTCGAGCAGCTCGAACTCCTTGAGCGGCAGCTGCACCTGGGTGCCGTTGACGGAGACGACGTGACGGTCGATGTCCATGCGCACCGGGCCGCCCTCGATCGTCGCGGGCAGCAGCTCCTCGGGCTCGCTGTTGCGACGCAGCACCGCCTTGACGCGCGCGAGCAGCTCACGCGAGCTGTAGGGCTTGGTGACGTAGTCGTCGGCACCGATCTCGAGCCCGACGACCTTGTCGATCTCGCCGTCCTTGGCGGTCAGCATGATCACCGGGACGTTGGACCGCTGCCGGATGGCCCGGCACACGTCGATGCCGGACAGCCCGGGGAGCATGAGGTCCAGGAGCACGAGGTCGGCACCGTCCGCGTCGAAGGCCGAGATCGCGTCGGGCCCGGTCTCGGCGACCTCGACGTCGTATCCCTCCTTGTCGAGCAGATAGGACAGGGGGTCCGAGAAGGACACCTCGTCCTCGACCACGAGGATGCGTGTCATCAGCGGCTCTCCTTCATTCAGGGGGTGGTGGGTGAGGGGGTGACGGGAGGCGCGGGGCGCTCGACCTCGAGGGTCTCCGGGGCGACGGGCAGGCGGATGGTGAAGGTCGAGCCGTGCGCGCCGTCGCTCCACACCTGGATGTCGCCGCCGTGGTTGGCGCAGATGTGCTTGACGATCGACAGCCCCAGCCCGGTCCCCCCGGTAGCGCGTGACCGGGCGGCGTCCATCCGGTAGAAGCGCTCGAAGATCCGCGTCTGCTCGTGCTCGGGGATCCCGGGCCCCTGGTCGGTCACGGCGATCTCCACGGTGTCGCCCTGCAGGCGGGCGCCGACGCCGACCGCCGTCCCGGGGTCGGAGTAGGAGATCGCATTGCCGACGAGGTTGCGCACGGCCGTGATGAGCATGTCCTCGTCGCCCCGGACGTAGAGCTCCTCGGAGACCTTGTCGGTCAGGGTGATGTCCTTGGCCTCGGCCTCGATGCGCAGGTGCTCCAGCGCGAGGGCCACGACGTCCTCGACGTCGACGAGCTGCGGGTCCTGCAGGACAGGGGTGCCCTGGAGCCGCGAGAGCTCGACGATCTCCTTGATCAGGCTCGACAGGCGGGTGGCTTCGCCCTGCATCCGCCGGGCGAAGCGGTCGACGGCCTCGGGGTCGTCCTTGGCGTCCATGACGGCCTCGGCGAGCAGCGAGATGCCACCGACGGGGGTCTTGAGCTCGTGGCTGACGTTGGCGACGAAGTCGCGCCGGGTCTCCTCGAGCCGGCGGCCCTGGGTCTGGTCGTCGACGAGGAGCAGCAGGTGGTCGGCGCCGAGCGGGGCCACGCGGGCCGAGACGTAGACGACGGAGCTCAGGCCCGGGCGGGCGATCTCCAGCTGGGCGTCACGGATCACGTCGTCGCGCGCGACCTGCTCGACCATGGTGGAGATCGCCGGGTGGGCCAGACGACCGTTGCGGACGAGGCCGTAGCTGACTGCCGCGGGTGAGTTGGTGACGACCCGCCCGGTCCGGTCGAGCACGACCCCGGACGAGCGCAGCACGGCGAGGACGTCGCCGACGCCCCGCGGCACCTCCGGCTCCGGCTCCGGTGGCACAGCGCGCTCGCGATCGCTGAAGTCGATCGCCGCCCAGACGAGGAAGCCGATGAGCAGGCCGGCGATGCCACCGAGAATTGCCGCTGTCGTTGGCTCCACGTCACCGAGGGTACTTCTCCGGTGGGGCATGCTGGGACCGGGTGGCCGGGCACCGCACGGTCCTCCGCGGAGTTCACCTGCTCGCCCGACGACGTTCACCCGGACGAGGTCTCATGGGGCCGGGACACCCCTCTTCCACCACCGATCACAGGAGCTGCCGATGCGTCAGGTCTTCCACGACGAGCTGGAGCAGGTCGCCGCCGACCTCGTCGAGCTCGCCCACCTCGTCGCGGGCGCCATCCGCCAGTCGACGGCCGCCCTCCTCGACGCCGACGTGCAGGTCGCCGACGCGGTGATCGCCGCGGACCAGGAGATCGACCGGCGTCGCAACGAGCTCGACCAGCGGTCGATCGACCTGCTCGCGCGCCAGGCCCCCGTCGCGAGCGACCTGCGCACGGTCGTCGCCTCGATGCGCATCTCCGGCGACCTCGAGCGCATGGGCGACCTCGCCCGCCACGTCGCGCAGGTGGTGCGCCTGCGCTATCCCGAGAACGCGATCCCGGACGAGGTGCGCGAGTCCTTCGCGAGCATGGGACGCGCCGCGGAGGAGATCGTCGCACGTGCCGCCGACACCATCCGCACCCAGGACGCCTACGGTGCCCGCGCCATCGAGCAGATCGACGACCGCCTCGACGAGCTGCACCGCGACATGTTCACCCAGCTGGCCGAGGGCACCTGGCAGCACGGCACGACGCGGGCCGTCGACGCCGCGCTGCTCAGCCGCTACTACGAGCGCTTCGGCGACCACGCCGTGACGATCGCCCGTCGGGTCGGCTTCCTCGTCACCGGTGAGTTCCACCCTTCCGACGACGCCCTCGACGTCGACGACGGCGTCTGAGCCGAGCGCCCACGGCCCCGCGCCCGAGACGGGGTCCCGACCGGGTCTCGCTACCTGCCCTGGTTGGCGACGGCGGCGGCCTCGGCAGCCGCGGCCTCCGGGTCGAGGTACTCGGCCGGACGCGTCGGCATGAAGTCCTCGCCGAGGTCGTAGACGAGCGGCATGCCGGTCGGGATGTTGAGCCCGGCGATGTCCTCGTCGCTGATGCCGTCGAGGTGCTTGACGAGAGCGCGCAGCGAGTTGCCGTGCGCGGTGACCAGGACGGTGCGGCCGGTGGCGAGGTCCTCGCGGATCGGACCCTCCCAGTACGGCATGAGGCGCTCGATGACGTCCTTGAGGCACTCGGTGCGCGGCACCTCCAGGCCCGCGTAGCGCGGGTCGTCCGTCTGCGCGAACTCGTTGTCGACGTCGATGGCCGGCGGCGGGGTGTCGAAGCTGCGCCGCCAGAGCATGAACTGCTCCTCGCCGTACTTCTCCCGCGTCGCGGCCTTGTCGAGCCCCTGCAGCGCACCGTAGTGGCGCTCGTTGAGCCGCCAGTCGCGCCGCACCGGGATCCAGTGGCGGTCGGCGGCGTCGAGGGCGAGGTTGGCGGTGGTGATGGCCCGGCGCAGGACGGAGGTGTGCACGACGTCGGGGAGGATGCCCGCCTCCTTCATCAGCTCGCCGCCGCGCACCGCCTCGGCGCGTCCCCGGTCGATGAGGTCGACGTCGACCCATCCGGTGAAGAGGTTCTTCTCGTTCCAGTCGGAACGGCCGTGGCGCAGCAGGATCAGAGTCGACATGGGCACAGCGTATCGACGCCCGTCAGGCCTCGGCGGGGCCGTCCGTGCGCTCGAGCACGGCCCGGAATGCCTCGAGGTTGCGCAGCGACTCGCCGCGCGAGACGCGCCAGTCCCACTCCTTCTGCATCGAGGACCGGAACCCGAGGAGCAGCAGCTCGTTGAAGGGTGCGTCGGCCGCCTCGAGCACCACCCCGAGCACCTGGTCGACGAGCTCGTCGGTCACCGCGCGAAGGGGGATCCGCCCGCCGACGTAGACGTCACCGGAGGCATCGATGGAGTACGCGAGGAGGGGCATGCGCAGGTTGCGGCGCAGGAGGTAGCGGTAGAACTCCTCGTGGTTCTCGTCCGCGTTGCGGATGACGAAGGCCGAGACCGACAGCGCGTTGTCGCCGACGACGAGGGAGACGACGGTCTTGAGCTTCTTGTCCCCCGGCAGGGTGACGACGAGCTCGCCGTCGCGGGCACCCCCTTCGTGCTCGAGGTCGGCGTCGGTCACGACTCGGGTGACGACCGCCAGGGCCTGCTCACGATCGGACGTGGTCATCGGGAGACCTCCAGGGTGGTCGCGGACGTGCGCTCGGCGACGGCGTCGCCGTAGACGTCGAGCAGCCGGTCGACGGTGCTCGACCAGCCGAAGGCCTCGGCGTGCCGGCGCGCGCGCGAGCGCAGGTCCGCGGCCCGCTCGGGGTCCTCGAGGACGGTGAGGAGCTCGTCGGCCCAGCGGCGCGGGTCGTGCCCCGGCACGAGGACGCCCGCGTCGCCGACGGCGGTGGGCAGGCCACCCACCTCGGCCGCGAGGACCACCGCGCCGGAGGCCAGCGCCTCGATGGCGACGAGGCCGAAGGACTCGGTGTACGAGGGGACGGTGACGACGTCCGCGGCGCGGTACCAGTCGGCCAGCTCGGTGCGGGTCGACGGCGGCGCGAGGTGGAGCACGTCGGAGACGCCGAGCTCCTCACCGAGCAGCCGCAGGCGGTCCGGGGCCGCGAGCCCGCGGCCGGAGGCGCCGCCGAGCACGGCGACGACGAGGCGATCGCGCAGGCCGGGACGGCGCTCGAGCAGCTCGGCGGCCGCCCGCACGAGCACGTCCGGTGCCTTGAGTGGCTGGATGCGCCCGACGAAGAGCAGGACGACCGCGTCGCGGGCGATGCCGACCCGCTCACGGGCGGCGTCCCGGTCACCCGGCGTGAAGATGTCGAGGTCGACGCCCGGCGGCACGACGACGACCTTCGCCGGGTCCGCGTCGTAGTACTCGACGAGCTCGCTCGCCTCCCGCTCGGTGTTGGCCAGGAGCCGGTCGGCGATGTCGACGACCTGCGACTCGCCGATCTCGCGCCCGGCCGGCTCGGGGACGTCGTCCTCGGCCAGCTGGCGGTTCTTCACCCGGGCCATCGTGTGCATCGTGTGCACGAGCGGGACCTGCCACCGCTCGGCGACGAGCCACCCGACCTGCCCCGAGAGCCAGTAGTGCGAGTGCGCGACGTCGTAGTGGCCCGCGGGCACCATGGCGATCTCACGCATGATCCCGGCGGCGAAGGCGCACAGCTGCCCGGGCAGGTCCTCCTTGACCAGGCCCTCGTAGGGCCCGGCGTCGACGTGGCGCACGGTGACCCCGGGGAACATCTCGACCTCGTCGGGCAGGTCCGCTGCGGTGCGCCGGGTGAAGATGACGACCTCGACCCCGCGCCTCGCCAGCTCGCGGGCGGCCTCGACGACGTAGACGTTGAGGCCGCCGGCGTCACCCGTACCCGGCTGCGCCAGCGGCGAGGTGTGCACGCTGATCATCGCGACCCGGCGGACCTCCCGGCCGCTCGTGTGCTCACTCACTCTCGATCACCCTTCGGTAGCTCGTCACGGACAGCGTCGCCGACGGGGACCACGCGTGCAGGTCGGTGTGGCCCATCCGACGCAGGTCGACACCCCGGTGCGACCCCTCGGGACCGATGCCGACCAGGGTCCCGAGCTCGGTGCGGTACGCATCGCGCACGGGTGCCGGCCCGTCCCCGACCCACCACGCGCGCTTGCGGAGCGGCTGCTCCGGCAGGCCCGGCTGGCGGCCGACCGTGCCGAGCTCCTGGGCGGAGTGCACGACGACGGCGTCGGCCCCCTTCGCCGTGACCTCGAGGGTGAGGTACGAGCCGACGTACCGGACGGTGACGGTCGCGGGCAGCTCGCGGTCGTCGCCGGTGAGCCGGCCCGACCACGTGGCCTCCCCCGGCTGGATCGACAGGCGATCGATCTCGAGGTTGCTCAGCGCGTGCGAGATCTCCTCGTGGCGCTCCGTGCCGCGGCCCTCGACCTCGCCCTGCAGCGCGGAGACCGGCGAGCCGCCGCGCACCGTGCGGAAGAGCAGGCTGCCGCGGTTGGTCAGGCGCAACCCGCTCCCGTCGAGCTGGACCGCGCGCCCCTCGCCGAGGGTGACGACCCCGCTCGCCTCGGGCGCCACGACGAGCAGCCCGGGCTGCACCGGACGGACCCCCGAGTCACGGCCGAGGGCGGGCGGGACCCAGATGCTCAGGGCCAGCAGGAGGGCACCGCTCAGGGAGAGGAGCAGGGCCACCATGCTCCAGCTCACCCTCCGGTCCGCGTGCCACACCCCATCACCCTAGTTCGGCGCGGCGCCTACGCTGCCGACGTGCCCACCCAGCGCCCCCTCGGCAACATCACGCGCGGCACGACCAACCCCAACCGGTTGCGTCGGTGCGACCGCTGGCTGCTCGCGACCCACCGCGACCGCCTGACGAAGGGGGGACCTCCACACCTCGTCGACCTCGGCCACGGCGCGAGCGGCGTGACGACCGTCGAGTGGGCGGACCGGCTGGCCCCGGTGCGGCCGGACCTGCACGTCACCGGCCTGGAGATCGACCCGGAGCGGGTCGCCGCGGCCCAGGCGTGGGCGCGGTCGGGGGTGGACTTCGCACTCGGCGGCTTCGAGGTGCCGCTGCCCGGGGACGCCGACGCGCGGGTGGTGCGCGCCTTCAACGTGCTGCGCCAGTACGACGAGACCGAGGTCGAGGGACCCTGGCGCACGATGATCGACCGGCTCGACCCGCTCGGGATCCTCGTCGAGGGCACGTGCGACGAGCTGGGGCGCCTCGGCAGCTGGATCACGCTCGACGCGACCGGTCCGCTCACCCTGACCCTCTCGTGGCGGCTGCGCGACCTCGACGCGCAGCGCCTGCCCTCCGTCGTCGCCGAGCGGCTGCCCAAGGCGCTCATCCACCGCAACATCCCGGGCGAGCCGGTGCACGACCTGCTCCGGCTGCTCGACGACGCGTGGCGGCGGGCCTCCCCCTTCGCCCCCTACGGCGCGCGGCAGCAGGCCGTGGCCGCCTGCACGGAGGTCGCGGAGCGGGTGGCGGTCCTCGGCGACCCGGCGCGCTGGCGCCTCGGCGAGCTGACCCTCCCGTGGGCGGTCGTCACCCCGCGGAGCGGTCCGCTGGCTCAGCGCTGGTAGTCGTCCTCGAGGCGCTCGATGTCGTCCTCGTCGAACTCGCCGTACCCGATCTCCAGGACCCGGGCGGGCCGGTCCGAGGTGTTGCCCATGCGGTGCCTGGCCCCCACGGGGACCCAGATCTGCTCACCCGGCTGGGCGCTCCACGAGTCCTCGCCGACGGTGACGTCGATCGGGCCGTCGAGGACCTGCCAGAACTCGGCCCGGCGCTCGTGCGTCTGCAGCGACAGCCGGTGGCCGGGGTCGACCGTGATGACCTTGACCGTCGACGGCTCGTTGCAGGTGAACTGCTGGAAGCCACCCCACGGGCGCTCCGAGACGAACATGCCCTCTCGAGGGTCCGGCAGATGGCTCACGTATTCCCCTTGGCTGGTGGTGCGGTGCACGGTCGTGTGCCCGGTCATTGTGCCCGACTCAGCGACGCCGACCCATGACCTCGTCGATGGCGGGGCGCACGTCCGCGAGGTAGACGCCGGCGATGACGATGCCGATGATCGCGAGGATGCCGATGCCCCCGAGGGCCGCGAGGCCCATGAGCGTCGCGATCGCGAGCGCGACGACCCAGAAGACCTTGGTCTGCTTGCTGGTCGCGACGAAGGCGTCCGGGCGCTGGCGCACCGCGTGCACGAGGGCGAAGACCTCCGCGCACAGCGCGAGCAGTCCGAGTACCAGGACGATCCATCCCTGGATCTGGCCGAAGATGTCCACCGCCACAGACTAGGCGGGCACGTCCAGGACGATGGTCACCGGACCGTCCCCGTGGACGTCGAGCGCCATCTGCGCGCCGAACCGGCCCGTCGCCACCTCGATCCCCCGCTCCCGCAGGCCGGCGACGACGGCCTCGACGACCGGCTCCGCGACGGACCCGGGGGCGGCGGCGTTCCAGGAGGGGCGGCGCCCCTTGCGCACGTCGGCGTGGAGGGTGAACTGGCTGACGACGAGCACCGCTGCGCCGCAGTCGGTCACCGACTGCTCGTCGCGCATGATCCGCAGCTCGGTGATCTTGCGCACGGTGGTCGCGACCTCCTCCGGCCCGTCGTCGTGCGTGACACCGACGAGGGCGACGAGCCCGGTCCCGATCTCGCCGACGACCTCGCCGGCGACGGTGACCCGGGCCGAGGTGACCCGCTGCAGGACGGTCCTCATGCCGTGCCCGTCACGCGCCCAGGCCGACGACCTCGACGGCCCCGACGGGCCGGCCGTGGCCGAGGACGGGCTGGTCGGCGAGCGCGCGCAGACCGGGGGTGTCGACCCCGAGCTCGAGGAGGGCGTGCGCGAGCAGGCCCTGCCGGGCGCGGGCGACGGGAGCCCCGTCGGCGACCTTGACCGCGACCCCGCGACCGTCGGGCAGCCCTGCCGCGTAGACGGACTCGGCGCCGTCCTTGGCGATGAGTCCGGGCACGGCCTCCATGAAGGCGGTGACGTCCCGACCGGTGCCGCCGACCATGTGCGGCGCGGCACGCATGGCGGCCGCGACCCTCCCTTCGTCGCTCTCGGCACCGGCGGAGGCGAGGTGCCCGAAGGACGCCGCCAGGCCCGACAGCGGGACGGCGAAGAGCGGTGCGCCGCAGCCGTCCACGGTCGTGTGCGAGACGGGGCCGACGACCTCGGCCGTCGTCGCAGCGATCGCCTGCTGGAGGGGGTGCCCGGGGTCGAGGTAGTCCTCGATGGGCCAGCCGTTGACGCGGCAGGTGACGAGCATGCCCGCGTGCTTGCCGGAGCAGTCCTGGGCGACCGGTGCGGGGGCGGTGCCGGCGACGAGCCAGCGCGCGTGCTCGAGCTCGCCGAGCGGCAGGGCGGGCGTGTTCTGCAGCGCGGTGAGGTCGAGGTCGACGCGCGCGAGGATCTCGGCGACGGCCTCGCGGTGGACCTCCTCCGCGGAGTGGCTCGAGCACACGAGGGCGAGCAGGTGCGGCGGGAGGTCGAGGCCGTGACGGACCATCGCGAGGGCCTGGACCGGCTTGAGCGAGGAGCGCGGCAGGACGGGGTCGTCCACCCGGCCGTGGCGAAGGGGGGTCCCCCCGGCAGCGTCGGTCGCGACGAGCGTCGCGCGGTGGGCGGACTCGACGAAGCCCCCGCGGGTCACGTGGACCAGCACGGGGGCGTCGTCGAGGGCGGTGGGGTCAGGAGCCTGGGCGGTCACCCGCCGGAGGCTACCGTCAGTCGCCGACCTTGTCGGCAGCCTTGTCAGCAGCCACGGCGGTCTTGGCGGCCGTCGTCTTGGCGGCGGTCGCGGTCGACTTGGTCGCGGTGCGGGTGCGGGCCGCGGCCTTCTTGGTGGTCGTGGAGGTGCGCTTGGCGGCGGTCGTGGTGCGCTTGGCCGAGGTGGAGACGGCCTTCTTCGCCTTGGCGGTGTCGACCTTGACGTCGACGTCCACGGAGTCGACGACGGCGTCGGCGGCCTTGGCGGCCTCCTTGCGACCGATGGTCAGGGTGGCCTTGGCGGACCGCTCGACGTCGGCGACGGCCTTCTTGACCGTGGTGACGGCGCCCTTGCCCAGCGCGACGGTGGACTCGGCCTGGCCGACGAGGTCCTTGGTGGCCTTCTGGTTGCGGATGCGGGTCACGAGTGCCTCGCCACGCTTGGCGAGGTCGGCGTAGTAGGCCTGCGCGTCGGCCGGGGCGGACTTGACGCGCGCCTGGACCTTCTTGGGCTCGAGCTCGGCGCGCAGGGCGGCGAGCTGGGTGGTGTAGCCGCGGACGGTCTCGACGGTGAGGTCGGTCGCGCCGATCGTGGCGTAGGTCTGGTCGGTGACGACCTTCTTGACGGTGGTGGTGACGCTCATGAGGTTCTCCTTGTGGTGCTCGTACGGGACGAGGTCGTGGTCGAACGCCCGGCAGACTTCTTCGCCGCCGAGGTCTTCGAGCGCGACGTCGTCGTCGAGCCCTTGGTGCCGGCCGCCTTCCCCCGGGCGGGGGACGCGGCCTTCTTCTGCGCGGGGGCCGGGGTGGCCCCCTTCGCCTGCCTGGCGGCCTTGTGGGTCGCCCGCGACCGAGGGGTCGGCCGGGAGGGCTCCGCCGGGTCGAGCGCCGCAGCGCCCGCCCCGACGAAGGACTCGTAGATCTCGAGCAGGGTCTGTCGCTGGCGCGCCGTGAGCGCGGGATCGGTGCGGATGGCCGCGCGGGTCGTCGCCCCGGCCTCCGCCGCCGCGTCCTTGGGGTCGAGCAGACCCGCCTGGACGTAGAGGGTCTCGGCGGAGATCGACAGCCCCCGGGCGATCTGCTGGAGGATCTCGGCGCTCGGCCGCTTGACCCCTCGTTCGATCTGACTCAGGTAGGGGTTGGAGACACCGGCGAGTGCCGACAGCTGCCGCACGGAGAGCTTGGCGAGCAGGCGCTGCTCGCGCAGGTAGTCCCCCAGGTTGTTGCCCAACGCACCGGGCAGGCCCTCGAGCGGGTTCTTCGACATGACTCCATTGTGCTTGCCATGGTTAGCACGTGCAAGCCCTGGACAGCACAGGTGAGCGACCTCACCTCCCGCGTCAGCGGGGGACGATCTCGGTCTGCGCCGCGGCGATGTCGGGCGCGACGAGCAGCTCGGCCTCGGCGTCGGTGTTGCGCTTGAGCACGGCGAGGGCGATGGGGCCGTCGTCGTGGTGGCGCGCGCGGGAGGTGATGCGGCCGACGACCTTGTCCCCCGACGAGATCTCCGCGCCGATGTCGGGGAGCGTGTGGCCGGACCCGTCGAGGTGGAGGAAGGCCAGACGACGGGGCGGCCGACCGAGGTTGTGCACCCGGGCGATCGTCTCCTGGCCGCGGTAGCAGCCCTTGTGCAGGTGCACCGCGGTGCGCAGCCAGTCGACCTCGTGGGCGATGGTGCGGTGGTCGGTCTCCGCACCGAGGCGCGGGCGCCAGGCGGCGACGCGCAGGGCCTCGGCGGCCCAGGTGCCGGCGAGCTCGCGGTCGCCGACCGCGGTGGACAGCTCGCCGGCGGGCACGATCACCTCGCGCCAGCGGCGGTCCCGCCCCGGGTGCTCCTCCTCCGGCGGCCCGTAGGTCGCGGTGTCCCCGACGACCCGGGGCCACGGGTCCACCCACGTGGGGGGCTCCCCTTCGTCGCCCTCGCGGTCGACGGTCTCGCCGAGCACGGCGTACTCCTCGGACACGTCGGCGACCTCGACCCGGAGCATGAACCGCATCCCGTCGAGCCATGCCGCGAGCGCCGGCGCGGTGCCGGGCTCGACCGTGATCCACGTCGTCCCGCCGTCGTCGACGAGGTGCAGCGCGTGCTCGACGTGGCCCTTGGGGCTCAGGACGAGCGACTCGGCAGAGGTGCGCGGCGGCAGCCCGGTCAGCTGCTGCGAGGTGAGCGAGTGCAGCCACGAGAGGCGATCGGGCCCGGTCACCGTGATGACGCCGCGGTGGGAGAGGTCGACGACGCCGAGCCCCTCGGCGAGGAGACGTTGCTCGCGCATCGGGTCGCCGTAGTGGGCCGCGACGCCGGCGTCGAGGCCGTCGCCGGGGACGGCGCCGGGTGCCTGGAGCAGTGGTGAGGTGGTCATGCCCCTCCTTCGGGGGTCCGTGCGCACTCGGCGCACCGGCCGTGGATGGCCATGTGGGTCGGGTCGGCCACGAAGCCGACCTCGGTGCGGAGCTGCTCGACCATGGACGCGGCGAGCCCCGGGGACACCTCGACGACTCGCGCGCACGACCGGCAGACGAGGTGGAGGTGCCCGTGGTGCCCGGCCAGGTGGTAGGTCGGGGCCCGGTGGTCGAGGTGGGTGTGGTCGACGAGGCCGACGCCCTCGAGCGCGTCGAGCGTGCGGTAGATGGTCGAAGGGGGCAGGGCCGGGCCCCCGTCCTCGGCCACCACCTGCGCGATCACCTCGGGCGTGAGGTGCGACCGCACGGTGAGCACGTCGAGGACACGCCGACGCTGGTCGGTCATCCGCAGGCCCGCGCGGCGCAGCACCTCGCCCGGATCGTCCATGGGACCAATCTACGACCCGGCCGCCCCGACGACGTCGGGCCCGTACGATGACGCCATGCTCGAAGAGTTCGACGACGGCCAGGACGAGACCGCCGACGGGACCGGGGGGGAGCACCCCAGGCGGCACCGCCGCCTGGGACGCGGCCGACGCATCGTCGTGTCGGTGCTGGCCCTCCTGCTGCTCGTCGTCGGCGTCGGCGGGTACGGCTGGTTCCTCTCGAGCAAGGTCGACCGCAACCTCAAGCACGAGGCGCTGCTCGGCAGCGCGGCGGGGCAGACCACGACGAGCAAGGGCAAGAAGCTCGTCGCCGACGAGGGCACCAACTACCTGCTCATCGGGTCCGACGCGCGCCCCGGCGAGACCGCGAGCCGTGCCGACGTGATCCAGCTGGTCCACGTGGACCAGGACCGCGGCCAGGTCTGGATCATCCACTTCCCCCGTGACCTCTACGTGCCGATCCCCGGCCGCGGCGAGGACAAGATCAACGCGGCCTACGCCTACGGCCAGTCCCCGCTGCTCGTCCGCACGATCCAGGACCTCGTCGGCGTGAAGGTCGACCACGTCGCCAAGACCGACTTCGAGGGGTTCAAGAACCTCACCGACGCCCTCGGGGGCGTCACGGTCAACAACTCGCAGCCCAGCCCGCAGTTCCCCCGAGGCTCGGTCGACCTGGACGGCGAGCGCGCCCTGCTCTACGTGCGCGAGCGCAAGACCCTCGCCGAGGGGGACATCTCCCGCGGTCAGCGCCAGCAGGCCTGGCTCAAGGGGATCATGGCCAAGACGCTCACCCCGGGCGTGCTGCTCAACCCGGGCAAGCTCAACGCGGTGATCGACGCGGGCACGTCCAACACGGTCGTCGACAACTCGCTCACCGGCGGCAAGATCCGCAGCGAGGCCGTCAAGATGCGCTCGGTGCGCGGGAGCGACATCCACTTCGTCACCGCGCCCTTCAGCGGCTACGGCACGGCGCCCGACGGCGGGTCGATCGACGTCCTCGACGAGCAGGGCATGAGCGAGCTGAGCGACGCCCTGCGCACCGACCGCATGGAGAGCTACCAGCCGTAGCCCGCGGGACGCCAGGACCCTGCATTGCCCTAGGGGAATGCAGCGTCCTGGCGCATTGCCCTAGGGGAATGCAGCGTCCTGGCGCATTGCCCTAGGGGAATGCAGGGTCCTGGCGCATTGCCCTAGGGGAATGCAGGGTCACGGCGGTCACTCGATGCGCTTGAGCTCCGCCGAGAGGTGGCTCGTCAGGGGCTGGCCCATGGCGGCCATGTCCATGACCCACATGAGGTTGGACTGCACGAGGCCGTACATGCGCTTGGCCGCGGAGTACTCCTTGGCGTGGGGGCTGCGGATGACCCCGTCGGTCTGCAGGTGGATGCGGCCGGGCTCCACGGTCCCGTAGTACATCTCGACGATGCCCGTGGGGTGCACGAGGAGCAGCTCCGCCTCCCCTTCGCCCCCGGGACGCCAGAAGCCGAGCTCGGTGCCGGAGGGGCGCAGCTTGTTGCCCTCCTCGTCGAGGATCCACGACTGGCTCTCCCACCTCAGGAAGGGCCGCCCGTCGTGGGTGACGACGACCTCCTGGCCGAAGTGGGCCGACTCGATCGTCGGGTAGCCGAGGACACCGGCGCCCTCCCAGCGGCCGACGAGCCAGGCGAGGGGGGCGATGTCCGGGTGGATCGTGGGGTCGAGGGTGAACACGCGCCCATCGTAGAGGGGTCAGCCGAGGGGCAGGCGGGCCACGAGGTGGACCAGGGGCGCGACGACGAGGACCGAGCTGACGCCGGCTGCGGCCGCACCGGGCAGGGTATCGATGGCCGGCTGCTGCGCGAGCACCCGCCGCAGGGCGACCGCCGTGCCGCTGGCCGTCACACCAAGCAGCGCCGGCCAGGCGGCGAGCTCGCCCGCGAGCACGAGGTGGGCGAGCACGCCGACGACCGCGCCGACGAGCATCGCGACCGGGAGCATCCAGGCGCTCGTGCGGCGGCGCTCGAGCGCCAGGTCCGCCAGCGCGGCGACCGCCACGCTGATGCCGACGACGACGGGCGGACCCGAGTCACCGGCGAAGGTCGTGCTGAGCATCAGGCCCGAGCCACCGATGATGAGCACGCCCAGCCCCGTCCCCGTGAGCGCGCGCGCGAGGTCCACCCGGGCGGAGGCCTGCACGAGCGGGTGCAGGCACATGGCGATGATGCCGGTGGCCAGCGCGGCGGGCACGTGCTCGAGGAAGGGCTCGGCGTCCCGCAGGCCGAGCGCGACACCGAGCGCGACGGCGGTGACGGCCAGGACGACCGCGGCACCCCCGGGGCTGCGCGACCCGACCAGCCGCGGCCAGCCGACCGCCACGACCAGACCGGCGACGACGAGGACCCCGACCCACAGGAGGTGCTCCCCCGACGCGGCAGCCGCTGACAGGAGGAGCCCGGTGACGACGGTGGCGGCCGCCACGACGGGGCGGGGACGGGCGACCGGGGCTCCTGCGTCCGCGGGGCGGGTCCCGGCGCGCAGCGTCTGCCGGCGCGCGGCGCGGGTCTGTGGCTCGGCGGGCACGGGGGTGGTCACGTGGCGAGGGTATCGGCCCCCGCCGCATATTCTGAGGCCGATGGCCCGACTCCTGCTCCTCACGGACGACCTGGCGCCGAGCGCCGAGGTGCTGCCGGCGCTGGGCCTGCTCGGGCACCAGGTGCGCACGCTGCCGGCGCAGGCCTCCGCGGTCATCGACGCCCCGAGCGTCGACGTCGTCCTCGTCGACGCGCGCACCGAGCTCGCCCAGGCGCGCTCCCTGTGCCGGGTGCTGCGAGCGAGCGGGACGACGATGCCGGTCATCGCGATCCTCACCGAGGGCGGGCTCACCGCGGTCAATGCCGAGTGGGCGGTCGACGACATCCTCCTCGACCGCGCCGGCCCGGCCGAGGTCGAGGCCCGGTTGCGCCTGGCGATGACGCGCACCGAGGACGAGGACGAGGCGGACGAGCGGATCGTCGCCGGCGACCTGGTCATCGACGAGGCGAGCTACTCCGCCCGGCTCGGGTCGCGCCTGCTCGATCTCACGTACAAGGAGTTCGAGCTGCTCAAGCACCTCGCCCAGCACCCGGGCCGGGTCTTCACCCGCGCCCAGCTGCTGCAGGAGGTCTGGGGCTACGACTACTACGGCGGCACGCGCACGGTCGACGTGCACGTGCGCCGGCTGCGGGCCAAGCTCGGCGCCGAGCACGAGCAACTCATCGGTACCGTGCGCAATGTCGGCTACCGCTTCGTCCCCACCCGGGAGCCGGACGACGACGCAGAGGCAGAGGTGATCTCGTGAAGGTGACGGTGACTCCCTTCGTCCGGCTCGAGCCGGACCACGTGGAGCAGGTCCGGGCCCTCGCCCGGTCCGCGACGACCGCCGACGGCACGGCCCCGCTGAGCGAGGCCTTCCTCCTCGGCCTGCCGCGGGAGGGCGAGCACCTCCTCGCGACCGACGGGGACCGGGTGCTCGGGTACGCAGCGATCGCCGCGGACGGGTCCGTCGAGGCCTTCGTGGCCCCGAAGGAGCGGGCGAAGGGGGTCGGGACCGCCCTCCTGACCGCCGCCCTCGAGCGTCGCCCGGACGCGCGCCCGTGGGCGCACGGCAACCTGCCCGGCGCCGCTGCTCTCGCCGCCTCGCTCGGCCTGACCGTCGTGCGCGAGCTGCTCGTCCTCGCCCGGCCCGTGCAGCCCGGCGACGAGCAGGACCCGCCTATGCCCGACGGCGTCCGGCACCGCGCCTTCGTGCCCGGGGCCGACGACGAGGAGCTGCTCGCCGTCAACGCCGCCGCCTTCGCCGACCACCCCGAGCAGGGGGCGCTCGACACCGCCGGCCTGCAGGAGCGCATGGCCCAGCCGTGGTTCGACGCCGACGGGCTCGTCCTGCTCGAGGAGGCGGGCGAGATCATCGGCTTCCACTGGACCAAGGTCGACCCGCCCGACGGCGACGTCGGCGAGGTCTACGTCGTCGGCATCCGCCCCGACCACCACGGCCGCGGGCTCGCCGGACCGCTCACCCGCCTGGGCCTGGCGCACCTCGCGCGACGGGGCGTGCGCGAGGTCGAGCTGTACGTCGAGGGCGACAACGCACCCGCCCTGGCGACCTACGAACGGGCCGGTTTCACCCGCAGCGCCCTGCACGTCATGTATTCACGTGAGGTTCACACCGCAGTGGCAGGATGACGGCCATGCCGGACTCCTCCCCCCAACCCCGCCCCGCGGTCGCCCCGCGGCCGACGACCGGCGACGTCTCGATCACCTCGTCCTCCCCGGGCGCCACCCCGGAGCTGCGGCCCCGGGGCTCCAACGGCCGGTTCGTCCGGGTGGTCAACGATGAGGACCCGGACACCGTCGACGCCCTCGACCTGCCCGTCGACCGGTACCTCGACCGGGAGATCAGCTGGCTGCAGTTCAACGAGCGGGTGCTCCAGCTCGCGGCGGACGAGCAGGTCCCGCTGCTCGAGCGCGCCCGCTTCCTCGCGATCTTCACGAGCAACCTCGACGAGTTCTTCATGGTCCGCGTGGCCGGGCTCAAGCGCCGCATCGCCACCGGCATCGCGGTGCGCAGCCCCTCCGGCCTCGAGCCGCGCGAGGTGCTCGAGCAGATCTCGCGGATCGCGCACGACCTGACACGCATGCAGACCCGCATCTTCGACGAGAGCGTGCGCCCGGCCCTCGTGGAGGAGGGCATCAGCATCGTGCGCTGGAGCGAGGTCGAGGCGTCCGAGCAGGAGCGCCTGGGCGAGCTCTTCAGCGACGAGATCTACCCCGTGCTCACGCCGCTCGCGGTCGACCCGGCGCACCCCTTCCCGTACATCTCGGGGCTCTCGCTCAACCTCGCCGTGATCCTCATCAACCCCAAGACGGGCAAGGAGCACTTCGCGCGCATCAAGATGCCGCCCTCGCTCCCCCGCTTCCTCAAGGTGCGCCGCGCCCGGGCGTCGGTGACCGCCGACCTCTTCGAGGCCCGCTTCGTCCCGCTCGAGGACGTCATCGCCGCCCACCTCGACCAGCTCTTCCCGGGCATGGAGGTCCACGAGCACTACTCCTTCCGGGTCACCCGCAACGAGGACCTCGAGGTCGAGGAGGACGACGCCGAGAACCTGCTCGCCGCCCTCGAGAGGGAGCTGACCCGACGCCGCTTCGGCCCGCCGGTGCGCCTGGAGGTCGAGGAGGACCTCGACGACCACGTCATGGAGCTGCTCTCCCGCGAGCTCGGGGTCACCGAGGACGAGGTCTACCGCCTCCCCGCCCCGCTCGACCTGCGCGGTCTCAACGAGATCGCCGACATCGACCGGACCGACCTGCACTACCCCCCCTTCGTCGCCCGGACCAACGCCGACCTCGCCCCCGCCGAGTCCTCCAAGGCCGCCAACCTCATCGGCCGCATCGCCAAGCAGGACGTGCTGCTGCAGCACCCCTACGACTCCTTCTCGACGTCGGTGCAGGCCTTCATCGAGCAGGCCGCCGCCGACCCGCAGGTCCTCGCGATCAAGCAGACGCTCTACCGCACGAGCGGTGACAGCCCCGTCGTCGACGCGCTCATCGACGCCGCCGAGGCCGGCAAGCAGGTGCTCGCCGTCGTCGAGATCAAGGCGCGCTTCGACGAGCAGAACAACATCGAGTGGGCGCGCAAGCTCGAGCACGCCGGCGTGCACGTCGTGTACGGCATCGTCGGGCTGAAGACCCACTGCAAGCTGGCGCTCGTCGTCCGGCAGGAGTCCGACGGCGTCAAGCGGTACTGCCACGTCGGCACCGGCAACTACAACCCCAAGACCGCGCGGCTCTACGAGGACTTCGGCCTGCTCACCTCCGACCCGGAGGTCGGCCAGGACCTCACCCGGTTGTTCAACCAGCTGTCCGGGCTCGCACCGCGCAGCAAGTTCAAGCGGCTGCTCGTCGCCCCGCGCAGCATCCGTGACGGGCTGCTCGAGCGGATCGAGCGGGAGATCCAGCGCCAGGGCCGCACCGGCGACGGCTACGTCGCCTTCAAGGTCAACTCGCTCGTCGACGAGAAGACGATCGACGCGCTCTACCGGGCGAGCGGCGCCGGCGTGCGCGTCGACATCTGGGTCCGCGGGATCTGCGCGATCCGACCCGGCGTCGTCGGCCTCAGCGAGAACATCACCGTGCACTCCGTCCTCGGCCGGTTCCTCGAGCACTCCCGGATCTTCCTCTTCGGCACCGGCCCCGAGCGCGAGGCGTGGATCGGCTCGGCCGACCTCATGCACCGCAACCTCGACCGCCGTGTCGAAGCGCTCGTGCGGATCAAGGAGGAGCGTCACGTCGAGCAGGTCTTCGACCTCGTCGAGCGCGGCATGTCCGGCGACTACGCGCACTGGTCCCTCGACGGTGACGGCCGCTGGCGCCGCGCGCACCTGACGGCGGACGGCGCCCCGCTGCCCGACATCCAGGCGGCCCTGATCGCCCAGCACGCCAGGCGTCGTCGCAAGGCGCGGCGCTGAGGATGGCCACGGTCCTGGCCGCGGGCACCCTGCCGTGGCGACGGCGTCGTGGGCAGCTGCAGCTGGCCCTCGTCCACCGGCCGCGCTACGACGACTGGTCGTGGGCCAAGGGCAAGCTCGACCCCGGCGAGACCTTCCCCGTCGCCGCGGCCCGGGAGACGCTCGAGGAGACGGGCCTGCGCGTCCGGCTCGGGCACCCGCTGCCGACGACGACGTACACGGTGCTCTCCGGTCGCCTACCCGCGGTCAAGGAGGTGCGCTACTGGGCCGCCGAGGTCACCGGCGGTGACGGCGGGCTCGTCCACGAGGTCGACGAGGTCGCCTGGCTCGAGGCCACCGGGGCCCGGGACCGGCTGACCTACGGCCGCGACCGTGCGCAGGTCGAGGCCATCATCGCCGCGGACGCCGCAGGCAACCTCTCGACGTGGCCGCTCGCGCTGCTCCGGCATGCCAAGGCCCGCCCCCGGTCCTCCTGGGACGACAGCGACTGGCTGCGCCCGCTCGACGACCACGGGCGCGAGCAGGCCGCCGACCTCGTGCCACTGCTCGCCGGGTTCGGCATCGAGCGGCTCGTGAGCAGCCCCTCGACCCGGGCGAGCGAGACCCTCGCCCCCTATGCCACCGCGACGGGCAGCAGGCTGCGGCTCAAGCCCGGCCTCTCCGAGGAGGGGCACGCGCAGGACCCGAGCCGCGCGGCGCACCACCTGGACCGACTCCTCGAGCGCGGGGTGCCGGCGGCGCTGTGCAGCCACGGGCCGGTGCTCCCGGACCTCGTGGGCCTGCTGCGCGAACGGGTCGACCCCACCTTCGCCCCGGGACTCGTCGCCCGCTCGGTCATCGACGACGTCCTCGCGCGGGGACTGGCCAAGGGCGAGGCGCTCATCGCGCACGTCGTCGGCACCGGGCCGCAGGCCCGGATCATCGCCGCGGAGCGCCACCACCCGCTCGACCGCGGCTGAGCCCCCTTCGTCCCGCTCGGGAACACGAGGGCGCCCGTCGCGGTTACCCTTGGGCAGTGCACCGGGTCGCGGTAGCCCCGGGTCCCAAAATTCGCCGCCACGAGCGGCCGTGCGCCGTGAGGCGCTTCCCGACCCGGTGCACTCCTCGTCCGTCTGGATGAACGGCCGATGACGCGCACGTGACAGATCGGTCCTACGCTGGGGGCGACCTTCCCACCCTCACGAACCGGAGTCTGACGCCCGTGGGCTTCTTCCGACCGTCCTCCCGGGACGACGCGTTCTTCCAGCTCCTCGCCGACAGCGCCCACCAGGCCGTCGCCGCCGCAGAGGTCCTCACCGAGCTGCTGGCCTCCGACGCCGCCGGGCGCGAGGTGATCCTCCCTCGGCTCAAGGACATCGAGCACAAGGCGGACGAGGCGACCCACGCCATCATCCACAAGGTCAACTCGAGCTTCGTCACCCCCTTCGACCACGGTGACATCGTCGAGCTCGCAGCCTCCCTCGACGACTGCACCGACGCCCTGGAGCAGGTCGGTCAGATGGTCGTGCTCTACCGCATGGACGGCCTCATGCCCGACGTCACGCGGCAGCTCGAGGTCATCACGCGGATGGCCGCGCTCACGGCCGAGACCATGCCGCGGCTGGCCACGATGAAGGAACTGCCCGAGTACTGGGTGGAGATCAACCGCCTGGAGAACGAGGGCGATGTCATCCACCGCACGCTGCTGCGCGACCTCTTCGGCGGCGCGGTCACCGACCCCATCGAGGTGATCAAGCACAAGGACATCATCGAGCGGCTCGAGCAGGCGGCCGACGCCTTCGAGACCGTCGCCCACCGGGTCGAGACCATCGCCATCAAGGAGTCCTGACCCTCGTGGAGTGGCTCCCCGTCGCGCTCGTCACCCTCCTGGCGATGGGCTTCAACTACACCAACGGTTTCCACGACGCCGCCAACGCGATCGCGACGTCGGTCTCGACGCGGGCCCTCACGCCGCGGGCCGCGCTCGCCATGGCGGCCGTGGCCAACCTCTTCGGCGCCTTCTTCGGCGCCAAGGTCGCCGAGACGGTCGGCAACGGCATCATCGACGCCCCCGACGGGCACCTCGGTCTCGTCCTGTGCGGTGCGGCGCTGCTCGGCGCCATCGGCTGGAACCTGCTCACCTGGTGGTTCGGACTCCCCTCGTCCTCGTCGCATGCCCTCATCGGCGGCCTCGGCGGCGCGGCGCTGGCAGCCGGTGCCACGGTGAAGTGGGCCGGCATCCTCGAGAAGGTCATCATCCCGATGCTCATCTCACCCGTCGTCGGCGTCATCCTCGGCTTCTGCGTCATGAAGGTGATCCTGCGGATCTTCCACGACGCGAACCCCGGGCGCACCAAGCGCGGCTTCCGCATGGCCCAGACCGCCTCGGCGGCCGCGATGGCCTTCGGCCACGGCATGCAGGACGCGGCCAAGACGGCCGGAGTCGTCGTCCTCGCCCTCACCGTCGCCGGCTACCAGCCGGGCGGCGACCACAGCATCCCCCTGTGGGTCCTCGTCATGTCGGCCGTCGTCATCTCCCTCGGCACCTACGCCGGCGGGTGGCGCATCATGCGCACGCTCGGGCGCGGCATCATCCACCTCGACCCGCCGCAGGGCTTCGCCGCCGAGGTCACCGCGGCGTCGATCCTCTACGTCGCGACGATGCTCCGGGCACCGATCTCGACGACCCACGCGATCACCTCGGCCATCATGGGCGTCGGGGCGACGAAGTCCCTCAAGGCCGTCCGGTGGGGGGTCGCCAAGAACATCGTCGGCGCCTGGATCTTCACCTTCCCGGGCGCGGGAGCCCTGGCCGCCGTGTGCATGTGGGTGCTCAGCCGCGCGTTCGGCGTCTGAGCCCGCCACCCGGGCGAGGAGACGACGAACGGCCGGCGGATCCCCCCTGTCGGGTCCGCCGGCCGTCGCCGTTCCCCCTCGTGACGAAGGGGAGGTCGCTCACCCGAAGCGGCCGGAGATGTAGTCCTCGGTCGCCTTCTGGCCCGGGTTGTTGAAGATCTTCTGCGTGTCGTCGAACTCGACGAGCTGCCCCGGCTTGCCGGTGCCCTCGATGTTGAAGAAGCCGGTCCGGTCGGACACGCGCGCGGCCTGCTGCATGTTGTGCGTCACGATGACGATCGTGTAGTTCTCCTTGAGCTCGGTGATCAGGTCCTCGATCGCGAGCGTGGAGATGGGGTCGAGCGCCGAGCAGGGCTCGTCCATGAGGACGACCTCGGGCCGGACCGCGATGGTGCGGGCGATGCACAGTCGCTGCTGCTGGCCGCCGGACAGGCCGGAGCCGGGCTTGTCGAGGCGGTCCTTGACCTCGTTCCACAGGTTGGCGCCGCGCAGGCTGGACTCCACGAGCGCATCGGCGTCCGATCGCTTGATGCGCTTGTTGTTGAGCTTGACGCCCGCGAGGACGTTCTCCTTGATCGACATCGTCGGGAAGGGGTTGGGCTTCTGGAAGACCATGCCGACCTTGCGGCGGACCATGACCGGGTCGACGCCCTTGGCGTAGAGGTTCTCCCCGTCGACGATGACCTCGCCGTCGACGTGGGCACCCGGGATGACCTCGTGCATCCGGTTGAGCGAGCGGAGGAAGGTCGACTTGCCACAGCCCGAGGGACCGATGAGGGCGGTCACCGAGCGGGGCTCGATGGTGACGGACACGTCCTTCACGGCGAGGAAGTCGCCGTAGTAGATGTCGAGGTTCTTGACGTCGATGCGCTTGGACACGGTGGGATCCTTATCTGGTGGCCGTCAGCGACCGGTCTTGGGGGCGAAGAACTTGGAGATGAGGCGGGCCACGACGTTGAGCAGCATGACGATCGCCATGAGGACCAGGGCCGCGGTCCACGCGGCGGCCAGGCTGTCCTCCTTGTTGGTGCCGGGGTTCGCGTACGAGCTGTAGGCGAAGAGCGGCAGCGCGGACATCGACCCCTCGAAGGGATTGAAGTTCACGGCCTTGGCCGCGCCCATGGTGATGAGGAGCGGGGCGGTCTCGCCCATGACGCGGGCGATGGCCAGGGTGATGCCCGTGGCCAGGCCGGCGACGGCCGTCGGCAGGACGACCTTGACGATCGTCAGCCACTTCGAGACGCCCAGGGCGTAGCTCGCCTCGCGCAGCTCGTTGGGGACCAGGCGCAGCATCTCCTCGCTCGAGCGCACGACGGTCGGGATCATCAGCACGGAGAGCGCGACGGCACCGACGATGCCGGCCTGGTAGGCGACGTCCTGGAGCAGCCAGGTGAACAGGCCGATCGCGAACAGTCCGGCGACGATCGACGGGATGCCCGTCATGACGTCGACGAAGAAGGTCAGGCCCCGGGAGATGAGGCTCTTGTTGCCGTACTCGGTGAGGTAGATCGCGGCGAACAGCCCGATCGGCACCGAGATGAGGGTCGCGATGCCCGTGGTGATGAGCGTGCCGATGATCGCGTGGTACGCACCACCGATCTCGCCGGAACCGACGCCACGCATGGAGAAGGTGAAGAACTCGACGTCGAGACGGTCGAGGCCCTTGGACAGGATCGTCCAGATCACCGACAGCAGCGGGATCATCGCCAGCAGGAAGGTCGTCGTCACGACGCCGGTGACGAGCCGGTCGGTCGCGTGCCGCGGACCCTCGACGGCCCGGGCCGCGACGTAGATGACGACGCAGTAGACGAGCGCGCCGACGAGGACGACGCTCAGCGGGTTGAGCGCCCCGAGGACCGCCATGAGCGCGATGGCCGCGACGGCCGAGCCGCCGAGGATCGCCCAGCGCACGGGCTGCTCCAGGCGCCCCTCTGCGTGGACGTCGTCGTGGGTCGTCGTGGTCATCAGTTGGCTCCTGAGAACTCGGAACGGCGGGAGATGATCCACCGGGCGAACATGTTGACGAGGAAGGTGACGACGAAGAGGGCGAGACCCGAGACGAAGAGGGTGCTGCGCTCGACACCGAAGGACTCGGGGAAGTTCAGCGCGATGTCACCGGCGATGGTGCCCGGCGTGTTGGACGTGAGCAGCTCCCAGGAGTAACCGCCGCCGCTCGCCGAGAGGATGATCGCGACGGCCATCGTCTCGCCGAGCGCGCGGCCGAGGCCGAGCATGGCGCCGGAGATGACGCCGGACTTGCCGAAGGGGATGACCGTCTGGCGGATCATCTCCCAACGGGTGGCACCCAGGGCAAGCGAGGCCTCCTCGTGCAGGCGCGGGGTCTGGAGGAAGACCTCGCGGTTCACGGCCGTCATGATCGGCAGGATCATGATCGCCAGGACGATGCCGATCATGAGCATCGTGCGGCCGGTGGTGGTGACGGATTCACCGGAGAAGAGCGGGATGAACCCCAGCTTGTCGAAGAGGAACTCGAAGACCGGCACGGCGCTGCCGGCGATCTGCATGCCCCACAGGCCGAAGATGATCGAGGGCACGGCCGCGAGGAGGTCGACGACGTAGCCCAGGCCGGCGGCGAGCCGCCGCGGCGCGTAGTGGCTGATGAAGAGCGCGATGCCGACCGACAGCGGCAGCGCGATGAGCAGCGCGATGACCGCCGAGAGCAGGGTGCCGAAGATCAGTGGCCCGACGTAGCTGATCAGGCCGTTGCCACCGCGGACCTCGCTCGGGTCGGCGACGATCGCGTCCTTGGCGCCGAAGAACAGGAAGGCCGTGACGCCGACGAGGACGGCGAGGATCACGATGCCGGCGGAGAAGGACAGCGCACTGAAGATGCTGTCCCCGTAGCGCCGGCCTGACGTCAGGCCGGACGAGTTCTGGTCCACGGAGGTGCTGGTCACGAGCTCCTGCTGCTTCCTTCAGGGGGAGGGTGAGACGTGCGGGCGACAGACCGATCGGCCCTGTGACTGCTCAGCAGCCACAGGGCCGATCGGAGACGACCCTGGGGTCACGCTAGTCAGTCGGTCGTGATCTGGCCCAGCGCGTCGGTGGCGTTCTTGGACGCGGTCTCGCTCAGCGGGGCCGAACCGGCCGCCTCGGAGGCGGCCGCCTGGCCGTCCTCGGACACGGCGTACTCGAGGTAGGACTTGACGGTGCCCGCGACCTCGGGGTCCTCGTAGTCCGTGCAGGCGACGGCGTAGGAGACCAGGACGACCGGGTAGACGCCCTCGCCCGCGTTGCCGCGGTCCAGCTTGACGGCGTAGTTGGTCTTGCTCGCCTCGTCGACGCGCTTGGCGCTCTCGAGGATCTTGGCGGCGGCCTCGGGGCTGTACTCGATGTACTCCTCGCCGGCCTTGATCTTGGCGGCCTTGAGGTCACCGATCTGCGAGGCGTCGGCGTAGCCGATGTTGCCCTCGCCCGCGCCGATGGTGTCGACGACACCGGACGTGCCCTTGGCGGCCTCGCCACCCTTGATGGGCCAGACGTCCTCGGGCTCGTGCTTCCAGTTCTCCGGGGCGGCCTCGGCCAGGTAGGAGGAGAAGTTCTTCGAGGTGCCGGACTCGTCCGAGCGGTTGACCGGGGTGATCTTGGTGTCGGGGAGCTCGACGCCCTCGTTCTCCTTGGCGATCGCCGGGTCGTCCCACGTCTTGATCTTGCCGGAGAAGATGTCGGCGATGACGTCGGCGCTGAGGTTGAGGCTGTCGACGCCCTTGAGGTTGTAGGCGACGGCGATCGGCGAGACGTAGACCGGGAACTGGATGGTCTCGCCGGTGCAGCCCTTGTCCTTGGCGGAGGCCATCTCCTCGTCGTCCATGGCCGAGTCGGTGCCGGCGAAGTCCACGGCGCCGTTGATGAACTTCTCACGGCCGGTGCCGGAGCCGTCGGGGGCGTACTCGACGGTGGCGTCGGGGGCCTCCTCGGTGAACTTGGCGATCCACTCGTTCTGGGCCTTCTCCATGGAGCTGGCGCCGGCGCCCTTGATCGAGCCGACGGCGGAAGAGCCTTCGCCCTCGCTGGAGCCGGAGGTGGAGTCGTTGCCGCCCTCGTTGCCCGCGCCACACGCGGCCATCGAGAACGAGAGTGCAAGAGCAGCGGTGGCGGTCAGGACCTTGCGGCTGCGGGTGGAGCGAATCACGTCTGTCGAACCTCTCTGGAGGGGTGGGACACGGACGCGCGACGAGGGCAGCCCGCCGCGACCGCCGTGGTCGTACGTCCCGAAGGTAGGTAGCCCCGGTGTCCGGCCGGCTCGCAAACGGTGAACAGTTGGTGAACCACATCTGCACAGTGCCCGCTGGAGTCGCGCGCCCGCCGATCTC
This sequence comes from Janibacter terrae NBRC 107853, assembly GCF_001591405.1. Taxonomy (GTDB): domain Bacteria; phylum Actinomycetota; class Actinomycetes; order Actinomycetales; family Dermatophilaceae; genus Janibacter; species Janibacter terrae. The sequence continues at coordinate 603,230 of NZ_BCUV01000007.1, forward strand.
GGGATAGACAGCCGATCAGTGCAGCGCGTCGCGCCGCCACAACCGCGCGCACGCCTCGAGGTCCTCGGCGGTCGTCACCATCGACGCGGCCGCGACGAGGTCGCCGTCCTCGAGGTGGGCCCTGCCGGTCGCGACCACCCGGCAGAAGGCCGCGGCGCGCTCCAGCGCCACGGCGAGGTCGCCGTCGAACACGCCGGAGAGGATGCGGTCGGACAGCTCGCGCACCTCGCCCGCACGCGGCGGGTCGACCACACCGGCGATCGCGTGGCTCACCTCCGCGACCGCCAGCCCGGCCCCGTACTCGCGGGCAGCGACCTCGGGGGCGCGCTGGATCCAGGTGCGCAGGACGTAGACCCGCCACAGCGCGCCCGGCAGGCTGCGGGCGGGACGGCCGGCCCACAGCTGGGCGAGGGTGTCGATGCCCAGGTCGTCGACGAGGCGCACGAGCCGGTCGGTCGTGGCCGGGGAGGCATCGCCACGACCGGCGTCGACCACGGTGCGCGCGGCGGCGTGCGCGGCCTCGGCCGTCTCGGCGGGGTCGGGCAGGGTGCCGCCGTGCGCCTCCATGGCGTCCGGCCCGAAGTGGAGCGGACGCCGGGGCTTGCCCGGCTCGGACACGCTCAGCCCTTGTTGCGCATGAGCAGGGCGCGCACGAGGGTCACGGCCTCGGACTGCGAGAGCTCGGTGCGCGAGGTCTCCCACGACGCGTGCAGCAGACGCCGCATCTCCGAGTTGGCCCACAGGTGCTTGCCGCCGAGGTTGTCGGCGGCGTCCTTCAGCGCCGCGGGCACGTCCCCGTCCGGGGCGATCTCGGCGATGCCCCAGTCGTCGGCCGTCGACGCGTCGAGCGTGCGACCGCCGAGCCCGAAGGCGAGGGCGCGCTGCTGCCCGATGGCGCGGGGCAGCAGCCAGGCCAGCCCCGGGTCGGGTGCCCCGGTGCCGCCCTGCGGCGAGACCCGGAAGCTCGCGTCGTTGCTGCAGAAGGCGAGGTCGCCGGCGAGCACGAGGCCGAGGCCGGAGCCCATGGCCCGACCGTGGACGCCGACGAGGACGAGCTTGCTCGAGGAGTTGAGCATCGCGAAGAGCTCCTCGAGGGCCGCCGCCAGCTCGAAGACCGCGGTGGTCGGGTCGTCGGCCTGCTCGGCCTCCGTCGTGTCGGAGCCGACGCAGAAGTCGGGCCCGTTGGCGGTCAGGACGATGATGTCGACATAGGGGTCGCCGAGGGCGCGCTCGAGCCGGTCGCGCAGCTGCCGGGCCATCGCCAGGTCGAGGGCGTTGCCGGCCTCGGGCCGGTCGAGGACGATGCGTGCCAGACGCTCTGATGCCGTGTACGTGACTCCCACGCGATCCACCATAGTCACCGCACCGCCAGGTCGTGCTCGGGCTCGATGGGGCTCGCCGGCACGAGGTCGTGCTCCTCGAGCCCGCGCCGCAGCGACTCCGCCGCGTCGATGTTGAGCGGGCTGCTCGTCCACGCCGAGATCGGCAGGTTGAGGTAGCGCTCCTCCGTGACGGCGGGCAGGTCGCGGGTGGCCGGGTTGGACTCGAGGACCCGCACCTTGTCCTCGTAGCTCTGCCCGGCGTAGTCGACGAAGGCGATGTAGTCCGGGCGCGAGCTGACCAGCTCCTCCCACGACACCTCGGTCCACGTGTCCTTGATGCCCGCGGTGGCATTGCGCCCCCCGGCGGCCTCGATGATCGCCTGCGGCGCCCCGTAGGCGCCGGAGGTGAAGATCTGCTGGGTGCCGGAGTCGAAGAGGAAGACCGTCGGTGTCTCCGTCGCCTGCGGGGCCTCCTCGAGCGCGGCCAGCCGGCGGGAGATGTCGGCGGTGACCCCCTTCGCCTCGTCCTCGCGACCGGTGATCGCGCCGAGGTTGTCGAGGTCGGCCTCGAGCGCCTCCCACGGGGGCATCGTCCCGCGGCGGCCGTCCGCCCGGCGGCAGCTCTCCGACAGGACGTACCCGGCGACCCCCCGCTCACGCAGGAGGTCGGGGGTGAGCCGGCTGTCCTCGGAGTACCCGTAGCTCCAGCCGGCGAGCATGACGTCGGGCCGTCTGGCGATGACGTTCTCCATGCTCGGGTAGTCCTTGGTCGCGACCGGCAGCCCGTCCACGACATCGGCACCGTAGGCCGTCGACAGCGCCCGCCGCGAGCCGTCGAGGCCGCTCACCCCGGCGACCTGGTCCTGCGCGCCGAGGGAGAGCACCATCGCGAGCAGGTTGCCGTCGCCCGCGACGTACATCCGCTGCGCCGGCGAGGGGAAGCTCGCCTCCGTGCCGCAGTTGTCGAGCGTCACCTCGGCCGGGCGCGGGACGTCACGGGTCTCGGAGCTCCCGCAGGCGGCGAGCAGGGTCCCGGCGAGGAGGACGCCCGCGGCGGCGCGGGCCGGACGAAGGGAGGTCATGCGAGAGCCTTCCGGTCGGCGGCCACGGGCAGGGCGCCCGGGCCGAGGGAGAGGTGGACCCGACCGGTGGCCGGGTCGGTGAGCTGGACGGCCTCGACCCCGAAGACCTCACGGACGAGCTGCGGGGTGAGCACCTCGGTGGGCTCCCCCACCGCGTGCAGCCGACCCTCGTGGAGCACGGCCACCCGGTCGAAGTGCGAGACCGCGAGGGACAGGTCGTGCACGGCCGCGAGGACCGTGCGCCCGAGCCCACGGACGGTGTCGAGCAGCTGGACCTGGTGGTGGATGTCGAGGTGGTTGGTCGGCTCGTCGAGGACCAGCAGGTCGGTGCCCTGGGCGAGCCCGCGGGCGAGCATCGCGCGGCGGCGCTCGCCGCCGGACAGGTGCTGGCAGGGCCGGTCGACCTCGTGCGCCAGCCCGACGGCGGTGAGGGCATCGAGGACGAGGTGGTGCTCCCCCTTCGCCCCGACCGACCACGGTGCACGGTGCGGGACGCGACCCAGGGCGACCATCTCACCGACGAGCAGGTCCTCGGGCGGGCCCTCCTCCTGGCCGACGTACGCGAGGCGGCCGGCGCGCCGGCGCGGGGTGAGGCCACGCAGGTCGGTGCCGTCGACGTGGACGGTCCCGGCGACGGCGGGGAGCAGCCCGACGAGGGTGCGGACGAGCGTGGACTTGCCGCTGCCGTTGCGGCCGACGAGGGCGAGCATCTCCCCCTTCGCGACGCTCAGGTCGACGTCCGTGACGACCGTGCGGCCGCCGACCGCGCAGGCGAGGCCGTGGCAGCTGAGGTGGCTCATGCGCCGCCCCCGGAGTGGGTGTAGTGACGACGGCCGAGGAGGAGCAGGAAGATCGGCGCCCCGACGAGGCCCGTGACGACGCTCAGCGGGATCTCCTGCGGGCGCACGACGACCCGGGCGGCGACGTCGACCCAGAGCATGAGGAGCGCGCCCCCCACCGCGGCGACCGGCAGGACGTTGCGGTGGAGCGCGCCGACGAGGAGGCGCGCCAGGTGCGGCACCACGAGACCGACGAACCCGATGCCGCCGGAGACCGCGACGAGGACGCCGACGAGCACGGAGGTCAGGACGAAGAGCCCGGTCCGCAGTGCCCGCACCGGCACCCCGAGCGCGGCGGCGACGTCGCCCCCGGCGGCGAGCGCGTCGAGCCAGGCGTGCAGCGCCAGGAGCACGACCAGCCCGATGGCCACGACGAGCACGGACGGCAGCACCTGGTCCCACACGGACCCGGACAGGCTGCCGAGCAGCCAGAAGAGCACCGACTGCGTCGCCCGCGGGTCGGCGCTGAAGAAGACGAGGAAGCTCGAGACCGAGGAGAAGGCGGCAGACATCACCACGCCCGTCAGCACGAGGCGAAGGGGGGTGATCCCGCCCTGCCACAGCGAGACCCCGAGGACGAGGGCCGTCGCCACCAACGCGCCCGCGAGGGCGCCGAGCGAGAGCGCCCACACCCCGAACCCGCTGAGCACCCCGAGCACGATGACGAGGGTCGCGCCGACGCCCGCACCCGAGGAGACACCGAGGAGGTAGGGGTCGGCGAGCGGGTTGCGCACGAGGGTCTGCATGCACGCGCCGGCCACGGCCAGGCCCGCGCCCACGACCATGCCCAGGACGATGCGCGGGGCGCGCAGCTCCCAGACGATCGTGTCGTACGTGGGGTCGGGTCCGTGGACCCCCGTGAGCCGGGCCTGCAGGACGTCGACGACACCACCGACGCGCAGCGGCTCCGAACCCAGGGCGAGCGAGACGACGGCGCTGACGAGGGTCAGGCCGGTGAGGGTGGCGAGCAGCGGCACGACAGGGACGCGGCGGCCGCCGGGGCGGTCATGGGACACGAGGGCTCCAGGTGCATCGGGGGCCCAGATCGCGAGGCCCGGTCGGATGACGAGCGAGCCAGCAGGTTTTCGGACTCGGGTTCGTCCCGACGGGGCTCCTTCCCGGACCACGTGGGTCCAGTGGACAGTGCCTCGTCAGTCACCCTCACCGCTGCGCGACAGCTCCGGATTTGCACCGGATTCCCTCTGCACGGATGTGCGTCTGACTCGGGGCCGACCCTACGCCACGCACGGTGGGCCGTGACGACGCCTCTGACAGACTGCTGCCTCCGGCAGGGACGAAGGGGGACGACGTGCAGCGACGCAGGTGGAGGGCCATGGCGGCGGGCGCCGCGACGCTGGCCCTGGCGGCGAGCGGCTGCTCGCTCCTCGAGGGCTCCTCCGACGACGGCGACCCCACGAGCAGCTCCAGCACGCCGTCGAGCACGCGGGCGCAGTCCTCCTTCGAGCTCTTCGACCCACCGGCGCAGGGCCGTGACTGGGTCGTCCTCGTCGACGAGCCCGGCGACACCGCGCAGGTCGCCGACGCGCTCGAGGCCGACGGCTTCGACCTCACCTCGACCAACTCCGCGGTCGGCATGGTCACGCTGCGCAGCGAGGACGACGACGTCGCCGAGCGCGCCGAGGCGATCGAGGGGGTCGGCGCGGCCGTCACCGACCGACAGGCCGGGTGGACGCCCGAGCCGCCCGCCGAGCCGACGCCCGGCGACACGACACCGGCGCGGGACCTCCCTTCGCCCCCCGCGGCGCCGGAGGGTGGCGACCCGCTCGACGGGTTCCTCTGGGGCATGGAGACGATCGACGCGAGCGGCGCGCACCAGGTGACGCAGGGGCGGCGCGAGGTGCGCGTCGGCGTCATGGACACCGGCGTCGACGCCACGCACCCCGACCTCGCACCGGTGCTCGACACGCAGCTGTCCGAGAGCTTCGTCGCCGACATCGTCGACCTCGACGGGCGGTGCGAGAGCAAGGGCTGCGTCGACCCCGTCGGCACCGATGACAACGGCCACGGCACGCACGTCGCGGGGACCATCGCCGCCGCGGCCAACGACCTCGGCGTCACCGGCGTCGCGCCCGGCGCCACCCTCGTCGACCTGCGCGCCGGTCAGGACTCGGGGATGTTCTTCCTCGGCCCCACGGTCAACGCGCTCACGCACGCGGCCGACCAGCGCCTCGACGTGGTCAACATGAGCTTCTACGTCGACCCGTGGCTGCTCGCCTGCCGGGGCGGCGCCCCCGGCGACACCCCGGAGCAGGCCGACGCCCAGGACGTGGCGATCGAGCTCATGCACCGCGCCCACGACCTCACCCACGAGGCCGGCGTGACGCTCATCAGCTCGGCCGGCAACGAGGCGAGCGACGTCGGCGCCGCCCACCGCGACGACACGAGCCCCAACTACGGCGGCGAGACCCGCTCCCGGCGCGTCGACCCGCAGCGCTGCGAGCGCCTCCCCCTCGACGGCGAGCACGTCATCGGTGTCGCCTCGGTCGACGAGGACGGGCAGCGCTCGACCTTCTCGAACTGGACCTCCGTGCTCGACCGCGACCAGGTCGACGTGGCGGCACCCGGTGGCGAGGAGACCGACGGCATGGGCGGCGTGCTGTCCGCGATGCCGCGCGACCTCGCCCTCGCGGAGGGCGCGATCGACGACCGGGGGCGGGTGACCGAGGAGGGTGCGCGGCGCGTCGTGCGCGGCTGCCCGACCGGCATCGGCGACACCGATCCCGACCCCGACGGCCGCTGCGGTCTCTACACCTGGCTGCAGGGCACGTCGATGGCCTCCCCGCACGCCTCGGGCGTCGCCGCGCTGGTCATCAGCGCCCACGGCGACCGGATGGCCCCTGCCGACGTCGCGGCGAAGCTGGAGCAGAGCGCCACCGATGCGCCGTGCCCCATGGACGAAGGGAGCGTCCGCTGCGTCGGCACGACCGAGCGCAACGGCATCTTCGGCGAGGGCGTCGTCAACGCGGCACGGGCGGTGCGCTGACCCCCTTCGCCCACAGCAGGACGGGGACGAGCAGGAGCGCGAGCAGGCCGCCGGCGAGGGTGAGGGCGGCGTAGCTCGTCGAGGCCATGACGACACCCGACATGACGCCGCTGCCCGCACCGGAGAGGGCGATCGTCACGTCGATCGTGCCCTGGGTGCCCGGCCGGTTGGCCGGGACGGTCGCGTCGACGACGAGCGCGGTGCCGGAGATCAGGCCGAAGTTCCAGCCCAGCCCGAGGAGCACGAGCGCCAGGACGAGCAGCCCGAGCGAGTCGGTCGGCGCGACGGCGGCGACGAGGCCGGCTGCGAGCAGGGTCACGCCGGCCGCGACCGCCATCTGGGTGCGGCCGACGCGGTCGACGAGCGCCCCCGTGACGAGCGAAGGGAGGAACATCGCTGCGACGTGCAGGCTGATGACGAGCCCGACGGCGCCCATCCCGTGGTCGTGGGCGCGCATGTGCACCGGGGTCATCGTCATGATCGCGACCATGGCGACCTGGGTGAGGACCATGACCGCGGCCCCGACCCATGCCCCGACGCCCGGCCGCGGCACGACCACCGGCCCGGCCGCGTCGTCCACCGCGCTCGCCGCCTCGATGCGCCGGGCGAGGAGGTAGGGGTCGGGGCGCAGGAGGAGCAGCAGGACGGCGCCGGCGGCGAGGTAGGCGACCGCCGACAGCAGGAAGGGCCCGGCGAGCACGGGGATCCCGATGCCGGCGGCGAGGCTGCCCATGGGTTCGATGAGGTTGGGCCCGGCGACGGCGCCGAAGGTCGTCGAGACCATGGCGACGCTGACTGCGCGCCCGCGACCCTCGGGAGGGGCGAGGTCGGTCCCGGCGTAGCGGGCCTGCAGGTTGGTCGCCGTGCCCGCGCCGTAGACGAAGAGGGTGACGAAGAGCAGGGGCACGCTGTCGATGACCGCGGCGAGGACGACCCCGGCGGCGCCGAGCCCGCCGGCGGCGAAGCCGAAACCGAGCCCGACCCGGCGGCCGAGCCGCTGGCTCGAGCGCCCGACGAGGAAGGCGGCGAGCGCGGACCCGAGGGTGAACAGGGCCGTCGGCAGGCCGGACAGTCCCTCCGACCCGAGCATGTCCTCGGCGAGCAGCGCCCCGACCGCGATGCCGGCGGCCAGGCCGGCGCCGCCGAGCACCTGGCTCGCGACGACGACGCGCAGCGTGCGGCGCTGGACCCGCTCCCGCTCGAGGTGGAGGTCGAGGTCGGTCACGACACGCACGCCCCGGTCGGGACCGGTGTGGTCGACCGGGTGCCCTGCGCGATGACCGATCGGGTCTCGTCGAGGGTGAGGACGTAGCCGGTGCGGTCATGCGTCCGGGACGTGGCGAAGACCGTCCCGACGACCTGCCCGGCAGGCGTGAGCAGGGGGCCGCCCGAGTTGCCGTGCTCGACCAGGACGTTGACGGAGTAGATGTCACGGACGACACCGGTGCTGCCGTCGATGCCGGCGCCGCGCGCCTCGAGGGAGGAGCGCACCCGGCCGGGCTCGAGGTCGTAGGGGCCGCCGAGCGGGAACCCGGCGACGACGACGTCGTCCCCGCGCGACGGCGCCGGCCCGGTCGGCAGCGCTGGGGCGTCCAGTCCCGGGACGGCGAGGACCGCGACATCGCGTCGGGGGTCGAAGGCCACGACGGTCGCGTCGTGCGCCGGACCGGTACCGCCGACCTGCACGGAGGGGTGGTCGACGCCGGCGACGACGTGCGCGTTGGTGACGATGCGGCCCGGCGCGGCGACCCAGCCGCTGCCCGTCTGCCCGCGGCCGCACTCGGCCTGCCCGGCGACCCTGACCACGGAGGCCGCAGCCGCCTCGATCCCCCGCCCCCGGACGACGTCCGCCGACGGCGGGTCGACCGGCATGATCGGCTCGGCGCCGACGCCGGTGAAGACCCGAGGGAGGCCGTCCGGCCCGAGCGAGCGGTAGGCGTTGCTCATGACCTTGTCGGCGCCGGCGGGCATGACCCGGTCGATGCCCTGGACGACCCGCGAGGAGGTGATCACCTCCGGTGGCGCGGGCAGGGCGGCGACCACGGCACCGGCCGCGAGCCAGACGAGGACCGCGCCCACGACGAGCGCACCGGCCGCGCCCAGCAACGAGTCGAGATGGCGGGCGAGGCGCAGCCGGACGAGCCCGCGCAGGCTCACGCCGAGCAGGCCGCCGAGCTGCTGCCCGAGGCCGGCCAAGACGACGACCCCGACGACCATGGACAGGGTGCGCAGCAGGGGGTCGTCGGCCACGGGGCCCAGCCGGTCGATGACACCGGGCAGCCCCCACAGGGCGAGCAGGCCCCCGGCGAGCAACCCGAGGACGGACAAGGCGCTGGTGACCAGCCCGACCCGGTACATCGCGACGGCGTGCAGCGCGAGCGCCAGGACGAGGACGAGGTCCAGGGCGACGCCTGCCGTCACGTCTCACGCTCCTGTCGTGGTGGGTGGGCCCCGTGGGATTCGAACCCACAACCTACGGATTAAAAGTCCGCAGCTCTGACCGTTGAGCTAGAGGCCCGGGGGATGGGGAGTTTAGTTGGAACTTTGGTGCGGAAAAGCTGGGAAGAATCGGGCAGGAAACCCCCGAGGGGAGGCTACAGGCCGAACCGGACCGCTCGTCCCGCGCTCGGGGAGACAGATGGCGGAGGTCGGCGGAGTGCAAGGGGTCGGGACGGGTCTCAGAGTTCATACCGTCCACGGTGCGAAGATCCAGGCCTCGCTCAATCGAGGCTCTGTCTCGTCTCGGGAGTAGACCGCTGCCAGCGACCGCGCCCGTAACTGCGCCATGACGACTGGAACACGTCACGACAAGAACAGCGACCCTTGGTGGCTCCTTCGCGTCATGAACGTCCCACGAGGGCGGCAGGTCGTGCACATGCGCCTCCCACCATCAGCCGGCGAGAGGTCGACCTGGCAGGGCCCCCAAGACGGTGAACTCGTTGTCATCGGCGCTGGCGATGTGCACCGCCTGCTGAGATTCGCCCCGCCCGATCCGGACGGTCCCGCGCGGACCTTCGTACGTCACCCCGGCGTCCGCCACCCTCGCCAGCATCGCCTTCGCGTTCGGGCTGGCGGCCGCATCGGCGCAGGCAGCCAGCGCGAGAATGCCTTCGTAGCAGGATTCCCCGGCGTTGTTCAGTGCTGGCGCGGCCGAGCCGAAGCGAGCGGCGTACGAACCCCCGAAGTTGAGTGCGGAAGCGGTTGCGAGCGTGTTGAAGTACGCGGCCGCGACGAAGAGGTTGCGGGTGGCGGTCGCCCCGGACGCGAGGAGCATGTTTTCCTCCATCAGCGGCGTGAACCGCAGCAGCCGCTCGTGCAGTCCTTGGGTCCCGAACTGACGGTTGAAGAGCACCGCGTCTCGTCCGACGAGGAGCATGACCACCCCCTCCGCGTGTGTTTCGGCTATGCGGCCCAAGACTGCCCGGAAGTCACGGTTGCCGTAGGCCACCGTCTCCTCGTGGACGATCTCGATGCCAGCAAGAGAGGCGAAGTGCCGGATGGCGCCCATGGTGCGGCGGGGCCACACGTAGTCGGCGCCCACGACGGCCCACCGCCGGATACCCATCTGTTCCCTCAGCCATCGCAGGCCGGGCAGGACCTGCAGGGCTGGTGTCTCGCCCGAGCACAGAACCTCTTCTTGGCCAGCCCCTTCATGCAGGGAGGTGTAAACGTAGGGGACGTCATGGTGAGCGAGGACCGGGGCAATGTGCTGACGAACCGACGAGATGTGCCAGCCCACAACGGCGTGCAGCTCCCCCGAACGGACCTTCTTCGTCGTGAGGTCGCAGAAGGTTTCTATCGGAGCTCCGGCGTCCACCACGTCGAGCTCAACGTGCCTGCCAAGGATCCCGGAACGCTCGTTGAGCTGGGCGACCGCCAGTGCAGCTGCAGCCTCGCATGATGGGCCAAAAATGCCCGCTGGCCCCTGAAGGGGGATGGCAAGACCGATCCGGAGGGGCTCCATGCGGCCTCCGTAGGGGTCGACGAGGGGGGAGACGCTCTCATATGGAATAGTTGGGGAGTATGCAGGGGAAGCGCGATGCCGTCAAGGGCAGTTCGTCGGGAGGCCGCCTGCTGCCTCCCGACGAACTGGCCAGTCGTGTCCTGAGCCTCTCGGGAATGCTCCAGAGGTCAATAGCCTCCGCCCTGACTGAGAAGGGCCTCGGCGTGCCGCAGTGGCAGGTCGTCAATGCCTTGGCGCGAGGGAGCGAGGGGCGCACGATGAGTGAACTCAGTTCGTCATTGGGGATACCTGCGGCGAGTCTGACAAGGATCATTGATGGCTTGGTTGACCGTGCGTTGGTCCACCGGACCCTCGATGGCATGGACCGTCGCCGAGTTCTGGTCGGCGTGACCGAGCGCGGGCGCGTCTGGCACGGTCAGGCTGCATCTCGGATCTCGGAGGCCTTGGACCCCAAGTTAGGCGCACTCGCGGACTGGGAGGCCGCGACCCTGGCGGCGCTCCTTGAAAAGATCTCTTGACTTATTTCCATGTGGAAGTACTTTGGTGCCACCTACTCGACAAGGAGGCACGTCATGACTGACGACACGGACTTCACTCGTTCGGGCGTCTCCCGCTTCAAGACGCGGGATCTGGGAGTCAAGAGGTTCAGCTGCGAGGTCGGTGTCCCGCTGGCTGAGCAGAAGCACCTCGGTCACAACAGGTGGCATCCGGACATTCCGCCACTGGTGGAGGTCGGCATCGGTGACGAGCTGATCCTCGAGACAGGGGGCTACGACGACTACCAGTTGCAGGACGTCGATGACGATGGCGACATCCACAGCTTCGACCTGACGCGCACACACCCACTGACCGGTCCGGTGCGCGTCGACGGTGTCAAGGCCGGCGACCTGCTGGTCGTCGACGTCCTCGACGTACAACCGCTGTCGGGGGTCGGTTACTCGAACATCCTCCCCGGCATGGGCGGGCCGCTCGCGTCCTCGTTCCCGGAGGGGTACAAGACGGTCTGGGATCTGCACGGCACCTATGCCACGAGCCGCCAGATCCCAGGAGTCGAGATCCCGGCCATCAGCCACCCCGGGATCATGGGCGTCGCGCCGTCCCACGAGTTGCTCAAGATCTGGAATGACCGCGAGGACCCGCTCATTGCCGACGGGCTCGCCGGGCCCCGGGCGGACGCGATCGACCAAGCGGTGCTCAGAGATCTCGAGGGTGACGACTGGCGCCGGGTCGCCGAAACAGCCGCGCGGACCATCCCGCCTCGTGAGAACGGCGGGAACATGGACATCAAGAACCTCTCGAGAGGATCACGCGTTTACTACCCGGTCTTCGTGGACGGAGCACTCTTCTCCTCCGGCGACTTCCACTTCGCCGAAGGGGACGGGGAGGTCACCTGGAACGCCATTGAGATGGATGGCGTCGGCTGGTACCGGTTCGGCGTCGTCAAGGACGGCATGGCCCGCTACGGCGTCCGCACGCCCATGTTCCGACCGTCTCCCTTCGACCCGCAGTTCGGGACCCGGTACCTCTCGTTCACCGGTCTCTCGGCCAACGGATCGGACCAGAAGTACCTCGACACCACGATGGCCGCGGTCCAGGCCCTCGAGCAGGCGATCGAGTACCTCGGGAAGTTCGGGTACACCCCGGAGCAGGCGTACACGATCATCTCGGTCGCTCCTTGCGAGATGCACGTCGGTGGGATCGTCGACATCCCGAACGCGGCTGTCGTCCTCAAGGTCCCGCTGGACATCTTCGACAAAGACATCCTGCCCAAGCCCGAGTGATCTCGTTTGTCCCGGTGGCCCATCGCCAGTCGCGATCGGCCACCGGGACACCAGGAGGTGAATTTCAATGTCCAACGTCGGACTCTTCTACGTCGGCGCCGTCCTCATCGTCAATGGCGTCATGCTGTTGGGCGGGGTCTCGCCACGAGGGGCCGCCCCACTCAACCTGTTCGTCGGAGCGATGCAGATCTTCACCCCGACCTACCTCATCGTGACATCGGGCGGCGACGAGTCCGTCGTCGCGGCTGCGGCTGGACTGTACCTGTTCGGCTTCACCTACCTCTGGGTGGGCATCAATGCCCTAGCTGACCTCCCCGGTCATGGCCTCGGGTGGTTCTCGCTCTTCGTCGCGGTCGCGGCCGTGGGGTACGCGATCCTCAACTTCAGAGACAACGCTCCCGTGTTCGGGGTCATCTGGATGGCGTGGGCTGGACTCTGGTTGCTCTTCTTCCTTCTGCTGGGCCTCGACCGGTCGCGCCTCGGGGCCCTCACCGGGGCCGTCGCCCTGGTCGAAGGGATCTTGACGGCGGCCGTGCCTGCTTGGGCGTTGATGCACGGGTCGTTCTCGGAAAGCTGGAGGAGCGCCGCGGGTGGACTGCTGGTCGGGGGCTTTCTGGTCCTCGCAACACTCGCCCTGCACGCAAGAGTTCAGCCGCCGGCCTCCCCCTCGGCGCCTGGCTGAGGGCAGGGTCAGTGCGTTCTCATGCCCGGGCGCTCCCCCCTTCGCCCCTCTTTGCCACGCACCTGTGACGTGGGGCACAGTGGGCTGGAGCCCGCGGAGACCCTGCGGCACCCGGCCCGAGAGGACGTCATGAGCCCCACCCCAGCCCCCCGCAAGGTCGCCGTCGTCGGCGCCGGCATGGTCGGCCTGTCGACCGCGTGGTTCCTGCAGGAGCACGGGGTCGAGGTCGAGGTCCTCGACCGCACCGGCGTCGCCGCCGGCTCGTCGTGGGGCAACGCCGGCTGGATCACCCCGGGCATCTCGACGCCGCTGCCCGACCCGGCCGTCCTCTCCTACGGCATCAAGGCCGTGATCTCCCCCGCCTCGCCCGTCTACGTGCCGGTGACGACGGACCCGCGGCTGCTGAAGTTCCTCGCCGCCTTCACCCGCAACAGCACGATGCGCCGGTGGCCGCTCTCGATGCGGGCGCTCGTGCCGATCAACGGCCGCGCCCTGCCGGCCTTCGACGTGCTGGCCGCCGGCGGGGTGACCGCCCCCGCGCACGAGGCGAAGTCCTTCATCGCCGGCTACGAGACCAAGGCCGAGACCGAGTTCCTCCTCACCGAGCTGCAGCACATCGCCGCGTCCGGCCAGGAGGTCGGCTTCGAGGAGCTCACCGGCGACGAGGTCCGCGCGGCCGAGCCGACCTTCTCCGACCGCATCGGCGCCGGCATCCGCCTCCTCGGGCAGCGCTACCTCAACCCCGGCGAGTTCGTCGACTCCCTCGCCGACTCCGTGCGCGCCCGCGGGGGCAAGATCCGCGAGGGCGCCGAGGTCACCGCGATCACGGAGGAGGCGAAGGGGGTCCGCCTCACGATCTCGGGCGCCGGCGACGAGCGCTTCGACCGGGTCGTCGTCGCGACCGGCACCTGGCTCGACGCGCTCGCCAAGCCCTTCGGCGTGCGCGAGCACGTGCAGGCCGGGCGCGGGTACAGCTTCTCCGTGCCGATCGAGCACGAGCCGCGCGGCCCGGTGTACCTGCCGGTCCAGCGCGTCGCCTGCACGCCGCTCGGCGGCCGGCTGCGCGTCGCCGGGATGATGGAGTTCCGCAAGCCCGAGGCCGCGCTCGACCCGCGGCGCATCGACGCGATCGTCGACGCCAGCCGCCCGTACCTCACCGGCGTCGACCTCGACGACCGGCAGGACGAGTGGGTCGGCTCGCGGCCCTGCACCGCCGACGGCCTCCCCCTCATCGGGGCGACGGGGTCCCCCTTCGTCCACGTGGCCGGAGGCCATGGCATGTGGGGCATGACGCTCGGCCCCGCGACCGGGCAGCTCCTCGCGGAGACGATGGTGACCGGACGTCCCGCCCCCGAGCTCACCCCCTTCGACCCCCTGCGCTGACCCCCCGACGTCTGCATTCCCCTAGGGCAATGCAGACGAGTGGTCCCGGTGAGGGAGGCCACGCCACCCCGAGGTGACGGGCCGTTACCTCTTCGTTACCGTCGAGGTGATGCCTTCCCCTGTCGGTGCCGCCCTGTCCACCCGCGACAACTCGCTGGGCGCGGTGCGCCTCCTGCTCGCCGCGGCGGTGATCCTCGCCCACGCGTGGCCCCTCGGCGGCTACGGCCCGAGCGGGATCGAGCGGCTGGGGGCGATCGGCGTCGGGGGGTTCTTCGCGCTGTCCGGCTACCTCATCGCCGGCAGCCGGCTGCGCAACGGCTTCGGGACGTACCTCCGGCGCCGGGCGCAGCGGATCTTCCCCGGGTTCTGGGCCTGCCTGGCCGTCACCGCCTTCGTCCTCGCGCCGCTCGGCGGCCTCCTCGGCGGCCACGGGTGGGACCCCGCCCAGTCGCTCGCCTACGTGCTCGACAACGCGATGCTCCTGATGACCAACCCGACGATCGGCGGGACGCTCGCCGGCGCGCCCAACCCCGGCATGTGGAACGGCTCGCTGTGGACGCTCGTGCACGAGTTCGCCGCGTACCTGCTGTGCGGCGCCGCCCTCGGCATCGGCTGGGTCCGCCGCCACCTCGCGCTCAGCGCGGGCGTCGCGGTCCTCGCCCTCCCGGTGCTGTCGTGGCTGGTCGGCGACCTCTCCGGCCCCGCGCACATGATCACGAGCGCGCTGCGGCTCTTCTCCTTCTTCGCCGTCGGCGTGCTCGCGTACGCGCTGCGCGACCGGCTGCGCACGAGCACCCCGGTCGCGGTGCTCGCCGCCCTCACGGTTGCCGGGCTGGCGGCCACCTCGGAGACCGCGCTCAACCTGCTCGCCCCGATCCCGCTCGCCTACGCACTGCTCCATGCCGGCGCGACCTGGCGCACCCGGATCGCCGCGCGGGAGGACGCCTCCTACGGCCTCTACGTCTACGGCTGGCCGGTGCAGCAGCTGCTCGGCATGCTCGGCCTCGGCGCGCTCGTCCCCGCGCCGGTCTTCGGGCTCGTCTCCTTCGCGTGCACGCTCCCCTTCGCGATCGCCTCGTGGCGGCTCGTCGAGCGCCCGGCGATGCGGCTGGGCCTGGCTCCCCGCCCGAGCGGCGACCTCCACCCCGCCGACCTGCCCGTGCACACCCCGGCGCACCTCGAGCGGCGCGCGATCTTCGCCGCCCACCGCTGAGCCCGGTGGAGGGTCACGTCGTGCACCATCACCCCCCGGTTAGTGCATGACGTGACCCGCTGCGGCGAAGGGGGAGGATCCCCCTTCGTCCTCGTCGTCAGGAGAGGAGGACGGCGACCGTGTGGATCGCCAGGCCGGCGAGCGCGCCGACGACGGTGCCGTTGATCCGGATGAACTGCAGGTCGCGGCCGACGAAGAGCTCGATCCGCTTGCTCGCCTCGTCGGCGTCCCAGCGCTCGACGGTCACCGAGATGACCTCGGCGAGCTCGTCGCCGTAGGTGTTGACGAAGAAGGCGACGACCTCGCCCAGATGGGTCTCCAGGCGCTGCTGCCAGGCCTCGTCCTCGACGAGGTGCGTACCCAGGTGGGTGAGCAGCTCGTCGCCGCGGCTCCAGAAGTAGGACTCCCGCTCGGCCATCGCGCCGAGCAACGAGGTGCGCAGCGACTGCCACACGGCGACCGCGCTCGTCGGCACCTGGGGGTGCGCCAGCAGCCGCTCCTTGAGCGCCTCGGCGCTCGCCATGACGTCGGAGTCGTGCTGCAGGTCGGAGGCCAGGCGCTGGAGCAGGTCGTCGAGCGCGACCCGGGCGGGGTGGTGCGCGTCGCGACGCATCTCGTCGAGCCAGCCGAGGGCCTGCCGGTAGGTCCAGTCGATGACCTTGTCGTCGACCCACTCGGGGGTCCACCAGGGAGCCTTGTCCCCGACGACCTGCTTGAAGAGGTGCGGGTTGTCGCCGAGCCACTGCCGCACCTCGTCGATGCCCAGGTCGACCAGGCCCGTGTGGTTGCCGCCGTCGACGACGCCCTCGAGGAGCGAGCCGAGGATCGGGCTGACCGGCTCCTGCGCGAGGCGCGGGAGCAGCAGCTCGGCGAGGAAGTCGTGGACGTCCTGGTCCTCCACCCGCTCCAGCGCCCGCGTCCCGCCCCGGGCGATCTCCTCGAGCACCCGTCGACGGTGCCGCGGCACGAGGAGCCAGGCGCCGAGCCGCTCGGCCACGCGGGCGGTGGCGAGCCGGTCCCGCGCGATCTCCTCGGTGAGGAAGTTCTCCGTGACGAACTCCTGCAGGTTGCGCCCCAGCTCGTCCTTCCGCTTCTTGACCAGGGCCGTGTGCGGCACGGGGATGCCGAGCGGGTGCCGGAAGAGCGCGGTGACCGCGAACCAGTCCGCGAGCGCGCCCACCATCGCGGCCTCGGCGGCGGTGTTGACGAAGCCCCACACCCCGTCGTGGTCGAGCCGGAGCGTGGCGAGGAAGACGACGGCGGCGAGGACGAGCAGGCCGGTGGCCACCGTCCGCATGCGGCGCAGGGCGGCGCGGCGACGGGCGTCCGCGGGGGTCTCGTGCAGGAAGCTCACGCCCAGATCCTCCCCCACCGACGCACCTAGACTCGTCATCGTGGACTTCCTCAACGGCCTGATGCCCCAGCTCGACCTGACCTACGACGACGTCTTCATGGTGCCGCGGCGCAGCGACGTGGCGAGCCGCCACGAGGTCGACCTGCGCACGGGCGACGGTACGGGCACGACGATCCCGCTCGTCGTCGCCAACATGACGGCCATCGCCGGGCGCCGCATGGCCGAGACGACCGCCCGTCGCGGCGGCCTCACCGTCATCCCGCAGGACATCCCGGTGGACGTCGTCGCCGAGGTCATCGCCTTCGTCAAGAGCCGCGACCTCGTGCACGACACCCCGATCACCCTCGCGCCGACGGCGACGGCCGGCGAGGCGCTCGCGCTGATCCACAAGCGCGCCCACGGTGCGGGCATCGTCGTCGAAGGGGGGCGGCCCATCGGTGTCGTCACCGAGCGCGACCTCGACCAGGTCGACCGCTTCGCCCAGGTGCAGGACGTCATGTCCCCCGACCTCATGACGCTGCCGGCCGACGCGGACCCGCGAGCGGCCTTCGAGGAGCTGGACCGCGCGCGCCGCCGGGTGGCCCCGGTCGTCGACGCCGACGGCAAGCTCGTCGGCATCCAGACCCGGCAGGGCGCGGTGCGCGCCAGCATGTACAGCCCCGCCGTCGACGCGGACGGGCGGCTGCGGGTCGCCGCCGCCGTCGGGATCAACGGCGACGTGGGCGGCAAGGCCGCGGCCCTGCTCGCGGCGGGCGCCGACGTCCTCGTCGTCGACACCGCGCACGGGCACCAGACCAAGATGCTCGAGGCACTCGCTGCCGTGCGCGCCCTCGACCCGCAGGTGCCGGTCGTCGCCGGCAACGTCGTCTCGGCCGCGGGCACCCGCGAGCTCATCGAGGCCGGCGCCGACATCGTCAAGGTCGGCGTGGGGCCGGGGGCGATGTGCACGACCCGCATGATGACCGCGGTGGGACGGCCCCAGTTCTCGGCGGTGCTCGAGTGCGCGGCAGCGGCCCGCGAGCTCGGCAAGCACGTGTGGGCCGACGGCGGGGTGCGCCACCCGCGCGACGTCGCGCTGGCCCTGGCCGCCGGGGCGAGCAATGTCATGATCGGCTCGTGGTTCGCGGGGACCCTCGAGTCCCCGGGCGACCTCGTGACCGACGCCGACGGTCGCAGCTACAAGGAGTCCTTCGGCATGGCCTCCGCGCGGGCGGTGCAGAACCGCACGGCGACGGACTCCCCCTTCGACCGGGCGCGCAAGTCGCTCTTCGAGGAGGGCATCTCCAACTCGCGCATGTACATCGACCCCGCCGGGCCGGGCGTCGAGGACGTCATCGACGAGATCATCGGCGGGGTGCGCAGCTCGTGCACGTACTCAGGGGCGACGACGCTCGAGGAGTTCCACGAGCGCGCCCTCGTCGGCCTCCAGTCCACCGCCGGGTTCGCCGAGGGCCGGCCCCTGCACACCTCGTGGTGACGCGATGAGGTCCCTCGAGCCCCTGCAGGCCCCGGTCGACCCGGTCGAGGCACTCCGGCGCGTCGGCTTCCTCCTCGAGCGCGCGCGCCAGCACACCCGGCGCGTCGAGGCCTTCCGCGGCGCGGTCAAGGTCCTGCGCGGCCTGGCCGAAGGGGAGGTCGCGCAGCGGGTCGAGGACGGCACCATCACCGACCTCGCCGGCATCGGGAAGTCCACGGCCGGCGTCATCGAGCAGGCCGTACGCGGCGAGATGCCCGACTACCTCGCCCGCCAGCAGGAGGAGCACGGCGGCCCGCTCGTCGAGGGCGGCGAGGCGTACGCCGAGGCGATCATCGGCGACTGCCACCTGCACTCGGACTGGTCCGACGGGGGCAGCCCGATCGACGAGATGGTGCTCACGGCCTACGAGCTCGGGCAGGAGTGGATGGTCCTCACCGACCACTCCCCCCGCCTGCGGATCGCCAACGGGCTGACGGCACAACGCCTCTCGCAGCAGCTGGACCTGCTCGCCAAGATCGACGCCTCGCTCGGCGACAGCTTCCGGGTCATGTCCGGCATCGAGGTCGACATCCTCGACGACGGCGAGCTGGACCAGACGCCGGAGATGCTCGCCCGCCTCGACCTCGTCACCGCGTCCGTGCACTCGAAGCTCAGGATGGCCAAGGGCCCGATGACCCGGCGCATGGTCGCGGCCGTGAGCAACCCCCGGGTCAACGTCCTCGGGCACTGCACCGGCCGGCTCGTCACGGGCGGTCGTGGGACGCGGCCGCAGAGCGAGTTCGACGCACGGGCGGTCTTCGAGGCCTGCGCCGAGCACGACGTCGCCGTGGAGATCAACTCCCGGCCCGAGCGCTGCGACCCACCTGACGAGCTCGTCGAGCTGGCCCTGGAGATCGGCTGCCTCTTCGCCGTCGACTCCGACGCGCACGCCCCCGGCCAGCTGGAGATGAAGGCCTACGGCGCGGAGCGCGCGGAGCGTCTCGGGGTGCCGCTCGAGCGCATCGTCACGACGTGGGACGCCGACCGTCTGGCCGCCTGGGCACGGCCGGAATGACTCGTTTTGGCGATCCGGCGAGTGTCTGCGTATGCTTTCCGAGTCCTCGACGGATTCGGGTGCTGCCTGCTGCGTAGCGAGGGGTTCTCGGAGACGGGTCCCCATCGTCTAGCGGCCTAGGACCCCGCCCTTTCACGGCGGTAGCACGGGTTCGAATCCCGTTGGGGATACGCAAGAAGCCTTGCACCATCAAGGCCCTGTAGCGCAGTTGGTTAGCGCGCCGCCCTGTCACGGCGGAGGTCGCGGGTTCGAGTCCCGTCAGGGTCGCTCGCTGGTCCGGTTCGGACCGGCTCGGCCAGGTAGCTCAGTTGGTACGAGCGTCCGACTGAAAATCGGAAGGTCGGCGGTTCGACCCCGCCCCTGGCCACCGGAGCCACGCACGAAGGGCGTCACCGTCACGGTGACGCCCTTCGTCGTCCCCCCTCCCGGCGACCGGGGTGCCGACGTGGAAGGATGACCCGTCGTGAGCCGATCGACGAACCCCGCCGCCCTCACCGCCAGACTGCGACGGGCCGCGCGCGCCGCGGTCGGCGAGCTGCGGCCGAGCACTCCCGCAGCCCCCGCCGCGCCCGTCGCACCCGCGACCGCCGGGCCGGCACCGCAGGAGCAGCCGACCGCGCAGCCCGAGCTGGCGTCGCCCCCTTCGCCCACCACCACCGCCCCGCACTCGCCGGTCCCCGCGCTCGACCTCACGGTCGCCGTCGCCGCCGGCCCGCACCTCGGCGGCCTGCTCGCCCCGGAGTGGACCCAGCGTGACCTCGACCGCCGCAGCTGGCGCGAGGCGCTCACGCGCGCCGACCTGCTCGTCCTCGAGGGACGCGGCGGCTCCGTCCCCGGGTGGGGTGACGGCAGCGCGCTCGGCGAGCTGCTCACGAACGCGAAGGGGGCCGACCTGCCCGTCGTCCTCTGGGTCACCGACGACACCGCGCCCGGGGCCTGGGCGCAGGACGTCACCGTCGTCGGTGCCTCCTCGCAGGCCGCGATCGACGCCATCTCCGCGAGCGGCCGCGAGGCGCAGCGGTGGGCCCCCGCGGCCCAGCCGCGCACCGTGGGCGACGACCGCGAGGACCCGACGACCGGACGGCGCTCCGGCGCGCTCGCCGTCGTCGACGGCCTCTCCCGCCTCGCCGACGACTCCTCCCTCCGCCTCGTCGAGGAGGCGCTCACCCCGATGCCGCGCTCGCAGACGCGTCTCGTGCGCCGCCCGGGCAAGTCCGCCGTCGTGACCCTGCCCGCGGGCCTCGCCGAGCGCGTGGGCGACGCCGTCACCGCGAGTGACGCGAGCGTCCTGCTCGACCTGTCGGCCACCTCCCCCGACGCGGCCTGGACGACGGTCGCCGCCGCAGCCGCCCGCACGCCGGTCGTCGGCACCGAGGCGCACGCCGACCTGCCCGCGGAGGTCGACGCCCTCGTCCCTCGCGTCACCGACAGCAGGTCCCTGCGCAGCGAGCTCGTCGCCAGGGTCAACCAGGAGGAGCTCGTCGCCCGCGAGGGGCTGCGGCTGCAGCGCGCGGTCCTCGCCGGGCACACCGGCGCCCACCGCGCCCGCGAGCTCGCCACGGCCGCCGGGCTCGAGGTCCCCGCGATCACGCCCGCGACGATCTCGGCCGTCGTGCCGACCAACCGCACCCACGAGCTGGACAATGTCTTCGCCAACCTCGGCCGGCAGGACCACCCCGCCGTCGAGCTCGTCCTGGTCCTGCACGGCCTCGACACCGACGACGCCGACCTGCGCCGCCGCGCCACCGAGGCGGGCGTCACGGACCTGCAGATCGTCCACGCCGATGCCTCGCTCACCCTCGGGGCGTGCATGAACCTCGGCGTCGACGCGGCCGGTGGCCGGTACATCGCCAAGATGGACGACGACAACATCTACGGGCCGCGCTACCTGTCGGACCTGCTCGGCGCCTTCGCGCACACCGACGCCGGGATCGTCGGCAAGTGGGCCCACTACGTGTGGCTGCGCTCCACCGGCGCCGTCGTGCTGCGCTACCCCGACTCCGAGCACCGCTACGAGCGGCGGATCCAGGGCGGCTCGATGCTCTTCGCCGGGGACGTCGTGCGCGAGGTCCGCTTCAGCGACATCCCGCGCGCCGTCGACTCCGACATCCTCGACCGCTCGATGGCCCAGGGCGTGCGCGTGTGGTCCGGCGACCGCTACAACTACGTCTCCGTGCGCGGCGACGACCGCCTCTCGCACACCTGGACGGTCACCGACTCGACCTTCCTCACCGCGACCGGGCGCCTGCTCTTCTACGGTGACCCGACGACCCACGTGAGCCTCTGACCCGCGGCGACCCCGCGACCGACGACGACAAGGACCCCCATTGGCCTCCATCGACAAGAACACCGCGAAGTCCCAGGGCAAGCGTGCCGCGCGCGCCGTCGTCCGCCGCGTGCCGCTCGAGCCGCTGGCCGCCCTGCCGAGCCACGGCGGCTCGGTCGGGATGCGCGCGATCTTCGCCCAGGCCCGCCTGCTCGTCCTCGGCGGCAAGCAGTACGAGCAGGGCCTGCGCCTCCTCGGGCGCCTGCCGGAGTCCGCCCTGGGCGCCACCGGTCACGGCCTGCGGGCCTGGTCCTACATGTCCCTGGGCCGGCTCGACGAGGCGCTCGTGGAGGCCCGCACCGCCCTCGACCTGGAGCCCGACGCCGAGGCGCTCGGCCTGTCGATGGCCGTCGCCCAGCGCGCCCGCAACCGCGAGCTCGTCACCCGCGCCAACGCCCTCGCCGCGACGACCCAGCCCCGCACGACCAAGGACGCCGAGCGGCTCCTCGGCTGGTTCGCGGCCGACGACGTCACCGAGGCCGAGGCCTTCCTCGCCAACGCCGCCACGTGGCGGGTCAGCCACAGCCAGCACTCCCTCGAGCTCGTGCGCACCGAGACGAAGATCCGCGGCGCCGGCGACGACGACGCCCAGCGCGCGACCGCACTCGAGGTGGGCCTGACCTCACCCGAGGGCTTCCGCTCCGCCACGCGCGCCCTCGGCAACCTCAGGGGCTGGGACGAGCTGCGCGAGCTCTACCGCGCGAGCAGCCTCGAGACGATCGGCAACGTCCCGAAGAAGACCTCCCTCGCCCTCGCCCAGCGTGCCGCCCGGGCGGGCTGGCTCGACACGGCCCAGGTCATCACCGGGCGCCTCGTCGAGGGCGGGCTCAAGAAGGCTCGCCCCACCCACGACCAGGTCAGCGACCAGATCCACATCGGCCGCACCGGCTGGCCCGTCGACGAGGCCCGCGAGCGGGCCTACGAGCCCCGCCCCCGCGCCGTGCTGTCCGTCCTCGCGCAGTCCCTGCCGCACCGCTCGGGCGGCTACGCCACGCGCAGCCACGGCATCCTCACCGGCCTGCAGGGCCTGGGCTGGGACATGCTCGCCGCGACCCGCCTCGGCTTCCCGTACGACTTCTGGGGGCAGGGCGACCGCCGCGTGGTCGAGCCCACGAGCACCGTCGACACGATGACCTACGTGCGGCTGCTCGAGCCCGGCGAGCGGGACTACCCGACGACCCCGATGGCCGGCTACATCGAGCGCTTCGCCAGCCGCGTCGAGGAGGTCGCCCGCGAGCACCGCGCCGGCCTCATCCACGCGAGCAGCTTCCAGAACAACGGCCTCGCCGGCCTGCGCGCCGCGCGACGGCTGGGCATCCCCTTCGTCTACGAGATGCGCGGTCTCGAGGACCTGATGAAGATCTCGCGCAACCCGGCCTTCGGCACGACCGACGCCTACCGGTACATGACCGGGCTCGAGCTGCACATCGTCCAGAACGCCGACCTCACCTTCGTCATCACCGAGGCGCTGCGCGAGGAGATGATCCGCCGCGGCGGCCCCGCCGACCGGATCGCCGTGCTGCCCAACGGTGTCCACACCGCGCAGTTCGAGCCCCGTCAGCCCGACGAGGCGCTGCTCGACGAGCTCGGCCTGCGCGGCAAGACCGTCATCGGCTACGCCGGCGGCCTCGTCGACTACGAGGGCCTGGACCTGCTCCTCGAGGCGGCGGCACAGCTGAAGGCGACCCGCGACGACTTCGCCGTCATCATCGTCGGCGACGGCCACTACGAGGGCTACCTGCACCGCCTGGCGCGCGACCTCGGCGTCCTCGACGTCGTCACCTTCACCGGGCGCGTGCCGCACGAGGAGGTCGCGCGCTACCTGTCGATCTTCCAGGTGACCCCCTTCCCCCGCCTGCCGCTGCCGGTGTGCGAGCTGATCAGCCCGATCAAGCCCTTCGAGTCCATGGCGATGGGCAAGGCGTGCATCTCCAGCTCGGTCGCGGCGCTCACCGAGATCGTCGAGCCCGACGTGCGTGGCCTCGTCTTCGACAAGGGCGACGCGAGCGACCTGGCCCGCCAGATCGCTCGCTACCTCGACGACCCGCAGCTGCGCGAGCGCATGGGCCGCCAGGCCCGCGAGTGGGTCCTCGCCGAGCGGGACTGGAGCGATGTCACCCGGATCGCCGACGAGGCCTACCACCGCCTGCTCGGCTGAGTCCGCCGACGACGAAGCGGGGGGCCGCACCGGTGATCCGGTGCGGCCCCCCTTCGTCGTGCCCTTGGCTTGGCTACGGGACGTCGTCGACGGTGATCTCGCTGGAGTTCTTCGTCGTGAGGTCCTCCGCGGCGAGCGCCCGGTAGAGCATGGGCGTCAGGCTGCGGATGTAGCTGGCCGTCACGTGGCTGCCCTGGCGGTAGACGAGCGTGTCGCCGATGACCGGCGGGCACTCGTCACCGGGCGGGCAGATCCACTCGTTGAGATCGACGAAGGGCGCCGTGGTCTCGTCGGCGGCGGCCTTGAGGGCCTTGGTACCGGTGCCCTTGCGGCCCTTGTCCGCGGCGGGGAAGCTGCACGCCGAGAAGTCGTCCGGGTGCTCCTCCACGCAGGTGTAGACGGCGCCCTGGTCGGGGCGCGGGGAGTCGGAGACGATGACGACCTCGGTGCCCTTGGCCTGCAGCTCCTTGACCGCCTCGGCGATCCCGGCGCGCAGGTCCTTCGAGCTGGGCGCACCCTGGGAGACGAGCGCGATGTCGGGCGCCCCCTCCTCGTCGAAGTGCTTGTTGGCGTTCTTGGAGAACTCCTCGCAGTCGGACTTGGCGCCGTCGTAGGTGAAGGCGCAGGCCGACTTGAGGTAGAGCTCCAGGCGCCAGCTCTCGCTACCCGCGATCGACTCCACGGCCGGGAACCACTGGCCCATCTTGGAGTCGCCGAGCATGGCGATCGTCTTGTCGCCGTCCTCGGCGCCGTAGACGCAGGACGTGTCGACCGCGGAGTCGCCGGGCTGCACCTGGCAGTCGTCGTCGTAGTAGCTCGGCACGTCCTCGGGGGCCACCGCCGGGTCCGGCGTGACCGCCCCCGAGTTCGTGACGACCTGGTCGAGGTCCTCGCGGATGGTCCAGTCGTCGCTCTCGGGGTTGGCGACGAGACTCGTCGCGCCCGTCACCTTCGCGTTCTCGTCGAGCTTGGGCACCGTCGCCCAGACCGCGGTGCCGACGAGCGCGGTGACGATCATCGACGCCAGGCCGAAGAGCAGGCCGCGGGAGGCCTTGGCGCTCAGGCCGGGGTGGAAGCGGATCGGGTCCTCGACGAGGTGCTTCGTCAGCCAGGCGAGGACGATCGAGACGATGCCGAGCACCACGAGGTGGCGGATGCGCACCTCGGGGTAGGCCGACTGCGCGAGCGTGATGAGCGGCCAGTGCCACAGGTAGATCGCGTAGGACAGGCCACCGATCCACACCATCGGCTTCAGGCTCAGCAGGCGCGCGGTGGCCGTGGCCTGCGTCGAGCAGCCCGCGGCGATGATGCAGGCGGCGCCGAGGGTCGGCACGAGCGCCCAGGACCCCGGCCACGGGGTCTTGGAGGTCAGGAAGAAGGCCGACCACAGGATCATGAGCAGCCCGACCCCGCCGAGGAGCTCGGCCGCGAGCCGCGGCAGCGCGGTGAGGCGCAGCACGAGGAAGGCGAGCAGCGCGCCGATCGCCAGCTCCCACACGCGCGTCGTCGTGTAGAAGTACGCGGTCGCCGGGTCTGACCTCGTGTGCAGCACCGAGTAGACGAGCGAGGCCGCCGCGATGATCCCGAGGATGCCGAAGAGCAAGGGCTTGGGCCGCATCCTCGTGCGGCGGGCCAGGAAGAGCCCGGCGATGATGATGAGCGGCCAGACGACGTAGAACTGCTCCTCGACGGACAGCGACCAGTAGTGCTGCAGCGCCGAGGGGGCCGCGTCCTCCGCGAGGTAGTCCACCGACCGCAGCGCGAGCGCCCAGTTGATGACGTAGAAGGTCGCGGCGATGACGTCGGTGCCGAGGTTGAGCCGGTCCGGCCCGGGCAGCACGAGCCACCCCGCGACGGCGGTGAACAGCAGCACGACCGACGCGGCCGGCAGCAGTCGGCGGGCCCGTCGGGCGTAGAAGTCGCCGATCGAGATCCCGCCGGTGCGCACCGCCTCGCGCAGCAGCAGCGAGGTGATGAGGAACCCGGAGATGACGAAGAAGATGTCGACGCCGACGAAGCCGCCCGGGATGAACGGGATGCCGACGTGGTAGAGCAGGACGGTGCCGACGGCGACCGCCCGCAGCCCCTCGATGTCGCCACGGAGGTTCTTCTTTCCCTTCGCCCCGTGGTGCGCCTCGGCGGCCGACTCCTTGGCGTCCGCGGTCAGCGTGGTGTCCCCCGGCCCGGCGGTCACGCCTGCCCTCGTCGGGGAGCGCCCACGGACCCGGCGAGCACCTTGGCGATGCGCTCACCGGCGTGCCCGTCCCAGAGGGGCGGGGTGTCCCAGGTCTCCAGCGGACCGGTGGCGAGCACCTCGCGCACGCGGTCGGAGAGGGTCTCCCGGGTGACGAGCTGGTTGGTGCCGTGGGTGATGGTCACCGGGCGCTCGGTGTTGGGACGAAGGGTGAGGCACGGGACCCCGAGGATCGTCGTCTCCTCCTGCACGCCCCCGGAGTCGGTGACGACCGCGGCGGCGCCGCGGACGAGGCCCATGAACTCGAGGTAGCCGAGCGGGTCGATGACGCGCATCCGGTCGTGGTCGAGGAAGCCGGCCTCCTCGAGGCGGGCCCGGCCGCGCGGGTGCAGCGGGATGACGACCTGCGCCTGGTCGGCGACGGCGTGCATCGCGGCGACGAGCGCCCGGACGTCCTCCGGGTCGTCGACGTTGCCGGGGCGGTGCAGCGTGGCGACGATGTAGTCGCCCTCGAGGCCGACCTCGCGGCGGGCGGCCTCGACGTCGAAGCGGTCCTTGTTCTTCAGGAGCGTGTCGATCATCGGGTTGCCGACGAAGTGGATCTTGTCGGGGTCGGTGCCCTCGTTGCCGAGGTGGCCGATGGCGTCGGTGCTCGTCGTGAGCAGCAGGTCGGACAGCTTGTCCGTGACGAGCCGGTTGATCTCCTCGGGCATCGTCATGTCGAAGGAGCGCAGGCCCGCCTCGACGTGGGCGAAGGTGATGCGCATCTTCGATGCGACGAGCGCGGCGGCCACGGTGGAGTTGACGTCGCCGTAGACGACCACGAGGTCGGGGCGGCGCTCGGTGAAGAGCTGCTCGAGCGCCTCCATGACCTTGGCGGTCTGCGCGCCGTGCGGGCCGGAGCCGACACCGAGGTTGACGTCGGGCTTGGGGATGCCCAGCTGGCGGAAGAAGATGTCGGACATCTTGTCGTCGTAGTGCTGGCCCGTGTGCACGAGCAGCTGCTCCACGTCGTAGGTGCCGAGCGCCTCGAGGACGGGCGCTGCCTTGGGGAAGTTCGGGCGGGCACCGGTGACGTGCACAACCAGGGGAGCCATCGTGGTCCTTTGCCGTATCGGGGGCGTGGTACGGCTGATCAGTCTGGCACGCACCCCTGCGAGGCTCCGAAACGCGGACCCGGCGTGCCCTCAGGTACCGAAGTCCGGGTGGCGCAGCAGGCCTAGCCACTGCTCGCGCGCGTTGGCGAGGAAGTGACCGGCGTCCGCGGACCACGTGTGGCCCTCGCCGGCGTGCCGCACGTAGACGTAGCCGATGTCGTGCGGTCGGTAGATCGCCGCGCCGGCGGCGGTCGCGGCCCGCATGAGGGCGCTGTCCACGGCCCGGGGCACGTCGGCCCACCCGCCGAGGGCGCGCAGCTCGTCGGCGCCGACGAGGATCGTGCCGCCCGCGACCCGGTGCACCAGCGACTCGGGGGTCCCGATGACTCGCCGCACGGTGGTGTCCAGCGACTCGACGTGGACGACGGTGCTGCTCTTGCCGACGACCGGAGCCCCCGAGACGTGGCGGGCGATGACGAGGTCGAGGACGTGGTCGGGCCCGTAGTGGTCGTCGTCGTCGACCTTGGTGAGCAGCTCGCCGCTCGCCGCCTCGGCCGCGAGCGCGAGGGCGTGCCCGAGGCTGCGGTCGGCCGGCGTGGCGATGACCCGCACGTCGAGGTCGCCGAGGTCGGGCCGGGGCAGGTCGTCGGGGTCGCCGCCGTGGACGGCGACGACGACCTCGAGCCGGCGGTAGGTCTGGGCGCGCAGCATCGCGGCGATCGCGTCGAGCAGGTGCGGCCGGCGGGTGGCGAGGAGCACCGAGACCGTCGGGGCCAGGGAGTGCCCGACGCGGGGCGCGAGCACCTGCCGCCGCTGGCGCACCGACGCGACGTCGAAGGCGAGGTCGCCGGGCCGGCCGTGGGCGGCGCCCGGCACGTCGGCGTGCACCCGGCGGGAGACGACGGCGGGCAGGTCGCCCACGACGAAGGTGCCGCGGGCGATCGCCCGGGTGACGAAGGTGGCCAGGGCCGCGGTCGTCGCGGCGTCGGGCGAGGGGCCGGTCGGCTCGGCGCCGACCACCAGGGCGTGGACGTGGTCGAGCCGCGCGAGCCCGTCGGCGAGCGCGCCGGGCTGCTGCCAGGTGCCGCCGGTGCCCCGGCGCCACGGGCTCCTCAGGGTCCAGCCCGTGCCGGTGAGGTCGAGCCGGGCCCGGCGGTCGCTGTCCGGCCCGGGCACCCGGCCGAGCGGGGTGTCCCCCGCCGCGGGGTCCGTGGTCAGCGCGCGCATGGGGCCACGCTATCCACCGCGCCCGCCCGTAGGGTGAGGCCATGCCTGCCGGACACGCCGCGCCCGTCCGCGTCGACGCCGACGCGCCGGGCGCCCCCGAGACCCTCGTCGCGGCCGTCGCCTCGTCCGAGCTCGTGCTCGTGCACCGGGAAGGCACCGTCTTCGTCGACGGTGCGGTCGAGCGCCTCGTGCGCCACCTGCACCGTCCGCACCGCCGGCTCGTGCGCGTCCACAGCGCGGCCGGTCCCTGCTACCTCGCCCGCAGCGAGCTGCTCGCGACCGCACTGCGGCACGGTGTCGGTGCCGCCGACCTCGTCGCCGACGCGCCGGGCCTGGACCGGCGCATCGCGGAGGCGGCCGACCTGCTCCACGTCGACGGCCCGACCCCCGTCGAGGACCCGGCGGCCGGACGTTGGCGCACCTGGGTCGACGGCGCCGTCGTCGGCGTCGGTGCGGTCGACGACGAGGCGTGGTCGCGCCGCGTCGCCCGCGAGCACTCGGCACCGGTGGCGCTGCTGCGGCTGGCCCGCCGTCGGGTGGGTCGGGCGCGCCGAGAGGTCGCCCGCCGCCGTCAACGCCCGGACCGGTAGATCCAGCGCGCGACGTCCATCCGCACCCGGCGGTACTCGTCCGAGGACCCCTCGACGAGGTGCTCGAGCGGGTCCTCGCCGACCCGGTGCGCCGGCAGGTCCTGCGTGACGCGAAGGGGGCGGGCCCCCCTTCGCACCGCATCGTCGGTACCGCCCTCGGAGACGATCTCGACGGGGGTGCGCGGGTCGGGCAGCGCGCGGCGCCACGCCGGAGGTCCCCACGGCCCGCCCTCCGTCAGGCTCCCCGGGACGGGAGCGCCCGCGGCGAGCTCGACGAGGAGCTCGGCGGTCTCGGCGCCGCCCGTGGCGCGCGGCAGCTCCCGGCAGGCGGCGCGCAGGTCGTCCGCGGCGGACGGGTCGACGACCCGGGCGACCGCGGTCCGCATCGCGTCCGGGTCGTCCGGGGCGACGGCGAGGCAGGCGCCGGCCGAGGCGAGCTCCGCGGCGCGACCGGGCTGGTCGTCGGTGCCCAGGGCCTGGCCCGGCACGAGCACGGTCGGGACCGCGGCACCGAGCAGCTCGTGGACCGAGTTGTAGCCGGCCGCGCTCACCGCCGCGTCGAAGGCCGCGAGCGAGCGCGCGAGCGGGTAGGCGTCGGTGAGGAGCACGACGTCGTCGCCGGCGATCCCGTGCCGGGCGAGGGCGGGGCTGGTCACCGCGACCTGCCAGTCGGGCGCGGAGCGGCGCAGCGTCTCCAAGGCCACGCGCACCGGGGACCCGACGTCCTCGAGCGCCCCGGTGCCGGGGGTGAGCAGGAGCGCGGGCCGGTCCGGGTCCAGGCCGAGCGCGCGCCGGGCCTGCACACGGTCCTGGAGGGTGATCACCTCGCCGATGGAGATCGGGGCGACCCGAGTCGCGTCGCCGCGGGCGGCCGTCGGGCCGCGGTCCGCGGCCTGCGCGAAGTCGCCCGGCTCGACGACGAGGTCGAAGAGGGCGGCGTGCTCGAGGAACTTCTCGCCCGCGCCCGGGCGCCACATCCCCCGGCGCATCCAGACGAAGGGGGTCGACGCGAGCCGCTCGCGGGCGGACCGCAGGCCGGCGTACGGGACGACGCCGTCGAAGAGCACGAGCCGGGCACCGGTCTCGGCGACGAGAGCGCGGACCCGGTCGGCGAAGTACGGCTCCCAGTTGTACGCGGGGTGGACCTCGCGCAACCGCCGGGCAGGTCCCCCCTTCGGCAGCCATCCGCTCTTGCGGGACGGGCAGTACTCGGTGCGCACGCCGTGCAGCTCCGGCAGGCGCCCCTCGGCGACGGCCGTGCGGACGGTCGGCAGCGCGCCCGAGAGCGACATGAGGACGGGATCGAGGGTGTCCGGCGCGCTGAGCGCGACCGTGAGCTGCCGGGTCAGGTGCCCCATGCCGACGCCGTTGCTCGTGGCGAGGACGACGGGAAGGGGGGTTCCGGGCGCGCCTGGCATGGCGCCACTGTAGGCGCGTGCCCTGCGACCCCGCAGGGGCGGCCGGTATGATCGCGCCAGCCACCGGACGCCCGGTGGCTACCCATGCCCTCCGGGGCACGACTACCGAGAAGGATGCACAGTGGCGGACGTCGCGATCATCGGCCAGGGCTATGTCGGACTGCCCTTGGCCCAGGAAGCCTCCAAGGTCGGGGTCAAGGTCCTCGGTTTCGACATCAACCAGGCCGTCGTCGACGCGCTGAACTCCGGGAGGTCGCACGTCGACGACCTGTCGGACGACGACATCCGCGCGATGCTCGACGCAGGCTTCGAGGCCACGACCGACGCCGGTCGCCTCGACGAGGTCACGACGATCGTCATCTGCGTGCCGACCCCCCTCTCCGAGGACGGCGGCCCGGACCTCGGCCCGATCAACTCGGCCGTCGCGACGATCGCCGAGCACCTGCACGCCGGACAGACGGTCATCCTCGAGTCGACGACCTACCCCGGCACGACCGACGAGGTCGTCCGCCCGGTCCTCGAGGCCAAGGGCCTCGTCGCGGGCCAGGACTTCCACCTCGCCTTCTCGCCGGAGCGGATCGACCCGGGCAACGAGAAGTTCGGTGCCAAGAACACCCCCAAGGTCGTCGGCGGCCACACCCCCGCCTGCGGTGACGCGGCCGCGGCCTTCTACGGCCAGTTCGTCGACACCGTCGTGCGGGCCAAGGGCACCCGCGAGGCCGAGACGGCCAAGCTGCTGGAGAACACCTACCGCCACATCAACATCGCCCTGGTCAACGAGATGGCGCGCTTCTGCCACGACCTCGACATCGACCTGTGGGACGTCATCGCGGCGGCCAAGACCAAGCCCTTCGGCTTCCAGGCCTTCTACCCCGGCCCCGGCGTCGGCGGGCACTGCATCCCGATCGACCCCAACTACCTCTCCTACAACGTCCGCGCGAAGCTGGGCTACCCCTTCCGCTTCGTCGAGCTCGCCCAGGAGATCAACTCGACGATGCCGGCGTACATCGTCCAGCGCGCGCAGAACATCCTCAACGAGGACGCCAAGCCGCTGCGGGGCTCGACGGTGCTCCTGCTCGGCGTGACGTACAAGCCCGACATCGCCGACCAGCGTGAGTCGCCGGCCGTCCCGCTGGCCCAGCAGCTCATCGCGAAGGGGGCGACCGTCCAGTACTTCGACGCCAAGGTCGCCGACTGGCGAGCCGTGCCCGAGGCCGAGCGCGTCGAGGACCTCGACGCCGCCGTGGCCGCCGCGGACCTGACCGTCCTCGTCCAGAACCACAAGACCTTCGACGTGGAGGCGCTCGCCGGCACGGCGCAGCGCTTCTTCGACACGCGCGGCGTCGCCCAGGACAGCGACAAGGTCGAGCGCCTGTGACGGAGGCCCCCGAGCGGGCCCCCCTCCCCCCGGCACTCAGCAGCGACGAGGCCGCGGAGCTCGCGGCTCGGCACGGGCTGCGGACGCTCTCGGAGCGTCCGCCCCTCCGCCGGTACCTCGGGGACCTGTGGCGCCGGCGGTCCTTCGTGTGGACCCTGTCGTCCGCCGAGTCGTACGCCAGGAACGAGGACAACCACCTCGGGCAGCTCTGGGCCGTGCTGAACCCGGCGATGCTCATCGGCAGCTACTTCGTCATCTTCGGGCTGCTGCTCAACACCCAGGGTGGCGTCGATAACTTCATCGCCTTCCTCGCCATCGGCGTGGTGATGTTCATGTTCACCTCGTCGGTCATCACGCGCGGCGTCAAGGCGATCACCGGCAACCTCTCGCTGGTGCGCGCGCTGCACTTCCCCCGCGCGATCCTGCCGATCTCGGTGACCCTCACCGAGCTCCTCGCGGCGCTGCCGGCCTTCCTCCTGCTCTTCGTCCTGATGTTCGTCACCGGGGAGACGCCCGACTGGGAGTGGCTGCTCTTCCCCGTCGCGCTCGCGCTCCAGGGGCTCGCGCTGCTCGGCATCGCCTTCATCGGCGCCCGGCTGGTCAACGCCTCGCGCGACATCGGCAACCTCATCCCCGTCACGGTGCGGCTCCTGCGCTACGTCTCGGGCGTCTTCTTCCCGGTCGAGCACTACGCGCAGAACCTCCCGACGGTCTGGCACGACCTGCTCGTCTACCAGCCCTTCTCGCTCATGCTGACGATCGGCCGCCAGGCCCTGCTCACCGACGCCGAGCACGGCGTCGTCCTCACCGACTGGCTCGCGATGGCCGCCTGGGGCATCGGGCTCGCCTGCGTGGGCCTGGTCATCTTCTGGCGCGACGAGGCGAAGTACGGCCGTGGCTGAGCACGCACCGGGCACGGGCCCCGAGATCGGCACCCCGACGGTCGTCGTGAGCCACCTCGACGTCAAGTACCAGGTCTTCGGCGGCGGGCGCCGCGGCACCCCCTCCGGGCAGGGCCGCGCGCGCTCGCTCCGCTCGATGGTGGGCGCCGAGCGGATGCCGCGCACGCGCGAGGTGCATGCCGTCAAGGACGTCAGCTTCGTCGCGCACCACGGCGAGTCCATCGGCATCATCGGCCGCAACGGCTCGGGCAAGTCGACGCTGCTGCGCGCCGTGGCGGGGCTCATCCCCCCTTCCGCCGGGCGGCTGTGGGTGGCCGGCGAGCCCTCCCTCCTGGGCGTCAACGCCGTCCT
The DNA here is from genome assembly GCF_001591405.1 of Janibacter terrae NBRC 107853. GTDB lineage: Bacteria > Actinomycetota > Actinomycetes > Actinomycetales > Dermatophilaceae > Janibacter > Janibacter terrae. The sequence continues at coordinate 636,026 of NZ_BCUV01000007.1, forward strand.
CATGAGCAAGCTGAGCGGCGAGCGCAACATCTACATCGGCGCCCAGGCCCTCGGGCTGAGCAAGGACGAGATCGCCGAGCGTTTCGACGAGATCGTCGAGTTCTCCGGGATCGGCGACGCCGTCTACCTGCCGATGAGCACGTACTCCTCCGGCATGGGCGCGCGGCTGCGCTTCGCGATCTCGACCGCGGCCGCCCCCGACGTGCTGATGATCGACGAGGCCCTGGCCACCGGCGACGGGGCCTTCCGGCAGAAGAGCGCCGAGCGCATCGCCCAGATCCGCGAGCAGGCCGGCACCGTCTTCCTCGTCTCGCACTCCAACGGCAACATCCGCCAGATCTGCGACCGGGTGCTGTGGATGGACCAGGGCCGGCTCATCGCGGACGGCCCGACCGACGAGGTCCTGCCGCAGTACGAGGCGACCCTGCCCAAGCGCGTGCAGCGCAAGACCGCGTCCGTCCCCGACCCCGAGGTCGCGGGCACGCGGCGCTTCGGCGGCAGCAACCGGTTCGAGGTCACGGCCGCCACCGTGCGCGGCACCTGGGACCCTGGTGTCGAGGGCGTCTTCGTCGTCAGCGTCCAGCGTGCCGCCATGGCCCGCGCCGTCGCGCCGATCGCCGCGCGCCTCGGCTGGCCACTGCTGTGGGTGCGGCCCGGCTCCGTGCCCGGCTCCGCGCGCGAGGAGCTGGAGCGGCTCGCCGCCGAGCGGGTCGTCGTCGTCGGTGGTGACGAGCACGTCCACCCCGACACCCGGGCGACGCTCGAGGAGATCACCGGCGGCCCGGTCGAGCACGTCGACAGCGATGACGCGGCCGTGGTCTCCGCGCGCCTGCTCCAGCTCTTCCCCCCGGCCGACACCGACACCGTCCACGTCACGCTGGGCTCGAGCGCCGGCCGCGCGCCGGTCATCTCGCAGGTCGCGGCCGCCCACGGCCGGGCGGTCGTCGTCTGCGAGTCCGAGACCCTGCCCGAGGAGCTGCGCGCCGCGCTGGCCGACCTCGGCCCGCAGCGGCTGCTGCTCGCGGGCGACGAGGAGGACTGGGAGACCGAGACCGTCGAGGCGCTGCGCGCGGCGACCGGGGCGGAGATCGAGTTCGGTCCTGATGGCGGCCCGATGGCCATCTCGGCCGCCCTGCACGACGCCGTGGAGCCCGGCGGCGACGTGATGATCACGGTCCACTCCACGGGCGTCGAGATGCTCACCGCCATCGCCGCCTCGGGCCACACCGGGGTGCCGCTCCTGCTCACCCGCAGCGACCGCCTGCCCGCCCAGGTCCGCAAGGCCCTCGTGCGCCTCGCCCCCCGCGAGATCACGCTCGTCGGGACCGTCGACGCCCTGCCCCCGCGCCTGCGTGGCGGGCTGGGCCGGATCGTAGCGGCCGGCGACCCCGGCACCCCCACCTCGTCCTAGGGTTCGCGCGCCAGGACTCTGCATTCCCCTAGGGCAATGCGGAGTCCTGGCGGCGAGAGGCTGCATTCCCCTAGGGCAATGCGGACGAGCGGTCGGGCGAAGGGGGGTCAGGCGCGGCCCGGCGAGCGGGCCGCGGCGATCTGCGTGAGGGCGTCGACGAAGGCGGCGCCCCCCTTCGCCCAGTCGTAGCGCTCGCGCACGAGCGCGCGGCCGCGGGCGCCCATCGCGGCCGCTCCGGACGGGTCGCGCCAGAGCCGCAGCGCGGCGTCGGCGGCGGCTCGCGCGTCGTCGAAGGGCACGACCACCCCCGCGTCCGCCTCCTCGACGACCTCGCGGGCGAGCGGCAGCGGGGTCGTGATGGCGGGCACGCCGTGGGCCAGGTACTCGACGACCTTGGTCGGCATCGAGCCGCGGTAGTTCGGCAGGTCGCGCAGCAGGGACAGCCCGGCGAGCGCGCCGTCGATCATCGCCATCGCCCGCTCCGCGGGCTGGAAGCCGTGCCACACGAGCACCCCCTCGGCAGCTGCGGCCTCCATCGCCGTCCGCGAGCCCTCGTCCCGGGCCGGACCGACAACCTCCAGCGTGATCGCACCGTCGGACCCGGCGTGGGCCAGACGGGCCACCTCGGCCATGACCTCGCTGCCTCGGGCGAGCGTGAGGTTGCCGACGTGCACGAGCCGGGCGCCCCCGGCGGGCGGGACCTCCTCGGGCACGACGACGGCATTGGGCACGACGGCGTGCTCGCTCCGGAACCGGTCGGCGTACGCGTGCTCGGCGAGCAGCAGCGGCTGCCGGCGCTCCACGAGCCGCTCGGCGAGGCGCCAGGCCCCGGCGACCGGGCGGCGCAGCGGACCGGGCATCCACTCCTTGACCGCCAGCGCGCCGGCCGGGTCCTCGTGGACGTCCCAGACCAGGTGCTCCAGCCCCAGACCGGCGGTCGCGGGGAGCAGCTCGGGGTCGTGGACGACCACCACGTCGTGCTCCGGGCCGAGCCGGCGGACGGCCGCGCGGGCGGCCCGGGCGGCGGTCAGGCGGTCACGGCCGGCGGCGCGGGGCAGGTCGTGGCACTCCAGCCCTCCGGCAGGCGCCGGGACCTCGAGCCCGTGGGCGACGAAGGGAGCGAGATAGGTCACCTGCCAACCCGCCGCGAGCAGCGCGGAGATCTCGCGGTGCCGGATCCGGGAGTCCTGCGGGTGGTGCACGACGGTCACCACGAGGGCGCGAAGGGGGGTCCCCACCTCGTCCGCTGCCACCTGGGCTCCCTTCGTCTGCCGGTCCGGGCAGATCCTACGGGTCGCGCCTCGCACCGATGGTACGGAACAGACTCGGACCATGTACGGTTGGACTCACGAGAAACCACACAGATCCGGGTCCGCTCTGGTAGATCCGCCGTCCCCTGGGGATGGCGGGAAGATCAGTGCCGACCCGCACTAGCGTATGAGGGGGTCACGCCATGGGGCGCGGCCGAGCGAAGGCGAAGCAGACCAAGGTGGCCCGCGAGTTGAAGTACTACTCGCCGGACACTGATCTGCGAGCGCTTGAGGCGGAACTTCACGGTCAGTCGGACAACCCGGTTCGTCGCGCGACGCGCAACGACACCCAGGACACCGACGAGGACTACGAGCACGACCCCTGGTCCTCGGCGGAGCGGTGACGCTCCGTCAGATCAGTCCCTGACGACGCGCTTCGGCGACGGCTGCCTCACGGCGCCGGACCCCGAGACGACCGTACGTGTGCGACAGGTGTGACTTCACGCTCGACAGGCTGAGGTAGAGCCGGGCGGCGATCTCCTGGTTGCCCAGCCCGGCCTCCACCAGCTGCAGCACCTCGATCTCACGCTCGGTCAGCGGTGGCCGCTCCCGGCGCACCCGCTGCACGAGGGGCCCGGTCACCGGCTGGTCCAGCGACGCCTGGTCGCCGTTGGCGGCCGCGCGCACGGCGGCACCGATCTGCACCGGCGTGCTCGACTCCGCGAGGCACCCGTCGGCGCCCGCGGCGATGATCGCCGCCAGCTCGTCGGTGTCCTCGGTGAGGACGACCCACGCCGGCGCGTCGTCGTGACGGACCTGACCGAGCGCCTCGACGGGCCCGGAGAACCGCAGGCCGCCCACGAGCAGCACGACGGCCGGCTCCGGGGTCGAGGCGATCTCGGCGACCGTGGCCGCGGGCGTCAGCACCTCCAGGTCCGGCTCGGCGGCCAGGACGTCGACGAGGGCCTGGCGACGCTGCTCCTCGGCGTCCGCCACCAGCACCCGCACGGGGGTCAGGCGTGCTCCCCGACGACCTGCACGGCCCCGCCGTGCACGCCCTTGGCGCCCTGGACGACCTCGACGCCGGCCACGGGGCGGGTCGTCGCGGCGTCGGAGACCTCACCGAGGACCCAGGCGTCGATGCCGGCGGCCCGCGAGCGGGCGATGGCGGTGTCGACGGAGGCCTGCGGCAGCGCCGCGACGAAACCGATGCCCATGTTGAGCGTGCGCTCGAGGTCCGCGCGCGGCACGGAGCCGAGCTCGCCGACGAGCGAGAAGATCGCGGGCGGGGTCCACGTCGCGCGGTCGACCCGGGCGATCGTGCCCTCGGGCAGCACCCGCGCGAGGTTGGCGGCCAGGCCGCCGCCCGTGACGTGGCTGAGCGCGTGGACGTCGACGTCCTCCGCGCGGACGAGGTCGAGCAGCGCCCGGGTGTAGATGCGGGTCGGCTCGAGGAGCTCGTCGCCGAGGGCGCGGCCGAGCTCGTCGACGTGGCGGTCGAGCGCCCAGCCGGCCGAGGCGATGACCTGCCGCACGAGCGAGTAGCCGTTGGAGTGCAGGCCCGAGGAGGCGAGCGCGAGGACGACGTCGCCGGGGGCGACGCGGTCCGGCCCGAGGACCTCGTCGTGCTCGACGACGCCGGTGGCGGCACCGGCCACGTCGTACTCGTCCGGGTCCAGCAGGCCGGGGTGCTCCGCGGTCTCGCCGCCGACGAGCGCGACACCCGCGAGCTCGCACCCCTTCGCGATGCCCGCGACGATCGCCGCGATGCGCTCGGGGACGACCTTGCCCGTCGCGATGTAGTCGGTCATGAAGAGCGGCTCGGCGCCGCAGACGACGATGTCGTCGACGACCATGCCGACGAGGTCCTGGCCGATCGTGTCGTGACGGTCCATGGCCTGGGCGATCGCGACCTTGGTGCCGACGCCGTCGGTGGAGGTCGCGAGCACCGGCCGTCGCATGCCCCGCAGGGCGCTCGCGTCGAACATGCCGGCGAAGCCGCCGAGCCCGCCGAGGACCTCGGGCCGGGTGGCGCGCCGGACCGACTCCTTCATCAGGTCGACGGCCCGGTCACCGGCCTCGACGTCGACGCCGGCGTCTGCGTAGGTGATCGGGGTCTTGTCCGGCGTCGTCACGGGCGTCGTACCGCTTCCTCGGTGGGGGTGAACTCGAGCTCGAGCAGGGACTTGCCGAGGCGGTCCTCGCTCGGCAGCTCCATCGGGTAGGTGCCGGAGAAGCAGGCCGTGCAGAGCTCGTGCTCGGGCTGCTCGGTCGCGGCGATCATGCCCTCCTCGCTGATGTAGCCGAGGGAGTCGGCGCCGAGCGAGGTGCGGATCTCTTCCACGCCGAGCCCGGTCGCGATGAGCTCGGCGCGGGTCGCGAAGTCGATGCCGAAGAAGCAGGGCCACTTGATCGGCGGCGAGGAGATGCGCACGTGCACCTCCGCCGCGCCGGCCTCGCGCAGCATGCGCACGAGGGCGCGCTGGGTGTTGCCGCGGACGATCGAGTCGTCGACGACGATGAGGCGCTTGCCCTTGATGACGTGCTTGAGCGGGTTGAGCTTCAGCCGGATCCCGAGCTGGCGGATCGTCTGGCTGGGCTGGATGAAGGTGCGGCCGACGTAGGCGTTCTTCACCAGGCCCTGCCCGAAGGGGACGCCGGACTCCTGGGCGTAGCCGATCGCCGCCGGTGTGCCGGACTCCGGCGTCGGGATGACGAGGTCGGCCTCCACGGGGTGCTCGCGGGCGAGGGCGCGGCCCATCTCGACGCGGGCCTCGTGGACCGTGCGGCCGTTGATCGTCGTGTCCGGACGGGCGAGGTAGACGTACTCGAAGACGCAGCCCTTGCGCCGCGGCTGCGCGAACTGGCGGGTGCGCAGGCCGTCCTCGTCGATCGCGACGAGCTCGCCGGGCTCGATCTCGCGGACGAAGGAGGCGCCGACGATGTCGAGGGCCGCGGTCTCGGAGGCGACGACCCAGCCGCGCTCGAGCCGGCCGATGACGAGCGGGCGCAGGCCCTGCGGGTCGCGCGCGGCGTAGAGGGTGTCCTCGTTCATGAAGACGAAGCAGAAGGCGCCCTGCAGCTTGGGGAGCAGCGCCATGGCCGCCTCCTCGAGGCTGCTGTCCTCGTCGTGGGCGAGCAGCGCGGTGACGAGCGCCGTGTCGGAGGTGTTGCCGCGACGCAGCTCGCCGTCGGTGATCCGGCGGATCCGGCCGTCGTCGCCGGGGATCTCCTCGCCGTAGCTCTCGACGAGCTCGCGCAGCTCGGCGGAGTTGACGAGGTTGCCGTTGTGGGCGAGCGCGACGGTGCCGGTCTCGTGACCGCCGAGCGTCGGCTGCGCGTTCTCCCACGTGGACCCGCCGGTCGTGGAGTAGCGGCAGTGCCCGACGGCCATGTGGCCGCGAAGGGTGGACAGGCTCCGCTCGTCGAAGACCTGGGACACCAGGCCCATGTCCTTGTAGACGAGGATCTGGTGGCCGTTGGAGGTCGCGATGCCCGCGGACTCCTGGCCACGGTGCTGCAGCGCGTACAGCCCGTAGTAGGTCAGCTTGGCGACGTCCTCGCCCGGGGCCCAGACGCCGAAGACACCGCAGGCGTCCTGGGGTCCCTTCTCACCTGGGAGGAGGTCATGGGACAGCTTTCCGTCTCCGCGTGGCACGGGGCCCAGTGTCCCACAGGACGCGGTCGACCCCTACCTGCGGTACGTGAGGAGCGCCGCGACGACGGCACCGACGAGTCCGCCGACGCACAGTCCGAGGACGCTCATGTACCCGAGGGTGGCGCCCGGGTCGTAGGTGATGTCGAAGCCCTCGTTGCGGTTGGGGCCGAACCAGGAGACGAGCCCGAAGACGATGAAGCCGATGACCGCGCCCGTGGCGACGAAGGGCAGGGGCTTCGGGTGGCTGCGGGGGCGGTTCGGCTTCACCCCTCCATCGTAGGTTGGTCGCATGAGCACCGAGCGCCCCCCTGCCGACGTGCCCGGCATGACGCTGCCCGGCATGACGCTGCCCGCGCCGCGGACCCCGGACCCGGCCTCGGCACCCGGTCTGCGGTGGGGTCTGCTCGGTGCCGGGTGGATCGCCGCCCAGCTCGCCGACGCCCTGCGCGGCACCTCGCAGGAGGTCGTCGCGGTCGGCTCGCGCGACCTCGGGCGCGCGCAGGCCTTCGTCGCCGAGCACGCGCCCGGCGCACGGGCCCACGGCGACTACGCCGCGCTCGTCACCGACCCGCAGGTCGACGTCGTGTACGTCGCGAGCCCGCACAGCGAGCACCTCGAGCACGCGCTGCTCGCGATCGGGGCCGGCAAGCACGTCCTCGTCGAGAAACCGATGGCTCCCACCGCGGCCGAGGCCCGGCAGATCGTCGCGGCCGCCCGGTCCGCCGGCATCTTCTGCATGGAGGCGATGTGGACCCGCTTCCTCCCCCACATCGACGTCCTCCGCCAGGTCCTCGACGCGGGGTTGCTGGGCGAGGTGAGCACGGTCCTCGCGGACCACTCGATCCCGCTGTGGCCGGACGGCCCGGAGCGGCTCGCCAGCCCGGACCTCGCCGGTGGCGCGATGCTCGACCTCGGCATCTACCCACTGTCCTTCGCCTCGCTGGCGCTCGGTGGGCTCACCGCGGCGGCCGGTCTCGGGTCGCTCACCGACCGTGGCGTCGACCGGCGCCTGGCCTTCGTGACGCAGGGGCCGACGGGCGCGGTCGCCTCGCTCGCGACCGACATGTCCGTCTCGTCCCCGACGACCGCCTCGGTGAACGGCACGCGGGCCCGGCTCGAGCTCGACACGCAGTTCTACACGCCGACGACGATACGGCTCGTCGGCGCCGACGGCGTCGTCCTCGACGAGATGGCGGGCGACCCCGTCGAGAAGCACCGGGGTCTGCGCCACGAGGCCACCGAGGTGGCGCTGCGGGTCACCGCGGGCGAGACCGAGTCCCCGTTCATGCCGCTCGACGAGAGCGTGCGGATCCTCGAGGTGGCCGAGGAGCTGCTCCGCTCCCTTCGTCCCTAGGGTCGGGCGAGCGGGAGGTGCGCGGACAGGTCCGTGCGCTGCCCGCTGACCCGCACGCGGCCGGAGGCCACGCCGTCGGCCCAGGCGAGCTCGCCGGTGGCCAGCTCGAGCCACGTCCGGGCGTCGGTCTCGACGACGGCGGGCGGGGTGCCGCGGGTGTGGACCGGTCCCTCGACGCACTGCGCGGCAGCGAAGGGGGGGACCCGCACCTCGACGCTGCGGCCGGGGGCGGCGTCCGCGAGTTCGGCGACGGTGTGCCGCACGGCCGTCGCGATCGTCGGGCGAGCGACCGCGTCCCGGTCCTCGCTCGTGGTCCACGCGCGCAGGGCGGACCACCCTTCGTCCACGGGGATGCGTCGTCGTGCCGGCACGGGGCCATCCTCCCACCGTCGAACCGTTCACCGATCAGCCACCCACGGGTCGTCGCTCGGACTGCGGAGGTATCCCGGGTGAGGCACGATCCTCCCTGTATGCCCAGCTGTCGGGCACGTCACACCTGTGTTCTGGGAGGAACCCCGCATGTCCCTCACGAAGAAGGGCCTGTCGCTGCTGGTCGGCGCGGGTGCGGCCACCGCACTCTTCGCCACGGCCGGTGCAGCCCACGCCGCCGACCCCGTCGCCCCCGGTGGCATCGACGCCTCGCTGACCACGGTCAACCTGCTCAACCTCAACGACTTCCACGGTCGCATCGACGACGACGGCACCGGTGACCTCGGCAAGGCCTTCGCCTGCACGATCGTCACGACCCGCGCGTCACTCGGCGAGGGCTCGACCGCCCTCGTGTCGGCCGGCGACAACATCGGCGCCTCGCCCTTCACCTCGGCCTCCCAGGAGGACCTGCCGACGATCGAGTTCCTCAACGCGGTCGGCCTGCGGGCCACCGCCGTCGGCAACCACGAGTTCGACCGCGGCTTCTCCGACCTCACCGGTCGGGTCGACCGGGCGGCGGACTACGACCAGCTCGGCGCCAACGTCTACGAGCGCGGCACGACCATCCCCGCGATGCAGGAGTACACGGTCCTCGAGATCGGCGGCCTCGACGTCGGCATCGTCGGCGCGGTCACCCAGGACACCCCGACCCTCGTCTCCCCGCAGGGCGTCGCCGGCCTGGACTTCGGCGACCCGGTCGAGGCGGTCAACCGCGTGGCCGCCCAGCTCAAGGACGGCGACGCCACCAACGGCGAGGCCGACATCGTCGTCGCCGAGTACCACGAGGGCGCGACCGAGAGTGACGGCGTGACGACCCTGCAGGAGCAGATCGACGCCGGCGGGGCCTTCGCCAAGATCGTCACCGGCACGACCGCCGAGGTCGACGCGATCTTCACCGGCCACACCCACAAGGAGTACGCCTGGGACGCCCCCGTCCCCGGCGGCGAGGGCACCCGCCCGGTCCTCCAGACCGGTTCCTACGCCGACAACCTCGGCCAGCTCGAGCTCGGCTACGACCCGGCGACCGGCAAGGTCACCCAGTACTCCGCCACCAACGTCCCGGTCGCGCCCCCGACCGCCGGGTGCGCGAACGACCCGGCCTACGCCTCGGCCGGGCGGATCGTCGACGAGGCCGTCGCGCAGGCCGAGGAGGTCGGCAAGCAGGTCATCGGCTCGGTGAGCGACGACATCACGACCGCCCACACCGACGGCACGCGCGACAACCGCCAGCGCGAGTCCACCCTCGGCAACCTCACCGCCGACATCTGGCTCGACGCCCTCAATGCGCCCGGTCGCTCCGGCGCCGACATCGGCATCATGAACCCCGGTGGGCTGCGGGCCGAGCTGCTGTACGCCCCGTCCACCGACGAGCGCCCGGGCGAGGTGACCTACGCCGAGGCGGCGTCGATCAACCCCTTCGCCAACACGCTGATGACGGTCGACCTCACGGGCGCCCAGGTCATCACCCTGCTGGAGCAGCAGTGGCAGCCGGAGGGGTCCTCGCGCCCCTTCCTCAAGCTGGGCCTGTCGGACAACGTGACCTACACCTTCGACCCCGACGCGGCGAAGGGCAGCCACATCACCTCGGTGAGCATCGACGGCGCGCCCATCGATGAGGCCGCGACGTACACGATCAGCTCCGGGTCCTTCCTCATCGGTGGCGGTGACAACTTCACCGTCCTGCAGGAGGGCAGCAACGCCAAGGACACCGGCCTCATCGACACCGACGCCTTCGTCAACTACTTCTCCGCGCGCGACGAGGTCGGCCCGGACTTCCGCAAGCAGGCCATCGCCATCACGGACCAGCCCACCGCCCTGACCGCCGGTGAGGAGGTCTCCTTCACGGCCTCCGGCTTCGACCTCACCTCCCTCGGCGCCCCGACCAACACCCAGGTCGAGGTCTTCGTCGGCGACGGCTCCGTCGGGACCTTCCCGATCACCGCGGGCCTGATCGACGGCGTCCCGACCCGCAACGGCACCGCCGACATCAGCTTCACCGTCCCCGAGGGGGTGACCGGTGACGCGACCGTCACCCTGGTCGCCGCGCCGAGCGGGACCACGGCGACCTTCCCCGTCACGGTCACGGCTGGTGACTCCGCACGCCCCGGCAAGGGCAACGCCGCGGAGCGCCCCGGCAAGGGCAACCAGCTCGGTGAGCGCCCCGGCGCTGCCGACGGTCGCCCCGGCGTGGGCAATGACACCAAGGTCCGCCCCGGGGTCGGCAACAACAAGTAGCAGCCTGACGAAGGGGGTCACGTACCAGATCCGGTGTGTGGCCCCCTTCGTCGTGCCCGGCCGATCGTGCATGGGGGAGGATCTGGGGGTGGCTGAGACGCAGATCGAGTTCGTGCCCGACGATCACGGCGGGGTGACGGTCATGCGGGACGGGCATCCGCAGAGCCACGTCGACGTCGACGACCCGGAGCACCTCGTCTTCGAGTACGTGCAGCACATGGCCGCGGTGCTCGACGCGGTCTTCCCCGGGCCCGACCCGATCGGGGTGACGCACGTCGGCGGCGCCGGCCTGAGCCTGCCCCGCTGGGTGCACACCACCCGCCCGGGCTCGCCGCAGATCGTCCTCGAGCCCGACGAGGCCCTCACCGCCGTCGTCCGCGAGGAGCTGCCGCTGCCGCGCGGTCACCGGATCCGGGTGCGGCCCCAGCTCGGTCGCCCCGGGCTCGAGGCGCTCAAGGACGCGTCGGCCCACGCGGTCGTCGTCGACGCCTTCGACGCGGGGAGGGTCCCGGCGGACCTCCAGACCGTCGAGTTCTTCGGGCACGTGGCGCGGGTGCTGCGACCGGACGGGGTGCTCGTCATGAACTGCCCCGACGAGCCGGGGTGGCGCCACCTCGCGGACGTCGTCGCCGGGCTGCGCACCACGTGCGAGCACGTGGCGCTCGTCGCCATGCGCGATGTCCTCAAGGGCCGCCGCTACGGCAACGCCGTGCTCGTCGCCGCGCACCGCCCGCTCGATCTCGACGAGATCCGACGGCAGGTGGGGCGCTGGCCCTTCCCCTCGGGTGTCCTGGCCGGCGCCGAGCTGACCCGGCGCACCGCGACCGGGAAGGCGATCACCGACGCCGGGTCCCGCCCTTCGCCCACGGCTCCCGACCCGGGGCGCTGGCGGGTGCGCTGATCAGCCCAGGCCGGTCAGTCGGGTGAGGACCGAAGGGAGGTCGGCCAGGTCGTCGACGACGGCGCTGGCGCCCGCCATCCAGCCCGTCGGCGTCATGTCGCTGCGGTAGCCGACGACCGGCATGCCGGCCGCGACCGCCGCCTCGATGCCCGCGCGGCTGTCCTCGACGACGATGCAGCGCTCCGGCGGGTAGCCCATCTCACGGGCCGCGAGGAGGAAGACGTCGGGCGCCGGCTTGCCGTGCTCGACCTGCTCGGCGCTGAACCGTACCCCCTCCGGAAAGAACCCGTCGAGCCCGGTGCGCTCGAGCTTGGTGCCGATGGCCGCGAGCAGCGACCCCGAGGCGACGCAGACCTGCAGGCCGAGGTCGCGCACGGCGGCGACGGCCTCGGCCGCCCCGGCGACCGGCTCGAGCTCCTCCTGGCTGCGCGCGAACTCGGCCCGCCAGGCCCGCTCCCACTCGGGGTCGGGCACCGCCCCGGTGAGCTCGGTGAGCGTGACCCGGTTGTCCTTGTAGGCCTTGCCGACGAAGGCCTCGACCGCATCGGTCTCGGTGAAGTCGACCCCGGCGTCACGCATCATGCCGGTCCAGGTGCGCACGTTCAGGCGTTCGCTGTCGACGAGCACACCGTCGCAGTCGAAGACCACCAGCCAGTCGGCACCCATGTCAGCCGAAGTAGCGCGCCATCGTGCCCGTGTGCGCCTCGCGCAGCTGCTCGAGCGACAGCTCGAAGGCACCCTTGACCTTGAGCGTCCCGCCGTCGGTGGAGCCGATGCGCGCCACCGGCACCCCGTGGGTCTCGGCGATGCCGACGACCGCGGCGAGGTCCTCCTCGGAGGAGACGGTGACGACGGCGCGCGCCGTGGACTCGGAGTACAGCGCGGTGAAGGCGTCGATGCCGTCCCGCTCCAGGACCGGGGCGAGGTCGACGGACGCGCCGGTGCCGCCGTGGAGCACGGACTCGGCGAGGGCGACCGCGAGGCCGCCGTCGGAGAGGTCGTGGGCGCTGGTGAGCAGGCCGCGGCGCACCGCGTCGCCGAAGAAGCCGGCGAGCGCCTTCTCCGCGGCGAGGTCGACCCGGGGCGGACGTCCGCCGAGGTGGCCGTGCAGCGCGTGCGCCCACTCGCCGCCGTCGAGCTCGTCGCGGGTCGCGCCGAGGAGGAGGACGGTCTCCCCCTTCGCCCCGAAGCCGGAGGAGACGCTCGTCGCGACGTCGTCGAGGACGCCGAGCACGCCGACCACCGGGGTCGGGTGGATCGCGGTCTCCCCGGTCTGGTTGTAGAAGGAGACGTTGCCGCCGGTCACCGGGATGCCGAGCTCGAGGCACGCGTCGAAGAGCCCGTCGATGGCCTGCTGGAACTGCCACATGACGGCCGGGTCCTCCGGCGAGCCGAAGTTGAGGCAGTCGGTGACCGCCAGGGGCAACGCCCCCGACGTCGCGACATTGCGGTAGGACTCGGCGAGCGCCAGCTGCGCGCCGGCGTACGGGTCGAGCCGGCCGAAGCGGCCGTTGCAGTCCGTCGAGACGGCGACGCCGAGACCGGACTCCTCGTCGACGCGGACCACGCCGGAGTCGTGCGGCATCGCGCGCCTGGTGTTGCCCAGGACGTAGCGGTCGTACTGGTCGGTGACCCAGGACTTGTCGCAGATGTTGGGCGAGGCGAGCAGCGCGAGCAGGTCCGCGCCGAGGTCGCTCGGACGGGGAAGGGAGCCGCTCCCGTCCTCCTGCAGCGCGTCGAGCCACTGCGGCCGGGCGATCGGACGCTCGTAGACCGGGCCGTCGTGGGCCACGGAGCGCGGCGGCACGTCGACGATGGTCTCGCCGTGCCACGTGACGGTGAGGCGGTCACCCTCGGTGACCTCGCCGAGCACGGCGGCCTCGACGTCCCAGCGACCGGTGATCTCGAGGAAGGCGTCGAGCTTGTCGGGCGCGACCACGGCCATCATCCGCTCCTGCGACTCCGACATGAGGATCTCCTCGGGGGAGAGCGTGGAGTCGCGCAGCGGGACGCGGTCGAGCTCGACGGCCATGCCGCCGTCACCGGCGGAGGCGAGCTCGGAGGTCGCGCAGGACAGGCCCGCGCCACCGAGGTCCTGGATGCCCTCGACGACGCCGGCGGCGTAGAGGTCGAGGCAGCACTCGATGAGCACCTTCTCCGCGAAGGGGTCGCCGACCTGGACGGCGGGCCGCCGAGAAGACGCAGTCGGGCCGTCCGAAAAGCTCTCGGAGGCGAGCACGGAGACGCCACCGATGCCGTCGCCGCCCGTCTTGGCGCCGAAGAGGACGATCTTGTTGCCCGCGCCCGACGCGTTGGCCAGGTGCAGGTCCTCGTGGCGCAGCGAGCCGACGCACAGGGCGTTGACGAGCGGGTTGCCCTGGTAGCACTCGTCGAAGACGACCTCGCCGCCGATGTTGGGCAGGCCGAGGGAGTTGCCGTAGCCGCCGATGCCCTTGACGACGCCGGGCAGGACGCGCGCGGTGTCGGGGTGGTCGATGGCGCCGAAGCGAAGGGGGTCCATCACCGCGATCGGGCGCGCGCCCATCGCCATGATGTCGCGGACGATGCCGCCGATGCCGGTCGCCGCACCCTGGTAGGGCTCGACATAGCTCGGGTGGTTGTGGGACTCGACCTTGAAGGTCACCGCCCAGCCCTGGCCGATGTCGATGACGCCCGCGTTCTCGCCGATGCCGGCGAGGGTCTTGCCGAGCGGGGTCTCGCTCGGCAGGTCACCGAAGCGGCGCAGGTGCACCTTGGAGGACTTGTAGCTGCAGTGCTCCGACCACATGACCGAGTACATCGCCAGCTCGGCGCTCGTGGGGCGACGGCCGAGGATCTCGCGGATGCGCGCGTACTCGTCCTCCTTGAGACCGAGCTCGGCCCAGGGCTGCTCGGTGTCGGGGCTCTCGCCCGCGCGGGTGACGGTGTCGAGGGTACTCATGCGGTGCTGACTCATGCGCTCGCCATCTGCTCGAGGACGGAGGTGAAGAAGGTGCGCCCGTCGAGGCCCGGGCCGTAGCCCTCCTCGACGGCGTGCTCGGGGTGCGGCATGAGGCCGACGACGTTGCCGCGCTCGTTGGTGATGCCGGCGATGCCGCGGGAGGAGCCGTTGGGGTTGTCGCCGACGTAGCGGAAGGCGACCTGGCCCTCGCCCTCGAGCCGGTCGAGGGTGGCCTCGTCGGCGACGAACTGGCCGTCCTGGTTCTTCAGGACGACGGTGATCTCCTGCCCGTCCTCGAAACCGGTGGTCCACGCGGTCGACGCGTTCTCGACGCGCAGGACCTGGTCACGGCAGAGGAACCGGCGGTGGTCGTTCTGGATCATCGAGCCCGGCAGCAGGTGCGACTCGGTGAGGATCTGGAAGCCGTTGCAGATCCCGAGGACCGGGAGCCCCCCCTTCGCGGCCGTGATGATCTCGCTCATGACCGGGGCGAAGCGGGCGATGGCCCCCGCGCGCAGGTAGTCGCCGTACGAGAACCCGCCGGGGATGACGACCGCGTCGACGCCGCGCAGGTCCGCGTGACCGTGCCACAGCTCGACGGCCTCGCCGCCGGCGATGCGGACGGCGCGGCGGGCGTCGGAGTCGTCGAGGCTGCCGGGGAAGGTGACGACGCCGATCCTCACGCGCCGGCCCCGGTGATCGGCGCCTGCTCCGGCTCGTCGCTCGTCAGCTCGTGGACGCTCACGACGTCCTCGATGACGGGGTTGGACAGGAGCGTCTCGGCGGCCTCCCGGGCCTGTGCGAGGTGCGCGTCGGTGACGTCACCGTCCACGGAGAGGACGAAGCGCTTGCCCTGCCTCACGTCGGTGAACTGGTCCAGGCCGAGCCGGGGCAGCGCCCCGCGGACCGCCTGACCCTGCGGGTCGAGGATCTCGGGCTTGAGCATGACGTCGACGACGATGCGTCCCACGGGGCGTCTCCTGAACTGGCGAAGGGGGGTGCGTCCGGCGTCGAGTCTAGTTGGGCAGGATGTGCCCATGAGCAGCAGCCGGTACTCCGACCTCGTGCGACTCCTCCTGCGCCACGGACGGGGCGACCTCTTCGCGGGAGCCCAGCAGGACGACCTCGCCGACGACGCGGACCTCCCGCAGGGGACGACGGAGGGCGCCGAGGCCTTCGCCGCGGACCTCGAGGCGATGGGGCCGACCTACATCAAGCTCGGCCAGCTGCTCTCCACCCGCTTCGACCTGCTGCCACCGGCCTACACCGAGGCGCTGACGCGGCTGCAGGACTCGGTGGAACCGTTCCCCTTCGAGCAGGTCCGCGAGATCGTCGAGGCGGAGCTCGGGGCGCGGATCAAGGACCTCTTCGCCACCTTCGACGAGGAGCCGCTCGCGGCGGCCTCGCTCGGTCAGGTCCACCGGGCGACCACCCGCTCCGGCCGGGACGTCGTCGTCAAGGTGCAGCGGCCCGACGTGCGCGAGACCGTCCGCGGCGACATGGACGCGCTCGACACCATCACCGGCCTCGCGGACAAGCACACGAGCGTCGGCCGCTCCTACGGGCTCAACCAGCTGCTGCGCGAGTTCCGGCGCTCGCTCGTCGACGAGCTCGACTACCGCCGCGAGGCGCGCAACCTGCTGCGCTTCATCGAGCTGACCGAGGAGCACGACCGGCTCGTCGTGCCCGAGCCGGTGCTCCAGCTGACGACGACGCGGGTGCTCACGATGGAGCACATCGAGGGCCGCAAGGTCACCGACCTCGGTCCCCTGGCGCTCATCGACCTCGACGCCCGCCCGCTCGTCGAGCAGCTCTTCCACTGCTACCTGCGGATGATCCTCGACGACGGGGTGCTGCACGCCGACCCGCACCCGGGCAACCTGCTCGTCACCGACGACGGGCGCCTGGCGCTGCTCGACCTCGGGATGGTCGCCACCGTGCCCCAGCGGGTCCAGACGCACGTGACCAAGCTGCTGCTCGCGATCAACGACGGGGAGGGCGAGGAGGCCGCGGCGGTCCTGGCCGACATGGGCCACCCGCTCGAGGACCACGACGCGGGCGCCTTCCGCGACGAGGTGGCGCACCTCGTGAGCGAGGCCGTGGCCAGCGGCTCGGACGTGCAGGCCGGCCGGCTGCTCGTCGAGCTGTCCCGGCTCTCCGGGGTCCACGGCCTGCGGCCGCCCGCCGAGATGGCGATGATCGGCAAGGCGCTGCTCAACCTCGACCAGACGACGACGCACCTCGACCCGGACTTCTCCCCCGCGGAGGCGATCCGGGACAACGTCTCGGACATCTTCGTCTCCTCGCTCAAGGTCTCCCCCGGCGGCCTGCTCACCGCCGCCATCGAGACCAAGGAGTTCACCGCGCAGCTGCCCAAGCGGGCCAACCGCATCCTCGACACCCTCGCCCGCGGCGAGATGCGGCTGCGGGTGGACGCCATCGACGAGCAGCGGCTGCACCTCGTGCTGCAGCGGGTCGCCAACCGGCTGACGCTCGGCCTGATCATCGCGGCGACGATCATCGGCGCGGCGATGATGATGCGCGTCGAGACCGACGTGACGGTCCTCGGGTTCCCGGCGATCGCGATGCTCTTCTTCAGCGTCGCCGTCCTGGCCGCCGTGGCGCTCGGCGTGCACATCGTGCTGACCGACCGGGAGATCGCGCGCAGCCACCCCTCGCGCGACGAGGGCTAGCTAGCCCCAGCGGGAGGCCAGGTCGCGCACAACCGTGAGGTTGCGGTTGGTCCACACGCCCATGGCCCGGTCGGCCGCCGCCGGCAGCTTCACCTGGTGGTAGCGGTCCTTGCCGTCGAGCACCAGGTGCACGGCCCGTCCGCGGACCGCGGCGACCTCCCCTTCGTCCTCGTGGGCCAGCAGGGCGGCACCGGCCCGGTCCGGCGCCTCCCGCATCAGCGTCACGTAGTGCGCCGCCACCGCGAAGGGGGCCTGCTGCGCCACCTCTTCCGCGTCCGCCACGACCTGCACGAGCTCCTCCGACGTGAGGACGATCGTCATGACCTCGAACCCCCGGTCCGCGAGGAAGGCCGCCTCGAGCGTCGCGGCCACCGCGGCCGTCGAGCGCTGCCGGCTCGTCAGCCGCACGTTGCCGGTGTTGAGGTGCACCGCGACGTCGGTCGCGCCGGTCTCCTCGACGACCCGCTGCACGTCGGCCTTGGGGAACCTGCGCGTGGCGCCGAGGTTGATCGCGCGGAGGAAGGCGATGTATGTGGCCATGCCCCAGTATCGGTCGGCGTGTCCCGGACGCCGTGCGCACCCGCTCGATCCTCGGCCGAGTCGGAGATGTTCCCGAGCTGGGACGCCCCGGCACCAAAGACGCTAGAATCATGTACATGTCGATGGTTCCCTTGGCCGAGGCTCGCGCCCACCTGTCCCGCATGGTCGACGAGGCCGTGCGGACGCACCAGCGCGTGGAGATCACCCGCAACGGGCGGCGGGAGGCGGTCCTGCTGAGCGCCGAGGACTACGACATCCTCATCGAGACCCTCGACGTCCTCTCCGACGCGGAGCTCGTGCGCGAGATCGGCACATCCTTGGATGAGGCACGGCAGGGCGAGGTCCTCAGCACGGCCGAGGTCGTCGAGGCCATGCGCGCTGCCGGGCGAGGCCGGCCCCAGACCTCGCGATGACCTACGAGATCACCTGGTCGGAGCAGTCCCGCAGGGCCTTGACCGCGGACCTGCCCGAACCCGTGGCGGCCGCGTGCCTGGAGTTCGTCCTGGGCGCGCTCAGCGACAACCCGCACCGCGTCGGGAAGCCGTTGCGCGCACCGTTGGACGGCCTGCACTCCGCCCGGCGCGGACAGTTCCGGGTGATCTACGAGATCGACGACGAGGTCGTGCGCGTCCACGTCGTCACGATCTCCCACCGGAGGGATGCGTACCGGACCTGAGCCCGGCGGAGACCCTCCGATCAGCCGAACATCTCCCGCAGCTGTCGCTTGAGGATCTTGCCGCTCGGGTTCTTGGGCAGCTCGGTGAGGATCTCGACCCGCTTGGGCCGCTTGTACGGCGCGAGGGCCGAGGCGCAGTGCTCCCGGACCGACTCGACGGTCAGGCCGGAGCCCTCCTTCGCGACGACGGTGGCCGTGACGGCCTCGACCCACGTCGCGTCCGGCAGGGCGAAGACGGCGACCTCGGCGACGTCCGGGTGGGCGTAGATCGCCTCCTCGACCTCGCGGGAGGCGACGTTCTCCCCGCCGGTCTTGATCATGTCCTTCTTGCGGTCGACGATCGTGATCCGCCCTTCGTCGTCCGCGACGGCCAGGTCGCCGGAGTGGAACCAGCCACCCCCGAAGGCCTCGGCGGTCTTGGCCTCGTTGCGCCAGTACCCCGCGGCGATCTGCGGGCTGCGGTGCACGACCTCGCCGACCTCGCCCACCGGCACCTCGTTGCCGTCGTCGTCGACGAGGCGGGTCTCGACGTTGAGCACGGGCCGACCGGCGGAGCCGGCGTGGGACAGCTGCTCGTGCGGCGGCAGGATCGTCGCGACGGGAGCGAGCTCGGTCTGCCCGTAGAAGTTCCACAGGTCGACCCCGGGCAGCCGCTGCTGGATCTCCTTGAGCACCTCGACGGGCATGGGCGAGGCCCCGTAGTAGCCCTTGCGCAGGCTCGACAGGTCGGTCGCGTCGAGATCCGCGTGCCGCAGCAGGCCGATCCACACGGTCGGCGGCGCGAAGTACTTCGTCACCCCGTGCTCGGCGATCTTCGCGAGCACGGTCGCCGGGTCCGGCGCGGGCAGGATGATGCTCGTCGCGCCGAGCATGATGTCCGGCCCGAGAAAGCAGTCGAGCTGCGCGCAGTGGTAGAGCGGGAGGGTGTGCAGGTCGACGTCGTCCCCGCTCATGCCGCCGTCGATGATCGCGCTCAGGTACTCGGCCTGCAGCGCGCGCGAGGTGAGCAGCGCCCCCTTCGGCCGCGACTCCGTGCCCGAGGTGTACATGAGCCGGATCGGGTCGTCGTCCGCGACGACCGGCGGAGTCCAGTCGGAGGAGTCGGTCCCGACGAGATCGGCGAAGGGGGTCCACCCCGCGGCTCCTCCCCCGGAGACGATCCGCGTGGTCACCTCCTGCCCGCTGCCCTCGATCGCGGACTCCGCGGTCCCGACGAACTCGGCCTGCGCGACGAAGGCGACCGGCTCGCTGTCACCGAGGATCCAGCCGACCTCGTCGGCGGTGAGCATGAAGTTGATCGGCACGAGGATCGCGCCGAGCCGCGCCGCGCCCCAGGCGATCGCGACGAAGTCGGCGCTGTTGCGGCTGAGCAGGGCGACCCGGTCGCCCTGCGCCACCCCGCGCTCGGCCAGACCGGCGGCCACGGAGGTCACGACCTCGTCGAGCTCGCGGAAACTCCACCGGGTCTCCCCGTCGATGATCGCGATCTTGTCGCGGTGGCGGGCGGCGCTGCGGCGCAACACCTCTGCGAGTCCGTTGGCGCGGGCGATGTCCATCTCCGTCGATGTCATGCCCGCAGTCTGCCTCGCCGGGCTCAGGCGCGGAAGGTCTGCCCCGTGAGGCGCTCGTAGGCCTCGACGTACTTCGCCCGGGTCTGCTCGACGACGTCGTCCGGCAGGGCCGGCGGGGCCTCGCCCGAGGCCTTGTCCCAGCCCGAGGCCGGTGAGGTGAGCCAGTCCCGGACGAACTGCTTGTCGTAGCTCGGCTGCGGGTGCCCGGGCTCCCACTGGTCGGCGGGCCAGAAGCGCGAGGAGTCGGGCGTGAGGACCTCGTCGGCGAGGACGACGTCGTCGCCGCGCATGCCGAACTCGACCTTGGTGTCGGCGAGGATGATGCCCCGCTCGGTCGCGATCTCGTTGCCGCGCTGGAGGATCCGCACCGTCAGGTCGCGCACGCGGGCCGCCAGGTCCTCGCCGATCTCGGCCACGACCCCCGCGTACGGGATCGGCTCGTCGTGCTCGCCGACGGGCGCCTTGGTCGACGGGGTGAAGATCGGCTCCGGCAGGCGCGAACCGTCGACGAGACCCTCGGGCAGCGCGATCCCGGAGACGGCACCGGTCGAGCGGTACTCGTTCAGGCCCCCACCCGTGAGGTAGGCACGCGCCACGCACTCGACGGGCAGCATCTCGAGGCGCTCGACGAGGACGGCGCGCCCGGCGACCGCGGCCGGCACGTCCGTGGAGACGACGTGGTGCGGCACGAGGTCGGCGAGCCGGTCGAACCACCACAGCGACATCTGGGTGAGCACGACGCCCTTGTCGGGGATCGGGGTGTCGAGCACGAAGTCGTACGCCGACATCCGGTCGCTCGCGACGAGCAGCAGCTGGTCCGCGCGCGGGGCGCCGTCGGCCCCGAGCGGCGCGTAGAGATCGCGGACCTTGCCCGAGTAGACGTGGGCGTAACCGGGCAGCTGCAGGGGTACCTCGCTCATGGGCTCATCCTCGCAGGCGGCCTCAGGGACCGTCGCGGCGCTCCGCCACCTTCATCTCCGCCTCGTACAGGTGCCGCTTGCCCTCGACGAGCGCCTCGCGCGCCGCGGCCTCCGCGGCACGGAAGGGCTCGTAGTACAGGGCGTCGTACTCCTCCACGACCTGGTAGCTCCACCGGTCCGGGAGCACGTTGCGCCCCACGAGGTCGGTCTGGAGGCCCTCGGCGATCTCGGCGTGACCGGCCTCGCGCAGGAGACGCACGGCCTCCTGGAGGGTCAGGTCGGCGGTGCCGCACCGACGGTGGAAGGCGTAGAGGTGCCCTCGGGTCTCCTCGACGACCTCGAGGGCCTCGGACAGCTTGCCGAGCGCCTCGACCGTCTGGTCGTCGACGCCGTCCGGTCTGCGGTGTGCTTCGTCCATGGACCACACCTACCCCGTCGGGCGACCGGCACGCCCACCGACGAGGGGATCAGGCGTGGATCTCGCCCCGCGCGGCGCGCAGCGCGATGTCGGTGCGGTGGTGGCCGCCCTCGAGCTCGATCCGCGCGACCGCCGCGTAGGCGCGCTCGCGGGCCTGCACGAGGTCGTCGCCCAGCGCGACGACGGACAGCACCCTCCCGCCCGCCGAGACGAGCTCCCCGGCATCGTCGCAGGCGGTGCCGGCGTGCAGCACGTGGACGTGCTCCGCGAGCTCGCCGAAGGTCAGCTCCTCGAGCCCCCCGATCGCGACCCCGGTGCGGGGCGAGGCCGGGTAGCCCTCGGCCGCGACGACGACCGTGACGGCCGACTGCGGGCTCCAGCGCAGCGGGTCGTGGTCGTCGAGGCTGCCGTCCGCGGCCGCCGCGAGGAGCACGGCCAGCGGCGACTCCAGTCGGGCGAGGACGGACTGGGTCTCGGGGTCACCGAAGCGCACGTTGAACTCGATGACCCGCGGGCCGCGGGAGGTCAGCGCCAGGCCGACGTACAGCACCCCGACGAAGGGGGTCCCCCGCCGGGCCATCTCGTCCACGACCGGCTGGGCCACCCGGGCCACGACGTCCTCGACGAGCCCGTCCGGGGCCCACGTCAGCGGGCTGTAGGCCCCCATGCCGCCGGTGTTGGGACCCTCGTCGCCGTCGAAGATCCGCTTGAAGTCCTGGGCGAGGTCGAGCGGGACCACGGTGGTGCCGTCACAGATGCAGAAGAGGCTCGCCTCGGGTCCGTCGAGGAACTCCTCGATGACCACCTGCGCGTCCTCCCCCTTCGCCAGGCAGGCCAGGCCGTGCCGCATGGCAGCGGCGCGGTCCTCGGTAACGACGACCCCCTTGCCGGCCGCCAGCCCGTCGTCCTTGACGACGTAGGGGGCACCGAAGGAGTCGAGCGCCTCGGCGAGCTGCTCCTCGGTCGTGCAGACGTGGGCCATGGCGGTCGGCACCTCAGCGGCGGCCATGACCTCCTTGGCGTAGGCCTTGCTGCCCTCGAGGCGCGCTGCCTCGGCGCCCGGGCCGAAGCAGCGGATGCCGGCCTCGCGCAGCGCATCTGCCACGCCCGCGACGAGCGGGGCCTCGGGTCC
Organism: Janibacter terrae NBRC 107853; assembly: GCF_001591405.1. Lineage (GTDB taxonomy): Bacteria > Actinomycetota > Actinomycetes > Actinomycetales > Dermatophilaceae > Janibacter > Janibacter terrae. The sequence continues at coordinate 658,155 of NZ_BCUV01000007.1, forward strand.
GACGACGACGAGGTCGACCTCGTGCCGGCGGGCCAGCTCGACGACCGCGCCCGGGTCGGTGGGGTCGACCGGCTCGTTGAGTGCCAGCACGTCCGTGCCGGGGTTGCCTGGCGCGGCGATGACCGCGTCCACCGTGGGGTCGAGGGTGAGGGCGCGGACGAGGGCGTGCTCGCGGGCGCCGGAGCCGATGACGAGAACCTTCACGGGGCGAGCCTACGGCCCTTCGAGACGGCCGCGGACGGCCTCCTCAGGGAGCACGAGCGGGACGGCCGCGGACGGCCTCCTCAGGGAGCACGAGCAAAGACGGCCGCGGACGGCCTCCTGCGGATGCCCGGACATGAAAGTGGGGCGCAGCTCTCGGCAGGCAGGGGGTATCTGCCGTGAGCTGCGCCCCGGGTCGCGGGTCCAGACATCAGGGGGGACACCGACCGCGCGACCGTCGGCCGAAGCCGACCTCCAGATAGTGACACTTCGTTGAGGTTGAAATCAAGACGGGAATGATGAGACTTGTCGAGGCGCTCTCCGAGCGGACACCCAGACGGTCACGGGAGGTCACCGAGCGGCCCGCCCGACCCCGTAGACTCGCACTTTCGCCCGAACCGGAGGGGAGCAGCTCGACCCGTGACCGACACCCACGTCGACGCCGTCGCTGCGGAGATCGCCACTGAGCAGCAGCACCTGGACCGCGTCTACACGGAACTGACCAAGGCCGGAAAGCGCGCCGATCTCGTCGCCGTCGACGGCATGTCCCGCGGCCGCACCGACCGCACCGGTGACGTACGCGACGAGGAGATGTCCGGGCTCTTCGAGCGCGACGCCCTCGTCTTCAACGCCGCCCGCCGGGTCGCACACCTCGAGCACCAGCACGAGGGCCTCGTCTTCGGCCGGCTCGACCTCGACCACGCCGGGCAGGAGGCGGACCCCGACCGGGAGATCCGCTACATCGGTCGCCTCGGGGTCCGCGACGACGACTACGAGCCGCTCGTCATCGACTGGCGCGCCCCCGCCGCCTCCCCCTTCTACCGGGCGACCCCCGGCGACAACCACGGCGTCATCCGCCGTCGGGTGCTGCGCTGCCGCGGCGAGCGGGTCGTCGGCGTCGAGGACGACCTCATGGTCCCCGTCGCCCCCGACGACATGGTCGTCGTCGGTGACGGTGCGCTGCTCGCGGCGCTGACCCGCAGCCGCGGCCAGCAGATGCGCGACATCGTCGCGACGATCCAGACCCACCAGGACGAGGCGATCCGGGCCACCGACCGTGGCATCACCGAGATCAGCGGCGGCCCCGGGACGGGCAAGACCGTCGTCGCGCTGCACCGCGCCGCCTACCTGCTCTACGCCAACCGACGCCGCTACGAGAGCGGCGGCATCCTCGTCATCGGACCGTCGTCGGCGTACACCGCGTACATCGAGCGGGTCCTCCCTTCGCTCGGCGAGGACTCGGTCACCCTGCGCTCGGTGGGTGACATCGTCGACGTCATCACCGCCATCCGCCACGACCCGCCGTCCACCGCCGCGACCAAGGGCTCGCTGCAGATGCGCACGGTCCTGTCGCGGCTCGCGGCGCGCGCCGTCCCGGGCGCCCCGACGAGCCTGCGCGCCATGGTCAACGGCCTGCCCTTCCACCTCGACGAGCGTGCCCTCGCCGACATCCGCCGCAAGGCGCTGCGCGACCGCACCCGCAACCAAGCGACCCGGTTCGCCCGCGAGCTGCTCGCCGAGGCCGCGTGGAAGCAGGTGCGCCACGGGGACCGCGACGAGTTCATGGACGCCTTCGACGAGTCGCTGGCCATCGACGACTTCGTCGCCGCCTGGTGGCCCCAGGTCGACCCGCGCGAGGCCCTGCTCTGGCTCGAGGACACCGAGCTGGCCTACGAGGTCTGCCGCTCCGTCCTCAGCCAGGGCGACGCCGCGGACCTCGCGCACGCCGCCCGCGAGACGCTGCGCCTCGGCACGTGGAGCGTCTCCGACGTCGCCCTCGTCGACGAGCTGTCGGTCCGCGTCGGCCAGGTCGAGGCACCCGAGCAGGAGGAGCGCTCCTTCTACGAGATCGAGGAGCTCGACGGCGTCGAGGAGCTGCAGGCGATGGGCTCGGCGATCCGCGCGCCCGAGGTCGAGCACGAGCTCACCCCGACCACCGCCCGCGAGCGCCTGCTCGTCGGCACGGTGGGCCGTCCCGGTGAGTACGCGCACGTGCTCGTCGACGAGGCCCAGGACCTCTCCCCCATGCAGTGGCGGATGATCGGCCGTCGTGGCCGGCGTGCCTCGTGGACCGTCGTCGGCGACGTCGCGCAGGCCTCCTGGCCGGACGTGGCCGAGGCCGAGCGGGCGCGTGACGAGGCCTACGGCACCCAGCCGCGGCAGTCCTTCCACATGACGACCAACTACCGCAACGCGCAGGAGATCTTCGACTACGCGCGCGAGGTCATCCTGCCCGTGGTCCCGGACGCGGACATCCCCGACGCGGTGCGCGAGACGGGCGTACGCCCGGTCGAGCTCACCTTTGGCGACGCGCTCGACGACTCACGACCCGACGTCGCCACCCTCGCGGCGCAGGCCCTCTCGGACCTCGCCGCAGAGGTCGACGGGTCCATCGCGGTCATCGCGCCCCAGCGGCACGCGGCGGCGCTCCTGCCGCTCGACGGCTCGCACGGGGGTCGCGTCGTCGTCATCGACCCGCTGTCGACCAAGGGCCTGGAGTGGGACGCGACGCTCGTCGTCGACCCCGACGCCATCGTCGCGGAGTCGCCCGGCGGGGCCCGTGTGCTCTACGTCGTGCTCACCCGCGCGGCGCACCGGATGACTGTGCTGCGCCCGACCGACTGACGTCCGGCTCAGGCGGGATCGTCGTGGAAGCGGCGCAGCGCCGAGACGAGCAGCTGCTCTCGCGGGCGTCCCCACCACCGCGAGTCCTGCAGGGCCGCGCGGGCCGCGAGGTACCCGCACCCGCCGTGCACACCGCCGCCGGGGTGGGAGGCCGCGCTGCCCAGGTAGAGGCCCGCGACGTGCGTGCGGGGCCCACCCAGACCGGTCACGGGTCGCCAGATCGCCTGCTGGAAGAGCTGCTGGGTCCCGCCGCCCACCGCGCCGCGGCCGAGGTTGGCGTCCGCCGCCTCCAGGTCCTGCGGGCCCTGCACCCAGCGGCCGACCTCGTGGGCGGACCAGCCCGGCGCCAAGGCGTCCAGTACCTCCTCGCAGCCGGCGACGGTCGCCGCGACCGCGGCGGGGTCGTCGTACCGGTCGCGCGGGAGGTGGGTGTAGAGCCACAGGGCCTCGGTACCGGCGGGTGAGCGCGACGGGTCGATCGTCGTCATCTGCCCGAGGAGGGCGAAGGGGGTCCCCGGCACCTCTCCCGCCTCCAGGTCCGCGGACCACCGGACGAGCCCCGGCACGTCGTGGCCGACGTGCAGGACGCCGGCTCCGCGCGCTGCGGGCGAGGACCAGGGCATCGGCGCGTCGAGGCGCAGGTTGAGCTTGAGCGTCGGCAGGTCCCAGGTGAAGCGCTGCAGCCGACGGCGCAGCCCCTGCGGCACGTCATCGGGGTCGAGCAGGTCCTCGTAGAGTGCCTGCGCGCTCGTGTCCGCCACGACGGCCCGCCGCGTGCGCACCCGGCGTCCGCCGTCGAGCTCGACCCCGTGCACCCGCCCTCCGGAGACGACGACCCGCTCGACCGAGGTGCCGGTCTCGATCCGGGCGCCCGCGCCCTCGGCACGACGCCGGAGCGCCTCGGCGAGCCGGCCGGTGCCTCCGCGCGGCGAGGGGAAGCCCACCTCCTGGCACAGCATCGTCATCAGCCAGCCGTACAGGCCGCTGCCCGGAGCGGTCGGTGGGATGTCGGCGTGCATCGCGTTGCCCGCGAGCAGCTGCCCGGCCCCCGTGCCGCCGAAGCCCTCGCGCGCCAGCTGGGTCACCGGCAGCACGGCGAGCCGCGCGAGGTCCGGCGCCTCGCGCACTCCGAGCCGGGCGACCAGGCGGGCGACGTCCTTGACCGGGGGCCAGCGGGTGAGCAGCGCGGCGAGGAGCGGCTCGCGCACGCGCTGCCACTGCTCGACCATCTCGAGCCAGGCGGCCCCGTCGCCCGGGTGCTCCCGCTCGAGGTCCGCAGCGGTGTCCTGCGGGTCCGCGTGGAGGGCGACGCCCCCTTCGCCGGGACCGGAGAGGTGGGCGAGCGGTCGCGGCGCGTGGCGCCACTCCAGCCCGTGTGCCTCGAGGTCCAGCTCGCGAAGCACCGGCGAGGCCAGCGCGAGCGGGTGGCAGGCGCTGAACTCGTCCTCGGTCCAGCCCCCGTCGCTGCGGCTCGAGACCGCCCCGCCGACCTGCGCACGCTCCTCGACGACGAGCACGTCCCAGCCGGAGTCCGCGAGGTACGCGGCGGTGACGAGGCCGTGGTGGCCCGCACCGATGACGACGGCGTCGACTGTCTCCATGCGTCAGGCCCTCTCGACCCGGGTCTCCCGCTCGGCCAGCAGGCACAGGCGGCGCAGGGCCTCACGGTTGCGGACCCGCAGCCCGGCCTGGCGCACCGGCCGGGGCACCAGGGCCGCGAGTCCGCCCGATGCGTCCTCGCGCATCGTGACGACGGTGCCCCGCGGGCCGGGGCCCACCTCGAGCTCGACGACCTGGGTGCCGAGGGGCCGCACCCGCGCCTCCAGCACCATGCGCAGGCACTCCGGGTCGTGCTCGAGGACCGACGTCGTGTCGTCACGCACGACCGGCCAGACGCCGATCGAGTGGTGCAGCTGAGCTCCGGCAGCCGGCCAGGAGTCGTCGACGGAGCGCACGCGGGAGGCCCCGACGACCCAGGCGCCGTAGGTCCAGGCGTCCTCGATCACCGCCCACACCCGCTCGGGGGACGCACTCGTCGTCCACCGCACCGGTTCGGACCCGGACAGGTCGTGGTCTGTGGCGTCGTCGGCACCCATGGGCGCGCCTCCTCGGGTCTGGGGCAGGTCGGACGGGTTCCCCCTACCCCGACGGCCCCCGGAGCAATCGCTCCGGGGGCCGCGGGTGGAGTGAGTGGTCAGCCGCTCTTGCGGCGGAACATCTGCTGGGTCGCACTGGTCTCGGCGCGGTGCGCGTCCTCGACCTTGCCGTGCGCCCCGTTCGGCGAGACATTGGCTCCGCCGTGCGCCTGCTTCTTCTCCAGCGCCTCCCGGAACTTCGCCTTCACGTCCTCGGGAGCGCTCTCGTGGTTGCTCATGGGACCTCCCTTCGCTCGGGGCCGGGACCGCGACCGCGGGCCCGTGCACCCACCATGGTGCACGCGGGCCTCGCTGGCAACGGCATTTGGCCGGACGAAGGCAGGCTCAGGCGTCGAGCAGCGGGTGCCGCGGGATGATCTCCTCGCGCGCCGGGCCGACCCCGATGGCCGAGACCCGCGCCCCGACGAGCTCCTCGACCCACAGCACGTAGGCTTGGGCGTTGGCGGGCAGCTCCTCGAAGGTGCGGCAGTGGGTGATGTCCTCCCACCAGCCGTCGAGGTACTCGTAGATCGGCTTCGCGTGGTGCACGTCGGACTGGTTGACGGGCATCTGCTCGACCCGCTCGCCGTCGATCTCGTAGGCGACGCAGATCGGCACGCGCTCCAGCCCCGTGAGGACGTCGAGCTTGGTGACGACGAAGTCCGTGACGCCGTTGATGCGGGTGGCGTAGCGCCCGACGACCACGTCGAGCCAGCCGCACCGGCGCGGCCGGCCGGTCGTCGTGCCGTACTCGTGGCCGGTCTTGCGCAGGAACTCGCCGTCGTCGTCGAAGAGCTCGGTCGGGAAGGGCCCCTCGCCCACGCGTGTCGAGTACGCCTTGAGGATCGCGATGACGCGGCTCACGCGGGTCGGCGGGATGCCCGACCCGGTGCACGCACCGCCGGCGGTCGCCGAGGACGAGGTGACGAAGGGGTAGGTGCCGTGGTCGACGTCGAGCAGGGTCGCCTGACCGGCCTCGAGGAGCACGTTCTTGCCGGCGTCGAGCGCCTGCTCGAGCTCGAGGGTGGTGTCGGCGACCATGGGCCGCAGCCGGTCGGCGTAGGAGAGCAGCTCGTCGACGACGGCGTCGACGTCGGCGGCGCGCGTGTTGTAGACCTTGGCGAGGATCTGGTTCTTGAGGTCCAGGGCGGCCTCGACCTTCTGCCGCAGGATCCCCTCGTCGAAGATGTCCTGCACCCGGATGCCGACGCGGTTCATCTTGTCGGCGTAGGTCGGGCCGATGCCACGGCCCGTGGTGCCGATCTTGCGCTTGCCGAGGAAGCGCTCGGTGACCTTGTCGAGCGTGCGGTTGTACGGCGCGATGATGTGCGCGTTGGCGCTGATGAGCAGCCTGGAGGTGTCCACCCCGCGCTCGTCGAGCCCGTCGAGCTCCTGGAAGAGGACCTCGAGGTCGATGACCACGCCGTTGCCGATGACCGGCACGACGCTCGGGGTGAGGATGCCCGAGGGCAGCAGGTGCAGGGCGTACTTCTCACCGTCGATGACGACGGTGTGACCCGCGTTGTTGCCACCGTTGAACTTCACGACGTAGTCGACGTCGTTGCCCATCAGGTCGGTGGCCTTGCCCTTGCCCTCGTCGCCCCACTGGGCGCCGACCAGCACGATCGCCGGCATCGGTCCTCCTCGCCCGCACCAGGTGCGGGTCTCGACAGCAGTCCAGCCACGGGCGCGCCCGTGGCTGCTCCCCCTCACTCTACCGAGCGGGCCCCGACAGCCGACCGTCGCGCTCCAGCGCTGCGCCCAGCTGGAAGCGCGTGGCGACGCCGTAGCGGTCCATGAGCGCGGCCACCCGGCGGCGCACGGTGCGCAGACCGACGTGGAGCGAGCGGGCGATCATCTCGTCCTTGGCCCCGAGCATGAGCATGTGCAGCAGCGCCTCGTCGGCGTCGGCATCGGCGGCCTCGATGACCGGTGCGTGCGACCACAGCAGCTCGAACCACGCCCGGAAGTGGTGCACGAGCGCGGGGTTGTGGATCAGGACGTAGTTGGACGTGGGGTCAGCCCACGTGGCGAGGGTGAGGACGGCCTCCTCCCCCAGGACGCAGAATGCGGACTCGACGAGGTCGGACACCCGCTGCAGCTGTCCGGCGGTCCGGCCGGCGGCCAGCTCGGCGCTGGAGATCTCGCTCTCGAGGACGATCGGGTGGACGAGCGTGCGCTGCACCTGCCCGGCCATCGCCCGGTCGCGCTCGTGGCGCGTGCTGGTCTCCTCGCGACCCGCCCCCGGCTCGATGTCGGTGACGACGTTGTCGACGCGCGCGACCTGGCTGGCGATGCGGTCGATGATCGGCGCGGCGACGTCCTGCGTGAGCACCTGCACACCGGGGTCGTCGCCGAGGTCGATGTTGTGCATCCGGGCCCGCAGCGTGATGAGGAGGTCACCGATGTCGGTGAGCCGCTCGCGGGCCTCCTCGACGCGGATGGTGTCTGCGGCGAGGTAGCGCTCGAGGCGGCGCAGCGGCTCGTCGTCGGGTGCCGCGGTCGGGGACATGCGTGGCATGTTAGTGCCAGTGGCCGTCGGGTGCCGGGATCACGTGGACGAATGGTGCAAACTGTGATCAGTGCGGGGGCGCCGCACACGAAATCAGGGGACTTCTCAGCGGCGCCTCCCGCCGGATGCTCCGGGCTGCGGGACACCGGACCGACACGCAGGGCGTCACGACCACGGTCGTGACGCCCTTCGTGTGTCCCGGGTCAGCCGAGCAGCGCGCGGGCCGCCTCCAGCGAGGAGTCGCTGAGGAAGGTACGGCAGCGCAGCTCCTCGTCGGCCTCACCGATCTCGCCAGCGGCCTGGGCCAGCGCGGCGAGGGAGCGCAGGAAGCCGCGGTTGGGCACATGGGCCCACGGCACCGGTCCCTGCCCCTTCCAGCCCGAGCGGCGCAGCGCGTCGAGACCGCGGTGGTAGCCGGTCCGCGCGTAGGCGTAGGCCTCGATCGAGCGGCCGCCGTCGAGCGCGGTCTCGGCGAGGACGGCCCACGGCAGGGAGGACGAAGGGAGGTCCGCCGCCACCTTCGCCGCGTCCTCGCCCCCGTCGATCCGCGCCGCGGCGGGGTCCTCGGGCAGCTTGGTCTCAGGGATGCCGAGCAGGTTGTCCATCAGGCCTTCACCGACGTCCCGGCCGAGCGGAGGTTCTCGCAGGCCTCGACGACGCGGGCGGCCATCGACGCCTCGGCCTCCTTGCCCCACGCGCGGGGGTCGTACTGCTTCTTGTTGCCGACCTCGCCGTCGATCTTCAGCACGCCCGTGTAGTTCTCGAGCATCCAGCCGGCGACCGGGCGGGTGAAGGCGTACTGCGTGTCGGTGTCGACGTTCATCTTGACGACGCCGAAGTCGACCGCGTCGCTGATCTCCTGGGCGCTCGAGCCCGAGCCACCGTGGAAGACGAGGTCGAGCGGGTGCTCGCCGTGGTCGCTGCCGTACTTCGCGACGATCGCGTCCTGGCACTGCTTCAGGATCTCGGGGCGCAGCTTGACGTTGCCCGGCTTGTAGACGCCGTGGACGTTGCCGAAGGTGAGGGCCGTCATGTAGCGACCCTTCTCACCGAGACCGAGGGCCTCGACGGTCGCGAGCGCGTCCTCGGGGGTCGTGTACAGCTGCTCGTTGATCTCGTTGGCGACCCCGTCCTCCTCGCCGCCGACGACACCGATCTCGACCTCGAGGATGATGTCGGCCGCCCTGGCCAGCTCGAGCAGCTCCTGGGCGATCTGCAGGTTCTCGGCCAGCGGCACCGCCGACCCGTCCCACATGTGCGACTGGAAGATCGGCAGCCCGGTGGCGTCCCGCCGCTCCTTGCTCGCGGCGAGCAGCGGACGGACGAACCCGTCGAGCTTGTCCTTGGGGCAGTGGTCGGTGTGCAGGGCGATGTTGACGTCGTAGTTCTTCGCCACCTCCTGCGCGTAGGCCGCGAGCGCGAGCGAGCCGGTGACCATGTCCTTGATGGTCGGGCCGGACAGGTACTCGCCACCACCGGTGGACACCTGGACGATGCCGTCGCTGCCGGCCTCGGCGAAGCCGCGGATGGCGGCGTTGAGGGTCTGGCTCGAGGTGACGTTGATGGCCGGGTAGGCGAAGGACCCGGCCTTCGCGCGGTCGAGCATGTCTCGATAGACGTCGGGGGTTGCGATGGGCATGGCGGTGGGCCTCCTGGCACGGCTCGGTGGTCGTCCTGCTGATCCTCGCAGATCCGCCCGGCGCCCGGCCAAGGGTCACCGCCGTTACGCCCGGGTAGCTCCGCGCGTCAGGGAGCGAGACGGCCGGGGTGCGGTCAGCGCGACGCCTGCCAGGCGATGATCCGGTCGAGCGCCTCGGCGATGGCCTCCGGGCCGGCGGCGAGGGACAGCCGCACGCAGCGCGACCCGATCACCGGGTCGAAGTCCCCGCCGGGCGTCACCGCGACACCGGTCGCCTCGAGCAGCGCGGCCGCGTACTCGCCGGAGTCGGCGAAGCCCGCGAGCGCGTCACCGAGCTCGGCCCAGTAGTAGAAGGCGCCGTCCGCGGGCGCCGCCGCGCCCCACCCGAGCTCGGGGGCACGCTGGAGCAGCACCTCGCGCGCCCGCGCGAACTGCAGCCGCGCGGCCTCGCCCTCCGCGTACGTCTCCTCGGCGAAGGCCGCGACCGCCGCCTCCTGCGCCGCGGCGGGCGGGCACAGCGCGATGTTGCCCGCGAGGGCGTCGACGGCCGACCGCAGGTCCTGCGGCACGAGCAGCCAGCCCAGTCGCCACCCCGTCATCCCCCAGTACTTGCTGAAGGACGAGACGACGATCGCGTGCTCGTCGACCTCCCGGGCGCTCACCCCCTTCGCGTCCGGGCCCTCGCCGTACGTCACGCCGTGGTAGATCTCGTCGCTCACGAGGCGGACGCCGTGGGCGCTGCACCAGGCGGCGATCGCGGTGAGCTCGCCGCGGTCGACCATCGTGCCCGTCGGGTTCGCCGGCGAGGCGAGGACGAGGCCGGCGAGCGGGGCCTGCGCGTGGACGGCCTCGAGCTGCGCGACGGTCGGCTGGTAGCGCTCCGTGGGGCCGGTCGCGATGTCGACGACCTCGCAGCCGAGCGCCTCGAGGATGTTGCGGTACGCCGGGTAGCCGGGGCGGGCCAGCGCGACGCGCTCGCCGTGGTCGAAGGCCGCGAGGAAGGCCAGGACGAAGCCACCGGAGCTCCCGGTCGTCACGGCGACCTCGGCCGGGTCGACGTCGAGGCCGTACCAGCGGGAGTAGTGCCCCGCGATCGCGGCCCGGAGGGGGGTCGTCCCGAGCGCCGGCGTGTACCCGAGCGGCCGTGCCTCCGCGTGGATCCTGGCCGCCGCCACCTGCACCGCGCTCGGCGCGCCCTGGCTCGGCTCGCCGGCGCAGAGGGAGACGACCTCCCTTCCCTCCGCGCGCATCCGCGCGACGGTGGCGAGCACGTCCATGACCTCGAAGGGGGCGACCGCGGACCGGGCGGACGGGGCGAAGGGGGTGTCACGGCTGTCCATGGGGCCCATCCTCACACTGCCCTTCGGGACGGTCGCTGCGCGACCTCCTCAGGGAGCGAGGGAGGACGCAGGGTGTGTGCGGGCGCCTTCGGATGTAGTGTGCCCCGGCCACACCAACCGGAGAGGACCTCGTCGTGTCCGAGACGACCTACCAGCTCATCGCCATCGGCGTGTACTTCACCGCGATGCTCGCGATCGGCTACTACGCCTACACCCGCACCCGCAACATCGACGGGTACATGCTCGCCGAGCGCGGCCTGCACCCGGCCGTTGCGGCCCTGTCCGCCAACGCCGCCGACATGTCCGGCTGGCTGCTCATGGGCCTGCCCGGTGCCATCTACGCCTCCGGCCTCATCGAGAGCTGGATCGCCATCGGCCTGACGGTCGGCGCGTGGCTCAACTGGAAGTTCGTCGCGCCCCGGCTGCGCGCCTACACCGAGATCGCCGGCGACTCGATCACCATCCCGAGCTACTTCGGGCGGCGCCTGCGCGACCGGACCAACCTGCTGCGCATCGTCGCGGCGGTCGTCATCCTCGCCTTCTTCACCTTCTACGTCTCCTCCGGCATGGTCGCCGCGGGCAAGTTCTTCGAGAGCTCCTTCGGCTGGACCTACCTGCACGGCGTGCTCCTCGTCGCCGCGGTCACGCTGGTCTACACGCTCTTCGGCGGCTTCCTCGGGGCGACCCTCACCGACGTCGCGCAGGGCCTGCTGATGTTCGCCGCGCTCGTCGCCGTCCCCTTCGTCGCGCTCTTCGAGGTCGGCTCGCCGGGCGAGATCGCCGACGGTGCCCGTGCCGTCAACCCGGACGTGTTCAACCTGTTCGCCGGCGACGAGGGCACCGGCCTGCTCGTCCTCGCGATCATCTCGACGGCCGCGTGGGGCCTGGGCTACTTCGGCCAGCCGCACATCATCGTGCGCTTCATGGCGCTGCGCACCCCCGCCGACGCGCACTACGGCCGGATCGTCAGCACCACCTGGATGATCATCACGGCGCTCGGCGCGATCACCACCGCGATCATCGGTGTCGCCTACTTCAACGGTGCCGACCCGGCGAAGCAGATCGAGGACCCCGAGACCGTCTTCCTCCTGCTGGCGCAGATCTTCTTCCACCCCCTCGTCGCCGGCTTCGTGCTCGCCGCCGTCCTCGCCGCGATCATGTCGACGATGTCGAGCCAGCTCGTCGTCTGCTCCTCCGCCCTCGTCGAGGACCTGGTCAACCTCACCGGGCGCAAGGCCTCGGACAAGGCGCTGCTCCTCTACCGCCGGGTCGGCGTGCTCGTCGTCGCGCTCGTCGGCCTCGTCCTCGCCCTCGACCCCGACTCGGCGATCCTCGAGCTCGTCGCCTTCGCGTGGGCCGGCTTCGGTGCCGCCTTCGGCCCGATCGTCCTGCTCTCGCTCTACTGGCGGCGCCTCACGGCCACCGGCGCCCTCGCCGGCATGGTCGTCGGCGCGGTCACGGTCTTCGTCTGGGGCAACATCGACAGCCTGAGCGACCGGATGTACGAGATCGTCCCCGGCTTCCTGCTCAACCTGCTCGTCACGGTCGCCGTCTCGCTCGCCAAGCCGTCCACGGACCCGGAGATCCAGGCCGAGTTCGACAGCATGGAGCGCGAGCTCGGCGCCTCCCGCGGGGACATCGACCTCGCCGCGACCAGGTAGCGCCCGACCGCAGGGTCAGCCCTCGCCGGGTACCTGACCGAAGGTGTGCCGCCGCACCCACGCGTGCATCGCGATGGCTGCGGCGGCACCTGCGTTCATCGAGCGCGTCGAGCCGAACTGGCTGATCGCCAGGACCACGTCGCAGGCAGCGAGCATCTGCGGGCTGATGCCGGGGCCCTCCTGCCCGAGGACGAGGACGCACCCCCGCGGCAGGTCGTGGGTCTCGATCGGGACCGATCCCGGCACGTTGTCGATGCCGATGACGGGAAGGGGGGTCCCCCCTTCGCCCGCGGTGCTCGCCCAGGCGAGGAAGGACGCGACGTCGGGGTGGTGGTGCTCGACCTGGTAACGGTCGGTGACCATCGCGCCGCGACGGTTCCACCGCCGCTTGCCGACGACGTGGAAGGCGGCCGCACCCAGCGCGTTGGCGGTGCGCACCACCGAGCCGATGTTGAAGTCGTGCTCCCAGTTCTCGATCGCGACGTGGAAGTCGTGGCGCCGCGTGGCCAGGTCCGCGGTGATCGCGTCGTGGGACCAGTAGCGGTACCGGTCCTCGACATTGCGCCGGTCGCCCTCGCGGAGCAGCTGCGGGTCGAGGCGCTCGTCCTGCGGCCAGTCGCCCTCCCACGGCCCGACCCCGTGGTTCACAGGGCGCGCGAAGGGAGCGCCCGTAGCCTTGGCATGATCATCCGGGGTGCCCACGGGGCCCCACCGTAGACGCCACCCTCGGAAGGGCCGCATGAACACCATCGTCCAGTGGGTCCTCGACCTCATGGACAGCATCGGGGGGCCCGGCATCGCGCTCGGGATCTTCCTCGAGAACATCTTCCCGCCGATCCCCAGCGAGGTGATCCTGCCCCTGGCCGGCTTCACCGCCGCGCAGGGCCGGTACTCCGTCGTCGAGGCGATCCTCTGGGCGACGCTCGGCTCGGTCACGGGCGCGCTGCTGCTCTACGGGCTGGGCGCTGCGCTCGGCATGGACCGGCTGCGGGGCATCGCGCGCCGGATGCCGCTCGTCGACGTCGCGGACATCGACAAGACCGACGCGTGGTTCTCCAGGCACGGGGCCAAGGCGGTCTTCTTCGGGCGCTTCGTGCCGGGCATCCGCAGCCTCATCTCGATCCCGGCCGGCATCGACCGGATGCCACTGGCGAAGTTCGTCGGCTACACGAGCGCCGGGTCGCTCATCTGGAACAGCCTCTTCGTGTGGATCGGGTTCCAGCTCGGCGACCGGTACGAGCTCGTCGAGCGGTACATGGACCCGATCAGCAAGGTCGTCTACGCGCTCATCGTCCTGACCGCCCTCGGTGTGCTCGTGTGGATGGTCCGCCGCTCGCTGCGCCGCAGCCACGACCCCGACGACCACATCGAGCTCGAAAAGCGGTAGTGCGCGCTCGGGTGCCGGCCCTAGCGTGGTCCGACATGACGACACCGGTGATCGAGGCCGAGGGCCTGGTCAAGCGATTCGGCGACTTCACGGCCGTCGACGACGTGAGCTTCACGGTGCCCCGTGGCACCGTCTTCGGCCTCCTGGGGCCCAACGGCGCGGGCAAGACGACCACCGTGCGGATGATGACGACGCTGACGGTCCCCACGAGCGGGTCGGCCCGGGTCGCCGGCCACGACGTGGCGACGCAGCCCGACGCGGTGCGCGCGAGCATGGGCCTGACCGCCCAGAGCGCGACGGTCGACGACCTGCTGACCGGGCGGGAGAACCTGCGTCTGATCGGCGACCTCTACGGCCTGCCCGGGCGCGAGGTGCGCCGGCGTGCCGACGACCTGCTCGAGCGGTTCTCGCTGACCGAGGCGGGCAACAAGGTGGTCCGGGACTACTCCGGCGGCATGCGACGGCGCAGCGACCTCGCGGTCAGCCTCGTCGCCCACCCGTCGGTCCTCTTCCTCGACGAGCCGACCACCGGCCTCGACCCGCGCAGCCGCGTCGAGCTGTGGGACGTGCTGCGTGACCTCGTGCGCGACGGCACGACGCTGCTGCTCACGACGCAGTACCTCGACGAGGCCGACCAGCTGGCCGACCGGGTCTGCGTCATCGACCACGGGAGGATCATCGCCCAGGGCACCCCGCTCGAGCTGAAGAACCAGTCCGGCGCGACGAGCCTCGTCGTCACGGTCTCCCGGCACGACGAGGTCGGCCGGGCCGCCGGGCTCGTCCGCCGGATCGTCGGCGAGCTGCACGTCGACGCGGACGCTCGGCGGCTCACCGCCCCGGGCGCCGCCGTCGCGGAGCTGACCCGGATCGCGGGCGAGCTCGACGGGGCCGGGATCGAGGTCGACGACCTCGGCATGCAGCGGCCCAGCCTCGACGACGTCTTCCTCTCCCTCACCGGTCACACGGCCGGGGAGTCCAGCAACCAGGAGGCACCGGCATGACCGGGGCGAGCCGCACCCGCCAGATCACCACCCTCGTGCGCCGCAACCTCACGCACATCAAGCGCCAGCCCGAGATGCTCACCGACGTGACGATCCAGCCGGTGATGTTCGTGCTGCTCTTCGCGTACGTCTTCGGCGGCTCCATCAACATCCCCGGCGTGGACTACAAGCCGTGGCTGCTGCCCGGGATCATGGCGCAGACCATCGCCTTCAGCTCCTTCATCGTCGCCGTCGGCCTCAACACCGACATCGGCAAGGGCATGGTCGACCGCCTGCGCTCCCTGCCCATCCAGCGCTCCTCGATCCTCGTCTCCCGCAGCATCGCCGCGCTCATCCACTCGAGCATCGGCGTCGCGGTCATGTCGGTGACGGGTCTGTTCATCGGGTGGCGGCTCCACGACGGGGTGGTCAACGCGCTCGTCGGCTACGGGCTGCTGCTGCTCTTCGGCTTCGCGATGATCTGGATCGGCATCCTCGTCGGCTCGGCCATGCGCTCCGTCGAGGCGGTCAACGGGCTGATGTTCACGACGATCTTCCCGGTCACCTTCCTCTCCAACGCCTTCGCGCGCACCGACGTCATGCCGACCTGGCTGCGCACGATCGCGGAGTGGAACCCGATCAGCGCCCTGAGCCAGGCCATGCGCGACAACTGGGGCGTCGCCGGTCAGCCCCTGCGCGCGGACGCCCCGTGGCCGCTGCACCACCCCGAGCTCGCGGCGATCATCTGGTCCGTCGCGATCACGCTCGTCATCGCGCCGCTGGCGCTGCGCGCCTTCAACGCCCGGACGACGGACTGACGAGGAGGTTGGCGGCGGGTCGGGTGGGAGCAGGTCCCCTCCCTTCGATCAGCGCCAACCGTGGCCGAGGACGAGGGTCGCGAGCTGGGTGCGCGAGCGCACGCCGGACTTGCGGTAGATCCGCGTCAGGGTGCCCTCGACCGTCTTGACGCTCAGGTGGAGGCGCTGGGCGATCTCGCGGTTGCTCGCGCCGTCGGCGACCAGGGCGGCGACCTGCTGCTCGGTGAGCGTCAGCTCGGCGAGCGGGTCGGCGCTGTCCGACTGCTCGGGCTCGAGGCTGTGCAGCGCCGCGCCCTCGGGGAACCGGGCCTGGACCCACGCCGTCCACGGCTCGGCGTGCAGGGGCCGCAGCACCTCACGGGCCCGCTCGGACGCCTCCCGGCTGCGGCCGGTCCGCCGGGCCCGGCGCTCGAGGTGGGCGAGCGCGACCAGGGAGCGGGCCTGCTCGATGGGCAGCCGGCGCTCCGCGGCGGCCGTGGCCGCACGGGTCACGAGCCGGCGCGCCTCGTCGAGGTCACCCCGCGCGGCCGCGATCTCGGCAGCCGCCCGGTCCGCGGCGATGACGACGCCGGGAGCGCCCTGCCCGGAGTCGAGGCTCTCGCGCACCAGGGCCAGCAGCTCCTCGGCCTCGACCACCTCGCCGGTGAGGGCGAGGGCCGTCACCGCATCGGTGTGCCAGCGCAGCGCCGTCACGTCCTGGATACCGCTCGCCGCGTCGATCGCGCGCAGCTCCCGGTAGACCGCCACCGCCCCCGCGAGGTCGTCGAGGTGGAGCCGGGCGAGCCCCAGACAGGTGAGCTGGCGGCGCAGGTAGCGCTCGTCGTCCTGCTCCCGGGCGAGCGCGACCCCGCGGGCGCTCACCACCGCGCACCTCTCGAAGGTCCCGCCCACCGACTCGGCCACCGACTCGATGTACCAGGTGGTCGCGACCGGGGTGTCGAAGTGCGTCGCCGCCCGGGTCGCCCGCCCCGCCAGCTCCAGCGCCTCGCGTCCTCGTCCCTGCCGCGCGACGATCTCGACGAGGCTGCGCAGGATGTGCACGGTGTCGTACCCGGCGTCCTGGCCGACGTCGGCGAGCATGTCGACGAACTCCGCGCGCGCTCGCTGCAGGTCGTCGTCGTGCAGCGCGAAGCGCGCCGCGATGTAGCGCGCGGAGGTGTGCACCTGGCCCGGCCGCGGCGGAGCGGCGAGCGCGGCGGCCTCCTCGATGAGCTCGCGCGCCCCCCCTTCGCCCAGCGTGCGGCTCACCGAGGCCGCGGCGGTGAGTGCCTCGACCTCGATGTCCGGGCGGTCGGCGCGGGCGGCCAGCTCCGCCGAGCGGCGGGCCAGGTCGAGTGCCGTGCGCAGGTCGTGCGTGCTGAGGAGGACACGGGCGCGCTGCAGCAGCACGCGGGCCTGCAGCTCGGGGTGCCGGCGCGAGGCCTGCATCGCGGAGACGAGGACCTCGTCGGGAGCAGGGTCGCCCAGCTCGACGAGGGCGAGGTCGGCGCGCACCCGGTGGTTGGGGTCGGTGAGCTCGACGGCGGCCCGGACGGCGCGGTGCAGGACGCGGGTCTCCTTGCCGATGACCGCGTTCTCCAGGCAGCAGGTGAGCCACTCGGCTCGTTCGGGCGTCCCGGCGTCCGCGGCCAGCAGGTAGAGGTGGCCGGCGAGGTCGTGCTCGCCGCGCGCAGCGGCCCCCGCGGCGGAGGACGCGAGGTCGGCGGGGCTCGTCGACGGGTCGCCGGCGAGCGCGAGGTGGTAACGCACCAAGCCGTCGTTGTCGGCGTGCTCGGCGAGCTCGCGGTGCAGGCGCACGAGCTCGTCGCTGTCGATCGACTCGAGCAGCACGTCGCCCAGGGCAGCCGGCGTGAGGCGCAGGTAGTCGTCCTCGGTGACGATCATCGCGAGCGCCCGGGCCGTGGCGATGCTCGCGTCGGCGTCCGGGCCGAAGATCCGCCCGAGGACCGCCGCCGTCGGCTGGTGCATGGCCGCGACGCGGCGCAGCGTCGTACGCACCTGCTCGGACAGCGCGTTGGCGTGGCCGCGCGCGAGGGCGTCGACCGCCCGGGTCATCTCCAGGGGGCTCTGGGAGTCCGTCGCGGCCGCGAGCTGGTGCGCCAGGCCGGGGTTGCCACCCGACTCGCGGTGCGCCCACAGGGCCGTGTCGGTCGGCACACCGACGGACGTGAGCATCTCGACCGTGTCCGCGCCGGCCAGTGGCGCGAGGTCGATGTGGAGCAGCGGGATCTCCCGGGTGTCGAGCGGGTCCGGCACGAAGCCGGTGCGCGCCGACACCTCCGCCGGCCCCACCGACAGCAGGATCCCGAGCGTGCCGGGCCCGAGCGAGCGGCTGGCGGCCGTCCGCAGCGCGACGAGGCTCACCAGGTCGAAGTGCTGGGCGTCGTCGAGGACGAGGACGAAGGGGGCTCGGGCGGCGTGGGTGGTGAGCAGCTCGGTGAGTGCGTCCCCGAGCTGGGCCGTCGGGTCGTTGCCGGAGAGCAGGCGGGTGTCGGCGAGCCGCGCGCGCATCCGCTCCGGCAGCTCGTCCAGGGTCTCGGCCGGGAAGGCCTGCGCGATGACCTGTGCGGCGTGGCCCCGGGTGCCCCGACGGTGCAGCCGCACCGGCACCGCGTTGGGCACCGCCGCCGTCACGAGGTCGAGGACGGTGCTGCGCCCCATCCCGCGGGGTCCGTGGATCGCGACCGCCTGGCCGTCGAGGACCCGTGCGGTCACCGCGCCCACGAGGCGGGCACGACCGACCGGGGCGGGGGTTCCCACGGCGTGCCCCGCAGCGAGATCCACTCCAGCTCCTCCGTCTCCACCGCCGTCGG
The DNA here is from genome assembly GCF_001591405.1 of Janibacter terrae NBRC 107853. GTDB lineage: Bacteria > Actinomycetota > Actinomycetes > Actinomycetales > Dermatophilaceae > Janibacter > Janibacter terrae. The sequence continues at coordinate 676,266 of NZ_BCUV01000007.1, forward strand.
CGGACACCTCCAAGTTAGCCAACGGACCTGAGCGCCGCCGGGGGACCCCCTTCGCGTCCGCCGTGCTCGTCATCGAGGGGCGATGACCTCGCGACCGAGGAAGGGCTGGAGGGCCGCTGGCACGCGCACGGAGCCGTCGGCCTGCTGGTGGTTCTCGAGGAGCGCGACGATCGGACGGGTGCTCGTGATCGCGGTCCCGTTGAGCGTGGCGATCGTGCGCGTGCCGCCGCCCTCCGCGTTGCGCTCGCGGATGTTCAGACGACGCGCCTGGAAGGTCGTGCAGTTGCTCGTCGAGGTCAGCTCCCGGTACTTCGCCTGCGTCGGCACCCACGCCTCGCAGTCGTACTTGCGGCTCGCCGGCCCGCCGAGGTCACCGGCCGCGACGTCGATGACCCGGTAGGGCAGCTCGAGCGCCTCGAGGACCCGGCGCTCGATGCGCAGCAGGTTGTCGTGCTCGGCGACGGCGTCCTCGGGGCGGCAGAAGACGAACATCTCCGTCTTCTGGAACTGGTGCACCCGGAAGATGCCGCGGGTGTCCTTGCCGTAGCTGCCGGCCTCGCGGCGGTAGCAGGTCGAGGTCGAGACGTAGCGCAGCGGGCCCTGCGACAGGTCGAGGATCTCGTCGGCGTGGAAGCCGGCGAGCGCGACCTCGGAGGTGCCCGTGAGGTACAGGTCGTCGGCGGGGAGCTGGTAGACCTCGTCGCCGTGCGCGTCGAGGAAGCCGGCGCCGGCCATCGTCTCCGGACGCACGAGGTTGGGCACGACGAGGGGCGTGAACCCCTCCTCGCCGGCGATCCGCTGCGCCAGCCCCATGAGCGCCCACTCGAGCTGTGCACCGACCCCGCTGAGGTAGTAGAAGCGGCTGCCGCTCACCTTCGCGCCGCGCTCCATGTCGATGGCGCCGAGCAGCTCGCCGAGCTCGAGGTGGTCCCTGGGCTCGAAGCCCTCCGCGGCGAAGTCGCGTGGGGTACCGACCTCCTCGACGAGGTCGAAGTCCTCCTCGCCGCCCGCGGGCACGCCCGGCTGGATGACATTGCCGATGGCGCGAAGGGAGGTGTCCAGCTCCCCCTTCGCCTCGTCGGCCGCGGCCTCGAGCTCCTTGACCCGGGCCGACATCGCGGCCCCCTTGTCCCGCAGGGCGGCCGCCTCGGTCTCGAGGTCCGCGACGTCCTCCCCGGCCTTCTTCGCCCTGGCGAGCCGACCCATGACGGGACCGAGCTCCTTGCTCGCGGCCTTCTGCTCCGCCCGCGCGCTCTCGTAGGCCCCGATCGCCGCGCGGCGCCGCTCGTCGGCGGCGACCACCGCGTCGACGAGTGACTCGTCCTCGCCGCGGGCACGCTGGCTCGCTCGGACGGCATCGGGCTGGTCGCGCAGGAACTTGAGGTCGATCACGACACGCAGGATATCCGCGATGTGGACGCTGTCGGCCCGGCGCCCCGGCCCGGTCGACGACGGGCCCACGGCCTACGGTCCGGTAGCGTCACCGGCGTGTCGGACTGGACCCTCTTGGCGCTCGTCATCGCGCTCTCCCTCGTACTCGTCGGCGTCGCCGCTGCGCTCGTGCTCGCCGGCCCCGGCGCCCCGAGCGCTCGGCACCGCAAGCCCCGCCCGACCCGCGGCAGCTTCCGCAAGGACAAGGACGCACGGGAGACGCCCCGGCGGGCAGCGATCATCATCAACCCGACGAAGTTCACCGACGTCGCCGCGACCCGCGCCGAGCTCGCGGCCGCGAGCACCCAGCTCGGCTGGGCCGAGCCGCTCTTCATCGAGACCACGATCGACGACCCGGGGACCGGCCAGACGCGCCAGGCGCTCGACGAGGGCGTCCACGTCGTCTGCCCGCTCGGCGGTGACGGCACCATCCGCGCGGTCGCCGTGGCCCTCGCCGGCACGCGCACGCCCATGGGACTGCTCCCCCGCGGCACGGGCAACCTCCTGGCCCGCAACCTCGACATCCCCGTCGGCGTGGACCTCGTCCCCGCCCTCCGGGTCGCGTACAACGGTCGCAACAAGGCCATCGACGTGGCGTGGCTCGAGCTCGACCCCGCCGAGGAGCCGGCGACCGAGGACTCCGGGCAGGCCGAGCACCCGGTCGAGGGTCCGCCGGTGCAGCGCCACCCCTTCCTCGTCATGGCGGGCATGGGCTTCGACGCGGAGATCATGGACGGCACGAGCGAGGACCTCAAGGCCAGGGTGGGCTGGTCGGCCTACTTCGTCACCGGGCTGCGCAAGCTCTTCGTCACCCGCTTCCGCGTGCGGTGGAGCGTGGACGGACGGGAGCAGGACCCGGTGAGCGCCCGGAGCTTCCTCGTCTGCAACTGCGGCACCCTGCAGGGCGGGATCCAGCTCGTCCCGAGCGCCAGGCTCGAGGACGGTCTGCTCGACGGCGTGGTCGTCGCCCCGAGGACGCTCATCGGCTGGGGCTCGGTCGCGGTCCGCGTCCTCGGCCGCAGCATGCGCGACGGCTCCGAGCTGATCCGCACCTCCGGCTCGGTCTACACCGCCGAGGTCGACGAGCCGCACCCCGTGCAGGTCGACGGCGACGTCATCGGGGAGGCCTCGCGGCTGCGGGTGAGCGTCGACCCGCAGGCCCTGATCGTGCGCGTGGCCGGCGCCTAGCCGGGAGGCGAGGCCTTGCGTGGGCGGCGCCGAGCGAAGGGGGGTCACCCCACCGCGTCGAGCACCAGCCGGACCAGCGCCTGCGGTTCGGCCGTGAGGTCCAGACGGACACCGTCCTCGTCCGGGCCGAGCGGCTCGAGGGTGGTGATCTGCGACTGCAGGAGCGACGCGGGCATGAAGTGCCCCCGGCGCCCCGCGAGTCGCTCGGCGAGGACCTCCGCCGAGCCGTCGAGGTGGGCGAAGACCACCCGGTGCCCTGCACCGAGAGCCGCGACGTCCGCGCGCAGCACGTCGCGGTAGGCCCGCTTGAGGGCGGAGCAGGTGATGACGGTGTCCTCGCCGCGGGCCGCGTGCTCGGCCATCCACGCCGCGAGGTCCCTCAGCCAGGGCCACCGGTCCTCGTCGGTGAGCGGCGTGCCGCTCGCCATCTTGTCGATGTTGGCCTGCGGGTGGAAGGCGTCGGCCTCCGCGAAGATCCATCCGGTGCGGTCGGCGACCCCCTCGGCCACCGTCGTCTTGCCGCTCCCGGAGACGCCCATGACGACGACGTGGGTGGTCACGTCAGAGCACCAGGCTCAGGGCGAAGGCGATGAGGAACCCGACGACGCCGATGAGCGTCTCCATGACGGTCCACGTCTTGAGCGTCGTCTTCTCGTCCATGCCCAGGAAGCGCCCGACGAGCCAGAAGCCCGAGTCGTTGACGTGCGACAGCACCGTGGCACCGCCGGCGATCGCGAGGACGATGAGCACCAGGTCGATCGAGCTCAGCCCCGACGTCGCCTCGATCGTCGGGGCCATGAGGCCGGCGGCGGTCGTCAGGGCAACGGTCGCGCTGCCCTGCGCGATGCGCAGCGTGGCGGCGACGACGAAAGCCGCGACGATGACGGGCAGCCCGGTCGACTCCAGCGTGCCCGCGAGCGCCTGGCCGATGCCGCTGGCGCGCAGGACCCCGCCGAACATGCCGCCGGCACCCGTGATGAGGATGATCGCGCACACCGGCCCGAGTGCGTCGTTCAGGATCGACTCCGTCATCGCCCTGGACCGGTTGCGCCAGCCGAGGGCCACCATCGCGAAGAGGGTCGTGATGAGCAGCGCGATCGGCGTCTTGCCGATGATGCGCAGCGCGTTGACCCACGTGGCGTCACCGTCGACCACACCCGACGTGGCGAGCGTGTTGAGGCCGGTGTCGACGAAGATCAGGACCATCGGGAGCAGGAGCACCGTGAGCACGAGAGCGAAGGACGGGAGGCGGGTCTCCCCCTTCGCCCCTGCCACGTCGCCCCCGGAGAGCAGGTCGGGGACGTCGACCATGTACCGGCTGCCGGCCCACAGGCCGTAGAGATAGGACGCGACGTACCAGGTCGGCAGACCGACGAGGAGACCGAAGACGAGGAGCAGGCCGATGTCGGCGCCGACGAGCTCGGCCGAGGCGACCGGGCCGGGGTGCGGCGGCACGAAGGCGTGCATGACGGCGAAGGCACCGGCCGCGGGGAAGGCGTAGCGCAGGACCGACCCGCCGAAACGCCGCGCGACGCTGAAGATGATCGGCAGCATGACGACGAGGCCGGCGTCGAAGAAGATCGGGAAGCCGAAGAGCAACGACGCGATGCCGAGGGCGAAGGGGGCCCGGTCCTCGCCGAATCGTGCGATGAGGGTGTCCGCGAGCACCTGGGCCCCGCCGGTCACCTCGAGGAGCCGGCCGATCATCGCGCCCAGCCCGACGAGGAGCGCGACCGAGGCGAGGGTCTGGCCGAAGCCGTCGGTCATCGTCGTCACGACGTCGGCGGGCGCGATCCTCGTCGCGAGCGCGGTGAGGAAGCTGACGAGCACGAGGGCCACGAAGGCGTGGACCTTGAAGCGGATGATCAGCACGAGCAGCAGCGCCACGGCCGCTGCGGCGATGGCGAGCAGGACCCCGGAGCCGTAGGCAGGCTCAGTGACGGCGTCCTCGACGAGAAACATCGGTGTCTCCTACGGGTGGCGTGGGGCAGGCCCACGTCGGCCCGCGGCGCCCACTGTGACAAAAGTATGCTTATTGCGCAAGAGCGCACCGTCGTCGTGGGGCCAGGACGCCCGCCTCTGCGACAATCCGCTCCATGACCAGCACGCGGGGCGGGGGCCTGCACCACACGGTGCTCACGCAGATCGGGTCCGACCTCATGGACGGACGCCTGTCGGCCGGCGACGTGTTCTCCATGGAGCAGTTCGAGGCCCGCTACGGCGTCTCGCGGACCGTCGTGCGCGAGGTCATCAAGGTGCTCGAGTCGATCGGCGTGGCGTCCTCACGCCGCCGCGTCGGCGTGACGATCCAGCCGGAGGACTCCTGGGAGGCGCTCAGCCCGGTGATCATCCACTGGCGCCTGGAGGGACCGCAGCGCCTCTCCCAGCTGCGCGAGGTGAGCGAGCTGCGCCGGGGCATCGAACCGCAGGCCGCCCGGCTCGCCTCCCAGCGCGCCACCGCCGAGCAGGTCGAGCAGCTGCGCGCCGCCGCCTCGGGGATGGCGAGCACTGGGCCACGGGGAGACCTGTGGCCCTACCTGCAGCACGACATCGCCTTCCACCGGACTCTGCTCGAGGCCTCGGGCAACGCGCTGCTGTCGGGCTTCGCCCCCTTCGTCGCCGAGGCACTCACCGGCCGCACGGAGCACGACCTCATGCCGCAGATCCCCGAGCAGAGGGCCATCGACTGGCACGTCGAGGTCGCGGCGGCCGTCGCCGCGGGTCACGCCGAGCTCGCGGAGGAGGCCACCCGTCGCATCGTCACCGAGGCCCAGGCGGCGATGGAGGGCGCCGAGGAGGGTGCGGCGAAGGAGTGAGGGCCTCGACCGGACCGATGCCGTCCTCACGGTGGCGCTCGATCCAGCTCATGGCGGGCGTGACGAGGACGCCGTGGGCGACGACGGACAGCACGATGGTGAAGGTGACCGTCGACCACAGCCAGCGTTCGCCCTCGACCGGTGCGTGCCCGGCCGCGTAGGCCAGGTAGTACAGCGAGCCGATGCCCCGCACGCCGAAGAAGGCGGTCACGGCTCGCTCCCGGACGTCCAGCCCGTGGATCCGCCCACCGCGCCGCCGGCCGATCCACAGGCCGGCGGCGCCGGCCAGTGGCCGCGCGACGAGCACGACTCCCGCGCCGAGGAGTGCGCCGCGCGCGTCGAGGTGCCCGAGGATCCCGCGCGTGAGCGCCACGCCCAGCAGCAGGAGGATGACGAAGACGAGCAGGTGCTCGAGCCGGTTGACGAACTCGTGCATGTGGCGGTGGTAGACGTGGTCGCGGTCCGCTGACCGGATGGTCATCGCCGTCACGAAGACGGCCAGGAACCCGTATCCCCCGAGGAGCTCGCTGGCCCCGTAGGCGGCCAACACGGCGGCCAGCGCGAAGGTCGGCTCTCCCAGGTCAGCGGTGCGTACCGCCGGGTTCGGGGCGCGGAAGGCGAGCTTGGCCAGCAGCCACCCGGCCGCGACGCCCACGACGACCCCCACCGCCACCTTGCCGACGAGGTCCCAGAGGAGCCAGCGCGGCCCCCAGTCGGACACGGCACCGGCGGTGAGCATGAGGATCGCCGCGTGGACGAAGGGGAAGGCCAGCCCGTCGTTGAGCCCTGCCTCCGAGGTCAGGGCGAAGCGGACCTCGTCGCGCTCGTCGACCGGGGAGTCGTCGGTCTCCACCGCCGGCCCCTCCACCTGCACGTCGCTCGCGAGCACGGGATCGGTGGGAGCGAGCACGGCACCCAGCAGGAGCGCGGTCGCGGGCGCGAGCCCACCGACGGTCCACCCGAGCAGCGCCACCGCGCCGATGGTCAGCGGCATCGTCACCAGGAGCAGCCCCCACGTCGCCCCCCAGGCTCGGAAGGTGCCCGGCCGACGCAGGGACAGCGGGCGGTCCAGGGCGAGACCCACGCCCATGAGCGCCACGAGCACGGTGAACTCGGTGACGTGCTCGACGATCACCCGGGAGTCCACGGGGTCGAGATTGGCGCCGTCGGGCACGGGCAGCAGGCCGATGGCCATGCCCAGACCGATCAGCACCATCGGCGCGGAGACGGCCAGCTTCCGAGTCAGGCCCGGGAGGACGACGGCGACGAGGAGGGCCAGCCCCGCGACGAGGAACGCGGCATCGGCAGGCATGGACGTACATTACGGCGCTGCGGCGCCCCGGACTGCACGTGGCGCCACGCGACGCGTCCCGGTCACGGCAGGTGGTCGACGTCCTCCCCGGTCGCCAGGTCGCCGCACTCGACACCGACGGCGCCGTGCCGTCGCAGATACGGGCCGGCCCCCCGGTCCCCGGAGAGCCCGGCGACGAGCGGGCCCCAGTGGTCCCGGCCGACGAGCACCGGGTGCCCGACCCGCCCGCGGTACACCGCTCGACGCAGGGTGCCGGCGTCCACGTGCGACGCCAGCAGCCGTCGCGCCACCGCCGCGGTGACGTCCGGCAGGTCCACGAGGTGGATGAGGACGGCGTCCGCGTCACCGTCGTCGAGGGTGCGCAGCCCGTGCGCCAACGAGGTGCCGAGGCCCTCTGCCCAGTCGGGGCAGTGCGTGTACGTCGTCCTCGGCAGCGTCGGCCCGACCGGGCCGCCGGCGCCCAGGACGACGGTCGTCGCGGCGCAACCCCCTTCGTCCAGGACGGCGACCGCCCGGGCCAACCACGATGTGCCGTCCGGGTCGGTCATGAGGGCCTTGGGCCGGCCCATCCGACGGCCCGCCCCGGCCGCGAGCACGAGCCCGTGGACGGTCGTCACGTGCGCCGGCCCCCGACCGTGCGCCCACTCATCCCCCGTCCCCGTCCCCGTCGACCGCGTACCAGCGGTCCTCGTCGGGCACGCGCCCGTCCGGGTAGCTGCGGGCCAACTCGGCGAGCGTCGGGCGGGGCGGCTGGCGGACCTCGTCCGGCAGCAGCGCGGTGATGGCGTCGAAGACCCGCTCCATGTCGCGCGCCACGGATCGGCGCTTCAGCTCCACCGGCTCGCCGAAGGTCACGGTGACCTCGGGCCGCCGGAGCACCTGGGTGACCCGGGGCAGCCTCGACGAGCGCGGCCAGACCTGCTCGGTGCCGGTGATGGCGAAGGGGATGACGGGCACCTTGGTCAGCTGGGCCAGGCGCGCTGCGCCGGGGTACCCGGACATGCCCGGCTCGAAGAAGTCGATGCCGCGCGGGATCGTGCCCTCGGGCATCATCGCGACCAGCTCGCCGCCGGCGAGCGCGCGGACCGCGGCCGCGAAGGCGTCCGGGCTGTCCGGGTCGTCCCCGCGGCGGTCGACGCTGATGCCGCCACCTGCTCGGAAGAAGGCACCGAGGCCGGGGACGTCGAAGAGCTCCTTCTTGCCGAGGAACCGGGCGGAGCGGCTCGTGCGCCCCATGGCCACGAGCATCGCCATGGCGTCGAAGTACGAGCGGTGGTTGCCGACGAGGATCGCCGGCCCGACCCTCGGGACGTTGTCGACGCCCCGGATGGAGAACCGAGCGTAGGGGAAGAGCTCGGGGCGGGCGAGCAGCGCGAGGCTGCGCTGCAGCTCCAGGCCGATGACGGGCAGCTTGAAGACGCCGGGGGAGGTGTCGAAGTGCAGGACGGGCCAGCGGGCGGCCACCGCGAGCGCCTGCAGGCGAGGGTCCGGGTTGACCGCGCCCGGGTTGCCGACCGCGCGCAGCAGGGGCGCGTCGTAGATCGAGTCCGAGTACGCGAAGGACGCGTCGAGGTCGACGCCCTGCTGCTCCGCCCAGTCGCGCACGGCGGCGATCTTGCCCATCGACCACACGAAGTGCCCGTCGTGGCGGCCGGTGAAGCGGCCGTCCTCCCCCACCTCGTACCGGGTGGCGATGACGGCATCGATGCCGAGGCGCTCGGCGAGCGGCCGGACGAGGTGCTCGGGCGTCGTCGTCGCGAGGACGACGAGCCGCCCGGCGTCGTGGTGCTCCTCGATGAGCATCCTGGCGAAGGGCCCGACGAGCGGCTCGAGCACGTCGGCCGCGACCTCCGCGGCCTCGTCGAAGGCGTCGGCCGCCCGGCCGCGGGCGACGTGGACGGCTTGCCGGGCGAGGGCGATCGAGCCGAGGGACTCCCCGAGGAGGTTGAAGTACCCGAAGACGAGCGACTCGCCCGGCAGCCGGGCCGAGACGACCCCCGTCTGCCGCATGGCCGCGGACAGGGCGGGCCCGGAGGCCTTGGGCAGGAGGGTGCGGTCGAGGTCGAAGAACGCGGCGGCCGTCATGCGCTCGAGGCTAACGGCGGATCCCCCGCCGGAGCGGCCCCGCGGGGCCTAACGTGGGTCACATGAGCGACGACGCCCAGACCCTGTCCAGCAGCCATGTCGCCGAGGCCGCCCCGCGGGGGTGGCGCGAGATCGACGGCACCCTCCGCACCCGCCTGCGCACCGCGGACTACCCGGCCGCGGTCGAGCTCGTGACCCGCATCGCCCGGGTCGCCGACGCCGCCGACCACCACCCCGACATCGACCTGCGCTACAACTGGGTCGGGCTGCTCCTCGTGAGCCACGACGTGGGTGGCCTGACCAGTCGCGACCTCCAGCTGGCGGGCGAGATCTCCCGCATCGCCGAGGAGCTCGGGGCCGAGCACGACCCGCACGTCGTCGTCGCGATGACCATCGGCATCGACACCGCGGACGCGAGCGCGATCCGTCCCTTCTGGCAGGCCCTCACCGGGCACGAGCCGGCGAAGGGGGACCCGGACGTCCTCCCTTCGCCCGACGGGCAGCTGCCGCAGATCTGGTTCCAGGAGAGCGCACCGCGCGAGGTCCGCAACCGGCTGCACCTCGACGTCTACATCCCCCACGACATCGCGCAGGAGCGCGTCGACGCGGCCATCGCGGCGGGCGGGCGTCTCGTCACCGACGAGTTCGCGCCGGCGTGGTGGGTCCTCGCCGACGCCGACGGCAACGAGGCCTGCGTGTGCACCTGGCAGGACCGGCGGGACTGAGCAGCGCCGGGACGAAGGGGGGACCCCCTTCGTCCTAGTGCCGGCCCCTGCCCTCGAAGGCCCGCGCGGCCGCGGTCGCGGCCGGCAGCCGTGAGGACCTCATGCCCGGTCCGAGCCGGCGCAGCTGGCTCGAGGTGACCCGGGTCCCCTGCTCCATCACGGTGTCGGCGGCCGCTCGGGCCCCACCGGTCCCGGTGTACTCCTGCTGCCCGTTGCTCCCCCAGCGCACGAGGATCTGGCCGAGGTCCTTCGCCGTCGCGACGTAGAAGACGAAGCTGTCGTAACCGCCACCGGTGGGTGCGGCGCTCGAGCGGGTCCACCGCTTGCCGTCCCAGCCGATGACGAAGCCGAGGTTGGCGGTCGCGGGGAGCACGTCGTCGACGACGCCCCACCAGCTCGGGCCCTGCCCCAGGAGGGCCTGGCGGTTGCGCTTCTCGGCCGCGGCGTCACGGCGGGTGTCGGGGTTACTCTGGCCGGCCAGCACCGCCCGCCCGTCCTTGAGCCGCACGAGGTAGCCCCACTGGCCGATCTCCATCTCGTAGACCCAGTCGCCGTCGGTGGCGCGGGGTCCGGTGCCCCCCTCGGAGACCCCGGCGCCGACCCACATGGCGGCATAGGCCGCCCACCGGTTGCGCAGGTCGTCCGGCGAGGCCAGGTCGACGGGGACCATCGAGGCGGGGCCGGACGGGCTCGGCGCCTCGTCACCGCCGGATCCCTCACTCGGGTCGCTACCGCCCGCGGGCGTGTGCGTCGTGGACCCGATCTCCACCGGGGGCTCGTCCTCGGCGCAGGCGGTGAGCGCGGTGGATCCGGCAGCACCCAGTGCGGCCAGCAGGGCACGGCGGGAGATCTGCTCCACGGGTCCTCCTTGCGGGTCTCGGGACGACGATACGGGCCGGGCCTCGCGAGCGAGGGCACGGCCCGCGTGAGAACCTTGGGCCCGTGCGCCCATCGTCCCGACGCCCCTCCCCCCGTGCGACCGCCATCACCGTGGCGACGCTCGTGCTGGGCCTGGCGGCGTGCGGCTCGGGGCCGGAGGCCCCGCCGACGACGGTGACCGTCACGACCTCCGCCGACGGCGCGGAGACCCTCGACCAGCCGGAGCAGCAGCAGATCGACGCCGCCACCGCGCGCCGCGCGCTGCCGACGATCAAGGACGCGCCAGGCGGCTTCGCCACGTGGACGACCAAGCTCACCGAGGGCGGGCAGACCTACGACCCGCAGGTGTGCGCGCACATCACCCTCGACGGCCCGCAGGAGCGCAAGTTCCGCGACGCCCACCGCAAGGTCCGCGAGTACAGCCGCTTCACCAGCCCCCGCTCCGTCACCGACGAGTCGGTGACGACGATCGTCGAGTCCTACGACGAGCCCTACCCCCTCGAGTTCTTCGACCAGGCCGGCCAGTACCTCGCCGAGTGCGCCTCGTACACGACGACGCCTGACGACGGCGGCTCCTCGACGACCCGCACGACGCGGGCGATCAGCACCCCGAGCGTCGGCGACCGCTCCTTCGCCGTGCGCCTCACCTTCGGCGCGGGCGGGGAGGGGATCTCCGTCGACCGCCTCTACGTGCGCAGCGGCCACAACCTCGTCACCGTCTGGTACATCAAGGGCGGGGAGCCCTACGACGGCGCCGCCATGACGAAGTACGCAGAGAAGACCCTCGCCGAGCTGAAGAAGACAACATGACCTCTCGCACCCGAGCCACCCCCTTCGCGCTCACGGCCGTCGCCGCCCTCGCCCTGACCGCCTGCGGCGGCGACGCCCAGCCGGCCGCCTCGGGCACCTCGGGCGAGGTGACCCCGAGCAGCAGCGCCACGACGGTCGAGGAGCTCACCGCGCCGGAGCAGCAGCAGCTCACCGCGGCGGAGATCAAGCGGGCGCTGCCGACGCGTGAGGAGGCCCCGCGGGGCTTCGTCCAGGACACCAGCGGGTTCGACACCCGCCGGGCGAGCCAGCGCCGGGCCGACCCGCAGGCCTGCCTGGCCGTCTTCCTCGACACCCCGCAGATGCGCACCTGGAAGTCGGAGCACCTCGCCGACGGCGAGGGCGTGCGCTACACGCGCAACAGCGGCGAGGACGACTCGGTCGGCCAGCCGAGCATCTCCGTCGCGGTCTACAGCTACGACGAGGCCTTCCCGACGCGCTTCCTCGACGAGGCCGGTGCGGCCCTCGCCGACTGCGCGACCTTCCGCACGGCCGTCTCGCCCGGCTCCGAGATGAGCGACTGGTCCGCGACCAACATCCAGACGCCGGTCCTCGGCGAGCAGAGCCTCGGGGTGCGGGCGGGCTCGCGCGAGCTCGACTCCGCCATCGACTACCTCTGGGTGCGCAGCGGCCACAACCTCGTCCACGTGCGCATGCTCACCGGGTTCCGCGCGGACAACTCGGACATCCTCCAGGAGTACGCCGAGGGCGTCCTCGACGACCTGGCGTGAGCCGACGACGAGCCGGACGACAAGCCTGACGACAGGGGAGCAGACATGGGGACACCACGCACCGTCCGAGGGATCGGCCTGGTCGCCGCCCTCGCCGTCGTCACCGCCGGGTGCGTCCCCGGCCTCGGCGGCGAGGACCCGGCGAGCTCGACCCCGCCGCCGGTCGGCCACGGCCGGCTGAGCGAGGAGCAGGCCGCGTCGGTGCTGCCGGGCGACGACCAGATGCCGTCCGGGTTCCGCCGCGACACCGTCGAGCAGGAGACGAGTGGCGACGACCCCCAGGCGACGGCCTACCCCGCCACCTGCCTCGACGTGCGCCTCGCCGGTGACGTCGGCAAGGACCTGCGCACGCACCGCACGGCCCGCGCCAAGCGCGCCTGGGCCGGGGAGGTCGGAGGGTCGCTGACGGTGACCGTCTCGAGCCACGACGTCGCCGTCCCGACGCAGCTCTTCGACGACGCCGGCGCCGCGCAGGGGGAGTGCGCCACCTTCCAGCTCATCGACGAGTCCGGCACGTCCTCGTGGAAGCTCAGCCCCGTGACCTTCCCGCCGCTCGGTGAGCGGACCTACTCCATGCGCGTCGAGTCGACGACCGAGGGCGATGTCTTCAAGGGAGGCGTCGTGCAGGTCGCCGGCATCTCCGTCGGCCACAACCTCGTCCACGTCGTCTACGCGGCCGGCCCCGGCTCGAGGTACGACTCGCGGGTCGTCGAGACGGTGGCCCGCACGACCGTCGACAACCTCGAGGCCCTGTGAGACGCCCCCTTCGCCCCGCCGCGGCGCTCGCCGCGCTCGCCCTCGTCCTCCCCGGCTGCGGCCTCGTCGACGACCCGCAGCCCGCGGAGGACCTCGGGACGCTCACGGGGGCCGGTCGACCGCTGGACGAAGGGGGCCTGCGCAGCGCCCTCCCGTCCCCCGGCGACCTCGGCGACGGGTGGGGCGCGGACCCGGCCGGCACGCTCTTCGAGACGCGGGCCGCCGAGGTCACCCCGTCCTCGTGCGCCCCGCTCGTGCTCAAGGGGCCCGGCTGGGACGAGGTGCAGCAGACCAGCCGCGGGCGGGCCCAGGCCAACTTCGCCGCGAGCGACAACCAGCCCCCGCCGGGCACGCAGCGCCGCCACGTCGCGGTGTGGGCCTACTCCTACGACGAGCCGTACCCGGTGCGGCTCTTCGACGAGGCGGGCGCCGAGGTCGCGGACTGCTCGCAGTTCAGCATCGTGCAGCGCGACACCGGCAACAGCAGCGCGTACGAGGCCGACGCGCTGACCTTCCCCGCGCTCGGCGACCGCACCCTCGCCCTGCGCCTCACGATCCACCAGACGATGGAGACGCTCACCATGGACTTCGTCGCCGTCAAGGTCGGTCACAACACCTTCACGGTCGTCAACGGCACGTACAACGGCACCCCCGACACCGCGCTCACCGAGCGCACCGCCCGCGCGACCCTCGACGGGCTCGAGGAGGCGTCGTGAGGATCCTGCCCGCGACCGTCGCCGCGCTCACCTGCCTGGTGCTCTCGGGGTGCGTGACCCCCTTCGCCCCCGAGCGGACGTCCACCGCACCGTCCACGACGTCGACCTCGCCCGTGCCGCCACCCGACCCCGGGCTCGAGCGGGCCGGCCGTGAGCTCACCCGCGACGAGGCCGAGGCGGCGCTGCCCCCGCTGCCGAAGGGCGCGACCGAGCAGCCCTCCGACACCGGCGCCGAGCAGCGCACCTCCGACCCGGCCGAGTGCGTCGACGTCCTGCGCCTCGGCTGGCACTACCGCAACCTGCGGCAGCAGCGGGCGAGCCAGGCCAACCTCAGCTGGTCCGAGGGCACGGGCGACGCCCTGCGCACCATGTCGGTCAGCATCACCTCGGTGACGCGCCCGGTCGGCCCCGGCATCCTCACCGCGGCGGGCGAGGCGGCCGGCGGCTGCGCCACCTTCTCCCTCTACGGCCGGGACGAGCTCGGTGACTTCGACCTGCGGCTGCTCACCGAGCCGCGCACCATCTCCCCGGTCGGCGAGCAGGCCTTCGCGGTGCGGGTGACGACCTTCGACCGCGTGGGCGGGAAGACCGCCCGGGTCCACATCGACCAGATGAGCTACCGCGTCGGCCACAACCTCGTGACGGTCCAGCAGGTCGGCACCGACGAGTCCCTGACGATGGAGCCCGTCGAGCAGCTGGCCGCCGACGTCCTCGCCCGTCTCGAGCAGTAGCCGCGTCACCCGCACGCGTGCCGGCAGCGGGCGACCTAGAGTGGCGACGTGACCATCCGCGTAGCCCTCGAGCACCGCACCTCCTACGAGTTCTCCGAGCCGGTCCGGGTCTACCCGCACACCATCCGGCTCCGGCCGGCACCGCACTCGCGCACGCCGATCCCGAGCTACTCCCTGCGCATCGAGCCCGAGGGCCACTTCCTCAACTGGCAGCAGGACCCCTTCGGCAACTGGCTCGCGCGCGTGGTCTTCCCCGAGCCGGTCCCCCGGCTCGAGATCACCGTCGACCTCGTCGCGGACATGACGGTCATCAACCCCTTCGACTTCTTCGTCGAGGACTGGGCGGCGACCTACCCCTTCGCCTACCCGGAGCAGCTGCGCAACGACCTCGCGCCGTACCTCACCCCGGTGGACGACGGGGGCGAAGGGAGCGGACCGGCGCCGGGCGTGAGCGCCTGGCTGGAGGAGCGGCTGCCGTCGCTGCTCACCGCCCCGCGGGACGCGGCCGCCGGGGAGGGCACGCGGATCGTCGACTTCGTCGTCGCGCTCAACCGCGCGATCCGGGAGAGCGTCGACTACACCGTGCGTCTCGAGCCGGGCGTGCAGACGCCGCAGCACACGCTCGACCGGGGCATCGGCTCCTGCCGCGACAGCGCCTGGCTGCTCGTCTCCGCGCTGCGCCAGCTCGGGCTCGCGGCGCGCTTCGTCTCGGGCTACCTCGTGCAGCTGACCGCCGACCTGAGCGCCGTCGGCGACGACAGCCTCAACGGCCCCGCGCAGGACTTCACCGACCTGCACGCGTGGGCCGAGGTCTACATCCCCGGCGCCGGCTGGGTCGGGCTCGACGCGACCTCCGGCCTGCTCTGCGGCGAGGGGCACATCCCGCTCTCGTGCACCCCGCACCCGACCTCCGCGGCGCCGATCAGCGGCGCGACGGCTCCGACCGACGTCACCTTCGGCTTCAGCAACACCGTGACCCGGATCGCCGAGGACCCGCGCGTCACCAGGCCGGTCTCCGAGGACGACTGGGCCCGGATCAACGCGCTCGGTGCGGCCGTCGACGGCCTGCTCGCCGACGGTGACGTGCGCCTGACGATGGGCGGCGAGCCGACCTTCGTCGCGGCCGGCGGCACCAAGGACCCGCAGTGGCACACCGCCGCCGACGGCGAGGAGAAGCGACAGCTCGCCATGGCCCTCGCCCGCCGCCTGTCGGGGCCGGGCACGCTGCGCCACCACGGCCAGGGCAAGTGGTACCCGGGCGAGCCGCTCCCGCGCTGGCAGATCGCACTGGCCTCCCGGGCCGACGGGGAGCCCCTGTGGCGCGACCCCGACCTGCTCGACGACCCGTGGGGGCCGGCCCGCGAGTCGTCCGACGCCCCCGAGGCCGTGGGGGCCGCGCGCGACCTGGCCCTCGGCATCGCCCGCCGGCTCGGCGTCCCGCCGGAGCAGCTCGTCCCGGCCGTGGAGGACCCGCTCCAGCGGCTCGTGCTCGAGGCCCGCCGCCCGGACGGCGCGGCGCCCACCCCCGGTGACCTCGCGCCCGACGCCGAGGAGGTCTCCGACGAGGCCCGGCGCGCGGCCGCCCTCGCGGCCGTCGACACCGCGGCCGACCCGGACACCCCGGCTGCGTGGGTCCTGCCGATCTTCCCCGCGCCCGACGGCGAGGGCTGGGCGACGACGACCTGGCGCACCCGGCGCGGCTTCCTCGCCCTGGTGCCCGGCGACTCCCCCGCCGGCCTGCGGCTGCCGTTGTCCTCGATCTCGTGGACGGAGGGGCCGACGACACCGGAGCGCTCCCCCTTCGAGCCCCGCGGAGCGCTGCCCGCGCTCGACCCGGCCGCGCTGGAGCCGGTCGACGTCCCGCCCGCCCGCGTCCTGCCGATCGACGAGGCGCCGCGCACGGCGCTCGCCGTGCAGCACCGCGACGGCCACCTCTTCGTCTTCCTGCCGCCCGTCGAGGCCTTCGAGGACGCGCTCGAGATCGTCAGCGCGGTCGAGGGCGCGGCCGCTGAGGTCGGACACCCGGTCGTGCTCGAGGGCTACCCCCTGCCCGGTGACGACCGCGTCCGCACGATGTCGGTGACGCCCGACCCCGGCGTCATCGAGGTCAACGTGACCCCGACCGCCTCGTGGCCCGAGCTCGTCGAGCAGACCGAGGGCCTCTACGAGCACGCCCGCCAGATCCACCTGTCGACGGAGAAGTTCGACCTCGACGGCTCGCACACCGGCACCGGCGGCGGCAACCACCTGACGCTCGGCGGCCCGACCGCGGCCGACAGCCCGATGCTGCGCCGCCCCGACCTGCTGCGCTCGCTCGTCACCTACTGGCAGCACCACCCGGCCCTCAGCTACCTCTTCTCCGGGCGCTTCATCGGCCCGACCTCGCAGGCGCCACGCGTCGACGAGGGCCGGGCGGACACGCTCTACGAGCTCGAGATCGCCTTCGCGCAGCTCGAGCACGTCATCGCGTTGGAGCACGACGAGAGCGCGATCACCGACCCGCTCGACGAGGACCACCGGGCCAGGCGCGGCACCCGCCCCTGGCTCGCCGACCGGCTGCTGCGCCACCTGCTCACCGACATCACGGGCAACACGCACCGGGCCGAATTCTGCATCGACAAGCTCTTCGCCCCCGGCACGGAGCGCGGGCGTCTCGGGCTGCTCGAGATGCGCGGCTTCGAGATGCCGCCGCACCCGCGGATGGCGTTGCTCCAGGCGCTCCTCGTGCGCTCCCTCGTCGCCCGCTTCTGGGTCGAGCCGTACACCGCGCCCCTCGTCCACTGGGGCACGCGGCTGCACGACCGGTACCTGCTGCCGGCCTTCGTCGCCGCCGACCTGCGCGATGTCATCGACGACGTCAACCGCTACCTCGAGCGTGTCGGCGCCGGACGGATCGACCCGGCGTGGTTCGACGCCTTCCTCGAGTTCCGCTTCCCGCGGCTCGGCGACACGGTCATCTCCGGCGTCGAGCTCGAGCTGCGCACGGCGATCGAGCCGTGGCACGTGCTCGGCGAGGAGGTCAGCCAGTTCGGCACCGCCCGCTACGTCGACTCCTCGGTCGAGAAGGTCCAGGTCCGCGCCGTCGGCCTCGTCGAGGGCCGGCACGTCGTCACGTGCAACGGCGTCCCCGTGCCCATGGTCCCCGTCGCCGAGCAGGGCTGGGGCGGACCCGTCGGGGCGAAGGGGAGCACCGGCGCCTTCGTCGGTGGCGTCCGCTACCGCGCCTGGGCGCCGCCGTCGGCGTTGCACCCGACGATCGGGGTCCACGGGCCGCTCGTCTTCGACCTCGTCGACCGGTGGGCCGGCCGCTCCCTCGGTGGGTTCACCTACCACGTGACCCACCCGGGCGGCGTCGCCTACGACTCCTTCCCGGTCAACGCGGCGTCGGCCGAGTCCCGGCGGGCGGCGCGCTTCGTCACCGACGGCCACACCCCCGGGCCGGTCGACGTGTCGGCCCTGCCGGACCCGAGAGCGGGCTTCGGCCCGGCCGTCACGGACTTCCCCGTGACGCTCGACCTGCGGCGCTTCCCCGGGACGGACCACGCCCCCGGCACGGAGGACGAGTTCTCGACGTCCACGCCGGAGGCAGCCGACGCCGGCATGCCTCCCGCGGACGGCGCGCCGGTGGTGGAGACGAGCGCGGAGGGCGCCGTGCAGCGGACGGTCGGGGGCTGACCCGCTCGCTCGGGGTGGCTCGCTAACCGCCCACCACGAGGTGCTGGTGGCCGTCCACGAGCTCACGCACGATGTCGAGGTGCCCGGCGTGCACCGCTGTCTCGGTCAGCACGCGGAAGACGACCTGGCGCCCGTCGGACATGGGGGGCCCGCCGAAGACCTCCGCCGGCGGCCACCAGCGCGGCGGGGCGTCGAGGTCGGCCGTCGCGAGGACCTCGTCGCTGCAGGCGATGCGGTGCCGGTAGAGCTCGACGGCCTCGGCGCCCGTCATGGGCCCGGCCGCCCAGCCGTCGCGCAGGGCGGCGATCGCGGTGGGGTCGGCACCGAGCACAGCCGAGATCCAGAACATCTCGTCGTCGAGGGCGAGATGGTTGAGCAGCCGGGTCACGGTCCAGCCGGAGGGGGCGGCGGCGCGGCCCATGGCGGGCTCGTCGAGGCCGTCGACGGCCCGCAGCACGTGGGCGCGCTCGGTCGCGAGGTGGGTCAGCAGGTGGGCGTCGTCCATGGGCCTAGCGTGGACCGAGCCCGGTCCGCCCGTCGAGCAGCTCGCGGGCGATGTCGAGGTGCCCAGCGTGTCGCGCGGTCTCCTCGACCAGGTGCAGGACCACGTCGCGGACGTCGGTGACGGGCGTCGGCAGGTCCGGTCGGCGCACACCGGGGGGCCGGTCGTCGAAGGCCAGCCCCTCGAGGACGAGGTCGGTCTGCGCGCACTGATCCCGGTAGAAGGCGAGGACGTCATCGACCTCGCGGTCGGACACGAACCCCGACGGTTCCTCGCCGGTCTCCTCCTCGCCGGCCTCCGCCGCGTGCGGACGGGACCGCGGTGGCACGCGGCCGCCGAGCACGACCTGCCCCCAGAGGCGCTCGGCCCCGCCGAGGTGCTCCAGGAGCCCGAGCGGGGTCCACCCGCTCGGGACGACCGAGCTGCGCCACGAGGCCTCGTCGAGGTCGGAGACGATCGCCAGGACGCTGGCCCGCTGCGCCCCGAGAGCGGCCAGGAGCCCGTCGCGCTCGGGGGACGCCGGGCCGGTCACGGGCGCTGCACCGGCGCGTAGGCCGGCCGCAGCGCGGCCCAGCGCTGCGACCAGGACCCGGGCACACGGCCGTCGAGGACGGCCCGCAGGTCCTCGAGGTGCGCCTGCCACCCGGCGCCGTGGTCGGGTGCCTGCTCGACGGGGATCCCCCGCTCCTCGACGACGAGGCGCGTGCCCCCGCCCTGGGCGCTCAGCACGGCCTCGATGGTGGTCTCGTCGGCAGCACCGGGCTCCATCGTGAGCAGCAGGCGGTGCGGTGCCTCGCAGACCTCGACCCGACCGCCACCGTCCCACCCGCTGGTGAAGGAGGCACGGAAGAGACCACCCGGTCGCAGGTCCCCCTCGACGCTCGCGACCCACCGGCCCAGCCGCGCGGGCTCGGTGATCGCGTCCCACAGGTCGTCGATGTCCGTGTCGTACACGTCCTCGACGTGGACGACCGGCACGCCGTCGGCCACCCACACCTCACCCAGCAGCCCGCTCCTGCCCATCGGTGCCATCACTCGCTCCTTCGTCGCTCTCGTCGGCCCCGCGCCACCTCGGTGTGCAGTGCCTGCATCCGGTGCTCCCAGTCCTGCCGGCGCTGCTCGAGCCAGTCACCGACCTCGACGAGCCCGTCGGGGCGCAACCGGTAGATCCGGCGCTGCCCCTCGCGGCGGACGTCGACGATCCCCGCCTCACGCAGCACCGACAGGTGGCGCGAGACCCCGGGTTGGGCGATCGGCACGAGTGCGCCGAGCTCGCCCGCGGCCGCCTCGCCGGCACTGAGCGCCTCGACGATGACCCGCCGGTGCGGGTCGGCCAAGGCGTGCAGCACGGCGTCCATGGGTCGGAGCATACACAGGTCGATATATATCGTGCTGGACATTCACATGCATTGCGCACAACTCAATTGCGTGCAATGCTCATCGGGTGCAGACGAACCAGCAGCTCGACCACCAGGTCTGCTTCGCGCTCTACTCGGCGTCTCGGGCGGCCACGTCGGCCTACCGCGAGGCCCTCGCGGAGCTTGGCCTGACGTACACCCAGTACGTCACGCTGCTCGCCCTGTGGGAGCGCGACGCCCAGGCGGTGTCCGAGCTGGGCGAGGCGCTGCGTCTCGACAGCGGGACGCTCTCCCCCCTCCTCGGGCGCCTGTCGGCGAGCGGTCTCGTCGAGCGCCGGCGCACCGGCCCCGACGCCCGTCGCGTGACGGTCCACCTCACCCCGGCCGGGCGCGCGCTCGAGTCCCGGGTCGCCGAGGTCCAGCGCCGTCTGTACGACGCCGTGGACATGGAGCCGGAGGAGCTGGCCACCCTGCGCGAGCTCGCCCAGCGCTTCTGCGAGTCCGCGGCACGCCTCGACCACCCCACCACCGAAGGAGCACGATGAAGACCATCTACACCGCAGAGGCCCTCGCCACCGGCGCCGGTCGGGACGGCCACGGCCGCACCTCGGACGGCCGGCTCGACCTCGACCTCGCCATCCCGCAGGAGATGGGCGGCTCCGGAGAGGGCACCAACCCCGAGCAGCTCTTCGCCGTCGGCTACGCGGCGTGCTTCCACTCCGCGCTGCAGCTCGTCGCCCGCCAGGCGAAGGCCGACGTCACCGACTCCTCCGTCGGCTCCCGGGTGCACATCGGCCCGACCGACGCCGGCGGATTCCAGCTGGCCGTCGAGCTCGAGGTCACCCTGCCGCACCTCGACACCGAGACCGCCCAGCAGCTCGCCGACCGGGCCCACGAGGTCTGCCCCTACTCCAACGCCACCCGTGGCAACATCGACGTGACCGTCACGGTCACCCAGGACTGAGGCCCATGAGCGACATCCCCACCACCACCCGGCAGATCGTCCTCGCCTCGCGCCCCACCGGCGCCCCGACGAGCGACAACTTCCGCCTCGAGGACGTCGACCTGCCCGAGCTCGCGGACGGCCAGGTCCTCGTGCGCAACGTCGTCATGTCCGTCGACCCGTACATGCGCGGCCGGATGAACGACGTGAAGTCCTACGTCGCCCCCTTTCGCGTCGACGCGCCGCTCGACGGCGGCGCCGTCGGCCAGGTCATCGCCTCGCGCTCCCCCGACGTCGTCGTGGGGCAGCACGTCCTGCACGGCTCCGGCTGGCGGGAGCACGCGGTCCTGCCGAGCGGGTCCGTCACGGTCGTCGACACCGACAGGGCCCCCGCGTCCGCCTTCCTCGGCGTCCTCGGGATGCCGGGCCTCACCGCCTACGTCGGTCTCACCGCGGTCGCCGAGATGCGCGAGGGGGACACCGTCTTCGTCTCCGGCGCGGCCGGGGCCGTGGGACAGCTGGCGGGCCAGATCGCCAAGGCGCTGGGCGCCGGGCGCGTCGTCGGCTCCGCCGGCTCGGACGACAAGGTCGCCCGCGTCCTCGAGCTCGGCTACGACGCGGCCTTCAACTACAAGACGGCGCCCGTCAGCGAGGGGCTGCTCGCCGCGGCTCCCGACGGCATCGACGTGTACTTCGACAATGTCGGCGGTGACCACCTCGAGGCGGCGATCTCCTCCCTTCGCCTGCACGGGCGGGTGGCCCTGTGCGGCGCGATCTCGCAGTACAACGCGACCGACCCCACGCCCGGGCCGCGCAACCTCATGCAGGCGATCGGCAAGGGGCTGACCCTGCGCGGCTTCATCGTCGGTCAGTACCCCCGGCTCGCCGGCGAGTACCGCGAGCGCGCCGCCGGCTGGCTCGCGGAGGGACGGCTGCAGGCTGACGAGACCTTCCGCGACGGCCTGGACGCCGCGCCGCAGGCCTTCATGGACCTGCTCGAGGGCGCCAACACCGGCAAGATGCTCGTCCGCCTCTGATGTCCACCTCGCTCATGTGGTTCCGCCGGGACCTGCGGCTGCGCGACCACCCGGCGCTGCACGAGGCCGCCTCCCGCGGGCCGGTGCTGCCGCTCTTCGTCGTCGACCCGTCGATGTGGGGGCCGGCCGGCCGCGCGAAGACCGCCTGGCTGGCCGCCACCCTCCGCGCGCTCGACGCGTCCCTCGACGGGCGGCTCGTCATCCGCCTCGGCGACCCGGCCGACGTCGTGCCGCGCGTCGCCCGCGAAGTGGGAGCGACCTCGGTGCACGTGAGCCGGGAGAGCGAGCCGGGCGGCGTCGAGCGCGACCGTCGGGTCGTCGCGGCGCTGCGCGAGCTGGGGGTCGAAGGGGTCGCCACCCGTTCGCCCTACGCCGTCGACCCCGGCTCCGTGAGGACGAAGGGGGGTACCCCCTTCAAGGTCTTCACCCCCTTCGCCGCGGCCTGGCGCGAGCACGGCTGGGACGAGCCGCTGGACGCCCCGCGCGGTGTCGAGTGGGTCGAGGCCGACGACGACGGTCGCGTCGCGGCGATGCTCGACCGGGCCGAGCGCGAGTGCCCGATCGACCTGCCCGCGGCGGGGGAGGACGCCGCCCGGCGCCGCTGGGAGCGCTTCCGCGACGGGGCCCTGGCCGACTACGCCCACGACCGCGACCTGCCGGCCGTGGAGGGGACCTCGCGCATGTCCGCCGACCTCCACCTCGGGGTGGTCCACCCCCGCCAGCTCCTGGCCGACCTGCGCGGTGCGCGCGGAGACGGGGCCGAGACCTACCGCACGGAGCTCGCGTGGCGGGAGTTCTACGCCGACGTGCTGTGGGCCAACCCGGACTCGGCCCACGAGGACCTGCGGCCGCTCCCCCTTCGCTACGCCGAGCCGCAGGACGCGATCGAGGCCTGGCGCGAGGGCCGTACCGGCTACCCGATCGTCGACGCCGGGATGCGGCAGCTGCTCGGGGAGGGCTGGATGCACAACCGGGTACGGATGGTGACGGCGAGCTTCCTCACCAAGGACCTGCACGTGCGGTGGCCGCTCGGCGCGCAGCACTTCCTCGACCACCTGCTCGACGGGGACCTCGCGTCCAACAACCACGGCTGGCAGTGGGTCGCCGGCACCGGGACGGACGCGTCGCCGTACTTCCGGGTCTTCAACCCCGTGACCCAGGGCAAGCGCTTCGACCCCGACGGCGAGTACGTGCGCCGGTGGGTGCCGGAGCTCGCCCACCTCGAGGGCGCGGCCGCGCACGAGCCGTGGAAGCACGACTCCGGGTACGCCCACGGCTACCCGGAGCGGGTCGTCGACCACGCCGAGGAGCGCCTCGAGGCTCTCGCCCGCTACGACGCGGCGACCTGACGCGCGACGGTCGTCGTCACCCGCGTCAGGCTGGGCGTGACCGGCGTCGAGCTGAACCCGAAGCGCGGCGCCGGGCGCACCGGGGCGAGCCCGCCGAGGTCCGCGCCCTCCCAGGTGCCGGTCAGGGAGGTCACGTGGTGCTGGTCGTGCGCGCCGTAGTACTCGCGCCGCCCCCCTCCGGCGCTGCCCACCGTCCGCACCCCCGGCAGGAGTCGCCGCGCGACCGGGTCGGCGAGGTGGGCGAAGACGCGGCTGCGGCCCACCCTCTCGGGCAGGGGTCGCAGCAGCCTGCCGACCCGCGTGCGGGTGCCCAGCCCCAGGCGGCAGGCCAGCGGTCCCGCGTCGAGCTGCCAGGTGTCCCCGTCGACGCGCAGCACCACCGGGCAGAGCCGGACCTCGTCGAAGGTGTAGGTCGCGGCGACGTACTCCGCGACGGCCCGGTCCGGCGCGAGCAGGACCCGGCGGTCGTCCGCCGTCGCGACCATCACGTCGGTGAAGGAGCCGAGCGGTGAGGTCGACCAGTCACCGATGACCAGACGCAGCCCGCTGCTGCTCCCGGCGCCGAGGATCCGCCCCCGGAAGCGGTCGAGCACCAGGGCGCCCACGCGCTCAGCCCGCCGTGACGCGGGCGAGGGTGAGCGAGAAGTCCCCGGCGTCGTCGGTCCACGTCGCCGCCGTCTCGAAGCCGTGGCCGGCCAGCTCGCCACCCAGCGCGGCGAGGTCGAACTTGCGGGAGATCTCGGTGCGCAGGTGCTCCCCCTCCGGCAGGTGCCAGGTGCGCCCGATGGCGGTGAAGTCCGCGGTGACGTCCCGCACCGCCCGCAGGCGCATCTCGATGCGCGAGGAGTCCTCGTCCCACGCCGCCTCGTGGACGAGGTCGGCCCGGTCGAGCCCGGTGACGGGGGTGGTGCCGGTGATGACGTCGACGAGGTTGAGGTTGAACTGCGCCGTGACCCCGGCCGCGTCGTCGTAGGCCGCGACGAGACGCTCGCGGTCCTTGACGAGGTCGGCGCCGAGGAGCAGGTGGTCCCCCGGGTCGAGGGCGGCGTGGATCATCCGGAGGAAGACCGCGCGCTCCTCCTCCTCGAAGTTGCCGATCGTCCCGCCGAGGAAGGCGAGCAGCCGCCCGCCGGGCTCGCCGGACAGGGGTGGCAGGCGGTGGAAGTCGGCGACGGCCGGCTCGACCCGCAGGCTCGGGTAGTCCGACCGGAGCCGGTCCGCGGCCTCCAGGAGCACCTCCTTGCTGATGTCGAGCGGCGCGTACAGCGTGCTGCGGCCGCCGGCCGTCAGGGCATCGAGCAGCTCGCGCGTCTTGGTCGCGGTCCCGGCCCCCAGCTCGTGCAGGCTCCGCGCGTCCGTGAGCGCGACGATCTCGGTGCTGCGCCGGCGCAGGATCTCGTGCTCGGCGCGGGTCGGGTAGTACTCGGGCAGCGCGGTGATCTCGTCGAAGAGGCGGCTGCCGCGCTCGTCGTAGAACCAGCGCGGCGGCAGCGTCGGCGGGTCCGCCCACAGCCCGGCGCGCAGGTCGGCCTCGAGCTCCTCGCGGCTCATCGGGCGAGGCGCAGTCCGGAGAAGGCCCAGCGTGAGGCGGCGGGGAAGAAGTTGCGGTAGGTCGTGCGCGGGTGGTCGGGCGGGGTGATCGCCGACGCGCCGCGCAGGACGTGCTGGTCGTTCATGAACTTGCCGTTGTACTCGCCGACCGCACCCGGCGCCGTCTCGAAGCCGGGGTAGGGCACGTACGCGCTCGCCGTCCACTCCCAGACGTCGCCGACGGTCACCTCGGCCGCGCGAAGGGGGTGGCAGCGCTCCGGGTCGAGCAGCCCCCCGCGCACCTCGCGCCCGCTCGCCGCGCGCGCCTCCCACTCCTGCTCGGTGGGCAGGCGGTGGCCGGCCCAGCGGGCGAAGGCATCGGCCTCGAAGAACGAGACGTGGCACACCGGCTCGGCGGCGACCACCGGTCGACGGCCGGAGAGGGTGAAGGTGGTCCATCCCCCGTCGTCGTCCTCGCGCCAGTAGCCCGGCGCGCGCCACCCGGCGGCCTGCACGCTCGCCCACCCGTCGGAGAGCCACAGGTCGGGGCGCGCGTAGCCGCCGTCGGCGATGAACTCGAGCCACTCGGCGTTGGTGACCTGGCGGGCGCCGATCTCGACGTCCTCGAGCCACACCCGGTGGCGCGGGCGCTCGTTGTCGAAGGCGAAGCCCGCACCGTCGTCACCGACGTGGGTCACCCCGCCCGGGACGTGGGTCCAGCGCAGCGGGTCGGGGACGGTCGCCGGGTCGGCGTCCGGGGCCCGCTCGACGTAGACCGGTTGCAGGACATTGCCCGACAGCAGGTGCTTGAGGTCCATGAGGAGCAGCTCCTGGTGCTGCTCCTCGTGGTGGCAGCCGAGCTCGACGAGGGCGACCTGCGCCTCCTCCAGCGTGCCCGCCTCGAGCCGCTCGGCCACCTGCTGCTCGACATCGGCCCGGTAGGCCGCGACCTCCGCGACGCCGGGGCGGGTCACGTGGCCACGGGCGGCGCGGGGGTGCCGCTCGCCCACCGCCTCGTAGTAGCTGTTGAAGAGGTACCGGAAGGCAGGGTCGCGCGGCCGGTAGCCGGGATCGGCGCCGAGGACGAACTCCTCGAAGAACCACGTCGTGTGGGCGCGGTGCCACTTCGCCGGGCTCGCCTCGGTCATCGACTGCGGGGTCTGGTCCTCGGGGCTGAGGTCACGGGTCAGCCGGTCGGTCCGCTCACGGACGCTGCGGAAGCGTCCGAGCAGCGACGTGACGTCTGCGCGTGGGGCGGTCGTGGTCATGCTGTCCTCCATGCGACGGGGGTTGACGACCACCGCCGGGCACCGGGAGATGTGGAGCTTCGGACAGGGACGACGCTACGCCAGACCCCCGACAGGCGCCCGCTCAGAGGGAGACGGTCCCGCTGTCGCCGAGGTCGGGCCGGCTGTCGCTGACGAGGCCCTTGGCCATCTGCACGACCGTCGCGATGCTGCCGGGCGTGGCCCAGTAGCGGGCGGTCTCCGCGGTCACCGTGAGCAGGGTGTTGGCGGGGTTGTCGGCGTCGCCCTCCATGAAGGCGCCGGCCGAGGGGTCCCACAACCGCTCGAGCAGCTCGCGGTCGTCGTTGCGGGCGGCCGTGCCGCTCAGGCTGACCCAGCCGTCGTCGCTCGAGTAGGTGACGTTGACCTGCGGGTTGGCGGCGATCGCGTGCATCTTGTCCGAGTCGGCCTCGGTGATGAAGTGGACCGTCCCCGGGTCGTCGAGGTCCTGGGTGCCCATCGGCACGGAGACCAGTCGTCCGCCCTCGACGTAGGTGAGGACGGCGATCCTGGTGTCCTCCATGATCTTGGTGACGGTGTCGATCTCGTCTGCGGCCATCGTGGCTCCTCGGGTCGTCGTGCGGTGGGTCCCTAGGCCATACCCACCCGGCACCGCGCGACACGTCCTGGCGAGGCTTGGCCTCAGAACCAGCGCCGCACCGTCGCGACGTAGTCGCCGTACCTCGACCCGAAGGTCGCGAGCATCGCCGCCTCCTCCTCGGGGATCTGGAAGAGGTCGATCACCCCGACGAAGACCGCGACCGGGAGGAGCGCGAGCAGGTCACGCCGATGGATGGCGTGCCCCGTGAGCAGGAGGGCGTCCCCGAGGTAGATCGGGTTGCGTGAGTGCCTGAAGATGCCATCGCGCACGAGCGCGGTCGCCCCCTCGGGGTGCATGGGGTCGAGCGTGGTCCCGGCCGATCGGATCTGCCGGATGCCGGCGCCCATGAGGGCGACACCCGCGACGGCGACCGCCGCACCGAGCGCGGACGTGGCGGCTGACGTCGAGCCGCGCGCCAGCACCCGCTGCGCGGCGAGCGACGCCAGCCCGACCACGGGGGGTGAGCGGAGGATCGACGGGATGTCCATGCACCCAACGGTAGTGAGGTGCGGTGGCCGGGGACACCCCCTTCGACCTGGTCCTGCCCGCCGCCCCTCGCCGAGAAGCGGGCGATGGCCGCCATCGCGCCTGGATAGCAGCCATCGCCCACGTCTCGAAGGGGGGTCAGGTCGGGCGCGTGGCCGGAGCGTTCTTCGTGGTCATCTCCGGGTCGCGCTCGATGTGGCCCTCGAGGGCCTCGTCGATCGCGACCATGGCCTCCGGGGAGAGGGTGACGCCCGAGGCGGCGACGTTCTCCTCGACCTGCTCGGGGCGCGAGGCGCCGATGATCGCGGCGGCGACGTTGGGGTTCTGCAGCACCCAGGCGACGGCGAGCTGGGCCATCGACAGGCCCGCCTCGTCGGCGATCGGGCGCAGCTGCTGCACGGCGGTCAGCAGCGCCTCGTCGCCCACGCGGCCGGCAATCGGCTTGCCCGCCTCCTCGTGGGTGGCGCGCGAGCCGGCGGGCGGGGCCTGACCGGGCTGGTACTTGCCGGTGAGGATGCCCTGGGCGATGGGGCTCCAGACGACCTGCGAGAGCCCGAGCTCCTCGCAGGTCGGGACGACGCGGTCCTCGATGACCCGCCAGATCATCGAGTACTGCGGCTGGCTGGAGATGAGGCGGATGCCGAGCTGCTGCGCGAGCGCGTGCCCCTCGCGGATCTGCTCGGCCGTCCACTCGCTGACGCCGATGTAGAGCGCCTTGCCCTGCCGGACGACGTCGGCGAAGGCCTGCATCGTCTCCTCGAGCGGGGTCTCCGTGTCGAAGCGGTGCGCCTGGTAGAGGTCGACGTAGTCGGTCTGCAGCCGCCGCAGCGAGCCGTCGATCGACTCGCGGATGTGCTTGGCCGAGAGGCCGGAGTCGTTGGGCCCACCGGGCCCGGTCGGCCAGTAGACCTTGGTGAGGATCTCGAGCGACTCGCGCCGCTCGCCCTTGAGTGCCTCGCCGAGGACGCTCTCCGCCTTGGTGTTGGCGTAGACGTCGGCGGTGTCGAAGGTGGTGATGCCGTGGTCGAGCGCGGCCCGCACGCAGGCGGTGGCCGCGTCGGCCTCGACCTGCGACCCGTGGGTCAGCCAGTTGCCGTAGGCGATCTCACTGATCTTGAGACCGCTGTTGCCGAGGTATCGGTGCTCCATGGGGCTCACGCTAGTGCCCGCGCACCCCGACCGTCGTCCCGTCAGGGGGTGACGTTGAGGCGACCGAGCACGGTCGCGGCGAGGTCGGCGTCGCCGGTCACCTCGACCGCCGCCTCCTCCGGGGTGATGCGACCGCCGGTGAGGAGGAGCCAGGTGGCGTCGTCCATCTCGAGGGCGACGTCGCTCCCTTCGCTCGGGTCGAAGGGGGCCGCCCTCCCGTCCTCGCCCACCCGGGCCGCGAGCACCCGCCCCTGCGGTCCGGTGATCGTCGCGACCACCGACGTGCCGACGGGCAGGCGGCGCAGGGTCATCGGGAAGACCTTCGTCATCAGGCCGGCGACGTGGGCGGCACCGACGCCGGTCGTCGTCATCGGTCGCCCGGTGGCGCGGCGGATGTCCTGCTCGTGGACCCACAGGTCGATCGGGCGGTTGCGCAGGAGGGTGCGCAGGTCCCAGCCGAGGTCACCGACGATGCCGGGCGCCGGGGTGCCCGGGTCCGACTGGTCGAGGGCGGCGAGGACCTCGCGGCGCGCGACGCAGGCGGTCTCGAACTCGTCGAGCAGCGTTGCGGCAGAGCGCTCCCGGCGGGCGGCCACGCCCACCCCGGTGAGGTCGGTCGGCATCGGTTGGTTGGCGCCCGACTCCACCGCGACGCGGCCGCCCTCGGGCTGGTCCATGCCCGCCGCCTCGGACTCGAGGTGTGCGAGGTGGGCGAGCACGTCCTTGACGGTCCACCCCGGCAGGGCCGGCCGGTCCCAGTCGTCGTCGCCGAGCTCGCGCAGGACGGCGAGCAGGTCGCGGGAGGTCTCGTCCCACAAGGCCAAGGGGTCCGGTCGCGTCATGCTGGTCAGCGTAGGGCGAGGTCGTGGGGAGCGCTCCCCATCGCCCCGCGGCTGCTGCCGGACCTAACGTGTGCCGAGGACGTCGGAGAGACATCGAGGGGAACAGATGAGCCAGACCGTGAGCCACGGCAGCAACGCCGAGCGCCTGGACGACATCGCCGGCAACCTCCAGAGCCAGAGCCACCGGGTCGACGACATCGCCGAGCGAGGTACGGCGATGGTGCACGTGCTCGAGGACGCGTGGCAGGGCGGCGACCTGGAGCACTTCTGCCACGAGTGGACGGCGGCGCGGCAGCAGGTCGCCCAGGCCGCTCAGACCCTGCAGCAGGCCGTGGACCGCCTGCGCGCCGAGGCCGACCAGCAGCGCCGCACGAGCGACGACGGCGGCCCGGACCGGGGCGTCGGTGGGTCCCGTGAGCCGGTGAGCCCGGACAACAACGACGCGCGTGACGGGTTCGGCAGCTGGCTGCGCCGGCTCTTCGGCGACGACCCGTGGAGCGGCACGCAGGACCCGGGAGCAGGCCAGGGCCGGCTGCCCGAGGGCGCCGACCCGGACGACCCGATGATCCAGGAGATGCAGGCGACGCCGCAGGGTCGCGCCACCCTCGACTGGATGGCGCGCAACGGCATCGAGATCATCGTCGACCCCAACCAGCAGGGCGCGATCTACGACGCAGGGCTGAATGCGATGGTCATCGGTCCCGGGTACGACGACTCGTCGACGATCATCCACGAGGCCAGCCACGCGCGGTGGGACGCAGAGGACCGCCCCGTCGGGGCCACGGAGGTGCCCCGGGACGAGTACCTCGACAACCGTCTGCGCGACGAGACCGAAGCCGTGGCGACCGAGGTCAGCTATGCGAAGCAACAGCGCGAGGCCGGGATGGACGTCCCGGTCAGCAGGGCCGAGCAGGACTACGACGCCGCGCGCCAGAGCGCCATCGACGCGGGCCAGTCCCCCGAGGAGGCCGACCAGGCGGGCCAGGACGCCATCTACGAGCTCTTCACCAGTGGCTACTACACGACCTCCAACACCGGTCAGACCTACCCCGAGTACTACGGGTCCCACTGGGACTCGGTGAACTGACGAGGAACCGGTCGAAGATGGGTAGCGTCGAAGGACCATGGAGCTGATGTCACGACCTCGACCCCTGCGGCACGTCTGGGCCATGACCGCCGCGGCCCTCTGCCTCGTGCCCGTGTCGGCGTGCGCTGGGGACACCACGACCGACCCGAGCACGACCCAGGCACCGACCCGGAGCACGACAACAGGAGGCAAGGACATGCAGGAAGAGATCGCCACGACCCTGGAGGCGACCAGCCCGACGATCGCGCGGGCCGTCCGGGCCGACACCACGAGCATCTCCCCCATCGAGGCAGCCGCCCTCGGGGACTGGCAGGTCGTCGACGTCCTGCCGAGCGGTGGGGGTCACCCGCAGCGGTGGTTCATGGGGATCAAGGACTCCGGTCGTGAGGTCGTCGTCCTGAGCGGCTTCCCCGAGCGCTGGGAGCAGGTGATCGAGGGGGCCCGCGTGACCAGCGCGGACGAGGCGGAGGAGCTCGCCGCCGTCCACGCCGACGCCACGCGGGACATGACGAAGGGCTACGCGCGCCTGTCCTCCGTCGACGACATCCCGTTCGTCCCCACGCCCTCCGAGGAGGAGACGGCCCGGATCGAGGCCGTCCGCCGTGACCACGCCGATGACATCTCCGCCGCCACGGTGACGGGCGACGGGCCGTGGACCGTGGAGCTGTGGACGGTGACTGACGGCGACCTGGTGCGGCACGACGTGACCGTGGGGACGGACGGGGCGATCACCGATGCCACCGAGGTCGTGGAGGCCGACCTGCCGGTCCCCGAGACGGTCTGAGGAACGAGCGGCTGGCACGATCAGGGGATGACCGACTCCGAGGGATCCCCCCTTCGTACCGTGCTGCTCGGGTGCGGCGACCTCGGCATCCGCGTCGGGACCGCCCTGCTGGCCGGCGGCCACGAGGTGACCGGTGTGCGGCGCAACGTCGCCGCGCTGCCGGAGGGCTTCCACGGCGTCGCCGCCGACCTCGCCTCCGGGGACGTCCCGGACCTGCCCGCGGACCTGCTCGTCATCTCCCTCACCCCCGACCGCCGGGACGAAGGGGGGTACCGCCGCGCCTACCTCGACGGGGTCCGCGGTGGGCTGGACGCCGTGCTGCGCGCCGGGATGCCGCGGCGAGCGGTGCTCGTGTCGTCGACGAGCGTGTACGGCGACCTCGAGGGCGACCTCGACGAGACGACTCCCGTTGCGCCGCAAGCGGATCGACCCAAGATCCTGCTCGAGTCCGAGGCCCTCTTCCGCGCGGCGCTCCACCACGGGAGCATCCTGCGGTTCAGCGGGCTCTACGGCGCGCCCGGCAACCGGCTCGTGCGCATGACCCGCGAGGGCCACAACGCCGACCCCGGCCGCTGGACCAACCGCCTCCACCGCGAGGACGCGGCCGCCGCGATCACCCACCTGCTGACGATGGCCGCGGAGCCGAGCGACCTCTACGTCGGGACCGACGACGAGCCGGCCCTGGCCGGGGACGTGCGGGACTTCGTCGCCGACGAGCTCGGGGTGCCGCGCCCGGCGCCGACCGGGGTCGAGGAGCCGCACGGACGCCGGATGCGCAACACGCGGCTGCGGTCGAGCGGGCTGGAGCTGCGGTACCCGACGTACCGGGAGGGGTACCGGGCGCAACTGCTGCTCGACCGCTGATCCTGCATTTGTAGGCTGCGGCCATGGATCTGCAGGAGATGCTCGACCGGGCCGGGACCGGCACCCTCCACGTCGAGGAGGGCTGGGGCCAGGGACGGGCCACCTACGGCGGCCTCGTCGCCGGGCTGGCCCTCGCCGCGCTGCGTGCGCAACTGCCGGACGCCCCTCCGCTGCGGCACCTCATGGTCAGCTTCGTCGCGCCGCTGGCGCCGGGGAGCGCCCGGGCCGAGGTGACGACGCTGCGCCGGGGCAAGAACGCCACCCAGGCGCAGGCGCACGTGGTGCAGGACGGCCAGGTCGTCGCGGCTGTGCTCGCCGCCTTCGGTCGGGAGCGCGAGTCCACGATCTCGGTGCCGCACGAGAGCGGCGCGATGCCGGCGTTGCCCGCGCCGGAGACGATCGAGCCCTTCCCGCACGTCCCCGGCGCGTCGCCCGACTTCTTCCAGCACGTCGAGATGCGGTTGGCCGACGGCGGCTTCCCGTACACGGGCGTCGACACCTCGCACCTGCACGGCTTCATGCGCTTCCGGGAGGCGCCGCCGGGCTTCGACGAACGGCACTTCGTCAGCCTCGCCGACGCGTGGCCGCCCGCGGTCATCCAGATGCTGTCGCAGCCGGCCCCCGGCAGCAGCCTGACCTGGTCGCTCGAGATCACCGACGACGTCGCGGCCGAGCCCGACACCCACTGGGCCTACGCCGTGCGCACCGACCGCGCCGAGGGTGGCTACGCCCACACGGACGCGCGGATCTGGCACCCGGACGGGCGCCTCGTCGCGATCAGCCGGCAGACGGTGGCCGTCTTCGGCTGAGCGGCGCGGTCACGCCGGGACCACCGACGACACGACGAAGGAGCGCGACCCGTGGGTCGCGCTCCTTCGTCGTGCGGCGTGGGGTCAGCGGTTGCGGCCGCTGCTGCTGGAGCTGAAGGCCACGACGCTGCCGCCGCGGCTGCCACCCTGGCGGGCGGACCCGCCGCCCTGGCCACCGGAGCGACGCTGGCCGCCCGAGGCGCCGCGCGACTGACCGCCGCCGGAGCCGCCACGGCCCTGGCCGGAGCCGCCGCCGTTGCGGTTGCGCCCGGCACCGCCGCGCTCACCGCGCTGACGCTGGCCGTCCTGGCCGCCCTGGCCGCTGCGGGACTGGCCGCCACGGCCACCACCGCGGGAGCCCCCCTTCGCCCCGCCCTGCTGCTGCGGGACGTCGGCGACGAAGCCACCGGGGAAGGTCCGCTCGCCCGGGGCCAGCTCCGCGAGGAGCTCGTGCCCGACGGCGACGCGGGTGGTGGTGGGCTTGATGCCGGCCTTGCGGGTGAGGTCGCGGACGTCGCGGACCTGCTCGTCCGTCATCAGCGTGACGACGGTGCCCTCGGCACCGGCGCGGGCCGTGCGACCGGAGCGGTGCAGGTAGGCCTTGTGCTCGACCGGCGGGTCGGCGTGGATGACGAGCGAGACGTCGTCGACGTGGATGCCGCGGGCGGCGATGTCGGTCGCGACGAGGGTCTGCGCGCTGCCGGAGTGGAAGGCCTCCATCGTCCGGGTGCGCGCGCCCTGGCTGAGGTTGCCGTGCAGCTCGACCGCGGGGACACCGGCGGCGTTGAGCTGGCGGGCCATCTTCTTGGCGCGGTGCTTGGTGCGGGTGAAGACGACCTTGCGACCCGGCGCGGCGACGAGGTCGGTGAGGACCGGGAGGTGGTCGTCGTTCCTGATGTGCAGGACGTGGTGGGTCATCTTCGCGACCGGCGACTGCGCCGAGTCGGCCTCGTGGGTGACCGGCTGCTCGAGGTAGCGCTTGACGATCTGGTTGATCGCGCCGTCGAGGGTCGCGGAGAAGAGCATCCGCTGGCTGCCGCGCGGGGTCTTGTCGAGGATGCGCTTCACGCCCGGCAGGAAGCCGAGGTCGGCCATGTGGTCGGCCTCGTCGAGGATCGTGATCTCGATCCCGGAGAGGTCGACGTGGCCCTGCTGCATGAGGTCCTCGAGACGGCCCGGGCAGGCGACGACGACGTCGACGCCGCGCGCGATGGCCTGGACCTGCGGGTTCTGGCCGACACCGCCGAAGACGGTGCGGCTGCGCATGCCCAGGACGGAGGCGAAGGGAGCCAGCACGTCATCGATCTGCGTCGCCAGCTCGCGGGTCGGCACGAGGATCAGGGCACGGGGGCGCTTGGGCTGCGGGCGCCGGTTGGCCTCGGCCAGGCGGGCGAGCATCGGCAGGACGAAGGCCAGGGTCTTGCCCGAGCCGGTGCGGCCGCGGCCGAGGACGTCCCGGCCGGCGAGGGAGTCCGGCAGCGTCGCTGCCTGGATCGGGCTGGGGATGGTGATGCCGTCCTGCTCGAGGATCGAGGTCAGGGCGGTGGGCACGCCGAGGTCGGCGAAGGTGTTGGTCACGAAGGGTGCTCCAGACGGAGTCATGATGCTTCGGTTCTGCCCGGCGCGGGAGCCAGCCTGCGGCAACGCAGGGGACGATCGCGGCGCGATGGCATCGGTGCAATCAAAGAAGCAGCTCGCTGCAGAACTGGGCGGCTGCTGTGTCGAGTGTAGCGGGCGAAGGGGGCGGTCCTGACCACGGGGTGGCCGGACGGTTGTGTGTTCAAGTGGTAGCTGAGGGGACCGGCGCATGCTCAGAGGGCGCTGCCGGCATGAGGGACTACCGGTTCAACGCACAACCTGACCAGTCATGCAGCTGCGGTTCAGCTACGACCCGACGAGGTGAGCTGACACCCCCTTCGACCGAGCTCAGGGTGACCACATGACGCACCGGACCCGCCCCGTCCCCGACCACACCGCCGAGCTGACCGCCCTGCGCGCGAGGCTCTACTCACCGGAGCTGAGCCCGCTCGAGGCAGCCGGGATGCTCGCCGCCGTAGAGCTGCTCCGCCGGCACGAGCAGGGCAGCTTCGAGATCTGCCAGAACCCGAGCAGCGTCGCGCTCGTGCGGCTGTGTCTCGGGCGGCGCTTCGAGCTCGTGCACGACGAGGACGAGGAGTGCACCTGCTGCTGCCACGACTGACGTCGACAGCCAGCCGCAGTTCGTAGCGCGCGAGGGGCGGTCGATCAGATGACGCCCTGGGCCACCATCGCGTCGGCGACCTTGATGTAGCCGGCGAGGTTGGCGCCGGCGACGTAGTCACCCGGGCTGTCGAACTCCTCGGCGGTGGCCACGCAGTTGGTGTGGATGTCGCGCATGATCTCCTCGAGGCGCAGCTCGGTCTCCTCGAAGCCCCAGGAGTCGCGGCTGGCGTTCTGCTGCATCTCCAGGGCGGAGGTGGCGACGCCGCCGGCGTTGGAGGCCTTGCCCGGGGCGTAGAGGACCTCGGACGCGCGGAAGGCCTCGATCGCACCCGGCACGCAGGGCATGTTGGCCCCCTCGGCGACGAGCTTGACGCCGTTCTTGATCAGCGTCGCGGCGTGCTCCTCGGAGAGCTCGTTCTGGGTCGCGCACGGCAGGGCGACGTCGCACGGCACGTCCCAGATGGTGCCGTCGGCGATGTGGCGGGCGGACCCCCCCTTCGCCTCCGCGTAGTCCGTGAGGCGACCGCGCTGGCGCTCCTTGATCTCCTGCAGGAGGCCCAGGTCGATGCCGCCCTCGTCGACGACGTAGCCGCCGGAGTCGGAGACGGCGACGACCGTGCCGCCGAGCTGGTGCACCTTCTCGACCGCGTAGATGGCGACATTGCCGGAGCCCGAGACGACGACCCGCTTGCCCTCGAGCGAGTCGTCCTTGACCGCGAGCATCTCCTGCGCGAAGAACACCGTCCCGTAGCCGGTCGCCTCGGTGCGCACCTGCGAGCCGCCCCACGACAGGCCCTTGCCCGTGAGGACACCGGACTCGTAGGTGTTGGTGATCCGCTTGTACTGGCCGAAGAGGTAGCCGAGCTCGCGCCCGCCCACACCGATGTCGCCGGCCGGGACGTCCGTGTACTCGCCGATGTGGCGGTACAGCTCGGTCATGAAGGACTGGCAGAACCGCATGATCTCCTGGTCGGAGCGGCCCTTGGGGTCGAAGTCCGACCCGCCCTTGCCGCCGCCGATCGGCATGCCGGTCAGCGAGTTCTTGAAGACCTGCTCGAAGCCGAGGAACTTGATGATCGACAGGTTGACGCTCGGGTGGAAGCGCAGCCCGCCCTTGTACGGGCCGAGCGCGGAGTTGAACTCCACGCGGAAGCCGCGGTTGATCTGCACGTCGCCGGAGTCGGTCACCCACGGCACGCGGAAGATGATCTGACGCTCCGGCTCGACGATCCGCTTGAGGATCGACCACTGCGCGTACTCGTCGACGCGGCCGGCGATCGGGCTCAGCGACTGCATGACCTCGTAGACGGCCTGGTGGAACTCCTTCTCACCCGGGTTGCGGGCGATCACCTCGTCGAAGTGGGCCTGGAAGTTCGGGTGCAGCGCGGAAGCGGTCATGCGGGCTCCTCGAGAGGCGGGCGGGGGTCTGACCTCACGTTAGCCGGGCAGGCACGAGGGGGTCGCAGGCGTTCTGCAGGTGAGAAGGGGTCCGTGGCAGGGTTGGGGCATGAGCACCCAGGTGAGCCGCCAGTCCGGTCCGGACCGCTTCGAGATCACGAGCGAAGGGAAGGCGGCCGGGTTCGCGCAGTTCGCCGACCACGACGGGCGCCGGGTCTTCTTCCACACCGAGATCGACGAGGAGTTCGGCGGGCAGGGCCTCGCCGGCACCGTCGTCGAGCAGGCCGTCGCGGCCACCCGCGCGGAAGGTCTGACCGTCGTCCCCGTCTGCCCCTACGTCAAGAAGTGGCTCGGCAAGCACCCCGAGCACGGCGACATCACCTCGCAGCCCACCCCGGCGGACCTCGCCGCGATCGACGCGTGAGGGTCGCGACCTTCAACATCAACGGCATCCGGGCGGCGCAGCGCAGGGGGTTCGAGACCTGGCTCGCCGAGCGCCGGCCCGACGTCGTCGCCCTGCAGGAGGTCCGCTGCCCACCCGAGCAGCTGCCGAGCGGGGTCTTCGGCGACCACCACCTGGCCTACGAGCCGGGCCACATCGCCGGCCGCAACGGCGTCGCCGTCCTCACCCGCACCCGCCCCGCGGCCGTGCGCACCTGGGACGGCGAGGTCCTGGTGCGCGCCCCCGGCGAGGAGCACCTGCACACCGAGCCCTCCCCGCCCGGCACGATGGCGCGCGGGTTGTCCCCCTTCGCCTCGGAGGGGCGGTACATCGAGGTCGACCTCGCCGACGCTCCCGTGACCGTCGCGTCGTTGTACCTGCCGAAGGGGGGCCTGCCCGCACACCTGCAGAAGCCCGGTGGGCGTGAGGTCCCCGACGGCGGCGCGAGGTACCAACGCAAGATGCGCTTCCTCGCCTCCTTCGCCCGACAGCTCGACCGCTCCCGCAAGGCGGCCCGCGCCGCCGGTCGGGAGTTCCTGCTCCTCGGCGACCTCAACATCGCGCACACGCCCCAGGACCTCACCAACTGGCGCAGCAGCAGCAGGTCAGAGGGGTTCCTGCCCGAGGAGCGCGAGTGGTTCTCCTCGATCGTCTCGCCGCGCACCCTCGTCGACGTCGTCCGCGCGCAGCACCCCGACGCGTCCGGCCCGATGTCGTGGTGGTCGTGGATGGGCGGGGCCTTCGACCGGGACACCGGCTGGCGGATCGACTACCACCTGGCGACGCCCGGCCTGGCCCGGCGAGCCGTGACCGCCGGGACCGACCGCCCGGCGAGCGGTCCCGAGCGGGTGAGCGACCACGCCGCGGTCGTCGTGGACTACGCGGACTGACCCTTCGCGACGGTTGCTTCGCGACCTCCTCAGGGAGCGGTGGTTAAGTTGGCCCCATGAGTGACGTCACCGTGCTGCACAACCCGAAGTGCTCGACCTCCCGCGCCGCCGTCGAGGCCGTCGACGCCGCCGGCACGCAGGCCGAGGTCGTCCAGTACCTCAAGGAGCCCCTCGACGAGGCGGCCCTGCGCGAGCTCATCGGCAAGCTCGAGGACGAGCCGACCGACCTCGTGCGCCGCGACTCCTTCTTCAAGGAGCAGGGCCTGACCGACGCCGACGTCGCGACCGTCGACCAGGTCGTCGCCGTGCTCGTGGAGCACCCGCGCCTCATGCAGCGCCCGGTGCTCGTCAAGGGCGATGTCGCGATCATCGGCCGCCCCAAGGAGCGGGTCGCGCCCTTCCTCGCCGGCTGAGCGACGCTCAGACCTGCAGCTCGCCCATCTCGTCCCAGCCGGTCCCCTCGACGGTGCGGCTGATGATGCGGGGCGTCTCGGCGAGGGTCGGGCGCATCGCCTCGAGCCCCTGGGCGAAGTGGTCGCTCGTCACGTGCGCCTCGCCCGCGTCGTCCTGGAAGGCCTCGACGAGCACCCACTCGTCATCGGCCTCGATGCTGCGGCTCCACTCGAAGAAGATGTTGCCCGGCTCGGCCCGCGTGGCCTCGGTGAACTCCCGGACGATCTGCGGGAAGCGCTCCGTGTACTCGGGCTTGGTGCGGTACTTCACGACGATGAGGATCATGCGCCCACGCTAGCCCGCCGGGTCGACGGCAGTGCTCGAGCGCAACCTCCCCTAGGCTCGGCCCCATGCCGCGACCGCACGCAGCCGCGATCATCGAGGACGCCTGGCACCGTCAGCTGGCCGGCGCCATGCGCCGACGGGGCTGGGGCACCCGCGTCCTCGCCTTCACCGGCTACGGCAGCACCGAGCGCGTCCGCGTCCTCGGCCGGGTCCTGATGACCCGTCGCCCGTACGCACCGGCCGCCGCGGACGCCCGGGCGACGTGGCTCGAGCTGCGCACCGCCGACAGCGAGCGAAGGGGGTGGCGCGCCTTCTTCACCACGCCGGCCGGTGGCGAGCCGGTCACCGTGCGCATCGGCGAGCGCGAGTACCGCACCCGGTCCGACCGCTCCGGGCTGCTCGACCTGACGATCACCGGCCACGGCCTGGAGCCCGGCTGGCACGACCTGCAGATCGTCTCCCCGCGGGCGGCGGACACGACGGCGGCGGTCTTCGTCGTCGGGCAGGGGCAGACCTTCGGCATCGTCTCCGACATCGACGACACGATCATCACGACGACGATGCCGCGACCGATGATCGCCGCGTACAACACCTTCTTCCGCCACGAGGGCACCCGCCGTCCCGTGCCGGGCATGGCGACGATGTACCGCGAGCTGCTCGCCGAGCACCCGGGTGCCCCGATCGTCTACGTCTCGACCGGCGCGTGGAACGCGGTGCCGTCCCTCACCCGCTTCCTCCGGCGCTCGGGCTACCCCCTCGGCCCGATGCTCATGACCGACTGGGGCCCGACCAACACCGGCTGGTTCCGCTCCGGTCGTGACCACAAGCGCGCCTGCCTGCACCGGCTCGCCCGCGAGCTGCCCGACGTGCGCTGGCTGCTCATCGGCGACGACGGGCAGCACGACCCGAGCATCTACGGTGAGTTCGCCGAGCAGCTGCCCGAGCGGGTGCGCGCCATCGGCATCCGCACGCTGTCGGCGACCGAGCAGCTGCTGAGCCACTTCACGCCGATCGCGACCGACGACTACGCGCAGCACGTCGGCGTCGAGCTGCCGGTGTGCCACGCGAGCGACGGCTACACGATGCTCGAGCAGCTGCGCGAGTCCCTCGGGGCGACCCGTGCCTGAGCTGCCGGAGGTCCAGCGGCTCGTCGACGTGCTCGGCGAGCGGCTCTCCGGCCTGGCCGTCGAGCGCCTGGAGCTCGCGTCCTTCTCCGTGCTCAAGACCTTCGACCCGCCGCCGCAGGCGCTCGAGGGCGCCCCCGTCGACGGGGTCCACCGCCACGGCAAGTTCATCGACATCGACTGCGACGGGACGCACCTCGTCATCCACCTGGCCCGCGCCGGCTGGATCCGCTGGTCCGACGAGCTGCCCGGCACACCGCTGCGCCCCGGCAAGTCGCCGATCGCGCTGCGGGTGCGGCTCGTCGACGGGTCCGGCTTCGACGTCACCGAGGCGGGGACCAAGAAGTCCCTCGCCGCCTACCTCGTGCGCGACGTCCAGGAGGTCCCCGGGATCGCCCGCCTGGGACCCGACCCGCTCTCCGGAGAGCTGACCCGCGAGGCCTTCGGTGCCCTCCTCGCCGGCCGCAAGACGCAGATCAAGGGGGTGCTGCGCGACCAGTCGCTCATCGCCGGCGTCGGCAACGCCTACTCCGACGAGGTCCTGCACGCGGCCCGGCTGTCCCCCTTCGCCCTGGCGTCGTCGCTGACGGAGGAGGAGGTCGACACGCTCCACGAGGCGCTGCGCACGACCCTCACCGACGCGATCGCCGCCGCGTCGGGCAAGGCCGCGGCGGAGCTCAAGGACGCCAAGCGCTCGGGGATGCGGGTGCACGGGCGCACCGGCGAGGCGTGCCCGGTCTGCGGTGACGTCGTGCGCGAGGTGAGCTTCGCCGACCGCTCGCTGCAGTACTGCGCCACCTGCCAGACGGGCGGCAAGCCGCTCGCGGACCGGCGCACGAGCAAGTTCCTCAAGTAGTCAGTCCGCGGTGATGAGCCGCCACGCCGAGCGGATGTGCGCCTCGGTGACCGCGGCGGCCCGGTCCGGGTCGCCGGCGGTGACCGCCTCGAGGATCGCCCGGTGGTCGGCGCACAGCTTGTCCGCGACGTCCTCCCACGTCCCGACGGAGCGGAAGGCGTCGAGGATCGGCAGGCGCATCGACTCGCGGATCGCGGCGGTGAAGTCGCGGGCCAGGTGGTTGCCGGCCGCGCGGGCGAGCAGCACGTGGAAGGCGGTGTCGCAGTCGTTGAAGCGACCGCGGTCGACCTGCGGGTCCTCCATCGCCTCGAGCAGACGCTCCATCTCCGCGAGGTGCTCGGCGCTCGCGTGGGTGGCGGCCAGGCGCACGCTGAGCGTCTCGAGTGCGACGCGCACCTCCAGGACGTCGGGCAGCGGGAAGTTCGCCAGCGCCACGTGGAGCCGCAGCAGCCTCCCGAGCGCACCACTCGGCACCGCGGTGATCGTCGTACCACCGGCCCCGCCCGCTCCGACGGCGGAGCGCACGACGCCCTGGGCCTCGAGCGTGCGGACGGCCTCACGCACCGCGGCCCGGCCGACGTCGAGCATCTTCGCCAGCTCCCGCTCGGCCGGCAGGGTGTCGCCGACGTTGAGGCGACCGTCGAGGATCCGGGCGTCGACCCACTCGAGCACGACCTCGTAGGCCTTGAGGCCCGGCGTGCCCCGGTCGGGGGCGGGAGCGTCCGTCACGAGCACAGGATGGCACGCCCGGGCAGCCGACGGACAGATGGTCGGACCATTCATGAGAGAGATTGGTCCGACCATTGACTCGGGCCCTCCCGGGGCTCTATCATCGTCCCACCCGGGCAATGGTCCGACCATTGCTGGCTCCCCGCCCGACGACGTGCACCGGAGGACGAGATGACGACGCTCGCCGCACTACCGACCTCATTCCAACCCGAGATCTCGCCCGTGGCCGACAGCCTCGCGATCTCCGCCCTCGTGGCCCTGCTCCCCCTCGTGACGATCTTCGTCACTCTCGGCGTCCTGAAGTGGAAGGCCCACTGGGCCGGCCTCTCCGCCGTCGCGGTCGCGATCCTCGTGGCGGTCATCTTCTTCAAGATGCCGCTCACCCTCGCCGGCCTCGCCGCGACCGAGGGCGCCGTCTTCGGCCTCTTCCCGATCATGTGGATCGTCTTCACGGCGATCGTCCTCTACCAGGTGACCGTGCGGTCGGGGCACTTCGAGGACCTGCGCGCGACCTTCCGTCTGATCTCCGACGACCCCCGCATCCAGGCGATCATCATCGCCTTCTGCTTCGGCGCGCTGCTCGAGGCCCTCGCCGGCTTCGGCGCCCCGGTGGCCATCACCGGCGTCATGCTCATGGCCGTCGGCTTCGCCCCCCTTCGCGCCGCCACGGTCGTGCTGCTCGCCAACACCGCCCCCGTCGCCTTCGGCGCCATCGCCATCCCGATCCTCACCGCCGGCAACCTCACCGGGATCCCGTACCAGGAGATCGGCGCCTACGTCGGCCACCAGGCCCCGGTCATCGCGATCTTCGTCCCGCTGCTGCTCGTCTTCATGGTCGACGGGCGAAGGGGGGTCCGCCAGACCTGGCCGGCGGCCGTCGTCATCGGCATCACCTTCGCCGTCACGCAGTGGGTCTCGGCCACGTGGATCTCGGTCGAGATGACCGACATCATCGCCTCGCTCGTCTCGCTCGCCGTCGCCGTCGCCTTCCTGCGCGTGTGGCAGCCCTCCGGTGGCGACGCGGCCACCGAGTCCCTGCAGGTCGAGCGCGAGAAGCAGCTGGCCACCGTCGGCGCCGGCACCGACGGCGCCCCGTCCGGCGCCGCCGGCGACTACCACATCTCCCCCGAGGAGCTCGACGCCCAGGCCCGGGCCCTCACGCCGCGGCGCATCGCGTGGGCGATGTTCCCCTACGTCCTCGTCGTCGCCGTCTTCTCCGTCGCCAAGCTCGTGCCGGCGGTCGACACCTGGCTCACCGGCACCAACGCCAAGATCCCGTGGCCCGGTCTGGCCGGCGAGGTGCTCAACCACGACGGCAGCGTCAACGGGTCGGCGACCTACACCTTCTCCTGGCTGTCCTCGCCCGGCACGATGCTCCTCGTCTGCTCCGTCGTCGTCGCCCTCGCCTACGGCATCGGCTTCTCCGGCCTCTTCGCCGAGATGAAGGAGACGGCGGTCAAGATGCGGTGGGCCTTCCTCACCGTCGCCTCGGTCCTCGCCCTGGCCTACGTCATGAACCTCTCCGGCCAGACGATCACCATCGGCGCGTGGATCGCCGGGACCGGCACCGCGTTCGCCTTCTTCAGGCCCCTGCTCGGCTGGATCGGCACGGCCGTCACCGGCTCGGACACCAGCGCCAACGCACTCTTCGCTACCCTGCAGCAAAGCGCCGCCGAGAGGGCCGGCATCGACCCGACCCTGCTCGTCGCCGCCAACACCTCCGGAGGAGTGGTCGGCAAGATGATCAGCCCGCAGAACCTCACGATCGCGGCCACGGCCGTCGGTCTCGTCGGGCAGGAGTCGGCGATCCTGCGCAAGGTGCTCCCGTGGAGCATCGGCCTCATCCTCGTCATGTGCCTGCTCGTCGGCCTCCAGTCGACGGTCCTGTCGTGGATGCTCCCGTGACCGCCCCGGCCCGCACCGACCTGCGCGTCGCCCTCTTCGCCACGTGCTTCAACGACACGATGTGGCCCGACACCCCCAAGGCAACGGTCCGCCTCCTCGAGCGGCTCGGCGTGCGGGTGGAGTTCCCGATGGAGCAGGCCTGCTGCGGCCAGGTGCTCACCAACACCGGGTACGGCCGCGACGCCGTCCCGATGGTGCAGCGCTTCGCGGACGTCTTCGAGGGGTACGACGCCGTCGTGGCGCCGTCGGGCTCATGCGTCGGCTCCGTCCGTGAGCAGCACGCCACCATCGCCCGGCACGCGGGCGAGGACCGCCTGCTCGAGCGGGTGCAGCGGGTGACGCCCAAGGTCCACGAGCTGTCCGAGTTCCTCGTCGACGTGCTCGGGGTGACGGACGTCGGCGCGTACTTCCCGCACCGCGTCACCTACCACCCGACGTGCCACTCCCTGCGCATGCTGCGGGTCGGCGACAAGCCGCTGCAGCTGCTCCGGGCGGTCCGCGGGCTCGAGCTCGTCGACCTGCCGGGCGACACGGAGTGCTGCGGCTTCGGCGGGACCTTCGCGGTGAAGAACGCCGACGTCTCCGTCGCGATGGGCGCGGACAAGTGCCGCAACATCCGCTCGACCGACGCCGAGGTCGTCGTCGCGAGCGACAACTCCTGCCTGGCCCACATCGGCGGCATGCTCGACCGGCAGCGGTCCGGGGTGCGGCACATGCATCTGGCGGAGATCCTGGCATCCACGGAGGAGGACCCCTCATGAGCACGCAGACCCGCGGCGGACCGGTCCAGGAGACCTCGCCGACCTTCGTCGGGATGCCGGCCTTCCCCGACGCCGCCCGCGAGGCCCTCGACAACACCCAGCAGCGACGCAACCTGCGGCACGCGACGCACACGATCCGCGACAAGCGGGCCGCGGTCGTCGAGGAGCTGCCGGGGTGGGAGGCGCTGCGGGTCGCCGGGGCCGACGCCAAGGACGAGGCCCTCACCCATCTGGGCGACTACCTCGAGCAGCTGGAGGAGTCCCTCACCGCGCAGGGCGCGACGGTCCACTGGGCCCGGGACGCCGTCGAGGCCAACCGGATCGTGCTGGAGATCGTCCGCGCCAAGGAGGTCGACGAGGTCGTCAAGGTCAAGTCCATGGTGACCCAGGAGATCGAGCTCAACGAGGCGCTCGAGGAGGCGGGCATCCACGCGTGGGAGACCGACCTCGCCGAGCTCATCGTGCAGCTCGGGCACGATCGTCCGAGCCACATCCTCGTA
Source organism: Janibacter terrae NBRC 107853 (assembly GCF_001591405.1). Classification (GTDB taxonomy): domain Bacteria; phylum Actinomycetota; class Actinomycetes; order Actinomycetales; family Dermatophilaceae; genus Janibacter; species Janibacter terrae. Next base: position 720,311 of record NZ_BCUV01000007.1, read on the forward strand.
CCCGCGATCCACCGCAACCGCAGCGAGATCCGCGAGATCTTCCTCCGGGAGATGGCCAAGGTCGGGCGCCCCGCGCCCGAGGACCTCACCGACGACCCGGCGCGCCTCGCCGAGGCCGCGCGGCTGCACCTGCGGGAGAAGTTCCTGCGCGCCAAGGTGGGGATCTCCGGGGCCAACTTCGCGATCGCGGACACCGGCACGCTCGTCGTCGTCGAGTCCGAGGGCAACGGGCGGATGTGCCTCACGCTGCCGGAGACCCTCGTCTCCGTCGTCGGGATCGAGAAGGTCCTGCCCACGTGGGACGACCTGGCCCCGATGATGCAGCTGCTCCCCCGCTCCAGCACGGGCGAGCGGATGAACCCGTACACGACGATGTGGACCGGCGCGCACGACGGCGACGGACCCCAGGACGTGCACGTGATCCTGCTCGACAACGGTCGCAGCCACGTCCTCGCCGACACCGTCGGCCGCGAGGCCCTGCGCTGCATCCGCTGCTCGGCCTGCCTCAACGTCTGCCCCGTCTACGAGCGGACCGGCGGCCACGCCTACGGCTCTGTGTACCCGGGCCCGATCGGCGCGGTCCTCAACCCGCAGCTGCGGGGCACGAGCAGTGACATCGACGCGTCGCTGCCCTATGCCTCGAGTCTGTGCGGCGCGTGCTTCGACGCCTGCCCGGTACGGATCAACATCCCCGAGCTCCTCGTCGAGCTGCGCGGTCGGGTCACCGCCGAGGGCCATGTCGCCGAGGGTGCCGCCATGCGGGCCGCCGCCTGGGTGCTCTCCGACCCCAAGCGCCTGGCCGGCGCGCAGAAGGTGTCCGGCCTGGTCGGGCGCGCCGTCGCCGACCGGACGATCCGGTCCCTGCCTGGCCTCGGCGCCTGGACGGACGCGCGCGACGTACCCACCCCACCGACCGAGTCCTTCCGCCAGTGGTGGGCCCGCGAGAGAGGCGATGACCGATGAGCGCGCGCGAGGAGATCCTCAACCGGGTGCGCGGGGCGACCGCCGACGTCACCACCGAGGCCGGCTCCGTCCCCCGGGACCGGCTGACCGGCAGCGGCGCCGTCGACGCGGACGGCCTGACGCAGTTCGTCGAGATGGTGCGGGACTACCGGGCCGAGGTCGTCCGGGTGCCCGCGGACGGACTCACCGAGGCGATCGCGACGGCCCTGCGCGGCAACGGGTGCCGCAGCGTCGTCGTCCCCGAGGGCCTCGATCCGGCCTGGGTGGAGTCGGTCGCGGGCGTGGCCGAGGTGCGACGCGAGTCGCGGACGAGCACGCACGCCGAGCTCGACGCCACCGACGCCGTGGTCACCGCCGCGGCGCTGGGCATCGCGGTCACGGGCACGATCGTCCTGGACCACCGCGAGGACCAGGGCCGGCGGGCGCTGACCCTCGTGCCGGACACCCACGTGTGCGTCGTGCGCGCCGACCAGGTGGTGCAGGACGTACCGGACGCGGTGGCGCGGCTGCGGCCGGACGCCGGCGACGCCCGGCCGCTGACCTGGATCAGCGGACCGAGCGCCACGAGCGACATCGAGCTGCAGCGGGTCGAGGGGGTCCACGGTCCGCGGACCCTCGTCGTCCTCCTCGTCGACGCCTGACGTCCCGCGGGACGAAGGGGAGGTCAGCTCGGGTCGATCATGATCGCGCCCACACCGGACTCCACCCGGATCCTGCGCTCGGCCGTGGGGTCGCTGCCGATGGTGTTGGTGATGTCCGAGGCCCCGCCCTGCGTCGTCACCCGGTAGGGCACGGTGTCGGGGACACGGACGCGGGCCTCGCCGACGCCGACGCTCAGGTCGACCTCCCGTGGCGGCTCGGTGGCCTCGTAGTCGATCGCGCCGACCCCGAGGTGGATGCTCGCGTCCTCGCCGGTGGACCGGGCGATCGTCACGTCCGCGACGCCCGCCTCCACGTCGACGTCCCCGGACAGGCCCTCGACCTGGATGTCACCGACACCGTGCTCGATCGTCAGGTCGCTCGCGGGCGGCACGACGACCAGCCAGTCGACGCTGCAGACCGTGCCCGGGCCCCACGAGGGGCAGCGGGAGGTCAGCCGGGCCGTGCCGTCGCTCTCGCGCACGGTGGTCGTCGGCCTGCGCAGGCCCCACTCGCTCGTCATGACGACCTTGGGCCGCTCGCCCGGCTCGGCGGCGCGGACCCGGATGGCCCCGACGTCGCCCTCGATGCGGACGGCGGACGCCGCGGGCAGTGCCTGCTCGGTCGTCTCGGTCTGCTTGAGCATCGGCCCGACGAGGCTCAGGCCGGCGAGCAGGACGAGGACCAGCGAGACGAGCCCGGCGAGGGCCAGGATCGGTCCGCGCGGCGTGCGCGAGGGCGGCGCCTCGGCGGCCGCCCGTCCGGCCGCGGTGCGGCGCTGCGCGCGCTGCTCCGCGGCGTCGTCGCGGTACCGCTCGCGCAGCTCGGGGTCCGTGGGCTCCCCGGGACGAGGGGGCAGCGGGGTGGTGGGTGTGCTCGTCACGGGTCAGTCCTCCTGGTCGAGCCAGCGGAGCACGGCGAGCACCCGTCGGTGGTCGCCGTCGGCCGGAGGCAGGTCGAGCTTGGTGAAGATCGAGGTCACGTGCTTCTCCACGGCCCCGTCGGAGATGTACAGCGCCTTGCCGATCGCGGAGTTGGTGCGGCCCTGGGCCATGAGGTCCAGGACGTCCCGCTCCCGGGGGGTGAGCGCGGCGAGCGGGTCGGCGTGGCGGGCCCGGGTGAGCAGCTGGGTGACGACCTCGGGGTCCAGGACGGTCCCGCCGCCGGCGACGTCGTGCAGCGCGGCGATGAAGTCGCTCGTGTCGGCCACGCGGTCCTTGAGGAGGTACCCGACCCCCTTCGACCGCGACGCGACGAGCTCGGTCGCGTACTGCTCCTCGACGTACTGCGAGAGGACCATGACCGCGGTCTCGGGGTGCGACTCGCGCACCCGCAGCGCCGCGACGATGCCCTCGGAGGTGAAGGTCGGGGGCATCCGCACGTCGACGACGACGAGGTCGGGCTCGTGCTCGTCGACCGCCACGAGGAAGCTCTCGGCGTCGGGGCACGCGGCCGCGACGTCGAAGCCGGCCGAGCCCAGCAGGCGCACGATCCCGTCGCGCAGGAGCGCGGAGTCCTCGGCGAGGACGACCTTGGTGGGGGTGGGCTGGGTGTCGGTCATCGCAGGCTCCGTCCGGTGCGAAGGGGGAGGGTGGCGGTGAGCCGCGTCGGCCCACCGCTCGGGGACGACACGTCGAGCGTCCCGTCGACGGCCGTGAGCCGCTGGCGCAGCCCCGTCAGGCCGGTGCCGAGGCTGGGGTCTGCACCGCCTCGGCCGTCGTCGGTGACGACGGCGACGAGGTGGCCGTCGTTCGTGGTGACGTCGACCTCGGCGTGGGCGGCGCCGGAGTGCTTGGCGACATTGGTCAGGGCCTCGCTGACGACGAAGTAGGCGATCGCCTCGGTCGTCGGGTCGAGCCGCCCGACGTCGCGGACGTCGACCGAGGTCGGGACGGCGGAGCGGGCGGCCAGGGCCGGCAGGGCGGCCTCGAGCCCGCGGTCGGCGAGGATCGGCGGGACGATGCCGCGGGCGACGTGGCGCATCTCGACGATGGCCTCCTTCGCGGAGCGGTGCGCCTCGTCGACGAGCTCGGCGGCGGCGTCGGGGTCGCGGTGGATGGCCTCCTTGGCCATGCCGAGGGTCATCGCGATCGAGACCATCCGCTGCTGCGGGCCGTCGTGCAGATCGCGCTCGATGCGCCGGCGCTCGGCCTCGACGGAGTCCACGGCCTCGCGGCGGGAGTCGGTGAGGGTGTCGACGCGGGCGGCCAGGTGCTCGACGACCCGGCGCTCGTCGCGGCCGAGGAGCCAGCGGGCGAGCATGACGTCGACCGATGTGAGCAGGTGCGCCACGAGCGGCATGAGGATGAGCGTGACGAGGGCACCGGTCCACACGGACGCGGTCGCGATGGTCCCGTCGACGCGCACCAGGCCGAAGACGAGGAAGCCGCGGTCCGGGATGCTCCCGGCGAAGAGCGGCAGGAGGAGGACGAGCAGCGCCTGGGTGAGGACCGCGAGCGTCAGCCAGCCGGTGACGAAGCCCCACAGCGAGTGCAACGCGAGGTAGGCCGTGCTGCGCCAGGAGTGCACGTCGAGGAAGAGACGGCGCCACAGCGGCTGCTCCACGCGCGCCGGCGGGTGCACGCTGCGCCCGGACAGGGCGATGACCCGGTGCCGCTCGGCGTGGCCGATCACCCCGCAGAGCCACAGGAGCGGGACGAGCAGGAAGATCCCCACGCCGCCGGCGCTGATGAGCAGCACCGAGGCGACGACGAGGGAGACGAGGACCATACCGAGGATCGAGGTGAGGGCACTCGTGAGGAGGAGGAGCACGCTCCCCCAGCCGGCGAACCAGCGGAGGGGGAGACCGGTGCGCTCCCGGGGCGGCGTCATGGTTGCTGTGGTCACGTGACCAACCTAGGCAGGGCGGGTGCCGCGGGTCTGCCCCGTCCTCCCCCAGGTCGAAGGGGGGATGTCCCCCCTTCGACACCGGCGGTCAGGCGTAGGCGCGGGCCATGTCGACGGCCTGGGTCACGTACTCGCCGCCGTAGACGACCGCGTGGACCATGACGGGGAAGAGCTGGTGGAGGCCGACGCGCTCCTGCCAGCCGTCGGCGAGGGGCGCGGCCTCGTCGTAGGCGGCGATGATCCGCGCGATGTGCGGCGCGGTGAAGAGCAGCAGCATCGCGAGGTCGGTCTCCGCGTGCCCACCGTGCGCGGCGGGGTCGATGAGGACGGCGCCCTGCCGGGTCCACAGGATGTTGCCCGCCCACAGGTCACCGTGGATGCGGGCCGGCGGGCGGCCGTCGTCGAGCTCGCCGGACTCGAGCCGGGTCGCGACCCGCTCGAAGACGTCGGTCTCGTCGGCCCACAGGTCCTTGGACCGGCCGATGCGCAGCAGGTGGCGGATGCGCTGCTCGGCGAAGAAGGCGCCCCACGAGTCGGTCGGCTCCAGCGGCATGGGCAGCGGCGAGTCGGCCGGGCCGATGAACCCGTGGCTGCTCCAGCGCGCCGGCGGCGCCCCGAAGGCCGGGGCGCCGGCGGCGTGGGTCGCGGCGAGCGCGACACCCAGGTCGTCGGCCTGGACGTTGGTCGACGGCGCCGGGTCGTACTGGAGCAGGTCGATGTGGCCCAGGTCGACGTCCTGCAGCTCGGCGACCCGCGCACCGCCCGAGGCCTGCGCCTCGGCGAGCCACAGCAGCCCGGCGGCCTCCCAGGAGGAGTAGCCGCGCGGTGCGGCGGAGGTGTCCTTGCGGTAGGTGCGGGGAGGCTTCACGTGAGCCAGCCTGCCACTCGCACCGGCCCGCTCCCCGAGGAGGTTGCGCGGCAACCGTCTCGAGGGATCACCGCACGCGCGGGAGCACGCCCGTCTCGTCGACGGGGGCCGCGGTCGAGCGCGAGCCCACCTTGATCGGGCCGGTCGCGCCCGCGGAGGTCTTGCCCTCGCCGGCGATCGCGACGGCCACGGTGTCGGCGACATCGGGGTGGAAGACGCTCGGGATGATGTACGAGGGGTTGATCTCCTCGTCCTTGACGACCGCGGCGATGGCGTCGGCGGCGCGGATGAGCATCTCGACGGTCACGTTCTCGGCGTGCGCGTCGAGCAGCCCGCGGAAGACGCCGGGGAAGGCGAGGACGTTGTTGATCTGGTTGGGGTAGTCGCTGCGGCCGGAGGCGACGACCTTCGCGTACTTGGCGGCCTCGGCGGGGTCGATCTCCGGGTCCGGGTTGGCGAGCGCGAAGACGATCGGGTCCTGCGCCATGTTGTCGCGGATCCACTCGGCCTTGAGCAGGTTGGGCGCGGAGACGCCGATGAAGACGTCGGCGCCCTGCAGACCGTCGGCGAGGGTGCCGCGGACCCGGCGGGGGTTGGTGCGCTCGGCCAGCTCGCGCTTGGCACCGCTCAGCGACTCGTCGTCGGCGGAGAGCAGGCCCTCGCGGTCGTAGACGACGACGTCCTGGGCGCCGGCCGCGAGGAGCAGGGTGACGATCGCCGAGCCCGCGGCGCCGCCGCCGGAGACGACGATGCGCACCTCCTCGAGCCACTTGTCGACGACGCGCAGCGCGTTGCGCAGGGCGGCGAGGACGACGATGGCGGTGCCGTGCTGGTCGTCGTGGAAGACGGGGATGTCGAGGCTCTCGCGCAGCCGGCGCTCGATCTCGAAGCAGCGCGGGGCGGCGATGTCCTCGAGGTTGATGCCGCCGAAGCCGGGGGCGATCATCTCGACCGCGCGGATGATCTCCTCGGTGTCCTGGGAGGCGAGGCAGATCGGCCAGGCGTCGATGTCGGCGAACTGCTTGAACAGGGCCGCCTTGCCCTCCATGACCGGCATGGCGGCCTCGGGGCCGATGTTGCCCAGGCCGAGGACGGCCGAGCCGTCGGTGACGACGGCGACGCTGTTGCCCTTGATCGTCAGGCGGCGGGCGTCCTCGGGGTGCTTGGCGATCGCGGAGGAGACGCGCCCGACACCCGGCGTGTACGCCATGGACAGGTCGTCACGGGTCCTGAGCGCGACCTTGGACTGCACCGCGATCTTGCCGCCGAGGTGGAGCAGGAAGGTGCGGTCGGAGACCTTGTGCACCTTGACGCCGTCGATGGCCTCCACGGCCTCGACGAGGTCGTCGGTGTGGTCGACGTCGAAGCCGGAGCAGGTCACGTCGATGACGAGCCGGTCGTGGCGCGAGTCGGCGATGTCGACGGCGGTGACGATGCCGCCCTGCTCGGCGATCGCGGTGGCGATGCGGCCGACGACGGCGTAGTCGGGCGAGGTGTGCAGGCGGATGGTGACGGAGTACGACGAAGGCGTTGCGGCAGGCATGTGACCAGTCTCTCACCGTCGCAACGATGGTCCTCGACAGCCCGCGACGGGTGCCAGCCCGGCGTCGCGCAGATCTGGTGCGAGCTGGCCAGGGGGGAGCTCGAGCTGTCGGAGGGCCGGTCGGCCCAGGCGGCCGAGCGGCTGACCTTGCTCGTGACCCGGCTGGACGAGCTCGGGGTCGGCGACGCGAACCTCGACCCCGGGCCGGACCTCGTGGACGCGCTCCTGCGCGTGGGTGAGGTCGAGGCCGCCACCCGCGCCGCCCGGCGCTACGCGAGCGTCGCCGGCCCCGACGCCCGGCCGTGGACCGTGGCGCGCGTGCAGCGGGCGCTCGGGTTGGTCGCCCCCGACGAGGCGTGCGACGCCCCCTTCGCCCTGGCGCTGGTGTCCCATGCCAGGACACGGGACACCTTCGAGGCGGCCCGGACCCGTCTGGCGTAAGGGATGAGGCTGCGCCGCGCGGGGCGTCGCGTCGATGCCCGCCCGGTGCTGCGGGAGGCGCTGTCGACCTTCGAGGACCTCGGGGCCGGGCTCTGGGCGGAGAGCGCGCGGGTGGAGCTGGCCGCGACCGGCGAGCGCGTGCCGCCCAGGGCACCGACGGGCCCGGACTCGCTCACGCCGCAGGAGCTGCAGGTGTGCCTGCTGCTGGCCGACGGGAGGACGACCCGCGAGGCCGCGGCCGCGCTCTTCCTCAGCCCCAAGACCATCGAGTACCACCTGCGCAAGGCGTACTCGAAGCTGGCCATCCACTCACGGCAGGAGCTCGGCGAGGTCCTGGCCGACCTCGGGTGAGCCCGTGGCCCGCGACGCGCCGATCGCTGCATCTGCGTCAATATCCGGATCTGCCTAGAGGCCCGGATACGGTCGCATCGTGGACCCGATCACCAACCCCTATGCCCCCGGCGCCGGCCAGCGCCCACCCGAGCTCGCCGGCCGCGACGAGCAGCTGACGCGCTTCGACGTCGTGCTCAAGCGCATCGTCAGCGGCCGGCCGGAGCGCTCCCTCGTCCTCACCGGGCTGCGGGGGGTCGGCAAGACGGTGCTGCTCAACCAGCTGCGCTCGGCTGCCGTCCGCGCGAAGTGGGGCACCGGCAAGCTCGAGGCGCGCCCCGAGCTCGGCCTGCGCCGCCCGCTGGCGAGCGCGCTGCACCAGGCGGTGCGCGAGCTCGGGCACACCCAGGAGGAGGAGGTCGAGCACGTGCTCGGCGTCATCAAGTCCTTCGCCCAGCGCGACGCGAAGCCCGGGACCAAGCTGCGCGAGGTGTGGAACCCCGGCATCGACGCGCCCGCCATCAAGGGGCGCGCGGACTCGGGCGACATCGAGATCGACCTCGTCGAGCTCTTCACCGACGTCGGGGGTCTGGCCGCGGACCTCGGGCGGGGTGTCGCGGTCTTCATCGACGAGATGCAGGACCTCGGGCCGGAGGACATCTCTGCGATCTGCGCCGCCTGCCACGAGATGAGCCAGTCGGGGCTGCCGCTCATCGTCGTCGGCGCGGGCCTGCCGCACCTGCCGGCGGTGCTCTCGGCGAGCAAGTCGTACAGCGAGCGGCTCTTCCGGTACCAGCGGATCGGCCGGCTCGCCCGCGAGGAGGCCGACCGGGCGCTCACCGCGCCGGCGGCCGACGAGCTCGCGGAGTTCGAGCAGGGCGCGCTCGACGCGCTGTACGTCGCGACGGGCGGCTACCCGTACTTCATCCAGGCGTACGGCAAGGCGGTGTGGGACCAGGCGCCGCAGTCGCCGATCCGCGCCGAGGACGTGCGGGTCGCCTCGCCCGAGGCCGAGTCGGAGCTGGCGGTGGGCTTCTTCGGCTCGCGGTACGAGCGGGCGACGCCCGGCGAGCGCGAGTACCTGCGGGCGATGGCGGACGTCGCGGCCGGCATCGCGGCGAAGGGGGAGGAGGCCCTCGACGACATCGAGTCCGTCCTGACCTCCGAGGTCGCGAGCACGCTCGGCAAGAAGCCGCAGTCGCTCTCCCCCGCCCGGGACGCGCTGCTCAAGAAGGGCCTGATCTACTCCGCCGAGCGGGGGCGGATCGCCTTCACGGTGCCGCACTTCGGGCGGTACCTGCGCGAGCAGACCTGATCAGCTCGGGGAGCCGGGGCCTCGACGTCGTGATCGGGAGGAACCCGCCCCACCGGAACGGGCGGCCGCCGAGAACGCCACCGAGCACCCCAGGACGAAACCGAGGTCGTACCAGTGGCCCGTGTTGTGGACCTCGTAGATCGTCACGTCCTCGTCGAAGAGCGAGACCACGAACGTGATCGGTGAGATGGACCCGTGCCACAGACCCATGAGGAACCCGCTCTGCGGCTGCGTGTCCACGAGGGTGTTGGGGCCGGCAGCGCAGGACGACAGCAGGAGCGCGACCACCACGAGAGCCATCAGCATGCGCAGGGCCCGTCGGGCTGATGGTGCGGACATGGGCCCATCCTGCTGCCGGTGACGTCATGGCGTCAGGGCCATTGGTCCCTGCCCGCCCCGCCGGAGCGGTGGAAGTGTGGACCACGTGGTGGCGCGCCCGGCCGTGCCGTCCCGAGGAGGAGACATGGGGTGGACAGCAGGGGTCGCCGGCACTCGGGGGACGGTGGCCCAGCACCTCACCGCGGACGTCCCGAGGGTCTCGCCCCACGACCGGGCAGACCTGGTGGTGTCGCGGCTGCTGGGGCATCACTTCGCGACGGTCCACGTGCTGGCGGTGCTCGACGGCGACCACCTGGCGGGTCTGGTGTCGATCGAGTCACTCCTGGCTGCACCGGCCGAGGCCGTGATGAGCGAGCTGATGGACCCCGACCCGCCCACCGTGGAGCTCGACACCCGACAGGAGCCCGCGGTCTGGCGGGCCGTGCAGCGTGGAGGAACCGTCCTGGCCGTGGTCGACCGCGGCGCCCGCTTCCAGGGCATCGTGACGCCGGCCGCCTTCGTCGCGGTCCTGCACGCCGAGCACGACGAGGACCTGGCTCGGCTGGGTGGCTTCGCCCACTCGACCGCGACCGCGCTGGCCGCCACCTTGGAACCGGTGGCGCGCCGTCTGCGCCATCGCCTCCCATGGCTCGTCGTGGGCCTGGCGGGTGCCCTGCTCGCCGCGGGAGTCGTCGGCGGGTTCGAGGACACGCTGCGTCAGCAGGTCCTCATCGCCTACTTCCTCCCCGGAGTCGTCTACCTCGCCGACGCCGTGGGAACCCAGACCGAGGCCCTGGCCATCCGCGGCCTGTCGCTGGGTGTCGGCATCCGCCGCTTCGCCCGACGCGAGCTGGAGTCCGGGGTGGCCCTGGGGCTGGTGCTCGGTGCGGTGGCCCTGTGCATGGTCGCCACCATCTGGGGTGACGCAGGCGTCGGCCTGGCCGTCGGCCTGGCCATCGTGGCGGCCTCGAGCATCGCCACCGTGGTCGCGCTGGCGCTGCCCTGGGTCTTCCACCGCTTCGGCTCGGACCCGGCCTTCGGCTCCGGTCCGCTGGCGACCGTGATCCAGGACGTCCTGTCGGTGACGATCTACTTCGCGATCGCCGCGCAGGTCGCGGTGTGAGACAACGACCCCGCCTCGACGTCCGTGGCCTCGCGCCCGGAGTCTCCGCGATGCGGGGCTACCACCGAGACCTGCTGCGAGGGGACCTGGTGGCGGGCGTGACGATCGCGGCCTACCTGGTCCCGCAGGTGATGGCGTATGCCGCGGTGGCGGGTCTCCCACCTGTGGCCGGCCTGTGGGCGGCCATGGCCGCGTTGTCGGTGTATGCCGTCCTCGGCTCCTCCCCCCAGCTGTCCGTGGGTCCCGAGTCCACCACCGCGTTGATGACGGCCGTCGCCCTCGGCACCCTGGGCCTGCAGGACGCGCAGGAGTACGCCGCTCGCGCAGCGACCCTGGCCGTGCTGGTCGGGGCCATCTGCGTGATGGGCTGGGTGCTGCGTCTGGGCTTCGTCGCGGAGGCCCTCTCCCGACCGGTGCTCGACGGGTACATGGGCGGGATCGCTGCTCTCATGATGGTGAGCCAGATCGGCAACCTCACCCGGTTGGACGTCCCCGAGGGCAGTGTCCTGGACCAGGTCGCCTTCGCCCTGCGGCACGTGGGCGACATCCACGCACCCACCGGGATCCTGGCCCTGACCCTGCTCGGCCTGGTGTTCCTCGCGGGCTGGCAGGCCCCGCGACTGCCCGGGCCGCTGCTGCTCATCGTGCTCGCCGCCGGAGCCGTCGCCCTCCTCGACCTCACCGGGCGCGGCGTCGCCGTGGTGGGCCCGGTCGCGTCAGCGCTTCCCGAGCTCGAGGTGCCGCACCTGGGGGTGGACGACGTCACCCTGCTGCTCCCCGCGGCCCTGGGCGTGGCCCTGGTCGGGTTCACCGACAACGTCCTCACCGCCCGGGCGTTCGCGACGCGCCGCGGTGACGTCGTCGACAACAACCAGGAGCTGTTGGCGCTGGGTGCCGCCAACCTTGCAGCCGGCGCAGTGCGCGGGTTCCCGGTGAGCAGCAGCGGCAGCCGCACGGCCATCGGTGCGGCGGCCGGGAGCCGGACCCAGCTCCACTCCGTCGCGACGACGATCACCGTCCTCCTGGCGGTGACCCTCGCCGGACCGGTGCTCGCCGTCGTGCCGGCCGCTGCCCTGGGTGCCGTCGTGGTGTACGCCGCCACTCGGCTCGTCGACGTCGCCGACGTGCGGCGTCTGGCCCGCTTCCGGCGCACCGAGCTGTGGCTGTCCCTCGCGACCTTCCTCGGCGTCGTGCTGCTCGGCCCGCTGACGGGTGTCCTGGTCGCTGTCGGGCTCTCGGTCCTGGATCTCCTGCACCGGGTGGCCCGGCCGCACGACGGGGTCCTCGCGTTCGTCCCGGGGGTGGCCGGCATGCACGACGTCGCCGACTACCCCGTGGCGCAGCCCGTGACCGGCTTGGTCGTCTACCGCTACGACTCGCCCCTGTTCTTCGCCAACGCCCAGGACTTCGTGCGGCGCGCCCTTCGCGCCGTCGACACCTCCCCGACACCCGTGGAGTGGCTGGTCCTCAATGCCGAGGCGAACGTGACCATCGACATCACCGCCCTGGACGCCCTGAACGACCTCCACCACGAGCTGCAGCGCCGGGACATCGTGCTGGGCCTGGCCCGGGTCAAGCAGGAGCTGCGCATCGACCTGGTGCGCGACGGGTTCGTCGAGCGGATCGGTGCCGACCGGGTCTTCATGACCCTGCCGACCGCCGTCGAGGCCTATGCCGCCTGGTACCGCGAGCGACACGGGACACTGCCCCCGGGGCTGCGTGACGGCACCGGGCCCGGTGCGCCCTGAGCCGTGGCGCAGACCCTGGCTCAGGGGCCGAGGACGACCTTCTCGCCGAGGCGCGGGACGACGACGGAGCAGTCGAAGGCATCGCGGATCCGGGCGGCCAGGGCGGCACTCGCGTCGGGTTCACCGTGGACGAGGTAGACGCACTCGGGTTCTGCCGGCATGGCCTGCAACCAGTCCAGGAGGTCCTCGCTGTCGGCGTGGACGGAGAACCCGCCGTCGTCCACGACCTCGGCGCGGACGCGGACGTACTCGCCCAGGAGCTTGACCTCCCTGGCGCCCTCCACCAGGGCCCAGCCCCGGGTCCCGACGGCCTGGTAACCCGTCAGGACCACGCAGTTGCGCGGGTGGGGCAGCAGCTCGCGCAGGTGGTGGATCACCCGTCCGCCGGTGGCCATCCCTGAGGCGGACACGATGATGCACGGCCTACCCGGGTTGTTCAGGGCCTTGGACTCGTCGGACGTGCGTGCCGTGCGGAGGTCGCGAAGGGCGGCCAGCTCACCGAGTCCGTCGCCGACGAGCTCATCGGCGGACTCGGGGCGCGAGTACACCTCCAGGGCGCGCAGAGCCATGGGGCTGTCGACGTAGACCGGGACGTCGGGGATGGCCCCCTGCTCGCGCAGCCGGGCCAAGGCCAGGAGGACGAGCTCGGTGCGGTCGACGGCGAAGGCCGGGATGACCACGGAGCCGCCGCGGTTGATCGTGCGTCGGACGGCGTCGGCGAGGATCTCGTGCGCGTCGTCGGCCGCGTGGGGATGGGTGCGGTCGCCGTAGGTCGACTCCATCACCACGTACTGCGCCTGGGGTGGGGCTGCGCGCGGCTTGAGCAGCGGGTGCGCTCGGCGACCGAGATCCCCCGAGAACAAGGTGGTGGCACCACCGACGTCGACCAGCGCGCAGGCCGAGCCGAGGATGTGGCCGGCCCGGCTCAGCGTGACCGTGCCCCCCGAGGTGAGCGTGAAGGGCTCCTCGTACGCCTGGGACCTGAAGAGGCGAACGGCCCTCGCCGCGTCGCCGACGGTGTACAGGGGCAGGGGCGGGTTGTGCCGCGACCTGCCCTCGGCGGCCTGCCGAGCGTCTTCCTCCTGCAGGTGGGCGCTGTCGAGCAGCACGATCTCGGCCAGGGCGGCGGTGGAGTCGGTCGCCCAGATCGGCCCCCTGTACCCCTGTCGCACCAACGCCGGGAGGTAACCGCAGTGATCCAGGTGCGCGTGGGTCACCACGACGTCGTCGAGCCCCCGGACCGACAGGTCCCGCCGGTCCCAGTTGAGGCGGCGCCACCGCCGCTCACCCTGGTAGAGCCCGCAGTCGACCAGTGTCCCGGCGCGCCCGTCCTGGATCAGGAAGGCACTACCGGTGACGGTCCCTGCAGCACCGAGGAAGGTCAGGGTCGTGGTCACGGGTCCTCCGATGTGCGTCCGACTGCCTCACTGCCATGGTGTGCGCGAGACGACCGATCGTGAAGGGACCAAGTGCCCTGTGCGTCAGGATGGGCGCATGCGAGCGGTGGTCATCGACAGCGTCCGAGCCCAGCCAGAGGTCAGGGAGGTGGAGGCCCCCTTCGCCCCCGACGGTGGGGTGGTCGTGCAGGTCGAGGCGACCGGGGTCTGCCGCAGCGACTGGCACGCCTGGGCCGGGCACGACGACATCGCCTGGCCGCACGTGCCCGGCCACGAGCTGGCGGGTGTCGTCAGCGAGGTCGGCGCGGGCGTGGAGCGGTGGCGGGTCGGCGACCGGGTGACGGTGCCCTTCGTCTGCGGGTGCGGCCGGTGCGAGTGGTGCGCCGCCGGCGAGGCGCAGGTGTGCCCCGACCAGGAGCAGCCCGGCTTCACGCACTGGGGCTCGTTCGCCGAGCGGGTCGCGCTGCACGCTGCCGACACCAACCTCGTCGCGCTCCCGCAGGGCATCGACTTCGCGACGGCAGCCAGCCTCGGGTGCCGCTTCGCCACCGCCTACCGCGCCCTCGTCGCCCGCGCCGCAGTGGCGAAGGGAGAGTGGGTCACCGTCGTCGGGGCCGGCGGCGTCGGGCTGAGTGCCGTGATGATCGCCCGCGCCCTCGGGGCCCGGGTCGTCGCGGTTGACCGCAATCCCGAAGCGCTCGCTCTCGCAACGGATCTCGGTGCAGAGCACGTCGTCCTCGCCGACGGCCGGGACGTCGGCGCAGCGGTCACGGCTCGCACCGTCGGTGGGAGCCACGTCGCGGTCGACGCGGTGGGCAGCGAGCAGACCTGCGCCGCCGCGATCCACAGCCTGCGGCGGCGCGGCCGGCACGTGCAGGTCGGCCTGCTGCCACCGGTCGACGGGCACCCCCGGGTGCCGATGGCGCGCGTCATCGGGTGGGAGCTCGACCTGCTCGGGAGCCACGGCATGGCCGCTGTCGACTACCCGGGCATGCTCGCGCTCATCGAGTCGGGAGCGCTCCAGCCCCAGCGGCTCGTCGAGCGGACCATCGGTCTCGAGGAGGCCGCGGCGCTGCTGCCCGGCTTCGACACCGCACCAGTCGCGGGCATGACGATCGTCGCCCCTGGGCGCTGAACTCCCTTCGCTGCCTGACGCCCACCCGGAGCGCGGCCGGGTAGCCTGAACGTCGTTCACTGAACGACGTTCACCGAAGGGGCGCCATGACCACCACGTTCGACCAGCTCGCCGACCGGATCCTCGAGGGAGGCCGGGCCACCGAGGCCGACGCGCTCGCCGTGCTGCGCACGGACGACGAGGAGGTCATGGCCGCGGTCGTGGCCGCGGCCCGGCTGCGCCGCGAGCACTTCGGCAACACCGTCAAGGTCAACTACCTCGTCAACCTCAAGTCGGGGCTGTGCCCGGAGAACTGCAGCTACTGCTCCCAGGCCCTCGGCTCGCAGGCGCCGATCCTCACGTACTCGTGGCTGTCGACCGACGAGGCCATCGACCAGGCCTCCGCCGGTCTGCGCGGCGGCGCGACCCGCGTGTGCCTGGTCGCCTCCGGGCGCGGACCCTCGGAGCGCGACATCGACAAGGTCGTCGCGATGACCGAGGCCCTCAAGGAGGCCGACCAGGGCGTCGAGGTGTGCGCCTGCCTCGGACTGCTCAAGGACGGACAGGCCGAGCGGCTGCGCACTGCGGGAGTCGACGCCTACAACCACAACATCAACACCGCCGAGTCCCATCACGACGCCGTCGTCCAGACGCACACCTACGAGGACCGGGTCGACACGATCGGCAGGGCGACGTCCGCCGGCCTCTCACCCTGCTCCGGGCTCATCGCCGGTCTCGGCGAGAGCGACGAACAACTCGTCGAGGCGCTCTTCGCGCTGCGGGACCTCGACGTGGACTCGATCCCGGTGAACTTCCTCATGCCCTTCGACGGCACTCCCTTGGCGGACACCTGGGAGCTCACCCCCCTTCGCTGCCTGCGGATCCTCACGATGGCTCGCTTCGTGGCCCCCGACAGGGAGGTGCGGATCGCCGGCGGCCGCGAGATGCACCTGCGCTCGTTGCAGGCGGTCGCGCTGCAGGTGGCCAACTCGATCTTCCTCGGCGACTACCTGACCTCCGAGGGCCAGGCCGCGCAGGCCGACCTCGAGATGCTCGCCGACAACGGCTTCGTCGTCCTCGGCGCCGAGCACGGCACGTCCGGCGCCGGCGCCGACCCGACCATCCGCCGCCGTGGCGCGGGCACCGAGGCCCCGGCGAACGCGTGAGCACGACTGTGGCCCGGCCCCTGGCGGGCCGGGTCCGGGGCGCGGCAGCTAGACGTGCCAGGTCACGCCGGTCGCCGTGATGGTGCAGGCCAGGTCGCGGGCATGGACCCGGGTGTGGTGGCGCTCGCACAGCAGGGCCGCGTTGCCGATGTCGGTGCCCCCTCCCAGGGACCAGTACTGCACGTGGTGGGCGTCGGACCAGTGGGCGGGCATGGTGCACCCGGGGAAGGTGCACCCGCCGTCACGGAGGTACAGGGCGCGCTTCTGGCCCGGGGTGAAGAAGCGGGCCGCGCGGCCCAGCTCCAAGGGTTCGCTGTCGGTGCCCAGCAGGGCCGGGATGATCCCGCCCTCGCAGGCCAGCCGGCGCACCGCGGACGGGGGCAGGACCTGCCCCGTGGCGGTGGACCCGCCGGCATGACCACCGAAGGCCGTGGTCGGCAGGTCCTGACCACAGGCACCGCAGCGGCCCTGCGCGAGGTGGGCCGTCAGGGCGGCCAGGCTGATCGTGACGACGACCCTGGCCTTGTCGCCGGGGGGCGCTCCCACCGGGGCCGAGACACTCCGCTCGACGACTGCGAGCAACGCGTCGGCGCGACGCCTGGCCGGGGAGCGATCGTCCGGCTCGCCCTCGGGGCCCTTGACGGGGGCGGACAGCGCGGCGACTGCCGCGTCGATGATCGCGGCGCCCTCCGGGTCCAGGACGAGCTTGTACCGGGTCATGCCGCACGCATCCGTGTTCGAGGTGAGGGAGCGCGACGCCTTGTGCCGCTCGTCGTCCTCACCCAGGTCCTTGTCGGGACGCAGCATCCGGGTGGTCATCGTGATGGCCGCGGCCAGCTTCTTCTCGTCGAGGCCCGAGACCCGCTGCGGGGTGCGTCCGTCCGGGCCCGTGGCGACGAGCCCGTCGCGGGCCTCGCCCAGGATGAGCCCCAGGTCCGCGTCGAGGAGGTCGCGGTCGGCCACTCGCCGCACACCCTCCTCGAACCGCACCAGCTGGTCGGCCTTGCCCAGCGGCAGGTCTCCCGCCTCGAAGGCCGCCACGACGCCTGCGATCCCGGCGTCACCGGTGGGCTCCGGGGCCATGCCCGCGCTCGGGTCGCTCACCCCGCTGCCAGCCCGCAGGCCGGCCGTCGCCACGCGCACCACCGACGACACGTGCCGGGACTCGGGGCGCGGGGCGTGCCGCCCCTCGCTGACGCCCACCCAGTCGTGGACCGACCACGAGGTCTGCGTCGGCAGCCCCCGGGAGATGCCCTCGCGCACCAGCGCGACCTCGGCCACGGCCAGCAGCTGCCTCGCCCGGCCCAGCGCCGCCAGCCCGTCGGTGACCTCGGCGTCGGGCAGCTGCCACACCCTGTCGACGTCGGTGTCGAGCAACGGGCGCAGGGCGTCCCGCAGGACCGGGTCCGGTCCCGGGTCCGCGTCACGCACCGTCGCCTCTGACATGCATCGATCGTATGTTCGACCACCGACAGCGGTCGGGAGCGTTGGGGTGCTGTGGACGGGCGCCGGGTCGGGTGGGGGTCTGGGGATGGTGGCCCTTCGAGACGGTTGCTGCGCAACCTCCTCAGGGAGCGTGGGTCGGGGTGCGCAACCTCCTCAGGGAGCGTGCCCCCGGGTGGCCCTCAGGGAGCGGGGGCGAGTTCGGGGAAGGGCACCCCGGTGAGCTCCTCCGAGACCTCCCACAGCCGGCGCATCACCTCCGGGTCCCGCGACCCGCGGGAGGAGCCGACCGCCACCGGACGGCCACGGAACTCGCGAAACCCGCTCGGACCGTAGTACTCGCCGCCGACCGCGGCCGGGTCGGTCGCGGCGCGCAGGATCGGCAGGGCCCCCTTCGCCGCGCTCTGCCCGACGAGCACGTTGCCTGCCGCGACCAGGGGACGGGCCGGGGCGGGCAGGTGTCGGGCCAGGGCGGTCCGGGAGAGCCCGGGGTGCGCGGCGAGCGCGATCGTCCCCGCCCCGGCCTCGGACAACCGCCGCTGCAGCTCATGGGTGAAGAGCAGGTTAGCCAGCTTCGAGCGTCCGTAGGCGCCCATCGGGTCGTAGCCCCGCTCGGACTGCAGGTCGTCGACGTCCAGACGACCGCCCCCGAACCGGTGCGCGAGGCTCGACACCGTCACCACGCGCGACCCCGGCGTCACCAGCAGCCGCTCGAGCAGGAGCGCGGTGAGCGCGAAGTGGCCCAGGTGGTTCGTGCCGACCTGCAGCTCGAAACCGTCCGCCGTCACGCCGTGCGGGGTCATCATCACCCCCGCGTTGTTGACGAGCAGGTCGATCCGCTCGTGCCGGTCGCGGACCTCCCGCGCGGCCACGCGCACCGAGTCCAGCGACGACAGGTCCAGGCGCACGACCTGCGCGCGCTCGAGACCGGCGGCGACGGCCTCCCCCTTCGCCGTGTCCCGGCAGGCGAGGACGACGTGCGCGCCCCGCGCGGCGAGCTCACGGGCGGTGACGGCGCCCAGCCCCGAGCTGGCCCCGGTGACCACCACGGTCCGGCCGGTCTGGTCGGACATGCGGTCGAGGGACCAGGCGTCGCGGGTGCGTGTCATGGGGCCAGCCTGCCAGTCACGCTGGACCCGTCCCGTGCGTCAGTGGGCTGAGGCACAGCGACGAGGGGCTCGCGCCGCAGGCGAGGGTCACGGCGGACGCGGCCGCGATCGCCACCGGCACCCCGGAGCGGATCGACGGGCGAAGGGAGATCGCCGTGCTCGATCGAAGGGGGCGTGGTGCGGGGCGTCACCTTCCGCGCCGACCCCGAGGTGCTCGGTCGCGTCACCCGGCGGGAGGACCTGCGCCGCCGGCCGGTCACATCCGCGCTCCCCCGGTCGTCACCACCACGAGAGACCCCACCACGAGAGGACCGACGATGAAGAAGCGGTGGCTGCGCCCCCGCAAGGCGCTCGGCTGGTACAACGCGACGAAGCAGACCTTCGCCGAGCTGCCGGAGGACTGACGGGCAGGTCTACGGTGACGTCATGACGAACCCGCAGGGGGCGTCGGGGCACACCGTCCTGCAGCTCCCGGTCCCACCCCTGGAGGCCTGGGTCGTCGAGCGCACCGCCCACCACGACGCCGGGTTCGTCTCCACGGACCCGGCGTTCGGCCACGCGCACATCACGGCGCTGGCCCCCTTCGCCCCCGCACCGACCCCGGACCAGCTCGCCACGGTCGCCGCGATCGCGGCCCGGACGGCGCCGATCACGGTGCGGCTCGACGAGATCGACCAGTTCCCCGACGGCATCATCCACCTGCGCCCCGAGCCGGACGCCCCGCTGCGCGCCCTCACGGCGGCCCTCACCGCTGCCTTCCCCGCGTTCCCTCCCTACGAAGGGAGGTTCGGTCGCGTCCCCGTCCCGCACCTCACCCTCGACGCGGCCCGCGACGGAGTCTCGATCGCCTCCACCCGACGTTCGCTCGGCCACCTGCTGCCGGCCGCCTGCACGCTCGCCGAGCTGCAGCTGGCCTGGTGGGAGAGCGGCCGCTGCCACGTCGTGGAGCGCTGGGACCTGGAGGGCTTCCCCCCTTCGTCCTGATCTTGTAGTCTATGACTATGAGACTAGAGGTCACCCGAAGAGCGGAGCTGGCCGTGCAGGCCGTCGGGCTGCTCGCCCCGGCCGGCACCCGCCTCAAGGCACCCGAGCTCGCCGAGGCCCTCGGCGCGACCCCGGGGTTCGTCGCCCAGGTGGTCGGCCCGCTCGTCAAGGCCGGGTGGGTGCGCTCCACCCCCGGCCCGACCGGCGGCTACTCGCTCACCGACGACGCGAGCGGGGTGAGCGTGCTCGAGGTCATCGAGGCCATCGACGGCCCGACGACCACCGGGCGGTGCGTGGCCGAGGACCGCGCGTGCACGCTCGGCCGCACCTGCGTCCTCCACGAGGCGTGGAGCCGCGCCCGGACCACGCTGACCGACATCCTCGCCGCCACCCCGGCGACCGCACCCCACCCCTGACCACCCGGCACCACCACCACGAAGGGATCTCACCATGGCCGTCATGACCACCACCACCCTGGGTGACCTCGTCACCGAGGACCCGCGCCGCAGCCGCGTGCTCGAGCAGCTCGGCCTCGACTACTGCTGCAACGGAGACCGCCCCCTCGACGAGGCGGCCCGCGAGGCCGGCCTGGACCCGGCGGACGTCAGCGCGCGCCTCGACGTGCCCGGCGAGCCCCCCGTGATGGTCGCCAAGGACCTCGCGCTGTCGGCGCTCGCGCACGACATCGTCGACACCCACCACGCGTACCTGTGGGAGGAGATGCCGCGCCTCACCGCGCTCGTCGACAAGGTGGTCGGCGTCCACGGCGAGCGGCACCCCGAGCTCGGCCGCGTGCAGGAGACCTACACCCGCGTGGTCACCGAGATCGAGCCGCACCTGACCCGCGAGGAGCGGGTGGTCTTCCCGGCGATCAGCCGCCTGGAGAAGACGCGGGCTCCGGTCACCGTCGCCTCCGGCGACCTCGGTGAGCTCGTGCAGCGGCTCGTCGACGAGCACGACGTCGTCGGCGACCTGCTCGCGGAGCTGCGCGACCTCACCGGCGGGTTCACGCCGCCGCCGGACGGCTGCAACTCCTACCGCGCCATGCTCGCCGGCCTCGAGGAGCTGGAGCAGGACCTGCACGCGCACGTGCACAAGGAGAACAACATCCTCTTCCCCCGGGTGCGCGCGCTCCACGACCAGGTCTCCGCGGCGTGACGGCCGACGCCGGCCGGTCGGCCGCACCCGAGACGAGCGAGTGGATGCGCATCGTCGCGGAGGACCCGAACCACTCGCAGTGGTACATCGACCGCTTCCGCGCGATGGCCGCCCGGGGCGACGACCTCGACGGCGAGGCCCGCCTCGTCGACGCGATGGCCACCCGCGGCGCCCGCATCCTCGACGCCGGGTGCGGGCCCGGCCGGGTCGGCGGCCGCCTCCACGAGCTGGGCCACGACGTCACCGGGGCCGACGTCGACCCCGCCCTCATCGCCGCGGCGCAGGAGGACCACCCCGGCCCGAGGTGGGTCGTCAGCGACCTGGCCACCCTCGACCTGCGCGACGACGAGGGGCGCAGGATCCCCTTCGACCTCGTCGTGTGCGCGGGCAACGTCATGACCTTCCTCGCACCGAGCACCCGGCGGTCGGTGCTCGCCGGCTTCGCCGACCACCTCGCCGAGGGCGGACGCGCGGTCGTCGGCTTCGGGACCGACCGGGGCTACGACCTCGACGACTTCGTCGCGGACGCGGCAGCAGCGGGCCTCCAGGAGCAGGTGCGCCTCGGCGGGTGGGCGCTCGAGCCGTGGACGCCCACGACCGGGTTCGTCGTGAGCATCCTGCAGCCGCTCAGCCCAGGAGGCTGACGCCCGGTCCCTCCAGGTCGGGCAGCGCGGCGGACCGGCCCGAGATGACCATGAGCAGCGCGAGCGCGGGGCCGCGCACCTCGGGCCCGTCGCCGATGGACAGGTCCAGGTCGGTGGCGTGCAGGGTGACCCGCTCGGCGCGCTGCCGGCCACCGCCCAGCCCCTGCGAGACCCGCGCCTGGTAGCGCAGCGCCCGCTCGACGGCCTCGGCGGAGTAGTCGTGCCAGATCCCGAGCGGCCGCCGGATGTCCTCGCCGTGGAGCACCTCCTCGACCAGCCGGCTGTCGACGGGAGCCGGCGGGCCGGTCCGCCGCGCCGCGACCTCACGCAGCCCGCTGAGCGTCTCGCGAGGGGTGACGCCCCGGTGACGTTCCATGCCCCGCTGGTTCTGCCGGTCGAAGTCGCCGCGCGCCCGCACCATCGCCCACACCACCCCGAAGGGGGTCGCCCGCGCGTTGTCGACGAGGTGGGCCGCGACGTCGTGGACGCTCCACCCCTCGCAGAGCGAGGGCTGGAGCCACTGCTCCTCGGTGAGTCGCTCGAGGTCGTCGGCGAGGGCGGCCCGCTCGGCGTGGACCAGTTCCCAGACATCGGTCATGGTCAGGCGACCGGCCGTCCCTGCAGGACGCGCCAGGTGTAGACCTGCGCGATCGTGAGCAGCGGGGTCACGACGAGCATGCCGAGGCCGCAGGTGCAGATCGCCAGGATGACGAGGCCGAGGGCGACGAGGAGCAGCAGCAGGTTCTCCGCCAGGTGGTCCTTGACGAAGGTGAAGCTGGCCCCGATGGCGTCGGTGGCTGAGCGCCCCTCCAGCACAGCGACATTGGTGTAGTAGAGCAGGAACATCGCGACGAGGCCGGGGAGGATGCACAGCACCACACCGATCGTCGTGGCGAGCCACACCAGCAGACCGGCCAGGAGCGCCTGCCCCCACGGGATCCGGCTGAACATCTCGCCGAACGAGGTCCGGCCCGTGTCGACGACGTCGAGCGCACCGCGCAGCAGCGCCAGGCCGAGCGCCCAGGAGACGAAGCCGGTGAGGAAGCTGCCGACCACGTTGGCCAGCTGCATCTGCACGAAGTTGTCGGGCAGCCCCGTCTGCGGGTCGACGGCCTCCGCGCTGCTGAGGACGCTGCCGGTGAGCGCGAGGTTGATCAGCATGTTCAGGCCGATGCCGACGGCGAGGACGATCGCCGTCACCCCGAGGAAGGGGCCGAGGTTCTGCGTGAACTTGGTCCACGCGTACTTCACGGCGTCGATCGGGCTGTACTGGCGCGGCGCCGACCCGCCCGGCGGCGGCATCGCGCCACCGCCGTAGGGCGGCTGACCGCCGTAGGGGGGCTGACCGCCGTAGGGGGGCTGACCACCGTAGGGGGGTTGACCGCCGTAGGGCGGCTGACCGGGCGGCGGCGGCCGGTGGGGCGGCGGGGGCGGCTGATAGCTCATGGGCACACCCAACCGACATTTCCGGGCCACGGCAAGCACATCGACGGGGGAGGTCTCCCCCTTCGTCCGCACGTCGCCACACCCGTGCGAACCGGTGAGATCGCTCACACCGCGGACCCCGGCCGAAACCGCGGACGGGCCCGTGGTCATGGGCTTTGCGGCGGTTTTCACATGTTTGGCGCCATTAGCCTTCGCCGCGCCCCCGGGTTACCTTGCGCCCAGCCACACCCACAACACCACACCGGAAGGAAGGCATGCCGACGCAGCCGCCCCTGGGCATCGCGACCATCATCCTGCTGCTCCTCCTCTTCTACGGACTGACCATGGTCATGTCGATGAGGATCAGCCGAGGCAAGGAGAACGCCGACGAGTACATGACAGCCGGGCACAACATCGGCTTCGGCATCTCGGCGGCCTCGATGACCGCGACCTGGATCTGGGCGTCGTCGATGTACGCGTCCGTGACCTCCGGCTACACGTACGGCATCTCCGGGCCCATCCACTACGGGCTGTGGGGCGCGCTAATGATCCTCTTCATCTACCCCTTCGGCCGGCGGATCCGCCGGGTCGCGCCCCACGCGCACACCCTCGCCGAGGTCATGCGCGCCCGGCACGGCCGCTCCAGCCAGCTGATGCTCGCGATCTCCAACGTGCTCGGCAGCGTCATCTCGCTGATGTCCAACTTCATCGCGGGCGGCGCCCTCATCTCGATGCTCTCTCCGATGAGCTTCATCCAGGGCGTGCTGATGATCGCCGCCGGCGTGCTGCTCTACACCGTCTGGTCCGGGTTCCGCGCGTCCGTCCTCACCGACTTCGCGCAGGTCGTCGCGATGCTGCTCTCGGTCGTCGTCCTCGTGCCGGCCTTCTTCTTCGTCCTCGGCGGCCCCGACCTGCTGCGCGAGGGCGCCGGCAACCTCACCCAGCAGCAGTCGAGCTTCTTCTCCTCCGAGGCCTTCCTCGGCCAGGGCGCCCCGTACATCGCGGCCGTCCTCGCCTACGCCATCGGCAACCAGACGATCGCCCAGCGCCTCTTCGCGGTGCGCGAGGACCTCATCAAGCCGACCTTCATCACGGCGACCATCGGGTACGGCGCGACGATCATCGGCATCGGCATGATGGGAGTGCTCGCCCTCTACGCCGGCATCACCCCGGCCGGCGGCGACCCCAACAACCTGCTGCCGCAGATGGCCGCCTCGCACCTCGCGACGCCGCTCATCGTCATCTTCTTCGTCATGATCATCGGCTCGCTCTCCTCGACCGCCGACTCCGACCTCGCCGCCCTGTCGTCGATCGTCATGACCGACATCTACGGGGAGCGGGCCCGCCGCGGCGGCACCGTCAACCCGGCGACGATGCTGCTCATCGGGCGCCTGACGATGGTGGTCGCGACGGTCGCCGCGGTGCTCTTCGCCGCGCTCGAGCTCAACATCCTCGACCTGCTCGTCTTCGTCGGTGCGATGTGGGGCTGCCTCGTCTTCCCCGTCATCGCCTCCTTCTACTGGACCCGGGTCACCAACTCGGCCTTCACCGTCTCCGTGCTCGTCGCCTTCGTCGTCTTCCTCCCGGTCCGCTTCTCCTGGCTGCCGCAGTCCGGGGCGCTCGACCTCGCGATCGACGTCATCGGCATCATCGGCGCCGGGATCGTCATCGGGCTCATGGCCTTCGGCTTCTTCGGGGCACGGGCCGGGATCACGATCGGGACGGTCTTCGCGGTGGGGGTCGCCCCCTTCGCCATCGGGGTCATCTCGCAGCACCCGGCCCTGTCCGGGTCGCTCAGCGCCTATGCCGTCTCGACGATCGTCTGCGTCGTCATGTCGCTGCGGTCGCGGCAGGCGCCCTTCGACTTCGCGCTCATCGCGGGTCGCACGAGCGACTTCACCGACGACGAGGTCGCGACCGAGCACGACGACCCCGACCTCCAGCCCGCCCGCGCCTGACCTCTGGGAGCCCGCATGTCCATCACCGCACTCACCGCCTACATCCTCGTCTGGCCCGTCGTCGTGGCCGTCGTCCTCACCGTCATCTGCGTCGCCTTCTACAGGGCGTGGCGGGCGGCCAGGGACGAGGGACGCGACATCATCTGACGGGTCACCGGCCCCCGCGTCGGGTATGACAGGACCATGCGACGCAGCAGCCCCGACGAGCCCGGCATCCGCCGGCGACGCGCCGGACGGGGGTTCACGTACGTCCACCCCGACGGGCGCCGGGTCGGCGCCGAGGTACGCGCCCGCATCGAGGACCTCGTCATCCCTCCTGCCTGGCAGGACGTGTGGATCTGCACCGACCCCGACGCCCACCTCCTGGCCACCGGCGTCGACGCCGCCGGCCGGACTCAGTACCTGTACCACCCGCGGTGGCGCGAGCAGCAGGACCGGGACAAGTTCGACCGGGTCCTCACCCTCGCGCCGGCCCTGCCCACCCTGCGTCGTGCCGTGCGCGCCGACCTGCGGTCACCGGGGCTGACCCGCGCTCGCGTCACCGGCCTGGCCCTGTGGTTGCTCGACACCGGCCGGCTGCGGGTCGGGTCGACCGCGTACGAGGCGGAGCACGGGTCGCACGGGGCCACCACACTGCTCACCGAGCACCTCCACGACCGCGGCGACGGCGTCCTCCTCGAGTTCCCGGCGAAGGGGGGCCAAGCCGCCTCGGTCGCGGTGCAGGACGAGGACGTGACCCGGACCCTGCGCGGCCTGCGCCGCGCCGGTCGTCGCGGCGAGCACCTCATGCGCTACCGCGAAGGGGGCGAGCGCCACGACCTCGCCCCACGCCACGTCACCGACCGGTTCGTCGAGCTCGTCGGCGAGGAGCACACGGTCAAGGACCTGCGCACGTGGGCGGCGACCGTCACCGCCGCAGAGGCCCTGGCGCGCGCCGCCCGCGGCGGTGGCGACCCCGACGACATCGAGCGCGCGGCGTTGCAGGCCGCCGCGGACTCGCTCGGTGACACCCTCACGGTCGCCCGCGAAAGCTACGTCGACCCACGCGTCCTGGCGGCGCACCGCGCGGGGCGCCACGTCCGGCCCACGCGGGGCCAGCCGCTCGAGCACAGCGACACCGTGCGGCGACGGGTCGAGCGCGAGCTCGTGGCGCTGCTCAGGGCGACCTGACACGCGCGGGCACCCCTGCGGTGGCGCATGATCGGTGCAGGACGGGGTAGGCAGGGGGCATGTCCCGCGCTGCGACCGGTGCGCCATGATCGAGGGCTGGCCCCTGGGTCTGGGCTGGCTGATGCTCATCGGCCTCGTCTGCCTGCTCGCGTACGTCGTGCTCCGGGAGCGACGATGACGCGACGGACGGTCGTGGCGACGACGATCGGGGTGGTGCTCGCGCTCACCGGCTGCGTCACCCCGGCGTTCGACTCGGGGGCCTTCCGGCAGAACGCCCGTGGCGCCGTCGGCTCGGGGCTCTCCGAGACCGCGACCGCCGAGCTCGTCGTCCGGCAGGTCCTCCAGGACCGCGTCACCGACGCCGTCGCGGACACGAGCCTGAGCGGCTGCGAGGACGCCATCGGGCCCATCGAGGACAGCTTCGGCAAGGTGCAACCCCCGCACAGGCGGGACGACCCCCTTCGCTCCGACGTGCTGAGCGCCCTCGGTGACGCGGACGAGGCGATCGCCGACGCCCGCATCGCCGCCCGCCGGCACGACACGAGCGGTCTGCGGCAGGCGCTGCACGACCTCGAGGCGACGGTACGGAAGTTCGAGAAGCTCGAGCAGGACCTCGGATGAAGAAGGCCCTCGCCCTCCTCCTCGGCCTGCTGACCGCGATCGGCGGCTTCGTCGACATCGGTGACATCGTGACCGCCGGCGTCGTCGGCTCGCGCTTCGGCCTGTCGCTCGCCTGGGTCCTCGTGGTCGGCACCTTCAGCATCTGCGTCTTCGCCGAGATGAGCGGCCGGGTCGCGGCCGTGAGTGGACGGCCGACCTTCGACCTCATCCGCGAGCGCCTCGGGCCACGGGTCGGGCTGCTCAACCTCGTCGGCTCCATCGCCGTCACCCTGCTGACCTTCATCGCCGAGATCGGTGGCGTCGCGCTCGCACTGCAGCTCGCGACGAGCGTCAACCCCTACCTGTGGATCCCCGTCGTCGCCGCCGCGCTCTGGTTGGTGTTCTGGCGGGTGAAGTTCTCCGCGCTCGAGGACACCTTCGGGCTCGGCGGCCTGGCCCTCGTCGTCTTCGCCGTCGCCGTCTGGCAGCTCTCGCCGGACTGGTCGCAGATGTGGCACGAGGCGTCGACGGCGACGATGCCGCAGCCGGAGGGGATCCCGACCTACTGGTACTACGCGGTGGCGATCTTCGGCGCGACCATGACGCCCTACGAGGTCTTCTTCTTCTCCTCCGGCGGCGTCGAGGAGGGGTGGACGCGCAAGGACATCCCCACGATGCGCGCCAACGTCTTCCTCGGCTTCCCCCTGGGCGCGGTGCTCTCGGTCGCGATCACCGCGTCGGCGGCCATCGTCTTCCTCCCCCTGTCGATCGAGGTCGGCGAGCTGAGCCAGACGGTGCTGCCCGTCGGCATGGCGCTGGGCAAGATCGGTATCGCCATCGCCCTGCTCGGCCTCTTCGCCGCCACCTTCGGCGCGGCCTGCGAGACGGGTCTGTCGGTGGGCTACAGCGTCTGCCAGTACTTCGGCTGGCAGTGGGGCAAGTACGCCGAGCCGCTGCACGCCACCCGGTTCCACACGATCCTGCTCCTGCTGTGCATCCTCGGCCCGGGCGTGCTGCTCACGACCGTCGACCCGATCATGGTCACGGAGTACTCGGTCGTCTTCAGCGCCGTCGCCCTGCCGCTCACGTACATCCCCATCCTCATCGTCGCCAACGACCGCACGTACATGGGCGACCGGGTCAACGGGTGGTTGGCCAACGTGTGCGGCACCGCCGTGCTCGTCCCCGTGCTCGTCGCGTCCGCGGCCGCCGTGCCGCTGATGCTCATCACCCGGGTGGGGCAGTGACATGACCATCCACGCCTTCCACGACAGCCTCGTCAAGCGCCTGCTCGACCACCAGGTCGTCGACCGCGAGGGCCGCCTCCTCGGCAAGGTCGACGACCTCGCCCTGCGCGAGGACGGCGACGGGCTCGTCGTCGAGGGCCTGCTCATCGGCCCCGGGGCGCTCGCACCGCGCTACCCCGGCGTGCTCGGTCGCTGGGGCTGGGCGATCTGGCGACGGCTCAACCACCCCGACGACCCCGGCGTCGTCCTCGTCCCCTGGCGCGAGATCACCGACCTCGGCTCGGCGATCCAGGTGGTGGACCGGGCCGGCGCCGAGCTGCTCGCCTCCTTCGGCCTCGAGCGGTGGTTGCGTCGCCACCTCATCGGCCGCATCCCGGGGGCGAAGGGGGACGGCGACCAGTTCGACGACGACTCGCCGTGGTCGGGGGGCCGGCACGGCCCGATCCCGCAGCGGGGCAGCGACGGCGACGTGCACCGCATGACCGAGCTCTTCGCCATGGCCGTCATCGACGAGGGCCACGAGGCGGGCCGGCACATCACGGACCTGGAGGCGCGGACCGCCTTCGTCGGGTCCGGCCCGCGCCTCACGCGGGTGCTCGTGGGGCCGCGCGTCGTGGGCTCGAGCCTGGGCTACTCCTCGGAGGAGCAGGACGGGCCGCGGGTGATCCGCTGGATCGTCGACGCCGTGCACCGGGAGGCGCACTGGCACGACGTCGCCGACCTGGCCGAGATCTCGTGGCCGCAGGGGTGGGTGCGGCTGCGCGGGGAGGCCAGCGGGCACGGGGACGGTTGAGGGCCGCCCGGGCGGGTAGCGGTAGCGGACCCGATGCCACTCGATGCCCCAGGAGGCACCCATGAAGGCCGTGACCTGGCAGTCCCCCGAGACCCTCGAGGTCATCGACGTCCCCGACCCGCGGATCGAGGAGCCGACCGACGCGATCGTGCGCGTCACGTCCACGGCGATCTGCGGCTCCGACCTGCACCTGTACGGAGTGCTCGCCCCCTACCTCCAGCCGGGGGACGTCCTCGGCCACGAGGCGATGGGCATCGTCGAGGAGGTCGGCCCCGACGCCGGCGACCTCCGGGTCGGCGACCGCGTCGTCGTCCCCTTCAACATCTCCTGCGGGGACTGCTGGATGTGCCGCCGCGGGCTGCAGTCGCAGTGCGAGACGACGCAGGTGCGCGACCAGGGCAAGGGGGCGGCGCTCTTCGGCTACTCGAGCCTCTACGGCTCCGTCCCCGGTGGCCAGGCCGAGCTCCTGCGCGTCCCCCAGGCGCAGTACGGACCGGTGCGGCTGCCGGAGAGCGGGTCCGACGAGCGCTACCTCTACCTCTCCGACGTGCTGCCCACCTCGTGGCAGGCGGCGCGGTACGCCGACGTCGGCGAGGGGGACACCGTCGTCGTCATGGGGCTCGGCCCGATCGGGCAGATGACCGCACGGGCCGCGCGGCTGCAGGGCGCCGAGCGCGTCATCGGCGTCGACCTCGTCGACGAGCGCCTCGCGATGGCCGCGGCCCATGCCATGGAGACGATCGACATCCGGACCGTCGACGACCTCCCTTCGGCCGTCCGTGAGATCACCGACGGCCGGGGTGCCGACCGTGTCATCGACGCCGTCGGGATGGAGGCGCACGGCAACCCGATCGCCGAGCGGGTCATCGGTGCCACGAGCCGGATGCCGAAGCCGTTGGCCCGCAAGGCCATCGAGACGATCGGCATCGACCGCCTCAAGGTGCTGCACCAGTGCTTCGACATCGTCCGGCGCGGCGGCACGGTCTCGCTGAGCGGCGTCTACGGCGGCATGGCCGACCCGATGCCGCTCATGCGGATGTTCGACAAGCAGGTCACGGTGCGCATGGGCCAGGCCAATGTCCGGCGCTGGAGCGACGAGCTGCTCGAGATGGTGACCCGTGAGGAGGACGTCTTCGACGTCGAGGGCCTGGCGACGCATCGCGTGCCGCTCTCGCACGCCCCGGAGGCCTACCGCACCTTCCGCGACAAGGAGGACGGCTGCATCAAGGTGGTGCTCTCCCCCTGACGCGCACCACACTGGGGAGATGACCGCGCCGACGCGCCCCGCGCAGGAGCGGTGACCCGTGCGGCGGGTCACCGCGCTCGGCGCCGCCGCGGTCGCCCTCCTCGCCGGCTGCGGCTCGCCCGCACCCACCTGGGAGCCGGTCGCGCTCCCCGGCCCCGGTCGGGTCGTCACCCTCACCGGTACGCCCGAGGGCGTGCTCGTCGGGCGCTACGACGAGGACGCCACCGAGCGCACCTCGATCCACCTGCTGCGGCCTGACGACACGACCCGGGCCGTCGGGATGCAGACGCGCTGGGAGTGGGCCGGTCGTGAGGCCGAGCTGCTCACCGTGGCCTCCGGCGAAGGGGGCACCGTCGCCGTCGGCGGCCATCGCGCCGGCGCGCACGGCAACGTGCGGTGGACCATCTGGAGCGGCGACACCCGGCGGGTGGTCGAGCAGCCGCAGCGGTTCGAGACCTTCGGCGGGTGGGACGCGGGCGGGCTCGTCGGGGCCGCGGTCGGCCCGCGCGGACCCGTGGTGCTCGGCAGCTGGGTCAGCGCGAGCAAGCACGGCAGCGACGTGGCGGTGTGGACGCGGTCGGGTGACCGGTGGTCGCAGCCGCGCGACGCCGGGGCGGACCTGCGGGCCTCGGACGCCCGGCAGCCCTCACCCGGCGCGGTGACCACCGTGCCCGGTGGCTACCTCGCGGTCGGGTGGGTCACCGAGCTCGAGCCGGCGATCCGCGACGTCGCGGTCCTGTGGACGGCGAGCGCGCCCGCCGGACCGTGGCGGGAGGTGCGCTTCCCCGCGGACGACGCAGGAGTCGAGCGGCCGACTGCGGTCTCGTGCGCCGTGGACCACTGCGCCGCGGCCGGTCGCCGCGACGACGACGTCGTCGTGTGGCGGGTGCCGCTCGGCGAGGGCCTGCCGACGCGCGTCGCGCCGCCCGAGCTGGTGGCGGCCGACGTGCTGACCTCCCAGTCCCCGACCATCGCCGTCGTCGCCGGGTCGGTGGACACCGTGGCGCACAGCGACGGCGGCACGACCCACGTCGCGCAGCTCCACGAGGACGCCTCTGCCGCGAACCTGCCCGGTCGGCTGGTCGGCCTGGCCGCGCAACCCGACGGTCGGGTCGTCGTGGCGACCACCGACGAGGGGGCGGGGAGCAGGGGCTGGCGCTCGCCCCCTTCGCCCCGAGCGTGGGCACAGGAGGACAGCGACGGAGCCAGCGTCTATGTTAGGTAAGCCTAACTAAGGATTACCTAACTTCGAGGAGCTCCGTGAAGTCCCTGCTGACGCACGACACCGCTGACGACTACCGCGCCGGGATGTCCCGGGTCACCGACCTCGTGGCCCGGCACCTGGCCAC
Source organism: Janibacter terrae NBRC 107853 (assembly GCF_001591405.1). Lineage (GTDB taxonomy): Bacteria > Actinomycetota > Actinomycetes > Actinomycetales > Dermatophilaceae > Janibacter > Janibacter terrae. The sequence continues at coordinate 751,249 of NZ_BCUV01000007.1, forward strand.
GAACGCCCCCTCGAGCGGCGCAACCGTCGCCGACCTCTCCCCCGCTGTGGACGCCATCGACCTCGACCGGCCTGCAGCTGACCTGGACGCTGCCCTCCAAGAGGTCACCGACCTGTACCTGCGCGACGCGATCTGGTTCCACCACCCCTCCTACGTCGCGCACCTCAACTGCCCGGTCGCACTGCCGGCGGTGCTCGCGGAGGGGATCATCGCGGCGGTCAACACCTCGGTCGACACCTGGGACCAGAGCGCCGGCGGCACCCTCATCGAGCAGCGACTCGTGCGGTGGACGGCGGAGCGGATCGGCTTCGGGGACGAGGCCGACGGCGTCTTCACGAGTGGCGGCACGCAGTCCAACCTCCAGGGCCTGCTCCTGGCGCGGGGCGAGGCGCAGCGTCGAGCCGAGGCGCAGGGCGCGACCCCCCGCCTGCGCGTCCTCGCCACCGGTCACAGCCACTTCAGCGTCATCAAGGCGGCCCGGGTCATGGGGATGCACCCGGACGACGTCATCGCCGTACCGACCGGCGCGAGCGGCCGCATGTCCCTCACGGCCCTGCGCAGCGAGCTCGAGCGCATGGGCATGCGCGGCGAGCGCGCGATGGCGATCGTCGCGACCGCCGGCACGACCGACCTCGGCGCCATCGACCCGATCCCGGGCATCGCCGAGCTCGCCGCCGAGCACGACGCCTGGCTGCACGTCGACGCCGCCTACGGGGGCGGGCTGCTCGCCTCCCACCGCCGTCGGGACCTGCTCACGGGCATCGAGCGCGCGGACTCGGTGACCGTGGACTTCCACAAGACCTTCTTCCAGCCCGTGAGCTCCAGCGCGATCATCGTCCGTGACAGGGCGACGCTCGCCCACGTCACCCACCACGCGGACTACCTCAACCCAGCCACCGCCGTGACGCCCAACCAGGTCGACAAGTCGCTGCAGACGACGCGCCGATTCGACGCGCTCAAGCTGTGGATGACCCTGCGCGTCACCGGCGCCGACGCCGTCGGCGAGATGTTCGACGAGGTCATCGACCGCGCGCACGAGGTGTGGTCGGTGCTCGTCGCCGACGACCGCTTCGAGGTCGCCGCCGAGCCGATGCTCAGCACCGTCGTGCTGCGGTACCGCCCGCCGCGGCTGGACCCGCAGGACGCCGACTCGCTCAACCCCCGCATCCGGCACGCCCTGCTCGACCGGGGCGACGTCATGGTCGCGGGCACGACGATCGACGCCCGGGCGTGGTTGAAGCTCACCCTGCTCAACCCGCAGACCACCCTGGCCCACCTGCGCGGGATCCTCGAGGCGATCGCCGCCACCGGTGAGCTGCTGGTGGCAGAGGACGCGCTGGACGAGGGCCGGCTCCCGGCGCTGGAGGTGGCGCGATGAGCCGGGTGCACGACCTCGTCGGCATCGGCCTCGGGCCCTTCAACCTCGGGCTCGCCGCGCTGATCCACGACCTGCCGGACGTCGACGGCGTCTTCCTCGAGTCCCGCGGCGAGTTCTCGTGGCACCCCGGGATGTTGCTCGAGGGCGCCACGATCCAGGTGCCCTTCATGGCCGACCTGGTGACGATGGCCGATCCGACCTCGCGATTCAGCTTCCTCAACCACCTCAAGGCGGTCGGACGGCTCTACCCCTTCTACATCCGCGAGGACTTCAACCCCTTGCGCGCCGAGTACGACCAGTACTGCCGGTGGGTCGCCGACCAGCTCGAGACGATCCGCTGGGGCCACGAGGTGACCGCGGTCGAGCGCGACACCGACGGGGTCTACACCGTCACCGCCCGGCGCGGGGACGGGACGCTCATCCCGCTACGCGCCCGGCACATCGTCCTGGGTATCGGCACGGAGCCCGCCGTCCCGCCCGTCACCGAAGGCCTCGGCGGACCCGTGACCCACTCCGGGGGCTATCTCGACGCGCGAGCAGCGTTGCAGGACAAGGAGAGCATCACGGTCATCGGCAGCGGGCAGTCCGCCGCCGAGATCTACCTCGACCTGCTCGAGGGCTGCATGGCCCACGGCTACCACCTGACGTGGATCACGCGCTCCCCGCGGTTCTTCCCCATGGAGTACACCAAGCTCACGCTCGAGATGACCTCGCCCGAGTACGCCCGGTACTTCCGCGGTCTGCCCATGGCGCGCCGCGACGTCCTCACGCGTGAGCAGCGCAACCTCCACAAGGGCATCAGCGGTGACCTCGTCGACGTCATCTACGACACGCTCTACCGGCTGCGCGTCGAGACCGGAGGTCCCGTGCCCACCACCCTGCTGTCCAGCAGCGAGCTGCAAGAGGCCAGCTGGGACGAGGACCAAGGGAGGTACCGCCTGGTCGTGCACCACGAGGAGCAGGAGGCGGCGGTGCACGTCACGAGCGCAGGCCTGGTCCTCGCGACCGGCTACCGCCCGCGGACACCGCACTTCCTCGCGCCCGTCGAGGACCGCATCCGGCGCGACGCCCGGGACCGCTACGACACCGGCGACGACTACAGCGTCGACGTCGACAGGAGGATCTTCGTGCAGAACGCGGAGGAGCACACCCATTCCGTCCTCGCCCCCGACCTCGGCATGGGCGCTCACCGCAACTCGGTGATCGTCAACGCGGTCGCGAGACGCGAGGTGTACCCGGTGGAGGAGCGGATCGCCTTCCAGCACTTCGGGGTCCACGAGATCGAGTCACCAGTGGTCGAGCGTGCGCGGCTCGTCGAGGTGGGCCGATGACGACCTGGCACCATCTCTCCCGGATCGGACGGATCACCATCGAGCCGGTCGTCCCGGCCGAGCACGGCGCGCTGCTGCACACGTGGGTCACGCACCCGCGGTCCGCCTTCTGGGGCATGCAGGGATCGACGCGCGCGGAGTCACGGGCAGCCTTCGACGAGATCGACGCCGACGCCCACCACGACGCCTGGCTCGGTCGGGTCGACGACGAGCCCGTTTTCCTCACTGAGACCTACGACCCCGCGCACAGCGCACTCGCCGCGCACTACCCCGTCGCCGCGGGCGACCTCGGCATGCACGTGCTCGTCGCACCGACCGGCACCCCGGTGCGTGGGCTGACCTCGCAGGTCTTCCGCGCGGTCATGCACTTCTGCTTTCGCCACCCCGCGACCACGCGCGTCGTCGTCGAGCCGGACGCGCGCAACCATCCGATCCACTCGAAGAACGCCGCCGCCGGGTTCGTCGTCGACCGGCGGATCTCGTTGCCGGACAAGGAGGCCCTGCTGAGCTTCTGCACGGCCGTGGACTTCGCGACGAGCCGGCTCGAAGGCGGCGGGGGCCTCCCTTCGCCCGACGTCGCCCACTTGCAGCCAGAGGTGATGGCGCGTGCCCACCGCCACGTCGCGGCCAAGGCGATCGGTGAGTTCGCCCACGAGCGGCTGCTCGCTCCCGAGTCGACCGGTGACGGGCGCTGGACGATCGCGGCGGGAGACGCCCGTTACACCTTCGCCGCGACCCGGCACGCGCTCGAGCACTGGCGGGTCGATCCGACGAGCCTGGAGCGGAGCCTCGACGGCGAGCCGACCGAGGTCGACGCCCTGACGGTCGTCTCCGACCTGCACGAGGACCTCGGTACCCCCGACCACCTGCGCTCGACCTACCTCGAGGAGCTCAGCGGGACCCTCGCGAGCCTGGCCCACAAGTGGCACCACGAGCAGCACACCAGCCGCGAGCTGGTCGGCGCCGACTTCCAGACGATCGAGGGCGCGATGACCGAGGGGCACCCTGCCTTCGTCGCCAACAACGGCCGGATCGGGTTCTCCGCGACCGACCACGCGGCCTACTCCCCCGAGGCCGGATCCGAGGTACGTCTCGTGTGGGTCGCGGTCCGCCGCAGCGTCGCCCATCTCGCCCTCGCCGACGGCGTGACCGAGGCGGACCTCTACGACGGTGAGCTGGACGAGGCGGACCGGGCGCGCTTCTCCCTCCACCTCGAGACGCTGGGTCTGGAGCCGGCGGACTACCTCTACCTGCCCGTCCACCCCTGGCAGTGGGACCACAAGCTCGCGGTGACCTTCGCAGCGGACCTCGCGCGGCGCGACGTCGTCCACCTCGGCCCGAGCACCGACCGGTACCGGGCGCAGCAGTCGATCCGGACGTTCTTCAACACCGACCGACCGGAGCGGCACTACGTCAAGACCGCGCTGGCCATCCAGAACATGGGCTTCCTACGCGGGCTGTCGTCGCACTACATGGCCGCGACGCCCGCGATCAACGACTGGGTGGCGCGGATCGTCGCGGGTGACCCAGACCTCGCCGACTGCGGATTCCGCGTGCTGCGCGAGGTCGCGGCGATCGGCTACACGGGCGACGCGTACCACCAGCTCGGGGTCCCCAACCCGCACACCAAGATGGTCGCCGCGCTGTGGCGCGAGTCGCCCGTGCCGAAGCTCGGCGTGGGACAACGTCTCCAGTCCTTCACGGGTCTGCTGCACCGCGACTCCGACGGCGGCGCGCTCATCACCGAGCTGATCTCGGCCAGCCCGATCGGCGCCACCGAGTGGGTCCGCCGGATGCTCCGGGCCTACCTGCGGCCCGTCGTGCACTGCCTGGGGGTGCACGACCTGGCCTTCATGCCGCACGGCGAGAACGTCATCCTCGTGCTCGAGGACCATGTGCCCACCGGCATCTTCATGAAGGACATCGGTGAGGAGGTCGTCGTCATGTCCGACCGACCGCTGCCCGCAGACGTCGAGCGGATCCGGCACGTCCTCGACCCGCAGGTGCAGTCGCTGTCGGTGCTCACGGACGTCCTGGACGGGGTGCTGCGCTTCATCGCCGAGATCCTCACCGACGACGGTGTGCTCCCGGGCGACCAGTTCTGGTCGCTCGTCGCGGAGTGCATCGCCGAGCACGCGGAGGAGCACCCCCGGGCCGCGCGCCTGGACCTGCTGCGCGCGAGCTTCGAGCACTCGTGCCTCAACCGGTTGCAGCTGCGCAACACCCTGCAGATGGTCGACCTGACCGAGCCGGAGGGCTCCCTCATCCGCGTCGGCGACCTGGCCAACCCGCTGCACCCCCCCAGAGCGATGCAGGGTTCGGGGTCCGACGAAGGGGACGTGGCCGGATGAGCCGACACCGGCGCGGGCTGCGCGGCCCGTGCTGGCACACGCTCCCTTCGCCCCTGGGCACCGGTACCGTGACGGGGTGATGGGGCACACGCCGCAGCCGCCGAGCCGGCGCACCCTCGTGACCGGCTCGCTCGGCGCGGTCGCCCTCGCCGCGACCGGCACGGGCGGTCTGGCCCTGTACCGCGACCGTCACGAGGTGCCCGCGTCCTACGGGCTCACCGTGGCCATGCGCTCGACCAGCGGCCCGTGGCGGCAGACCCGCGAGCTCGTCCCCGCCGACGGCCTCGAGCTGCTCCTCCCGGGCACCCGCGTGCTCGCCGGCCCCGAGCAGGAGCGCCTGCTCGACGCGCAGGAGGAGTGGCTCGGCAGCGTCGCGCTCCCGGACCACGTGCCGGGGACCCCGCGCGACCTCTTCCGCCAGGCCGCCCTCGACGTGTGGGTGCTCTCCGCCGGCCTGCCGATGGCCGTCGCCGGGTGGTCGCCGATGTGGCGGCACGCCTGGCCCCGCGACACCGCGCACGTCGCCGTCGCCCTCCACCACCTCGGGGACGCGAAGGGGGCGACCCGCCAGCTCTCCGCCCTCGCCTCCCGCGTCGGCCGGGCCGCTCGGATCGAGGCGCGCTACGCGCTCGACGGGGGCACACCGGACGACCGGCCACCGCAGGACGACGGCTTCGGCTGGGTGCTGTGGGCCGCGCACACGACCGCCGGCTCGTGGCGGGGCGATGCGCACGGACCGCGGGTCGAGGCGCTCGTGCGGCACTGCGCCGCGACCCTGCTCACGCGCCTCGACGACGACGGGCTGCCGCTCCCTTCGCCCGACTACTGGGAGCTGGAGGCCGACCACCTCACGCTCGGCACGGCCGCACCCCTGCTCGTCGGGCTCGAGCGCGCGGTGCAGCTGCTCGGGCCGAGCCGGCTGCGCGAGCGCTGCGCCGCCGCGGCCGAGCGGATGGCGACGCGCATCGACGAGACCTTCGGCGCGCGGGGATGGCCCCGCGAGATCGCCGGCGGGAGCAGCGACACCGCGGTTGCCTTCATGCTGCCGCCCTACCGCCTGACCGACCGCGCAGACCTGCGGGCCGCGCTCGACCGGGCCGCCGAGCAGATGCGCCGACCCAACGGGGGCTACGCGCCCGGGGGCGGCTGGCGAGAGGACGGGGTCGCCTGGACCCCGGAGACCGCGGTGCTCGCAGCGGCGTGGGCGACCTCGGAGGCGACCCGGGACCGGGCCCGCGAGACGCTCGTCTGGCTCGCCCGTCACCGCACCTCCGCCGGGTCGCTCCCGGAGAAGGTGCGCGACGACGGGTCCCCCGCCGGGCCGTCACCGCTCGCCTGGACGGCCGCTGTCACCCTCACGGCGGGGGCCAGCGTGGGAGGGTGAAGGACCCCACCACCCCGAGGAGGACCTCGTGAGCGACACCCCCACCCACCCGGCCGCGCCCCACGAGCAGGTCACCTACCTGAGCACCCAGGCGGTCCCGACCGTCGTCCGGCTGGCCGAGGACGTCCTGCCCGGTGACCTGGCAGGGATCTTCGACGAGAGCTTCGGCGCGCTCGTGCCCGCCCTGCAGGAGAAGGGGATCCAGGTCGCCGGACCCGCCTTCTCCATGCACCGCCGCATGCCGGGGGCGACGATGACCTTCGAGCTGGGCTTCCCGCTCGCCGCGCCCCTCGACGGCGAGCTCGAGGCGGGCGGCATCGCCTTCCATCCCTCGGTCCTGCCCGCGACCCAGGTGGCGACGATGTCCTACCTCGGCGGCTACGACGGGCTGGGACAGGCGTGGTCCCGCCTCATGCAGCAGGCCGCGGCCGACGGCCGGCAGCCGGCGCTGCCCTTCTGGGAGGTCTACGTCACCGAGCCGCGGCCCGACATGGACCCGAGCACGCTGCGGACCGACCTGTTCCTGCCGTACGAGGGCTGATCAGCCGCGCAGCACCTCGCGCAGCGGCGTGGCCGGGTGCCCGGTCAACGCCTCGACGTCACCGGTCACCTCGGCGTGCTCGCCCGCGGCGATCGCGGTGTACGTCGAGATCCACCCGGCGACCTCCCAGTCGGGGGCGCCGTAGGCCGCCCGGGAGGCGCGGGCCTCGGCGAGGGTCTCGTCGACGTACCTGATGTCACGCCCCTCGACCTCGCCGAGGATCGTCGCGATCTCCGTGAAGGACAGGGCTGCCGGCCCCGTGAGCGTGTACGTGGCACCGGCGTGCGCAGCCGGGTCGGCGAGGACCGCTGCGGCGGCATCGGCGATGTCGTCCTGCGCGACGACGGCCACCCGACCGTCACCGCCGGGACCGCGGATGGCACCGTCCTCGCCGACGAGGCCGGGCATGAAGTCGGCGTAGAAGCCGTCCCGCAGGAAGGTCCACGTCATGCCGGACGCCCGGATCGCGTCCTCGGTCACCGCGTGGTCGCGGGCGAAGGTGAAGGTCGACCCCGGGCTCGCCCCCTGGAAGGACAGGTAGACGAGGTGCCGCACCCCGGCGGCAGCCGCAGCGTCGACGAAGGTGCGGTGCTGCTCGGCCCGGTCCGCCGCCTCCGAGGCGGAGACCATGAAGGCGGTCTCGACGCCCTCGAGCGCCGCGCGCACCGCCGGACCATCGGCGAAGGGGGCCACCACGGCACTCGACCTCGGCAGGTCGGGTGCCCGGTCGGGGTCGCGGACGAGGAGGCGCAGGGGGACCCCCTTCGTCGCGAGGCGCCGCGCCACCCGACCACCGATGCGACCGGTCGCGCCGGTGAGGGCGACGGGGGTCATCGCCGGTCGGAGAGCACGTACGAGGCGGCGGCGGACAGGGCGGCGACGCCGAGGACGGCCGGCCAGGCGCCGACCTTCTTGGCGAGCGGGTGCGAGGCGCCGAAGCCGCCGAGGTAGATCGCCGACAGCGCCGCGGTGGTCGCGGGGTCGGTCTTGGCCAGCCAGCTCCGGCCGGCGAGCAGGCCGGCCCCGCCGAGGACGAGGCCGCCGAGCGGGCGGATGCCGCTCTCGCGCGCGGTGAGGTAACCGCCGACCAGCCCGAGGGCGGTCACGGGGGCGGTCTGGACGAGGTGAGCGTCACGAAGTGCCATGCGGACAAGGCTACGACCGGGGCGAAGGGGGATGGGATGCTGCCGTGAGCACTGCACCCGACCCTGGAGCCACCATGAGCAACGAGAAGATCGTCGTCGTCGACGGCGCCCGCACCCCCACCGGCAGCTTCGGTGGCATGTTCAAGGACGTCCCGGGCCACGAGCTCGGCGCGACCGCGAGCCGCGAGGCGCTGCGCCGCGCCGGCGTTGCGGGCGAGGACATCTCCGAGGTCGTCATGGGCTGCATCGGCCAGGTCGGCCCCGACGCCTACAACGCGCGGCGTGTCGCCGTGACCGCCGGCCTGCCCGCGAATGTCCCGGCCTACACGGTCAACCGGCTCTGCGGCTCCGGCCTGCAGGCCATCTGGTCCGCGGCCATGGAGATGCGCTGGAACGACCTCGACTTCACCCTCGCCGGCGGTGACGAGTCGATGACCCGGATGCCGTTCTACGACTTCGGCGCCCGCAACGGGTACCGGCTCGGCAACCGCCAGCTGCAGGACGGCACCGTCCTCATGCTCACCGACCCCTTCCACGACATCCACATGGGCGTCACCGCGGAGAACGTCGCGAAGAAGTACGGCGTCTCCCGCGAGGAGCAGGACGAGTTCGCGCTGGAGTCGCAGCGCCGCGCGGCGACCCCGGAGGCGCGGGCCGCCTTCGCCGAGGAGATCACCCCGGTCGAGGTCGGTGGCCGCAAGCCCTTCACCGCCGACACGGACGAGCACCCCAAGCCGGACACCACCCTCGAGACCCTCGCCCGGCTCCGCCCGGCCTTCACCAAGGACGGCACCGTCACGGCCGGCAACGCCTCGGGGATCAACGACGGCGCCGGTGTCGTCGTCCTCGGCCGCGAGTCGGCCGTGCAGGAGCGCGGGCTGAGCGGGCTCGTCAGCCTGGAGGCCGTGACGACCGCCGCGATGGAGCCGGAGCTCATGGGCTACGCGCCGACGCTCGCGCTCAAGGCCCTCTTCGACAAGACCGGGCTGCAGCCGTCCGACATCGGGGTCATCGAGCTCAACGAGGCCTTCGCCTCGCAGGCCGTCGCCGTCATCCGCGACGCCGGCCTCGACCCCGCGCAGGTCAACCCCTACGGCGGGGCCATCGCGCTCGGCCACCCCGTCGGCGCGACCGGCGGCATCCTCACGGTCCGCGCCGCCAAGCACATGGTCCGCGCGGACCTCGAGTACGGCATCGTCACGATGTGCATCGGTGGCGGCCAGGCCCTCGCGGCGCTCTTCCGGCGGATCTGATGGCAGCCGTCGAGTACTCCGTCGCCGACGGGGTCGCACGCATCCAGCTCAACCGGCCCGACGCGTCCAACACCGTCGACATGGCGCTGGCCACCGGCCTACGCGGAGCGGTGGCCGCGGCCGCGGAGGACGACGCCGTGCGCGCGGTCCTGCTCACCGGGGCCGGGAAGCGCTTCTGCAGCGGCGGCGACATCCGCAGCTTCGTCGACGAGGAGGACCCTGCCTACCTGCAGCGGCTCGCCGAGGAGGCCGGCGCCGCGGTCATCGCGCTCGAGGACCTCGCCAAGCCGGTCGTGACGGCCGTGCAGGGCGCCGTCGCCGGCGGGGGCCTCGGGATCATGCTGGGTGGGGACGTGGTCGTCGCCCAGGAGGGCACGAAGTTCGTCTTCGCCTACCCGGCGATCGGCCTGACGCCGGACTGCGGTGCCTCGTACCTGCTGCCGCGCGCGATCGGCCAGCAGCGGGCGCTCGCCTTCGCCCTCTCGGGTCGGCCGATGTCGGCCCAGGACGCGCTGGCCCAGGGTCTGGTGGCCGAGGTCGTCGAGGACGCGCAGGCCCGCGCGCTCGAGCTGGCGACGAGCCTCGCGAAGGGGGCGGCCGGCGCCTTCGGTGACAGCCGCCGTCTGCTGCGCGCCTCGTGGACCCGGGACCGGGCCGCGTCCGCCGTCGACGAGGCCGCGACCCTGAGCAGCCGTGGGCAGGGCGAGGAGGCCCGGGCGCTCTTCGCGCAGTTCCTCGGTCGCTGACCCGCTCCCGCTCGCCCGTTCGTCTGCATTCCCCTAGGGCCATGCAGACGAACGGTCGCGAGAGGCTGCATTGCCCTAGGGCAATGCAGAGGGCTGGGGCCGGCGAAGGGAGATGTCCGCGCAGGCCTCGCAGGTGTCCTCGGGGACGACGCCCCAGCGCATGAGGTGGCCGAAGGCGAAGCAGCCGGCGCAGAAGCCGAGCGCCGCCTCCAGGATGGCGAAGAGGGTGAGGACGCCGAGGACGATGCCGGCAGCCATCGTCTGACCGAACCCGAGAGCGAGCACGGCCGCCGTCGTCGAGAAGGCGGCACCAATGCCCTGGGCGAAGCGCTTGGGCGGGCCGGGCGAGAACCTGGGCGCACCCAGACGGGGCCCGACGACCTTCATCGCGAGCCAGCCGAGGGGGCTGAGGCGCGGACCCGCCAGCACCCGGCCGAGGAACCCGAGCGCGAGCGGCACGGTGAGCCACCACCAGCCGGTCACGAGCGTCAGCACGCTCAGCAGCACGACGCCGGTCGCGACCGTGCGCGCCGCCTTCTCGTTGACCGGGTCGGGGAAGTCGAAGAAGCCCATGCCGTCAAGCATAAGAGCATGTTTGGCCAGACATAACATCCTGTGATGCACGAGACGGCCCCGGTCCCCCAGTCGTAGGGTCGGATCATGGACGGCACCCGGGCGACGCAGGCCCTGAGCGACAGCGGCATCGAGCACACGATCACGCGGCACGGCAAGGTGCGCTCCCTCGAGGAGGCAGCCGCCGCCCGCGGGGTCGAGCCGCGCGACATCATCAAGACCCTCGTGGTGCGAAGGGGGGAGGGCGACCACCTCTTCGTCCTCGTCCCCGGCGACCGCCAGATCTCCTGGCCGAAGCTGCGCACCCTCCTCTCCGTCAACAGGATCTCGTTGCCGGACAAGGAGGTCGCGCAGGAGGTGACCGGCTACGAGAGGGGCACGATCACCCCCTTCGGCTCCCTGACCGCGCTGCCGGTGATCGCCGACACGACCGTCGCCGGTCGCACCGTCTCGATCGGCGCCGGCGAGCACGGCCTCGCCGCCACCCTCGACGCGGACGCGATGATCGCCCACCTCGGCGCGCAGGTCGCCGACGTCACCGAGCCGGCCTGACCCTTCGAGACGCTTGCTGCGCAAGCTCCTCAGGGAGCGGGACGGCGCTGCGCAAGCTCCTCAGGGAGCGGGGCTCAGCGGGGGCGTCCTCAGGGAGCGGGGGTCAGCGGGGGGCCATGCGCAGCGAGCCGTCCATGCGGATGACCTCGCCGTTGAGGTAGTCGTGGTCGATGATCGCGAGCGCGAGCTGGGCGTACTCGTCGGGGCGGGCGAGGCGCTGCGGGAAGGGGACGCCGGCGGCGAGGCCCGCGCGGAACTCCTCGGAGACCGTCGCGAGCATCGGGGTCTCGACGATGCCGGGCGCGATCGTCATCACGCGGATGCCGTGCTGGGCGAGGTCGCGCGCGGCGGGCAGGGTGAGGCCGACGATGCCGCCCTTGCTCGAGGCGTACGCGGCCTGACCGACCTGGCCGTCGTAGGCGGCGATCGAGGCGGTGTTGATGACGATGCCGCGGGCGCCGTCCTCGAGGGGCTCGGTGGCCGCGATCCTCTCCGCGGCGAGCGTCATGACGTTGAAGGAGCCGATGAGGTTGACCTGGACGACCTTGGCGTAGAAGGCGAGGTCGTGCGGGCCCTTCTTGCCGAGGATGCGCATCGAGGGGCCGATGCCGGCACAGCTGACGACGGTGCGCAGCGGCACGCCCGCACCGGCGGCGGTGTCGACGGCGGTCTGGACCTGCTCCGGGTCGGTGACGTCGACCGCGACGTACTCGACGCCCTCGACCTGCGGCGCGGTCTCGACGGCGGTCGGCAGGTCGAAGGCGTAGACCTTCGCCCCGGCCGCGGCGAGCGCGGAAGCGGTGGCGGCGCCGAGGCCGGAGGCCCCGCCGGTGACGATGGCTGCGGTGTCCGTGATCTGCATGCTTCTCCTTCGACGAGGCCGGGATGGCTCGGGCCGAGCCTAACCAGCGGACGCCCCCGCGGGTGCCCCTCCCGGGCGGATAGCGTGCAGCCATGGAGCAGCCCGAGTCGGAGTCGCACACCCCCTCCCCCGGAGCCTTCCCCGCGCCCGCGCGCAACCCCCGGGAGGTCCTGCTCTTCGGCCTGACGCCCCCGCGCGCCGAGACCGCCCCCGAGCGCGTCGCCGAGATCGCGGCCCGGACGCTCGAGCGCGTCGAGGCGCTGCCCGTCGACGCGCTCGTGCTCTACGACATCACCGACGAGGCCGACCGCAACGACGCGCCGCGGCCCTTCCCCTTCGCCGCGATGCTCGACCCGGGCGAGTACCTGTGCCGGCAGCTGCACCGCTGGGACCGTCCGGCGATCGTCTACCGCGCGGTCGGCAAGTACGCCCAGGACGAGCTGCGCACCTGGCTGGAGTCCGCGCCAGACAACGTGCTGACGGTCTTCGTCGGGTCCTCGACCCGCGACGCCGAGATGCGCACCAGCCTCGCGGAGGCGGTGGAGCTGCACCGCACGGTGCGCCCCCTCCTGCCGCTCGGTGGCGTGACGATCCCCGAGCGCCACGCCGGGCGCGGCGACGAGCACGAGCGGATCCTGCGCAAGCAGCACGCCGGGTCGAGCTTCTTCATCAGCCAGATCGTCTACGACATCGGTGCCGCCAAGAACCTCGCGTCCGACTACCGCTACGCGGTCGTGGAGGACCGGCTCGACCCGGCGCCGCTGATCTTCACGCTCTCGCTGTGCGGGTCGCCCAAGACGCTGCAGTTCCTCGAGTGGCTCGGGGTCGACGTGCCGAGCTGGGTGCGCAACGAGATCCTCCACGCCGACGACCCGCTCGCCTGGTCCAAGCTCCACGCGCTCAACGCCGCACGCGAGCTGTCCAGCTTCTGCCGCTACCTCGGCATCCCCTTCGGCTTCAACATCGAGTCCGTCTCCAGCCGCAAGGTCGAGATCGAGGCGGCCGTGGAGCTGACGCACCAGATCGCGGAGCTGCTCGAGCGGGACTGAGCCGGACCACGGCCCCCGGCTAGCCTCGAGGGCATGCGCGCCACCCGCCTCACCGATGCCGTCGCCCACCACGCCGAAGGCCCCTGCTGGTGGCCCGGGTGGGGCGGCCTGCGCTGGGTCGACATGCTCGCCGGCGACGTCCTCGCCCTCGACGACAGCGGCGCGATCTCCCGCACCCACGTCGGCGACGTCGCCGCGATGATCCGGCCCCGCGTGGGCGGGGGTGCGGTCATCGCGGTCGAGCGGGGGCTGGCGCTCGCCGACGAGGACTGGCGGGTGGATCCCCTTCGCCCGCTGTGGACCACGGACGCGGTCCGGATGAACGAGGGCGGGGTCGCGCCCGACGGCACCCTCTACGTCGGGTCGATGGCCTACGACCAGGCGAAGGGGGCCGCGCGCCTCTACCGCGTCGGCGCCGACCTGTCCGTCGAGACCGCGCTGCCCGCGGTGACGGTCTCCAACGGCATCGACTGGTCACCGGGCGGGACGCTCGCCTACTACGACGACACGGCGACCGGACGGATCACGGTCTTCGACTGGACGCCGGAGGGCGGGCTGGTCGACGGGCGGACCTTCGCGGACGTCGACGGCAACCCCGACGGCCTGACCGTCGATGCCGAAGGGGGTGTCTGGACCGCCCTCTTCGGGGACGGCCGGGTGGAGCGCCGCTCCCCGGACGGGACGCTCGACGCGGTGGTCGAGGTCGGCGCGCGGCAGGTGACTGCGTGCACCTTCGGCGGCGCGGACCTCGACGAGCTGTACATCACGACCTCGCGGGAGGGCCTCGACGCGGGCGAGGACCCCGCCGCCGGGTCGGTCTTCGTCGCGTCCCCGGGGGTGCGCGGGAAGGGGGTCACCCCCTTCCCGCGGTCCTAGTCTGGATCGATGAGGACTCTGGGTGTCATCCGTGACGGCGGTGCCGAGCTGGGCGGCCACGCGCTGTCGGTGCTGATCAACAGGATCTACGGCCGTGGCGGAGCCAGGCCCCTGCATCCCGACGGGGAGGTCTTCCGGGGGACGTGGTCCGTGACCGAGGACGCGGAGGTACCCGTCGGTGTCGCCGTGTGCGACCAGCAGGGCACGTGGACCTGCGTGGTGCGACGCAGTCGCGCCATCGGGCTGCCCGCCGGGACGCCTGACATCGAGGGCATGGCGGTACACCTCGACGGGCCGTCCGGAGGAGACCTCCTGCTCGCCGGCACCGGCAGCGGGCGCGTCAGCCGCCACCTGCTGCTGCCGCGCGTGTCCGCCGGCACGTGCTCGACCCTCGTGCCGATGGCCACGGGCACCGGACCCCTGCTGCTGCGCCTGACGCCACGAGGCACGGCCGCCACGGCCTGGGAGCTGTCGTGGTCGAGACCGGGAGGACGGTGGCACACCTTCGGCAGCCTGACCATCGATGGCGACACCGCACCCGCGGACCCCTTCGACCCTGTGGACGAGCTGCCCCGAGGGCTGAGCCAGTACCGGACCATGGCCCTGCTGCGCCGGCCCTCGTACGTCCAGGCCGCCCGGCAGAGATCCACCCGTTGACCATGGAATGGAACCGCGGGGCCCCCTGTTGGTATAGTTGAATCATCAACAACCCAGGAGGCAGCGGTCATGCAGTTCGGCATCTTCACCGTCGGTGACGTCACGATGGACCCCACGACCGGCCGCACGCCGAGCGAGGGCGAGCGCATCGACGCGATCACGCAGATCGCGCTCAAGGCCGAGGAGGTCGGGCTCGACGTCTTCGCGACGGGCGAGCACCACAACCCTCCCTTCGTCCCGTCGGCACCGACGACCCACCTCGCCTGGATCGCGGCGAAGACCGAGCGGCTCAAGCTCTCCACGTCCACGACCCTCATCACGACGACCGACCCCGTGCGCATCGCCGAGGACTACGCCTTCCTCCAGCACCTGTCCGGCGGCCGTCTGGACCTGATGATGGGCCGCGGCAACACCGGCCCCGTCTACCCGTGGTTCGGCAAGGACATCCGCCAGGGCATCCCGCTGGCGGTCGAGAACTACCACCTGCTGCGCCGCCTGTGGCGCGAGGAGTCGGTGAGCTGGAAGGGCCAGTTCCGCACGCCCCTGCAGGGCTTCACCTCGACCCCCCGACCGCTGGACGGCGTCGCCCCCTTCGTCTGGCACGGGTCGATCCGCTCCACCGAGATCGCCGAGCAGGCCGCCTTCTACGGCGACGGGTTCTTCCACAACAACATCTTCTGGAACCTCGAGCACACCGCCCAGATGGTCGAGCTGTACCGCCGCCGCTTCGAGCACTACGGCCACGGTGACGCCAGCCAGGCGATCGTCGGGCTCGGCGGGCAGGCCTTCATGGCCGGCACCGAGGCGGAGGCCAAGCGGGTCTTCCGTCCGTACTTCGACAACGCGCCGGTCTACGGGCACGGTCCCTCGATGGAGGACTTCACCCGGCAGACGCCGCTCACCGTCGGCACGCCCGAGATGGTCATCGAGCGCACGCTGTCCTTCGCCGACCACGTCGGGGACTACCAGCGCCAGCTCTTCCTCATGGACCACGCCGGGTTGCCGCTCGAGATGGCCCTGGAGCAGGTCGAGCTGCTCGGCCGCGAGGTCGTGCCGGTGCTGCGCCGGGAGTTCGAGGCGCGCCGCCCCGAGGGTGTCCCGAGCGAGCCGCCCACGCACGCGTCGCTCGTCGCCGAGGGCCCCGACAGCCCGCACCGCAAGGTCGTGACCAGCCCGGTCGCGATCGCCCAGCAGGAGCAGGAGATGGCAGCCCGGTGAGCCGCCGCGTCGTCGTCATCAGCGCCGGGCTCTCGCAGCCCTCGAGCACCCGACTGCTCGCCGACCAGCTCGCGGACGCCACGCGCTCCGCGGTCGGTGGGCGGGGCGAGTCCCTCGACGTCGAGTTCGTCGAGCTGCGCGAGCTGGCCGTCGAGATGGCCGAGTCGATGGTCTCCGGAGGACGCCCCACTCCGGCCCTGGGCGCCGCCCAGCGCCAGGTCGCGGCGGCCGACGGCATCATCGCCGTCACGCCCGTCTTCACGGCCAGCTACTCCGGTCTGTTCAAGACCTTCGTCGACCTGCTCGACAAGGACGCGCTCACCGGCACGCCCGTGCTCGTCGCGGCGACCGCCGGCACGCCCCGGCACTCGTTGGTGCTCGAGCACGCCCTGCGCCCGCTCTTCGCCTACCTGCGGGCCGTCGTCGTGCCGACCGCGGTGTTCGCGGCGACCGAGGACTTCGGTGGCGAGGTCGACCTCGACCGCCGCGTGCAGCGCGCCGCCGAGGAGCTCGCCGCCCTCGTGGTGGCCGAGCGCACCGGGGTCGCCGGCTTCGCCCAGGGCGCCGACGAGCCGGGGCCCCTCGGGCCGGTGACGGACTTCAGCCAGTTGTTGCGGGGGCACGACGGGGGCTGAGGGGGCTCGTCCCAGGATTATCGGGTCACCCGATATTCATCGGGTTCGCATGAGTTTAAAACTCTTGCGAACCCGAGGTTTATCGGGTGACCCGATATTCATGAGGCGGGTGTACCCAGCCGGCCTCAGCCCCGCAGGCGCCGCCTCACCGAGCCGGGCAGGCCGGCCACGGCGGCGACGCCCAGGGCGGTCTTGGGCTCGTAGGCCACGCGCCACAGGCCGCCGTGGGCCGCGGCATCGCTGAAGAGCTCCTCCGGGTGCGCCCGCTGCGGCACCCCGCGGACGAGGTCGCGCACGAGCAGCGCCGCCATGAGCGGGCGCACCGTCTCCGGCCGGAAGACCTCGACGCCGAAGTGGTGCGCACCGCCGTACGCGGCCCCGAGCACCGGGTTCTTCGTCACCGAGCGCGTCCACGTGGCGGGGGCGACGTTGAAGGAGACGGTCTGCCCGCTCCCTTCGGCCGCGACGCCGCGCCAGCGCTGCAGCCGCTTGGCGAGCGAGTAGTTGGGGCCCTGCTGGGGCACGATGACGTCGGCGATACCGCAGTGCCCCTCCGGCGCATCGCGATAGGCCGGCTCGAAGAGCCGCCCGCGCCCGACCGCGCGCGCCGGCGCCTGGACACCTCTGAGCCCGAGCCCCCGCGCGTCCCAGCGCCGCCGGGCATCGGCGACCACGTCCGGCGGCACGACGAAGGCGTCGGTCGGGGTCGCCAGCCACGCGAGCGCGGTGCCGGGGTCGGCAGCGGTCAGCTCGTCCATCAGCAGGTCGACCGCCGCCGTGAGGCGCACGTGCACCCCGGAGTCCGCGTACGCGTGCATCCCGACGGCCAGGGGCAGGTCGCCCTGCTGCCGCCGGACCCACTCGAGGACCTGCGGCAGCTGGTGGACGACGTCGCCGCCCTCCTCACCGGCCGGGTCGACGGGGAAGGTCAGCGTGCCCGCGCCGCGGGAGGCCAGGCCCTTCTTGTACCGCCAGGCGCGGCTGCGCGGCAGGTCGATCGCGAGCACGTCGGGGCCCCAGGACAGCAGGGTCTCGAGCGGCCCCATCTCGGCGCCGGCCCCGATGAGCAGCGCGCGGTGGCCCGGCAGCGCGAGCCACTCCGGGTGGTCGACGACCTCCTCGACCGCCGCCGCGAAGGAGGGTTCGACGATCCCGCGGTCCACCCACGCGGCGAGCTGACCGCGCAGCTGATCGCCGGCGAGCTCACGCCCCTCGTAGGGCACCCGCAGCTCGGTGACCGGCCGCGCGGTGCCCCGCACGGACTCGGTCCCGAAGGTCGCCTCGCTCGCCCCGCCCGGCTCCGCCTCCTCGAGCGGCACCTCGGCACCGCCCGCGTCGACGAGCACCATCCGGCGGCGCATCGAGGCCAGCCCGTCGGCCGCGATGCGGGTCGCGGCGTCGGGCGAGGCGGCGCTGGCGAGCGTCACCGCGTGGACGAGGTCGGCGTAGTCCTTGCGCCAGTCGCGTGCGCCGTCGACGCGCTCGGCCAGGGCCGGGTCGACGGCACGGACGGAGTCCGCGAGGACCCCCTTCGTCGTCGGGGTCGTCGTCCGTCGGCCCTGGTCGTCGCTCGGGAAGTGCACGCCCGCGGAGGTCTCGTCGCTCATGCCCTCATCCTGTGGGACGAGTCACACGACATCAAATGCCGTCCGCCAGAGCCCGCACGACGGCGGCCGCGTCGGTCTCCGCGCTGAGCCGGTCGACACCGGTGCCCGCGTAGAGCGGCGCGTAGCCGGGGTCGCCGGCCGCCCGCCCCGCGGCGTGCTCGGCGCGGGCGTCCGCGGTCATCGCGTCCTCGCCCCCCGCCCACTGCCGGACGAAGGGGGTCGACACGGCCCTCCCGCCGAACTCGCGCGGCCACGCGAGGTCCTGGGCCACGTCGTGCACCCGGGAGTACGTCGTCGAGCTCGCCACGACGATCGCGGCGCGCGCGGCCGGGGTGTTGTCGGCCTCGACGCAGGTGAGGAAGGGGGTGCCGCACCAGACCCCGGCGGCTCCCGCGGCGAGGGCCCGGGCCACGTCGCCCCCGGTGGCGATGCCGCCGGCGGCGAGGACCGGGCGGTCGGTCTCGGCGAGCGCACGGGCGAGCATGTCGGCGGTGGCCACCTCGTCACGCCCGTGTCCGCCCCCTTCGCCCCCGCGGGCCACGAGGACGTCCGCGCCCGCGTCGATCGCCTCCGCCAGGTCGGCCGCGTTGCCGACCTGGCAGGCGGTGCGCAGCCCGGCCTCCCGCAGCCGGGCGACGGGCGCGGCGAGTGCGCCGAAGGACACCGACACGAGCGCCGGACGGCGCTCCCCCTCGAGCGCGAGGACGGCGTCGATCTGGTCGTCGACCTCGTCCACCCACGCCATGAGGCCGATGCCGAAGGGGGTCCCTCCCGCCCCCGCGATCGCCGCCTGCTCCGTGATCCACTCGGGCGAGGAGGCACCCCGAGCGCCGATCATGCCGAGGCCACCGGCGGTCGAGACCGCATGCGCCAGACGGCCGCCGGCGACGCCGGCCATCGGCGCGCAGACGATCGGGTGGGTGATGGCGAGGGTCCGGGTGAGCGAGGCCATGCCCTCATCATGCGCCTGCGAGCAGGCAGGTTCGTAGACTCCGGCCATGACCCGACGCGCCCTGCCCGCCCTCGCCGCCGCCGTCCTGCTCGCCCTCACCGGGTGCGGCTCCGGCTCCGGCGACGGCGGCACCGACGCGAAGACCACGGCGGTCAGCGGCGCGACCGAGTGCCCGCCCGAGGGCGGGGCCAAGGTGCGCGCCACCTCCTTCGAGGAGGCGCCGCCGATGTGCATCGACGAGGCGAAGACCTACACGGCGACGCTCGCCACCGACGCCGGTGACGTGACGATCGAGCTGGACGCCGAGGGGGCGCCGACGACGGTCAACAACTTCGTCGTCCTCGCGCGCTACGGGTACTACGACGGGCTGACCTTCCACCGCGTCATCAAGGACTTCATGGTCCAGGGCGGTGACCCGTCGGGCGACGGCAGCGGCGGCCCCGGCTACGAGTTCGAGGACGAGCTGCCGCAGGCCGGGGACTACGAGATCGGCTCGGTCGCGATGGCCAACGCCGGGCCGGACACCAACGGCTCGCAGTTCTTCATCATCACCGGCGACGCGGGCGTGGGACTGCCGCCGAGCTACAGCCTCTTCGGCAAGGTCACCGAGGGGATGGACGCCGTCGAGGCGATCGAGGCCGACGGGTCGAGCGGTGACGGCGCCCCGGCGAAGGTCCACCGCATCGAGAGCGTGACGGTCAGCGAGGAGTGAGCATGGACGACGTCCTCGTCGAGAGGGTGCTGCGTGCGGTGGAGCTCGTCCCCCGTGGGCGGGTCATCTCCTACGGGGACATCGCGGCGCTCGTCGGGACCGGGCCCCGGCAGGTCGGCTGGGTCCTGCGTGAGTACGGCAGCGGGGTCGCGTGGTGGCGTGTCGTCAACGCCTCTGGGGACGCGCCGCAGCACAAGCGGTCCGCCGTCTTCGAGCACTGGCGGCAGGAGGGCATCGGGGTCAAGCCCAACGGGCTGGGCTGCCGCATCACCGAGTACCGGGTCGACCTCGGCGAGCTCGGCCGTGCTCACGCCGCGGCCACCGACGACCTGGCCTGAGGCTGGTCCCAGGAGTCCCAGGTTTATCGGGTCACCCGATAAACCTCGCCTTCGCAAGGGTTTGAAACTCCTGCGAAGGCGACGAAAGTCTTGCTCAGAGGTCAGGCCCCGGGGCGGCCGACGTGCTTCATGCGCTCCAGGGTCACAGCGGCGAGGGCGCCGACGACGAGGACCGCGGCGGGCAGGAGCATCGAGTCCGACAGGGCCGCCGAGAGCGCGTCGGCGACGTGGGGTGGGAGCTCGACCGGGCCGGCCGACGAGGCCTCGGGCCCGCCGCCCCCGAACGAGGTGGCCGCCTGCGGGCCGAGGTGCGAGCTGATCCGCGCCGACATCAGCGCCGCGATGGCCGCTGAACCGACGACCGAGCCGACCTGACGGGTCGTGTTGTAGATGCCCGCACCGGCGCCGGCGAGCTCGACCGGCAGGTTGCGGTTGGCGGTCGTGGCGAGCGGGCCCCAGATGCACGCGCCGGTCACGCCGATGAAGGTGATCGTCACCAGGACCGCCCACATCGGCGCGTCGGGGGTCATCAGCCGCGAGAGCACGAAGAGGGTGACCGCGAAGCCCCCGAGGCCGAAGGTCGGGAGCAGGCGCGGGTGGATGCGGTCGACGAGCCGGCCGACGGGCCGGGCGAGCAGGATCGAGGCCACTGCCTGCGGCGCGATGCACAGCGCGGCGCCGGTCGGCGAGTACCCGCGCACGGTCTGCAACCAGATGAGCATCGGGAACATCATCGCCGTGACGGCCAGGCCCATCATCGTGATCGCCAGGTTGGACAGCGAGAAGTTGCGGTCCCGGAACAGTCCGAGGGGCACGAGCGGCTCGCGCGGACCCCGCGCCTGCCAGGCGATGAACCCGATCAGGACGAGCAGGCCGGCGCCGATGAGCATCGGGACGGTGACCGGTCCGGCGTACTGGCCCCAGTCGTGGCTCTCGCCCTCCTGCAGACCGAAGATCACGAAGAAGAGCCCGACGGCCGACAGCGCCACGCCGACCCAGTCCATCGCGTGGGCGTGCACCTCCAGCCGCGGGACGAGCCGCAGCGCGGCGACGAAGCCGACGATGCCGACCGGCACGTTGATGAAGAAGATCCACTCCCAGCCGAGCGCGTCGAGCAGGACCCCGCCGAGCAGCGGCCCGACGAGGAAGGCCACACCGGCGGTCGCGCCCCACAGCGCCATGGCCGACCCCCTTCGCTCCGGCGGGAAGGTGCGGGTGATGACCGCCATCGTCTGCGGGGTCATCATCGACGCGCCGAGTCCCTGGACGACCCGGGCCCCGACGAGCCAGCCGATCGTCGGGGACAGGCCGCAGGCGAGCGAGGCGAGGGTGAAGATCGCCAGCCCCACGAGGTAGAGCCTCTTGGGGCCGTACCGGTCGCCGAAGCGCCCGGTGATGAGCAGCGGCACCGCGTAGGCGAGCAGGTAGGCACTGGTCACCCAGAGCACGGGCTCGATGCCGGCGTCGAGGTCCTCCATGAGCGCAGGTGTCGCGATCGAGACGATCGAGACGTCGACGAGGATCATGAAGAACCCGACGACGAGGGCCCACAGCGCCGGCCACGGGTTGTCGGGCTGGTCATCCCGGGCGGTACCTACGGGCGCCCTCTCGACAGTCATACGGAGGACGCTACGCCTGCGGACGGACAGCCTGTCAGGCGAAGACGCCTTCCGGGAAGGCACCGTTCGCCAGCGCCTGTCGGACCCACGGGCGTCCCAGCTCCGCGAGCCGGGTGGCGCCGTCCTCCCCCAGTGCGTCCCACGGCCCCACGGCCATCCGGTCGGTGGCCTCCTCGACCCGCCGTCGCAGGGCCTGCCCTTGCTCGGTCAGACCGCCCTGCGTCGTCAGCACGCCACGCTCGACGAGGTCGGCTGCCGTCGCACCCCACTCGTCCTCGCTCCAGCCACGGGTGGTCTGGGCAGCGGTCACCGTGAATCCACGGCCTGTGGCGGTGTGGGTGATGAGGGCCTCGAGACCGGACAGGCCCTCGCCGAGGAGAGCCGCGACGTGCCCGTCCCCGCGGTGCTCGCGCACGATCGTCAGGGCGTGGAAGAGCACGAGGCGTGGCTCGCTCGGCCACGACAGCCCGGCGTGGGCGGCAGAGAGCGGGCGACCAGCCACCGAGCAGGCGACCGCAGCGGTGCGCGCCAGCTCCGCCGCCTCGGCGACCTCGTCCGGGTCCAGACCGCCGAGGAGCCGGCTCCACGCGCTCGCGACGCCCCGGTAGCGGGCTGCCGTGACCTCGTGCGGGGACGCCAGGGTCCACGCGTCGCTCAGGTGGCGCTCCACGAGCTCGGGGTTGAACACGAAGAAGGTCGCCGCCACCGTCCCCGGCGAGACGGCCCCCATCGGCGCCGAGCGCGAGGCGAAGTAGCACATGCGACCTGGGCGCAGCCCGAGCTCGGTGAGCTCCGCGCCGACCTCCGGGGCGAAGTACCCGAAGGCATGCAGTGTCTCGAGGGAGCGGGCGACGGAGCCAGCGGCACGGGGGTCCATGCCCCCTGTCTACCGTCAGCGGGCCTTGACCACTCGCTGAACACAGGTTTAGTCTGCTGAACATGGGTTCAGCCGAGGACCGCACGGGACGGGCGAGGGTGCGTGACGCCGCGCTCGAGCTCTTCGCCGCCCACGGCGAGGACCGGGTGACGATGCGCCAGGTGGCCGAGCTCGCCGAGGTCTCCCCCGCTCTCGTCGTCCACCACTTCGGCTCCAAGGCCGGCCTGCGCGAGGCGGTCGTCGACCACGTGCGCGCGTGGATGGACGAGCTCTTCGACCTGGGCGCCGACGCCGACATGGCGCGCGACATGCAGGCCGGGGAGTGGTCCTCGATCGGCGAGGTGCTCCAGCAGGCCCTGCCCGAGGGATCGCCGATCGTCCCCTACCTGCGGCGCCTGATGATGTCCGGCGACCCGCTCGGGACCGAGTTGCTCACCGTCTGGCACCGCCGCACCGTCGAGATCTTCACGGCCTGGGACGCCGCCGGCCGGCTCGTCGCCGGCCCCGACCCCGAGACCCGGGCCGCTCTGGTCATGACCTCGGACCTCGGCACCCTCTTCCTCGCCGACCACTGGCGTCAGGTCCTCGGCTACGACCCGCTCCACGGCGCGGGCCTCGCCCGCTGGGCCGACGAGGCGATGCGGTTCTATGCCGCGATCTTGCCTCCGCCCGATACAGCCGCAGAAAGCCACATCGCGACCCCGCCCCCTTCGTCGGAGGAGACCTCGTGAACGACGTCATCCGCACCCGCGACCTGCGCAAGGCCTACGGCCGCACCCACGCCCTCGACGGCCTCGACCTGACGGTCGCCGCAGGTGAGGTCCACGGCTTCCTCGGCCCCAACGGCGCCGGCAAGTCGACGACGATCCGCGTCCTCCTCGGTCTCACCCGGGTCGACTCCGGAGAGGCGCGCCTCCTCGGTGGCGACCCGTGGCACGACGCCGTCGAGCTGCACCGGAGGCTCGCGTACGTCCCCGCCGACGTCACGCTCTGGCCGGGACTGACCGGCGGCCAGTGCATCGACGTCCTCGGACGGGCGCACGGTGGGCTGGACGAAGGGAGACGACGTGACCTCGTCGAGCGCTTCGACCTCGACACGAGCAAGAAGACGCGCGACTACTCGACCGGCAACAAGCAGAAGGTCTCGCTGATCGCCGCCCTCGCCGCCGACGTCGAGCTGCTCCTCCTCGACGAGCCGACCTCCGGCCTCGACCCGCTCATGGAGCAGGTCTTCCAGGACGTCGTCCGCGAGCGCGTCGCCGACGGCACGACCGTGCTCCTGTCGAGCCACATCCTCGGCGAGGTCGAGGCGCTCGCCGACCGGGTGAGCATCATCCGCGGCGGCCGCACGGTGACGACCGGGACGCTCGCGGACCTGCGCCGCAGCACGAGCAGCGTCCTGCACGCCGTCACCGACCGACCGCTCGACCTCGCCGACGTCCCCGGGGTCACCGGCCTCGTCGCCGGGGACGTCGAGGGGCGGCACGACCTGCGCTGCCACGTCGACGCGACCGCCGTCGCCGAGCTGGTCGGGCGCGTCCACGCCGCCGGCGTGCACACGCTGACGATCACGCCGCCGAGCCTGGACGACCTGTTCCTCGAGCAGTACCGGGGTGGGGTCGCGGAGACCGTGCGATGAGCGTCCACGTCGGCGGCGTCGGGACGAGCCTGCGGGTGCAGTGGCGCACCGGTTGGCGGGCCTCGCTCGCCTGGGTCCTCGGCCTCACCGCCGTCGTCCTCACGACGACCACCTCGATCACCGGTCTCTACGACACCCCGGACAAGCTGCGCAGCTACTCCGCGTCGATCGCGACGCCCGCGCTGCGGATGCTCAACGGCGACGTCGCCGGCGTCGACACCCTCGGCGGCGTGCTCGTCAACGAGCTCGGCTTCGCGGTCGCCTTCGCCGTGCCGCTGATGGCGGTCGCGATGACCGTCCGCGGGACGCGAAGGGATGAGGAGGCCGGCCGTCTCGAGCTCCTCCTCGCCAGCCGCGTGGGCCGGCAGGCCCCGCTCGTCGCCTCCGTCGTCCTCGCCCTGGCGACCCTCGTCGCGCTCGGTGGGCTCGTCACCGCCGCCTTCCTCGTGGCCGGCGCGCAGACCACGGGGTCGTTCGTCTACGGCGCGGCGGTCGTCATGCTCGGCGCCGTCTTCGTCGGCGTGACCGCCGTGCTGGCGCAGGCCCTCGGCCACCAGCGCTCCGTGTGGGGCGCCGCTCTGGCGGTCGTCGTCGTCTCCTACCTCGTGCGGGGCATCGGTGCCGTCGACGGGACCTGGCTCGTCTGGCTCTCGCCGCACGGGTGGTACGACGAGGTGGCACCCTTCGGGGAGCCGCGGGTCACCCCCTTCGTCCTCGCCTCGGTCGTGACCGCGGCCCTCGTCGTGCTCTCCCTCCGCCTGTCCGCGGGGCGGGACGTCGGCGGCTCGCTCGTCGCCGCGCGCCCCGGCCCCCACCGGGCGAGCAGCGGGCTGCTCACCCCGCTTGGCCTGGCCCTGCGCGAGCACCGGACCGTCACCCTCGGGTGGGCCGTCGTCGCCGGCATCCTCATGGGCACGTACGGGTCGCTGTCGCAGACGGTCATCGACGCCTTCGAGGGCAACCCGGACCTCGAGGTCTTCCTCTCCGGGGGCGGCGCGCAGGGCATCATCGAGCCGATGGCGGCGATGTTCGTCCTCCTGCTCGCCATGGTCGTCGTCGGCTACGTCCTGCAGTCCCTCGGCTCCCTGCGCAAGGAGGAGGTCTCCGGGCGCCTCGAGCTGCAGCTGAGCGAGTCACGCAGCCGCACCGCCTGGCTGACCCCTCACCTGCTCGTCATCGCCATCGGCACCCTCGTCGTCGGGATCGTCGGGGCCCTGGCGCTCGCCGTATCGACCGCGGTCGTCCTCGACGACGCGTCCTGGGTCGCGCGGATCACCGGCGCCGCTGCGGCCCACCTCCCCGTCGCGCTGCTGCTCGCCGGGCTGAGCCTGACCCTCTTCGGCTGGCTGCCGCGCCTGCAGCCGGCCGCCTGGGCGGTCTTCGCCGTCGCGGCGGTCATCGGCTACATGGGACCGGGCCTCGACCTGCCGACGACGCTCGTGGAGTGGGCGCCCTTCGGCCTCGTCGGCAACGTCCCGGCCGAGGACCTCCATGTCACCGGCGCGCTCGTCGCCGGGGTGGGCGGGGTGTTGCTCGTCGCCCTCGGTCTCGTCGGGTTCAGCCGGCGGGATGTGCCGCACCGCTGATCCTGACGCGCGGGTGGCCCGCAGCCCGTGCGCGGTGCGCCTCCACCGCAGGCTCGCCGCCCGGCCGTAGGTTCGCAGGAACCGACTCCGAGGTGCCTCGTGAAGATCAACAACGACCCGGTCCACGTCCGCCGTCGGCGCGTCGCGACGGGCGTGCCCTACGACGAGCCGGCCCGCTCGAGCGTCGTCTCCGACGACTCCAGGACATCGTGAGGACCGCACTCGTCCTCAACCCCGCGAAGGGGGGCTGGGAGCGCGTGCTCGACGGGGTCACCGCCGCGGCGGCGCAGGCCGGCTGGCCCGATCCCGCGGTGCACCTGACGACCCGCGCGGAGACCGGGCGCGCCCAGGCCGCGGCCGCGGTCGCCGCGGGCGCCGAGCTCGTCGTCGTCGCCGGCGGGGACGGCACGGTGCGCGCGGTCGCCCACGGCGTCGCCGGGTCCGGGGTCGAGCTCGGCATCGTGCCGACCGGCACGGCCAACCTGCTCGCCCACAACCTCGGCCTGCCCCGCGTGCTCGACGCCGCCGTGCGGGTCGCGCTCACCGGCCGCGCCCGACCGGTGGACCTGGGCCTGGCGCGCGTCGACGACTCGGAGGACCTCCCCTTCGTCGTGCTGGCGGGGATGGGCCACGACGCGGCGACCGTGGCGGCGACCCGACCGGGGCTGAAGGACCGCATCGGCTGGCCCGCCTACCTCGCCCCGGCGGCGGTGAGCGCGCTGCGTCGTCCGGTGCCGGTCGCGGTGCGCCACGACGGCGGCGACCCCGAGCACCTGCGGGTGTGGAGCGTGCTCGCGGCCAACTGCGGCCGGGTGCGCGCGGGCGTGCACATCGCGCCGGTCGGGCTCGTCGACGACGGGCTCCTCGACGTGCTCGAGGTGGTCGTGCAGCGCCCGACCCACTGGCTCGGCGTCGCGGCGAAGGGGGTCTTCCGCCTCGAGGGGGACGTCGCCGGCCTGACCACCCGCGCCTCCCGCGAGGTCGAGGTGGTCAGCGAGGTGCCGCTGCACGTCCAGCTCGACGGTGACGTGCTCGGCCCCGCGACCCGCCTGCGGGTGAGGTGCGAGCAGCACGCCCTGCTCGTCCGAGGGTCGTCCACCGATCCCGGGTAGGGTCGGGCTGACATGAACTCGGATTCAGCACAGGGAGTGGCGATGGGTGCCGGAGCGGTGCGGCCGGAGGACGCCTTCGACGCGACGAGGGTGGCGCAGTGGCTGCGAGCCCAGGTCACGCCGGACCTGGCGGCCGAGCTCGAGGGCGACCCGCAGGTCCGCCAGTTCGACTCGGGCGCCTCCAACCTCACCTACGAGCTGCGTTGGCCGGCAAGGACGCTCGTCCTGCGACGGCCCCCGCACGGGGCGCTCGGCGGCAGCGCGCACAACATGCGCCGCGAGCACGACATCCAGGCCGCGCTCGGCCCCGTTTTCCCGCACGCGCCCGGCATGATCGCGCTGTGCACCGACGCGTCGGTGCTCGGCAGCGACTTCTACGTCATGGACAAGCTCGAGGGCACGATCCTCGGCAAGGACCTGCCCGAGGGCGTCACCCTCTCCCCCGAGCAGGCGACCGCCCTGTGCGACAACGCCCTCGCCACCCTCGTCGAGCTGCACGAGGTCGACGTGACCGCGGTCCCCGAGCTCGCGGCCCTCGACCGCGGTGACGGCTACGTCCACCGCCAGGTCGAAGGATGGACCCGCCGCTTCCGCGCAGCGGCGACCGACGACGTCCCGGACTTCGAGGACGTCATGGCCTGGCTCGCCGAGCACGAGCCGGCCGATCGCCCGCACGCGTTGATCCACAACGACTTCCGCCTCGACAACCTCGTCCTCGACGCCGACGACCCGACGCGCGTCGTCGGCGTCCTCGACTGGGAGCTCGCGACGGTCGGCGACCCCCTCATGGACCTCGGCGGGGCGCTGGCCTACTGGGCCCAGGCGGACGACGACGAGACGATGCGCTCCCTTCGCCTGCAACCCACGCACCTGCCCGGCATGCTCACGCGGGCCGAGGTCGTCGAGCGCTACTGCGCCGCGCGGGGGCTGCAGGTGAGCGAGCGCGAGTGGGCCTTCTACGAGGTCTTCGGGCTCTTCCGCCTCGCGGGCATCGCCCAGCAGATCTACCAGCGCTACCGCGCCGGTGCCACGACCAACCCACGCTTCGCCGTCTTCGGCCCGATGGTCACCTACCTCGGGGCCCGCTGCCGATCCCTCATCGGCTGACCTTCCCTTCGTCGCACCCAGGAGTACTCATGACCTTCACGACCCTCATCACCGGTGCCAGCTCGGGGCTGGGCGCCGAGATGGCCCGCCAGTTCGCCGCCCTCGGCCACGACCTCGCGCTCACCGCGCGGCGCACCGACCGGCTCGACGCCCTCCGGGCGGAGATCGCCGTGGCGCACCCCGACCGTCGCGTCGAGACCTACGCCCTCGACGTCACCGACGACGCGGCTGTCACCCGGGTCTTCGAGCAGGCGAAGGGGGACCTCGGCCGCCTCGACCGGGTCGTCGTCAACGCCGGCCTCGGCAAGGGCGCCCCGTACGGCAAGGGCAGCCACTACGCCAACCGCGAGACGATCGAGACCAATGTCCTCGGCGCCGCGATGCAGACCGAGGCCGCGATGGCGATCTTCCGCGAGCAGCGGGCCGGCCACCTCGTGCTCATCTCCTCCGTCACCGCCCTGCGCGGCATGCCGAAGTCGATGACGACGTACGGCGCGTCCAAGGCCTTCCTCGCCGCGCTCGGCGAGGGCATCCGCAGCGAGATGATGGGCAAGCCCGACCTCGACATCGACGTCACCGTCCTCTTCCCCGGCTACATCCGCTCGGAGATGAACGAGAAGGTCGAGCAGAAGACGAAGTTCATGGTCGACACCGAGACCGGCGTGCGCGCGATGGTCGCCGCCATCGAGGCCCGCAAGGCCAAGGCACTCGTGCCGGCCAAGCCGTGGGTCGCCGTCGGCGGCGCGATGCGGGTGCTGCCGCTGTCCGTGGTGCGCAGGCTGCTCTAGGGCTCGAGCCTCGGGACCCGCGTGCCGGCCAGCGCGCCCACGAACTCGTCGATCGCGTCCGCCAGCTCCGGCGGGTCGAGGACGACCAGGCGCGCCCCGAGGTCGTGCGCCGCCATGGTCAGGTGCCTGGCGAGGTCGGCCAGGTCGTCGGCGTGCGACTCGAGGTCGGTCACCCCGGGCGAGACCTCGCTCGCCTCCCCGTACGCCGCGGGCACCCGGCGGCGCACCGCCTCGACGTCGGCGGTCAGGCGCACCCGGACCCGGTGCGCGTACCCGGCCCGCGTCACGGCGCGGCGCACGTGCTCGACGGCGTCGGGCGCCTCCCGCGGCATGAAGCGGAAGGTCGAGGCGCGCACCCCGGCCATCCGGTCGAGGCGGAAGGTGCGCCAGTCCTCCCTTCGCCCGTCCCAGGCGAGCAGGTACCACCGTCGGCCGGTCGCGACGAGGCGGTAGGGCTCCACGTCCCGCTCCGTGGGCTCGCCGCCGCGGCCGGTGTAGCCGAAGCGGGCCCGGACCCGGTCGCGGATCGCGTGGGCGAGGACCACGAGCACGCCGGTGTCGACGTCGTCCGTCGCGCCGGGCAGGAGCACCGTGGCGTCGGCGAGCGCCGCGACCTCGCCGCGCAGCCGCGGCGGCATGACCTGGTCGAGCTTGGTGAGGGCGCGCACGGCGGGCTCGCCGATCGCCGAGATCCCCTGCGCGCCGACGCGCAGGGCGACGGTCACCGCGACGACCTCGTCCTCCTCGAGGAGCAGCGGGGGCAGGCGGCCACCCGTCCCGAGCCGGTACCCGCCGCCGACCCCCGACGTCGCCTCGACGGGGTAGCCGAGGTCGCGCAGCCGCCCGACGTCACGACGCAGCGTCCGCGTCGTCACCCCCAGGAGCTCGACGAGCTCGAGCCCGGTCCACACGGACCGGGTCTCGAAGAGCCCCAGCAGGCGCAGCGCGCGTTCGGTCGTCTCGGCCATGTCCACGAGTCTCCTCCGATCGGTGACAGGAGGTGTCCGCGATCGGCGGGACCGTGGGTCGCAGACGAAGGGAGGGACCGCCCCCTTCGACCACCCAAGCCCAGGAGCACGCCATGTACGCACCCGCCGTCCACGACGAGGTCACCGGCTACGCCGAGTACGTCGACCAGCAGCTCGAGGCGATCCGGGCGAGCGCCCACGGGCTGACCGAGGAGCAGGCCCGGCTCACCCCGACCCGCTCGACGCTGTCCATCGGTGGCCTGGTCAAGCACACGAGCCATGTCATCGCCCCGCCGGAGGAGAAGGGGCCGCGCGTCGAGGACGACGGCGAGGTCACCGAGGCCGCCTACGCGGCCTTCATGGCAGGCTTCGCACTGCGGGAGGACGAGACGCTCGCCGCGACGATCGAGGTCTTCGACCGGCGGCGCGTGGCGGTCGTCGAGTGGATCCGGGCGAGCGACCCCGCGCAGGAGATCACCGTCCCACCGGCCCCGTGGTACGGCCTGATGAGCCCGTCGCGGACGACCCTGAGGTACTCCTTCGTGCACTTCGTCGAGGAGCTGGCCCGCCACGCCGGCCACGCCGACATCATCCGCGAGCAGATCGACGGGGCGACCACCCTCGAGCTGACGCTCGCCGACACGGGCCGGCCGGCGACCCCCTTCGCCCAGCCGTGGACACCCACGGAGCCCGCCACGCCATGATGGGCGGGTGAGGATCACCGGCTTCGTCATCAGCACCCCCGACGTCGCCGCCGCGCAGGACGCGTGGCGGCGCCTCGGCGCGAGCGGCAGCGAGATCAGCTACGAGGTGGGCGAGAGCGGCCTGGCCGCCGTCGTCCTCGGCGTCGACGACGTCCCCGGGACCGAGCGACTGCTCGAGCGGCGCGGGCTCGTCCGGGACGCCAAGGGCTTCGACGTGGGCGGGCTGGAGTGGCGACTGGCTCCCTTCCTCCCGGGCAGCACGGGCGAGGTGGTGCTCGACCACGTCGTCGTGCAGACGGGCGACGCGGAGCGGGCCGCGGCGAACTACGGCGCGCGGCTGGGTCTGGAGCTGCGGCTCGACCGGCGGCTCGAGGAGCACGGCTTCCGCGGGCTCTTCTTCCGCTGCGGCGACGCGGTGGTCGAGGTGGTGGCCCCGACGAAGGGGGTCGACGGCCCGGACCGCTTCGGCGGGCTCGCCTGGCGCACCACCGACCTCGACGCGACGCGCGAGCGGCTCATGGCCTCAGGGGTCGAGGTCTCGCAGGCCCGGGCCGGCCGCAAGCCGGGTACGCGGGTCGCGACGATCCGCGACCGGGCGCTCGGCACGCCGACCCTGCTCATCGAGCACGGCACCTGATCCCGCATTGCCCTAGGGGAATGCAGACTCTCACTTGATTGCTTGCCTCACGCAGGTATATAGTTGCGGAATGCACGCAACCACTCCTGCCGTCGCAGTCCACCTGCAGGAGACGCTGGGCCGGGTCTTCGGGCTCTTCTCGAAGATGGTCCTGCGCCGCCAGGCGCTCGACCCGCAGGCCATGAGCCGCACCGACTACGCCCTCCTCGGCGCGCTCGAACACTGCCGCAGCGAGCCGGGCATCCGCATCTCCAAGGTGGCGGAGGCACTCGGTCACGACCTGTCGACGATCAGTCGCCGGGTCACCCACCTCGAGTCCCACGGCTTCGTCGAGCGACTGCCGGACCCGACCGACGGGCGCGCCTCGACCATCCGCCTGAGCCCCAGCGGCCAGCAGACGCTCAGCGACGAGCGCGGCAACCGCGCCGGCCTCCTGGGCCAGATCCTCGCGGACTGGCCGCAGGAGGACCTCGAGGACCTCGACCGTCTCCTCACCCGGCTGGCCACCGATCTTGCCGCCGACGCGCAGTCGGCGACGCACCCCCCTTCGCCCCTCCAGAGCACCGGAAGGACCGCCTCTTGAGCACCTCCCCCGCCCCCTACAAGCTGAGCCCGCAGGACCAGCGCGTCTTCATCGGGCTCATGCTCGGCATGCTCGTCGCCTCCGTGAGCCAGACCATCGTCGGGCCCGCGCTGCCGCGCATCGTCTCCGAGCTCGGCGGCATGGAGCACTACAGCTGGGTCGCCACCGCGGCCATGCTCGTCTCCGCCGTCACCGTGCCCATCGTCGGCAAGTTCTCCGACCTCTACGGCCGCCGCGAGTTCTACCTCGCCGGCATCGTCGTCTTCATGGTCGGCTCGGTCATCGCCGGGTTCTCCCAGAGCTTCTGGATGCTCGTCGCCGGTCGCGCCGTCCAGGGCCTCGGCATGGGCACGCTCATGCCGCTGTCGCAGACGATCATCGGCGACATCATCCCGCCGCGTCAGCGCGGGAAGTACCAGGGCCTCATGGGCGCGGTCTTCGGCGTCACCTCCGTCGCCGGCCCGCTGCTCGGCGGCGTCATCACCGACCACCTCGGCTGGCGCTGGCTCTTCTTCGCCTCCCTGCCGATCGGCCTGGTCGCGCTGGTCTTCATCGCCAAGTTCCTCCACGTCCCGCACACCCCGCGCCGCGCGCCGATCGACTACCTCGGCATCGCGACGCTCTCGACCGGCCTCGTGGCACTGCTGCTCGCCGTCTCCTTCGGCGGGTCGAGCTGGGCCTGGGGCTCGAGCCAGTCGCTCGGCCTGTTCGCCCTGAGCGCCGTCGCCCTCGTCGCCTTCGTCGTCGTGGAGCGCAAGGCCGTCGAGCCGGTGCTGCCGCTGCGCCTCTTCGCCAACCGCACGATCAGCCTGAGCCTCGTCGCGGCCTTCGGCATCTCGATGGTCATGTTCGGCGCGATCATCTACATCCCGGTCTTCGCCCAGGGCGTCATCGGCGTCAACGCGACCAACTCCGGGCTGATCCTCATGCCGCTCATGCTCGGCTTCATCGTCTGCGGCATCGTCACCGGGATGCTCATCACCCGCACGGGGCGCTACCTGCCCTTCATGCTCACCGGCATCGTGGTCATGGCCGCCGGCGTCCTCATGCTGACCCGCCTGGACCACACCGCGACGAGCCTGGAGCTCACCGGCTCGATGGTCGTCCTCGGTATCGGGCTCGGCATGGCGATGCAGCAGTTCACCCTCGTCGTGCAGAACTCCGTCTCCCGCGCCGACATGGGTGTCGCCACGTCCTCGACGCAGTTCTTCCGCAACGTCGGCTCGACCGTCGGCATCGCGGTCTTCGGGACGGTGATGTCGAGCGGCCTGCAGGAGAGGATCGCGTCGCACCTGCCCGACGGCCTGCCGGCGGGCGCAGGCGCCCACATGGACGCCGGCGCGGTGCTCGACCCGAGCGCCCTGGCCACGCTGCCCCCGACCGTCGCCGAGGCCGTGCGCTGGGGCCTGGCGGAGAAGCTCAACGACGCCTTCATGCTCGGCCTGCCGATCCTCGCGGTCGTCTTCCTCGCCACGCTCTTCATCCCCAACACGCCGCTGCGCGAGACCAACGAGGACCACCCGGTGGAGGACGCCGCCCAGCACACGCTGGACGCCTACGCCTCCGACGCGGGGGCCGTCGACGACGAGTCGCAGCTGGCTACCGCGCGCCGCCCCTGACGCCCCCGGACCACGCCCTTCGCCCCCACCCACCCGACCGGGTGACGTGGGGGCGAAGGCGTCGTCAGGTGGTCAGCGGGAGCGGCCGGCGAAGGG
This sequence comes from Janibacter terrae NBRC 107853, assembly GCF_001591405.1. Classification (GTDB taxonomy): domain Bacteria; phylum Actinomycetota; class Actinomycetes; order Actinomycetales; family Dermatophilaceae; genus Janibacter; species Janibacter terrae. The sequence continues at coordinate 784,744 of NZ_BCUV01000007.1, forward strand.
GGCGACCACGCCGATGCGCGAACCCTTCACGGCGCCGACCCACAGCTCCCCGCCGACCTGGGTCGCGACGGTGGGCGCGCGGAAGCCCGCGGGGTCCCCGGACCAGACCGTGCGCACGTCCATCGTGCGCGGGTCCATCGCGTAGACGTCCAGACCGGTGGGGCAGTTGGCCAGGTCGTCGCGCTGGCAGGCCTGCACGTCCGCGACGGTGAAGTCCTGGCCCGTGACGAGCAGCTCGCCCGAGCGCGACCACCGCAGGTTGTCGGGCATGAGGTCGACGTCGGCGACCGCGCGGGTCGTCCCGGGCCGCGACCCCTCGAGCGGGATGCGGTGGATCCGGTTGCGCCCCCACTCGGCGACGTAGGCGCTCGACCCGTCCTGGCTCACGACGACGCCGTTGGGCCCGAAGGTGCTCGAGCCCGGGACCGTCGACCAGCCCGTGCCGGGCTCCCAGCGCTGGAGGCTGCCGGTCGCGGTGTCGCTGAAGATCTGGCTGAAGGGGTCGGAGAGCGTCGGGTCGAAGAAGTCGGTGGCCACCAGCCCGTCGCCCTGCGGCAGCGGCGCGACGCCGTTGGCGAAGGTGCCCGCGGGCATCTCGACGCAGCCGCGCCACGTGAGGCTGTCCGCGCGCGGGTCGAGGGTGAAGACCTCGATGGCCTCGCGCCCGCCGTGGTTGACGACGTAGACGTCGAAGGTCCCACCCTCGCCCCGCTCGGCGGCGATGCCGTGCGGTGACGCGAGGCTCGGGTCGGGCGGGCCGGGGCAGTCGCCGTAGAGCGCGCGGTCGTGGTCGACGCCCCACGTGCTGTCGGGCCAGATCTCGGTGGCCTCACGGGTGCGGCTGTCGATGGCGTACAGGTGGCCGACCGAGGAGTCGGACAGCGGGTCGGCGGCGAGCCCGCTCGCGAGCACGGTGTCGGTGCCCGGGAGGGTGACGAGGTCCTCGGGGCTCGCCGGACCGTCGAAGAAGGACACGGCGGGCGAAGGGGGTCCCGCCGGGGCCGCGGTGGCCGTGGCGGCGGCGCCCAGCCCGCCGACCGCGACGACCGCGGTGGCGAGGAGGGCGAGTCTGGGGCGTGCTGTCATGTGTGGCGCTCCTGGTCACATCGGTGCAGGGACGCCACGGACGACGCGCACCGTCGGCCTGCGTCCTTGCAGACTCCATGTAGCACTCGCTACATGGAGATCGAGAGTGGCACGGATGCCGGCGTTCGGCAAGCGGTCGGCGGGTGGGTCGCCGTCGTCAGCGATCGCGACTCAGGCCTGCGCGGAGAGCGGCAGCTGCCGGGCGCTGACGAACCTCCGCTCGCGCCCGTCGACCGGGTCCACGAGCTCCACGGTGCTGGCGAGGAGCTGGAGCGGTCGGGTGAAGTCGTCGACGGACACGTCGAGCACGTCGGGGTAGAGCGGGTCCCCCACGATCGGGATGCCGAGGTCGTGCAGGTGGAGCCGCAGCTGGTGGGTGCGTCCGGTCCGCGGCGTCAGCCGGTAGAGCGCGAGGTCGCCGGTGCGGGACTCGACCTCGACGAGGGTCTCCGCGTTGACCGGTGCGTCGGGGACGACCTGCGCCTGCCACACCCCGCGCTCCTTGCGGATGTGGTTGCTGACCGTGACGGGCAGGGCCAGGTCCTCGCGCCACGGGGCGAGCGCGAGATAGGTCTTGCGCACCCGTCGCTGCTCGAAGAGCGACTGGTACGGCCCCCGCCACCGTCGCTCCGTCGCCAGCATGAGGACGCCCGAGGTCACCCGGTCCAGACGGTGCAGCGGGGAGAGCTCGGGCAGGCCGAGCTCGTCGCGCAGCCGGACCACCACGCTCTGCCGCACGTGCCGGCCGCGCGGGATGGTGGAGAGGAAGGGCGGCTTGTCCACGACGAGCAGCCGCTCGTCGCGGTGGAGGACCGTCAGCTCGCCGGGCACCTCGACCTCGTCGCGCAGGTCGCGGTGGAACCACACGAAGGTGTGCGGGCGGTAGACGTCCCCGGGCAGGACCGGGGTGGCGTCCTCGTAGACGAACCTCCCCGCGGCGAGCATCCCGTCCACGTCGACACCCTCGGGGGAGGTGCCCCGCAGCCAGGCCGACATCGTGGACCACGGCCGCGGACGACCGTGGTCGAGGTCGAGCGTGCGCACCCACGCGGCAGCGAGACCGTGGCGCGCAGGCAGGGGTGAACGTGGGGGCACGCACGCGAGACTAGACCGGCCCTTCGAGACGGTTGCTGCGCAACCTCCTCAGGGACCGGGGGGACGGTTGCTGCGCAACCTCCTCAGGGACCGGGGGGGACGGTTGCTGCGCAACCTCCTCAGGGACCACGGAATGTTTGATTTTCAACTACTGTTGGACCAAGGGACCGCAACCCCGAAGGAGCACCCGATGCCCGCCGTGACCGTCGACAACATCCTCACCCTCCCCCGCGTGACCCAGCCGCTGCCGGACACCGTCTCGCGCCCGGTGCTCTCGGTGAGCACGGCGCCCCAGAGCCACGAGGGCGAGGGCTTCCCCGTCCGCCGTGCCTTCGCCGGCGTCGACATGGCCCGCCTCGACCCCTTCATCCACATGGACCAGATGGGTGAGGTCGAGTACGCCCCCGGCGAGGCCCGCGGCACGAGCTGGCACCCGCACCGCGGCTTCGAGACCGTCACGTACATCATCGACGGCACCTTCGCCCACGAGGACACCCACGGCGGTGGCGGCCTGATCACCGACGGCGACACCCAGTGGATGACCGCCGGGTCCGGCCTGCTGCACATCGAGGCCCCGCCGGAGGAGCTCGTCGTGAGCGGCGGGGTCTTCCACGGTCTGCAGCTGTGGGTCAACCTGCCGAGCCACCAGAAGATGGCCGACCCCCGCTACCAGGACATCCGCTCCGGCCAGGTCGGCCTGCTCTCCAGCCACGACGGCGGCACGCTGCTGCGCGTCATCGCCGGCGAGCTCGACGGCCACGAGGGGCCGGGCATCACGACGACCCCGATCTCGATGATCCACACGACGATCGCGCCCGGCGCCCGGATGCACATCCCGTGGCGCGAGGACTTCAACGGTCTCGCCTACGTCCTGTCCGGACGGGGCGTCGTCGGCCCGGAGCGCCGACCGATCCGCGAGGGCCAGCTCGCCGTCTTCGGCGCCGGCGGTGCGCTCGAGATCGCCGCCGACGACAACCAGGACTCGCGCAGCCCCTCGCTCGAGGTCGTGCTGCTCGGCGGCCGCCCGATCCGCGAGCCCGTCGCCGCGTACGGCCCCTTCGTCATGAACACCCGCGAGGAGCTCGTCACGGCCTTCGAGGACTTCCAGGCCGGGCGCCTCGGGGTCATCCCCAAGACGCCCAGGGTCCGCTCGGCGCTCGAGATCGCCGAGGCCATGTCCCGGGGCGACCGCCCCGGTCACGACGTCCTCTGAGGGGAGCCCTCCCCCTTCGTCCCGCCGCGCCCGTGCACCACACTGGCGGGGACGAAGGGGGATGACGTGACCATCTCGAGGACGGGCCTGCGGGCCCTGGCGATCGCGCTGCTCGTGACGCTCGTGCAGGCCGTCGGCGTGGCCGCGCCCGCCGTGGCCTGCGCGTGCGGAGGCGTCGAGGCGCCGGAGGGCGAGAGCGTGTCCGTCAACGAGGAGTCGGCGGTCGTGCGGCACGACGGCGAGACGGAGGACATCGTCCTCAGCTTCGACATGTTCACCTCGGCCCAGGACGTCGCGCTCATCCTGCCCCTGCCGGCGAGGGCCGAGCTCGACCTCGCCGACGTCGACACCCTGGGCCAGCTGGCCCGGGCCACCCGCCCGGAGGTCGTCGAGCGCAAGGTGCTGCGCGGCCTGCAGCTCCCGGTGATCGGCGGCGCTCCGGCCGGCGAAGGCACCACGGCCGGAGCGCCGCCGAGCGTGCGCGTCCTGGAGCAGCGGGAGCTCGGACCCTTCACGGCCACCCAGCTGACGTCGACGTCCACGGGCACGCTGACGCAGTGGTTGCAGGACAACGGCTACCGCGTGCGTGACGAGGTCGTCGAGTCGACCCGCCCGTACCTGCGCGAGGGCTGGGTCATCGCCGCCATCCGCCTCACGGCGGGCCCGGACGCACCCCACGCCCTCGACGGCGAGCTCCAGCCGATCCGGGCGACCTTCCCCTCTCGCGAGATCGTCTACCCGATGCGGATGCAGGCGCAGGCCATATCGGTCAGCACGCTGCGGGTCTACACCCTCACCGAGCACCGCACGGAGGTCGACTTCGGGGCGATCGAGCCCGAGGTCGCCTTCGCCGGACCGCTGCGTGCGGCCGATGTCCCGCGGGGCTCGACCCTGGCCGAGCTCACGCAGGGCGCCCCCTTCGTCACGCGGTTCGACGCGTACGTCCGGCCGGACGACGTCACGAGCGACATGACCCTCACCCGCTCCGCGACCGACCGGACCTACCGCCGGCAGACCCTCGTCGAGGTCGACTACCCCTGGTACCTCAGGGTGTTCGTGCCCTCGTGGGGGACCTTTTTCTTCTGGGTGGTGGTCCTGCCCGTCCTGGCCCTGCTCGTCGGGGTGCCGGCACTGGCCGTGCGCCTGGTCCGGGGACCGCGGTCCGCGCGGCGCTGAGACCGGTTCAGCCGAAGGGGTCCTGCCCCCGCTTGAGCGCCGCCTGCGCCTTGCCCCCGCGACCGAGCGCGACCCACCGCTTGCGGGCGGCCGCCCGGGCGACGGGGTCGGTGCGCATGGCGATCCACTCGGCCTCGCGCTGCAGCTTCTGCCAGCTGTGCCAGCGCCGCTCGTCGAGCTCGCCGCCCTCCAGCGCGGCGCGCACCGCGCAGCCCGGCTCGGTCTCGTGCGCGCAGTCGGTGAAGCGGCAGGCGGCGATGAGCTCCTCGACGTCGGGGAAGGTGAGGGAGACCCCTTCGCCGTCCTCGTGCAGCCCGATCGAGCGCAGCCCGGGGGTGTCGATGAGCACGCCCCCGTCGGGGAGCAGGACGAGCTCGCGCGCGGTCGTCGTGTGGCGCCCCTTGCCGTCCTGCCGGGTGTCGCAGACGGCCTGGACCGGCTGCCCCGCGAGGACGTTGACGAGCGTCGACTTGCCCGCGCCGGACTGCCCGATGAGGGCGGTCGTGCCACCGGCGAGCGCCGCCGCGAGCTCGGGGACACCCTCGCCGGTCTCGGCGGAGACGACGAGCACGCCCACCCCGGGCGCCGCGGCCCGCACTTCGGCGACCGTGGCGTCGGGGTCGAAGGCGAGGTCGGCCTTGGTGAGCACGACGAGCGGATGCGCCCCGGACTCCCACGCGACGACGAGGTAGCGCTCGATCGTCGAGAGGTTGACCCGGGTCTCGAAGGGCACCGCCACGAGCACGTGGTCGAGGTTGGCGGCCATGACCTGCGCGTCGGACCGCTCGCCGGCGGTCTTGCGCACGATCGCGCTCCGCCGCGGCAGCACGGCGCGGACGACGTCACCGTCGGGACGGCGCTCGAGCCCGACCCAGTCGCCGGTCGTCGGCTGGTCCTCGAGGGCGCTGCCGGCGGGCAGGCGGACGAGCGCCGGCACGGCGCCGTCGGCGGTGTGCACGGTGACCCGGCCGCGGTCGACGCGGCCGACGCGTCCCGGCACGAGGACGAAGGGGGCGCCCGTCGCCATCTCGTCGAGGGCAGCGGCGCTCCCTTCGTCCCAGCCGAGGGAGGTGAGTTCGGTGGAGTCCGTCATCCCGTCCAAGGTGGCACCGGGCCGCGGCGGGCGCCAGCGATTTACCGCCCGTGGCCGCCTCGGCGAGGAACCATTGACAGATCAACTTCCTGCCGCGAGGATGCGCTCACGACCGACGGTGACCCCTCCCGCCGGTCCAGATCTCCTCCCTTCGCCACTCCTCGCCACACCCTCACCCCCGGAGCCCCTGCCGTGATCCGCCGTACCGCTGCCCTCGCTGCCGCTGCCCTCGTCCTGTCCGCCCCCGCCGCCACGGCCGCCCCAGCCGTACCCAAGGGCAGCTACGCCGCCAAGGTCGTGAGCGTCACCGACGGGGACACCATCCGCATCCGCTACCAGGGCCGCTCGACCCCGGTGCGCCTCATCGGCCTCGACGCCCCGGAGATCTCCCCCCGCGAGTGCTACGGCAGCCAGGCCACGTCCCGGATGGCGCAGCTGACCAAGGGCGGCACCGTCTACATCAGGACCGACGGCACCCAGGGCAACAAGGACAGGTACGGCCGGCTGCTGCGGCACGTCTACACCCCGGGCGGCACCTCGCTCGCGCTCACGATGATCAAGGGTGGCTACGCCCGCGAGTACACGTACAGCCGCGCCTACAAGGGCCAGTACTCGCACCGCCGGGCACAGTCCTCCGCCAAGGCCGCCGCGCGCGGTCTGTGGGGTGCGTGCGCCAGGCCGAAGCCCACCCCGACCTCCACCTGCGTCGGCAAGATCAAGGGCAACATCTCCAGCAGCGGCGAGAAGATCTACCACGTGCCCGGCGGTCGCTACTACAGCGTGACCAAGATCGACCTCGGCAAGGGCGAGCGCTGGTTCTGCACCGAGACCTCTGCCCGCAACGCCGGCTGGCGCAAGTCCAAGGTCTAGGTCAGGGGCCGACCCTGCGGCGCGACGGGCCGCCGAGCGCGGCCCAGACGGTCGTCTGCTTGTCGTCGCGCTGCACGCCCCACTCGTGGGCGATGCTGCGCACGATCCGCAGGCCGCGCCCGGAGGTAGCCCAGACCGCCCGGGCGGCGGGGACCGGCTCGGTGTCGGAGCCACCGTCGCTCACCTCGACCTCGACGTTGTCCCCGCGGGCCTTCCAGTGCACCCGCACGGTCCGGTCGGACAGGGGCGTCGCGTGACGCAGCGAGTTGGTCACGAGCTCGGTGACGACGAGCTCCGCCTCGCCGACGACGTGCTCGCCGACCCCGCGGGCGACGAGGTCGAGGGCGATCGCCTCGCGCACCTTGGTGACGGTCTGCAGCTCCCAGCGGGCGCGGATGGTGCGGGCCTGGCCGCGACCGATCTCGCCGCCGAAGGAGTCGAGCTTCGGCGCGTCGGTGCGGCGGTCGTGTGCCTCGGACATGGTGTGCGGATTCCCTCGGTTGCGGTCGCTGGCCCCCGTCATTGTCCCCGCCCCGGCGGTGCGGCCCAACTCCCACCCCCTCACGGCCTACGCTGACCGCCATGGGTAAGGCTTCACGACGCAAGAAGGACGCGCAGGGCAAGACCAAGGTCGCCCCCGCGCCGTATGTCGCACGCCCCTTCGCGGGGCTGCCGGGCGAGCCGGACTGGGTGGCGGCGTACGAGATCCTGCCCGCCGCCACGGCGACGCTCCACCTCGACCCGGCGGCGGTGCCGGAGGGCTCGCCCGAGACGGTGACGCTCGCGACGGTGCTGCCGATGGCATGGCCGGCCCTGCGCCGCGACACCGGCGAGATCCTCGTCGCGACCCAGGCCGGGTCCGCGAGTGGCGACCCGAGCCGCGACATGGCCCAGGCCCTGCTCACCGCCCTCGCCACCGAGCCGGGTGCCCCGGTCGCGCAGCTGCCGCGCACCACAGCCGAGACCCCGCGCCTGCAGGACCTCGTCGACACCTCCGCGCCCTTCGAGCTGACCGTGCACGAGGGCTTCAACTTCTGGGTCGAGGGCCAGGAGGTCTCCGGCGAGGCGGCGGCCTCCCTCGAGCGCGCCAACGAGTCGGTCGTCCCGAGCACCCCCGTCGCCGGTACCCCGAGCACGTACTGGTGCCGCATCGGCGAGCGCACGTACATCCGCCACGTGCTCGCCGACGACGAGGAGACCGCGACGACCGCCCTCGCCCGCCTCCACGCGAAGGGGGAGGCCCACCTCGACGAGGAGCGTCGCCTCCTCGGTGCCTTCCGCGCCGGTGGCCTCATCGTCCCCGTCTGGGAGGTCGCCCCCGACTCCGAGCCGGCCGAGCACGAGGGTGCCGTGGCCGACTTCGCCGCGCGCTACGCGACGGCTGCCGCATCCACCGACGAGCTCACCGCCGAGGAGCGTCGGGCCCGGTCCGGCCTGATCTCGCGCCAGGTGACGCTGCGCTGACCATGGGTGCGCGGGTGGCCGCGATCGTGCCGGCCAAGGACGAGGCGGACCTCGTCGCGTCGACGGTCACGGCACTCCTCGGCCTCGACGACGTCGCCCTCGTCGTCGTCGTCGACGACGGCTCCACCGACGCGACGGCCGCCAACGCCGCCGATGCCGGTGCGCTCGTCGCGCGGCACCCCGCCAACCAGGGCAAGGCCGCCGCGCTCGAGACGGGCGTGGCGAGGCTCGCCGCCGAGGAGGAGCGCACCGGCACCGGTCCGCACGTGCTGCTCTTCGCCGACGCCGACCTGGGCCCCTCCGCGGCCAACCTCGAGCCGCTGCTCGTGCCGGTCCTCGCGGGGACGGCCGACCTCGCCGTCGCCAACATCCCGCGCAGCGCCTCCTCGCTCGGCGCCGGGCGGGTCGTGCGGCTCGCCCGTGCGCAGATCGAGGCGATGACGGGACGCACGATCGAGCAGCCGCTCAACGGCATGCGCGCGCTGACCCGGGAGACCTTCGCGGACGCGACGCCGCTCGCCACGGGCTGGGGCGTGGAGGCGGCGATGCTCGTCGACGTGCTGCGCGCCGGGCGCCGGGTCGTCGAGGTGCCCGTCGAGCTGACCCACCGCCGCACGGGCAACGACATCAAGGGGCGCGTGCACCGGGCCATGCAGCTGCGCGATGTCTCGGGCGCGCTGCTCGCCCGGCGCTTCCTGTCGTGACGCGGGCCCGCACCGACCGCGACCCGCTCGGCGTGGGTCTGCTGGTCGCCGGCATCGGCCTGCTCCTGCTCGTCGGCGCGAGCGGGGAGTCGCTCGCGCTCCCACCGCTCGGCCCGCCCGGCTGGGCCTCGCCGGACCTGCCGTGGCAGCTCGGTGGCTGGACCGTCGTCGCCCTGCAGACGACCGGCTACCTGCTCGGTGCCGCGTCGCTGTGGCGGTACGTGCGGCGGCCGAGCCCCCTTCGCCTGCGGTGGTGGCACCTGGCGCTGCTCGCTGCGCTCGTCCTGCTCACGGCCCCCTTCGGCACGGCGGACCACACGAACTACGCCGCCTACGGGCGGATCCTCGTCGAGGGCGGCGACCCCTGGTCGGTCGTCCCGGCGAGCTGGCAGGACGGCCTCGACCCGGTCGTGAGCCTGGTCCAGGCCCCGTGGCGGGAGGCCCCGAGCGTCTACGGGCCGCTCGCGGTGTGGCTCATGGGTCTCGCGGGCCGGCTCGGCGGCGACACCGCCCGGCAGGTCGTCCAGGTCTGGCAGGTCCTCGTCGTGGCCGCGTGGCTCGGCACCCGCGAGCTGCTCGTGCGCCTGGGCACCGACCGCGCGACCGTCGACCGCTGGTGGACGACCAATGTCCTGGTCCTCGGCGCGGGCGTGCTCGGCGCGCACGTCGACGTCCTCGCGGTCGTCGCGATGGCCGCCGCGCTGGGCCTCGGCCTGGCCCGCAGGCCCCTCCTCGCGGGGCTGGCCGTCGGACTCGCCGCGAGCACCAAGCTGACCGCCGGCGTGGTCGGCATCGCCCTGCTGTGGGCGATCCTCGCCCGGGACACCGGCCCCGCGCGGCTCCGCCCGGCCCTCGCGCTCGTCGGCGGCGCGCTCCTCGTGCTCGTCCCCACGCACCTGGCCGTCGGCACCCACGCGATCTCCCGGGTCGTCGGCGCCGGCGGCGGGATCTCGTACGCGATGCCCTGGCGCGCGGTCTACACGGCGCTCGACGTCGTGCTCGGCGAGGGGAGCGCCCGCTCGGTGACGACCTGGCTGGCCGCGATCGGGTGCGTCCTGCTCGCGGTCGCGCTGTGGCACATCACTGCCGGGCTCACCGACGTGGTCGCGGTGCGGGTGCTCTTCGTGCTGTCGACGGCCTACGCGCTCGGCGCCGGGTACGTGCTGCCCTGGTACGAGCTGCCGCAGTGGCTCGCGACGGCCGTGCTCGTCGGGCTGCTCGGGCGGGAGGGCTGGGAGCGGTTCCGGCCCCTGCTGCTGGTGCTCCTCGCCCGCTCGAGCGTCCTCGCGCTCGCCTACGTCCCCGGCCGGGTGCGCCTGCCCGAGGACATCGAGACGGTGACGCTGGGCTTCCGCTTCGTCGCCTCACCGCTCGCGACGCTCACGGTCTGGGTCGTCATAGCCGTGATGTGGCGCCGGTCCACCGGATCGAGGTGATCCCGACCGACTGTCCGGTCGGGGACACCTCGAACCACGGTGCGGGTCCAGATCGATGGTCAAGCAATGGTCAAGAATCCACCAGTGGATCTACACTCGGCTCCTGAGCGGTGGGGACCTGAGGGGGAGCGACATGGAGTGCGCGGGGTGCGGGGCGACGAGCGAGGGGACCTTCTGCTCGCGGTGCGGGGCGCGGATGCCCGCTGCGGGTGAGGACGGCGCGGACCGGTTTTGGGCCGAGGACGAGCCGACCCGGGCCCAACTGCCGGCGGTCCCCGGGCCGTCGTGGGCGCAGGAGACGCCGCAGAGCTCGTGGGAGGACTGGCTCGTCCAGCAGCCTACGACGCTTCCTCCGGCCGCGCCCCCGGCGGGCCGGACGTCGATGGCGCCCCCCGGTGGTGGCCGCCCCGGTGGCCCGGCGTGGGGGCTCATCGCCGCCGCGTGCCTCGCCGCCGTCGTCCTCCTCGGTGCCGGAGCCGGCGCCCTGTGGTTCGTCGCCTCGCAGGACGACGACACGACCACCGCCGGCTCGGCGACGACCGCCCCGACGACGGCGACGAGCACGCCGCCCACGACGACAGTGACGAGCACGCCGCCGCCCACGACGACCGTGACGACCACGGCGTCCCCACCCCCGACGACCACGGTGACGACGACCGCCGCCCCACTGAGCGCCGCGGACCAGCTGAACGACCTGCGCGAGGAGTCCCTCGGCCGACTGGTCACCGACGGCGATTGGGGCGTCAGCCTCTCGGCGAAGCAGGACGGCACCCGTGACGACCGACAGCTGACGAGCAGCGGGTCGCACGTCTTCCGTCTGCCCGACATCCTCGAGCTGCACCAGGCCGTCGTGAGCACGTACCCGCTGGACGAGGTCTACCTACTCAAGGCGGAGGACCTCGGCAGCACGGTCGGCGCCGACGACGACAAGATCTGGATGACCATCGTCGACCCCGGCTGGCTGACCTCGCGTGATGACGCCGAGATGTGGTGCGAGGCACAGTTCTCGTGGCTCAGCGGGGTCGAGCTCGACAACGCCTGCTACCCGCGCAGGCTCAGCACGCCCTGACTTCCCGCTCGGTCGAGGTGATCCCGACCGATCATCCGGTCGGGATCACCCCCAACCGCCGGTGCGGGTGGGGGCGCGCGTGGTGCCGGCCGCCCACAGCACGACGAGCGCGGGCGCGAGGACGAGCGCGGCAGCCGCCGGGATCGCGGTGCCGGAGTCGTTGAGCAGGAAGCCGACGGTCAGCGCCACGACGAGGGCCGTGAGGCCGACGCGCAGGCCGGCGTGGGCATCGAGCAGGGGTGACACGCGGCGGCCCAGGGCGCTGTCCGGGCGCGCGAGCACCCAGATCACCGCGACGAGCACGACCGGCACGAGCAGGGCGGCGCGCTCCGGGCCGAGCAGCAGGTCGACGTTGGTCTCGAGCTTGCGCACGATGATCGCCCACGCGTCGCCGTCGAGGAGCGTGCCGAAGAACCGGCCGAGGTGCGTGCGCTGCTCCTCCGGCCGCAACCAGTCGGCGCCGGCCATCGCGAGGAACCCGACCGCGGTCACCACGCCGATCCCGAGCACCCGGGCCCACGTGACGCGCACGCCCGCCACCGCGAGCACCAGGTAGACCACGGAGGGGATGAGCGCGAGCGCCCCACCCCCGTCGGCCCCGAGCCAGGCGTCGACGAGGAAGGTCGCGCCGCCCAGCACGAGGACGACCCCGACCGCGGCCTGGCGCCGCCCCGCCGCGAGCAGCGGGCTGACGAGCGCCGTGACCAGCAGGAAGGCGGAGGCGACGAAGATGGCGAAGGGGACGTTGCCGAACCCGTGGAACCGCCCGCCGTCGAGCGGCAGCAGCCCCAGGACGGAGAGCATCGTCATCCGACCGCTGCCGAGCAGCAGGTCGCCGGCGAGGACCAGCCAGGTGAGGCCGGCGACGACCCCGACCGGCACGAGCGCTGGGGCGAAGGGAGAGTCCGGCGCTCTCCGCCGCCCGAGGACGAGCATCCCGAGCAGGGTGAGCGCGACGACCACGAGGTCGATGACCACCACCCGCGCGACGAACCCCGCGAAGGGCTCGTCCGTGGCGAACCACCGCGTCCGTGTCACGAGGTAGGTCGAGACGGGCAGGGCCATCGCGGCCAGCCCCACGACCCCGGTGACCGCGGTGACGACCGGCCGGGCGCGCGGTGCGAACCGCCACGCCACCGCGGCCGCGACGAGCAGGAGCGCCAGCCCGACCCCGAAGCCCCGGAAGAAGGGCGGGATCACCCGGTCCGCCTCGCGGAGCTGGGTGTCGTCGTCGACGAGCCGGGCGCGGCGCTCGGCGAAGGACCCCGTGTCGCCGACCGGCACGAGCTCGCGACCGGCGATGCCGTCAGGGGGTGTGATCCCGGCGATCGCGACCGCCGTGTGCGTCACGTCAGCCACCTGCGCCATCTCGTCCCGGGTCGTCGAGTCGGAGTGCAGCCACCCGGGCTCGGTGCCGCCGCCACCCATGGCGAGGACCCGCAGGCCGGGCTGGCCGCCGTCGTCGGAGAGGCCGGCGAGCAGCACCACGGTGTCCGGGTGCGCGGTCGTCAGGACGTCGCGGACGGTCTCGTCGACCGCCGTCACCTGGTCGGCGCGCACCTTCGAGGCTCCTTCGTCCCTCCTCAGGTCACGGGGGGCGGCGGGGACGGTGACCGCCGGCGCGCCGACGAGCGTGATCGCGCAGGTCTCGTGGACGCCGGGCTCACCGTGCGGGATGACGCCCTCGAGGTCCGGCATCGCGAGGACCGCGCCGTCGCCCGAGCCGGCGATGCACCCGCCGGCGTCGGCAACGGCCTGGCCGAGGACCCCGATCCGGGCGTCGAAGCCCTGTGCCGCGACGCCCTGCGACAGGCCGCGCCAGAATTCGCGGTCCATGTCGACCGCGACCAGCTCGGGGCCGGACCCTGGGCCGGGCAGGCTCGGCAGCGGCGAGCAGCGCGGCAGCGCACGCGGGTGAGCGCGCAGCTGTCCCCGCGTCACATCACGCGGCTCGGCGGCGCGGGTGCCCGCCGACAGACCGAGCCAGCCGTCGCTCGGGCACGAGGTGAAGTACGTCGAGCGGACGTTGACGTTGGTGACCGCCGCGTCGCCGGCGAAGGAGTGGATGGCTGGGGCCCCCTTCGTCGTGATGTCGCTCCACGAGAGGCCGGGCGCGCCGATGACGACGACGTCGCGGGGAGCGTCCGCGGCCTGCGCCGGCGTCGCAGCGCCGAGCAGCACGAGGCCGGCGAGGACGAGCAGGGCGAGGCGGAGCATGGACCCACCGTAGTGATGGGCCGACGCGGATCCGCGTCGGACACAATGGAGGCCATGACCCGAGTGAGCCGCCCGCACCTGCTGCTCGGGGTGGTGCTCTTCGTTCTGGTCGCGGCCTGGCCGGTCGCGAAGTTCCTCTTCCTCTTCCCGCAGGACCAGTGGCAGGTCGACGTGCAGGTCTACCGCGAGGGCGGCCTGTCGGTGCTCCAGGGGCGCCCGATCTACGCGCAGATGACGCAGCCACCGCAGCTGCTCCCCTTCACCTACCCGCCGATCGCGGCCTTCCTGTCGGTGCCCCTCGCGCTCGTCCCCTTCCCCGTCGCGGCGTGGGGGTGGACGATCACCCAGCTCCTCGCGAACGTCGCGATCACGTGGATCGCCTGGTACCGGCTCCGCGAGCGCGTGGGCCGGTGGGCGCCCGTGCTCGTCGGCGTCGTCGCTGCCGGGTTCCTGTGGACGCAGCCGGTCGGCGACGGGATCCGCTTCGCGCAGGTCAACGCCTTCCTCGTGCTGATGATCCTGCTCGACCTGCAGCGGCCGCGGCACCGCTGGCTGATGCAGGTCCCGCCGGGGATGCTCGTCGGGATGGCCATGGCCATCAAGCTCACGCCGGGCGTCTTCGTCATCCACTACCTCCTCAACAGGCGGTGGCGCGAGGCCGGGTGGGCGATCGGGACGGCGACCTTCGTCTCGGTCGCGGCGTGGCTCGTGCTGCCGCAGGCCTCCTTCGCCTTCTGGGGCGGCGCGCTCTCCGACCCGACCCGTCTGGGACCCAACGACGGCTCGGCCAACCAGGCCTTCCGCGCGACGCTCCTGCGGCGCGGCCTCGAGGGCACCGAGCTCACCCTCGCGTGGGCACCGTGGCTGCTCGTCATGGGCGCGCTCGTCTTCTGGGTCGGCCACCGCGCGTACCGGCAGGGTGACTGGGTGGCCGAGGCCGCGGCGATCGGGCTCGCCGGGTTCCTCCTCTCGCCCGTCTCCTGGGTGCACCACCTGCACTGGATCATGGTCATCGTCCCGGCGATCCTCGGCGTCTCAGTGCTGCGGGCCTGCCCGGACGTGCGACGGGTCGCGGCCGCGGCCGTCGTCGTCGCGTGGTTCGTCTGCACGATGCCGTTCTGGGGGGTGCTCTGGAAGCGCGAAGGGCGCTCCCCCGCCTGGGTCGGCGACCTCCTCGTCGAGGGCAATGTCATCGGCAGCGTCGTCGTCCTCGCCCTCCTCGGCTGGGCGGTGCTGCGCACCGACCGCGAGCGCGCCCACGAGACGCCGGTCGACGGGCCCGACCCAGCCCCTAGGGTGACCGCATGAGTGCCGTCGAGATCGCGCTGCTGGGCGGGCTCGCGCTCGCCCTGCTGTGCGTCGTCGTGCTCCTCGCCGGGGTGCGCCGCCTCACCGAACGGGTCGGGGTGCTCGAGCAGCGCGCGCCCGTCGGCGACGGTGACCTCGTCGCCCTTCGTCACGAGCTCGCCCAGGCGCTGCGGCACGTGGCCGTCGTGCGCTACGACGCCTTCGGCGACATGGGCGGGCGGCTGAGCTTCTCCGCCGCGGTCGTCGACGACACCGGCGACGGCTTCGTCCTCAGCAGCATCCACGGCCGCGGGGAGTCCCGCACCTACGCCAAGGGCGTCGTCGGCGGCGACGCCGACGCCACCCTCACCCCCGAGGAGCGTCAGGCGCTCGCGGCGGCCCGCACCGGGTCTCCGGACGCCTGACCCCGACCACTGGAGGAGACATGACCCGCTACGCCTACCTCGGACCCGAGGGCACCTTCACCCAGCAGGCGCTGCTGTCGTGGGTGGCCGACGCGGCCCACGAGCAGGTGCCGCTCGGGTCGGTCGACGCCGCGCTCGACGCGCTGCGCGCCGGCGACGTCGACGCGGCGGTCGTGCCCATCGAGAACAGCGTCGAAGGGGGTGTCTCGGCCACCCTCGACGCCCTCGCCTCGGGCGACCCGCTCGTCGTCGTCGGCGAGGTGCTCGTGCCGATCACCTTCGTCGCGTGCGCGCGACCGGGCACGGACCTGGGCCGGGTCCGCGCGATCGGCACGCACAGCCACGCGTGGGCGCAGGTGCGCGGGTGGGCCGGCAAGGAGGCGCCGCAGGCGATCTACGTGCCGACGCTCTCGACCGCCTCCGCGGCCAAGGACCTCGCCGAGCACCCGGACGACCTCGGCTACGACGTCGCGGTGTGCGCCCTGATCGCCGCGGAGCACTTCGGGCTCGAGGTGCTGGCGCACGACATCGGCGACATGACCAACGCCGTCACCCGGTTCGTCGTCGTGGCGCGGCCGGACTGGCTGCCCGCCCCGACCGGCCGCGACAAGACGACCGTCGTGCTCTACCAGCGCGCCGACCGGGCCGGTGGCCTGCTCGAGCTGCTCGAGCAGTTCGCGGTGCGGGGCATCAACATGACGCGGCTGGAGTCCCGCCCGACGAAGAAGTCGATGGGCTCCTACTGCTTCTCGATCGACCTCGAGGGGCACGTGCAGGACGAGCGGGTCGGTGCCGCGCTGATGAGCCTGCACCGGGTCTGCGCGGACGTGCGCTTCCTCGGCTCCTACCCGGCGGCCGCCGGGACCCCGATCACCGTCGACCCGATCACGAGCGACGCGGCCTTCGTCGCCGCCCGTGACTGGCTCGACCGGCTGCGGCGGCTCGGCGACTGAGGTCGAAGCCTGAGGTCGGCGCCCGCCGGCCGGGCGCCGCTCAGAGCGTCGCCAGGCGGGTGTTGGCGATGTCCGCGTAGTGCTTGCCGACGGCGACCTTGCGCTCGAGGTCGGCGATGACCGCGGGCACGAAGTCGATGCCGTACAGCTGCTCGCACGAGCCGAACCCACCGGGGCTGAAGACGTTGACCTCCATGAGCTTGTCGCCGACGATGTCGAGCCCGACGAGGAACATGCCGTCGGCGATGAGCTTGGGGCGCACCGCCTCCACGAGGTCGCGCATCGCGGGGGTGATCGTCACCTTCACGGCCTTGCCGCCGGCTGACATGTTCGAGCGCAGGTCCTTGCTCGTGCTCCTGCGGCGGAAGGCGGCGACCTGCCCGTCCACCTCGAGCGGGCGGCCGTTCATGACGAACATGCGCACGTCACCGTCCTTGGCCTCGGGCAGGTACTCCTGGGCGACGACGTAGCCGTCACGGGCGATCGCCTCGATGATCTGGCTGAGGTTGGGGGACTCCTTGCGGTCGACGAGGAAGACGCCGCTGCCCCCGGAGCCCTGCAGGGGCTTGAGCACGGCCCGGCCGCCGAGGTCGCCGACGAACTGCTCGATGAGCGCCTCGTCGCGGGAGATCAGGGTCTTGGGCCGCACGATCTCCGGGAAGTGCTGGAAGTAGGCCTTGGAGAGCGCGTTGGCCAGCGAGGTGGGGTCGTTGACGACGAGGACGCCGGCAGCCGCGAAGAGCTGGCCGAAGGCCACGCCCGCGTTGCCCGCCCACGGGTTGTCCTCGGCGTCGTCGGCCGGGTCGAAGCGCATCATGACGACGTCGAACTCGTCGATGCGCATCTGCTCCTCGATCTTGGGCTTCTGCACGTCCGCCAGGAAGCGCTCGAGCGACTTGTAGGCCTTCGCCGCGCCGGTGCGGGCACGCGCCGAGAGGGAGCCGTCGGGCTCGTAGGCGAAGTCACCGAGGCCCATGAGGTAGGCCTCGTGGCCCATCGTGTGGGCGGTCATCGCCAGGCGGGTGGTGGTGTAGTACGGCTCCTCGGTGAGGACGTCGTTGACGACGAATCCGATCTTCATGCGGGCTTCTCCTTGGGTCAGGTGGGGGACGAAGGGGGTGGCTCAGGCGTGGACGCTCGGGGGCAGCAGCCGGGTGACGTCGTCGGAGCACTCGGCGGCGGCCGCGAGCCGGTCCGCCGTCGAGGGGTCGTCGAGCCACCGCGGCAGGATCCGCGGGGGGTTGAGGATGCCGGCCTCGTCGAGCGAGTCGATGAGCGGCAGGTCGTCGAGCGAGAACTTGCCGAGCCACAGGCGATCGAGGGTGCCGCCGCCCCTCAGGTGGTCCAGCAGGTCGACGAGGCCGCGCAGGTAGATGGCGTCCTTGGTCAGCCCCCCGGAGCGGTAGGCGCGCATCGTCGTGGTGAAGGCGCTGGCCTCGGGGAACCCGGCGTCGACGAGTCCCTCCCACGCCTCGACGAAGGAGGAACCCCCCGTCATCCGGTGGACGGTGACGACCCGGGCCGCGAGCTGCCGCAGCCGGAAGGGGGTCAGACCGCCGCACCCGATCTCGGCGAGCACCGCCAGGCCCTCCTGGGTCTCGTCGTAGCCGGCGAGACCGGTGCCGAGCACCTGGATGGGCTGGGCCGAGCCGTTGACCTGCGTGACGAGGTGGGTCCCGACCTCGTGCTGGAGGAGGGCGTCGGCCCGCGCCCGCTGGACGGTCGCGTCGGGGTCGATGAGCAGGGTGTTGCCGGAGACGACCACGCCGTTGACGTCGTCACGGACCTCTGCGTGGATGTCGATGCCGGGGTCGATCCCCGTGTAGTGGTCGATCTCCGCCTGGGCCAGCCCGAGGAACTCCTCGGCGGTGACCCCCTCCCCCTTCGTCTCGGGGGTGGGGACGGCGGCGAGGATGTTCTCCGCCTGCTCCCGCAGGCGGGGGGAGGTCCCGCCGTAGAGCTCGGTGCTCAGCTGGCGGAAGACGTCGCTGTCCCGTGCCATGAGCATGTCGATCTGCAGCAGCAGCTCACGGTGCTTGGCCCGCAGGAGGGACGCGAGCGTGGTGTCCTCGACCTGGCTGACGTCGATGTTGGTGACGACCTGCTTGAGGACCTCCTGGTCGGCCTCGAGCTCGCGGTAGACGAAGCGCGGCTCGCTCACCCTGCCGGCGACGAACTCGGCCTTGATGTCGTCGGCGTTGACGGGGGTGACGTCGAGCAGGAAGCGCATCGACCCCGACATCTGGGCGAGGGCGTGGTCGATCGCGAGGTCGTTGACGCTGACCCTGCGCAGCGCCGCGGCGTCCTCGCTCATGCCGTGGCCCCCTCGGTCAGCCGCTCCAGCGCCGCCAGGACCGGGCCCCGGGTGGCGGCGAGGGCCGCGGCGATCGCCGCGATGCGCTCGTCGTCGGGCTCGCCGGTCCACTCGTCCATGTAGGTCTTCTTGAACTCGATGGCCAGCACGACGGCCTGGTCGGGGTAGCGCGCGTGCGCCCACTGCGCGATACCGCGCCCGCGGAACTTGACGTTCTCGCGCACGTCGAGCCGTCCGCCGGACAGCTCGACGTGCTCCATGAAGGTGTCGACGACGCTGCCCCAGCGCTCCCGGTCGAGGCTGCCGGTGCCGACGTTGACGTCGGGGTTGTCCTCCTGGGGGCCCGGTACGGCGTCGGCACCGTCACGACGGTGGTTGTAGGAGTGGACGTCGTAGACGACGAAGGGGCCGCGGGCCGCGATCTCGTCGAAGCGACGCCCCAGCTCGTCGTACACCTCGTCGAAGACCTCCAGCGAGCGCTCGGCGATGTCGTCCGGGAGCCGGCCGCCGCGCCACATGTCGAGCCCCCAGGCGTCCTCGGGCTCGCGGTAGACCGCCTCCTCGCGGACCCGGTTGAGGTCGGTCTCGAAGCGCGACCGGTGCACGACGAGACGAGCCGGCAGCCGCTCGATGAAGCGGTCGGTGAAGGGGTCCTCCTCGCGGAGCCGGACCTCCTCGTCGAGGACCATCTGCTCGTGGACCTCGGGTCGCAGGTCGTGGCCGGCGTGGACGGCGGTGGCGACGAGCTGGCCGCTCCAGTCGCCGTCGACGGAGAGCACGGGGAGATCGTGGGTGGCCTGCGGAGCGCGGGTTTCGGACATGCTTGTTGTCTACAGCATGGGAGCCCGCGGGGAAGAACCGTCGCACGCGCCCTCGCACCAGTCGAGCAGCCGCGCCGTGAGCGCCGCCGACTCGGGCAGCCGGGGGTCGGAGAGGTAGGAGTGCCACAGCCCCTCGGCGAGCACGAGGTCCGCCTCCCCGCCGGCGGCCCGCCAGGCCGTGTGGATCCGGGCGGTGTCGGACAGGAAGAGGTCGCGCGTGCCGGTCGTGAAGATCGCCGGCGGCAGTGCCCCGCCCGACCAGTCGGCGTGCACGGGTGAGACGAGCGGGTCGCGCAGGTCCGCGTCGCCGGCGTAGGCCCGGGCGAACCGCTCCTGCTGCCCCCGCCACCGGATGTAGGCGTCGCGGCCCTCGTTGACCCGGTGGCTGTCGCCCTCTCCCGCCAGGTCCCCGAAGGGGGTCAGCGCCACCATCCCGAGCGGCAGCGGCGGCCCGTCACCGGCCGCTCGCAGCTCCCGGATGCGCTGCAGTACACCGAGGGCGAGGTTGGCGCCGGCCGAGACGCCGCCGAGCAGGACCCGCGGGCCGCGCTCCTCCACCCCCGCCACGTAGGCCTCGAGGCAGACGTCGACGGCGACGGGGAAGCGCGCCTCGGGAGCGAGCGGGTACTCGACCGAGACGACCGGCCGGCCGAGCCCGGCCGCCAGCCGCAGCCCGGTCCCGTCATGCGCCGAGCCCCAGCAGAAGCCGCCGCCGTGGACCCACAGCACCCACGCGCCCTCGCTCGCCCCCGGCGTCGCCATGACGAGGTGCCCCCGCGCATCGCGTCGCGTCCCGACGCCCAGACCGGCTCGGTCCGCCTCGAACCCGGCGAGGCGCTGCTTCGCCCCCTTCGCCCGCAGCCACCGGGTGGTCCGCGGCGTGAGCGGCCACCGGTGGACCCGGTTGTCCGCCGCGGCCGCGGCCGCGACCGCCACGGCGCTCACCGTGGGCGGGAACCACGCCCTCACAGGTGCTCCCGTCCGCTCACGTGCGTGTCGACCCAGTGGTTGACCTGGCCCCACTGCCGCTCGAGCCAGACCGCGACCTCGTCCGGGTCCGTCGGCACGTCCTCGCTGCGGAAGGTGCGACCGCGGAGGAGCAGCCGGTTGCGGAAGGGCACGGCCCGCACGACCGCGGCCGGTCCGGAGATCATGTCGAGCCCCGTGTGGGCGATGACCATGACGTCGGCCTCGGGGGCGCGCTCGCGGATCGCGGCGACGCCGCGGGAGCGGGCCTCGAGGACCCAGGGGCGGGCGACGGCGGTGGCGAGCCGCTCGGCCTCGCCGCGGGCCTTGAGCTGACGCACCTGCACCTCGTGCCGCTCCCGGGTCCAGTTGCGACCCTCCGGGAAGATGAGCATCGCGTCCTTGGCGGTGAGCGTCGCGGCGAGCTCGGCGACGCCACGCGCCCGGTCGTCACCGGCACCGGAGCGCGAGGGCACGAAGTAGGAGTCGAGCCGCTGCAGCACCATCGCGATGCCCGGGTCCCACAGCATCGCGTCGGCGAGGACGACCCGGGGGATGCGCCCGGCGGTCGAGGCGAGCAGCCAGGCGATGGCGAGCGAGTCGGCCGGGCCGGCGTGCCGGGAGATGACGACGAGCGGGTGGCCGGGACGGCCGACGGTCAGCTCCCCCTCGATCTCGACGTGGAACCCGACGACCCGCCGGGCCGTGAAGAGCACGTGGTCGAGCGCCCGCTGGATGAGCTCGAGGTGGTCCGCGTCCCACGTGGGGCTCGTCCCCCGCGGGGAGCGCAGGCGCAGGTACCAGCACTCGACGACCAGCCCGATGTCCTCCCACATGACGTAGAGCGCGAGGAAGAGGCAGCGCAGGAGCGCCAGCCGCCGGTCCCACGGCCACAGCAGGAGCAGGCAGGGGGTGATGACGACGAAGAGCAGGGACACGACGATGCCGACGAACGGGTAGAGCGCCTGCAGGAGCAGCCGCAGCCACATCGGCGGAGCGGGCAGCGAGGGCAGCGCCGAGATCCTCACGCCCGACCCTCGAGGTAGCCGGTCGTCGCCGCGAAGGCCCGGGCCATGCGGTCCTCGACCTTGGCCACCGACCCCTGCCCGAGCAGGGAGGCGGTCGGGGTCCGGTCCACGCCGCTCGGCAGCACGTGCAGGCGCACCGAGTCGGGCACCTCCGCGATCTCCTCGACGAAGCGGTGCCGACGCGCGATCTCGAAGGCCACGAGCCCGACGTCGAGCGGGTTGGTCGGCGCGAGGAGCGGCTGCTCGACCCGTCCGACCTGGAGCACGTGGATGTCGGTGGCGCCCAGGGCCATCGCCCGCCCCACGGGGATCGAGTGCACGAGCCCGCCGTCGTAGTAGTGCGCGCCGTCGATCTGGACGGGCGGGAAGAGACCGGGCACCGCGCAGCTCGCGGCCACGGCCGGCCCGATCCGGCCGGACGTGAACCACCGCGACGCCGAGCTCTCGATCTCCGCGGCGACGCACTGGAAGGGCACCGGCAGGTCCTCGATGAGGTCGACCCCCAGGTGCCGCTCGACGAGGTCCGCGATGAGCCCGCGCCGCATGACGTGCGTGCGGTGCCTCGCGAAGCGCGCGGCCTGCCGCACGGGGTTCTCGTTCATCTCCCCCGAGCTGACGACATCGCGCCACAGGCCCTCGAGCCGCTCGACGCCCTCGGCGGTCGGGTCGGCGGCGATGAAGGCACCGTTGACGGAGCCGATGCTCGTGCCGACGACGAGGTCGGGCGTGATGTCCGCGGCGAGCAGCGCGCGCAGCATGCCCACCTGGGTCGCTCCGAGGACGCCACCGCCACCGAGGACGAAGGCGGTCATGGGCATGGTCGTCAGGTTACTGCGGGGTCTTCCCGGCGCGCGGGTCCGACCCGTCCTGGGGGATGACGTCGACGCCGACCTTGAGGCTGGACCCACCCCCTTCGCCGAAGATCACGCCCTTGAGCGGCGAGACGTCGCGGAAGTCCCGCCCCCAGCCGGTGACGATGTAGCGCGAGTCGGCGAAGTGGTTGTTGGTCGGGTCGAGGTCGACCCAGTCGCCGTCGGGGGTCATCGCCGCGACCCACGCGTGCGAGGCGTCCGAGCCCTGCAGCTTGACCTTGCCCGGCGCCGGCCGGGTCTCGATGTAGCCCGAGACGTAGCGGCCGGGGATGCCGACGGCGCGCAGGCAGCCGGCGGCGAGGTGGGCGAAGTCCTGGCAGACGCCCTCGCGCTGGGCGAGCAGCTCCGGCAGCGTGGTCTTCACGCTCGTCGTGCCCTTGGCGTACGTGAAGTCGCGGTAGATGTCGGAGTACAGCGCGACGAGGGCCTCGCCGAAGGGCCGGTCCGGGGGCAGGATGCCGGCCGAGTAGGCGATGACCTCGGGTGCGATCTCGACGAGCGCCGACGGCAGCAGGTACTGCGCCGCCTCGGCCCGGTCGATCCCCTCGCCGGCGTCGACGAGCTCGGCGACCTCCGCGACCGTCCACGCGTCCAGCCGGCCCATGTCCGGCGGCGGCCACTCGATCTCCATGAGGCTGCGCTTGTACACGTCGAGCACGGTGTGCGGCGTGCGCACCTCGTAGAAGCTCGAGTGGTTGCCGAAGTGGTCGACGTGCTCGGTGTGGATGTGCGGCTCGGGCACGATCTCGACGGAGTGCTCGACGACCCGCTGCTGCGCGGTCTCCCGCGGCCGCAGCAGCGCCCGGCCGAAGGAGTCGGTCACGTACTCCTCGTACGTGTACGTCGTGCGGTGGCGCACCTCGTACCGACGAAGGGTGTGGTGCTCCGGCTTGATGACGGGGACCAGCGGGTTGCCGGTGGCGACCGGCTCGGGGGCCGGCGGGTGCGGGGGGACAGAGGTGTTGTCGATGCTCACCAGGACTCCTCCCCACCGTTCCACTGGACCCACTGGACACTGCGTCCCGGGGTCTTGCGGCTGAAGTACGAGGCGTCGATCGTGCGGTGGATCGTGCGCAGGTCGTTGCCGAGCCGGGTGAGTGCCTCGCCGAGGGGCGCGCGGGCGTCGGCGAAGAGCTCGTCGAGGTCGAGGACCGCGATCCGCTCCATCAGCTCGCGCGCCAGCGGCAGCGCGTCCTCGTCGTCGATGAGGTCGAGGGCCTCGACGAGCCGCTCGACCTGGAAGGCGACCGAGCGCGGGTTGGTGACGTCCCGCAGGAGCAGGTCGACGGCCGCCTGGAGCGAGGACAGGCTCCCGAGTCCACCGGTGAGCCGCCGCCGGTAGGTGATGACGGACTCTGCGGCCATGAGCGCGGCCTCGGTCGTCGTGCCCTCGACGACGGGCGCGCGCTCGACGGCGAGCACGCTGGAGAGCAGCCGGATCGTCTGCTGGGCGCGCTCGACCCGCTTGCCGGCGTCGGTGAAGGCCCAGGCGGGGTCGCGGATGAGCGACTCGACCCCGATGCCCGCGAGCGCGAGCAGGCCCTCGATGGTCTCCATGAGCAGCTCCTGCAGGTCGTCCTGCGGAACGGCGTGCTGGAGGGTGCGCTCGAGGCGCGACATGACCAGCCAGGTGTCGAGCGAGAGGCTCTCGCGCACGGCCTGGGCGGCGATGACGGCGCGGTGGGTGCTGTAGGCGACCGACCCGACGACCCGCGGCTCGAGCGTCAGCTCGCGCAGGTACGGCAGCGGGTCCTCGCGGCGAGCCGCGGCGCCCTCGCCCTGGAACCCGGGCGAGACCGACATGACCTCGGTGACGGCGTCGAGGATCGCGAGCATCGCGGTGTGGCCGGTCGTCCCCGGCCGGGCCGCGTGGTCGTCGACGAGGTTGTCGGCGACGCGCAGCAGCCGGGCGGCGGCCTCGGCCCGCTCGGCGTAGCGGCCCATCCAGTACAGGTCGGCGGCGACGCGCGGTGCCGGGGCTGCGTAGCCGCTCGCCGTCCCGCCCTGGACGCTGGGGAAGGTGAGGACCTCCCCTTCGCGCGGCGCGTCGGGGTCCGCGCGGACCCACACGTCCTTGCTCATCGCCCCGCTGATGCTCGAGATCGCCCCGGAGTCGGGGCGCACGGCGACCCGGGCGAGACCACCGGGCATGACCGCGTAGTCGTCCTCGTCGGCGACGGCGAAGGTGCGCAGCACGACGCTGCGCGGCTCGAGGCCGCCGGCCGTGACCACGGGCGCGGTCGACATCGTCAGCGGGTCCTGCGCCGTCCACCGCCACGGCTCGGCCTGGATGCGCATCGCGAGGTCGTCGCGCTCCTGCGCGCTCAGCTCCCAGCCGAAGATCGAGTTGGTGTTGCCCTGGCGCGAGGCGGGCTTGACGACGAGGCTGGAGAGCTGGGTGACGATGTGGCTGAGGTGCGTCGGCTCGCCGGCCCACCACGTCTGCGTCGAGGCGAGCGAGAGGTCCTCGCCGAGGACGTGCCGGCAGATCTGCGGCAGGTACGGGATGAGGGCAGGGTTCTCCAGGACGCCGGAGGAGACGGGGTTGACGATCGAGACGTTGCCGAGGCGGGCGGCCTCGACCATGCCCGGCAGCCCGAGCCGGGAGTCGCCGCGCAGGTCGAGCTGGTCGACCGCGTCGCCCTCGACCCGGCGCATGATGACGTCGACCGGGGTGAGCCCGGAGGTCGTGCGCATCCAGATCCGGCCGTCCCGGCTCACGAGGTCCTCGGACTCGACGACGGGCACGCCGAGGACCGTGGACTGGAGGGCCTCGTCAAAGGCGGCGTCGCTGAGCGCGCCCGGCGTGAGGATGACGATCCGGGGCACGTCGTCGGTCTCGGGGGCCGCCGCGACGAGCGCCTTGTGCACCTGGAAGAAGAAGCCGCGCAGCCGGGCGAGGTCGACCTCACGGTGCAGGTCGGGCAGGACCCGGGCGGTGATCCGCCGGTTGGCCATGGCGAAGCCCGCGCCGCTCGGTGCCTGCGTCCGGTCGGCGAAGACCCGCCAGGTGCCGTTGCGGTCGCGGGCCAGGTCCATCGCCGGCATGACGAGCTGGCGCGGTCCGGGGACGCGGATCCC
This sequence comes from Janibacter terrae NBRC 107853, assembly GCF_001591405.1. Lineage (GTDB taxonomy): Bacteria > Actinomycetota > Actinomycetes > Actinomycetales > Dermatophilaceae > Janibacter > Janibacter terrae. Next base: position 809,914 of record NZ_BCUV01000007.1, read on the forward strand.
GTCGGCCTGCGGCAGCCACCCGTCGTGGCCGAAGACCGCGGCGCCCGGCAGGATGCCGTGGCGCACGAACCGCTGCTCGCCGCTGAGGTCGGTGAGCACCTCGTCGAGGAGGGCGGAGCGCTGCCTGACGCCCTGCTCCAGCCGCGCCCACTCGGCCGGGCCGAAGGTCAGCGGGAGCGGGTCGAGCTCCCACTCGCGCGGCTCCGTCGGGACCTGCGGCCCCTCGGCGGCGTCGCTGCCCTCCGCGGGGACCCCGGCGCCGTAGGTGATGCCATCGTCGGCGACGAAGCGGCGGGCAGCCGCGCGGGCGGCGAGCAGCGCGGGCAGCCCGGCCCCGGCGAGCTGGTCCGCGAGCGGCTGCGCGGCCTCGCGGACCCCGTCGAGGGTGACGAGCTCGTCCACCCCTTCGCTGCTCGTGACGACCTCGCGGTAGTCGTCGAGCAGCGTGGAGGGATCGTCACCGACGGCCGCAGCTGACATGTTGCGACACTAACGCGCCCGCCTGTCCGACCCCGAACCCCATGCGCCCCAGGTTTATCGGGTCACCCGATAAACCTCGCCTTCGCAAGAGTTTGAAACTCCTGCGAAGGCGAGGAAAGTCCTGCTCAGCTGCGGACGAAGGGGGTCAGCGTCGCGTCCCGCTCCCCGCGACCTTCACGTCCGCCCAGACGAGCCGGTGGTCGCTCGTCGGGAAGGGGTAGGTGCCGGTCAGGCGGTACAGCGGGCTGTCGCTCGTGGGCCAGAAGACCCCGGAGTCGCGGATCGGCAGGTTGCGGCTCGGCAGCACGTAGTCCACCCGGAGGTTGCCCGGCGGCTCGGCGAAGTCGGCCGTGTCCTGGGCCGGGTCGCCGACGTGCTCGGCGTTGATCCCGCCCTGGGTCTCGCTGGCCTCGACGCCACCCCCGCTCGTCGGGGTGTGCGAGGTGTTGACGCGCGGGTTGTCGAGGACCTGGTGGATGGCGCCGTCCGTGCTGTCGCCGTCGTTCGGGTCGGCGTTCTGGTCGCCGGCGATGACGAAGCGCGCGTCGCGCGCCAGCCCGCCCCGGCCCCCTTCGTCGTCGTGGATGTACGAGGCGGTCCGCCCACCCGTGACGTAGTCGCCCCAGAAGCGGATCTCGTCCGCGTTGCGCCGACCGTTGCGGTCCTCGGGACCGTCGAAGGTGGGCGGCGTCGGGTGGCTCACGAGGAAGTGCACGTCCTTGCGGCCGATCTCGATCGGCAGGTCCCAGTGGCTCTTGGAGCTCAGCCGCAGGTCGGCCTGCTCGGCCGGCGAGTAGTAGTCCGTGGGGATGCGGTTGCCCGGCATGTCGGCCCAGCGGAACTCCTGGAAGGTCCGCACGCGGTCGAGGTCGATCGGGTACTTGCTGTAGACGACCATGCCGTACTGCCCCGGGAAGAGCCCGAAGCCGAACGCGTCGTCGCCCCCGCCGACCCGGCCGTCGTCGTTGAGGTCGTGGCCGCTCGGCACGCCCGTATTGCTCGGGGCGATGTAGTGGTACGGGTACGCGATGGGGTCCGCACCGCGCTGGCCGACCGCGAGGTAGTTGTCGCGGAAGAGCTCGGCGGCCTCCGGCGAGTAGTCGAACTCGTTGACGAGCACCACGTCCGGGTCCGCGCGCTGGATCGTCTCGGCGACGTTGCGGGCCTGGACGTCGTCGGGTGTCGAGAGGTCGTTGACGAGCTGGCCCTCGGTGGCGCGGTTGAGCGAGGCGTTGAAGGTCGCGAAGCGCACGGTCTGGGTGCCGGGACCCGCCTTCGCCTGAGGGGTGGCGGTGGCGGGAGCGGCGGTCGCGGCCAGGGCGGCGACGCCGAGGAGGGCGGCGTACCTCGGGAGTCGGGTCATGCGCCCGACGGTAGGCGCGAAGGGAGAACACCGCCTGACGTCTACGCGAACAGTGCATCGCAAAGGGCTCTTTGCAAACATCTCTTTGCGGTCTATCTTCGTCCCATGGAGCCCGTCGTCCCCGACATCACCCAGCTCAAGGCCCTCTCGCACCCGGTGCGCCTGCGGCTGCTCAGCATGCTGCGCACGCTCGGCCCCGCCACGGCGAGCCAGGTCGCGCGCCGCCTCGGGCTCAACTCTGGCGCGACGAGCTACCACCTGCGCCAGCTCGCGGAGCACGGGTTCATCGAGGAGGCGCCCGAGCTCGGCACCAGGCGGGACCGCTGGTGGCGGGCGAGCGCGCTGTCGACCTCGGTGCGCGACGAGGACGTGACCACGGACGAAGGGAGGGACGCCACCGACGCCTTCCACCAGCTGGCGGTGACACACTCGGCGAGCCGGATGCAGGCGGCCGCGACCCGCCGTGGGGGCGAGTCCGACGACTGGCGCCCGCTCACCTCGATCAGCGATCTGCAGGTGCCCGTGACGGAGGAGCAGGCGGCGAGGATCCAGGAGCGCTTCGAGGCCCTCGTCTGGGAGGTCATCGAGGAGCATCCCCCGGCCCCCGGCCCCCTCGAGGAGGGCCAGCGCCGCTACGCCGTCATCGTCTCGAGCTTCCCCACCGAGGACGAGGACCCCTGGGATGCGTGAGCCGCTCTCCCCCGATGCCGCCCGCCGCGTCTTCCTCACCCTGACGACGACCCGCTGGCTGCCGATCGGCTTCGTCGTCGGGCTCTTCACGCTCTGGCAGCTCGAGCGGGGTCTGACCCTCCCGCAGGCGCTCACCGCCTCCGCGGTCATGGGCGTCGCGGTCGTGGCACTGGAGCTGCCGACGTCCGGCTTCGCCGACGCGCTCGGCCGCCGCCCGGTGCTGGTCGCGGCCGCGGTCGCCAACGTCGCGTCGATGGTGGCGCTGCTCGTGGCCCAGTCCTTCCTCGCCTTCGTCCTCGCGTCCCTGCTCACCGGTGTCTTCCGCGCGCTCGACTCGGGGCCGCTGGAGGCCTGGTACGTCGACACGGTCCACGCGAGCCGTCCGGGCGCGGACGTCGACCAGGACCTCTCCCGCTCGACCTCGATCCTCGGCCTGGCGATCGCCGGTGGGGCGCTGCTGTCCGGTGGGCTCGTCGCGTGGCACCCGATCGGGTCGCACTCGGCGCTGTGGCTGCCGGTCGTCGTCTGCCTGGCGCTGTCGGTGGTCCACCTGGTCGCGGTCGTCGCGCTCATGCGCGAACCGGTCACCCACCTCGACTCGACGGGCTGGGCCCGCGCGGCGACGTCGGCCAGGGCCACGCCGCGCATCATCGGGTCCGGTCTGCGGCTCGTGCGCGACAACCCGGTGCTGCGCGGGCTGGTGCTGCTCGAGTGCTTCTGGAGCACGGCGCTCATCGCCTCGGAGTCGCTCACCCCGGTGCGGATGGCCGAGCTCCTCGGCGGCGAGGAGCGCGCCGGCATCGTCATGGGTCCGCTCGCGGCCGTCGCGTGGCTCGTCTTCGCGGTCGGGGCGTGGGCGTGCGGCAGGGCCTCTGCTCGCTGGGGCGTGGCCCGCGCGGCGATCCTCGGCCGGCTCGTGCACAGCGTCCTGACGATCGGCATGGCGCTGGCGGTCGGCCCCATCGGCCTCGTCGTCGCCCACCTGCTCGCCTACACCGGCCACGGCATGCAGGGCCCGGCCTACAACGCGCTGCTGCACCGCGAGGCGAGCTCGGCCAACCGCTCGACCGTGCTGTCGCTCGCCTCGATGTCGGCCTTCGGCTTCACCGCGATCACCATGCCCCTGGCCGGTCTGCTCGCCTCCGCGACGTCGACCCAGCTCGCGATGGCGGCCGCCGGCGTCTTCGGCCTGGGCGGCGTGTGGTGCCTCCTGCCGGCGCTGCGGGCCGAGCGTTCGCTCGGGGACTCAGTCGCCCCGCAGCGTCCCGAGGACGAGGGGCAGCTCCGGTGGGATCTCGCTCGCGAGGTAGCCGACCCGACCGAAGCGGGCTGCGAGGGCGTCGCCGGCAGCCGCGTGGACGTACTTCGCCCAGACCAGCGACTGCACCAGCCCGGCGCCCCGTGAGAGCAGACCCAGGGCGGCCCCGGCCACGACATCACCACTGCCCGACGTGCCGAGCCCGGTGTCCCCGGTCGTGACCTGCCAGACATCGCCCCCGGCGACGATCCAGCTGTCGCAGCTCACCACCGCGCCGAACCGCCGCGCCACGGCCAGGGCAGCATCCACGACGTCGTCCTCGGCCAGCGTGCCCCGGTCGACGAGCCGGGCCAGCTCGCTGGAGTTGGGGGTGAGGAGGAGCCTGCCGGCGAGTGCGCGGGCGACCTGGTCCGGGACGTCCGGCAGCGTCGTCGCCGCGAACGCGTCGAGGACGATGGGGGTGCCCTCCGGCAGCACCCCGACGACCTCGTGGAGGAGCCGGGCCGAGCCCTCGGCGTCGGAGAGTCCGGGCCCGACGAGCACCGCATCCGCTCGCGACAGCTCCCGCTCGAGCAGGACCCCGCAGTCCTCCCCCGTGACGGCGCCACGGCCGTCCTGCGGCAGCCCTGTCGTACCGCACTCAGGCACCGCGACGGCCACCTGCGTGGCGACCCCCTCCGCCGTGGCCAGGTGCAGCCGACCGGCACCCATCCGCAGCGCGGAGACCCCGGCCAGGATCGCTCCGCCGGGGGTCGAGCAGGAGCCGCCCACCACGAGGGCCAGGCCACGGCTGTACTTGGTCCCGTCCGGCTCGGGCAGCGGCCAGGACCGCAGCAGCGCCGGGGTGACCAGGCGCGGCAACCTCGGCGAGCCGCCCTCCACCCCCGCGACCACGCCGCTGTCGGGCCCTCGAGGAGCGCTCTCCTCAGGCACGCTCGGCCCCGACCTCGTCCGAGGCGCCGGGCTGATCCGTCACCTCGACGCCCTCCTCGCGCAGGTGGGAGTCCAGGTTGTACTCCGTCACGACCCATCCGGTCACGGACTCCTCGTCGCGGCGGATCCGGCAGATGGCGGCGTTGCGCAACCCGTTGGTGCGCGCCCGCTCGAGCACCTCCTCCTCGCCGAGGCCCTCGGCGACGTAGCAGAAGAGCAGCAGGACGACATCGTGCCCGGTGACGAGGACCCGCTCGTGCGTCTCGGTGTTGGCGAGATCGGTCAGCACGCCGCGCACGCGTTGGGCGACATCGGCCCACGACTCGCCGCCCGGCGGGCGGTAGTAGAACTTGCCCAGCCACTGGCGTCGCTCCGCCTCCTCGGGGAAGCGGGCCGTGATCCCCTGCGCGGTGAGCTGGTCGGTGATCCCCATGTCGCGGTCCCGAAGCCGCTCGTCGACGCGGTAGTCGAGGTCCACCTCGGCGACGGCCAGGGCGCGCTCCGCCGTCTCGCGAGCGCGACGATAGGGACTCGTCCAGATCACCTGGGGCTGCTCATCAGGTGGGAGCGCGGTCAACCAGCGCCCCACGGCGTCGGCCTGTCGTTGCCCGACCTGCGACAGCACGACGTCGGGGTCCCGCGCCGGCACCTCGATCCGGTCCCTGCGCTCCGCCTGCGCGCGCTCCGCAGCGACATTCCCCTCGGACTGGCCGTGCCGCACGAGAATCACATCCGTCAGACCCATGGTGCGACCTTAGACAACGCACGGACGGAGCGGGAAGGGACTCACAGGGTGCGGGAGATCAGCTCCTCCATGATCTCGTTGGTCCCGCCGTAGATCTTGTGCACGCGAGCGCCGGCGTACAGGCGCGCGATCGGGTACTCGAGCATGTAGCCGTACCCGCCGAGGAGCTGCAGGCAGCGGGAGCGGTGGCGGGCGTGCGGTGGGCGGGTCAGGGAGCGGTGGCGGCGCGAAGGGGGGTGAGCGGGATGTCGTGGGCCTGCGCCCACTCCTCCCACTCGTCGGCGGAGCGCTCGGCGAAGACGGCCTGGAGCCGCTCGCGCGAGAGCTCCTCGGAGGGGATGCCGAGGACCTCGAGCAGGCGGGCGGTGAAGTGCGGCTCGAGGGCCGCGAGCGCGATGCGCCCGTCGGACACGTCGTAGAGGCCGTACGCCGGGAAGCCGCCGCCCAGCAGGGCGCCCGGCGCGGTGAGGCCGTGGGCGAGCGGGCGCGACATCGTCTCCGACAGGTCGGAGAGGGCGACCTCGCGGCGCACCCCTTCGCCGACCCGGGCCCGGGCGACGAGCGCCGCCGCGGCCTCGGCCGCTGCCCGCTCCGACCCGGCGAGGTCGACGACGAGGGTGGCGGGCATCCCCCCTTCGCCCAGCAGGCCGGTGGCGGCCTGGTACGTGAGGTCGTGCCCGGGGGTCTCCGCGTCGTCGCCGGGGTAGCCGACGATGTCGACCTGGCAGACCTGCGGGTGCCGCGCGTGCACGGACGCGAAGTCGAGCCCGAGCCGACGCAGCGCCGACGGCCGCGAGCTCGTGACGAGGACGTCTGCGGCAGCGAGCAGCTCGTCGAGCTCGGCCCGGCCGGCGTCGGACTTCAGGTCGACCCGGCGCACCTCCTGACCGACGTGCAGCTCGTCGAAGTAGGCCCTCGCGAACTGCTCCATCGGGTCACCGCCCGGCGGGACGACGGTGACGACGTCCGCCCCCTGCCGGGTGAGCCGCGCGACGGCGGCCGGCCCCGGCAGGTTGACCGCGACGGACACGACACGGACGCCGGTCAGGGGTGCGTCCACGGTCAGGCCTGGTCGACCAGGGTGCCGGTGGCGACGCGACCGCGCAGCCACGCCGACGGGCGGAACCGCTCGCCGTAGGCGTCGGCGAGCTCGTCGGCCCGGGCGACGAAGCCGGCCAGGCCCCCTTCGTAGTTGGTCATGAAGGTCGCCGGACCACCGGTGTGCGGCGGGAAGCCGATCCCGAAGATGCCGCCGATGTTGGCCGACTCCGCGTCCGTGAGGACACCGTCCTCGAAGCAGCCCGCGGTCTCCAGCGCCATGACGAAGAGGTACCGGTCCTGCAGGTCGCGCACCGGGACCTGCGTCCCCTTCGCGAACCGCTCGCGCAGGCCCGGCCACAGCACCTTGGGGCCGTCCGCCGGGTAGTCGTACATGCCGGCGCCTGCGGCGCGGCCCTTGCGTCCCTCCGCCACGAGGCTGTCGATGAGCTCCTCGCCCGGGCCCTTGGGCAGGCTCCTGCCCTCCGCGGCGGCGGCCTTCTCGGCCTCCGCGCGGATGTGCTGGGTGAGGGTCAGCGAGACCTCGTCGAGCATCGCCAGCGGCGGCGCCGGGAAGCCGGCGCTCGTCGCGGCCCGCTCGACGACCATCGGGTCGATCCCCTCGGCCACCGCGACGGCACCCTCGAGGATCAGTGTGCCGAAGACCCGGCTCGTGTAGAAGCCGCGACCGTCGCCGACGACCACGGGGATCTTGCGGATCTGCTGGACGATGTCCACCGCCCGGGCGACCGTCTCGTCGGACGTCTGCTCACCGCGGATGATCTCGACCAGCTGCATCTTGTCCACCGGGGAGAAGAAGTGCAGGCCGATGAAGTCCCGGGGCCGGGTCGCGAACTCCTGCAGCGAGGTGATCGGCAGCGTCGAGGTGTTGGAGCACAGCAGCGTGTCCGGGCCGACGACCGCCTCAACTTCGCTGAAGACCTGCTTCTTCAGGTCGTAGTCCTCGAAGACGGCCTCGATGACGACGTCGACGCCGGCGAGGTCCGCCGCGTCGGCCGTCGGGGTGATGCGCGCCAAGATGGTGCTGGCGGCGTCGTCCGAGAGCTTGCCGCGCTCGACGCGCCGGGCGAGGAGCTTCTCCGAGTAGCCCTTGCCCCGGGCCGCGCCCTCGACCGAGACGTCCTTGAGGACCACGTCGATGCCCGCCATCGCGGCGGAGTAGGCGATGCCGGCACCCATCATCCCGGCGCCGAGGATGCCGACCCTGCCGACGGTCCGCTTCTCGATGCCCGCCGGGCGCAGCTTGCCGCTGTTGATCGCCTGCAGGTCGAAGAAGAAGGCCTGGATCATCGCCGTCGACTCACGACCGGCGGCGAGCTCGGTGATGTAGCGCGACTCGATGCGGCTCGCGGTGTCGAAGTCGACCTGGGCGCCCTCGACGGCCGCCGCGAGGATCGCGCGGGGCGACCTGGTCGGGGCACCCTTGAGCGTCTTGCGCAGGTTCGCGGGGAAGGCCGGCAGGTTGGCCGCGAACTTCGGGACCGACGGGGTGCCACCGGGGATCTTGTACCCCTTGACGTCCCACGGCCTCACGGCCGCGCTCTCGTCGTCGCGGTGCTCGCGGAGCCACTGCTTGGCGGCCGGGACGAGCTCCTCGCGGGTGGCGACGAGCTGGTCGACGACCCCCTTCGCCTGCGCCTGCGCCGGGGCGTACTGCTGGCCCTGCAGCAGCCAGCCCATGAGCGCCTCCTGGATGCCGAGCATCCGCACGAGGCGCGTCACGCCGCCGCCCCCCGGCAGCAGCCCGAGGGTGACCTCGGGCAGGCCCAGCTTGATCCTGGGGTCGTCGACGGCGATGCGGTGGTGCGTCGCGAGCGCGAGCTCGAGACCGCCACCGAGGGCGGTGCCGTTGATCGCGGCGACGACCGGCGTGCCGAGCTGCTCGAGGCGGCGCAGCTGGGACTTGATGCGCTCGATGCCGGCGAAGAACTCGCCGGCCCTCTCGGGGGTGACCGACTGCAGGTCGGTGAGGTTGCCGCCGGCGAAGAAGGTCTTCTTGGCGGAGGTCAGGACCACGCCGGTGATCTCGTCGCGCTCGGCCTCGAGGCGGTCGACGGTCTCCCCCATCGCCGCGGTGTACGTGTCGTTCATGGTGTTGGCGCCGGCGCCGGGGTCGTCCATCGTCAGGGTGACGATGCCCTCGTCGTCGCGCTCGTACCGGATCATGTTCTCGCTCATGGCTGTTCTTCGGTTCCTGTCCGTGACGAAGGGGGGGGTCAGACGCGCTCGACGACGGTCGCGACACCCATGCCGCCGCCGATGCACAGGGTCGCGATGCCACGCTCGAGGTCGCGGCGCTCGAGCTCGTCGACGAGCGTGCCGAGGATCATCGCGCCCGTGGCGCCGAGCGGGTGGCCCATGGCGATGGCGCCGCCGTTGACGTTGGTCTGCTCCTCGCTCCAGCCCATGTCGCGCATGAGCTTGAGGGCGACGGCCGCGAAGGCCTCGTTGATCTCGACGAGGTCGATGTCCCCGGCGGTCATGCCGACGCGGTCGAGCGCCTTGCGGCACGAGGGCGCGGGACCGGTGAGCATGATCGTCGGCTCGGAGCCGATGACGGCGGTCGAGATGATGCGGGCGCGGGGGGTGAGGCCCATCTCCTCGCCGACGCGCTCGTTGCCGACGAGCAGCAGGGCCGCGCCGTCGACGATCCCCGAGGAGTTCCCGGCGTGGTGCACGTGCCTGATCTGGTCGACGTGCGGGTACTTCTCCGTGGCGACGAAGTCGAAGCCGCCCTGCTCGCCCATCGCGGCGAAGGAGGGGCGCAGCCCGCCGAGCGACTCGGCGGTCGTGCCGGGGCGGATCGTCTCGTCGCGGTCGAGGATCGTGATGCCGTTGGCGTCCGTGACGGGGATGACGGACCGGTCGAAGTACCCGCCCGCCCACGCCGCCGCGGCGCGCTCGTGGGACTGCGCGGCGAAGCGGTCGACCTCGGCGCGGTCGTAGCCCTCGATCGTCGCGATGAGGTCGGCGCTGATGCCCTGCGGGACGAAGTCGGTCTCGAGCGCGGTCCGCGGGTCCAGCGCCCACGCGCCGCCGTCGCTGCCCATGGGCACGCGCGACATCGACTCGACGCCACCGGCGATGAGCAGGTCCTCGAAGCCGGAGCGCACGCGCGAGGCCGCCTGGTTGACGGCCTCCAGGCCGGAGCCGCAGAAGCGGTTGAGCTGCACGCCCGCGACCGGCTCCGGGTAGCCGGCCTTGAGCGCGGCGATGCGCGGGAGGACCGCGCCCTGGTCGCCGACCGGCGAGACGATGCCCATGACCAGGTCGTCGACCTGCGCGGCGTCCAGCCCGGGGTTGCGCTCCCGCAGCGCGTGCAGGAGACCGACGGTCAGGTCGATCGGCTTGACCTCGTGGAGGGAGCCGGACGACTTCCCCTTCCCACGGGGTGTGCGGACGGCGTCGTAGATGACGGCCTGGGGCTGCTCGGGCATGGCCGGCTCCTTCGGGTCACGGGGGGATGATCTGCTGCGCACCCTACGCACGCGTTGAACACTTGTGCAATGGTGTGTCCGACAGTTCACACGACGAGCAAAAGGGAGCCCCGTGACCTCACCCGCGACCGACTCGCGCGAGCGGATCCGCGCGACCGCCCTCGCGCTCTTCGCGGCCCGCGGGGTGGGGGCGACGAGCCTGCGTGAGGTCGCCCGCTCCGCCGGGGTCGCACCCGGTCTCGTCGGGCACCACTTCGGGGGCAAGGACGGGCTGCGGGAGGCCGTGGACGACTTCGTCGTGCTGCGGTTCCGCGAGGCCCTCGCCTCGGTCCCGCTCGAAGGGAGCACCGCCGAGATCGCGGCGGCCCGCGACCGGGCCATCGCCCGGATGCTCGCCGGCAACCCCGACGTCGTCGACTACCTGCGACGCGTCGTCGTCACCCCTGAGCCGGGCGACGTCGGGCTGGCCCGCAAGCTCGTCCAGGAGACGGTCGCCCAGACCCAGACCCTGCGCGACCACGGCGTCACCCGCAGCCGGGTGCCCGTGACCGAGCAGGCCGTGACCGTCCTCGTCCGGCAGATCGGCGCCTGGCTCCTGCAGCCGACCCTCGGGCGGCTGTGGCAGCTCGCCGGCGCCGAGGGGGAGCCTCCGAAGGTCCGCATCACCCTCGACTAGCTAGGCGTCGGGATCGGCGTTCTCCGGGCACTGGCACCACTGGTCGGCGGGCACCTGCGCCCGCACCTGGGCGACGTGCTCGCCGCACCCGCTCCACGTCGTCTTGCCACATCTCGGGCACCGGACCGGCATGCACACGGGCGGCTCACTCCCCTTCGTCGTCGTGCCGGCAGACGCGCCGACCCGACCCACAGTAAGGTCCGAGCATGGCCGAGCGCACCACGTACCTCCTCGTCGACGGGGAAAACATCGACGCGACCCTGGGGGTCTCCGTCCTCGGCCGCCGTCCGGAGCCGCAGGAGCGCCCGCGGTGGAACACGCTGCTGGAGTACACCGAGACCGCGTGGGACCAGCCGGTCAAGGGCCTGTTCTTCCTCGCCGTCTCCGGTGAGCTGCCCGCCTCCTTCGTCCAGGCGCTGCTCGCCATGGGCTACCGGCCCGTGCCGCTGCGCGGCGAGGGCAAGGTCGTCGACATCGCGATCCAGCGCACCGCCGAGGCGCTCCTGGAGCGCGACGCGGACGTCATGCTCGTCAGCCACGACAACGACTTCACCCCGCAGATGGAGGCGCTCGCGCAGGACGAGGAGCGCCGCATCGGCGTCGTCGGCTTCGGCGAGTTCATGGCGAACGGGCTGCGGCAGGTCGACGGCATGGAGTTCTTCGACCTGGAGTACGACGTCTCGGCCTTCAGGAGCCGGCTGCCGCGCGTCCGGGTCATCGAGATCGACGAGTTCGACCCGCTCGAGTTCATCTGAGACGAAGGGGGCGACGCCGTGGGCATCGTCTGCACCGACATCGCGGTCTCCGCCGACGGCTTCGCCGCGGGGCCTCACCAGAGCGAGGCCGCGCCCATGGGCGAGATCGAGGACGGCGCGCTCCACGCGTGGATGCTCCAGGACTACGAGGGCAACCGCGCCGAGGTCGACGCGATCCTCGACGCGGGCGCGACGATCATGGGTCGCAACATGTTCGGTCCCGTCCGCGGTGAGTGGGACCGCGACTGGCGCGGCTGGTGGGGTGATGAGCCGCCGTACCACGGTCCCGTCTTCGTGCTCACGCACTTCCCCCACGAGCCGATCCGGATGGAGGGCGGCACGACCTTCCACTTCGTCACCGAGGGCATCGAGGTCGCGCTCGAGCGGGCCCGTGCGGCGGCCGGCGACCGCAACATCTCCGTCGCCGGCGGAACGAGCACGGTCAACCAGTTCCTCGCCGCCGGCCTGCTCGACGAGCTGCGCCTGCACGTCACCTCGAGCATCCTCGGGGCGGGCGAGCGGCTCTTCGAGGGCGTGCCGGCCCAGCGGATGGAGCGGGTGTCGGTCCGCGCGACGTCGCTCGTCACGCACCTGACCTACCGGCCGGCGCGCGCCTGAGCCGTCGCCACCCGCGGGTGGGCCCCGGCCACGCGTGGCTCACCCGCCGATCCACTCGTCGTAGAAGTCCGGCATCTGCGAGGCCCGCCCGGTGAACTGCGGGTCCCGCTTCTCGAGGAAGGCCGCGACGCCCTCCTTGCCGTCACCGATGCTCGTGTGGAACATCGCCAGCGAGTCGATCCGGTGCGCCTCGGCCGGGTGGTCCTGGGCTGCATTGCGCCGCAGCATCTGCCGCGCGAGGGCGACGGCGACGGGGGACCTCCCCTTCGTCCACCGGTCGGCGAGCGCGCGGGCCGCCGTGAGCAGGTCGTCCGGCGCGTGCGGGCCGTCCGCCAGCCCCGCGGCGACCGTCGCGTCCGCGTCGAGGATGTCGGCGGAGAGGACGAGGTCGAGGGCGGTCGGCAGCCCGACGATGCGCGGCAGGAACCAGCTCGACGCGGCCTCCGGCACGATCCCGATGCGGCCGAAGACGAAGCCGACCCTGGCCTTGCTCGACACCAGGCGGGCGTCCATCGCCAGGGTCATCGTGGCGCCGATGCCGACGGCCGGGCCGTTGATCGCCGCGATGACCGGCTTGCGGCAGTCGTGGATCGCCAGCGTCACGCGGCCGCCCGTGTCGCGCACGCCCGCGATGAGCGCGGGGTCCTCGAGCCGGTCCATGTCCGCCAGCGACGGGCTCATCGTCTCGTCGAGCCCGAAGACATTGCCCTCCGCCCCCAGGTCCATCCCGGCGCAGAAGGCGCGCCCGGCGCCGGTGACGACCACCGCGCGTACCGCGTCGTCGTCGTTGACCTCCCGGAAGGTCCGCTCCAGCTCCTCGGCCATCTGCGGCGTGAAGGAGTTGAGCTGCTCCGGCCGGTCGAGGGTGACGGTGAGGACCCCGTCGTCGAGGTCGTGCGTGATCGTCGTGTACGTCATGCCCCGACTCTGCCGCACGACGAGGGCGAAGGGGGCCGCACCCGCTGGTGCGGCCCCCTTCGTCGTCGTGGTCCTCAGACGCCGGCGGTGTCCACGTGCGGGATCCAGGTGTCCGGTCCGAAGACCTCGTAGTGGATCCGCTCCTCGGGGACGCCGCGCTCGGCGAGCTGCCCGCGGACGGACTCCATGAAGGGCAGCGGACCGCAGAGGTAGACCTCCGCGGAGGGGTCGATGTCGTCCGACGCGAGGTCGATGCGGCCGTGCCGCACGGTCTCGGTCGCCGCACGCGACCCGAGGTCCTCGTACCAGTGGTGCAGCCGCGCGTCGTCGATCCGGCCGACGAGGTCGGCGAGCTCACGGCGGTGGGCGTGGCGCGCGGGCGAACGATCGGCGTGCAGGACGGTGACAGGCCGGTCGGCGCCCTCCCGGGCGAGGTGGTGGAGCATCCCGATGATCGGCGTGCAGCCGATGCCCGCGGAGACGAGCAGGACCGGGTCGCTGCCCTCCTCGAGGACGAGGTCGCCGAAGGGGAGCGAGACGCGCAGCGTGTCGCCCTCGAAGACCTCCTCGTGGAGGTACGTCGAGACCTCGCCGGCCGGGAGCCCGGCGGCCTCGCTCGCGCGGATCGCCTTGACCGTGAAGCCCCACGTCGGACTGTCGGGCGCCCCCGTCAGGCTGTACTGGCGGATCTGGCGGGCACCGTCGGCCAGCGGGACCTGCACCGAGACGTACTGGCCCGGCAGAGCCTGCGGCAGTGGCGTCCCGTCGCGCCGGGCGACGGTGAAGGCGACCGTGTCGGGCGACTCGTGGTGGCGCGCGGTGACGACGAGCTCCTGCCACACCTCGTGCGGCTCGACGCCGAAGCGGGAGTAGAGGCCCTGCTCGATCCGGATGAGGGCGTGGGCCATGTGCCAGTACACCTCCTCCCAGGCCGCGACGATCTCGGGCGTCGCCGCGTCACCGAGCACCTGGGCGATCGCCTCGAAGAGGTGCCGGTGGACGATCGGGTACTGGTCCGGGGCGATGCCGAGCGAGGCGTGCTTGTGCGCGATGCGCGAGAGGAGCCCGTCGACGTCGCTCTCCGGCGAGCTGACGAGGAGGGTCGCGTAGGCAGCGATGGCACCGGCGAGCGCCCGCTGCTGGTCACCCTGGGCCTGGTTGCCGCGGTTGAAGAGATCGCGCTCCAGCTCGGGGTGGGCGGCGAACATCCGGCGGTAGAAGATCGGGGTGATCTCGTCGATCTTGGCGCCGATGACGGGCAACGTCGACCGGACGATCTCGGCGGACTCGGGTGACAGCACGGACGACCTCCTGGAGCGGTGGCACGGCTCTCGCACCACCTCGGTGGAGGGCGTGACCCGGCCGGATCACGCTCACCTGCACCGGCGCGGTCAGTCTTCTCCCCGAGTATTTAATTCACAAATCGAGCCGTGTTTATTCGTTCGGCCGGTCCCGGGGAGACGCGTGTCGCCGTGCCTCGCTCGGGCTGGCCCCGTACTCGGCCTTGAAGGCCTTGGACAGGTACGTGGAGTCTCCGAGACCCCATCGCATCGCGATCTCCCCCAGGGACAGCTGCGTCCCGACGAGGTCCGCGCGCACCCGTTCCAGCCGTCGGCGGAGGACGTAGCGCCGGCAGGTGATGCCGAGCTCGGCGAAGAGACGGTGCAGCTGGCGGATCGAGATGTGGTGCGCCGCCGCGATCCGTTCGGGGTCCAGAGTCGGGTCCGCCAGGTGTTGCTCGATCCATTCCAGGACGACCGCGTGCCGGGCGTGGACCCCGACGCCGAAGTACTGCTCGTCGGAGAAGCGAGCCATGCATTGCAGCAGGCTGCGGATCTCGTCACCCAGCCCCGCGGTCGCCGTCGGGGTGCGGGAGGCCCAGGCCGCCGAGCTCCCGATGAGCGCGGCGAGCGCGCCGGCGAAGGGTGACGGCTCGACGACGCGCGGGCGGGCGAGCCGCTCCATGCTCCCCTTCGTCACCCCCAGGTCCTGTGCGGTCACCGTGACGACGACGTAACGGAACACGTCGTCGAAGTCGAAGACGAAGGGGGCATCGCCGGGGTAGATGAGGACGGACGCCGGGAGGAGGGAGCGGCTGACCGTGTCGTCGGTGTACTCGGCAGATCCGTCGACGAGCGCACCGACGACGTGGACGCCCGAGGGCCATCGACACCGCGCGGAGGCGCGAGTCGGGCCCTCGCCGGCGACATCACAGCCGGCCAGGCTGCCGGCCTCCCACGAGGTGAAGTCACCGGTGAACCGGGTCCCGGCGCGGCCTCTGCCCGTGGCCGTCATGAGGACGCGATCAACCCCGACCGACCCGACGAGGTAGTCGGAGACGATCGTCCCGGCATCGACCTGCTCGACCGTTGACATGGCCCTCCCACTCTGGAGAACAGCGGACTGCGCCAGCGTAGAACCTCCCCGAGGGCAAGGTCGCTGAGTGCCGTCGTCATGGCACGCAGCGACCTTCCTCTCCTCGTCGTCGTGGGCGCACGATGATCGCGAAGATCTCCCGAGCGAGTAGGTGTCAACGATGACGAATGAACTCTGGACGCTCCCTGCGACGAGGATGCGCGACCTCCTGGACTCCGGTGAGGCCAGCTCGCGAGAGCTGGTCGACAGCTGCTTGGCCCGCATCGAGGCCGTCAACCCCCGACTCAACGCTCTCGTCGAGGTCCGGCCCGACGAGGCGCGCGCGGCCGCAGAGGCGGCCGACTCGGCGAGGGCCGCCGGTGAGGCCCACGGCTGCCTGCACGGGATCCCCGTCGCCACCAAGATCAACACGGAGCAGCGGGGCTACGCCACGACCCAAGGGGTCGTGGCCTGGGCGGAGGCGGTCGCGGAGGAGGACGCGCCCGTGATCGCCAGCCTGCGCAATGCCGGCGCCCTCCTCGTGGGCCGCACGAACGCGCCCGCCTTTGCCTTCCGTTGGTTCTCCAACAACGACCTGCACGGACGGACCCTCAACCCCTGGGACGCCGGACGGACACCCGGCGGCTCAAGCGGTGGGTCGTCCGCAGCCGTCGCCTCGGGGATGCTCCCCCTGGGGCACGGCAACGACATCGGCGGCTCCGTCCGCTACCCCGCTTACGCCACAGGGACCGTCGGGCTGCGCCCCACGCCCGGCCTGGTATCTGGTGGCACGGCGGCCGGGGACCCACCGGAGACGCTGTCGGTGCAGACCATGGCGGTCCACGGGCCGCACGCTCGCACCGTCGGTGACGTTCGCCTCGGGTTGCACGGCATGAGCGGTCGGGACCCGCGGGACCCGTGGCAGGTGGCCGGCAACCCGACGCCTGCTCCGTCTCCGAACGCTCGCCGCGTGGGGCTGCTGCGCGACCCCGGCGTCGTCACTCCCAGCCCGTCCGTCGATGCTGCCCTGACCCAGGCGGGCCGTGACCTCGAGGCGGCGGGATACGAGGTCGAGGAGGTCGAGCTGCCGCTCTTCGCCGAGGCCTACCGCATCTGGTACCTCCTCGTGCTGCGGGAGTTCCTGACCATCATGCCGCTGGTGCGGGAAGTCGGCGACGAGGCGATGCAGCGAGCCGCGCTCTTCTATCAAGAAGGGTCCGCCGAGTGGTGGGGCACCGAGCCCACGCTGCACGACTACATCGCGGGCTATGCCCGCCGGGGCCAGCTGATGCGCAAGCTGAGCACCGTCCTCGAGGAGTACCCGACACTCCTCACGCCCGTCTCGGCCGACGAGGTCATGCTCCAGGACGCCGACATCCAGAGCGCCGAGGGCATGCGGCGGTGCATGGACATCCAGTGGCCGATGATGTCGCTCCCGCTGCTCGGTGTCCCTGGGCTGGCCGTGCCGACCGGGGTGGTCGGGGGGTTGCCCACCGGGGTCCAGCTCATCGGGCGCCGCTTCGACGACGAGCGCCTGCTCGACGTCGGCGAGGTCATCGAGCGCGCCCGCGGGAGCTTCACCCCGATCGATCCCACCTGACGCGCACGCCCCGCACGACGAAGGGCGCCGCACCATGTGGTGCGACGCCCTTCGGACTGTGCGCGAGGGGGGATTTGAACCCCCACGCCCTTTCGGACACTGGCACCTGAAGCCAGCGCGTCTGCCGTTCCGCCACTCGCGCAATGAGTGATGCCCCGCACCATGGGCGCGTGAGCCGTCTCATTGTGCCCCATGACCTGGCGGAATCCCAAAGCGGGTGATCGGGCCCTTCGAGACGCTTGCTGCGCAAGCTCCTCAGGGAGCGGTGGGTGCGGGGGCGTGAGTCGGGCCCTTCGAGACGCTTGCTGCGCAAGCTCCTCAGGGAGCGGTGGGTGGGGGGGCGAGCCGGGCCCTTCGAGACGCTTGCTGCGCAAGCTCCTCAGGGAGCGGTGGGCGTGGGCTCCTCGGGGAGCGGTGGCGCGGAGCTCCTCAGGGAGCGGTGGACGCGGGCCGGGGGTCAGCCCCCTTCGCTCACCGCGAGGTGCTGCTGGGCGAGGCGGCGAAGGGGGGCGAGGACCGGGTCGACGAGGACGGTGCCGAGGACGACCTGGCGCACGGCGCCGGCCGGGTCCGCCGGGACGGAGTCGACGTCGGCCCGGGCGATCCGCAGAACCCCCTCCGCGTACGCCGCCATCCGCTCCTCGTCGAGGCCCAGGCCCGCGGCGTCGCAGGCCGCCCACGCCGTGTCGAGGTCGTCGATGACCGGGTCGTGCGGGTGGACCTGCCACCCCATGTCCGCGAGCCAGCGGCGGGCCCGCGACTCCGGCGCCGGCGCGTCCGCGGGCGGCGGCTCACCGACGAACTCCTCACCCAGGAGCGCCCGCTGGGCCGCGCCGAGGACGTCGACCCGGCCGGTGCCGGGCTGGTCGATGACGGTGAGCACCCGCCTCGTCGTCGCGACGGACAGCCCGCCGACGCCGATGAGTGCGCGGACCAGTCGCACGCGCTCGACGTGCTCCGGCCCGTAGGCGGCACTCGTCCGCGTCAGGGCCTCCCCGGGAGGGAGCAGCCCCTCACGCAGGTAGTACTTCAGGGTCGCCACCGGCACGTCGGTGGCCGCAGCCAGCTCGGAGATCTTCACGCGCCTCACCTCTTGCGCTGGATAGTAGCGGTACCCAATACTGGATACCATCACTATCCGGCCTCTTGGGAGAGACCATGCGCCACGAGACCCACGCCCACGACGGCGACGTCGTCGTCTTCCACATCGGCATGACGATCCGCAAGCCGCACCGGCCCGACCTGTGGTGGGCCCCCTTCGTCGCCATGCCGCAGATGATCGGCGAGCTCTCCCGCAACCGGGCGGCCGCCGAGCGCGGGGAGGCCGAGGACCTCGGCTTCCTGGGCGCCTACACGCTCATGGGTCGCGGCGGCCCGTGGGTCGTCCAGTACTGGCGCAGCACCGACCAGCTCTACCGCTACGCCTCCATGGCCGACGCCAAGCACCTGCCGGCGTGGAAGAAGTTCAACGCCGTCGCGCGCCGGCACCCCGAGGCCGTGGGCATCTGGCACGAGACCTTCGCCGTGCCGGCCGGCGGGATCGAGACGCTCTACGGCAACGGCGCCCGCACCGGCCTCGGAGCGCTCACGGGCACCGTCGAGGCGACCCGACGCGGTCGGGGAGCCCGCGAGCGACTGGGCTCGGCGGTCGCCTGACCCGGACCGCCCACCCGCACTAGGGTCGGCTGCATGCCGCACCACACCCGGGACGGGTCGAGCTCGGACCGTGGCGACGGGAGCGACGGGGTCGAGCACGTCGACGACGGTCGCTACGTGCTCGTCGACGGTCGGCGGTGGCGGGCCAGCGACCCCGCCATCCCCGACGCGCTGCGCGCCGAGCTCGTCTCCGAGCTCATGGCCGCGCGACGGGCGGTGCGCACTGATCCCGGGACGGCGCGTCCGCGGGTCCATGACGCCAAGGTCGCGCTCGGTGAGCGCGGGCACCCGTGGTGGGAGGACGCCGACGACCAGGCGCGCCGCGAGCGCATCGCAGCCACGTTCAGGGTGCTCCTGCGCCACCGGGACCCGCGCAGCGCGTGCCCCAGTGACATCGCCCGCGCCGTGGGCGGCCAGGGGTGGCGCGACCTCATGGACGAGGTCCGTGCCGTGGCCGCGGCCCTCGCCGCCGACGGGACCCTCGTCGTCACCCAGGGCGGCCAGCCGGTCGACGTCCGCACGGCACGCGGTCCCGTCCGTGTCGTCGCGGGTCCCCGGCTGGGTGCGCCGTCAGGGTCCTGACCCGCGTCGCTCCCCCCTCGGCGCGGGTCCAGCGATCCTCCAGCCTCCGCAGTTAGGATCGGCGCACCCATGTCCATGCGGGCAGGGTCAGACCGAGCGAAGGGAGGAGGGCTTCCGTGAGCCTCTTCGAGCGCATGGAGCGCAAGCTGGAGCGCACCGTCAACGGTGTCTTCGCGCGCGCCTTCCGCGCCGAGGTCCAGCCGCTCGAGCTCGCCTCGGCGCTGCGCCGCGCCATGGACGACCGGGCCACGATGCTCGGCCGCGGCCGCACGATCGTCCCCAACCTCTTCACCATCGAGCTCGCCCCGAGCGACTACGAGCGCCTCACCGAGTTCGACGAGGAGCTCGAGGACGAGCTCGTCGCCGCCGCCCAGGAGCACGCCGAGTCTCAGCGCTACCAGCCCGGAGGCCCGCTGCAGGTCCTCTTCGACGAGGACGAGGAGCTCGAGACCGGCGTCTTCCGCGTGCGCCCCGCCACCGCCCGGCAGCGCGTCGACCGCGCCGAGCAGGTGCGGGCCTACTCCGACGAGCAGGCCGGCGACGACGACGCATACGACGAGTACTCCGGCGGCTGGGACCTCGACGACGAGCCGGACGAGCCCGTCCCGGCCCCGGTCGCCGCCGTCGAGCGGACGGTGCCGCGACCCCCTTCGCCCCGGCACGTGCCCGAGGAGGCGCCGACCTCCGTGCAGCGCCCCCAGCCACCACGCCAGACCCCGCCACCGGTCTCCGTCCAGGACCGCCCGTGGCTCGAGGTCGACGGCGAGCGCTACCCGCTCGTCTCAGCGATGACCGTGCTCGGCCGCGACGAGAGCGCGGACGTCGTCCTCGACGACCCCGGCATCTCCCGTCGCCACTGCGAGGTGCGCGTCACCCACGACGGGCCGCACCTCGTGACACACCTGCGCGACCTGGGCTCGACCAACGGCACCTTCGTCAACGGCGAGCCCACGGACGCCGTCCGGCTGGGTGACGGTGACCGGATCACCGTCGGTCGCACCCACGCCACCTTCCACGCCGGCCGTCGCTGACGCGTCGCGCCACCCACACACAAGGAGCCCAGAGTTGAGCGAGTTGACGGTCACCGTGCTGCGCCTCGGCCTGCTCGTGCTCCTGTGGGTCTTCGTGCTGTCCGTCGCGTCCGTGCTGCGCACCGACCTCTTCGGCACGCGGGTGGTCAACCGCCGCCCCGCCCCACCCAAGAAGGAGGGGCGCCGCGCCAGCCGCTCCGAGGCCGGCGCCGAGGCGCCGCGCCGGGCGCCGCGCAACCCGCGCACGCCCACCCACCTCGTCCTGACGACCGGCCCGCTCACCGGCACCTCCCTGCCGCTGCGCGACTCCGGCGTGCTCATCGGCCGCAACCCCGAGTGCGCCCTGGTCCTCGACGACGAGTTCGCCTCGGGCCGCCACGCGCGCATCATCCGTGCCGAGGACGGGTGGTACGTCGAGGACCTCGGCTCGACCAACGGCACCTTCCTCGGCCAGTACCGCGTCGGTGACCCCGTGCCCGTCGAGACCGGGACCGCGATCCGGATCGGTCGCACGGTCATCGAGCTGAGGAACTGATGGCGCTGACCTTCCACTTCGCCGCGCGCTCCGACGTCGGTCTCGTCCGCAAGGACAACCAGGACTCGGGGTACGCCGGGCCGCACCTGCTCGTCGTCGCCGACGGCATGGGCGGGCACGCCGGCGGCGACATCGCCTCGGCGACCGCGATCACCGAGCTCGTCGAGATCGACCACGACTCGCTGACGGCCGCGGAGGCCTCGACCCGGCTCAGCCGTGCGATCACCTCGGCCAACACCGAGATCGCCCGCACCGCCGCGGAGCACAGCGAGCTCGAGGGCATGGGCACGACGGTCACCGCGATCATGCGGGCGAGGAACAAGCTGATCCTCGCCCACATCGGCGACTCCCGGGCCTACCTCCTGCGCGAGGGGCGGGTCACGCAGATCACCAAGGACCACTCCTTCGTGCAGACCCTCATCGACGAGGGCCGCATCACCGAGGAGGAGGCGAGCACCCACCCCCAGCGCTCGGTCGTCACCCGCGTGCTCACCGGCGCCGACGGTGACGAGCCCGACCTCGGCGCCCGCGAGGCGCGCCTCGGCGACCGTTACCTGCTGTGCAGCGACGGCCTCTCCGGCTTCGTCGCCCGCGACACCATCGAGGAGATCCTCGCCGCCGGCGCGGCCCCCGGCCGGACCGCCGACGACCTCGTCTCCCTCGCCATCCGCGCCGGGGCGCCCGACAACGTCACGGTCGTCGTCGCCGACGTCGTCGAGGCCGGGTCCGCGCCGTCCACCCAGCCCCAGGTGGTCGGCAGCGCCGCCCTGCGCCGCCCGCGCAAGCGCGTCGACACCTCCCCGGCCGGCAAGGCCGCCGCCCTCACCCGCACCGACGACGAGGACGAAGGGGTGGAGCTCGACGAGGAGGGCGCCACCAGTCGCCGGGGGCGCTGGGGCCGTCGGCTCGGCGGCCTGCTCGTCGTCGTGCTGCTCCTCGGCGCCGGCCTGTACGCCGGGTACGCGTGGACCCAGCAGCAGTACTTCGTCGGGGCGCAGGACGGCAAGGTCACGGTCTACCGGGGCGTGGCCGAGGACCTGGGCCCGATCTCGCTGAGCTCGGCCGTCGACCCGACCGACATCCAGCTGTCCGAGCTGCCCACCTTCTACCGCGACGAGGTCGAGGCGACGATCTCCGTCGACTCGCGCTCCGCCGCCGACCAGCGGGTCGAGAGCCTGCGCGTCGCCGCGGAGAAGTGCGGCCAGCTGCGGGCCACAGGGGAGCCCTGCGGCCGATGATGCGCGCCATCACGACGATCACCCCTGCCCGCGGCCGCAATGTCGAGCTGCTGCTCACCGCGCTCGCCATCGGCGTCGTGATCCTCGCCTACGTCAACGTCTCGGTCGCCGAGTCCGGCGAGGTCCCGCCGGACCTGCTCGGCCACACCGGCCTGCTCGCGGCCATCGCGCTCGTCGTGCACCTCGTGCTGCGCTGGCGGGCCTCCTACGCCGACCCGATCATCCTGCCGATCGTCACGCTGCTCAACGGCATCGGGCTGGTGATGATCCATCGGCTCGACCTGGCCGCAGGGCGAGACTTCAGCGAGGGGCTCGCGCTGCGCCAGCTCATCTGGTCGGGACTGGGTGTCGCCATCGCCCTCGTCGTACTGATCATGCTGCGTGACCACCGGGTGCTGCGGCGCTACACCTACACCGCCGGGTTCTTCGCGCTGCTCTTCATCACGCTGCCGCTCACCCCCTTCGGCCACTCCGTCTACGGCGCGAAGATCTGGATCAAGCTCGGCGCCTTCACCTTCCAGCCGGCCGAGGTCGCCAAGATCCTGCTCGCGATCTTCTTCGCCGGCTACCTCGTGCAGACCCGCGACATGCTGGCCCTCGCCGGACGCAAGTTCCTCGGCATCAGCTTCCCGCGGGCACGCGACCTCGGGCCGCTCGCCATCGCCTGGCTCGCGGCGGCCGCCGTCCTCGTGCTGGAGAACGACTTCGGCACCACGCTGCTGATCTTCGGGCTCTTCGTCGCGATGCTCTACGTCGCCACCGAGCGGGTCTCGTGGATCGTCCTCGGCCTGACGATGGCCGCGGCCGGCGCCTTCGTCGTCTACCAGTTCGCCTCGCACGTGCAGACCCGCGTCCTGTGCTGGACCGACACCTTCTCCGAGGAGGGCATGCAGCAGTGCGGCCAGCTGGCCACCGGGATCATGGGCATGGCCGCCGGCGGGATCTCGGGCACCGGCCTGGGCCGCGGCCGACCCTGGCTCACCCCGCTGCCGGAGTCCGACTTCATCTTCACCAGCCTCGGTGAGGAGCTCGGCCTCATCGGCGTCTTCGCGCTGATCATGCTCTACGCGCTGCTCGTCGAGCGCGGGCTGCGCTCGGCCATCGGCCTGCGGGACGGCTTCGGCAAGCTGCTGGCCACCGGGCTGACCTTCGTCCTCGCGATCCAGGTCTTCGTCGTCATCGGCGGCGTCACCCGGGTCATCCCGCTGACCGGCCTCACCCTCCCCTTCGTCGCCTACGGCGGATCCTCGCTCCTCACCAACTGGACCCTCGTCGCCATCCTGCTGCGCATCAGCGACCACGCCCGCCGCCCCGAGCCGGAGTTCGACCCGGCGTCGATGGACGAGCCGACCCAGGTGGTGAAGGCCCGGTGAACCAGCCCATCCGCCGCCTGTCGATGCTCCTCGCGATGCTCTTCGTCCTGCTGCTCGGGTCGAGCACGTGGATCCAGGTCCTCGGCTCCCAGGACATCAACGACCGCCCCGGCAACCGGCGCACCCAGCTCGAGAGCTATGCCCGCGAGCGCGGGCAGATCCTGCTCGGCGGCCGGCCGATCGCGCGCTCCACCCCGACGCAGGACGACCTGCAGTGGCAGCGCCGCTACAGCGAGCCCGAGCTGTACAGCCACGTCACCGGGTGGAACTCCTTCACCTACGGCCCCGGTGGTGGCATCGAGAGCGCCGCCGACGGCCTGCTCTCCGGCCGGGACGACCAGCTCTTCTACGACCGTGTGACCGGCACGATCGCCGGGCGCGAGCCCAAGGGCGCCAGCCTCGAGCTGACGATCAACCCCAGGGTGCAGCAGGCGGCCGACGAGGCGCTCGGCGACCAGCGGGGGGCCGTCGTGGCCCTCGACCCGCGCACCGGCGCGGTGCTCGCGATGGTCTCCCATCCCGACTTCGACCCGACGCCCCTGGTGAGCCATGACCCCGCCACGGAGAAGAAGGCCTGGGACTCGCTGAACAGCGACCCGGCACGCCCGCTCGTCAACCGGGCCATCGGCGGCAACCTCTACCCGCCGGGGTCGGTCTTCAAGATCGTCACCGCCGCCGCGGCCATCGAGGACGGTCGCTGGTCCGAGGACTCCTCGATCCCCGGTCCCGCCGTGCTCGACCTGCCCCAGACCGACGTCGGTCTGCCCAACTCGCACCCCGGCGCCTGCGGGCCGGACGACAAGGTGACCCTGGCCGTCGCCATGCAGGACTCGTGCAACACCGCCTTCGGCTGGCTCGGCATGGAGCTCGGCGGCGACGCGGTGCGCGAGCAGGCCGGCAAGTTCGGCTTCGGCGAGGACCTCGACATCCCGATGAGCGTCACGCCGTCGACCGTGCCCGAGGAGCTCAGCCCGCCGCAGGAGGCCCAGGTCGGCATCGGCCAGTACGACGTGCGGGTCACCCCGATGCAGGTCGCGATGGTGACCGCGGCGGTGGCCAACGACGGCGTCGTCATGAAGCCGCACCTCGTGCAGTCGGTGCTCGGCTCGGACCTGTCGAAGATCGACGAGACCAAGCCCGAGCAGCTGTCCAGGGCCATGGAGCCGGAGACCTCCGACCAGCTGACCGACATGATGAAGCTCGTCGTCGAGCAGGGCACCGGCACCCAGGGCGCCGTGCCCGGCTACAGCGTCGCCGGCAAGACCGGCACCGCCGAGCACGCGGACGACGAGGCGCCGCACGCGTGGTTCACCGCCTTCGCCCCGGCCGACAACCCGCAGATCGCCGTCGCGGTCGTCGTCGAGGAGGGCGGCCGGGCGGGCAACGAGGGCTACGGGGGCTCGGTCGCCGGGCCGATCAGCGCGGCCGTGATGAAGGCGGCCCTCCAGTGACCTGCCCAGCAGACGACCCCGACCACACCGGTCACCCGGACACACCGAGCACCTCGCCGAGGGAGAGCGCATGAGCACGTCAGCACCCCGCCTGCTCGGCGGGCGCTACGAGGTCGGTGAGCTCATCGGCCGTGGCGGCATGGCCGAGGTCCACCTCGGTCACGACACCCGGCTCGGTCGACCCGTCGCGATCAAGATCCTGCGCACCGACCACGCCCGGGATGCCGCCTTCCTCGGCCGGTTCCGCCGCGAGGCCCAGTCCGTCGCCGGGCTCAACCACCGCTCGATCGTCGCCGTGTACGACTCGGGCGAGGACCGGCACACCGAGGCCGGTGGGGCCGCCCTCGACATCCCCTACATCGTCATGGAGCTCGTCGACGGCTACACGCTGCGCGAGCTGCTCAACGACTCCGAGCACGGCTACCTCGATCCCGACGAGGCCGCGCGCATCGTCCAGGCGGTCCTCGAGGCACTCGCCTACAGCCACGAGATGGGCATGGTCCACCGCGACATCAAGCCGGGCAATGTCATGGTCACCGACGACGGCAGCGTCAAGGTCATGGACTTCGGCATCGCGCGCGCCCTCGCCGACACCCAGGCCACGATGACCCAGACCCAGGCCGTCATCGGCACCGCCCAGTACATCTCCCCCGAGCAGGCCCGCGGCGAGACGGTCGACCAGCGCAGCGACGTCTACTCGACCGGCTGCCTCCTCTTCGAGCTGCTCACGGGACGGACCCCGTACACCGGTGAGCCGATCTCGCTGACCTACCAGCACGTCAACGCCGACATCCCGCTCCCTTCGTCGATCAACCCCGACGTCCCGCCGCAGCTGGACGCGATCGTCCACCACGCGCTCACCAAGGACCGCGACGAGCGCTACACCGACGCGCGGTCGATGGCCGAGGACCTCAAGGCCTACCGCGGCGGCATGCCGATCAGCCCGGTCGCGACCGACAGCCTCGAGGCGGCCACCGCGACGATCCCGCTCACCGCGCCGCGAGCGGTACCCGTGCCGCGCACCGACCCGGACACCGCCTCCATGCCCGCGACCCAGCCGCGACGGCGCAGCGGGCGGCTGGGGTGGGTCTTCGCGGCCCTCCTGCTCATCCCACTCGCGCTGCTCGGGTGGTTCGCCTGGGACGCCGCGCAGGGACCCGACGTCGTCCAGGTCACCGTGCCCGGGGTCGTCGGCCGCGACGTGGACGCGGCCACGGCCGCGATCGAGAAGGTCGGGCTCGAGGTCGACGTCGAGCAGCGTGCCGACGAGGCCGCGAAGGGCGAGGTGCTCGAGCAGGACCCCCGGGAGGGGACCACCCTGCCCGAGGGCGAGACCGTGACGCTCGTGGCCTCGAGCGGCCCGGACCAGGTACCGGTGCCGAGCCTGTCCGGCAAGGGCCTCGCCGAGGCGACCCGCGACCTCGAGGCCGCCGGGCTCGAGCTCGGGACGGTGACCAAGGAGGACAGCCCGGACCAGACGACCAACCGGGTGATCTCCAGCTCGCCGGGGCCGGCCGAGTCGGTGGCCGCGGGCAGCGAGGTCGACCTCGTCGTCGCGAGCGGCAACGTCGAGCTCGGGGACTACACCGGGCAGCAGGTGGACGACGCGACGCGCGAGATCTTCGGGCTCAACCTCAAGGTCGTCCGCGAGTCGCAGGAGTCGGGCGAGGAGCCCGACACGGTGCTCTCGCAGCGCCCCGGCCCCGGCAAGGTCAAGCAGGGCAGCACGGTCACGCTCGTCGTGGCGCGGCCCCCGGGGCAGACGACGACGGCGACGGTCACCGAGACGCCCACGCCCACGTCGACCACGCCCTCGTCGACCACGTCGACCACGGAGCCGACGACGACCGACTCACCGACGACTGAGCCGAGCCCGACGTCCACGAGCCCCACGTCCGACCCGCTCACGCCGTCGTCCACGACGCCGCGACCGACCGGCCCGCCGACCAGCAGCACGACCCAGTCCCCCGCGAGCCCCAACCGGAGCCCATGACCCCGACGAGGTCACTCCGCGGGGTCGTCGTGACCGCGGGACTCGTCGAAGAAGACGTCGATCCGCTGGAAACCCTTGAGACGCTGCGCCTCCGCGTGGCGTGAGTAGGACCGCTGGTCGGCGGTGGTGAGCACGACCTGGTCGGTGAAGGGCGTGAGCAGCGCCCGCGGCCACAGGTGCTCCTTGCGCACGACGTTGACCTCGACGCAGAGCATCGTCACCACGGCCATCGTGTAGAGGAAGACGAGCAGGCCCAGGACGATGGCGAAGACCGAGTTGAGGTTGCTCGCCCCCTCGATGACCGTGCTGACGTAGAAGGCCCCCACGGTCTGCAGCCCCTGCCACGCGAGCGCCGCGAGGACCGCGCCGGGGAGCACGTCCCACAGGTCCAGCGGCCTGGTCGTCGCGATGACGAAGACGACCCCGAAGACGAGCGTGTTGAGCACGACCGAGGCGATGGTGATCGCCCACCCGGCGTAGCCGCCCGCGACGACCTGCTTGAGGTAGATCGTCAGGCCGGTGGTCAGGACGATCGTCACGCCGGCCACGAGGAGCAGGAGCAGCCCGCGCGCCCGGCTGGCGAAGGGGTTGGGCCGAGAGTTGCGCGGGATCATCCACGCCGTGTTGCTGGCGTACTGCAGCGCCTGGCCGACGCCGAGCCCGCCGTAGAGGGCGGCCAACCCACCGATGAGCAGGCCGAGCGGCCCTCCCCCGAGAGTGCCGGTCGAGGCGAGCTCGTCGCCGACGATCGGGAACTCCGACAGGGCCGAGTCGAGGATCGCCTGCTGCCAGTCGGGCTGGTCGCGGAGCACGAATCCGACGACCGTCGACAGGAGCAGCAGGGCCGGGAAGAGCGAGAGGAAGCCGTAGTACGTGAGCAGGGCGCACAGGTACCCGCCGAAGTCGTCGAAGAACTTGTAGACGACCCCGATCGGGAACCCGAGCACGGAGTGGCGCCGCTGCAGCCGGTCGAGCGGACCGACGCGGGGCTCGCCCACAGCAGCCCTGCCGCTCAGCCGGCGGCGACGGCGCGCGCGACGCCCTCGACGTCACGCACGAGCGGGGACATGCCGGCGCTGCGGCCCACGGCGTCGGCGTCGCCGGTCAGGGCGAGCCAGTTGGCGAGAATGCGGTGGCCGCCCTCGGTGAGCACCGACTCGGGGTGGAACTGCACCCCGTGGAGCGGCAGGTCCCGGTGGCGCGCCGCCATGATGACGCCGGACTGCGTGTGGGCGGTCGGCACCAGCTCGTCCGGCACCGTCGCCGGGTCGATCGTCAGCGAGTGGTACCGCGTCGCGGTGAAGGGGGACGGCAGGCCCGCGAGGACCCCCGCCCCGTCGTGCAGCACCCGGCTCGTCTTGCCGTGGAGCAGCTCGGGCGCGCGGCCGACGGTGGCGCCGAGGACGACGCCGAGGGCCTGGTGGCCGAGGCAGACACCGAGCATCGGCTGGGCGCGCTCCGCGCAGGCCTCGATCATCGCCATGGACACGCCCGCACCCTCCGGTGTGCCGGGGCCCGGAGAGACGAGCACCCCGTCGAAGTCCGCGCCGTCACCGGGGCCCAGTGCGTCATTGCGCACGACCGTGGTCTGCGCGCCGAGCTGCTGCAGGTAGCCCACGATCGTGAAGACGAAGCTGTCGTAGTTGTCGACGACGAGGATCTGGCTCACCGGCACAGTATGTCCCTCACTCGTTGTCGGCGACGGGCCGGGCGTGCTCCAGGCTCGTCCGACCGGCGAAGGGGGGCAGCTCCTTGTCGTCATCGCGCTGGACCTCGTAGCCCAGGCCGACCGCGTCGACGTACTGCTTGTAGATGCTCACGGCCGGGTCGTCGTCCAGTGCCTGCTGCAGCTCGTCCGGGTCGCCGATCGCGGTGATGGTGAAGGGCGGCGAGTACACCCGACCCTGGAGGATGAGGGTGTTGCCGACGCAGCGCACGGCGCTCGTGGAGATGACGCGCTGGTCCATGATCTGCATCGCCTCGGCGCCGCCGCGCCACAGCGCGTTGACCACGCCCTGCACGTCCTGCTGGTGCACGACGACGTCGTCGACGGTGAACCCCTCGGGGACCTCGCTCGCCTTGAGGTGAGCGTCGTCGAGGGTCACCGTGAGGGCGGGGCCCTGGACCGCAGTGAGCCCCGCCGGGGCGGCGTTGGCGCGGGTGGTGCGGTCGATCTGCCGCAGGCGGGAGCTGCCGGGGGCGGCGTCGGAGGTCAACCGGTCGACGTCGGAGCGCAGCGCCTCGACCCGTTGGCCGGAGCGCTCGTTGTCGATGGTGCGCTCCCGGATGACATCCGGCAGCCCGGTCGCCTCGCTGCGCAGGTCCGTGCCCCGCGCGGTCGTGCTGGAGGTCGCGAAGAGCAGGCCGGCGCCGACGGCGATGACCGGCACCAGGGCCGACCACCGGCTCGGGCGGTGCGTGAGCCAGGTCCGCACGGCGGGGACCCCCCTTCGATCGGTGACGACGGTCTCGACCTCTACGCTAGGCCACGAACCCGCACAACCTCGAGGAGCACCCAGTGGCGAAGTCGGCCGACGACGCGAAGGACACGACCGACCAGGCGGTCACCTCCGCCAGGAAGACCACCCGCAGCGCCGCCGAGCGCTCCGGCGACCCGCGCAAGCGGGCCACCGCCCAGAGCGAGGTCGACGCCGCCGAGGCCAGGGCGCGGCACAAGGTCAAGGCGCAGCGCGTGGGCAACCCCGGCTGGTTCACCCCGGTCATGCTCGGCCTGATGCTCATCGGCCTGGTCTGGGTCGTGACCTTCTACATCTCGCAGGAGCAGTACCCCGTCGAGTCATGGGGTCGCTGGAACCTCGGCGCGGGCTTCGCCTTCATCCTCGCCGGCTTCGCGATGACGACGCGCTGGAAGTAGCCGCCCGCCCTCGCTCACGACGAGAGGCCGCACCCGCTCACCGCGGGTGCGGCCTCTCGTCGTCCACACGTGCTGTGGACAACCCGGGTTATCCACAGGCTTGTTCACAGCTGGGGACAAATGACATCGGTGTAACTCCCCGGTTTCACAGGGTCCGTCGACCGGGGGCCTCAGGCGAAGGGACCGAGCACCGGGGCTGGGGACAACGCGTACCTGCCGATCCCCAGGGCCAGGACGACCACGAGCACGCCGATGATCCCCACCCAGGCGATCACCGGCTGCCGTCGGGTGCGCGAGAGCGCCAGGGCCGCGGCGATGACGCCGCCGGCGACGAGGCCGCCGAGGTGCGCCTGCCAGGCGACATTGGGCACGAGGAAACCGATGACGGCGTTGATGCCGATCGTCGCCACCATCGCCGAGCTGTCCCGGCCGAGGTGCCTGTTGAGCACGATGACCGCCGCGAAGAGCCCGAAGACCGCGCCCGAGGCACCCACGACCGGCACGTAGGCCTCTGGGTCGAAGGGGTCGACGGGCTGGAAGAGCAGCCAGGTCACCGAGCCGGCGAGGGCGGTGACGAGGTAGATCGCGAGGTAGCGGGCCCAGCCGAGCATCCGCTCGAGGTAGCCGCCGACCAGCCACAGCGCCAGCATGTTGAAGATGATGTGCATCGGCTGGTTGGGGCTGTGCGCGAAGGCCGAGGTGAGCAGCCGCCACGGCTCGCTCGCGCCGATCGCCGGAGCGAAGGCCACCTCCTGGAAGACCCGCGGGGAGACCAGCTCACCGACCCAGACCACGACGCAGACGGCGATGATGCCCATCGTCAGGTACGGCTTCTCGGCGGAGGCGCCGGCGCGCCCACCGAAGACCGTGACCCGGGGGCGGTCCGCCCTCGCCTGCTCGCGGACGCAGTCCACGCACTGGACACCGACCGCGGCGCTGCGCTGGCACTCCGAGCAGACGGGGCGCCGGCACCGCTGGCACCGGATGTAGGTGACCCGGTCGGGATGGCGCGGGCAGACGGGGACGTCGGTGCCGGAGCCGCCGCCCGGCACGCCGGACGGCGGCTGCGACATCGTGGATCAGTCCTTGACGATCTCGACGGACTCGATGACGACCGGCTCGACCGGCTTGTCCATCGCTCCGGTCGGGACGGCGGCGATCTTGTCGACGACCTCGCGGCTCGGGCCGTCGGACACCTCGCCGAAGATCGTGTGCTTGCCGTTGAGCCACGGGGTCTCACCGACCGTGACGAAGAACTGGGAGCCGTTGGTGCCGCGGCCCATCTGCTTGCCGGCGTTGGCCATGGCGAGCAGGTACGGCTTGGCGAAGGTCAGGTCCGGGTGGATCTCGTCGTCGAACGCGTAGCCGGGGCCGCCGACGCCCTGACCCAGCGGGCAGCCGCCCTGGATCATGAAGCCGGGGATGATCCGGTGGAAGCCCAGGCCGTCGTAGAACTTCGTGGGGTTGGAGCGACCGGCGTCGTCGGTGTACTCCTTCTCGCCCGTGGCGAGGCCGACGAAGTTGTCGACGGTCTTGGGAGCGTGGTTGGGGAACAGCTCGATGGAGATGTCGCCGTGGTTGGTGTGCAGGATCGCCTTCATGACGACCATCGTAGACACGGACGAAGGGGGGATGTGGCGCCCCCCACGCCTCCTCGGTTTCCCTGTCCGCCGATCCGGTGCAGGATGGGGGAGGTACCCGACTGCGCAGGAGGAAGAGTGTTCAAGCAGAACAACAAGGTCGAGACCGGGCGCGTACGCGCCCACGAGACCGCCGAGTCCGCATCCCTGAAGGTCCACGAGATCATCGACAGGATGGCCGAGCACGGTGAGACGGGTGCCGAGCGGGCCCACGTGCTGCGCGCTGCCGCCACCGAGCAGGCCGCCGCCACCCGCGAGAGCGCCGCCGCGCACGCCGCCGAGCTGCGCGCGCAGGCTCACGAGGCCCGCAAGCAGGCCGTCAAGGACGCCAAGAAGGGCAAGAAGGCCGCGCGCAAGCGGGGCAAGAAGGCCGGCAAGGAGGTCCACGACCTGCGCGACACCCTCGTGGACGACGTGCTGCCCAAGGTCACCGCGACCGCGACGACCCTGGCCGCGGCCGGTGTCGCCGCCGGGCGCAAGGCCGCCGACGAGGCCGCCACCCGCGCGCCCGAGGTGGTCGCCGCCCTGCGTGACGAGCAGGACCCCCGCATGGCCCTCGCCGCCGCCAAGGGGGAGCGGCCCCGCACGAAGCGTCGTGGCCTGAAGTTCCTGCTCCTCGCCCTCGTGGCCGGTGGCATCGCCGCCTTCGTCGCGAAGCAGAAGCAGGCGCCGAAGAAGGACCCGTGGGCGGTCCCCGCCGGCGACCCGTACAAGGCCCCGACGACCGGGCGGGAGTCGACCGTCGCCGCCCCGGCCGCGGCTCCGCTCGCGGAGAAGTCCGACAGCGCGCCCGCCCCGGCGAGCGACCCGCTGGCCGCGCCGACGGCGCTCGACCAGGACCCGCTGGCGGCACCGGCCACCCCGGTCGACGACACCCCGGAGGCCCGTGCCCAGAGCGCGGACGCCGACGCCGCCGAGGGCAGCGACGCCTGGAGCTCCGCGCGTGACTGGGCGGACAACTCGTCCATCCCGTCCGTCTCGGGGACCTCCGAGGGCACCGACCTGTCCACCGAGCACCTCGGTGGCGACCTGCCGGCCGAGGGTGACACCAAGGCCTGAGCCCCGCACGACGAAGGGGAGGTCCCACCGTGCGGTGGGACCTCCCCTTCGTCGTGCCCGGACCTACGCCAGGAAGTCCCCGACGAGCCGGTTGAACCCCTCGGCGTGCTCGATCTGCACCCAGTGGCCGCACTGGCCGAAGCTGTGCAGCTCCGACTGCTCGATGAGCTCGTGCAGGCGCAGCGAGGTGCTGAGCGGGATGACCTCGTCGTCGCGGCCGTGGATCACGAGCGTGGGCTGCGTCAGCTCGCGGATGTACTGGTCGGGCACGGTGAGCGCCTCGACCGAGCGCTGCCGCGGCGCCGGGAACATCGCGCTGAAGGCCTCGTGCACGCCCGGGCGCGTCGCGGCCGCGAGGCGGATCTTCGCCAGGTCCTCGGTGAGCCGGGACTTGTCGTACGCGAAGAGGTCCATGAGGTCGATCATGTTGGGCAGGCTGGGCTCGAAGCCCCACACCCGGTCCAGGCCCTCGGTGATCTCGAAGGGGACGCCCGCGGCACCCATGAGGACGAGCTTGGAGACCCGCTCGGGGTGGTGCACGGCGACGTTGAGGGCGAGCGCCCCGCCGAAGCTGTTGCCGACGACCGCGACCCGCTCCAGGCCGAGCGCGTCGAGCAGACCGACGAGGTGCTCGGTCCAGGTCGCGAGGTCGTAGGTGACGCCGTCCGGCCGCTCGGTGTAGCCGAAGCCGAGGATGTCGGGAGCGATGACGCGGTAGCGCTCGCCGAGGACCGGCAGGACGCCGCGCCAGTTGGCCCAGGCGCTGACGCCCGGCCCGGAGCCGTGGATCAGCAGGACCGGGTCGCCCGCCCCCACGTCGTGGTAGTTGGTGGCGATGCCGTTGACGTCGATCGTCTCGGCAATCTCTGGGTTGGCGGTCTCGACAGAGGTCATACCCCGCAATCTAGGGATGACCCGGATACGACGAAGGGGGTGAACCGCAGCGCGGAACACCCCCTTCGTCCTCGGTGGAGGCGATCGGACTCGAACCGACAACCCCCTGCTTGCAAAGCAGGTGCGCTACCAATTGCGCCACGCCCCCGAGGGCTGGTGGATCAGGTGGGACGGTCGCTGGCGGCCGCCCATGCGGCGCCGGTCGCGGAGGAGGACTTCGGTGCGTTGCCCATGCGGCTGGTGGCGGCGTGCAGGTCCTTCTCGGAACGCTGCTGCTCGATCCTGTGCCGCGCGTACACCGCGCCGGCTGCTGCCGCGACGAGTACGAGGACCTTCTTCATGGATCTCTCCTCACCGTCGAAAGTGGTGGGCCCAGGAGGACTTGAACCTCCGACCTCTTCGTTATCAGCGAAGCGCTCTAACCGCCTGAGCTATGGGCCCGTGCTGCGCCGTGGACCTCTCCGTGGCGCGACGCCCGAGATTACCCCACACCTGCCGCCACCACCAAAACGGCGGCAGGCCGGGGGGAATCAGTCGTCGGTCAGCGTCATGTGCACGCCGCCGACGAGGCTGGCGACGATGTTGTAGAGGAAGGCGCCGAGGGTCGCGATGGCCGTCAGCAGGAAGACGTCGACGACCGCCAGGACGATCGACAGGGACAGCACGCGGCCGAAGCCGAGGAAGTCCATGACGTCGAAGGTCTCACCGGAGCCGTCGCCGATGATCTGGCCGGCCAGCTCGTTGACGGAGTCGAAGACCCCCATCGCCGAGAGCAGGCCCCACATCACGCCGGTCATGACGACCATGGCGATGCCCATGGCCACCGAGACGAGGAAGCCGACCTTCATCACGGAGAAGGGGTCGACCCGCGAGACCATGAGCTTCACACGTCGGCCGGCCCTCGGGGCCGGACGGGCCGCGCTGCCGGACGGGGCGCGGCGGGGCGTCTGGGACGGGCCGGCGGCCGTGCGCACGGCCGTGGTGTCTCCTGTCGGGCTCACTCCTGGTCACCTCCGGGGATGTCCCCCTGCTGGGCGGGCTCCACCGGGTCGCTCCCGGCGGACTGCTCGTCAGGCTCCGACGCTACCCCGTCGGGTTGCTCGTCGACGTCAGCCTCCGGGTCCGCGTCGCCGCGGTCGACGTTGCGGGCGACGGCCACGATCGCGTCGCCCTTGCGCGGCGTGGCGAAGCTGACCCCCATCGTGTTGCGGCTCGTGCGGTTGATCTCGGTGACCGCGGAGCGCACGATGTTGCCCTTCTCCATGACGACCATGACCTCGTCGCTCTCGTCGACGACGAGTGCGCCGACGAGCTGGCCGCCCTTGCCGGAGTTGGCCGCCGTGACACCCAGACCGGCCCGGCCCTTGGCGGTCCACTGCGAGGCGGCGGTCCGCTTGGCCACACCGTTCTCGAAGACGACGAAGACGTCCGGGTCGGTGCCGTCCTCGATGACGTTGAGCGCGAGCAGCGAGTCGTCGCCGCGGAACTTCATGCCCGTCACACCGCTCGTCGAGCGGCCCATCGGGCGGATGACGTCGTCCGTGGCGTGGAAGCGCACCGACATCGCGTTGCGCGAGACGAGCAGCAGGTCGTCCTCGGCGGCGACGAGGGCGGCGCCGATGAGCTCGTCGTCCTCGCGCAGCTTGATGGCGATGAGGCCGCCGCTGCGCGGCGAGTCGTACTCCGTCAGGCGGGTCTTCTTGACCAGGCCGCGCTTGGTCGCGAGCACGAGGTAGGGCGCCGCCTCGTAGTCCTTGATCGCGTAGACGGCCGCGATCTGCTCGTCCGGCTGGAAGGCCAGCAGGTTGGCGACGTGCTGGCCCTTGCCGTCACGCGCCGCCTCGGGCAGCTCGTAGGCCTTGACCCGGTAGACCCGGCCGAGGTTGGTGAAGAACAGCAGCCAGTGGTGGGAGGTGGTCGTGAAGAAGTTGCGCACGACGTCCTCACCGCGCAGGGAGGCGCCGCGCACCCCCTTGCCGCCACGCTTCTGCGCCCGGTACTCGTCCACGCGGGTGCGCTTGGCGTAGCCGCCCCGGGTGATCGTGACGACCACGTCCTCTTCGGGGATGAGGTCCTCCATGGCGACGTCGCCGTCGTAGGGCAGGATCCGCGTGCGCCGGTCGTCGCCGTAGCGGTCGACGATCTCCGCGAGCTCGTCCTTGACGATCTGCCGCTGCCGCTCGGGCTTGGCGAGGATGTCCTTGTAGTCGAGGATCCGGGCTTCGATCTCGTCGTGCTCGTCGATGATCTTCTGCCGCTCCAGCGCGGCGAGGCGCCGCAGCTGGAGGTTGAGGATCGCCATCGCCTGCACCTCGTCGATGTCGAGGAGCTCGATCAGACCCGCACGGGCCTCGTCGACCGTCGGCGAGCGGCGGATGAGCGCGATGACCTCGTCGAGCATGTCGAGGGCCTTGAGGTAGCCGCGCAGGATGTGGATCGCGGCCTCGTCCTTGCGCAGCCGGTACTCGGTGCGCCGGATGATGACGTCGATCTGGTGCTCGACCCAGTACCGGATGAAGGCCGAGACCGGCAGGGTGCGGGGCACCCCGTCGACGAGGGCCAGCATGTTGGCGCCGAAGTTGGTCTGCAGCTGGGTGTGCTTGTAGAGGTTGTTGAGCACGACCTTGGCGACCGCGTCCCGCTTGAGGACGATGACGAGGCGCTGGCCGGTGCGCCCGGAGGTCTCGTCGCGGATGTCCGCGATGCCGCTCAGGCGACCCTCCTTGGTCATCTCGGCGATCTTCTGCGCCAGCGCGTCGGGGTTGACCTGGTAGGGCAGCTCGGTGACGACGAGGCAGGTGCGGCCCTGGATCTCCTCGACCTCGACGACGGCGCGCATGATGATCGACCCGCGGCCGGTGCGGTAGGCGTCCTCGATCCCGCGGTGGCCCATGATGAGCGCGCCGGTCGGGAAGTCGGGGCCCTTGATGAAGCCCATGACGGCCTCGAGGGCCTCCTCGCGGGAGGACTCCGGGTGGTCGAGCATCCACTGGGCGGCGTCGGCGACCTCGCGCAGGTTGTGCGGCGGGATCTGCGTGGCCATGCCGACGGCGATGCCGGCGGAGCCGTTGGCCAGCAGGTTGGGGAAGCGCGCGGGCAGCACGTCCGGCTGCAGCGTCTTGCCGTCGTAGTTGGGGACGAAGTCGACCGTCTCCTGGTCGATGTCGCGCACGAGCTCCAGCGAGAGCGGAGCCATCTTGCACTCGGTGTACCGGGGGGCGGCCGCGCCGTCGTTGCCGGCGGAGCCGAAGTTGCCCTGGCCGTCGATGAGCGGGTAGCGCAGCGACCACGGCTGCACGAGGCGGACCATCGCGTCGTAGATCGCGCTGTCACCGTGCGGGTGGTACTGGCCCATGACGTCGCCGACGACGCGCGAGCACTTGTTGTAGCCACGGTCGGGGCGGTAGCCGCCGTCGTACATCGCGTAGACGATGCGGCGGTGCACCGGCTTGAGGCCGTCGCGCACGTCGGGCAGCGCGCGCGAGACGATGACGCTCATCGCGTACTCGATGTAGCTGCGCTGCATCTCCGCGTTGAGGTCGACCGGTTCGGTCCGGTCGGTCTCGGGCGTGGTGGGGGTGTCGGTCATGGTCTGCAGGTCACCTCGGGGTCGTGGCCGAAGGGGGCGGAGGCGGGTTCGGGGCCAGCTCCGCGGTTCTCGGGGGGGCACTCGGGGGGCGGAGCCCCCCGAGGGTTCAGATGTCGAGGAAGCGCACGTCGCGCGCGTTCTTCTGGATGAAGCTGCGTCGGGACTCGACGTCCTCGCCCATGAGCACGGCGAAGATCTCGTCGGCGGCGGCCGCGTCGTCGAGCGTCACCTGGAGCAGCACCCGGGTGTCGGGGTCCATCGTGGTCTCCCACAGCTCCTGGTAGTTCATCTCGCCGAGACCCTTGTAGCGCTGGATCGAGTTGTCCTTGGGCAGTCGCCACCCCTTCGCCTGGCCGGCCGCGATCATCGCGTCACGCTCCCGGTCGGTGAAGGCGAACTCGTGGTCGTGGTTGGACCACTTGAGCCGGTAGAGCGGCGGCTGGGCGAGGTAGACGTACCCGGCCTCGATGAGGGGCTTCATGAAGCGGAAGAGCAGGGTCAGCAGGAGCGTGCGGATGTGCATGCCGTCGACGTCGGCATCGGCCATGAGCACGATCTTGTGGTAGCGCGCCTTGGCGATGTCGAAGTCCTCACCGATGCCCGTGCCGAAGGCCGAGATCAGCGCCTGGACCTCCTGGTTGGCGAGGATCCTGTCGATGCGGGCCTTCTCGACGTTGAGGATCTTGCCGCGGATCGGGAGGATCGCCTGGTTCTCCGGGTTGCGGCCGGCCTTGGCCGAGCCGCCGGCGGAGTCGCCCTCGACGATGAAGACCTCGGAGACCGTGGGGTCCTTGCTCTGGCAGTCGGAGAGCTTGCCCGGCAGGCCGCCGGACTCGAGCAGGCCCTTGCGGCGGGTCGCCTCGCGCGCCTTGCGGGCGGCCATGCGCGCCGCGGCGGCCTGGACCGACTTGCGCACGATGTCCTTGCCCTCGTTGGGGTGCGCCTCGAGCCAGTGGCCGAACTCGTCGGTCATGGCCCGTTGGACGAAGCCCTTGACCTCGGAGTTGCCGAGCTTGGTCTTGGTCTGGCCCTCGAACTGCGGCTCGCCGAGCTTGACGGAGATGACGGCGGTCAGGCCCTCGCGGATGTCGTCACCGGTGAGGTTGTCGTCCTTGTCCTTGAGGATGTTCTGCTTGCGCGCGAAGTCGTTGACGAGCTTGGTCAGCGCCGCGCGGAAGCCCTCCTCGTGGGTGCCGCCCTCGTGCGTGTTGATCGCGTTGGCGTAGGTGTGCACCGACTCGCTGTAGGCGCTCGTCCACTGCATCGCCAGCTCGAGGGAGAGCGCCCGGTCGACGTCCTCGGTCTCGATCGAGATGATCTCGGCGGTCACCGGCTCGGCCTTCTTGGAGGAGACGAGGTGGGTGACGTAGTCCACGATGCCGTTGTCGTAGCGGTAGGAGACCTTGCGTGCCTTCTTCGGGGCCGCGGCCGCGCCGTCCTCGGAGTCGACGACCTCGGTGATGTCGTCGTCGACGTGGTCGAGGTCCTCGGCCTGCTCGGCCTCGGTGGGCTCCTCGACGCGCTCGTCGACGAGGTTGATCGTCAGGCCCTTGTTGAGGAAGGCCATCTGCTGGAAGCGCGCCCGGATCGTCTCCCAGTCGTACTCGACGGTCTCGAAGATCTCGTCGTTGGCCCAGTAGGTGATCGTCGTGCCGGTCGCATCGGTCTCCTCCTCCCGGCGAAGGGGGCCGGTCGGCACGCCGTGCTCGAAGGACATGCGGTGCGCGTGCCCCTTCTGCCGCACGCAGACGTCGAGCCGCGTCGAGAGCGCGTTGACGACGGACGAGCCGACGCCGTGCAGACCACCGGAGACCTTGTACCCGCCGCCGCCGAACTTGCCGCCGGCGTGCAGCTGGGTGAGCACGAGCTCGACGGCCGAGATGCCCTCCGCCTCGTGGATGTCGGTCGGGATGCCGCGGCCGTTGTCCTTGACCCGGACCGCGCCGTTGTCCATGAGGGTGACGTCGATGGTGTCGGCGTAGCCGGCCATCGCCTCGTCCACCGCGTTGTCGACGATCTCCCACACGAGGTGGTGCAGGCCCCGCTCCGAGGTGGAGCCGATGTACATGCCGGGGCGCTTGCGGACGGCCTCGAGGCCCTCGAGGACCTGGATCGCGTTGGCGTCGTACTCCGGCCCCCCGGGGTCCGGGGTCTTCGGCTGGGCCTTCGGCGACTGCTCGTCTGCCACGGTGCTCCTCGAGCTGGTGCGGTGCATGGATTACCGCGGGCTGGCCCCATGGGGCTGGCGCCGCGGCCTCAACCCCCCGATTCTACCCCGCGCCCCCTCTCCACGAAGCATCATGCACGCCCCGTGGCGGCCGCTCTCGGCGCGGGAGGGACGGTCGGACGACTCCCCACACGTGTCCCGGCCCCCGCGGCGCTCTCATCGCCGCCTGCGGGCGTCGTCGACGGGGAGGGCTCCCCATCGCGGATCCGGGTGGCCTCACGAGGGTCGAAGCATGACGACAACGCACCGCTCCCGTGTCCTCGCCGCCCTGGCCGGCGCCGCCGTCCTCGCCCTCTCCGCCTGCGGCGGGGACGGCACGAGCGACGAGTCGAGCGCCGCCACCACGTCCTCCGCCGAGTCCTCGGCCGAGTCCACCCCCGAGGCCGAGTCAGCGACGGCGACCCAGGCCGGCGTCGCCTTCGACGTGCCCGAGGGCTGGACCGTCGTCGACCCGGCCAAGATCGCCGACGGCAGCCAGCAGGCGCCCCAGGCCCTCGAGGACTCGGCGGAACGGCAGGGCACCACGGCCAAGGAGCTCGTCGCGCAGGTGGCGGAGTCCGTCGACGTCATGGTCATCGGTGACACGGAGCAGGGCTTCGGCAACAACGTCAACGTCGTCGCCTCGCCGGCGATGCCCACCGAGGCCGACATGACGTCGCAGCTGGAGGGGATCGGCGCCAAGGTCGGCCAGATCGACGAGACGGGCACCGAGCTCGGCGCGGCCCTCGACAGCAGCTACACCATGGGCCAGGGCTCTCAGCAGTTCCACGCCCGGATGCTCGCCGTGCCGACCGATGCCGGCGCCGCGATGATCACCGTCTCGGCCGGCTCTCAGGACACCGCCGACGAGGTCGCGGAGACGATCATCGACTCGGTCACGACCTCCTGATCCGCCCCGCTCAGCGGCAGGTGCCGACCGGCAGTCCGTCGCGGTGCCCCCGCAGGGCCGCGACGAGCTCGTCGGCGATCGCCGTGCCCTGCTCGTGGGTCCCGGTCCGCACCTGCAGGGTCACGGCGGTGTCCCCCTTCGTCCCGGGCACGATGCCCAGCTGCCGCACGACGTACCCGCCCGGCGTCGACCCCCAGCCACCCTTGTAGCGCGCACCCCTGATGCCCCCCAGCCCCCAGCGCTGGCCGTCGGAGACCCGGCCCATCGCGTCGGTGACCGACGCCGACCCGGTCAGGCACGGCAGGGCGGCGGTGAAGCGGGTCTGGGCCGTGAGCGCCCACGACGACTGGCCGAAGGGGGAGTACCCCGGGACGGTGACCTCGGCCGGGACGTCGGTGGTCCGGTCCCCGACACGTCGCAGCTGGGTGCCCACCGCCTCGCTCGCGCGGCTGCCGCCGCCGAGGCGCTCCCAGAGCCGGGTCGCCGCCTCGTTGTCCGAGGCGCGCAGCGCCCGGTCGATGTCATCCGCCATCTCGTCGCCGTGCCCGGCGCGGACGACGGCGAGGGCCAAGGGGACCTTGATGGTCGACCAGGCGACGAGACGGGTGGGGTCGCCGACGACGTGGGGCCTGCCCTTCGTCCCGACGGGCGCCCAGGCCACGGCGACCTCGGAGTCGGGGTGCTGCCGGGCGACCCGCTCGAGGGCGGCGTCCAGGCGACGGGCGTCCGGGCGCGTCGGTGTCCTCGTGGACGAGGGCCGGGCCGTCGTGGCCGCGGACGTGGGGCTGGCCGTCGTCGCGGGTGGCGTCGGTGCGACCTCCCGGGTGCACGCCGAGGCGGGGAGGAGGCCGAGCAGCAGGGCGCTCACCCCGACGAGCGGCAGGCGCACGTCAGTAGAGGATGACGACGGCGTTGTCACCGCCGGTGCAGCGGGTGACCGCCGCCCCGCTGCAGGTCATCGTGTAGGTCTTGTCGGTCACCGGGCTGCGCACCTCGAGCGTGGCGCGCCCGTCCTCGGGGGCCTCGGCGAGGTAGGCGTCGCGCACGACCGCGGCGAACTCGCAGCTGGTGACCTGGGTGCCCCGGGCGACCGAGGTGCCGTCCTTGGGGCCGG
Source organism: Janibacter terrae NBRC 107853 (assembly GCF_001591405.1). GTDB lineage: Bacteria > Actinomycetota > Actinomycetes > Actinomycetales > Dermatophilaceae > Janibacter > Janibacter terrae. Next base: position 850,947 of record NZ_BCUV01000007.1, read on the forward strand.
CGCACCGGCTCGCGCCCGCCGGCAGCTGACCGGTGCGGGCGGACGAGGACGACGAGGACGACGAGGACGGCGGAGGCGTCGACGACGTGGACGGCGGTGTCGCACCCGACGACGTCGAGTCCGGCGGCGTGCCCGGCTCGGTGACCGTCGTGGACTGCGCGACCGGCTCGTCGCCGCCGCCCAGGGTCATGACGAGCCCGCCGACGCAGAGCCCACCGAGGAGGACGCCACCGACGAGCATGGCGACGAGGGCGAGCGGGGACACCGAGCGACCCGGGTGGCCCGGCTCGCGGTACGGCTGGGGCTCGTCGCGCGCAGGCCCGGCAGACGGGACCGGCTGCCAGGTGCTGCCGTGGCCGCCATCGGCGCGCTGCGGGGGCGCGCTCTCGGGCTCGGGTGCCCACCAGGCCTCGGGGACGGCGCCGTGGGGCGTCGGCTCGGGCGTGATCGGGGGGAGCACCTCGGCGGCCTGGGTGGCCTCCGGGTCGGCCTCGGGCCGGGCCGGGGCCATGGCTCGGGTCGTCTCGTCGTCGGCATCGGCGAAGGGGGTTCCCGCCGGCTGGTCGGGCGCGGGGCCCATCCGACCGGACGGGGTGGGGTCGCCGAAGAAGTCGTCGAAGGCGTCGCCGCCCCGCGGGCTCTCCGGACCGCTCATGTCTGCTCTCCTCGAATGCACGTCACCGCCCCCGGGATCAAGAGCGACATCTCACGATGCCATAACGACCCGGGGAGACGGCCAATCGTCCGGCTCCGCGGAATGTCCGCGTCCCACGGCGTCGACGCCGCCCTTGCGCCCTCGCGCGTGGCCCGTCATTGTAGTGAGCACTACACACGCTTGGGATCAAAGGAGCTCTCATGTGCGGATCCTGCACACCTGTCGTGCCCTTGGCTGACACCTCACCCGACCACCCGGACACCGGGGACACCGGGGACACCGGGGACACCCCGCCGCGCGCGGGCATCGGCAGGCGCGGCCTGCTCTACGGCGGGCTCGGGGCCTCGGCCGCCCTGACCGCCGCCCTGGCCTCGGCGGGCCCGGCCTCCGCCGCGACGGCCCGGGCACCCCGCCGGTCCGACGCCCGGATGCGCGCCGTCCTCGTGGGGACCGCGGGCGGCCCGATCTGGCCCATGGCCAGCGGCCGACGGGGGATCTGCACCGTGGTCGAGGTGGACGGCGCGCGGTACCTCGTCGACGCCGGGCACGGATCGGCGGCCGGCATGGTCGACGCCGGTGTGATGGGCCCTGCGGACGGCAAGAACGACCTCACCGCCTTCCGTGCCGGCTTCATCACCCACCTCCACTCCGACCACGTGACCGACCTGGCGACCTTCCTCGTCCAGGGCTTCATCGGTGGCGGGCTCGGTTCTCTGGAGTTACCGTTCCACGTGTATGGACCGGGCGACCGCGGCGCCCTGCCGACCGTCTTCCCACCGGGTCGACCCGCTCCGGCGCCCTTCAACCCGTCGGAGCCGACGCCCGGCACGACCTCGATGGTGCGGCAGCTGCTCGCCGCCTTCGCCACCGACGTCAACGACCGGATCTTCGACGCCGGGTCCCCGCGCATCGACCGGGTCGTGCAGGCGCACGACATCGCGCTGCCGTCGGGGATCACCGTCCCGGTCGCCGGTCCGCCGGCCCGGATGAGCCCGTTCACCGTCCACGAGGACGACCGCGTTCGCGTCTCGGCGACGCTCGTCGACCACGGCCAGATGGCGCCGTCCTACGCCTACCGCTTCGACTCCAACCACGGCTCGATCGTCATCTCCGGCGACACGACGCTCACGCCCAACCTGCTGGAGATGGCGGACGGCAGCGACGTCCTGCTCCACGAGGTCGTCGACCACGCGAGCATCGTCGCCAGCATCGACGCGCTGCCCGTGCCGGAGGCGATCAAGGAGGCCTTCCGCAACCACATGTTCGGTGCGCACACGACCGAGGCGCAGCTGCGGGACCTGCTGCGCGAGGTCGAGGTCCGCCAGCTCGTGCTGCACCACGTCGTCCCGGGCGAGCTGCCTCGGGGCGGCTGGCAGCGCGTCGCGCAGCGCCTGGCCCGGGGCACGCGCACGCGGGTCGTGGCCGGCCAGGACAACGACGTCATCGGCACCCGCTGACACGACGAGACTCCCGGACCCGCCCGAGGGCTGGGGTCCGGGAGTCTCGCTCAGGGGCGTCAGGCGCCGGGGACGCTCCGGTCGATCTGCATGACCACGGCCTTGGGCTCGGTGAAGAACTCGCGGCTGAAGTCGCCCCCTTCGCGGCCGACGCCGGAGTCGCCGACGCCACCGAAGGGCGTGCGCAGGTCGCGGATGAAGAAGCAGTTGACCCAGACCGTGCCGGCCCGCAGGTTGGAGCTGACGCGGTGCGCACGGGAGAGGTTCTCCGTGAAGAGCATCGCGTTGAGCCCGTAGCGGGTGTCGTTGGCCAGGCGGACGGCCTCGGCCTCGGTGTCGAACCTGTTGACGACGACCACGGGACCGAAGATCTCGTCGCAGTACGCCGCGGCGTCCAGCGGGAGGTCCTCGATGATCGTGGGCCGCACGAGCCAGCGCCCGTCCTCGTCGACGCCACCGGTGCGGATGGTCCCGCCGTCGCCCTCGACGCCGCCCACGTACCCCGACACCTTGTCGAAGTGCTTCTTGGACGAGAGGACGGAGAACTTGACCTCGGGGTCGAAGGGGTCGCCGATCGTCAGCGCCTCGGCCGCGGCCTGGAAGCGCTCCATGAACTCGTCGTAGATCCCCGACTGGACGAAGAGGCGCGAGCCCGCGAGGCAGATCTGCCCCGAGTTGCGGAAGATCGCCTCGACCGCCCAGTAGACGGCGTTGTCGATGTCCGCGTCGTCGAAGACGAGGTTGGCCCCCTTCCCGCCCAGCTCGAGCGAGACCGGCGCGAGGTGCGTCGAGGCCGAGGCCATGACGGCCTTGCCCGTGGTCGACGAGCCGGTGAAGGTGACGCGGTCGACGCGGTCGTCGGCCGTCAGCGTCGATCCGGCGGGCGCACCGTGGCCGTTGAGGACGTTGAGCACGCCCGGGGGGAACCCGGCCTCGACCGCGAGCCGGCCGAGCAGGGTGACCGAGGCCGGGGTGTCCTCGCTCGGCTTGATGATGCAGGTGTTGCCCCAGGCGATCGCGGGAGCGATCTTCCACGTCGCCATCATCAGCGGGAAGTTCCACGGCGAGATCGCCGCGACGACGCCGACGGGACCGAACTCGCTGTAGGTGTGGTGCCCGGACGGCATCGGGTAGACGTCACCGGTGTGGTCACGCTGGTGGTCGGCGAAGAATCGGAAGTTGGCAACCGACCGGCCGACGTCGTGCTTGGCCTGGGCGAAGGGCTTGCCCATGTTGGTCGAGTCGAGCGTCGCCAGCTCGTCGGCGCGCTCCTCCATGAGGTCCGCGAGCCGGTGGATCGCGGCGGCCCGCTCGGGGCGGGTCATCCGCGGCCAGGGGCCCTCGTCGAAGGCCCTGCGGGCGCTGGCGATGGCGCGCTCGGCGTCCTCGGCACCACCCTCGGCGGCCTGGGCGAAGACCTCCTGGGTCCACGGGTTGTAGACGTCGAAGCGCTCACCGCTGAGCGACTCGACCTCCTCGTTGTCGATGATGTGACCGAAGAACTGGTCGCTCATGTCGGGGTCTCCTCGGTGGGGGTGGCGGGCTGCTGCGCGGCGTGCCGCTCGGCGATGGTGACGTCACCCGCGGCGAAGTGGGCGGTGGGGATCTCGGAGACCATGACGCGCACGGCCTCCTTGGGGGCGACCCCGGAGTCGACCATGGCCTGCGTGATCGCCGAGATCATCGACCGGATCGTCTCGGGGCTGCGCCCGTGCGTGAGAGTGACCTGGACGACGGGCACGTCACTCGCCCCCGTTGATCCGCACGGATCCCAGGGAGGTGAAGTGTAGCGAGATCGAGGTCCCGGGCGTCGCGAAGTACGCGTCGGTCATGCCGCCGGTGAGGACGATCCAGCCGGGCTCGATGGCGTGGCCCCGCGTGGCGAGGTCGTTGGCCGCGAGGGCGAGCGCCTCGCCGGGATGTCCCTGCACGGCGGCACCGGTCGCCGAGTCGACGACCTGCCCGTCGACCTCGACGAGTACTGCCTCGAGGGAGAGGTCGAGCTCGCTCGGCGTGAGGGCCACCGGCCCGGTGACGAAGGCGCCGGAGCTCGCGTTGTCGGCGATGACGTCACCGGCGGCGAACTTGAAGTCGCGGTAGCGGCTGTCGATGACCTCGGCCCCGCCGAGGACGTGGTCGACGGCCGCCATCGCCTGGGCAGCGGTGACGCCGGGGCCCTCGAGCCGCTCGCCCATGACGAAGACGAGCTCGGGCTCGATGCGCGGGTGGATCAGCTGGTCCTGCGGCACGGGGTCACCGGCCGGCAGGATCATGGCGTCCGTGAGCCAGGCGACGAAGGGGGTGTCGACCCCCATGCGCTGCTGCTTGGCCCGGGAGGTGAGACCCAGCTTGATGCCGATGAGCTTCTCCCCGCGGTCGAGGCGGCGCTGCAGGGTGAGGTCCTGGATCTCGTAGCCGGTGGCCACGTCCAGCTCGGGCCACTCGTCGGTGAACTTCACCCGGTCGCGACGCTCGTCCTCGCAGGCCAGGAGCTCGGTCGCGACTGACTCGACGTCCCACTGCGTGCTCATGCAGAGACCTTCTTCCCGTCGCGCAGCTCCAGGGCCACGTCGATGATCATGTCCTCCTGGCCGCCGACGTAGCCGTACTCGCCGACCTTCATGAGGATCTCGTGGGCCGGCACGCCGTAGCGCTCGGCCGCCCGCTCCGCGTGGAGCAGGAAGGAGCTGTAGACGCCCGCGTAGCCCTGGGTGATCGAGGAGCGGTCCATGATCGGCATCCGGCGGATGAAGGGCTTGACGACGTCCTCCGCCGCGGCCAGCACGCCGCTGATGTCGACGCCGGTGCGGATGCCCAGGCGCTCGAAGGAGGTGGCGAGCACCTCGGTGGGGGAGTTGCCGGCACCTGCGCCGAGGGCGCACAGCGAGCCGTCGATCTGACGGGCACCCGCCCGGTAGGCGAGGACCGAGTTGGCCACGCCGAAGGACATGTTCTGGTGGCCGTGGTAGCCGACCTGGGCGTCCTTGCCGACCTCGGCGACGATCGCGGCGACGCGGTCGGAGACGTCCTCGAGGATGAGGGCGCCGGCGCTGTCGACGACGTAGACGCACTGGCAGCCGGCGTCGACCATGATGCGGGCCTGCTTGGCCAGCTCCTCGGGGCCGATCATGTGGCTGAGCATGAGGAACCCGACGGTCTCCATGCCGAGGTCACGCGCGGCACCGAAGTGCTGGATCGAGACATCGGCCTCGGTGCAGTGGGTCGCGATGCGCGCGATCTGGGCACCCATGTTGTGCGCCTCGTGCAGCTTCTCGACGGTGCCCAGGCCCGGGAGCATGAGGACGGCGATCTTGGCCTGGTGCGCCTCGGCGACCGCGGCCTTGATCAGGGACATCTCGTCGACGGCGGAGAAGCCGTAGTTGAAGGAGGAGCCGCCGAGGCCGTCGCCGTGGGTCACCTCGATGACCTGGACGCCGGCGTCGTCGAGGGCGCGGACCGTCGTGCGGACCTGCTCCTCGGTGAACTGGTGGGACATCGCGTGCGAGCCGTCACGGAGGGTCGTGTCAGTCAGGCGGACGTCGACGTCACCGGAGAACTGGGGGATGGGGTGGGTCATCTGGTTGCTCATGCGGGGACCTCCTGGCCGGTCGTGGCGTCGCTGGCGACCCAGCCGGAGTCGACCCCCAGCTTGTGGGCCACCATCATGTCGCCCACACGGGCGGCGGCGGACGTGATGATGTCGAGGTTGCCGGCGTACTCCGGCAGGTAGTCGCCGCGACCCTTGACCTCGATCGGGACGGTGACCCGGGCCATGCCGTTCCACAGGTCGCGGGCGTCGTCGAACTGCGGGTCGGCCCGCAGGTGGTAGCCGGGCACGTACTCCTGGACGCGGGCGACCATCGCGTGGATGGACTCCTCGACGCGGTCACGCAGGGCGCCGGCCTCGGCCGCGGCCTGCGGGATGGCGCAGAAGACGGTGTTGCGCATCATCAGCGGCGGCTCGACCGGGTTGAGGATGATGATCGCCTTGCCGCTCTTGGCGCCACCGACGACCTCGAGGGCCTCGCTCGTGGTCTCGGTGAACTCGTCGATGTTGGCCCGGGTACCGGGACCCGCCGACTTGCTCGAGATCGAGGCGACGATCTCGGCGTAGGGGACGTCGACGACCGACGAGACGGCGGCGACGATCGGGGTCGTCGCCTGGCCACCGCAGGTGATCATGTTGACGTTCATCGCGTCGAGGTTGAAGTCGAGGTTGACCGGCGGGCACAGGTAGGGACCCACGGCCGCGGGGGTGAGGTCGACGGCGAGGATGCCGGCCTCGGCGTACTTCGGCGCGTTGGCCTCGTGGGCCTTGGCGGAGGTGCACTCGAAGACGACGTCGGGCAGCTCGTCCTGGGCGAGGAGCCAGTCGACGCCCTCGTGGCTGGCCTCGAGGCCGAGGGTCTTGGCGCGACGGAGGCCGTCGCTGCTGGGGTCGACGCCGACCATCCAGCGCGGCTCGAGGACCTCCGAGCGGCGCATGAGCTTGAACATCAGGTCGGTGCCGATGTTGCCGGGGCCGACGATCGCGGCAGTTCCCTTGGTCCGGGTGGTCATGGGTGCACCTTTCACTTGTCTGCGAACACGGCGGTGACGCTGCCGAGACCACCGAAGGTCGCGGTGAAGACGTCGCCCGGCGCGACGGGAACCATCGAGGTGACGGACCCGGGGAGGATGACGTGGCCGGCCTCGAGCGTCGTGCCGAAGGCACCGACGGTGTTGGCCAGCCACACGAGGCTGGAGATGGGCGAGCCGAGGACGGCGCCGCCGGCGCCGGTCCCGACGACCTGGGAGTTGCGGGAGAACACGCAGCCGGTGAGGCGCAGGTCGACGTCGGTGAGACGGGTCGGCGTGCTGCCGAGGACGAAGCCGCCGGAGCTGGCGTTGTCGGCGATCGTGTCGACGAGGGTGATCTTCCAGTCCGCGACGCGGCTGTCGACGACCTCGAGCGCGGGCAGGACGTAGTCGACGGCGTCGATGGCCTGGGTCAGGGTGACGCCGGGCCCGGTCAGGGGCTTGCGCAGGACGAAGGCGATCTCGGGCTCCACCCGCGGCTGCAGGTAGGTGTCGAGGGCGATCGGCTGGTGCTCCAGGTGGGCGAAGTCGTCGGTGAGGTGGCCGAAGTCCGGCTGGTCCACCCCGAGCTGCTTCTGCATCGCCAGCGAGGTGAGCCCCACCTTGTGGCCGATGATCGTGCGGCCGGCGTCGGTCCAGGACCGCACCTGCTCGAGCTGGATCGCGTAGGCGTCCTCGACGGTCAGCCCGTCGAACTGCTCGGTGAGGGGGGCCGTGGGACGGCCGGTCTCGTAGGCCTCGAGGAGGACCCGGGCTGCCCGGGACCGGACGTCTGTGCTCTCTTCCATGGTGGTCACGCTAGGACTGTCCTTCGCTGGTCGGGGCGTACGTTCCCGCGGAGGGAACGCACTCGGTCGTGATCTCCCCTTCGCCCGCATTGCCCTAGGGGAATGCACGATCTGGGGGCCGTTCGTCTGCATTGCCCTAGGGGAATGCAGGGTCTGGTCTGCATTGCCCTAGGGGAATGCAGCGGTCGGGGCACGGCTCAGGTCGTCTGGTACGACTTGGCGATGCGGTTGGCGGCGGCGGTGAGCAGCGGGACGACCCGCCGCACGTCCGCCTCGATGAGGGGCGTCGGGCCGAAGACCGACAAGGAGCCGATGGCACGCCCCTGGGAGCGGATCGGGACGGCGACCGAGCTGGCCCCGGCGATGGAGCCGGAGTGCAGCACCGCATAGCCGCGCTGGCGGACCACGCCGAGTGCCTCCTCCCACTCCTCGACCCGACGCACGGTGCCGCGGGTGCGGGGCGGGAAGCCGGCCTCGCGACGGGCGCGGTCGACGTCGGGGTTGAAGGCCGCGATGGCCAGGCCCGAGCTGACGCAGTGGGCTGCCTGCCGCCGCCCGCTGTGCCCGAGGATGCGCACGCCGTCGACGGACTCGATGCGCTCGATGAAGACGACGTCGCCTCCGTCGGGCACGCCCAGGTTGACGGTGTGCCCGGTCTGCTCGGCGACGGCCTGCATGACAGGCAAGGCTGCATGGCGCAGACCGTTGCGGGCGTGGGAGAGCATCCCGAGGTCGTAGAGGTGCAGGCCGAGACGGTAGAGGCCGTTGGCGTCCTGCTCGACGAAGCCGCGACCGGCGAGGGTGGTGAGCACCCGGTGGGCCGTGGACTTCGCGACGCCGAGGCGACGGGCGACGTCCGAGACCCCGAGCGCGGAGTCGACGGCGAAGCACTCGAGGACGTCGAGCGCGGTGCCGACCGAGCGCAGCCCGCCGCCGGCCGCCCGCTTGGGGGTCGAGGTGCAGTAGGCGTCCTCGACGGTGGCGTGGGGGTGGGGGTCGTGCGTCGCGGTGGTCATCTTCGTCCACCCTTTCTCTGCGTCGGTGAGTCCACTGTCGCCCTCGGATGGGGCATGATCAAGGAGTGCGTTCCGATCAACGAAACGACCCCCCTTCGTCCGTCGTCGGCCGGATCACGTCGATCCTCACCGTCATCGAGGAGGCGCCCGGCCCGGTGGGCATCAGCGAGATCGCCGGTGCCACGGGGCTGGCGAAGGGGACGGTCCACCGCCTCGTCGCGCAGCTGGTCGACGAGCGCCTCGTCGAGCGCCACGAGAACTCCCGGCTGTCGCTCGGGGTCCGGCTCTTCGAGCTCGGCACGCACGTGCCGCTGCCGCGCACGCTCGCCCAGGCCGCGCTGCCGCTCATGGTCGACCTGCACCAGGCGACCGACCGCCAGGTCCACCTCGCGGTCCTCGACGGCGTCGAGGTCGTCTACGTGGAGATCGTGCGCGGCGGCCTGCCCCTCTCCTCCAGCATCGGGGGACGTCTCCCGGCGCACGCGACGGGCGTCGGCAAGGCCCTGCTCGCGTACTCGCCGCGGGCCGTCGTCGCGCAACGGGTCGAGGCCGGCCTGACGCCGATGACGCGGCACACGATCGTCACGGCGCCAGGCCTCGAGCGGGCGCTGCGCGACATCCGCACCAACGGCACGTCCTACGACCACGAGGAGTCCCATCTCGGGGTCTCGTGCGTCGCCGCACCCGTCTTCGGCGCGGACAAGAAGATCCGCGCCGCACTGTCCGTGACGGGGCAGACCCAGCTGATGGACCTGCCCCGCCTCGGCGTGGCCGTGCGCACCGCTGCCTTCACGCTCTCGCGGCAGCTGCGGGACGCCGGCCTGTAGCGCACCGTCGGCTCAGCGCTTGATGAGCGGACTCTTCAGGCCTGTGGAGTTCTTGTCCGACTCGTCGAAGAAGTCCTCGCGGAAGATGTCCCGGGGGAAGAGGCGTCGGCTCATCAGGGTCTTCAGGGCCGCGTCGACCATCTGCGGCGGGCCGCAGAGGTAGCCGCGGCAGCCGGAGAGCTTCGCGTGGTCGGCCTCGATGACATCGGTGACCATGCCGAAGGCGTAGTCGTCCGGGTCCTCGCCGTCGGCCTCGACCTGCTCGGGGGTCTCGTCGGAGAGGCAGGGCCGGTAGGTGAACTCGTCGTACTCGTCGGCGAGCGCCCGGAAGACGTCGACGTCGTAGAGGTGGGCTCGGGTGCGCCCTCCGGCGTAGAGGGTGAGGTCTCCCTCGTACTCGCCCGCCTCGAGGGCGTGCCGGACCATCGACTTCAGCGGCGCGACACCCGTGCCGCCGCCGACGAGGATCGCGTGCTTGTCGTCACCCGTCTTGAGCACGAAGCGCCCGTAGGGCCCCGACAACCGGACCTCGTCCCCCGTCGCCAGGGTGGAGAAGACCCAGCCGTCCGTCCCGCGCCCGCCGGGCACGTTGCGGATGTGGAACTCCAGCCGGGAGCTCTCTCCGGGGGGCGAGCCGATCGACCACGTGCGGTCGCACGGCTCGGCCCCGCCCGCGCCGGGCACGGTGAACTTCATGTACTGGCCCGCGTTGAAACCGATCTCACGATCGAGCTCGACGACGAGCCGCTTGGTGTCCTGCGCGATGTCCTCGAGGACGACGACGGTGCCCGTGTAGTCCTCGACCGGGTGCACCTCCATGTCCTCGTCGACGTCGAGGTCGGCCTCGATCGTCACGTCCCCGCGGGGCTTCGCGCAGCAGGTGAGCAGCTTGCCCTCGTCCCGCTCGAAGTCCATGAGGGCGAAGGAGCTCGCCTCGCCCAGGTCCACCTCGCCGTCGAGCTTGTCGACCTTGCAGGTCGCGCAGGTGCCGTGGGTGCAGCTGTGGGGCAGCCACACCCCCGCCCGCAGGCAGGCGTCGAGGATCGTCTGGTCCTCGTCGCACTCGACCTCGCGGCCGACGGGTTCGACGGTGATCGTGTGGGTGGTCATGGGTCTCTCCTCGAGCGGGACGAAGGGGGGAGCTGACGGCTTGTGCGGGAGGTCTAGGAGACGACGATTCCCCGGAGCGCCACGCAGGAGCGCCTCAGGGAATCGTCGTCTCCACCTCAGGCGGCCACGCGAGTGCCGATGACGTCCTTGTGACGGACGCCGAGCTCGGCGAGCGTCTGGTCGTCACGCGGCTCGAAGGGGGCGCCGTGCAGCGTCCACGTGCGGGGAGCAGCGGGGTCGTAGTCGGGGTCCTCCTCGGCGAAGGGCACGAACATCTGGTCCCGGAAGTCGGCCCAGGTCATCGCCCTCGGTGCCCGGAACATCGCCGGGGAGGCGAACCACATCGTGTCCTGGAACCACACGGAGACGAGCTGGTCGTCGCCGTAGAGCTCCTGCCGGGAGCGGGAGGGGAAGTCGTACGCACCCATGCTCTTGAGCGCCATGTCAGGCACCTGCCTTCGTGTCGTCGGGGGTGGCGGTGTCGGCTGCGGCCTCGTCGTGCCAGGCCTGCCAGTTGCGGTGGTCGCGCGATCCGATGTACTCACCGGCGTCGCCGTCCTGCAGGCCGTACCACTCGAGCACCTCCGGCACGGTCGGGCCCCCGCAGTTGCCCTGGTAGATCTGGTGCACGGGCAGCCAGGCCTGGCGGTACTTCTCCGGCTCGCGCTCGAAGATCCACTGGCAGCCGTTGGAGCAGGTGTGGTAGATCTCGCCCTCGAACTCGGACTCGCGCTGGGCGAAGGTGGTCACGTCGCCGGGCTCGGTGAAGAGCATCGGCACCTGGCAGACCTGGCACAGCTGGGGCAGGCCCGGCGCGAAATGCCGTCCGCCGGCCTCGATGTTCTTCTTCTCCTTCTCCCAGAGCGGTCGGTAGTGGGTGTCGAAGGTGTCGGGGTAGGCCTGCGAGAGCCAGTCCATGTGCTCGTCGCTCGGAACGCTCGTCGTGAAGGCGGCCGCGAAGGAGAACTGGTAGAGGGTCCAGTACACCTGGTGGGAGAGGATGTCCTTCTCCTTGATGGCGTCCTCGACGTGGCGCGGAGGCGTGATGCCGTAGAAGGCGAGGTCCTCGAAGAGGCCACCGAGCATCTGCTCCTCGAAGTACAGCTCGAAGGACTCCTTCCAGCTCATGACCTTGCGCGGGAGCATGTAGTCGAGCATCTGGGCGACGAGTGCGGTGACGCGGTAGGAGCGCCAGAACCACTTGTCGATCCAGCCCTGGACGATCGGGACGTTGGCCTCGTCCTGCTCGAGGAGGAACTTGATCGCCTCGAGGCCCAGGGTCATGTGCCGCGACTCGTCGGACTGCGCCGAGAAGCCGAAGGTCATCGTCGGCAGGTCGCCGTTGAAGGACGACCCGGACATGAAGGGCACGAAGAGCAGGTTGGTCAGCAGGTACTCGAAGGAGAAGCCGATCGCGATGAGGAACTCGAAGGGCCCGCAGGACAGTGCGTCCTCCATGAAGCTCTTGGGCACCGACAGGTACCAGACCCGGTCGTACTGCTCCGGCCAGTTGTGCAGGCCCGAGTAGTACTTGTTGTAGTTGGACAGGGTGTGGATCTCGGTCTGCATGTGACGGATCTCGTCGATCGACTGGCACAGTGCCGCAAACCGCGGGCCGGGTCCGGCGAAGTGCCGCGCCAGGTAGGCGAAGTGCCGGTGGGCGCCGTACTCGAGCGGGGTGACGCCCTGGATGAAGATCTTCATCGCGTTGAGGTAGCTCGCATCGGTCAGGCCGAGGTGGCCCTGCCCCTGCGCGAAGCCGTCGAGGACGGCGTAGAGGCGCTTGTCCTTCTCGGCCTGGTACTTGCAGTAGGCGTCGATCGTCAGGCGGAAGGGGTCCTCCCAGGCCGCCCAGTCGTGGATCTTGATGCCCTCGTAGTCGAGGTGCGGGAACATCTCGTCCTTCTCGACGTAGGACGGCTCCCAGTCGAGGCCGCGGGTGAGGGCCTCGTAGCGGGCCTTCATCGACAGCTTCTTGGCCTTCTTCGTCTTCTTCTCCGGTGCAAGTGTCATCGTGGGTCTCTCCTGTGGTCAACGGTGGTCGAGGTGTGAGGGCGCCGGGCGCCCGAGCCTCGAGACCTGATGCGGTCGGTTGGTCTGTCTGTCTGTCTCAGTGGTCCCAGGCGATGACGATCTCGTCGTCGTCCCACTCCTGGATGTTGCCGAAGTAGCTGACGATCGCCATCTGGAACTCGTGCGTCTCCCACTCCCGGCCGACCTTCTCCTCGACCGTCTCCTGGTTGATCACGATCCGTCCGGGGGCGGTGATCCGCACGAGGCCGGGGGTGTGCATGACGGTGCACCCGGGGTTGTCGGCCTCGATGGCCTCGATGACGGGCCTGTTGTTCTCCGACTCCTGGATGACGACGCCGACGTCGCGGACACCCTTCGTCTGCGGATCGTCTGCCGTGGTCTGCTCCTGCATGGCGCTCTCCTCTCAGGCGGCCGCGCCGGTGTGCGCAGCGCGCACCTCGGCGGCGGTCGTGGTGATCCGGTCGACGGCCGAGCTACCGCCGAGCAGCTCGTCGATGCGGGCGGCGAAGGGGGTGACGACCTCGAGCGCCGCGTCGACGGCGGCCGCGCCGTGCTCCGCGAGGAGGGCAGCATTGGTCGCACCGAGCTCGGGGTCCTCGCGCCAGGCCGTGTACAGCGCGTCGATCCACTTGCGGTTGTCGGCGAACCAGCTCGTCATGTGCTGCGCGACGAGCGAGTAGGCCGGCGCACCGCCGACGACGGCCTGGTCATCGAGGTGCTGGTACAGCAGGTCGTACACGAGCCGGTCGACGGCGTCGAGACGCAAGAGCGCCAGACCCCAGTCGGTCTCGACGATGGTCTCCTCGGCCATCCGGCGCAGCCCCTGCAGGGGTGCGTCCTGCAGCCAGTGCTCCTTGGCCTCGGCGAGCAGGTCCGCCGTGCCGCCGCCGAGGGCGATGCCGACCCGGCTGAGGACCTGAGCATTGCCGACCCGGTCGAAGGCCGAGTAGGCAGCCGCCTGGGTCACCGTCGCGCCCCAGCCGAAGCGGGCCATCCCGCAGAGGATCAGCTGGCCGGCGCTCTCGAGGTGCCGCAGGGGCAGCACGAGCTCGGTGAGGACGCTGCGCCAGCCGTCGGGCAGACGCTCGAGCAAACCACGTGCCTCGATGTACTCGAGCGAGGTCGCGAAGGCCTCGTGGTGGCCGGAGCGGGCGGTGACGTAGGGGGCGTAGTAGTACTGCCGCGGGTCGAGGTAGCTGTAGGCATCGGTCAGCCGGAAGACGCTGTAGGAGTCGTCGAAGATCTCCCGCGTCGGGTCCCACGTCGGGCGGTACTGGAAGTGCTCCTTGGGCTGCACGTCGATGCTGCCCTCGATGTAGCGCGAGGCGGGCTTGTCGCCATAGCGCTTCGCGATGTGGGTGAAGGTCTGCCGCTGGGGTTCGATGACCTGGGTCTTGAGCTCGTACTGCACTGGACGTTCTCCTTGGTCTGGTGGGCTGGCGAAGGGGGAGTCAGCTCGGCTGCGCGGTGCGCGTCGCCTGCGTCGGGGCGGTCTCCAGGAGCCGGACGAGCAGATCCGGCAGGGCGTCGGGACCGTCGAGCTCACGCTCGTCACCCCCTTCGTCGAAGGTGCCGACGAGACGACCGACCGCTCGGCCGTCGGCGAAGGTCGTGGAGCACCGGGCACCGGCGTCACCGAAGGTCACGGTGAACGCCAGCTCGTTCGGGAGGGTCTCGTCGACGAGGCCGAGATGCTCGCGCTCGGACCCGAGGACGGCATTCGCCTCGCAGACGTACTGCTCGGCGAGCGACCGCAGGGCGACGTGCCGGTCGGCGCCGGTCCCGGTCGCCACCCGCTCGCTGATCCGGGTCCGCGGCACGGTGGACGGCCCCTGGGACAGCTGGCCCAGGTGCTGATGGGGCGTGCCGACGAGCTCGGCGACGCGCGTCATGAAGGGCGTCATGGCACCTCTCCTCGATGATCCGGGGACGAGGAGCGAGGTCCGCCCCACCACCCCGGCGTGGTCTGTCGTGGAGGCAACGTAGGCCGGGTGTGGCGCCCGCCACGATCCGATGAGCGCAGTCGCTGTCCGCTCGGCGCAGGCACCCGTCAGCACATCGTTGTTCCCCGCTGCGGAACGCCACCGGCCCCGTCGCCCTGGCGGGTCATCATCAAACGATCACGGATGATCGCGAGAGGAGTGCGATGAGGCACCTTCTGCAGTCGGCACCCCGGTTCGAGGACTGGGAGGGGGTGCACGACGCCCTGTCCAATGCCTATTTCCCGCACGCGATGCACCCCAAGGCCGTGTCCGGGGCTGCTGCCTCGGGCATCGAGGTCGTCGACCTCGACAGCTGCCGGCTGGCCCGCATCAAGTTCGGCGCGACCGTGGGGATCGACTCGGACCACCCCGGTGCCGTGGCAGTCAACATCCCGCTGAGCGGTCACCTCGCCTCCCGCATCGGCAGCATGAACTACGACGCCGCACCCGGTCGGGCCACGGCCTTCCCGGCCGACACCCCCGCACACATGCCGGCCTGGGCTCCTGACCTCGTCGTCCTCGGCCTGCGCATCGACAGCGCGCACCTGCACCGTGAGAGCGAGCGGGTCTTCGCCCGCAAGGGCGTGCGGTTGCCGACCGACATCGACCTGCGCACCCCGGCGGGGGCTGCGTGGTTGCGGATGGCGCGCACGACCTTCGACAACGCGCGCGAGAGCGGCGGGCTCCTCTACCAGGACCCCCAGGTCGCCGGTGCCGTCGCGAGCATGCTCGTCACCGGGCTGCTCCTCGCGGCCGTGCCCGAGGAGCCGACGGCCCGCGAGGCCCTGCGGCCGCGGCCCGTCCACCGCGCCGTCGCGGCGATGGAGGCCGACCCGGCCCGCGCGTGGACCCCGGCCGACCTCGCCGAGATCGCGGGCGTGAGCGTGCGGCGGCTGCAGCAGGCCTTCCGCGAGCACCTGGGCACGACGCCCTTCGCCCACCTGCACGACGTGCGGCTGGAGCGGATCCACGACGACCTCGTCCACGGGCGCGGCGCGAGCGTCACCGACGTCGCGCTCAGCTGGGGGGTCACCCACCTGGGCCGCTTCGCGGCGGCCTACCGGGCGCGGTACGGCGAGCTGCCGAGCCGGACCCTGGCCATGGCGAGCTGATCCCCCTTCGCCCGAGGCCGAAGGGGGATCACCGCTGACTCTGCATTGCCCTAGGGCAATGCAGACTTCTCGTGCACGTGCCTAGGGCAGTGCGGGGTGCACGGCGGCCGCGCCGGCGGACGCGACCTGCGCGTCCTCCTCGGCCGAGCCGCCCGACGCGCCGATCGCGCCGACGAGCTCGCCGTCGACGTGGATCGGGACGCCGCCACCGAAGGCCGCGACCCCCGGGCGGTTGGCGATGCCGCGGATCACCGCGTCCTCACCGGCGAGCGCCTCGTAGAGCCCCGCCGTCGGTGCGCCGCCGAAGCCGGCGACCGTCCGGGCCTTGTCGATGGCGATCGGTCCGGAGTGGGCGAAGGCGCCGTCCATCCGGGCGAAGGTGAGCAGCGCGCCGCCGGGGTCGACGACCGCGATGTTCATCCGCAGGCCGTGCTCGGTGGCGTACGCCAGGGCAGCGGCGAGCGCCGCCCCGGCCCCCTCGAGGGTCAGGACGGCGCTGCGTCGGGTGTGGCTCATCAGGTCAGGACGGTGGTGAAGCGCTCGTTGAGCTCACGCGCGTGGTAGAAGATGCCCTGCCCGATCTGGTCAACCGTCCAGACGTTCGTCGGGCGGTCGGGGAAGGCCAGGTACCCACCGGCGAAGACCTCGTTGCGGTTGCCGCTCGGGTCGAAGAAGTACGTCGTCTGACCACGGGTGATGCCGTGGCGGGTCGGCGTGACGTCGACCGCCACGTCGTCCATGGTGAACAGGTCGGCTGCGTGCCCGACCTGGCTCCAGTCGTCGAGCCTGAACGCGAAGTGGTGCAGCTTGCCCTGCGGGCCCCCGATGACGGCGAACTGGTGGATCTGGTTGTTCGACGTCAGCCAAGTGCCGGCGAGCTCGTGGTCGTCGTCGAGACTCGTCTGGATGCGCTCGGTCGCGTAGAAGTCGAAGACGTCCATGAGCATGCGCTCCATCGTCTTGGGGTCCTCGCAGGTGACGAGCGAGTGGTCCAGCGCGGGGACGCCCACACCGACGAGGTGACGGGGGAAGGGGTCGGGGTTGTGCGTGCCGACCTCGGTGCCGATGGCGGTCTGCGAGTGGTAGACCTCGAAGACGTGGTCGCTCGGGGTGACGAAGCGGATGCCGTCGCCGACCTCCGGGTTCTCCCCCTTCGACATCCGCTCGACGGACACGCCGAAGGTCTTGGCCTTGGCCTCGATGTCATCGATGTCGCTCTCGTGCTCGACCTTCCAGCCGTACTTGACGACGCCGACGCCACCCTCCTCGAGCACGACGGAGTGGTGGTCCCACTCGTCCCAGCCCTTATAGAAGACGCGCTTGTTGCCCTCCGGGGAGACGTCCTCGAGGGTCTCGTACAGCCCAAGGGTCGACGCGTAGTGGTTCTTGGCCTCGGTCATGTCGGTGACACGCACGTGGGCGTAGCCCATTCGCATGATGCCCATATCTACTGCTCCTCCGGGAGGGTTCGCTCGGGCTTGACGCGCTCGCGCTTGGCGGCGTTGATCTGGCCGAGCAGGGGGTTGACGAGGCGCAGGGACGCGTCTCGCATCTGGATCGTCAGGTCGACGTCGGGGACCGCACGGCAACTCAGGCAGGTGCCGTCGGTGCGTTCCTCCTTCGTCACGACCGAGTCGGCCACGGGTCGGTTGTACGTGAAGGAACCCTCGAGCACGTCGATCTTGCAGATACCGCAGCCGCCGCGTCGGCAGCCCACCGTGTAGGCGTAGCCGGCCTTCTGCAGGCCTGCCAGCACTGTGTCGTCGGGCGAGACGTGGATCTCGGTCCCCGACGGCTGCACGATGATCGTCGTCACCGAACACTCCTTCGTGGTCGCTCACGAGGCAACTGCGCCCCGTACCACGACTCTCTCCCATCGCCAGGGCGAAGGGGTAGACCGTTCCCCTGCGCGGAACGACGACGGCGCCAAGGCGTCGCGTCCGGTCAGGGACGCCCGCCGGTCCCGATGGCCTCGCGGATGACGGTCTGGATCATCGGGAGGAAGAGGTCGATGACCTCCGCGGCGGCGAAGTCGTCGAAAGCCTCGCCGGCGACGACCAGTCCCTCGGACAACGCCCGGACGAGCACGGCGACGTCCATCGTCAGCTGCGGGTCGGCCACCTGCCCCAGCGCCCGCTCGAGCCAGACGATGAGCATCGTCAGGGTCTGTGCCCGCACGTCGAGGTAGGCCTGTCGGGTCTGGCGGGTGTCCTCGCCCGTCTCCAGGAGCACCTGCATGCCGATGTTGAGAAAGCTCGGGCGCCGTCGCAGCGTCTCCTCCGTAGCCTGCAGGATCTGCCCGACGTGGTCGAGCACGTCGCCGGGCTGCGCACCCCACCCGGGCGACTCGGCGAGCCAGCGGGCAAAGCTGGTGCGCACGACCTCGGCGAAGAGGGCGTCCTTGTCGCTGAAATACCAGTAGAGGCTCGAGACCGGCAGCCCGGAGCGCTTGCAGACGGCGGCGATCGTCGCGCCGGTGACACCACGCTCCCGGGCGACCTCGGCGGCGGCGACGAGGATCCGGTCACGGGAGGCCAGGCCCGGGTCCTTGGGGTCGGCCGCGCCGGTCGGCCTGCCGCTCATCGGGCCCACCCCAGCTCGCGGAGATGGGCCGACCAGCCCATGGCGAGCAGCGAGGTGAGGCGCCGCACGTCCTTGGGAGAGCTGGAGCGGACGTGGACGAAGAGCCCGTCCATGAGCACCATGTGGGTCCGCGCGACGCGCTGGGCGGCAGCGAGCCGCGCGCTCTCGTCGGGGAAGGCCTCGGGGAGGAGCACCTCGGTCCACCACCTCGCCATCGCGTCCTCGGTGTCACGGCGCACGTCGAGGTAGCGCGCGCGGGCCTCGGGCTGCTTGACCCGCTTCTGCAGGGTGAGCAGCAGGCCGAGCTGCCAGAACTGAGGGGTGTCGACGAGCGACTGCGCGGCGCGCTGGAAGCGCTGCTCGACCCGCTCGCGCAGGTCCTCCGGCTCGGCCCGCTCCACCCACGTCGGGGCGGTCGGGCGCCACTGACGGTACGAGTACTCGAGGGTCGCCGCGAGCAGCTGGTCCTTGTTGCCGAAGTGCCAGTAGATCGAGCTGGCCGGCAGGCCCGTGCGCTCCACCACCTTGGCGACCGTCGTGCCGTCGTAGCCTGAGGTCGCGGCGATCTCCAGCGTCGCCCGCAGGATCGACTCCTTGGACTCCTCGCCCTGCTTGTGGACGCGGTCGGTCTTGCGCGGCATGCCACCCCCTCGGGTCTCGTTCGGTCCGCCTCGAGCAGGGCCGGTGCTGGAAGCGATCCTACAGGGATCGATGCCGTCTGGCGCGGAATCCTGCGACGGAGGCTTGATCAACCCCCTTCGCGATGGCTACTCTCGCTGTAGCAACCACTACAGGCTTCCCCCGTGGGGCCGTCATCCGAGACTCAACGAGGAGCTCACATGGCAGCGGACCAGGCGCTCGAGCGCCGCTTCGACGACGCGACCTTCCGCGAGGTCCTCGGCCACTACCCGACGGGCGTGGTCGCCGTCACCGGGACGCACCCCGACGGCGAGCCGGTCGCCATGGTGGTCGGCACCTTCAGCTCGGTGTCGATGGACCCCCCGCTCGTGGCCTTCATGCCCGGGGCGCACTCCGGCACCTACGCGCGGCTGCGCGAGTGCCCCTCCTTCGTCATCAACGTCCTCGCCCACGACCAGACGGATGTCTGCCGCACGATGGCGATCCCGGCCGACGACAAGTTCGAGCGCGTCGGCTGGTCGCCCTCCGCGCAGGGTGCGCCCGTGCTCGACGACGCGGTCGCCCTGATCCACTGCCGCCGCGAGCAGGAGGTGCTCGCCGGCGACCACTACATCACCATCTGCGCGGTCGACGACCTCGAGGTCAACCGTCCGGTGACCCCCCTGCTCTTCTTCCAGGGCGGGTACGGCGGGTTCAACCCCAAGGGCCTGTCCGCGCTCGGCGACGGTGACTTCATCGCCGCCCTGCGCCTCGCCGAGACGGCCCGTCCGCACATCCGCCGCATCGCCGACCGGCACGGCTGCGAGTCGGCCGTCCTCGTCGCGATCGACGACGAGGACATGACCACGGCCGACTCCGCCTTCGGCGGGAGCGCGGAGGCGTACGAGCGGCTCGGGGCCCGGATCCCGCTGATGCCGCCGATCGGCGAGGTCTACGTCGCGTTCGCCCCGCCGCAGGTCCAGGAGCACTGGCTCGCGAAGGCGGCCAAGGACGAGGAGGCGATCGCCCACTACCGCGGACGGCTCGAGGCGATCCGCCGCGACGGCTTCGCGGTCGTCCAGGTCGGTCCGGAGCGCGAGGAGGAGTACGCGCGCCTGCACGAGGCGCTCGACGAGTACGCCTCCGGCCCCCTCACCCCGAGCCGCGAGCGTGCCGTCCGCGAGGTCATCGCGCAGATGTCGCTCTTCTTCGGACCGGTGGACATCTGCGAGGACGGCACCTACGACCTCGGCTCGATCGTCGTCCCGGTCTTCAACCCCCACGGCGGCGTCTCCATGGTCCTGCGGATGACCCAGCTCCCGCAGGACGTCGACGGGACGGTCGTGCGGGAGTGGGTCGCCTCGCTGCAGCAGGCCGCCGCCGAGATGACCGACGCGCTCGGCCACAACGGCAGCAGCGAGCTGCTCAGGGACTACCAGAGCTGGTTCATGATGTGAGCGCGGAGGGCGAAGGGGGTTCAGGCCCCCTTCGCCACCTCCGCGCCGATGATCCACCCGGCCCCCATGGCGGCCATGAGCCCCCCGCCGGAGGAGTAGCCCTCCGAGCGCGGGCCGGCCGTCCCGACCGCGCTGCCGCCCCCGACCCGCAGGCCGACCACGGTCGAGCCGTCCGCACGCACGAGCCGGCCCCGCGGGTCCACGAGCGCCCCGCCCTGGGTCGTCAGCACCCCGTGGGTGACCCACGTGTGGTGCAGGCGCCCGCTCTGGGCCCGACGACCCTCGATCGGGCGCACCGACTCCTCGAGCCGGGCGAGCGGGATGCCGGTCTGCCGGGCGAGGTCTGCCAGGTCCTCTGCCTCGCGGATCGCCCCGGCGGCCAGGGAGTCGCGCATCATCTCCGAGGTGATCGTCTCGGCCATCGCCTGCTCGTCCCAGAGCATCAGGGCCCGTTCGCCCGGCTGCGCCTGGATCTGCGCGGCGAGCCCGGAGTAGCCGTGGGCCTGCTCGTCGACGAAGCGCTCCCCGTCGGTGTTGACGAGGACCGCGCCCGCCCACGGCAGGGCCGGGTTGACCCGCGTGCCGTGGCCGAGCGTCATCTGGCCGTGCCGCAGGCAGGCCTCCATGTGCGTCCACTGCGCCCCGAGCGGCTCGAGCCACGCGACGGAGTCACCCGTCGACGTGCTCACGCCGCCGTAGAAGGGGGTGCCGAGGGACGCCGCGAAGCGCCGCATGAGCTCGGGGTTGTTCGCGAAGCCGTCGGTGGCGACCACCGTCGTCGCCGCCCGCACCTCGACGAGCTCGCCGTTCTGCTCGGCGACGAGACCCGACGACGCGCTCGTCGCCCGGGCGCTCGGGGTCGGGCTCGGTGAGCAGCCGGCGCACCGGCGCCTCGTCGACGAAGGCGACGTTGTCCCGGGAGACCAGCTCGGCCCGCAGGCAGGACATGAGCGGTCCGCCGCCCCGGCGCTCCGGGTCGGTCACGACGTGCTCGTCGTGAGCGAGACTTCTCTGTCAGTTCCGGTGCAGCGAAGGGGGGGCGGGGCACGATCCGTCGGGTCGGCTCAGCCCGTGACGAGCCGGTGCTCCATGCGCCCCACCCCGGTCACCCATGTCGTGAGCGTCTGCCCGGGCCGCAGGAACCGCGGCGGGTCGAGGGCCATGCCGACCCCGTCGGGCGTCCCGGTGAAGACGAGGTCGCCGGGGGAGAAGGTCAGGACCTGCGACAGCTCGGCGATCGCCCGGGCGATCGGGTAGAGGAGCTTGGCCGTCGTGCCGTCCTGGACGACCTCCCCGTCGACCGCGCACCCGAGCGCGAGATCGTCCAGGGGTGGCGCGTCGTCGAGGGTGACCACCCAGGGACCGATCGGGGAGAAGCCGGGGAAGGACTTGGCCAGGCCGAACTGCGGCGCGGGGCCGCGCAGCTGGCGGTCCCGCTCGGAGAGGTCCTGCCCGACGGTGACCCCGGCGAGGGCGGCGACGGCCTCCTGCGGGCTCGCCCGGTGGAGCGTACGTCCCAGGACGGCGACGACCTCGACCTCCCAGTCGACCGACCCCTCCGGCAGGACCACCTCGCCGTGGGCGCCGGTGATCGAGCTCGGCCACTTGGTGAAGACGGGCGGCAGGTCCGCCGGCGGCTCGAAGCCGGACTCGAGGGCGTGCTCGGCGTAGTTGAGGCCGATGGCGACGACGGACGACGGGCGGGGGACCGGCGCGTCGAGCTCCTCGAGCGCCACGGGGGTGGCGGTGGACGGGTCGGCCGCAGCGACCAGAGAGCGCAGCTCGTCCACGGCCGCGTACATCGCCATGGGGTCCGGGCCGATCCTCCCTTCACTCAGGGTCGCGACGTCCCACCCGTGGAGGGGTCCCTCCACACCTCCCGGCAGAACCACCCCTCGTCCTGCGCTGCTGGCCATCCTCATCCGTCAACCCACCTTCCGTGTAGTAGATGCAACAGATCACCAGTTCAGGCGGGCCATGGCAAGACCTTGTTCCGCGTCGGCTTCCGGCATATCGTGTAACGACCACTCTAGATAAGGACACGTCAATGCCGACGAAGAACGCCGAGGTCACCAGCCGCGACGTCGCCCTGAGCGAGGTCACCTACCGGGTCCACACCACCGGGGAGCCGGGCATGACCCCGCTCCTGCTGCTGCACGGCTCCGGGCCCGGGGCCACCGGGACCTCGAACTGGAAGGCCGTCATCGAGGAGCTCGGGGACCGCTACCACTGCATCGCCCCCGACATGATCGGTTTCGGTGACTCCACGCACCTCGAGGACCCGCCGCGGGGGATGAAGGCGCTCAACCTCGTCCAGGCCCGCACCCTCTTCGAGCTGCTCGACCACCTCGGCATCACCGAGCCGGTCACCCTCGTCGGCAACTCGATGGGTGGGATGATCTCGCTCGAGATGGCCCTCCTCGACGGCGGGCGCATCCGCACCATGCTCCTCATGGGCTCCGGCGGCGCACCCGACCTGCCGGTCACCGAGGGGCTGCAGCACCTCTTCGGCTTCTACGCCGACCCCACGCCGGCGTCGATGAAGCAGCTGCTCTCGTCCTTCGTCTACGACATGGACGTCCTGGCCGCCAAGGTCGACGAGGTCGTCGCGGAGCGGATGCCCTACATCGAGCGGCCCGACATCCAGCGCTCGCACGCGGCGATGTTCGACCCCTCGGCGCCCAAGCCGGGCTTCACGGCCGAGGAGATGGCGACGATCCCGCACAAGATCCTGTGCGTCCACGGTCGCGACGACATCATCGTCCCGGTGCAGTCGAGCACCTGGCTGGCCCAGCAGCTGCCGGACGCGTCGCTGCACATCATCCCCAAGAGCGGTCACTGGACCCAGATCGAGGCCCACGACACCTTCGTGTTCCTCCTCGAGAGCCTCGTCGCCGACAAGTTCTGAGACGCTGGCGCGTCCGGACGCTCCGGCACGCTCCGACGACGAGGCGCGGCGTCCCCCTTCGTCCCGGTCGTGCATTCCCCTAGGTGTAACTGGGCATGACCTTGGTGACACGGGTCTTGGCGCGGCTGGCTGGGGGTTGGTCCCCGATGGCGCTGTGTGGGCGATGGTAGTTGTAGTGGGTCACCCAGATCTGTAGCTGTCGTCGGCGGGCTTCTTCGGAGGGGTAGGCGTCGGCGTAGAGGACCTCGCGGGCCATGGTCTGCTGGTAGCGCTCGACCTTGCCGTTGTGCTTGGGCGTGTAGGGCTTGATCCGCTTGTGTTTCGAGGCGAAGGAGAGCACCGAGCGGGTGAAGTTCTTGGCGCGGTAACAGGACCCGTTGTCGGTGACGATGCGGGTGATGCGGGTGATGCCGTGCGCGGCGAAGAAGACCCGGGCGCGGGCCAGGAACGCGATCGCGGTCGCGGCGCTCTCGTCGTCGTGGGCCTCGGTGTAGACCATCCGGGTGAAGCCGTCCACGGCCGAGTGCAGGTAGGTGTAGCCCACCTTGGCGCCGCGGTGGTGTCCTCGCAGGCCGCGGGCCCGGTCAGCGTCCGAGCCGCGGCCGTGGACGCGCCACCCGCCCCCGGGCGGGATGCGTCCGACCTTCTTCACGTCCAGGTGGATCATGTGCCCGGGGTAGCGCGCGATGATCTTGCCGGCGGGCTGCTGGCGCAGGGGCTGCCCGTCGACGTCCAGGTCCCGCAGCCGGTTCAAGCCCTCGCGGCGCAGGATCCGGGCGATGGTGCACACCGCCACATTCGTGCCCTCATCGGCCAGCGCCAGATGGATGCGCCGCGCGGACCACTTACGGCGCCGCAGCTCGATGATCCGCTCGACCACCGGTTCGGCAGTCGCGCTCGGGGAGCGTTGTGGCCGGCTGGAGCGGTCGTGCAGCCCTTCCTCGCCGTGCTCGCGGTAGCGGGCTACCCATTTGGACAGGCACTGGCGTGAGATCGCGGCCTCGGCTGCGACGTGCGCGATCGGCCGCGGGCCGGCCTCATCATTGGCCTGACCCAGCACTCGCTCGATCAGACGTAGGCGACCACCAGGGGTCATCGGGGCATTAGCGTGGGACACAGGGCAGGTTCCTTTGGCTGGCTCGTGATGAACGGCTTTGACACCCTCATCCTGTCGCCACGGGGACCTGCCCGCCCTGTTACGCCCCTCCTCGTGTCACCAACCTCATGCCCCGCAACACCTAGGGCAATGCGCGTCAAGGTCCGCATTCCCCTAGGGGAATGCACGTCCAGGTCTACATTGCCCTAGGGGAATGCCGGACGAAGGGGGCCCGTCCCGCGTCTGCGGGGCGGCGCTCACCCGTCGTTGCGCTCCTTGGCCCGGATGAGGTCGAGCGCGATGACCGCGCCGATCGTGCCGAGCTTCTCCGGCACCGGCACCTGCGGGCTGAACCCCAGGACGTAGCGCTCCCGCCCGAGGAAGGCCTGGGCCACGCCCGGCCAGTGCCGGCTCGCGGTCGCCGCGAGCCCGCCGGGCCCGGTGACGGTGAACTCGCGGTCCCACATCGATCCCTCGAGGCACAGCTGCGGCCCGGTCCAGCACTCGATGCGCAGCGCCTTCGTGAAGAAGGTGAACTCCTTGACGACCTGGGCGATCACCCCGCCCTGCCCGTCCTGCACCTGGAAGCGGTCGAGGCCGAGGTCGGGCGTGTCGACGACGCGGACGAGCAGGGTGCCGTCGGTGTCGACGACCGCGAGCTGCCGGCTGCCCATGAGCATCCGTGCCCCAGCGCTCCCCTCCGTCACGATGCGCCCGATGGGCGTGCCTGCGAGGTCGTGGATCGCGAAGTCGTTGCTCAGGAAGGACCGGACCTGGTCCAGGACGATGGCGTCGGTGTCGAGGATCCCCATGGGCCCATCCTGCCCGGATCCTGAGGAGGCCGCCCGCGGCCGTCTCGAGGAGCTACCCGTACGTGTCGCGAGGACCCCGGCCGTCGCTCGTGCGCCGCAGACCGCGCGACCACGACGGCGCGCTCGGCCCGTGCACCCGGATCTCGTGGACCACGTCGGGCCCGACGAGCTCGCTGATCCGTCCGAGGAGCGAGCTCGACAGCAGCCGGATCTGGGTCGCCCAGGCGGTCGAGTCGGCGCGCACGGACAGGACCCCGGCCTCGAAGGTCACCGGCTCGCAGTGCTCCGCCACCTCGCGACCGACGATCTCGCCCCACCGACCCATGACCGACCCCGCCGCGACATCGACCTGCCAGCCGCGGTCACCGACGAGGCGCTCGACCTGGTCGCCGATCGTCTGCGGGTCACGGCCACCCGTCGACAGGATGCCCTGCGGCTGCCACTTCCGTCTGGGGCGCGGCTTCATCCCGGGGCGCAGCCCCTTGCCCTTGGCGACGGCGCGCGCCCGGGCGAGCGCCGCGGCGGCCGCGTCGATCTCGTCCCCGGGCGGGGGGACCTCCCCTTCGCTCATGCCGCGCCCACCTCACCGAGCGAGACCGTGAAGGTCTGCCCCGCCAGGCTCTCCGGCACGTCCTGCGGCACCGCCGCGGTGATGAGCACCTGCTCGCAGTCGGCGACCATGGCCGCCAGCCGCTCGCGCCGGCCGGAGTCGAGCTCGGCGAAGACGTCGTCGAGGACGAGGACCGGGTCGTCCCCGAGGTCGTGACGCAGCAGGTGGTAGGCCGCGAGCCGCAGCGCGAGGGCGAAGGACCACGACTCGCCGTGGCTGGCGTACCCCTTGGCCGGCATCGCACCGAGCCCGAGGACCAGGTCGTCGCGGTGCGGGCCGACGAGGTTGACCCCCCGCTCGACCTCCTGGTCACGCACCCGCGCCATCGACTCGAGCATCGCGGCGCGCAGCTGCTCCGGCTCGGGCACCTCGCCGGCAGCGATCGCCTCGGCGGCCTCCTCGTGGAGCGAGCTGCGGTAGACCGCGGTCGCCTCGGACTGGTTCGCACTCACCTCCCGGTAGGCCTCCTGCAGGTGCGGCACGAGGTCGCGCAGCAGACGCAGCCGGGCGTAGAGCAGCTGGCTGCCGAGGGTGGCGAGGTTGTCGTCCCAGATCTCCAGGGTCCGCAGTGCGTCCTCGACCGCGGCGCGCGGGTCCACGCCCTCGGGGGCCGAGGAGCTGCGTCGCCCACGCCCGCTCCGAGAGCCGAGCAGCGCGGCCGCCGACTTCAGCAGGGCGCCCCGCTGCTTGAGGATCTTGTCGTAGTCCGAGCGCACCCCCGACCAGCGCGGTTGGCGCTGCACGAGCAGGTCGTCGAGGAAGCGTCGCCGCTCGCCCGGGTCACCCTTGATCAGGGCCAGGTCCTCGGGTGCGAAGAGCACCGTGCGCAGCGTGCCGAGCACGTCGCGGGTCCGGGGGAGGGGGGAGCGGTTGAGCTTGGCCCGGTTGGCACGGCCGGGGGTGATCTCCAGCTCGACGAGGCTCTCGCGCCCGTCCCGCACGACCGCGCAGCGCACGATCGCCCGGTCGGAGCCGAAGCGGACCATCGGCTGGTCGGTCGCGACCCGGTGGCTCGAGAGCGAGGCGACGTACCCGATCGCCTCGACCAGGTTGGTCTTGCCCTGCCCGTTGAGCCCGACGAGGGTCGTGATCCCCGGCTCGAGGGCCAGCTCGGCGCTGGGATAGCTGCGGAAGTCGCCGATGCTCAGGTGGCGTACGTGCACGTCACTGCGTCGAGCCGGTCCCGCTCGTCGGCCCGGGCGACCCACCCGTGCTCTGCGTGCCGGAGGTCGGACCGGCATCGGCCGCGTCCCCCTTCGGCGCCTCTGCGGGGGAGGCTGGCTTGTCGATCTTCTTCTCCTCCTGCGCCCGGCTGGTCCTGGCCGCCGCGACGCCCTTGGCCGCCTCCGCCCGCAGGTCCTCGCCCTCGGCGACCGTCATGACCTGGTGACCACCGAACTGCCCGCGCAGCGCCGCGACGGCCTGCATCGCGGGGCTGACCTGCTGGCGCGAGGCGAACCGCGCGAAGAGCGAGGCAGAGATGACCGGCATCGGCACCGAGTTGGCGATGCCCTCCTCGACGGTCCAGCGCCCCTCGCCGGAGTCGGCGGTGTAGTCGCTGACGTCCTCGAGCGAGGGGTTCTCCTCGAGGGCCTTGACCATGAGGTCGAGCAGCCAGGACCGCACGACGGTGCCGCGGCTCCACGCCTTGAAGGCCCCCGGCACGTCGGTGACGATGTCCTTGCGCTCGAGCAGCTCGTAGCCCTCCGCGTACGCGTGCATCAGGCCGTACTCGATGCCGTTGTGCACCATCTTCACGTAGTGGCCGGCGCCCACGGCGCCCGCGTGCACGAAGCCCTCGTCGCGGGGTCCCTCCGGCCGCAGGGCGTCGAAGATCGGCATCGCCTGCTCCACGTGCTGCGCGTCGCCGCCGACCATGAGGCCGTAGCCGTTGTCCAAGCCCCAGATGCCGCCGGAGACGCCGCAGTCGAGGTAGCCGACCCCCTTCGCACCGAGGAGCTCGGCGTTGGGGCCGTCGTCGCTGAAGCGTGAGTTGCCACCGTCGATCACGAGGTCACCGGGCTCGAGGCGCTCGGCGAGGTCGCTGATGACCGCCCGGGTGATCTCGCCGGAGGGGACCATGACCCACACGACCCGCGGCGCGGCGAGCGCGTCGACCATCGCCTGGACGCTCTCGGCGTCGGAGACCTCGGGGTTGGTGTCGTAGCCGACGACCTCGTGGCCGGCGCGGCGCACACGCTCACGCATGTTGCCGCCCATCTTGCCCAGACCGATGAGACCGAGCTGCATGACGGGACCTTCCTTGACGGGGACGAAGGGGGGCCTCAGCCGGCGAGTCGAACCGGCTGCAGGACGTAGCGGTAGGTGGTGTCGATCTCGCCGTCCTGGCTCTCCTGGCCGGTGATCATGGCCGGCTTGAGCGGGGCGGTGAAGGACAGGCGGGTGAAGGCCGTGCCGAGGACACCCAACCCGTCGAGCAGGTAGCCGGGGTTGAAGGCGACCTCGATCTGCGGACCGTGGACGACCGCCTCCACCGCCTCGGAGGCCTGGGCGTCGTCACCGGCGCCGGCCTCGATGGTCACCTGACCCTCGGTGAAGCGCAGCCGCACCGGGGTGTTGCGCTCCGTGACGAGCGCGACGCGCTTGACCGCCTCGGTGAGCACCTCCGTGTCGACGACCGCCTCGGTCTCGCTGGAGGTGGGGAAGATCTTGGCGACCTTGGGGTACTCGCCGTCGAGCAGGCGGGTCGTCGTGTGCCGCTGCCCGGCCTCGAACCCGGCGAGCCCGGACCCGCCCGCGGCCGCGCCGAGGGAGACCTCGATCGAGCCGGCGGCGCCGAGCGCCTTGGCGGTGTCGGAGAGGGTGCGGGCGGGGATGAGGGCGACGTGGCTCGCGTCGGAGACGTTGGGGTTCCAGGTGAGCTCGCGCATCGCGAGTCGGTAGCGGTCGGTCGCGAGCAGCGTGACCTTCTCGCCCTCGATCTCCACGCGCACCCCGGTGAGGATCGGGAGGGTGTCCCCACGGTCCGCGGCGATCTGCACCTGCTGGACGGCCTGAGTGAAGACGGTGCCGTCGACCGAGCCGCTGCCCTCGGGCGAGGTCGGCAGGGTCGGGTACTCGTCGGCCGGCATCTGCAGCAGGGCGAACCGCGAGCTGCCGCAGGTGACCTGGACCTTGGCGCCCTCGGTTGCCACGTCGACGGGCTTGGCGGGCAGGTTG
This sequence comes from Janibacter terrae NBRC 107853, assembly GCF_001591405.1. GTDB lineage: Bacteria > Actinomycetota > Actinomycetes > Actinomycetales > Dermatophilaceae > Janibacter > Janibacter terrae. The sequence goes on from NZ_BCUV01000007.1 coordinate 879,770, forward strand.
CGCGAGATGTCGGCGAGGAGACGGCCGAGGACGAGGACGGTGCCGGGTTCGGCGACCTCGGCGGCGACGGAGATGCGCGCCGAGACCTCGTAGTCGAAGGTCGAGAGGGTGAGGGTCCCGTCGTCGGCAGCCTCGATGAGGACACCCGCGAGCACGGGCACCGGGGGACGGTTCGGCAGCCCGCGGGCCACCCAGGTGACCGCTTCGGCCAGCACATCGCGCTCGACGCGGAACTTCACGACAGACCTGCCCTTCGACGCGCCCTGTGCGCGTGCTCATGGGAATGACACGGATCCACGCGCCGTCGAGCGCGTGGGTTCCTGACATTACGCGGTCGGGGCCGCGACGGGGAACCGAGGGTCCGTTGTCATCCGCCCGTCAGGCCGTGGTCCACAGACCGGGCAGGAGCCATGCGTGGGGGAGGGATCGGATGGAGAGAGGACTCATCGTTGTCATAGGCGGTGTGGATACCGTGGACAACCCTGCTGGGCCCCGTCGTCCCGGGCATCGTGCCTGTGAGCGAGCCTGTGGACGAAGGGGGGAACGACAAGGACCGGGTGTGGGTGACGCGAGCTCGTCACCAGGGCGCAGGCGTCCTGCACAGTCCGTGCACAGGCCTGCGCACACCGTCGTCCTCAGGCTGGGTGGCCGATCCCGACGCGTCGCCCGGACACCGACAGCGGTGACCCGTCGCCGGCCCTCGGCGTCCCCGGTTTCCCACAGGCTCGGTGTGGAGATGGGGACAGCGGGGACGGATCCGTGCTCGTCCCGGCATCTTTCGACGACCCACAGGGTTGTCCACACCCTGTGGATCTGTGGACAGAGGGTGGGTGAAGGGAGAGCGCGACCGATCGGGGGAGACGGTCACGATGTGGTCTCCGGGCACACACAGGTGGGGAGAAGCCTGTGGACAAGCAGGCATCACCGATCCAGATGGCGGTGTATCAGCGTGTATCAGATCGCTCGTAGACTGGACGAGAGTCCGGGATCGTCAGCCGACCTGCTGCTTGATGCGGTTGGTGAGCTCGGTGACCTGGTTGTAGATCGCGCGTCGTTCGCCCATGAGCTCGCGGATCTTGCGCTCGGCGTGCATCACCGTCGTGTGGTCACGACCGCCGAACTGGTCACCGATCTTGGGCAGCGACATGTCGGTCAGCTCGCGGCACAGGTACATGGCGATCTGGCGCGCGGTGACGAGCAGCCGGGTGCGGGAGGCACTCTGCAGGTCCTCGATCGTCAGGCCGAAGTAGTCGGCCGTCTGGGCCATGATCGTCGCGCTCGAGATCTCGCTCGACTGCTCGTTGGGGATGAGGTCCTTGAGGACGATCTGCGCCAGACCGATGTCGACGGGCTGCCGGTTGAGGCTGGCGAAGGCGGTGACGCGGATCAGGGCGCCCTCGAGCTCGCGGATGTTGGTGCTGATCCGGCTGGCGATGAACTCGAGCACATCGGCCGGCACCGAGAGCTTCTCCTGGATGGCCTTCTTGCGCAGGATGGCGATCCGCGTCTCGAGGTCGGGCGGCTGCACATCGGTCAGCAGGCCCCATTCGAAGCGGCTGCGCATGCGCTCCTCGAACCCCGAGAGCAACTTGGGCGCCACGTCGGAGGTGATGACGACCTGCTTGTTGGCGTTGTGCAGCGTGTTGAAGGTGTGGAAGAACTCCTCCTGCGTCTGCATCTTGCCCTGCAGGAACTGGATGTCGTCGATGAGCAGCACGTCGACGTCGCGGTAGCGACGCTGGAAGTTGGCGGCCTTGTCGTCACGGATGCTGTTGATGAAGTCGTTGGTGAACTCCTCCGAGTTCACGTACCGCACCTTGACGTGGGGGTAGAGGCTGCGCGCGTAGTGACCGATGGCGTGCAGCAGGTGGGTCTTGCCCAGGCCCGACTGGCCGTAGATGAACAGCGGGTTGTACGCCTTGGCCGGCGCCTCGGCCACCGCGACCGCGGCGGCGTTGGCGAAGCGGTTGCTCGAGCCGATGACGAAGGTGTCGAAGGTGTACTTCGGGTTGAGCCGGGTCAGCTCCACCTGCTCCGGCTCGGGGCGGCCGCGTCGGGAGGGAGGGGCCGGCTCGGGGTCCTCGTCGACGAGGCCGTCGTCGCGCCCGTCGACGGGCAGCGTGGAGGACAGGCCCTGGGGGCGGGGCCGGTCCGTGGGCTCCTCGACCGGGCCCGGCAGCGGCTCGGCGAGACCCTGGGTCGGGGGCAGCGGCTCGCTGTCGGCCAGCTCGGGGTCGACGGTGACGGCGAGGCGGACCTCGCGGCCGAGCTGCTCGGACAGGGCCTGGGTGACGTGCATGCGCAGGCGTTGCTCGACGAAGTTCTTCGAGAAGTCGTCCGGCACCGCGATGAGCGCGGTGTCGTCGAGCAGACCGACGAGGCGAGCCATGCTCAGGAACGCGCGGCGGGTGACCGGGACACCGTCGGCGTCCAGGGAGTCCAGCGTGGTGCGCCAGACCTGACCGAAGTCGACCTCGGCTCCGGTCACGGACTCACCCACATTCCTGCGGCCGGTGGCCGATCGATTCACGCGCTGGTACTGACATCATCGCCTGCCGGTCGCGGGATCCACAGCGTTGTCCACAGTCTGTGGGTATATACCGATGGCAGGTGGTGAGGAGCGACGCTAACAACCCGGACGGGTGGGGGCAACCCGGGGCCCGTCGATGTGTCCCGGCCCTCGGCGTGTCTGCGGGGACCAGGGGCCAGGTGCTGGCAGCGTGGCCCGGTTGGGGTCACTCCGCACGAGGACGAAGGGCGGTTTGACCCCGCGCTCGGCCGTCCCGTACCGTGGACGTCGGCCTGTCGGCCGCTTTCGCATGCCCATGATCTGCCGGACCGCTCCGGCGTCACGACGTGGGCTTCCGATCGCGGCCGAAGAGGCTCGCCGACTTCCGCACCGGGCCACACGGGCCCCATCGACCCATCGGAGACTGCAATGAGCAAGCGCACCTTCCAGCCCAACACCCGTCGCCGCGCCAAGACGCACGGCTTCCGTCTGCGCATGCGCACCCGCGCCGGTCGGGCGATCCTGTCCACCCGCCGCGCCAAGGGCCGCTCCAAGCTCTCCGCCTGACGAGCTGCCGGGTGCTGCCCGCGCGGCACCGCCTGACGGATCGCGCGGACTTCGCGGCAACCATCCGGGGACGAGGCGCTCGACGCCAGGGTTCCCGACTGCTCGTGGTCCATGCCCGTGTGGCGGACTCGACCCGGACCGACGCTCGAGGAGACGACTCCCCGCGCGTCGGTCTCGTCGTGTCCAAAGCCGTGGGCAACGCCGTGACGCGCACCCGCGTCAAGAGGCGCCTGCGGGCGCAGGCCGCGAGCCTCCTCCCTTCCCTCCCTGCGGGGACGGACGTGGTGGTCCGCGCCAACCCGGCCGCGGCCGACGCCGACTCGCACGAGCTGGGCGAGGCGCTGCGACACTGCCTGCGCGGTCTGCTCGTTGGTGAGGGACCATGACGCTCCTCGCCCGGCCCCTGATCTGGCTCGTCCGCGGCTACCAGCTGCTCGTCTCGCCGCTGCTCCCGCCGAGCTGCCGGTACTTCCCGAGCTGCTCGGCCTACGGCGTGACCGCCCTGCAGCGGTTCGGCCTGCTGCGTGGGGGCTACCTGACCGTGCACCGGATCGTGCGGTGCAACCCCTGGTCCGCCGGGGGCATCGACCACGTGCCCGAGACGTGGGCGCAACGCGGCGCTCCTGAGCTGAGCCAACCGCGCTTCGCCGACATCGAGGACCACGACGACGGCGTCCCCCGCGACGCCACAGACAGAAGGACGTCCACCACGTGAGCTTCAGCGACATCATGTACCCCTTCGAGTGGCTCGTCGCCTGGATCATGTATCTGTGGCACGGGCTGCTCACCGCGGTGGGTCTGCCTGCCGACAACGGCTGGACGTGGAGCCTGTCCATCGTCGGCCTCGTCATCGTCATGCGGGCGGCGCTCATCCCGCTCTTCGTCAAGCAGATCCACGCCTCGCGCAAGATGCAGCTCATCCAGCCGGAGATGCAGAAGATCCAGGCGAAGTACAAGGGGAAGAACGACCCCGAGTCCAAGCAGAAGATGACCGAAGAGACGATGGCGCTGTACAAGGACAGCGGCACCAACCCCTTCGCCTCCTGCCTCCCGATCTTCGCCCAGATGCCGTTCTTCTTCGGTCTCTTCCGGGTCCTCAACAGCCTCGACGAGATCGGCTCCGGCGCCCAGCGGGGTATCGGCCCGATCACCCAGCAGGTGGCGGCGCAGGCCGAGTCCTCCTCGATCTTCGGGGCCCAGCTGTCCGCCCAGTTCCTCGGGACCGAGGGCGGGCTGAGCGTCAAGCTCGTGACGATCACGCTGATCATCCTCATGTCGCTCACGACCTTCACGACCCAGCACCAGCTGATGCGCAAGAACATGCCGGCGTCCGCGCTGGAGGGCCCCTTCGCCCAGCAGCAGAAGATCATGCTCTACCTGTTCCCGATCATCTTCGCCGTGTCCGGCGTCTACTTCCCGATCGGTGTCCTCCTCTACTGGTTCACCACGAACGTGTGGACGATGTGCCAGCAGTTCTACGTGATTCGCCGCATGCCGGCCCCCGGCTCCGCCGCGGAGAAGGCGATGCAGGACCGACGCCGCAAGTCGGGCAAGCCCCTGGACACCCCCGAGGAGTCGCGGGAGCGCAGGCACGATGCCGAGATGGCCTCCGAGCTGGAGGCGAAGGGCGTCATCTCCGGGCAGCGCCAGCAGCCGACCGGCAAGAAGCGTGCCAAGAAGAAGGGCGGTCAGCCGCCCAGGACGGGGCCGGGCGCTGCCGTCGACGAGCAGCAGCCCGAGACCGACCACTGACCTCGGTCGTCTCGGCAGCGCCGGACGACCACCCGCCACACGCAGGAGAAGTGCATGAGCGAGAACACCACGACCGAGGCCCCCACCGAGGACTCGGCCGCCGCACCCGCACAGGACGCGGCCCCGAAGAAGACGCGGCGTCAGCTGCTCGAGCGCGAGGGTGAGGTCGCGGCTGACTTCCTCGAGACACTGCTGGACATCGCCGACCTCGACGGCGACATCGACCTGGACATCGACGGTGACCGGGCCGCCGTCGCCATCGTCGACTCCGACGAGGGACGCGTGCCCCGACGTCTGGTCGGCCAGGACGGCAAGGTGCTCGAGGCGCTCCAGGAGCTGACCCGCCTCGCCGTGCAGTCCGCGACGGGAGACCGCAGCCGTCTGATGCTCGACGTCGCCGGCCACCGGGCCGCCCGCCGCGCCGAGCTGGTGGAGATCGCCCGGACCGCCATCGCCTCGGTGACGGCCGACGGCGAGTCCGTCGAGCTCGAGCCGATGAGCGCCTTCGAGCGCAAGGTCGTCCACGACGAGGTGCTCGCCGCCGGACTCGTGTCCGACTCGTCCGGGACGGAGCCACGTCGCTTCGTCGTCATCCATCCCGCGACGCAGGACTCCGCCCCCACGGAGGAGCTGCCCACGGAAGAGGTGGCTACGGATCAGGCCGACGACACTTCCGCGACGGACGAGGACTGAGGACGTTTCACGTGAAACGCTGGGCCCATGACAGCTGAGCTGCCCCAGGCACCGGAAGGCGCCCGCCGAGTCTTCGGTGGGCGCCTTGCCCGTGCCGAGGACTTCGCCGCGATCCTCGCCGACACCGGCGTGAGCCACGGCCTCATCGGTCCACGGGAGGTGCCGATCCTCTGGGAGCGCCACATCCTCAACTGCGCCGTGATCGAGGACGCCTTCTCACGTGACGCCCGCGTCGTGGACGTGGGATCGGGGGCGGGCCTGCCCGGGGTGGCCGTGGCCATCGCCCGCCCCGACCTCGACCTGCACCTCGTCGAGCCCATGCTCCGCCGCACGCAGTGGCTGGAGTCCACCGTGGCCGACCTCGGCCTGGACAATGTCACGGTGCACCGGGGTCGCGCCGAGGAGCTCCACGGGAGCCTGGAGGGGTCGTACGTGACCGCCCGGGCGGTAGCCCGTCTGGACAAGCTCGCCCGGTGGTGTCTCCCCCTCACCGCGCCCGGCGGCACGATGGTCGCCATGAAGGGCCGATCCGCGCAGGAGGAGCTCGAGGCGGCCACGAAGGCGCTGCGTCGGCTCGGAGTGGTCGCGAGCCGGATCAGCGCTCACGGTACCGAGGTCCTGGCCGAGCCGACTCTCACGGTCGACTGCACGACCGGTCCGCGCACGCACTGACCGCCGGCATCGCCGCCTGTGCACGCAGGGCACCGTTTCACGTGAAACGGTGCCCTGCGTCGTCCGCCGCGCGGTCCGCGCGTTTCACGTGAAACGCCTCGCGGGCCCGACTTTTCCACCACAAGCTGTGGACATCCGGTGGACAAGTGCCTCGCGGCCCCACGGCAGACCGTCCCCCGGTCCCCGTTTTGGCGTGTCGGGCCGTGGTGGGGTTGTATGGCTGGGCTCGCAGTCCCCACAGGAGGAATGTCTCGGTGACCTCACCACGCTCCGTCGTCATGGGTATCGGTTGGCCGGCAGTCGCCGGACCTGCGGAGACCGCACCGGTCGGATGGCTCGGAGGTGAGGGAGGCGACCAGCCCGCCGAGGGGCCGAGCCTGACCTCGGCGCCCTCTGGGTCAGCGCAGCCGACCGCCCAGCCGGGGCCGAGCACGCCGGACGTGGGGCGCGTGCCGACTCCCGCTCCAGCGGCCACCCTGCCCCGGCCGGACCGGCCGCGGGTCATCACCGTGTCCAACCAGAAGGGCGGTGTCGGCAAGACGACGAGCGCAGTCAACCTCGCCGCGGCACTCGCCCAGGCGGGTCTGCGTGTCCTCCTCATCGACACCGACCCCCAGGGCAACGCGAGCACCGCTCTGAACATCGACCACCGCGCCGAGGTGCCCTCTGTCTACGACGTGCTCGTCGACGGCACGCCGATCGCGGATGTCGTGCAGCCATGTCCGGAGGTGGACAACCTGTGGTGCGTGCCGGCGACGATCGACTTGGCCGGTGCGGAGATCGAGCTCGTCTCGCTCGTGGCGCGGGAGAGCCGGATGACGAAGGCGATCGCCGCGTGGATGCAGACCGCGCAGGATCGAGGCGAGGAGCGCATCGACTACGTGCTCATCGACTGCCCGCCCAGCCTGGGCCTGCTGACCGTCAACGCCTTCGTCGCCGCTGACGAGGTGCTCATCCCGATCCAGTGCGAGTACTACGCCCTCGAGGGCCTGAGCCAGCTGCTCAACAACATCGACCTCATCCGCACCCACCTCAACCCGGCGTTGCACGTCTCGACGATCCTGCTGACGATGTACGACGGACGGACCCGGCTGTCCTCCCAGGTGGCGCAAGAGGTGAGGGAGCACTTCCCCGAGCAGGTCCTCGAGGCGACGATCCCCCGTTCGGTGCGGGTATCGGAAGCCCCGAGCTTCGGGCAGACCGTGATCACCTATGACCCCCAGAGCACCGGCGCCCGGTGCTACCACGCAGCAGCCGCCGAGATCGCGCACCGCGGCGCAGAGCAGAAGGACAACGCATGAGTGACAAGCGACGTGGGCTCGGGCGCGGCCTGGGCGCCCTGATCCCGGATGCAGGCACGGCAGGTCGGGCGACCGAGCGGCCGGTCGACGTCTTCTTCCGGGACCAGGACCGCCCCGCCGTGCCCAACACGGTCGCCGGCAGGCTCGCCGCAACACCCACGGGCAACGCCGCCGGCGCAGGGTCCGTCGGTGCGGACTCTTCGGGCGTGGGTGCACGGGACGCGGACCAGTCGCAGGAGGGAACCTCGCCGGGGTCGGTCGCGGGGACGCACGAGGGCGGCCCCGGGGCTGCCGACGCCCAGCCCGGAGGGCTGGCGCCCGTCCCCGGGGCCAGCTTTGCCGAGGTCCCCGTCGCAGCCATCCGACCCAACCCGAAGCAACCGCGCAGCGTCTTCGACGAGGACGACATGGCCGAGCTGGTCCACTCGATCCAGGAGATCGGCGTCCTCCAGCCGATCGTCGTCCGGCCGGTCACGGGCGACGACGACATCGCCTACGAGCTGATCATGGGTGAGCGCCGTTGGCGCGCCAGCCGCGAGGCCGGCAGGGAGACCGTGCCGGCGATCATCAAGGCCACCGAGGACGACGAGCTCCTGCGGGACGCCCTCCTGGAGAACCTGCACCGGAGCAACCTCAACGTCCTCGAGGAGGCCGCGGCCTACCAGCAGCTGCTGGACGACTTCGGGTGCACCAAGGAGGAGCTCGCCGGGCGGATCGGCCGCTCCCGACCGCAGATCTCCAACACCCTGCGCCTCCTGCGCCTGCCGCCCATGGTGGCTCGTCGCGTGGCGGCCGGGGTCCTGAGCGCGGGCCACGCGCGCGCGCTCCTCACCCTCGACGACGGCGATCAGATGGAGCGGCTGGCCCAGCGCATCGTCGCCGAGGGGCTGTCGGTGCGCACGGTCGAGGAGATCGTCGCCCTGGGCATGGAGCCGGAGAAGGAGAGGCGTGCGGGGCCGCGTGCCGGCGCGCACCATCCCCAGCTCGACGACCTCGCGGGCCGGATCAGCGACCGGCTCGACACGCGGGTCAAGATCAACCTCGGTCAGCGCAAGGGGCGGATGACGATCGAGTTCGCGTCGATCGAGGACCTGCACCGTGTCCTCGGCCAGATGGGCGTCGACCCCGACCACGGCTGAGCCGCGATGGTGTGGCCACGTGCGAGAGGGCCCCGAGGCAATCGCCTCGGGGCCCTCTCGTTGACGGCGACGGGACGAAACCCGTTGCAGCGCAGGTGAACTCAGCCGACGAAGGGCTCAAGCTCCTTGACCAGCTTGGGCTTCGGCATGGCACCGACGATCGTCTTGACGATCTCGCCACCCTGGAAGACGTGCATCGTCGGGATCGAGGTGATCCCGTAGCGCGCGGTGATCTGCGGGTTGGCGTCGGTGTCGAGCTTGACGATCTTCAGCTTGCCGTCGTACTGACCGGACAGCTCCTCGAGGACCGGGGCGACCGCGCGGCACGGGCCGCACCAGGTGGCCCAGAAGTCGACGAGCACGGGGGTCTCGCTGCTGAGGACGTCCTGGTCGAAGGTGGCGTCGGTGGTGGGGGTGGTGGCCATGGGTGGGTCTTCCTCTCTCGGGGTGGTTCGGTGGTCAGCGGGCGCCGACGGTGCCGGCGACGGGGTAGTCCTGGGCGATGAGGGCCTGGTCCTGCGCCGGAGCGGCCGCGCCCTCGCGGGCGGCGAGCCAGCGCTCGGCGTCCAGCGCGGCGGAGCAGCCGGAGCCGGCGGCGGTGATCGCCTGCCGGTAGGTGTGGTCGACGAGGTCACCGGCGGCGAAGACGCCGTCGACGTTGGTACGCGTCGAGCGGCCGTCGACGAGGACGTAACCCTCGTCGTCGAGGTCGACGATCCCTTGGACGAGCTCGTTGCGCGGGTCGTGGCCGATGGCGACGAACAGACCGGTCGCCGCCAGCTCGCGGCTCTCACCCGTCACGGTGTCGCGCAGTGTCACCCCGGTCACCTTGTCCTCGCCGTGGATCGCGGTGACCTCGGAGTTCCACGCGAAGCGGATCTTGTCGTTGGAGTGGGCGCGCTCGGCCATGATCTTGCTGGCCCGCAGCTCGTCGCGGCGGTGGACGATCGTCACGGAGCGGGCGAACTTCGTCAGGAAGGTCGCTTCCTCGACGGCCGAGTCCCCACCGCCGACGACGACGATGTCCTGCTCGCGGAAGAAGAAGCCGTCGCAGGTGGCGCACCAGCTGACGCCGTGGCCGGACAGGCGCTTCTCGTCGGGCAGCCCGAGCTCACGGTAGGCGGAGCCCATCGCGAGGATCACGGCGTGCGCGCGGTGGGTGGTCCCCTCACCGTCGGTGACGACCTTGACGTCACCGAGGAGGTCGACCGAGGAGACGTCGTCGGTGACGATCTGCGCACCGAACCGCTCCGCCTGGGCGCGCATGTTGAGCATGAGGTCGGGGCCCATGATGCCCTCGACGAAGCCGGGGAAGTTCTCGACGTCCGTCGTGTTCATCAGGGCGCCACCTGCGGTGACGGAGCCCTCGAAGAGCAGTGGCTCGAGGTTGGCGCGGGCGGCGTACACGGCCGCCGTGTAGCCCGCTGGGCCCGAACCGATGATGATGACGTCGTGGATGTCGGTGCTGGCGTCGGCCACGGGTGAAGTCCTTGCGTCGTTGGGGCGCCGGGGGGCGCGGGGTCTGACGGTGACAACGCCATCGTAGGTGCGTCTGTTCCAGCGGGTCGCAGGTCGACCGGCCGGCGACGCTGCTCGGTCAGCGGACGGGGACGTCGACCGGGTCGGACCAGATCGGCGCGCACCCCTCGGTGACGGCCCACGCCCGGGCCCCCCCGTCGGGGAGCGCCTGCGCGATGAGCAGCAGACCCGGAGCCCCGTCGAAGGTGGCCACGTCGACGACGACGGCGGTCATCTGGGGCTGGCCCAGCCGCGCGAGGCAGTCGGTAGCGCCGGCGGCGGTGGTGAGGGTCCCGAGGACGTCGTCGTCCTCGTTGGCCTTGACCGATCCGGGGTCCTCCAGGAGCCGGGCGGCGTCGTCGCCGGCGGTGCCCCGGGTGTAGTCCCTGCCCGAAGCGGTGATGGCGAAGGCGGGCGCCTCCGACGCCGAGGCGGTGGACGAGTCCTTGCCCTCCCGCGGGGCAGCGGCATCGCTGCCCTGACGGGACTCCTGCTGGGCCGTCTGCGCGGACGAGCCTGCCTCGTCGGAGCCCCCGGCGCTGCGCTCCAGGATGAGCCCACCCACGCCGAGGACCATGACGAGGGCCGCGGCGGCCGCGAGCACCAGGGGCGCCGAACGGTAGCGGCGACGCGGCCGTGCCTCGTCGGGGTCGTCCATCTCGCTGAAGAAGGTCGAGGTGTCGTCCTCGCCCGCAGACGCGACCCGCTGGGCGTGCTCGTCCTCGAGCGTGGCGCGGATGCGCTCGGCGAGGTCGGCGGGCATGGGCCCCTTCTCCTTCAGGCCGGAGAGCAGGTGACGCATGCCGGTGGGGTCCTGGTCGTCAGTCATGGCCACCTCCCTTCGTCTGCGAGTGGCCTGATGTGTCTGACGAGCCAGCGGCCCGCGAGGTTCCCTCGGTCGACCCGAGGGCGCGGGCGAGGGCCTCCCGGCCGCGCGAGCAGCGGGACTTGATCGTGCCGGGTGCGACCTCGAGGATCTCGGCGGCCTCGGCCACCGGGACGCCGTGCATGTCGACGAGGACGAGGGCCAGCCGTTGCGCCTCGGGGAGGGCGCGGAGCGCCTCGTGGACGGCGAGCCGGGTGTCCACGCCGGCCGTGGCGTCCGGGGCCGTGGGCGCGCGCGCGATGACCTCGTCGGTGAGCTCGCTCGAGGGACGGGCCCGTCGCGTCAGGTCGATGCAGGCGTTGACGACGATGCGGTGCAGCCAGGTGGTGACCGCAGAGTCGCCCCGGTAGGAGCTCGCCCTGCGGAAGGCGGAGACGAAGCCCTCCTGCACTGCCTCGGCGGCGAGCTCTCGGTCACCGCAGACGCCGACCGCGACGGCCCACATGCGGTCCCGGTGCCGCCGGTAGATCTCGGCGAAGGCGTCCGGGTCCCCCTCGACGTGACGTCGCAGGAGGAGCCGGTCGTCGACCTCGGCCAGGGCGGTGTCGGTCATCGGGCCCGGCTCTCAGCGGACCGTGATCTCGCCGAGCGCGGCACGGAAGCGGCCGTCGTCGCTGGGCGCCAGCGAGGTGAACCACACGGTGACGTACTGGGCTCGGACCGGGGACGCCGGCTGGAGGGTGACCTCACCGGTCCGTCCCTGCGTCCGGCCGATCTCGTCGCCGGAGCTGGTCGCCTGGTCGCCGCCGTAGACGGTGGCCTGGGCGGTGGTCGGGAGCTGGAGGGTCACCGACGAGACGTCCTGGGCCTGTCCGAGGTCGACGGTGATGCCCACGCCCTGCTTGACGCCCCCGAAGGCCTCGCTGCCGTACCCCTCGGTCGTCCAGGTGGTCGAGGGGTCACCGTCGTAGACCCGCTGGACCTCGGCATTGTGCTCGACACCGTCCCCCGGCGGGGGGTCGAAGCCGGCCGCGTTGAGGATGCCCAACGGCTCGTCACCGGTGGCGCCACGGTTGGAGCGGGTGCTGCTCGAGACCTCGCTGGTGGCCACGGCCGTGGTCTCGTCGCCCCCGAGGATCTTGCCCAGGTCGCTGCCCTCACCGATGTGGGAGACGCCGATGCCGCCGATGACGCAGGCGATGAGCACGAGGCCGGCCATGAGCACCAGGACGAGGTTGGACTGGCTGCGGCTCGGCGGTGCGCCGGCCTCGGCCGGCAGCAGGGGGGCCGGGGCCTCCAGGTCGGCGGTCACGGCGGCCGACCCCAGGGAGCTGCGGGTGCGCTGGTCGGCGCGGATCGCCTCACGGCGGGCGCGGGCGTCCTGCAGGGCCTCCTTGGAGCGCCCGCTCGCCGTCTTGGCGACACGACCCAGCCGGTCACCGATGACCTTGCCGCCGGTGCCCACGGCACCCGCTGCGGCTGCGGCCGCCGCTGCTGCCGCGGCGGCGGCAGCAGCCGCAGCCCGACCGGCCTGCGTGTCGTCACCGTCCTCCGGTGCGTCTTCGCGCTCACCACCGGCGGCCCGGGGGATGACCGCGGTGGGCTCGTCGTCCGCGTCGAGCGCGATCTCCCGCGTCACCTGGTCCTCGGGGAGGGCGGTCTCCTCCGCACGGGGGGTTGCACCGACCACCCGGATGGCGGTCGTCGGTGTGTCGTCGTCGGCGCGGCTGTCGGCGGCATGGCCCGGCACGGCAGGCGTGGTCGCCGCGGACCGGGCCCCGGGGCTCGTGCGCACGGCGCCGGCGAGCGGGATGCGCGACCACGGGGCGATCTGGGCGGCGTAGTCCCCGGGTGAGTCGGGCCCGGTGCCCTCGGCGAGGGTCTCGCGGCAGATCGTGTCCAGATCGCCCGGGACGCCCACGGCGACCCGGGAGGGGGCGGGCGGGCCGTCGCCTCCGGTGGCGGCGCTCGGCAGGCTCGACGGGCGCTGGAGGGGCCAGGTCGCGGTCAGGCCGGCGTAGGCCAGGGCCACGACCCCCACGGCGTCGTCGCGGTCGGCGTCCTCGCCCTCGGACTCGATCCCGGACAGCGCGGCGATCGTGGCCAGGCCGCGCACCTTGACGCGTCCGTCGGAGGTGAGCAGGACGAGGTCCGGGCCCAGGGCGAGGTGGTGCAGGCCGCGGCTGCGGGCGGCCTCGAGTCCGGTGGCGACCTCGCCGGTGATCCGACGGACCTCCTCGGCGGGCAGGCCGTCGCCCCCGATCAGGTCGGCGTAGGTGCGCGCGCCGTCGCCGACGCCGTCCTCGGCGACGAAGGACAGCCCGCCCTCCGTGCCGACGTCGAGGATGCGGACCAGCTGTGAGGCCTCCACCCCGGCCGCGCGCCGTGCGGCGTCGAGCCCGGCCGCCGTCTGCGGTGCGTCGGCGGCCATGACGAGCAGGGTGACGTCGCGGTCGAGCGTCGTGTCCCGGGCGCTCCAGCGCTCGGCACCAGCGATCGTCTCGATCCTGCTGCCGACCGTGTATCGACCGAGCTCCGTCCCCGGGTTCACCCCGTGCACGCTGTCCCTCTCGTCGGTGGTTGCCTGCCGCGCCATCCTAGGTGGACGCGTGGGCTGCGTCCGGGAGCCGCACCCGGGGCGCGTCAGCCGCTGGGCCGGACGGCCGGCCCGATCAGCCCCGTCGCAGCCGTCGGGTGAGCGGCCCGAGGACCTCGTCGACCTCGCGGACCCGCAGGCGGGCAGCGAGCACGAGCGCCACGCCGAGCACGACGAGCCCGACGACCGTGGTGATGACGACGGAGCCGAGCCAGGTCCCCTCGTCGACGACGAGCGCCAGCCCGCGCAGGACGCCGTACCCGATCGCGGTCCCGACCGCGGTCGCCAGTGCGAGCCGCACGAGGGTGCGCACGACCGAGGACAGGCCCAGCGAGCCGAGGCGGTGGCGCAGCAGCCACAGGCCGATGACGGCCGCGACGAGGTTGGACACGGTCTGGCCCAGGCCCACCCAGGTCGCGGCGTGGGTCGGTGGCCCGATGCTGCCGATGACCGTGAAGGTCAGCGCGATGCCCGTGACCACGAGCTGCAGGACGAAGGGGGTGCGTCCGTCCTCGTAGGCGTAGTAGGCCCGCTGCACGAGGAAGAACCACCCGTACGGGACGAGGCCGAGCATCATCGCGAAGAGCACCCCCACGGACGCGTCGGTCTGCACGCGCGGCGTGCCGGGCAGGACCGCTGCCAGCAGGTGCGGGGCGACGAGCAGGATGGCGGCCGTGCCGGGGACGAGCAGGACGCCGGGCATCGTCAGCCCGCGCCGCAGGTCCGCCGTGACGGCCGCGGTGTCGTCGTCGTGCGCGGCGTGCGAGATGCGGGTGAAGAGCGCGGTGACGAGCGAGACGGTGATGATCCCGTGCGGCAGCATGAAGAGGAGGAAGGCGTTGGCGTAGGCGGTGAGGCCAGCGCCCTCGACCCCTTCCGCTTGTGCGGCGTGCAGCGCGCCCGTCAGCACGCGGGAGTTGACGAGGTAGGCGAGCTGGCCGACGGCCACGGCGGCGAAGGCCCACATCGCCATCCGCGAGGCGCCCCGCAGGCCGCTGCCACGCAGCCCCCACACCGGCCGGAACCGCAGCCCGGTGCGCCGCAGGGCCGGGACGAGGGCGAGCGCCTGCAGGGCGATCGACAGCGTCGCCGTCCCACCGAGCACGGCGATCATCGTCGGGTCCCACGAGGAGACCGGCCCCTGCCTCGGCTGGTCGGCCAGGACGAACCACAGCAGACCACCGATCGCCACGACATTGGCCAGCGCGGGCGCCCACATGAAGGCCCCGAAGCGGTGGTGCGCCGTCAGGACCTGGCCGAGCAGCGTGTACAGCCCGTAGAAGAAGACCTGCGGCAGGCACAGCACCGCGAAGGCGGTCGCGAGGGTGCGCGCCTCCGGCGGCCAGCTGCTGGAGACGACGAGCGAGACGAGCAGCGGTGCCGCGAGCGTCAGCAGGACCGTCACGCCCGCCAGGGCCGCGACGGAGATGGTGAGCAGCCGGTTGATGTAGGTCTCGCCACCGTCGGCATCCCGCATCGCCCGGGTGATCTGCGGGACGATCACGGCGTTGAGCACGCCGCCGGCGATGAGCAGGTGGAAGATGTTGGGCAGCGTGTTGGCGGCGTTCCACGCGTCGGCGGCGATGATCGTCAGGCCGACGACGTAGGCCGTGAGGCTGTTGCGGGCGAAGCCCAGGACGCGGGAGAAGAGGGTGCCGGTGGCCATGACGGCGCTCGAGCGGCCGATGTCCGGCGCGCTGCGCCCACCGTCGCCGAGCGCCTCGTCCGGCGTGGCGGCCTCGCTCATGCGTCGTGTCCCTCGGGCTCGGTGGTCCTGGCGGTGGCCGCCGGCGAGCGGCGGCCGCCCCGCACGCTACGCCAGGTGCCGGCCGCGAGGAGCAGGACGGCCGCGCCGCCGACCAGCCAGTAGATCGAGTCACCCGTCGGCCGCACCCGCACGTGGAGCGTCGCCGGGGCGGAGAGCCGGTGCCCGGCCGGCGTCGTGACGCCCACGTCGACCGGCACCTGCCCGGCGGCGAGGGCGGAGGCCTGCACGGTGACGGTCTGGCGCCCCCCCGGGCCGATGGTCACCGGGTCCGGTGGCGCGTCGATGCGCAGCGAGGGGTTGCGCGGGGTGAGCCGCACCACGAGGTTGGACAGCTCGACGTCGGTGTTGTTGATGACGGTGATCTGCAGCCGCCCGGTGTCGGCGAAGAAGTTGACGTCACCGGAGGAGACGACGAGGTCGTCGCGGGCCAGGGTCACGGCGTCGTGCAGGTGATGGTGCAGCCGGATGAAGTCGTAGGAGTCCGAGCGCCACCGCGTGGACGTCAGCTGGTGGAGCGCCGGCTGCACGACCCGCCGCCACGACGTGCCGTCGGAGCGGACGGAGGCGAAGGTCGCCATCGCCCGCTCGTCGCGCTGGACGCGGCGCGCCCGCTCCGGGGTGAGGAGCGGGGCGGGGGCGGGGTCCCCCTTCGTCGCCTCGGCGATCTGTCCCGGCGTGCGCGCGACGAAGGTGGGGTCGGCCTGCGCGGACTCCGCCAGCACCGAGGAGAGGCTGCCCGGCTCCAGCCACGGGATGCGACCGGCCCCGTCGCGCAGCAGCTGCCAGGCGTCGACCTCTGGCTGGCTGTCCCGGTCCGGGACGACGAGCACGGTGCGGCTCGTCCCGGGCCGCTCCGCGAGCAGCTCGGCGGTCTCGGCGACGAGCCGCTGCCGCGCCAGGGTCACGTCGTCGGTGGACTCGAGGTCGGAGACGAGGTCGGACAGGGCGCTGTCGGTGACGACGAGCGGGGTCCCGTCGCTCGTGCGCGCGCCGCCGGTCGGCGTGAAGCCGCCGGGCTGCAGGCTCGTGCCGGGCACGAGGACCGTCGGCCGGTTGCCCGAGGGCCGCAGCTGGTAGAGGGCGCTCGCCCGCTCGCTCGTCACGAGCCCGTCGGCGGGCCACATGACGTCGCTGCGCGCGCCCAGGCCGCGGGCCACGCTCGTGCCGCGCTTGACGCGGGGGGCGACGAGCCGGTGGGCCTCGGGGGAGGCGGCGCCCGCGGCGACGTCCGCGTCGGCGTCGGGCAGGACGAGGGTGCGGCTCGCGACGAGGCGACGGCGCAGGGTGGCCGCCCGCTCGGCCCGGACCGTGCGCTCCTCCTCGCTGATGCCGGTGTCCTCCACACCCGAGTCCTCGGACGGCTGGGGGACGTCGAGCAGGGCGGGGTCGAGCAGCCACGCCTCGTCCTCGCCGGGCGGGTCGGCGGTGAGCCGGGCCAGCCGCGAGTCCGGTCCGACCGCCTCCTGCCAGGTCTGCGTGCGGGTCGTGCCGGACTCGCCGAAGAGCTCGCGGTCGCCGGGCAGCAGCAGCGGCAGGCCCCAGACCATGCGCAGCGGCTCGTACTCCTTGGCCCGGTGCACCCCGAGGAAGGTGTGCACCGCGGTCGCCTCGGTCTGCACGCTGAGCCGGACGGCCCCGGCCGCGGTCCCGGGCAGGAGGTCGGCACCGTCCACGGTCAGGGCGAAGGGGGTGGACCCACCCGACGGGACGTCGAGGGGTGACGTGGTGTCCAGGGCCGTACCGAGGACGGGATCCTCGCCCTCGGCCCAGGCGTCCAGCCCGGCGCGGTCGGTCTCCCCGGGCTGCACGACGAGGGCCATGCGCTGGTCCTCGAGGGTGCCGTTGCCGGTGTTGGTCACGCGTCCCCGGACGGTGGCGGTGCCGTCGCCGTCGACGACGGGGGTGATCGAGGTGATCGTGATGCGGGCGTCCCCGGGCTCCGCGGCGCGCCCGGCGGACATGGCGGACGTGGGTACGGCAAGGCCGGGCAGCAGGACGGGCGCGGCGAGCAGGAGCGCGGCGCCCCCGCGTGTCAGGCGTCGCCGGCGAGCCGCTGCCACGCCTCCCTCGCGATGCGTCGTTCGTTGGGGAAGGTCAGGTGCCGGTGCGCCTCGCGCAGCGGCAGCCAGGCGACGTCGACGGCCTCGTGGTCGGGGTCGTTGTCGATCGTCAGGTACCCGCCGATGGCCTCGAGCAGGTAGTGGTGCACGAACTTGTGGATCCGCCGGTCGGACGTGGCGAACCAGTAGTCGATGGTGCCGAGCTCGACGAGGACGCGGGCCTCGATGCCGGTCTCCTCGGCGACCTCGCGGGCCGCGGTCTCGACGAGGGTCTCCTCGCCCTCGATGTGCCCCTTGGGCAGGCACCACTCGAGGCGCCCGGCGCGGTTGCGGCGGGCGATGACGGCGATGCGGGCCTCCCCTTCGTGCACGTCGACGACGACACCGCCGGCGCTCCGCTCCTCGACGGCAGGCAGCCGACGCTGCGAACCGGAGGCGTGGGCGGGGTGCGTCATGTGGTCACTGTAGCCATCCCGTCCGAGACCGCCCGGTGGCGCGGCAGTAACCTTGGGGCCCATGTCCTCCCCTGCCCTGCCCCCCGAGATCCTGCGTGCCGCGGTGGCCCACCTGGCCCCGGCCGTGCCGCTGCTCACGGACCTCGGGCAGCGCTTCGCGCAGGACGGCCACGAGCTGGCCCTCGTCGGCGGACCCGTGCGCGACGCCTTCCTCGGGCGCACCAGCGGCGACCTCGACTTCACGACCTCCGCGTCGCCGGAGGAGACGGAGTCGATCCTCGCGGACTGGGGCGACGCGCACTGGGACATGGGTCGCGAGTTCGGCACGATCGGCGCGCGACGTGGATCCGACACCGTCGAGGTGACGACCTATCGCGCCGACGCGTACGACGGCGTGACCCGCAAGCCGGTCGTCGCCTTCGGCGACAACCTCGAGGACGACCTCGTCCGGCGGGACTTCACCGTCAACTCCATGGCACTGCGGCTGCCCGACCTCGAGCTCGTCGACCCGCACGGCGGGATGATCGACCTCGCCGCGGGGCGGCTGCGCACCCCGTCGGCCCCCGAGGTCTCCTTCTCCGACGACCCGCTGCGGATGATGCGCGCGGCCCGGTTCGTCGCCCAGCTCGGGCTGGTGCCCGCGCCGGAGGTCCTCGCGGCGATGACCGAGTCCGCGTCGACCCTGCAGATCGTCTCGGCCGAGCGCATCCGGGACGAGCTGGTCAAGCTCCTGCTCGGCGCCGACCCGGTCGCGGGCCTGCGCGTCCTCGTCGACACCGGCCTGGCCGAGGAAGTGCTCCCCGAGCTGCCCGCCCTGCGTCTGGAGATCGACGAGCACCACCGGCACAAGGACGTCTACGAGCACTCCCTCACCGTCCTCCAGCAGGCGATCGACCTGGAGACCGACGACGAGGGTGCCGTCCCCGCGCCCGACCTCGTCCTGCGCCTCGCCGCCCTCATGCACGACATCGGCAAGCCGCGCACGCGGCGCTTCGAGCCCGACGGCGGCGTCTCCTTCCACCACCACGACGTCGTCGGTGCCAAGCTCACGGCCAAGCGGATGCGGGCGCTGCGGTTCGACAAGGAGACGACGAAGGGGGTCGCCCGCCTCGTCGAGCTGCACCTGCGCTTCCACGGGTACGGCGACGGGCAGTGGACCGACTCCGCGGTGCGCCGCTATGTCACGGACGCCGGTCCCCTCCTCGAGCGGCTCCACCGGCTGACCCGGGCGGACTGCACCACCCGCAACCAGCGCAAGGCGACCCGGCTGCGCCGTGCCTACGACGACCTCGAGCAGCGCATCGCGGTCATCCGTGAGCAGGAGGAGCTGGACTCGATCCGTCCCGAGCTCGACGGCAACCAGATCGCCGAGGTGCTCGGGATCCCGCCGGGGCCCGTGCTCGGGGAGGCCTACCGGTACCTGCTGCAGGTGCGCCTCGACGAGGGCCCGATCGGCGAGGACGCCGCGGCGCAGCGGCTGCGGACCTGGTGGGCGCAGCGCGGCTGACCCGGCGGGGGAGCCGGCGGGGAGTGCTCCCCATGTCCTCCCCGACCCTGCTCGCCCTAGGTTTGTCGCGACACCGATGACGACGGCCTCCGGGCCCACCAGGGAGACGACATGGCCGTGCAGCAGGGCATGGACACTGCCAGGATCCGGCAGATCGCGAGCCGGCTGGAGACGCAGGCGGACAAGCTCGCCGACATCGTCGCGCGCGGGGGCACCAGCGCCAACGTCCTCTCGGCCAACTGGGCGGGGGCGGACGTGCGCCGGATGCTCACCACCTGGCAGGACGAGGCGAGCCGGCAGCTGACCGCCGCCTCGGACACGGTGCGCCAGGCCTCCCGGGCCCTGGTGCGCAACGCCGACGACCAGGACGACACCTCGGACGTCGTCGGGGGCGGGTCCGGTGGCCCGGGCGGTCCCGCAGGACCGGGCGGCCCTGGTGGACCCGGTGGACCCGGTGAGAGCCCCGGCGGTCCCGGCGGGGACCCCACCGAGGAGACCAAGGTCACCAAGGGCAACATCGAGTACCCCGGCAGGGACGCGCCCTGGGTCAAGGTCAACACGGACGGGTCCGGCGGCAAGCACTACTACGACCCGGTGACCGGCAAGCGGTGGCAGGAGTCGCCGGGTGGGACCTACGAGTCCTCGCAGGACCGCTTCGGGCACGACAGCGACACCCGCAAGGGCCCGGTCGGCGACACCGGCTGGGAGCGCGAGTCCACCCGCGGCGACGGGGGCGGGCACCGTGAGTACGGCGAGAAGTGGTCGAAGGAGAAGTCCTTCGACGACAACATCGGGCAGGACGTCAAGAAGGTCACGGACAACGTCCGCAGCGAGCCGATCGTCGAGCAGAAGCTCTGGGAGGAGGGCGGGGAGAAGCAGTGGGTCTCCGCCCGGGCCGGTGACGAGCAGACCGGTGCCAGCATCGCGCTCGCCGAGGCCAAGGCCAGGACCGAGGGCACGGCCGGCATCGACGCGACGCGCGGCGCCTACGTGGAGGCGGCCGCGGAGGCGGGCGTCTACCTCGGCAAGGGCGAGGCCCACTACGGCAACGAGCACGGCACCCAGGCCCAGGTCGAGGGCTACGTCGCCGGCGCGGAGGCCGAGGCGAGCGGCACCGCGCAGATCGGCCCCGGCGGCGCGAAGGTCGACCTCGGCGTCGAGGCCTTCGCCGGCGGCAAGATCGAAGGGGGCGTCAACCAGGACCTCGGGCCCGCGGAGGTCGGTGTGGCCGGCGAGCTGTCGTACGGCATCGGGGCCCACGCCGACCTCGACGCGGAGGCGGGCTGGGACAAGGTCGGCGTCGAGGTCGACGTGGGCGCCACCCTCGGCATCGGTGGCGGCGTGAAGTTCGACGTCTCCGTCTCGCCGAAGGAGATCGTCGACGGGCTCGGGGACGCCGGCCAGGCCATCGCCGACTCCGAGCTCAACCCCGCCAACTGGTGGTGACCCCCCTTCGTCCACCGGGTGGCAGGCTGGCACCGGACCTGCTCGCCCATGACCACCCCATGAACCCCAGGAGTGCAGCATGACCACGACCGTCACGTACCCGAGCGAGGTCGTCCCCGGCCCGCCGCCGATCCGGCTCGAGATGCCGGACGGCTGGACCCACGTGTGGGCACCCGAGACGCTGATCGCCATCCGCGACGACGCCCAGGGTGTCGACCACTTCCTCGCCAACGTCGTCGTCCGCTACTACCAGCGGATGGCTCCCTTCGGCGGCGAGGAGATCCACGCCGAGCTGCAGGAGTACGTCGACGCGCGCCGCGACGGCGAGCTCAGCCCGCTCAGGTCGCAGACCGTCGGGGACCGCGAGTGGCTCGGTGCCGAGCTCGCCTTCGTCGACGACCAGGCGGGGACCGTCGGGCAGGCGCACTGGTTCACCGCCCAGCAGACCCACGACGTGCTCGACGTCATCCAGGTGACCGGCTCGTACGCGGGCTCGCGCCGGGAGACCGACTACGCCATCATCGACCGCGTCGTCGACTCCATCCGGGTCAACCCCTGACGGATCGGACATGATGGACGTGGACCAGGGAGGTACCACCACACATGCCAGAGCTGACCTATCCGAGTGAGGTCTTCCCGGGACCTCCCGGAGTGACGATCGACGTGCCCGACACCTGGGCACCGGTGCGGGTCGGGGGGACGCTGCTGTCCTGCCGGCGCGTGGAGAGCGAGCAGGACTTCGCGCCCAATGTCGTCGTCCGCGGGTTCCAGCGCACCTCCGACTTCACCATGCGCCACGCCCTCGAGGAGCTGCGCAGCTTCGTCGCCGACCAGGCCGAGGGGCACGTCGACGAGCCCTTCGAGCTCGAGCTCGCGGGGGTCCCCTTCCTCGGGGTCAACGTCTCGTGGAAGGACCCCGAGATCGGGACCGTCGTGCAGATCCACCTCTTCGCCGGCTCCCGGCGCGGCCGCATCGTCGACCTGGTCCAGGCGACGGGCTCCGTCGGCGGCGACGACGCGCAGAGCTCCTACGCCGAGGTGCAGCAGATCCTCCAGACCCTCCGAGTGACGAAGTGACCGCCGTGGCCGACCCCGACCAGATCCCCCGACTCGTGCTGCGCGTCGGCGCCGCCACCGACACCGGGCGCGTGCGTGAGCACAACGAGGACTCCGCGCTTGCCGAGGGCGGCATCTTCGTCGTGGCCGACGGCATGGGCGGGCACGCCGCGGGAGAGGTCGCGAGCGGCATCGTCGTGGAGACGATGCGGGAGCTCGTGGCCGTCCGGGACCTCACCTCCGACGACGTCGGCAAGCAGCTGCTCGCCGCCAACCAGCGGATCCTCGACGCCGTCGCCGCCCACCCCGACCAGCGGGGCATGGGCACGACCGCGACCGGCATCGCGCTCGTCACGGCCGGCGGAGCCGACCACTGGGCCGTCTTCAACGTCGGCGACTCGCGCGTCTACCGGCACATCAACGGGACGCTCACGCAGGTCACCGTCGACCACTCGGAGGTCCAGGAGCTCGTCGACGCGGGAGTCATCACGGCCGCGGAGGCGCGGGTCCACCCCTCGCGCAATGTCGTCACCCAATCGCTCGGCACCGACTACGCCTACCAGTCCGACATCTGGGTGCTGCCGCCGTACGCGGGGGAGCGCTTCGTCATCTGCAGCGACGGTCTGACCAACGAGATCGACGACGAGCGGCTGCATGAGATCCTGCAGGCCCACGGTGATCCGCAGGTCGCCGCCGAGGAGCTCGTCCGCGCGGCCGTGGAGGCCGGCGGGCGTGACAATGTGACGGTCGTCGTCGTCAACCTCGACGGCGACGTGGGCGACGACCTGTCGGAGACGAGTCCGCGGGAGTCGGGGGAGGTCACCTCGCCCCGGGGCGGCCTGGACGAGAAGGAGTGACCATGCGCACGAGGATCGAGGGCCACGCCGGCTGGGTCGAGGTCACCCGTGACGGGCTGACCGTGCTCGCGAAGGGCGACCCGGACCTCGCCGCGCGCCTCACCACGGCGCTCGACTCCGCCGAGGAGGGCGAGGAGCTCGCCGACGTCGTCACCGACGAGCTGAGCGCGGACGGCGTGCGCCGTGCGCCGGACTTCGCCCTGGTCGACACGGCCGCCGGTCGCGTCCTCGTGCGCGGCACCGCCGTGGTCCGTCTCGTCGACGGCGAAGGGGGGACCCGCGAGGTCCTCGCGCCCCGCCGTGGGCCGTGGGCCGACGAGGACCTCGACGAGGCCGCCGAGGTGGTGCTCGTGACCGGCGAGGCCGAGCCGGCTGCCGAGCCCGAGCAGCAACCCGAGCCCGAGCCCGATCCCGAGGCGCCGGCTGCGCCCGCGACGCCCCCGGCGGCGGGCGGCTGGGCCGTCCCGTCGGTCTTCGGTGCGCCCGCGGCCGAGCGCCCCGCCCTGAGCGTCGTGCCCGACCCGGCCCAGCCGATCGAGGAGGGCCGGGTCGTCGAGACCCCGGCCCCGCAGGGCCAGGACCTCGTCGACGAGGACGTGGCCGGCGAGGGCGAGGACGAGGAGCTGCCGAGCTTCGACTTCCTCTTCGGCAACACCAGCCACCACCGCAGCTCGCTGGTCTCCGCCCTCGAGGACCACGAGCACCAGGAGCAGATCGACTCAGGTCCGGTCGCCGCCGCCGGGGGCTTCCAGCCGTCGCAGGACCGGGCGGGCGCCACCCTCGCGCCGCCCTCGGACGACGAGGAGCACGCGCCCGTCGACCCGGCCCCGTCCGGTCCGAGCCTCGGCGCCCTGCCGGGCGGCCTGCCGCCGATGCCCGGCAGCGTGCCCGCGGCCGACCCGGAGCAGGCACCGGCGGCGCCCTCGATGCCGGGTCCCTCGTACTCCACCCCGCCCGCCGACGGCCCTGCCCTGCGGGTGCAGGCCGCCCGCGACGACGCCCCCGGTCACGAGCCGGGAGGCGGGCGACCGCAGTTCGCCGACGGCCACCTCGTCGGCTCGCGCGTGCTGCGTGCGGTGCCCGACGAGGCGGGTGCCGGAGCGGGCACCGGCGGGGAGCCCCCTTCGTCCGCGGACCAGGACCCCGGGATCATCTCCGCCGTGCCGTGGGGCCCGGGTGCGCCCGTCGGGCCGTCGATCGGAGGCCTCCCGGGGCTGCCCGGCGGCCTGCCCGGCCTGCCGGTGCAGGACCTCGGCCCGGCCCAGCCGGTGGACGACCGCGAGGAGCCCGCCGCGGACACCGGGGAGGTCCCGGCCGGCCCGATGGTGCTCGCGGTGCGGTGCAGCGTCGGCCACCACAACCCCCCGCACGCGACCCGGTGCCGGGTGTGCGGCCAGGACCTGCCGACCCAGCAGTCCGAGCAGACCCCGCGCCCCGCGCTCGGCCTGCTCCGCCTGTCCACGGGCGACGTCGTCACCCTCGACCGAGGGGTCCTCATCGGCCGTGCGCCCCGCGCGGCCACCGGGGCCAGCGGGGCGCGCGCACCGCACCTCGTGCGCATCTCCAGCCCCGACAACGAGATCTCGCGCAACCACGTCGAGATCGTGCTCGACGGGTGGCACGTCCTCGTGCGCGACCTGGGCTCCACCAACGGCACGACCGTCGCGCTGCCCGGGTCATCGCCCGTGCGGGTGCGGCCCGGTGACCAGCAGACGATCGAGCCCGGCACGACGATCACCCTCGCCGACCAGGTCTCGATGGTCTTCGAGGTCACGGGATGATGCCTGAGTGAGCACCACCCTCCCTCCCGACCTCGATGGTCTCGACTACGTCCAACCGCTCGGCTCCGGTGGCTACGCCGACGTCTTCCTCTACGAGCAGCAGATGCCGCGGATGAAGGTCGCGGTCAAGGTGCTGAGGACCGAGGGGCTCACGCCGGCGATCAAGCAGCAGTTCATCGACGAGGCCAACACCATGGCCCAGCTCGCCGACCACCCCTACATCGTCCAGGTCTTCCGGTCGGGCACGAGTGAGGACGGTCGTCCCTTCCTCGTCATGAAGTACTACCCGCCGCCCAACCTCGCCCAGCGGGCGCGGACGGCGCGCTTCTCCGTCGAGGAGGTGCTGCGCACCGGCATCCAGCTCTCGAGCGCCGTCGAGACCGCCCACCGTGCCGGCGTCATCCACCGCGACATCAAGCCCGCCAACGTGCTCGTCAGCCAGTACGGCTCGCCGGGCCTGACCGACTTCGGCATCGCCGGCCGCGGCGGGGCGCTCGAGGAGCTCGACGACGACATCGGCGTCTCGATCCCGTGGGCGCCGCCCGAGGTGCTCTTCGGCCAGAGCAACGGCGACGCCCGCGCCGACGTCTACGCGCTCTCGGCGACGCTGTGGCAGCTGCTCGTCGGCCGGTCCCCCTTCGAAGTGCCGGGGGGCGACAACTCCGCGTACGCGCTCATGCCGCGCATCCGCTCCAACCCGCCGCCGAGCACCGGCCGCGCGGACGTGCCGCAGTCGCTGGAGCGGTTGCTCGCCCAGGCGATGAGCAAGAACCCGCTCGCCCGCCCCGCCAGCGCCATCGAGTTCGCGCGCAGCCTGCAGGCCATCGAGCAGGACGAGCGCTTCTCCCGCACCGCCATCGTCGTGCTCGACGAGCTCGGCCACACCGGCGACTCGAGGTCGCTGCCCGCCCACACCCAGGACCGCACGCGGCTGCGCGCGAACTCCGGCCCGGCCTCCGGCTCCGGCCCGCGCCCGACCACGGGCGCCCCGCCGCCACCCCTCGGCCAGCCCGTCATCGGCGGCCAGCTGAGCGGCGGTCGGGGGATCGGTGCCGCCGGAGCCGTCCCCATCGCGCAAGGGATCTCTGCCCGGACCGCCACCGGCCCCTCGGGCCCGCCACCGCCGCAGTCGACCGGTCCGCGCCCGCCGCAGGCCTCCGGGCCCCGACTGCCGCAGGCCTCCGGGCCCCGGCCGAGCGCCGCGCCCTCGACGACCAGGCGCACCTGGTGGCCGATCGCGGCCGGCATCGCCGGCATCCTGCTCGTCGTCGCCGTGGTCGGTGTCGCCCTCTCCCTCGACGGCGGCAGCGGCTCGGCGGCGACCTCGAGCGGTGGGAGCGGCGCCGGCCTCGCGGCACCGACCTTCACGAGCAAGGTCGTGGGCACCTCGGCGCAGTACACGATCACCTCGGACGCCTACCAGGACGGCGACTACTACCAGATCAGCTCCACGCCCGTCGCCGAGGAGCTCTCGCGGGTCACCCCCTCCGGCGTCAAGGTCGACCCGGAGACCAGGACGGGGACCTTCGAGCAGGAGTTCGGCAGCGCGACGCGACTGTGCGCCCACGTGCGCATCCAGCGCGGCGACCAGTACGGGCCGTGGAGCGAGACGAAGTGCATGGACAAGGAGGGCTGATGAGCCACCACGTGCCGCCGACCCGCCAGCACCCCGCCCCGCCGGAGCCGCCGCGCCGGGGGATCGAGGTGGGGCTCCTCCCCTTCGTCGCGAGCATCATCGGGATCCTCCTCGTCGCCGGGATCATCGGCGGGGTGCTGTGGGCCACCCGCGACGGTGCCGACCCCGTCGCGACCACGCACACCGACCCGACGCAGCCCGGCGGGGCACTCTCCGGGCGCCCCACGCTGCAGGTCGAGCCGGACGGCACGACACTGGTGTGGACCATGGACTTCGAGGGGCTGCAGGAAGGGGACGTCTTCATGCTCTCCACCGGCCCCGACCCCGACGCGGTGACCGGGGACCCGGTACGCGTCGACGGCACGACCCTCGAGCAGGGCGTCTCGCCGGGCGAGCAGCGGTGTGGGATGGTCCAGGTCGTGCGCGGCTCCCAACGATCCGGGTGGTCCGACGTCCAGTGCGAGAGGGTGGGACAGCAATGAGTGACAGCGTGGTGACGGTCGACTTCTGCGGTGAGCTGCACGAGGCACCGACAGAGGGCACGCTCACCATCGGGCGCGAGGGTGACGTCGAGATCGACGACAACCCCTTCCTCCACCGGCACTTCCTCCAGATCAGCCACGAGGGCGGCTGGTGGTGGCTGACCAACATCGGCTCCACCCTCACGGCCACCGTTGCCGACAAGAAGGGCCTCTTCCAGGCCTGGCTCAACCCCGGCGCGCGCATCCCGCTCGCCTTCGAGAAGGTCACCGTGTGGTTCACGGCCGGCCCGACGACGTACGACTTCGACGTCCTCGTCGGCAACCCGAGCTTCACCTCCGTCGACCACGAGGTGCTGCTGCCGCAGCAGGGCGGCGAGACCACCGTCGGGCGCGTCGCCTTCACCCCCGACCAGAAGCTGCTCGTCGTCGCCCTGTGCGAGGACTTCCTGCGCCGCGCGGGCGCGGGGCAGGGCGCCATCCCGAGCTCGGCCGTGGCCGCGCAGCGGCTCGGCTGGAAGGTCACGAAGTTCAACCGCAAGCTCGACAACGTCTGCCAGAAGCTCGCCGACGCGGGGATCCGCGGGCTCCACGGCGGACCGGGCAAGCTCGCGAGCAACCGCAAGTCGCGGCTCGTCGAGCACGCGCTGTCGACGCGCATGGTGACCGAGGACGACCTCGTGCTGCTGGACGACCCGGAGAGCATCGAGGCCTGAGCCCGGATGACCGAGCAGGGGGCAGGAGCGGCCGAGGGGACTGCCGGGAGCGAGCCACGTCGTCGAGCGACGTGGCTGCGCGTCGTCTCCGGCGGCGTCGTCGCGCTCGCGCTCGCCGTCGCCGGGATCTTCGCCCTGCGGGCCGAGGGCCGCCCCGTGCACGACGTGGCCCTCACCGACGGCAGCGTCTGGGTCTCCGGCGGCACGACGGGGTACTGGGGCCGGGTCAACACCGGGGCCCACAGCCTCGACCTCATCCTCCACGGCGCGGGGGAGAAGGACGCCGAGGACCTGCGCCCGGACATCCTCCAGGACGGGCGCAACGCGGTCGGCATCACCGGGGACCGCCGCCTCGTCGCCGTCGACTCGCGCACCGGCGAGCCCCTGGAGGGAGAGGTCCAGCTGCCGCAGCCGCACTACCCGTCCGGGACCCCCTTCGAGCGTCCCGACCTCGTCGCCCTGCAGGGCAACACGATCGCGGCCGTCGACCACGACACCGGCCGCATCTGGGCCAAGCGGCTCGACCCCAAGGGCGGCACCCCGATCACCGACCTGCTCGAGACGGGCCTCGTCGACACCGTCGGCCCCGGCGCCGCGATCACCGTCTCGGTGGACGGGGACATCATGGCCGTCTCGGCGGAGAGCGGGACGGTCGTCGAGATCCCGGCGAAGGGGGAGGGCTTCGGCCCCCCGAGGCGCGCCGACGCCGGCTTCTCCGGCAGCCGGGCCGCGGACATCACCGCGGTCGGCGACACCTGGGTCATCCTCGACCTCGAGACCGGCCGGATCCACGCCGAGGGCCTGCCCGAGCCGCAGTCCCTGCCCGACGGCACCCAGGAGACGCCGGGTGTCACCCTGTCGCTGGCGCTGCTCCAGCAGGCCGGGCCCGAGGCCGATGTCGTCGCCTACCAGACGATCGATGACGCCGGCCTCGTGCCGATCCGTGACGACCTCGACCAGGTGCCCCAGGACCAGGTCGTGTCGGGCATCGACCAGAAGCGCACGCGGGACCGCTTCCAGAAGATCTCCCGTCCCGCGATCAACGGCGACTGCCTCTACGCCGCCTGGGGGGACCGCAGCACCATCCGGTGGGGTCGCTCCTGCGGCGGCAGGGCGGAGGGCACCTCGGCGCTGGAGCTCGTCGGCAACACCACCCGCAGGGAGGGCGTCGTCTTCCGGACCAACCGGGGGCAGATCCTCCTCAACGACCTCGACACGGGGCGGGTCTTCGACATCGCCCTCACCGGGGACGTGCGCATCGACACCTGGCCCGGCGGCGCCCCGCGCAGCGAGCCGGAGCGGTGGATCTCCCCGGTGCAGCGGGACCGCCCGACGCCGCCCACGACCACCTCGACAACGAAGACCGGATGAGGAAGCAGGACAGATGAGCATCTCCCAGGAGCAGGCCGGTTGGTTCAACCAGGCCTTCCAGCAGATGGTCGGCAATATCGACCAGGTCATCCTCGGCAAGCAGCACGTGGTGCGGCTGGCTCTCACCTGCCTGCTCTCCGAGGGACACCTCCTGCTCGAGGACTACCCGGGCACCGGCAAGACCCAGCTCGCCCGCGCGCTCGCCGCGACCGTGCAGGGCAGCAGCAGCCGCATCCAGTTCACCCCCGACCTGCTGCCGAGCGATGTCACGGGCGTGACGATCTACGACGAGCGCACCAAGACCTTCGACTTCCACCGGGGCCCGGTCTTCGCGACCATCGTGCTCGCGGACGAGATCAACCGGGCCTCGCCCAAGACGCAGTCCGCGCTCCTGGAGGTCATGGAGGAGGGGCGGGTCACCGTCGACGGCACGACCCACGACGTCGGGCGGCCCTTCATGGTCGTCGCGACGCAGAACCCCATCGAGCAGGCCGGCACCTACCGCCTGCCGGAGGCCCAGCTCGACCGTTTCCTCATGAAGACCTCGATCGGCTACCCCGACCACGAGGCCACTGTCGCCGTCCTGTCCGACGCGGCCCGCCGCGACCGCACGAAGGGTCTGCGGCCCGTCGTCACCGCGCAGGTCGTGAGCGACATGGCCGGGCTCGCCGACCAGGTCCACGTCGACGCCGCGATCCTCGCCTACGTCTCGCGCCTCGCCGAGGAGTCGCGCCGGCACTCCGACGTGCGCCTCGGGCTGTCCGTCCGCGGCTGCCTCGCCTTCGTCCGTTGCGCCAAGACCTGGGCGGTGTCCCAGGGGCGTGCCCACGTCGTGCCCGACGACATCAAGGCGCTCGCCGAGCCGGTGATGAGCCACCGGCTCCTGCTCACCGCCGAGGCCGAGTTCGCCGGGGTCCGCACGAGCGACGTCATCGGCCGCATCCTCGGCGAGGTCGCCCCGCCGACCGAGCGGGTCGCCTGACCGCGAGGACGAGCCGACGATGACGACAGGACTGCCCACACCCCCGCCGGAGCGCCCCCGCGGGCGCGGCCGCGTGGGCGCCTCCACCGCCGCACCCGACGTCCCGTCGAGCGACGCGCGGCTGGAGCGGATGGCGCAGGCCAGCCAGCAGCGGGCGTCCGGCAACCGTCGGACCGTCACCCTGCCCGGCGCCGCCGTCCTCGAGGCGTCGAAGGGGGCCACCCGAGCCGTGCGCAGGGGAGCCCACGCGAGCGACGAGCGGCTGCGCCGCCGGTGGTTCGGCGGCCGGCTGGACTGGGTGACCTCGCTCGGCTGGAGCCTCCTGGGCGTCGGCGTGCTGCTCGGGGTGCTCGCCGTGCTGCTCGGCTGGGTCGAGCTGGCGATCATGGCGGTCACCGCCCTCGTGCTCGTCGCGCTCGGCGTCCTGGTCTCCCTCGGCCGGCACCGTGCGGACGTCGACCTGGTCGTCGAGCCGCTGCGGGCGGAGATCGGTGACCTCGCCCAGGGCCACGTCGTCCTGACCAATGCGTCGAGGCGCACGATGCTCCCTTCGCTCGTGCGCCTGCCGGTCGGGGACGCCGAAGAGGTCATCGCGGTCCCGTTGCTGCGCAAGGGCGCCCAGCACCGGATCTCCTTCCCGATCGGCACGCCGAGGCGCGGCGTCATCCCGGTCGGCCCCCCGACGACGGTCGTCGGTGACCCGCTCGGCATCACCCGTCGCACGGCGACCTTCGGCGGGCAGCAGCTCATGCACGTGCACCCGCGGCACGTCGCGCTCGAGTCCGGCGCCCACGGCCTGCTGCGTGACCTCGAGGGCGAGGTGACGCCCGAGCTGTCGATGGCCGACATCTCCTTCCACGCGCTGCGCGAGTACGAGCCCGGCGACGACCGGCGCTACGTGCACTGGCGCTCCTCGGCCAAGCACGGCCGCCTCCTCGTGCGGCAGTTCCAGGAGACGCGGCGCTCGCACCTCGGCGTCGTCGTCGACCCCGACCCGGCGATGTACCCGGGGGGCGAAGGGGACGTGGAGACCGCCATCGCCGTCGCGGCGTCGCTCATGGTCGCCTCGATCAAGGACGAGCAGGAGGCCACGGTCGTGTGCAAGGACGCCTTCGCCACCCGCACGACCGTGCCGCTCGTGCTCGACACCCTGACGACGGCGGGCACGGGGCGCACCGACCTCGTGCGCTCGGCCCGCGCGGTCGTGACCGCCGCGCCGGACTCCTCGGTCGCGGTCCTGTGCACCGGGCCCGGCCGCGCCTTCCTCGAGATCCAGCAGTGCCTCGGCGAGTTCGAGACCGAGGTGCACAAGGTGGCGGTCGTCGTCGACCCCCGCGCCCGGACCGGCCTGCGGCGCGTGCGCGGCCTGAGCATCGTGACGATCACGGACCTCGCCGACCTCGCGCGCGTGCGCGCGGGTCTGGTGCCCGCATGAGCCACGAGGGGAGCACGCGATGAGCCTCGTCGGCGCACCCCGGCCGGGGATGATCAAGCCCGAGCTCACCGGGCGGGACAAGGTCCGCGCGACGCTCGGCCGGATGCGCCCGGGGACCGGGCACTGGGTCGACATCGTCTTCACCGTGGCGGTCGTGGCCTGTGCGCTCGTCGGGCTGCGGACCGCGCTCTTCGGCTGGGAGGCCTGGCGGGCCGCGGCGGTCGGCATCGTCCTCGGCCTCGTCGTGGGGCACGTCCAGGGCACCTACCGCTGGCCGCTCGTGGCGATCACCGCCCTCGGGGCCGTGCTCCACCTGCTCCTCGGCGGTCCGCTCGCGGTCCGCGACGACGTGAGGTGGGGCTTCCTGCCCGTGGGGCAGACCTTCAAGGACCTCGTCGCCGGTCCGGTCACGGGCTGGATGGACCTGCTGACGCTCGTGCCCCCGGTCGACGCCCGGGGCCGCTTCCTGGCGATCCCCCTCTTCCTCGCGCTCGTGGGGACCGCGGTGACCTACGCGACCGCCCGCGTCACCCGGTCGCGGCTGCGGCTCGTCCTGCCCCCCTTCGCCCTGCTGGCGGTGACCATCGCGCTCGGCACCCAGGAGCCGGCCGCCCGCTGGGTGCAGGGTCTGCTGCTCGGCACCCTCCTCATCGCCTGGCTCGTCGTGCGCGACCACCTCGACCCCGGCGTCGGCATCGCCCGTCCCGGCACCCGGCGACCGGCCCCGTCGCGGGTCCTCTCCGGGCTGCTGCTCCTCGGCGTCGCGACCCTCGTCGGGGGCCTGCTCGGGCCGCACCTGCCCGGGGTCGAGAGCGACCGTCGGGTCGCGCGCACGGGGGTCGTCCCGGGGCACGACACCAATGTCCTGGCCTCGCCGCTCGGCCGCTACCGCGAGTTCACCGAGTCCAGCCCGAGCGGGCTCTACGACAAGGAGCTCATGCGGGTCGACGGGGTCCCGCCGACCACCCCGATGCGGCTCGCGACGCTCGACACCTGGGACGGCTCGACGTGGGGCATCGCCGGTCGTGGTGACTCCCGGGCCGACGCCGGCCGCTCCTTCCAGCAGTTCGGCCGGCGCGTCGGGGTGCTCGAGAGCAGCGACCCGAGCCGGGTCACGGTGACGATCCCCGAGGGCGGCTACTCGGGGTCCTGGGTGCTCACGACCGGTCGGGTCGAGGGCATCGAGTTCACGGGTGACGCGAGGGAGCGCCTCGACGAGAGCGTCTGGCTCAACCTGAGCACCAACACCGTCCTCGCCCCGCCCGAGCTGCGTCCCGGCGACGTCTACGAGCTGCGCACCGAGCTGCCCCCGCCGGGCGAGGGCGCACTGCCGGAGCAGCTGCCGGTGGCGCGGGGGAGCATGCCGATCCCGGGCGACACCTCCTTCGTCGACGGTCGGATCAACGCGTGGAAGGGGGAGGCGCGCGACCCGTGGGGCCAGTTCCGTGCCATCGCGACCACGATGCGCGAGCAGGGCACCTACACCGACGGCAGCCCGTCCACCGGTCGGCGCTCGCCGACCGAGGCCGAGCGCAGTGCCGCCGCCACCGACGTGCAGCGCTTCCCCGCAGGGCACGGCCTGGGCGTGCTCGACCGCTTCCTCAACTCGCAGCCGCTCGCCGGCAACGACGAGCAGTACGCGTCGACCCTCGGGCTCATCGGCAACCGGCTGGGCATCCCGACCCGGGTGGTCGTCGGCGCCACCGCGACCGACGACGGGATCGTCCGCGGGCGCGACATCCACGCCTGGGTCGAGGTGCAGCAGGCCGACGGCAGCTGGTTCCAGGTGCTCCCGCAGACCTTCGTCCCGACCGGGGGGACGCCGGCCGGCACCGAGCCGCAGCCCTGGACGCCGACCGAGACCGAGCCGCCCCCGCCCCCGCCGGCGGAGCCGCCGCCCCCGCCCGCGGAGGTGGTCGACTGGTCGGCCCCCTCGACGTGGCCGCTGTGGGCCCAGCTGCTCGCCGTCTTCGGGGCGCTGCCGCTGCTCCTGCTGGCGCTCACCCCCTTCGTCACGATGCTGCGGCGGGCCCTGCGGCTGCGCGGGGGCACCCCCGACCGCCGGGTCGGTCGCGCGTGGAACGACCTCGTCGAGGAGGCCCGCGCCCTCGGCCTGGTGCTCCCCGCCGGCGGGACCCGCCTCGAGCAGGCGGTCGCGCTCGGACCGGCCGTCGACGCCGTCCCCTCGGCGATGCGGGCCGACGCGATCGTCTTCGGCGAGGCCCCGCCCCACCCGGCCGCCGTCGCCGACTGGCAGCGCGAGCTGCGTCAGGTCCGTCGCCGGCTGCGCCGCCGGGCCCCCGTCGGCAGGCGCCTGCGTGCGACCTTCGACCCCCGGCCGCTCTTCTCCCACCAGGAGGACATCGGCCTGCACGACTCCACCACCGCCCCCGCCCGGAAGGCGCTCCGATGAAGCTGATGTTCACCCTCCGAGGCTCCGGCAACGAGGACACCGACCTCGTCGCCACGGTCGACGGACGCACGACGGTCGGTGACCTCGCGGAGCACCTCGTCCTCGCCGACCCCGAGCGCCAGCGCAGCGGCAGCCACTACGACCGCTCCGACCTCGGCGAGCACACCCTCGCCCTCGTCGACGAGAACCACCGCGCCGTCGACCCCAACACCACGGTCCAGGAGTCCGGCCTGCGCTCCGGTGCCCACCTCGCGGTGACCTGGCGCTCCTCGGGCTACAAGGACACCGCCGCGCCCGTCGCCGTGGCCCGGGTCGTCGCCGGGCCCGACGCCGGCCGGGAGTACGCGCTGCAGCGGGGCACCTCCCACGTCGGCCGCGGCCGTGACTGCGAGGTGCAGATCAACGACGCGTCGGTCTCCCGCCGGCACGCCAAGCTGCTCGTGGCCGACGTCGTCGAGGTGACCGACCTCGGCAGCTCCAACGGCGTCGTCGTGGGCGACGAGCAGGTCGACCGGGCGATCCTGCGCGAGGGCGAGACCTTCACGATCGGCGACACGACCTTCGAGATCTCGGCCAGGACCCGTGCCGCGGGGGTGACGACGACCGAGGCGGGAGACATGGCCTTCACCCGCTCGCCGCGGATCGCGCCCGTCTACCAGGGGCTGCAGTTCGAGGTGCCCGAGCTCCCGGAGCGCGGCAAGCCCCAGCGGATGCCGCTCGCGATGATGCTCGTGCCGATCTTCATGGGCGCGACGCTCTTCGCCATCACGCGCTCGCGCTTCACCATCATGTTCATGCTCATGATGCCGATGATGATGCTCGCCAACGCGTGGGAGTCGCGGCGTCGGGTCCGGCTGGACTTCGAGGAGGCGATGGCGGACTTCCGCGAGGACGTCGGCTACCTCGTCGAGGACATCGAGGTCGAGCTGGACCGCGAGCACGACATCCGGCGCCAGGAGCACCCGGCGGTCTCGGAGTTCGCCCGGGCCGTCGCCGTGCACCACCCGCTCATGTGGACCCGCCGCCCGGGGGAGCCGGGCTTCCTCGAGTACCGCCTCGGCCTGGGGGTGCGGCCGAGCCGCAGCGAGATCAAGCTGCCCAAGATGGGCCGCACCCGCGCCGAGGCCTGGCTCGAGGTCTCCAAGCTCATGCAGGGCCTCGGGGTCGTCGCCGACGTGCCGGTCACCGCCCACCCGCTCCTCGACGGCGCGATCGGTGTCTCCGGTCCGCGCGACGCGGCCCTGGGCCTGGCCCGCTCCCTCGTCGCCCAGACGATCGCCGCGCACTCGCCCGCCGAGGTCGTCCTGTGCGCCCTGGCGTCGACGACGTCCGGGCGCGACTGGGACTGGCTGAAGTGGACGCCGCACACCTCGTCGCCGCAGAGCCCGCTGGACGTGCAGCACACGGCGAGCTCCGGGCCGGGCTGCTCGGCGATGATGGAGCAGCTCGAGACGCTCGTCAGCACGCGCGCTGCGCAGGGGGAGAAGGCGAGGAAGGCCCCGGCCGTCGTCGTGCTCGTCGAGAACGACGCCCCCGTCGAGCGGGCGCGGCTCGTGCAGCTCGCCGAGGCCGGGTGGCGGGAGGCCGTCGTCGTCATCTGGGTCGCCCCCGTGACCGAGCAGCTGCCCGCGGCGTGCCGCACCTTCGTCGAGGTCTCCGAGACCGGTGCCTGCCAGGTCGGCTGGGTCGGCCCGGCACAGGTCGCGACCGATGTCTCCGCCGACCTGCTCCCGGCGAGCGACGCAGCGACGACGGCGCGCCGGCTCGCCCCGATCACCGACTCGAGCGCCCTCTCCCAGGACGACTCCGACATCCCGCGCTCGGTCTCCTACCTCGCGCTCGTCGGCACCGAGCTGGCCACCTCCGAGACGGCCGTCATCGAGCGGTGGAACGAGAACCGCTCCATCCTCACCGGCCGCCATGCCCCCCCGACCCCGAGCCGCCGGCCCGGCTCCCTTCGCGCCGTCATCGGCCAGTCCGCTATGGGCACGTACAGCATCGACCTGCGCTCCGACGGGCCGCACGCGCTCGTCGGCGGCACCACCGGCGCCGGCAAGTCCGAGCTGCTGCAGGCGTGGATCCTCGGCATGGCCACGGCCAACAGCCCGCAGCGGGTGACCTTCCTGCTCGTCGACTACAAGGGCGGCTCGGCCTTCCGTGACTGCGTCCAGCTGCCGCACACCGTCGGCATGGTCACCGACCTCTCGCCGCACCTCGTGCGCCGCGCGCTGGCCTCGCTGTCGGCCGAGCTGCACTACCGCGAGCACCTGCTGGCGCGCTTCAAGGCCAAGGACCTCGTCGAGCTGGAGCGGCGCGGCGAGGTCGAGGCACCGCCGAGCCTGATCATCATCGTCGACGAGTTCGCCGCCCTCGTCCAGGAGGTCCCCGACTTCGTCGACGGGGTCGTCAACATCGCCCAGCGGGGTCGCTCGCTCGGGATCCACCTGATCCTCGCGACGCAGCGTCCGGCGGGTGTCATCAAGGACAACCTGCGCGCCAACACCAACCTGCGCATGGCGCTGCGCATGGCCGACGAGGCCGACTCGAGCGATGTCCTCGGGACCAAGGACGCCGCCTGGTTCGACCCGGCCCTGCCCGGCCGCGCGATGGCCAAGTCCGGCCCGGGCCGGCTGGTGCCCTTCCAGACCGGGTACGCCGGTGGGTGGACGAGCGACACCCCCCCGCCGCCGGACATGCTCGTCTCGACGCTCGCCTTCGGCGCACCGGTGACCTGGGAGCTGCCCGCCAAGCCGAAGGGGGACGAGGACCCCGACCTCGGGCCCACCGACATCCAGCGCGTCGTCGAGACCGTCGAGCGGGCGCGGGTCGAGTCCGAGATCCCCCTCCCGCGCAAGCCCTGGCTGCCCGAGCTCGGCGAGGTGTACGACCTGGCCAAGCTCCCGACCGAGCGTCGCGACGACGAGCTCGTCATCGGTGTCGCCGACGACCCCGACCGGCAGGCGCAGCCGACGATCAGCTTCCGCCCCGACGCCGAGGGCAACCTCGCCGTCTACGGCGCCTCGGGTGCGGGCAAGAGCTCCTTCCTGCGGACGATCGCCATCACCGCGGGGTTCACCGTGCGCGGCGGCCCCTGCCACGTCTACGGCCTCGACTTCGGCAACCGCGGCCTGTCGATGCTCGAGGACCTGCCGCACGTCGGCAGCATCATCTCGGGCCAGGACGAGGAGCGGGTCAAGCGGCTCATCACGATGCTCCGCGAGACCATCGACGAGCGGGCGATCCGCTACTCCAGGAGCAGCGCCACGACGATCACGCAGTACCGCAGGCTCACCGGCGACACCGACGAGCCGCGCATCTTCGTGCTCGTCGACGGCCTGACCGCCTTCCGCAACGCCTACGAGTCCTCCGGTGCCCTCATGAGGTGGCTCGACGCCTTCACCGCGCTGCTCGGGGACGGCCGCCCCGTGGGGGTGCACTTCGTGCTCTCCGTCGACGCGCGCAACGGCCTGCCGGTGTCGATGGGCTCGTCGGTGCAGTCCCGCTTCGCGCTGCGCATGGCCACGGACGAGGACTACGGGTTCCTCGGTGTGCCCTCGGACGTGCTGACGCCCGAGTCGCCCCCGGGGCGGGGCATCTTCAAGAAGCGCGAGGTCCAGGTGGCCGTGCTCGGCGGGAGCCAGGACGCGTCCGAGCAGTCGCGCATGGTGCGCGGCTTCGCCGAGACGATGGCCAAGTCCGGACGGACGCCGGCACCGCCGATCGCGTCGCTGCCCGAGGTCGTCCCCGCGAGCGACCTGCCGGCGGAGGTCGGCGGCCTGCCGGTGATCGGCATGGACTCCGACGAGCTGGCCCCGGTCGCCTTCGACCCCCGGGGTGGCTTCGTCGTCACCGGCCCGCCCGGCAGCGGCCGGACGACGACGGTCGCGGCGATGGTGCGGGCGGTCAAGCGCTGGAACCCCGCGGCCCAGGCGCACCTCATCACCGCGCGGCGCAACTCCGAGCTGCTGGACATGCCCGAGTTCGACACGACGGCCACACGCGAGGAGGCGGTCAAGGAGCTGTGCAACCGGCTCAAGGAACGGGCGCTCGACGAGTCCTCGCCGCTGCAGGTGCTCGTGCTCGAGAAGGTCGACGACCTCAACGCGCCGCCCTTCCAGTCCCCGGTGCAGGACGTCGTCAAGCCGCTCGTCGACAACGACCACCTCGTCATCGGGGAGGCGGACCCCCAGGCCTTCAGCTCGAGCATGGGCATGCCGGGGATCATCAAGTCCTCGCGTTCGGGCATGGCCCTGGCCCCGGACGGGTCCGAGGGGACGATGGTCTTCAAGACCAACTTCCCGCCGCTCGCGCGTGTCGTCATGCCCGAGGGCCGGGGCGTGCTCGTCCGTCGCGGACGCGCCGCCATCGTCCAGGTCGCCCTGCAGGAGCCCGCCTGGCGGCGATGAGCCGGGGGAGTTCTCCCCATGTACCGCGGCGCGGTTCCTTCCCTAGTGTTGGCAGCAGTCGGGCAGGGACACGGCCCGCGAACCACCACAGACCACGCACCACCCGATCGCAGGAGGACAACATGGCTTGGCTCGGTATGAACCTCGACACCGTCAAGGGCGAGCTCCCGAAGTGGGTTCAGCTCAAGGAAGACCTCAACAACGTCATCACCTCGGTCAACACCCAGGTCAACGAGGCCGACCAGAACTGGAACGGCCCGGACTCCGAGCAGTTCGTCACCGAGTGGGAGAGCAACCACCGTCCCAACCTGGAGAAGATCGTCGGTCTCCTCGAGGCGCTGGAGCAGCAGCTCAACCGGGACATCGCGGGCCAGGAGTCGGCCTCCAACGAGTACGCCTGACCCACCCGAGCACACCCCCCCCACACACCACGACTTGAAGGAGAACTGACATGGCCATGGATCACGCGATGGACGT
The DNA here is from genome assembly GCF_001591405.1 of Janibacter terrae NBRC 107853. Lineage (GTDB taxonomy): Bacteria > Actinomycetota > Actinomycetes > Actinomycetales > Dermatophilaceae > Janibacter > Janibacter terrae. The sequence goes on from NZ_BCUV01000007.1 coordinate 918,188, forward strand.
CGAGCGGATCAGGGACATCGCCGCGAAGCTGAAGACGGAGGCCGGCAAGGTCAACGAGATCATCAGCAACGGCACCACCCAGGCCGGCACGCTGGCGGAGAACTGGCTCGGCCACGACTCCGACCAGTTCGGCCAGGACTGGCAGGACGCCGCGCGGCAGCTGCAGAACGCCCAGCAGTCGCTCGAGGAGTACTCGCAGAAGGCGAACAACAACGCGGACCGCCAGGACGACAAGTCCAAGTCCGTGGGCGCCTGATCGCCGTAACGCGCACGCGAGGGGGCGGGCCCGACCACGCGGTCGGACCCGCCCCCTTCGTCATGCCCGGACGAGCTCAGTCGTCGATGACGACGAGGACCTCGCCCTCCTGGACGACGTCCCCCGGGGAGACCTTGACCTCCAGGACGCGCCCGGAGCGGTCGGACAGCACGGGGATCTCCATCTTCATCGACTCGAGGAGCACGAGCTCGTCGCCCACCGCGACGACCTGGTCGGCCGCGACCTGCACGGCGAGGACGTTGGCGACCAGCTCTGACTCGACTCTGTGACCCATGCCACCGAGGTTAGTGGAGCGGTCGACCGGGAGGTACCCGGGTCCGGATCAGCGCTCCTCGGTGCCTGCGATGAAGGCCTCGAGCTTGACGCGGCCCTCGGTGTCCTCGCGCTGCTCCGGCGGGGACTTCATGAGGTAGCTGCTCGCGGAGAGCAGGGCGCCGCCGATGCCACGGTCCTTGGCGATCTTGGCCGCGCGGATGGCGTCGATGATGATGCCGGCGCTGTTCGGCGAGTCCCAGACCTCGAGCTTGTACTCGAGGTTGAGCGGGACGTCGCCGAAGGCGCGGCCCTCGAGGCGCACGTACGCCCACTTGCGGTCGTCGAGCCACGCGACGTAGTCGGACGGGCCGATGTGGACGTTGCGGTCGTCCGCACCGACGCCGGCCAGCGGGCCGTCGAGGTTGGAGGTCACGGCCTGCGTCTTGGAGATCTTCTTCGACTCCAGGCGCTCGCGCTCGAGCATGTTCTTGAAGTCCATGTTGCCGCCGACGTTGAGCTGGTAGGTGCGGTCGAGGACCACGCCGCGCTGCTCGAAGAGCTTGGCCATGACGCGGTGCGTGATCGTCGCGCCGACCTGGCTCTTGATGTCGTCGCCGATGATCGGGACGCCGGCGTCCTCGAACTTCTTGGCCCACTCGGGGTCGGAGGCGATGAAGACGGGCAGGGCGTTGACGAAGGCGACACCCGCATCGATCGCGCACTGCGCGTAGAACTTGTCGGCCTCCTCCGAGCCCACGGGCAGGTAGCTGACGAGGACGTCGACCTCGGCGTCCTTGAGCGCCTGGACGACGTCGACCGGCTCGGCGGGGGACTCGTCGATGGTCAGGGCGTAGTACTTGCCGATGCCGTCGAGGGTCGGGCCGCGCTGGACCGTGACGCCGGACGTCGGGACGTCGGCGATCTTGATCGTGTTGTTCTCCGAGGAGTTGATCGCCTCGGCGAGGTCCTTGCCGACCTTCTTGTCGTCGACGTCGAAGGCGGCGACGAACTGGACGTCGGAGACGTGGTAGTCGCCGAACTTCACGTGCATGAGACCGGGGACGGTGCCCTGCGGGTCGGCGTCCTTGTAGTACTCGACACCCTGGACGAGCGAGCTCGCGCAGTTGCCGACGCCGACGATGGCGACGCGGATGGCGGTCATGGGTTCTCCTTGGTGGGGGGCGGGTTGAAGGCGGGGTGGGTCGGGTCGCTCAGGGAGCCGGGGCGCACGAGGGGCGTGCGGCGCTCGGCGTCGAGGAGGTCGTCGAGCCAGCGCAGCGCGCGCTCGACGGCGTCCTCGTCATGGGCACGAAGGGCGGCGGTCCAGCGGTCCCCGCGGCTCGGGCCCTCGGCGCCGCGCATCGCGGCGAGCTGCTCGGCGAGGCGCGCCCGGCGGCCCTCGAGGATGCGCACGCGCACCTCGCGCTCGGTGCGGGCGAAGAAGGCGACGCGCACGTCGAAGGCCTCGTCGGCCCAGCTGCCGGGGTCGGTGCGGCCGGCGAGCGCGGCGAAGGCCTCGCGCCCGGCGTCGGTGATCGTGTAGGTGATCCGCTGCCGACGGCTGCTGGTGGCGCGGGGCTCGTCGCGGTCGACGCTCACGAGGCCCTGGCCCTGCAGGCTGGCCAGGCACGGGTAGAGGGTGCCGAAGGACAGGGCACGGAAGGCGCCGAGGCCGGTGTTGAGCCGCCGGCGCAGCTCGTACCCGTGCAGGGGGCTCTCGTGGAGGAGGCCGAGCACGGCGAACTCGAGCATCTCCCTGCGGCGCACGTGCCCTCCCTTCGTCCCTGATCTCGGTGCACCGCTCGGTGGGTGGTGCCCGTTGATCGTACTCGATGTATCGGGGAGATACATCGAGTTTCGTCGTGACGCGCCGTGAGCAGCAGCCATACTGGTGGCGCGTCTCCCCCCGATCCCGCAGTACACGAGGTCCCCATGTCCAACTCCCCCCGTACCCGCGCCGAGGTCCGCCGCCGGCGCTCGTCGACCGCGCGTGGCGGCGGCCCACGACGACGAGGCCGCGGGCTCCTGCACAAGGTGCTCCTGGGCCTCGCGGCCCTCGTCGCCCTCGGGATCGTCGCCGTCGTCATCGCGTACCTCATGACCGACATCCCCGAGCCGAACGACCGCGCGGTCGCCCAGGCCTCGGTCATCTACTACTCCGACGGCACGACGGAGATGGACCGGATCGCCACCGTCAACCGCGAGGCCGTCGAGCTCGACGCGATCCCCGACGACGTGCAGCACGCGTTCATCGCCGCCGAGGACCGCTCCTTCTACGACAACCGGGGCATCTCGCCCAAGGGCATCTTCCGCGCGGTGAGCGGGGCCCTGGCCGGGGAGGACCGCGGTGGCGGCTCGACGATCACCCAGCAGTACGTGAAGAACTACTTCCTCACCCAGGACCAGACGATCGAGCGCAAGGCGCGCGAGATCCTCATCTCGGTGAAGATCGACGGCGAGCTGAGCAAGGACGAGATCCTCGCCAACTACCTCAACACCATCTACTTCGGCCGCGGGGCCGACGGGATCCAGACCGCCTCGCAGGCCTACTTCGGCAAGGACGTCGAGGACCTCTCGGCCTCCGAGGGCGCCCTGCTGGCCAGCGTCATCCGCGGTCCCTCGCTCTACGACCCCTCGCTCGGGCAGGAGCAGACCACCCTGGCGAAGGGGAGGTGGGCCTACGTCCTCGACGGCATGGTCGAGAAGGGCTGGATGACGCCCGCCGAGCGCGCGAAGCAGAAGTTCCCGAAGGTCAAGGCGCCCAAACGCTCCCAGTCGCCCTCGAGCGACATCGGTTTCATCACCGAGGAGGTGCGCACCGAGCTGCGCAGCAAGCTCGAGCTCTCCGACGCCGACATCGACCGGGGCGGGTTCAAGATCGTCACGACGATCGACAAGAAGGCGCAGCGCGCCGCCCGTGAGGCGGTCGAGGACAACCGGCCGACCGGCGAGCGGACCTCCGACCTGCACATCGGCCTCGCGGCCATCCAGCCGGGCGACGGCGCGATCCGCGCGATGTACGGCGGCTCCCGCTTCGGCAAGGGCCGCTACGGCTACTTCAACTCCGCCGTCGACGGCAAGATGCAGGCCGGCTCGACGATGAAGCCCTTCACGATGATCGCCGCCCTGCGCAAGGGGATCCCGCTCTACACGACGTACAGCGGGGCGAGCCCGTACTACGACAAGGCGTTCATCTACGACGGCAAGGACGCGACCGCGATCCAGCGCGCCGGGGGTGTCGTCAACTACGGCAACACGTCGTACGGACCGGTCAACATGCGCACCGCGACGCAGAAGTCGGTCAACACGTACTACGCCCAGCTCAACCTCGCCGCCGGGGCGAGGTCGACGGCCGAGTCGGCCAAGGACTCCGGCGTCGTCGCGTGGAACGGTGACAAGCGCACCGGGATCTCCACCGGGCCGGGCAATGTCTTCGGCACGGACGCCGTGCGGGTCATCGACATGGCCAACGCCTACGCGACCATCGCGGCCGAGGGACGACGGGCCACCCCGTACTACATCTCCTCGGTGAAGAGCACCGGCGAGTACGAGCTGGACTACAAGGTCAAGAAGGACGTGCGCCGCGCCTTCCCGCAGGACGTCGCCCGCGACGCGATCCAGGCGATGAGCCAGGTGGGCCAGCCCGGGGGCACCGGGTACCCGACGGTGGCCGACCTGGGCCGCCCGGTGGGGGGCAAGACCGGCACGACGTCCAACAACTACGCCGCCTGGTTCGACGGCTTCACCCCGGGGCAGCTGGCCACTGCCGTCGGCATGTACAAGGGCGACGGGCGGCTCGTCGACAAGAACCAGCTGGTGAACCTCGGCGGGTACGGCGAGATCACCGGCGGCACGGTCCCGGCCCGCATGTGGACCGACTTCATGATCGGCGCCCTCGAGGGCGAGCCGGTCAGGAAGCTGCCACCGCCGGGCAACGTCAAGTACCGGCCGCAGACCGACGGGCCCACCGACGCGCCGCCGCCGATCACGACGACGACGCAGGCCCCGGAGCCCGTGCCGACGACGACCTCCCAGACGCCGCGCACCACCACGACGACGACCACGTCGACGCCGTCCTCGACGAGCACGAGCTCCTCCTCCTCGTCCAGCACCTCCTCGAGCACGACGACGAGCACCACCCCGCCGCCACCGACGACGACCTCCACGCCGCCGCCGACGCCGACGACGACGACGACCTCCACGCCGCCGCCACCGCCGCCGACGACCACGACGACGCCGACGACCACGCCGCTGCCGACCATCCCGCGGCCCACGGGTGGTGGCCGCGGGACGGAGCAGGGGGAGTAGGTGCCCCGCGAGTCGACCCCGCGGGACCTGCTGCCCGAGGACGCGAGCGAGCTGCTCGGCGGGCCCATGGGTCGCCGGGTCGCTGCGCGGCAGCTCGCACTGGGACGGGTGCTGCCGCTGGTCGCGGCGCTGAGCATGGTCCCGCTCGCCGGGGCCGTGCTGCGCCAAGGCCACTGCATCGGCACCGGCTGGAACGGTGACGACCAGTTCTGGCGCGGGTGCTTCTCCGACCTGCCGGCGCAGTACCAGCTCGGCGGGCTCGAACGGGGCATCGGCGGGTGGCTCGCCGGCGAGATCCGCCTCGAGCAGATGCCGCTCCTGTCCGGGCTGATGTCCCTCGTCGGCGGGCTCATCCCCGACACCGGGGGCTGGCTGACCGACACCCGCTGGTACCTGACGACCTGGACGCTGCTCATCGCGATCTGCCTCGTCGTCGCCGTGTGGTGCCTCGGGCGGATGCGCCCCCAGCGCCTCGACCTGGCGACCCAGCTGGCCCTCTCGCCGGTCCACGTCGTCGCGGCGCTGCTCTCGCCGGACATGGTCGTCGTCACCCTCGTGCTGGCCGCGATGCTCGCCGACTGGACGCGGCGCCCCGTCCTCGCGGGCGTCCTCCTGGGCGTGGCCCTGCTCGGGCACGCCTGGGTCGGCATGGTCGCCGTCGCGCTGGTCGTCGCCGCGCGCCGCGTCGGGCACGTCGAGGACGCCGTGCGCACCGTCGCGGTGGCGCTCGGCACCGCCCTGGCCGTCGGTCTCGTCCTCGCGCTCGCCTCCCCGGAGATCGCCACCGGACCGCTGCGCGCGTGGTGGGGCGGCAAGCCCGGCTACGGCTCGGTCCTGATGATCCCCGAGCTCGCGGGCCACCCCCTGCCGAGCCGGGTCGCGCCCCTCTTCGCCCTCGTCGGCTGGGCCGCGGCGACCTGGGCGGGTGTGCTCATGGCCCGCCGCGCCTGGCGACCGGCGACGTGGGCGCAGGTCGCCGCCTTCACGGTCCCGCTCGTGGCGCTCACCGGAGCCTCGGTGCCGGTGCAGGCGGCCTTGTGGGTGCTGCCGCTGGCGATCCTCGCGGGCGTCTCGTGGCGCACCCACCTCGGCTTCGTCGCCGTCGAGGCGGTCCACGCCACCGCGCTGTGGCTGCACATCGGTGCGGCGTCCGACCCGGACACGGGCCTGCCCGCACCGTGGTACGCCGTCATCGTCCTCGGCCGGGCGATGGCGTGGGGCTTCCTGCTGTGGAGCGTCTGGTACACGCCGGTCGACAACCCGGCGCCCTCCCTTCGTCCCCAGACCCCGACGGTCGACGACGAGCGTCCACAGGAGCCGGTCACCGTCTGAGCGGCCCGTCGCCCGGGTGCACGCTTTGGTGCGAAGGGAGTGCAGCCGATACCCTCGGGTGTCTCCCGTGTCGTCGTCGTCCTGACGGCGTGCCCGGGGACCGATGCACAAACCCTCCTGTCACGGAGAGACCGTGACCGCACAGACCGAAGGAGGCGGGTTATCAGCATGCGTCAGTACGAGCTCATGGTCATCTTCGACCCCGAGACCGACGAGCGGGCCGTCCAGCCGCTGTTCGACAAGTTCCTCACCGTCGTCACCAAGGACGGCGGCAGCGTGGACAAGATCGACCACTGGGGCCGTCGTCGTCTCGCCTACGAGATCAACAAGAAGGCAGAGGGCCTCTACGCCGTCGCCAACCTGACCTGCACGCCGGCGACGAGCAAGGAGCTCGACCGCCAGCTGGGTCTCTCCGAGCAGGTCCTGCGGACCAAGCTCATGCGCATCGAGGCCTGAGACAGCCTCGACCCCCGGTCCGTCGGTGCATGCCGACGGACTCACCTGAGACGATCACCGATCGAGAAGGAAACCCATGGCAGGCGAGACCCCCATCACCGTTATCGGCAACCTCACGGCTGACCCGGAGCTCCGGTTCACCCCGAGTGGCGCCGCAGTGGCCAACTTCACCGTTGCCTCGACCCCCCGCACGTTCGATCGCCAGACGAACGAGTGGAAGGACGCGGAGACGCTCTTCATGCGCTGCTCCGTGTGGCGCGAGGCCGCCGAGAACGTTGCGGAGTCCCTGACCCGTGGCACCCGGGTCGTCGTGACCGGTCGCCTGATCTCCCGCTCGTGGGAGGACAAGGAGACCGGCCAGAAGCGCTCCGTCATGGAGATGCAGGTCGACGAGGTCGGCCCGTCGCTGCGCTACGCCACCGCCAAGGTGACGAAGACCCAGCGCGGCGGTGGCGGCGGCCAGGGCGGCGGCGGTTCCTGGGGCGGCGGTGGCCAGCAGGGTGGTTCCGGCGGCGGCTTCGGCGGCCAGCAGGAGGACCCGTGGGCGACCGGCGGCCAGCAGGGGGGCGCCCCGCAGGGTGGCGGCTTCGGCGGCCAGCAGGCTCCCGCCCAAGGTGGCGCCCCGCAGGGCGGCGGCCAGGGTGGCGGTGGCTGGGGCAACGCGCCCAGCTACGACGAGCCCCCCTTCTGATCGATCCCTCACGCCCGGGTCCGCCCGAGCACCAGACAACACCCCCATCCCGAGGACCAACCTCGGGCTCTCGTGAACACCGAAGGAGAGCACCACGATGGCCAAGCCCGTAGTGCGCAAGCCCAAGAAGAAGGCCAACCCGCTCAAGGCGGCGAAGGTCGAGAACATCGACTACAAGGACGCGAACCTGCTGCGCAAGTTCATCTCCGACCGCGGGAAGATCCGTGCCCGTCGCGTCACCGGCGTGTCCGTCCAGGAGCAGCGCCGCATCGCGACCGCTGTCAAGAACGCCCGGGAGATGGCCCTGCTGCCCTACTCCTCGTCCAACCGCTGATCCGCGGCCGCGAAGAATCCAGGAGCAGACATGAAGGTCATCCTCACCCACGAGGTCTCCGGCCTCGGTACCGCCGGTGACGTCGTCGACGTCAAGCCGGGTTACGCCCGCAACTTCCTCTACCGTCGCGGCCTCGCCGAGGCGTGGACCAAGGGTGCGCAGAAGCAGGTCGAGGCGCTCGCCGCCGGCCGCGCCGCTCGCGCCGTGAAGTCCCTCGAGGAGGCGACCTCGATCAAGGGCAACCTCGAGTCGCAGAAGGTCACCATCGCCGCCCACGCCGGCGAGTCCGGTCGCCTCTTCGGCGCCGTGACGAGCCGCGAGGTCGCCGAGGCCGTCAAGGCCGGCGGTGGCCCGGAGCTCGACCGTCGCACGATCGAGATCCCGACGCCGATCAAGTCGGTCGGCCCGGCCGAGGCGCTCGTGCGCCTGCACCCCGAGGTCCAGGCGAAGGTCAGCCTCGACGTCGTCGCCGGCTGAGTCCGGTCACATCCCGACGGGGGGCCCACCATCACGGTGGGCCCCCCGTCGTCGTGGGTAGTCCTCCCCATGTCCACGGAGGGTCGGCAAACCGTAAGGTTCGTGCCAAGACTTCGTCACGACCCGGGGAGAGATCATGACCCAGCCGCCCTTCGGCCAGCCACCCGCGCCCGGCGGCCAGCCCCCACCGCCTCCCGGGTACGGGCAGCCTGGGTACGGACAGCCCGTCCACGGGCAGTACCCGGGCGTCCCGCCGCAGTACCCCGGCGTCCAGCAGCAGCCCGGCCAGTGGGGGCACCAGCTCCCGCCCCAGCCGGCCCCGAGCTCCCGCAGGGCCCTCAGGTGGGGCGCCCTCGGTGTCGCGGGTGTCCTCTCCCTCGGTCTCCTCGGCGGCGGCGCGCTCTTCGCCTACGGCAAGATCAACGGCGGCGGCCCCCAGCCGGAGACGGCCCTGCCGGCGACCGCCATCGCCTTCGCCAAGGTCGACCTCGACCCGTCCGCCGACCAGAAGGTCGACGCCTTCCGCTTCGCCCGCAAGTTCCCCGGCGCCCGCGACGAGCTCGCCGACATCGACGAGGGCAGCGACCTGCGCCAGGAGCTCTTCGACGCCATCAAGGAGGACGGCGGGCTCGAGGGCGTCGACTACGCGCAGGACGTCGAGCCCTGGCTCGGCCAGCGCTTCGGCGTCGCGGTCCTCCCGCCCACCGACGGCTCGAGCGAGCCCGGTGTCGTCGTGGCACTGGCGAGCACCGACGAGGACGCCGCCCGCCGGGGCCTGTCGAAGGTGACCGGCACCGGTGGCTACTGCTCCGTCCAGCCCGATTTCGCGATCTGCGGCGAGGAGCAGTCGGTCGTCGACACGGCGGTCGACGAGGCCCAGGACAGCCCGCTCGCCGAGGACGACCGCTTCACCCAGGACATGGAGGACCTCGGCGAGGACGGCCTCGTCACCGGCTGGATGGACGCGAACAGGGCGCAGCAGCTCCTGGGCGCCCTCGGCACCGGTGTCTCCACCACCTCCGAGCCGGTCGGCCGCTACGCCGCCGCGATCCGCTTCGACGGACCGACCCTCGAGATCGCCGGCCGCGCCAACGGCCTGCCCGACGGCAGCGTCCCCGCCGGGGACGGGACCGCGGTCGGCGACCTGCCGGCCGACACCTTCGCCGCACTGTCGATCTCCGGCCTGGACGAGTCGATCCGCAAGGCCTGGCCCCAGTTCGACAAGGGTGCGAGGGGGAGCCTCGGCGAGGACTGGCAGGACGGGATCGACTCCTTCACCCAGGAGACCGGCCTCTCCGTGCCCGATGACCTCGCCAAGGCGGTCGGGAGCGAGACGAGCCTCGCCGTCGGGCCGGACGCGGACACCCCCAAGGTCGCCCTGGTGACCAACGGTGACCGCGGGCTCATCGACAAGCTCGTCGCCTCCGTCAACAGCAGCACCACCGGCACGGGCGGCACGCCCCAGCTGACGGTCAAGGATGCCGACGGCAACCGGACGGTCGTCTCGACCGATGCCGGCTACGCCGACCAGGTCGCCACCGGGTCCGGTCTCGCGGACGCCGACGCCTTCAGGGACGCGGTCCCGGACGCCGACAAGGCCGGCAGCGTGGGGTACCTCGACATCGCCAAGGCCGTCGAGCTCTTCGGCGAGGACCTCGGCGACGAGGAGCGCGCCAACCTCGGGGCGTTGAAGTCCGCCGGATTCGCCGTCTGGGGCGAGAGCGACCACGCGGACTTCCGCTTCCGCCTGACGACGAGCTGACCCGCTCGACCTCGTCCGCAGCCCGGCCCCGGTCTTCCACCGGTGCCGGGCAGCGGGCAGGATGCAGGGGTGACTTCGATGGAGCAGACCGACCGGATCCGTGAGCGCCGCGACGAGTTCTGGCGCGGCGTCGGCCAGCTGGGCGCGCAGCGCGGTCCCCTGGGCGACGCCGACGAGCCGGCGCTGTGGCCGACCGGTTCCTCTGCCTACCTGCACGTCGTCACCGCGCACTCGGGTGTCGTCGCGACCGACGGCCTCAGCGACCCCTCGGGTGACGAAGGGGAGTCCGCCGCGCCCGGCCTCGGGGTCGAGGTCTACGTCGAGGGCCGCGAGCTGGTCGAGGGGCCCGAGGGCGAAGGGCGGTGGCTCGCCACCGCGCTCGAGGAGGCCGCCGGCGCGATCGCCGGTGCCGGCACCAGCCTGGGTGAGGCGCTCGCCTCCCACGACCTGCTCTCCCTCGAGCTCTCCGCCGGCGACGCACCCGCCGACTGGGTGGCCGAGGGTCGCCTCGGTGCCCTCGTGGGCGTCGAGCTGCCGGGCCGCGGCCAGGCCTTCGACGTCGAGGGCGGGCGGGTCCGGGCGCTGGCGCTGACCCCCCTTCGTCCGTCCGAGCTGGCGGTCGTCACCGCCGAGGGTGCGGCCGGCCGCCGCCGGATCGCCGAGGCGCTCGCCGACGCCGGCTGGTACTCGTACGCCGACAGCACCCGGCCCCCGGTCGCCTGACCCCGCGGTTCGAGGTAACTGCGACGGTCTGTCCGGTCCGAGATACCTCGACCGGAGACACCTCGACTCAGCGGCGGGCGCCGGTCACCGCCCAGGCGTCGCCGCGGACCCGGTAGGCCATGAACCCACCCCGGATCGCCATGAACGCGGTGAACGCGAGCCACAGGGTGACGACGGCGGCCTCGGGCCCGTGCCCGTCGCCGAGGGTCCTGGCCAGCCAGATGACGGGGACGTAGGCGAGCAGGACGAGGGCCATCGACCCGGCGAGCCAGCGGCCGTCGCCCGCGCCGATGAGCACCCCGTCGACGACGAAGACGTAGCCCGACAGCGGCTGGGCGAGCGCGACGACGAGCAGTCCCGCGGCGATGGCGCCGCGCACCTGCGGGTCGTCGGTGAAGAGCGCGGGGAGCACCCGGTGCAGCGCGGCGAGGACGAGCCCGAGGCCGACCCCGCCCCAGACGCCCCACCGGACCATGAAGGCGGTGGCGGCGCGCGCCCCCTTCGCGTCACCGCTGCCGAGCGCGGCCCCGGTGAGCGCCTGCCCGGCGATGGCCAGGGCGTCGAGGGCGAAGACGAGCAGCGACCAGACGGTCGTCGTGACCTGGTACGCCGCGAGCGGCACGTCACCGAAGCCGGCCGCGACCCAGACCGTGAGCAGCAGGATCGCGCGCAGCGCGAGCGTGCGGACCAGCAGGGGCGCGCCGTCGAGCGCGGCGTCGACGACCCGCCCCACATGAGGGCGAAGGGAGGCCCCCACGCCTCGTCCCCGGCCCACCACGACCGCGAGCAGCGCCACGGCCATGCCCCACTGGGCGATCACCGTGCCCCACGCGGCGCCGGCGATCCCGAGGCCGACCCCGTGGACGAGGAGGACCGACAGGACGGCGTTGGCGCCGAAGCCCGCCGCCGAGGCGACGAGCGGGGTCCGGGTGTCCTGCAGGCCGCGCAGGATGCCGGTCGCCGCGAGCACGAGGAGCATCGCGGGCAGGCCGAGCGCGCTGACGCGCAGGTAGACGACGGCCTGGTCCAGCGCCTGCGGCGACGAGCCGAAGGCACCGGCGAGCGGCCGGGCCCCGAGCCCGACGACCGCCGCGACGACGAGCCCCAGGCCTCCCGCGAGCCAGATCCCGCCGGTGCCGAGCTCGATCGCGCCGCGCGTCGACCCGGCGCCGTACTGCCGCGCGACGACGCTCGTCGTGCCGTACGCGAGGAAGACGAAGACGCCTGCCGCGGTGAGGAGCACGGAGCTCGCGGTGCCGAGCCCGGCGAGCGGGATCACGCCGAGACGACCGACGACCGCGGCGTCGACCATGAGGAAGAGCGGCTCGGCGACGAGCGCGAGGAAGGCCGGCACGGCCAGGGCGAGGACCTCTCGCGGCCCGGCCCGCACCGTCATCGGGGTGCCGGGCTCGGAGGTCATGCCCCCGACCCTAGGTCGCCCCGCCCGCGAGACTCGGGCCAGGTCGGCTATCGGGGCCACATTGCGGCCATGGGCCGAGTCTCGGGGGAGTGCTCCCCGGTGCCGTGGCCGCCCGCGGTCCGTAGAGTGACCGCGACATCAGGACCACAGGATCGAAGGGGACGTACGTGCCGCCAGCGAGCAGGATCAGCCAGGACCACCTCGAGCGGGCTCGCAGCCTCGTCGCCCTGGTCGACAAGGGCTTCGAGTCCAAGGTCGTCGGCCAGCGTCGGCTGCGCGAGACCCTGCTCATCGGTCTGCTGACGAGCGGCCACGTCCTGCTCGAGTCGGTCCCCGGTCTGGCGAAGACGACCGCGGCGCACGCGCTCGCGACGGCGATCGGCGGGTCCTTCAAGCGCATCCAGTGCACCCCGGACCTGCTGCCGAGCGACATCGTCGGCACCCAGGTGTACGACGCGAGCACGGGCAAGTTCGTCACCCAGCTCGGACCGGTGCACGCCAACTTCGTCCTGCTCGACGAGATCAACCGCAGCTCGGCCAAGACCCAGTCGGCGATGCTCGAGGCGATGCAGGAGCGCCAGACCTCCATCGGCGGCCAGGTCTTCAAGGTGCCGGAGCCCTTCCTCGTCCTCGCGACGCAGAACCCCATCGAGCAGGAGGGCACCTACGTCCTGCCCGAGGCCCAGCTCGACCGGTTCATGCTCAAGGACCTGCTCGACTACCCCAGCCCGGCCGAGGAGGTCGAGGTCGTGCGCCGCATCGACGCCGGCGTCTTCGACCAGCCCGAGCGGGCGATGATCGACATCGCCGACGCTCGCGAGCTGCAGCGCCTGGCCGCGTCGGTCTATCTCGACAAGGCGATCCTCGACTACATCACCTTCATCGTCGCGGCGACCCGCACCCCCGGCAAGGTCATGCCACCCGAGCTGGCCCGCTACGTCGAGATCGGGGCCAGCCCGCGCGCCTCGATCGCCTTCGCCAAGGCCGCCCGCGCCTCCGCGCTGCTGCAGGGGCGCGACCACGTCATCCCCGAGGACGTGCGCCACCTGGCCCATCGCGTGCTGCGCCACCGCGTCCTGCTCACCTACGAGGCCACCGCCGACGACGTGCGCGTCGAGACGATCATCGACGCCGTCGTGCGCGCCGTCCGCACCCCCTAGGACGCCATGACGCGTCTCGTCCACAAGGTCAAGGGCAAGCTGTCGATCCACGTCCGGCGACGCTCGGTGGCGCTGCTCGACGGCGGCTACGCCTCGGTCCACAAGGGTCGCTCGATGGACTTCGACGACCTGCGCGCCTATGCCGTCGGCGACGACATCCGCGACATCGACTGGCGGGCGTCGGCCCGCCACGGCTCGATGCTCATCAAGCGGTACGTGGCCGAGCGGCACTTCTCGCTCATCATCGTCATGCCCGCCGGCCGCGAGATGGCCGCGACCGCGGCGGGCGGCGAGCCCAAGCGCGACGTCGCGGTCCTCGCCGCCGGGGTGCTCGGCTGGCTCGCCGTCCGGCACGGCGACGACGTGTCGATGATCAGCGGTGCTCCCGGGCGCATCCACGCCACCCGGGCGCGCAGCTCGGAGGGCCACCTGGAGCTGCTCCTGCAGGAGGCGATGACGCTCTCCCAGGCCGACTCCCCTTCGTCGGACCTGCCGGGGCTGCTGCGGCACATCACCCGCAACGTCAAGGGGCGCAAGGTCGTGCTCGTCATCGCCGACGACGGGGTGGAGCCGGCCGCAGTCGAGGACACCCTCCGCACGCTCCGCCTGCGGCACGAGGTGCTGTGGGTCGACATCGCCGACCTCGACCCGCTGGCCCTCGCCCCCGAGACCCTCGTGCGCGATGTCGCGTCCGACCACCCGCTGCCCGACCTGCTCGCCGCCGACCGCGCGCTCGCCACCGCCTTCCGGCAGGCGGAGAGCACCCGTCGGCACGACGTCGACGCGATGCTGCGGCGCACCGACGTCTCCTCCGCGCGCGCCGGCCACACCGACGAGGTCGTGCCGATGATCGTGCGCATGCTCGAGAAGAGACGCCGTGGACGCTGACCCGATCTACCTCGCGCCCCAGGGCTACGCGGTCACCTGGCCGGTCCTCGGAGGCTTCATCCTCTTCGGCCTGCTGATCTGGGCCGTCGCCATCTGGCTGCTCACCCGCCGCCCGGAGGACCCCGAGCTGCACGGCAGCCTGCCGCCGTCCGCGCTCGCCAAGCTGCGCCGCGACGCGCTCACCCGCATCGACGAGGTCGAGGCCAGGGTGCGGGCCGAGGAGATCACGGCACGAAGGGGGCACCACGAGCTGTCGAAGATCGTGCGCGGATTCGTCAGCAGGGCCAGCGGGCTCAAGGCCGAGATCATGACCGCGGCCGACCTGCGCGAGCGCGGCCCCGCCCATCTCGCGGCGCTCATCGAGGAGTACTACCCGCGCCAGTTCGGTGCCGACGAGGCCGACCCGCCGAGCTTCACCCGCTCGGCCGGCGCCGCCCGCGACGTCGTCGGGGGGTGGTCGTGATGGGTCTGACCTGGTGGTGGCTCACCCTGCTCATCGTCCTCGTCCTGCTCGTCGTCGCCGGGCTCGGCTGGTGGCTGGCCGGGCGCGACACAGCGGCCAAGGACGCCGTCCTCGTCGCCCACTCGGCCCGCCTCACCCGCCTGCCGGCCTACCGCGCCGCGATCTCGCGCCAACGGGTGCGCCTCCTCGGCATCGCCGCCGTCATCGGGCTGACCGTCCTGCCCCTGGCCGTCGCCGCCGGTCGCCCCGGCACGACCGAGACCATCGACCCGGAGAAGAACAACCGCGACATCATGCTCTGCCTCGACGTCTCCGGGTCCATGTTCACGACCGACCAGGCGGTGCTCAACGACTTCGCCGAGATCGTCGGCCGCTTCCGCGGGGAGCGGATCGGCCTCGTGCTCTTCAACAACCAGGCGGTGACCGCCTTCCCCCTCACCGACGACTACGAGCTCGTCGAGGAGCAGCTCAAGGGCTACGCCGACGGGTTCAGCCTCTTCGGCGGCGAGGGCGAGTACAACCCGATCGACGGCACCTTCAACCAGAAGATCCTCGCCAGCTCGCTCGTCGGCGACGGTCTCGCCAGCTGCGTGCTCAACTTCGACCACCTCGACCAGGAGCGACCGCGGGCGATCATCCTCGGCACGGACAACGAGGTGCACGGCGACGGCGTGTACTCGCTCGGCGAGGCGACCGACCTGGCCGTCGAGCGCAAGGTGCGCGTCTACGCCCTCAACCCGCAGCCCTACGGCGCCAACCACTCCACGCTGTCCGCGGCGACGGAGCGGACCGGCGGCCGCACGTGGGGGCTCGACCAGGCCAGTGTGACCGAGGAGGTCACGAGCAACATCGAGGAGCTCGAGGCTGCCCGCCTGCCCGACGTCGCACCGGTCCACGTGCGCACCGACCTGCCGACGCTCTGGTTGAGCTTCGGCCTCCTCGGCCTCGTCGTGCTCTACCCGCTCCTGTGGTGGTGGCGCCGATGAGCCTGCACCCCGTCATCCCGTGGCCCCTGGTCGTGGTCGCCGGCCTGCTGCTCGTCGGCTTCACCGGCTGGCGCGTCCTCGCCGACGGGCGTCACCGCCCGCGGTGGGTCCTGCGACTGGTCACCGCCCTCGTCATGGTCCTCGCCCTCCTCGGACCCGCGGTCAGCGGCTCGATCGCGCGGCAGGCCTCCTCGGACGTCAACGTCTTCTTCGTCGTCGACACGACGACCTCGTCGATGGCCCGCGACCACGACGGCGAGCGCACGCGTCTCGAGGGCTACCGCGAGGACATCGCGAAGATCCAGGCGGAGATGCCGGGGGCGCGCTTCTCGATCATCACCTTCGACTACACGGCCCGCGTGGTCATGCCGCTCACGACGGACACCCAGGCGCTGAAGACCGCCGCCGAGAACCTGCGCCCGGAGAACAGCCTGTACTCCGGCGGGTCCTCGATCACGATCGCCCAGGAGCGGCTGCGCACCACCCTGGAGGGCGCCAAGGAGCGCCAGCCGGAGCGCTCGCGCATCGTCTTCTACCTCGGCGACGGCGAGCAGACCGCGGCGCAGGAGCCCGCCCCCTTCGACCTGCCCGACCTCGTCGACGGTGGCGCCGTGCTCGGGTACGGGAGCGACAAGGGCGGCCGCATGGCGACGACGTCGGCGGACGGGACCCCCGGCGAGGACGTCAAGGACGCCCAGGGCAACCCCGGTGTCAGCACGATCGACGAGCAGCGGCTGAAGGAGGTCGCCTACCAGCTCGGCGTGCCCTACACGCACCGCACGGGCGGCGACATCGGGCCGGCCCTGGAGGACGCGGACCCCGGCACGACCGTCGAGGGCGCCGGCGCGGCGATCGAGACGTACACCTCGCTCGTGTGGGTCCTCGCCACGGTGATGTCCCTGCTGCTCCTCGTCGACCTCTTCATCACGACCCGTGAGATCGGCCGACTGCGGAGGGCCACGGCATGAGCACACCCACCGAACCCCGACTGCGACGACGGCGGCGCCTCATCTGGGCGACGGTGCTCCCGGCCATCGTCCTGATCGTCCTCGCGATCCGCTTCCTCACCCTGCCGGTCTTCATCGGGCAGGCCCAGGACGCCCACGGCCGCGACGACGGGCAGGGCATGCGCGACGCCGCCGACAAGCTCGGCGTGCTCAACATCGTCGAGCGGTGGCGCGCCCCCTTCGTCGAGGGCACCGGACGGTCCGTCCAGGGCGACCTCGAAGGGGGTCGTGAGGACCTCGAGCTGGCGCTCTCGCGCACCGACGACCCGCAGGACGACTGCACCGTCCGGACCAACCTCGTGCTGACCGTCTCCGCGCAGGCCGACAAGGCCAAGGAGGCCGGCGACCCGGCGGGCGAGAAGGCCTTCGCGCAGGAGGCGCTGAAGCTCATCGAGGAAGGACCGGAAGGGTGCCTCGACGGGTCCGACGACGGCAACGAGGGCGAGGCGGGCCGCAAGCAGCAGGAGGCCAAGGACAAGCTCGAGGAGCAGACCGGCCAGAAGAAGCCGGACGACGGCGGTGGCGAGGACCCGAAGAAGGGTGAGGACGAGCAGGACGGCTCGGGCGAGGAGGAGGACCCGAAGAAGAAGGAGCTGCAGGAGCGCAACCAGAACGGCCAGCAGGAGTCGGAGGAGAACCGCCGCGACAAGGAGGCCCGCGACAAGGGCAACGACGGGGGCGTCGACAAGCCCTGGTGACCTGAAGTCCCCTAGGGCAATGCACACTCTGGACGTCAAGAAGTTGCATTCCCCTAGGGCAATGCAGGGGGCTGCGGTCAGCGCTCGTCGAGCATGAGGTCGATCGTGTAGTCCTCGGCCCGGTAGGCGTGGTCGCCGAACTCGATGGCGGCGCCGGAGGCGTCGAAGGCCATCCGGGTCATCGTGATCACCGGCTGGCCCGAGCGCATCCCGAGGGAGCGGCGCTCGGCGGCCGTCGGCATCCGGGCCCCGATCGACTGGCGGGCGACGACCGGCTTGACGCCGCGGCGGCGCAGCAGCGCATACAGGCCCTGCTCCTGCAGGTCCTCCCGCGAGATGTCCGCGTGCGCCGGCGGCAGCCAGTTGTGCATGAGGGCGAGCGGCTGGTCGCCGGCGGAGCGCACCCGCACGATCGAGAGCATCTCGGTGTCGGCGTCGAGGTCGAGCGCCGCGGCGGCCCGCTCGTCGGTGCGCAGCTCGATCTCGACGACCTCGGTGCGCGGCTCGCGCCCCTCGGCCTCGAGGTCGTCGTAGAGCGAGGACAGCCGGGCGCGGCGGTGCACCTTGCGGTTGGCGACGGTCGTGCCGAGCCCCCGGCGCCGCACGAGCAGCCCTTGGTCGACCATCTCCTGGATCGCGCGGCGCACGGTGGGGCGGGAGAGGCCCAGCCGTCCGGCGAGGGCGATCTCGTTCTCGAAGGGGTCCCCGGGCTGGAGCCGGCCGTCGTCGATCGCCGCGGTCAGCTGCTCCGCGAGCTGGTGGTACAGCGGGACGGGCGACCCGCGGTCGATGACCACGTCGAGCTGCAGCGCTGGCATGCGGGGAGCATACGCCCAGGACGTCAGCGAGGCATGACGTGCATATGTCCTGACAAAGCATTGACAGCAGGACGAAGGGTGGGGAAGAGTTGCGCGCAACCTCGCGCCACGGTGCGCGGCCACCTACGCAAAGGAGCGTCCCCCGCGATGCGGATCGGTCTCATCGGCCTCGGCCGGATCGGTGCCTTCCATGCCGACACCCTGCTCGGCCTCCCGGCCCTGACGAGCCTCGTCATCAGCGACGCCCGGCCGGCGACGGTCGCGCGGGTGGCGGAGGACCTGCGGGTCGGGCACCCGGACGCCACGGTGGAGACCGTGACCCCGGGCGAGCTCCTGGGGGCCGGGCTCGACGGGCTCGTCATCGCGACGGCGACCCCGGGGCACGCCGAGTGGATCCGGGCCGGGATCGCCGCAGGCGTCCCCACCTTCTGCGAGAAGCCGGTCGCGGCCTCGCTCGGGGAGACGATCGAGCTGGCCCGCCTGGAGGCCGACAGCGCCACCCCGGTGCACATCGGGCACCAGCGGCGCCTCGACGCGGGGTTCCGCCGGGCGCGCGAGGCGGTGGCCTCGGGCGAGCTGGGCTTCGTCCACACCATCCGCGCCACGACCCACGACCAGGCCCCGCCGCCGGCGGAGTTCATCCCGACCTCGGGCGGCATCTTCCGCGACTGCGGCGTCCACGACTTCGACGCGATCCGCTTCGTCACCGGGCGCGAGATCGCCTCGGTGTACGCCGTGGGCTCGAACAAGGGCGCGGACTTCTTCGCCGAGGCCGGTGACGTCGACACCGGCGCCGCGGTGCTCACCCTCGACGACGACACGATCGTGCTCATGTCGACGACCCGCTACAACGGCGGCGGCCACGACGTGCGCATGGAGGTCATGGGGGAGCTCGGCACGATCGCCGTGGGCCTCGACCACTCGCTGCCGATGTTCAGCGCCGAGGCGGACGTCGACTTCCCCCGCGGCCCCCAGCACTGGTCCTTCATGGACCGCTTCCGCCCCGCGTACCGGACCGAGCTGGCGACCTTCTGCGAGGTGGCCGCCGGTCGCGTGCCGAGCCCCTGCACCATCTCCGACGCCCTCGCGGCGTACCGCACCGCCGAGGCCTGCGAGCTCTCGCGTGCGCAGCGCCGCCCCGTCGACCTGACCGAGATCGAAGGACTGTGACGATGACCCAGACCCGCACCCCACTCACCGAGCGCATCGCCGCCGCGCCCATCTCCTGGGGCGTCTGCGAGGTGCCCGGCTGGGGCTGGCAGCACGAGCCGGCGACCGTCCTGGCGCAGATGCGCGAGCTCGGCATCGCCGCGACCGAGTTCGGCCCCGACGGCTTCCTGCCCGACGCGCCGGCCGACAAGGCGGGGACGCTCGCCCGGTACGGGTTGGCCGCCGTCGGCCAGTTCGTCCCCGTCGTCCTGCACGACCCGGGGGTCGACCTCCTTCCCACCGTGGAGACCGCGATGGCGGGCCTCGTCGCCGCCCGGGCCACCACCGTCGTCATCGCCGCCGCCACGGGCGCGGAGGGGTACGACGCCCGGCCCGAGCTCGACGACGCCGGCTGGGCGACGCTGCTGCGCAACCTCGACCGGATCGCGGATGCCGCTGCGGCACAAGGGCTCACGGCCACCCTCCACCCGCACGTCGGCACGATGGTCGAGTCCGGCGGGGAGACCGACCGCGTGCTCGCCGGGTCCCGCATCGGGCTGTGCCTCGACACCGGGCACCTCCTCATCGGCGGCGGCGACCCGGTCCGCGTCGCGCAGGAGCACCCCGAGCGGATCGCCCACGTCCACCTCAAGGACGTCGACCTCGCCTGGGCGCGCAAGGTGCAGGACGGCGCGGCCGGCTACACCGAGGCCGTCGCGGCTGGCATGTACGTGGCCCTCGGACGCGGCGACGTCGACATCGCCGCCATCGTCCGCTCGCTCGAGGGGGCCGGGTACGACGGCTGGTACGTGCTCGAGCAGGACACGGTCCTCGCGGGCGACCCCGCCGACCCCGCTACGGCGAAGGGGGCCGCCGACCCCGTCGCGGACGTCCGGGAGTCGGTCGCGCACCTGACGTCGATCGCGGAGGGGACGCGCTGATGTACGACCTCGTGACGATGGGCCGGACCGGGGTGGACATCTACCCCCTGGACCACGGGGTGCCGCTGGAGGAGGTGCGCACCTTCGAGAAGTTCCTCGGCGGGTCCGCGACCAATGTCGCCGTCGCTGCCGCGCGGTACGGGCTGCGGGCCGCGCTCGTCACCAAGACGGGGGCCGACGCCTTCGGGCGGTACGTGCGCGCCGAGGCCGAGCGGCTCGGTGTCGCGGGCGAGTTCATCACCCCCATCGAGGGTGACGGCCCGCCGACGCCGGTGACCTTCTGCGAGGTGCACCCGCCGGACGACTTCCCGCTGTACTTCTACCGCTGGCCGACCGCGCCGGACCTCATGCTCACCGAGGCCGACCTGCCGCTCGAGGAGATCCGCGGGGCGCGGGTCTTCTGGGCCACCGTCACGGGTCTGTGCGCCGAGCCCTCCCGCGCGGCCCACCACGCCGCCTGGGCGGCACGGGGCCGAGCCCGCCACACCGTGCTCGACCTCGACTACCGGCCGATGTTCTGGTCCACGCCCCAGGAGGCGAGCGCCGAGGTCGGCCGTGCCCTCGAGCACGTGATGATCGCCGTCGGCAACCGTGAGGAGTGCGAGGTCGCCGTCGGCGAGACCGACCCGCACCGCGCCGCCGACGCCCTCCTCGAGCGCGGCCTGGAGCTGGCGGTCGTCAAGCAGGGACCGAAGGGGGTGCTCGCCGCCACCGCCGACGAGCGGGTCGAGGTGCCGCCCTTCCCCGTCGAGGTCGTGAACGGCCTGGGCGCGGGGGACGCCTTCGGCGGGGCGCTCGTCCACGGGCTGCTCGCGGGGTGGGAGCTGCGACGCATCCTCGAGTTCGCCAATGTCGCGGGGGCCCTCGTCGCCTCCCGGCTCGAGTGCAGCACCGCGATGCCGACCACCGCCGAGGTCGAGGACGCCCTCGCCCGACGCACCACCGAGGGAGCGCCCGCATGAGCACGCCGACCTCCGCCACCACCCCCTTCGTCGACGTGGCCGCGATCACCGGCGTCCGTGCCGCCGACCCGGGCGCCGTCGAGCGCGGCTGGGCGGCCCGCACCCGCCGCCCGCTCCTCGCCGACGACGGTCGGATGCTCGTCGTCGCCGCCGACCACCCGGCCCGGGGGGCGCTCGGGGTGCGTGGCGACGCCTTCGCGATGGGCTCCCGATCCGACCTGCTCGCCCGACTGGCGACCGCCCTCTCGCGGCCCGGGATCGACGGCGTGCTCGGCACGCCGGACGTTCTCGACGACCTGCTCCTCATGGGCGCGCTCGAGGGCAAGGTCGTCGTCGGCTCGATGAACCGCGGTGGCCTGCAAGGCTCCTCGTTCGAGCTCGACGACCGCTTCACCGGCTACACGGCGGCCGAGATCGTCGCCCGCGGGCTCGACGGCGGCAAGATGCTC
This sequence comes from Janibacter terrae NBRC 107853, assembly GCF_001591405.1. Lineage (GTDB taxonomy): Bacteria > Actinomycetota > Actinomycetes > Actinomycetales > Dermatophilaceae > Janibacter > Janibacter terrae. The sequence goes on from NZ_BCUV01000007.1 coordinate 939,744, forward strand.
ACCCGCATCGCCCTCGACGACCCCGCCACGGCCGCGACGCTCGAGGCGAGCGCCCGGGCGGTCACCGAGCTGGCTGCGGGGCGGACGATGGCCATGGTCGAGCCCTTCTGGTCCGCGCGCCGCGACGGCAAGGTGGTCAACCTGCTCGACCCCGACTCCACGATCCGGTCCATCGCGGTCGCCTCCGGGCTGGGCGCGAGCAGCGCGCACACCTGGCTCAAGCTGCCCGTCGTCGACGAGCTGGAGCGGGTCATGGACGCGACGACCCTCCCTTCGCTCCTCCTCGGCGGTGACCCGCTGGGCGACCCGCACGACACGTACGCCGCGTGGGGCCGCTCGCTCGCCCTCCCGCAGGTGCGCGGCCTCGTCGTCGGGCGCGCGCTGCTCTACCCGCCGGACGGCGATGTCGCCGGCGCCGTCGACATCGCGGCCGGCCTCGTCCACGGGGGTGCCGCGTGAACCACACCCCCCGCACCGGAGCGGACAACGAGCGCTGGTTCCACCCCTTCGCGCCGAAGGGGGGAGCCTGGGTCGTCGAGATCACCGACGCCGTCGAGGGCTGGCAGCACACCTCGCTGCGCGTCGCCGTGCTCGAGCCGGGCGCCACCCTCGACCACGAGCTCGTCGGCGAGGAGGGCGTCGTCGTGCCCCTCGTGGGCGGGGTCACCGTGACCGCCGGGGGTGCCGAGCACGTGCTCGCAGGGCGCCCCAGCGTCTTCGCCGGGCCGAGCGACACCCTCTACCTGCCGGCCGGGACCGCCCTCACGCTGACCAACCCGGGTGCCGCCCCCGCGCGGATCGCCCTGTGCGGTGCCCGGGTCGACGACCCGACCGGCGGCGGCCGCGAGATCGTGCTCGTGCCGGCCGCGGACGTGCCCGTCGAGCTGCGCGGGGCCGGGGCGTGCAGCCGCGAGGTCCGCGGCTTCGCGATGCCGGGCACGCTGCCCGGTGCGGAGCAGGTCCTCGCCTGCGAGGTCGTCACGCCCGCCGGCGGATGGAGCTCCTACCCGCCGCACAAGCACGACACCGACCGGCCCGGGCAGGAGAGCCGGCTGGAGGAGATCTACTACTTCGAGACGCAGACCGCCGGGGACCAGGCCGCGCCGGTCACCCGGGGCACCGACCGCGCGGACGGCCGCCAGCCCGTCGGGTACCAGCAGGTCTACGGCGCGCAGGGGCGCGACATCGACGTCCTCGTCGAGGTCGCGACCGGCGACACCGTCCTCGTCCCGCACGGCTGGCACGGCCCGGCGATGGCCGCGCCCGACGCGGACCTGTACTACCTCAACGTCATGGCCGGTCCCGGACCCGACCGGGTCTGGCTGATCTGCGACGACCCCGCCCACGGGGCGATCCGGGAGACCTGGGAGGGGCAGCGATGAGCAGCGAGCGTGGGGAGACGGTGCGGCTGACGGTGGCCCAGGCGCTGGTGCGCTTCCTCGGGCACCAGTGGAGCGAGCGGGACGGGCAGCGGCAGCGGCTCATCGAGGGCTGCCTCGGGATCTTCGGCCACGGCAACGTCGCCGGCGTCGGGCAGGCGCTCCTCCAGGAGGAGCTCGCGGCGGACGGGGAGCCGCCCCTGCCCTACGTGCTGGCGCGCAACGAGCAGGCGATGGTCCACACCGCCGTCGCCTACGCCCGCCAGCGCGACCGGCTGCAGACGTGGGCCTGCACCGCCTCCGTGGGACCCGGCAGCACCAACATGCTCACCGGGGCGGCGCTCGCGACGATCAACCGGCTGCCGGTGCTGCTCCTGCCGAGCTCGACCTTCGCCACCCGCGCGGCCGGCCCGCTGCTGCAGGAGCTCGAGCAGCCGCACGGCGGGGACCTCACGGTCAACGACGCCTTCCGCCCGCTCTCCCGGTTCTACGACGAGGTGCGCCGCCCCGAGCAGCTGCCGAGCATCCTGCTCGCGGCGATGCGGGTGCTCACCGACCCCGTCGAGACGGGTGCGGTGACGATCTCCCTGCCGCAGGACGTGCAGGCCGAGGCGCACGACTGGCCGGTCGAGCTCTTCGCCGACCGCGCTTGGCACATCGCCCGGCCGCCGGCCGAGCCGGCGCGCATCGCCGCCGCAGCCCAGATCATCCGCGGGTCCCGGCGGCCGATGATCGTCGCCGGGGGCGGGGTCCACCACTCGGGGGCGGAGGACGCGCTCGCGGCCCTCTGCGCGGCCACCGGCATCCCCGTGGGCGAGACCCAGTCCGGCAAGGGCTCGCTGCTGCACGGCAACCCGCAGCTGCTCGGCGCCGTCGGCTCCACGGGGACGACCGCGGCCAACGCCGTCGCGGCGCAGGCGGACGTCGTCATCGGCGTCGGCACGCGCTACCAGGACTTCACGACCGCCTCCCGCACGGCCTTCGCGGCGGAGGGGGTCCGGTTCGTCAACCTCAACATCGGCTCCTTCGACGCGGCCAAGCACTCCGGCCTGGGCGTCGTCGGTGATGCCCGCGAGGCCCTCACCGCCCTCGCCGCCGCCCTGGACGGCTGGTCCGTCGACGACGCGTACCGGGAGGAGCAGGCCCGCCTGTGGGCGGACTGGGACGCGCAGGTCGAGGCGAGCCACCACCCTTCGCGCCGGGTCACCGACGCGCTCGCCGACGGCCGGCTCACCCAGGGCACCGTCCTCGGGCTCGTCAACGAGCTGAGCGACCCACGTGACGTCCTGCTCTGCGCCGCCGGGTCGATGCCCGGTGACCTGCACAAGGCGTGGCGGGTGCGTGAGCGGCGGGCGTACCACGTGGAGTACGGCTACTCCTGCATGGGCTACGAGGTGCCGGCGTCCATCGGCGTCCGCTGGGCCGACCCGACGCGCGACGTCTTCGCGATGGTCGGCGACGGGGGTTACCTCATGATGCCCACCGAGCTCGTCACCGCCGTGCAGGAGCGGACCAAGGTCATCGTCGTGCTCGTGCAGAACCACGGGTTCCACTCCATCGGGTCGCTCTCGGAGTCGCTGGGGTCCCAGCGCTACGGCACGGCCTACCGGGCGCGGGGTGCGCAGTCGGGTCGGCTCGACGGGGAGGTGCTGCCGGTGGACCTGGCCGCCAACGCCCGATCGCTCGGCTGCCACGTCATCGAGGTGCACGACCGCGAGGGCCTCGCCGCGGCCATCCGCGCGGCCAAGGCCGCGCCGGCCGACGGCGGGCCGGTGGTCATCCACGTCGAGACCGACCCGATGGTCTTCGGCCCGGACTCCGCCAGCTGGTGGGACGTGCCGGTGGCGGAGGTCAGCCACCTGGCGAGCACGCAGGGGGCGCGCACCGGGTACGAGCAGGCCAAGACCGCACAACGAACACATCTCGCACCTGCCGATCTCCGACACCACCCGGACGAGAGCGGCCAGACTCACAACTGAACGAGGTGCCCGTCCCGGGCACCCTCCCTCCACGGTCCACCGCAACGGCGCGGCGGACGAGAGAAAGGCAGATCCCATGTCACGCATCACTCGCGTCGGCGTCATGACGACCTCGGCGGTGGCTGCGCTCGCGCTCGCCGCCTGCTCCTCCTCGGGGGGCAAGCAGACGGACTCCGGCGAGGACTCCGCCGGCGGCAAGGCCGACACCCCCGAGATGACCGTCGCCCTCGTCACCCACGCCGCTCCCGGGGACACCTTCTGGGACCAGGTGCGGGCCGGCGCGGAGGACGCGGCCAAGAAGGACAACATCAAGCTCGAGTACACCGCCGACCCCGACGGGGCCCGTCAGGCGACCCTCGTGCAGCAGGCCGTCGACAAGAAGGTCGACGGCATCGCCGTCACCCTCGCCAAGCCCGAGGCGATGAAGGGCAATGTCGAGAACGCCGTGGGCGCGGACATCCCCGTGGTCGCCCTCAACGCCGGCATGGAGGACTGGAAGGACATGGGCGTGCTGTCCTTCTTCGGGCAGGACGACGAGCTCGCCGGCGAGGCCGCGGGCGAGCGGCTCACCGAGGAGAAGGCGGGCAAGACCCTCTGCGTCATCCAGGAGCAGGGTCACGTCGGCCTCGAGGCCCGCTGCAAGGGCGTCGCCTCCAAGTTCGACAAGTCGGAGAAGATCTACGTCAAGGGCACCGACACGGCCGACGTCCAGTCGACGATCACCGCCAAGCTGCAGGACGACACGGCGATCACCCACGTCCTCACGCTGGGTGCCCCCTTCGCCCTCATCGCCCAGAAGTCGGTGGGCGAGGCCGGCAGCAAGGCCAAGGTCGCGACCTTCGACCTCAACGACGAGGCCCTGCAGCAGATCAAGGACGGCAAGATCGAGTGGGCCGTCGACCAGCAGCCCTACGTCCAGGGCTACATGGCCGTCGACGCGCTGTGGCTGCGCGCCAACAAGGGTGCCTCCGTCGGTGGTGGCCAGCCCACGTTCACCGGGCCCGCCTTCGTCGACGACAAGAACGTCGACCTGCTGCTCAAGAAGTGATCTCATGACCGCGCAGACGTCCACCGCCGAGGTCGACGACCGGGTCGCGGCGAAGGGGAGGATGGGACTCCTCTTCGCCCGGCCCGAGGTCGGCGCACTCATCGGCGCCCTCGCCGTCATGGTCCTCTTCATGGCCGTGGCGCCGTCCTTCCGCAGCCTCGGCAACACCGGCACGATCCTCTACGCGGCCTCGGCCATCGGGATCATGGCCGTCGGGGTCTCGCTGCTCATGGTCGGCGGCGAGTTCGACCTCTCGACCGGTGTCGCCGCGACGAGCTCGGGCATCGTCGCCGCGCTCACCGCGTGGAACTTCGGCGTCAACGTCTGGGTCGGCGTGCTCGTCGCGCTCGTCGTCTCGCTGGCCATCGGCGCCTTCAACGGGTGGCTGCTCATGCGGACGGGGCTGCCGAGCTTCCTCGTCACCCTCGGGACCTTCTTCGTCCTGCAGGGCGCCAACCTCGCCGTGACCCGCCTCGTCGGCGGCACCGTCTCGACGCCGGCGATCTCCGACATGTCCGGGTTCACCTCGGCGCAGTCGGTCTTCGCGTGGAGCGTCCAGGTCGGCCCGGTCAACATCAAGTCGCTCGTCGTCTACTGGGTCGTCCTGGTGGTCATCGGCGCGCTCGTGCTGCAGAAGACCCGCGTCGGCAACTGGATCTTCGCCGTCGGTGGTGACGCGGCCGCGGCCCGGGCCGTCGGCGTCCCGGTCAAGGCGGTGAAGATCGGCCTCTTCATGACGGTCGGGTTCTGCGCGTGGATGCTCGGCATGCACCTGCTCTTCTCCTACAACGTCATGCAGTCCGGAGAGGGCGTCGGCAACGAGTTCATCTACATCATCGCCGCGGTCGTCGGTGGGTGCCTGCTCACGGGTGGCTACGGCTCCGTCGTCGGTGCGGCCCTGGGCGCCCTGATCTTCGGCATGACCCGTCTGGGCATCAACTACGCGGGCTGGAACGTCGACTGGTTCTACACCTTCCTCGGCGTGATGCTCCTGCTCGCGACCCTGGTCAACCTCTACGTGAAGAAGAAGGCGGATGCGCGATGAGCACCGTGACCAGCACCAGGACCGGCCACGCCCGGCCGGAGGGGATCGAGCCCCTCGTCGTCATGAGGGACGTCGGCAAGTCCTACGGCAACGTCCACGCCCTGCGCGGGGTCAACCTCGAGGTCTACCCCGGTGAGGTGACCTGCGTCCTCGGCGACAACGGCGCCGGCAAGTCCACCCTGATCAAGATCATGGCGGGCCTGCACGAGCACACCTCGGGCAGCTTCGAGGTCGACGGCATCAAGCGCCATCTCGCCTCACCCCGGGCCGCGCAGGCCCTGGGCATCGCGACCGTCTACCAGGACCTGGCCCTGACGCCGCTCATGTCCGTGTGGCGCAACTTCTTCATGGGCAACGAGATCCGCAAGGGGCCCTTCCTCGACGCCCAGCGGATGAGGACGATCGCCGACCAGGAGCTGCAGAAGATGGGCATCCAGATCGGCGACCTCGACCGTCCGGTCGGTGGCCTGTCGGGTGGGCAGAAGCAGTGCATCGCCATCGCCCGGGCGATCTACTTCGGCGCCAAGGTGATCATCCTCGACGAGCCGACCGCTGCCCTCGGAGTCAAGCAGTCGGGCGTGGTGCTGAAGTACATCGCCAAGGCGCGCGACGCCGGCCTCGGCGTCGTCTTCATCACGCACAACCCGCACCACGCCTACCTCGTGGGCAACCACTTCATCATCCTCAAGCTCGGTCGGCTCACCCTCGACGCACCACGCGACGAGCTGACCCTCGACCAGCTGACCGCGGAGATGGCCGGTGGCCAGGAGCTCGCCGAGCTCAAGCACGAGCTCGGCGACGTCGATCCCGACAAGACCGTCGACCCGGCCCACCCGGAGGTGCAGCTGGCCGGGCCCGGCAAGCCGCAGGTCCGGGACGAGGGGTGAGCCCCACGCTGCGTGTCGGGGTGGTCGGCGTCGGGCTCATGGGGGCCGACCACGCCCACCGGCTCGCTGCCCGGATCGCCGGCGCGAGCCTCGCGGCGGTCGCCGACCCGGACGTCGAGCGGGCGGCGGACCTCGCCGAGGAGCTCGGCGGTGTCACGGTCCACGCCGACCCCCTCGACCTCGTCGCGGCCGACGACGTGGACGCGGTGCTGCTCGCCTCGCCGGGGGCCGTGCACGAGGAGCAGCTGCTCGCCTGCATCGGGCGCGGGCTGCCGGTGCTCTGCGAGAAGCCGCTGACGATGGACAGCGCGTCCTCGCTGCGGGTCATCGAGGCCGAGCGGGCCGGCGGCCGACCGCTCGTCCAGGTGGGGTTCATGAGGCGCTTCGACCCGGAGTACGCGCACCTGAAGGCCGTGCTCGACTCCGGCCGGATGGGTCGCACGCTCCTGCTGCACCAGACGCACCGCAACCTCAGCGTGCCCAACCCCGCCTTCCGCTCCGAGATGATCGTGCGTGACAGCCTCGTCCACGAGGTCGACTGCGCCCGGTGGCTGCTCGGCGAGGAGATCGTCTCGATCCAAGTGCTCGGCCCGAGGCCGACGCGCCACGCGCTCGCCGGGGTGCTCGACCCGCAGGTCGCGATCTTCCAGATGGCCTCGGGAGCCGTGGTGACCAACGAGGTCTTCGTCAACAGCCGGACCGGCTACGAGGTGCGGGTCGAGGCCGTCGGCGAGGACGGCAGCGCCGTCATCGGACGTCCCTCCAGCGGCGTCTACACGACCTCCTCGGACCCGGACGGCGGCGCCGGCGCGTGGGGCGGCCCGATCGACCCCGACTACCGGGTGCGCTTCGAGCGGGCCTACGACCTCGAGGTCCAGGCCTGGGTCGATGCCTGCCGTCGTGGCGAGCGGGTCGGTCCGACGAGCTGGGACGGCTACGCCTCGACGGTCGTGTGCACCGCCGGCATGGAGTCCCTGACGAGCGGGCAGGCCGTCGACGTCGATCTGGTCGCGGGTTAGGCGCCCTCGCGGCTCGTGCGCGAGAGGGCCTCGAGCAGCACCTGCGCGCCGCGGGTCGGGTCGTTGCGCCAGGTCACGTGCAGCGGCAGCCGCGCCGGACGACGAAGGGGGGCCCACGCCAGGCTGGCAGGGGCCTCCCGGGCGTAGTCGATGGGCACGAGCGCGAAGGCCTGCTCGTCGGTCAGCAGGTACGAGTAGGACCCGGAGAACCGGGTCGTCGACTCGACGACCCGGGGGTGGGCGCCGTTGGCGTCGCAGGCCCGCAGGACGAGGTCGTAGTACGCGGGGTTCTGCTCCCGCGGCCAGATGAGCAGCCGCAGGTCCTCGAGCGCACCGAGGTCGGCGGGCTCGCCCGCGGGGAGGCGGCCCCGGGCGGCGAGCACGCACAGCTCGTCCGCGCCGAGCGTCGCGCGCTTCGTGCCGGGCACCCGGTCGACGAGGTGCCCGATACCGACCTCGGCCTCGCCGGCGGTCAGGGCGGCCGAGACCCCGCCGGTGAGCACCTCGACGACCTCCACGAGGGGGCCGTCGTCGAGCGCGCCGACCGCCCGCAGGGCCTGCGGCACGACGCGGTTGACCAGGCTGGGGGACGCGGCGAGGCGCACGACCTCGCGCGTCGCGGAGACCCGGTCGACGGCCGACTCGAAGCGGTGCGCGGCGTCGAGGACCTCCTGCGCCGCGGGCAGCAGCTCCCGGCCCGCAGGGGTGAGCGTCGTCCCGGCGCGCGAGCGCTCGAAGAGCCGGAGGCCGAGGGTGCGCTCGAGGCCGCGGATCTCCCCGCTGACCGTCGGCTGGGCCAACCCCAGGGCGTCGGCGGCGCGCCCGAAGTGCCCGGTCCGCGCGAGCGTCGCGAAGACCGTCAGCCGACGGAGCGTGAACTGCATAGGCGCCAGCCTATGACGCGATACCGACGTGGGTCTGGTTCACCGGGGCAGGTCTTCCTACCGTGGGAGGGAGATCCCCTTCGTCCTCATCGTCAGGAGAGCCATGACCCCCTTCGTCCGCGTCGCCGCCGAGGTGCAGGAGGCCGTCTCCGCCGGCGCACCCGTCGTCGCCCTCGAGTCCACGATCTTCACCCACGGACTGCCCCGCCCGCGCAATGTCGAGGTCGCCGAGGAGGCCGAGCAGATCGTCCGTGACGCGGGCGCCGTACCGGCCACCATCGGTGTGGTCCACGGCGAGCCGGTCGTCGGCCTGACCCGTGACGAGATCGTCGAGCTCAGCCAGGACGACGACGTGCTCAAGTCCGGCATCCGCGAGCTGCCGATCGGCGCGGTCAACGGCAAGAACGCCGGCACGACCATCGCCGCGACCTCCCTCGTGGCCCACCGTGCGGGCGTCAAGGTCTTCGCGACCGGCGGCCTCGGTGGCGTGCACCACGGTGCGTCGACCAACTTCGACGAGTCCGCCGACCTGCTCGCTCTCGCGCTCAACCCGATCGTGCTCGTCAGCTCCGGCGCCAAGGCGGTCCTCGACGTCCACGCGACCCTCGAGCGTTTCGAGAGCCTGAGCGTGCCGATCGTCGGCTACCGCACCAACGCCTACCCCGGCTTCTACTCGAGCGAGTCCGGGTTCCCCGTGCCGCACCGCATCGAGACCCCGCAGGATGCCGCGAAGATCTACGCGACCCAGCGCGCCCTCGACCTGACGACCGCCCTCCTCGTCGCCAACCCCGTCCCGGCCGACGAGCAGCTCGACCCCGCGCTGCTCGACGGCGTCATCGAGAAGGCCTGGGCCGCGCTCGACGAGCAGGGCATCTCCGGCCAGCAGGTCACCCCCTTCCTCCTCGACTTCATCCGCCGCGAGACGGGTGACGCGAGCCTCGACGCCAATGTCGCGCTCTACCGCAACAACGTCCGGCTCGCGTCCGAGATCGCCGTCGCGCTGACGCAGGGCTGACCGGCCGTGCTGGGCGTCATCGGCGACGTCGTGCAGGACGTCGTGGTGTGGATGCAGGAGCCGCTGCGCCCCGCCACGGACACGCTCTCCGAGATCACCACGCGGCGCGGCGGGTCGGCGGCGAATGTCGCCGCCTTCGCCGGGCCGCGGCACCCGACGCGGTTCATCGGACGGGTCGGCGACGACCTCGGCGGTGACGCCGTGCGCCGCGAGCTCCAGGAGCGCGGCGTCGACGTGCGCCTCCAGGTCGGCGAGATCACCGGCATGATCGTGGTGCTCATCGACGACCGCGGCGAGCGGATGATGTTTCCCTCCCGCGGCGAGTCGGCCCGCATCGCTCCCGTCGACGACGCCTGGCTCGAGGGCGTGGAGATCCTGCACCTCACCGGCTACTCGCTGGCGAGCGACCCCTCCGCGTCGAGCGTCCTCGACGCGGCCCGGCGGGTGCGCGCGGCCGGTGGCCGCATCTCGATCGACCTGTCGTCCACGGGGATGATCGAGCTCCACGGGCGGGACGCCTTCGCCGACCTCGTCCGCGACCTCGCGCCGGACTTCATCTCGGCCAACGAGGACGAGACCGCCCTCCTGCAGCTCGTCGAGGGGGACGGCGCGGGTCCGCTCGCCCGCGACCTGCCGGACACCGTCGTCCTGGCCCGCGCCGGCCAGGACCCGACCCGCATCATCCGCGGCCCCGAGGTCGTCGCGACCGTCCCCGTCGAGCCCGTCGACGGCGTCCGTGACATGACCGGCGCCGGCGACGCCTTCAACGCCGGGTTCCTCACCGCCGTGCTCCGCGGGGCAGGCCTGGAGGAGGCGGTCGAGTCCGGCCACGCCCTGTCCCGGCGCGTGCTCGCCCACCCGGGGGCGAGCGAGGGCCCGGAGTCCCTCCCCGCATGACCACCATGCCGCCCGACGTCCGCCCCACGACGACAGTGAGCGGTGTGGTGGGGCTGATGGCCGCGCTGCTGTCGGCGATCTTCGCCTTCCAGCTCAGCGCGTCGATGCTCTCGCCCGTCCTCGCGACGATGGAGCGCGAGCTCGGGGCGACGTCGGCCGAGGTCGGCCTGACCCAGACGGCCTTCTTCGCGTCGGCGGCGCTCTTCTCCCTCTTCCTGCCGCGCTGGGGCGACCTCGTCGGGCGCAAACGGCTGATGCTCGGCATGCTCGCCGTGACCACCGTCGGCGCCGTCGTCTCCGCGCTCGCCCCGACGGTGGGGGCGCTCGGCGTCGGCCGGGTGGTGCAGGGGATCTCCGGGCCGATCGTGCCCATGGCCCTGATCATGTTGCGCGTGCAGGTGCCGGACGGACGGCGGTACGCCCGGCTGATGGCGGTGCTCACCGCGGTCAACGGCGGCATCGCCGGCGTCGACGCGCTCGCCGGCGGGTGGCTCGCGGCGACCTGGGGCTTCCGCTCGGTCTTCTGGGTCATGGCCGTCATGGGCGTCCTGGCCCTCGTGGCGATCGCGCTGGGGACGCGCGAGTCCCGCTCGGAGCGCTCGGTGCCCATGGACTGGAAGGGGGTCACCGCCCTCGTCATCGTCCTGGCGGCGCTGTACTTCGCCCTCGACGAGGCGGGCAAGGTCGCCGACGCGAGCTGGCTCCTCGTCATCGGCCTGACCGGGGTCGCGGCGGTCGCCTTCGCCGTCTTCTGGCAGCTCGAGCAGCGGGTCGCGCACCCGCTCGTCACGACACGCTACCTGCGGCAACGGCGCACCTGGGCGCTGCTCGGGACGACCCTGCTCACGATGTCCGGCGTCTTCGCGGTGATGAACGGCCTGCTGCCCAACATCGCCCAGGACCCCGACGGCGGGATCGCCCTCGGGGCGGACGAGGTGTCCTGGTGGACGCTCACGCCGTATGCGCTCGCGGGCTTCGTCATGGGGCCGGTCGCCGGGCAGCTCGCCGCGCGGTGCGGATACGCGCGGGTGCTGCGCGTCGGGCTCGGCGTCAGCATCGGGGCGCTCGTCGGGACGGCGCTCCTCGCGGAGTCGTTGACGCCGGCGCTGCTCCTGGCGGTCTTCGTCCTCGTCGGCATCAGCTATGCGGGCACGTGCAACATCATGCTCAACGGCCTCGGTGTCGTGCTCAGCCCCAAGGACAACCAGGGGTACCTGCCGGGGATGAACTCCGGTGCCTTCAATCTCGGCGCCGGGTTGAGCTTCGCGCTCCTCTTCGGGATCGACACCGCGGTGGGCTCGGCAGCGGGCGCAGGGGCCGGGTACCGCGCCGGCATCCTCACGGGTGCGGTGCTCCTCGTCCTCGCGCTCGCGCTGTCCTTCCTCATCCCCCGGCCCGACGAGGAGTCGCACCACGGGGGGTGACGTGCCGGGGTTGTCTTGTTAGCATGTCAGGACAAATACCCCGCTTTGCCCAAAGGAGGGCACAGATGAGCGTCTCCACCCGCACCGCTCCCGGCCGCATCACCCACCTCGTCGGTCACTCGTCGTGGGAGGGGGAGGCCGCGCGCACGTCGGAGGTCTTCAACCCCGCGACGGGCGAGGTCACGGGGGCGCTCGACCTCGCGAGCGCCGACGTCGTCGACGAGGTCGTGGCCCGGGCGAAGGGGGCGTGGCAGGAGTGGCGGCACGTCTCGCTGGCCCGCCGGGTCCGGGTGCTCTTCGCCTTCCGCCAGCTGCTCGAGCAGCACAAGGACGAGATCGCGCGGGCCATCACCGCGGAGCACGGGAAGACCTACGAGGACGCCAAGGCGGAGATCTCCCGCGGCCAGGAGGTCGTCGAGTTCGCCTGCGGGATCCCGCACCTGCTCAAGGGCGGGTTCTCGGAGAACGTCTCGACCGACATCGACGCCTACTCGATCCTGCAGCCGCTCGGTGTCGTCGGGATCATCTCGCCTTTCAACTTCCCGGCGATGGTGCCGTTGTGGTTCGTGCCCGTCGCCGTGGCGACGGGCAACGCCGTCGTCATCAAGCCGAGCGAGAAGGACCCGACCGCCGTCAACCTCATCGCCGACCTGTGGCGCGAGGCCGGCCTGCCCGACGGCGTGATGAATGTCGTCCACGGCGACAAGGAGGCCGTCGACGCGCTGCTCGACCACCCGGACGTCAAGGCGATCTCCTTCGTCGGGTCGACCCCGATCGCGCGCTACGTCTACGAGCGCGGGGTCGCGACAGGCAAGCGCGTCCAGGCGCTCGGCGGGGCGAAGAACCACATGCTCGTCCTGCCCGACGCCGACCTCGACCTCGCGGCCGACGCGGCGGTCTCGGCGGGCTACGGCGCGGCCGGCGAGCGGTGCATGGCGATCTCCGTCGTCCTCGCGAGCGACGTGATCGCGGACGAGCTCGTCGCCAAGATCGCCGAGCGCACCCGCACGTTGCGCACGGGCGACGGCATGAGCGAGGCCGACATGGGCCCGCTCGTCACCCGCGCCCACCTCGACAAGGTGACGGGCTACGTGGAGGCCGGCGTCACCGCGGGTGCCGAGCTGGTCATCGACGGGCGCGAGGGCGCCGACGAGCTGGGCTCGGGCTTCTTCCTGGCGCCGACGCTCTTCGACCGGGTCACGCCGGACATGACGATCTACACCGACGAGATCTTCGGGCCGGTCCTCTCGGTCGTGCGCGTCGGCTCGTACGACGAGGGGCTGCAGCTGATCAACGACAACCCGTACGGCAACGGGACGACGATCTTCACCAACGACGGCGGGGCCGCGCGGCGCTTCCAGCACGAGGTCGAGGTCGGGATGGTCGGCATCAACGTGCCGATCCCCACACCCATGGCGTACTACTCCTTCGGCGGGTGGAAGAACAGCCTCTTCGGCGACACCCACGCCCACGGCATCGAGGGCGTGCACTTCTTCACCCGGACCAAGGCGGTCACGCAGCGGTGGCTCGACCCGAGCCACGGTGGGCTCAACCTGGGGTTCCCGCAGAACGACTGATGACCGGCGGCGGCATGCTCTGTGCTCCCCGCCGGACTTCGCCCCTGACTCGTCCTGTGAATCTTGATCGCGAGTACGAGTCAGGGACGAAGGGGGCGGCGGACCGCCCTGAGGTGTTGGGACGCGCTCAGCGGATGTGCTGGTGCACGAAGGCCAGGACGTCGTCGAGGACCTCCTCGCGGTTGACCTCGTTGAAGATCTCGTGCCGGGCGCCGGGGTAGCGCTTGGACGGTGCCTGGTCGGGCGCGATGTGTGCCCAGCCCTCGTCGCTCGGACCGATGGGGACGAGCTGGTCGTCCTCGCCGTGCAGCCAGATCGTCGGGACCGTCAGGCGCCCACCGAGCGTGATCGCCTCGAGCTCGGCCTTGAGGGCGCGCAGCGTCGGGCGCTTGAAGTCGCCGTGCCAGACGAGCTCGTCCTCCTCGTAGGCACGGCCCACGTCGGGGTCCCGGCTGAGGGTCGTGGGGTCGATGGGTGTGGACGGGATCTCCTCGAGGTCGGCGAGGCCCGTGGCCGCCCACGTCCCGAGGACCGGCCCGGAGAGCACGGTGGCCGTGAGCCGGTCGGCGTACCGCTGGGTGTAGCGCGCGGCGATCATGCCGCCCAGCGAGTGGCCGATGAGCACGAGCGGCAGCCCCGGGTTCTCCGCCCGGGCCCGCTGGACGAGCAGGTCGAGGTCGTCGACCACCGGCTCGAAGTCCTCGACGAGCACCCGCTCACCCTCGCTGCGCCCGTGGCCGACGTGGTCGTGGGCGTAGACGACGGCCCCGTCCGCGGTCAGGCGGTCGGCCACCCACTGGTAGCGACCGATGTGCTCGCCGTAGCCGTGGGCGATGACCGCGACCCAGGTCGGGTCGCCGGGTGGGCTCCACAGCGATCCGATGAGCAGGCCGGCGTGGCCCTGGGTCTCGATGTCCTCGGGCGGGATGGGGCTCATGGGTCCTCCTGGGTGACGTCCGTGTCCTACCCAGTCTCGCAGTGACCGGCGGGCGAAGGGGAGGCACGTCCCGGCGGGTGGGCACGATCGCGGGATACGGTGCGTGTGCGAGGGTCGGCACATGAGCGAGCGCGCACCCCACGAGCCGGGCATCGTCGTCGTCGGGGCCGGCGAGTGCGGGACCCGCGCGGCGATGACCTTGCGGGACAAGGGGTTCGACGGCCCCATCACCCTCATCGGCCGGGAGACGGTGCACGCCTACGAGCGTCCCCCGCTGTCGAAGGCCTCGCTCGCCGCCGAGGCCTCGGACCTCGTCCACCCATGGACCCGCGAGGAGCTCGAGGGGGCGGGGATCTCCCTTCGCCTCGGGGTGGAGGTCACCTCGATCGACCTCGGGACGCGGACCGTGGTCACCGACGTCGGACCGCTCGCGTACGACCGGTTGCTCCTCGCGCTCGGCTCGCGCGCCCGCCGGCTCGACCTCGAGCACCTGCACTACCTGCGCACCCGCGAGGACGCGGACGCGCTGCGCGGCGTCGTCCGCGAGGGTGGGCGCCTGCTCGTCATCGGGGCGGGTTTCGTCGGGCTCGAGGTCGCTGCCGGGGCGCGCGAGCGGGGCATGGAGGTCACCGTCATCGAGGCCGCCGACCGTGCCCTGGCCCGGGCCGTCCCCGCGGTCGTCGCGGAGCGTGTCGTCGCCCTCCACGCCCACCACGGCGTCACGATCCGCACCCGGACGACCGTCACCGCCGTGCAGGACGAAGGGAGCCACCTGCTGGCCACCCTCTCCACCGGGGAGACCATCGTGGCCGACGCCGTCGTCGCGGGCGTCGGCGCCGAGCCGGTCACCGAGATCGCCGCTGCCGCAGGCCTGCTCGTCGAGGACGGGATCGTCGTCGACGAGCTGCTGCGCACGAGCGACCCGCACGTCTGGGCGGCGGGGGACTGCGCGTCCTACCCCGACCCGCGCACCGGCCGGCGCGTGCGGATCGAGTCCTGGCGCAGCGCCCACGACCAGGCGGTGAGCGCGGCCGCGGCGATGCTCGGCGAGACCGAGCCGCACGCAGCCGTCGCGTGGTTCTGGTCCGACCAGTACGACCAGATGCTGCAGACCGCCGGGGTGCCCGGCCCCGGGGAGCGCGAGGTCGTCCGCGCGCGCGAGGACGGCTCGCTCCTCCACCTCGGCCTGGCCGCCGACGGGCGCGTGCTCGATGCGACCTCGCTGGGGCGAGGACCGGTGGTGGCCAAGGACATCCGCGTCGCGGAGCAGCTCATCGCGGCGGGCGCGAGGCCCGACGTGAGCGACCTCGAGGACCCGGGGGTCCCCCTTCGCTCGCTGCTGTGACTCAGGCGCCCGCGGCGGCGCGGACCTCCGCGATCGTCACCGGCCGGCGCTGCGCGGCCGACAGCGTCGCCGCCTCGGCCGTCCACGCCGTGCCCATCGCGTCCGCGACGGTGCACGGGTTGTCGACCTCCCCGGCCGCGACCTGGGTGAAGACGCCGAGCTCCACGCGGAAGGCCTGCGCGAGGCGGTCCATGAAGAACCCGTGCGCCGGGCCGCCCGGCCAGGAGATGCCCGGCTGGGTCGAGCGCAGGGGCAGACCCTCGTCGAGACCGGCGGCCACCGCGTCGCGGACACCGTGCACCTCGAGGCGGACGTCGTAGCCGGCGCCGTTGGTGCGGGTGTCGGACACCACGCCGATCGTGCCGTCGGAGAGGGTGAGCAGCGCCGAGACGCTCGAGAAGTCGCCATTGTCGGCGTACATCTCCGGGGCGGCGTGGGGGTCGACCGAGCCGACGGCGTGGACCTCGACGACCTCCTGACCGGTCACCCAGCGCACCGCGTCGAAGTCGTGCACGGAGCAGTCGCGGAAGATCCCGCCGCTCACCGCGAGGTAGGCCGCCGGCGGGGGCGCGGGGTCGAGGGTCGTCGAGCGGACCGTCGTGATCCGCCCCAGCGCGCCCGATCGGACGGCGGCACGGGCGGCGACGAAGGCCGGGTCGAAGCGGCGCGGGTAGCCGATCTGCACCGGCACGTCGCTCCCGGCGACCGCCGCCTCGACGGCCAGGGACTCGGCGATGGTGCCGGCGACCGGCTTCTCGCAGAAGGTCGGGATGCCCGCGTCGACCGCCGCGCGGATGAGCTCGGCGTGCGCGTTGGTCGCCGCCGCGATGACGACCCCGTCGACGCCGTCGGCGAGGACGGCGGCCGGGTCGGCGACCGCGCGCGCCTTGCCGGTGCGGGCCGTCACGGCCTCGACGGCTGCCGCGACCGGGTCGGTGACGACGAGCTCGTCGACGTGGTCGAGCCCGGCGAAGGTGTCGGCGTGGAACGCGCCGATGCGCCCGAGGCCGATGAGTCCGATGCGCATGTCAGTCCTGTCCTCCGATGACCTGCTGGTCCCAGTCGATGACGGAGCCGGTGACGACGCCGCTGCGGTCGGAGAGCAGGAAGACGACCGCGTCCGCGATCTCGTCGACCTGCCCGAGCTTGCCCATGGGCAGGCGGGCGTTCGCCTGCTCCACCCAGTCGTCGCCGGCGCCGTGGAAGCGCCGCTGCGTCGCGTCCTCACCCGCGGTCTGCGTCCACCCGATGTTGAGGGCGTTGACCCGGACCCGGTCGAAGCGGTGCGCGTGGGCGACGTTCTTCGTCAGGCCGAGCAGGCCCGACTTGGCCGCGACGTAGGGGGCCAGGTACGGCTGGCCGCCGAGCGCGCTGATGCTCGCGATGTTGACGATCGTGCCCGCCGCCCCGCGCCCGGTCATGTCGGCGATCGCCGCCTGCATCGTGAAGAAGGGCCCGCGCAGGTTGGTCGCGATGTGCCGGTCGAAAAGCTCCGGGTCGGTGTCGAGGATCGACCCGCGGTCGGTCAGGCCGGCGCAGTTGACGAGGGCGTCGACGCGTCCGTGGCGCTCGATGGTCTGGGCGACGACCCCCTTCGCGTCCTCGACGACTGAGACATCGCCGGTGACGGCGGAGGCCGACCCGCCGATCTCCGCGGCCAGGGCCTCGCCCGGCTCGGCCCGGCGACCGCTCACGACGACGGTGGCACCTTCCCGGGCCGCGGCGCGGGCGATGCCCGCCCCGAGACCCGAGGTGCCACCGACGACGAGCACGACCTTGTCGGTGAGCAGCTCCTGCATCAGTCCTCCTGGGTGGTGCGTCGGGCGGCCGCGTGGTCACGCAGCCGGGTGGCGAGCTCCTCGGGGGAGGCTCCCTCGGTGAGAGCCTGCCGGACGATGTCGGCCTGCGAAGGGGGTGACATGCCGTCGACGGGCTGGTCCAGGTCGAGGTTGGTCGGGAAGGCGTACCCCTCCGCAGCCGCCGCCACTGCGTGGTCGACGTCGTGCCCGGCGGCCTTGCGGGAGAGGAGCGCCGGGTAGATCGCGGTGACGATGCGCTCGCGGTCGACGGACTCCATCGCGCGGCCGAAGGCGGAGGAGATCTGGAGCAGGTTGGCCATCCGGCGCACGTCGGCGGTGTGGTTGGACCCGGCCGCGTGGAAGAGCGCGGGGTTGAAGAACACGGCATCCCCCTTCGCCAGCGGCAGCTGCACGTGGTGGTCGCGGAAGTACTCCTGGAACTCGTCGAGCCAGTAGGCGAGGTAGCCGTGGGCGTACTTCTGCGAGTGCGGCAGGTAGAGGGTCGGGCCGGTCTCGACGGGCATGTCGCAGTGCGCGACCGCGCCCTGGAGGGTGAGCACGGGGGAGAGCGCGTGGACGTGCCGCGGGTAGCGCTCGGTGACCTCGGGCGAGGCGAAGCCGAGGTGGTAGTCGCGGTGCACGGTCTGCCCGACGCCGCCGGGGTTGACGACGTTGACCTGGCTCGTCACCTGGTAGCCGGGTCCCAGCCAGGCGCGCGCGGCGAGGGCGACGAGGTCGTCGCGGTAGTAGTCGACGAAGTCCTCGGGGTGGGCGGTCGCGAGCTTCTCCAGGGCATTCCAGATGCGGTCGTTGACGCCGCCGGCCGCGAAGTGGTCGCCGACCTCGCCCCCCTTCGCCCGCTCTGCCGTGATGATCTCCTCGAAGGCCGCGGAGACCCGGTCGACCACCGCGTGGTCGAGGGCGCCGGCCAGGACGAAGATCCCCGGCCCGTCGGCGAGGACCGCGGCCAGCTCGGCCTCGACGGCCTCGACGCCGGCCTCGGTCGCGATCGCCTCGCGCAGGGCCGCCGCGTCGTAGACGGGCACCTGCTGCTCGACCCGGTCGGTGAAGGCGAGCTCCGGGTCGCGCTGGGCCTCCAGGAGGGCGCGCAGGTCCTCGACCCGGCAGTCGGCCTGCCGCAGCCGGGCGAAGGGGGTGGACGTCGCTGTCATGCCTCCAGCCTCCACTGCCCGGCCGGGCGGACGGAAGGGCGGAAGGCCTCAATAACGCCTCAGGACGCTGCATTCCCCTAGGGCAATGCAGACGAGCGGTCGCCCCCGGCCGGAGCCTCGAAGCCCTCGGCGGCCTCAGACCCGCGCGACGGCCGAGGCGAAGCCGAGCCACGTGTGCCGGTTGCCCGCCCAGCACCAGCCGACCTTGGGCGCACCCTTGCGTGCCGCGCCGTCGCGGCCGGTGCCGTTGCTGATCCACAGGGCGGGGGTGCGCGCGTCGAGGCCCTTCGCCTTGGGCTTGCGCGAGGCGATGGTCATGAAGCACCGGTTGCGCTCGAGCCGCTCCGGCTCCTGCAGCAGCCAGCTGATGCCCTCGCTCACGGTGAGCGGGTGGCGCCCGCGGGCGCGGATCGCCGGCAGCGCCTCGTCGGGCGACCAGTTGGCCATCTCGTCGCCGCGCTCGACGTCGGTGACCCAGTAGAGCGGCGCGTCGGGCACGGTCTCGCCCTCGATCGGGGTGAAGTCGGCCAGATCGGTCATGTCCTCGACGACGAACCCCGGCCTGCCGTCGAGCGCCAGGAGCGGCGCGAGGTCCGCCGCCGGCACGAGCCAAGGGGAGACCACGAGCACGCCCTCGCCCTCCGGGGCGTCGGGCACGAGCTCGGCGAAGGCGGTCGGGTCGAGCCCGGCGAGCGTGTGTGCCCCGAGGTCGATGAGGCGGGCGGTCTGGGCGGCGGCGTCAGCAGTCATCGCCGGTCCCAACGTCCGGCACGACGGCGTGCTTCCCGGCAGGATGTCCACCATGAAATTCGTCATCCTCGTCCACTCCAGCCCCCAGCCGTGGGGTCACCCGACCGGGGACTTCGTCGCCGAGCACCAGGCGCTGCCGCAGGAGCAGCGCGACGAGATGGACGCCCGCTTCGGGCGGCTCCTCACCGACATGCAGGAGAAGGGAGAGCTCGTCACCGCGGAGGCCCTCGGTGACCCGGCGAGGGCCACACTCCACCGCTGGGCGGACGGTGACCCGGTCGCCTCCGACGGCCCGTACGCGCAGGGCGAGGAGCACCTCGCCGGGTACTTCCTCGTCGACGTCGTGGACCGGGAGCGGGCGGAGGAGATCGCCCGCCACTTCGCCGGTCCCGGCGAGACGATCGAGCTGCGGCCCGTGATGCGGTCCGATGGTGAGGAGCAGTGACCACCAGCGCCCCTTGACAATGTACAACCAAACGGTTGTATGTTGGTGTCATGACACCGACGGACGAGGAGCGGGCAGACGCCTTCTTCCACGCGCTCTCCGACAGCACACGGCGGGACATCCTGCGTCGCGTGCTGGCGGGCGAGCACTCGGTGTCCGCCCTGGCCGAGAAGTACCCGATGAGCTTCGCCGCCGTGCAGAAGCACGTCGCCGTGCTGGAGCGGGCAGGGCTGGTCACCAAGAGGCGCAGCGGACGCGAGTCCCTGGCGAGCGGAGACGTGGAGGCCGTGCGAGCGGTCGGCGCGATGCTCACCGAGCTCGAGGACGTGTGGCGCGGCCGGTTCGCGGGGATCGACGCCCTGCTGGCCGACACCACCGACTGACACGCACCACGACACAAGGAGCAGGCACCATGCCCGTCACCGACATCACCAAGGACACCGACAACCACGCCCTCGTCATCACGGCGGAGTACCCCGTCAGCGTCGAGCGGCTCTGGCAGGTCTGGGCCGACCCGCGCCAGCTCGAGCGCTGGTGGGGCCCCGAGACCCACCCCGCCACCGTCACCGAGCACGACCTCACGCCCGGCGGCGTCGTGAGGTACCACATGACCGGACCCGACGGGCAGCTCTACCCCGGTGGGTGGGAGATCACGAGCGTCGACGAGCCGCGCGGGTTCACGGCCCGCGACTTCTTCGCCGACGCCGACGGCAACAAGGTCGAGGACGCCCCCGTCTCGACGATGACCGTCGAGCTCAGCGAGACGCCCGAGGGCGCCCGCATGGTCACGACCTCGGCCTATGCGACCGCCGAGGAGCTGCAGACCGTCCTCGACATGGGCATGGAGGAGGGCTCCCGCTCGGCCGCCGGCCAGATCGACGCGCTGCTCGCCGCGTAGCCGCCGATCTTCACCGAGAGTTCGCCCGGAGGACCCCCACGGGTCTCCCGGGCGGACGTCTGCGCGACCAAGGGTGGCAGGACACCCCTCATCCTCTGATCCCCAGGAGAGACATGTCCGACCACACCCTCGACCGTCGCACCCTGCTCGGCGGTTCCGCCGGCGCCCTCGGCCTGCTCGTCGCCGGCAGCGCCGCCCCCTTCGCCTCGCACGCCTCCGCCGCCCAGATCACCCGCATGTCGGCCGGGTACGGCCCGCTGCGCACGGCCGGCGAGCTCATGGCCCTGCCTGAGGGCTTCTCGTACAAGGTCCTCGCCGAGGCCGGCACCACGACCCGCGGTGGGTATGCCGTCCCCGGCAAGCAGGACGCGATGGGCTGCTTCGCCGGTCCGTCCGGCGGCTCGACCCTCGTGTGCAACCACGAGCTCGGGTCCTCCGCCACCCCCGTCCCCCACGTCGATGGCCTCGTCTACGACGAGGGCGCGAAGGGCGGTACCTCCACCCTCGTCGTCGACAAGGACGACAACGTCCTGGAGCACTACACCTCCGTCGCCGGCACGGCCACCAACTGCGCGGGTGGCATCACCCCGTGGGGCACCTGGCTGACCTGCGAGGAGACCGAGGCCATGGCAGGCAGCGGTGGCTACACCAAGGACCACGGCTACGTCTTCGAGGTCGACCCGACCAGCCAGGCCGCCAACCTCGGCAAGGCCAACATCCCGCTGAAGTTCCTCGGCCGCTTCGCCCACGAGGCCGCCGCGGTCGACCCGACCGTCGGCCAGATCTACCTGACGGAGGACGCCGGCAAGCCGAACGGCCTCTTCTACCGCTGGACCCCGCCGACCGGCTACGTCCAGGGCAAGGGCTCGCTCCACGCCCTCGCTGCGGACGGCGCGGTCGAGGTCGGTGCCTTCGAGGCGCTCAAGGCCTTCGACTCCGAGGGCCGCCACGTGCCCGACCTGTCCTACGCCACCAAGCCGAACACGAAGTACACCGTGACGTGGGTCGAGGTCCCCGACCGCGACGCGCGCACCACCTCCGTGCGCAAGCAGCTCGGCGACGACCAGGTCACCCGCGCCCGCAAGCTCGAGGGCATGTGGTGGGGTGATGGCGGCGCCTACGTCGTCTCCTCCTTCGCGCGCCTGTCCGACGGCTCGGTCAACGAGCACGACGGCCAGGTGTGGTTCTACGACCCGAAGAAGCAGACGATCACGCTCACGACGATCTTCGGCGTCAACTCCGACCCGGACACCAGTGACGAGTTCGACGGGCCGGACAACATCACCGTCTCCCCCCACGGCGGCCTGATCCTCGCCGAGGACGGCAATGGCACGTCGCACCTGGTCGGCGTCACCGACCAGGGCAAGGCCTACCCGCTGGCGCGCAACCTCAGCAGCGACAGCGAGTGGGCCGGCCCGTGCTTCAGCGCGGACGGCTCGACCCTCTTCGTCAACATCCAGAGCAGCCCGGGTCGCACCTTCGCGATCACCGGGCCGTGGGGTCGTCCGTCCAACGCGAAGGCCTGAGCTGCTCCCTTCGTGCTGAGCAAGAGAAACCTCGCCTTCGCAGGAGTTTCAAACTCTTGCGAAGGCGAGGTTTATCGGGTGACCCGAGAAACCTGGGGCGGGTGAGGCGTCACGCCGGGTGCCACGGCCGATCGGGCCGCGTCGCGACCGGCGAGCCGCTCACCCGCACCGCGTAGACCGGCGGCGGTCCCGCGTCGGCGACGCCGAGGTAGGTGTGGCCGGTGATCCGGCACCATGCGGGCAGGTCGATCGGTGCGACGGGGTCGGTCGTGCTCAGGTGCACGACCGACTCCGCGTCCAGCTCGGCGACCCGGGCGCGCAGCAGGATGAGCAGCCGCGCGCACGAGAGGTCGCCCCCGTCGATCCGCTCGACGGCCCGCTCGTGTGCCTCCACCCGGCGTCAGGCGAGGACGGAGCGAAGGGCGTCGCGCACCCGCTCGTCGTCCGGCGTGACCTGCGGGCTGAACCGCGCGACCGGGGTGCCGTCGGCGTCGATGACGAACTTCTCGAAGTTCCACCGGACGTCGCCGCTCTCGCCCCCTTCGTCGTGCGTCCCGACGAGGCCCTCGTAGACGGCGTGGCGACCGGGGCCGTTGACCTCGACCTTCTCGCTCATGGGAAAGGCGACGCCGTACGTCGCGGAGCAGAACTGCGCGATCTCCTCGGACGTGCCCGGCTCCTGCCCGCCGAACTGGTTGCACGGCAGCCCGACGACGGCGAGGTCCGGGTGCTCCTCGTGCAAGGCCTCGAGGGCGGCGTACTGAGGGGTCAAGCCGCACTTGCTGGCGACGTTGACCAGGAGCGCGGGGCGCCCACCGGTGAGATCACGCAGGGTGCCGGGCGTGCCGTCGAGTCGGGCGAGGGGGGCGTCGAGGATGCTCATGGGTCGACGATACGGGCCCTGACTAGGCTGCCGACATGCCCGCCGCCATCGCCTTCGTCGTGGTCACGCTCATTCACCTCGGGGCGCAGGCGACGGCCCCGGGCGGGGTGCTCGCGGACCTCACGCAGGTCCTGCTCGTGCCGGTGCTCGCGTGGTTCCTGGTCGCGACCACGCCCGCGCCGCCCTCGCGCCCGGTGCGGCTGGCGCTCCTCGCGCTCGGCCTGTCGTGGCTCGGCGACACCCTGCCGCGCTTCGCGGACGAAGGGAGCACCACGGGTCTCGCGCTCATGCTCGCCTGCTTCCTCCTCGCCCAGGTCGTCTACGCCGTGGTCCTGCGCGGCACCGGTCTGGACCGTGTTGCGAGCAGTGGTGTCGTCGCCCTCGTCGTCTTCGACGTGCTCGTCGCGCTGCGGGCCCTCGCCGACGTCGAGCTGCCGTTGCACGCCGTGTGGGTGATGCTCGCCTACGTCCTCGGGCAGGCCCTGCTCGTCGCGGCGATCGCGCACCAGGACCGGGCGCGCCCCGAGGCCGCCTGAGGTGCGCAGCCACCGCATCTCCGACGTCGCCGAGCAGGCCGGGCTCTCCCGTGCCACCGTGGACCGCGTGCTGCACGGCCGCGCCGGGGCCAGCCCACGCGCGGTCCGGGCCGTCGAGCAGGCCGTCGCCGAGCTCGACCGGCAGGCCGGCGCGCTGCGGCTCGGGGCGCGCTCGCTCGTCCTCGACGTCGTCATGCAGGCGCCCGAGCGGTTCTCCGGCGCCGTGCGCGAAGCCCTCGAGTCCCAGCTCACCGGCCTGCGCCCGGCGTCCGTGCGCGCACGGTTCCACCTGCGGGAGTCGGGGACCGTCGAGGACGTCGTCGCCACCCTGGACGGCATCGGACGAAGGGGGCGCACCAGCCACGGCGCGCTGCTCAAGGTCCCCGACGACCCGCGCGTGGCCGCGGCGATCGACGACCTCGCCGGCCGCGGCATCCCGTCGGTCACCCTCGTCACCGACGTCCACGGCTCGCGCCGCATCGCCTACGCCGGGCCCGACCACGAGTCGGCCGGCCGGACCGCCGCGCACCTCGTGCACCGGTGGGGCGCCACCGACCGCGGCACCGTCCTCGTCACCCTCAGCCGGGCCAGCTTCTTCGGGGAGCGCACCCGGGTCGAGGCCTTCGTGCGACAGCTCGCCGCGGAGGCCCCAGGTCTCGAGGTGCGTCGCGTGCGGGACGCCGATGGGCTCGACGCCTCGACCGGGGCCGTCGTCGCGGGTGAGCTCGACGACCTCACCGGACCCGTCGGGGTCTACTCCGTCGGGGGAGCCAACCGGGCGATCATCGCGGCGCTGCGGGCGAAGGGGGTCACCCCCTTCGCCCACGTCGGGCACGACCTCGACGCGGACAACCTCGCGCTGCTGCGCGCCGGCGAGATCGACCTCGTCCTCCACCACGACCTGCGCGAGGACGCGCGCTCGGCGGTGCGGGCGGTGCTGCAGCACCACGGGCTCGTGCCCGGCGCGCCGCTGTCGGTCGCCTCCGGGGTGCAGGTCGTGACGCGGCACAACATCCCTGCGCGGCTGCTGCCGGGGGGAGGCGCGTGAGCGCGGGCTACCGGCACGGCAGCGCGGAGTACCGGCGGGTCGTGGCGTCGCTCTTCGCGGCGGGCCTGGCGACCTTCACCCTGCTGTACTCGACGCAGGCGCTGCTGCCGGACCTGCGCGAGCAGTTCGGCGTCTCCGCGGAGGCCTCGACGCTGAGCATCTCGCTCACGACGCTCGGGATCGGCGCGGGACTGCTCGTCGCCGGTCCGGTCTCCGACGTCGTCGGGCGCACCCAGCTGATCCACCTGTCGCTCGCCGCCTCGGTCGTCGCGGGCATCGCCTCCGCGCTCGCCCCGACGTGGCCGGCCCTGCTCGTGCTGCGCTTCGTGGCCGGCGTCGTGCTTGCCGGTCTGCCCGCGGTCGCGACCGCGTACCTGCGCGAGGAGCTGCACCGGGAGAGCCAGGGCCGGGCGGTGGGCCTGTACGTCGGGGGCACGGCCTTCGGGGGGATGTCCGGGCGGCTCGTCGCCGGCCTCGGGGCCGAGCTCGGCGGCTGGCGCTGGGGGATCGGGGCGACCGTGGTCGTCGCGCTGGTGTGCGCGCTGGTCGTGCGGATCGCGCTGCCGGCCTCGCGGGGGTTCAGGGCCTCGCCCGGCAACCCGCGGGCGCTGCTCGCGACGACCCGCAGGGCGCTGTCGGACCGGGGGCTGCTCGCGCTGTACGCGATCGGTGGCTGCAGCCTCGGCGCGCTCGTCGCGATCTTCAACGCCGTGGGCTTCCGGCTCACCGACGAGCCCTTCTCGCTCGGGCTCGGCGCCGCGAGCATGGTCTTCCTCGTCTACCCGCTCGGCACGCTCAGCTCCGCGTGGTTCGGCCGCGCGGTCGACCTGCGGGGACGACGACCGGTCATCCCCGCAGCCGTCGTCATCGCCATCGCGGGCGTCCTCATCACCATCCCGGACCACCTGCCGCTCGTCGTGCTCGGCCTCGCGGTGCTCATCGTCGGGTTCTTCGGCCTGCACGGCATCGCGAGCGGCTGGGTGCCGATCCGGGCGGTCGCCGGTGGGACGAGCGCCGGTCAGGCCGCCTCGCTCTACCTCTTCACGTACTACCTCGGGTCCTCGGTCTTCGGCTCGGCCTCGGGCCTCGCCTGGACGCACGGCGGGTGGAGCGGGGTCGTCGCGCTCGCGATCACGCTGCTGGTCGTCACCGCCGTGCTGATCCGGGTGCTCCACCGGACGCCGTCGCTGGTGCCGGGTCGGTGGTGAGCCCGCTCGCGGCCAGACGCCCCGAGGACGGCGAAGGGGTCCGCGCGGGTCACTCGTGGCTCGTGGGCTCCTCGGCCTGCCCGGGCGTCTGCACCATCAAGCAGGTCGCGATGCTCAGCGCGGCAGCGACGGCGAGCATGACGAAGGCCGCCTGCACCCCGCCCGTGCGCTCGGCCGTCGTCGGGTCGGCGCCGGCGACGAGCGACATGACGGCGATGCTCGTCGCCGTGGCGGCCGCGCCGAAGACCTGCTGCGAGGAGCCGAGCAGCGCCGACCCGTGGGCGTACAGGGAGGTGGGCAAGGACCCGAGGCCCGCGGTGAAGAGCGGTGTGAAGAGCAGCGCCAGCGACAGGCTGAGCAGGACGTGCAGCACGAGGACCGTCCACTGCCCCACGTGCGGCAGCAGGACCGCGAAGAGCCCGAGCGACACCGTCATGCCGACAGCGCCGGGCACGACGAGCGGGCGCGCCCCGATGCGGTCGTAGAGCCGGCCGATCACCGGCCCGAGCAGACCCATGGCGAGCCCGCCCGGGATGAGGAGCAGGCCGGTCTCGAGGGTGGTGAGCCCGAGGCCCTTCTGCAGGTGGATCGGGAGCAGGATGACGGAGCTGATGAGCGCGGCGAAGCCGAGGCACATGGTGACGAAGGCCCCGGTGAAGCTGCGGTGGCGGAACGCGCGCAGGTCCATCAGCGGGTCGCCGCTGCGGGCGAGGGCACGCTGGCGGAGGGCGAAGACGACGAGTGCGACGACTGCCAGGCCGGCCGCCGGAGCAGGCGGGACGAGCGGTGCGGCCGGGGTACCCCCTTCGCCCCCGTGGCCGCCGCCGAGCCCCGAGAGGCCGTAGACGAGACCGCCGAAGCCGACCGTGGCCAGCGCGACGCTCGGCAGGTCGAGGCGGCTCGGCCCGCGCTCGCCGACGTCGGGCAGCTGCCGCAGGCCGAGCCACAGCGCGACCGCGGCGATGGGGAGCACCGCGAGGAAGATCAGGCGCCACGAGCCGAGCTCGAGCAGCACGCCGGAGACCGCCGGGCCCATGGCCGGGGCGACGGCGATGACGAGCGAGACGTTGCCCATCGTGCGGCCGCGGTCGCCGACCGGCACGAGGTCCATCAGCGTCGTCATCAGCAGCGGGATCATCACCGCGGTGCCGCTCGCCTGGACGACCCGGGCGGCCACGAGGACCTCGAATGTCGGCGCCGCCGCGGCGAGGGCCGTCCCGATCGTGAACAGGCCCATGGCCAGCGCGAAGGTGCGACGGGTGGCGAGGCGTCGCAGGATCCACCCGGTCATGGGGATGACGACGGCCATCGTCAGCATGAAGGCCGTGGTCAACCACTGCGCCGACGTCTCCGGGATGGCGAAGGCGTCCATGAGGCGCGGGATCGCGTTGTTCATGATCGTCTCGTTGAGGATCACGACGAAGGTGGCGACGGTGAGCACGCGCAGGACCAGGGTCGTCCGGGCAGGCGTGGTCACGGGGTGCGGCGGGGCCGCGGTGAGGGGCATGCGTCCATGGTCCGGTACCGCAACGAGTGGACCAAACGGGAGGACACTGGAGGCATGTGCCGAAACATCCGACAGCTGCACAACTTCGAGCCCCCGGCCACGAGCGACGAGGTGCGGGCCGCCGCGCTGCAGTACGTGCGCAAGGTGAGCGGGTCGACGAAGCCGAGCCAGGCCAACCAGGCGGCCTTCGACGAGGCCGTCGAGGAGATCGCCCAGGTCACTCAACACCTGCTGGACCACCTCGTGACGAGCGCCCCGCCCAAGGACCGTGACGTGGAGGCGGACAAGGCCCGCGAGCGGGCCCGGGTCAGGTACGGCCGCACCGGCTGATCCGACTTGCGCGAAGGGGGGTGAGTGTGGCCTCGGGCGTGTCGCCGCCTGTGGATGGCGGATGGTGAATCTTTTCTGGGTCCACACGTGTGAGCGGACGTTTCCGCAGGTCAGACCCGGTGTTGTGACCTGGGGGACAGCGAGATCCACAGGGTTCTCCACGGGCTGTGCACAGTCACATGGCGCGTCGTCCACACACTGTCCACAGGTCTGTCCACAGAGTCGTTTGGTGTTGTCGGTGCTGGGTGCGACTGTTACGCGGTGACGACGAGCGAGATGGACACGAGGGTCTTCGGGGACACGGGCCCGTACTCCTCCGCTCCGCCGCCGGACCGTCTGCCGCCCCAGGATCTGGGCGCGGAGCAGTCCGTGCTCGGCGGCATGCTCCTGTCCAAGGACGCGATCGCCGACGTCGGTGAGGCGGTGCGGGGGCACGACTTCTACAAGCCCGCGCACGAGTTGATCTTCGACGCGATCATCGACCTGTACAGCCGCGGCGAGCCGGCCGACGCGATCACGATCGCCGACGAGCTGAGCAAGCGCGGCGACCTGCAGCGCGCCGGCGGCCAGGCGTACCTGCACGACCTCATCCAGTCCGTCCCCACGGCCGCCAACGCCGGCTACTACGCCCAGATCGTCGCCGAGCGCGCCGTGCTGCGCCGCCTCGTCGAGGCCGGCACCAAGATCGTCCAGATGGGCTACGCCCAGGGCGGTGGCGACGTCGAGGAGATCGTCAACGCCGCGCAGGCCGAGGTCTACACGGTCGCGGAGAAGCGCGGCGGCGAGGACTACGCGCCGCTGTGGGACACGCTCAACGAGACGATGACCGAGATCGAGGTCGCCGCGGGGCGCACCGACGAGATGACCGGTGTGCCGACGGGGTTCCAGGACCTCGACGAGCTGACGCACGGTCTGCACCCGGGGCAGATGATCGTCATCGCGGCGAGGCCGGCAATCGGCAAATCCACGCTGGGTGTGGACATCGCCCGGGCGGCAGCGATCCACCACGGCATGGCGACCGCGATCTTCTCCCTCGAGATGAGCCGCAGCGAGATCACCATGCGTGTCCTCGCGGCGGAGGCCAGCATCCAGCTGCAGCACCTGCGGCGCGGAAAGATGAGCGACCCCGACTGGCGCAAGCTCTCGCGGGTCGTCGGGCGGATCAGCGACAGCCCGCTCTACATCGACGACTCGCCCAACCTCGCGCTCATGGAGATCCGCGCCAAGGCGCGGCGGCTGAAGCAGCAGCACAACCTCAAGCTCATCGTCATCGACTACCTGCAGCTGATGAGCTCGGGCAAGAAGGTCGAGTCCCGCCAGCAGGAGGTCTCGGAGTTCTCCCGTGCGCTCAAGCTCCTGGCCAAGGAGCTGCAGGTCCCGGTCATCGCGATCAGCCAGCTGAACCGTGGCCCCGAGCAGCGCACCGACAAGCGCCCCGCGATGAGCGACCTGCGTGAGTCCGGCTCCATCGAGCAGGACGCCGACCTCGTGATCCTGCTCCACCGTGACCGTGACCCCGGGTCGGAGCGCGAAGGGGAGGCCGACGTCATCGTCGCGAAGCACCGCAACGGCCCGACGGCCGACATCGTGCTGGGCTTCCAGGGGCACTACGCGCGGTTCTCGAACCTGGCGAAGGACTCCGGCGGGTTCTGATGGGCAATGGGGCTGCTTCCGTGGTGGAACGTGGCCTTCAGCCGCCCATCCTCGGGTGCAGCATCCCTGTTCGACGCGTTCCGGTATCGGTTCCTGACCGGGTCTGGCCAGCGAGTAGCTTCCGACGGCTGTTAGTGGTCGTCGGCAGGATGGGCCCGCATCCGCGGGTCCATGCCCAAAAGAAGCGGGACGAGCGCTGGAACGCTCGCCCCGCCGGAGGTCGCCTGAGACAACCTCGATGTAGCAGTCGCGAGTCTAGGTGCCTCCCCATTTCGGTCCAACTGGACCGGGAAGGAGGACGCGATGTCTCCACATCGCTGTCGCGTCAAGCTGGTCGGCCGATCCTGTGATGGTCACGACCTTTGTGTCCCCCTCACCCGCGGAGTTCCGCCGGAACTGCGCTGTGAGGACTCCGCGCCGGTGGGCTATGGCCGGGGCGGTGGCTCTGTGTGCGGGTGCCAGACGCCCGCAGATCTCAGCGGGATCGTTGAGCGCGAGCTGAGGGACAACCTGCTGGAGAGCCGTCGGCGAGGCTACGTCTTG
Organism: Janibacter terrae NBRC 107853; assembly: GCF_001591405.1. Classification (GTDB taxonomy): domain Bacteria; phylum Actinomycetota; class Actinomycetes; order Actinomycetales; family Dermatophilaceae; genus Janibacter; species Janibacter terrae. The sequence goes on from NZ_BCUV01000007.1 coordinate 969,478, forward strand.
GTCCGCGCCGTCTGAAAAGGTCTGCCCGCACCAGAGACTGTGCGGGCAGACCGTCGTTCAAGGCTGAATCGAAGGCGGCGCGAGAACCTCCGGGTCGGGCGACGTGCATGTTGAACGCGGCCCTCGCGGCAGAAGCAATCCGAGCTGCGGCAAGATGACGAAAACAATCGTCGTCTTGCCGTGAGGGGTCCTGTTGAGCACGCTCGGAAGCTTCATCTGGTCGATCGCTGACCAGCTGCGGGGGCCGTACCGGCCGAACCAGTACGGCAACGTCATCCTCCCGCTGACGATCCTCCGACGCCTCGACTGCATCCTCGCCCCCGACCGCGAGATGGTCCGTGACCTCGCGGCCAAGTTCGACAACCCCAACCGGCTCAAGGTCGAGGTGAAGAAGGCGACCGGGCGGACCTTCTACAACACCTCGAACTACTCCTTCGCCAACCTGCTCAAGGACGCCGACGGCCTGGCAGACAACCTCAACGACTACATCGACCGCTTCTCCCCGGACGTCGACGTCTTCGAGTACTTCGACTTCAAGAAGGAGATCGTCGCGCTCGAGAAGGCCGAACTCCTGCGCGAGGTCGTCAGCTCCTTCGCGGCGATCGATCTGCACCCCGATCGGGTCTCCAACTCGGACATGGGTGACGCCTTCGAGTACATCATCCGCAAGTTCAACGAGGCCGCGAACGAGACCTCGGGAGATCACTACACGCCCCGCGACGCGATCAAGTTGCTCGTCGACCTGCTCTTCGCCGAGGAGGACGCCGGCCTGGGCGAGGCCGGCATCGTGCGCACGCTCTACGACCCCACGGCTGGCACGGGCGGCATGCTCTCGCTCGCCCAGGAGCACCTGCTGGCGCAGAACCCGGACGCGCGGCTGAGCCTCTTCGGGCAGGAGTACAACCCGCAGTCCTACGCCATCTGCAAGTCGGACATGCTCGCCAAGGGCAACGACCCCACCAACATCGCCTTCGGCAATACCCTGACCGAACCTGCCTTCACCAATCGCCAGTTCGACTTTTGCATGTCCAACCCGCCCTACGGCGTGGACTGGAAGCAGTACGCGAAGGCGGTCAAGGAGGAGCGCGACCAGGCCGGCCCCTACGGCCGCTTCGCGCCCGGTCTGCCCGCGACCTCTGACGGACAGATGCTCTTCCTCCTGCACCTCGCGCACAAGATGCGCGACCCGCAGGACGGTGGCGGCCGCGTCGGCATCGTCATGAACGGTTCCCCGCTCTTCAACGGCGCCGCAGGCTCGGGCCCCTCGGAGATCCGACGGCACCTGCTGGAAGGCGACCTCGTCGAGGCCATCGTCGCGCTCCCGACGAACATGTTCTTCAACACCGGTATCGCCACCTACATCTGGATCCTCGACAACTCCAAGATCGACGAGCGCAAGGGCAAGGTCCAGCTCATCGACGGCACGTCGTACTGGACGAAGATGCGCAAGAGCCTCGGCTCGAAGAACCGCGAGATCAGCGACGCGGACCGCGCCAAGGTCCTCAAGCTCTACGACGACTTCGAGGACGCGGACCCGGAGCACTCCAAGGTGCTCCGCAACGAGGACTTCGGCTACTGGACCATCACCGTCGAGCGGCCTCTGCTGGATGACGAAGGGGAGGTCGTCACCGACCGCAAGGGCAAGCCCAAGCCGGACAGCAAAAAGGGGACTGCTGCACGAATAGGTGACAACTGAACTGGCTTGCCCGACGGGCAGGCTTGAGAGGATGTCGCTGTGCCCAAGCCCTACCCCCGCGAGTTCCGTGACGACGTTGTTCGTGTCGCCAGGAGCCGGGATCCGAAGACCCCGCTGGAGCAGATCGCGAAGGACTTCGGGATCCACCAGACCACGTTGAACTCCTGGATGCGCGCCGCCGACGTCGAAGACGGCACCAAGCCCGGGATGACCGAGGACCAGAACGCCCAGCTACGCGAGTTGAAGCGGCGCAACCGGCTCCTCGAGCAAGAAGTCGAGGTGCTGCGCCGGGCGGCTGCCTACTTGTCGCAGGCCAATCTGCCGGGAAAATGATGTACCCGCTCGTCCGCGAGCTGGCCGTCGACGGGATCCCCGTCACGGTGACGTGCCGGGTACTCAAGATCGCTCGCCAGCCCTACTACCGCTGGCTCCAGGCGCCGGTCACCGACGCAGAACTGGTCGAGGCCTACCGCGCCAACGCGCTGTTCGACGCCCACAAGGACGACCCGGAGTTCGGGTATCGGTTCCTGGTCGACGAGGCCGCTATCGCAGGTGAGGCGATGGCGGAGCGGACCGCGTGGCGGATCTGTTCCCAGCTGGGGTGGTGGTCGGTGTTCGGCAAGCCCAAGCACGGCAAGGCGAAGAAGCCCGGTCCACCGGTCCACGACGACCTGTGCGCCGTGGTCGACAAGCACGGCGTCGTCCGGCACGAGTTCAAGGCTGATGCCGCGAACGAGTTGTGGCTGTCGGACATCACGGAGCATTGGACCGCGGAAGGCAAGCTCTACGTCTGCGCGATGAAGGACGTCTACTCCAACCGGATCGTGGGCTACTCGATCGACTCGAGGATGAAGTCGCGACTGGCGGTCGCGGCGCTGAACAACGCGGTCGCCAGGCGCGGCGACGTGGCCGGCTGTGTGGTTCACACGGACAGAGGATCGCAATTTCGAAGCAGGAAATTCGTCCACGCACTCAACCGGCACGGCATGGTCGGATCCATGGGCCGCGTCGGTGCGGCCGGGGACAACGCGGCCATGGAGAGCTTCTTCTCACTGCTCCAAAAGAACGTCCTCGACCGCCGCGCCTGGGCCACCCGCGAGGAGCTCCGGATCGCGATCGTGACCTGGATCGAGAGGACCTACCACCGACGCCGACGCCAGGCCGGCCTCGGACGATTGACCCCTGTTGAATACGAAGCCATCATGACCACGCCCGCCACTCAGGCTGCGTGACCCAACCTGTCACCCGTTCGTGCAGCAGTCCCAAGCGCGACACCGAGAACGTCCCCTTCACCTACGGACTCGCCCCCAATGACGACCGCTCGCTGAGGAGCGACGAAGGAGCGTCTCGAAGCGAAGTCATCCAGACCTACTTCGACGCCGAGGTCGCCCCCCACGTCCCCGACGCGTGGATCGACCACGCGAAGACGAAGGTCGGCTACGAGATCCCGTTCACCCGTCACTTCTATAAGTACGTGCCACCCCGGCCTCTCGCCGAGATCGACGCCGACCTCGAGAAGCAGGTCGCCAAGATCCTCGAGCTCTTGCACGAGGTTGAGCAGTGATGGTTGCTTATCCCGACCGCATGGTCCTGGATTCAAAGTGGCTTAACGAAATCCCAGCTCACTGGCGCCTGGGCCGGCTCGATCAGGTCGCACGTGCATGGCCTAGCAATGTGGACAAGCATTCAGTGGAAGGCGAGCAGGCCGTTCGCTTGTGCAACTACACGGATGTCTACAAGAACGCGAGCATCGCCGAAGGTATGGACTTCATGCAAGCGACTGCCTCACGGGAGCAGATCGACAAGTTCCGGCTCGCAGTCGGTGACACGTTGCTAACGAAGGACTCGGAGACGGCCGACGACATCGGGGTTCCCGCGTTCGTCGAGTACGAAGCTGCGGATCTCGTGTGCGGCTACCACTTGTCTATCGTGCGACCCGATGCCTTCGTAGCCGACCCCAAGTTCCTGTACTGGGCTCTTGCGGCGCAGCCGACGCTTGGCCAGTGGGCGGTGCTTGCTTCCGGTGTAACCCGCGTGGGGATCAAGTCTGGGGATCTCGCGAGGGTGGCCCTCGCGCTGCCGCCGTTGGGCGAACAGCGGGCTATCGCTCAATACCTGGACCGAGAGACCGCCCGCATCGACACGCTCATCGAGGAGCAGCAGCGCCTGATCGAGATGCTCCGCGAGCGTCGCGTTGCCGCAGTTGAGCGCTCGATCGCGATGCTCGACTGGACTGTGCCCTTCAAGTCAGTGGCCACGCTCATCCAGACAGGTCCCTTTGGGAGTCAACTCAAGTCGGACGAGTACGAAGACGGGGGAACGCCGATCATCAACCCTTCCCACATGGTTGCAGGCGAGATCGTCCCAGACCCTCGGGTTGCTGTATCCGCACCGAAGGCTCAGGAACTGGGTCGCCACGCTCTGATGGGAGGCGACCTCATCTGTGCCCGCCGAGGCGACCTCGGAAGGTGCGCGGTCGTCGACGAGTCCTCTGCGGGATATCTGTGCGGGACAGGTTCTGCCTTGGTGCGCGTCGATCCCGATCGGATAGACGCACCGTTCGCGGCACTGGTCTTCAGTAGCCGCCGAAACCGAGATGCCCTTGCCCTCGCGTCGGTTGGCTCCACGATGGACAACCTGAACTCCGACATCATCGGGGCGCTCCGCATTCCGTTGCCCACATTGGCAGAGCAGCGGGAGCTCGTCGCGACGGTGAATGAGCAGACAACCAAGATCGACGAACTGATCGCTGAGACGGAGCGGTTCATCGAGTTGTCACGTGAGCGGCGGGCGGCGCTGATCACGGCTGCGGTGACGGGGCAGATCGACGTACGAGAGGTGGCGTAATGGCTGACCACAACGAGGTGGTCTTCGAGGACGAGATCTGCGCGCACCTCGAGGCGCACGGCTGGCTGTACGCCAAGAATGATCAGGGCTACGACCGGGAGCGGGCGCTCTTCCCGGCCGACCTCTTCGCCTGGCTGGAGGAGACGCAACCGACCCCCTTCGCCAAAGCACTGAAGGCCGCGGGGACCGAGGCGAAGTTCCTCGACGTCCTGGCCACAGCACTCGACAAGCCGCTTGAGCACGGCGGCGGGATGCTCAACATCCTGCGCAACGGCGTCCAGTTCGTCGGTGGGGGCCGGCTGAAGATGGCGCAGTTCCGCCCCGACACCTCGCTCAACCCGACGACCGTCGAGCAGTACGCGGCGATGCGGGTGCGGGTGATGCGTCAGGTGCACTTCTCGACGGCGGACCAGCGCAGCATCGACCTGGTCTTCTTCGTCAACGGGCTGCCGGTGGCGACGGTGGAGCTGAAGACCGACTTCACGCAGTCGCTGGACGAGGCGGTCAACCAGTACAAGAAGGATCGCCACCCGATCACCAACGGCCGGGTCGAGCCGCTGCTGTCCTTCGGCCACCGGGCTCTGGTGCACTTCGCGGTCTCCAACGACCTCGCCGCGATGACCACGCGGCTCGAGGGCGACAAGACGCACTTCCTCCCCTTCAACACCGGCAACGAGGGCGGTGCCGGTAACCCGCCGGCCGCGGACGGCAAGTCCTCGACGGCATATCTGTGGGAACGCGTGTGGGAGAAGCACGCCTGGCTCAACATCATCGGCCGACTGATGATCGTCGAGACCAAGGAGGAGTGGGACGTGGCGACCGGGACCTCCCTTCGCCGCACGTCCATGCTCTTCCCCCGCTTCCACCAGTGGGAGGCCGTGACCAACATCGCCGCGGCTATTGAGGAGGAAGGTGTCGGGCAGCGGTATCTCATCGAGCACTCGGCGGGGTCGGGCAAGACGAACACGATCGCGTGGACCGCGCACCGGCTGGCACGGCTGCACGTGAACGACGAGAAGGTCTTCGACTCGGTGATCGTGGTCGTCGACCGCACGGTCCTCGACGGGCAGCTGCAGGAGGCGATCCGGCAGATCGACGGTGGGAAGAAGATCGTGGCGACGATCAGCCCGGAGGACGTGCACAAGGCGGGCGCGACGTCGAAGTCGAACCTGCTGGCGAAGGCGTTGAAGAACGGTGAGCTGATCATCGCGGTGACGGTGCAGACCTTCCCGTACGCGCTGGACGAGATCCGCAAGGACTCGGCGCTGAAGGGCAAGAAGTTCGCCGTCATCGCCGACGAGGCGCACTCCTCCCAGTCCGGCCAGGTCTCGGCGAAGCTCAAGGCGGTGCTGACCTCAGAGGAGGTCAAGGACATCGAGGAGGGCGGGCAGGTCGACGTCGAGTCGGTCCTGGCCGCGGAGATGGGGGAGCGGGCGGAGTCGCCGAACATCTCCTACCTGGCCTTCACCGCGACGCCGAAGAACAAGACGCTGGAGCTCTTCGGGCGGAAGGGTCCCGACGGTACGCCCGTCGAGTTCCACCTGTACTCGATGAAGCAGGCCATCGAGGAGGGGTACATCCTCGACGTGCTCAAGGGGTACCAGTCCTACGACACCGCGCTGAAGATCGCCGGCAAGGCCAGTGCCACCGGCGAAGGGGAGGTCGAGGAGGGGACTGCGCGCAAGGGGTTGATGCGGTGGGTGCAGCTGCACCCGACGAACATCAGCCAGAAGGTGCAGATCATCGTCGAGCACTTCCACGCCAACGTCGCGCACCTGCTCGACGGCAAGGCCAAGGCGATGGTCGTGACGGACTCGCGCAAGTCCGCGGTGAAGTACAAGAAGGCGATCGATGCCTTCATCGCCAAGCGTGCCGCGGAGGACGCCTCGTACAACTACCGCACGCTCGTTGCCTTCTCCGGTGGGGTGACGATGGATGAGAACGAGGTGTGGACCGTCGAGTGGGGGCCGGCGCCGAGCAAGGACGACGAGTTCACCGAGGCCAACATGAACCCTGGCGCCGGCAGTGACCTGGCGGCGGCGTTCAAGGGCGACACGTACAAGATCATGATGGTCGCCAACAAGTTCCAGACTGGCTTCGACCAGCCGCTGCTGTCGGCGATGTATGTCGACAAGCGCCTGTCCGGGGTGACCGCGGTGCAGACGCTGTCGCGGTTGAACCGCACGCACCGCACCGCTGGTGGGGAGCAGAAGCGCAAGACATTCGTCATCGACTTCGTGAACAAGCCCGAGGACATCCGGCAGTCCTTCGAGCCGTACTTCACGGCCGCCCGTCTCGAGACCGAGACCGACCCCTATGTGGTGGTGCACCTTGCGACGAAGCTGGCGCACGCAGGGATCTACACCGAGGATGAGGTCCGCAAGACGGCTGAGCTGTGGGTGCGGCGCAAGGGCAACAACGCGCTGTCGGCGGCGGTGGCGCCGGCGAAGACGGCCTTTGCGAAGCGATACGAGAAGGCACTCGAGACCGACGACAAGGTGCTGCTCAACGAGCTCGAACTTTTCCGCAAGGACGTGTCAACGTACGTGCGGCTCTACGACTTCATGAGTCAGATCGTCGACTACGGCGACCCGTACATGGAGATGCTCTCGATCTACCTGCGGCTACTCGAGCGGGTGATCAAGGACGAGTCCTGGTCGGCCGACGTCGACCTGTCCGACGTCGTGCTCGTCGGGGTCAAGCACACCAAGGCTGCGCAAGCGGACATCGCGCTGACCGGTGACGGAGAGCTGAAGGGAATCAGCGCTGCCGGGTCAGGCGCGAAGAAGGAGCCGAAGTACGTCGCGCTGCAGGTCGTCATCGACCGGATGAACGACCTGTTTGGCGCGGAGTCCTTCGCGGAGTCGCAGATCAGGGAGTTCGTCAACGGGCTCGTCGAGCGGCTGCTGGACTACCCCGACCTGGTGGCGCAGACGCGGGTGAACTCGAAGAAGCAGTTCATGGAGTCGCAGGACTTCCAAGCCGCTGTCACCGAGGCGGTCGTGGAGAACCAGGACGCGCACAACACCATGGCGGACTACTTCTTCAGTGACGGGCCCGGGGTGGCCGGCGTTGTGGTGGCCCTTGCTGATGCGTTTTATGAGACGGCGGCGGACCGAGCACCTGCTGTGTCGACGCCCAGAGGGGCTGGCCAGTGATGGGCGGCCAAGAGTCTAGGAAGGGTGACTGGTTCGGTCCCTATCGAACAATCCGTGAGATCGGTCGGGGTGGGTTCGGCAGGGTCTACGAAGCGGAGGACCGACATGGAGCCAAGATCGCTCTGAAAGTCTTGGACTCTGTGGCGGGCAACTCGAGGTCCGGCCGGGGCCGGTTTTCACGAGAGCTTGCCGCCGCACAACGCGTCGCAAGCCCGCACGTGGCGCGTGTTGTCGACTCAGGCCTCCACTCGGACCCTCCGTGGATCGCGTACCAGCTCATCAGTGGCGCGACCCTCAAGAAGAAGCTGCTTGAGGGCCCCCTGCCAGCGGAGCAGGCTGTCGATGCGCTCCTTGCACTGGCTCAGGGGCTGGCTGCCGTCCATGCCGAGGGCCTGGTCCACAGGGATGTCACGCCTGACAATGTCATCGTCGACGGTCAGGGGAAGGGGTGTCTGATCGATCTGGGGATCGCTGCGCTCGGGGAGGCCGGGGAATTCACGAGAGAGCAGGTCGGGAAGGTTGCCTTTCAAGCACCCGAGCAGTGGACTGGTTCGGCTGTCACCCCGGCCGTAGATATCTGGCAGTTCGGAGTCTGCCTGGTCAAGGCAGTCAGTGGCCATCTGCCGTTTTCGCAAGGGGCCCCCGGTGTAATGCATCAAGCGATCACCCAGAACGAGCCGGACCTGTCCGGTATGCCGACGCCCTTGCGCATTCTGGCGACGCGGTGCCTGAGGAAGCGGGTGAGTGAGCGACCTTCAGCCGACCGCGTTGTTGAGTTCCTCAGGGGAGTTCGGATCGAGGCTCCCGCGGTAGAACGCGATCACCTCCTGACGGCCACTCGTATTGCAGCGGGGGATTTCTACTCGGGGTATCCAAGCATGGCCGACGATGAGTACGACCTGAGGGTCGCGCGACTCAAAGAGCTTGAAATCGCTAGCCCCGACCTCCGAGATCGGCGGCCTCGGTCCAGGAGGCCCCCCATCTTGCCCCGCGAGTTCGCCGTGATGCGACTCGTGGACGTCGAACCGCAGGTCACGTTCGGTCCCGTGGAGCTGAGGCCGAAACTGGAGGCAGTGCCTCCGTTCCAGCCGTTTGATGCTGAAAGGGTGACGGGGGTTAACCAGCGCGACTTACGTGATGGCCGCATCCTGGTGGGAGATGTGGTCGCCGTTCGTCCATTTCGACGGGGCCCGATGGCGGCCGTCGTCGACGGGTGGTTCGTCGGGTGGCGAGATGGTACCGAGACCCGTGCACGCCTCCCCTTGATGTGTCCGTCCTGCGGGACTCGCCTCGAGTACCGCGAGTCCAAGATTTGGGTCGATCGGGTCCTTGTGAAGCCACAAGACTGGTGCCCGAACTCAGCAGCCTGCCCCGAACAAGTGATATGGCGGCTTGCACGTCTGGCAAGCAAGCAGGCTCTGCAAATCGCATCCCTGCGCGGCTCCGCTGCACGTGCACTGGTGGAATCAGGCGTCCTATCGAACGAGGCCGACCTCTTCGGCCTGACTTCGAAAGCCTTGCAGGGAATACCAGGGTTCTTCGAGGAGGCCAGCGAGTGCGATCTCGATCCCCCGGCTCGGAGCGGGCGAGCCCCGTCGCAAAGGGCGCGTCGCTTGCTCGAGGAGTTGGAAAGCGCTCGCACCGCTCCTCTCGAACGGCACCTGGTCGCACTCGGCATCGTTGATCAGATCTGGTCGCACCGGGCGGTTGACCTCAGTCGCGACTTCGGCACTTTGAGGGCGATCTACGACGCCAGCGAGGCTAACGCCATCGCTGGCCGAGCCGTTGCCCGAGAAGTTGAGCGATGGTTCCGAGGTCCAGACAGTGCTTGGCATCTGCAAATTCTGGATCGATGGAGCGAGGATGGCGTGCAGCTCGGCTGGTGAACTCGCTGTGGCGACTATGGAGCGCTCATCGTTTGGGCGCCAGCCGTTGGCCGCGACCGTTTGACACAGAGGCGAGTCGCACGAGTTGACGCGGGTGCTTGGCGCGCAGTTCTCTAAACACGGGTTCTGTGCAAAGTAGGCCGCGTGTCCCCTCGAATCTGCGTTGCATCTCGACAGCGGCGCTGTCGAGATGCAGCGAAGACTGCAGTGACGGCCGTTCTTTGCAGCAAAAATTGATTGCTATGGATCTACTTGGCCTCAGGAGTGGAGCTGCTGCGTCGGGGCCTCCGGCGCACCGTGGACTGAGGGAAAGCAGGCAGGAGCCACTCGACCCGAGGGTCAAGCCCCGGGTAGTGGTGTAGCGCCTGCGTGTTCCTTCTGGTGGTTCAGGCGGTCAATGCGGGCAGGTTGTCGCCTCCGGTCTCGGGGTCGAGGGCGGGCACGATGTTGACGCGGCAGCGGGCGAGGACCTCGAGGCCGAGGTAGCGCCGACCTTCGGCCCATTCATCGGTTTGCTCGGCCAGGACCGCCCCGACCAGGCGCACGATCGCGGCCCGGTTGGGGAAGATGCCCACGGAGTCGGTACGGCGTCGGATCTCGCGGTTGAGGCGTTCGGCGGGGTTGTTCGACCAGATCTGGGTCCACACGTCTTTGGGGAAGGCGGTGAACGCCAAGATGTCCGCGCGGGCCGCGTCGAGGTGCTCGTGGACCTCGGGCAGTTTGCCGTCGACGTACTCCAGCAGCCGCTCGAACTGCGCCTGGACGGCGTCCTTGTCGGGTTGGTCGTACACCGAGTGCAACATCGCCTTCACGGCCGGCCACATGCTCTTGGGCGTCACGGACATCAGGTTCGCGGCGTAGTGCGTGCGGCAGCGTTGCCACGACGCGCCGGGCAGGTTCGCCGCGATGGCCTCGACCAGGCCCTTGTGGGCGTCGGAGGTGACCAGCCGGACGCCGGTCAGGCCTCGGGCGGTCAGGTCGGCGAAGAACTCGTTCCACGCCGGACCTGTCTCGGAGGTGGCCACGCGTAGCCCGAGGACTTCGCGGTGCCCGTCGGCGTTGACCCCGACCGCGATCAACGCGACGGCGTTGATCACCCGCCCGCCCTCGCGGACCTTCATCGTCAGCGCGTCGGCGGACACGAACGTGAATGGCCCAGCATCGGCCAGGGGCCGGTGGCGAAACTCCTCGACGATCTGGTCCAGATCAGCGGCCATCCGCGACACCTGGGACTTGCTCAGCGAGTCGATCCCTAGGGTCTTGACGAGCTTGTCCATGCGGCGGGTCGACACGCCAGCGAGGTAGCAGTCCGCGACGACCGTGATCAACGCGGACTCCGCGCGCTTGCGGCGCTCGAGGAGCCACTCGGGGAAGTAGGTCCCCGAGCGCAGTTTCGGGATTGCGACATCGACGGTGCCGACGCGGGTATCGAGGTCGCGGTGGCGGTACCCGTTTCGCTGTGCCGCCCGCCCAGGAGTGGCCCGGCCATACTCCGCGCCAACCACGGCATCGGCATCCGCGGACAGCAACGCGTTGATCATGGTCTGCAACAGGGAACGCATCATGTCGGGCGATGCTTCGGACAGGGCTTCGCTCAACAGGCCATGAGGGTCGACAATGTGAGGTGCGGTCATCGTGATGACTCCATTCGAGAGTGCTGTGAGAGGTTCGCTCGAAGGATCACGCGGTGGCCGCACCCATGTCCACTACCGGGACGATGACGGTCACTGCGCTACACCACTATCGGGGACTCAACTGACCCGAGTGCGGTGAGAATTCAATTCGCGGCGGTGGCGGTAACTGAGCTCCTGGGACACGAGTGCGTCGAGCTCCCGAAACTGCGCCTCGAGTCACGCCAAGTCCACCTGCGGCTGACCGCGCTTCTGCTCGGTCCCCCGCAGGTGTTCGGCCAAGTCTCGCTTCGTCGCCTCGGAGACTTGCCCCCTCCATCTCACTACTGTTCCGAAACTCCCGCAAGCCCCATGCGCGCCACCCCACCCCCCTCCTGGCTGGTCACCGAAACCGCCGGCCAAGCCCCAGCGTCGATCGCAGGACTCCTGGTCAAGCGCTTTATGGCCACCGCGAGGCCGGCGTCGACAACGAGGCTCTGGAGACCTTGGCGGACATCAGTGGGCAACGCTCCTTCACATCAGAGGGGCACTTCCCAGTCGCTGATGAGTCTGGTTTGCAGCCGCTGGACGATCGCATCCCATCCGCCGGTGAGCAGGAGTGTCCCGACGATGATCAGCAGGGTTGCGCCGACGACCTGGATCGCGCGCTGGTGTCGTTGCAGCCACGACGAGACCGGGGCCCATCGCTCGTAGGCCGCGGCGATGAGGATGAAGGGAAGGCCGAGCCCGAGGCAGTAGGCCACGGCGAGAACGACAGCTCGGGTGATCGAGGCGTCGCTGGCGAGGTTGAGCGCGAGGACCGCCGCGAGGGTAGGGCCCATGCAGGGCGCCCAGCCCAGACCGAAGACGGCTCCGAGGACAGGGGCCCCGGCCAGGCCGGTGGCGGGCTTGATCGGCAGTCGGAAGGTCCGCTGCGAACCGGCGCCGAGGAAGACAAGGGCCATGAGAATCACCACTACGCCACCGATGCGCATCAGTAGCTCTCGGTGCTCAACGAGCGCGCGGCCGGCGGTGGCGACGAACATCGAGGCAAGAACGAAAACGAGGGTGAAGCCGAGGATGAACAGCAGTGCGCCCAAGACCATCCGGCCGCGGCTGCGCTTCTCCAGTGCTACGTCGGACAGGCCGGTGACGTAGCCGAGATAGCCCGGTACGAGGGGTAACACGCAGGGCGTGGCGAAGGAGACGAGCCCGGCGAGGGCCGCGACGAGCGCCGCGAGAGGCAGAGCCCCGCTGGCGACCTGGTCACTGAGCCCGGTCGTGAAAGCGACGATCATCGGCCCTCCTCGGCGAGGGTGTCCTCGATCAGGCCTTGGAGGGTCGACTGCGTGGTCGCTCCGAGGACCACCGCAGCGATACGACCCTGGCGGTCGAGGACAGCGGTGGAGGGCTGGGTCGTCATTTTGCCTTGCATGGCGATCGAGGTGGTGCCGGACTTGTCGTAGATCGAGGGCCACGTGAAGCCCCACGTCTTGGCTTGTGCTCTGCCGGTCGCTACGGAGGACTCTCGGAAGTTGATCCCGACGATCTGCACCTCCTCCCCCTTCAACTCCTTGTTCAGCGCGACGAGGTGTGGGGCTTCTTTGGCGCAGGGTCCGCACCAGCTGGCCCAGACGTTGACGACGACGACCTGGCCGCGGTGATCGGCGCTGTCCCACGTCTGGCCGTCTAGCGTTTCACCGGCGAGCTCGACGGGTTCGCCGCGCTGGGTCTCGTCGAAGGCGGTCACGCTGCCGTCCCCGGATCGATAGCCGAGGTCTTGCTCGTCCTTGGCGCCGGATGAGGAGCACGCGGCGAGACCACCGGTGGCAGCGATGGCACTGGCCGCGGCGAGGAGACTTCGGCGGGAGGGACAGCGTGCGGTCATTCGGTCTCATGCTCCTGAGGTTGTCGCCGCGCGTGCGTGGATGCGCGGCAAGGTATCGGGGTCGTCGTTCGTCAGCGCCGAGGTGGCTGGAGGATGGCGCTCGGCCTCTCGGCGTGATGGCGATTCGGTCCACGGGGCAGTGATCACAGGAGCGTGACCCAGTAGTCCCAGAACCTGATAGCGATGAGCACGATGATCACGAGGTACCAGGCGGTCAAGACCGCTGCGCGGTACTCGATGAGCATCGCCACACCGCGGTGTGCGGGTGAAGCGAGGGAACCCTGATGACGCCGAAGGTTGTGAATGGTGGTGTGCCAGAAGACGGCGATGGTCACGACCCACACGACCATGCAATAGGGACACAGTGCGCCGATGACGTACAGGCTCTGGAAGATCAGCCAGTGGATGAACACCACCGCGAGGGTCACCGCGGCTTGGGTCGCCACCCACAACCATGCACGAAGGCTTGTGGCACTGACCAGGACTGCTCCCAGCATGGCAAGGGCTGCGAACCCGGCGACTCCGATGAGCGGGTTGGGATGCCGAAGGCGTCTGCCTGCGGGGTGACCATGACCGAGCCGCAGGACAGGATCGGGTTGATGCTGCACGAGGGGACGTAGTCCGGGTTCTTGAGCAGCTCGATCTTCTCCACGAGCAGCACGACGGCGCAGAGCAGCCCGACCAGGCCCCCGACGAGGTACAGCCAGCCCAGTCCACGTGCCTTGACCGCAGCCGCCGGGGTGACGACGGCCGGCTCAGTCTTCGATTGCGGCATCAAGCTTGGTCTCGAAGTCGGCGATGGTGGTCGGCTCGATCTTTTTGCCGTCGAGGAAGAACGTGGGGGTGCCGGTGACGCCCAGTGTCTGGGCGTCCTTCTTGCTCTGCTCGATGCGCTGCGCGGCGGCGGGGTCCTTCAGGCTGGCGCGGTACTGCTTCATGTCCAGCCCCAGCTCCTGGGCATATCCCTCGAAGGTCTTCTCCTTGGACGACTCAGAGTGGCTCCACTCGGTCTGCGTCTCGAAGAGCTTGTCGTGCATTTCCTCGAACTTGTCCTGTTCACGGGCGGCCTCGGCGGCTAGTGCCGCGTTCATCGAGTTTCCGTGGAGGGGGAGGTATCGCACCACGAAGGTCACGTCGTTGCCGTATTTCTCTCGCAGGTCTGTCATGACGGGGTGGGCTGCGCCGCAGGCCTCGCACTCGAAGTCGAGGTACTCCACGAACACTGCCTTCTTGCCGGAGGTCAGGCGGGGGCTGTCATCGCGCACCAAGGGCGCGGACGCCCCGTTTCCGGACCCCGTGGGTGCCGCTTCTTCGCTGGCCCGGCTGAACGTCACCGCAGCGACCAATGCCACCAGGACCGCCACGATCATGGCCATGGACAGTTTCAGGCTCTTGCTCATCGGGTTCCAATCATCGAAGGGCGCTGCTGGCGCGCAGAGTAGTCATCGTTTCTGGCCTCAGGCTGGGAATGGCGCTGGGTGCGGATAGCTCGCAAACCGTTGGCGATGACGATGACCTCGGCGACCTCGTGGACCAGCACGACCGCGGCCAAACCCAGCACGCCGAACAGAGCGAGCGGGAAGAGGACCGCGATCAGGGCCACGGACAGGACGACGTTTTGGGTCATGATCGCTCGTCCGCGGCGGGCATGTGCGAGGGCTTGTGGCAGCAGCCGCAGATCGTGGCCGGTGAAGGCAACGTCTGCGGACTCGACTGCAGCGGCGGAACCGCTGGCGCCCATCGCGATACCGACGGTGGCCGTGGCCAGCGCGGGCGCGTCGTTGATGCCGTCGCCGATCATCGCCGTCGGGGCCGTGTCCATCAAGGCGCGGATGTGGTCGGCCTTGTCCTGGGGCAGGGTCTCCGCGTGAACCTCTCGGATGCCGGCTTCACCGGCGATGGCCTGCGCAGTGCGAGTGTTGTCACCGGTGAGCATCACGGTGGACACCCCCTGCTGGTGCAGGGCGGAGATGGCCTGGGCCGCTTCAGGGCGCAGCTCGTCGCGGATGCCGATCACGCCGCATGCTTGATCGTTGACCTCGACCACAATGAGGCTCATGCCTTGGGTGGCCATGGCGTCGGCCTGCCCGCTCAGGTCGTTCGGGGCGACCCAGCGGGGGCTGCCAACGCGTACCCGGAGTCCGTCCACCAACCCGGTGACGCCGTGTCCGGCGTGCTCGTGGACGTCGCTCGCCGCAGGATGATCTGGTGAGGCAGCGACCACTGCCGCCGCCAGGGGGTGGGTGCTGGTGGCCTCCAGTGCCGCTGCCAAGGAGAGCACCTCCGCGTCGGTGTGACCGTTGGCCGCGTGCGTGGCCACCACCCGGGGCTCGTTGCGAGTCAGGGTGCCTGTTTTGTCGAAGGCGACCGTGCGGATCGTCCCGAGTTGCTCGAAGGCTGCTCCGGACTTGATGATCACCCCGAACTTGCTGGCCGAGCCAATCGCTGAGATCACCGTGACCGGGACCGCGATCGCCAAGGCGCAGGGTGAGGCCGCGACCAGCACCACCAGCGCACGCTCGATCCACGTCTCTGGGTCGTCCACGACGAACCCGTACGCCGCGATCAAAGCCGCGGCCAGCAGCACCAATGGGACGAGTGGTTGGGCGATGCGGTCAGCCAGGCGCGCACGCTCGCCCTTGTCCGCGTGAGCCTGCTCGACGAGCTCGACCATCTGGGTCAGGGAGTTGTCGCGCCCGTCGGCGACTGCTGTGATGCGCAACGTGCCCGAGGTGTTGACCGATCCGGCCGCGATCTCGTCGCCAGGCGCGACTTCGACGGGGATCGACTCGCCGGTGATTGCCGAGGTGTCCATCCACGAGTGACCCGCCTCGACGACGCCGTCCGTGCTGACCCGGTCGCCAGCGCCGACGAGAAGGACATCGCCCCGCCGGACCTGCTCGGCGGGGATCCGCTCGTCCGTTCCCGCTCGTGAAACGACAGCGGTTTCCGGGATCAGGGACAACAACGCCCGCAGCCCGTGACGGGCCCGGTCCATGGCGCGGTCCTCAAGCGCCTCGGCGATCGAGAACAGAAAGGCCAGAGCTGCTGCCTCGCCCAGGTGCCCCAGCAGGACGGCACCCGTACCGGCGATCGTCATCAGCAGGCCCACACCCAGCCGGCCCTGCCCACGCCCCGTGACTAGGCGGCGGATGGCAGCCGGAGCAAAGGTCCAGGCACCCGCAGCCAAGCCGATCGCGTAGGACAGCACGCTCAGGCCCTCGGCGCCGCCGAATTCCAGCAGCAGTCCGGTCAGCCACAGCACTCCAGCGGAGGCTGGCAGTGCCAAGCCCTGATCACGCCACCACGGCGCGAGATCCTCAGTCACGGGCCCGTCCGTTCCGCAGCACACATCACTCATCGTCAGACCCTCTGCTCATCGGCAACCAGCGCAGGTGCAGTCCCGCAACACAACGGCACGTCACAGTTCGCGTCCATGCAGGGGACCCCGTCGTCGACCGCCAAAACCACGTCCATCAACGACTCCAACGCCCGAGTCAGATGCGCATCGGCGATCTCGTAACGGGTCCGACGGCCTTCCGGCGCGGTGATCACGATCCCGCAGCCACGCAGGCACGCGAGATGATTCGAGACATTCGTGCGGCTCAGATCGAGATCGCGGGCCAACTGCGCCGGATAGCTCGCGTCCTGCAACAACGACACCAAGATCCGCGCTCGAGTCGGGTCCGCCATCGCCCTACCCAATCGATTGAGCACGTCCAGTCGAGCAGCACTATTCAGCATTCAGTGACCATACATTGAAGACTGACTTGTGGGCCAGTCGAGCAACGGATGCCAACTGATCGCTCCATGGCGGTAGCATCGCTTCATGACGATCAATAGCCAGCCTGAAGGTCCGGCTGCGATGGAAGTGTCTGACGCCTGCGCTGCCTTGTTCCATGCCTTGGCCGAGCCCACGCGCTTGGCGCTCCTGAAGCACCTCTCCAGTGGGGAGCATCGGGTCCGTGACCTGGTCGACCACATGCACCTTGCTCAGTCGACGGTGAGCAAGCACTTGGCGTGCCTGCGGGACTGTGGGCTGGTGAGGGTGCGGACCGAGGGCCGGGCGTCGTGGATCTCGTTGGCCGATCCGTCCCGACTGTCTGACCTGTTCGAAAGCGCGGATGCGCTACTGGCAGCGTCGGGCGCGTCGTTGTCCCTGCGCGAGCACCGTGACCACGACCAACTTGCGACCGAGGAGGTCTGATGGGATCCGACCACCACCACGGCCCGGCAAATGGGCAAGCGGGCAGTGGCTTGCGCAACCGTCTTCTGATTGCTTTTGGCATCACCTCGTTCATCGTCATCGCGCAGGCGATCGGTAGCGTCGTCACCGGCAGCCTGGCGCTGCTGACGGACACCGCCCACGCTCTATCGGACTCCACCGGCCTGCTGGTCGCGGTCATCGCGGCCACCATGATGCTGCGGCCCCCCAGCAGCCAGCGCACGTGGGGTTTCGCGCGAATCGAGATCGTCGCTGCCCTAGGCCAAGCGGTGTTGCTGCTGCTGGTGGGTTCTTACGCGGCCATCGAAGGGGTCCGCCGACTGGTTGAGCCCACGCAGGTCCAAGCCAGGGAACTGCTGCTCTTCGGCATCATCGGACTCGCGGCGAACATCGCCGCGATGGTGGTCCTGTCCTCCAGTCGCGACGCGAACTTCAACATGCGCGCGGCATTCCTCGAAGTGCTCAACGACGCCTTGGGTTCCCTCGGGGTGATCGTGGCCGCCATCGTGATCGCCACCACGGGGTTCCAACGGGCGGACACCATCGCCGGGCTGTTCATCGCGGCCTTGATCCTCCCCCGCGCTTACAAACTCTTGCGCGAGACCGTGCGGGTGCTGATGGAGTTCACCCCGAAGGACGTCGACCTGGACGCCGTGCGGACACATGTCCTTGAGCTGGAGCATGTTCGTGAGGTCCACGACCTGCACGCCTCCACGATCGGCACTGGCCTACCCGTCATCTCCGCGCACGTCGTGATCGACGACGAGTGCTTCGAGTCGGGCCACGCACCGCAGATTCTGGAGCAGATCATTTCGTGTGTGAAGGAGCACTTTCCCGTTTCCTTCGAACATGCCACCATCCAGCTGGAGACAACCGCAATACGAGAGCGAGCATGCACCTCGGTTCAACACACGTAGGGCGACTTACCACCCTCCGGGGGTGTGAGATCCCCGGGTCGACGGCAGGGAATCGCCCAGCAATCTCGCCCCATGAGCAAGGCTGCCCGGGCGCTCACTGGGCGTCACCGCGCTCAACCCCGACGGCGACGTCTTCGTCGGCCACGTTCCAGCGCGTTTCGTCCTGGAGTACCTGGCCGACCCACCGAAGGGCGCCCGTGGCTTGAGCGTGCCAGCCATGCCCGTAGGCACGCCCGGCATGGAGCAGGGTGACCAGTTCGACCCCTACGACGTGCTGCTGCTCACCGACGGCAAACCGAGAGTCCTTGCCAAGGTGACCAAGGCTTTCGCACCAACGGGCTTAACCCCGATCTCGCCCCTCAGAGGCTCGTTCATGTCGAGCCCGGTCCGGCCCGGGAAGGCGCGCGAACATTCGCAGTCATCCGTCACGGCGTCATTGTGAGCTCGGCTCTACTTTCTACTCCGGATGGCGAAGTCCTGATTCGTGCCATCTAGGTCGCGTGTCGTACGCAGTCTTCGGTGCTTCTCGACATCTGATGTCGAGAAGCGCTCTAAATTGGAGCAACGCGATTTCTATTTAAGATACGAAGATTTTGGGCGGGCGCACTCCGCCGATGAGCGCGCGGCAGGATGGCCGCCCCGCCAAGGCGATCGGGGCCGCTGGCTGTCAAGGGCCGGCGGCTCGTCGATGTTCAGCCGTGGCGGGTGCCTGCCGGGTATCTGGCGCGGTCAGGAGTCTTGTGCCTGGGCGGTGGCGTTGTGGCGGTAGAACGTGGCGCGGGACCACCCCACGAGCCGGGCAGCGTCGGTAGCGGTACGTCCTTTGGCGCGGGCATCGTTGACGATCGCGAGCTTCTCGGCGATCACGGCTGGCTCCACGCGGGGCCGCCCGAACTGGGTGCCGGACGCTTTGGCTGCGGCGATGCCGGCATTGACCCGTTCTGTGATCAGCTCCCGCTCGTATTCAGCCAGAGTGGCGAGCATGTTCAGCATCAGTCGTCCACTGGTGGTGGCGGGGTCAATGCCGTCTTGAATAGAGCGGATCCCGATGCCGGACTCGCGCAACAGGGTGACCGTGTTCAGCACATCGATCAACGAGCGTCCCAACCGGTCCACTCGCCAGACCACGACCGTGTCTCCAGCGGTCGCGTACTCCAAGAGTCGGCGCATCCCTGGCCGTTGCGACGCGTTCTTGCTGCCCGAGGTCACATCCGAGAACACGTCCCGAGCTTCGACCCCGGCCGTCGCCAGCGCGTCCAGCTGCAACTGCGCGTCCTGACTGGCCGTGCTGATTCTCGTGTACCCCAGAAGTCTCACCTACCCATACTGCCTCAGAAACCCTTCCGGCGATGTCGCCTGAGACATTTCTCGTCGAGACACTTTTCCGAGACACTCCATGAGCCGCAGAGCCGCGAGAACTCGATCCTCGGCAGCGACGTCAGATCGCGTCTCATCAACCTGTAGTTTCCTGAGACGCCACCACCGTGTCGCAAGACGTCCCCGTCCCGGTGAAAGGTCCGGACGGGGTAAACGGCGACGAAATGCCTCCGGGAACTTCGGCAGGCGCTGCGACCTGCTCCCGACCCTCGGACTTAGCCTGCGGCAACCTTCGTTTGACCGACGCGAGACCGCTGCATACCGCCCAGAATGATGTACCTCTGCAGAGCCACCTGCTTCGTCGTCCGCGAGGCAGAGAGCGGGTCAGCTTCACCGGCGCGCGAAGCACCGAGCCTTCGCGGGCTGTCGGTAGCGAGTGGCATACCTTGTTGTCATGGCGGACGGTAGCGGCATCGAGTGGACGGAAGCCACGTGGAACCCGACGACCGGCTGCGATCGCATCAGCCCGGGATGCGACAACTGCTACGCCCTCACCTTGGCCAAGCGACTCAAAGCGATGGGTAACCCGAAGTACCAGGAGGACGGCGACCCGCGCACAAGCGGCCCCGGCTTCGCAATCACCGAGCACCCATCCGCGTTGGACATCCCACGCCGGTGGGCGTCGCCTCGCGTCATCTTCGTCAACAGCATGTCCGACCTCTTCCACGCGCGAATTTCGTCGTCGTTCATCCGCGAGGTCTTTCAAGTCATGGAGGAGACGCCGCGACACACCTACCAACTGCTCACCAAACGGCCTCGTCGTGCGGCGCGTATGGCTG
Organism: Janibacter terrae NBRC 107853; assembly: GCF_001591405.1. Lineage (GTDB taxonomy): Bacteria > Actinomycetota > Actinomycetes > Actinomycetales > Dermatophilaceae > Janibacter > Janibacter terrae. The sequence goes on from NZ_BCUV01000007.1 coordinate 989,861, forward strand.
CCGAACTGCCGTGGCCAAGCAACGTGTGGCTCGGCGTCAGCGTGGAGACAACCGACCAGCTCTGGCGCATCGATGACCTGCGCCGAGTGCCCGCCGCGACCCGCTTTGTGTCCGCCGAGCCGCTCCTCGGCTCGCTTGCCTGCCTCGACCTCACTGGGATGCACTGGCTGATCGCCGGAGGGGAGAGCGGAGCCAACCACCGTCCCCTTGACCCGACCTGGGTGCGCGAGCTTCGCGACTCCTGCCGCGAGCAGGGCGTAGCGTTCTTCTTCAAGCAATGGGGTGGACGCACACCCAAGAGCAACGGGCGGGAACTCGACGGTCAGCTCTGGGACGAGATGCCGGTGCCTACGCAGGCTTAATCCTCAGGGTGAGCAGGTCGCTCTTGCCCTTCGGGTCGGTCGATGTGTTGCCATCGTCCAGCACTTTCTTCAAGGCTGCGCGCACATGCAGCGTGCGGACGACGCCCACGAGGTCTTGGCCGAGGATCTCTTCCGGCTTGTCGATGATGCGGAAGGCCTCGCCCTTCGCGAGCTCGTCGGTGATCCGCTCCGCGAGCGTCTCGACCCACTGCTTCTTGAGGAGTTCCTCCTGGACCTTCCAGTGCTTCTCCCACGCGTCGTTCTCCGCGAACAACGTGTTCTCGGCAGCCAGCTTGGCGTGGTACTTCCGCCACTCTTGGAGCCCCAGGGACGCCGACTCACCGAAGGTGAGCATCCCGTCGATGTGCCGTGTCGCGAAGACGAGGTAGTAGAGCGGCTTGAGGTCCGCGCGGGGGCGGACATCGATGACCCAGGTTCCCACTCCACCGCCTAGGCACTCCCGGAGTTTGGCGGCGTAGCCTTCCACGACCGCCTCTTCGGCGGCGACCTTGTCGTCCTCCGAGGCGTCCTTGTTCGCGCACTTCTCCAGCCAGGTGTCCCGCCACCAGTCACCGCCGCAGACGGCGTCAACGCGCTTCAGCGATGCCTCGATGGGGTTGTCACTTGTCAGCATGCCCGCGAACCGGCGCAGGTGCGCGGTCAGGTTGATCAGGACCTCGGTCGGCGCCGTGCCGCCAGGGCGGTTGAAGATGCTCACGACCTCGTCCATGGGGATGATCAGGCCGCATGGGTCTAGGTAGGCGAACAGGGGGATGCCATCCGCGGCCCTGAGGAGCTTCGGCAGGTGAACGGAGATGTCCCCGTCATCCACCGTGACCGTGAGGCCGTTGCCGTCGGCTGCGACAACCTTGCGCAACTTGGCGACTGTGACAGGGTCCTGCTCGACAAAGTGGAGCTCGACCTGACGGGGGGAGCTCATCGCCGCCAGCTCGTGAGCCTTCCGGAGCAACATGGCGCCCGAGCCCTCAGCGCCGTCGTCGTACCGTCCAGCTCCGGCATACCCGTCGATGAAGGTGACCCGGTGGTCCAGCGACCTGCTGCCAGTCTTACTGGCGAAGGGCGTCGCGTACTGGTTGATGATGGCGTGCTTCAGCACGGCCGCCGATTTCCGGCTTTTGTGAAACTTGCTGGTGCTGGTGCTGCTGCTGGACACGCCTGTTGCCCCCGAAGTGATCTGCGCTGGGTGATCAGGCTATGCGAATGTTCGGACGGAGCGGGGCTACCGGCGACGGGGAGGCTCCTCGCCATTCAGCGCGCCGCCTACCGGGTGGAGGCGTCTCTGATTGGAGATGACCGCATCCCGGCGCTGCATGAAGAGGTCGAGGAGCTTCGTGCGGCGCGCCTGAGTTGGCTCGGTGCCTTCGACGATGGCCGTCGTTTGATCGGAGCGGTGGCGCGGGCCGAGGACGCCGACGGCGTCGACATCGACCGGCTGGTTGTCGATCCGGCGGTTCACCGCCGCGGTGCTGGACGGAAGCTCGTCCAGGCGGTGCTATTTCGGGCAGGGCATCGCCGCGCGACCGTGTCGACCGGACGGGCCAATCTGCCCGCACGCACGCTGTATCGGGGGCTGGGATTCAGTTGAGTCCCCGATAGTGGTGTAGCGCAGTGACCGTCATCGTCCCGGTAGTGGACATGGGTGCGGCCACCGCGTGATCCTTCGAGCGAACCTCTCACAGCACTCTCGAATGGAGTCATCACGATGACCGCACCTCACATTGTCGACCCTCATGGCCTGTTGAGCGAAGCCCTGTCCGAAGCATCGCCCGACATGATGCGTTCCCTGTTGCAGACCATGATCAACGCGTTGCTGTCCGCGGATGCCGATGCCGTGGTTGGCGCGGAGTATGGCCGGGCCACTCCTGGGCGGGCGGCACAGCGAAACGGGTACCGCCACCGCGACCTCGATACCCGCGTCGGCACCGTCGATGTCGCAATCCCGAAACTGCGCTCGGGGACCTACTTCCCCGAGTGGCTCCTCGAGCGCCGCAAGCGCGCCGAGTCCGCGTTGATCACGGTCGTCGCGGACTGCTACCTCGCTGGCGTGTCGACCCGCCGCATGGACAAGCTCGTCAAGACCCTGGGGATCGACTCGCTGAGCAAGTCCCAGGTGTCGCGGATGGCCGCTGATCTGGACCAGATCGTCGAGGAGTTTCGCCACCGGCCCCTGGCCGATGCTGGGCCATTCACGTTCGTGTCCGCCGACGCGCTGACGATGAAGGTCCGCGAGGGCGGGCGGGTGATCAACGCCGTCGCGTTGATCGCGGTCGGGGTCAACGCCGACGGGCACCGCGAAGTCCTCGGGCTACGCGTGGCCACCTCCGAGACAGGTCCGGCGTGGAACGAGTTCTTCGCCGACCTGACCGCCCGAGGCCTGACCGGCGTCCGGCTGGTCACCTCCGACGCCCACAAGGGCCTGGTCGAGGCCATCGCGGCGAACCTGCCCGGCGCGTCGTGGCAACGCTGCCGCACGCACTACGCCGCGAACCTGATGTCCGTGACGCCCAAGAGCATGTGGCCGGCCGTGAAGGCGATGTTGCACTCGGTGTACGACCAACCCGACAAGGACGCCGTCCAGGCGCAGTTCGAGCGGCTGCTGGAGTACGTCGACGGCAAACTGCCCGAGGTCCACGAGCACCTCGACGCGGCCCGCGCGGACATCTTGGCGTTCACCGCCTTCCCCAAAGACGTGTGGACCCAGATCTGGTCGAACAACCCCGCCGAACGCCTCAACCGCGAGATCCGACGCCGTACCGACTCCGTGGGCATCTTCCCCAACCGGGCCGCGATCGTGCGCCTGGTCGGGGCGGTCCTGGCCGAGCAAACCGATGAATGGGCCGAAGGTCGGCGCTACCTCGGCCTCGAGGTCCTCGCCCGCTGCCGCGTCAACATCGTGCCCGCCCTCGACCCCGAGACCGGAGGCGACAACCTGCCCGCATTGACCGCCTGAACCACCAGAAGGAACACGCAGGCGCTACACCACTACCCGGGGCTTGACCGGTGACGATTCGCTGGCAGTCTACTTACTGAACATTTACCAAGTGTCGACCTCTGTTCTGCCATCCTTACCGCAGGTGCCGATCGGCGCCCACATCGGAGGGGAAGTCCATGAGAAACAGCATCAAAAGAATGTGTGTAGCCGCTGCCATTTTGGGGACCATGACACTTGCTTCGCAAGGGGCCGCGCAGGCCTCTTTCGCACAATGCGATTCTACTCGCGTCTGCGGGTGGGGCAACAACGACTACAATTGGCTCATCATTGAACGTAACTCGGGTCTGCCGTTGGCGAACCACCAAGGGGATGCGAACAATGAGCTTGATTCTTGGGCCAACCGAAGCACCCAGAACGCCCGGGGTTATGCAGAGTGGAACTACGGAGGGGACTGCATGACCTTTACCCGTGGAGATAGCGACGGCCACGTCGCGCCGTGGAACAGCGATGAGGTCTCGTCCACATCTACAGCCGCTGGGTGTTGATCATCGCTGACGCTTTGGTGGAGATGTCGGACGTGTCTCGGCACTTCTCGACGCAAGTAGAGACCGTGCGGGCGGTGGACGAAGTTTCGTTCAGCGCCCGCACGGGCGAGTTTGTCTGCTTGTTCGGGGCGAGTGGGTCGGGGAAGTCGACGCTGCTAAACCTCATCGCAGGTCTGGACCGCCCTACGTCTGGGCAGATTCGTGTCGCGGGTGCTGATGTGAGCGACGCGTCGAACAACGAGCTGGCGTCCCTTCGCTTGCGGCATGTCGGAGTGGTGTTCCAGCACGACAACCTCATCGAAGAGCTCACTGTCTCGGAGAATGTGTCATTCCCCCTCGACCTGCGCGGGGATACCGTCCCGAAAGACAGAGCCGCAGAAGTAGAGATGTGGCTGGAGCGAGTTGGGATGGGGGGATACGGAGAACGGTTTCCCAGAGAGTTGTCCGGAGGCCAGCAGCAGCGCGTGGGGGTCGCCCGCGCCCTGGTCGGTGAACGAGATGTGTTGGTCGCAGACGAGCCCACGGGAGCCCTGGACTCGGCCAACTCCGCGGCGCTCTTCGACCTGCTTGCGGACCTGAGCGCACAGGGCCAGACCGTCATCCTCTCCAGCCACGACGCCGTGGCTCGGGCGTCGGCCTCCCGCGTTCTGGAGATGGTCGACGGCAGGCTGATCGATGGGTGAGCTCAATCGCTCACTGAGGTTGCTACCCCGATTGTTGCGTGCAAGTTGGGTTTGGCGTCCCGGAGCGGGAGTGGTCGTCGCCACCGTGCTGATCCTGGTCAGCTATGTGGTTGTGACGTCCTGGGGCCTGTCGCGAGAGCAGGTCCTTCAACGGGACTTCTCCGACCGGGAGGCGGTCGTGCGAGTGAATGCTCCGATCGAGCCAGGGGCGAACCGATCGCTGCGGACTATCCGCGAAAGCGCCAACGGCGCTCCTGTGGTCCTGCACTCGGCGAGCGTGCGTGTGTCCGATGACCCGGACAAGCGTGTGCGCTATCAGGAATCGGATTGGTCGGCAGCGCCCTTCGGATTCAACGTGGTCTCTGGTCATTGGCCCACGAGCGCCGGAGAAGTGGTCGTTAGCCAGGATCTCGCCTCCGCGGCCGACGACGCACTTTCCTTGTTGTCAGACACGGTCGACGTCCGCGTGGTGGGAGTCGCGGACGACGCCTACAGCGACGGTGCGTTCATCTTGGCGGGGCCGGGTACGTGGGAGTCGTTGCCCCCTGAGGCGCGGACCGCGCGCGCCGGCCTGGTCGCATCGGCGTCCGTCCTGACTTCTCAGAAGGAGGCGCGGACGCTCGTCGCAGAGTTCCGGAAGCAGCAGGTGTCCGCCCAAACGGACCGTGCCACCAGCGTTACCGCAGAGGAGAGCTGGATCAATGCATCGCCCTTCGCCTTTGTCGTCCCTGCCCTGCTTGTCCCGATGCTCGCGGTGGCCCTCGGTGTTGGCGCTGGCAGAGCGCGTCAGCGGGCCTTCGTTCGGCGCGTCCTTGAGGTCGGGGGACAACGGAGCACTGCCCTGGGGATGGTTTCGTCCGCGTTCCTCGTGGTCGTGACTTTGGGCGTGCTCGCGGGATACCTCCTGGGTTGGGGGCTGGGTCACCTAGCGCGGCCCGTTGCCGAGAGCTGGAATGACCGTGCGCTAGCCCATTTCCTGGGCTGCTGGGGCCGGTAGCGGTGATGGCCGTCAGCGCGTTGATTGGTTTGGCTGCGGGCATGCTCCAGTTGCGGCCGCCACGCACCGGAGTCGGGGCCTCGCGCAGGGCGAACCCGGCCATCAGACGGTGGGCGGCCCTGGCTCTGGCGTGCGCGGCGGTGGTCGTCGCGGCCTGGACCAGCAGTGCAGCTCACGCCATGGTCGTCGGCGCGTTCACCCTGATTGCCATCGCACTGGTGACCCCGGAAATCGTCTCGGTCGTCGCTCGCAAGGTCGAGCGACCGACACCCCACTGGCGACTGGCGTCGCGACTGTTGCGGGCTGATCGCGCGGTGACAACAGAGATCGTCTTGACGATGGTCGTCCTTGCCCTCCCTCTCACCACCGCGGTACTCCTGACCACGTCGGGGTCGTCGGCTCGTGCGGAGACTCTCGCGCCTGTCGGTCCGGGTCAGATCTTGGTCGCGGGCGAAGGGGGGCTTGCCGCCCCGGCCCCATCCGCGGTGAGCAAGACGGTGGCCGGAGCGTTGGATACGTCCTCGGGAGTTGCCTCCAGCAAGCTCTTCGTCACGGACAACACCTGGTACGAAGTCGGGCCTGGCAAGAACGCCTCTGTCATCGCTGTGTCCACGGTTGATGATGTCGAGACAGTGTGGGGCGCACCGCTCTCGGCCGGACAGAAGTCGACTCTCGAGCAAGGCGGGGCGTTGGTGTGGGAACCCGGCGCCGATCTCCAGATCAACGGCCGCATGCCGTCGCCACCCGTGAAGACCGCCGCCTATCAGCCCACCGAGGAGTGGGCTACTCAGACGGGTGCTGTGATGCTCGCTGAGCCTGCCCGAGCCCAGGGGGTGAAGTTGCGATCAGGAGGCACCGTTTACGCACACGTGACGACTGATGCCGCTGACCGTGCGGTAGCGGCTGTCCGTGAGGGGGGCCTTGACCAAAGTCTTCTTCAGCGGCACCACGCACCTCGCCAATTACTCGCGCCGGCGGTTCTCATCGCAAGCGCGGCCCTGTTGGCGATCCTCATGCTTGGTATCACGGCGATCTCTTCGCACGCTCGCACTGCGTCGCTACGCCGCCAGTTCGGACGGATAGTCGCTGTCGGAGCCGACGGTGGAGTCGTCCGCAGAGTGCAGCTCATCACCCAATGGGTGATCACTGCTCTCGCCATCGTAGGAGCCAGCCTCGTGACCATGCTGACCGTCGCGGTGATGCTCTTTCGTCTAACTGGGACCAGCGTCAACCCACCCTGGGGCGTATTGCTGCTCCTCGTAGCCGCCCTCATCGTCGCTCAGTCGTCAGCCTCGCTGGTCGCGCTCCGGCAACTGAGGCCAGAAGTGCTACGGGGGACCTGACCCCTGTGCCTGATGGCGCCCCAGCAAGCAGGCGGCGCATACATTGCACTCCCACCACGCTCAGGCCCGGTCTGTGCAAAGTAGGCCGCGTGTCGAGTGCAATCTGCGCTGCATCTCGACACTGATGTCGAGATGCACGGTGCGTGACGCTACGTAACGGGAGGAACCTCCCTCTCGCGGTCCCATCTGGCTCACCCCTGGTCTCGCTCGTCCTCACCGTCCGGGATCATCTGCGACTGCTCCCAGACATCGGCCGGGTCGGCGTCCTGGACCTGACCAACCGGCTCGTCGGGCAGGTCCACGCCCACCTCGTCGTCCGTGCCGACCGGCCTCTGCTGGTCGAGGGCATCGGCCTCGGGGACGTCGTCGGGCAGGTCTCCCGCATCGGGGTCGGGTGTCCGGGTGCTCATCTGGTGCCTCTCTCCCGCGGTCGGTCCACGTGCCCCGAGGCTAGCGAAGGGGGCCGCCCGGGTCGATGCGCCGGCCCTCAGTCTGCATCGGCACCCGCACCGCCCTTGGGGCGTGGCTGACACGATACCCCCCAGGGTATTGATAGGATGAGCTCATGACGACCAAGGACCTGACCCGCAGCGACTTCGAATCGACCATCCTCGACAACGACATCGTGCTCGTCGACTACTGGGCGGCCTGGTGTGGCCCGTGCCGCTCGTTCGCGCCCGTCTACGAGGCGGCCTCCGAGCAGCACCCGGACGTCGTCTTCGGCAAGCTCGACACGGAGGCCGAGCAGGAGATCGCCGGCGCCGCGGGCATCAGCTCGATCCCCACCCTCATGGGCTTCCGCGAGGGGATCCTCGTCTTCTCGCAGCCGGGAGCCCTGCCCGCCACCGCCCTGGAGCAGGTCATCGAGGGGATCAAGGGTCTGGACATGACCGACATCCGGCAGGAGGTCGCCCGGCAGCGCGAGCTGCTCGACCTGCCTCGGGAGGTCGACCTGGAGACCTTCGCCACCGCGCTCGCGGCTGGCGCCACCGTCCTCGACGTGCGCGAGCCGGACGAGTACGCCAGCGGACACGTCCCCGGAGCCCGCCCCGTCCCGCTGGGGTCGCTCGAGGGCGCGCTCGACGAGCTCCCTGCAGGTGGCGCCGTCTACGTCGTGTGCGCCACCGGCGGCCGCAGCGCGTCAGCTGCTGACGCGCTGCGGCGAGCCGGCATCGAGGCCTACTCCGTCGCGGGCGGGACGACCGGCTGGCAGGCGAGCGGCCGGGAGGTCTCTGCGGGCGAGCTGCCGAGGTGACCCCGGTCCGCTCGTGACCGGGTCAGCGCAGGTGGAGGGCGATCACCTGCCCGCCACCGGGAGCCACGCTGCCGGTCGTGACGTAGCCGGTCCTGCCCGTGATCGCGATGCCGTACGGAGCGAAGAGACCCCCGGCGACGACACTCGCGTGTCCGCCCCCCTTCGGGATCCGGACGACGGAACCGATCGGTCCGGTGAGGAGGCCCTCGGAGGAGATCTGCACGGCGTACAGGTGGCCACCCGGCCCGAAGGCGAGGTCGGTGACATTGGTCAGGCCACTCGCGTAGACGCTCACCCGACCCTGCCTGTCGACCCTGTAGATCTTCGCCAGGCCCTTTTCGAAGGGGAAGCCGGTCAGCTGGCTGACGTACAACGCCCCGTCCGGGCCGGAGACCACCGACGTCGGCACGGCCTGGGCCGGGATCTTGGTCCCGGGCGGCAGCCCGAGGAAGTCCGGCGCGGTGGCCATCTGCTCGGGGAAGATCGCCCGGGTCTTCATGCCTCCGCTCTTGGAGACCTCGACGAGGTCGTTACCGCCGGCATCGGCGACGACGTAGCCCGATCCGACCTTGGTGAAGCCGCCCGGGTTGCTGTCCGGCCCATCCGCCGGAGGGGCCGGGTTGGTCGCGGCCTCGTGGCCGGCGAGGTCGGCGAGGAGGTGGGTCCTGGACGAACCGATCGTGCCGGTGCGCAGCGTCCCCATGTCGCGAAGTGCGGGGTACTGCGTCCGGATGGCCGGGTCGTTGCCGAGGCCGATCGTCACGACGAGGCGCTTGGAGCCCCGGAGAACGACGTCACCGGGCCCGATGGCCTGGGAGCCGGGCGGCGGAGCCTCGGGGTCGGTGGACGGAGCCGACCCGAGGGACGGCAGGCCGGTGAGGACGCGCTTCTGGGTGCCGTGCTTGACGTCGACACGGGTGACCGCTCCGGTCCTGCCATAGCAGACCCCGCCCTCGGGGCCCACCAGACAGGGACCGGCTCCGCCGGTGCCCGCCTCGGCGACGAAGAGGTTGTGACCCGGGCCGACCGACAGGTGGCGAGGGTTGTCCAGGCCGCTGGCGACGACCCGGTAGCCGGGGTCCGCGGTGGCGGCTCCCGGGACAGCGACCAGAGCAGCGACGAGTGCCGCGCTGCTCAGGGTCGGGAGGATGAACCGGCGTGGGCGCCGGGAAGAACCTATTGACGACGTTGTCATGCTGTTCTCATTTCAAGGGGTCGAGTCGCCCCTGGGCGGGCGACCCGCGCCTCCAGAGTTCCACCGGAAGGGGGCCCTGCCAAGGGGCGACGGGGCCCGTGGATGGCAGGGTCTACCCATGGCCGTCAACCCCTCCCGTGTGTATGCCCGCCAGTTCGCCGAGCGCGCCGCGGCTCGCGCCTCGGGACCCGACTTCCTCGTGCTCGACGCGGGGGCAGGGTCGGCTCCCTACCGGGACGCCTTCAAGGACGTCCGGTACGAGAGTGCCGACGTCGGCGCGACCGAGGGCCAGGTGATCTACCGCAAGCCGCAGGAGTGACGTCGGCGTCGCATCAGGCGAGGGTCAGGAAGAGCTTCTCCATCGCGGCCTTGTCGTCCTCGTTGACCCCGTCGGGCGAGGTGAGGCACTCCTGCAGCCCGGACGCGACGATGGCGAAGCCGGCGCGGTCGAGCGCCCGGCTGGCCGCGGCCAGCTGGGTCACGACGTCCTTGCAGTCACGACCCTCCTCGATGAGGCGGATCACCCCGCCGATCTGACCCTGGGCGCGGCGCAGCCGGTTGATGACCGGGCCCATGTCCTCCATGTCCAACGTGACCATGTGTGTGTCTCTCTCCTCGTGATCGGCTGCGTCAGCCGACGCGGCCGGGCAGTGCTGCCAGGGCGGCGTCGAGCCGGGTGCGGGCCTCGGCAGCCACATCCTTCAGCTGCTCATTGTCCGTCACGCCGACCATCATGTCGGGGTCGACCGCCTCGACGACGGTGCGGCCCTCGCCGACGGCGCGGACGACGACGTTGCACGGGAGCAGCAGCCCGATCGAGGGCTCGATGGCGACGGCTCGCTCCGCCAGCTGCGGCCGGCAGGCGCCGAGGATCACGTGCGGCTCGATGTCGGCACCGACCTTGGCCTTGAGCGTCGCGGCCAGGTCGATCTCGGTGAGGACACCGAACCCCTGCTCGGACAGCGCGTCCCGGGTGGCGGCCAGCGTCTCGTCGAACGAGGCGTCCACCGTGGTGGTCATGGCGTACTGCATGTCGATCTCCCTTCGTCGTGCGATCTCTCCGACCGCATGTTGACAGCATACCCATGGGGGTATTAATTTGCTACCCATGGAGCCGACGATCATGACCATCGAGACCCCGAGCCTCGGGGACCGCTCGTACCTCGCGCACGACGGCGAGCTCGCCGTCGTCATCGACCCGCAGCGCGACATCGACCGCGTCCTGGAGGTGGCCGACGAGGCGGGCGTTCGCATCACGGACGTCTTCGAGACCCACCTGCACAACGACTACGTGACCGGCGGCCTCGCACTGGCCCGCCGCCTGGGCGCCCGCTACCACGTCAACGCCGCGGACGAGGTCTCCTTCGACCGTGAGCCGATCCGCGACGGTGACGTCGTGGAGGTGTCCGACGCGATGCGCATGCGTGCCATCGCCACACCCGGACACACCTTCACCCACCTCTCCTACGCGCTGGAGACCGGCGACGGCGACCAGGCCACGACCACGGCGGTCTTCACCGGCGGGTCGCTGCTCTTCGGCGCCACGGGCCGGCCGGACCTCCTCGGGGAGGAGCACACGAGCGCACTCGTCCACCACCAGTACGCCTCGATCCACCGTCTGGCGGACGAGCTGCCGGAGCAGGCCGACGTGCTGCCGACCCACGGATTCGGCTCCTTCTGCTCCTCCGGGTCGACCGGTGGCGCCACCGAGTCGACCATCGGCCGGGAGCGTCGGCTCAACCCGGCGCTCACGCAGGACGAGGAGCAGTGGGTCGCCGACACGCTCGCCGGCCTCGACGCGTACCCCGCGTACTACGTCCACATGAACCCGGCCAACGCCGCCGGGCCCGCCGAGGCCGACCTGCGGGCCCCCGAGCGCGCCGACAAGCAGACCCTGGCCGCGCGCATCGACGCCGGCGAGTGGGTCGTCGACCTGCGCACCCGGACCGCCTTCGCCGCCGGCCACGTGACCGGCACGCTCAACTTCGGTCTCGACGGCCAGTTCTCGACCTATCTCGGCTGGCTCATCCCGTGGGACGCGTCCGTGACCCTGCTCGGCGAGACCTCCGACGAGGTGGTCGAGGCCCAGCGCGAGATGACGCGCATCGGCCTCGACCGGATCGCCGGCGCCGCCACCGGTGGGCCCGCCGACTGGACCGACCGTCCCGTCGGCACCCTGGAGCGGGCGACCTTCGCCGACCTGTCACAGGTGCGCCACCACCGCCCCGTGCACGTGCTCGACGTCCGACTGGCCGGCGAGTATGCCGACGGTCACGTCGAGGACGCGCAGAACGTCCCGATCGGTGAGGTGCTCGACCGGCTCGACGAGATCCCCGAGCGCGAGCTGTGGGTCCACTGCGCGAGCGGTTACCGCGCGTCGATCGCGGCCTCCGTCCTCGCCGCCCGTGGGCGCCGGGTCGTCGTCGTCGACGACGACTTCGACAACGCCGCCCCCGCGGGCCTGCCCATGACCACCCCCGCCTGACCCCCCTTCCCCAATCCACACGAGGAGACCCACCATGTGCCGTCAAACCACCTGCCGTCAGTGCGGCAAGACCACCTGGGCCGGCTGCGGCCAGCACGTCGACCAGGTGATGCGGGGCGTGCCCGGCAGCCAGCGCTGCCCCGGCCACGCCACCCCGGCGAAGGGAGCCGGCGCCCCCGGCACCCCGCCCAACCTGCTCTCCCGCCTCATCGGGCGCGGCTGAGCCACCCAGACGCCGTCGGGGGCGGGTTCCCCCCTGCCCCGTCCCCGACGGTCCTACCCGGAGTCCTCACGTGCCCCTTGCAGTCATCCCCCTCGGTCTGGCCATCGGCCTCGCCCTCGGCGCCCTCGGCGGCGGGGGGTCCATCCTCGCCGTCCCCGCCCTCGTGCACGTCCTGGGGCAGGACCCCGTCACGGCCACGACCAGCTCGCTGATCATCGTCGGGATCACCTCCCTCCTCTCCCTGCCGGCGCACCACCGCGGCGGACGGGTGAGGCTCGGGCAGGGGCTGACCTTCGGCCTCCTCGGCACGGCCGGGGCGGTCGCGGGGTCGGCCGCCTCACGGCTGGTTCCCCCGGAGCTGCTGATGACCGCCTTCGCCGTCCTCATGGTCGTGGTCGGCACCCTCATGCTGCGACGCAGTCGCCGCGGCTCCGCCGCGGCGACCGAGGGTGACCCCGATGAGCCGATCCTCACCCTCCACCCCCTGACCTGTGCCTGCCCACGCCTGCTGAAGCTGCTGACCGCCGCCACGCTCGTCGGGCTGCTCACCGGCTTCCTCGGGGTCGGCGGCGGCTTCGTGCTCGTCCCCGTCCTCGTCCTGGTCCTCGGCTTCACCATGCCCGTGGCCGTCGGCACCTCGCTGCTCGTCATCGCCGTCAACAGCGCCACGGCGCTCGCGGCCCGGACGCAGCAGGGTGTCGGTGACCTCGACTGGCCGCTCATCCTCGGCTTCGCGGGCGTGGCCGTCGTGGGCAGCCTGGTCGGCACCCGCATCGCCGACCGGATCCCGGCCCGGGGGCTGTCGCAGGCCTTCGCTGTCCTCGTGCTCGTCATCGCCGCCTTCACCGCCGTGCAGTCCGTGCCGGCCCTCCTCACCTGACCACCCCCCTTCCCGAAAGGACCCCATGACCACCAGCACCACCACCCGACCCGCTACCCTCGATGCCGCGCAGGTGCGCGAGTGGATGGCCGGACCGACCGGCCCCCGCATCGTCGACGTCCGCACGCCGGGCGAGTTCGCCGACGTGCACATCCCCGGCTCCTACAACGTGCCGCTGGAGCTCCTCGAGGAGCACGGCCCTGAGCTGGCCGAGCACCTCGACGAGGACGTCGTCCTCGTCTGCCGCTCCGGGGCCCGCGCCTGTCGCGCGGAAGGTGCCCTGGCCGGTGCCGGCCTGCCCAACCTGCACGTGCTCGACGGTGGCATCACCGCGTGGGAGAGCGCCGGCGGTGACGTCGTCCGCGGCGAGGGGACGTGGGACCTCGAGCGCCAGGTGCGCCTCGTGGCCGGCTCGATCGTCCTCACCGGCGTGCTCGTGAGCGCCGTCCTGCCCCCGGCGAAGTGGGTCGCGGCCGGGATCGGCGCCGGCCTGACCGGCGCTGCCCTGACCGACACCTGCGCCATGGGGATGCTGCTGTCCAAGCTGCCCCACAACCGTCGCGACATGCCCGACCCCGAGACCGTCTTCGCGCAGCTGCGCGCCGACCGCGCCTGACGCCCCCCAGAAGGAGAACCCCCGATGATCCTCACCCAGTACTACCTCAGCTGCCTCTCGCACGGCTCGTACCTCATCGCCGACGAGGGCACCCGCAAGGCCGTCGTCGTCGACCCACGACGGGACATCAGCGACTACCTCACCGATGCGCGGGAGCACGACCTCGACATCGTCGGCGTCATCAACACGCACGTGCACGCCGACTTCGTCGCGGGTCACCTCGAGCTGGCCGCCGCGACCGGCGCGTGGATCGGCTACGGGCCGACCGCCGCCGAGCGGGCCGAGTTCGAGGTGCGCACCCTCGCGCAGGGTGACCGCATCGAGCTGGGCGACGAGGTGACGCTCGAGATCCTCGAGACCCCCGGCCACACCTGGGAGTCGATCAGCGTCCTCGTGCTCGAGCAGGGGAACCCGCACGCGGTGCTCACCGGTGACTCCCTCTTCATCGGCGGCGTCGGCCGCCCCGACCTCGTCGTCTCCGACGGGTCCACGCCGCAGTCCTTGGCAACGGCCATGTACAGCACCCTGCACGACGTGCTCCTGAAGCTGCCCGACGCGACGAAGGTCATGCCTGCCCACGGTGCCGGCTCCTCCTGCGGCCGCGGCCTGTCCGACGAGCTCGAGTCGAACATCGGGGCGCAGCGGACGACCAACCCCTTCGCCGCGACGATGCCGGTGGACGAGTTCGTCGGCATGGTCACCACCGGCCAGCCGTCGGCGCCGCCGTACTTCCAGGTCGACGCGGCCCTCAACCTGCGCACGCGCGAGCTGCTCGACCCGGACGAGACCGTCGTCCCCTTCACGCCCGCCGAGGTGCGCGCGGCGATGGCGGGTGGGGCCGTCGTCGTCGACACCCGCTCCCCGGAGGACTTCGCCGCCGGCCACCTCGTGGGCTCGCTCAACGTGGGGCTCGACGGACGCTTCGCCGAGACGGCCGGGATGGTCCTCGAGCACGGTGACGAGATCCTCGTCCTCGCCGAGCCCGGCCGGCACGAGGAGGCGGCGCTCCGACTCGCACGCATCGGCTTCGACGCCGTCGTCGGCCACGTCGAAGGTGGCCCGGCCGTCCTCGCGCAGCTGCCCGACCTCGTCACCTCGGTCGAGCGCGTGGAGGTCACCCAGTGGGACGACGTCGCCGATGGGACCCTCGTGCTCGACGTGCGCAACGCCGGTGAGCGCGAGGGTGACCAGGTCATCCCCGGTGCCGTCCACATCCCGCTGGCCGAGCTCGCCCGCCGTCACGAGGACCTCCCGACGGACCGGCCGGTGCTCGTGCACTGCGCCGGGGGCTGGCGCTCGTCGGTCGCGGCGAGCCTGCTGCGCGCGCGGGGGCACGACGAGGTGTGCGATCTCGTGGGAGGCTACGCGGCCTGGTCGGCACGGTAGACGTCTACCGCGCGTCGTGGGTAGATTGGTCCCATGGGGCTGAACATCAAGAACGAGCGGGTCCATGAGCTGGCCAGGCAGGCGGCCGCGGCTACCGGCCTGTCGCAGACCGGGGCCGTCGAGGAGGCGCTGAGGCGCCTCCTCGAGGACTACGGCGAGGACCCCGAGCGGCGGCGTCGTGCGGCGAAGGTCGACATCGTCCAAGGCATCGTGCGTGCCTACCTGGGCACGCCTGCCGATCCTGATCGTCAGATCGAGCGGGTCGAGGACCTCTTCGACGACCGGACGGGCCTGCCGCGGTGATCGTCGACTCCTCCGCCCTCATGGCGATCCTCGAGGACGAGCCCGGTGCGGGCGCCCTCGTCGAGGCGGCCCTCGTCGGGCCGTGCCGGATGTCCGTCGCCACCCGGCTCGAGGCGTCGATCGTCGCTGATGCACGGTCCGCGGCCCATGGTGCACGCCTGGACGAGCTCGTCGAGGCCCTCGACATCGAGGTCCAGCCCGTGACCGAGCGCGAAGGGGAGATTGCCCGCCGCGCGTACCAACGCTACGGGCGCGGGTCGGGCTCGCGGGCGCGGCTGAACTTCGGTGACTGCTTAGCCTATGCGCTGTCCGTCGTCGCAGGGGAGCCCCTGCTCTTCGTCGGCGACGACTTCACCCACACGGACGTGGTCCCGGCGGTGTCGTGACCCAGTGCCACGATGGCCCGATGGACGACGTGCGTGCGCGCCTGGACGCGGAGCGAAGGGAGACCCTCGCCCGCCTCACGACCCTCACCGGGGACTTCACGTCCCTGGTGGAGGCGAGCGAAGGGAGCAACGCCGACGACGAGCACGACCCTGAGGGGGCGACGATCGCCTTCGAGCGCTCACAGCTCGACGCCCTGATCGGTCAGGCCCGGGCGGCGCTCGTCGAGATCGAGGCGGCGACGGAGCGTCTCGAGGACGGCACCTATGGCACGTGCGAGCGGTGCGGCGGTCCCATCGCGCCGGGCCGCCTCGAGGCCCGGCCGACGGCCCGCACCTGCATCGTCTGCGCCGCGGGCTGACCGCGGTAGCCCTCAGGTGGACTCCCGCAGCTTCGCGGTGCTCGCCTCCGGTCGCAGGTCCAGGCGACGCAGCAGCTGCGCGTTGAGCGCGACGACGACCGTCGAGGCCGACATGAGGATCGCGCCGACGCTCATCGGCAGGACGACGCCGACCGGCGCGAGCACTCCCGCGGCCAGGGGCACCGACAGCAGGTTGTAGCCGGCGGCCCACCAGAGGTTCTGCTTCATCTTGCGGTAGGCCTCGCGGGAGAGGTCGATGACCGACAGGACCGAGCGCGGGTCCGAGCTGGCGAGCACGACGCCGGCCGACCCGATCGCGACGTCCGTGCCTGCGCCGATCGCGAGCCCGACGTCCGCCTGGGCGAGGGCGGGTGCGTCGTTGACGCCGTCGCCGACCATGGCGACCCTCCTCCCTTCGCCCTGCAGCTCGGCGACCTTGGCGGCCTTGTCCTCTGGACGCACCCCGGCGAAGACCCGGTCGATCCCGAGCTCTGCCGCGACGGCCTCGGCGACCGCGCGGGCGTCGCCGGTGATCATGACGACCTGGACGCCGACGGCGTGGAGCGCGGCGACGGCATCGCGCGACTCCGACCGGATCTCGTCGGCCAGGCGCAGTGCGCCGATGACCTCGCCGTCCGTGACGACGTGGAGGATGATCGCGCCCTCGCTGCGCCACGTCTCCGCGACCGGCAGCTCGGCCAGGCCGTGCTGCTCGAGCAGGTACGGCCCGCCGACCTCCACGGTGGTGCCGTCGACGACGGCCCGCACGCCGACGGCCGGCGACGAGGAGAAGTCGCCGGCCCGCTGGACGGTGAGCTCACGGTGCTGCGCGGCGGTGACGACGGCGCGGGCCAGCGGGTGCTCGCTGTCGGACTCGGCCGCGGCGGCGAGGGCCAGCACGTCGTCGCGGGTCCGGTCGCCGGCCGTCTCGATGGCGGTGACGGTCGGCTCGCCGAGGGTGAGCGTGCCGGTCTTGTCGAAGAGGACGGTGTCGACCGTGCGCATCGACTCCAGCGCCAGTCGGTCCTTGACGAGGACGCCGCCGCGGGCGGAGCGCTCGGTCGCGATGGAGACGACGAGCGGGATCGCCAGGCCGAGGGCGTGGGGGCAGGCGATGACGAGGACGGTGATCGTGCGGATGACCGCGTCGTCGGGCAGGCCGAGGAGGGACCACACGATCGCCGTGATGACGGCGGCGCCGAGGGCGAACCAGAAGAGCCAGCCCGCCGCGGTGTCGGCGATCCGCTGGGCGCGGGAGGAGGACGACTGCGCGTCGGAGACGAGCCGCTGGATCCCGGCGAGCGAGGTGTCGTCACCGGTCGCGGTGACCTCGACCCGCAGACCGGAGTCGGTCGCGACGGTGCCCGCCACGACCGCGTCGCCCGCGGAGCGGCGGACCGTGGCGGACTCGCCCGTGATCATCGACTCGTCCATGCTCGCCGAGCCCTCGACGACCCGGCCGTCGGCGGGGACGGAGGCGCCGGGCCGGACGACGACGACGTCACCGACTGCGAGGGACGAAGGGGGGACCGTCACGACCTCGTCACCCTCCACGCGCTCGGCCTCGTCGGGCAGCAGCGCGGCGAGCGAGTCGAGCGCGGAGGTCGTCTGGGCGAGCGAACGCATCTCGATCCAGTGACCGAGCAGCATGATGACGACGAGGAGCGCGAGCTCCCACCAGAAGTTCAGCGCGTGGTCGAGGGTGCCGACGCTCGCGCCCCAGGACGCGATGAAGGCCACGGTGATCGCGAGACCGATGAGCAGCATCATCCCGGGCTTGCGGGCGCGGATCTCGCTCACGGCCCCCGTGAGGAAGGGGGACCCGCCCCAGGCGTACATGACCGTGCCGAGCACCGGGGAGACCCAGCGCGCCCACCCGCCGTGCGGCAGGGCGTAGCCGATGAGGTCGGCGAACATGTCGTTGAACCCGACGACCGGCACGGCCAGCGCGAGCATGATCCAGAAGAGCCGGCGGAACTGCCCGACGTGGTCACCGTGGCCGGCGTGACCTCCGTGACCCGCGTGCTCGTCGTGGTGCTCGTGACCGGCGTGGGGGTCCGCGCGGTGCTCGACGGTGGCGTGGTGGGGGCCGGGTGAGCTGCTCATAGTGTGTCCAACTATACCCCTCGGGGGTATCTTCCCGAAAGGTGGCGCTGAGGCTCTTCCTCGACGGGCTGGAGCTGGCCGTGAGGGAGGGGACCGTCGGCGGTCCTGCGCGGTAGCCGGGTGACGAGCAGCGCGACGACGCCCGGAGCAACCAGCCCCGGGCGCCGTCACCTGCTGGTCGGGCCTCAGTCGGTGACCGTGAAGTCGATCGTCTCGGTGCTCACGCGGCCGTAGCGGTCGGTGCTCGTGACGGCCGCCGTGTGCTTGCCGGCCCCGAGGTCACCCGGCAGCTCCAGGCGCCACAGGTGCATGCCGCTCTCGGCGACGCTGCCACCGTGGACGAGCTGCTCCTGGACCGCGACCGGGTCGGACCAGAGGGCACCGACCCGCTTGGCCTCGCCGGCCATCTCCTGGGTGCGGGTGGCCCCCTTCGCCTCGCCGCCATCGATCGCGACGGTGACGTCGGTGCCGGTCGACCCCGCGAAGACGTCGGTGGTGAGGTACGTGCCGCCGGCGAGGTCGGTCGCGGAGACCTCGGTGGGCCGCTCGAAGGCGGGCGCCTTGCCGCGGTTGGCGCGGTTGGCGGCGAACCACTCGCGGTAGCGGGGCGAGTTGATGCCCACGGCCATCTGCTCGGACTCGTCGCCGCCGGTCACCGTGAAGCGCTCACTGAGCTGGTCGGGACGCGACTCGAGCGTGAGGACGCCGGGGCGGGCGCCGTCCTTCTGGATCGCCGTGGGGAAGCCCGCGTCGGTGACGCGACCGGAGTACCAGTCACCGGAGATCGCGCCCGCGGTGATGTGGTCGAAGGGAAGCTCCTCGACGCCCCACGTCTTTGCCCAGCCCTCGGTGGAGTCGCCGGCGCGCATGACCTCGGTCGTGTGGCTGTGGCCGCCGAAGCCGACCGCGTCGCGCTCGCCGATGAGCTCGTGGATCTCCTTGATCTCCTTGACCTGGTGCCGCGTCTGGCCCTGGTCGTGGTAGTTGAGGAGCGGGATGTGGGCCGCGAGGACGACCGTCTTGTCCTTCGGGGTCGCCGCGATGTCGTTGCGCAGCCACTCGAGCTGCTCCTCGCCGAGGCCGCCGGTGTAGGACTGGCCCGCGCGGTACTGGACCGAGTCGAGCGCGACGATGTGCAGGTCGCCGACGTCGTAGGAGTAGTAGTCGGCGCCGAACTGCGAGCGGTAGGTGTCGAAGCGGTTCTGGCTGTCCGCCGCGTCGAAGTCGAGGTCGTGGTTGCCGGGGAGCAGGCGGGCGGGACCGTTGATCATGCCGGTGAGCTCACGCGTCTGCGCGTACAGCGAGAGGTCGTCACCGACGATGTCGCCGAGGAAGAGCGCGCCGCACGAGGTGTAGTCGTCGCGGGCGGCGAGGTCGGCGAACGCGCCCTTGCGCGCGTACTCGACCTGCGTCTGGTTGTACGTCTGGATGTCGCCGCCCATGATGCAGTCCTGCTGGGGCTTCTTCGTCGCGGTGGACTGCGCGAGGGGGAAGTTCATGGCCTCCGGGGCCGGGCCGGTCGCCTCGATGCCGCCGTACTTCAGCTCCGGCGAGCCCTTCGGCAGGTGGACGTAGGAGAACTGCGCGATGTTGTCCTCGTCGACGGGGACCTCGTAGCCGGCGGGCTGGGTGACGAAGACGTTGGTGTTGTCGTCGACGGGCAGCTCGTAGCGACCCTTGGCGTCGGTCGTGACGACCTCGCGACCGTTGGAGACGGTGACGCCCTTGATGCCGCGCTCGCCGCGGTCCTGGGTCGAGTCCTTGTCGCGGTCGTCGAAGACGACGCCGTCGATCGTGTCCTTGGCCTCGTCCGTGCCGGGCACGACCTCGACCGCACCGCGGTAGGCGGTCTCGGACCAGGCGCTCGCAGGACGCTCGGCGGCGGACGAAGGGGAGGCCGTCGCGGTGGTCGCGAGGGGGGCCGCGATGGCGGCGGTCAGGCAGAGCGCGAGGGCGCCGGTGACGACGGGCGGGAGGATGCGTGGCGTGTGCAGGGGCATGGTGCGGGGCTCCTTGGTGGGGGGATGACCGTTCGTGGCGGCCGACTCGACGCTCCCGCGCCCGGGTGAACCGTCCCTGACGTCCGGGACGAGTCCCGGCGGCCCCTCGGGCCACGGCCGGTGAACTCCCGGCCAGGAAATGGTCAGCGCTCGGCTCAGAGGGCGCGGCCGATGCGGCCGGCGGCCGCCGCCACCTGGGCCCCGAGCCCGTCGAAACGGTCCGGGGTGATCCGGCTGCTCGGTCCCGAGACCGACATCGCGCCGACCGGGTGGCCGGTCCGGTCGATGATCGGCGCGCCCACGGCGGTGATCCCCTCGGACAGCCCGCCCGGGTTGATGGACCAGCCGCGAGCCCCGACCTCGGCGATGGCCGCGCGCACCGCGTCGGGGTCGACGAGGGTGTCGCGGGTCTGCGGCGCCAGGTCCGCGCGGAGGCGGTCGTCGATCTCCGCATCGCTGCAGGCCGACAGGTAGGCGAGGCCGGTGGCAGATGCGTGGAAGGGGATGCGGGTGCCGAGCGCCAGGAAGGCCCGGAGGCGGTGCGAGGTGTCGAGGCGCTCGAGCAGGACCAGCGCATCACCGTCCGGCACGGCGAGGTGGATCGTCTCGGTCGTCGCGAGCTGCAGCTCGCTCATCACCGGCAGCGCGACGTCACGCAGCCCGGACCGGCCGTCGACGCTGCGGCTGAGCCGGAGCGCCCGGTAGGTCAGGCCCCACCGTGTGGGCGACTCCTGCGTGGCCCGCAGCCACCCGATCTCCGCGAGCGTGGTGAGCATGCGCTGGGTGGTGCTCTTCGGCAGGCCGACCTCTCGGGCGAGCTCGGACAGCCCGACCGGCTGCAGGTCGGCGACCGTCTCGAGCACCCGGAAGGCGCTGACGACGCTGTGGGTGGGCTGGTTACCGGACATGTGTTGCTCCTCGGCGTGCTGGGCACTACGGTGCGTCTGGTCCAAACAATAGACCAACGGACCGCACAGTGGACCACAAAGGAGTGCCCATGCTCGTGCAGCTACTCGCCCTGGCGACCTTCGTCGCCGTCTTCGCCCTCGCGGCGATCCGCAACGTCAACATCGGGCTGGTGATGTTCCCCTTCGCCGCGGCCGTCGGCCTCGGGCTGGCCGACATGGCCCTCGAGGACGTCATCGGCGGGTTCCCGCTCTCGATCCTCGTCCTGCTCGTCGGCGTCACGTACTTCTTCGGCATCGCGCACAGCAACGGCACGATCGAGTGGCTCATCGACGCCGTCATCAGCCGCGTCGGAGGCCGGGACGGGCTCTTCCCTCTCGTCTTCTTCCTGCTCACCGCCGCGATCTCCGCGATGGGCGCCCCGCTCGGCGGCCTCGTCATGGCACCCGTGGGCATGACCGTCGCCGCGCGGCGCGGTCTCGACCCGATGCTCATGGCGCTGGCCATGGGTACCGGCCTGTCCGCGGGTGCCTTCGCCCCGACGAGCCTCTTCGGCATCATCACCTGGGGCACGGCCGACAGTGCCGGGATCGATCTCAACCCCATGCTGCTCTTCGGCCTGGCGCTCGCGATGAACCTCGTGCTCCTCGCCGTGGCCCACCTGATGTTCGGGCGTCGTCCTCGCCCGGTGACCGAGGAGCCTGCCGTCGCCGGCCCGACCGGAGGCTCCGGGACCGGGCGCGAGATCGGTGGCTACGGCCAGTCCTCGCTCCAGCTCAAGACGCAGGCCACGGCCGTCCGCGAGGCCGTCACCGACGGCACCGTCGCCCCGCCGACCACCCTGCAGGTCGTGACCCTCGTGGCGATGGCCGCCCTCGTCATCAGCGTGGTCGTCATCGCCGTCACGGGTGGCGAGCCGGACATCGGTGTCCTCGGCTTCGCGCTCGGTGCCCTGCTCGCCGTCATCGACCCGGCGGCCGGCAAGCGAGCCATGACCCGCATCGACTGGGGCTCCGTGCTGCTGGTCGGCGGCATCATCACCTACGTCGGCGTGCTCAAGGAGATGGGCGTGCTCGACATGCTCGGCGAGAGCGCCGCCGCCCTGGGCACCCCGATCCTCGCCGCCTTCCTCCTGTGCGTCGTCGCCGGGCTCATCTCCGCCTTCGCGTCGACGACCGGCATGCTGGCGGCGCTCGTGCCGCTCTCCCTCCCCCTCATCAGCGAAGGGGGAGTCCCCGGGTGGGCGCTCATCTGCGCCATCGGCGTGTGTGCGTCGATCGTGGACGTCTCACCCTTCTCGACCGTCGGCGCGACGTACGTGGCGACCGCCGAGGCGGAGGACCGGCCCCGGCTGACCTCCCTGCTCACCCGGTGGGGGCTCGCGATGGTCGCCGTCGGCCCCATCGCCCTGACGCTCCTGCTCATCCTCCCCGGCAAGGTGATCGCATGACCTCCTCCCTAATCCAGGGCCTGCTCGACGGACCGGACCGACCCGACGCCCTGACCGTCGACGGCACGACCCTCGGCAGCCACCAGCTCGTCGACGCCGCAGCGCGGTTCGCCGCGTCGCTGCCCGACGACGGCCCGGTCGCGGTGCGCGCCGAGCCCCGCGTCGAGACCGCGGTCGCGGTCATCGGCTGCCTGCTCGCCGGCGTGCCGGCCGTCCCCGTCCCGCCGGACGCCGGTGCCGGCGAGGTGCAGCACGTGCTCCGCGACTCGGCCGCGACCGCCTGGGTCGGGGCGGCGCAAGAGGGGGTGTCGCTCCCTTCGCTCCCGGTGGACGTCACGGGCGGGCGATCGCCCGGGCTGCCCCCGACGCCCGGCCCCGACCGGACCGGGATCATCCTCTACACCTCCGGCACGACCGGGGCCCCCAAGGGCGTGACCCTCAGCCAGGCGGCCATGGCCTCCGGCCTCGACGGCCTCGCCGAGGCCTGGGAGTGGACCGCCGACGACCTGCTCGTCCACGGTCTGCCACTCTTCCACACCCACGGGTTGATCCTCGGCATGCTCGGTCCGCTGCGCCTCGGCGGCCGGCTGCACCACACGGGTCGGCCGCGCCCGGAGCGCTACGCCGCCGCCCGCGGTTCGATGTACTTCGGCGTGCCCACGGTCTGGTCGCGGGTGGCCGCCGACCCGACCTCCGCCCGGGCGCTGTCCAGCGCGCGCCTCCTCGTGTCGGGGAGCGCGCCGCTGCCCGTGCCGGTCTTCGACGCGATCCGTGAGCTCACGGGGCAGGCGCCGATCGAGCGGTACGGCATGACGGAGACCATGATCACCCTGAGCACACGTGCCGATGGTGAGCGTCGCCGGGGCTGGGTCGGTCTGCCGGTCGGCGACGCGGAGACCCGCATCCGGACCGACGACGGACGTGCGGTGCCGGCCGATGGGGAGACGATCGGCCGGCTCGAGGTGCGGGGCTCCATGCTCTTCGACCGCTACCTCAACAGGGACGACGCGACGACTGCGTCCTTCACGCAGGACGGGTGGTTCGTCACCGGCGACATGGCCGCGTGGGACGACGGCGGGTTCCATCGCATCGTCGGCCGCGAGTCCGTCGACCTCATCAAGTCCGGTGGCTATCGCGTCGGCGCCGGCGAGATCGAGGCCTCGCTGCTCGGCCGCCCGGAGGTCGCCGAGGTCGCTGTCGCGGGCGTGCCCGACCCCGACCTCGGCCAGCGGATCGTGGCCTGGGTCGTGCCGAGCGGTCGGGCCGACGACACCGTCGCCGCGACCCTCGTCGCGCACGTCGCCGAGGAGCTCGCGTGGCACAAGCGTCCGCGTGAGGTGCGCTTCACGGACTCGTTGCCGCGCAACGCGATGGGCAAGATCCAGAAGAAGCAGCTGGACGGCGTGGTCTAGCTCCGGCCCGTGACTGCCGCGTAGGGCCCCGGGCCGGGTCCACAGACCCTGTGATCCCGGGTTGTTGTCCACACCGCGTGTCGGTCCGGTGTGATGCAGGTCATCGAACGTATGATCGAATCATGACAGCGACGCCGCTGCAGTACCGCGACACAGGCCTCATGGGTGGCCTGCGGGACGCGCTGCGCTCGTTGGTGTACTCCGACCCGGGCACGGCCTGGCAGCTGCCCGACCCGGACGTCGCGGACGGGTTGGCGTTGATCGGTCGGGCCCGGCAGCTGCTGGAGGTCGCCGAGGTGCAGCTGGTGCGCGAAGGGATCTCGCGGGGCCTGCCGGGCCATGGGTCGTGGTCGGCGCACGACTGGGTCGGGGTCAACGAAGGGCGCCGCGCGCCCCGCCCCTCGACCCAGCACGTCGCGCGGGTGGTGCGGGTCGCCGGCGCTGCAGGGGCGACGGGTGAGATCACGCAGGCCTTCGAGGCCGGTGACCTGCCGTTGAGCAAGGCCGACCAGCTGGTGCGCTTCCACGAGTCGGTGCGCCGGGTCGCCGACCCGGACCTCCTCGAGGAGGACCTGGCAGTCCTGACCCGGGCCGCCCGGGACGAGGTGCTGACCTCGCCCGACGGGACCCGGGTCACCGACCGGGTCGGCGGGTTGGACGAGAAGAAGCTCGCGGCCGCGATCACCCAGACCGGGCGGATGCTGCGCCCGGAGCAGGACCTCGACGACGAGGACGCCGCAGCCAGGGCCTCCCGGTCGTTGACCAAGGCCCCCGGGCCCTGCGGGATGACCCGCTACCGCGTCGACCTCGACCCCGAGGGCGCCGCCATCCTCGACGCCGCGCTGGCCGCGTTGTCCGCACCCGTCAAGGGGCCCGACGGCGCCCCGGACGAGCGCACCCCCGCCCGGCGCCGCGCCGACGCGCTGCTGTCGATCATCAGCCGCGGCGTCGCCGCCCCCGAAGGCGTCCCACGGGCCGACAAGGCCCAGATCCTGGTGACCATCAGCCTCCAAGCCCTCTCCTCAGCGCACGGCCGGTGCGTCGCCTGCGGGCAGGACCTGCCCGGCCACGCCCCCGACGCCACCGGCCAAGTGTTCGGCGGGGCAGCGTTCGACCCACCCAGCGGGGGCCACGCCGGCGGCCTGACCGCCACCGGCCAGGTCCTCACCCCCACCACCGTCCGCAAGCTGGCCTGCACCGCCGGGATCATCCCCGCCCTGCTGGGCACCGACCACGAACCCCTCGAGCTCGGCCGCACCACCCGACTGTTCACCCCCGGCCAACGCAAAGCCCTGTGGCTGCGCGACGGCGGCTGCACCTACCCCGGCTGCACCATGCCCCCGCAATGGACCGACGCCCACCACATCACCCACTGGGCACGAGGCGGGGCCACCGACCTGTCCAACGCCGCCCTCCTCTGCGAACGCCACCACACCCACGTCCACCAACACGACCTCACCGCCACCACCACCCCCCGCGGCGTCACCTGGCACACCTAGCGACCACGCGCTGTCCTGAGGTGCGACGAAGGAGCCTCGAAGGGCCCCGCCCCGGCCCCCACGGGCCGGGCCACAGGCATGCCGTGCCGTCCCCAGACCCGGCGGCACGCCCCCTTCGTCCACACGGAGCGGTCGGGCCGAGCGTTGACGGACGGCCTGCCTAGGGTGGGTTACAGGCAGTGGGCGAAGGGAGCAACGACGTGGTCTGGAAGGTCGAGTCCGCCGACTGGGTGCTGTCGTTGACGGACGACGACATCGAGGCGGCCACGGACGAGGGCACCTTCGACCGGGGGTATGGCTACGCCGAGGACGAGATGGTCACCCAGGCCGCGGCCCTCAACCGGGGTCGCGTCGTCGTCGCCACGGTGCTGGGGTCCGGCCACGAGTCCTACCAGACGATCGTCTCCCTCGAGGGCGACTCCCGGGCTCCCCGCACCGAGTGGAGCTCCCGGTGCAGCTGCCCGGTCGGCGCGCGCTGCAAGCATGCGGTGGCCGTCCTCCTCACCGTCCGCGACGTCCTCGGGGGCCCCACGGGGATCGACACCGCCCCCGCCGCCCCGTGGGAGGCGACCCTCGAGCGGCTGTCCGCGCCCGCACCGGTCGAGCCCCTGCGCGACGGCGACGTGCTGGCGCTGGTCTTCGAGCCGGTCATCGAACCCGGGCGGGGGAGGGGGGCGGCCGACTCCCGCAAGCTCCTCGTCCGGCCCACGCGGTGGACGCGACTGGGCCGGTGGGCCAAGAAGTTCTCCTGGGCGGAGGCCGACAGCGAGTCCTACAACGCCGTCGCCATCAAGCGGAGCCATCGGCGGGCGGTGCGGTTCCTCCTCGCCCTGCAGCACCCGGCCGCCGCCAGGGCCCGGTCCTACGCGGTCAAGGAGCCAGCCGTCCATCTCGACGCCTTCGGCGGGGAGGTCTGGATCGCTCTGCGTCGGGCCGAGCAGGCCGGTATCGCCTTCCTCGCGAGTGACGAGGGGCGCCCGGCGCGGCTCCTGGCCGAGCCCGTCGAGGCGGTCGTCGACGCCACCCGCGACGCGGACGGTGTGTGCCTGACGCCGAAGATCGTGTGGCCCGACCCCACGGTCGAGCCCGAGGACGTCCACCTCCTCGGTGACCCCGTCCACGGGCTCTCGGCGAGCGTGGACGGGGAGCTGGTCCTCGCCCCCTTCGCCGCGACGTTGGGGACGGGTACCACCGACCTGCTGCGCGGCGGCGAGGTGCTCGTCCCCGCGGCGGACGTCTACCGTTTCCTCGCGATGTACCTCGGTCGGCTTCGCGAGCAGGTCACGGTCATCTCGTCGGACGGCAGCGTGGACCTGCCCGAGCCGACCCCGCCTCGCCTGCACATCCGCGTCGGGGGCGAAGGGGAGGCTCTGCGCCTCGACCTCGGGTTCGTCTACGCGGCGGGCAGCCAGGAGCACGTCGTCCCGGCGGGCGCCGGCGGAGCCGTCCCGCGGGACGCGAAGGGGGAGCAGGCGCTGCTGACCGCGCTCGGCGACCTCCGCGAGGTCCCCGGGGCGGT
Source organism: Janibacter terrae NBRC 107853 (assembly GCF_001591405.1). Classification (GTDB taxonomy): domain Bacteria; phylum Actinomycetota; class Actinomycetes; order Actinomycetales; family Dermatophilaceae; genus Janibacter; species Janibacter terrae. The sequence goes on from NZ_BCUV01000007.1 coordinate 1,016,724, forward strand.
CGTCCGCGCCACCGGCAGCACCCAGCGCCGCCTCGTGCCGCAGGTCCTGCTGCGCGGCGCCACCGCGATCGCCGTCGTCACCGAGGTCCTGCCCGCGCTCGAGGTCGACGAGCGGGTCGTCGTCGAGCACGGGGAGGACGTGCCGGCGTACGAGCACCTCGACGAGGAACCCGTCATCGCCGTGCACGAGGCGGGCCAGGCCGCCGGCTCCGACTGGCTCGACCTGCGGGTCAGCGTGACCATCGGCGAGGTGGCGGTGCCCTTCGAGCCGCTCTTCGCCGCTCTCGTGCGGGGTGAGGAGATCATGCTGCTGGAGTCCGGTGAGTGGTTCCGTCTCGACCACCCGGTGCTCACGGACCTGCGCGCCCTCATCGAGGAGGCCGGCGAGATCACCGAGCCCGAGGCGGGCGAGCTGCGCCTCAGTCGCTACCAGGTCGGCCTCTGGGACGACCTCTCCGGCATCGCCGACGTCGCGGTGCCCCGCGAGCACGACTGGCGGGCCCGCGTCGAGGCCCTGCGGGACCTCGACACCACCGAGCCGCCGCCGGTCCCCGATGGCCTGCGGGCGACCCTGCGGCCGTACCAGCTCGAGGGCTACCACTGGCTCACCACGCTGTGGGACGCCGGGCTCGGTGGGGTGCTCGCCGACGACATGGGCCTGGGCAAGACCGTCCAGACCCTGGCCCTGCTCGCCCGGGCCGCGGCAGCCGGCGAGCTCGACCGGCCGGTCCTCGTCGTCGCGCCCACGAGCGTCGTCGGGACGTGGGCGAGCGAGGCGCACACCTTCGTCCCCGATCTCGAGGTGCGCACCCTGGGCCGGACGAGCCGCACCCGCGGCCAGGACGTCGCCGAGGCGGTCGCCGGGGCACAGCTCGTCGTGACCTCCTACGCCGTCCTGCGCATCGACGCGGACGAGTTCGCCGCCGTCGACTGGCGCGGCGTGGTCATCGACGAGGCCCAGTTCGTCAAGAACGACCGGGCCAAGGCCCACCAGGCGATCAGGCGGCTGTCGACCCCCTTCGTCCTCGCGGTGACGGGCACGCCCCTGGAGAACTCGCTGATGGACCTCTGGTCCCTGCTCGCACTGGCCGCGCCCGGGCTGTACCCGCACAGGGAGCGGTTCGTCCGGGACTACCGCAAGCCGATCGAGTCGGGGGAGCGGCCCGAGCTGCTCGACCGGATGCGGCGCCGGGTCCGGCCGCTCATGCTCCGCCGCACCAAGGAGCAGGTGGCGCTCGACCTGCCGCCCAAGCAGGTGCAGGTGCTGCCGGTCGACCTCACGCCCGGCCATCGGCGGCTCTACGACAGGCACCTGCAGCGCGAGCGCAAGCGGGTGCTCGGCCTGCTCGCCGACCCCGAGGCCAACCGGGTCGCGATCCTCGCCTCGATCACCCGGCTGCGACAGCTGAGCCTGGACCCCGGGCTCGTCGACGACGAGCACCGCGGCCAGGTGACGTCGGCGAAGATCGAGCTGCTCGTCGAGCAGCTGCGCGAGCTCGGCGACGAGGGCCACCGGGCGCTCGTCTTCAGCCAGTTCACGAGCTACCTGCGACTCGTCCGTGAGCGGCTCGACGCCGAGGGCATCACGACCAGCTACCTCGACGGCGCCACGACCGACCGCGCCGGGGTCATCGACGAGTTCCGGACCGGTGACTCCACGGCCTTCCTGATCTCGCTCAAGGCGGGCGGCGTCGGTCTGACGCTCACCGAGGCGGACTACGTCTTCGTGCTCGACCCGTGGTGGAACCCCGCGGCCGAGGCGCAGGCGATCGACCGGGCCCACCGCATCGGCCAGGAGCGACCGGTGATGGTCTACCGGCTCGTGTCGACCGGCACGATCGAAGAAAAGGTGCTCGCCCTGCAGGAACGCAAGCGTGACCTCTTCCAGCGGGTCGTCGACGACGGAGGCGCGCTGTCCGGCGCGATCACGAACGAGGACATCCGGGCGCTGCTCGACGTCGAGTGAGCTCCGGCGCTCACTCGGTGGCGCTCACTCGGTGGCGCTCACTCGGTGGCGCTGCGCGGGGCCCGGGTCGCCGGCGTGCGCCAGACGTCCGGGTCGGCGACGGTGAACCGTCGGCCGGTCACCTCGCTCGGGGTGATCCGCACGAAGTGGCCCTTGTCGCCGGCCTGCCACGGGAAGATCGGCAGGTCCACGGTGTCCGTCAGCTCGTCGATCTCGCTGATGGGACGCGCAGCACCCTTGACGACGACGCTCCAGGCGCGACCGGTGTCGGGGTCGAAGCCGTCGGCCTCGAAGGCGACCCGCGCGGTGGACAGGGCTGCGAAGAGCTTGGTCCCCTGACCCGAGCGAAAGACGACGGTGCCGTGGTCGACGCCGAAGTTGATCGGGAAGAGGTCGGGATGGTCCTCGACCAGGACCGCCAGGCGGCCCACCGTGGTCGTGCGCAGCAGCGACCAGCAGGTGTCGTGGGTGAGGACTTCGACCGGGGTCGTGGGGACCATCTGCACCGCCTCCTGGGGGGACATCTCGAGGTTAGCGCAGGATCGGGCCGTCCCAGCCGGGTGGGTGGGCAGGCCGGGGGGGCCGGGTCAGCCTCCGTGCACGCGCACGCAGCAGCGTCCCTCACCGCTCGCCTCCTTCGAGGAGGACGAAGGGGGCGCCCGCGCCGCTCTCTCCGACGGCACCGAGGGAGGGCAGACCCTCGGAGCGGGTCAGCCGCGCAGGACCTTGGCCATGGCCTTGCCCCTGGCGAGCTCGTCGACGAGCTTGTCGAGGTAGCGGATCCGGCGCATCAGCGGGTCCTCGACCTCCTGCACCTTCACCCCGCACACCGACCCGGTGATGAGCTCTGCGTGCGGGTTGAGGGTTGCCGCGCCGAAGAAGTCCTCGAAGGTCGTGCCCTTGTCGAGGTGCCGCTGCAGGCTCGCCTGGTCGTATCCGGTGAGCCAGCGGATGACCTCGTCGAGCTCGGCGACGGTGCGCCCCTTCTTCTCCACCTTGGTCACGTAGTGCGGGTAGACCGAGGCGACGGGCGTGGTGAAGATCCGGTGGCTCACGGGTCGAGCCTAGGTCGCCGCCTGCCTCTCGCCGTCGCCCGGTAGCGTCGACGGCCATGAGCAGCAGCATCGAGCGGGCCCTGCGGGCCGCACGTCACGGGGACGCGTCGGTCCGCCAGCAGGCCGCGCTCCACCTCGGCACGTACGGCGACGCCTCGATCGCCGCCGAGCTCGTGGAGCTGCTCGTGGGCGAGGCGGACTTCTACGTCCGCGAGACGCTCACCTGGGCCGTCGTCACCCGCGCCGAGGCGACGTACCCGTTGCTCCTCGTCGAGCTCGACGGTGACGGACCCGCCCGCGTGCAGGTGCTCCACGCGTTGAGCAAGATCCGCAACCCGCAGTCCGTCGCCGCGATCCTGCCACTCACCGACGACGAGGACGACGCGGTGGCCGCCAAGGCCTGGTGGGCGCTCGGACGCATCGGCACCCCGGGAGCGGTGGCGACGCTCATCGGGCACCTCGGTGTGGAGGACACGTTCCGTCGGCGCGAACTGACCCGCGCCCTCGAGCAGGCCGGAGGGGCAGCCGTCGAGGGGCTCGCCCAGCGACTCCGCGAGGACCCCGTCCCGTCGGTGCGGCGCCACGCCGCCGAGGCGCTGCTCGGCATCGGCGAGCCGGCAGCCCGTCCGGCCGCCTCGGCCCTCTTCCACGTCATCGAGCACGACGACAAGGAGGTCGTGCTCCCGGCGATCGAGGCCCTCGCCGAGCTGGACCTGCCCGACGTCGACGCGACCCTGCAGGGACTGCGCGACGGTGATGACGCCTGGCTGTCGATCACGGCCGGCTGGCTGCTCGCCGACCGCGCCGACCGGGCCTGAGCCGGGTCAGCCGGCAGCCCGTCGCAGCTCGTGCGGCAGCTCCTCGAGCAGCCGCAACCAGACCTCGCTGGCGTCCGGGAAGCTCGGGACCGCGTGCCGCAGCACGTGGACCGGCACCCGGCCGGTGATCGCGACCGTCGCCGCGTGCAGGAGCTGGCCGGCGTCCGTGCCCACGAAGGTCGCGCCGAGCACGAGCCGGCTGTCCCGGTCGACGACGAGCTGCGCCGCGCCCGGTGCGTCGTCGCGCAGCAACGCCGCGCCGGCGACCTGGTCGAAGGGGACCTTCGCGACGACCACGTCATGGCCGGCCTCGACCGCCCGGGCCTTCGTCAGGCCGACCCGCGCCACCTGCGGGTCGGTGAAGACGACCTGCGGCACCGGCACGTCCTCGGGCACGGGCACGGGATCGACCCCACCGGCGGTCGACGCGATGCGGTCGCCGAGGACGCGTGCGCGGTACTTGCCCCAGTGGGTGAGGGGGGCTTCCCCGCTGGCGTCGCCGACCGCGTGCAGCCAGTCCGGCAGGCGCCCGTCGAGGACGTCGTCGGGGCCGAGCCCGACCGCGTCCAGGCCGAGGTCATCCAGGCGTGGGCGGCGGCCCGTCGCGACGAGCACCTCGTCCGCCTCGATGGACCCGTGGTCCGTCACGACCGTGACCGGGCCGCCGTGGACGCGCCCGACGCCGGTGTCCCTCGCGTCGGAGCGGTGGCACGCGGTGACCGACGTCGACAGGCGCAGGTCGACCCCCTTCGCCCGCAGGGCCGCCTCGATCATGGTGCCGGCGAAGGGCTCCTGGCCCTCGAGCAGGCCGGCGCCGCGGACGACGAGCGTCACCCGGCTCCCGAGCGCGGTCAGCCAGGTCGCGGCCTCGCAGGCGACGACCCCGCCGCCGATGATGACGAGGCGGTCGGGGACCTCGGTCACGGCGGTCGCGTCGCGCGACCCCCACGGGCGGACGTCGGCGAAGGGGGCCGGGACCACCGGCGCGCTCCCGGTGGCGATGACGACCGCGCGCCGAGCGCGCAGTCGCTGGGTGCCGTCGACGCCGTCGACCTCCACCTCGCGGTCGGCGACGAGGCGCGCGTGGCCGCGGACGGTCGTGATGCCGAGTCCCTCGGCCCAGGTCACCTGCCCGCTGTCGTCGCGGCCGCCGACCCAGGTGTCGCGGCGGGCGAGCAGGCCCGCGGGCTCGACCTCGGCGGTGCCCACCCCCTCGAGGTGGGCGGTCGCGTCGGCGACGGCGACCGGCCGCAGCAGCGCCTTGCTCGGGATGCACGCCCAGTACGAGCACTCACCGCCGAAGAGCTCGCCCTCGACGAGGGCCGCGGTGAGGTCGGTGTCCTCGATGGCGTACTGCGCGGCGTTCTCACCGACGGGGCCGGCGCCGATGACGACGACGTCGTACTCGTGGACCTCGGGCATGTGGGCTCCTTGGCTCGTCGTGGAAGGGGGTCAGACCGGCGGCAGCAGGTCGGCTCGGTCGAACATCTGCGCGGTGGCGCGGGCGGAGGGCGTGCCCGCGTCGGGGTCGGCCCCGTGGTCGAGGAGTGCGGCGACCACCTCGGTCTCGGCCTTGAAGACGGCACCGGCCAGGGGTGACTGACCGCGGCCGTTGACGCGGTCGACGTCGGCGCCGCGGTCGGCGAGGTCGCGCACCAGCGGGGCGTGCCCGTGGTACGCCGCGAGCATGAGCAGCGTGTTGCCCGCCTCGTCGGCGAGGTCCACGGGGGCGCCGGCCTCGAGGTAGGGCACGAGCCCGGCAGCGTCGCCGGCCCGGGCCAGGTCGAGGAGACGGTGGGCCAGCTGGACCGCTTCGTCGCGGGGCTGGTCGGCCCCGGTCGCTGCCGCGTACGCGTCGTCGATCTCGTCGCTCATGCGCCCAGTCTGCCGGGTGCGGGTCAGGGGAGGGGTTCGCCCTTCATCAGTGCCGAGGCGTAGACGTTGGCGATCCGCACGCCGTCGAGCCAGGCCGTCAGGCGCTCGGCCTCGAGCGCCAGCGCCCCCCGCGCCTCGCTCCCTGGGTCGACCCCCGGGCACTCGACGACCGACACGACACCGTCCTCGTCCTGCACCCACGCGCCGACGACCCGGCCGTCCCACCAGGCGGTCGTGCCGCCGTTGCCGTTGCTGTCGAAGAGCCACCGCCGGTGGTCCGGGTCGAGGTGGTGGTCGCGCTCCTTCCACCCCATCGTCGTCGGGTCGAGCGTCGGCAGCAGGGCCGCCCACGGCCCGACCTCGGGGGCGGGCTCGACGTCGTCGGGCAGCACCCACCCGGTGCGGTCGCGCTCCAGGGCGACCTCGACCGCGCCGACCGTCGCCAGGGCGGTGCGGGTCGCTCCCTTCGTCGCGCCGAGCCACCACTGGACGTCCTCCAGCGTGCCCGGCCCGAACCGCGCCAGCCAGCGCCGCACGAGCTCTGCGTAGGCCGCGTCGAGCGGCAGCGGCGCGACGGGTCCGCCGAGCCAGGCGTCCATGAGGGTCCACGCGGGCTTCGACAGCCGCCAGTGGCCGGCGTTGGGCCCGCGGGTGACCTTGCCCTCCGCCCCGAGCCAGCCGAGGACGCGCGGCGCGAGGTTGAAGGTACCGCCGTACCGCTTGCCCTCGTTGACCGTGATGGCCCCGGCGAGCTCGGGCAGCGCCTCGCGCAGCTCCTTGGCGCTCATCGCCCCGCCGCCGGACAGGTGCGCGAGGACCGCCGCGCCCGCTGCGTCGAGCCACGCACCGCCGTCGCCGGCGACCCCGTGCCTGGCGGCGTCGCGGGAGACCAGGCGGCGCTGCTCGGGCGCGATGCGTCCGACGGCGACCCCGAGCGCGGCGGGCAGCAGGTCGCGGGGGAAGGCGAAGAGGGTGCGACGCATCGCCAGCTGCTTGACGAGGCTGCGGTCGGTGTACATGGCCTCGTCCACGGCGAAGGGGGTGACCCCCGACGTCCGTGCGCCGACCGCCAGGTGGACGGTCGCCGCCTCGGTCGCGTGCAGGCAGACGACGGACCGGGCCGCGGTGACGGGGTCGCTCGCCCGGTGGGCGGGATGCAGCCCGTGCCGGGTCGCGAGCCGCGCTCGCCGCTCGCGGTCGTCGACCAGCCGCACCTCAGGCCTTGCGGGCGACCGCGAGGAAGACCGGGTAGTCGCGGCCCTGCTTGAGCACGGTGCCGGCGTCGCCGACCCGCACCTCGGTGAGGCCAGCGGCGCCGAGCCGGGTGGCGAGGTCCTCGCGGGAAAAGCCGTGGTGGCCGTCGAAGTCGCCGTCGTGGAAGCTGCCGTCCTCGCGGTCGAGGTCGGCGATGCACAGGTGGCCCCCGTCCTCGAGCACCTCGGCGAAGGCGGCGAGGACGCGGTCGAGGTCGTGCACGTGGTGCATGACGTTGGAGGTGACGACGAGGTCGAAGCGCTCGGACGGCACGGGATGGGCTTCCAGGTCGAGGTCCCACACCCGGGTCGGCGAGGGGAGGACCCCGTCCGCGACCTTGTCGGCGAGGACCTGCCGCATCCCGGAGGAGTTGTCGGCGAGGGTGATCGTCGGCTCGGTGAGGGACTCCAGCAGCGCGATGGTCACCAGGCCGGTGCCGGCGCCGTACTCGAGGAGCTTGGTGCGGGGTGCGAGCGGGACGGCCTCGGCGATGGCGGCAGCCACCTCACCGGACTGCCGGATCTTGTCCGGGTCGTCGTCCCAGGTCGCCGCCTTGTCGTCGAAGCGCCTGCTGCCGGGGTGGTCGTGTCGCGCGTCGTGGCCCATGGGACCACCCTGCCAGCGACCGGGGACAGCCGTCACCGGTCGTAGCCGCCCTCCGGCGGCACCATCTCGCCGCGCACGCCGAGCAGCCGCACCGGCCGCTCGTCGTCGAGCGCCCGGTAGAGGTCCATCGCCGTCCCCGCGACGACCGCGGGGTCGAAGGTCGGCTCGGCCAGCTTGCGCACCCGCACGACCGTGAAGAAGGGGGCGAAACGCACCTTGAGGTGGACGCGGGCGCAGGCCCTCCCTTCGCCCTGCAGGTCCGTGACGACCTGCTCCGCGAGGGCGCGCAGGGCGGCCTCGATCGTCTCGGGGCCGACGAGGTCCTGCTGGTAGGTCATCTCGTGGCCATGCGCGCGGGCGACCCACGGGGTGTCGTCGACCTGCGAGCTGCCCTCGCCGCGGCCGAGAGCGAGCACGTGCGGCCCGGTGCGCGGACCGAGCTCGGCGACGAGCCCGTCCACGTCCGCGGCGGCGAGCTCGGCGACGGTCCGCAGCCCGAGGCCCGCCAGGCGCGTCCCGGTCCGCGGGCCGACACCCCAGAGCGCGGTCGTGGGTCGTGCCCCCATGACCTCGAGCCAGTTCCCGCGGGTGAGCCGGAAGATGCCCCGCGGCTTGCCGAAGTCAGTCGCGGTCTTGGCCCGCACGCGGGTGTCGCCGATCCCGACCGAGCAGTGCAGGCCGGTCGCGGCGAGGACCGCGTCGTGGATCTCCCGGGCGACCGCCTCGGGGTCATCCGTCTCGATCCCGACGAAGGCCTCGTCCCAGCCGAGCACCTCGACGACGGCACCCGGCACGGCGCGAAGGGTGTCCATCACCCGTCGCGACGCGGCCTCGTACACGGGGAAGTCGACGGGGAGGAAGACGGCGTCGGGGCACTTGCGCACGGCGATCTTCAGCGCCATGCCGGACCGGACGCCGTGCTCGCGCGCCTCGTACGACGCCGTCGAGACGACGGCCCGCTCGGTCGGGTCGCCGCGCCCGCCGACGATGACGGGCAGGCCCGCGAGCTCGGGTCGGCGCAGCATCTCGACGGCAGCGAGGAACTGGTCCATGTCGACGTGCAGTACCCAGCGCGTCATGTCCCCCCGAGGGGCGCGGCCGATCAGGCGCGGCCGTAGGAGACGGCGCTCGTCCAGATCGGGCGGTGCGTGGTGTCGACGCGCGAGTTGCCGGCGTCGTACATCTTGCCGTTGCCCGCGTAGATGCCCACGTGCCAGGCGGGCGAGCCGAAGAAGACGAGGTCCCCGGCCTTCGGCGAGGAGACACGGGTCGTCGACTGGCGCTGCTGCTCGGCCGTGCGCGGCAGGGAGGTGCCATGCTGGCGGAAGACGTAGCTGGTGAACCCCGAGCAGTCGAAGCCGGACGAGGGGCTCGTGCCGCCCATCCGGTAGGGGGTGCCGACGAGGCGCGAGGCGGTGCCGAGGACGTTGCCGCTCGAGATCGGGGTGCGCGCCGAGGTGCGCGAGGTGCGCTGCGGGGTGCTCGTGCGCTTGATGCCCATGGCGGACCCGGTGCGGGGACCGACGACTCCGTCGGCGGTCAGGCCGTGGCGGGCCTGCCAGCGCTTGACGGCCGCCTTGGTCCCGGCGCCGTAGACACCGTCGGCGGTGACGCCGACGACGCGCTGGACCTGCTTGACCAGCCCGCCGCGGTGACCCTGCCAGAGGGTGCCGGTGAAGCGGGACCGGGCGGGGGCGGCCGCCGCCCTCGTGCGGGTCGAGGTGCGTGTGGAACGGGTGGTCGAGCCCAGACGCATCTTGGTGCCGGTGCGTGCGCCGACGATGCCGTCCGCGGTCAGGCCGTGGCGGGCCTGCCAGCGCTTGACGGCGGCCTTGGTCGCGGGGCCGTAGACGCCGTCGGCGGTGACGCCGACGACGCGCTGGACCTGCTTGACCAGCCCGCCGCGGTGACCCTGCCAGAGGGTGCCCGTGAAGGTCGCGGTGGCCCCGGCCGACTGGACGGAGGGGGCGGCGGTGGCGGACGAGGCGCCGACCGTGGTGGTGCCGAGCCCGATGGCGGCGACGGCGAGGGCGGCGCCCGTGTGGCGCGCGAGGGGGTTGGTGGTCCTGGGGGCGCGGTGACGCCCGGCGTAGAACTTCGACATCGAACTCTCCTACGCCTGCGGAGTTAGCTGTCGGGTTGGAGTGGAGATCACCCCGCCCTGGCGGTCTGGTTCGACCGCCGAGGACTTCACCCCGAGGCACTGGGGCCGTGGATCTGGTGGGTCCCCCGCTCCTGCCACTCCTCCTCAGGGACTCACGGGCTGGCAGGACTCGGCGACCCGTGAGCGACCCCTCGTGTGGTGGGGTCGCGAGAAGACTAGGCCATCAGGACACGAAATGGTCACGGTGCCTGTGGATACTTCGGGCGCGCCTGCCTACGTGCCCCGCGGCGGCGGGTGCGGCTGCCCGTGCACCGCCCGGTGCAGCTCGGCCATCTCCTCGTCCATGCGCGCCGCGGTGACCGCGGCGTCGGCGATCCGCTGCCGCAGGTGGGGCGGGACGTCCCCTTCGTACTTGTAGAAGATCTTGTGCTCCGTGCTCGCCCAGAAGTCCATCGCGACGGTCCGGAACTGCACCTCCACGGGCACCTGCACCGGCCCTGAGGAGAGGAAGACGGGGATCTCGAGGATCACGTGGACCGAGCGGTAGCCGTTGGGCTTGGGGTGGGCGATGTAGTCCTTGACGACGCGCACGGTGATGTCCGCCTGCGCGGTGAGCGAGTCGACGAGCCGGTAGACGTCGGCGACGAAGGAGCAGATGACCCGCACCCCCGCGATGTCGGTGATGTGCTCACGCAGCGCGGAGATCTCGAGGTCGACACCCTGCCGGGCGGCCTTGTCGATGATGCTCTCGGGACTCTTGACGCGGGTCGAGATGTGCTCGATCGGGTTGTCGCGGTGCAGCTCGGCGAACTCCTCGCGCAGGATCTCCAGCCGTGTCGCGACGAGCTCCATGCCGAACCGGTAGCCGAGCATCATGCGGGTGAAGTCCTCGCGGATGCGGGCGAAGCGCTGCACCGCATCGGCGGGCAGGTCGACCGGGCTGGTCATGTCCCTCCTCCTGGCGTCCGGGATCGCGGACAGGGTAGGGACCCAGCCTGAGCGTCGGCCGGGACGGCCGTAGGGTGACGGCGTGGACCAGGGCCCGATCGTCGTGAGCGCGGTGGAGCTGCAGGATGCGGAAGGGAGCGTCCTCACCGTCCGCAAGCGCGGCACGACCTCCTTCATGCACCCTGGCGGCAAGCCCGAGGAGGGCGAGTCCGCGGCCGACTGCGCGATCCGTGAGGTCGCCGAGGAGCTCGGGCTGGCGCTCGACCCCGCGGACCTCGAGCTCGTCGCCGTCCACCACACCGATGCCGCCAACGAGCCCGGCCGGGCGCTCGTCGCGACCGTCTTCCGGCACCCGCACCTGACCTCCCTTCGCCGTCCGCGGATCACCCCGGCCGCGGAGATCGAGGAGGTGCGCTGGGTCGACCCGACGCAACCCCTGCCGGACGACTCGGCGCCGCTGCTGCACCTCGTGGTCGAGGCGCGTCGGTGACGTCCCGACGATCCGCTAGAGCGACAGGGCGACCCGGGCCAGGGCGAGCGGGATCCACACGATGGCGCCCACGACGACGAGCGTCAGCAGGCCGTGCAGGACGAGGAGCGGGCCCCACCGCAGCCACAGGTCACGGGCATCGCCGCGGCTCTCGGCGCGGAAGACCGACTGCTTCTGGCTGCGCACGATGCGCCCCCACTCGCCCCCTTCGTCGCGCATGAGCGGGGCCCAGAGGTCGCCCGCCGCGCGGGCCCGCGCGAAGTCGACGAGGACCCGCCGCGAGGTCACCCACCAGCCCCCGGCGAGCAGGGTCAGCAGGAGGAGGACCACGAGGGCGGCGAAGCCCCAGGCCGCCCACACGAAGAGGGTGAGCCGGGCGGTCTCGGGGTCATCGGGCACCCGCAGAGCGTAGGCCGTGGACCGGGCGAGCGGGTGGTGGCCGGGCGAGCCGCGCTGGACGTGGTGATCGGGTGCGGTCGATGCTGGCGGCATGAGCACCTGGAGGAGCAACCCCGCCGCCCGTGAGTGGACGGGCGGTGTCGTCCACGAGGGCGCGCGCGCGTTCCACCGCACCCTGCCCGGCTACGCGCCGACGCCCCTCGTCGACCTGCCGGCGCTCGCCGCGGAGCTCGGGGTCGCACGTGTCCTCGTCAAGGACGAGTCGCAGCGGCTCGAGCTCGCCGCCTTCAAGGTGCTCGGCGCCTCGTGGGCCTGCCACCAGGTGCTCGACAGGACACCCGGAGCACAGCTCGTCACCGCGACCGACGGCAACCACGGTCGGGCCGTGGCCTGGCTGGCGCGGCTGCTCGGGACGTCCTCGACGGTCTTCGTCCCGGCGGTCATGACAGCGGGGGCCGAGCAGCGCATCGTCGACCAGGGCGCCGAGGTGGTCCGGGCGGACGCGGACTACGACGAGACGGTCCGGGTGGCGGCGCGGTACGCCGCCGAGGACCCCCGGCGTGAGCTCGTCCAGGACACGGCCTGGCCGGGCTACGAGGACGTGCCCGGGTGGATCGTCGACGGGTACGACACGCTGCTGCTCGAGATCGACGAGCAGCTGGGTGGCGAGCCCGACCTCGTCGCCGTCGGGGTGGGCGTGGGGTCGCTCATCCAGGCCGTCGTCGCGCACTACCGGCGCGGCTCGTCGGTCCGGGTGCTCAGCGTCGAGCCGGACACGGCGGCGTGCGTCCTCGCCAGCTTGGAGGCGGGGGCGCCGGTCTCCGTCGAGACGGGCAGCACGGTCATGGCCGGCCTCAACTGCGGCACGGTCTCCACGCTCGCGTGGCCGGTGCTGCGCGACGGGTGCGATGCCGCGGTGACCGTGACCGACGAGGCCGCGCTCGCGGCCTCGCGGGACCTGGCCGCGCTCGGGATCTCGTCGGGCCCCTCCGGGTCGTCGACGCTCGCCGGGGTGCGCGCAGCGCTCCTCGACCCCGGTCGGCGCGCCGAGCTCGACCTGCCGGAGGACGCGACCATCGTCCTGCTCAGCACCGAGGGGATGCCGGCGTGAACCCCCTTCGCGTGGACGAGGAGCAGCTGCGGGCGTGGCGCCACCACCTGCACCGCCACCCCGAGACGGCCTTCGAGGAGGCCGTCACCTCCGACAGCGTGGCCGCCGTCCTCGCCGACCTCGGCTACGACGTCGTGCGGGGCCTGGGCGGGACCGGTCTCGTCGCCTCCCTGACGAAGGGGGAATCGCCGCGGGCCGTCGGGCTGCGGGCCGACATGGACGGGTTGCCGATCACCGAGGTCGCCGGCCGCGAGCACGGGTCCGCCACCACCGGTCGCATGCACGCCTGCGGGCACGACGGGCACATGGCGATGGTGCTGGGGGCTGCGGCGGCGCTCGCCTCCCAGGACTTCGACGGGACGGTGCGGATGGTCTTCCAGCCCGCGGAGGAACCCGGCCGGGGCGCGCAGTCGATGGTCGACGACCGACTCTTCGAGCGCTTTCCCGTCGACGCGATGTACGGGCTGCACAACATGCCGGGGATCCCGGCCGGTCACCTGCACACGCGGGCGGGTGGGTTCATGGCGAGCGAGGACGACTTCGAGATCGTCGTCACCGGCCGCGGCGGCCACGCCGCCCGGCCCCACGCAGTCGTCGACCCGCTCGTCGTGGGCGCCGAGATCGTGCTCGCGCTCCAGACGGTCGTCGCACGCAGCATCGACCCGGCGGCACCAGCAGTGCTGTCCTGCACGGGGTTCGTCACCGACGGGGCCCGCAACGCGATCCCGACGACCGTGCGGATCAGCGGGGACACGCGCAGCTTCGACCCCGCGGTGCAGGAGCTGCTCGAGCGGCGCATCCACGACCTCGCGACGGGCATCGCCGCCGCGCACGGGGCGAGAGCCGAGGTGACGTACACGCACGAGTTCGCGCCGACGCTCAACGACCCGGCAGCCGCCGCGCGGGCGGTGGCGGCGGCCCGTGCGGTCCTCGGCGCCGAGCGGGTGGACGGCGACTGCGACCCGGCCATGCCCAGCGAGGACTTCGGCGTCTTCGCCCGGCACGTCCCCGCGTGCTTCGTCTTCCTCGGCAACGGGACACAGCCCGGCCGTGGGGGGACCCCGTTGCACAGCAGCGACTACGACATCAACGACGACATCCTCGCCGACGGCGTGCGCTACCTCGTCGCGGTCGCGCTCGAGGAGCTGCGGCAGGCGCCGTGACGCGACGGGGACGCTCTTCGGGGAGGCTCAGGGACTGAGCGCCGCGACCCCGGGTCCGGTGACCCGTCCGAGGCCCGCCCGCCGGCCCGTGACGAGGAGGTAGAGGTCGGACATCGCGCCGGTGACCTCGGGGCCGCTGCCGTGGGACCAGTCGGTGTCGGTCGCCTGCAGGCGCACCCGGTCGAGAGGCAGGTGCTCGAAGACCTTGCCCTTCCTGCCCCCGGCCAGGTGCAGGGCGTGGTCGGCGGCCACCCGGAGGTGGTCGACGGGAAGGTCGGGGTCCAGCGCCAGCGGCAGCGCGATGTCGAGCGTGTGGGCGAGGAGGTCGAGGTGGACCTCGCGCACGCTGAGCCCGGGGAAGGTGCGGCGGTTGCCCACGAGCTGCTCCAGGCGGTCCACGAGCTGCTCCGGGGTGTGGCGCCGCGCGATCTCCCGGGAGCCCTCTCGGATCAGCCGGTTGATCCCGCCCGGGTGCCGCAGCGCCATCGCGGCCAGGGCCCCGTTGCCCATGAGCGGCATGGTCACGTGCGCGAGGACGTCCCGGACGGTCCAGCCCGTGCACAGCGAGCCCGTGGCCCACTGGGGTGCGGTGAGCGGCCGCACCAGGCCCGCGAGCCGGGTCCGGCCCTCGTCGACGGCCCTCCACATGCTCTCGGTGTCCATGGCCGTCCCCTCTCGCGACGTGATAGTACGATCATAGGACTACATCTGGTCCCTGAGGAGACCCACCAGGAGGTGCCCGTGCCCCGTGAGCTGCCGCTCGGCATGCTGATGTTCCTCGCCCACCGTGCGGCCGAGGACCGGGTCTTCGCGCGCCTCGCCGAGGCCGGGCACGACGACATCACCCGCGCGCAGGGGCGCCTGCTCGCCGGGATGGACGAAGGGGGGACCCGCCTCGTCGTCCTCGCCGAGCGCGCCCGGGTCGCCAAGCAGACCGCCGTCGCGCTCGTCGACCGCCTCGAGCGGGCGGGGTACGTCACGCGCGAGCTCGACCCGAGCGACGGACGCGCCCGACTCGTCGTGCTCACCGAGCGTGGCCGCGGGCTGATCCCGCACGCCCGCCGTGCGGAGGCCGAGACCGATGACGAGTGGACCGCCGTCCTCGGTGCCAGCCGTGCTCGCGCCCTGCGCGCCGCCCTCGACGACCTCCGCGACGTCGTCGACCCCGAGTCCGCACTGCCCCGGGGCAGTGCCGGGTCGGGAGCGGTCGTTTGGTCGCAGGGGGAGGGCAGGAGTTGACTGGGCGGGTCCCCCCTTCGTCGTCCGAGAGGAACCCCCGTGCGCACCGTGAAGGCATGGGCGGCCACGTCCGCCACCGCCCCCCTGTCCGCCACCACCATCGAGCGACGTGACGTCGGACCCAACGACGTCCTCATCGAGATCGCCTACGCCGGCATCTGCCACAGCGACATCCACACCGCGCGCAGCGAGTGGGGCCAGGCCCCGTACCCGCTCGTCGTCGGCCACGAGATCGCCGGCACCGTCGCCGAGGTCGGCTCCGACGTCACCCGGCACCGGGTCGGCGACCGCGTCGGCGTCGGCTGCCTGGTCAACTCCTGCCGCGAGTGCGATGCCTGCAAGGCCGGCAAGGAGCAGTACTGCCCGCAGTCGATCGGCACGTACAACGCGACCGACCGTGACGGCACCATCACCCAGGGCGGCTACTCGACGCACGTCGTCGTCACGGAAGACTTCGCGCTGAAGATCCCCGAGGGCCTGGACCTCGACGTCGCCGCGCCGCTGCTGTGCGCCGGCATCACGACGTGGTCGCCGCTGCGCCGCTGGGGGGTCGGTGAGGGCTCGAAGGTCGCCGTCGTCGGTCTCGGCGGCCTCGGCCACATGGGCGTGCAGCTGGCCGTCGCGCTCGGCGCCGACGTCACCGTGCTGTCCCAGTCGCTGAAGAAGCAGGAGGACGGCCTCGCGCTCGGCGCCACGGACTACCGCGCGACGAGCGACGAGTCGACCTTCGAGGACCTGGCCGGGCAGTTCGACCTCATCCTCAACACCGTGAGTGCGCAGCTGCCGATCCAGCGGTACCTCGGCCTGCTCGCGCCCGAGGGCACGCTCGTCAACGTCGGCGGCCCGGTCGAGCCCTTCGAGGTCCCGGCCTTCTCGCTCATCGCGGGCGGCCGCTCGCTCGCCGGCTCGAACATCGGCGGTATCCCCGAGACCCAGGAGATGCTCGACTTCTGCGCGGAGCAGGGCATCGGCGCCAAGATCGAGGTCATCTCCGCCGACCAGGTCAACGAGGCCTGGGAGCGGGTCGTCGCCTCGGACGTGCGCTACCGCTTCGTCATCGACGCGGCGACGATCTGATCCCGCGCCGGGGACGAAGGGGGAGAACCTCGACCCGTCCCTGACCAGGAGTTCACCCACCGGACCTCACGGGCGGTGAGGCTGGGCACACCCCAGCCCCCACCCGTGAGGTCCACCCATGTCCCGCATGCTCGCTCGGCTCGCCGGTGTCGGCGCCGCCGCGCTGCTCGTCGCCGTCCCGTCCCTCCCTTCGCAGGCCGTCACCCCGGCTGCACCCACCTCGGCCGTGGCCGTCGCGACCACCCTGCTCACCGTCGCCGACGCGATCGGCCGGCAGGACGGGTCGACCCAGACCGCGCGCGGGTACGTCGTCGGGCAGCCCACGGCGACCAGCACCGTCGTGCGCAGCGGCTTCCCCAACGACTACGCCCTGGCCATCGCGGCCAGCCCGTCCGAGACCGACACCGCGCGGATGCTCTACGTGCAGCTGCCGAGCGCGCTGCGCTCGCAGTGGGGGCTGGCGTCCAACCCCGACCGCATGGGCGACCAGATCGACGCGACCGGTGCGCTGTCGGCGTACTTCTCGCACCCGGGGATGAAGAGCACGAGCGCGATCTCGCCCGCGGGCGCGAGCGACCCCGGCGACCCGACCGACCCCGGCGAGCCGACCGACCCGGGCAGCTACTATGACGGGACCGCCGGCCTCACCGGCAGCCAGCTGGAGGCGCGGCTGCACCAGATCATCAGCAACAACCGGGTCCTGTCCTACGACCAGGTCTGGGACGGCATCAAGGACGTCGACGAGGACCCGCGCAACACCAACAACGTCGTCCTGCTCTACAAGGGCACGAGCTCACCGAAGTCGAACAACGGTGGGGGAGTGGACAACTGGAACCGTGAGCACGTGTGGGCCAAGAGCCACGGCGACTTCGGCACGACCGCCGGACCCGGCACGGACCTGCACCACCTGCGTCCGACGGACGTGACGGTCAACAGCGCCCGCGGCAACCTCGACTTCGACGACGGCGGCAGCGAGAGCACCGAGGCGCCCGGCAACTACTCCGACGGCGACTCCTGGGAGCCGCGGGACGCGGTCAAGGGTGACGTCGCCCGGATGATCTTCTACATGTCGGTGCGCTACGAGGTCGGCGACGTGGTCGACCTCGAGGTCAACGACCGCGTGGGCAACGGCTCCACCCCGTACATGGGGCGCGTCTCGGTGCTCAAGCAGTGGAGCCAGCAGGACCCGCCGGACGCCTTCGAGCAGCGCCGCAACGAGCGGATCCACGCCAACTGGCAGGGCAACCGCAACCCCTTCATCGACCACCCGGAGTGGGTCGAGTCGATCTGGTGAGGGGGTTGACCCGAGTCCTCCTCCCGCCCCGGCTCAGCGTCCGGATGCTGCGCCACTACGGCGATCACGGCATCCTCGTACCCGTCGAGGCAGCGCACGTGCGCCGACTGCGCGACGTGGGGTTCACGGTGTCCGCCATCTCGGTCCTCCTCGCCGCCCACGGCACCGAGACCTACCGTCAGGCGCTCGCCGTGCAGCGGGAGTCCCTCGGCGACGAGCTGCGCGCGGCCGTGGAGCGACTGGCCCTCATCAACCAGCTCCTCGACGAGGAGGGCTCCACCATGTCTGCCATCACCGTCACCCGCGAGACCATCCCCACCCGCACCGTCGTCGCCCTGCGCGGCACCGTGCCCGCCTACGACGAGGAGGGCCGGCTCTGGGCTGAGCTCATGCCGGAGATCGCCCGCCAGGGCATCATGCCGAGCGCCCCGTGCGGCGTCTTCGAGCACGACCCGGAGTACCGGGAGTCCGACCCGACGCTGTCAGGGCACCTGCACGCTCATCAGCGAGGCACACGCCCGCATCGGCGAGCTCGTCCGCTCCGAGGGGCTGACCCTCGCAGCTCGGGGAGGCGTCGACGACCCGGTCGCCGTCCTCGGCTTCAACCGGTACCTCGTCGACCCCTGGCAGGCCACGCCCGTGGAGTCCGTGACAGAGGTGTGCGTCCCTCACGCCTGTGAGCGCAGGTCCGTGCCCTTGGTCTCCTTCATCGTCAGGACGACGGCGGCCGAGACGAGCAGCATTGCGACGGAGTAGGTGACGAAGGCGTTGGGGCCGATCTCCTTGCCCATCCACGCCTGGAGGTAGGGCGCAGTCCCGCCGAAGAGGGCCACGGCGATCGAGTACGGGATGCCGACGCCGATGGTGCGGATCCGGGTGGGGAACATCTCGGCGAAGACCGCCGGCAGGATCGCGGCCGCCGCGGCGACGAAGACCAGCGCCACGATCATCGACACGGCGAGCTGGACGGCGGAGTCCTGGAGGTAGGAGTTCAGCGGGAAGGACACCGCGGCCATCCCCAGTGCGCTGGCCATGAAGACCGGCTTGCGGCCGATCCGGTCCGACAGGGCACCCCACGCCGGCAGGATCGCGATGAAGACGAGGTTGGCGACGACACCGGCCCACAGGGCGTGCTGGGCGTCGATGCCGAGGGTGGCGATCGCGTGCGCGGGGGCCGCGATGGCCCACGTGTAGAAGGCGATCGTCAGGCCGACCGTGAGGCCGATGACCTTGGCGGCGGAGGCCCGGTGGGTCCAGATCTCGGACCAGAGGCTCGGCCCGCCGTCCGCGGTGGGCTCGATCTCCGCCTCGAAGTGCACGGTCTCGTGCATCCGGCTGCGCATGACGAGCGCGTAGATGCCGAAGAGCCCGCCGATGACGAAGGGGATGCGCCACCCGTACGACTGCATGTCCGCCGTCGAGAGCATCCCGGTGAGGACGACGCCGACGAGCACGCCGAGGACGTTGCCGAGGGTGCCCGAGACGTAGATGAGGCTCGCCCACAGGCCGCGGTTGTGGTTGTCGGCGAACTCCGAGACGTAGGTCTGCGCCGACGGCAGCTCGCCGCCGTGCGCGAGGCCCTGGATGAGCCGGGCGAGGACGAGGACGAGGGAGGCGAAGACCCCGATCTGCCCGTAGGTCGGCGCGACCGCGATGAGGATGCTGCCGAGGGCCGCGGCGCCGACGGTCGCGGCCATGGCGAACTTGCGCCCCCGCCTGTCGGAGATCCAGCCGAAGAGGAAGCCGCCGAAGGGGCGGGCGGCGAAGCCCACCGCGAAGACGATGAGCGTCGACAGGAAGGCCGACACCGGGTCGTCGGGGTTGAAGAACTGGGTCGCGAAGAAGGGGGAGAAGATCGCGAAGATCCCCCAGTCGAACCACTCGAGGGCGTTGCCGACGCCGGTGCCGACGACGGTCTTGGCCCGGCTCTGCTGCGGCGTCGCGGGGGCGGTGGTCGGGGTGGTCATGGGGGTGGACATCAGGCGCTCCTGGCGGGGGTGGTCTCGAGCCGTCGGGTGGCGAGCTCGGCAAGCAGGGCGGCGCCGTCCGGGAGGACGGAGTCGTCGAAGTCAGCCCGGGGGCTGTGGTTGTAGGGGGCGGTGGCCGGGTCGGCGCCCCGGCGGGTCGCACCGAGGCCGATGAAGCTGCCCGGCACCTCGTCGAGGACCCGGGAGAAGTCCTCGGACCCGGTGAGCGGGTGGGTCATCTCCTCGCCCCGTCTCTCGCCGAGCAGCTCGGTGATCGTGGTGGCGGCGAAGGCGGTCTCGTCGACGTCGTTGACGGTCACCGGGTACTCGGCCTCGAACCGGACGGTCACCTCGACGCCGTGTGCGTGGGCGATGCCCTCCAGCAGACGGGGGACTGCGGTGACGAGCAGCTCGCGGGTCCGGGCGGAGAAGGTGCGCACGGTCGCGTCGAAGGAGGCGGTGTCGGGGATGACATTGCGCCGCGTCCCCGCCTCGAGCCGTCCGACGGTGATGACGGCGGGGTCGAAGACGTCGACCTGCCGGGTCACGAGGGTCTGCAGCGCGGTGACCATCTCGGCGACGGCCACGACCGGGTCCTGGGCCAGGTGCGGCGCCGAGCCGTGACCGCCGGCGCCGTGCACCTCGACGAAGAGGCCGTCGGAGGCGGCGAGCATCGGCCCCGGCCGGGTGCGGAACTGCCCGGCGGGGTCGAGCGAGGAGAAGACGTGCAGCCCGTAGGCGGCCTCGACCCGTCGGCCGGAGGCGTCCAGGACGCCCTCGCGGACCATGTGCGCGGCGCCGTCCCAGCCCTCCTCGCCGGGCTGGAACATCAGGACGACGTCACCGGCGAGGCGGTGGCGCCGGTCGGCGAGCAGGTGGGCGGCGCCGACGAGCATCGCGGTGTGCAGGTCGTGCCCGCAGGCGTGCATCGCCCCGTCCACCCGGGAGGCGAAGGGGAGGCCCGTCGCCTCCTGCACCGGCAGCCCGTCCATGTCGGCGCGCAGCAGCACGGCCGGGGCGGCCCCCTTCGTCCCGTCGTGGACGGTGCCGCGTAGGACGGCGGTGACCGAGGTCGTCGAGCGCCCGGTGGTGATCTCGAGCGGGAGGCCGCCGAGGGCGGCGAGGACCCGGTCGCGGGTCCGGGGCAGGGTGAGCCCGATCTCTGGCTCGCGGTGCAGGTCGCGGCGCAGACGGGTCATCTCATCGCGCAGCGTGCCGGCGTCGTCCAGCAGGGTCATGTGGTTCCTCCGGCGTCGTTGCTCGGTCCCTGGGGCTGCCGACCAGTGTGGGATCCTCGAGCGCAACGAGCGGTTAGACGTACGGATTCGTGACGTCAGCCGGAGGATCGAGGAGGATCTGTGCAGACGACGGCCTTCGACGAGCTGGACCTGCAGCTCCTGCACGGGCTGCAGATCGCCCCGCGGGTGCCGTGGGCGCAGGCCGCCCGCATCCTCGGCACCAGCCCGGTCACGCTCATGCAACGGTGGGACCGGCTGCGCCGCGAGGGGCTCGCCTGGGTCGTGACCCACCCGTCCGGGGAGGGCGGCGGGGTGCTCACCGCCTTCGTCGAGGTCGACCTGGAGCCCGGCCGGCACGCCGGGGCGCTCGCGGCTCTGATGCGCGACCCGCGGGCCCTGTCGATCGAGCAGAGCGCTCGCGGTCGCGACCTGCTCGTCACCGTCATGGCTCGGGACCTCACCGCCCTCGGGGGCTACCTCCTGGACGAGCTGCCCGCCCTGCCCGGGGTGCAGCGGCAGCGGACCTCGCTCGCGCTGCAGATCCACCGCCAAGGGCGCGACTGGCGCCTCCAGTCGCTCGACCAGGCCCAGCGCGAGGGCTTCGCGAGCGCCCGGCGCCAGACCCCCCCCGGACCGGCCACCATGCCGCGCGACCCCGGGCCGATCATCGAGGCGCTCGTCGCCGACGGGCGGGTCGGCGCCGCGGAGATCACCCGCGCGACCGGCCGCAACCCGGCGACCGTCCGGCGCCACCTCGCGCGGGTCATCGCGACGGGGGAGCTGGCCTTCCGCTGCGAGATCGCGCAGGACCCGACGCTCTGGGCGCTGCACTGCACGTGGTTCGCCCGGGTGCCCGAGGAGGCCAAGGAGCGCACGGTCGCCGCACTGACCACCCTCCCCGAGCTGCGGCTGTGCGTGTCCACGACGGGGGAGAGCAACCTGCTCGTGTCCGTGTGGGCGCGCTCGCCGTCCGACCTCATGCGCCTGGAGCGGCTGCTCGCCGACCGCCTGCCATGGCTCGCGCTCGTCGAGTCGGTCGTCATGCTGCGCACGCTCAAGCGCTTCGGGTGGCTCGTCGACGACCGCGGCCGCGCGACGGGCGAAGTCGTCGCGCCCGTCGTCATCGGCGACGAGCGGCGCCCCGGTGCGTGACAGGATCGGGACATGCACTCCCCCGTGCCCGACTACCTGACCGAGGTCGCGCAGGCGTGCTCCGCGACCCGCACGGGCGAGCCCGCCACGTACATCCCTGAGCTCGCCACCGTCGACCCCGACCTCTTCGGCGTCGCCATGGCCACCGTCGACGGGACGCTCTACTCCGTGGGCGACGCCCGGCGGGAGTTCACGATCCAGTCGATCTCCAAGGCCTTCGTCTACGGGCTGGCCGTCCGCGAGCTGGGGTTCGAGGCGGTGCTGGCGAAGGTCGACGTCGAGCCGTCCGGTGACCCCTTCGACGAGCTCTCGCTCGAGCCCACGACCGGGCGACCGCGCAACCCGATGATCAACGCCGGCGCGATCACGACCCACGCGCTCGTCGGCGGGCCGGACGCCAGCCCGATGGGGCGCTTCGAGGCGATCCACGGGCTGCTGTGCGACCTCGCCGGGCGCGAGCTCGCCGTCGACGACGACGTGTGGCGCTCCGAGATGGACACCGCCCACCGCAACCTGGCGATCGCCCACCTGCTGCGCAGCCACGACATCATCACCGACTCGCCCGAGGACGTCGTCTCCGCCTACGCCCGCCAGTGCTCCGTGCTCGTCACGGCAGAGGACCTCGCGATGATGGCCGCGACCCTGGCCAACGCCGGCGTGCAGCCGGTGACCGGCAAGCGGGTCTTCAGCGGCGGCCAGGTGCGCCACCTCCTGTCCGTGATGCTCACCTGCGGCATGTACGACTCGGCCGGTGACTGGGTCTCCTCCGTCGGCATCCCCGCCAAGAGCGGTGTCGGCGGCGGCATCATCGGGGCCCTGCCCGGCCAGGTCGGCATCGCGACGTTCTCCCCGCGGCTCGACGCGCACGGCAACAGCGTGCGCGGCGTCGAGGTCTTCGAGCGGCTCTCGCGCGACATGGGCCTGCACCTCATGGAGGTCGCGCCGCCCGCCCGCTCGGTCGTCCACGCGACCCGGGTGGTCGGCAGCGGCGAGGACGCGGTGCGCGTCTTCGAGCTCTCCGGCACGATCGGGTTCACCGGCGCCGAGCGCGTGCTGCGCCGGCTCGCCGAGGACCCGCCGGCCGAGCGGCTCGTCGCCGTCGACCTGGGAGGGGTGCACTCCCTCGAGGGCCCCGCCCGCGTCATGCTCCTCGAGGCGATCCGCCGCCTGCGTCTCGACGGCCACGAGGTCTACCTCATCGACACCGAGGGCGTGCTGCCCGACGCCGACCCGGGCGACGGGCGCCTGCTCGAGCAGCTCCCCGCGGAGCTGTAGATGCTGCGGCGCCTGATCTACCCCGTCCCGCCGTACACAGCCACCGACCACGAGACGACGAAGGGGGGCACCCACCTCCTCCATCGCCCCGCGCCGGAAGGGGGTCGCACGATCGTCTACCTGCACGGCAACGGCTCCGACCTCGCCTCCGTCGCGCCGCTCGCGGGCCTCTTCGCCCGGTACCACCTGGGCTTCGCGGCGGTGGAGTACCCCGGCTACGGGCCGGCCGCCGGGACCCGGACCAGCCAGCGCGCGATCCTCGCAGCGGCCCACGACGGGCTGGCCCACCTGGCCCTGCCGGCCGAGCGCACCGTGCTCGTCGGCGAGTCGCTCGGGTCCTCCGTCGCGGCCCACCTCGCGGCCGACGGCGTCCTCGACGACGCGGAGGGCACCGGTCGCCTCGTGCTCGTCTCGCCCTTCACCTCGATGGTCGCCATGGTGCGTCGTGTCGTGCGGGTCTTCCCCCGCCAGCTCGTGCCGGACCGCTGGGAGACCGATGCCGTCGTCGGGCGCATCGGTGTCCCGACCCTCCTCGTCCACGGGGAGCGGGACACGCTCGTCCCGCCGGCGATGAGCGAGGCGCTCGCCGGGTCGATCGGCGAGGTGCGCCGGGTGGTGGTCCCCGGACGGACGCACAACGACCTGTGGGAGGCGCCGAGCGAGTGCCTCGACCTCGTCGCGGACTTCGCCCGGGTCTAGGATGTCGGCGTGATGCAGGTCACCGGTTGGCCCGCCCACGAGGCGGCCGTCCAGCGGCTCGTCCGTTCGCATGCCGGGATCCCGACCGGGTCGTCCGTGCGCCTGGCGAAGCAGACGTCCAACCTCTTCCGTCCCCGAGCCGAGACCGGCGCCCCAGGTCTCGACGTCTCGGGCCTGACCGGGGTCATCGAGATCGGCGCCGACGGGCGCACCGCGCAGGTCCAGGGCATGTGCACCTACGAGGACCTCGTGGCCGCGACGCTGCCGCACGGGCTCATCCCCCTCGTCGTCCCGCAGCTGCGCACGATCACCCTCGGTGGTGCGGTCACCGGCCTGGGCATCGAGTCGACGAGCTTTCGCAACGGCCTCCCGCACGAGTCGGTCCTCGAGATGGACGTGCTCACCGGCTCCGGCGAGGTCGTCACCGCACGGCCCGACGGCGAGCACGCCGACCTCTTCGCGGCCTTCCCCAACTCCTACGGCTCGCTCGGCTACGCCACCCGGCTGCAGATCGAGCTCGAGCCGGTCCCCGCGAGGGTCGCCCTGCGGCACCTGCGCTTCGGCGACGTGGACGCGCTCGCCGAGGCGCTGGAGCGCATCGTCACCGAGCGCGAGCACGAAGGGGTGCGGGTCGACGGGCTCGACGGGGTCGCCTTCGCGCCCGACGAGCTCTACCTGACCCTCGCGACGTGGACCCACGAGACGGGGTCGACGAGCGACTACACCGGGCAGCGCATCTACTACCGCTCGCTGCGGGAGCGCTCCACCGACCTGCTGACGATGCACGACTACCTGTGGCGGTGGGACACCGACTGGTTCTGGTGCTCGCGGGCCTTCGGCGCGCAGCACCCGCTCGTGCGCCGGCTGTGGCCGCGGCGCCGGCGCCGCTCCGACGTCTACCACCGGCTGGTCGCCTGGGACCGGCGCCTGGGTCTCGTCGACCGGCTCGACCGGTGGGCCGGGCGGCCCCAGCGGGAGCGGGTCATCCAGGACGTCGAGGTGACCGTCGACCGGCTGGCCGACTTCCTGCGGTGGTTCGACGCCGAGGTGGGCATGCGACCGGTCTGGCTGTGCCCCCTTCGTCTGCGCGAGGGGCCCGACGGCCCGCGCACGTGGCCGTCCTACCCGCTCCAGCCGCGCACGACGTACGTCAACGTCGGGTTCTGGGGGACCGTGCCGGTCGGCGACGACGCGCCGCAGGGACCGACCAACCGGGCCGTCGAGGCCGAGCTCGGCCGGCTCGGCGGCCACAAGTCGCTCTACTCGGAGGCCTACTACTCCCGCGACGAGTTCGACCGCCTGTACGGCGGTGACGACCTCGCGCGGGTCAAGGCACGCTACGACCCGGACGACCGCCTGGTCGCCCTGTACGACAAGGTGGTGCACCGCAGATGAGCGTGATGAGGATCGCCGACGCCCTCGCCGGCTACCTGCCCGAGGGGATGCCGGTCCGCTTCACGGCGTACGACGGCAGCACGGCGGGACCGGAGGACGCCCCCTTCCACATCGAGCTGCGGACCGAGCGGGGGCTGGCCTACCTCATGACGGCGCCCGGCGACCTGGGTGTCGCCCGCGCGTACATCACCGGCGACCTCGCGGTGACCGGTTGCCACCCCGGCGACCCGTACCCGGTCCTCGACCTCATGTCGAGCACCGCACGCTGGCGCACCCCGGGCCCGCGGCAGGCCGTCGAGCTCGTCCGCGGCCTCGGGGTCCGACACCTCGCCCCGCCGCCGCCCCCGCCGCAGGAGCACCTGCCGCGCTGGCGCCGGGTCGTCGAGGGCGTGCGGCACAGCCGGACCCGCGACGCCGAGGTGATCCATCACCACTACGACGTGTCCAACCGCTTCTACGAGCTGGTCCTCGGGCCGTCGATGACCTACACCTGCGCGGTCTACCCGACCCCCGACGCGACGCTCGAGGAGGCCCAGCACGCCAAGTACGAGCTCGTCGCGCGCAAGCTCGCGCTGCGGCCCGGGTCGCGGCTGCTCGACGTCGGCTGCGGCTGGGGCGGCATGGTGCTGCACGCGGCGCGCGAGCACGGCGTGCGCGTCCTCGGGGTGACGCTCTCGCGCGAGCAGGCGGACTGGGCGCGCGCGGCCATCGAGCGCGAGGGGCTCGGTGACCTCGCCGAGGTCCGGCACATGGACTACCGGGACGTCTCCGCGCGCGACTTCGACGCGGTGAGCTCGATCGGCCTGACCGAGCACGTCGGCATCGCCAACTACCCCGCCTACTTCGGCTTCCTGCGGGACCGGCTCCGGCCGGGCGGGCGCCTGCTCAACCACTGCATCACCCGCCCGCACAACCGCCCCGTGCGCACCGGCGCCTTCATCGACCGCTACGTCTTCCCCGACGGCGAGCTCGCCGGGGTCGGCACGATCGTCGCGGCCGTGCAGGACGTCGGCCTCGAGGTGCAGCACGCCGAGAACTTCCGCCTGCACTACGCCAGGACGCTCGCCGCGTGGAATGCCAACCTCGTCGCGCACTGGGACGAGGCCGTCGCCGAGGTCGGCGAGGACACCGCCCGGCTGTGGGGGCTGTACATGGCCGGCTCGCGGGTGGGCTTCGAGCGCTACGACGTCCAGCTCGACCACGTGCTCGCGACCAAGGTCGCAGATCGTGGGGCGAGCGACTACCCGCTGCGTCCGGACTGGTGAGGGACGCGTCCGGTCAGAGGTGACCGGCGAGCTGGGCCATGCGCGCCTCGAGGGCAGTGAGCAGGGCGGAGCAACGCCTGGTGTCGTCCTTGCGCGCGGCCTTGCTGCCGGACTGGTCCGGCTCGCTGCACATCGGCAGCACGTCGACGGAGAGCCGGGCGCCGCCGGCGAGCGAGCGCAGCTCGTCGAGCTTGTCGGCGAAGGGGGAGCCGCTGCCGGGGGAGTAGTAGCGCACCGCCTCGTCGACGTCATCGGGGTAGAGGTCGGTCTTGGTGACGACGATGATCAGCCACACCGGCTTGTCGCGGCGCAGCGCCATCGAGGCGATGCGGTGGGCGGTGATGACCCAGTCCTCGAGCTCGGCCGCGAGCTGCTCCTCGCGCGTGGCGAGCGCGCTGCCGCTCGTGCCGGCCGTGCGGCGCGGGGTGGCGTAGCCGTTGGCGACGACGTGCATGACCCCGTCGACCGGGTCGTCGTGGAAGACGTCGTCGAGGGCACCGAGCCGGGTCGCGGCGTTGTCCCCGGGGACGACGCGGAAGCGGAACCCACGACCCTTGGCCGAGCGGCGGGTGCGGCGCTCCATCGTCGCGGAGCCGACCTCCACGGTGCTCTGGGCGGAGGCGCGCCGGGCGAGCCGGTCGGCCAGGCGCGTCTTGCCGACACCGGTCATGCCGGTGACCGCGACGGTCGGGAAGCGGCCGCGCAGGAGGTGGCCCAGCTGGTGCGGGGCCCCGGAGAGTGCGGTGAGGGCGCCCCCGGCGAGGCTCGTGCCGACGGCCGTGCGGGTCGCGGAGGAGAGGCGCGCCATGGTCAGCCGAGCGCCTTCTTGACGTCGGCCAGCGAGGGGTTGGTCGCCGACGAGCCATCGGGGTAGAGCACCGTCGGCACCGTCTGGTTGCCGGCGTTGATCGTCTCGACGAGCTCGGCGGTGCCGGGCGTGTCCTCGATGTTGATCTCGGTGTAGCCGATGCCCTCGCGGTCCAGCTGGGACTTCAGGCGGCGGCAGTAGCCGCACCACGAGGTCGAGAACATCGTGACCGTGCCGTCAGTGGGCAGGTCGACTCCGGGGGGCAGGATCTCGCGCACGTTCACGACTCCAGCCAACCACGTTTCGTCCTCAACCCTTCCCTCGGGCACGGCCCTCGATGGCCGCGAGCTCCCTCACGTAGGTGGCCAGCATCGGGGTCGGGCGACCCCGGTGGGTCCATGTGAAGACCGCTCCCGGGTCGAAGCGGCGGCTGCACTCACGGCAGGACAGGACCCGACTCGGCCGGCGGTGGCGCTCGACGCGGTGCCCCGCGGGGCAGGTCCCCACCCAGGCCCCGGGGATCGTCGGGGCATCCTCCGGCAGGCAACGGTCGGGCTGGGCGCCGACCTGCACCGCCATCGCCCGCCAGCGCGGCCCGTGGCCCGCCCGCGGACCGACGAGGGCGTGGGCGATCTCGTGCAGGACGGTGTCGCGCACCTGCTCCCGGGTGTGCAGGAGGGTGAGCGGGGCGCTCAGCCCGATCGTCGACGTCGAGGCGCGGCACACGCCCGCCCGCTTCTTGGCGCGGTCGAGGACGAGCTGCCAGTCCGCCAACCCGTGCTCGTCCATGAGCGCCCGCGCCATCGTGCGCGCTTCCCCGAGGTCCATGGCAGGCGAGATTAGGCGAAGGGGGTGACATCTCCCCCTTCGTCCCGCTGCGTTGTGGAATACCGGTGCGGGAGTGCGGGGTTGTGGAGGACGTGCACCCACAGCTCTCACTCCTCGACCTGGCCACCGTCGGCCGCAACCAGCCCGTGAGCGAGGCGCTCGCCGACACCGTCACCCTCGCGCAACGCGCGGACGAGCTCGGCGCCTTCGAGAGGTTGTGGTTCGCCGAGCACCACAACATGGGGCGCATCGCCTCCGCGGCGACCTCCGTGCTCATCGCCCACGTGGCCGCGCGCACCGAGCGCATCCGCGTCGGGTCCGGCGGCGTCATGCTGCCCAACCACTCGCCGCTCGTCATCGCGGAGCAGTTCGGCACCCTCGCCGAGCTCCACCCCGGCCGCATCGACCTCGGCCTCGGGCGGGCCCCCGGCACCGACGGCCAGACGATGCGCGCGCTGCGCACGGACCCGAGGGCGGCCGAGTCCTTCCCCCAGGACGTGCGCGAGCTGCAGGGCTACCTCGCCGACGAGTCCCTCGTCGAGGGCATCCACGCCTACCCCGGGCGCGGCACCCGGGTGCCGCTGTACATCCTCGGGTCCTCGCTCTTCGGGGCCCAGCTCGCCGCCGCCTACGGCCTCCCGTACGCCTTCGCGAGCCACTTCGCGCCCGACGCCCTCGAGCAGGCGGTGCGGGTCTACCGCGAGCGGTTCACCCCGAGCGAGCAGCTGGCCGAGCCGCACGTCATCGCCGCGGCCAATGTCATCGCCGCCGACGACTCCGCGACGGCCCATGACGCGCGGCAGCGCGTGCTGCGCGCCCGGGTGCGGATGCTCGCCGGCCGGGTCGGCGGCGGCGACATCGACGACGCGATGGTCGACTCGCTCATGGACACCGCCATCGGGGCCCAGGCCCGGCACATGCTCACCCACACCATCGCCGGTGACGCGGCCGAGGTTGCCGCCGGCCTGCGCGACTTCGCCTCCCTCGCCGACGCCGACGAGCTGATCCTCACCAACCCGGCGCCCGAGCTGGACCTGCGGATCCGCACGCTCGAGATCCTCGCCGGGCTGCGCGAGGACGCGAGCTGACCTCCCTTCGCCGGCAGTGATGTCGTCGACACTGCCTTCGTCGACACTGACGAAACCCTGACGTCCCGGGGGTGGAGTCGTGGGGCGGGCGCCACCTAGCGTGGACGTCAGGAGCCCCGGCTCCCGCTGGACGTGGCCGAGTCCGATCATGAGGGGATCGCTCGGTCCCGGTCGTCGAACCGCTCCCCCCGGTTCGTGACCACCCTGGGAAGGGACACCCCCCTTCGCGCCACTCCTCCCCCGGCGCGGAGGGGGTGTCCTGCGTCCGGGGGCAGTGCCTCGCCGCGCTCCCACGGCCGGAGGTCGACGGGCTGGCAGGGCGCTGACCAAAGAAGAGGCCGATGCCTCCCGAACCCTGACGAGATCCCGGCCGAGCGGGCCGCTCCACGGTCATACATTCCCTTCACCCGGTCGGCGCGACCGCGTCACGGGACCTCATCGAAGGGTGAATCGCATGAAGCGTGCCGCAACCGTCCTGGCGCTCGCCGCCACCGTCTCCTTCGGCGCCTCGAGCGTCGGCCACGCCGCGGGGACCGCTGACGACCCGAGCTACACCGACTTCCGGTCGCAGACTGTCCAGGACACCGACAAGCAGTACATCGTCAACGGGGACATCCCCCTGTCCGGCGAGAAGCAGCTGCGCGAGTTCTACGACGAGCTGGTCAACCCCGGCAACGACTCCGCCCTGATCGTCAACACGGTTTACGGCAAGGACGACGTGTGGAGCGCCACGCAGGCCAAGAACCTCACCTACTGCGTGAGCACCAGGTTCGGCACCGACCACGCCAGGGTCGTGCAGGCCATGCAGGACGGCGGCAACCAGTGGGAGGCCGCGAGCTCCGGCGTCGACTTCACCTACGTCTCGTCGCAGGACGGCAAGTGCACCACCCGCAACAACAACATCGTCTTCTCCGTGGAGCCGACCAACACGACGAGCTACATCGCCCGTGCCTTCTTCCCCAGCACACCCAAGCGCAGCCGCAACGTCCTCGTCAGCACGAGCCAGCTCTTCACCGCCGGCTCGTGGACGCCCTCCAACATCATGGCCCACGAGCTGGGCCACGCCCTCGGCTTCCGCCACGAGCACACCCGCCCCGAGGCCGGCACCTGCTTCGAGGACAACAGCTGGCGCCCGCTGACCCCGTACGACTCGGCGTCGATCATGCACTACCCGCAGTGCAACGGCTCGAGCGACGACCTGAGCATGACCGCGGCGGATCGCGAGGGCATCCGCTCGGTCTACGGTTCCTGAGCCCCGGCCCAGGACCACGCAGGGAGGGGCACGCCCTTCGTCCCGGACTCCTCCGCCGGTGACGAAGGGCGTGTCCCGCGTCCGGTCGCTGCGCCCGGGAGGTCGGACGTCGGATGAGGAGATCCTCATGTCCGTCTCATCGAGAGCTCATCGACACTCCGTAGCTTCCTCGGTGAGGCGCGCCGCTGGGGCGGGCCACGTCGAAAGGCACGCCACCATGAAGCGTCTTCTCTCCTCCGTCGCCGTGAGCGGTCTGATCCTCACCGCCGCCGCAGCCGTGGCCCCCGGCGCCTCCGCCGACGAACGGGTCTGCCGCGGCTACATCGGCAAGGTCGTCGTCGACGACATCTTGGTCCCGCGGGGCGCGACGTGCTCGATGTACGGCACCCGGGTCAAGGGCAACATCAAGGTCGACTCCGGCGCCCTCCTCAAGGCCAACAAGCTGAGCGTCGACGGCAACATCCAGACCCAGGGCCACAGGTCCATCGCCATCAGCGGTGTGCGGATCGACGGCAACATCCAGGTCGAGGCGGGCGGCGGCGCGAGCATCCGCACCAACTACGTCGACGGTGACATCCAGGTCTTCAGCAACCGCAGCGGGTCGAAGAACATCTACGACAACCGGGTCGCCGGCAACCTCCAGTGCAAGAGCAACTACCCGGCGCCCAAGGGTGCTCGCAACAAGGTGCAGGGCAACAAGGAAGGCCAGTGCCGCCGCTTCTGACCCCGGACGGCGGGCACACTGGCCGGATGGACGACATCGAAGCCTTCTGGCAGCGGGCGCAGCAGCACGCCGACCTCGCGCAGGTCAGCTCGTACACCGGGGTGAACCCGCTGGCGGTGCTGCGCCCGCCGGCCTGGGGCTTCGGCGCCACGCCCGAGCAGGCGGACGAGCTGCTCGGGCTCGTGCTCGCGGGCACCAAGACCGCGACCGCGTCGGCGCTGTGGGACTACGAGGCCGAAGGGGAGGACCTCCCCGAGGAGGGGACGCTCGGCATCGTCGTCGACGGGTCGGGCACACCGCGGGCCCTCGTCGTGACGACCCGGGTGCGGGTCGTCCCCTTCGACGAGGTGGACGCCGAGCACGCCCGCGCGGAGGGGGAGGGCGACCTCTCCCTGGAGCACTGGCGGGCGGTGCACCAGGACTTCTTCGCGCGGCACGCGAGCCACGACCGCGGCTTCGCCCCGGACATGCCGGTGGTGCTGGAGGAGCTGCGGGTGCTGCACGCCGAGCCGGCGCGGTAGTCGCAGGAAGAGCTCCTGCTCAGCGGGTCAGACGCGGTGGCGCAGACCGGTGGCCCGCTGGGTCGGCCGTCGGACCGCGGCGCGGATCGCGGCCTCGGAGCCGACGAGCGTCACGGACTCCTGCGCGCGGGTGATCGCGGTGTAGAGCAGCTCGCGGGTGAGCAGGCGCGAGTCCTCGTCGGGCAGGACGACCGTGATGGCGCGGGCCTGGCTGCCCTGGCTCTTGTGGATCGTCAGCGCGTGCGCGGTCTCGACCTCGCCGAGGGTGCTCGCGGGGTGGACGACGGGCGTACCCGGCTCGCCGAAGACCCCCACGACCCGGTGATCGGCGCGCAGCGACATGACGCCGGTGTCGCCGTTGTACAGCCCGAGGCCGCGGTCGTTGGTCGTGACGAGCAGGGGACGCCCGACGACCTGGCGGCCCGAGTAGTCGGTCGCCTCGCCGAGCCAGCGCTCGACGCGGTCGTTCCACGGCCCGACGCCCCACGGGCCGTCACGGTGCGCGCACAGCAGCCGGTGCTCGGCGACCTGGCGCAGGGCGCCCGCGTGGTCGCCCGCGAGCGCGAGCTCGCGCAGCCGCAGGGCGTGGGCGAGCAGACGTGGCCGCAGCGCCGCGTCGGCACCGAGCACGTCGTCGACGGGCAGGTGCTCGACCGGTCCACCGGGGACGGCCGTGGCGAGCAGCTCGACGACCCGGTCGTCGTCGCCCACCCGCACCGCCTCGGCGAGGGCACCGATCTCCCGGCCGAAACGGTGCGACGTGCTCAGCCGCGACACCGGACCGTCCTCGCGGCCCGCGTACCCGGCGACGAGGTCCGCGAGGACCGCGCCGGCCTCCACGGACGCCAGCTGGTCGGGGTCGCCGACCAGCAGCAGCCGGCTGCCCGGGCGCAGGGCCTCGAGCAGGCGCGCGGTGAGGGTGAGCGACAGCATGGACGCCTCGTCGACGACGACCACGTCGTGCGGAAGGGGGTTGCCCCGGTCCCGTCTGAACCGGTTGCCGCTGTCGGGGCGCCAGCCGAGCAGACGGTGCACGGTGACGGCCTCGATGTCGGTGCCGAGCCGCTCCCGGTCGACCGCGGGCAGGTCGCCGAGGGCCCCGAGCACCGACTCGCGCAGGCGGGCAGCGGCCTTGCCGGTCGGCGCGGCGAGGGCGATGCGCGGGCGGTGGCCACTCGCTTCGGCCTGCTCGAGCAGGAGTGTCAGCAGCCCGGCGACGGTCGAGGTCTTGCCCGTCCCCGGGCCGCCGGCCAGCACCGTGGTCAGTCGGTGGGCGGCCGCGTGCACGGCCGCGCGCTGCTCGGCCCACGTCTGCCCGGGGAAGACGCGCGCCAGGCCGGCCTCGAGCACGGGCTCGTCGACCGCAGGAGGCGCGGCGGCCGCCCGCCGGGCGAGGTCCGCGGCGACCTGGACCTCTTCGCGGTGGTAGCGGTCGAGGTAGACCAGGCCGTGCTCGACGCGCAGCACCCCGGCGGTGGCGAGCGCGCTCGTGCGGACGCTCTCGAGCCACTCCTGCGGCGCCGGCAGCGGGGTCGAGGTGGGCGGGTCCACCTGGTCCACGGGCTCGAGCAGCGCGCGCGCGTGCTCGAGGTCCAGGCTGGTGGAGCCCTCGCGGGCGGCGCGCACGACGAGCGCGAGCGTCAGCCGGGCGAGCGGGTCGCTCTCCTCGACGAGCTCGGTGAGCCGCACGGCGACGTGGACGTCGGCCGCCTCGATGACCCCCGCGGCGTTGAGGTCGGCGAGGTCACCCGTCGCGGCGAGTGCGAGCCGGCGGTCGTACGGGTCGGTGGCCACGGTGGTCATGCGGCTCCCTTCGTGCCGGGGCGGCGCCCGTCGAGCAGGTCGGACACGCCCTCGATGAGCGCGATGGGCGGCTGCCAGGAGAAGACCCCGGTCGGGTGCCCGTCGACGACGGGCGTCTCGGGGCCTGCCATCCCGCGCAGGTAGAGGTAGAGCACGCCGCCGAAGTGCTCGTGCGGGTCGTACCCCGGCTGCCGCCACCGCAGGAACCGGTGCAGCACGACCCCGTAGAGGATCGCCTGGAGCGGGTAGGAGGAGTGGTTCATCGCCGCGCGCAGGGCGTCTGGCCCGTAGTGCTCGGTCGTCAGCGGGGTGTCGACGGGGCCCAGCCAGTTGGTCTTGTAGTCGACGACGAGGTGCCGTCCGCCGACTCGCAGGACGATGTCGACGGAGCCGGTGAGGTACCCGCGCAGCGCCTGGTCGCCGAGCACCGGGTCGTCGAGGACGTCGGCGAAGGGCAGCACCGGGTCGTCGGCCGGCAGGTGCTCGCGCATGAGCTCGGCCAGGTCGCCGAGCACCGCGGCGCTGCCGGCTGCTGCGTCCCCGCCGCCCAGCGGCAGCTCGAAGTCCATCTCGCACAGCCGGTCCCGCGACCCGACGTCCCGCAGCGTCGTGCCCGGGGCGATTGGCCCGAGCGGGCTGTCGATGACCCGGACCAGCGCCTCGGCGAGGCCGTCGCGGTCGAGGTCGGGCACGGGCCAGCGCACGACCTGCTCCTCGACGTGCGTGCGCAGCTCGACGAGCAGGTCGTCCGCCTGAGCGTCGGCCTCCTCGAGCACGGCGTGCACGAGGGAGCCGAAGCCCGCGCCCACCGGCAGCTCGGCCATGGGCGACGGGAGGTGACCCGCACCCGGTCCGGAGCCCGCCACGACGGGCAGCGGGGTACTCCCTTCGTCGTCCTGGTGCCCGACGTCCTCGGCCTCGCTCGCCACGAGCTCCTCGGTCGCGGGGCGGTGCGCCTCGTCGAGGGGACGGGTGAGCGCGGTGTACGAGGTGCGTCGCCACTCCTCGTCGATCGTGCGGGTGAACTCCCGCACCGAGAGGTCGCCGACCGGCGCGGGCCGGGCCACGGTCTCGGCGACGGGCCGGGCCTCGACGACCTCGACCCGCAGACCCCCGCGGGCCTCCCAGGCCTCGACCTGGCTGCGCAGGTGCTCGTCCCCGGGGACGGGGTGCGTCACGGGGACCGGCCCCTCGCCTGCGCTGCGCCCGAGGAGCATCCGGTGCAGGGGGGACGGCGCGGTGTTGCGGGCGGAGGGGAACCACCAGGCGACGACCTGGCTCTGGGCGCGGGTCATCGCGACGTAGAGCAGGCGCAGCGACTCGCCGCTCTCCTCCGCGGCGGCCCGGTCGAGGCGCTCGCGGCGGCCCTCGTCGGAGGTGATGCCGATGTCGAGCGCGCGGGTGCGGTCCTCGCGGTGGAAGTGCAGCACGTCGGGCGTGGGCAGCCACCGGTCGGCGAGGAAGGGCAGCATGACGATCGGGTACTGCAGCCCCTTGCTCGCGTGGATCGTCGCCAGGTGCACCGCGTCGGCGTCGCTGTCGAGTCGGCGGGCGCGCTCCTCCTTGCGGGCGGCGGCGATGCGTTCGCGCAGCCACGCGGTGAGGGAGGCGAGCCCCTCACCCTCGGTGACGACGCGCTGGTGCAGGGTCTCGCCGACGTGTCGCAGGTCGGTGAGGAGACGCTCGCCGTCGGTGCGGCGCAGCACCCGCGCGTCGAGCCCGTCGGCGGAGGCGGCGGCGAGCACGGCGGCGACGCCTCGGCGACCGAGCAGCGCGGCCCAGGTCCGCAGCCGGTGGGCGACCTCCTCGGTGAGGTCGTCGCCCTGCTCGTCGAGGTCGGTCGCGCTCGCCCCGACGAAGGGGGTCAGCGCCGCCGCGCGCACCCGCTCGGTGCGGTGCGTCAGCTCCATCGCCTCGAGCAGGGTGAGCCAGTGCGCGGCGGCGGGGGAGTCGTAGATGCTGTCGCTGGAGACGATGACCGAGCGCAGGCCCACCTCGGTGAGGGCGCTGCGCACCTCGTCGAGCTGCTTGCGGGTGTGGGCGAGGACCGCGACGTCACCGGCGCGCAGCGGTTTCCCCACGAAGGTCGTGCCCCGCGCCAGCAGCCGGGTGATCTCGGCGGCGCAGTCGCGCGCGACGAGCGGTCGCACCGCGGCGATGGCCACGGACCGCTCGCCGGGCGGCTGCACGAGCTCGGTCGGCACGACCCGCAGGCGCACCGGGTCGAGGAGGCCGTCCGGTGCGACGCCGCCGGAGGTCCCGAGACGGGACCCCTGCGTGGCCGCGCTCACCGGGTGGACGACGATCTGCGGGTCGCCGAGCTGGGCACCTCCGAGCAGCACCCCGAGGCTGCGCACGAGCGGGCCGTCGGAGCGGTGGTTGACGTCGAGGGTGTGCCGGGTCGTCGCGGTGGCGGAGGCGGCGAGGTAGGTGTCGACGTCGCCGCCGCGGAACCCGTAGATCGCCTGCTTGGGGTCGCCGATGAGCACGAGCGTGCTGTGCCCGGAGAAGGCCCGGTCGAGCACCTGCCACTGCACCGGGTCGGTGTCCTGGAACTCGTCGACCAGCACGACGCGCCACCGGTGCCGCATCCGCTCGCGGGCCGGCGAGTCCTCGTCCTCGAGGGCGTCGGCGAGATGGGAGAGCAGGTCGTCGTAGCCGAGCACCCCGAGCCGCCGCTTGCGCCGGTCCATCTCACGTCGCACGAGGTGCGCGAAGCGCAGGGCCCGCGCGTCGGCGCCCTGCCCCTCGAGCTCGCCGGGGTCGAGCACGGCATGCGGGTTCTCGGTGACGGCGCGGGCGATCTCGCCGGCGCGCTGCCGGCTGAAGGCCGGCTCGCCGCCGCCCGCGAAGCCGCGCACGTAGAGGTCGTCGACGACCTCCTCGCGCAGGTCCGACAGGTCGTCGACGAGGCGCGCGTGGGCGTCGGAGTCGCCCGCGACACCCAGGCTGCGCAGCACGATCTGGCAGAACTGGTGGGTCGTCGCGATCGTCGCGGCGTCGAAGTGGGTCAGCGCGTCACGCAGTCGCCGCGCCCGCTCGGCGACCTCGTGCTCGGACCCGGTCCGCAGCAGCGCGACGACCGGGTCCTCGCTCGCGATCCTCGGGTCGGCGACGTGCCGGTGGACGTGTCGGAGGTGCTCGCGGACGCGCTCGCGCATCTCCCGGGAGGCCGCGCGGCCGAAGGTGATGACGAGCATGTCCTCGAGCCGCACCTGCCCCTCGGCGACGTATCGGGAGACAAGAGCGCCGATCGTCCACGTCTTGCCGGTGCCGGCGCTCGCCTCCAGCAGGACCGTGCCCGTCGGCAGGTCCGCCGTGATGTCGAAGGGGGTCAGCGTGCTCATGCCCGTCACCTCGGTCATGCGGAGCTCTCGATGTTGTCGATGGCCGGACCCCAGACCCTGGGCGCGAGGGTGGCCAGGTCGGTCCCGGGGCCGGCGACGTCCTCCAGGAGCACGGCGAAGGGAGCCTCGCTCCCGTGGACGAGCCGCCACCACGCATCGTCCCGCTCGCCGGGGATGACCGTGCCGTTCCTGAGGTGGCTGGCGGACCAGTCCGCCTCGGCCTTCTTCGTCGCAGCGGTGTGCCGGGAGCCGTTGCGCTGCACCACCTCCGCCCACGCGAAGGCGGTCTTGACCGGCAGCGGCAAGGGCGCGGTCAACCCGAGCGCGTACAGGTCGACGAGGGCCGCGAGGTGCGACCGGGCAGCGGCCTGCGGCAGGGGCCCGCGGGTCGTGCGGGCCACAGAGCCCCGGCTGCCCTTGCCGAGGGCACTGGCCTGCCACCCTTCGTCGTCCGACCCGGCGGCGGTGAGGGCGAGCAGACGGATCCACGAGGCGAGCTGGTGCTTGGGGGCCAGGCGCGAGTAGGTGACGTCGACGAGGTGGTGACCGCGCACACCGTCGACGGTGCCGGTGAGCCGTCGGTCGCCGGGGAGGGCGACCTCGATGTCGAACGAGCGCGGCTCCTCGGCCGGCCCCTGCGCCACCTGGGCCATGAGCCCCTCGACGGCCCGTCCGATCTCCTCGAGCGCGAGGTGGCCGAGGCCGGCGGGCGGCAGCTCGCCGCGGAGCAGCTCGGCCTGGTAGATCGCGTGGGGGTCGTGCCCGGCGACCCGGGCGCGCAGGGCGCGGTCGCCGATGGCCCACTTCTGGAGGCCGTCGAGGTCGATCGGCAACCGGTCGCTCACCTCGTCGACCTCCCGGGAGACACCGACGCCGAGCCGCTCGCGCACGAAGCCGCGGGCCGGGTTGTCGTAGAAGGAGATCAGCTCGGCGAGCGAGATGTCGTCGACGGCGCGGGCGGGCAACGGCGAGGTGAGCAACCGTCCGGGCGGGGTGCGCTCGCCCAGACTGGCCCGGGCGGCCTGCAGCGCGGCCCGGTCGAAGCTGAACGGTCCGTCGTCACCCTGCCCACCCGAGAGGTTGCGCGCGTCGAAGGGCTGCAGCGGGTGCTGGCGGACCGGCACGGGCGCGGTGGTCGTCTCGCGGGCGGCGTCGATGAGCTCGCCGAGGGGGACGGCGGGCGGGCAGGGCTCGCCGCTGTGCTCGTCGGCGCCGGTGTAGGTGATGACGAGGCGGTCCCGGGCGGCGAGGACGGCGTCGAGGAGGAGCTGCCGGTCCTCGCTGCGGGCGTCGCGCTCGCCGGTGAGCGGGGTGCGGGCGAGCACGTCGTCACCGTCGACCGTCTGCTGCCGCGGGAAGGAGTCGTCGTCCATCCCGAGCAGGCACACGACGCGGTGGGGGACCGAGCGCATCGGTGTCATCGTGCACACGGTGAGGCCGCCGGTGCGGAAGCTCGCGCGGCTCGGCCGCCCGGCCAGCTGGTCGCGCAGCAGCACGCGGACGTCGGCGAGGCGCAGCGGCACGTCGTCCCCGGCATGCCGGGCGGCCGAGGAGAGGGTGCGCCGCAGGTCGCCCACCTGCCACTGGTCGCGGGTGGGCACGTCGGTGAGCGACAGGACGGTCTCGGTGAGCCCGGTCATCCACTGCTCGGCCGTGCCGGCGCCCTCGAGGGTGTCGAGCCCTGCGCCGATGCGCCCGAGCATCTCGGTGACCCGGCCGACGAGATCGACGGAGCCGCTGCCGACGTCGTCGAGCGGCATGACCCCGCCGACCTCGAGCGGCCCGTCGGCGGAGACGGTGACGCCGAGCAGGAGCCGGTCGAGACCGAACCGCCACGTCCCCTGGTGCTCCACCTCCATGGCGAAGGGGGCCCGCCGCGCCTGGTCGTAGCCCCACCGGATCCCGGAG
The DNA here is from genome assembly GCF_001591405.1 of Janibacter terrae NBRC 107853. Taxonomy (GTDB): domain Bacteria; phylum Actinomycetota; class Actinomycetes; order Actinomycetales; family Dermatophilaceae; genus Janibacter; species Janibacter terrae. Next base: position 1,055,393 of record NZ_BCUV01000007.1, read on the forward strand.
TCGGTGACCCAGCGGGTCATGGTGGCGAGGTCGTCGTCGTCGAGGCGGAAGCGGCGCCGCACCGCGTCGCTCGCTGCCAGGTCGAGGACCTCGCTCGCGGTCAGGCGACCACCGGCGAGGGCCACGACACGGTGGGCGACGTCGAGGAGCGGGTTGGTCGCGCGCAACGAGCGGTCGGCGAGGCGGACGCGCAGGCGGTGGGCGGGGTGGGTGTCGACGCCCTCGGCGTCGGTCCCGTGGTCACCGAGACCGAAGGCCGCCCCGATGAGCGGCGCGTAGGTCTCGACGTCGGGGCACATGACGAGCACGTCCCGAGGCTCGAGGCCCGGGTCGTCCTCGAGCAGGCCGACGAGCACCTCGCGCAGCACCTCCACCTGCCGCGCCGGGCCGTGGCACGAGTGCACCTGGATCGACCGGTCGTTAGCGGGCACCTGGCGCGCCGCCCGCTCGTCCTCGTCGGGCACGTGGTCGTCGCGGATGTCGGCCTGGAGCCACTCGAGCACGCTCCTCGGCGGCGCCGGCACCCCGTCACCCGCCCCCTGAGGAGGCGCGCCGTCACCCGCTCCCTGAGGAGGCGTCCCGTCACCCGCTCCCTGAGGAGGCGCGCCAGCGCCGTCTCGAAGGGCGGCCGGGCTCCCGCTGCTCCCCAGCACCCGCACCAGCTCGCGCGAGTCCCGCCCGAGCGAGGCCAGGAGGGGGTGGTGCACGAGGTCGCTCGTGCGGTCGTCCGCGCGGTCCACGACGCCCTCGTCGGCGAAGGGGGCGAGCCGCTCCCACAGGTCGGGCGAGGGCTGCGGCAGCCACAGGTGCACGTCGCGGGAGAGGGCGAGCGCCCGGAGGAGCTCGACGTCGGTGACCGCCAAGCGCGTGTGGCCGAAGAGCGAGAGCCGCTCCGGCAGCTCGAGCCCATCTCCGTCCGCTCCCTGAGGAGGCGCGCCAGCGCCGTCTCCATCCGCTCCCTGAGGAGGCGCGCCAGCGCCGTCTCCATCCGCTCCCTGAGGAGGCGCGCCAGCGCCGTCTCCATCCGCTCCCTGAGGAGGCGCGCCAGCGCCGTCTCCATCCGCTCCCTGAGGAGGCGCGCCAGCGCCGTCTCCATCCGCTCCCTGAGGAGGCGCGCCAGCGCCGTCTCGAAGGGACGCGACCGTCTCGGCGTGGCGCACGTCCGGCGGGGGAGCGTCGACCCGCGCGACGAGCCGCCGCCACAGCTCGGCCTGCCACGCCAGGTCGGTGTCCAGGGCGGCGCCGGCGCCGTCGGTGTCCCGCCCCTCGCGCCAGTCGGTGAGCATCGTCGGTCGGCTCTGCGCGTAGCGGTGGAGGAGTCGGGCGAGGCGCAGCGCGACGGAGTACCGCCGCCCGGCCCGGACGCCGTCGGGGTCCTCGGTGCCGTGCCCGAGGTGCCGGCTGAGGGCCGTGCACCACGGCTCGCCGAGCGCGTCGTCGATGACCGACAGGAGCGGCCAGGCGAGGTGCTGCGGCAGCCAGGGGTCGTCGTCGTCACGGCCGGTGAGCATCGTGACGAGCGAGCGCGGCCGCAGGAAGGTGACGCCCGCGCACACCCCGTCCTGACCCCCTTCGCCTGTGCCGAGGCGGTGCGAGAGCCGCTGCGCGAGCCAGCGCTCGATGCCCTGCTCGGGCACGACGACGACCTCTTGGGCGAAGGGGTCCGGCAGCGGGCTCGCCAGCAGCCCACCGAGGTCCTCGGCGAGGGTGTCGGTGCGCTGCGCGCGGTGGAGGTGTAGGGCCACATGCAGACCGTATCCGCGCCGACCGACAGCGCGTGGTGGACCATCCACATGCTCGACGTCCGCGGTCATGTGCTACAGCGCGCTACGGTGATCCATGAGCACCATCAGCCAGCGGCAGCTGCGCAACGACAACGCGGAGATCATGCGCGGCGTCGAGCGGGGCGAGAGCTACACCGTGACGCGTCGCGGAGTCCCCGTGGCGACGTTGTCACCCTTCACCGAGCAGACGGACCTGCAGTGGCTGCGGCCGGCGACCAAGCGATCGCCTTTCGCCGAGATCCGCCGGGCCCACGCCACCGAGTCCACTCAAGAGATCCTCGACGACGTGCGCGGCGATCGGTGAGCTGCTGGTACCTCGACACCTCCGCGGCTCTGAAGCTCGTGATCGAGGCGCGGGAATCGAGCGTCCCGGCAGATCACCTGGACACCGAGACACCCGACCTCGTGGCCTGCCTGCTGCTCGAGACGGAGCTGCGTCGGGCAGCGCAGCGAAGGGGTGACCTCACCCAGGAGGTGGTGTCCCAGCTGGTCGAGCGGGTGAACCTCTTCGAGATGCCGGCCTCGCTCTTCCGCGAGGCGGGGCTGCTCGGCGGTCCTCGCCCGAGGTCGCTCGACGCCCTGCACTCGCGGCAGCCGTACGCATCGGGGCCGATGCCGTCGTGACCTACGATCACCGCATGGCTGAGGCATCACGCGACCTCGGCTTCACCGTCATCGCTCCCACCTGACATGGGCGACCTGCAGCACGTGCGCACCGAGCGGCTCCGGCTCGACATCCCGACCATCGAAGACCTGTCGAACCTGCACGCCATCTACTCGGACCCGCGGACCTGGGCGCACTCCCCAGAAGATCTGCAGACCCATGAGCGCACGACCTTCGTCATGCTCGCGGGCTGGCTGCACGGGTGGGAGCGCGACGGGCTGGGACCGTGGATCGTGCGCTCGCTCGACGACGGCACCTTCCTCGGCAACGCGGGGTGCTGGCTGCGGCCGGGTGGCTGGTGGAACCTCGGCTACGCCATCGCCCCCGACTCCCGTCGCGCGGGCCTGGCCACGGAGGCCTGCGCCCCCGCGCTCACCGCCGCGCGTGAGGTCAGGCCCGACGGCCCGGTCCTCGCCCGGCTCCTCGAGCACAACACCGCCTCCCGTCGGGTCGCCGAGCGGCTCGGGATGACCCTGGTCCACCGCGGCCCCGCTGAGGGGGCCCCTGACGCCGTCCGACTCGTCTACGCGGACCGGGAGGTCACGTCAGAGGAGCTGGCAGCACGCCTCGGCTGAGGGCCGCTGCCGGGCGGGCCTGACAGGCTCGCCGTCAGCACGTCGGCGAGGACCGGGGCGTCGACGTTGCCGCCGCTCGCCACGACGACGACGGTCTGACCGGCGAACCGCTCCCGCTGTGCCAGCACCGCTGCCAGCGCGGCCGAGCCGCCCGGCTCGACGACGAGCTTGAGCGTGCGCACCGCCTCGCGCATCGCGACCCGCGCCTCGTCGTCGGTGACCTCGAGCGCGGTGACCGGGTGCCGCGAGAGCGCGGCGAGCGTGTGCTCACCGACGGTCGGCGACCCGATCGCGTCGAGGAAGACCGGCACCGCCGGCACCTTCTCCACCCGGCCGGAGGCGAGCGAGCGCGCCATCTTGGGGTACCCGTGGCGCTCCACGACGAAGGGGGCGACGTCGTACGTCGAGCGGACCGCCTCGATGACCCCCGACGACAACCCACCACCGCTGCACGGGAGGACGACGGCGTCGGGGGAGTGGCCCCCTTCGCGCAGCTGGTCGACGATCTCCAGGCCCACGGTCCCCTGGCCCGACATCACGCGGACGTCGTCGTAGGGGTGCACGAGGGTCAGGCCGCGCTCGGCGACGAGGCCGCGCCCGACCTCCTCGCGGTCCTGCGTCGCCGGGTCGTAGAAGACGACCTCAGCGCCCCACCAGCGGCACCCGTCGACCTTGATCCGCGGGGCGTCCTGCGGCATGACGATCGTCGCGGTCGAGCCGGTCATCCTCGCCGAGGCCGCGACCGCCTGGCCGTGATTGCCGGTGGAGAAGGCGAGCACGCCGGCCGCCCGCTCCTCGTCGTCCAGCGAGAGCAGCGTGTTGAGCGCGCCGCGGATCTTGAACGAGCCGGTCAGCTGCAGCGCCTCGGCCTTGACGAGCACGGTCGCGCCGACCAGCTCGTCGAGCATCGGTGAGGAGAGCAGCGGGGTCCGTCGGACGCGTCCGTCGAGCCGCCGCGCCGCGGCCCTGATCGTGTCGATGCCGAAGTCCATGGGACTCACTCTGCCAGCGGCTTCGCGCCACGCTCCCGCAGCATCGTCGTCATCGTCTCGACCTCGCTGGTCTGGCTGTTGATGATCGAGGTGGCGAGGGTCTCGACGGCCTCGTTCTTGGCGTAGTCGCGAGCTGCCTCGGCCATCGGGACGCCGGCGTCGTGGTGGCGGATCATCAGCTGGAGGAAGTAGACCTCCGCCTCTTCGCCCTCCAGGCCCTCGAGCCTGGTGATCTCCTCCTGGCTCGCCATGCCGGGCATGAGCCCGTCGTCGGTGAGCTCGGAGGCCTCGTCGCCGTGGGAGTGGCCCAGGCCCTTCATCCAGTCCATCGGCTTGCCGGGCCCGGTCGGGCTCAGGCCCCACGTCTGCAGCCAGCCGGCCATCTGGCCGGACTGGTGCGACTGGGTGCGGGCGATGTCGTAGGCGAGCGAGCGCACGAACCGGTCGTCGGTGCGGTCGTAGATGATCCACGACATCTCGACGGCCTGGTCGTGGTGGGTCTGCATGTCGCGGGCGAAGCCTGCCGCGACGCTGTCGTCGGCCGGCAGGTCGTCCCCGCCGGCGCGGCTGACGAGCAGCCCGGCGACGAGCCCGACGGCCAGCGCGACGACGGCGGCGAGGACGACCCGGGGGGTCACTTGACGAGGCTCGTCTCGGGGGTCACCCCGCCGGTGCAGGCGGCGCCGGGCTCAGGGGTCTGCGGCCCCTGGCGGTACTCCTTGATGAAGCCCTTGATCCGCGGGTCGTCCGCCGAGTCGACGGCGAGCTGGGTGCCCCAGGCGGACAGGACGATCTTGCTCGGCATGTCGCCCTCGTACGGGGAGAGGATGGTGTACGTGTCCGGCAGGGTGTCGTCGAGCTTGTCGACGTCGGCCTCGGGCAGGGACGGGTCGTAGGTGATCCAGACGGCACCGTGCTCGAGCGAGTGGACCGCGTGCTCGTCGGGCACCGCCTCGTCATAGGTGCCGCAGTTGAGCCAGACGCCGTTGTGCTCGCCCCCGACCGGCGGCGACTCCTTGTAGTCGACCCGGCCGTTGACGTGGTTGCCGCCCTTGTAGTCGAAGGTCTTGACGGACCCGAGGTCGCCCGCGGCCGCGCGCTCGTCGCGCTCACCGAGGATCGCCCAGAGGACGGCGCCGGCGATGAAGACGATCACCAGGCCGGCGGCGCCGGCGAGGAGGAGCGACCGGCGGCGGTCGGCCGACTGCTGAGCCTTGCGGGCCTCGGCGAGCTTGGCCTCGCGGGCGGAGAGGTTGGTGGACTTCTTGCTGCTCATGGGTCCCTCGGGGTCGGGGGGCGGGTCTGGGCCGATTATTGCACCGTCAACTGAAAGTCCACTGGGGGCTCTCGCCACTAGTCTGGCGCCATGCGCTCCGAGACGACCACCATCACCTCCCCGCAGGACGGTCTGCCGCTCTTCGTCCGCATCTGGCTCCCGGACGCGCAGGCGAAGGGGGTCGTGCAGATGGCCCACGGCATGGCCGAGCACTCGGGTCGCTACGAGCGCTTCGCGCAGGCCCTCACCGACGCCGGCTACGCGGTGTGGATGCACGACCACCGAGGACATGGGGAGACCTCGAGCGGTGTCGAGGACCGCGGCTACTACGCCGACGACAACGGTTGGGACACGGTCGTCGAGGACCTGCACGCGATCTCGGACGCCATCGCCGAGCGGCACCCCGACCTGCCCGTCTTCTTCTTCGGGCACTCCATGGGTTCGCTCCTCGGCCGCGACTACATCACCAGGTACGGGCACACCCTCGCCGGCGCGGTCCTCTCCGGCACCGCCGGCGACCCGGGCCTCCTCGGCAAGGTCGGCCAGGTGGTCGCGACCCTGCAGGCGCGCATCCGCGGTCGCCGCACGACGTCCCGGCTCATGGACGCGCTGACCTTCGGCGCCTACAACAAGCCCTTCAAGGACGAGGGCGACTTCGCCTGGCTCTCCCGCGACCCGGCCGAGGTGCGCAAGTACGTCGACGACCCGCGCTGCGGCGAGGTCTTCACCGCCGGGTTCTTCGCCGACCTGCTGGGCGGGGTCGGTCGCCTGCAGGGCCTCGCCGCCCGGGTCCCGCACGACCTGCCGCTGCTCGTGGTCTCCGGCTCCGACGACCCCGTCGGCGGCAAGGACGGCCGCGGCGCGCGTGCCGTGGCCGAGGCCTTCAGTGCCGGCGGCGTCCGGGACGTCACCGTGGAGATCTTCCCCGGTGCCCGGCACGAGCTGCTCAACGAGATCAACCGCGACGAGGTCACGGCGGACGTCATCGGCTGGCTCGATGCCCACCTGCCCGTGACGAAGGGAGTGTGACTGACGTGACCGAGGACAAGCGTGATGCCCGCCGGGCCATCGAGGACCTCGAGCTCGAGCGGCGGCTCGGCGAGGCCGGTGCGGCCGCGGCGAAGATCGCCCAGGACGCGGTGGGACTCGTCGGGACCTTCGCCGCCGACCACCGCGAGCAGGCCCACGGGTTCCTCGATCGCGCCGAGAGCGAGGTCGCTCGGGTGACCGGTGGCACGGGCGCCGGGTTCCTCGGCAAGGTGCGCTCGGGGCTGGCCGCGGGCGTCGACCTCGTGGCCGACCAGAAGCCGGGCGGGCAGGAGCCGGGCGGCGACCAGCCGCCGGCGAGCCCCCCTTCGCCCGACGCGTGACGCGACTGCGGCTCGGCGGGCTGCTGCTCCTGCTCGCCGTGCTCTACCTGCTCGGCGAGGCCTGGGCCGTCGGCGGCTGGCAGGGGCGTCCGTACAGCTGGACCCGTGACGCGATCAGCGCGCTCGGCGTGCCCGAGGTCATGTGGACCGATGCCGACCGCGCCGAGTCGACGCGGCACGGGGCGATGAACGCGACCTTCGTCGTCTCGGGTGTGCGGGTCGCGCTCGCCGCGCTCGTCCTCGCCCCGTGGGTCCCGCGGTGGCGCTGGGCGGTGCTCCCTCTCGCCGTCGTGCACGGGCTCGGGGTCGTCGTCGTCGGTCTCGTGCCCACGGGCCTGACCTCCGACCGGGCCAACGGGCACGGGACCGGCGCGGTGCTCGCGATCGTCGGCGGCACGCTGCTGCTCGTCGCGCTGACGATCGCCCTCGCGCGCCGGTACCCGGCCCTCGCCGGCTGGGCCGCGGTCTGCGCGCTCGTGTCGTGCGCGGGGATCGTCCTGATGTGGACCGGGGTGGTCGGCTTCGGGCTGGCCGAGCGGCTCGCGGTCGACGCGGTCATCGTCTGGCAGGTCGTGGCCGGGGCAGTGCTCCTGCTGCACGCCCGCCCGCCCGCCCAGCCCTAGGAGGGTCTCGCCTCTTCCGGGGGCACGCCAGCGACGGTGAGGCCCTGCTCGTCCGCAGCCGTGCGCACCGCCTCGACGAAGAGGTCGATCGACGGGCGCGGCGTCGAGCTGGCCCGGTGCGCGACCGAGACCGTGCGCAGGATCGTCTCCTCGAGCGGCACGACGTCGACGCCCGGCGGCAGCAGCGTCAGGCCGAGGTCGGAGACGAGGGAGACCCCGAGGCCGCCGGCGATCATCGCCAGGGCGGTGAACTGCTCCTCGACGGTGTGCACGATGCGCGGCTCGAAACCGTGCGCGTGGCACTCCACCCGGACCGCGCGGCCGAAGTGCGACCGGGGCCCCGAGAGGATCCACGGGTACTCGGCCAGCTCGGTGAGGGAGACGCTGTCGCCGGGCAGGACACCCTCGGGGACGGCTGCGTGCAGCCGCTCGACGGCGACGACCGACCGCTGGACCGCGGGGTCCCAGTCGACGGGGTGGCCCGAGTAGTCGATGACGAAGGACATGTCGAGCAGCCCGTCGCGCACCGCGTCGGCGGTCTCCTCCGGGACGAGCTCGGTGGTGCGCACCGCGATGCCGGGGTGCTCGAGCGCCAGCGCCGAGAGGGCCCGCGGCAGCAGGCCGGAGGCGACCGACGCCCACACGCCCACGGTGAGGCGCGCGGTGATGCCGGACTGGGCCTGCTCGATGGCCGCGGTCGCCCGCTCGACGGAGCCGAGGATCTCCTCGGCGTGCTCGGACAGGAGGAGGCCGAGCTCGGTGAGCTGCACCCGCCGACCGTGCTTCTCGATGAGCTTGACGCCCACCTCGCGCTCGAGCTGGGCGAGCTGCTGGGAGACGCCGGAGGGGCTGTAGTGCAGGGCCTGGGCGGCAGCGGTGATCGTGCCGCGCCGGTGCAGCTCGCGCAGCATCTGCAGTCGTCGCAGGGACAGCTCCATCCGCCCACAGTAGGCGGCGCGGATCGTGCACAGAAGGTGCACGATCAGGCGCACCTTCCGTAACTGGACGTCAACGGCGTCACACGCTGACGCTGGGGCCATCGCTCCTGACGCAGAAGGTGGTTCCCCGTGACCCTCACCCACAGCACCGACCCGTCCCACGCCTTCGTCGACCACGCCGCGGCCCACGAGGTCACCTGGGTCGATCCGGTGACCGGGGCCCACGGGTACCTCGTCGTCCACACCCTCGTCTGCGGCATCGCGACGGGTGGCACCCGGATGCGTCCCGGCTGCACGCGGGACGAGGTCGCGGACCTGGCGCGCGGGATGGCGACCAAGACGGCCGCCTTCGGTCTGCCGGTCGGCGGGGCGAAGGGGGGCATCGACTTCGACCCGAAGGACCCGCGGGCCTTCGGTGTCCTCTCGAGGTTCTTCGACGCGATGCGCCCGTGGCTCGACGGCCACTGGGTCACCGCGGAGGACCTCGGCGTGACCCAGCAGCTCATCGACGACGTCTTCGAGGAGATCGGCCTGTCGCAGTCCTTCCACGCGGCGATCACCCGCTCCCCGGACCCAGAGGCGACCCTCGAGCGGGTGCACGCGGGACTGGCGGTCATGACCGACGGGCTGCCGCTCGGCGACATCATCGGCGGCTACGGCGTGGCGCAGGCCTGCCTCGGCGTCGCCGAGGGGTTCGACTGGGCGGTGCCCGAGACCGAGGTCACGATCCAGGGCATCGGGACGATGGGTGGCGGCGCCGCGTGGTACCTGCACGAGGCGGGCGCCCGGGTCACGGCGATCGCCGACGCGCGCGGCACGCTCGTCGACCCCGCCGGGCTGGACATCCCGACGCTGCTCGACCTGCGCGACCAGTACGGGGAGATCGACCGCTCGCGGGTGCCGTCCCACGTGCAGCAGCTCGACCGCGACGCGATCCTGCAGATCACCGCGGACGTCTTCGTGCCGGCGGCGGTCTCGTACGCGATCCGTGAGGACAACGTCGAAGGGGTGGCCGCCCGCGTCGTCGTCGAGGCCGCCAACGCCGCGACCACCTGGGGGGCCGAGGACACGCTCACCGCGCGCGGCATCCCGGTCGTGCCGGACTTCATCGCCAACACGGGGGCCGCGGCCTGGGCCTGGTGGCTGCTCCAGGGGCAGGTCGGGACCGATCCGCAGGACTCTTTCCGGCGGCTGTCGACCGAGATGCGCTCGAAGGTCGCGGTGCTCGCCCGGGCGTGGAGGCAGGAGGGCACGCCGATGCGCGACACCGCCTTCGCACTCGCCGCGACCAACCTGCGGCTGCTCGAGGGCGCCCAGATCGTCATCCCCTGACGTCCTGACACTCGGGTGATGGCTCCTATCCGGTCCGGATAGGAGCCATCACCCGAGTGTCGGCGCGGTCAGGGCGTGCGCTTGGCGACGAGCCGCTCGACGGCATCGTCGAGGTGGGCCTGCAGCGCCGCCTTGGCGCGGGCAGGGGTCGCCTCGAGGATCGTGCGGCGCAGGGCCTCGTGCTCGTCGACCTGGGTCTCGAGCTCGGTGTAGGTCGTGCGCAGCTCGCCCAGGCACATCCGGGTCTCGACGAGCAGGGTGCGCATCGCCCGGATGAGGCGCGGGCTGGCGGAGGCCTCGACGAGCACCTCGTGGAAGTGCTGGTCGGCGTCCGAGACGGCCGGGCCGTCCCCCTTCGCGGCGGCCTGACGCATCCGCCGGACGACCTCGTCGAGCTCGCCGGCGGTGGCCTCGCGGCGGCCCTCGTCGAGGACGACCTCGAGGGCGCCCCGCTCGATGACCGAGCGGGTCCGGTAGACGTCGCGCACGTCCTCGAGGGTCAGCTCGCTGACGAAGACGCCGCGGTTGGTGATCGCGTGGAGGATGCCCTCGGAGACGAGGCGCTGCATGGCCTCGCGCAGCGGGCCGCGCGAGACCTCGAAGTGCGCGGCCAGGTCCGCCTCGCCGAGCTGCTCACCCGGCTCGAGGCGCCCGGTCATGACGGCGCCGCGCAGCTCGTCGGCGAGGTACTCGACCGTCGAGCGGCGCGGGTTGGGGGTCAGGTCACTGACGGGCATGGTCCTGCCTTTGCGCGAAGAGGGCCCCCAGCACGGAGGACGTGGGCCTCGACCCGGCGAGGGCCAACGCCTGCCAGATCGTCACCTGGTTGGCGGTGAGCACCGGCTTGCCCAGCCGCGCCTCGAGGTCGGGGATGACCGCGAGGGTACGCATCGCCGTGTCGGGCACGAGGAGCGTCTGCGCCTCGGGACGGTCGTGGGCGACGGCGAGCTCGAGGACCTGCTCGGGGGCCAGGCCCCCCACCTCCGCGGCCGTGTCGATGCCGGCGCTGCCCATCGCGACGACCTCGATGCCCGCGGCCGCGAGGTAGTCCACGAAGAGGGCGGCCACCTCGCGCGGGTAGCTCGCGGCGACCGCGACCCGGGTGAGGCCGAGGTCGGCGAGGGCCGCGACGAAGGCCGCGCTCGTGCTCGATGCGGGCACGCCTGTCGCAGCGGCGAGCTGGTCGATCTGCTGCTGCGCACCCTCCGGCCCGTAGACGAAGCTGCCCGACGTGCACGCCCAGACCACCGACTGGGGCGCGTGCTCGGCCAGCGCCGCAGCGCCCGCGGCGAGGCGGTCCGGCCGGCCGAGGTCGAGCAGCTCGGGCACGGCGTGCAGGTCGGTGCCGTAGACGTGCGTGACGGGCAGGTGCACGCCGAGCAGCGCGGCAGCCCAGGGGTACTCGTCCTCGGCCGCGTGGTCCGGGTAGATGATCCCGGCAGTGGGTGCGCTCACGGGCCGAACACCTCCCGGAGCCATCGGCCCGGCCCCGTCGTCGGCAGCCCCATGCGGGCCAGACAGGCCCACACGGTCAGCTGGTTGGCGGTGAGCACCGGTTTGCCGAGGTCCCGCTCGAGCGGACCGATGATGTCGTAGGTCGGCAGGTTGGTGCACGAGACGAAGAGCGCCTCGCTCGCGGGGTCGTCCGCGGCGCAGACGAGCTCGGCCACGGTGCGGTAGTTGACCCGCCAGATGCCGCCGCCGAGCCCGAGGTGCTGGGCCGTGACGACCTCGACCCCGAGCTCGCCGAGGAAGCCGACGAGCCGCTCGGTGAGCGGCTGGTCGTAGGGCGTGATGACCGAGACGTGCCGTAGTCCGAGGGCGGTCACCGCCTCGGCGAGGGCACCGGAGGAGGTCACGGCGTCGGGGGCGCCTGCCGCGCGGATCGCGTCACCGAGGGCGACCTCACCTTCGCGCCCGTGGACGAAGCTGCCCGAGCTGCACAGGTAGGCCACGACCTCCGGCTCGACCCCGAGCAGCTCACGGGTCGCCGCCTGCAGCGCCGCCACGTCCGAGACACGCTGCGCCATCTCCAGGCTCACCGGGACCGGCTCGAAGGGGGTGCGCGCCAGGTGGAAGCTCACCTCCAGCGGCGCCCACCGCCACAGCTCCCGCTCGAGGGCGAGGTCGAAGGGGGCGATGACCCCGATGCCGCGCTGGGCCAGCGGACCGTCGTACTCGGTGCCGGTCAGCTCCACGCGAGGACCTCCCTTCGACCGGGATTGCCAGATTGTTGACAATCTAGGAACCCGCTCATACGTTGTCAACATGCCCAGGCAGTCCGTGGTCGTGGTGCTCCACGACGGTGATCTCCCGAGCGAGCAGGCGATGGCGCCGGTCCGCGAGCGGGCGCGCGAGGTGCGCTACGCGAGCGCCGAGGAGCTGCCGGAGGCGCTCGCGGGGGCGGACGTGCTCTTCGCCTACGACTTCTTCTCCAGCGCCATCCCCCAGGCCTGGCACGCGGCCGACGCCCTGAGGTGGATCCACGTCGCCTCCACGGGCGTCGACGCGATCCTCTCGCCGGAGGTGCGCGGCAGCGACGTGGTGCTGACCAACTCGCGCGGGGTCTTCGACGAGGCCATCGCCGAGTACGTGCTCGGGCAGGTCGTGAGCATCGCCAAGGACCTGCCGCGCTCCTGGGAGCTGCAGCAGGCGCACCGCTGGGTCCACCGCGAGTCCGAGCGGGTCGCGGGCTCCCGCGTCCTCGTCGTCGGCACCGGCCGGATCGGGCGCGCCATCGCCCGGCTGCTGCGGGCGGTCGGCATGCAGGTGAGCGGGTCGGGGCGCCGCGCCCGCACCGACGACCCCGACTTCGGGACCGTCACCGCGCAGGAGGAGCTGCACCACGCGCTCGCCGCGGCCGACTGGGTCGTCTGCATCGCCCCGCTCACCGACGCGACGCGCGGCATGTTCGACGCCGCCGCCTTCCGCGTGATGCCCGACCACGCCCGCCTCATCAACGTCGGGCGCGGCGAGTCCGTCGTCACCGACGACCTCGTGGATGCCCTGCGCGAAGGGGACATCGCCGGCGCCGTCCTCGACGTCCTCGACACCGAGCCGCTCCCTGCCGACCACCCCCTGTGGGACATGCCGGGCGTGCACATCACGCCGCACAGCTCGGGGGACTTCGTCGGGTGGCGCGAGGAGCTCGTGCGCCTCTTCGCCGACAACTTCGCCCGGTGGGTCGACGAGGAGCCGCTGCTCCACGTCGTCGACACCTCGCTGGGCTACGTACCGACCGACGGGAGCCGTGCATGAACCCCACCGAGATGACCGCCGTCGAGCTCGTCGCCGCCTACGGGTCCGGCGAGCTCTCCCCGGTCGAGGCGACCGACGCGGTCCTCGACCGGATCGAGGCGGCCGACGGTGAGATCAACGCCTTCTGCCTCGTCGACCGCGAGTCGGCCCTCGTCCAGGCGCGCGCCGCGGAGGAGCGGTGGCGTGCCGGGCACCCGCAGGGCCTGCTCGACGGGGTGCCCATCTCGATCAAGGACATCTTCCTCACCGAGGGGTGGCCCACCCTTCGCGGCTCCAGGGCGATCGACCCGGACCAGCCGTGGACGGTCGACTCGCCCGTCGCGGCCCGGCTGCGCGCGGACGGGATGGTCTTCGTCGGCAAGACGACGACGCCCGAGCTCGCGTGGAAGGGCGTCACCGACTCACCCCTGACCGGCATCACCCGCAACCCGGCCGACCCCTCGACGACCGCCGGGGGGTCGTCGGGGGGCGCGGCTGCGGCGGTCGCGGCCGGCATGGGCCCGGTCGCGGTGGGGACGGACGGCGGCGGCAGCGTGCGGATCCCCGCGTCCTTCTGCGGGATCGTCGGCTTCAAGCCCACGCACGGGCGGATCCCGATGTTCCCCGCGAGCCCCTTCGGCCCCCTCGCGCACGCGGGTCCGATGACCCGCACGGTCGAGGACGCGGCCGTGCTCATGGACATCCTCTCGATGCCCGACCCGCGCGACCCCACCTCGCTCGCGCCACCGACTCGGACCTTCCGCGGTGAGCTGGCCCGTGACCTCACCGGGCTGCACGTGGCCTACTCGCGGGACCTCGGCTGGGCGCAGGTCGACGACGAGGTCGGCTCGATCGTCGATGCCGCCGTCGCGCGGATCGCTGCCGCGGGGATGGTCGTCGAGGCCGAGGACCCGGGCTTCGGGGACCCGCGGGAGGCCTTCGAGCTGCTCTGGGCGACCGGTGCCGCGACGCTCCTGCGCGGGATGCCCGGTGCGCGCGAGACGGTCGACCCCGGCCTCGGCCGCATCTGGGACGAAGGGGAGACCAGCTCCGGTGTCGAGTACCTCCAGGCGCGGGCCGTGGCGGCGCAGCTCGGCATCACGATGGGCGCCTTCCACGAGCGGCACAACCTGCTGCTCACCCCGACGATGCCGATCGTCGCCTTCGAGGCCGGGCACGACGTGCCGCCGGGCAGCGGCCTGCGCGGCTGGCCCGACTGGACCCCCTTCACCTACCCCTTCAACATGACCCAGCAGCCAGCGATCAGCATCCCGTGCGGCACGACCGCGGCGGGACTGCCCGTGGGACTGCAGATCGTCGGCCCGCGGCACTCGGACGACCTGGTCCTGGCCGCTGCGCGGTGGGTCGAGGGCGTCCTCGCGGGCTGACCCCCTTCGCGCTGGGTGGAGGTGAACGCGCCGGAGAAACATCCGCGCGCATACCTCCACCCGATGGGGGGCTCACCCCCGGGCGAAGACCAGTCGCTCCCCGGCGAACCCGTGGCGCCACAGGTCGTTGCAGGCCTCGGCCATCTCGGTGAGCCCCTCCTCGATCGCGCCGAAGACCGAGCCGGGCACCCAGCCCAGGTCGCCGTTGATGAGCAGGTTGTTGCGGCCGTAGAAGATCGCCAGGTCGGTGGCGCCCTGCTCGGCGTGCGCCGTCGACCCCGGGTCGTACCCGTAGGCGGGGTTGCCGATCTCCCAGGGCTCGAAGTCGAAGAGGCACACGTCGCCGGGGATCGGAGTGATCGTCGGGTTCTCCCGGTGGGGTGCGGCGGTGATCCGCGGGAGCAGCGTGTAGACCTCGTTGCGGGCGTACTTCGCGTGGAAGGCGTCACCGCCTGCCGGCAGTGCGTCCCACACGGCGTCGCAGGTCAACGGCGCCTCGTCGTCGAGGAGCCGTGCCCGGCACACCACGCCGCGCGACTCGAGGGCGATTGTGATGTACCGGGGCATGGCTCAGACCTCCGCCAGGACCTTGCCCCAGATGTCCAGCGCCTCGTCCACCTGCTCGGCGGTCACGACGAGCGGCGGGATCATCCGCACGACGTTCATGTGGGCGCCGCAGGTGAGGAGCAGCAGGCCCTTCGTCGCGGCGAGCTGCTGGGCGGCCTGCGCGCGGGCCGTGTCCGGGGTTCCGTCGGCGGCGGTGAACTCGCTGCCGACGAGCAGACCGAGGCCGCGCACGTCACCGATGCCGTTGGTCCCTGAGGAGGAGGTCGCCCCGCGACCGTCTCGAACGGCGGCGGCGGCCCTCGCGCCCTCGAGCAGCTGGGCGCCGCGCTCGGCGGAGTTGGCGACGAGGCCCTCCTCCTCGATGGCCTCGAGGGTGGCGACGGCAGCGGCGCAGGCGACGGCGTTGCCCCCGTAGGTGCCACCCTGCGAGCCGGGCCACGCCTTGCTCATCAGCTCTTGGGAGGCAGCGATGCCGGAGATCGGGAAGCCGGAGGCAATCCCCTTGGCCAGCGTGATGATGTCGGGCTGCACGTCGAAGTGCTGGTGACCGAACATCTTGCCCGTGCGGCCGAAGCCGGTCTGGACCTCGTCCATCACCAGGAGGATGCCGTGCTTGTCGGCCCGCTCGCGCAGACCCTGGAAGAAGGCGGTGTTGCCCGGGATGTACCCCCCTTCGCCCAGCACGGGCTCGACGATGAAGGCGGCGGTCTCCTGCGGCGAGGTGAGCGTGGCGAGGATGTAGTCGAGCTCCTTGAGCGCGAAGGCGGTCGCCTCCTCCTCGCTCCACCCGTAGCGGTAGGCGGTGGGGAAGGGGGCGACGTGCACCCCGCCCATGAGGGGGCTGAAGCCGGCCGAGAAGCGGGTGCCGGACGTCGTCATCGTCGCCGTCGCGACGGTGCGGCCGTGGAAGCCGCCGTGGAAGACGATGACATTGGGCCGGCCGGTCGCCTGGCGGGAGAGGCGCAGGCTGGCCTCGAGCGCCTCGCTGCCGGAGTTGGCGAAGAAGAGGCTGTCGAGGTGCGAAGGGAGGACGCCGTCGAGCTTGTCGACGAGCGCCAGCAGCGGCTGGTGCATGACGGTCGTGTACTGCCCGTGGATGAGCTTGCCGACCTGCTCCTGCGCGGCCGCGACGACCTTGGGGTGGCAGTGGCCGGTGCTCACGACCCCGATGCCGGAGGTGAAGTCGAGGTGGCGGTTGCCGTCGACGTCGAAGATCTCGCTGCCGAGGGCGTGGTCGATCGTGACGGGGGTGGCCTGCTTGAGCAGGGGGGACAGCGCTGTCATCGGTACCTCCGGTTGTTCGTCTGATTGTTGACAATACGTCTACGGTGAGGGGGACGGCAAGGACGCTGACGAAGGAGCCTTCCATGACCACGACCCACACGCCAGAGGTCACCCGCGAGCAGGAGCGCGAGGCGATCGCCTCGGTGCCGACGGGCCTCTTCATCGGGGGTGAGTGGCGCCAGACCCGGGAGACGATGCCGGTCGTCGACCCGTCGACCGGCGAGCCCCTCGTCGAGGTCGCCGACGCCTCCCCCGAGGAGGCCGCGGCCGCTCTCGACGCCGCGGCGGAGGCCCAGGCCGACTGGGCCAGGACGCCACCTCGGGAGCGCAGCGAGATCCTCACCCGGGCCCGTGACCTCATGCTCGCCGACGTCGACCGGCTCGCGCTGGTCATGACGCTCGAGATGGGCAAGCCGCTGACGGAGGCGAAGGGGGAGATCGCGTACGCCGCCGAGTTCTTCCGCTGGTTCGCGGAGGAGGCCGTGCGCATCGACGGCGGGTACATGACGGCACCCGCCGGCGGCTCGCGCTTCCTCGTCGCCAAGCAGCCCGTCGGCCCGTGCGTGCTCATCACCCCGTGGAACTTCCCCATGGCGATGGGCACCCGCAAGATCGGCCCGGCCATCGCCGCCGGCTGCACCTCGGTCATCAAGCCGGCCGCCGAGACCCCGCTGTCGACCCTCGCGCTCGCGGACATCCTCGTGCGGGCCGGCCTGCCCGCGGGCGTCGTCAACGTCGTGACGACGAGCCGGAGCGACGAGGTCATGCGGCCGATGATCCTCGACCCGCGCTCGCGCAAGCTCTCCTTCACCGGCTCGACCCCGGTCGGCAAGCACCTGCTCGAGCTGGCCGCCAGGACGGTCATGCGCACGTCGATGGAGCTCGGGGGCAATGCCCCCTTCCTCGTCTTCGACGACGCCGACCTCGACGTCGCGGTCGACGGGGCGATGGCGGCCAAGATGCGCAACATCGGCCAGGCCTGCACCGCGGCCAACCGGATCCTCGTGCAGCGCTCCGTCGCGGGCGAGTTCGCGCAGCGCCTGGCCGAGCGGATGGGCGCGCTGCCCATGGGGCGGGGCGTCGAGGAGGGCGTCGTCGTCGGGCCCCTGGTCAACCAGAAGGCGGTCGACAAGGTCGACGAGCTCGTCCGCGACGCGGTCGGGCGGGGAGCGACGGCGCAGCTGGGCGGCGAACCGGCCGACCGGGAGGGCTACTTCTACCCGGCGACGGTCCTCACCGGCGTGCCCGCCGACGCGCAGATGGCCGAGGCCGAGATCTTCGGGCCGGTCGCGGCGATCACCGAGTTCGACACCGAGGAGGAGGCGATCCGCCTGGCCAACGACACCCCCTTCGGCCTCATCTCCTACGTCTTCACGCAGGGGCTCGACCGCGGCCTGCGGGTCAGCGAGGCCCTCGAGGCGGGCATGGTCGGCCTCAACCAGGGCGTGGTGTCCAACCCCGCCGCCCCGTTCGGTGGCATCAAGGAGTCCGGGCTCGGGCGCGAAGGGGGGACGACGGGCATCGAGGAGTTCCTCGAGACCAAGTACATCGGGGTGCGGGTGTGACGCCTCAGGTGCCCCAGGATTCTCGGGTCACCCGATAAACCTCGCCTTCGCAAGAGTTTGAAACTCTTGCGAAGGCGAGGTTTCTCTTGTCGAGTGGTCAGGCCCCGGACCCTCCTGCGCGGAGCCCTCGGCCGAAGGGATGTCCAGCGGGCTGCCGTGGTCACGGCCCATCGTGTCGGGGCCACGCAGCAGGCGGCGGTTGTGCTCCTCCCGCGCGTTCGTGGCAACCCCTCGAATCCACGCGCGGCGCGCGGGATGATGGCTGCATGACCCTCCAGCACATCGCCCTCGAGTCCGACTGGCAGGCCGCCCAGGCGTCCGGGACGTACCCCGTCTCGACGCGCGGGCGGCTCATCTCGCAGGAGGGATTCATGCACTGCAGCGGGTCGCCTGCCCAGCTCGAAGGGGTCCTCGCCCGCTTCTACGCCGACGTCACCGAGCCGCTGCTGCTCCTGACGCTCGACGCGCAGTCCCTCGCCGCCCGGGGCCTCACCGTCCGGCTCGAGCCGGCCGTCCCCGGCACGCCGGTCGGCAGCGACACCGAGCTCTTCCCGCACGTCTACGGCGGCGACCTGCCGGTGGGCTGCGTCAGCCAGGTGGACCGCCTCCGGCCGTGATCAGGCCCGCCCGATCGCCGCGACGACCGCGCCCGTCATCTCCACGAGGGCCGCGGGGGCCAGCTCCAGGTCGAGCCCTCGTCGCCCGCCGCTGATGAGGACCGTGTCGTGCCCGAGCGCAGAGGCGTCGAGGACCGTGACGAGGGCGCGCTTCTGACCGACTGGGCTGATCCCGCCCACGACGTAGCCGGTGGTCCGCTCGGCGAGCGCCGGGTCGGCCATGCTCGCCCGCTTCGCGCCGACCGCCGCGGCCAGGGCCTTGAGATCCAGCTGCCCGGCGACTGGGACGATGCCCACGACGAGTCCGTGGTCGCGGGGCAGGTCGGTCTGGGCGAGCAGGGTCTTCAAGACCCGCTCGGGTGGGACCCCGAGCACCTCGGCGGCCTCCATCCCGTACGACGCCACTGCAGGGTGGTGCTCGTAGGGGTGCGCCGTGTACGCCACCCCGGCCGCCGCCAGCGCCTGCGTCGCGGGGGTGGCGCCACCCCCCTTCGTCCTCCTGGCCATGGATCCCAGTCTCGGACACCCGCTCCGACACCTGCGCGACAGGTCCACGTGGTACCCACGTCCCATGCAGAAGCAGAACCTCCGCGAGTACATCGACCGGCTCATCGACGAGGGCTACACCGTCCGCGACGACCAGGGTGACGACCCGATGCTCATCAGACCGGACGGGCTGGCCGTCGAGACGTGGCGGGAGAACTACCCGTACGACGAGCTCATGACCCGCAACGACTACGACGTCGAGAAGTACCTGCTCCAGATCGAGCTGCTGAAGTTCCAGTACTGGGCGCAGGACACCGGCCGCAAGTTCGTCGTCCTCTTCGAGGGCCGTGACGCCGCCGGCAAGGGCGGCACGATCAAGCGCTTCACGGAGCACCTCAACCCCCGGGGCGCCAGGGTCGTCGCGCTCACCAGGCCGAGCGAGCGGGAGGAGGGCGAGTGGTACTTCCAGCGCTACCTGCGGCACCTGCCGACGAGCGGCGAGATCGTCCTCTTCGACCGCTCCTGGTACAACCGCGCCGGCGTCGAGCGGGTCATGGGCTTCTGCAGCGACGAGCAGTACGAGGGCTTCATGGACCAGGCGCCGAAGATCGAGCGGATGCTCATCGACGCCGGGGTCCACGTCACCAAGCTGTGGTTCTCCGTGACCCAGCAGGAGCAGCGCACCCGCTTCGCCATCCGCCAGATCGACCCGGTGCGCCGGTGGAAGCTCTCCCCGATGGACCTCGAGAGCCTCGACAAGTGGGAGGCGTACACCGCCGCCAAGGAGGCGATGTTCGAGCGGACCGACACCAAGCACGCGCCCTGGACGGTCATCAGGTCCAACGACAAGAAGCGCGGCCGGATCAACGCCATGCGCTTCTTCCTCAACCAGTTCGACTACGAGGACAAGGACACCCAGATCGTCTACGCGCCCGACCGCAAGGTCGTCGCCCGCGGCAAGCAGACCGTGGGCGACTGATCTCGTCGAGCCCTACGCTGACCCGGTGACCGACGACGCGCCACCCCGCGGGCGACAGCTCGCCGACATCGGCCCCCTCGAGCAGCTGCGTGCCGGGCGCCTCGGGGTCCGTCTGCCGTTGCTCCTCGCGGGCCTCTTCCTCTACGGCGCGTCGATGGCGATGGTGCTGCGCGCGACGCTCGGCCAGATCCCCTGGGACGTGCTCCACGTCGGCGTCTCGCGCCACGTCCCGCTGAGCTTCGGCACGATCGTCGTCGGCGTCTCGCTGCTCGTGCTGCTCGGGTGGATCCCGTTGCGGCAGAAGCCCGGCGTCGGCACGATCGGCAACGCTCTGCTCATCGGCCCCTCCGCCGACCTCGTCCTCGCGCACCTCGACGAGCCGGGCGACCTCGGCTGGCGCATCGTGCTCCTCGTCGGGGGCGTGGTGCTCAACGGCATCGCGACCGGCATGTACATCGGCTCGCAGTTCGGGCCCGGTCCGCGCGACGGCCTGATGACGGGGATCGCGCGCCTCACCGGCCACTCGATCCGGTTGGTGCGCACGGGGATCGAGGTCACGGTGGTCGTCGTCGGGTGGCTGCTCGGCGGCACGGTCGGCGTCGGCACCTTCCTCTACGCGCTCGCCATCGGGCCGCTGGCCCAGCTCTTCCTGCCGCTCTTCACGGTCGACCTCAGGCGCGGTCCCACTTCCTGATACATAACTGGACGTTATGGGTTGCTGTGTGTCATCTTATGGCCAGGTCATGAGTCCCAGCGCGAAGCCCCGGCTTGCTGGGCGGCAACCCTCCACCCTCGGTGGGGTGCCCCGGGTGACGACCTGGGCGTCGGCCGACCGGCCGCGCCAAGCGCGGGTTCACGAGAGCCCCTGATCCACGGAGCCGTCCATGACTGCCACCACCGCACCCACCACGCTGCTCGAGGTCACGACCCGGGGCGCGCTCGTCACGGGGACCGAGGTCGCCATCACGAGCCGCCAGTTCAGCTACACGATCGACGAGCCGCCGGCCCTCGGCGGCACCGACAAGGGCGCCAACCCGGTCGAGCACCTGCTGGCCGCCCTCGCCTCGTGCACCGTCATCAGCTACCAGGTCTGGGCCGACAAGCTCGGCCTCCGGGTCGACACGATCGACGTCGACCTGCGCGGCGACCTGGACCTCGCCGGGTTCCTCGGCACGGACGAGTCGGTGCGTCCGGGCTTCCAGGGCATCGAGCTGGCCATCACGGTCAGCGGCCCGGAGAGCGAAGGGGAGTACCGCCGCCTCGAGCAGGCCGTCGCCGAGCACTGCCCCGTCCTCGACAACCTCACGCACGGCGTGCCGGTGACGACGAGCCTCGAGGTCGCTGCCTGAGCGCGGCCTAGCGCACGACCTGCCGCAGACTCCCGTCCACCCGCCGGGTCCACCCGCGGGCGTCGAGGTGCTCGAGCAGGGGCACGGCGACGCGCCGGGTGGTCCCGAGCGCCTGTCGCGCGAGGCTGAGGGTGAAGGGTTGCTCCAGCCCGGCGAGCACCCGCATCGCCCGCGCCGGCGCGTCGGGGAGCAGCACGACGTCGTCGGGCAGACGCATGATCCGTCCGAGGCGCTCGGCGGCCGCGAGCTCCGCGGTCCCGAGACCGAGCTCGGCGAGCTCACCCCGCTCCGCCGCCACGAAGGGGGTGGCCCCCAGCCGTGCCTCGAGAGCCGCGATCCCGGCCTCCGCGGCTCCGAGGCCGCCAGCCTCCGGGTCGTGGACGCGGCCGTCGGCGACGGCGAGGCCGGCGTCGGTGGCCAGTCCCGGCACCAGGGCCTGCCCGAGCACCGCAGGGAGGTGCTCGGGCAGGCCGAGCGACCTGGCCGCCTCGGCGACGGGCAGCCCGGCGCTGAGCGGGTCGGCGGCATGGTGCCGGCGGACGGCCTCGCCGAGCCGGTCGCGCCACGTGCTCACGGCCCCCGCGTCGACCCACCAGTCACCGTGCCGCACGGCACCCGCTGGCGCGGGGAGACCCAGCCGGTCGAGCACGTCCGCCCGCTCGGCTGCGCGCGAGCGCAGCCGAGCGGTGGCGAGGTCGGCGGGGTCCGCGCCTGCAGAGGCGAGGGCCTGCCCCCTTCGCCCTGGGGCACCGCGGCGGGTGAGCGGCAGGGGGTCGACGTCCACGACGCGGACGGCCCACAGGCGACGACTCCCCGCGTCGCGCAGGATCGCCCGGTCGCCCACGCGCCACGGGAGGACGGTCGCGGCCGAGAGGCGGGCGTGGTCCGGCCCGAGCGGGCGCACGTGCACCTCGACGTCGACCGACCCGACGTGCAGCGTCCCCTGCTCGACCATCTGCATTGCCCTAGGGGAATGCGCGCTCCCGTGACCGTTCGTCTGCATTGCCCTAGGGGAATGCAGCTCGGTGGCGGACACGTCGACGACCGACGCGAGCGCGAAGGCGTCGGGCGTCAGCAGCGCGACGGATCGGCCGACCTCGTCCACGCGGCGCAGGTTGACGGCGACCCGGGAGACCGGGCCGACGGCTTCGTGCGCCTCGTCCTGGCTGTGCAGGCCACGCACCGTCACCTCGCGTGCGGACCCGCGGTCGAGCAGCACCAGCCGGTCGCCGACGTGGACCGTGCCCGCGCCGAGGGTGCCCGTGACGACCGTCCCCGCGCCGGAGACGGAGAAGCTGCGGTCGGACCAGAGCCGCACCGGCGCCCGGGCGTCCGGCTCGGGCAGCCGGGCAGCGAGCTCGTCGAGCGCCGCGCGAAGGGAGTCCATCCCGTCGCCCCGGACCGCCGAGACCTCGACGGCAGGGAGGTCGAGCCCGGCCTCGGCCAGGTGTCGCCGCGACTCGGTGAGCACGTCGGCTCGCTGCTCGTCGTCGGCCAGGTCGCACCGGGTGATGACGAGCAGGCCGTCGGTGATGGCGAGCGCCTGCACGGCGGCGAGGTGCTCGCTGCTCTGCGCCTGCCAGCCCTGGTCGGCGGCGACGACGAAGACCACCGCCGGCGCCGGCCCCAGCCCCGACAGCATCGTCCCGAGGAACCGCTGGTGCCCCGGCACGTCGACGAAGGCGACCTCGGCCCCGCTCGGCAGGGTCGTCCAGGCGTAACCGAGCTGGATGGTCAGCCCGCGCTCGCGCTCCTCGCGCAGCCGGTCGGGGTCACGCCCGGTGAGCGCGCGCACGAGCGTCGACTTGCCGTGGTCGACGTGCCCGGCGGTGGCGAGCACGCGCCTCATGGGGTGGGCGTCCCCGGGTCGGGCCCGTCGTCGCCGAGCGCCGCCCGCAGTGCCGCTTCGACGTCACCGTCCCGATCGGCCGGGACGCAGCGCAGGTCGACCAGGCCGCGCCCCCCTTCGACCCGGGCGAGCACGACCGGCTCGCCGACGCGCAGGCGCTCGACGGCGTCCGCGGGGATCTCGACGGCCCAGCCGGGCAGGGGCACGCCGGGCGCCCCGCCGCCGCCGACGCGGCCCTCGACCGCCACGACCCCACGACCGAGGGCGGCGGCGAGGGCCTCGACCCGCGGCCGCAGCTCGTCGGCGCTCACGTGCAGCGCGGCAGTGACCGGTGGGACCGGGCCGCGCAGGGTCGCCTCGAGTGCGGCGAGGGTCAGCTTGTCGACGCGCAGGGCGCGCTGGAAGGGGTGGCGACGCAACCGCTCGACGACCTCGGCGTCGCCGAGGACGAGACCCGCCTGCGGGCCGCCGAGGAGCTTGTCGCCGCTGGCGGTGACGATCGTGGCGCCCGCGCGCAGCCACGTCGTGGCATCCGGCTCGTCGGGCAGCAACGGGTCGGGCCGCAGCAGGCCGGACCCGATGTCGGCGACGACCGGCACGGGGGAGCCGTCGGGCCGACGCAGCCCGCGGAGCTCACCGAGGCCCACCTCGGCCGTGAACCCGTCGACGCGGAAGTTGCTCGGGTGCACCTTGAGCACGCACCCGGTGCCCGGACCGATCGCGTCGGCGTAGTCCCTCAGGTGCGTCCGGTTCGTCGTGCCGACCTCGCGCAGCCGAGCGCCGGTCGAGGCGATGAGGTCGGGCAGGCGGAACCCGTCGCCGATCTCGACCATCTCCCCGCGCGAGACGACGACCTCGCGCCCGGCGGCGAGCGCGGTCGTGGCGAGCACGAGCGCGGCCGCGCCGTTGTTGACGACCAGCGCGCCGGTCGCGTCGGGGACGGCGTCGAGCAGGGTGGCGAGTGCCCCGGCGCCGCGTCGGCTCCTCGCTCCCGTGGCCAGGTCCATCTCGACGTCGACGTAGCCGGCGGCGGCGACGACGGCCTCGATCGCGCTGGGGGACAAGGGGGCCCGGCCGATGTTGGTGTGCACCACGACGCCGGTCGCGTTGAGGACCGCGGTGAGCGAGCTGGCCCGGGTCGGGAGCCCGGCGAGTGCGGTGGCAGGGACCTCGTCGGGGCCGATGCTCCCGTCGCGCGCCTGCTGCTGGGCGGCGGTGATCGCGACCCGGACGACATCCCGCCCGAGTCGCTCCGCCGCGGCGACGAAGGGCGCCGAGGCCAGCAGCGTGTCGGTGCGCGGGATGGCCCGCCGGGGGTCGGTCACCGTGCTCCCTTCGGGTCGGACGTGTGGCGGAGGCGGACGGGAATCGAACCCGCCAGACCGAGATGCTCGGCCTCACCGGTGTTGAAGACCGGGGGGACCACCAGGAACCCAGACGCCTCCGCCGCCCACCCTAGGACAGGTCGTCCCCCGAGACACCGGAGCGTCCTTCTCCTACGGTGACGACGTGAGCACCGCACCGTCTCCCGGCCGGCCGCGACACCTCGACCGCTGGGTCCTCGGGGTCGCGATCACCGCCCTGGTCTTCGTCGTCGGTCTCGTCTGGGCCAAGTGGTGGCCCTACGCGCTGAAGATCGACGGCCTCGTCGGCAGCCGGGCGTGGGACGGGGGTGCGCTCGTCGACGTCGCGCGTGACGCGCCGACGTGGTGGCAGGGGGCCTGGGACTTCACGCTCGCGTACAGCCTGGCCGTCTGGAAGGCGCTGCTCGTCGGCCTGCTCGTCGCCGCGGCCATCGACGCGCTCCTGCCCCGGGAGCACCTGCGCCGGGTCCTCGCCGGCCGCGGCTCCACCTCCGGCGCGGCCATCGCGGGCGCTGCCTCGCTGCCGAGCATGATGTGCACCTGCTGCGCCTCGCCGGTGGCGGTCTCGCTGCGTCGCAGCGGGGTGCCGCTCCCGTCGGTCGTCGCCTACTGGCTAGGCAACCCGGTCCTCAACCCGGCCGTCCTCGTCTTCCTCGCGCTCGTCGGGCCGTGGGAGTGGGCCGCGACCCGGCTCGTCGTCGGGGTCGGGCTGGTCCTGGGGGCGGCGGCGCTCGCCGCCCGCCTCGCCCAGGGACGAAGGGTGGACCCCACCGTCGCGGACATCGCACCGGAGACCGTGGACGAGGACGGGCCCTCGCTGGGGCGGTTCGTCCGCTCGCTCGTGCGGTTCACGCTCACCCTCGTGCCGGAGTACCTCGTCGTCGTCGCGCTCGTGGGCGCGGCCGCGCACGTCTTCAGCTTCGAGGCGGCGTGGGTGACCGGCGGGGGGTTCGCCCTGGTGGCCGTTGCTGCCGTCGTGGTCCTCCTCGTCATCCCGACCGGTGGCGAGATCCCGGTGCTCCTCGCCCTGGCCGCCGTCGGTGCCAGCCCGTGGGTGCTGGGGCTCGTCCTCATCGCGCTGCCGGCCGTGAGCCTCCCGTCCCTGGTCATGGTGGGCCGCGCCCTCACCTGGCGGGTCACGGCGGTCACCGCGGGTGTCGTCACCGCCGCCGGCCTCGCGGCGGGCGCGGCGCTCGTCGTCCTCGGCTGAGCCCCTGCCGCCCCTCGGTGGGGCCGGCGTCCTAGGGTGAGGCCATGGAGCCGGTCCGACTGACCCAGTTCGCCCGCGGCGGAGGGTGCGCCTGCAAGATCCCCGCCGGAGAGCTCGAGCAGATCGTCGCCGGGCTGCACGTCGCGGCGCCCCCCGGCGCGGACGTCCTCGTCGGCCTCGACGACGGCGACGACGCGGCGGCCGTGCGCATCGAGGGCGGCCGGGCGGTGCTCTCGACCGCGGACTTCTTCACGCCCGTCGTCGACGACCCCTACGACTGGGGCCGGATCGCCGCCGCCAACGCCGTCTCCGACGTCTACGCGATGGGCGGCGACCCGGTGATGGCGATCAACCTCGTCGCCTGGCCGCGTGAGCTGCTCCCGACCGACCTCCTGCGGGAGGTCCTGCGGGGTGGTCTCGACGTCGCGACCGAGGCGGGCTTCCCGGTCCTCGGCGGCCACAGCATCGACGCCCCCGAGCCGATCTACGGCATGGCCGTCACCGGGACCGCCGACCCCCAGCGGCTGATGCGCAACGACGCCGCCGAGCCCGGCCTGCCGATAAGCCTCACCAAGCCGCTCGGTGTCGGCGTGCTCAACAACCGGCACAAGGCGACCGGCGAGCGCAGCGAGGAGGCGATCGCCTCGATGGTCGCCCTCAACCGCGACGCCTCCCGCGCCGCGCTGGCGGCCGGGGTGCGGGCGGCGACCGATGTCACCGGCTTCGGCCTGCTCGGTCACCTGTACAAGATGTGTCGGGCCTCGTCGGTGGCCGCGCGGATCGATGCCGCGGCCGTCCCCTACGTCACAGGCGCGCGCGAGGCGCTCGCGGCGGGCCACGTACCCGGCGGCTCCAAGCGCAACCTCGACTGGGTCCGCCCGCACCTGTCCGCCGACGGCACCAGCGAGGACGAGCTCATCCTGCTCGCCGACGCGCAGACCTCCGGGGGCCTGCTCGTCGTCGGCGAGGTGCCGGGTGCGCCGGTCGTCGGCGAGACCGTCGCCGCGGGCACGCTCGGGCACGGGGTCCTCGTGCAGGTGGCGTGAGCGCGGTCGATCGCGTCCTCGCCGCCGCCCGGGCCGGCCTCGTCCGGCTGACCCCGCAGCAGGCCCACGACGCGGCGAAGGGGGGAGCCCTCCTCGTCGATACCCGCACCGCCGCGCAGCGCACCCGTCAGGGTGAGGTGCCGGGGGCGCTCGTCATCGACCGGACCGTCCTGGAGTGGCGGCTCGACCCGACCAGCCCGCACCGCATCCCCGAGGCGATGCCCGGGACCCGCGTCATCGTCCTGTGCCGGCAGGGCTACAGCTCGTCACTGGCGGCGGTCTCCCTTCGCTCCCTGGGGGTCGACGCGACCGACGTCATCGGAGGGGTGGAGGCCTGGACCGCCTCCGGCCTGCCCCTGCACGACGGTCCGGCGGACGTCCGCGAGTGAGCAGTGACCGTTCGCCTGCACTGCCACGGGGCAGTGCAGGCGAACGGTCACCGGGATGCTCAGGCGTGCTTCGGCGGCTTGGCGATGAAGGGGATCACCAGGCCCACGAGGGCGATGATGCCCATGACGGTGAAGGCCATCGTGTAGGCCTGGTCCTCGCCGATGAGCCACGAGATGAGCAGCGGGCCGACGACGCCACCGATCGACCACCCGATGAGCATCAGGCCGTAGATGCCACCCGAGTTCTTCACGCCGAAGAAGTCACCGGCCGTCGAGGGCATGGTGCCGAAGGCGCCGCCGTAGCAGGTGTAGACGACCGCGCACAGGACGTAGAAGAGCGCGGCGTTGCCCGCGTGCGGGATGGCGAGCAGCGCCAGGCCCTGCAGGCCGAGGATGCCGAGGAAGGCCGGCATGCGCCCGATCTTGTCCGAGATCGCGGCCCACAGGATGCGGCCACCACCGTTGAACAGGCCCATGATCCCGACGAGGGTCGCAGCCGCGGCAGCGCTCATCCCGGCGACGTCGGTGGCGGTGCCGGCGGCGACCGAGATCAGCGAGATGCCCGCGGTGACGGAGATCGTCAGGATGAGCGTGAGCATGTACCACTGCGGGGTGCTCAGGGCCTCCTGCTGGGTGAAGTCGCGGCCGGCCTTGGCCACGGTCTCCTCCCGCTTGGTGTCGTGCTGCGCGTGCGCCTTGGCCACGCCCGGCGGGACGTAGCCGGCCGGCGGGTTCTTGAAGACCGAGGCGCCGATGAGACCGAAGATGAGATAGGCGATGCCCAGCCACAGGAAGGCCTTGGTGGGGTGGACGTCGTAGCCGTCGATCCCGGAGATCATCCGCTGCGCGAGGGGGGAGGTGATGACGGCACCGAAGCCGAAACCGCCGACGGCGATGCCGGTGATCAGGCCGCGCCTGTCCGGGAACCACTTCTGCAGCATGGCAATGGGCACGATGTAGGCCAGGCCGAGACCGAAACCGCCGAGGACGCCGTAGCCGAGGATGAGCAGCCACAGGTCGGAGGCGTCCCGGGTGAAGCTCGCGACGATGATGCCGATGGAGTAGATGACCACGCCGGTCAGGGCCACGAGGCGCGGCCCCTGCTTGTCCTGGATCCGGCCACCGAGGAAGGTGCCGAGGAAGAGCATGCCGATGGCCACCTCGAAGGGGATGGTCGCCTGCACCTTGGACAGCTCGATCGCCGAGGTGTCGCTCTGGATCGCCTTGCTGAAGGTGCTCCAGGCGTAGACGGCGCCGATCGTCAGCTGGACGAGGACACCTCCCGCCAGGATGATCCAGCGGTTGCCCACCCCGGTGGTGGGGGCCTGCTCGGTCTCCGTGCTCATGGAACCTCCCGGTGTGTTGGTGCGTGAGTGCTACCGCACGGTGACGGCACTGTCGTGGACGATCCCCTGCTCGCGCCGCGCCTCGAGGCGAGCCTTCTGGACGCGGACGGTGTACCTGGGGTCCTTGGCGGACTCGATCCCGGCCTCGACGACCCCCATGCGCGTGAGCGCGGAGGCCGCCGCCAGGGCCGCGCCGGAGGCGACGGCGAGCAGACGGCTGCGCCCGGAGAGCAGCGTGCCGAGCCCGCCCGCGATGACGAGCCCCTTGGCCAGTCGCAGCTTGCCGGCTCCCTGCCCGGACGTCACCGGCTCGTCGATGTCGAGGTGCGCCAGGTGCTCCTCGAGCCGGTGCATCGCGGCGAGGTCCGTCGCCGCCCCCACCAGGGCGAGCCGGCGAGCCGGCCCTGCGACGCCGGTGGGGTTGAGGACCATCTGGATCCCGCCGGAGGCGAGTGCCGCCGACCCGACGAAGACGAAGGGGAGCTCCCGCCGGCTCTCGTGCCACACCGGGTGCGCGGTGTCGGAGAGCAGGACCGCGGTGTACGCCGCGAGCGGCGCGCCGAAGGCGGCCTGCCCGATCGTCGACGGGACGCCGAGCACGTCGGTGACGCGGGTGAGGGCCGCGACCGGGCCGCGCGAAGGGAGCAGCCGGAGGACCTCGGAGGCGGTCGTGACCCCGGCGAATCCCGCGTAGGCCGACAGGATCCAGGTGCCGACCGACATCGGCGAGGTGAGCTTGACCGTGCGCATCATGTTGAGGAAGCGCTCCGGCCGGCCGAGGTCGGCGACGAGCGCGGCACCGCTGAGGGCGACGCAGGTCATCGCGGTCAGGCGCGAGCTGCGTTGCAGGACCGTGTTGCCCGTCGCTGCGGCACCCGCCTGGATGATGCCGGAGGCGCCGGCGATGCCGCCGACGAAGAGGTACGCGGAGATCTTGTGGTCCCACGGGACCGGCTTGACGATCGGCTGGCCGTAGTAGCTGGAGAACTCGGCGTCCGGGACGGCCGGCGCCTCGCGCCGGCCACCACCGTCGCGGGAGAGCCAGCTGCGCTGACCGCCCTTCGCGAGGTCCCGGGCCGCGCCGGTCACCGCGCCACGGACGCCGGAGTCACGGCGGCGCTTGCGGCGGCCCTCCTCGGGCGGGCGGTAGGCGTCGAAGGGGGAGGTCGTCACGACTTGCTCCCGATGAAGGAGACGGCGACCGCGCCGAGGAGCCCGACACCGGCCAGGCCGGCGGCCCGGAACATCTCGGGCAGCCGCTTGCTCGGCACCTCCGGGTCCGGCGGGAGCCCGTAGACCTCGGGCTCGTCGAGCAGCAGGAAGACCGAGCCGGTGCCGCCGACGCCGTCCTGCTCGTTGGCGCCGTACAGGCGGGCCTCGGTGAAGCCCTGCTCGTGCAGCTGGACGACGCGCTCCCGGGCGGTCGCGACCATGTCGTCGTGCGCGCCGAACTTGATCGAGGTCGTCGGGCAGGTCTGCGCGCATGCGGGCGTCTGGTCGTGGCCGAGCCGGTCGTAGCAGAGCGTGCACTTCTGCGCGACGCCGACGTGGGGCACGTGGTCGTCGGCCGTCACCGAGACGCTCTGGTCGTTGCGGCGCTCGATGACCCCGAAGGGGCAGGCCCCGACGCAGTAGCCGCACCCGTTGCAGATGTCGGCCTGCACGACGACGGTCCCGTGCTCGCTGCGGAAGAGCGAGCCGGTCGGGCAGACGTCGAGGCAGCCCGCGTGGGTGCAGTGCTTGCACACGTCGGAGGACATCAGCCAGCGGAACTCCGGGACCGGCCCGACCATCGGCACCCCGTCCACGGTGAGCCCGTGGTCACCGGTGCCGCCGGCCTCGATGTTGGCCTTCTCGGTGAGCATGTCGCCCAGCGCCGGCCCGTGGCCCTCGATCGGTGCCGGGAGCGTGCCGTAGCCCGCAGGGGCCCCGCCCGAAGGGGGGTCGGCCGCGGGGGCGCCGAGGGCGGGCATCCCGAGGTCGACGAGCTTGCGGCCGGACTCGCGCGCGGCCTCGATGCGGTCCTTGGTCTGCTCGACGAAGGCGACGTGCCGCCACGTGCTCGCGCCCAGGTCGCCGGTGTTGTCGTAGGAGTTGCCGGTGATGGCCAGCCCGTCGAGCGGGATGCCGTTCCACTCCTTGCAGGCGACCTCGCAGGCCTTGCACCCGATGCAGATGGAGGTGTCGGTGAAGAAGCCCTTGCGCTCCGGGGCGTCGGCCCACCCGGCGTCCACCGCCGGGTTGGTCTCCCCCGAGAGCTGGCGTGACAGGTAGCCCATCAGAGCGCTCCTTGCTCGTCGCGGCGGGTGTTGCCGGTCTCGACCGTCGTGCCCGAGCGGGACTGGTACTCGGCGACGAAGCGCAGCAGCTCCTCGCCGCGCGGCCGGCGGCCCGGGATGATGTCGCAGGAACCCACCTTCGACTCCTGGATCTGGACGTTGGGGTCGAGCGCGATGCCGAGCAGGTCGTTGGCGCCGTCGCCCTCGACGACCGCGTCGCGGCCGACACCCCAGTGGTACGGGAGCCCGATCTGGTGGACCGTGCGCCCGCGGATCGTCAGCGGGGTCATCCGCTCGGTGACGAGCACGCGGGCCTCGATCGCGCTGCGCGCGGAGACGATCGTCGCCCACTCGCCGTTGACCAGGCCCTGCTGCTCGGCCAGCTCGGGGGAGACCTCGCAGAACATCTCGGGCTGCAGCTCGGACAGGTACGGCAGCCACCGACTCATGCCGCCGGCCGTGTGGTGCTCGGTGAGCCGGTAGGTCGTGAAGACGAAGGGGTAGACCTCCGCCCCCGGCTCGTCGCCCGAGGGACTCCACAGGTTGTCCTTGCGCGGGTACACCAGGCGGGCCGGGTTGCGCTGCTGCGAGTACAGCGGGTTGTCGACCGGCGACTCCTGCGCCTCGTAGTGCGTCGGCAGCGGACCGTCGACCATCCCCTTGGGTGCGAAGAGCCAGCCCTTGCCGTCGGCCTGCATGATGAAGGGGTCGTCGCCGGCGATCGCCGCCGGACCGCCCTGCTCCGGGTCGGGCCGGAAGGACGGGTCGCGGTCGACCGGGAAGTCGGGGACGTCCTTGCCCGTCCACTTCCCGGCGTCGGCGTCCCACCACACGTACTTCTTCCGCTCGCTCCAGGGCGTGCCGTCCGGGGCAGCGGACGCGCGGTTGTAGAGGATGCGGCGGTTCATCGGCCAGGCCCAGCCCCACTCGAGGGCGGTCTCGTCCTGCTCGCGCCCGGGGACCCGGTTGGCGGACTTGTTGACCCCGCCGGCGAAGACGCCGGTGTAGATCCAGCACCCGCCGGAGGTCGAGCCGTCCGCGCGCATGTCGGCGAACTTGTCGAGGGTCTGGCCCGCGCGCTCACCGGTGAGGTAGTAGCCGTTGATCTCCTTCAGGACCGCCTCGGCATCGGTCTCGCCGAACTCGTCCTTGGGGTAGTCCCAGGTCATGTCGAGCAGCGGGCGGTCGCGCTCGTCGGTCGAGTCCTTGAGGCGCTCCCGGATGCGCACGCCGAGCTCGTGGAAGAACTCGAGCTCGCTGCGGGCATCGCCGGGCGGCTGGACCGCCTGGTGGTGCCACTGGAGCATCCGCTGGGTCTGGGTGAACGTCCCGGACTTCTCGACGTGGTTGGCGGCCGGGAAGAAGAAGACCTCGGTGTCGATGTCCTCCGTCCTCAGCTCGCCGCTGGCGATCTCGGGGGAGTCCTTCCAGAAGGTCGCCGACTCGATGAGCTGGAAGTCGCGCACGACGACCCACTTCAGGTGCGTCATCGCCAGCCGCTGCATCTTGCCGTGGGCCGAGCCGACCGCTGGGTTTTGCCCGAGGATGAAGTAGCCCTCGACCTCGTCGTCGAGCATCGACATCACCGTCTGGTAGGTGCCGTGGGCACCCGTCAGCCGGGGCAGGTAGTCGTAGCAGAAGTCGTTCTCGGGCGTCGCGGCATCGCCGAACCACGCCTTGAGCAGGCTGGCGGTGTAGGACGGCGCCTCGGTCCAGAAGCCCTTCTGCAGCGGAGAGCTGATGCTGGATAGGTAGTCCTCGTAGGTGTCGTGCAGACCGACGGTCGGCATCGGCAGGTACCCCGGCAGGATGTTGAAGAGCGTCGGGATGTCGGTGCAGCCCTGGATGCTCGCGTGCCCGCGCAGCGCCATGATCCCGCCACCGGGCCGACCCATGTTGCCCATGAGCAGCTGGAGGATCGCTGCGGTGCGGATGAACTGCGCGCCCAGGCTGTGCTGGGTCCAGCCCAGCGCATAGGCGAAGCAAGTGGTGCGCTCGCGACCGGAGTTCGCCGTCAGGGCGTCGGCGATCTCGTGGAACTGCGACTGGGGGATGCCGCAGAGGTCCTCGACCATCTGCGGCGTGTAGCGGGCGTAGTGACGCTTGAGGACCTGGAAGACCGACCGCGGGTGCTGCAGGGTGTCGTCGCGGATGACCCGGGCGTGCTCGAGCGCGGGTCCGGCACCTCCGTGCTGGTCGCCCGCCGCGCGGGCACTCTTGTGCGCCCCGTGCTCGTGGCCCCCGGAGGGTCCGCCGACGTCATCGCCGCCTGCGCCCCCTTCGTCGCTGGTGCCGCCCCCTTCGGCAGGTCGCTCGTCGTAGGCCCACGAGGACATGTCATAGGTGCCGGTCTCCGGGTCGTAGCCGGAGAAGACGCCGTCGAGGTCCTCGGTGTCGACGAAGTCCTCGCTGACCAGCGTGGCCGCGTTGGTGTAGGCGACGACGTAGTCGTGGAAGTAGAGGTCCTTGGCCAGGACGTGGTTGATCAGCGCGCCGAGCAGGACGACATCGGTACCGGCCCGGATCGCGGCGTGCGTGTCAGCGATCGCGGAGGTGCGGGTGAAGCGGGGGTCGATGTGGATCACCCGGGCGCCGCGGGCCTTGGCCTCGGCCACCCACTGGAAGCCCACGGGATGGCACTCGGCCATGTTGGAGCCCTGGATGATGATGCAGTCTGCGTTGGCCATGTCCTGCAGAGACTGGGTGGCGCCGCCGCGCCCGAAGGAGGATCCCAGACTGGGAACCGTGGCGGAGTGTCAAATACGCGCCTGGTTCTCGATCTGTATCGCGCCAGAAGCCGTGTACAGCTTCTTCATCAGATAGTTCTCTTCGTTGTCGAGGGTCGCGCCCCCGAGCGAGGCGATGCCCATCGTGCGCCGCAGCCGACGACCCTGGTCGTCGACCTCCTGCCACTTGTTGGCGCGGGCCTGGAGATACCGGTCGGCGACCATGTCCATCGCCTCGTCGAGCTCGATCCGCTGGAACTCCGTGGCGCCCGGCGCGCGGTAGAGCACGTGGGTCTGACGCGAAGGGGAGTTGACCAGCTGCTCGCTCGCGGCACCCTTGGGGCACAAGCGCCCTCGGCTCACCGGCGAGTCCGGGTCGCCCTCGATCTGCACGACCCGCTCGTCCTTGACGAAGACGCGCTGGCCGCAGCCGACGGCGCAGTAGGGGCACACGCTCTGCACGACACGGTCGGCCGTCGAGGTGCGCGGCTCCATCTCCCTCGTGCTGCGCGAGGTGACCGCGTTGCCGCGGCCGAGGAAGTCGCCCGATGCTAGCTGACGCAGCACGGGCCAGCCCAGGAAGGTCGAGTCCTTCGGTGCCATGGCCGCTGCTCCCTTCGTCGACGTGGTGTGACGCCCTTCACCGTAGCGTCAAACACCACGCGACGGGCTACCAGGGGGCACGCCTTGAGGGTGAGACCCCGCTGGCCGAGCGCCGCTGCGAGTCCACGTGTCAGGTTCCCTGACACATCCCGAAAACATGTTAGGTTTCACGAAAATTCTTAACGCGTTGTGCGGATACGGTGAAAGGAGCGACACGTGACGTGGAGCCCTGAAACTCCCTTCAACGACCTCCCGCCCCTGCCCCCAGCGGACCTGGACCTTGAGCCCAAGGCTGTGCTCAAGGCGACCGTCGAAGCCCGGACGGCGCTGGCGACACTTGCCCAAGCCGGACTGGTGCTCCCGAACCCGAACATCCTGATCCACGCCGTCCCGTTGCTCGAGGCCCAAGCCAGCTCCGAGATCGAGAACATCGTGACCACGGCCGATGAACTCTTCAAGCACGTCGACTCGGGTGGGGGGGACCATGCCACCAAAGAGGCGCTGAGATACCGCAGCGCCCTATTCGCTGGGGTTGAATCGATCAGGAGCCGGCCCCTCACTGCGACGACAGCCGCTCGAATCTGCTCTGAGTTGCAGGGGCGCGACATGGCTGTTCGCGCAGTGCCCGGCACAAGAATCGTGAACCCGGCCACGCGTCAAATCGTGTATGCCCCACCCGAGGGAGCCGACCTCATCCGGGGGAAGCTCTCGGAGTGGGAGCGCTTTGTTCATTCCGGAGACGATCTTGATCCGCTGGTGCGCATGGCGGTGGCTCATTACCAGTTCGAGGCGATCCACCCCTTCCACGACGGCAATGGCCGCACTGGTCGCGTCATCAACATCCTGATGTTGATCGAGGCGGGTCTCCTCCACGACCCCATCCTCTATCTCTCCCGCGCGATCATCGCGCGGAAGAATGACTACTATCGACTGCTGCGCGCTGTGACGGCCGAGGGTGCTTGGATCGAATGGATCCTCTACATGCTTGACGTCGTAAGGGAGTCGGCGACGTCGACCACGCAGAAGATCGGGTCCATCCGTACGTGCCAGGAGGACATTGCTGAGCGTGCTCGAGCGGCCACCCCGGGTGGGAAAGACGCGCACTTCTTGGCCGTCCTCTTCGAACAGCCTTACTGCCGCATCAACACTGTGGCCGAGCGATGCGACATCTCCCGTCAGACCGCCTCCTCTTGGCTACACGCACTGGTTGACGCTGGGCTCCTCAGTGACGTGAAGGTTGGCAGGGAGCGTCTCTTCGTCAACCACGAGTTTCTCGATGTGTTGACGCGGCCTGAATGAGGGCGGGTGATGCTCGTGAGTGAACAACTCGCCTCACGAAGTAAGCCTCACCAAGCGTACGGCTCGTAGTTCTTCAGGAAGACACCGTAGAGGTCCTCGCCGCGTTCGCCGCGCACGACCGGGTCGTACACGCGGGCAGCGCCGTCGACGAGGTCGAGCGGGGCGTGCCAGCCCTGCGCCGCGATCTCGAGCTTCTCGTGGTGCGGACGCTCGTCGGTGATCCACCCCGTGTCGACAGCGGTCATGAGGATGCGGTCGGTCTCGAACATCTCGCCCGCCGACGTGCGGGTCAGCATGTTGAGCGCGGCCTTGGCCATGTTGGTGTGGGGGTGCCCGGCGCCCTTGTACCGCCGGGAGAACTGCCCCTCCATCGCGGAGACGTTGACGACGTAGGCCCGGGCCGCGTCGCCGACCTCGGCACGACGGCGCTCGACCGCCGCACGCATCGCCGGCCGGAGCCGGGAGACGAGGAGGAAGGGGGCGACCGAGTTGCACATCTGCACCTCGAGCAGCTCGAGCGGGTCGACCTCGTCGACGGTCTGCTTCCACGAGTTGGTCGCCACGACGTCGGGCAGCAGCCCGCCGGCGTCCACCGCGGTGCCCGCGAGGTGCGCCTCGAGCGAGGCGTGGCCGGCGGAGAGGGCCAGGCGGGTGAGGTCGGCGGCGCTCTGCGTGGCGACGTCGGCGTGCGGCACCGGGTGCGAGCCCAGGGTCCCGATGAGGGCCGCCGGGTGTGCCTCGCTCACCCGGTCGAAGGTCAGCATCCGCGGTGTGACGCCACCGGTCTCGAGCGGCTGCGACTCGCCGTCGACGAGGTGCGAGTAGGCGCCGGGGGAGCGGCGCACCGTCTGGCAGGCGTTGTTGATGAGGATGTCGAGCGGTCCTGCGGCAGCGACCTCGTCGGTGAGGGCGACGACCTGGGTGGGGTCGCGCAGGTCGATGCCGATGATCGTCAGCCGGTCGATCCACTCGGGGGAGTCGGCGAGCTCGGCGAAGCGTCGCGCGGCGTCGCGGGGGAAGCGCGTGGTGATCGTCAGGTCGGCGCCGTCGCGCAGCAGCCGCAGGGCGATGTACATGCCGATCTTCGCCCGGCCGCCGGTGAGCAGCGCGCGGCGGCCGCGCAGGTCCGTGCCCTGGTCGCGGCGGACGTGGCTGCGGGCCGCGCAGTCCGGGCAGAGCCAGTGGTAGAAGGCGTCGACGAGCGTGTAGTCCGCGTGGCACATGTAGCAGCCGCGGGGGATCTGCAGCTCCCCGACGAAGCGGCCCTCGCTCGTCGGGGCGAGCGGGATCCCCTTCGTCTCGTCGTCGATGCGCATCGGCGAGCCGGTCGCGGTCCGGTCGAGGATCGCCTGGTCGTGCGCCATCTTGGGGCCGCGCTCGGCCTGCCGGGCCTCGCGCCGGCGGGCCTTCTTCACCCGGTTGTACATCGAGCCCGCGGCGCGCTTGACCGTGGCGATGTCCTCGTGGCCGGGTGGCAGCTCGTGGAGCATCCCGAGGACGCGAAGGGTGGTGGCCAGGTCATCGGGGTCGACGCCGTCCACGGCACGGTCCAGCTGCACGTCACTCACGACGTCCGAGGATACGTGGCTCAGGTGAGGTCGAGGACCGCCTCGGCGCCCAGGGCGACCAGGGCGATGTCGGTGGCGACGGCGACCCGGGTGATGCCCAGGGCGCGCAGCGCGGGGACGTGGTCGGGGTGACCGGCGAAGGCCGCCACGTCGGTGCCGTGGCGGCGGGCCGCCGCGAGGATCCGGGGCACCGGACCACTCGGGGAGGTGTCGGCGAGCATCTGCGCCATCGGCACGCCGAGGGCGAGGGAGAGGTCGACCGGTCCGAGGAAGAGGAGGTTGACCCCGTCGACGGCCGCGATCTCCTCGACCGCCTCGAGCGCCCCGGCGGTCTCGATCATCACGGCGCACTGCACCTGGGCGTTGGCGCGCTCCGCGTCCGGCGCGTAGCCGTCCCACATCGGGGTGAGCGGGCCCCAGCTGCGCTCGCCGAGCGGCGGGTAGAAGGCGGCCCGCACCGCGGCGCGCGCGTCCTCGAGCGAGGCGACGGAGGGGATGACGACGCCCGCGGCGCCGGCGTCGAGCGAGGCCCCGATCCAGACGTGGTCGACCCCCGGTACCCGGACGACGAAGTTGGCGCCGACGTCGCCGAGGGCCCGTCCCAGGTCGACGAGGGCGGAGCGGTCGATCGCCCCGTGCTGGGCGTCGAGCGCCAGCCAGTCGAAGCCCGTGCCGGCGAGCCGCCGGGCGAGGTCGACGTCGTTGCCCATGAGCCACAAGCCGCGGGAGTCGGGCCCGATGGCGGCCCGCCGGGGCTGGTCCTCGGCGCTCGGCCCGGATGAAGACGCGTACATGGTGACCTCCGTGGTTCGGGTCCACCCTAGGGTCTCCCTAAGGTCGTCCCATGGACTCCGACCCCTTCGACGGCCGCACCTTCGCCGCGGTGATCTTCGACAACGACGGCACGCTCGTCGACTCCACCGGCTCGGTCGAGCGGTCGTGGGTGAGGTGGGCGATCGAGCACGGCGTCGACCCGGTGGCCCTCGTCGGTCACCACGGGATGCCCGCGCCCGCGATCATCGCCTCGGTCGCGCCCCACCTCGACCCCGACGACGCCTTCGCGCGGATCGAGCGGCTCGAGGTCGACGACGTCGAGGACGTCCTCGCGCTCCCCGGTGTGCACGACGCGCTCGCGGCGCTCGTCGACGTGCCGGTCGCCGTCGCGACCTCCGCCACCCCGGAGCTGGCCCGGGTCCGCCTCACCGCCGCCGAGATCGGCATCGACGAGGTGGTGACCTTCGACGACGTGGAGCGCGGCAAGCCGCACCCCGACCCCTTCCTCCTCGCGGCGCAGCGTCTGGGGGTCGACCCGAGCGAGTGCCTCGTCTGCGAGGACGCCCCGAGCGGCGTCGCCGCGGCCCGGGCGGCCGGCTGCGCGGTCCTCGCCGTGACGACGACGAGTGGCGCCGACGCCCTCGCGGACGCGGACCTCGTCGTGGACTCGCTGGCCGACGTGACCTTCGAGGTCGTCGACGGCCGCGTGCGCGTGCGCCTGCGCTGACCGCTCAGACGAAGGGGAGGTCGCGCGCCATCCCCTCGGCGCGGCCCGGCTCGGCGTAGTGCTCGACGCCGAAGGCCTCGGCGAAGACCTCCGGCGGCATCGCCAGCATCTCCTGCACGTCGGACTGCGAGCCGTGGGCAGCCAGGGCGGCCCGCTTGAGGTCGATGACCTCGGTGACGTCGACGGCGTGGTGGATCTCGTGCTGCGGCAGGCCGATCGGGTTGCCGTCGTCCATGGGGGCGTCGGCGTCGAACCCCGGGTCGATGCCGAGCGAGCGGGCCGCGGCGAGCTGCTCGCGCACGCGGTCGCGGTTGATGGTCGCCTCGAGCAGACGGGGCCGGCGGGCGGCGAGCGCGGCCGCGCGGTGGGCGACGTGGTGGACCTTGACGTGGTCGGGGTGGCCGTAGCCGCCGTGCCAGTCGTAGCCGACGAGCACGTCCGCGTCCTCCTCGTCGAGGACCGCGGCCAGCCGCCCGGCGGCCTCGTCGAGGTCGGCGGAATGGAAGGCGCTCTCGTGACCGTTCTCCTCCCACCCGGTCATCCCGGAGTCGGCGTACCCGAGCCACTCGACGCGGGCCGTGCCGGTGATCGCCGCGGACGCGTCGGCCTCGCGCCGGCGGTGCTCGGCGAGGCTCCCCCCTTCGCCCAGGTCGTCCGGGACGGTGCCGTGCTCGCCGTGGGTCGCGTAGACGACGACCACCCGGCCCCCCGCGCGCGAGGTGAGGGCCATCGAGCCGGCGGTCCCGCTGGCCTCGTCGTCGGGATGGGCGTGGAAGAAGACGGTGGTCGTCACCGGACCATCGTGCACCGGCGCGCCGTCACCCCGGTTGCCGACGAGCACGAAGGGGGGAAGTCTCGCCCCATGAACGCCGACGTGCAGGCCCACTGGCTCCCCTTCGACCGCTACCTGGACGCGATCGAGCGGGAGAGCCGCCGGTTCCGCGAGTGCCTCGCCGACGCCGACCCGGACCTGCGGGTGCCGAGCTGCCCCGACTGGAGCGCCGAGGACCTGCTGTGGCACCTGGGCGGGGACGTGCAGCACTTCTGGGCGTGGGTGATCGCCCAGCGACCCGAGGGGCCCGAGTCCTACCCCGAGCCGCACCGGCCGGGCGGCCACGCGGGCGTGCTCGCCTTCTACGACCAGGCGCACGAGGACCTGCTGCTGCGTCTGCGCAACGCCGACCCGGCCGACGGTGCCTGGTCCTGGAGTGCCGACCCGCGGCTGCACACCGTCGGCTTCACGATGCGTCGGCAGGCGCACGAGGCGCTGGTCCACCGCGTCGACGCCGAGCTGACGGTGGGCGCGCGGACCCCGCTCGACCCGGTGCTCGCGGCCGACGGGGTGCTCGAGTGCCTCGACGTCATGTACGGCTCCCACCCGCGGTGGGGGCGGTTCACGCCCGACGGCACGCGCGTGGTCGTCGAGCTCACCGACGTCGGACGGCGACTGCTCGTCGGGCTCGGGCGCTTCGCCGGGCGCGACCCGCGCTCGGGCGAGGTCGTCGACGTCGACGATCTCGCCGTGCTCGACCCCGCCCTGCACGAGCACACGGGCGCCGCGGACGTGACGGTCCGTGGCAGCGCCGAGCAGGTCGACCTGTGGCTGTGGCACCGGGGCATCGAGGACGCCCTCGCCGTCGACGGCGAGGAGGGCGTCCACGAGCGGCTCGTGGCGATCCTGGGCGCCCCGATCGGCTGACCGGTGTCCCCGCAGTGCGGGGCCGGTGTACGAGCGCGAGGATTGGTGAGGCTAACCTCACACGACCTGATCGCCTCGTGGCGTGGCCCGTGCGGTGACGCCCTTCCGGAAGGACCTCCCTTCGTGCTGACGCGCACCCGCTCGCTCGCCCTCGTCGGCGGCCTCGCCCTCACCCTCTCCGCCTGCGGCGGGCAGACCGACGCCGCCGAGGGAGGCTCCGGCGAGACCATCGAGGTGACCGACAACCACGGCACCCAGCAGGTCCCCGCGCCGCCGACCTCGATCGTCGCGACGGACAACCGCACCTTCGAGACGCTCTCGGACTGGGGCGTCGACCTCTCCGCCGCCGCCGTGAGCCTGATGCCCGACACCATCGAGTACGTCGAGGACGACGCCATCGTCGACCTGGGTACCCACCGCGAGCCCGACCTCGAGGCGATCGTCGCGGCCGAGCCGGACCTCGTCATCAACGGCCAGCGCTTCACGCAGCACGAGGCCAAGCTCAAGGAGCTCGCGCCCGACGCCGCCTTCCTCAACCTCGACCCGCGCGAGGGCGAGCCGCTCGACGCCGAGCTCAAGCGCCAGAC
Source organism: Janibacter terrae NBRC 107853 (assembly GCF_001591405.1). Classification (GTDB taxonomy): domain Bacteria; phylum Actinomycetota; class Actinomycetes; order Actinomycetales; family Dermatophilaceae; genus Janibacter; species Janibacter terrae. The sequence continues at coordinate 1,095,885 of NZ_BCUV01000007.1, forward strand.
CGAGGTCCTGGGTGAGGTCTTCGGCAAGGAGAGCGAGGCCGAGGAGCTCGGCCGGGACCTCGACGCGCAGGTCGCCCGGGTCAAGGCGGCCTACCAGCCCGGCGAGACCGTCATGGCGATCAACACCTCGGGTGGCGAGCTCGGCTACATCGCGCCGACCGTCGGCCAGACCCTCGGCCCGGTCTTCGACCTCTTCGACCTGGAGCCGGCGCTCGAGGTCGAGGGCGCGAGCGACGACCACCAGGGCGACGAGGTCTCCGTCGAGGCGATCGCGAAGGCCGACCCCGACTGGATCCTCGTCATGGACCGGGACGCCGCAGTCGCTGCCGACGAGGAGGGCTACACGCCCGCGAAGCAGCTCATCGAGGACTCGGAGGCGCTGCGGGACGTCACCGCGGTCTCCACGGGCCAGGTCGTCTTCATGCCCGCCGACAGCTACACCAACGAGGGCATCCAGACCTTCACCGAGTTCTTCACGACCTTCGCCGACGCGCTCGAGGACAAGAGCTGAGCACGACGACCGCCGGGCGCGCCGCCACCAAGGGGCGCCTCCTCGACGCGAAGCTCGCCCTCGGCGCCCTCGCCGTGGGCGGGCTCCTCGTCCTGTCCCTCTTCACCGGCGTCTACGACATCTTCGGCGGGGAGCGCGGCGGCGAGATGTTCGCCATCACCCGCATCCCGCGCACGGTCGCGCTCGTCCTCGCCGGTGCCGCGATGGCGATGTCTGGCCTGGTGATGCAGCTGCTCACGCAGAACCGCTTCGTCGAGCCGACGACCACCGGCACCACGGAGTGGGCCGGCCTGGGGCTGCTGACGGTGATGATCCTCTTCCCGGGCGCCAGCCTCATGGAGCGGATGGTCGGGGCGGTCGTCGCGGCCTTCATCGGCACGATGGTCTTCTTCCTCTTCCTGCGCAGGGTGACCCTCAGGTCCTCGCTCATCGTCCCCATCGTGGGGATCATGCTGGGTGCGGTCGTGGGGTCGGTCTCGACCTTCGTCGCGCTGCAGACCGACATGCTGCAGAACCTGGGCATCTGGTTCGCGGGCAGCTTCACCTCGATCCTGCGCGGGCAGTACGAGGTGCTCTGGGTCGTCGCCCTCGTGGCCGTCGCGATCTTCGTCGTCGCCGACCGGTTCACCGTCGCGGGGCTCGGTGAGGAGATCTCGACCAACGTCGGGCTCGACTACGACCGGGTCATCCTGATCGGCACCTGCCTCATCGCCGTCGCCACCGGGGTCGTCACCGTCGTCGTCGGCAACCTGCCCTTCCTCGGGCTGATCGTCCCCAACATCGTCTCGATGTTCCGCGGGGACGACCTGCGCAGCAACCTGCCGTGGGTCTGCCTGCTCGGCATCGGCATCGTCACGGTCTGCGACCTCGTCGGCCGCACGATCATCGCGCCCTTCGAGGTGCCGGTCTCGCTCATCCTGGGCGTCGTCGGGGCGGGCGTCTTCATCGCCCTCCTGCTCAGGCAGCGCCGTCGTGGCTGAGGCACCCGCACGGGCCCGCGTCACCCCGGTCACCACCGAGCCGGTGGTGACCGAGGGCGGACGTGCGTCCGGCCCCCTTCCCACAGTCCGCGCCCGCCGGCGCTACCGGGTCGTCCTCGCCGTGCTCGTCGTCCTCGCCCTCGGCTCCGCCTTCGGGCACCTGGCGTGGGACAACCCGATGCCGGTCGGGTCGCGGGGCTTCTGGCTCGTCGCCGAGCTGCGGGCGAGCTCGCTCGTGGCCATGGCGGTCGTCGCCGTCTGCCAGGCGATCGCCACGGTGAGCTTCCAGACGGTGACGAACAACCGGATCATCACGCCCTCGATCATGGGGTTCGAGTCGCTCTACGTCGCGGTGCAGACCGCAGCCGTCTACGTCCTCGGTGTCGCCGGGCTGGGGATGATGACGGGGCTGCCGCAGTTCGTCCTGCAGGTCGCCGTCATGGTCGGGCTGTCGCTCGCCCTCTACGGGTGGCTGCTCTCCGGGCGCTACGGCAATGTGCAGATCATGCTGCTCATCGGCATCGTGATCGGCGGCGGGCTCGCGTCGGTGTCCTCCTTCATGCGGCGGATGCTGACCCCGAGCGAGTTCGACGTCCTCACCGCGCGGATGTTCGGGTCGGTGGCCAACGCCGACCCGGGGTACTTCCCCGTCGCCATCCCGCTGTGCGTCGTCGCGGCCGCGCTGCTGTGGCGGCGGTCCCACCGTCTCGACGTCGTCGCCCTCGGCCGCGGCGCCGCGACCAACCTCGGGGTCGACCACCGCCGCGAGCTGATGACGACGCTCCTGCTCGTCTCGGTCCTCATGGCCGTCTCGACCGCGCTCGTCGGGCCGATGACCTTCCTCGGGTTCCTCGTCGCCACGCTGGCCTACCAGCTCGCCGACACCTACGACCACCGCCGGATCTTCCCCGTCGCCGTGCTCACCGGCTTCGTCGTGCTCTGCGGGGCCTACGTCGTCATGAAGCACGTGTTCTACGCGCAGGGCGTCGTCTCGATCATCATCGAGCTCGTCGGTGGCACCGTCTTCCTCATCGTCATCCTCCGCAAGGGGCGCCTGTGATCACCCTGACCGATGTCCGCAAGACCTACGGGAGCGAGGTGACGATCGGCCCGGTCGACCTCGAGATCCCGGCCGGGGGCGTCACCGCGCTCGTCGGGCCCAACGGCGCGGGCAAGTCGACGCTGCTGACGATGATCGGGCGCCTGCTCGACCTCGACGAGGGCAGCATCGAGGTGGCCGGCTACGACATCGCGAGCACCGCGTCCAAGGACCTGGCCAAGATCATCTCGATCCTGCGGCAGGAGAACCACTTCATCACCCGGCTCACGGTGCGCCAGCTCGTGGGCTTCGGACGGTTCCCGCACTCGCAGGGCCGGCTGACCGTCGCGGACGAGGAGGTCATCTCCCGCTCGATCGACTTCCTCGACCTCACCGAGCTCGAGGGCCGCTACCTCGACCAGCTCTCCGGCGGGCAGCGGCAGCGGGCCTATGTCGCGATGGTCCTGTCGCAGGACACCGACTACGTGCTGCTCGACGAGCCGCTCAACAACCTCGACATGCAGCACTCGGTGCACATGATGCGCCTGCTGCGTCGGGCAGCGACCGAGCTGGGCCGCACGATCATCGTCGTGCTCCACGACATCAACTTCGCCGGGCACTACGCCGACCGGATCTGCGCCGTCAAGGAGGGGCGGGTCGTCGAGTTCGGCACGCCGGAGGAGATCATGACCGACGAGGTGCTCACGCGGGTCTTCGACACCGACGTGCAGGTGATCGCCGGGCCCAACGGCCCGCTCGCCGTGTACTACTGAGTCGCGGGGGAGTCAGCCACCGCCGGGCTCGACCTGCCGCGGCGCCACGAACCGCGCGCGGGGCGGACGGGCGTCGGCAAGGTGACGCCCCATCGCGGTCTCGGCGGCCACAGGGTCGCCCGCGACGACGGCCGCCCGGACGAGGTCCAGGTGCACCAAGAGCTTCTCGCCGTCGAGGCCCAGAGGGGCGATGTCGCGGTCCTGGAAGGCGATGATCGAGCCGCTCGCGAAGGCGACGAGCAGGGGGTTGTTGCTGCACTCCGCCAACCGTCGGTGGAAGTGCATGTCGTACCGCACCGCATCCTCCAGGCCGACCCCCCGGTCCGCCGGAGACAGCCCGAGCTGCTCGTCCAGTGCCAGCAGGTCGTCCAGCTGGGTGTCTGTCCGGCGTTGCGCGGCCAGCCGCGCCGACAACGGCTCCAGCTCGTCGCGGACCTCTGAGATCTGGTCGTAGGTCAGCTCCGCCCCGTCGAGCGCCAGGCTCATCCGACCGCTCAACCCGTCCGCGATGACGGCGGGGTCGATGTCCTCGACGATGTGCCCTCCCTTCGGCCCCCGGACCACCCGGATGGCCCCCTTGACGCGCAGCGCTCGCAGCGCCAGGCGCATCGTCGGTCGGCTCACTCCGTGGTTCTCGGCCATGACGTCCTCGGAGGGCAACCGGTCACCGGGGCGCAACGAGCCGTCGAGGATGGACTCCGTCAGCAACGTCGAGATCTGCTGGACCGCGCTCAGCACCTTGCGGTTGAGTCGAGGGTCGAGTGGGCGGACCTCGACGGGAGTCGAATTGCCTTGGGGCGCAGGGGGGCTCGGGTCCTCGCCAGTTCCGCGCATCATCGCGCAGCCACCTCTCGCTCACCAGACGACTCTCTTCAGGCTACCCGGTGCCGGCCGGCAGGCACCCGACCGTTCCGCTCCCGATACGCCAAGTTTTCTTCGTTTACGCCAGCCCGGACGTGGGACACCGTCATAGGCCTACCGGCCGTGACGACCCCTCGGTCGTCTGCCTGACAAGGAGCCTGCATGACCGTCACGCGTGAGACCTCGACGAGGTCCTGGTCCAACCTGGTCAAGCCCGACCGGGTCCATCGGGACCTGTACACCGACCCCACCGTCTTCGCCCGGGAGATGGCGGTGATCTTCGGGCAGACCTGGGTCTACCTCGCCCACGAGAGCCAGCTCCCCGAGCCCAACTCGTTCTTCCGCGCGAAGCTCGGCCTCCGCCCGCTCCTCATCACGCGCGACCGCAAGGGCGAGATCCGGGCACTGTTCAACAGGTGCTCCCACCGCGCCGCGACCGTCTGCCGCGAGGACTCGGGCATCGCCAAGCAGTTCCAGTGCCCGTACCACGGCTGGACCTTCCGCAACACCGGCGAGCTGGTCGGGGTGCCCTGGCCCGGGGGCTATGGAGAGGACTTCGACAAGTCCGAGCTCGGTCTCACGGCGGTCCCGCGCGTCGAGTCCTACCGCGGCTTCATCTTCGGCACCCTCTCGATGGACGCGCCGTCGCTGACCGAGCACCTCGCCGGCGCGACCGAATGGCTCGACTACTGGATCGACCGTGCGCCCACCGGCCAGGTCCAGCTGCGCAGCGCCGCCCACCGGATGGCCTACCGCGGCAACTGGAAGCTGGCCTTCGACAACGCCGGCGACGGGTACCACCCTGCGTTCTCGCACCGCTCGCTGCTCGACATGGCCGGTCGCCTCGGTGACAGCAAGGACATGGCCTACTTCGGCAAGAGCCCCGACGAGGGGACGATGACGGTCCGTCAGCTCGGCAACGGGCACAGCGTCATCGACCAGCGCACCAACTTCGCTGCCCCCGGCGACATCTGGCGCAACCAGCGTCCCCAGCCGGGCCGCGAGTGGATCGAGGAGACCCTGCGGGAGCGGTACCCCGACGAGGCCGACCAGTACCTCGACCTGTGCTCGGGCTCGATGATCAACCTCAGCATCTTCCCCAACCTGCTGATCATCGGCAACCAGGTGCAGGTCGTCGAACCGCTGGCGATCGACCAGACCGAGCTCGTCTGGTGGGCCAGCACCGTCGAGGGTGTCCCGGAGCTGGTCAACACCATGCGCATGCGCACCCAGGAGGACTTCCCCGCCTTCGGTGAGCCGGACGACCAGGCCAACTTCGAGGAGGCCCAGATCGGCCTGGGGATCGGCGAGGTCGAGTGGATCCTCATGAACCGCGGGCTCGGTGTCGATGGTTGGGACGGTACCGACGAGCACGGTCGCCGACTCAGCCCCGTGACCGACGAGCTGCACATGCGGGGGTACTACGCCGAGTGGACCCGCCTCATGGAAGGAGCCGGCCGATGACCGCCACCGACTACTCGGACACCTCCCGCTGGTCGTACCACGTCGACGAGGTCTGGTACGAGCGGCTCACCGGGTTCGTCGCCACCCTCGGCGAGGACTGGCCGATCGCCGACCCGACGACGACCGCGGAAGCGGCGGCCTACCTGCACCGGGAGGCGCGGTACGTCGACGAGGGCCGGTTCAACGAGTGGATCGACCTCTTCTCGGACGACTGCCTCTACTGGGTGCCGATCACCGCCGGTTCCGGCGACCCGCGTCGCGAGGTCAGCCACGCCTTCGACGACCGCCGCCGGCTCACCGACCGGGTGCACTGGCTGCGCACCGGCTTGGCCTACTGCCAGATCCCGCGATCGCGCACCCGTCGTCTGATCACCAACGTCGAGGTCCTCGACGACACCACCAGCGGGCTGCGGTTCATCCGCTCCAACGTCCTGGTCACCGAGTTCCGCGCCGGCGTCACCAAGCTCTACTCCGGATGGTGCGGCCACGTGCTGCGGCCGAAGGGGGAGGGCTGGGAGATCGTGCTCAAGCAGACCAACCTGCTCGACTCCGAGCACGGCCACGAGAACCTCACGTTGGTGCTGTGATGTCCGACGAGCTGCAGGACGCCATCGCACAGCTGCGGTCGGAGACGGAACGTCTGCGCCACCGGTGCGCCGCGCTCGAAGCCGTCGTCGAGCGCCAGGGACGGCGCCTCGTCGCGCTCGACGAGCTCGCCGTCCAGGTCCGGGCGATGCACTTCTGGGACCACTCGGTCTACGAGGTCGTCCCCGACGAGAGCTTCGTGGCGGTCGACCGGGACGAGGCCGTCGGGCTGCTCGGCGCCCTCGCCGAGGTCGACCACTGGCGCCCCTGGCACACCACGGTGGAGCACACCCGGTGACCGACGAGACGATCATCATCAGCCACATCGACACCCCCGACGTCGCGTGGATCATCGAGGAGCTCGACGCTCGCGGGATGCCGCACCGGATCGTGCACACCTTCGGCGGCGAGACCCTGCCCGACGACCCGCAGCGGGTCGTCGTCCTGGGCGGGCCGACCAGCGTGTACGACGAGCTGGACGATCCTCCCTTCGTCGCAGAGATGGAGTGGATCCGCGCCGCGATCGACGCGGGCGCCCCCACCCTCGGCATCTGCCTCGGGTCGCAGATCCTGGCGCACGTGCTCGGCGGGGCGGCGGTGCCGGGCACGCAGGGTTTGGAGTACGGGCAGACGCAGGTGCGCCGCACCGACGTCGAGCACCCCCTGTCCGATGCCATGGACGGGACCTTCTTCTCGTTCCACAGCGACACCTTCGAGCCTCCGCCGGGGGTCGACATCCTCGCCACCAGCGACCGTTACCCGCAGGCGTGGTCCCTCGGGAGCGCGCTGGCGGTGCAGTTCCATCCCGAGATCTCCCCGGACGGCATCCGGGACCTGATCGCCCGGGAGGGCCCCAAGCTGCGCGCGGCGGGGCTCGACGTCGACGCCATGCTCGCCGACGCAGAGGCCGCCGCCCCGACCTCCCGCGCCGCGGCGGCCGCCCTCATCGGCGGCTGGCTGGACCTCCCCCCTTCGACCCACCGGTAGCCGGCCCACCTGCGGCCGGACGGCGACCCATCTCCCCACGAAAGAAGACCCACATGAGTGCAACCAGCAACTTCATCGAGCGGCACGGCATCTACTCGGAGGAGCAGCGCGCCGCGGCGAGCGAGCTCCTCGCGCGGATCGACGAGCTCGGTCTCGACGCGATCCGGATGACCTGGCCCGACCAGCACGGTCAGCTGCGCGGCAAGAGCATGTCTCGCGACGGTTTCGAGAGCGCACTCAAGGGTGGCATCGAGATCACCATGGCGCCGTACTTCTTCGACACGGCCAACGGGATCGTGTTCAACCCGTTCTCGCCCGACGGTGGCTTCGGCATCCCCGAGCTGGCGGGTTCACCCAATGTCGTCATGGTCCCCGACATCCCGACCTTCCGGGTCCTGCCGTGGGCCGAGGGCACCGGCTGGGTGATGTGCGACCTGTACTCCCGCCACGGGTCCCCGTTCCCGTTCTCGCCGCGCTCGATCCTCAAGCGCACCCTCGCGGACCTCAAGAGCGAGGGGTACGACCTCGTCACCGGTCTGGAGATCGAGTGGTACCTCACCCGGCTGCTCGACGACAACGTGGTGAACGGTTCGCTCGGAGCACCCGGCATCGCCGCCGACGCCCCGATCGTCGCGCCGGTCGCCCGCGGGTACAGCTACCTGCTCGACGACCACCTCGACGAGATCGACGAGCAGCTGCGCCCGATCCGTCGCGCGGTCCAGGCGCTCGGGCTGCCGCTGCGCTCCACCGACGACGAGTGGGCACCCAGCCAGGTGGAGTCGACATTCGACGTGCTGCCCGGTCTGGAGGCGGCCGACTCGGTGACCCTCTTCCGGATGGCGGTCAAGCAGGTCGCCAAGCGCAACGGGCACCTGGCGTCGTTCATGTGCACCCCGGCGATCGCGGGCTTCTACGCCAGCGGGTGGCACCTGCACACCTCGCTCAACGATGTCACCGGCGCCAACGCCTTCGTCCCGGGGGAGGGCCAGGAACTCTCGGACGTCGGCATGCACTACATCGGCGGGACCCTCGCGCACGCGCAGGCGGCCTCGGTCTTCACCACGCCGACCGTCAACGGCTACCGTCGTCGCCGTCCGTACTCCCTGGCCCCCGACCGGCTCACCTGGGGCAACGACAACCGGGCCGCCCTCATGCGGGTCATCTCCAACCCCGGCGACCCGAGCTCTCACGTGGAGAACCGCGTCGGGGAGCCGAGCGCGAACCCGTACCTCTACATCGCCTCGCAGGTTGCCGCCGGCCTCGACGGCATCCGCCGCAAGACCGCCCCGGGCGCCGCGAGCATCGACCCCTACGCGGCCGACGTGCCGCAGCTGCCGCAGTCGCTCGGCAGCGCGATCGACGCCCTCGAGAGCGACTCCTTCTTCCGGGAGGCCTTCGGCAGCAGCTTCATCGACTACCTGGTGACGATGAAGCGCTTCGAGGTGGGGCGGTACGAGGAGTGGGTCGCGAGCAACCCCGACCGGGAGGCCGACGTCAACGGCGTGACCGACTGGGAGCACCGCGAGTACTTCGAGAAGTTCTGACCCGCACAACCAAGGAGAACGATCATGATCACCGTCCGGCTCACGTCCCCCTCGGGCGAGCTCCACGAGGTCGTCGGCAGGCCCGGCAGCTCCCTCATGGAGACGGCCGTCAAGCACGGGGTGCCCGGCATCGTCGCGGAGTGCGGCGGAGCCTGCTCCTGCGCGACCTGCCACGTCTACGTCGACGAGGAGTTCGCGACGCAGGTCGGCGGAGCGGACGACTGGGAGGACGAGATGCTCGAGGAGGCCGTCGCCCCGCGGCGGCCGACGAGCCGCCTGTCCTGCCAGATCAAGTTGAGCGAAGAGCTCGAGGGACTGTCGGTCACGATCGCGCCGGAGCAGGAATGAGCGCCGGCGTCGTCATCATCGGCGGGGGCCAGGCGGGCGCCCAGGTCGCGCAGTCACTGCGCGAAGGGGGCTACCCCGACCCGGTCGTCATCGTCGGCGAGGAGGCGATCTCCCCGTACCAGCGCCCGCCGCTGTCGAAGGCCTACCTCGCCGGCGAGGCGGACCGGGAGAGCCTGGTCCTGCGGGACGACTCGTACTACGAGGCGCAGGACATCACGGTCATCACCGGTGACCGGGTCGAGACGCTCACCCTCGACCCGGGCGAAGGGGGCCGCGCCACGACGGCCAGTGGCGCGGACCTCCCCTTCGCCCACCTGGTGCTGGCGACCGGCGCAGCGCCCCGGTCGCTCACCCTGCCCGGGTTCACCGGTGACGCGGTCCACGTCCTGCGGGACCTCGAGGACGCCGACCGGCTCGCCGAGGGCCTGGCGAGCGCGCAGCGGGTCGTCGTGGTCGGTGGCGGGTTCATCGGGCTGGAGGCGGCCGCCGTCGCTCGAGCCCGTGGGTGTGCGGTCACCGTGCTCGAGGCGGCGCCGCGGCTGCTCGGGCGGGCTGCACCACCGGAGATCTCGACGTTCGTGCAGCAGCACCATCAGGCTCGCGGGATCGAGTTCCATCTCGACGCGCGGATCGCCGGGCTGCGGCAGGCCGACGGCGGGCTCGAGGTGGTGCTCGAGGACGGCGCGAGCCTGCCGGCGGACCTCGTCGTCGTGGGTGTCGGTGCTGCCCCGCGGACCGAGCTCGCCGAGGCGATCGGCGCCGAGGTCGACCAGGGAATCGTCGTCGACGAGTTCGCCCGGACCACCCTGCCGGGTGTGTACGCCGCGGGCGACTGCACCAACGGCGGGCACGTCGAGTTCGTCGGTCGGATGGAGTCGGTCCAGAACGCCATCGACCAGGCCAAGACGGTCGCCGCGTCCATCCTCGGGCAGCAGCAGCCGTACGCGACCGTGCCGTTCTTCTGGTCGGACCAGGCCGATCTGCACCTGCAGATGGCCGGGATCGTCGGTCCGGGTGACGACTGTGTCGTGCGCGAGGGCGCTGATGACCTGGCGGTCCTCGCCTTCCGTGAGGACGGGAGCTTCCGCGGGGTCGCCACGGTCAACCGGCCTCGCGACTTCATGGTCGGGCGGCGGGCCCTGCACCACGGGCAGCAGCTCGACCGGACCCGGCTCGCCGACCCTGAGGTGTCGATGCGGGACCTGCTCCTGGGGTGAGGCCGTGCCGGCCCGCTCAGCCCGCCACCGGCTCCGACACCCGGCTGACCGGCTCCGCGACAGGGGCCAGCTCGGCACGGCGCTCGTAGGCCCACCCGGGTCCGCGCAGCAGGAACCCGAAGCGGTCGGCCCAGGTCGGGGCCGTGGCGACGTCCGTGGCGATGTCCCGCCACTCGTGCGTGGCGATCGTCCTGACGTCGAAGGTCTCGATGTTGCGGGTCAGCCCGTAGCGCACGCGTTCGACCTCGGGCTCGAAGGTCCCGAAGAGCTTGTCCCACAGGATGAGGATCGAGCCGTGGTTGATGTCCAGGTACTGCCGCTGGCTGCCGTGGTGGGCCCGGTGGTGGCTCGGGGTGTTGAGCACCCGCTCAAGCCAGCCGATCGAGCGCACCGCCTCGGTGTGGATCCAGAACTGGTAGATGAGGTTGAGCGCCCGCGCGTCCTCGATGTACCTCGGCGGCACGCCGGCGAGGGCGAGCAGCCCGTACGGCACGGCCATCGTGAAGCCCTCGGCGACCGGCTGCCGCAGGGCGGTCGAGAGGTTGTAGCGCTCGCTGCTGTGGTGCACGACGTGCACGGCCCACAGCCAGCGCGACTCGTGGGACAGGCGGTGGTTCCAGTAGTAGATGAAGTCCCAGCCGGCGATCCCGAGCAGGTAGCTCGCCGCACCCGTGCGCAGGCCGAAGGGGGCGAGCCGCGCCAGCCGCGTGGCCGAGGTCTGAGCGGTCCAGACGGTGGCGGCGGCGACGGCCGTCGAGGCGACCGCGGCGACGGCCGAGCCAGCGGTCAGGAGGCCGAGGGCGTCGGCGCGGGAGCGCACGGTGACCGGTGGTGCCGCGTCGGAGGGCAGGGTGCCGGCCTCCGGGAGGGTGCCGCCGTGCTCGCGGCGGCGGCGCAGGACGTCCCCGACCGTCGTGGCCGCGCCCGCGGCGGCGCCGAGGGCGAGGAGGGCGGTGCCCCCCTTCGTGCTGCCGGGGGTGAGGCGACGCAGGAGCGGGCCGGTGACGAAGGGGGTGACGAGGCTGCCGACTCCCATCGTCAGCGAGGCGATCGTGTCGCCCAGCTCGTAGTCGCCCGCACGCTCCTCGCCCGGTGCGGCCGGGTGCCGGCGCTGCCACCACAGCTCGGCGCCCATCGCGCCGATGAAGGCCGGGATGGCGAGCACGGTGAGGTCGGGTCGTGCCATGTCGGGGCTCCTTCGCCTCGGGACGGGACGAACTGACCATAGAGTCAGTTCGGGTCGGTGACAAGATGTGCCGCACCACGACAGGAGGTTCGGTGAGCACGATCGGGACGAAGGGGGTCGCCCGCGCCGAGCGCAGGCGGCAGCTCGTGCAGGCCGCCGTCGAAGAGCTCGGCCGCAAGGGCTACGACGGCGCCTCGATGACCGACATCGCCGAGCGGGCCGGCGTGTCCAAGGCGATGGTGCACAACGTCTTCGGGTCCAAGGCCGACCTCGCGGCCGCCTGCCTCGAGGAGGTGGGGCCCCCGCTCGTCTCCTCGATCGCCGCGGCCCAGACGGCCAGTGACCCGGGCCGGCGGGCGCAGGAGACCTTCACCGCGATCTTCTCCGCGATGGCCGAGCACCGGCACGCCTGGGCCCTCATCAACGACGAGACCCTGCCTGCCGGCTCCGCCGCCGCCGCGCTCGCCGTGGACCACCGGGTCCGGCTGCGCACGATGGGCACGGTCGGCACCCGCGACGTGCTCGCCGCGGCGGGGCTCGAGGACCCGCTCGACCACGACCTGCTCGACCACATCTGGGAGTCGATCGTCGACGCCGCGGTGACGTGGTGGCAGGAGCACGAGGACCACACCGCCGAGGACATGGCCGAGCGGCTCGCGCGTCTGCTGGCCGTCGTCACGCTGCCCCGTGGGTGAGTCAGGAGCTACCGGTCTGCCAGTGCGGCGCGTGCACGGGCTTGGACTCCGCTGACCCGCGCTGCCGCAGCCAGATCGAGGCGAAGACGATCGCCGCGACGGCGAGGAACTCCGACTGCCAGTTCTGGAAGGACTCGAACCAGAACTGGCTCGTGGTCACGTACGACAAAGCCCCGACGGGCTCGCCGCCGTGCTGGACCTGCTCCTCGCTGTAGGCCGCCGCCCCGCCGAGTGCGTGCAGGACGATGCTGAGCAGGAACCACGCGAGGAACCACAAGCCCAGGGAGTGCTCGTAGAGGCGCAGCAGCCACCCACCGCGACGCACCGGTCCCGGGGCGTCGGGGTCGTGCGCATGGTCGCGCGGGTCCTCGTCGCCCTCGAACCCTTCCAGGGGCTTGGACTCCGAGGATCCGACCGTGACGAGCTTGGCTGTCAGGAGCACGTACATCCCCATCTGCAAGAACTCGGATTCCCAGTTCTCGAAGGTCGCTTCGACCAAGTCGGGCGTCTTGAGGTAGCCCAGGAGCGATGTGCCCGGCTGGCCGTGCTCCATCTGCGTCTCGTTGTAGACGCTGGTGCCGGCGACGACCATGCCCACGAGGAAGATCACGAACAGGGCGAGGTTGGCCAGCAGCAGCGCGTGGTCACGAATCCATGATCGGCTCATCCGGCCATGATGGTCCACTGCCTGCCAGATGCCCCGCCGAGGGCTTCGCGCGTCAGCTGCCCGCCATGCCCCACCGCACCAACCGGGTGGAGGTGTGACCCGCGGCGCGGGCGAGCGTGCGCCGACCGCCGCGGGTCGCCGGCAGGTCGAGCATCTCGCCCGCCCAGGGCGGCAGGACCGAGAGGGCGCCGGCGGCGATGAGGGCGTATCCGGGACGAGCAGCCAGCGGGAGGGGCGGCTCGCGCAGGAGGAAGGTCGCCGCGTCCCGGGCCGCTTCGGTCACGACGAGCTCGGGCCGGTAGTCGGCGAGCTGGACCTCGAGCTCGGCCACCGACATCGGCAGGTCGCGGGCGCCGAGGCGGAGCGCCGGGACCGCGGTCTGGGCGACGTAGGTGTCCTCCTCCTCGACGGTGAGGGGCCGCGCCCCGAAGAGCTGGTGCGCGCGCAGGAAGCACCACACCTCCGCCACGTGCACCCAGCGCAGCAGGTGCGGGTCGTCCGCGGCGTACGGGACGCCCAGGTCGCTCGTGCCGCGCACGCGCGCGTGGACCGCCCGCACGACGTCGATCGCCTGCTCGGCGTGCTCGACCGTGCCGTACGTGGTCGTCGCGAGGTAGTGGCTGGTGCGCTGCAGCCGGCCCCACGGGTCGCCGCGGAACCCGCTGTGCCCGGCGACGCCCGCCATCGCCGAGGGGTGCAGCGACTGCAGCAGCAGGGCGGCGACACCCCCGGTGAACATCGACGCGTCCCCGTGGACCCGCCAGATCGGGTCCTCGCGGGTGAACCAGCGCGGCCCGGGGGTGTCCCAGATGCGGGCTGCGGCCTCGTGCGCGTCGGGGCCCGCGACCCGGCTGCGCAGCGCCGTGGCCAGACGTCGCTGCGCAGCGCCGACCGTCCGTGCGGTGAGGGTGCGGGGATCCGGGGCCACTCACTCAGCCTACGGTCGCCCGGTCGGCCGTAGTGTCGACGCATGGCCACCCGTGCAGGTCGAGGATGACGAGCGGTCCGGGGCGCCCCCTTCGCGTCCGGGCGGACGGCTCCGCGGCCGTCGACGAGGTGTGGCGCAGGTACACGACGCCCGCCCTGTGGGCCGGCTGGGCACCGCAGATCCGGGGCGTCGACCACCCGCCCGGACGCATCACCGCCGGTGGCGAAGGGGTCGTGCGCGGCCCGCTCGGGCTCCGCGTCCCCTTCGTCGTGGAGGCGGTCGACGACGAGGCGCTGCGCTGGGTCTGGATGCCCGGGCCGGCCCCGCTCCGGGTGCGGATGCGCCACGGCGTCGACGCAGGACGAAGGGGGAGCAGCGCGTGGGTCGAGATCGCGGCGCCGCGGCCGCTCGCGCTCGCCTATGCGCCGATCGCGCGGATGGCGCTGCGACGACTCGTGCGAGCGTGACGAACGAGGTCACTCACCGTCTGCCGGCTCCGCGCCCCACAGGACGGTCACGTCGGTGTAGCCGAGCCCGCCGAGCAGGTCGTCGAGCATCGCGCTCGTGTTCTTCTTGGCCTGCTCGACGAGCTTGTCCTCCGCGCTGGCGGCGGCGGTGATCTGCTCGACGGCCTTGATCTGCGCTTTGCGCTCGCGGTCGGAGCCCTTGAACTTCGTGATCAGTCCTCGCTCGTGCGTGAAGACCTTGCTCTCCTCGAGATCGAGAGAGGGCTTGCTCAGGCTCGGCTCCGGCAGACGGATGGTGGCCGACGTGCGGTCTGCTGTCGTGGTGATCGCGTCCTCGTCCAGGCCGCCGAAGTCCACGGCGACGTCGACGTTGCCCTTGCCCACGTAGACGAGGCGGTCGCCGGTGAGGAAGTCAGGGACGCGCGAGTCGTCCTCGAGGAGGACGACGGTCTCGTAGTACCCGCTCACGGCGTGGAACTCGCTCATGTCGGTCAACGACTGGAGGACCGTCCTGCTGGCCGGCTCCTCTTCAGGGGTGAAGGGGTTGAGCGCTGGCCGCCACAGGACCAGGGCGAGCGCGCCGACGAGGACCAGCACGACGAGGCTCAGGAAGCGGCGCATGAGCGGAGAGTAGCCGTGCGCGCAGACAGGGCCGCATAGGGTCGACGGGTGATCGAGCGACTGACCTGCTTCTGCGGTTCCACCCCCGGCAACGACCCCGGGTGGGTCGAGCTTGCGCACGCGGTCGGGTCCGACCTCGCCGGGCGCGGCATCGGCGTGGTCTACGGCGCGGGCGGGTCCGGCCTCATGGGCGCGCTCGCACAGGGTGCGCTCGACGCAGGGGGAGAGGTCATCGGTGTGATCCCCTCCTTCATGGTGGAGCGCGAGTGGGGCCGCGACGACCTCACCGAGGTGCACGTCGTCGAGACGATGCACGAGCGCAAGGCGCTCATGGCGGACCTGACGAGCGCCTTCCTCGCGCTGCCCGGCGGGATGGGCACGCTCGAGGAGATCTTCGAGGTGTGGACCTGGCGGCAGATCGGTCTGCTCGACAAGCCGGTGGGCTTCCTCGATGTCGACGGCTTCTGGACGCCGCTGCTGGACTCCCTTCGCGGCATCTCGCAGGCCGGGTTCATGTCGCCGGCGAGCCTGGACGACATCGTCGTGGCGCCCGACCTGGACTCCGCCCTCGAGGAGCTGGAGGCCCGCGGGGTCGGGACCCGGGTGCTCCGGTCGCTCACCTGAGCGCTCCGAGTAGCGTTGGCCCCATGACTGAGATGCGCGCGGAGAAGGACAGCATGGGCACCATCGAGGTGGCCGCGGACAAGTACTGGGGGGCGCAGACGCAGCGCTCGCTCGGCAACTTCGACATCGGTCGGGACACCTTCGTGTGGGGCCGCTCGATGATCCGCGCCCTGGGTGTCCTGAAGAAGTCGGCCGCCCTGGCCAACGCCGAGCTCGGCGAGCTCCCGCAGGACGTCGCGGACCTCGTCACCCGGGCCGCCGACGAGGTCATCGCCGGTGACCTCGACGCGCACTTCCCGCTCGTCGTCTTCCAGACCGGCTCGGGCACGCAGTCCAACATGAACTCCAACGAGGTCATCTCCAACCGTGGCATCGAGATGGCCGGCGGCGAGATGGGCTCCAAGACCCCGGTCCACCCCAACGACCACGTCAACCGCGGCCAGTCGAGCAACGACACCTTCCCGACCGCGATGCACATCGCGATCGTCCTCGACCTCGCCGAGCGCCTCTACCCCTCCGTCACGCAGCTGCGGGAGACCTTCGCCGCCAAGGCCACGCAGTACGCCGACGTCGTCATGGTCGGGCGCACCCACCTGCAGGACGCCACCCCGGTCACCCTCGGCCAGGTCATCGACGGCTGGGTCGCGCAGATCGACTTCGCCCTCGACGCCGTCAGGCACGCCGACGAGCGAGCCCGCGAGCTGGCCATCGGCGGCACCGCGGTCGGCACCGGCCTGAACGCCCACCCGCAGTTCGGCGCGCTCTGCGCCGCCAAGATCGCGGCCGAGACCGGGCACGACTTCGTGCAGGCCCCCAACCTGTTCGCCGCGCTGTCCGCCCACGACGCGCTCGTCGAGGTGAGCGGCTCCCTGCGCACGCTCGCCGGCGCGCTGATGAAGATCGCCAACGACGTGCGCTGGTACGCCTCCGGCCCCCGCAACGGCATCGGCGAGCTGGCCATCCCGGAGAACGAGCCGGGCTCCTCGATCATGCCGGGCAAGGTCAACCCGACCCAGGCCGAGGCGATGACGATGGTCGCCACGCGGGTCTTCGGCAACGACGCGACGGTCGGCTTCGCGGGCAGCCAGGGCAACTTCCAGCTCAACGTCTACAAGCCGGTCATGGCCCACGCGGTCCTCGAGTCGATCAGGATCATCTCCGACGCGTGCGTCTCCTTCGACACCAACTGCGCCGTCGGCATCGAGCCGGTGACGGAGAAGATCGAGGAGAACCTCGCCCGCAACCTCATGCTCGTCACCGCGCTCAACCGCCACATCGGCTACGACAAGGCCGCGGCGATCGCCAAGAAGGCGCACAAGGAGGGCACGAGCCTGCGCGAGGCGGCACTCGCCTCCGGGGACATCTCCGGCGAGGACTTCGACGCCTGGGTGGTCCCGGCCGACATGACGCACCCGAGCGCCGGCTGACGCCCAGCCGGCAGCACGAAGGGGAGGGGAGACGCGTCGTCTCCCCTCCCCTTCGTCGTGGACGGGCCCAGACGTCCTGACCGACCGCACGCGGACGACGTGCTCCGCTGAGCAAGACTTTCCCGGGGTTCGCAAGGGTTTCAAACTCTTGCGAACCCGGGGATTATCGGGTCACCCGAGAATCGTGGGACACGTGGGGCGCTCAGAAGCCCTCGTCAGCCACCTCGGCGGCAGCGTCCGCCGGCGTCGCGTAGTCACCGAGCAGCTCGGCGAGGCGAAGGGGGCCGCGCGCCTCGTCGTGCCGCCCGGCCCGCTGGAGGGTGCGGCCGAGCAGCAGGTGCGCGTAGGCGTCGTCGGGGGCCTCGACGAGGACCTGGCGGCAGGCGGACTCGGCCCGCCCGAGCTGCGCGGAGTGGAAGTAGGCGCGGGCGAGCAGCAGGTGCAGCTCGGCCGTGCCGTGGCCGATCGGGTCCGCGTCGCCACCGGCGCGCGCCGCGGCGAGGTCGATGAGGAAGTCCTCGAGCTCGCGAGCGGCATCGGTGTACCGGGCGGCATCGAAGGCGTGCTTCGCGCGCTCGTACCGCTCGAAGCCGTAGAGGGTGTCGTTGCGCGTCATCATGTGGTGCTCAACCCCGACGAGTCGAGAACCATTCCCATCACCCGGCGAAGTCGGCCAGCCACGCCGCGAGCTCGCGCGCGCACCCGTCGACGGCCGCCGACCAGTCGTGCGCGGTCTCGTCGGCGTTGTCGCTCACCATCTTCACGAGATGGACCGGGACGCCGAGCTCCTGGCAGGCGAGGGCGATCGCGTAGCCCTCCATGTCGACGAGGTGGGCCTGCTCGGCGAGCCGGTCGCGGACCGCGGGGTCGGTGACGAAGAGGTCCCCGCTCGCGAGCGTCGTCGGGTGAGCGGGGTCCAGCTCGAGCCGCTCCCGCGGGTCGAGGCCGAGCCGGCGGATCGGCTCGGCCGACAGGTCGTGGTTGAGCACCGTGCCGATCTCGTGGAGCCCGGTGACGTCCGGGCGCAGCGCACCGGCGGTCCCGATGTTGACGACGACGAGGTCCTCGCGGTGCGGGTGCTCGCAGACCGCACGGGTCACGGCGACCGCCGCGAGGCTCTTGCCGACGCCGGTGAGGAGGACCTCGACGTCCTCGGGGACGTGGGCGGCCTCGGCCGCGATCGCGGCGACGACGAGCAGGTGCATGGCGCCACGGTAACCGTCGTAGGGTGCCGGGCATGACCCCCTTCGCCCCGCACGCGCTGCTCACCGGCGCCCGGCTGCGACCCGGCGCCTCGCCCGTCGACATCCGGATGGACGCAGGGCGGATCGTGGAGATCGGCGCCGGTCTCGCCGCCCGCGGCGCGGCCGTGCACGACGCCGGGGGAGCGCTGGTGATCCCGGGTCTGTGGGACGGTCACGTGCACTTCGGCCAGTGGCCCGCGATGGCGCGAAGGGTGGACGTCTCGGACACCGAGAGCCCGGACGAGGTCACCGCGAGGGTCGCGCGACACCTCGCGGCGGAGCGTCCGGCGCCGGGCGCGGTCGTGCAGGGCTTCGGGTGGCGGGTGGCCGGCTGGGACCGGCTGCCGAGCACCGCGGAGCTGGACGCCGTCGTCGGCGACCGACCGGTCATCCTCATCAGCGGTGACTGCCACGCGGGCTGGCTGAGCAGCGCCGCCTTCCGCGCGCTCGGGCTGCCGGTGCGCGAGGGCCACCTCGACGAGGACGACTGGTTCCCCATCTACTCGCGCCTCGCGGACCTGCCGGAGGACCCGGCCGTCGTGCGCGCCAGCCTCGACGGCGCGATGCGAGCGGCCGCGGCGAAGGGGGTTGTCGGCGTCGCCGACATGGAGTTCGAGACCGGTCGCCTGGAGTGGCCGGCCCGCACGGCGGCGGGGCTCGACCTGCTGCGGGTGCGCACGTGCACGTACCCGGAGGGGCTCGACGACGCGATCGCCGCCGGTGCCCGCACCGGTGACGTCCTCGACGCCACCGGCCTGGTGACGATGGGTCCGCTCAAGGTCATCACGGACGGCTCCCTCAACACCCGCACCGCGTGGTGCTGCGAGCCCTTCGTCACCGACGACGACCTCGGCGACCCACGGGGCAAGCGCAATGTCGACCCCGAGGAGCTGACCGCGATGCTCGCCCGGGCACATGCCCACGGCCTCGACGGGGCCGTGCACGCCATCGGCGACGCGGCCCTGCTCGACGCCCTCGACGCCTACGCGGCCAGCGGCGCCCGCGGCAGCATCGAGCACGCCCAGCTCGTGCGGATGGAGGCGCTCGGCCGCTTCGCCGAGCTCGGGATCGTCGCCAGCGTGCAGCCGGCCCACCTGCTCGACGACCGCGACTCGACGGAGGCCCTGTGGCCCGACCGGCTGGAGCGCTGCTTCGCCCTGCGGTCGATGGTGGACGCGGGGATCCCCCTTCGCCTGGGCTCGGACGCGCCCGTCGCGCCGCTCGACCCGTGGCTGGCCATGTCGGCCGCCGTCCACCGCAGCGCCGACGAGCGCGAGCCGTGGGCTCCCGAGCAGGCGATCACCCCGCGCGAGGCCCTGCTCGCCTCGACGGACGGAGTGGCCGAGCCGGCCGTCGGGGGCCCGGCCGACCTCGCGCTCGTCGACGACGGCGCCCGCCCCGCCGGCCTGTCCGGCACCGCCGAGCAGGCCGCGCTGCTGCGCACGACCCGGGTCCTCGCGACCTTCGTCGCCGGGCGCCTGACCCACTCCGCCTGATCCGGCGGCGCCCGCCCTGACCCGAGACGCTGCATTCCCCTAGGGCAATGCAGACGAGCGGTCGCCGACCTGCGCATTGCCCTAGGGGAATGCGGGGGACCGGGCTGCCACCATGGGGGCATGGCCGAGACCGAGCTGACCGAGGTCGTCGACTTCCTCGCGCAGCACGCCCCCTTCGACGCGCTGCCGGACCGGGTGCGCCGGGACCTGGCGCGCCGCCTGAGGGTCCGCTACCACCGCCGCGGCAGCCACCTCATCACCGTGGGGCGGGACAGCGACGAGCTCATCATCATCCGCTCGGGAGCCGTCGAGACCCGCGACGCGGAAGGACGGCTCGTCAGCCGCGGCGCCGAGGGGTGGGCCAGCGGCTCGACGACCCTCGTGGGCAGCAACCCGTCGCGCTTCGACGTCGTCGCCATCGAGGACACGCTCGGCCTGCACATGCCGGCGGAGGTCTTCCACGAGCTGCGCCGTGAGCAGCCGCGCTTCGCCGACCACTTCGAGGTGCAGCGGGCGGGCCTGCTGCGCGCAGCGGCCACGGCGGTCGCGACGAGTCGGCACGGCGAGGCGATCATGCGCACCTCCGCCCGTGACCTGGTCCACCGCGCCCCCATCACCGTCGGGTCGGGGACGGGCATCGCGCAGGCGGCGGGCGTCATGACGGACGAAGGGGTCTCCAGCCTCCTCGTCGTCGACGACGACGTGCTCGTCGGCATCCTCACCGACCGGGACCTGCGGCGCCGGGTGGTCGCCGCCGGGGTCGACCCGGCGCGTCCGGTGCGCGAGGTGATGACGCGCGAGCCGATCGTCGCGCCCGTCGACGCCCCGGCGCTGGAGATGCTCCTGACGATGACGCGGGCCAACGTCCACCACCTGCCGGTCGTCGAGGGGCGCCGCCCGGTCGGCGTGGTCACCGCCACCGACCTCATGCGGCTCGAGCGCGCCAACGCCGTGCACATCGTCGGCGAGGTGACCAAGCAGCCCGACGTCGACGGGGTCGTCGCGATCGCTGCCCGCACACCGAGGCTCGTGCAGCAGCTGCTCGAGCAGGACGTGAGCGCCGACGGCATCACCCGGGTCGTCACCTCGGTCGGCGACGCGGTGGAGCGCCGCCTCATCGCCCTCGCCCACGAGGACCTCGCCTCCCGTGGGCTCGGCCCCGCGCCCCGGATGTGCTGGATGGTCCTCGGCTCCCGCGCCCGGCACGAGCAGGCCCTCGGCAGCGACCAGGACCACGCGGTGATCATCGCCGACGACGCCCCGGAGGGTGCCGAGGAGTACGTCGCCGCCTTGGCCGCGCAGGTGGTGGCGGGGCTCGAGGCGGCCGGGCACCCGCGCTGCCCCGGTGACGTCATGGCGACGAACCCCCGCTGGCACCAACGACTCTCGGGCTGGCGCGCCGAGTTCCGCCAGTGGCTCGACGAACCGGTCCCCGATGCCGTGCTCGGCGCCAGCATCTTCTTCGACTCCCGACCGCTGGCCGGCGACCACGAGCTGCACGCCCGCCTCGTCGAGGGGGTCGCCGCCCGGGTGCCGCAGGCCCGCAACCTCCTCGCGCACCTGGCCGCCCAGGCCGTGGCCAACGAACCCCCGCTCGGGTTCTTCCGCGGCTTCGTCCTCGCCCGCAGCGGGGAGCACAAGGACATGCTCGACCTCAAGCGCGGCGGCGTCGGGGCGATCGTCGACCTCGCCCGCGTCCACGCGCTGGGCTCGGGCCTGACCGTCGTCAACACTCGCGCCCGGCTGCGCGCCGTGGCCGGGCCCGGCGGGCTCTCCCCGGAGACGGCGGAGGGCCTCGTCGACGCGCTCGAGTTCATCTCGCACGTGCGTCTGGCCCACCAGTCCCGAAGGGAGGTCGCCGGGCTCCGCCCGACGTCCTGGCTCTCCCCGGACGAGCTGACGACCTTCGAGCGCCGCGCGCTGCGCGAGGCCTTCCACATCGTCCGCGAGGCCCAGCGGGGCCTGGCGCAGCGTCACCCCGGGCAGCACCTCGCATGATCCGGTGGCGTGACCCGGGCGGCGGCTCGGCCCGGCGGCGCGAGGCCGCCGCGCGCCGGGCCCCGGCCGGCCCGCTGCGGGACCACCTGGCGGTGCCACCCCCTTCGCCCGACACCCCGGTGGCCGAGCTGCCCCTGCTCGCCCTCGACCTGGAGACGACCGGCCTGGACGCCGGCAGCGACCGGATCGTCGCGATGGCCTGGGTGCCGGTCGACGGGCCGGCCGTCGACCTCGGGGGAGCGCGGCGTCTCGTCGTGGCTGCGGACGCCGGCGTCGGGGAGTCGGCGACCGTGCACGGCCTGACGGACGACGCGGTCGCAGCCGGCCAACCGGAGGCCGACGCGCTCACCGAGCTGCTCGCCGCGCTCACCGGACGGGTCCTGCTCGCCCACCACGACTCCATCGAGACCACCTTCCTCGCCGCTGCCTGCGACCGGGTCTTCGCGGCCCCCTTCGCCACGACGTGCGTCGACACCCTGGACCTGCAGCGCCGGGTCCTCGCTGGGGCACTCGGCACCGGCCCCGAGCCCCGGGCGGGTGAGCTGCGGCTCCAGACCTCGCGGGAGCGTTTCGGCCTGCCTCGCTACCGCCCCCACGACCCGCTCGCCGACGCCCTGGGCTGCGCCGAGCTGTACCTCGCCCAGGTGGCCGAGCTCGCCGAGCGGGTGCGCAGACCCTTGACGCTCAAGACGATCCGCGCCCGCTGAGGGTCCGCGGGCACCCGCGACGACGACCCCGGTCGGCCGTCGCCAAAAAAACTTCCGGTGAAGTGCATCCCTGCGAGGGGGGTGGGGCGAAGTAAGGGCAGGACGCAAAGCAGCGTCTCCCCACCCAGACCAGGAGCACCCTCATGCGACTCACCCGACCGCTCGCCATCGCCGCACTGTCCACGGGCTTCGTCACCGCCCTGAGCGCCCCGGCCTTCGCCGCCGACGGCGACGCCACCGTGAGCATCCTGCACGGGGTGCCGGGCGCCACGGTGGACGTCTACGCCAACGGCGACGTCCTGCTCGAAGGCTTCGAGCCCGGCACGATCACCGACCCCATGCCCCTGCCCGCGGGGGAGTACGACCTCAAGGTCACCGCGGCCGGTGCCGGCGCCGACGGCGACGCCGTCATCCAGGCCGACGACGTCGCGGTCGAGGCCGGGACCAACATCACCGTCGCGGCCCACCTGGACGCCGACGGCACCCCTGTCCTCACCCCCTTCGCCAACGACGTGTCCGCCACCGAGCCCGGGCAGGCCCGCCTGACCGTCCGGCACACCGCCGCGGCCCCGGCGGTCGACGTCCGCGCCAACGGTGAGGTCGCCTTCGCCGACGTGACGAACCCCAAGGAGGGCACGACCGACCTCGCGGCCGGGACCGTCTCGGCCGACGTGGTCCTCGCCGGCACCGACGACGTCGTCATCGGCCCGGCCGACGTCACGCTCAAGGAGGGCACCAACACGATCGTGTACGCGTGGGGCTCCGCCGAGGACGACAACCTGGACCTCGCCGTCCAGGAGGTCTCCGGGCTTCCCCATCACCCAGTCGCTGCTCGACGAGGGCTACGTGATCGTCGACATCTCCCACGAGGCCTTCGACGACCGTCCCGAGCACTCGGGCGACAGCCTCGTCCGCGGTCCGCTGGCCGAGGACGCCTGACCGCCGGGCAGGACGAAGGGGGTGGGCCGGGCGGCCCACCCCCTTCGCCGTCGTCGGACCGGGGTCAGTTGGCGACGTCGATCCGCACGCCGTAGTAGCTCGCCGCGTCGACGACCGGCTGGTAGAAGCTGTACGAGCCGGCCGCGTAGCCGCGGTTGTACCCGCACTCCACGCCGACCGGGCCGCCGGAGGTCATGCCCTGGGCGAGGTTGCCGACGCCGATGTACGCGCCCCCGGAGTCGCCGCCCTCGGTGCAGACGCTCGCCTCGGCGAGGCCGGAGACGATGGTGCCGCCGTAGTTGACGGTGCGGTTGTAGGCCTTGATCGTGCCGCAGGTCCAGCCCGTGGTGTTGCCGGCCTTGCAGATCTCGGAGCCGACGGCGTTCTTGCTCGCGCCCTGCACGGCGTAGTAGCCCGAGTGGCCGCGGCTGTCGACGTAGGGCTGGCCCACGTCCTCGGTGTCGATGTCCATCAGGCCCATGTCGACGCTGCTGTATCCCTCGCGGAAGCGGCTGTGCGTGCCCCTGCCGATGTGGGTGCCGTTGGCGTCGAGGACGGCGGGCAGGCCCTCGACGCAGTGGCCGGCGGTGAGCAGGACGTTGTTGCCGCTGGAGGTCCTGCCCGGGTAGCCCAGGCTGCAGTTGGTGCCGGGGGACAGGTCCATGATCCGGCCCGGCACGACATCGGCCTGGGTGCTCAGCGCGTCGGCGGTGGTGACGGTGACCCGGTCCATGGCGGCGATGCGTTGGCGCAGCGCGGTCGGCGCGTCCTCGGCGATGCGCACCTCGACGACGCCGCGCTGCAGGTTCGGGCCGACGGTGACGACGTGTCCCGACTGCGACCCGGCCCGCCTGAGCACGGTGGCCGCGACCCGGTCGAGGGCGCTCTGGCTCACGGTCGTGCTCGGGCGCAGCCCCGCGGCGCGCACCCTGGCGGCGTCCCGGGCGGTGCCCACGCCGACGACGAGCTGGGTCCCCTCGAACCATGCCCCGTCGGCGTCGACCCCCTTCGCCTCGAGCGAGCGAAGGGAGGCCTGCTTGCGCTCCTTCGTCGCGAGGTAGCTCCTGGCCTCGGCCTGCGTCCTGCCGTCGCGCTGCATGACGTACGACGTCATCGGGTCGGCCCGGTTGATCCCGTCGTCGGGCACGGGGGCCGCGGTCGCAGCCGGGGTGAGCATGACGCCGGCGCCGACGAGGGCTCCGGTGAGGGACAGGGTGCTGCGCAGTGTCATGGGGTCTCCTTGGTGTGGCCGGGGTGTCCGGCTCGGTGAGACGAAGGTGCCGCCCCGGGGTGACCTGCGCCACGGGGCCTGACCGAATCCGGAGCCGGGTGGCGGAATCCGAGGCCGGCGCACGCCGGGTGCTGACCTCCCGCGGGGGACTTCGCACCAGTCAGCCCGCGCAGTTCACCCGGATTTCACGGACCCGGTTTGCGCCCTCGGGGGCCATCCGCTAGATTGGAATCGTTCCAATCCACGGAGCGCTCAAGCGCGACGCGGGTCGGAGCCACTGACCCCGAGATGCACAGGAGCTCAACGCATGTCCCTCATCAACACCCAGATCAAGCCCTTCCAGGCCACCGGCTACATCAACGGTGAGTTCAAGGACTTCTCCGAGGCCGACATCGCCGGCAAGTGGGCGATCTTCTTCTTCTACCCGGCGGACTTCACCTTCGTCTGCCCGACCGAGCTCGAGGACCTGGCCGGCCAGTACGACGCCGAGCTCAAGGACCTGGGCGTCGAGGTCTTCTCCGTCTCGACCGACACGCACTTCACGCACAAGGCGTGGCACGAGACCTCCGAGGCCGTCGGCAAGGTCACCTACCCGATGCTCGGCGACCCGACCGCGACCATCTCGCGCAACTTCGACATCCTGCGTGAGGACGAGGGCCTGGCCAACCGTGGCACCTTCCTCGTCGACCCCGACGGCGTGATCCAGTTCCTCGAGATCACCGCCGAGGGCATCGGCCGCAACGCCGCCGAGCTCGTCCGCAAGGTCAAGGCCGCCCAGTACGTCCGCAACAACCCCGGTGAGGTCTGCCCGGCCAAGTGGGAAGAGGGCGCCGAGACCCTCGCCCCGAGCCTGGACCTCGTCGGCAAGATCTGATCGAGCCCTGACAGATCGCCGGGCTGTGCCCGGCACCGCATCCGGAAGGGGGGCGACGGCGCCCTGCCGTCGCCCCCCACCCTGCACCCGCGCACCACCTCGCGCCGCCCCCTTCGTCCCGACAGGAGTCGCTCCACACCATGGCCCTCGACCCGAACCTCGCCACCCAGCTCAAGGCCTACCTCGAGAACCTCCGCGAGCCGATCGAGCTCGTCGCCTCCCTCGACGACGGGGCCAAGTCCGCGGAGCTCGACGCGCTGCTCGTCGAGATCGAGGGCATGAGCGCGCAGATCACCCGCCGCGTGGCCGAAGGGGGCGAGCGCGACGAGCGCGTCCCCTCCTTCGCGATCACCCGGGTGTCCGACCCGAGCGTCTCCGTCCGCTTCGCCGGCATCCCGATGGGCCACGAGTTCACCTCCCTCGTCCTCGCCCTGCTGCAGGTCGGCGGCCACCCGAGCAAGGCCTCGCAGGACCTCATCGACCAGGTCAAGGGACTGCAGGGTGCCCACCACTTCGAGACCTTCTTCTCCCTGAGCTGCCAGAACTGCCCGGACGTCGTCCAGGCCCTCAACCTCATGAGCGTGCTCAACCCGCAGATCACCCACACCGCCATCGACGGCGCGGTCTTCCCGACCGAGGCCGAGCAGCGCGGCGTCCTCGCGGTGCCCACCGTCTTCCACAACGGTGAGTCCTTCGGCTCCGGCCGCATGGAGCTGGCCGAGATCGTCGGCAAGGTCGACGAGCTCTCCGGTGGTGACTCCGCCGCCCGCGCCGCGGAGGAGCTCTCCGCCCGCGAGCCCTACGACGTCCTCGTCGTCGGCGGTGGCCCCGCCGGCGCGTCCGCCGCCATCTACGCGGCCCGCAAGGGGATCCGCACCGGCCTCGTCGCCGAGCGCTTCGGTGGCCAGGTCCTCGACACGATGGCGATCGAGAACCTCGTCTCCGTCCCTCACACCGAGGGTCCCAGGCTCGCTGCCGACCTCGAGCGCCACGTCACCGAGTACGACGTCGAGATGATCCGCAGCCAGGCGGCTGCCGGGCTGTCCGCCGGTGACGACGGCCTGACGGTCGTCGACCTGGCCAACGGCGCCACTCTCTCGGGCAGGACCGTCGTCCTCGCGACCGGCGCCCGCTGGCGCACGATGGGCGTCCCCGGCGAGGAGGAGTATCGCAACAAGGGCGTCACCTTCTGCCCGCACTGCGACGGCCCGCTCTTCAAGGGCAAGCGCATCGCCGTCATCGGCGGCGGCAACTCCGGCGTCGAGGCCGCGATCGACCTCGCCGGCGTCGTCGGCCACGTCACCCTCATCGAGTTCATGGACGAGATGCGCGCCGACGCGGTCCTGCAGCGCAAGCTGCGCTCGCTGCCCAACGTCGACGTCCGCCTCGGCACCAAGACGACCGAGGTCGTCGGTGACGGCGGCAAGGTGACCGGTCTGGTGCTCGAGCCGCGCGACGGCGGCCCGTCCGAGCAGCTCGCCCTCGAGGGCGTCTTCGTCCAGATCGGCCTGCTGCCCAACACCGAGTGGCTCGGTGACGCGGTCGAGCTGTCCGAGCGCGGCGAGATCGTCATCGACGGCGTCGGCCGGACCAGCATGCCGGGCGTCTTCGCCGCAGGGGACTGCACGGTCGAGCCCTACAAGCAGATCGTCACCGCCCTGGGTGCCGGCTCGACGGCGTCGCTGAGCGCCTTCGACCACCTCATCCGCACGAGCGCCCCCGACGAGGAGTCGGCGATCGCGGCGACCAAGGCGGCCGACGGCCCCCTCGAGGCCGGCGACCAGATCGACGTGCCGGACTCGGTCGGCGCGAGCGCCTGAGCCGACCACACCACGAGGAGACAGCATGACTGAGCAGATCGACCTCTCGGACCACGGACCCGCCCCCTATGTCGTCGACATCGAGTCGGCCACGCTGCAGAACTCGAACTACCGCTCCACGCTGTGGACCGGCAACCACGTGCAGCTGACGGTCATGGCGATCGCCCCCGGCGACGACATCGGCCTGGAGGTGCACGACGACCACGACCAGTTCCTGCGGGTCGAGGAGGGCCGCGGCCGGGTCCAGATGGGTCCTGCCGAGGACGACCTGTCGTTCGAGCGCGAGGTCGGCGACGACGACATCATCATGGTCCCGGCCGGCCAGTGGCACAACGTCACCAACATCGGTGACGAGCCCCTCAAGGTCTACTCGCTCTACGGCCCGCCCGAGCACGTGCGGGGCACCGTCCACGCGACGAAGGCCGACCAGGAGGCCGACCCGCACGAGCACTGAGCTCCACGGGACCCGTGGCGAAGGGCGGGGCGCACCCAGGTGCGTCCCGCCCTTCGTCGTCCTCTGGCGTCGCAGGTGACCGACGAGTAACCTGCGCCCATGCACAGCACCATCGAGTACTCGCGCCACGAGGGCGTGGGCGAGCCCGTCGTCCTCGTCCACGGCATCGGCCACCGGCGTGAGGCGTGGGGTGAGGTGCCGCGCCTCCTCGCCGACCGCGGCCACGACGTCTACGTCGTCGACCTGCCCGGCCATGGCTCCTCCCCGGTGCCCGCCGCGCCGGACGGCTACTCCATGCGCAGCCAGGCCGAGCAGCTCGAGCGGCTCTTCGCCGGTCTCGGCCTCGATCGTCCGCACGTCGTCGGCAACTCCCTCGGGGGTGCCCTGTCACTCGAGCTGGCCCACCGTGGGAGCGTGCGCTCGGCGACCGTCCTCTCGCCGGCCGGGTTCTTCCCGCCCCTGCACCTGGCCAATGTCGCCGCCAACCTCCTCTTCATGAGGCTCGGGAGCCACCTGCCCGAGGCCGTGCACCGCAGGCTCCTCGCCCACGCGTGGTTCCGCAGGATCGCCTTCCGCTCGCTGTACACGCACCCGGAGCGGGTCTCCCTCGAGGACGCCGTCGGTGACACGCTCAACCTGCGCCGCGCCAGGGGCTTCTGGCCGAACTTCGTCCGGGGGGTCCTGCTGCGGTTCGACCAGGACGTCACGGTCCCGACGACCGTCGCCTGGGGCGACACCGACCGGCTGCTCCTGCCGAGCGAGGCGCTGGTCGCGCGCCGTCGACTGCCCGCGGCGACGCACGTGACGCTGCCCGACTGCGGCCACTGCCCGCAGGTCGACCACCCGGACCTCGTCGCCGACGTCGTCCTGGCGACGATCTCCCGGACCGGCGAGCGCGCCACGGCCTGACGCGGACCCGGCCGCTCAGCGCACGCGGACGATGCCGTGCGCGCCCCGCTCGGCGTCGGTCATCACGTGGTTGACGAAGGGGTAGTGGCCGGCCTCGGGGAAAGTCAGCTCGACGAACCCGCCCTGGGCCGGGAGCAGGGGCAGGACCTGTGATCCCGCGGCCGGTCCGCCGACCTCGTCGGGTCCACCGACGCGGTAGGCCCCCTCCTCCCAGACGGTGTCGAACTGGCCGCCGACGACGTGGAAGGAGAGCGGCCCGTCCGGCCCCGCGTCGAGGACCCAGAAGCGCACGCGCTCGCCGACACGGGCGGTGAGCGGGTCGGCGTCGTACTGGAAGGCGCGCCCGTTGAAGGCGGTCGCGACCGGGTCCGTGCTCGTGTCCTCGCCCGCGTGGAGCTCGGACGCGGTGACCACGTACGAGCGGTCGACCTCGGGCAGGTCGGGCGGCTCGATGACCACCGCGCCGAACATGCCCTGGGCGATGTGCGTCGACATCGGCATCGTCGAGCAGTGGTACATCCAGATCCCGGCGCGTTCGGCGGTGAAGGTGTACGTCAGCCGTTGGCCCGGTCCGATGGTGCGCATCGGCCGGTCGGGAGCCAGGGCGCCGGCGTGGAAGTCGATCGAGTGCCCGATGCTCCCGTCGTTGACGAGGGTGACGACGAAGCGGTCACCGACCCGTCCGTGCAGCGTGGGGCCGGGCGCGCTGCCGCCGAAGGTCCACCGGGTGCGCGTGACGCCGGGCGCGACCTCGACCTCCTGCTCCTGCACCCGCAGGGTCACGCGGTGGGTGCGCGTCGCGGGCAACGGTGGGAGGGAGGCATCGTCGGCCTCGAAGCCCTCCGGCCACGTGGCTCCGGGCGTCAGGGCGAAGGGGGGTTCGGCGCCCGTGCTCGAGCGCGGGCCGGCGGTGGCGCCGCCGGTGGCGCCGTCGGGCGCGCCGGTCACCACGATGTCGAAGGTCATCCCCATCGCGCGGTGCCCGGCGACGGAGCACCACCCCTGCCGGTCGGCGCCGACGACGCCGACGTCGAGGGTGGCGGACTCCCCCTTCGCCAGGCGGGGGGTCTGCGTGTCGTCGTCGAGGTAGAGGTCGTGGACGGTGCTGCCGTCGGTGTTGGTGAGCGTGATGACGAGCCGGTCGCCCGCCGGCACCTCGACGCGGGAGGGGCTGAAGCGCATGTCGGCCCGGGCCTCCACGGCGACCTCGGTCGTGTGGCCGGTCGGGGCCACGGACGTCGCGGGCGCGGCGCTCACGCTGCCGCCCTCGAGGGCCGGCTGCACGGCCGGTCCGGCGGCCAGGGCGAGGGCCACGAGGGTCACGCCGGCCATGAGCTGGGTGCGGGGGAAGGGGGGCTCGAGCACCCGGGTGGCCTCGGCCCGGCCCTGCTCCAGCCCCGTCCGACGGTCCTCGGGGGTGGCGAGCGCGGCCTCCCGGCGGGCGGCGACGAGGCGCTTGATCGTGCTGAGCAGGATCGAGACGTTGGCCGCGAGCCCGACGAGCACGAGCGTCGTGAGCACGACCCGCGTGCCGGCCGGGACCGGCAGCAGCGCGAGCGCGAGGGGGACGTTGATGATGACGATGCGGGTCATGCCGATCCGGTCGAAGCCGGCGATGCCGATCCGCACGACCCGCGGTCCGCCACCGATGGCGGCGGTGACGAGGTGGCTCAGCGCGCCGGTGAGCACCTGCAGCGCGAAGCCCACGACGAGCACGGCCGCGACCCGCCCGTAGCCGGTGGCCATCTCGGGGAACCCGTCCGCCGTCGCCACCCGCCAGGCGATCATGGCGATGCCGACGAGGAACCAGGCGGCGCCGGCCATGACCGACCACGACGCGAAGTGGCGCGGGGGCTTCTGCCGGGCCGGCGCGACGAGCGAGCGGGCGTTCCACAGCAGCGCGGCGACATAGCCGGCGATGCCCGCGAGGAGCAGCCACCGCCACCCGAGCAGGGCTCCGGTGCAGGCCAGGCCCAGGCCGACGACCAGACCGGGCAGGGCCTGCCGGGCGCGGCGCTCGGCGGCGTCGTCCATGCGGGCGCGCAGGATCGTCGGCCACAGGGTGACGAGGGTGCCGGTGACCGTGATGCCGAGCCAGCCCAGGACGTTGACGAGCGAGTGGGCGAGGAGCAGGCGCGCGTGCATCTCGTCGCCCTGGCCGCGGGCGAGCAGCACGCCGAGGGTCGCGCCGACCGGGAGGAAGGCCGCGGACGCGAGGTAGTGGTGCACGACGACGCGGAAGCGTCCGGGCAGCGCCCCGCGCAGCCGGCGCACGAGCTGCCAGGCGTGCCAGCAGACGGCCGAGGCGACGGCGCTCGCCCCGGCGAGGGTCAACCACCACCAGGTCGTCGGGACGCCGACGAGCACGGCGAGGACGCCGAGGTGCAGCAGGACCAGGCGCCGGTTCTGCGTGGCCCGCAGGTCGATGTCGGGGTGGTTCTTCAGCAGGGTCGTCGCGAAGTGCGTGCTCCACACCATCACCGAGTGGGTGAGTGCGCCGAGGGCGACCATGTGGACCATGAGCCAGGTCGCGTCCGGGACGAAGGGGTGGACGAGCGCCGTGAGCGCGGCGGCGACGAGCCAGAGCACGCCGGGCCGGTCGCGCATCGCCCAGACCCCGCCCTGGCCTCGGGGCGGGGTGGCCGGTCGGCCCGTCACCGCGCTGCGAGGGGAGACGTCGGCGCGGCCGCGGCCGTGAGGGCGTCGACCTCGTCCCAGTCGTCACCGCGGAGGGTCGTGAGCGAGGCGGGGAAGAGACCGTCCTCCTCGCGCTCGATGTGCGAGCGCAGCTCGGTGTAGAAGCGGTCGGCGGCAGCGAGGTCACCGGCCCGGACCCGGGCCAGCAGCCCGTCGAGGCCGACGTGCTCGCTGCACAGGGCGTCGATGTACCCGGTGAAGTCCTCGTCGCGCCGCAGCACGGTGAACAGACCGGCCTCCTCAGCGCCCGTGTGCGGCGCGAGCATGGCCGCGAGGTCGTCGACGAGCTCGACGACCTCGGCGGTGTCGCCCGCGGCCGCTGCCCGCCGCAGCAGACCGGTCGCGTTGATGAGCTCCTCGTGCTCGGCGGTGAAGCGCCCGATCATGTCGATCGACTGGCAGCCGCAGTAGGAGCACATGACGTCAGGACGCGGCGCGGGTGAGGCGCAGGGTCCAGGCGTCGGGACCCGGCACGAGGTACTCGACCGACCAGACGCCCGGCTCGAGACCCTCGACCTGGCGCAGCAGGGGCTGCGGGTCGTGCGGGGCGACGAGGTCGAGGGCGCCTCCCGGGCGGATCGCCGACAGGGCGCCGATGACCGTGGCGTGCCGGATCGAGCGCGGGATCGGGCGCACGTCGAGGGCCGGGATGTCCTCGGCCAGGGGGAGGTGGGTCTCGGTCATGGTGTGTCCCTTCGAGGGTGGCCGCGGTGCTGTTGTCCGCGCCCTGCCAATTTACTACATTGGATTCCGTGAATAACAACTCGCTCGGGCCGCGCCCGACGCCCCGGGCCGACCCCGACGACCTCGGTGCCGCCGCCCGGGTGCTCGAGGCGCTGCGCGGCGGTGACGGGCCGCTGCGCATCGGCGAGATCGCCGCTGCCGTGGGCTCCCACGACAACACCATCCGTGGGCACCTCGCGACGCTGCTCGAGCGGGAGCTCATCGAGGCGGTGCCCGCCCCGGCCCGAGGGCGCGGCCGACCGGCGCTCCTGTACTCAGCCCGCCCACGGCCGGGTGGTCGTGCCGGCGAGTACCGCGCCCTCGCCGGCGCGTTCGCTGCCGACCTCGTCGCGAGCGGTGGCGGCCCCCGGGTGCGGGCTCGGGCCCGCCGGATCGGGCGCGCCTGGGGTGAGCACCTCGCCACCGGGGCTGCGCAGGAGGGACCGCGCCCCGACCTCGACACCGCCCTGAGCGACCTCGGCTTCGGGCCGGAGCGGGACGGCGACCTCGTGAGGCTCACCACCTGCCCCCTGCTCGACCTGGCCGTCGCCAACCCGGACGTCATCTGCCAGGTGCACCTCGGCCTCGTCGACGGCATCGTCGACCGGCGCGAGGGCGACCCCGAGCCGCAGCTCACCCCCTTCGCCGAGCCGGGGGCCTGTCACCTGCGGACGCCCCGGGCGTAGCGTCGCGGCGGTGCGTCCGCGCCGGGACCGGCGTAGGTTACCCGTGAGGAACAACGCCGTGACGGAAGGTCGCCGATGACTGCTGCACCCGAGGACCGCGCCGAGCCGGGCCCCGCCCCCAGCGAGCTGCCGGAGCGCGTCGACGTCCTCGTCGTCGGCGCCGGCCTGTCGGGCATCGGCGCCGCCCACCGGATCCGCGAGGCCAACCCCGACGCCACCATGGCGATCCTCGAGGCCCGCGAGGCCACCGGCGGCACGTGGGACCTCTTCCGCTACCCGGGGGTCCGCTCGGACTCCGACATGTTCACCCTGTCCTTCCCCTTCCGTCCATGGCAGGGCCGCAGGGCGATCGCCGACGGCGGCGACATCCTCGACTACCTCCGCGACACCGCTCGCGCCTGTGGCCTCGACGCCCTGGTCCGCACCGGGCACCGCGTCGTCGCCGCGAGCTGGTCGACCGACGCCCAGGAGTGGGTGGTCGACGTCGAGACCCCGGCCGGCCACCGGCAGGTGCGGGCCGGGTTCATCCACCTCGGCAGCGGCTACTACGACTACGAGCGGGCGCACGACGCGGGCTTCGCGGGCGTCGAGGACTTCGCCGGGACCGTCGTCCACCCGCAGTTCTGGCCCGAGGGCCTCGACCACGCCGGCCAGCGCGTCGTCGTCATCGGCTCGGGCGCCACCGCCGTCACCGTCGTCCCCGCGATGGCGCGGACCGCCGCGCACGTGACGATGCTGCAGCGCACCCCGAGCTATGTCTTCGAGGTGCCGGGGGTCGACCCCTTCGTCCAGGCGCTGCGCACCCGGCTCGGCCCCGGCGCGGTCCAGGCCGTGGCCCGCGTCAAGAACCTCGGGATGCAGTACTTCCTCTACGGGCTCTCCCGGCGCCGGCCGGCGGCCGCCAACAAGCTCGTCCTCGGGCAGCTGCGGCGGCAGCTGCCGCAGGACGTCGTCGACGAGCACTTCACCCCGCCGTACGACGTGTGGGACCAGCGCCTGTGCGCCGTCCCCGACGGCGACCTCTACGCCTCGATCCGCAGCGGTCGCGCGGACGTCGTCACCGGGCACATCGACCGCTTCGTCCCCGAGGGCGTGCGGTTGACCGACGGGCGCGTCGTCGAGGCCGACATCGTCGTGACGGCCACCGGCCTGCTGCTCAAGCTGCTCGGCGGCGTCCGGTTCAGCGTCGACGGCGAGCCGGTCGCGATGGAGCGGGCCTACGCCTACCGCGGCCTCATGCTCGCCGGCGTGCCCAACGTGACGATGACCGTCGGCTACGTCAACGCCTCGTGGACCCTGCGCGCCGACCTGGTGAGCCGGTACGTCGCCTCGCTCATCGGCCACATGCGCGACCGCGGGCTCGGCGTCGCCGTCCCCGTCGCTCCCGACGGCATGACCGCCGGGCCGATCCTCGACCTCACCGCGGGGTACGTCCAGCGTGTCGTCTCGGCCTTCCCCAAGGTCGGCGACCGGGCGCCGTGGACGATGCCGCAGAGCTACCTCAAGGACAAGATCGCCTTCGGCCGCGCCGATGTGACCGCGGACATGCACTTCGTGCCCGTCGGGGCGAATGGGGCCCACCTCCCGCGGGGTGCGGCGGCGCCGGCCGTCCTGCCGCTGCCCGGGACGTCGAGCAATGTCGACGGCTCCCCGGGCGACGTGCGCGACGAGACCCTCGAGGTGCTGCGATGAAGCGGCCCGAGCTCGTCGTCGCCGGTGGCACCGCCGTCGTCACCGGCGCGGCCGGTGGGATGGGCGAGCACCTCGCCAAGGGCCTGGCCCGGCGCGGTGCGGACCTCGTCGTCCTCGACCGGGACGCGGAGGGCCTGGAGCGCGTCGCCGCCGAGATCGGGCGGGAGACGCCGGGAGCGGGGGTCACCCCCTTCGTCGTCGACCTCGCCGACCGGGCCGCCACGGACGACGTCATCGAGCGGGTCCGCACCGAGCACCCGGCCGTGACGATGCTCTTCAACAACGCGGGCGTCGCCGTCGGCGGCCGCTTCACGCAGGTGAGCGCCGCGGACTTCGACTGGCTGCTCGAGATCAACCTGCTCGCGCCGATCCGCCTCACCCGGGCGCTGCTGCCGGTGATGCTCGACAACGGCCAGGGGCAGGTCGTCAACACCTCGAGCCTCTTCGGGCTGATCGGGCCGCCCGGCCAGAGCGCCTACTGCACGAGCAAGTTCGGCCTGCGCGGGTTCTCCGAGTCGCTGCGCAGCGAGCTCGACGAGGAGGACCAGCCGGTCGGCGTCACCGTCGTCCACCCCGGCGGCATCAGGACGAACATCGCGGTCAACGCGCGGGTCGCCGAGGGCGTCGACCCGGGGGAGGCCGAGACCTACCGCAGGGCCTTCGACAAGATGCTCAGCCACCCCGCCGACCGGGCCGCCGAGGCCATCATCGAGGCCGCGATCGCGGGGCAGGGTCGGCTGCTCATCGGCAACGACGCCAAGGCGCTCGACAAGCTCGCCCGCGCCGTCCCCGCGCGGTACTGGTCGCTGATGGGCCGCGGGATGGCCCTCGCCACGAGGCGAGCCCGGTAACCGCGGCGCAGGTCTGTTTGGATGGGGGGCATGACGATGCCCCCCCAGCTCCAGGGCCGACTGCGCCTGCCCATCATCGCCGCGCCGATGTTCCTCGGCTCCGGCCTCGACCTCGTCATCGGCACCTGCCGCGCGGGTGTCATCGGGACCTTCCCCGCGCTCAACCTGCGCACGACGGAGGAGTTCGACGGCTGGTTGACGCAGATCGAGAGCGCGCTCGCGGAGCCGACGGACACCGGCCGCGAGCCCGCGCCGTACGGGGTGAACTTCGTCGTGCACCGCACCAACAAGCGCATCGAGGCCGACCTCGCCAAGATCGTCGAGCACCGCGTGCCGCTCGTCATCACCAGTCTGGGGGCCGCCCAGGACGTCGTCGACGCGGTCCACTCCTACGGCGGTCTCGTCTTCCACGACGTCGTCAACGCTCCCTTCGCCGTCAAGGCGGCGCAGGCCGGCGTCGACGGGCTGATCCTCGTCTCCGCGGGCTCCGGTGGCCACTCGGGCGGGCTCAACCCCTTCGCCCTCATCGCCGAGGTGCGGCGGGTCTGGGACGGACCGCTCATCCTCGGTGGCGCCCTGAGCTCCGGCCGCGACGTCCTCGCGGCGCAGGCCGCCGGCGCCGACCTGGCGTACATGGGCACGAGGTTCCTCGCGACGCAGGAGTCGGCCGTGTCCGAGGAGTACCGCCGGATGCTCGTCGACTCGGGCGCCGAGGAGATCGTCTACACCCCGTCGATCAGCACGATCCCGGCCAACTTCCTGCGCCGCAGCATCATCGGGGCCGGCCTCGACCCCGACGACCTGCCCGCGCCGGAGCGCATCGACGTCTCCCACGTGACCAACCCGCACACCGAGGAGGAGCCGCGCAGCACCTCGTCGACGATCGCGCCCAAGGCGTGGCGCGACGTGTGGAGCGCGGGGCACTCCGTCGCGGGCATCGAGGACGTCCTGCCGGTGGCCGACCTCGTCGACCAGCTCGAGGCCGAGTACACGCAGGCGAAGGGGGAGCTCCTCGCCGTGCTCGGGGAGTGAGCCGGCGGGCCCTCCTGCCCGACCCTGACCGGGGCTCGCACCGCGACGCGCGGCTGGTTAGCGTGGGTCCATGGTTGAGCTCCCCACACGCGTCCTGGGGGACGGCGTCTCCGTCCCCGTCCTCGGCTTCGGCACCTACCCGCTCCGCGGTGACGACGGCGTGCGCGCCATGGTCTCCGCGCTCGAGGTCGGCTACCGCCTCATCGACACCGCGGTGAACTACCGCAACGAGCGCGAGGTCGCGGAGGCCGTGCGCGCCAGCGGCCTGGATCGCGGTGACGTCTTCATCCAGAGCAAGGTGCCCGGTCGCGACCACCGCGGCGCCAAGGGCTGCATCGAGACCTCGCTGCAGGTCATGGGCCTCGAGTACCTCGACAGCGTGCTCGTCCACTGGCCCAACCCCTCGCAGGAGTCCTACGTCCGCGCGTGGGAGGGGCTCGTCGCGGCCAAGGAGGCCGGGCTCGTCCGGTCCATCGGCGTCAGCAACTTCACGCCGCGGTTCCTCGACGAGATCATCGAGGCCACGGGCGTGACGCCCGCGTCCAACCAGATCGAGATGCACCCGGCCTTCCCGCAGGTGGAGCAGCGCGCCGCCGACGCCGCACGCGGCATCGTCACCCAGGCGTGGAGCCCGATCGGCCGCGGCGAGCTCCTCGACGCGGCGCCCGTCGTGGCCGCCGCCGAGGCCCACGGCGTCACGCCGGCCCAGGTCGTCCTGCGCTGGCACCTGCACCTCGGCTCCCTCCCGCTGCCGAAGTCCGCGGACCCCGAGCGCCAGCGCACCAACCTCGAGGTGCTCGGCTTCGACCTCTCCGACGCCGAGACCGAGGCGATCACCGCGCTCGGCCGCCCCGACGGGCGCCTCTTCGGCGCCGACCCCGAGACCCACGAGGAGATGTGATGGGGGAGCTGCTGCCCTCGCTCGACATGGACGAGGTGCGCCGGCTCGACCGGGCGCACGTCTTCCACTCCTGGTCGGCCCAGGACCTCATCGACCCGCCCGGCGTCGCGTCGGCGCAGGGGTCACGCTTCACCGACCACGAGGGCCGCAGCTACCTCGACTTCGCCAGCCAGCTCGTCAACGTCAACATCGGTCACCAGCACCCGGAGCTCGTCGCGGCCATCGCCGAGGCCGCCGGGCGGATGACGACGATGGCACCGGGGTTCGCGGTCGAGGCGCGCTCGCAGGCCGCGGCGATGATCGCCGCCAGGGCCCCCGGCGACCTCGACTCGGTCTTCTTCACCACTGGTGGCGCCGATGCCAACGAGCACGCGATCCGGATGGCGCGCCTGCACACGGGGCGGCACAAGGTCCTCGCGGCCTACCGCAGCTACCACGGCGGCACGTCCGGGGCGATGGCCCTCACGGGTGAACCTCGGCGGTGGGGGAGCGAGCCGTCGTTCACCGGCGTCGTCCACTTCTGGGGCCCGTACCCGTACCGCTCGCCCTTCCACTCCGACAGCGACGAGCAGGAGTGCGAGCGCGCGCTGGAGCACCTGCGGCAGACGATCGCCGTCGAGGGTCCCCAGCACGTCGCCGCGATCGTCCTGGAGACGGTCGTCGGCACCAACGGCGTGCTCGTCCCGCCGGACGGCTACCTGGCCGGTGTCCGCGAGATCTGCGACGAGCACGGCATCGTCATGGTGGCCGACGAGGTGATGGCCGGCTTCGGCCGCGCGGGCGAGTGGTTCGCCGTGGACCGGTGGGGCGTCACGCCCGACCTCATCACCTTCGCGAAGGGGGTCAACTCCGGCTACGTCCCGCTCGGCGGGGTCATCGTCGACGCGCCGATCCGGGAGACCTTCGGGCAGCGCCCGTACCCGGGCGGCCTGACGTACCAGGGACACCCGCTCGCCTGCGCGTCCGCGGTGGCGTCGATGCGGATCTTCGAGCGGGACGGGATCGTCGAGCACGCCCGGGCGCTCGGCGAGGACGTCATCGGCCCCGGCCTGCGCGAGATCGCCGGGCGGCACCCGAGCGTCGGTGACGTGCGCGGCCTCGGCGTCCTCTGGGCGGTCGAGCTCGTGCGCGACCGGGAGACCCGTGAGCCGCTCGTGCCCTTCAACGCCTCGGGCGAGGCGTCCGCGCCGATGGGTGAGGTCGCGGCGGCGTGCAAGGAGGCCGGGCTGTGGCCGATGGTCGCCGGCAACCGGGTCCACGTCGTGCCGCCGTGCACGACGAGCGCCGACGAGGTCCGTGAGGGCCTGGCGATCCTCGACGAGGCGCTGTCGGTCGCTGACGCCCACACCGCGTGACGGCCGGCGAGGGGGCGGCCCGCTGGCCGGTCCGGCCGGTCCCGGGCGAGGCGGTCCCGTCCCCCTTCGGCATGTCCGTCTACTGCGTCGCCGACCCTGCGGGGCGGGCCCCGGACCGGGACGCGCTCGTCGTCGTGCACGGCGACGGCGACGACTCTCGGTGGACCTTCGGGCAGGTCGACGACACCGTGCGTGCCGTGGCCGCCGGGCTGCTGGGGCTCGGGCTGCACCCGGGTGACCGCGTGCTGCTGCGCATGGGCAACCGGGCGGAGTTCCCCTTCGTCTTCTTCGGGGCGATCGCGGCGGGACTCGTCGCGGTCCCGACGAGCTCGCAGCTCACCGCGGACGAGGCCGGGCTCCTGCTCCGGGACTGCGGTGCCTCCGCCGTCGCGCTCGACCCCGACCTCGATCTCGTGGTCCCGCAGGGAGTCCCGGTCGTCACGGCCGACGACATCGCGACCTGGGTCGCGGGCGGCGAGCGCGCCGAGCACGACCTCGGCGATCCGGACCGGCCGGCCTTCATCACGTACACCTCCGGCACGACCGGCAGGCCGAAGGGGGTGACCCACGCCCACCGCAGCGCCTGGGGCCGGCGGCCGATGTACCGCGGCTGGTACGGGCTCGAGGAGGGCGACGTCATGCTCCACGCCGGCGCCCTCAACTGGACGTACACGCTCGGCGTCGGGCTCACCGACCCGTGGGCCAGTGCCGCGACCGCGATCGTCCACGACGGTCCGCGGGACGGCCTGGTCTGGCCGCGGATCATCGCCTCCCACCGGGCGACCCACGTCGCGGCCGTCCCGGGGGTCTACCGCCACCTGCTGCGCCACGGGAACCCGGCGGCGTGGGACCTGCGCTCCCTGCGGGCCGCCCTCGTGGCGGGCGAGGCGCTCCCTTCGTCCCTGTGGCGGGAGTGGACGCAGGCGACCGGGGTGCCGCTGCACGAGTCGCTCGGGATGAGCGAGATCTCGACCTTCGTCTCCACCGGGCCAGACGTGCCGGTGCGCCCCGGCAGCCCGGGGCGCGCCCAGCCCGGCCGCCGGGTCGCCGTCCTCGACCCCGAGCGGCTCGATGCCTCGATGCCCCTGCCTCCCGGCGAGATCGGGCGCCTCGCGGTCCACCGCTCCGACCCGGGCCTGATGCTCGGCTACTGGCAGCGGCCCGAGGAGACGGCCGAGGTGCTGCGGGGGGAGTGGTTCGTCACCGGTGACCTCGCCGAGATCGACGAGGACGGGTACCTGACCTACCACGGTCGCTCCGACGACGTCATGAACGCGATGGGCTACCGCGTCTCCCCGGCCGAGGTCGAGGAGGCGCTCGCGGGCACGCCGGGCGTCGCCGAGGTCGCCGTGTCGGCGCTCGACGTCGGTGACGGGGTCAGCCTGGTCTGCGCGTGGGTCGTGCCGACGGCCGGTGCCGACCCGCAGTCGCTGCGCCAGGGCGTGCTCGACCGCGCGGCCGAGCGGCTCGCCCCCTACAAGCGGCCCCGCGAGGTGCGCGTGCTGGAGGCGCTGCCCCGGACCGCCAACGGCAAGGTCGTACGGCGTGACCTGCGCGATCTCGCAGGCCCGCGGACGTGAGGGCAGAGGCCTTGTCCACGAGGCGTCGCCTCATGGGATGATGGGCGCCATGAGCAAGCACCCTCGCCTGTCCCACCCGCCGACCGGGCCGCACGCCGTCGAGGACCTGGGCCACGCGCAGAACGCCGCGTGGTACGCCGTCCTCGTCCTCGGTGTCATCACCGCGGCCGTCGGCACGTGGGCCGTCATCGCCCTGAGCCCGATGCTCGGCATCCTCGCCGTCATCCTGACCGTCGTGACGATCGTCGTCGGCGTCGTCATGAGCAAGATGGGCATGGGCAGCTACACCTACGCCGAGGGCGACACGGCGACCGACAGCCCCTCGATCGGCATCAAGTGACCCCGTGACGAAGGGGGGAGCGCCCCCCTTCGTCACTGCGTCGGGACGTTGTCCTCGATGTCCGCGACCCAGCGGGTGCCGGCGACGTCGCTCGGCATCCGCCAGTCACCCCGCGGTGACAACGTGCCGCCCGGCAGCACCTTGGGCCCGTTGGGCAGCGCCGAGCGCTTGAACTGGTTGTCGAAGAACCGCTGGACGAAGACGAGCAGCCACTTCCTGATCTCGGTCAGGTCGTAGGCGCCGCGGTCCTCCTCGGCGACCGAGCTCGGCCAGGTGCCGCGCGACGCGTCGGACCACGCCTGCTCCGCGAGGAAGGCGATCTTGCTCGGCCGGTCCCCACGGCGCAGCACGTGGAAGAGGGTGAAGTCCTGCAGCGCGTACGGCCCGATCCTGTCCTGGGTCGACTGCGGCCGGTCCGCGTCCTTGCTCGGGACGAGCTCGGGGGAGATCTCGGTGCCGAGCACCGACAGCAGCGTCTGCGAGACCTCGGGCAGCTGGCCGGAGTCGGCCACCCAGTGCACGAGGTGCTGCATGAGCGTCTTGGGCACGCCCGCGTTGACCCCGTAGTGGCTCATCTGGTCGCCGACCCCGTACGTGCACCAGCCGAGGGCCAGCTCGGACAGGTCGCCGGTGCCCAGCACGATCCCCCCCCGCTGGTTGGCGATGCGGAAGAGGTAGTCCGTGCGCAGCCCGGCCTGCACGTTCTCGAAGGTGACGTCGTAGACCCCGTCCGGGTGGTCCGCCTCGGGGTCGAGCCCGTAGGGGTGGCCGAGGCCGCGCAGCATCTGGGTGGCCGTGGGCCGGATGTCGAGCTCCTCCCACGTGATGCCGAGCGACTCCATGAGCGCGACGGCATTGGTCTTGGTGCGGTCGCTCGTCGCGAAGCCCGGCATCGTGATGCCGATGATGTCGGTGCGCGGGCGCTCCAACCGGTCCATCGCCTTGGCCGCGACGAGCAGGGCGTGGGTGGAGTCGAGCCCGCCGCTCACGCCGATGACGATCTTCGGCTCCCAGTCGGGGCCGCCGATGGCGCGCAGCCGCTGCTCGAGGGCGGACACCTGGATGTTGTAGGCCTCGTAGCAGTCCTGGGCCAGCCGGGCCTCGTCGTCGGGGACGAAGGGGAAGCGGTCCAGCGCGCGGAGCAGGCCGAGGTCGCCGGTCGGTGGGTCGAGCTCGATGTGGACCTCGCGGAAGGGCGCGACGTCGACGCCGATGCCGACCGCGTTGTCGTCGAAGCTGCCCTGGCGCATGCGCTCCTGCCGCAGCCGGTCGACGTCGACGTCGACGAGGGTCTCGCGGGGACCGGCGGGGAAGCGCTCGGACTCGCCGAGGAGGTCTCCCCCTTCGTAGACCATGGTCTGGCCGTCCCAGGAGAGGTCCGTGCTCGACTCGCCCTCGCTGGCCGCCGCGTAGAGGTAGGCCGCGTTGCAGCGCATCGACGCGGACCGGGCGAGCAGGTGCCGGTCGTCGGCGCGCGCGACGGTGATGGGGGAGGCGGAGAGGTTGAGCAGGACGGTCGCACCGG
Source organism: Janibacter terrae NBRC 107853 (assembly GCF_001591405.1). Taxonomy (GTDB): domain Bacteria; phylum Actinomycetota; class Actinomycetes; order Actinomycetales; family Dermatophilaceae; genus Janibacter; species Janibacter terrae. The sequence goes on from NZ_BCUV01000007.1 coordinate 1,137,863, forward strand.
CGAGGGCCGCCGCGTGGCTCGGCGGGACCGGGACCCACATGTCCTCGCAGACCTCGGCGTGGACGACGAGGCCCGGTACGTCGTCGACGTGGACGAGGACGTCGGTGCCGAAGGGGACGCCGTCGAGCACCTCCGCCGCGTCACCGGTGGCGAAGGTCGGCCGGAACCACTCGTCGACGATGCCGGCCCCGGCCGCGAAGTGCCGCTTCTCGTAGAACTCACGGTAGTTGGGCAGGTAGGCCTTGGGCGCGATGCCGACGACCTCGCCGCGGTGGATGAGGACCGCGCAGTTGTACAGACGGTTGCGGTGGCGAAGGGGGGCGCCCACGACGACGAGCGGCATCAGGTCGGCGGTCTGCTCGGCGAGGTGGACGAGGGCGGCCTCGACGTCGCGCAGGAGCACGTCCTGCAGGAAGAGGTCGTCGACGGCGTACCCGGTGAGGCCCAGCTCCGGGAAGAGCGCGACCGCCGTGCCGCGCTCGTGGAGGTGGCGCACCCGCGTCAGGACCGCCTCCGCGTTGGCGTGCGGGTCGGCCATCGTCACCGGGAGCGTGCACGCAGCGACCCGCGCGAAGCCGTGGCGGTAGAGGTTGCGGAAGTCGCGATCCGTCATGGGCCGACCCTACCCAGCGAAAACCCAGTGGTCCTTTCCTCCCCCTTCGTCTTGGATGGCCTGATGCGGACCCACTCCCTCGCCGAGCGCCCGGACCTCGTCGACGCCTTCTGGTCGATCGAGGGGGACTGGCCGACCTTCATGCTCCAGGACCCGACGTCGGACCGCGCGTACGAGGCGGTGGTCGACGGCTTCCCGCAGCTGCACCTCGTCGTCATGGACGGTGACGTGGCGGTCGCGCGGCTGCACGCCGTCGCGTTCGAGGCGGGCGTCGACTCGCTCCCGCCCCGGGGGTGGGACCACGCGCTCCAGCGGGCAGAGTGGATGGTGGCGAAGGAGGCGACCCCTGACCTCTCGACCATCAGCCTCATCGAGGCGCGGGTGGCGGTGGGCCGGCGGGGCGAGGGCCTGAGCGGTGCGCTGCTAGCGGAGGCGCGCCGGCGGTACGCGGCGCTGGGCTGCCGGGACCTCTTCGGCCCGGTGCGGCCGACCCGCAAGTGGCTCGAGCCGCGCACCGGCGCGGACGAGTACGCGCGGCGGGTGCGCGAGGACGGGCTCCCGGTCGACCCGTGGCTGCGCGCTCACGTCCGGCTCGGTGGCCGGATCGTGCAGGTCGCGCCGCTGTCGATGACGATCCCGGGGACGCTCGCGCAGTGGCGGGAGTGGACCGGCCTGCCCTTCGACGCGGATGGTCGCCTCGATGTCGAAGGGGGTCTCGCCCCGGTGCACGTCGACGTCGCCAACGACCACGCGGTGTACGTCGAGCCGAATGTCTGGGTCCACCACGACCTGCGCGGTGCCTGACCACCGTTAGTCAATGTCCGCAGGCGGTCTGCCTGCGTGGCCTCCAGACCTCGCACCGGGCAGGATGAGCCCATGCCCTCGATCGCCGATCGTGCTCGCGCTGCAGCCGACCCCGATGCGGACACTGATGTCCTTCGCGATGCGGCGACGGATCGTGCCCCCAAGGTCCGCGCGGCCGTGGCGCAGAACCCGTCGACCCCGTCGGAGGTCCTCGCTCTGTTGGTGGAGGACGAGAGGTGGCAGGTGCGCTTCGGCGTCGTGGACAATCCCAGCGCGGCCGCCCGACGAGTCGCGTTGTCCTGCACTGATCGTGAGACACGGGCCCTCGCTGCGCAGCGTGACGACCTGACGCCCGAAGACCTCGAGCGGATTCTCGCCGACCCTGAGCCCGAGGTCCGCGAATTCCTGGCGCAGGTGGTCACCGACGAACGCGTGGTGGCTCGGCTCGCTGCCGACGAGGCAGCGCGGGTGCGGGCGGCTCTCGCACAAAACGTCGCGGTCCCCGACGACCTGTTGGAGGGCCTCGCACGCGACCGCCGCGCCGAGGTTCGGTCGGCGGCCGCCATCTCTCGGCGCCTCTCTCCCGAGACGGTGCTGGCGCTGGCCGACGACCGCTCGGTCACGGTGCAGTGGTGGACCCTGACGAGCCACCCCGAGCGGCGCGACGTGGCCGAGCGCATCGCCGCCCAAGGGGACGAGATGAATGCCGAACAGGCGCGGGATCAACTCGAGCACCCGCGGCAGCCCCCCGGGACCGGCCGACGGGTGGTCGAGTCTTAGCCGGGTAGATGTCGTAGTCGATGCTTCTGGACCTTCTCCAGCCAGGTGTGAGCCCAAGACCAGTCACGACGCAGGCGGCGATCGCGGCCACGACTGCGGCGGTCATGCACAGCCAGGGTTTCCGCCGCAGTAGCCTGACGCTCGTGATCACCGGAGACCTCAAGAGCAAGATCGACACCGTCTGGAACGCCTTCTGGAGTGGCGGGATCTCCAACCCGCTGGAGGTCATCGAGCAGATCACCTACCTGCTCTTCATCAGGCGGCTGGACGAGCTGCAGACGCTCAAGGAGAAGAAGGCCCGCGTCACTGGCAGCATCAAGTACCCGATCTTCCTGCCCGGGCAGTCCCACCTGAGGTGGCAGCACCTCAAGAACGCCGGGGCTGCCGAGGCGCACCAGACGATGGTCCGGGAGGTCTTCCCCTTCCTCCACACGCTCGGCGGTGAGGGCTCGACCTACTCCGACCACATGAAGGACGCCCGCTACACAATCCCGACTGCTGCGCTGTTGTCCAAGGTCGTCGACCTCATCGACGACATCCCGATGGACAACCGTGACACCAACGGTGACCTCTACGAGTACCTGCTGTCGAAGATCGCCTCAGCCGGTACCAACGGTCAGTTCCGTACGCCGCGCCACATCATCGAGCTGATGGTCGCCATGACGGCGCCCACCCCCGAGGACGAGATCTGCGACCCGGCTTGCGGCACAGCGGGATTCCTCGCCGCCGCCTCCGAGTACGTCCGCGAGCATCACCCGTCAGCACTGACGAATGTCACGCAGCGGCAGCACTTCCACAACAGCATGTTCCACGGCTACGACTTCGACTCGACCATGTTGCGGATCGGCAGCATGAACATGCTGATGCACGGCATCGAGGCTCCCGACATCCGCTACCGGGACTCGCTCTCCGAAGGCGCGAGCAGCGAGGAGGAGCAGTACTCGCTAATCCTCGCGAATCCGCCCTTCGCCGGATCGCTCGACTACGAGGCGACGGCCAAGGACCTCCAGCGCGTGGTCAAGACGAAGAAGACCGAGTTGCTCTTCCTCGCGCTCTTCCTCAAGCTTCTCAGGCCCGGTGGGCGCGCCGCGGTCATCGTGCCGGAGGGTGTCCTCTTCGGCTCGTCGAAGGCGCACAAGACCTTGCGCAAGATCCTCGTCGAGGAGCAGAAGCTCGACGCCGTCGTGAAGCTCCCCTCCGGCGTCTTCAAGCCCTACGCCGGTGTCTCGACGGCGATCCTCTTCTTCACGAGGACGGACTCCGGCGGCACCGATGACGTGTGGTTCTACGACGTGCGGGCCGACGGCTTCTCGCTCGACGACAAGCGCAACCCGATCGACGCGAACGACCTCCCCGACGTTCTCGCCCGCTGGCAGGCCAAGCCCGCCCCGCTGGCTGAGGAGCGAGGAACAAGCCTCGAAGCCTGGCCCGAGTTTGGCCGCGCCCGCACCAACCAGTCGTTCACCGTGCCGAAGGAAGACATCGTCGCCCAGGACTATGACCTTTCGGTGAACCGCTATCAGGAGGTCGTCCACGACGAAGTGGAGCACCGCGCACCGCGGAAGATCATCGCGGACATCGAGGCGCTTGAGGCGGAGATCGATGAAGTCCGCGCGGAGCTGAAGGCGATACTGTCGTGAGGTTCGCACGTTTGGCCGAGGTGGCTGAGATCAATCCTCGTGCTGTGCCCATCGCCGCCCAAGAGCCGGTGAGCTTCGTGGGGATGGCTGAGTTGAGCGCTGAGGGAGCGGTAGCAAAGGCGCGTGAAACGGTGCAATTTGATTCGGTGTCGAAGGGGTACACGGTCTTTCGTGACCAGGACGTTCTCGTAGCCAAGATCACCCCCTGTTGGGAAAACGGAAAGGTAGGTCAAGCCCACCTAGACCATGAGGTGGGTGTGGGCTCCACTGAGTTTCATGTGGTGCGAGCCACAGAAGCCACCGACCCTCGTTATCTCCTGCATTTCCTGAGGCGACCAGAAGTTCGCGCCCGCGGCGAACTGCGTATGACTGGCAGCGGCGGGCAAAGGCGTGTCCCCGCGGCCTATCTCGAGTCACTGCAGGTGCCCTTACCCTCGCTCCACGAGCAGCAGAGGATCGCCGCTATCCTCGACCACGCCGACGCCCTTCGCGCCAAGCGTCGCCAGGTCCTCGCCCACCTCGACGATCTCTCCCGGTCGATCTTCCACGATATGTTCGGTGATCCGACTTCTGATGGCGGGGTCGAAGCGGCTCGCCCATTGGCAGCTTGGGTTGATGTCGACAAGCCGATCACGTACGGAATCCTGAAACCGGGGCCTGATATCGATGGAGGCGTCCCCTATGTTCGTGTAGCGGACATGAAAAATGGCGACATCAACGTGGAAGCGGTTCGTCGCACAACGCCAGAGATCGCCCACGCCTACCGTCGATCGACCATTCGCACCGGCGACCTCCTGATATCGATACGAGGGCATGTTGGGCGTTTCGCAAGGGTTCCTGAGTCGCTTGATGGCGGCAACGTCACACAAGACTCGGCGAGGATCGCGATCAACAACGAGGCGTCTGCCGTCTACGTCCGGGGGGCCATCGAAACCCTCGGCCTCCAGCGATGGTTGGTGCGTCATACCAAGGGAGTGGCCGTGCGGGGCATCAATATCGGTGACCTGCGGCGGGTGCCGGTGCCTGACGTACCGCTTGGGCTCCAAGAGGCTTTCGCGGCTCGAGTCCGCGTCGTTGATGCCCAAAGAGTTGCGATCAAGAATGCTCTAGAAGCGGACGAAGAACTCTTCGCCTCACTTCAATCCCGCGCGTTCAAGGACGAGCTCTGATGGTTGCTCTTCCGTCGTGGGACCAGTTCATGATCCCAGTCCTGGAGCTCCAGTCAGACGGTGAAGTGCGCTCCCTTCGCTCCGTCCGGACCGACGTGGCTGCGGCGGTTCTCACCGAGGACCAACGTGCGACTGTCCTCCCTTCGGGAGTGCCCAAGGCCGACAACCGCATCGGGTGGGCGGTGTCGTACCTCTACCGCGTCGGGGCACTGGAACGGCCGGCGCGTGGCGACTATCGCATCACCGAGATGGGACGACGACTGCTGGCCGACCACCCTTCGGGCATCTCCGAGATCGAGCTGCGGCAGCATGCGCGGCCCGGCGACACGTGGTGGACGACCAAGGCCACCGACAGTGCGTCGGGAGTAGAGGTCGTGACGACCACCCCCGAGGTCGACCCGACCGAACAGGTCGAGGAAGGCATCGCCCGCATCCACGCCGACGTCGCCGTCGAGCTGCTCACCCGGCTGCACGCCAACGATCCCGCCTTCTTCGAGCAGGCCGTGCTCGACCTCCTCATGGCCATGGGCTACGGGGGAGCGGACGGCGCCGCGACCCGTACCCAGCTGTCCAACGACGGCGGCATCGACGGGATCATCGACCAGGACGCCCTCGGCCTGAGTCGGGTGTACGTGCAGGCCAAGCGCTACGCCCTCGACACCGCAGTCGGGCGACCCGAGATCCAGGGCTTCGTCGGAGCGCTGCACGGTCAGGCCGCCAACCAGGGCGTCTTCATCACGACCGGGCGCTTCAGCGGCGGGGCCCGCAGCTACGCCGACGGTGTCGCCACGCGGGTCGTCCTCGTCGACGGGCAGCGTCTCGCGACGCTGATGATCAGGTACGGCGTCGGCGTGCAGGTGCGGCGGTCGGTCCAGATCGTCGAGGTGGACGAGGACTTCTTCGAGTAGCTCCGTGCGAACTCTTCCGGCACGCGTAACATCAATGGTACGTTTGACGGGAAGGGGTGACCGACATGAGCAGTGCATTCTGGGACGACCTGTCCCGCGATCTGGAGGACCCGGAGTTTCGTCAGGCGTACATCGCCGAATCGGTCCGCATCGCGACGATCGACTCCGTGGTCAACGCCTTGGATGAGGCGCGCGAGGCCGAGAGCCTGAGCAAGGCTGAGCTGGCGCGCGCGCTTCACACCGAACCGGCGACGATGCGCCGCCTCTTCACCTCGGGCGGTGCCAACCCGACGCTCGGCACACTGGCTGAGGTCGCCGCGGCGGTGGGTATGCGGATCACGGTCGAGCCGATGTCGGAGGAGGAGCGCGCAGTCGTGACCAAGCCGCTGAGGGACAAGCGGTTCACTGCCACCAAGCGTTTCGCCCGGGAGATCCACCGCATCCGTGCCACGTCGTTGAAGCACACCGTGGGGCGCTGACGGGTCAGACGACCGACCTCGGGTTGCGGCTGAAGTACTCGTCTCCGAGGGTCCGGACCTGCGCGTAGTCGGAGTCGGTCAGCGCGGTCCTGAATGGCTTGTCTCTGCCGTCGATGACCACGAGCAGAGGATTGTGGCGGCCCTCGGCTTCGTAGTCCAGGCGGCAGAAGAGGCGGTAGTGACGTCGACCCGGCCCGTCGACGCGCACCTCGAACCAGCCGGTCATCTCGCCGTGCATCGCCTCCCAGTAGCCACCTCCGGCGAACCTCTTGGGCGGGGCCTCCGCCACGGCCCTCAGGGCGGCGCGCGCAGTAGCCCGCACCTTCGTCGGCCAAGCATTGAGGGCTTCGCGGCCGGGCGTCCGCCGGTGAGGGTCGTCGGTCGGGTGCCGGCGGAAGAAGACGATCTCGTGCACGGCATCGGCCGAAGGCCGAGCGTGCGCCACGGCCGGAGCGGGGGCCGACGCAGACTTCTTGCGGCGCTGGCGACGGTCCGGACTCATGACGTCCATCTTGGCTCCTCACGCCGACAGCGTCGGTGCCTCCCACCGGTCCTGACCATCTGACACTCTGGGTCAGGGGCATCGAGAGAGGAGATCAGGTGAGCAACTTCGCCTTCATCAAGGCCGAGTGGCCGAGCGTCCACGCCGACTGCGTGCGCGCCGAGTCCTACCTCGCGAGCGACCCGAGGACGGCGTGCTTCTACGCGCGGCGCGCGACCGAGGACGTCGTGCACCACCTCTACGACCTCATGGCGCTGCCAGTCCCCTACAAGGACGACCTCGCGGCCCGGGTCAACGAGCCCGGGTTCAAGGCGAAGACCGGGCCATCAATCACCCAGAAGCTCAACCTCGTCCGCAACCTTGGCAACAAGGCCGTCCATGACGCCACGCCGATCCCTGCACACGCGGCGCTCACCTCCCTTCGCGAGCTGCACCACATCGTCATCTGGGCCGCCTTCCGCTACTCCACGTCCCCCAGCTCCGTGCCGATGGGCACGGCCTTCGACCCGGGGCTCGCGCAGAAGACTGCGCCGCTCACCCGCGACGAGCTGATCAAGCTCGCGGCCAGGATCAAGGCCCAGGACGAGGCCCATGCCGCGCAGCTTGCGGCCAAGGACGAGTTGGCGGCCGCCAAGGACGCTGAGATCGAGCGTCTCAAGGCCGAGGTTGCTGCCGCTCAGGCCGCCAAGACGCAGACCGTCGACACCCATAACTACGACGAGGCGCAGACCCGCAGCGACCTGATCGACCTGCTCCTCGGCGAAGCCGGCTGGCCACTCGCCGAACCCCGGGACCGTGAGTACGAGGTCTCGGGGATGCCCAACGAGTCGGGTGCCGGCTACGTCGACTACGTGCTCTGGGGTAGCGACGGGCTGCCCCTCGCCGTCGTCGAGGCCAAGCGCACCACGAAGTCCGCGGGCATTGGTCAGCAGCAGGCGAGGCTCTACGCCGATCGGCTCGAGGCGGAGTTCGGCCGCCGCCCGATGGTCTTTTACACCAACGGGATGCAGCACTGGCTCTGGGACGACGCCAGCGCCTATCCGCCGAGAGAAATCCAGGGCTTCTTCACCCGGGACGAGCTCGAGCTGCTCATCCAGCGGCGGCAGACCCGACGTCCGCTCGCCGGGGAGGGAGTGAACCCGGACATCGCCGGTCGGCCCTACCAGGTGCGGGCCATCGCTGCGGTGGGCGACGCCTTCGACCGCAGACAACGTGACGCCCTGCTCGTCATGGCCACCGGCTCCGGCAAGACGCGCACGACCATCGCCCTCGTCGACCAGCTGATGCGCGCCGGCTGGGTCAAGCGCGTGCTCTTCCTCGCCGACCGCACGGTCTTGGTGAGTCAGGCGGCCCGGGCGTTCACCGAGCACCTGCCCGACGTGGCGACCGTCAACCTCGTGACCAACAGGAGCGGTTCCGGGCGGGTCTACGCCTCGACCTACCCGACGATGATGAACCTCATCAACGAGCTCTCCGACGACGCCGACCCGAGCGTGGTCAAGCGGAAGTTCGGCCCCGGGTACTTCGACCTCGTCGTCATCGACGAGGCCCACCGGTCCGTCTACCAGAAGTACGGCACCATCTTCGACTGGTTCGACGGTCTGCTCGTCGGGCTCACTGCCACACCCAAGGACGAGGTCGACCACAACACCTATCGACTCTTCCACCTCGAGGACGGCGTTCCCACCGACGCCTACAGCCTCGACGAGGCCGTCGCCGACGGCTATCTCGTCCCGCCGAAGGGAGTCTCCGTCGGCACGAAGTTCCTCCGTCAGGGAATCCGCTACGACGACCTGAGCGATGAAGAAAAGGACCAGTGGGACCTGCTGGACTGGGGCGAGGATGGCCCGCCGAGGGAGGTGGGCGCCGAAGAGCTCAACCGCTTCCTCTTCAACGAGGACACCGTCGACAAGGTGCTCGCGACGCTCATGGCGGACGGATACAAGGTCGCTGGCGGTGACCGGCTCGGCAAGACGATCATCTTCGCCAAGAGCCAGCAGCACGCCGACTTCATCCAGCAGCGCTTCGACATCGCGTGGCCCGAGTACGGCGGGCAGTTCGCGCGGACGATCACGCACGGCACGCCCTACGCACAGAGCCTCATCGACGACTTCTCGGTCCCCGGCAAGGCGCCGCACATCGCGATCTCGGTCGACATGCTCGACACGGGGATCGATGTGCCCGACGTGGTCAACCTCGTCTTCTTCAAGGTCGTGCGGTCCAAGAGCAAGTTCTGGCAGATGATCGGGCGAGGCACCCGCCTGCGACCGGGCCTCTTCGGACCCGGGCAGGACAAGCAAGACTTTCTCGTCTTCGACTTCTGCGGCAACCTCGAGTTCTTCAGCCAGGACCTCCCGGGCTCCGAGGGATCGCTGCAAAAGTCCCTCACCCAACGCCTGTTCGAGGGACGAGTTGCCCTGATCACCGCACTGGGTCGGACGAAGGGGGATGCCTCCCTTCGCGCGTCGGCGGCGGACCTCCTGCACCGAGCGGTCGCTGGGATGAACCTCGACAACTTCCTCGTCCGCCCGCACCGCGAATGGGTCGAGCGCTACGGGGAACGCGCCGCGTGGGACTCCGTTTCGATCGAGGAGGCCAACGACCTCGTCGAGCATCTGGCCGGCCTCCCGTCGGGTGTCCGGGACGACGACGAGGATGCGAAGCGCTTCGACCTCGTCATCTTGCGACGCCAGCTAGCCCAGTTAGACGGCGACCTCGTCCTTGCCGAGCGGCTGCGCGAGACCGTCCAAGAGGTCGCGGTCGCGCTGCTGGGCAAGACGGCGATCCCATCCGTGGCAGCCCAGGGCGAGCTCCTCGAAGAGCTCGCGAGCGACGAGTGGTGGGTCGACGTCACTCTGCCCATGCTCGAGCTCGCCCGGCTGCGGGTCCGTGACCTCGTCCGTCTCATCGAGCGCACCAAACGCAACCCGGTGTACACGGACTTCGCCGACGAGCTCGGCGACGCTACCGAGGTGGCGCTGCCGGGTACGGTGCCCGGAACGGACATGGAGCGCTTCCGCGCCAAGGTTGCGGCCTACCTGCACCAGCACGAGAGCCACGTCGCCCTGCAGCGTCTCCGTCGGAATCGTCAGCTGACGACTGCCGACTTGTCGTCACTCGAGCAGATGCTGGAGGAGAGCGGCGCCGGCGGCCGGGCTGACCTTGATCGTGCGGTTGCGCATTCCCACGGCTTGGGTCGTTTCGTGCGCTCGCTCATCGGGCTTGAACGCGAAGCGGCGATGGAGGCCTTCGCCGACTATCTGGACGGCACGCGCTTCGACGTGCACCAGGTGCGGTTCGTGAGCCTGATCGTCGACGAGTTGACGTCCAACGGGAGCGTCGCGCCGGGGCGGCTCTTCGAGTCCCCGTACACGGACCATGCGCCCACCGGACCCGATGATCTCTTCGACGAGACGCATGTCGACTCGATCGTGGAGATCCTGCGTGAGGTCGATGGTCGCGCCGAGGCCGTGGGCGCATGAGATTCACGAAGGTGGCATGACATGCCCAAGCGAATGATGTGGGTGTCCTGGGAGGACGGTGCGGACCTCAGCCACTCGCGCAAGAGCCCGGGAGACTTCAGTCCGCTGACGCGGGACAGTGGCAACAACCTGGGGCACGTGGTTCTTGAATCCATCGTGGAAGACGACGAGGAGCAACCGACCGGAGAACCCCAGACGGTGTACATCTACGTCGATGAGACGGCGGAGACGACCAAGACTGACCAAGACGAAACGGCAGAGCTCGTGGCTGCCCTCTTGGTGATAGGCGTGGCGGTGGCCATTGAGAGACGGACGGATATCGCCCACTGGTGGCACGAAGCCGCACGGCCGACGCTCACTCGAGTGAGGCAGCGGATCCGGCGGCCACGACGTTGGCGCCGGCGGGAGACAGGCACTGCGCTCGCGCCAGAGAACGTTCGTGAAGCCGCTGAGGACGTGGCTCAAACCCTTGAGGCCTATCGCGCCAGCATGGGCAGCGAGGAGGCCAGGGACCGGCTCGTGGCCGCGCTGATGGCCAAGCAGTTCGCGGACGAACAATTCGCCCTCCTGAGGAACGCGCGCATCGAGGATCCAGACGCCCAGAGCGCGTCAACCGCCGCTCTCGAAGCCGTCACAGATGAGGAGTTGGAGGCAGCTCTCGAACGGTTGTTGGAGCACAACCCATCGCTTCTGGAATCGTGCGAACTCGCCCATATCGGTAATTCGTTGACCAGTGCAGTTGTGGTCAGCGTCCCGAGACGTCGGCAAGCAGTGGGGAGAGAGCCCGACAGACCGTCAGAAGGGTGAGAGGAACCGCGCCGAGGACTGAAGTGAGAGACGATGAGCCTGACCACGGCGGACACCTCACAGCCCTACCCTCCTCGTATGGCCGACGACCGCAAGACCAAGCCGACCGATGCCTCTGCCGACGAGCTCATCGCGGGGGTCGAGGACGAGCGGCGCCGGGCTGACGCCGAGCAGGCGATCGCGCTCGTGCGCGAGGTGACCGGCGTGGAGCCGGTCGTCTGGGGGCCGTCGATGATCGGCTTCGGCACCCAGCCGTACACGACGGCCGACGGCAAGGAGCACGAGTGGTTCAGGGTCGGGCTCGCCCCGCGCAAGGCGGCGCTGACCTTCTACGGGTTGACCTTCTACGGGTCCAACGGGGACCTGCTCGAGCGCCTGGGCACGCACACGACCGGCAAGGGCTGCCTCTACGTCAAGCGGATGTCGGACGTCGACGAGTCCGTGCTGCGCGAGCTCGTCGAGCGATCCTGGGGCGCTGGTGCCTGAGATGGTCTGGCCCCGGCAAGCCGGGCCGCTCTCCCTCCGCCCTCCGGCGGCCGAGGACATCGAGCAGGCGCTCACGTGGCGCAACAGCCCCGAGGTGACGCGCTGGCTCCTGCTCACCACCGTCGATCCGGTGACGTACGCCCGCAGCTGGCTCGCCGAGGACCCGGACAGCATCGGGGTCGCGGCGCACGTCGACGGGCAGCTCGTGGGCACGGGTTCGCTCGACATCGCGGACGCGATGGGTCAGGTGCACGCCGGCGAGCCGATCTGGCGACGGGCCCAGGGCAGCATCGGCTACACGATCGACCCGGCCCACGCGGGCCGCGGCCACGGGACGCACCTCGCCCGCGCCCTGCTGTCGATCGCCTTCGACGACCTCGGGCTGCACCGCGTGACGGCGGGCTGCTTCGCCGACAACACCCCCTCGTGGCGGGTCATGGAGCGGGTCGGCATGCGGCGTGAGCAGCACGGGGTCAAGGACTCGTGGCACGCCGAGCTCGGCTGGGTCGACGGCTACACCTACGCGATCCTGCGCGAGGAGTGGGTCGAGGTATCAGGGGTCGAAGGGCCGCGGACCGGATAGGCGGTCGCCAATACCTCGACCGGGGTCAGTGCCGTCCCTCCACGGCACCGCCCCCGCTCAACGACGCCCGGTCGGCTGCCGCCTGGCCGGAGAACCACCCTTCGCCGTCGCTGACCGTCGTGGAGCGCGCGGCGCGCAGGTACGGGAAGTGCTCGTCGACGGCGTCGTCGACGGCCTCCCTGCGCTGCTCGAGCAGCGGGACGAGGTCCGTGCCCGTCGACCCGTGGCGTTCCCCGGCAGCGGTGGCGACCTCGGCGTCCACGACCTCCCGCAGCCGCTCGCCGATGCGGTGGGCGAAGGCGACGAGGAAGGACCGGCGGAAGGCAGCCGTCCGTGAGCGACCGCGCGCGTCGGTGCGCTGACCGTGCTGGGCCATCGCCGTGGTCGCCTGCACGAGCAGCGAGGTGAAGAGCGTCTCGACGGCGTCGAGGTCGTCGTGGTGCCCGATGAGGGTGGCGTACCCGAGGTCCTTGGTCCACACGGCGCGGGCGGCGTTGGCGGCGGCGATGCCGGAGAGGAGCGAGACCTTGGGGGACTCGTAGGGCCCCTCGATCCCGACCCGTCGCAGGCCCGGGGCGTCGGACGTGGGCGTGCTCGCCGCGAGCAGGGCCGCGTCGATGCTGTGGCGGGCCATGAGCGCCTGGGCGCCCGCGGTGAAGGTCTCCGCCTCCGCCTCGAAGGTCGTCGACTCCGCCTTGGCGAGCAGGGCCCGCACCCGCTCGAGGACGCGTGCGTCGACGTGCGAGGAGGGCCGACGGGAGGAGGGGTGGGCCTGTCCCGGGAGCGGGCCGATCTGCTCGATCCGGGGCACACCCCAGATCGCCGCGATGAGCTCGACCGCGCCCCGGACCACCTCGGGCCAGGAGTCGCGGGCACCGCGCGCCGCCGGGTAGCTCTCGTGGTCCGGCCACCAGACGCTCGCCCCGATCGCCTCCATCTGGGTCCACCAGTCGGGGTCGACCGTGGCCCGGGCGTAGGGGCGAAGGTGGTACGCCATCGCGTCGCCGAGCAGGGACGCGGCCGGCGCCTTGGTGGAGCGGGTGACGTGGCGGTGCAGGTCGACGGGCTGCCAGCCGCGCTCGAAGGCCAGGCCGACCCGCTCGGCGAGGATGCTCAGGATCGCCCACCCCGCGCACTCCCGGTCGTACCGCGTGCGGGTGTCGTCGACGAGCTGCGCGATGGACCGCTCGGCCGTCCGCGTGCGCCGGTTGGACCACGCGCTCGCCCCCTGCATGACCCGGTCGGCCATCTCCGCGATGTCCGCCTCGCGGTCGCGGCCGATCCCGAAAGCCGTCACGTCATCCCCCTTCGTCGTGGTCGTGTGGACACCTTGGCACGCAAGGCCTGCCGCCCGCTCCGACCACTGTGGACGAAGGGGGAGGAGACGCTCAGCAAGACTTCTTACGGGTTCGCACGAGTTTTAAACCCTTGCGAAGGCGAGGTTTATCGGGTGACCCGATAAACCTGAGGCGTATGTGGCGGGTCACCCCCGCCGAGCCGACGCCGCGGCGATCTGCTGGAGCATCTCCACCGCGAGGCGGGCGGCCTCGTTGGTCTTGGCCACGGGCGCGGTCAGCGCGACGATGTCGCGCACGGGGTTGGGGTTGGTCAGGCGCAGCCGCCGCACGGTCTTGGGGATCGTGCGGGCGGCGAGGTCGGGGACCACGGTGATGCCCACACCGGCTGCGACGAAGGCGGTCGCCGTGTAGTGGTCCTGCGCCTCGACCCTGTACCGCGGCCGGAACCCGGCTGCGCGGCAGGCGCGGTCGACCATCTCCTGGGTGATGCCGGCGGAGATGTCGTTGCTGATCCACGGGTCCTCGGCCAGCTCGGCCAGCTCGACGCGCCGCCGCCCGGCGAGCCGGTGGTCGGCGGGCACGAGCGCGACGAAGTGGTCGGTCATGAGCGGTGTGACGAGGTACCCCGGCCGGATCGAGGTCGTCGGGTCGTCGGGCACGACGTCGATGTCGACCGGCGGCGCCTCGCCGGGCGGGTAGCCCTCGGTGAGCACCATCTGCAGGGTGAGCTCGGGCAGCTTCGACTGGAGCCGCTTGGCCAGCTGCGGCATCCACCGGGACCCGGCCGACGCGAAGTACCCGATCGACAGCGAGCCGGTGCTCCCTGCGCGCAGGTCGTCGACGACGGCATCGACACGTTTCAGCTCGACCATGAGCCGCTCGCTCTCCGCGGCGAGCGTGTGCGCGGCCGGGGTCGGCTGGATCCCGCGACCGTGGCGGGTGAAGAGTGTGAGCCCGGTCTCCTTCTGCAGGGCGGCGATCTGCTGGCTCACGGCCGACGGGGAGTACCCCAGGTGCCCCGCGGCCGCCCCCACCGAGCCGGAGGCCATGACGGACAAGAAGATCCGGAGCCGGTGCGCGTCGACCATGCCCCGCACCCTAGCCGATCGTGAAGCAAAACTGCACGAACATGTATAAAACTGAATTGGATAAAAATAGTTGAAGGGAGCAAGATTATCGACATGGAGAAGCTCTGGATGACCTACATCAACGCCCTGCGTCCCGCCGCCAACCGCCACTGGGGGGCCGGCCCGGACGCCGACCACCACCGCATGGCCGCGGAGCTCGCCGCCATGTCCCAGGACGAGACCCGCAGCACGCGCGGCCCCGCCGCCTCGGCCACCTCCGGCCCCGCGTACCACGCGCCGTACGACCAGCGGATGGCCGACCGCTTCCACCCCCTCCTCTCCACGCGCTGAGCATCCCCCGCCCGGGGGTGATCCAGCCCGGGCGGCACGACGAAGGGGAGGCCCCGCACCTGACCAGGTGCGGGGCCTCCCCTTCGTCGTGCCCGTGCGCTCAGCGCGTGCCGACGTCGTCCTTGAGCACGACCGCGCGACCAGCCTCCAACCGCGCGACCGGCACGCGGAAGGGGGAGCAGCTCACGTAGTCCAGACCCGCGTCGTGGAAGAAGTGGATCGACTCCGGGTCGCCGCCGTGCTCGCCGCAGACGCCGGTCTTGAGGTCGGCCTTGGTCGAGCGGCCCTTCTCCACACCGATCCGCACGAGCTCGCCGACGCCGATCGCGTCCAGGGTCTCGAAGGGGGAGATGGTGAGGACGCCGTTCTCGAGGTACTTCGGGAAGAAGGCGGTCTCGACGTCGTCGCGGGAGAAGCCCCACGTCGTCTGCGTCAGGTCGTTGGTGCCGAAGGAGAAGAAGTCGGCGGTCTGCGCGATGCGGTTGGCCGTGAGGGCGGCGCGCGGCAGCTCGATCATGCAGCCGATCGGGATCTCGATCGACTGGTTGTGGGCCTCGGCGACCTCGGCGATGATCTCCTCCGCCTGGCGCCGCACGATGACGAGCTCCCGGTTGGAGCCGATGAGCGGGACCATGATCTCCGGCTGCGGGTCCTTGCCCTCCTCGCGCAGACGCACGACGGCCTCGGCGATCGCGCGGATCTGCAGGCCGAAGAGGCCCGGGATCTTCAGCCCGAGGCGCACGCCGCGCAGACCGAGCATCGGGTTGGACTCGTGGATCGCGCGCACCGCGTCACGCAGCGCCCGCGTCCGCTCGACCTCCGGGCCGCTCTCGCCCCGCTCGTCGGCCAGGGCGACCTCGACGGTCAGGTCGGTGAGGTCGGGCAGGAACTCGTGCAGCGGCGGGTCGATGAGACGGATCGTCGTGGGCAGCCCGTCCATCGCGGTGAGCAGGTCGACGAAGTCCTCGACCTGCGCCGGCAGCAGCTCCGCCAGCGCGGCCTCGCGCTCCTCGTCGGCCTCGGCGAGCACGACCCGCTCGATCTGCTGGCGCCGGTCCCCGAGGAACTGGTGCTCGGTGCGGCACAGCCCGATGCCCTCGGCGCCGCGGTCGCGGGCACGCTTGGCGTCCTCACCGGTGTCGGCGTTGGCGCGCACGCGCAGGCGGCGGCGGGCGTCGGCGTGCTGCAGCACGCGGTCGACGGCCTCGATGAGCTCGCGGGTCTCGTCGTCGTCGGCGATCGTGACGGCGGCCTCGACGCCCTGCGAGATGTAGGTCATGACGGGGGAGTCGACGACGTGTACGTCACCGAGGAAGACCTCACCGGTCTTGCCGTCGATGGCCAGGGTGTCGCCCTCGCGGACGACGTGCTCGCCGACCCGGATCTCCTTGGCGGCCACGTCGACGACGAGGTCCTCGGCGCCGACCACGGCGCACTTGCCCATGCCGCGCGCGACGACGGCCGCGTGCGAGGTCTTGCCACCACGCGCGGTGAGGATACCGGCCGCGGCGATCATGCCGGGCAGGTCCTCGGGGGAGGTCTCGCGGCGCACGAGGATGACCGAGCTGCCCTCGGCCTGCTTGGCCTCGGCGCTGGCGTTGTCGAAGGCCACCGCGCCGACGGCGGCGCCCGGGGAGGCGCCCATGCCGGTCGCGATGAGGGTGCGCTTGGCCTCGCGGTCGAACTGCGGGAAGAGCAGCTGGCCCAGCTGCTCGCCGGTCACGCGCTCGAGCGCCTCGTCCATCGTGATGAGGGCCTCGTCGACGAGCTGCGTGGCGATGCGGAAGGCGGCGCCGGCGGTGCGCTTGCCGACACGGGTCTGCAGCATCCACAGCTTGCCGCGCTCGATGGTGAACTCGATGTCGCACAGGTCGCGGTAGTGCGTCTCGAGACGGCGCATCGCGGTGCGCAGCTCCCGGTAGGCGGCCGGGTCACGGTCCTCGAGGTCGGTGAGCGCGAGCGTGTTGCGGATGCCGGCGACGACGTCCTCGCCCTGGGCGTTGGGCAGGTAGTCGCCGTACACGCCGGAGTGGCCGGAGGAGGGGTCGCGGGTGAAGCAGACGCCGGTGCCGGAGGTGTCGCCGAGGTTGCCGAAGACCATGGCCTGCACGTTGACCGCGGTGCCGAGGTCGTCGGCGATGCGCTCGCGGCGGCGGTAGAGCTGGGCGCGCTCGGTGTTCCAGCTGCGGAAGACGGCCTCGATCGCCATGTCGACCTGACGGCGCGGCGTCTGCGGGAAGGGGTTGCCCGTCTCGTCGAGGACGATCTGCTTGAACTCGGCGACGACGGCCTTGAGGTGGTCCGCGGTGAGGTCGACGTCGGCCTCGACCCCGGCCTCCTGCTTGTGGGCGTCGAGCACGTCGGAGAAGCGCTCGGAGTCGATGTCGAGCACCGTCTTGCCGAACATCTGGATGAGGCGGCGGTAGGAGTCCCACGCGAAGCGCTCGTCACCGGCGAAGGAGGCCAGCGACTGCACCGTGTCGTCGTTGAGCCCGACGTTGAGGACGGTCTCCATCATGCCGGGCATCGAGAACTTCGCCCCGGAGCGCACGGAGAGCAGCAGCGGCTCCTCGGAGTCGCCGAGCGTGCGGCCGATGAGGTCCTCGACGTCGCGCAGCCGCTGGGTCACCTCGACCCGCACCTCGGGCGGGACGCGTCCCTCGGTGAGGTAGGCCCGGCAGGCCTCGGTCGTGATCGTGAAGCCCGGGGGGACCGGCAGACCCAGCTTGACCATCTCGGCGAGGTTGGCCCCCTTGCCGCCGAGGAGGTCCTTCTGGTCGCGATCGCCTTCGCTGAACATGTGGACGTACTGACTCACCGGGTGCCTCCCAAGACGCGTGCGCTGAACCCGCCCACTATGACAGGCACCAGGGGTCGGGTCGTGGTCGGTTCCTCGTGGCAGGACGAAGGGGGGACCCCCGCATCCCGTCGTGGGGCCGGGTCAGGCTCCTTCGAGCTCGACCTTGAGGCGGTCGAGGGTGCGGCGGATGTTCCCCGGCTGGTACTCGGCGAAGGTCCGCCCGCCGGTCACGACGCGGTCGAAGACGCGCGCCACGCCGTCGGGCCAGCGCCGGTCGTCGGTCCACGTCTCGGTGACGAGGGTGCCGCCGGCGACCGGCTCGAAGCGGTACTCCCACGTTGCGATGGCCGCGGCGAGGACCGGGCGCCTGCCGCCGATGCGGTGGACACGGAAGGCGAAGCGCTCGCCCGGGTCGGCGGCGGTGACGGTGCACTCGGTCGTCCACCGCGCCCGACCGCGGCGGTTGCGCCCGACGAAGGAGCTGCCGACGGTGACCGGGCCGTCCGTGGCGGTCCGGCCGCCGGTGTTCTCCGGGCTCCACCGACCCATCTGGGTGATGTCGCTGACCGCCTCCCACGCCGTCATCGGGTCGACGGCGATCGTCACGGTGCCGGACGCGGTGCGGGGTCGCTGCATGGTGCTCACGCTGTCACAGGTCCAGGCCGTCGCCGTCGAGCCGGTAGGTCTCCCACTCGCTCTGGGGGCTCGCGCCGAGCGACTCGTAGAACTCGATGGACGGGGTGTTCCACCGCAGCACGGTCCACTCCAGTCGTCGGTAGCCGCGGGCGCGGCACTCGTCGGCGAGCGTCAGGAGCAGCGCCTTGCCCAGGCCGGACCCGCGGTGCGCGGGCTCGACGTACAGGTCCTCGAGGTGGATGCCGTTCTTGCCGGTCCACGTCGAGAAGGTGAGGAACCACAGCGCGATCCCGACGACGCGACGCTCCTCCCCTTCGCCTCCTACTGCGACATGGCAGGCGGCGCTCGGGGTGCCCTCATCGGGGAAGAGCGCCGCCACGAAGTCGGCCTCGGTCGCCTCGACGGCGTCGGGCTCGCGCTCGTACTCGGCGAGGTCGTGGACGAGGCGGAGGATGTCGGGCACGTCCGCGGCGGTCGCGGGCCGGATGTCGGGATGGCGCATGGCCCGACTCTAGGAGCCCGCCCCCACGCGCTCCCTGAGGAGGACCCCGCCCGCTCCCTGAGGAGGTCGCGCAGCGACCGTCTCGAAGGGCGTTCCCTGAGGAGGTCGCGCAGCGACCGTCTCGAAGGGTGCCCTCAGTCCAAGGTCGTGCGCCGCCGGTGGACCCGAAGCGACAGGAGCAGCACGAGCAGGCCGGCGGCGGACAGGCCCGCGCCGACGAGCGAGGGCGCCTGCCAGCCCCAGCCGGCGGCGAGGACGACACCGCCGAGCCAGGCGCCGAGCGCGTTGGCGATGTTGAGCGCGGCGTGGTTGCCGGCGGCCCCGAGCGTGCGGGCGCGGCCGGCGACCTCCATGAGCCGCAGCTGCAGCGCGAGCACGAAGGCCGAGACCGAGATGCAGATCAGCAGCAGCACGACGGCGGCGGGGACCGGCGAGTCGGCGGCCCGGGCGAAGGCGGCGAGGGAGAGCCCGGTCGCGATGGTCGACCCGACGAGGGTGCGCAGCACGGAGCGGTCGACGAGGCGCCCGGCGACGACGGTGCCGACGAGACCGCCGACGCCGTAGACGAAGAGGTAGACCGGGACGGCGTCGGCCGGCAGGCCGGTCTGGTTGCGCAGGATCGGCGAGATGTAGGAGTACATCGCGAAGACGCCGCCGAACCCGATCGAGCCCACGAGCAGGGTGAGCCACACCTGGGAGTCCTTGAAGGCGGCGAGCTCGCTGCGCACCCGCGCCTCCCGGTCGGCGGCCTGGTGCGGGACGAGGAGCTGGACGAGCACGGCGGTGAGGACGCCGGTCGCCGCGACGAACCAGTACGCGGAGCGCCACCCGGTCTGCTGCCCGAGCCAGGTGGCGAAGGGGACGCCGGCGACGTTGGCGACGGGGATGCCGAGCATGATCCGGCTGACCGCCCACCCGCCGCGCCCGACCGCCACGATGTCGAAGGCGACGATCGAGGCGATGCCGAAGAAGGCCCCGTGCGGGATGCCGCTGATGAACCGGGCGAGCATGAGCACGCCGTAGCCGCTGGCCAGCGCGCTCAGCGCGTTGCCGATGGCGAAGAGGATCATGAGCCCGACGAGCAGCTCGCGCCGGGGCAGCCGGTTGCCGAAGACCGCGATGACCGGCGCCCCGATGACGACGCCGAGCGCGTACGCCGAGATCGTGTGGCCGGCGCGGGGGATCGTCGTGCGGATGCCCTCGGCGATCTCCGGCAGGAGACCCATGGTGACGAACTCGGTGATGCCGATCCCCACGCCGCCGAGCACGAGCGCGGCCAGCGCGACCCCGACCGGCCGAGCGGTGGACGCGGTCCGGGACGAAGGGGGGATCACGCCGGACATCCTCCCCCAGGCTCGACGCCGTCCCGACCTCGACGGCACCCGCGGCTGCCTAGGCTCACCCCATGACGACCACGCAGAACGCCCCGCTCCTGACGTCCGAGATCGACATCGACGCGACGCCCGAGGCGGTGTGGCGCGTCGTCGCCGACCCACGGGCCCACGGTGGCCTGAGCCCCCAGGTGCTGCGCACCCACATCGTCGGCGACCGGCCCGTGGGCCTGGGCACCCGCATGGTCAACCTCAACCGACGCGGTCTGCTCGTGTGGCCCACCCGCGCCAAGGTCGTGCGCTTCGAGCCCTCGAAGGAGTTCGCGTTCCGCGTCAAGGAGAACGCGGCGATCTGGTCCTTCTCGTTGTCCCCCAACGGTTCTGGCGGTACGAAGGTCGTCCACAGCCGCGAGGCGCCGGACGGCACGACCCAGGTCTCCCGCACGCTGCAGGACAAGGTCCTGGGCGGCGTCGAGTCCTTCGACCGCGAGCTCGAGCTCGGCATGGCCCAGACCCTCTCCCGCCTCAAGTCCCTGCTCGAGGCCTGATCGGCGAAGGGGGGACCGCCCCCCTTCGTCCGTCCGGAAGACCCCCGCAGGGATGGGTACTTCTCCCCATCGACCGGCACCTCGGCCGGCTCGTAGATTCATCGGTGTCAGACGGGATGGGGATCCTCGGATGGCACCGACGCGGGACCCGCAGGGGGTCCCGGGGTTGACCGCAGGGCGGGACTCCGCAGGGGGAGTCCCGCCCTTGCGTGTGTCCCCACGACGATCCGTGTCGCGCCGGCCCGGATTGTGTGACGATAACCCCATGTCGACACCATCAGCAGGGGGTCCGAGCGGCCCGAACGTCCCACCGCCGCCCGGTAGCGGAAACTTCGGCCAGACGCAGCCGCCGTCCGGTCAGTTCAACTCCCCGGGCCAGGGGTACACCGGACCGCCGCCCCCCGGCCAGGGGTACACCGGACCGCTGCCCGGTCAGGGCTACGGCGGTCCCGGCCCCGGTGGGCCCGGCGGGCAGCCGCCGAAGAAGGGCATGGGCAAGGGCCTGCTCGCCGGCATCGCCGGCGGCGTGGCGCTCCTGCTGCTCCTGTGCTGCATCGGTGGCTTCCTCATCGCCCGCGGCGACGACGACGAGTCCTCGAGCACGACCACCTCGTCGGTGACGTCGAGCGAGTCGACGACGCCGAGCTCGACCACCGAGTCGACGACGGAGAGCTCGACGAGCGAGCCCACCACCGAGTCGACCACGGAGAGCTCCACGAGCGAGCCCTCGAGCGAGACGACGAGCGCCGGCGGTGGCGCCAGCTTCCCCGACTCCTTCGACGGCTGGACCAAGGGCCAGACCTCGGACGCGGGCGGCCAGGAGACGGCGGTCTACACCAAGGGCGGCGACACCATCTCGGTCGTCATCTCCGACTCGGTCAAGCCGGCCGACTTCGAGGCGATCTGGGACAAGGACGAAAAGGTCGGGGACCACCACTGCGGCACGCTGCGCTCCACGCAGCAGTGCGCCGGCGAGTCCGGTGGCACGACCTACCTCGTCACCTCCGCGAGCAGCGACTCCGCCAAGGAGGTCTCGGCGATCCTCGGCAAGCTGCTCGACACCGTGTGATCGACGCGTCACCGATCGAGAGAGGGCCCCGTCACCCGACGGGGCCCTCTCGTCGTGCCCGGCGCCATAGGGTGGACGCCATGGCACGGCACATCACCACCTCCATCGACGAGGGCATCGCCCAGGTGCGTCTCGCGCGGCCGGACAAGCTCAACGCGCTGACGCTCGACATGCTCGACGACCTCGTCGCCACCGCCCACGGCCTGCGTGCCGACCGACGGCTGCGCGCCGTCGTGATCTCGGGTGAGGGGGACGCCTTCTGCGCCGGGCTCGACTTCGGCTCGGCGATGAAGGACCCTCGCGGCATCGCGCGGCGCTTCGTGCCGCGACCGTGGCGGGGGACCAACACCTTCCAGGAGGCCCCGTGGGCCTACCGGCGGCTGCCGGTGCCGGTCATCGCGGCAGTGCACGGCCACTGCCTCGGTGGCGGGCTGCAGATCGCGCTGGCGGCCGACTTCCGCATCGCCCGCCCGGACTCGACGTGGTCGGTGCTCGAGGGTGCCTGGGGGATCGTCCCCGACATGTCGGGCGTGCACGCCCTGTCCCAGCTCGTCGGTATCGATGTCGCCAAGAAGCTGTCGATGACCGCCGCCAAGATCTCGGGGGAGCGGGCCCACGAGCTCGGCCTCGTCACCGACCTCGCCGACGACCCGGTGGGGGCCGCGACCGAGCTGGCGCGTGAGCTCGCCGAGCGCTCGCCCGACGCGCTCGCGGCGACCAAGCGGCTCTTCGACCGGACGTGGACCTCCGGTCCCCGGCGGGCATTCGCCCGCGAGCGACTCGAGCAGCTCCCGCTGCTCCTGGGCCCCAACGCCGCCCGAGCCCGCAAGGCCAACCTCGAGCGCACCGCCGCCGAGTACCTGCCCCGCCAGCGTCGCCTCGTCCCGTGAGCGGCGGCCCGCAGCAGCAGACCGGCTTCCTCCCGATCGTCCCGGAGGGTCTCCCCGAGGGGTGGACCACCCGCGTCCCCGACGAGGGAGACGTCGAGGACCTCATCGCCCTCGTGTCCACCGCCAAGGAGGCCGTGGACGGCTCCGGTGCGGTGGAGGAGGAGCTCGTCGCCAGCGAGGCCGTGGGCGAGGCGTCGTGGACGCGGCGCCAGGTCGTCGTCGTCGACCCGGCCGGGGCGATCAGGCTCTGGGCCCGCGTGCACGACCGCGCCGCCGGTCGCTGCAACATCGACCTGACGACCGACCCCGCGCTGGGTGCCGAGGTCGAGGAGCAGCTCGCGCCGTCCGTCCTCGCCTGGGCGGAGGAGGTCGCCCTGAGGATCTCCCGCGGTCGCGGTCTCGGGGGCACGCGGCTGGACATGTCTGTGCACGAGGACGACGAGCGCCTGCGGGGTCTCCTCGCGGCCGACGGGTTCGAGCACGTCCGCACCTGGCTGCAGATGAGGCGGCCCACGCAGCCCGGCGACGAGGAGCTGCTCGAGACGCACCGGCGCGAGGGCGTCGTCGTGCGCCGGGTGGCCCGGCGCGAGGACGGCACGCCGGTGGCGGCCGACCTGCAGGCGGTCTACCGGATGATCGAGGAGTCCTTCGCGGACCACTTCAACTCCTACCGCGAGTCCTTCCCGGAGTTCCTCGCCCGGCTGCGCGAGGCGCCCGGTCACCGGTGGGACCACTGGTGGATCGCGGACATCGAGATGGAGGGGCAGTGGGTCCCCGGCGGAGCCGTCGCTGCGGCGGTCCTGCCGCCCGACGCGTCGGGGACCGAGGGCACCTACATCGACTACATCGGCGTGCACCGGCTGGCCCGCGGGCGCGGGGTGGCCAAGTCGCTGCTCCACGCGGTCATTGCCGACGCCGCGGCGCGCGGCCGCAACCGGGTCTCCCTCGAGGTCGACGCCGACAGCCCGACCGGGGCGGACGGCATCTACGAGTCCATGGGGTGGGTCACCCGCTACCGGACCGAGTCGTGGCAACGGGACGTGCTCGCCGAGGGCATCGACGCGCCCGTCCCACAGGCCCGCCTCGACGAGTAGCTCGCCGGGGCCGGGCGCGCGTCAGTCGAGGACGCGGGTGGTCTCGATCGTGAAGTCGTGGGCGCGCAGGCGCTCGACGAGCGGGGCAGCCATGGCGACCGCGGGGGTGAGGACCCCCCCTTCGCTGTCGAGGTCGTCGAGGGCGAGGCAGAGCGCGGCCTGACCGAACATGATCGCCGTGCCGCTGTAGCCCGGGTCCGCGTCGGCGGCGACCGTCGTCGCGTACCGGGCGCCGGTGGTCGTGCTCGCGACCACCTCGACGGCGAAGCGGCCCCGGGTCCGCGACTCCTCGTCGGGACCCTCTCCCGGGGCGGGCAGGAAGCGGTCGACGACCTTGCGCGTCGGGCCGAAGGCGAGCCCGCCGACGAGGCCGAGCAGGCCCACCGTCATGCCGGTCGCCGCGAAGGGGGCCTTGGCGCGGGTGCCGAAGTCGGTCACCTCGTGGTAGCGGAAGGCGCGTCCGTAGCGCCAGCCCAGGAGCGCGTTGGAGCGGCGCACGACCCGGGTGTTGTACGAGGCCATGATGAAGGGGCCGGTCCAGTGGCCGTCCTCGGTGCGCCGGACCGGCAGACGGGAGCCGAGGCGGCCGAGGACGCTGCGGACCCGGCCGCGCTGCGCGGCACCGGCGGTCGGCACGCCCGCGCGGTCGGCGCGGGTCGGCTCCGCCGACCGGTCGGGGCTCAGGGCGTAGGGGTCGGCGATCGCCCGGCGGTCCTCCGGGGACTCGCTGGCCGCGATGACCTGGGTGCGCATCGAGTCGATGGTGCCGCCGGAGAGACCGCCCTTGAGGCGCCGGACGAAGAGCACGGTGTCGGTCAGCTCGCCGGCGTCCTCGGCGGCGGCCACCCGGGCGGTCTCCCAGACCGCGAGGTCGGACGGGACGGAGTCGAAGCCGCAGGAGTGCACGATCCGGGCACCGGTGCGGCGGGCCAGGTCGTGGAAGGCCTCGGCGCTGTCGCGGACGAAGAGCACCTCGCCGGACAGGTCGGCGTAGTGGGTGCCCGCCACCGCACAGGCCTTGACGAGCTCCCGCCCGTACCGGGCGTACGGCCCGACCGTCGTGGCGACGACGCGCGCGTGCTCGGCCAGGTCCGTGCAGGCCCCCGGGTCGGCGAGGTCCACGACGAGCCGGGGCCACTCGGCGGCCCGCCCGCCGAGCTCCGCGGCGAGCGCGTCGAGACGGTCACGGGAGCGGCCGGCGAGCGCGATGCGCAGCCCCTCCGGGGCGTGGTCGCGCAGGTGGCCCGCGGTAAGGCGCCCCACGAAGCCGGTGGCCCCGACCAGGACGATGTCGTACTCACGAGCGGCGGCGGACGAAGTCATGCTCTCGACACTAACCGCATTGCCCGGCAGGGACATTCGCGTCCTGTGCGCACGTCGTCACGGGGTGAGGGTTCCCTCCGGGGGTCGACTCCGCTAGGAAGGGGGGAGGCGGTGCGCCGCACCGTCACCGACGACGAAGGAGAAGCACATGACGCAGCCTCCGAACGAGACTCCCGACGTTCCCGAGGAGGCCATCGGCGGGGTGCCCACCGAGGCGCCCACGACCGGTGGCGACGGTGGCGCGGACGGCGCAGCCGGAGACGGTGGCGCGGACGGCGCGGCCGGTGACGGTGGCGCGGACGGCGCGGCCGGTGACGGTGGCGCGGACGGCGCGGCCGGTGACGGTGGCGCGGACGGCGCGGCCGGTGACGGTGGCGCGGACGGCGCGGCCGGTGACGGTGCTGCTGGCGATGGTGGCGCCGACGGCGGTGCCTGAGTGACCCCACGCGAGGAGGCCGGTGCCCCGACGGGCACCGGCCTCCGCCGCGTCACGGACCTCGGCCCCGAGGACTTCGCGCGGGCCTGGGGACGCGAGCCCCGGCACGTGCCCGCCGCGGCCCTCGGCAGCGACTTCGTGGACCTGCTCGACACCCCGGCCGTCGACGACCTGCTCTCCCGGCGCGGCCTGCGCACCCCCTTCCTGCGGGTGGCGCGGGAGGGGCAGACGCTGGCCGACGCGGAGTTCACGCGCGGCGGTGGCGTCGGGGCGGGCGTCGCGGACCAGCTGGACGACACCGCGCTGCTGCGGCTCTTCGCGGAGGGCCACACGCTCGTGCTCCAGGGGCTGCACCGCACGCACCCGCCTGTGCTGGACTTCGCGCAGGACCTGGCTGCGGACCTCGGGCACCCCGTGCAGGTCAACGCCTACGTCACCCCGCCGCAGAGCCGCGGGTTCGCCGCGCACTACGACGTCCACGACGTCTTCGTGCTCCAGTGCGGCGGTGAGAAGACCTGGCGCCTCCACCCGCCCGTCCTCGAGCACCCCCTGCGCACCCAGCCCTGGCAGGACCGCCGAGCCCCGGTCGAGCAGGCGGCGCAGGAGCAGCCGCACCTCCTCGTCACGCTCCGGCCCGGCGACGTCCTCTACGTCCCGCGCGGCTGGTTGCACGCGGCCGAGGCGCTCGGCGGCGTGAGCACGCACCTCACCGTCGGCGTCCACGTCTGGCACCGCGGACACCTCGCCGAGGCCGTCCTCGACGCCGCACGGAGGGGGGTGGCCGCCCTCGCGGAGGCGCGGACCCCCCTTCGCCCCGGGGTGGACGTCGCCGACCCCGACGACCTCGTCGACGACCTCGCCGTCGTCCGCGCTGCCCTGCTCGACGCGGTCGCCGCCGTCGACGAGGCGGCCGTCGCGGCCCAGCTCGCCCGCCGCCAGCGCGCCGCCCAGCGCCCGGCGCCCGTCGCGCCCGTCGCCACGACCGAGGCCCTCGCGGGTGAGCCGGTCGTCGTCCCCCGGGAGCACCTGCGCGCCGCCCTCGAGCCCGACGGGGAGGGTGCGGTCCTGGTGAGCCGGGCCGGCCGCCTGCCCCTGGACGCGTCCGAGGCCGACGCCGTCACGACGTGGCTGGCGGCCGAGGAGCCTGCCCGGCTCGACCCGGCGCTCGCGCGGCGCCTCGTCGTGGCCGGGGTGGCCGTCCCGCTCACCGCTCCGCCCGCGTAGGGTCGCCGAGGTGAGCCCCGACCCCTCCGCAGAGCACGTCCGGTGCTCGATCGCCGCCCGTGAGCGCGGCGACGTGCCGGTCGGCACGGCCGTGCCGGCGCGGTACTGGATGCTCGTCGCCCACCCCGGCCCGTGGCCGGTCAAACCGATCACCGCCCCGCCCCTCACCGAGGTGGGCGACGCCCTCGCGGCGGCGCTCGACCGCTTCGGTGCCCGGCTCCAGCTCATCCGGCGGCACGGTCGCCAGGAGCGCGAGGTCGTCGCGGCCGACGGCAACCCGGTCTTCCTCGTCGACGTGCGCCGCGGGCTCGTCGGACGGGCCACGTGGGAGCGGCCCGAGGACCTCGTCGAGCTCGCCGGGCGCTTCGACGACCTGCCCTCCCCGAGCGCCGAGCCGCTCTTCCTCGTGTGCACGCACGGACGCAAGGACGTGTGCTGCGCCATCGACGGCCGCGTCGTCGCGGCCGTGCTCGACGACGCCCTGCCCGGTGCCGTCTGGGAGACGACCCACCTCGGCGGTGACCGCTTCGCCGGCAACGTGACGATCCTGCCCGAGGGCTCGATGTACGGGCGCCTCGAGGGTGACACCGCCCCGCAGGTCGTGCTCGACCACCTCGACGGACGGGTCGACCTCGAGCGGTGGCGCGGTCGCTGCTCGTGGCACCCGGCGGCCCAGGCCGCCGTCCACGACGTGCTGCGCGAGGGTGAGGTCCGGCTGGCGGACATCGCTGTGCCGCAGGTCGACCTGATCGGCGAGGAGACGTGGCGGGTGACGGTCACGGCGGGCGGGAGGACCTCCCTTCGCCGGGTCACCCGGACGATGTCCGAGGCCCACGTCCTCACCTGCGCCGGGGTGCCCAAGCAGCAGGCCCTGTACGACGTGCGTCCGACCGACGGATCCGGCGTCTGACCCATCCACGCGAGCGACTATTCTCGGCGCCCATGACGACGACGCCGCAGACCACCGACGCAGCAGACGAGCATCTCGCCGACTGGGCAGACCGACAGGCCAAGGCCGAGGCCATGATCCCCGCCGTGGGTCGCCTCTACCGGGAGCACGGGGTGGTCACCTCGATCCACGGCCGGCCGCTCATCGGGCAGTCCTCGACCGAGATCCTCAAGGCGCACCGCTTCGCCCGCCGCGTCGACGTCGAGCTGACCCTCGACGACACGCTGCCGATGATCGAGGCGCTCGCGGCGCTCGACCTCGGTCCGGCCTCCGTCGACATCGCCCGCCTGCACCGCCGTCGCCTCGAGACCGGTGAGGGCCTCGCGCTCGAGGACTTCCTGCGCGCCGAGCTCGGTGACGTCGTCGGCGGCGGCTCCGGTGGCGGCAGCCGCCAGAGCACCGACGTCGTGCTCTACGGCTTCGGCCGCATCGGCCGCCTCCTCGCCCGCATCCTCATCGAGCACGCGGGCAACGGCCAGGGCCTGCGCCTGCGCGCCGTCGTTGTGCGCCGCGGTGCCGACAACGACCTGTCCAAGCGCGCCAGCCTCCTGCGCCGCGACTCGGTCCACGGGTCCTTCCCCGGCACGATCACGGTCGACGAGGACAACAACACGATCCTCGCCAACGGCACGCTCATCCAGGTTATCTACTCCGACAGCCCCTCGAGCGTCGACTACACGCAGTACGGCATCAACGACGCGATCGTCGTCGACAACACCGGCCGGTGGCGCGACGAGGAGGGCCTGTCCCAGCACCTGCAGTGCCCCGGCGTCTCGCGCGTCCTGCTCACCGCCCCGGGCAAGGGCGGCCTGCCCAACATCGTCAGCGGCATCAACGACGCGATGATCGGTGACAGCAAGGTCGTCACCGCTGCCTCGTGCACGACCAACGCGATCGTCCCGACGCTCAAGGTCATCAACGACGAGTACGGCGTGGTCGGCGGCCACATCGAGACCGTCCACTCCTTCACCAACGACCAGAACCTCATCGACAACTTCCACAAGGGTGAGCGTCGCGGCCGCTCCGCGGCCCTGAACATGGTCCTCACCGAAACCGGTGCCGCCAAGGCGGTCGCCAAGGCGCTGCCCGAGCTCGAGGGCAAGCTCACCGGCAACTCGGTGCGCGTCCCCACGCCCAACGTGTCGATGGCGATCCTCAACCTCACCCTCGAGAAGCCGGTCGAGCGCGAGACCCTCAACGACTTCCTGCGCCAGGCCTCGCTCTACGGCGACCTGCACAAGCAGCTCGACTACATCGACAGCCCCGAGGTGGTCTCCACCGACTTCGTCGGCAACCGCCACGCGGGCATCGTCGACGGCCGCGCGACCATCACCGCTGGCGACCGCGTCGTCCTCTACGTCTGGTACGACAACGAGTTCGGCTACTCGTGCCAGGTCGTGCGCGTCCTCGAGGAGATCGCGGCGGTCCACCCGCCGGTCTTCCCCGCGGTCTGAGCGGCGGCGGGGAGGCCGCGCCGCCTCAAGATTATCGGGTCACCCGAGAAACCTCGGGTTCGCAAGAGTTTCAAACTCTTGCTGAGCGGGGGTTTAACGGGTGACCCGATAATCATGGGGCCAGTGGGACTCGCGCCCCCGCCACCCCACCTCAGGGACGAAGGGGGCGGACGCTCAACTCGTCGCCGCCGCAGGTGCGTCCCTCGGCCGGGTCCTCGACGATCCGCGAGGCGTTGAGCACCGACAGCGAGTCGAAGCTCGGCCGGCCCTCGATGACCGAGCGGTACTGGTAGCGCACGAGGCGCTGGGCGCGGCAGGAGGAGTCGAAGGTCAGCACGTCGAAGGAGCTCGGCTGGCCGACGAGCTCGGCGTCGGGCCCACCGACGAAGTGCGACAGCGTCCCGCCGCCCGTGAAGGTGCCCACCTGCAGCCGGTTGCCGTCGAGCAGCGGGACGTGGCCGTGCCCGTGGACGCGCAGCCGGCCGGGGGCGTCGTCGAGAGCTGGTGCCTCGTGGGACACGGTGATGTCGGGTGGCTCCTGCTCGCCGAGCGCCTCGAGCCACCGATCACGCGCCGCGCCCTGGGCGTCGGTGGTGCCGTCGTCGGCGTCGCCGTAGTACCTCGGGTCGTTGAACCCGGCGATCCGCAGGCCGCCGATGTCGACCTCGCGGTAGCCGCCGTCGCCCGGCTCGAGCAGCTGCACCCCCTGCGTGCCCGCGAGTTCGTCGAGGAGCGCGGTGTCGCTCGGGCTGCTGCGGTCGTGGTTGCCGGCGACGAAGACGTACGGCACGCCGAGCGAGGTGATCGAGCGGTAGAGGTTGCTCAGGCGCGCCTCCTCGACGTGCCCGAGGTTGATGAGGTCGCCCGAGTCGATGACGACGTCGACGTCCTGCTCCTGCACGATCGTGCGCATCAGCGCGTACTGGTTGGCGGAGTGGATGTCGGAGACGAGCAGCACGCGCAGGGCCTCGCCGCCGGGGACCTCCTCGGGCGCGTACTCGTCCTGCATCGCGGCGGAGAGGGCGAGCAGGTTGCGCAGGTAGGGGGTCGCCTGGTCGGCGCGCTGCTCGACGTCGTCGAGGAGGCCGCGGTTGGCGATGGCCAGCTGGAGCAGCCCGGTCGAGTCGAGCGCGAGGAGCCGGTCGGCCTGGTAGGTGCGCTGCGCGGAGACCCCGGAGAGCGCGCAGGTGAGGGCGGCGACGGTGAGCGAGCCGACCGCCGTCCGGGGCGAAGGGAGTCCCCGTCGCCGCAGGCCGACGCCGAGGAGGACGACGCCGAGCCCGAGCGCGGCACCGGCGGCGAAGCGCAGGCCGACGCCCGTCGCGGCCTCGCGGATGACCCGGGTGCGTTCGTCGGGGCCGACGTCGAGGGCGCTGGCGTCGAGGTCGCCGGAGCGGACGAGCTCGGTGATCTCCGGCTTGACGCGCGGCGCGACGTCGACGCCCGGGGCCAGCCCGGAGAAGCGGGCCGACACGCTCCCGACGACCGTGTCCGTCCCGATCCGCGAGCGGTCGCCCCACCCTGGGGCGAGCCGCACGTCGGCGGCGTAGTACCCGGTCTCGACCGTGACGGGCCACAGCGCGGCGGTGACGAGCCCACCGGTGAGCGTCGCGGCGGCCACGAGCGCGGCCATGCCGGCGCGTCGCATCAGCTCGGTCCATCGCACCGCCCCACTGTAGGCAGACGGCCGCTGGCACCCACATTGCTACTTGTCGGTAACCGCGTCTAGGCTCACGGCATGAACGCAGATGCCATCGTCGTCGGCCACGGACTGGCCGGGCTCGTCGCGGCCGCGGAGCTCGCGGATGCCGGCCGACGGGTCCTCCTCGTCGACCAGGAGAGCGAGGCCAACCTCGGGGGACAGGCGCACTGGTCCTTCGGTGGGCTGTTCTTCGTCGACAGCCCCGAGCAGCGTCGCCTGGGCATCAAGGACTCCGCGGACCTCGCGCACTCGGACTGGATGAACACCGCCGGATTCGACCGGGACGAGGACCACTGGCCGCGCCGGTGGGCGCAGGCCTACCTCGACTTCGCCGGCGGGGAGAAGCGCGCCTGGCTCCACGAGCAGGGGATGCGCTGGTTCCCGATCGTCGGCTGGGCCGAGCGCGGCGACGGCTCCGCGCACGGCCACGGCAACTCGGTCCCTCGGTTCCACATCACGTGGGGGACGGGACCGGGGGTGGTCGCCCCCTTCGTCCGTCGTGTCGAGGAGGCGCGCGAAGGGGGCCTGGTCACCTACGCGCACCGCCATCGCGTCGACGAGCTGGTCGTCGAAGGGGGTGCCGTCGTCGGCGTCCGTGGCGTCCGGCTCGCGGCCGACCCGGCCGAGCGCGGTGTCGCGACCAACCGCGACCCCGTGGACGGATTCGAGCTGCGGGCGCCGGTCGTGCTCGTCGCCTCCGGCGGCATCGGCGGCAACCACGACCTCGTCCGGGAGAACTGGCCCGAGCGCCTCGGGACCCCGCCCCGGCGCATGGTCACGGGTGTGCCCGCGCACGTCGACGGCCGGATGATCGCCATCACCGAGGCCGCCGGAGGGCGCCTCATCAACCGCGACCGCATGTGGCACTACGTCGAGGGGATCCGCAACTGGGACCCGATCTGGGCCGGTCACGGCATCCGGATCCTGCCCGGGCCGAGCTCCATGTGGCTCGACGCCGAGGGCAACCGCCTGCCGGCGCCGCTGCTCCCGGGGTACGACACCCTCGGCACCCTCGAGCACCTGCGCCGGACCGGCCACGACCACTCGTGGTTCGTCACCAACCGGTCGGTCGCGGGCAAGGAGTTCGCGCTGTCCGGGTCGGAGCAGAACCAGGACCTCACCGGCAAGGACATCGGCGGCGTCATCCGCAAGCGCTCGCTCGCCGACGTCACGCCGTCGATGCAGGCCTTCCTCGACCACGGCGCCGACTTCGTCCAGGCCGACACGGTCGAGGAGCTCGTCGCGCAGATGAACGGGCTGGTCGAGGACGGTGAGCCGCAGCTCGACGTCGCGCACGTCAAGCGCCTGCTCGACGAGCGCGACGCGCAGCTGGACAACGCCTACTCCAAGGACGCCCAGGTCGCCGCGATGCGCGTGGCCCGCAGCTACATCGGGGACAAGATCTCCAAGCGGGCCTACCCGCCGCACAAGCTCCAGGACCCCAAGAAGGGACCGCTCGTCGGCGTCAAGCTGCACATCCTCTCCCGCAAGACCCTCGGGGGCTTCGAGACCGACCTGTCCGCGCGGGTCCTCGGGCACGACGGGGAGCCGGTCCGCGGGCTGTACGCGGCGGGCGAGGCGGCCGGCTTTGGCGGCGGCGGCCTCCACGGCTACCGCGCGCTCGAGGGCACCTTCCTCGGCGGGTGCATCTTCTCCGGCCGCACCGCGGGGCGGGCGATGGGCGCCGAGCTCGGCGACTGACCCCCTTCGTCCGGCCGCGGGAGCCCGCATTGCCCTAGGGGAATGCGGGCTCGCGGCTGCATTCCCCTAGGGCAATGCGAAGGGGGAGGGGTCGCGTCAGGCGGTGAGCAGGATCTTGCCGATGTGGCCGCTCGCCTCGAGCTCGCGGTGGGCGTCGGCCGCCCGGTCGAGCGGGTGCGTGCCCTGGACGATCGGGCGGACCGCGCCGTCCTCGATGAGCGGCCAGACGTGCTCGCGGACCGCGGCGACGATCGCCGCCTTCTCCTCAGCGGGTCGGGCGCGCAAGGAGGTCGCGATGACCGCGGCCCGCTTGCTGAGGAGCTTGCCGAGGTCGAGCTCGCCCTTGCGGCCACCCATGAGGCCGATGACGACCAGACGCCCCGACGTGGCCAGGACGTCGACGTTGCGGGGCAGGTACTTCGCCCCCATGAGGTCGAGGACCACGTCGGCGCCGTGGCCGTCGGTCGCGGCCCGGACCTCCTCGACGAAGTCCTGCTCCTTGTAGTCGACGAGGATCTCGGCGCCCAGGTCGCGGCAGACGTCGAGCTTGTCCTGCGAGCCGGCCGTCACCGCCACGCGCGCCCCGGCCGCCGTGGCGAGCTGGATGGCCATCGTGCCGATGCCGGAGGACCCACCGTGCACGAGGAAGACCTCACCGGGCTGCAGGTTGGCCGTCATGAAGACGTTGGACCAGACCGTGCACGCCACCTCGGGCAACCCCGCGGCGTCGGTGAGGGAGACCCCCTTCGGCACGGGGAGGAGCTGTGCCGCGGGGACCTTGACCTGCTCCGCGTAACCGCCGCCGTCGACGAGGGCGCAGACCTCGTCGCCGACGGACCAGCCCTCGACCTGCGGGCCGACCTCCCGGACCGTGCCCGAGACCTCGAGGCCCGGCAGGAGGGAGGCGCCCTTCGGCGGCGGGTAGTGCCCGAGGCGCTGCATGACGTCCGCGCGGTTGACCCCCGCGGCGACCATGTCGACGACGACCTCGCCGGGACCCGCCACGGGCGCGTCGACGTCGGTGACCTGCAGGACGTCGGCGTCACCGGGCTCGGTGATGGAGATGCCGCGCATCAGGAGACCTTGTCGAGCTCGCCCTCGAGGTTGCGCATCGCGTCGGGCAGGTGGCCCGCCGACTTCTTGTAGAAGTGGGCCGCCTGGCGCGTGGCCATCGTGCGCGCCAGACCCATCGCGAGGCCCGCGAGCGCGGCGAAGGCGATCGCCTCACCGATCGGGTTCTCCGGGTTGTTGGGGTCGATCGACTCGTCCCTGCCGGCGCGAGACCAGATGACCTGCACGATCTTGTTCGCGACCATGCCGGCCAGGATCGCCGAGCCCGTGCCGAGGATCTTCCAGACCATGTTGCCCACGTCGGTGTTCCCTTCAACGTCGATCGGTGGCCGACGGACTCGCCCACCCGGTACGGGTCCCACACTGCCACAGGACGCCCTCCCTGGTCCGCCGGGCCACCGGCCTCGGTATGCTGGTCGGGCACGACAGGGGAGCGCAGCAGCGCTGAGAGTGCGGGCAACCGCAGACCCTCGTACCTGATCCGGCTAGCACCGGCGTAGGGAGTCGAGTCTCAAGGGACGTCGTCGCCGGCACGACCCTGCGGTCGCGTCGACGACCATGGCCCTCCCTGTGGGTTACGACACAGGAGATGCACCATCATGACCACCACCACGTCCTTGACGGAGCGCGCCGCCGCGACCGTCCTCGCCACCCGCCCGCTCATGCGGTGGCGCACCGTCGACCTGCTGACCATCGCCTTCCTCGGCGTGGCCTTCGGCGTCGCCTACTGGGGCTACGGCCTGCTCTACAACGGCCCGATCTCCGCGCTCGGGCTCGCCTTCCAGCCCCTCTTCGGGCTCTTCGTCGGCTTCTGGTTCATCGCCGGGATCGTCGGTGGCCTCGTTGTCCGCCGTCCTGGCGCCGCCCTGGCCTGCGAGCTCATCGCCGCGATCGTCTCGGCCCTCTTCGGCAACCAGTGGGGCGTGACGACCATCGTCTCCGGGCTCGCGCAGGGACTCGGGGCCGAGATCGCCTTCGCGATCTTCGCCTACAAGGCCTTCGGCCCCGCCGTCGCGGTCCTCGCCGGTGCGCTGTCAGCGCCCCTGGAGTGGGTCTACGAGATCGCGTACTACTTCACCGACTGGACCTGGACCTGGAAGCTCGCCTACCTCCCGCTCATGGTCGTCTCGGGTCTCGTCGTCGCCGGCATCGGCGGGTGGCTGCTCACCCGGGCGCTCGCGCGGGCCGGCGCGCTCAACCCCTTCCCGCCCGGGCAGGAGCTCCTCGAGCGGCGGGCCGTCTGATCGGTGACCGCTGACCATGCGTCCGGCGGGGGGCGGGTCGAGGTCGAGGGCCTCACCTGGCGCCCCGTCGGACGAAGGGAGCCGGTCCTGCGGGACCTGCACCTCACCCTCGACCCGGGCGAGCGCGTCCTGCTCGTCGGGCCGAGCGGGTCGGGCAAGTCCACGCTGCTGCGTGCCCTCGCCGGTCTGCTGCTCACCGTCGACTCCGGTGACCTCACGGGGTCCGTCCAGGTCGACGGCCGGGCCCCCGGGGAGCGGCCCGGCACCGTCGGGCTCGTCCTGCAGGAGCCGGGCTCGGGCACCGTGGCCGCGACCGTCGAGCGCGACGTGGCCTTCGGCCTGGAGAACGTCGCGGTCGACCCGAGCGACATGCCCGCCCGCGTGGCGGCCGCGCTCGCCGCGGTCGGCCTCGACCACCTCGACCCCGGCACCCCGACCGGCGCGCTCTCGGGCGGGCAGACGCAGCGACTCGCGCTGGCCGGCGCCCTCGCCCTGCACCCCGCGCTGCTGCTCCTCGACGAGCCCACCGCCATGCTCGACGACGCGAGTGCCGCCCGGGTGCGCGAGGCCGTGGTCCGCGGCGCCGCCGGTGTCACGACCGTCGTCGTCGAGCACCGGCTGGGACCGTGGCTGCCGCACGTCGACCGCCTGCTCGTCCTCGGCCGCGACGGCCGGGTGCACCACGACGGACCACCACGGACCGTCCTGGCCGACCACGGGGAGGCACTCGCCGCAGACGGCATCTGGGTGCCCGGCGTGCCCGCGCCCGAGCCGCTCGCCGTCGACCTCGGTCCGCTCGCCGTCCCGGCCACCGACCCGGTCATCACGGTCGACCCCCTCGTCGTCGAGCGTCGGCGCAACCGCCTCGACGGCAGCAGCGAGGTGAGCACCGCCCTCGTCACGCACGCCCCGCTCGACCTGCGGGCCCACCGGGCCGCGGCGCTCACCGGGCCGAGCGGTGGGGGCAAGAGCACGTGGCTGGCGGTGATCGCGGGGCTCCTGCCCCCTTCGTCCGGGGGTGTGACGACGGGCGACGGCCGGGACGTGGCCGGGTTGCCGGCGACGGAGGTCGCGCCGCTCATTGGATGGGTGCCGCAGTGGAGCTCGAGCGCGCTCCTCGCGCGGACGGTCCTGGACGAGGTGACCCTGACCGGCGCCACCCTCGGCGCCCCGGACGAAGGGGGCGCCCGTCACCTGCTCGAGGTGCTCGGCCTCGCCCACCTCGAGTCCGCCGACCCGCAGACCCTCTCCGGCGGCGAGCAGCGCCGCCTGGCCGTCGCCGCCGCCCTCGCCCACGGCCCGGCCGCCGTGCTCGCCGACGAGCCGACGGTCGGCCAGGACCGGGGCACCTGGTCGGCCGTGACCGGGCTCCTCCTCGCGCACCGCGCCCGCGGCGGCGCGGTCGTCGCCGCCACGCACGACGCCGACCTCGTCGCGCTCGTCGACGAGACCAGGCCCGTCGTGCCACCGCCCGCGGCGCCGCCCCGGACCACCCCGCGTGCGGTCCTGTCGCGCTGCGGTCCGCTCTCCCTCTTCGCCGCCGCGGCCCTGCCGATGGTCGCGGCGGTCCTCTCGCCGGGCTGGCAGGTCTCGCTCGCGATCCTCGGGCTGCTCGCTCTCGGTGCACTCGTCGGTCTGGCCAACCGGCGCGGGTCGGGCGGCGGGTGGACC
The DNA here is from genome assembly GCF_001591405.1 of Janibacter terrae NBRC 107853. GTDB lineage: Bacteria > Actinomycetota > Actinomycetes > Actinomycetales > Dermatophilaceae > Janibacter > Janibacter terrae. The sequence goes on from NZ_BCUV01000007.1 coordinate 1,174,477, forward strand.
GACGCCGCGCGGTGGCGCGCACTCGGTATCCGGCTCGTCCCGGCGCTCCTCGGTGCTCTCGGCGTCGGGTGGTCGACCTGGCTCCTCGGGGCGCGCGAGGTCGACACGGCGCTGTCCGCGGCGACTCGGTTGCTCGTCATCGTCGTCCCCTCGGCGATCACCCTCGCCTTCGTCGACCCCGACGACCTCGCCGACCACCTCGCCCAGCGGCTGCGGCTGCCGCCACGGCCGGTCGTCGCCCTCGGCGCGGCGCTCCAGCGCGTGCAGTCCTTCGGCGAGGTGTGGGCCGAGATCGGGTGGGCGCGCCGGCTGCGCGGCCAGGGCATCACGTGGCGACGGCCGGGGTCGGTGCTCGCGCACCTGTGGGCCTCGACCTTCGGCATGCTGCTGCGCTCGCTCGGGTCGGCCGCGACCCTCGCAGTGGCGATGGACGCCCGGGGCTTCGCGACGGCGGGCCGGCGCACCTGGGTCTCACGGGCGCCGTGGACCCGGGCCGACACCCTCGTCGTCGTGGCCGCGCTCGTCCCGGTCGTGGTCGCGCTCGCCGCGCGGGCCTGACTCAGCAGGAGCCCTTGAGCTCCTCGAACCAGGCGATCTGCCACCCCGACGGGCTGGGCCACTGCCGGTTGATGACGTGGAAGCGCACCGGGTGCGGGCCCGGCCCCTGCGAACCCTCGACCTTGGCGCCGCTCGCGTCGACCGCGTACGTCGCGCTCTCGTCGATGCACCCGCGCACCTCGACGAAGGGGGCGACCGCAACCCCGCCCTTCGCGGGAGGGTCCAGGTCGATGTCGGTCGCCTCGGGGTCGGCGGTGAGCTTCGCCTGGCCGGACATCCGGTGGTGCTCGACGTCGAGCTCGCCGGCCTCGGCGACGACCGAGGTGGCCGCGCGCCCCTCGGCGAAGCCGATCGAAGAGGTGTCGCGGTAGCTCCCTGGGTCGCTGAGCACCGTGTTGCGGCCGCTCACGTACTGGTACACGGCCCCGCGGGCGCGCTCCTTCGCCACCTCCTCACCGGTCGGCGGCGTCGTCGTGCTCGAGCTCACGAGCTGTCGATCGATGGTCTCGTCCGGGTACTCCTCGCCGCACCCGGAGAGCAGGAGCCCGGCGACCGCGACGAGGACGAAGGGGGTGGCGCCCGCGTGGCGTCGGGTCACTTGGTGACCACCTGGTTCTCGCCGATGCGGACCCAGAGGGACTGCGGGAAGGAGAGCGTCGTGCTGTCGGGACCGGCCGCGTCGCGGAAGTCGATCTTCCAGTGCGTCGTGACCCGCACGAGGTAGTTGCCGGGCTTCTTGTACTTGTGCCCGCAGGTCGGCGTGCGGTCGCGCATGTACGGCATGAAGGCCGGGCTCTTCCCGCAGGACTTCGTCGTGCCGTCCCCCATCTCCCACACGACGTGGGTCACGCGTGCGTTGATGTAGTAGCCCGTCGACTCATCGGTCGCCTCGATCGGGCCCCACTGGGAGTCGAAGGGGGCGCGGGGCCACATCCACACCCACAGGCCGACGGGAGCCATGCGCCAGCCGTCGAAGCGGGAGTGCATCGGCACGGGGTTGGGGGCCAGACCGGGGTACATCGCGCGGAACTTGGTCCGCACGCCCCGCTCGAGATCCTCCTGCAGGTTGCCCGGGCTGTCGGTGCGCGGCTCGCGCACGGACCAGAAGGAGTCCTTGGGGACGACCTGGCCCTCGTCGTCCAGGCCGAAGCAGGTGTAGAGCTTGCCCCTGCGCTGCCACAGGGGGTCCGACGGGTCGGGCTGGGGGTCTGCGGCGAGGACGTAGCACTGCCGCTCGTTGCTCCAGGAGCCACCGACGGCGTTCTCGCAGGGGACGGCCTCGTGCTCCGGCGCTCCGCGGTTGCACGGCGGGATGACCTTGCCGCCGCCGCCCTTGCCCCCGTCGCCGTTGCTCTTCTCACCGCCGAAGATGATCCGGCAGCTGGCGTTGAGCCCGAAGTTCTGGCAGATGCCCGCGTCGCTCGGGGGCGCGGTGGCCAGCGAGGTGACGAGCAGCAGGAGGGTGACGCCGAGGACGCCGAGGAGCCGCTCGCGGCGCAAGAGGGTCGGGGCGGACATGTGGGCCTCCTCAGACCGCGTGGTGGGTGGTCGTCCGCGTCTGCGCCGCGGTGAGCTCGGGCAGGGTGGCGAGCAGCTGGAGCGAGGCCGCCTCGAGCTCGCGGTCGGCGAGGCGCGCGCAGTCGGCGAGGCCGACCGCCGCGGCCTCCACGGCGGGCAGGTCCCCGAGCTCGTGTGCGGCGAGCAGCTGCATCCGCCACAGGGCCTCGACCCCGGGCTCGACCGTGAGGCCGACGACGGTCGCGTCGAGGGCGGTCGCCCAGCGGCCCTCCATGAGGAGCCGTCGGGCGAGCTCGGTGGCCGTGGTCGTGATGGCGAAGACCATCTGGGCCCGCAGCGCCTCGGCCCACACGTAGTGGCGCGGGTGCACCCCGGCGAAGGGGCGGCCACGCACCAGGCCGAGCGCCTGCTCGAGGTGGTCGGTCCCGGCGACGGAGGGGTCGCCGGGGACGAGCCCGCGGAAGAGTCCCCAGTCGCTCACGAGACCCTCGGCGGCCGTGCGGCCGGCGTCGGGCAGAGGGGTCTGCACGAGCCACTCGCCGAGGCCGGTGAGCGCGCGGTTGCGCACGAGCACGTGGTCGTGCTGGGCCCGGTTGGGCCACAGGGCGTCGTCGACCTCGCTGCCGCTCGCGCACGGGTGGAGGTTGACGAAGGCGGCGAGCTCGGTGAGCCGCATGCGGTGGGCGGCGGCCACCTCACCGACGTTGTCGATGTCGACCGGCCCGAGCACGCGCAGGACCGGCGCGTGCGTCGGGGCGGCGAGCTCGCGGACCCGCTCCGGGAAGGCGATGACCGGCGGCAACGGCGTACCCGGGGTCGGGGTGATCTGGTTGGACAACCAGTGGGGCGCGCTCGCCAGGGCGGTGAGGTCCAGGCCCCCGGTGCGGCGCACCGTCGGGACGTCGTCGCCCGGCGTCGACGAGCTCTGCGCCACCGGGGTGTGGACCGGCGTGTTCCAGCGGACCGGCGTCCCGTGGGCGACCCGGTCGTGCGACTGCGAGCGGCGCACCGTGGGGGCGTCGTCGACGGGCAGGTCGGCGGAGGGGTTGACGATGATGCCGGGCGCGCCCATGGCGGCCGCGGCCTCGCCGATGCTCGCCAGGGTCGGCTCGCCGTCGGGGGGCGCCCAGCGGTCGGTCGACGGGGCGACGAGGGCGAAGAGGTCGGCGAGCCGGGCGGCGTCGTGCTCGCTGAGGCGCTGCGGGTGCAGCTGCAGGTATGCCGGGGAGAGGACCGCGGTGCTCGGGTCGTCGGCGATGGTCAGCGCGTCCGCACCGTCGGGGGCGCTCGTCGCCGCGTGTGCGAGCGCGACGCGGGGGGAGGAGGCCACGGCCGTGTCGAGTCGGCGGCGGTCGCGGGCGTCGAGGTCGCCGCTGACGATGATGACCTCGCGGGCCGTCGGGCTGATCTGGACCTCCACCGAGAGGGTGTAGGTCGCCATGTCGGGCACGAAGCGCACCCGGGGGGAAGCGATGACCTGCTCCAGGGACGCATCGCCCCCGATGACCGTGACGGTCGTCGCGTCGGACCACGGGGCGGTCGCCAGCGCCAGCGTCATCGCGGCCAGGGTCTCGCGGGTGTGCTCGCCGGCACCCACGACCGCGAAGGTGCGGGCCTGCGCGAGGTTGACGAGGACCTGGGCGCCCTCGTCGTCCTGGCCGACGACGACCAGGGACGGGAAGGGGGCAGCGACCTCGGCGAGTGCCTGCCGGTCGAGCGTCACGGCCCGGTCGACGGCGAGGGTCCACAGCCGCGGGTCGGCGGTGGAGGTCCACGGCGCCGGCAGCCGCATGGGGTCGGCGAGCTGCACGTCGAGCTGCTCGCGGGTCATGCGGACCGAGTACAGCCCGGGCAGGGCGCGGCCGGCGTCTGCTGCGGATGCGGCGACGTGGCGCAGCGCGAGGTCGATGCTCTCGGCGGTGTGACGGTCGGCCGCGAGCCGCAGGTCCCGCTCGAGCCCGGTCGGGTCGGACCGGTCGGGCGTGCCCAGCCGCGCTGCGTGGCGGCGCCGCGCCAGGTCGACGAGCGCGACGAGGCCGGCGGCGGTGAGGCCCGACAGGCCGAGGACGGTGCTGCCCCACTCGTCCGCGGGGTCTCCGGCGAGCGTCGGGTCGAGCGCACCCCGGTCGGTGTCGTCGGCGTCGTCCGCGGTGGTGTCGGCAGCGGTGTCGCTGCCGAGGTTCGCGGCCGCGGTGTGGATGGTGGCGCCGGACCCGGCGCCGGCACCGGCCGCACCCGTCGTGGCGTCCTTCGCAGCGGGGTCGGCGGCGGAGTCGGCGGTGGTGTCGGCGGCGGGCGGCGTCGTGGTCGCCGAGGCGTCCCCGTCGCCGGGCAGCTGGAGGGTCCAGCCCGGCTTGATGAGGTCGGGGTCGGTCAGGCGGTCGCCGTCCGGCTGCTCGACCGAGCCGGTCGCATCGACGATCTCGGTGTAGCGGTCGCCCGACCCGAGCTCGTCCTCGGCGATGTCCCAGAGGGTGTCGCCCGCCTCGACGGTGCGGGTGTCCTCCGAGGGAGCGGTGTCGCTCGCTGCGTCAGCGGGCAGCTGCAGGGTCTGGCCGGGTGAGATCCAGTGAGAGGCCGGGATGGTGTCCCGGTTGAGGTCGACGATCTCGGTGTAGCGGGTGCCGTCACCGAGGCGCTGCTCGGCGATCGACCACAGGCTCTCGCCCCGGGCGACCTCGTGGCTGACGCTCTCGCGGGTGTCGCTCGCCCGGTCCGCGGTGGGGGCATCGCTCGCGACCTGGTCCGCCACGGCGCCCGCAGCGGAGGTGGCCGCGAGACCACCTGCGAGGGCGGTCGAGGACGCTGTCGTGGACCCGACGTCGCCCGGCATGGGGGCGGCGCTGGCGGTCGCCCAGCTGCCGACCGCGGGGAGGCTGACGAAGAGCAGCGCCGCCGTGCCGACGACGTAGCGGGCGATGCCCTGCGGGAGCGAGAGGCCCGGCAGCTGGGGCACGTCGGTGCCGAGCAGCCGCGCCACGACCTCGAGGACGATCGAGAGGACGATGAAGAGCCATGCCAGCCACGCGGCGTAGCGGAAGATCGTGATGAGCACGGCCCCGTCGTCCGGGGTCGTGACGGCGTCCCACATCTCGGCGGGGGAGACCCACCGATCGGGGACCGGGCCGGCGCCGATCTGGGACATCAGCCAGGGGAAACCGACGACCAGCAGGAGGATGCCGACCAGGGCCAGCAGGCCCTTGGCCCTAGCGGCAGGAGCCGTACGCTTGTTCACTGGGGTCGTACTCCTCTCCTGAGAGGTCGGTGCGGTACTGGTAGGCACTCGCCTCGCCGGTCAGCTGCTTGGAGCCCGCGCCGACGGCGCCGAGGAAGATCGGGTCGTACGTGACGCTCGTGCGCACGGTGATGGCGTGGCCACCGTCGGTCACCTGCACGGACTCGAGCCTGACGTCGGTGGGGTTGTCGGCCATGAACTCCTGGGCGGCCAGCCGGGCCAGGGGAGCCGGCACCTCGACCTCCGCGCCCTGGATGGCGCACCCCTTGTCGATGGCCTGCCCCGCGTAGCGGGCTGTCTCGGCGGCGACGTCGTTGGCGCGCTGGAGGGCGCGCACCTGCCCGCCCCCGTCGACGACCAGGCCCACGAGCGGGATCGTCGCGATGACGGCGGAGACGAAGTAGGTGCTCAGCGAGCCGCGCTCGTCGCGCAGCCGCGTCCGGGACGTAGGGAGGGACATCAGCGCTCCCGGTAGGTGTCGACGGGGCTCTTGGCGGAGGCCTCGACCGTGCGGGCGCCGTCGATCCCCGGGAGACCGAGGCCGCTCAGGTCGACCTTGCAGGTGACCGTGGCCGTGACGGACTGGCCGACGACGCCGGGATCGGTGTCCTTGCCGGTGAGGTCGAGGGCGACGTCCAGCTGGGTGCACTGGGTGCCCTGCTCGTCGAGGACCCGGGCCGCGGCCTCGCGGCCACGCTCCTCGGAGTCGCCCCCGCGCTCGATCGTCACGCTGCGTGCGGCCGCGCTCGCGGCCGACTGCATGGTCTGGTTGGCGATGGCGAGGCGCCCGCCCATGACGAGCAGCCCGAGCAGGAGCATGAAGGCCGGACCGAGGATGACCAGCTCGATGCTCGCCGAGCCGCGGTCGCCGGCCCATCGGCGCGGGGTCACCACGTGACACCACCCCCGGAGTCCTCTGCCCCGGTGAACTCCTCGATCGGGCGCGTGGAGGACTGCTCGACCGTCGGGTCCCACCCGGGGACGAGCGACATCGTCGTCCCGCGGACCTCCACGGTCACCGTCCCGGCGACCTGGTCGCGCTCGATCCGCACCTCAGGACGTTCGAGCAGGCCCTCACCGCCGGCCTTGCGGGCGAAGGCCAACGCGGCCGACCTCCCGTCGGCGTCGGTGGCCCGGAACGCGGCCGCTCCCCGCGCGCCGTCCTGGGCCGCGGCCATGGCCACGGTGCGGCCCTGGTAGTACACGGCGCCCTGGACGGCGAGCAGCAGCATGCTCAGGGCGAGGGGCAGGAGGACGACGAGCTCGAGCGTCAGCGCGCCTCGGTCGGAGCGCCAGCGCTCCGACCGTGATCGGCGTCCCCTGCCTGCGGTCATGTGATCAGTTGATCTCGCTGGTCTTGCGCTGGACGAAGGTCTTGATCGCGGTGAAGACGATGCCGACGACGGTGATGGCCGCCACGGCCCAGAGCACCTGCTCGATGGTGATCGACCCGCGGTCCTGGCGGGCGCGGTCGATGACGTCGGCCTGGCGGTCGAGGTAGTCCATGGTCTGGGCGCCCAGAACCTGGAACGTCGCGAACAGCTGGATCATGGTGAGTGCTCCCGGATGACGTGAGGTGACGCCCGGGGCTGGCGTGTCCCCCCGGACGGGCCCAAGGCTATCGGAGTCCTCCCGGGGACCCAAGGAGAGAACTCCCCGTCATCGCACGTCGACGGGGCTCAGGTGCCCCAGACCTCGAGCAGCGCCGGTGTGACGAGGATGATCATGAAGATCAGACCCAGCGCCGACATCGGCAGGGACATGCGCTCCCCGGTCGCGTTGGCCTCCGCGAGGGCGGAGTTGAGCTCGGCGGTCCGCATGGACTGCGAGCGGGAGCGCAGGGTCGCGTAGACCTGCGCCCCCTCCTCGCCGGACAGGCGCATGATGTCCGCCAGGTCGGCGAGCTCGGGCAGGCCCAGCTCGTCGGAGAGCTTGCGCAGGGCGTCCCACGGGGGCAGGCCCGACCAGCGGGAGCGCGCCAGCTCGGTGGCCAGGCGCCGGAAGACCCACGAGTCGCCGATGTTCGCGGCGATCTCCATGGCCTGCCGCGGCCCCGACCCGCTGTTGCGCTCCAGGGCCACGAGGTCGATGTACGAGGCGAGGGCGCGGCCGAACTCCTTGCGGGCGGCCTTGGCGTCGTCCTTGATGTTGTAGTCCGGGAGGAAGAACATCGCGATGGCGCCGACGACGCTGGCTCCGGGTGCCACGATCCACGGCAGGCCGAGGCCGAAGGTCTGGAGGATCAAGATCACCAGCACGGGCAGGAAGGCGCCGAGGATGGCGAAGAGCACCTTCTCGCCGTAGAAGCGGTGGACCGGCACGCGCATCAGCGCCAGCTCCCGGTACGGCGGGGCGGCCAGCGAGTCGAGGGGCAGCGTGCGCATGGCCCAGCGGCCGAGCCGGTCCCGGGAGTCGCCGTCGGTCTCCGTCTCCGCTGCGACGGCGGCGCCGGAGAGGCTGCGGTCGGAGGAGAGGCGGTCGAGGGCGGTCGCCAGGTCGACCTGCGCGGGCCGGATCCGCCAGATGAGCAGCGAGACCCCCAGGCCCACGAGGGCACCCGCGAGCATCGCGATCTGCAGGGACGTGGTCACGGCTGGGCCTCCCGGGCGACCTCGTTGCCGATGAACCGAGGCAGCTTCTTGCCCTTCGCCATCGACTTCATCCACACGAGCGCGGCGACGTAGGCGGCGAGGAGCACGGCGAGGAGGAGCTGGCCGATCCCGCTGCGGTACGGGTCGAGCATGTCCGTGAAGAAGAACAGCACGACGAGGACCACGAGCGTGATGATCGTGACCCAGCGGGCGGTGGCCCGTGGCTTCGCCCGGTCCGCCTCGACCATCCGGCGGGAGCGGACGTCCTCGCCGACGGAGACGGCCACCGACTCGAGGACGCTCGCCAGGCCCGCACCGCGACGCTGGGCGCCGAGCAGCAGGTTGGCGGCGAGCAGGTCGCCGGTCGAGTCGTCGAGGTCGTCGGCGAAGGCGCGCAGCGCCTCCTCCGTGGGCCAGCGCGCCCGCAGTCGGGCGGCGAGCAGGTTGACCTCCGGCTGGATCTCCTTGGGTGCCGACCGCAGCGTCGCGACGATCGCCTGCTCGAGGCCGACCCCGACGGTGAGGACGCCGGCGAGCGAGCGGGTCCACTCCTCCATGGCCTCCAGGCGGTCGACCTGGGCGGCGGCGTCCCCCGAGCTCAGCAGCCACGGCAGGCCGATGATGGCGGCGGGGATGAGGACGATGGCGATGACCCACCCGGTCACCAGGGCGAAGAGGAGGCCGGCCAGGACCCCGACGATGATGATCTGCTGCGTCCGTCGCGGCAGCCGGTCCCACGCGCTGTCGCGGGCACCCGCGGCCACCTTGACCTTCTTGGCTCGCGGTGGCACCTTGCGCAGGCCCTCGACGAGGAGGATCAGGCCAGCCACGACCAGGGCGCCCATGAGTGCCCCGATCATCCAGGGGCTCACGGTGCGCCCGCCCGGGCGAAGTACCCCTCGATGTCGAACCCCCACCGCGCCAGGGCCCGGTAGTCGTCGGGCAGGATGCCCGGCGTCGGCGGCCCGCCGTGCGGGCTGGGCTGGAAGACGTGGGTGGTCGCCGGACCGTCCTCGCCGGGATGGATGACGATGATCTCGCTGATGTAGCGCTCGCGGCGCGCCTGGCCGTCCTCCGTCGGGGTCGTGTCGAGCTGGACCTGGACGATGACGTCGATGTGCTCGGCGATCGCCCGCTGGGCGTACGCCTCGGTGACGTGCGAGCCGGCCTCCATGGCGCAGGTGACGAGCTTGCGGATCGCGCCGATGGCGTTGGCCGAGTGGGTCGTGCTGATCGAGCCGGACCCGGACTGCATCGCCTTGATCATCGCGAGGACCTCGCGACCGCGGACCTCACCGACGATCTGCCGGGAGAGGTTGAACCGGAAGGAGTCGTAGAGCAGGTCGTCGAGCGGGATCTCACCGGCCTGACGACCGTCGGGGCCGACCTCCCCGGACCCGGGGCGGGACTCCCACGCCACGATGCGGCGGTGCTTGTCGGGCAGCTCGTGCAGGTGCAGCTCGTACTCGGTCTCGAAGGTGCCGATGCGCTCCCACGGGTCGAGCTCGGCGCACAGGGCGCGGACCATCGTCGTCTTGCCGGCGCCCTGGGCGCCCGCGACGACGATGCTCTTCTTCGCCTTGACGGCCGCCCGCAGGAAGGAGACGGCGACGGAGTCGAGCATCCCGCGCGCGGACAGCTCCTCGAGCGTGATCTCGCGCAGCCGGTGGCGACGGATGACGAGCGAAGGGCGCGGCGTCACCCACGCGGTCGCGGCCAGTCGTGCCCCGCCGTCGAGGCGCATGTGCAGGCGCGGCTGCGCCTCGGAGAAGGGACGGGCGTTGACCTCCGAGCGCGAGGCGAGGAAGACGAGGAAGTCGATGAGCTCCTGGTCGTTCTCCGCGACGGGCGGGCCGGGGCGCAGGGTCCCGTCGGTGTACTCGAGGAGCACGTTGTCGCAGCCGGTGATCTCGATGTTCTCCACGCGCTCGTCGTCGACGAGGGGCTGGAGCCTGCCGAGGCCGAAGAGGGCGTCGAAGACGGCCTGACCGATGCGGTCCTGCTCGTCGATCGACCACGCGCGGCGACCGACGGCGAGGTTGTTGGCGGCCGTGGTCTGCAGCAGCTCGACGATGATCGAGCGGCCGAGCTCCCGCTGCGCCGCGGGCTCGATGTGCTGGCGGTCCTGCAAGGCACCGGTGAGCATCTCGGAGGCCTGCGTGCGCAGCTCGGCCACCTGCGACCAGTCGACCTCGCTCGCGTGGGCGACGTCCGCGCTCAGCCGCTGGGCGGGGACGGTCGGGAGCGTCGCAGTGGCGGGCATGGAGGGCATGGAGGCCGTGGCACTCGCGGGCGCCATCCCCCACGTGGGCGGCGGGGGTGTGTGCTCGGGGGCGGCGTGCCGGTCGTACGGCGAGACGGAGCCTGCGCCGGCGGCGAGACGCTGCGCGACCTCGTCCCGAGGGTGGGTGCGCTCGTCCGGGTCGGGCTGCGCGGCGAAGAGCGGCAGGGCGGTCGGGTCGTCAGGGCGGCCGCCGGGAGGGGTGGTCACTGGGTCCCCCCTTCGTGGACGCGCTGGCCCAGGCGTTGGCGGTTGCCCGCGATGAGGCCCTGGACCGAGCTCACGGTCGCCCGGAGCGAGCGGTTGAGCGGGCCGGTGGCGAAGTTCTTCCTCGGGCGCGTGCCCGCGTAGTACACGGACGCCGCCTCGGGGTCGAAGGGCAGCTCGGCGATGACCGGCAGCCCGAGGACCGAGCGGATCTCCCGGCTGGTGTACGGCCGGCCCGGGCCGACGAGCAGGACACCCAGCTGGTGCGCGGCCCCGACGGAGGCCATCTGCTCGCGGAGCGAGTGAGCCCAGGCGCGCGCACCCGCGACGGCCGGCAGGTCGCTCCGCAGGACGAGCAGCGACATGTCGGACGAGCGCACGATCGGCAGCGGCGCGTGGGCCAGACCGACGCGTCCGGCGTCGACGACGACGTCGACGCCGCGCTGCTCCATGCCGCGCAGGACCCCCGAGAGCGGTTCCCACAGATTGGTCATCGACGCCGCCTGCTGGTGGGAGCGGATGCCGGGGACGAACTCCACGGACGACCCCGGCAGGGTCATCGACACGGTGGCGATCGCGGAGCCGAGGTTGCCGACGCGGTTGGCGACGGCGAGGTCGAGCAGCCCGCGGTCATGGGCGGTCTGCCCCTGCAGGTAGCCCGCGAGCACCGACGAGGACCCCGACGGGTCGGCGTCGACGAGCATGACGTGGCGCTGCCAGGCGAGGGCCAGCCCGAGCGAGGAGACCGTGACGCCCGGCGAGCCCGAGGCGGAGAAGAGGGTGACGACTGCCATCAGCTGCTCGTGCTGCTCGAGCTCGGGGACGTGGACCCGGTGGACCCCGTGTCCTCGGAGGCACCGGCGTCCGAGCCGGTCTGCGCGGACGCGACCTGGATCGCGACCTCCTGCCGGGAGGCGGCCGCGGTGATGGCCTTGGCCTGGCTCTCGGGGACCTCGACGTCGACGAGGCGGGTCTGGCCGTCCTCCGACATCCGCGCGCTCAGGACGTACCCGGCGACCGGCTCCTGCGGGGCCCCCGCGTCCGCGCTCGCCGGGACGATGACGACCTCGATCGGCTCGCCGTTGCGCAGCTCGCCGGCGATGGACTGCCCGGGCATCAGGGCGAGACCGACCTCGCGGTGCCCGGCGCGGGGGGCGATCTCCGCGGCCACCGACTCCCGGGTGACGAGGGACCCCTTCGCCATGTCGACCGTGGCGTAGGTGCCGACGATGACGCCCTGCTGGCTCCACAGGACCGGGGAGATCGCGCCGTCCCGCTTGAGCTGGGTGCGCACCAGGTCGGTCTCCTGGATCTGCTCGCCGCGCTGGACGTCCTCGCGCACGGCGACATAGGACTCGGTGCCGGAGAGCGACGACAGCAGCCACGCGCCGAGGAGCGCGCCCAGCGCGATGAGCAGGACCGAGAGCGCGACGAGCATCGGGCGACGGCGCAGCTTCGGCGGCTCCGGCGCGGTGGCGAGCTCGACGTTGCTCGAGTCCTTGCCCGAGCGGGTGCGTCGGGTGGCCTGCTCGGGGGGCGGCTCGGGCGTGGGGGCGGTCATCGGTGGGTCTCCCTGGTGCGTACGTGCCCGAGGGAAGTCGTCGGCACCGCCCCCGGATGTCCGGGTTCAGGCTAGGGCACGGTGGGCACGTGGTCATCCGCGGGCGACGCGGGCACGATGGGGACATGTCCCGTCTGCTCGTCGTCCACCACAGCCCGACCCGGTCCACCCGCGCCCTGCTCGACGCGGCCCTCGAGGGCGCGCACCACCCGGACATCGCCGGGGTCGAGGTGCAGGTCGTCCCGGCCCTGGAGGCGACCTCCGACGACGTCCTCGCCGCCGACGGGTACCTCCTCGGGACCCCGGCCAACTTCGGGTACATGTCCGGGGCGCTCAAGCACTTCTTCGACTCGACCTTCCTCCAGGTCGGTGGCGCGCTCGACGACTCCGGCGGCGGTGACCCCACCGGCGCCGGGCCGACCGCCAAGCGGCCCTTCGGTCTGTGGGTCCACGGCCGCTACGACGTGACCGGTGCGGTCCGCGCGGTCACCTCCATCGTCGGTGCGCTCGGCTGGCGGCAGTCCGCCGACGTCCTCGAGGTCCTCGGCGACGTCGACGAGGCCGCGCTCGAGCGCGCCCGCGAGCTCGGCGGGACCCTGGCCGCGCTCCTGGCCTGAGGGCGAAGGGGAGCGCTCCCCATTCCCCCCTGCGTCACCTCTCCCTACGGTCGGTCAGGACGACGACCGGTGCCATGAGGGGACCCAGATGGCCGCCCAGACCACGCGATTTCGCGCCCGCACGATCCGGGCGAGCAGTCTCGACCTGCTGACGCAGCTGGTGCGCGGACGCGCCCCGGACGGCCGCGACGAGGACTGGGGTGAGCTCGTCGAGGCCGGCTTCTGCACCGCGGAGCGCGCCCTGCGGCCCCGGTGGGCCCGGGTGCTCGGCGGGGCCTCGCGCGCCCCCGTCGGGCTGCGCGTCGACTCGCGGCTCGGCCGGTCCGGCATGAGCAGCACGCTCGCCCTCACCCCGGGCATCGGGCTCTCGGTCACCGAGCGTCGCCGGCTGCGCGTCACCGACGCCCACGTCGAGGTCGAGGCGGTCGAGGACGCGGTCGAGATCGCGCTCTTCGACCCGCGCCTGGTCTGGCCGGCCGTCCAGCGGGTCCTGCCGCCGTCCGCCGCGGTCCGGGCCGAGGGCAGCGCTGCCACCGCCACCGACGAGCGCACCGTCGGCGTCATCGCCGAGGTGCCCGAGCGCACCGCACTGCCCGAGAGCGTGCTCGCCGCGCTCGCGGGCGCCGACGTCGAGGTCAACCTGGCGCTGCGCGTGGACAACGGGACGTCGACCCCCTTCGTCACGAGCCGGCACTGGCTCGAGGCCGACGACCACCGTCTCCTCGAGGTGCGCCTCCTCCGGGACGAGGTCACGGTCGTCGACGTGCCGCACGGCACCGTCGCCGACGAGGTCGCCTGGCTGGCCGTGGGGGCGTTAGACCTGCGGAGGCGCGTGGGGCAGACCGCGTCATGAGCGTCCGCGAGGGGATGGACGTCGAGCGGGTGCGCTCGATCGCCGCGGGGCTCGGCCGGTCCGGGGAGGGCCTGCGCGCACTGCGTGACGAGGGGTCGTCGCGACTGCGGGTCCTGCAGGACGCGTGGTCGGGGCCCGACCTCGACGGCTTCGGCGTCGGGTGGGAGACGGGCGCGGCGTCGCTCGAGGGCGCGGCGGACTCCCTCGTCGCGATGCACCGGGCGCTGCTGCGCCAGGCGGGCGAGCAGGAGGCGACCTCCGACGCGGTCGGGGGCGGGGGCCGGGGACCGGGCTGGCCCGACCGACCCGGGGTGCCCGACGTCGTCCCGGACGACGTCTTCGACGACCTCTTCGGGGGCGGCTTCGGCGGCGGCTGGGACCTGCCCGATCCCTTCGGCGGGCCGCGCGACGCCTGGGACCGCGGCACCGACACCGTCGAGGACGCGTGGGACTGGGCCGGGGACCGCGGTGACGACCTCGCCGAGTGGGGCCGCGGAGGCCTCGACTGGCTCGGCGACCGCGGTGACGACCTCGCCCACGTCGCGCGCCGGCTCTGGGACGACGAGGTGCTCGCCCGCTGGGACGCGGGCGTCGAGGCGCTGGCCCGCCTGGGGCCCTCCGTGGTCGACGTCGGGGAGCAGCTCACGCAGGTCTTCACCGAGGGCCGCTGGCCGCGGTTCCACGAGGTCCTCGCCAGCGGGCTGCTGCTCGCGGGCCGCACCGCCGGGCTCGGCGTCAACCTGCTCACGGGCGAGGACCACCGGATCCTCGAGAGCGGCGACGGCGTGGTCACGTCCCGGCACGAGCTCACGACGAGCACGCCGGACGGCCGGGGTCGGGTCCCGACGGACCTCGACGCGCTCATGGACATCCAGAGCGACACCTACGACTCCACCGAGGGGCGCGGCAGCGACAACCGGCACGTCCGGGTGACCGAGGTGGTGCAGCCCGACGGCACGTCCGCCTATGTCGTGACGGTGCCGGGGACCAGCGGCCTCTTCGACTTCCCGGGGTCGGTCACCGGCGGCGACGACGCCTTCGACAACACCTCCAACCTCGAGCTGCAGGCGGGCCGGCGCAGCGCCTCGATGGAGGCGGTGATGGCGGCGATGGCGGAGGCGGGCATCCCGGCGGACGCGCCCGTCATGCTCCAGGGCCACAGCCAGGGCGGCATGGTGACGGGCGAGCTCGTCCAGGACCCGGAGTTCATGGACCGCTACGACGTCACCCACATGATCACCCAGGGCTCGCCCAACGACAGCCGGAGCATCCCCGAGGGGGTGCGGACGCTCGCCATCGAGCACACCAACGACATCGTGCCCATGGTCGACCTCGGGGACGCCCTCGCCGGACCGCCCGTGCCGCTGCCGCTGCCCGGCCCGCTGCCGACCGTCGTCCTGCCGATGACCCCGATCCCCAACCTCGACCCCGCGCTCGCCGGCTCGGGGGACCACGTGACGCAGGTGCGGGTCGACCCCAACCCCGGCGTCGCCCCCCTCGGCGTGCCCGATGCCATGAACGCGCACCACTACGACCAGTACGCCGACACCGTGCGCCGGGAGATCGCCGCGGGCAACCGGGCCCTCACCGACTACGCGGCCAGCGCCGGCATCGACGTCTTCCTCACCGACGACCCGGGCTCGGTGCGCATCACCGAGTACGGCACCGGCCGCCGGTGACGATGCGGTTGGATGGCGTCATGCGTGTCGCCGCGGTGATCCTGGTCAGCAGCTCGCTGCTCGGCGCCTGCTCGTTCTTCGGCGGGGACGACAACCCGGTCCCCGAGGGCGACGCCTGGCGCACCGAGGTCGTCGAGGCCATCGCGACGACGCCGGGCGTGACCTCGACCGAGATCACCGTGCACGACGTGGACGCGGGCACGGGGTACACGGGGCCCCTGGTCCGGGGCGCCTTCAGCGTCATGGGGGACACCGGTGCGGTCGTCGACGACGCCCTGCGCCGGGCCAGCGACGTCCTCGGCGAGGAGTCGGCGGGCGTGCGGATCAAGCTGTCGGTCACGGGCGAGGACGGGCGGCCCCGCCGGCTCGACGAGCTCGGCTACCCCGGCGTGCGCGACGGCGGCTCCCTGTGGGAGGCCACCCACTGACCGCACGTGCGGAGCACGAAGGGGGGATCCCGCCGGTCGGCGGGATCCCCCCTTCGCGTCCTGCCGGGAGATCGTGGCGTCAGGCGTGGCGCGGGCTGTAGCGGCTGTGGCGAGGGGCGTAGCGCGCGTTGGCGCGGCGCAGCGTGAGGCCCGCGACGGCGACGAGGACCGCGTAGGCGACGAGGGCGACCCAGCCGCCGGACCACGTCACGGCAGAGCCGATGAGGACGACCGCGACGGCCACGCAGGCGACCGCGACGAGGTTGCGGCGGATCGCCGTGACCGACTCGGGGGTGGCGTGGCGGCTGCGCAGGCTGTGGCCCATCGGCGGGGCGACGGCCTCGGCGACCGGCTCCGGCTCGGCGACGGGGACCACGACGCTCTGGACTGCGGCAGCGGACTCCTCGACGGCGTCGCGGTAGGCGAGGCGCGGGATGACGGCGGTGTCGACCGCGTCGTCATCGGTCGCGAGCATGGCCTCGAGGTCCTCGGCCCGGATCGTCTGCAGCGCGGCCCGGGTCGGCAGGTCCGTGGGGTGGCTGGTGGTGGAGGTCGTGCGCGCCGTGCTCATGTGTGCCATGATCCCGCGCCGGGCAGCCGAACCCGTGCAGGTTCAACCGTCCCGGCGTGTCCCGAGCCGCCCGAGGGCGCGCGTCACGTCCGCCACGCGCGCCTCGGCCGAGTTGACCCGGTCACGTGCGGCGACGAGCTGCGCGCGGACCTCGGACTCCGCGAGCCGGGCTGCGGCAAGCTCGCGCTCGGCCTCGCGCAGCTCGTCGCGGGCCGCGTCGGCGGCCTCCCGACGGGCCGCCTCCGCTGCCTCCTGCTCGGGGTCGACGGCCTCGGCCTCGTCGTCCTGGGGCCCGTCGTCGGGCTCTGGGGCGGTCTCCGTGTCGGGCAGCGGCGGCACGAGGCGAAGGGGGGTCGCCACCGCGTCGTCGAGCTCCACCTCGCCGAAGCCCGCGTAGGAGAGCGGGCGCAGCAGCCGGCCCGAGGCCAGGGCCCGCCCGCTGCCCTCGTCCGCGAGGACAGCGACGGCGGTCGCCGACACCTCCTCCTGCGCGGCGGGGGCGTACGACACCCCCCGCTCCTTCGCGGCGCGCCCGGCCGCGGCCACGAGCCCGTCGATCCGCTCGCGCCGCTCGGGACGCAGGTCGGCCAGGGCCACCCCGTCGCCCTGCGACTGGGCGGTGCGCATGCGCTCGCCGAGGTCGGTCAGCGCGGCGACGACCGCCGGCTCCTCGCGGGCCACGGTGTTGAGCAGGTGCGCGGCGACCGTCGGCTTGCGCAGGGCCTTGATCTCCCGGGCCAGGTCGTCGTCACCACCGTCCTTCGCGGCGGTGACCCACCGGGTGCGCGTCGCGACGAAGTCCGCGAGCGGGGCTCCGTAGATCTCGTCGACGGCGTCCGACAGGTCCACGACCGGTCCTCTCAGGCGTGCTGGTCGGCGATGCGGGTGAGGCGCTCGACGTAGGCGCGCCAGCACCCTTCGTCCCACTCCGGCAGGTTGTTGCCCTCGGAGCGCAGACCGACGCGACCGTCGAGCTGCTCACGCAGGATGTCGGCGTGCCCGGCGTGGCGAGCCTCGTCGAGGGCGACGTGGACGAGGACCTGCGCGAGCGTGACCGTGTTGCGGTCCGCCGGCCACCACGCCACCGTCCCCTCGGCGTCGAGCGGGAGCGCCTCGATCGTCGCGTCCGCGTGGGCGAAGCAGGACTCGGACCACGCGAGCACGTCCGCCAGCGACTCGTCCTCGGTGCCGAACATGTCCTCGTTGTCGTCCGGCTCCACGCCCGGCCGCTCCCACGGCAGGACGATCTCGCTCGGCCGTCCGAAGGTCTCCCCGAAGTAGCCCAGCTCGCAGGCCGCCGCGTGCTTGTAGAGGCCGAGGAGGTTGGTGCCCGTCGGGGTCCGGGGCAGGCGCGCCTCCCGCTCGGGGACCCCGTCGAGCTTGAGGCGCAGCGCCGCGCGCTGGGCCCTGAGGTGACCGTGCAGCTGCTCCTTGAGGTCTGGCATGGCACTCAGTCTGTCCCAAGGTTGTCCCAAGGTCTGGCCCCTAGGCTCGGTGGGATGTCACAGTCCTCCCACCCCGCACGATGGCTCGCGGGGCTCACCGCGCTCCTGCTCGCCGGCACCGTGCTGGCGGCCGGGTTGCAGGACGTGCGCGCCGAGCGCACCGGGGCCCCGGTCTTCGCCTTCCTCCACTGGAACCTCTTCCTCGCCTGGGTGCCGTACGTCCTGGCGCTCGCGCTGCTCGTGCTGCACCGGGTGCGCTCGCCCGGCTGGCTCCTCGCCGGCCTCGGCGTCGTGTGGCTGCTCTTCCTGCCCAACGCGCCGTACATCCTCACCGACTTCATCCACGTCGGGGCGATCCCCGGCGCACCGCTATGGTTCGACGTGCTCCTCATCGGGGCCTTCGCCGGCACCGGGCTGCTCCTCGGGCTGGCCTCCCTGCTCCTCGTCCACCACGTCGTCGCCGCACGGGTCGGGCACCTCGCGGGCTGGGTGCTCGCGATCGGGTCGCTCGCCCTGTCCTCGCTGGGGATCTACCTCGGGCGCTTCCCGCGGTTCAACTCCTGGGACGTGCTCACCAACCCCCGTGGCCTCGTCGACGTCATCGCCTACCGGCTCGCCGACCCGCTCGGCAACCCCTTCCTCCTGCAGTTCGCCGCGGTCATGACCGCGGGGCTCGTCGTGTCCTACCTGCTGACCTGGGCCGTCGGCCAGGCCTGTGCCGGTCGTCGTCGGACCGGGGTGGCACAGTACGCAGGGTGACCCACCCCTCGGCCGAGACCCTCCGGGAGCGCCCGGCCGTACCCGTCGAGATCAAGGTCCTGGTCGCGGCTGCCTTCGTCATCGCGGTCGGCTTCGGGCTCATCACCCCGGTGCTGCCGCAGTTCGCGCAGAGCTTCGACGTCGGGGTCACCGCGGCCTCGGTCATCGTCTCGGCCTTCGCCTTCTTCCGGCTGCTCTTCGCCCCGGCCGGCGGCGCGCTCGTCACCCGCCTGGGCGAGCGGCCGATCTACATCATCGGCCTGGTCATCGTCGCGCTGTCGACGGGCGCCTCGGCCTTCGCGCAGTCCTACTGGCAGCTGCTCGTCTTCCGCTCGCTCGGCGGCATCGGGTCGACGATGTTCACCGTCTCGGCCATGGCGCTGCTCGTGCGCATGGCGCCGCCGCTCATCCGCGGCCGGGTCTCCTCGATGTACGGCAGCGCCTTCCTCATCGGTGGGGTCATCGGGCCGGTCATCGGGGGCGCGCTCGGCGAGCTCGGGATGCGTGTCCCCTTCGTCGTCTACGGCGTCGCGCTGCTCATCGCCGCGGCCCTCGTCGCGATCATGCTGCGGGGGACCCCCCTTCGCGCCGACCCGGCCCACGCGTCCGTCCCCCCGATGACGGTCGGCGAGGCCCTGCAGGACAGCGCGTACCGCTCCGCGATGGTCTCCGCCTTCGCCAACGGCTGGACCAACTTCGGGGTGCGGGTCGCGATCCTGCCGCTCTTCGCCGTCGCGGTCGTGGGTGAGACCTGGGCCGCGGCCGTGGCGCTCGCCGTCGGCGCGGCCGCCACCGCGATCACCCTGCAGTTCTCCGGACGCCTCGCCGACAGCCTCGGCCGCCGCCGTCCGATCATCATCGGACTGGCGCTGAGCGCCATGGGGATGGGCACCATGGGCCTCGCGGGCAGCCTGGCCGCGATCCTCGCGCTCACCGCCGTGCTGAGCGTCGGGGCCGGCCTGCTCAACCCCGCGCAGCAGGCCACGGTCGCCGACGTCGTCGGCAACGGCCGGTCCGGGGGCAAGGTGCTCGCGGCCTTCCAGATGTGCCAGGACGCCGGCGGCATCGGCGGTCCCGTGGTCATCGGCGCGGTCGCCGACCTGTGGGGCTGGCAGTGGGCCTTCGCCCTGAGCGGCCTCGTCTCGGCGCTCGCGGTCATCCCGTGGCTGCGTGCCCGCGAGACGCTCGTCGCGCACTCGGGATGATCCCCGCGCGCAGCGGTGTTGGCACCGGCATGCAGATCGACATCTGGTCCGACATCGCCTGCCCGTGGTGCTACATCGGCAAGCGCCGCCTCGAGACCGCACTGGCCGACCACCCGCAGCGCGACGAGATCGAGGTGACCTGGCACAGCTACCAGCTCGACCCGACGCTGCCGGAGCACTACGAGGGGACCGAGGTCGAGTACCTCGCCTCCCGCAAGGGCATGCCGGTCGAGCAGGTCCGGCAGATGTTCGGCCACGTCAGCGAGCAGGCGGCCGGTGAGGGCCTGGCCTACGACTTCGACACGCTGGTCGTCGCCAACTCCGCACGCGCCCACGAGCTGCTGCACCTGGCCAAGGAGCGTGGCCTCGCCGACGCCGTCAAGGAGGCGCTGCTCTCCGGGCACTTCGAGCACGGCATGGACATCGGCGACGTCGACCAGCTCGTGCGGGTCGGTGTCGGCGCCGGGCTGGACGAAGGGGAGATCCGCGCGGCCCTCGAGGACGGCCGGTACAAGGCTGCCGTTGCGTCCGACATCGACATGGCCCGCCAGATCGGGGTGACGGGCGTCCCCTTCGTCGTCGTGGACATGAAGTACGCGGTCTCCGGGGCGCAGCCGCCGGAGGTCTTCCGTCAGGCCATCGACACAGCGCTCGCCGAGCAGGCCCCCGCCCTGCAGGTCGTCGACGGGTCGAGCGACGCGGAGGCGTGCGGCCCCGACGGCTGCGCCATCTGATGACGCCCGCGGAGCTGCTCCTCGACTCCTTCGGGCGGGTGCACGATGGCGCCCTCTCCGTCCTCGACGGGCTCACGGAGGACCAGCTCGCGCACCGCATCACGCCGGACGCCAATTCCATCGCGTGGCTCGTGTGGCACGCCATGCGGGTCCAGGACGACCACCTCGCCGATGCTGCCGGGCTCCAGCAGGTCTGGGCTGCACGGGGATTCATCGAGTTCTTCGATCTCGACCTCGACGAGGACGACACCGGCTACGGGCACACGTCCGCCCAGGTCGCCGAGGTGCGCGCCCCCGCGGAGCTGCTCGCCCGCTACGTTCAGGCCGTCCACCACCAGACCCGCGCCTGGGTCGGTGGCCTCACCGAGGCAGACCTCGACCGGGTCGTCGACACGCGCTGGGACCCGCCGGTGACCCTCGGGGTGCGCCTGGTGAGCGTCATCGACGACGACGCCCAGCACATCGGCCAGGCCGCCTACCTCAAGGGGTTGCTCCCATGAGCGAATTCGTCGCGAGGGTCGAGACCGACCTGGCGCCCGCGGTCGCATGGGACCGGATCTGGGACCTCGACCGCCACACGACGGTCATCCCCTTCACCCGCGTCGCGCTCGACCCGCCGGCGACCGCCCTCGCGGTGGGGGCCGGGTTCACCGGCCGCACCGCGCTCGGTCGGCTCGGTTTCGACGACACGATGCGGATCGAGGAGTGGCGCCCACCCACGGTCGCCGAGCCCGGGCGTGCGGTGGTCGTGAAGACCGGCCGGTTGCTCGGCGGGCGCATCGAGGTGGACGTCGTTCCTGCAGGGTCGGGCGGCACGCGGATCACCTGGCGCCAGCAGGTGGCACTGCCGTGGCTGCCCCGGCCGCTGCGTCGCCTGGAGTGGCTCGCCGCCCGCGTGGCGGCCCCCGGCTACCGCCGGGTGCTGCGGACCTTGCTGGGCTGACCCACCCGGCGGGGGAGCGGCGCTGTGATCGCGTGCACGAAGGGTCGTCCTGGTGCACGAGGTGGTCAGATCTGCCACGAGATGCACCAGCACTACCTCTTGTGCTCACGGCTCTTCGTCCGCGCGGTCGCCGGAGCGGTCCACGGGTCCTCCGGCCACGGGTGCCTGGGGTAGCGGCCGCGCATCTCCGCACGCACCTGGGCGTACGGGCCGGACCAGAAGCTCGCGAGGTCGTCGGTCACGGCGAGCGGGCGCCGGGCCGGTGAGAGCAGGTGGAAGAGCACGGGCACGCGCCCGTCGACCAGCCGCGGCGTCTCGGCCAGCCCGAAGCACTCCTGCAGCTTGACCGCGAGCACCGGTGCGGCAGCGGCCTCGTCGTGCGGCGGCCAGGTGACGGCGGCGGTCGACCCGCTGGGGACGGCGAGGCGCTCGGGGGCGAGATCGTCCAGCCGGGCCGCCTCGGGCCAGGGCAGCAGCCGCCGGAGCGGGTCGGTCAGGTCGATCCGTCCGATCGGCGTCCCCCCGGCGATGCGGTGCAGCTCGGGACCGAGCCACTCCTCGATGCGGGACGTCAGGGCGTCGTCGGACACGTCCGGCCACGGGTCGCCGAGGTGGTGGTGCAGGGAGGAGAGGCGTCGTCGCAGCACATCGGCCGACGGGGACCAGGTGAGCAGGCCGAGACCCTGCGTGGTCAGGGCGCGCGCCACGGCCCGGGCGCCGGTCGCCGGGTCGGCGCGGACGGGGGTGGAGCTGAGCTCGATGGCCCCGATGGCGTCGACCTCGCGGGCGGTGACCCTCCCTTCGCCCAGGTCGGCGCGGACCTCGCGGACGCGCAGCCCTGCCCCGGCGGTCTCGGCCTCGTCGCGGGCGAGCCCGGCGGCGAGGCGGATGACGGCGCCGGTCCCTGCCGCGACCCGGCCGTCGGCGCGGGCCACGTCGGCGACGACGATCCACTCGTGATGACGAAGGGGGCTCCCCGCCGGCAGCGCAGCGCGCGTCCCGGAGGCGAGCAGGTAGGTCGGCCCGTCACCCACCCGGCGGGCGATGCGGCCGGGGTGGGCGAGCGCCGCGACGAGGCCGACGGGGTCGGACGTGGTCTCCCTGCCTCCGGAGGGGGCGAGGCGGGTCAGCCGCTCGACCTCCCTCCGCCAGCGACCGGGCTCGCGGGCGCGCCCCGAGCGCAGCTCCGCGACGAGGCGGTCCAGGTCGCCGTCCTCGCTGCGCAGGTCGTCGGATAGGGCGGCGACGACCTCGGCCGCAGCGGTCGTCCCCACGAGCCGGGCACCGTCGAGCAGCGCCCGGGCCAGGCGCGGGTCGGCCGGGACGCGGGCCGCAGCCTCACCGTCCGGCGTGATCCGGCCGTCGTCGTCGACGAGACCGAGGCCGCGCAGGGTGGCCTCGGCGGCGGTGGTCGCGGCGACCGGTGGGGGCGTGAGGAGCGGCAGGCCCTCCGCCCGGGGCGACCCCCATGCCGCGAGGGTGAGCGCGGGGCCGGTGAGGTCGGCGGTCGCGATCTCGGGCGTGACGTGCTCGGGCGCCCGCGACCACGCCGACGCCTCGATCAGCCGGACGGCGCGCCCCGGGCCGAGCCGCGCGGCCCGACCCGCGCGCTGGGTCATCGACGCCCGAGAGGCCTGCACCGTGACGAGGCCGGACATGTCACGGGCCGCGTCGCGACGGGGCTCGCGCGACAGGCACGCGTCGACGACCAGCCGCACGCCGGGGACGGTGAGCGAGGACTCGGCGAGGTCGGTGGAGACGATGATTCGCGACGAATCACCCTGACCCTCCCCAGTCGCCCGGTCCTGCTCGCGGGGGGCGAGACGACCGTGGAGGGGCAGGACCTCGGCCCCCGGGACGAGGCCGCGCACCTGCTCGACGACCCGGTCGACGTCGCGGACGCCCGGGACGAAGACGAGGGTGTCGCCCCCTTCGTCATGGTGGTGGGCGGTCGCCGCGGCGACGTGGTCGAGGAACTCCCGCGTCACCCCGCGCGCGTCGGTCCGGGGGCCGGTGGCGGGCGCCCACACGACGTCGAGCGGGTGGAGGGCACCCTCGCTGTCGACGACCGGGGCGTCGTCGAGCAGGCGGGCGATGGCCGGCGCGTCGAGGGTCGCCGACATCGCGACGAGCGGCAGCTCCCGCAGCTGACGGACCTCGGCGAGCATCCCGAGCAGCAGGTCGCCCTCGAGCCCTCGCTCGTGGACCTCGTCGAGGACGACCGCGGCGGTTCCGGTCAGCTCGGGGTCGGCGAGGAGCCGGCGGAGGAGGACACCCGGCGTGACGAACTCGATCCTCGTCCCGGCCTGCACGTGGCGCTCGCCGCGGACGGTGTAGCCGACCAGCCCCCCGAGCGGTGTGCCGGTGAGGTGGGCGAGGCGCCGGGCGGCCGAGCGCACGGTCACCCGGCGCGGGCCGGTGACGACGACGCGACCGGTGACGTGGGTGGCTACGAGCGGCGGTGCGAGGGTGGTCTTGCCGGAGCCGGGTGGGGCCTGGACGACGGCGACCCCGCGCTCCTCGACCGCTGCGCGCAGGTCACCCAGCGCCTCGGCGAAGGGGAGCCCCGCACCGATGGCCGGCAGGTCGAGGTCGGTCATGCACCGAGCCTCGCACGAGCGGGGACGCGGAAGGGCCGGCCCCGGGGTGGGGGCCGGCCCTTCGCAGGGTGCGCTGGTCGGGTCAGGCGACCGTGGGCGCCTCGGTGGCGCGGCCGCGCAGGCCCAGGCCACCGAAGATCATCCCGAGGCCCACACCCATGGCCATCGTGGCGACACCGAAGGCGACGACCGAGGTGAAGAGGGAGGCCCGCAGGAAGGAGGCGGACATCGCGACCTCGCGCAGCGGGTCCTCACGGCCGAGCTCGGCGTAGGTCTTGCCCTCGGTCAGGGCCAGGGCGTGCTTGTCGATGATCTGGGCCTGGGCGTAGGCGGAGAACGGGCCGTTCACGTCGTCGCCGGCGAGGAAGGCGGCGTCGTCCGCGACGGTGATGTTGGCGTTGCTCAGCTCCTGGCTCGTCATCACGTACGTGCCTGCACCGGCGATGATGAAGACGGCGCCGAGGATCATCAGGAGGGTGCTCATGGTGCGGCTGCTGCGCATGGCGGAGTGCCTTTCTGGGTCGTTCGAGGGGTCCCGAGAAGGAGGTGTGGCAGGGAGCCTGCGGCGCGTCCATCGCGGAGGATGACACTTCAAATACTACTGGGTGTAGTACATGGCTGGCAAAGCGAGGGAGCTCCCCTTCGCGCTGCGGATCAGACGGTGGGAGGGACGCGGCCGGTCGGGCTCAGGCGCGTCGTCACGGAGCGAAGGGGGTGGGCCAGGCCAGCGCCCCCACCGGCACCCGCAGATCCTCGCACCGGCCGCGACCGTTCGTCTGCATTGCCCTAGGGGAATGCAGACCGGCAGTCATGGGGCGCGCGGGACGAAGGGGGGATCAGGGCGCGGCGAGTCGGGTGACGATGCGCTGGACCGTGAGCCAGGTGCGGGTGGTGATGTCCTTGCCGTAGGTCCGGTCGAGCCAGCGCATGAAGTCCGGGGTCCGCCCCGGCTCCCCGTTGTCGATGACGGCCAGGAAGGCGCGCGCCTCCTCGTCGAAGCCGACGACCCGCACGAGCGGGTCCGGGTCGTCCGGGATCGTGCTCGGGGGCTCGTGCCCGTCCTTGAGGAAGGTCGCGACGAGGTAGGTCCGGCGGCCGTGCACCAGCCCGTCGAAGGGGTCGCGCGCCAGGAGCGCCTGCAGCTCGCCGAGCTCGCGGATGATCGTGCCCCCACCGATGCCGAGGTCGTCGACGAGCGCCTGCTGGATCGTCCGCTCGAGCTCGGGCACGTCGGCCTGCTCGCTGCGGAAGAGGATGTTGCCGCTCGCCAGCACCGACTCGACGCGCTCGTGGCCGAGGCGCTCGACGACGGCGCGCAGCTGGGCGTTGGAGTTGTTGGGCAGCGAGGGGGCGATCCCGCGGAGCAGCGCGACGTAGCGCCTCATGGCCGCAGGTGGGAGGCGCCGTTGAGGTCGAGCGTCGCGCCGGACGCCCAGACCGCCTCCGGCGAGGCGAGCCAGAGCACCGCGGAGGCGACCTCCTCGGGACGACCGACACGACCGAAGGGGGAGCCCGCCCGGATCTCGTCCCCGGCCGGGGAGGCGAGTCGGTCCGCGACCCGTTCGGTCTCGACGAACCCGGGTGCGACGGTCGCGACCGCGATGTCGTGCGGCGCCAGGGCCACGGCGAGCGAGGCGTCCATCGCGTGCAGCGCGGCCTTGCTCGCGGCGTACGCGGGGAACTCGGGCTCGCCCTTGTGCACCCCCCGCGTCCCGATGGAGATCACCCGGCCCGGCAGCCCGAGCTCGACGAGCCGGGAGGTCATCGCGTGCGTGACGATCGCGGTGCCGAGCGTGTTGATGCGCAGGTAGGCCTCCCAACGCTGCCGCCAGGCCGCGGGGTCCGTCGTCGCGGGTGGGTGCGCGAGCCCGGCGTCGGTGGCGATGCCCGCGTTGTTGACGAGCACGGTGACCGGTCCGCCGAGAGCCTCCTCGGCCTGCGCTGGCAGCGCTCCCGCCTCGGCCGCGTCGCCGAGGTCCGCGACGAGCAGGGCGTGGCCGGTGCCCGCGAGTGAGGCGCGGGTGGCCTCCCCTTCGTCCACCGCGGAGCGCACGTGGACCGCGACCCGATCACCCCGCTCCGCGAAGGCCTGCGCCACCGCACGGCCGATGCCGCGGGAGGCTCCGGTGACGAGGACGTGGCGGCTCATGGCGGTACCCTACGACCCGCCCGGTCCCGCAGGAATGGGTCGCCGCGGGACGGGTAGGGGAGCGGCAACCAGCGAGAGGAGTGCGCCATGAGCCAGCAAGCGGACGGCGGCGACGAGGGCGGTCAGGTCTCGGAGACGAGCAACCTGCGCGACACCGACGTGGACGAGGCCTACCAGCAGAGCGAAGGGGTCCCGCCGTCGGCCGACGCCCCGCAGGAGGACCAGTCGGCGAAGGAGGCCGAGGTCTCCCCCGAGCACGGCGACGTCGACGAGTCCGTCGACCACGGCGTGGGCAGGGACACCGAGTGAGCGCACCCCTGCCCGGGCCGCGCGGCCCGGTGAGCGAGCACGTGCTGGAGGTCCTGCAGGGCCGTCCGGCCGGCCCCGGTCCGGCGCCTGGCAGCGCCGGGGTGGACGTCTTGGGGGACGACGACGTGCAGCTGGCGCTGTGGTTGCTGCTCGAGCTGCACCACCGCGGTCTCGAGGGCGTCGACCCAAGCCTGGAAGGGGACCCCGAGGTCCTGCGGCTGCGGCGCGGTCTCGAGGACGCCCACCTGGCGGCCCTGCGGGAGCTCACCCGAGAGCGGCTCGCGCGCGTCGACGACGGTGCCGACCTCGCGGACCAGATCGCCGCCCTGCTCGCCGACGACGACGGGCCCTCGCTCGCGGACTTCCTGGCACGTCGGGCCGACGTCGACCAGGTCCACGAGTTCCTGCGGCAGCGCAGCATCTACCACCTGGCCGAGTCGGACCCGCACGCCTTCGTCGTGCCGCGGCTGGACGGGCCGGCCAAGGTCGCGCTCGCCGAGCTGCAGTACGACGAGTTCGGCGCCGGGCGCCCGGCGCGTCTGCACTCGCTGCTCTTCGCGCAGGCGCTGCAGGCCTGCGGCCTGGACCCCACCTACGGCGCGTACCTCGACGAGGCCCGCGCGAGCACCCTGGCCGTCAACACCACGATGCTCGTGCTCGGCCTCTCCCGGCGCTGGCGTGGGGCAGCGATGGGCCACCTCGCGGCCTTCGAGTCCACGAGCTCCGTGCCCTGCCGTCGCATCGCCGCCGGCGCCCGGCGCCTCGGCCTGCCCGACGAGGTCGAGGCGTACTACGACGAGCACGTGGAGGCGGACGCCGTGCACGAGCAGCTGGCCATCCGCAGCATCTGCGTGCCGCTCGTCGACGCGGAGCCGGAGCTGCGTGAGGACGTGCTCTTCGGCGTCGCGGCGTGCCTGGAGCTCGACGCGCTCGCGGCGCGCGAGCAGCTGGAGCTGTGGCGCGCCGGCAGCGTCGCCGAGGTCTCGGCGTGAGGCCCGCGCGGGCCGAGGTGTCCGTGGAGCGCTGCCCCGGCGGGCCGCTCCTCGTGCGGGGGGCCGAGGTCGTGCGGGATGCCTCCGGCGTCGAGCACGAGGTCACCCGGCCGGTCGTCGCCGTGTGCGCCTGCGGCATGAGTGGCCGGGCGCCGTGGTGCGACGGCACGCACAAGGTCGTCGCGGCGAAGGGAGGTCGCTGATGGCGCGCACCGCGTTCGCCTTCGCCGGGATGGATCTGGAGACGGACGAGCGGCTGCTCGAGCCCCGCGAGTGGACCCGGGCCCAGTCCGACTGGGCGTCGGAGCTGCTGCCGCACCTGCCCGAGGGCCCCGTCCTCGAGCTGTGCTCGGGAGCCGGCCACATCGGTCTGGGGGCGGTGCGCGGCTCCGCCCGGGTGCTCGTCGCCGTGGACCGCGAGGAGGTCGCGGCGGAGACGATCCGGGCCAACGCCGGGCGCGTCGGCATGGCTGATCGCGTCGAGGTGCGCTGCGGCGACCTGTCCGAGGTGGTCGCCCCCGGTGAGGTCTACCCGCTCGTCGTCGCCGACCCTCCCTGGGTGCCGCACGCGTCGATCGGCACCTATCCCCAGGACCCACCCGGGGCCATCGACGGTGGTGCCGACGGGCTCGACATCGCCCGGCAGTGCGTCGAGGTCATCGCCGCGCACCTCCACGCCGACGGCGCGGCGCTGCTGCAGCTCGGCACCGCGGAGCAGGCCCACGCGATCGAGCTGCCCGACGGCCTCGTGCTCACCGAGGTGCGCGAGTACCCCCGAGGGGTCGTGGCGTGCTTGCGTCGTCCCGGGCCGCCGGCAGGATCATCGCGATGACGTCGGCGGCGTCGTCCGCGAGCCAGGACGGGCGGGTGGCGCCGACCTCGACCCACCCCCGGCGGCGGTAGTAGTCGACGGCCGCACCGCTGGAGACGACGTCGAGGCACGGCGCGAGCCCGCGCTCGTCGAGGTCGGCCAGGGCGGTGCGCATCAGCGCGGCCCCGACGCCGGTGCCGCGCGCGGCGCTGGAGGTGAAGTACACGCCGATCTCGCCGAGCCGCTCGGCGGGCAGGCCGTGGCCGTCGCTCCAGAGCCGGGCGAGCTCGGGCTCGTGGCCGTCGACGCGCACGGGGAGGACCGCGGCGTGGCCGACCGGTGCGCCGTCGACCTCGGCGGTCCAGGCCGAGAGCGTGCCGGACCGGGCGATGAAGTCCTCCGGCGGCATCGGCAGCGGTCGGCGGTGCGGGTAGCCGGACGCCACCTGCTGCTCGACGAGCGCACGCCCGAGGGCTGGGAGGTCGTCGTCACGGCGGGGTCGGATCAGCACGGTCACGGGGGCCATTGTCATCGAGGGGACCGGCTCCGTGGGCCGGCGCCGACCGCCTCGGGACGGCATGATCGACGGCATGACCTCCAGCGACCCCGTCGACCTCCCCCACGTCGACGGGATGCGGCGGCGCAGCCGCGTCGTGCTCGTGGCACTCACGTGGGCGGTCCTGCTGGGGGCGAGCGCGGCGCTGGTCTTCCCCGGGCTCGATGCGGGGATCTTCAGCGTGAACCCGCTCGCCGTCGTGCTGATCGTCGTGTGGTTCGTCCTCATGATCGCGTTGCTGCTGCAGGTGAGCCACCGGTGGCACCCCGTCGTGCTCGGCCTCTGCTTCCTCGCGCTCGTCGCCGCGCCCGGGTTCGTCTACCTGGGCGTGGTCGCCGGCTACGGCCCCCTGGGCTCGGAGCGCACGAGCGCGACCGTCGTCGAGGCGCACCCTCGCGGCAACCAACCGCCGTCGGTCCTCTTCGAGCTCGAGGACGGGACCCGGGAGCGGGAGTACTCCACCGGGACGACTGATGGACCGTACGCGGGCTACATCGTCCCGAGGGCGGGGTCCCGTGTCGCGGTGCTGAGGGACGACGCGGGTCTCCTGCCCCCGCGCCTGGCCCTGGGCGGCACATCGACGGACTCCACCGGGCGGGCGCTCGCCGCCCTGGTCCCCGGGGCGCTCGGGCTCCTCGTCCTCGGCGTCGCCACCGTCTCGGTGCTCACCCGTCGCGAGAGCTTCGTGACGAGGACGGCCCGCGAGAGCGAGGCCCGGCGACTGGCCGACCTGCATCCCGGGACGACGGGTCAGCGGCGCCGCCGCAGCGCGTAGCCCGCGGTCGCGACGAGCGTGAGCGGCCCGAAGAGCAGCATCGGGGCGTACGCGACGACCATGAGCACGAGGGCGCCGTCGTGCACCGTGCCCTCGTCGGCACGACGGCCGGCGAGCAGCCCGAGGGCCATCGAGATCGTGAAGAGGTAGGTCATCGCCAGACCGCCGAGGGCGCCGAGGGCGACCGGCACCGAGCGGTGGATCGCGACCCCGACGCAGCGTTCGCCCCACGGCCGCACGAGCCCCACGACGAGGACGCCGCACAGGACCTGGGTGATCGAGAGCCCGAGGACGTACCCGACCTCCCCCTCGTGCAGCCGGCGCAGCTCATCCGTGCCGGGCAGGGCGCCGCCGATCATCAGCAGCCGCCAGAGTGCGCTCGGCAGGCTCGCGAGCAGGGTGCCCCAGGCGGCGAGCACGGCCCAGTCCTGCGGTGGTCGCTCGGCCCAGCGGATCGTCGTCGGTGCGGTGGTCGCGGTCATCGTCGCCATGCCCTCGACGCTCCTCACGGATGGCGGTGGTGACCACCCGGTGGGCCCTCCGTCGCGACGGCGGTCCACCCCCGGTCACCGACGCAGGATCTCCTCCGCCATCGACAACCCGGCCTCGCGCTCGGGCTGGATGATCCGGGCGACGCCGAGCCTGCGCAGGGCCTCGACGTGCTGCCGTGAGCCGGCCTTGGCCCAGACCTCGCGCACGCCCAGCTCGTTGAGCGCGGTGGCCGTCATCAGCGAGGCCGCGACATTGGTCATCCCAAGGACGACGAGGGTCTCCGCGCCGACGCCGAGCTGCCGCAGCGTCTCCTCGTCGCGTGCCTCCGCGATCGCGAGATCACGCAGCTCCTCGGCCAGGGAGGCGACGACACGCTCGTCGACGTCGACGCCGAGCACGTGCCTCCCTTCGTCCTCGAGCCGAAGGGCGAGCGCCGCGCCGAAGCGGCCGAGCCCGATGACGACGACGTCGTGCCTAGCCAATGTGGACCCTCTCCTCCGGCACCTCGTAGCGCCGGGGTCGGTTGCGCAGCGCCAGGGCGGCGCCGAGCGTGATCGGGCCGAGGCGCCCGAGGAACATGAGTCCGATGAGCACGAGCTGGCCCACCGGTGGGATGTCGGCCGTGATGCCGGTGGACATCCCGACCGTCGCGAAGGCCGAGATCACCTCGAAGAGCACGACGTCGAGCCTGAAGGGCGTGACGACGAGCAGCGCCGCCGTGCCGGCGACGACCAGGCCGACGCCGAGCAGCGCGACGGTGAGCGCCTGGCGGATGTTGTCCTGCGGTACGCGTCGCCGCAGCACGCGCACGGTCGGCTCTCCCCGCAGCTCGGCCCAGATGACGAAGCCGAGCAGGGCGAAGGTCGTGATCTTGATGCCGCCCGCGGTGCCCGCGCTCCCGCCACCGACGAACATCAGGCCGTCGAGGAGGAGCAGGCTCTCCTGGTGCAGCGCACCGACATCGACGCTGTTGAACCCGGCGGTGCGGGCGACGACCGACTGGAACCCGGCGCTGAGGACCTTGCCGCCCGTGCCCATCGGCCCGAGCGTGTCGGCGTTGTCCCACTCGAAGCCCGCGAGGAGCGCCGTGCCGACGAGCCACAGGACCACGGAGCCCCAGATCGTGATCGTCGCCTGCGTCGTCCACCGTCGGGATCGACGACCTCGGTGCTTGAGGATCTCCCACCAGACGGGGAACCCGAGACCGCCGATCATCACAGAGAGCATGAGCGGGAGGCACATCCACGGGTCCTGCGCCCAGGAGACGGCACTGTCGACGTGCAGGCCGAAGCCCGCGTTGTTGAAGGCCGAGACCGCGTGGAAGACCCCCGAGTAGAGCGCCGTGGCCCAGTCCTCGTGGTACGCGATGCGCAGCCTGACGGCGAGGACCGCCGCGGTGGCCACCTCGACCGTGAGCGTGAACCGCAGGACGCCGACGAGCACCTGGGCCGGGCTGCGGTCGGACATGGAGCGCGCCTCCGCGCCGGTGAGGACGGTGGCGGGAGCGCTCAGTCGACGACCGATGAGCATGACGAGCAGCGTGGCGGCGGACATCACCCCGAGACCCCCGAGCTGGATGAGCGCGAGGACGACGATCTCACCGAAGGTCGACCAGTGCGTCGCCGTGTCGACCGTGACCAGACCGGTGACGCAGGTCGCGGAGGTCGCGGTGAAGAGCGCGGTGAGCGGGTCGGTGGCCTCGCGGGACTGCGAGGCGAAGGGGGTCATCAGGACCAACGTGCCGACGGCGATCGTCACGGCGAAGCCGAGCATGACCGTCCGGGCGGGGTTCGCCACCAGACGGTTGAGCAGGTGAGTGTTGGTCGCGGCCTGGCCCACGGGCGGACACGCTACTCCCGTCGTGCGGCAGGATGGTCCGACCGCCATGGAAGGGGCCGACGATGACTCCCACCCACGCCGACGTCGTGGACCTCGAGCGCTACCCGATCCACGAGCTCGGGTCGGCGGATGGGCAGGACCTGGTGCGGCGCTGCCGGGCCGAGCTCGACGCCGCGGGCGTGTGCAACCTGCCCGGCTTCATCCGGCCCGAGGCCGTCGCCCGAATGGTCGAGGTCGCGGAGCAGGTCGCGGACGAGGCCTGGGCCACGGACCGTCCCCACACCGTGTACTTCACCGAGCCGGACGAGACGCTCGACCCGGGTCACCCCCTTCGCCGGCAGGTCCGCTCGGCCAAGCACGGCTACGCCTACGACCGCATCCCCGCGGAGGCGCCGGTGCGGCGCCTCTACGAGTCGGACGAGCTCACGGACTTCATCGCCGCCGTCCTCGGCAAGGACGCGCTGTACCGCTCCGCCGACCCGCTCGAC
This sequence comes from Janibacter terrae NBRC 107853, assembly GCF_001591405.1. Taxonomy (GTDB): domain Bacteria; phylum Actinomycetota; class Actinomycetes; order Actinomycetales; family Dermatophilaceae; genus Janibacter; species Janibacter terrae. The sequence continues at coordinate 1,206,673 of NZ_BCUV01000007.1, forward strand.
GCCTTCCAGGTCACCGCCTTCCACCCGGGCGAGGAGCTCGGGTGGCACTTCGACAACTCCGAGTTCTCGGTCACGGTCATGTACCAGCCGGCCGAGTGCGGAGGCGAGTTCGTCTACGTGCCGGGGCTGCGCAGCGAGGACGACGACAGCCACGACGGCGTGCGGCGCGTCCTCGACGGGGACGAAGGTGGCCTCCAGGTGCTGCCCGCCGCGCCGGGGTCGCTCGCCTTCTTCCGCGGGGAGCACGCGCTGCACCGCGTCACCCCCGTCGAGGGCAGCCGTCCGAGGATCAACTCGGTCCTCACCTACGGCGTGCGTCCCGACATGCGCCTGTCCGACCTGACCTCCGAGATCTTCTACGGACGGACCTCGCGCTGAGCGCCGCAGGGCAGACTGGGGCGATGCGACGATTCGAGGAGCTCGCCTGGAGCGAGACGCCCCGCGGCGAGATCAGCCTGCGACGTCGGGTCGAGCCGACGCTCGAGGTCGACGTCTACGAGGTCAAGCTCGGCGACGAGTTCCTCATGTCGAGCCTCTTCACGGTCGCCGAGATCGAGCTCGCCCGGCTCGGTCTGGCGCAGGCGAAGGGGGAGCACCTCGACGTCGTCGTCGGCGGCCTGGGGCTCGGGTGCACCGCCCGCGCCGCGCTCGAGGACGAGCGGGTGCGCTCGATGATCGTCGTCGACGCCATGCCGGAGGTCATCGACTGGCACGAGCGCGAGCTGCTGCCCGACGCCGCTGCGCTGGTCCGGGACCCGCGCACCCGGCTGCAGCTGGCCAACTTCTTCGAGCTCGCGGCGTCCGACGCGGGCTTCGACGTCGAGACGCCGGGCAGGACCTTCGACGTGGTGCTGCTCGACATCGACCACACGCCGCACCACCTGCTCCACCCCGACCACGCCCCCTTCTACACGGAGGACGGGCTGCGCCGCCTGAAGCGTCACCTGCGTCCCGACGGGGTCTTCGCGCTCTGGTCCGACGACCCGCCGGACGACGGGTTCTGCGCGCTGCTCGAGCGGGTCTTCGACCGGGTCCGGGCGCACGTCGTGGACTTCGACAACTTCCTCACGGGCGGCACGTCGAGCAACACGGTGTACGTCGCGGTCTGATGGGCGAGGTGCGTCCGGGCGAGGATGGTCGCGAGGCCTGGACCGGTCGAGTCAGCCGTAGTGGTACCGGCAGGCGGCGATACGGATCTCGTCGTCGACGACCTTGTAGACGAGCCGATGCTCATCGGTGATGCGACGAGACCAGTACCCGGCGAAGTCGTGCTTGAGTGCCTCAGGTTTGCCGATGCCGTCGTTGCCATTGCGCTGGATGTCCGTCAGCAAGGTGTTGATGCGCTTGAGGACCTTGCGGTCCTGGCGTTGCCACCACACGTAGTCCTCCCACGCATGCTCGTCCCAGACGAGGAGCAACTCACTCCTCGATGAGCTCGTGAGGCCCGCCCCGACCGCTCTCGAGACGCTCCATGGCATCGAGCAGCCGGCGCGCGTTGCGGGGCGATCGCATGAGGTACGCCGTCTCGCGGAGGGACTCGTAGTCGTCCAGGGAGACGATCACGACGGGGTCATGCCCGGCGCGCGTGATGACGACCTCCTCGCGGTCGTTGACGACCCCGTCAAGGACCTCTGCGTAGCGCGCCCGGGACTCCGTGTAGCTCATGGTCTTCATGGTGACCTCCTGTACAGAGAAGCGTACGTCTGGGCCTTCAGGGTGGCAAGAGCGGGGCCGAGTCCACCCTTCGATGCCAAACTCGGTGGATGAGCGATGAGCTGAGCACGGAGTGGATCGACAAGCGGGTTCGCGGCCGGCTGGGTGACGTCGTCCTCGTCGAGTCCCGGGACCCCCTCCTCGTGTGGCAGCCGGGTTTCCCGCCGGTCTACGGCTTCGCCTCCGACGAGATCGCGCAGGGGGTCCTGCGACCGGCAGCGGACCGCGACGCCGGCTACCCGGGCGAGTGGTTCTTCGGTCCGCACGCACGGGTCGACGAGTGGTTCGACGTCGTCGCAGGCGACGAGGTCGTCCCGCGCGGCGCGTGGCGGCTCGCCGACCTGCCGGACCGGGTCGTCCTCACGTGGGAGCCCGACCGCCTGTCGTGGACCGAGGAGGACGAGAGCGTCGGCCTGCACCCACGCGACCCGCACAAGCGGGTGGAGACCCTGCGCAGCTCCCGGCACGTCGAGGTGAGCGTGGGCGACCAGGTGCTCGCGGTGAGCGACGCGCCCGTGCTCCTGCTCGAGACCGACCTGCCGACGCGGTACTACCTCCCGCGCGAGGACGTGCGGCTGGACCTGCTCGTCGCGACCGACACCACCTCGGCGTGCCCCTACAAGGGCACGGCGGACGGGTACTGGACGTGGCCGGGCCCGCCCGAGCTCGCCGACATCGCCTGGTCCTACTCCTCCCCCCTGCGAGCCGTCGAAGCGGTCCAGGGGCGGGTCTGCTTCTACAACGAGCTCGTCGACCTGCGCGTCGACGGGGTCCTGCTCGAGCGGCCCGAGTCGCCCTTCAGCAGGAGCGAGCAGCGCCCGGGCGCCGGGTGAGCGCCGGGTGAGCGCTGGGTGAGCGCTGGGTGAAGGGCGGGAATGAACCCCCTTCGTCCGTAGTTGAGCGAGGTGAACTCAACTTTTGGGCGCCGGATTTGCGCAGGTCGCGGACCGGCTCCTAGGTTGAGCAGCAGCAACTCAACTTGCGTCGGGGAGACCACCTCGACCACCCGAACAAAGGAGCGCCCCATGGCCCGTGCCGTTGGCATCGACCTCGGAACCACCAACTCTGCCGTCGCCGTCCTCGAGGGTGGCGAGCCCACGATCATCCCGAACGCCGAGGGTGGCCGCACCACCCCGTCCGTCGTCGCCTTCTCCAAGGGCGGCGAGGTCCTCGTCGGCGACATCGCCAAGCGTCAGGCGGTGACCAACGCCGACCGCACCATCCGCTCGGTCAAGCGCCACATGGGCACCGACTGGACGACCGACGACATCGACGGCAAGAAGTACACCTCGCAGGAGATCAGCGCCCGCACGCTGCAGAAGCTCAAGCGCGACGCCGAGTCCTACCTCGGTGAGGACGTGACCGACGCGGTCATCACCGTCCCCGCCTACTTCGACGACGCCGAGCGCCAGGCCACCAAGGAGGCCGGCGAGATCGCGGGCCTGAACGTCCTGCGCATCGTCAACGAGCCCACCGCCGCGGCGCTGGCCTACGGCCTCGACAAGGGCAAGGAGGACGAGCTCATCCTCGTCTTCGACCTCGGCGGTGGCACCTTCGACGTCTCCCTCCTCGAGGTCGGCAAGGACCCGGAGGACGGCTTCTCCACCATCCAGGTCCGCGCGACCTCCGGTGACAACCAGCTCGGTGGCGACGACTGGGACGAGCGCATCGTCAAGCACCTCCTCACGCAGGTGAAGAACAACACCGGCGTCGACCTCTCCGGCGACAAGATCGCCATGCAGCGTCTGCGCGACGCCGCGGAGCAGGCGAAGAAGGAGCTGTCCTCCTCGTCGAACACCTCGATCAACCTGCAGTACCTGTCCATGGGCGAGAACGGCCCCATCCACCTCGACGAGTCGCTCTCCCGCGCGAACTTCGAGCAGATGACCAAGGACCTGCTCGACCGCACCAAGGCCCCCTTCCAGAACGTCATCAAGGACGCGGGCGTCCAGCTCTCCGACATCGACCACGTCGTCCTCGTCGGTGGCTCCACCCGCATGCCGGCCGTCAGCTCGCTCGTCAAGGAGCTCACGGGTGGCAAGGAGCCGAACAAGGGCGTCAACCCGGACGAGGTCGTCGCGCTCGGCGCGGCCCTGCAGGCCGGTGTCCTCAAGGGCGAGCGCAAGGACGTCCTGCTCATCGACGTCACGCCGCTCTCGCTCGGCATCGAGACCAAGGGCGGGCTCTTCACCAAGCTCATCGAGCGCAACACCGCCATCCCGACGAAGCGCTCGGAGGTCTTCTCCACCGCGGAGGACAACCAGCCCTCCGTCCTCATCCAGGTCTTCCAGGGTGAGCGCGAGATCGCCCAGCAGAACAAGAACCTCGGCACCTTCGAGCTCTCCGGCATCGCGCCGGCGCCGCGCGGCGTGCCGCAGGTCGAGGTCACCTTCGACATCGACGCCAACGGCATCGTGCACGTCACCGCCAAGGACCGCGGCACCGGCCAGGAGCAGAAGATCACCATCTCCGGCGGCTCCGCGCTGTCGAAGGAGGAGATCGAGCGCATGGTCAAGGAGGCCGAGGCGCACGCCGACGAGGACAAGAAGCGTCGCGAGGAGACCGAGGCGCGCAACAACGGCGAGAACCTCGTCTACTCCACCGAGAAGTTCCTCGGCGAGTCCGGCGACAAGCTGACCGACGAGCAGCGCAAGCCCGTCGACGACGCCCTCGCCGACCTCAAGGAGGCGCTCAAGCCCGAGTCCGGGGCCTCCGTCGAGGACATCACCACGAAGGTCGACACCCTCAACGAGGAGTCGCAGAAGATGGGCGCCGCCCTCTACGCGGCCACCGCCGAGCAGGGCGAGGGTGCTCCCGGCGCCGAGGGTGCCGAGCAGCCGGCCGCCGAGGGTGACGACGACATCGTCGACGCCGAGGTGGTCGACGACGACGAGGAGAAGAAGTGACCGACGCCAACCAGCCGATCGACCCCGAGGCGACGGCCCAGGCCGCCGACCCCCAGGCCGAGGAGCAGGTCGTCGACGCCGAGGTGGTCGACGAGGACGCGGCCGACGCTGCGCCCAAGTCGGCCACCCCGGCCGACGGGGCCACCGCCCCGGGCGAAGGGGAGGCCACCGGAGACGCCGAGGTCCACCCCGACACGGCCCGCGCCGACCAGCTCCAGGACGACTACCTGCGCCTCCAGGCCGAGTACGTCAACTACAAGCGTCGCGTCGACCGGGACCTCCCGGTGCACAAGGAGCGCGCCGTCCACGACCTGCTCGAGTCGCTCCTGCCGGTCCTCGACGAGATCCACCTCGCCGAGCAGCACGGCGACCTGCCGGAGGGCTCCCCCTTCCGCGCGATCGCCGACAAGCTCGAGCAGGTCCTCACCAAGCAGGGTCTGGAGCGCGTGGGCGTCAAGGGCGAGGCCTTCGACCCCAACGTGCACGAGGCCCTCATGCACGGCGCGTGGGACGCCTCCGACCCGGAGCTGCCGAGCGACGCGACGGCCACGACGGTCGTCACCGTGCTCCAGCCCGGCTACCGCGCCGGCGAGCGCGTCCTGCGCGCCGCCCGCGTCGCGGTCGCCGACCCGCAGTAACCACCACCGAGAGGAGGAGACATGGCCAGTCAGGACTGGTTGGACAAGGACTTCTACGCGGTCCTGGGTGTCGCCAAGGACGCTGATACCGCCGAGATCAAGAAGGCCTACCGCAAGCTCGCCAAGCAGTACCACCCCGACCGCAATGCCGGGGACGACGCCGCCGAGCAGAAGTTCAAGGACGTCGGCGAGGCGCACGCCGTGCTCTCCGACCCGGAGCAGCGTCGTGAGTACGACGCCATCCGCTCGATGGCCGGCGGCGGTGCGCGATTCACCGCCGGTGGCCCGGGTGGGGGCGCAGGCTTCGAGGACATCTTCTCCGCCTTCGGCGGGGGAGGGGGCGGCTCGCGGGTGCGTTACAGCACCGGCGGCGGCTCCCCCTTCGCCGGGGGTGGGGCGGGCGAGCCCGACCTCGAGGACATCCTGTCGATGTTCGGCGGGGGCGGCGGCGCCGGCTTCGGCGAGCAGGGCGCGGGCTTCCGCGCCCCGCGGGGCCCGGTCAAGGGCCAGGACCTCACCGCCCGCACCGAGCTGTCCTTCCGCGATGCGGTCGAGGGGCGCACCATCGCCCTGACCGTCAACGGCGAGAAGGTCAACGCCAGGATCCCTGCCGGCGTCAAGGACGGCCAGAAGATCCGCCTGCGCGGCAAGGGAGGTCACGGCGACCAGGGCGGGCCCCGCGGTGACCTCATCCTCACCGTGTCGGTGGGCAAGCACCCGGTCTACGGCCGCGACGGCGACAACCTGACCCTCGACCTGCCGGTGACCTTCGCCGAGGCCGCCCTCGGTGCCACGGTCGCCGTGCCGACCCTCGACGGGTCGCAGGTCAAGGTCAGGATCGCGCCGGGGACCCCGAGCGGCCGCGTCCTGCGGCTCAAGGGACGCGGCATCGCGACGAAGAAGGCCACCGGCGATCTGCTCGCCAAGGTCCAGATCATCGTGCCGACCGAGCTCAGCGAGGCCGAGCGCGAGGCGGTCGAGGTCCTGCGCGATGCCCGCACCGATGACCCGCGTGCCGCGCTGTTCGCCGCCGCGAGCGCCTGACCGCGACGCACTGGTGACGCACCGATGACGAAGGGAGGTGGGCACATTGCACGGATCCGCCATGAGTGGTGACGACCGCACGCCCGTCTACGCCATCTCCGTTGCCGCCGAGCTCGCCGGCATGCACGCGCAGACGCTGCGCCAGTACGACCGGATCGGGCTCGTCACGCCCTCGCGCACCCGGGGTGGCGGCCGACGCTACAGCGCCGCCGACGTCACCCGGGTGCGCGAGGTGCAGCGCCTCTCCCAGGAGGAGGGCGTCTCGCTCGCGGCGATCCAGCGCATCTTCGACCTCGAGCACCAGGTCGAGGCGCTGCGTGCCCGGGTCGCGGAGCTCGACGAGGAGCTCGGCGCCGCCCGCGAGGCCCTCGGCCGCGGGCGGCGCTTCTTCGCCGTCGGCTCGCAGGGGGAGATCGTGGCCCTGCGCCACGGGCAGCGGCCCAGCCCGCGCACGGGTGGTCAGGCGCTCGTCGTCTGGGAGCCACGCGGCCGACGCTGACTCCCTTCGTGCTGTCAAGCGTGCTGTACTGTCTCCTGTAAAGCACGCTTGACTCTCAGGGGGAGAACATGACCACGACGACGAGGCCGACGGCACCGACGGGCGCGTACGTGAGGGCAGGGGCGCTCGCCCTCCTCGTCGCAGCCGTCGCCGGAGCCGTGGCGGGGTGGGTGCGCGCCGACGAGTTCTGGCCCGTGGCCGTCGTCTTCGCCGCGTGCACGCTCGGCCCGGCGATCGCCCTGGGCTGGCTGGTCTTCGTCTCGGGCCACACCGTCCAGCCCGACCCGCACGTCGAGGACAGCGTCGAGGCGCGGTGGGTCGAGCGCGCGTGCTCGGGTGCCTTCGTCGACCTGGTCCTCGCTGCAGGCGTCGCCCTCACGCTGACCTCGGTCCTCGACATGGACCTCCCCGGCGGGCTGGTCCTGCTCGCGGTCGTCGTGGCGGCCGGCGTCGACGCGACCCTGCGCTACGCGGTCATCTCGCGCCGCGAGTCCTGATGGACAACGACCTGGCCGCGCGCCGGGCGCAGCTCGGCTGGTCCCAGGCGCGCCTGGCGCAGGAGCTGGGCGTCTCCCGGCAGACCGTCATCTCCATCGAGCGCGGTCGCTTCGACCCCAGCCTGCCGCTCGCCTTCCGCCTCGCGGAGACCTTCGGGTGCACGATCGAGGAGATCTTCCGGCCCGACGTCGGCGAGTGACGGGGTCTCACACCCGGTCGAGCACCTCACCCCAGGCGCGCAGCCGGCGCTCGACGGCGGCCTGCTCCGCGGCGAGGCGCTTCATGCCGTCGGCGGGGTGGATCGGCTCGGGCCACTTGGCGCGCGTGGTGTCCCCTTCGTACTCCCGCCGCAGGCGCCGCTGCACGAGCGGGACGACCTCCTCGCGGACGAACCTTGCCTCCGTGCCCACGACGTGCCGCCAGCCGGTCGGCTCGTGCGGGACGAGGTCGCGCAGCTTGAGCGTGTGCGGCAGGCCGAGCTGGTGGGCGACCGCCGCCGCCATCCGCTTGTGCCCGTGCCGCGACATGTGGATGCGGTCGAGCGCCCAGAGCGAGGGGTGGTCGTACTCACGCATGAGCGTGTGGTCGACGAGGGTCGCGCCGTGCGTGCTGGCGAGGTCCCGGATCGCGGCGTTGAAGCCGCGCGCCCGCCGCACGAGCGGCTCGAGCAGGCGCGAGGCCCGCGGCTCGAAGGTCGTGAAGACGATGACCTCGGCCCCGGAGCCGACGAGCCGCAGCAGGGCGGCCTCGTAGCGCAGCGCGAGTGAGTCCAGGTCGGTGCGCAGCGACAGCAGGTCGTTGCCGCCCGCGGCGAAGGAGATGTGGGTCGGGTCCATCGCGAGGGCCGGCTCGAGCTGGTGCGCGACGACCTGGTGGAGGAACTTGCTGCGGACCGCGAGGTTGGCGTAGCGCCACGTCGGGTCCGCCCGGCCGAGCTGGCGGGCCAGCCGGTCGGCCCACCCGCGGACCTGGTTGGGGTAGTGCAGGTGCGGATCGCCCACGCCCTCGGTGAAGGAGTCGCCGACCGCGACGAAGAGTCCGCTCATGACGGGGCCATGCTCGCCGGGCGGTCGGCCCGGATCAAGGTGCCGGGCGCTCCCTTCGCCATCTCGCCGCCCGACGTTCATCCGCAGGTCGAAGGGGGGAGACCGTGGCGGTCGTCACGAGGGGCTGGCAGGCTGTCCGCATGCCCCTGCCTCGTGATGCCGCGTCGGTCTTCGACCGCAAGAACACCCCGCTCATGCGTCTCGTCGACTCGCTCGACCCGCAGGCCATCGCCGGGGCGAGCCCCTGCGAGGGCTGGAGCGGGCTCGACGTCCTGCAGCACCTCATCGACACGCAGCGGGACTTCATGCTCAAGGCCGGCGCCGACCTGCCCGACCCGGCCCCGACCGTCGAGGCCCTCGGGGCGCCGACGGCGTGGCGCACGCACGCCGAGGCCGTGGCGCGCCAGCTCGCCGACTCGACCTTCGCCGAGCGGCCCTACGAGACGCCCTTCGGCACGAGCACCGTGGGCGGCGCCTTCGACCAGTTCTACGGTTTCGACCTGCTCGTGCACCGCTGGGACATCGGCCGTGCCGCGGGTGTCGACGTCGTCCTCACCGACCGCGAGCTCGACGAGGTCGAGCGCGCGATCGAGGGGTTCGGCGAGCAGATCCGCGGCGAGGGCGTGTGCGGCCCCGCCGTCGAGGTGGGCCCGGACGCCTCCCGCCAGGACCGGGTCCTGGCCGACACCGGCCGCGACCCCCGCTGACCGCCCCGTCGAGACTCGGGCGATGGCCGCTACCGGCGCCCGATTGCGGCCATCACCCGAGTGTCGGGGAGGACAGGGCGTGGGCCAGGCCCTCCAGCAGCCGGTCGACGTCCGCGTCGTCGGTGTAGGGCGCGACGCCCACGCGCAGGCCGCAGTCCACGTCGAGGCCGAGGGTGCGGAAGGTCTCGTACGCGTAGAAGGTCCCGGCCGGCGCGAGCACGTCCCGGTCGGCGAGCGCGGCGGCGACCCGGCGCGCGTCCCGACCCGGGAAGGTCATGAAGAGCGTCGGCGTCCGGTCCGCCGCCCGCGAGTGGAGCACGACCCGGTCACCGAGGTCGGCGAGCCCGGACTCGATGCAGGCCCGCAGCCCGCTCTCGTGCTCGTGGACCAGAGAGTGCGCCGCGACGAGCCGCTCACGTCGTGACGGGCCCTCCGGGGCCAGGTCGGCGATGAACTCCACGGCCGCGCTCGCGCCGGCGAGCTGCTCGTAGGGCAGCGTCCCGAGCTCGAAGCGCTCGGGCACCGCGTCGCTCGACGGCAGCAGCTTGTCGGGGCGCAGCGTCTCGAGCAGGGCGGGGGAGGCGGCCAGGGCCGCGCCGTGCGGGCCGAAGAACTTGTACGGCGAGCAGACGTAGAGGTCGGCGCCGAGCGCGGCGACGTCGACGGCGGCGTGCGCGGTCAGGTGCACCCCGTCGACGTGGACGAGCGCGCCTGCGGCGTGGGCCCGCTCGGCGATCGCGGCGACCGGCGGACGGGTGCCGAGCAGGTTGCTCGCCCCGGTCACCGCGACGACGCGGGTCCGCTCGGAGACGACGTCGAGCGTGGAGAGGTCGAGCTCGGCCGTCGTGGGGTCCAGGCGCAGCCAGCGGACGGTCGCGCCGACGGACTCGGCGGCGATGACCCAGGGCCGGACGTTGCAGTCGTGGTCGAGCTCGGTGACGACGACCTCGTCGCCCGGGCCCCACCCCTTCGCCATCGTCCGGGCGACGTCGAAGGTCAGCTGCGTCGCGCTCCGGCCGTGCACGATGCCGCGGGGGTCTGCGCCGAGCAGGTCGGCCATCGCGGCGCGGAAGGTCGCGACGGACTCCTCGGCGCGCTGCTCGCTGAGCACGGACGTGCCACGGTTGGACAGCGGTCCGGTGAGCGTGCGGACGATCGCCTCGCCGACGACGGCGGGTGTCTGCGTCCCGCCCGGTCCGTCGAAGTGGGCGATCCCGGAGGTGAGGGAGGGGAAGGCGGTGCGGAGCGCGGCGACGTCGAGGGGCATGGGTCGATCATGCAGGTCGGCGCCGCCGCGCGGCAGGGTGGTCCGCTCAGCTGCTCACGGCTGCGGCGAGGCGACCGAGGGTCTCCTCGAGCTGCCCCTCCTTGACGAGCGGGAAGCCCACCTTGTCGAGGAGCGCCTTGTCGGTCACGGCGCTCCAGTCGTAGGTGTGCGTCACGAGCGTGCTGTCGGGACCCTGCGGCTCCAGCTCCCACAGCCACTCCCAGCCGGGCGGCTCGGTGCCGGCGGGCGCGGTCTTCCAGCCGACCATCTTGTTCGGGTCGAAGGCGGTGACGTGGTTGTCGGTCTGGTAGTCGCCACCCATGTGGTCGCCCGACATGTTCATCCGGAACACGTCGCCGACGGCCTGGATCCGGTCGGTCTTCTCGTCCGATCGGACGAAGCCGGACCCGTCGAGCTCCGCGTGCCGCTCCGGGTTGGTCAGCACCTCGAAGACGTCCTTGGCGGGCGCGTCGATGGTGCGCTGGACGGTGATCCTCTGCTCCTGTGCCATGCCCTCGACGACACCACGCGAAGCCGGTCGGTGTCCACCCCTGGCGGCGTGTCAGGCTGGAGCCATGTCCGAGCACCTGATGGTCTTCCCCGACCGTGACGACGCCGAGCGCATCGCCGACGACCTGCGCGACGAGGGCTTCACCGAGGTCCGCGTCGTCCGTGAGGCCCTCGCGGGTGAGGACGATGGCGAGGACCACGAGTGGGCCGTGCACGTGCGCGAGGAGATGGTCGGCGACGACGGTGGCGCGGTGGCCCACGGGCTGCGCGAGCGCTTCGCGGCGCTGGCCGAGGAGTTCGACGGGTGGTACGACCCGGAGCCGGCGACCGGCGCGTGACCCGACCCGCGTGAGCAGGGTCGTCACCCGGCGAGTTTGCGTCCCGGGGCCATCTTCGTGTCACGATATGATGACGAACTCCCCACGGATGGCGCCCGATCGTCCACGGGTCCCGGACGTCGGAGGTAGGGCCAGTTGGTACCTGAGAGCGAGACCGGGCACAGCCGTGCCTTGGGGGAACGCGCCCGCATCTCGCGGCGCAAGGCGCTACAGGCCCGCAGGTACTACACCCTGACGGCCGCGAGCACGCTCGTCCCCGGCCTCGGCCTGATCCGCACCCGGCGGCGCACCGGCATCGCGATCCTCACCGGCTTCGTCATCGCCCTCCTGGCCGCGCTCGGCTGGATGCTGACGAAGGGGGTGACCTCCTCGGTCATCAGCGTCGGCGTGAGCCGTCGGGCCCTGATGGTGCTCATCCCGCTCGTCGTCGTCGGCGCTCTCGTGTGGATCTGGGGGATCATCACCACCGCTCGCGACAACCTGCCGGAGGGCACGCGGGGGCGATCCAAGGTCGCGATGGTCGTCTTCGCCGCGTTCGCGTCGATCCTGGTCTTCGCGCCGGCCGCGCAGTCGGTCCGGTACGCCGTCATCCAGCGCTCGGTCATCGGCACCGTCTTCGAGAAGTTCCGCCCGGACGGCGCGGCCGCGCCCGTCGAGGGCGAGGACCCGTGGGCCGGCACCGAGCGGGTCAACATCATGCTCGTCGGCTCCGACGCCGGCCAGGACCGCGACGGCATCCGCCCTGACTCGGTCATGGTCGCGAGCGTGGACACGCAGACCGGCGAGACCGTCCTCTTCGGCATCCCCCGCAACCTGCAGAACATCCCCTTCTCGGCGGACAACCCGCTGTCGAAGCAGTACCCGGAGGGGTTCAACTGCGGCGACGAGTGCCTCATGGAGTACGTCTGGACCCTGGGCCGCGACAACGCCGCGCTCTTCCCGGGCGATCCCAACCCGGGGCTGACGGTGACCAAGGACGCGGCCTCGCAGGTCCTCGGCCTCGACATCGACTACACGACCGTCATCAACCTCCAGGGCTTCACCCAGCTCGTCGACGCGATGGGCGGCGTCGAGATCGACGTCAAGGAGCGGGTGTGCATCGGCTGCCACATCGATCCCGGTGGCAACGTCGTGGGCACGACCGGGTACATCGAGCCGGGCGTCCAGCGCCTCAACGGCTACCGGGCCCTGTGGTACTCGCGCTCCCGCGCCGAGTCCGCCGACGGCGACTTCTCCCGGATGCGGCGCCAGCGCTGCATGGTCGGCGCGCTGCTCAACCAGGTCAACCCGACATCGATGCTCGTGCGCTACCCGGCTCTGGCCAAGACCCTGCGCGACAACGTCAAGGTCGACATCCCGCAGCAGGACCTCGGGGCCTGGGCCGAGCTCGTCCTGCGCATCCAGGAGGGCGGCTCGATCAAGTCGCTGCCGCTCACCAACCAGAACATCGACGTCAACCAGCCGGACTACGTCAAGATCCACCAGATGGTCCAGAAGGCGGTCGACCCGCCGAAGACCACGCCCGGGAAGAAGAAGCCGTCGGCGACCACGTCGTCCACGACGACCACCCCGACGCCCTCGTCGAGCACCTCCACCGGTGACGAGCTGAGCGACATCACCTCGACCTGCTGAGTACCGAGCCGCCGGGCCCCGGCACCGGCGGTGCCGCTCCGGGTGGGATGGGAGAATGAGGCATGGAGCTTCACCACGTCCGGGCCTTCCTCGCGGTCGCCGAGGAGCTGCACTTCGGTCGCGCGGCCCAGCGTCTCCACATGGCCCAGCCGCCGCTGAGCCGGACGATCAAGCAGCTCGAGCGCAGCCTCGGCAGCGCCCTCTTCGACCGCACGACGAGGTCGGTGCGGCTCACCGTGCAGGGTGAGGCGCTGCTGCCGCACGCCCGGGCGATCGTCGTCGCGTTCGAGGACGCCGAGCGGGCGGTCGTGCACGCGGGCGCGGGGGAGACCGGTCACGTCCGGATCGGGTTCGCCGGGCCCTCGTCGCACCGCCCCGTCAGTGACCTCGCCCGCGCGATGCGCAACGCCTACCCGGGGATCGAGCTGGGACTCACGAGCTTCGTCTACGGCAGCGACTCGGTGGGGCAGCTGATGAGCCACGAGCTCGACATGGCCATCGTGCGCTTCTCCGACGGCCCGCCACCGGGCATCGCTGCCCGTGTCGTCCAGCGCGAGAACCTCGTCGTGGTCCTCCACGAGGACCACCCGCTGGCCGGTCGGCAGCACCTCTCGATGGACGAGCTGTCCGCGGAGTCGTGGGTGGTGCTGGACGCGGCGAGCGGGTCGGTCGTGCGCGAGGCCCTCTTCGAGCGGGCGCACGCCGCCCGGTACGTGCCACGGATCGCGCAGCAGGCACCGGACAGCTGGACGATCATGGCGCTCGTCGCCGCCGGCGTCGGGATCACGCTGAGCATCGACAGCGCCTTCGAGACGCTGGACCGCCGCGGGCTGAGCGTCATCCCGCTCGCGGGCACCGACCCGCACACCCGGGCGAGCCTGGCCTGGCGCTCGGACGACCCCAGCCCGGCCCTGCGACGGGTCATCGAGATGTCGGAGCAGGTCTTCCCGGCTCCGGAGCACGCCGGCCGCTGAGGCCCTGCCGACGGGCCGATGTGACGAGCATGGCCATGAGCGAGACCATCGCGACGCCCGCGGAGCCGATGTGGACGAGGACCGGCTCATCATGGGGGAGGGTCAGGGCCAGCCAGGCGTAGCCGGCGCAGAGCCCGGAGAACCTGCCGATGTTGTGCACCCCCATCGCGGAGCCGGAGCCGCCGGCGACGTCGAGCAGCGCCACGGCCGCCATGCTCTGCACGGTGGCGATACCGCAGCCCACGCCGAAGAGGAGGACGAGGAGCACCGCGAGCGCCGAGACGGTCGTGATCCACGCCTCCGCCACCCCGAGGCCGGTGGTGGCCGCGATGATGAGGACCAGGCCGCCGGCGAGCGTGCGACTCGTGCCGACCCGGCCGGCGATGCGGCCGGCGACGGGCGCGAAGGTCACCATGCCCACGGCCAGCGTGAGCGTCGAGGCGCCGATGACGCCCGGTCCGAGCGCGAGCACCGTGCCCATGTAGACCGGCACGCTGACGAGGGTGATCCCCATCGTCGCCATCGCCGCGGAGGCAGCCAGTGTCGTGACGGCGTACGCCGGGTCGCGGCCCACCTCGCCGAGCACGGGCGGTCGACGTCCCGGGCGCAGGACGACGGCGAGGAGGGTGACGGCGACCGCGGTGAGCGCGGCCGACGCGCCGGGCCATCCCTGGCCCATCCCGGTGAGGCCGACCGCGAGGAGCCCGGCGCCGACGGTCAGGGCCACGAGGGCCCTCATGTCCATGAGTGCCACCGTCGGGGTGGGGCGGTCGTGGGGGAGGCTGCGCAGCAGGACGGCGAGGACGACCACGACCACGAGCGCGGCGGCGCCGAAGACCCAGCGCCACCCGAAGGCCTGGGCCACGGCGCCTCCCGTGACCGGCCCGACCGCCTGGCCCATCCCGATCGCCGAGGCCCATGCGGCCATCGACCGACGACGTTGGTGGGGCCAGTGCATCGAGAGCAGGTACTGCACGCAGGCCGGGATCCCTGAGCAGGCGACGCCCTGGACCGTGCGGGCGACGACGAGCGTCGTCAGGTCGTCCGAGATCCCCGCCATGCCCTGGCCGAGGACCATCAGGCCGAGCGAGACGAAGAGGTACCGGCGCGGGCCCATCCGGTCGGCGAGCCACCCGGCGACGGGGGAGGTGACGACCATGGCGATGGTGAAGGCGGACACCGCGAGCACGATGCCGCGGTCGGTGGCCCCGATCGTCGCGGCGATCTCGTTGATCGGAGCGGACATCACCGTGCTCGAGATCGTCCCGAGCGAGGTGACCGAGAGCAGGGCCAGGTAGGCCGTGCGGCCGGGGGGGCGGGTAGGGGTGCCCGCGCCCGCGCGCACCTCCGGCTCCGCCCCCTCGTGCCTCACCGCAGGTACAGCCTGACCGTGTCGATCTCCTCGCGCAGCAACCGGACGTCCTCCACCGTCGGGGGAGGGGTGACGACGAGGTCGTCGCGCACCACGAGGTCCCAGCCGGTGCG
This sequence comes from Janibacter terrae NBRC 107853, assembly GCF_001591405.1. GTDB lineage: Bacteria > Actinomycetota > Actinomycetes > Actinomycetales > Dermatophilaceae > Janibacter > Janibacter terrae. The sequence continues at coordinate 1,221,930 of NZ_BCUV01000007.1, forward strand.
CTCACGGACCTCGTCGACGCTCACGCCGGCGTGGACCTGAGCCAGCTCGAGCTCCGGCCCGTCGGGGTCGCGACGCAGGACACCCAGGGGGGTGATGACCGTCGTGACACCTCCGCCGACCGGGGCGAGGCGGCCGGTCTCCCGGTGGGCGCGCACCGGGCTCGGTGAGGTGCAGAAGTCCACCAGGGCCGGCAGCGACGACAGGTCGTGACGCCGCAGGACGACGAAGCACTCCTTGGCGCTGGCGATGATGTCGGCGGCGCCGCCGGAGCCGGGCAGGCGCACCTGCGGTCGCTCCCAGTCGCCGATGACCGAGGTGTTGAGGCTGCCCTCCCGGTCGACCTGCGCGGCGCCGAGGAAGCCGACGTCGACATTGCCGCCCTGGAGGACGTAGCCGAAGAGGGCCTGCATGGAGACCACGGCCTCGGCGCCCGAGACGAGCGTGAAGTCGGCGATGCCCTCGGCCATGGTCTCCGGGTGGGCGCCGCAGACACCGGACTCGTAGACGAGCTCGAGGTCGCTGTTGACCGTGCGCTTGGCGAGGTCGACGGCGAGGGTCGGCAGGCCGACACCGGCGAAGATGCGCCGGGCGCCGGCGAGCTCGCGGGCCGCGACGACGGCGAGGTACTCCGTGCTGTCGGGGCGCACGTCCGACACCGGGGGGGTGGTCATGGTGGTCACAGGCGCTTCCTTCCGTAGTCGACGGTCTCGGCCGGCCGCGGGGCCACCTGCAGCCCGTCGAGGCGATCGCGCCCGACGCGCTCCAGGTAGGCCGCGTGGTCGGGCTGGTCGACGATCTCCTCCTGCACCCACCGACGGATCGCGTCGCGGTCGCGGGAGATCGGGGTCCACTCGCGGTAGAAGGCGCTGTCACGGTCGTAGTAGCCCTGCGCGTAGGACGGGTGCGCGCCGTGCGGGACGGCGACGACCGCGTCGACGGCATGGGCGGGCACGAGCGTCCGGTTGGGGTCGGAGCGCACGACCTCGGTGGGCACGATCTCCTCGACGGTGACGATGACGGTGCCGGCCGCGTAGGCCGCCTCCTGCTGGGCGCCGGTGATGCCCCACAGCTGGGTGTTGCCGTACTCGTCCGCGCGCTGCGCGTGGATGATCGTGACGTCGGGGTTGAGGGCGGGGACGACGTAGACCTCGCCCTCGCCGTAGGGGCTCTGGACGGCGCGGATGCGGTCGTTGACCCGTGGCAGGTCGCTCCCGACGTACGAGCGAAGGGGGAAGAAGGGCAGCTGGGACGCCCCGGCCTGGTAGCGGCAGTACATGCCGTAGTGGCTGTACTCCTCCACCTCGAGCGGCTCGGGGTCGGCCTGCTCCAGTCGGCGCCGGATCTCGTAGAGCGACCCGGCGGAACCGGAGGCGAAGAACGAGGCGACGAGCTTGGAGACGCACCCCGCCGCGAGCATCTGGTCCGACAGGATGTCGGGCGTCATGCGGCACAGGGTGAGGTCGCGCCGCCCCTGCCGGATGATCTCGTGGCCGGCGGCGAAGGGGATGAGGTGGCCGAAGCCCTCGAGGGCCACCGTCATCCCGTCCGTCACGTGGGTCGCGATGGCGTCCCGGAGGGTGCTGACCTTGGACGTGCGCGCGCTCATGCCAGGACCGCCGTGGCCCGCGCGTCCTCGCGCTCGGTCTCGAGCTCGGCCCCACCGGACCCGGTCGGCTGCGACGGCGGCCGCAGCCTGAGGAAGACGGCCAGGGCGACCGAGACGACGACGCCCGCGAGGTGCGTGGTGGTCTCCGGCAGGAGCAGGCAGAGGCCGGCGCCGATCGCGATGAGCCGCGTGACGATGCCGAGGCGACGCTCGACGAAGGGCATCCACCCCTCGAAGCCGGACGCCATGACGAAGACACCGACGATGGCGAGCACCAGCGAGAGGGCGATCTGGCCGAGCGAGCCCTGCGCGACGAGCGCGGGGTTGAGGGCGAAGCAGAACGGGATGATGTACTTCACCGCTCCGAGGCGCATGGCCATGAACCCGGTCGCCATGGGGTGCGACTTGGCGATGTTGGCCGCCGCGAAGGCCGCCAGGGCGACCGGGGGCGTGATGTACGACGCGGCCGCCCAGTAGATGACGAAGAGGTGCGCCGCGACGGGGTTGACGTCGAGGGCCACGAGCGCCGGCGTCATGACGATCGCGAGGAAGACGTACACCGCGGAGATCGTCATGCCCATGCCGAGGATGAAGGAGGTCAGGGCCCCGGCGACGAGGATGAGCAGGACGTTGTCACCGACGACGGCGACGAGCTCGCGGGCGAGGGAGAGCGAGACGCCCGACATCGACAGGCCGCCGACGATGAGCCCGACGCCGGCGATGATGCCGGTGATCTCGGCGACCGCGCGGCCGGAGGCCACGACGATGTCGCGCAGGCCCCGCAGGCGCAGGCGGTCGGCCGGTCGGACGAAGGCGATCAGGAGCATCGCGGCGACGGTGATGAAGGGGGCCTGGGCCTCGTCCTTGCGCACGACGAGCAGGAAGGTCAGCAGGACGATGGCGAAGATGTACGGCCAGCCGGCCTTGACGGTGGGCCACATGCGCGGCAGCAGGTGCTTGGCCTCACCGCGCAGGTTGTGGCCCGCGGCGTGCGCGTCGACCTGGATGTAGATGCCGAGGTAGTAGAGGAAAGCGGGGATCGCGGCGGCGATCGCGACCTCGGAGTACGGGATGCCGAGGAAGGAGACCATGAGGAACGCGGCGGTGCCCATGATGGGCGGGGTGATCGAGCCGCCCGCCGCGGCGGTCGCCTCGATGCCGGCGGCATAGGTCTTGGGGTAGCCGGCCTTCTTCATGGCCGGGATGGTCATCGGGCCGGTCGTCAGCACGTTGGAGACCGCGCTGCCGGACATCATGCCCATGCCGGCCGAGGAGGCGACCGCGACCTTGGCCGAGCCTCCGCGGGAGCGTCCGAAGATCGCCCGGGCGACGTCGACGAAGAAGTCGGCGCCACCGATGCGCTGCAGGGTCACGCCGAAGATGAGGAAGCCGACGAGGATGACGGCAGCGGTCTGCAGCGGCAGGCCGAGGATCGAGTCGACGCCGAGCGAGTGCCGCACCGCGGCGGAGGTCGAGTCGTACTGGACGCCCTGGAGCACGGGGAAGGGGATGGACGCGGAGACCATCGGGTAGAGCGAGAAGGCCAGGGCGATGAGGGTGACGACGAGGCCGGCCGTGCGGCGCAGCGCCTCGAGCACGACCGCCCAGAGCAGGTAGCTGAGGACCGCGATGTGCGTCGGGGCCTCGACGTCCCAGCCGAGGTTGACGATGTCCTCGGCCCTGACCGCGAGGTACAGGCACATGGCGGCCGTGCCGACGAAGAGCAGGGCGTCCCACCACGGCACCGCGAAGGTGCTGTCCTGGTCGACGTGGTCCGGGTCGACGTGGTCGGGGTGTTCCTCGGCCGCGAGCACCTCGGCGCTCTTGGTCGGCGTGCGCCACCGGTAGTAGATGAAGACCTGGGAGAGGAAGAAGGCCAGGACGACGTAGAGGAACTGGTTGGTCAGCATCGTGGGACCGAAGGGGTTCCACAGGAAGACCTGCGACAGGACGACGGCGATGCCGCCGAGCGTCATGACGAGCGCGACGGCCCGCCAGAAGCGGATGGTCATCGGCGACCGCTCTGCCGAGGTGGCGGTGGGGGTGGACTCAGACATCGTGGTCGTCCTTCCAGCGCGACCACGCGGCCGCGAGTTCCTTGTCGTCGGTGTGCTCGGCGGTGACGCTCGCCCAGCCCTCGGCGAGCTTCGGCTCGAGCGCGAGGAGCTTCTCCTGCTTCTTCTGCGCCGCGGCGGTCCACAGGCCGCGCTCCTCCAGGACGGCGACGAGGCCGTCGTGGAAGGGCACCTGCTGCGGCACGATGACGGCCGACTCAGGAGACCAGTCCCTGGCGGTGCGGGTGGCGTCCTTGTACTTCGGGTACGCGTCGAGGATCGCCTCGACGAAGTCGCTGACGGTCTCCGTCGGGGTGGTCGCGTAGGTGACGACGGGCACCGCGTAGACGTAGCCGACGTCCTTGGCTCCCTTCGCCTGGCCGGGGGCGCCGGAGAACTCGCCGAGCATGAGCGAGGGGCTCAGCGCGTGGATGGCGTCCATCAGCGCGTCGTCGTCCTCGCGGAACTTGATCCAGCGGACCTTGACCGAGCTCTCGAGCTCGAAGAGCGAGGAGCCGTAGACCTGCTGGAAGAGGAAGTCGATCTTGCCGGCCTTGAGGCCCTCGGCCTGCTCGCCGTAGCTGATCGGGACCATCTCGACGTCGTCCTCGGTGAGTCCGGCGGCCTTGAGTGCCACACCGATCTTCGTGTTGACGGAAGGGTTGGCCGAGATGAGCGGGACCTTCTTGCCGCGGATGTCGGCCAGCTCGCGGATGCCCGACTTCTCGGTGGTCAGGAGGCCGTGCGGCGCGGTGGGTGCCCACACGACGCGGGTGGGCTGGGGACCCCAGGAACGTCCGGCGAACTCGTGCTCCGCCCGGTAGGCGAAGATGTACTCGTCGCCCGTGCGGGAAAAGGTGGCCTGGCCCTTGCGGACCGGCGCCAGACGACCGATCGCGGTGTCCGAGGTCATGATGCGCGTGCGCAGGCCCTTGACCTCCGTCACGGCGTTGGCGACGGCGGCCATGTCGGCGTAGGTCGCCGTGCCGGTGCCGTAGGTCGTGACCACCGCCATGGACAGCTGGCCGCCCACGTAGGCCGCGCCCTTGTTGGTCCCGCACCCCGCGAGGGTGAGCAGTGACCCTGCAGCGGTCAGCTTGAGGAGGTCTCGTCTCCGCACGCTGTCTCCCTTCGTCCCGTGGTCGTCGTCGACCACCTGCCGTCATCGGTGACGGCGCTCGTGGGGGCCAGCCTGCAGCGAGGGACGGGGTGAACTCCAATACTTCTTCGACCCACCACTGTTGTTACATGAGCATCAATGACCCTCAGATCCATACCGTGAACGGCCCTAGGCTCGGCGCCACACGAGATCGAGAGGTGGCCCGGTGGTCGATGACATCACGCTCCGTCGGCTGTGGGAGATGCTCACGCTGACTGCGGAACAGGACGAGGACGGCGGCGAGGTCTGGAGCGCCCCGGACCAGCCGGTGCCGGACGACCGGGTCTTCGGCGGGCTGCTCCTCGCCCAGGCCGTGGTCGTCGCCGGCCAGGGCATGGCGAAGGGGGTGGCCCCCCTCTCCCTGCAGGCGGACTTCCTCGCCGGCGTGCCCGTGACCGGCCGCAACCGGTGGCGCGCCACGACGCTCGGGGAGGCCCCGAGCATGGTCAGCCGTCGGGTCGCGCTCGTCGCGGACGACGGGGCGGAGCTGTTCACCGCGACCGTGCGCCTGGGTCGGGTCCGCGAGGACCTGCCCTCGTACGCGGACCTCGCGCCGCGTCGGGTGGCCGGGCCGGACGGGCTCGTCGACCTCGCGACCCGCTACGGCGGCGACGAGCGCATCCCGGTGTGGTGGCGGATCCCCCGGCCGGTCGACCTGCGGCACGTCGAGGAGCCCACCTTCCTCGAGCCCTCGCCCGAGCGCAGCAGCGAGCAGAGCCTGTGGTGGCGGCTGCGCGGCGAGCTCGCCGACGACCCGCTGCGCATCGCCGCGGTGATCGCCTACGTGTCCGACATGAGCCTCGTCGAGCCGGCCTTCCGCAGCACGGGGACGAGCCGTCACGTCGCCGGCAGCCGGATCCTCAGCCTGACGCACACGATGACCTTCCACGACCTGCCCGACCTCGTCGACTGGGTGCAGATGGACGTCGCGGTGCGGCGCGTGGCCCACGGCCGCGCGCTGGGCGCCGGTGAGGTCTTCACCGGTGGTCGGCACGTCGCGAGCCTCGGGCAGCTCGCACTCGTCAAGCTGGCCTGATTCGACTATTGCACTGTGTGCATCAGTGCAATATCCAGATTGCGCTTGATGATCTCAATCAGCCCGGAGAGGATCAGTGACATGACACAGTCGTCCGCCCCCAGCTCCGACCTCCCGCTCGCGGGAGTGCGCGTCGTCGCCCTCGAGCAGGCCGTCGCCGCGCCACTCGCGACCCGCCACCTGGCCGACCTGGGGGCCGAGGTCGTCAAGGTCGAGCGACTCGGCGAGGGGGACTTCGCCCGGGCGTACGACGCCTCGGTCAAGGGCCTCGCCTCCCACTTCGTCTGGCTCAACCGGGGCAAGGAGTCGATCGCCCTGGACCTGAAGTCGGCGGAGGGGCGCGCCCTCGTCCTGCGTCTCATCGACGACGCCGACGTCTTCGTCCAGAACCTCGCACCGGGTGCCGCGGACCGCCTCGGGCTCGACGTCGAGACGCTCACGACGCGCAACCCGCGCCTGATCGCCGTCGGTCTCACCGGCTACGGCACGAGCGGGCCGCGCCGCGACCGCAAGGCCTACGACATGCTCGTCCAGGCGGAGTCCGGGCTGGTCTCGATCACCGGCACGCCCCACGAGGCGACGAAGACCGGCATCCCGACCTCGGACATCGCCGCCGGCATGTACGTCTTCTCCTCCGTCCTCTCGGCGCTCTACCGCCGGGAGCGCACGGGTCTGGGGGCGGTCATCGACGTCTCGATGTTCGACGCCACCGTCGAGTGGCTGGGCCACCCCATGTACGTCCAGCTGTACGAGGACCGGCAGATCCCGCGGATGGGCCTGAGCCACGCGGCGATCGCGCCCTACGACGCCTTCCCCACCACGGACGGCCAGGTGCTCATCGGCATCCAGAACGACCGTGGCTGGCGGTTGCTGTGCGAGCAGGTCTTCGGCGACCCGCAGCTGGCGCTCGACCCGCGCTTCGTCACGAACGTCGACCGGGTCGGCCACCGGCACGAGCTCGACGCCGCCGTCGCCGAGCGCACCCGCCGGATGGCGACCGCCGAGCTGGAGCAGGCCCTCGCGACCGCCGGCGTCGCCGCCGCGCAGATCAACGACATGTCCGGCCTCGTCGAGCACCCGCAGCTGAGCGAGCGCGACCGCTGGCGCGAGGTCGGTACCGAGGTCGGGCCCGTCCGCGCGGTGCTGCCACCCATGAACTTCAGGGACGTCGAGCTGGCGATGGGGGACGTGCCGGCCCTCGGTCAGCACACCTCCGACGTCCTCTCCCGGCTCGGCCTCTCGGACGACGAGATCGGCACGCTCCGGGAGCGCCAGACCGTCCAGTGACGGTGCCGACGACCCACCCCGACCACCCACCGCTCAACGAAGAGAGAGGGACCCCACTGATGGAGTCCGCAGAGTTCGCATCCATCCTCGAGGCCGTGCGCGCCTTCGTCGACAAGGAGGTCGTCCCGGCCGAGGACGAGATCGAGGAGACCGACGAGATCCCCGAGCGCATCCGCACGGCCGCCGCCCGCATGGGCCTGTTCGGGTACGCCCTGCCCGAGGAGCACGGCGGTCTCGGGCTGACGATGTCGGAGGAGGTCCAGCTCGCGATGGTCATCGGGCGCACGACCCCGTCGTTCCGCTCGATGTTCGGCACGAACAACGGCATCGCCGGCCAGGTGCTCGTCAACTTCGGCACGCGGCAGCAGCAGGAGAAGTACCTCCCCGGGCTCGCCGCCGGCGAGCTCATCGCCTCCTTCGCCCTGACCGAGCCCGACGCGGGGTCTGACCCCTCCGGGCTGCGGACGAAGGCCGTCAAGGACGGCGACGACTACCTCATCAGCGGGCAGAAGCGCTTCATCACCAACGCGCCCGAGGCCGATGTCTTCATGGTCTTCGCTCGCACGGGTGATGTCTCCGAGGGCACCAAGGGCATCTCGGTGTTCGCGGTCGAGTCCGCTCTCGACGGCGTGAGCGTCGGCCCGGCGGACGCCAAGATGGGCCAGCGGGGTGCGCACACCGCGGAGGTCTTCTTCGACCAGGTCCGTGTGCCCGCGGACGCGCTCATCGGCGGGGTCGAGGGTGAGGGGTTCGCTGCGGCGATGCGCTCGCTGGCCAAGGGCCGCCTGCACATCGCGGCGCTGTGCGTCGGCCTAGCGGACCGTCTGATCGAGGAGTCGGTCGCCCACGCGACCACCCAGACCCAGGGTGTCTCCACCATCGCGAGCTTCCAGCTCGTGCAGGGCATGCTCGCCGACTGCCACACCGAGGCCTATGCCGGTCGCGCGATGGTGGTCGAGGCCGCTCGCACCTACGACGACGGCAGCGACATGCGCCTGGCGCCGTCGGCGGCCAAGCTCTTCTGCACCGAGATGGTCGACCGGGTGGCCGACCGGGCCGTGCAGATCCACGGTGGTCTCGGGTACATGCAGGAGGTCAAGGTCTCGCGGTTCTACCGCGATGCCCGCCTCTTCCGTCTCTACGAGGGGACGAGCGAGGTCCAGCGCACGATCATCGCCAAGCAGATGATCCGCGGAGCCCGTCGATGACGACCCGGCTGCCGCTCGAGGGCGTCCGCGTCCTCGAGCTGTCGAGCTATGTCGCGACCCCGTTGTGCGGCCTCACGCTCGCCCAGCTCGGGGCCGACGTCATCCGCGTCGAGGCCCCGGGCGGTGCGCCCGACCGGACGCGCCTGCCCACGGCGAGCGGTGGCTCGAGCTACTACTGGACCGGGCTGAACAAGGGCAAGCGCGCCATCGCCGTCGACCTGTCCACCCGGGAGGGGCAGGAGGTCGTCGCCGACCTGGCCTGCGAGGCCGACGTCGTCATCGCCAACGCGCCGTACAAGGGACTCGTCACGGCGCAGGCACTGCGCGAGCGCAACCCGCGGCTCGTGCACGTCCGGTTGAGCGGGACCTGGACCGGGGCCGGCGCCGTGGACTACGTCGTCCAGGCCAAGGTCGGGTTCCAGCAGGTCACCGGGCCGAAGGGCGGCGACGTGCCGGTCAACCACGTCCTGCCCGCCTGGGACCTCGCCGCCGGGCTCTACCTCGCCACGGGTGTCCTCGCCGCGCTGCACCAGCGCCACGAGACCGGGCGGGGCGCCGGCATCACCCTCGCCCTCGAGGACGTCGCGCTCGCCACGGCCGGCAACCTGGGCCTGCTCACCCAGGCCCAGGACGAGCCCGAGGAGCGCGGCCCGGACGGCAACCACGTCTACGGCACGTACGGGCGCGACTTCGCGCTCGCCGACGGCGAGCGGGTCATGCTCGTCGTCCTCACGGCCCGGCACTGGCACACGCTGCTGGACGTCACCGGGCTGCGGGCGGCGATCGAGGGGATCGAGGCCGCGCTGCACATCGACCTCGACGACGAGCAGCAGCGCTATGCCCACCGGGAGGTGATCAGCGCGCTCCTCGAGCCGTGGTTCCGGCGGCACGACCTCGCCGGGCTGACCCGCGCCCTCGAGGGGCACCGTGTCCTGTGGTCGCCGTACCGGACCTTCACGCAGGCGGCCGACGACCTCGCCGACAACCCCCTCTTCGCCGAGCTCGACCAGCCCGGCATCGGGCCCCACCTCGCGCCCGGCTCGCCGCTCGTCTTTGACGAGCAGCGGCCCGCCCCCCGGCCGGCCCCGGCCGTGGGCCAGCACACCCACGAGGTCCTCGCACCGCGCGTCGGCGAGGACCGCTACTCCGCACTGCTGTCGTCGCGCGTCGTCGACGCACCCGTCCACACCCTCAGGGAGATCGCATGACACTGCTCACCGACAAGATCGCCGTCGTCACCGGCGGGGCCCAGGGCCTCGGCCTGGCCATGGCCCGCGAGTTCGTCGCGGCCGGCGCCAAGGTCGTCATCGGCGACCTCGACGGGGACCGCGCCCACGAGGCCGCCGAGGGCCTCGACGGCGAGGCCGTGGGCCTGGCCTGCGACGTCGTCGACGCCGCCCAGGTGCAGGCGCTCATCGACGCTGCCGTCGAGAGGTGGGGACGCATCGACGTCTTCGTCAACAACGCCGGCATCACCCGCGACGCGACGATGCGCAAGATGTCCGAGGACGACTTCGAGTCGGTGATCTCGGTCCACCTCAAGGGCTGTTGGAACGGCACCCGCCTCGCGGCGGCCGTGATGCGCGAGCAGAAGTCCGGTGCCATCGTCAACATCTCCTCGCTCTCGGGCAAGGTCGGCATGGTCGGCCAGACCAACTACTCGGCCGCCAAGGCCGGCATGGTCGGCATGTCCAAGGCCGCGGCCAAGGAGATGGCCCACCACGGTGTGCGCGTCAACGCGATCCAGCCCGGTCTCATCCGCTCGGCCATGACCGAGGCCATGCCGCAGAAGGCGTGGGACCAGAAGATGGCCGAGATCCCGATGCAGCGCGCCGGCGAGCCCGACGAGGTGGCCAAGGTGGCCCTCTTCCTCGCGAGCGACCTGTCCTCCTACATGACCGGCACGGTGCTCGAGGTCACCGGCGGCCGCTTCATGTGACCCGGCACCACCCCCACATCCCGCCCAACGAAGTTGCAGGAGAACCCCATGCGTGACCCCCAGGACGTCGTCGTCTGTGCCCCCTACCGGACCCCTGTCGGGGCCTTCGGCGGATCGATGCGACCGCTGCTGCCCGCCGACATCGGCACCCAGCTGATGACCGGTCTCGTCGAGCGGACGGGCATCGACCCGTCGGCGATCGAGGACGTCATCCTCGGCCACTGCTACGCCAACGGCGAGGCACCGGCCATCGGCCGGGTCATCGCCCTCAACGCTGGCCTGCCCATCACGACGACCGGCATGCAGCTCGACCGCCGCTGCGGCTCGGGCCTGCAGGCGATCATCCAGGGCGTCATGCAGGTCATGACCGGCGCCAACAGCTGCGTCGTCGCCGGCGGCGTGGAGTCGATGAGCAATGCCGCCTTCTACAGCCTCGACATGCGCTGGGGGGCCAAGGGTGGCGTCAAGATGCACGACATGATGGGCCGCGGTCGGGAGACCGCGGGCGGTGTCCACTACCCGGTCGCCGGCGGCATGATCGAGACCGCGGAGAACCTCCGGGCGCAGTACTCCATCCCGCGCGAGGAGCAGGACGCCCTCGCCGTGCAGTCCCACCAGCGTGCCGCGCAGGCGCAGCGCGACGGGATCCTCGCCGAGGAGATCATCCCGGTGCGGGTGCCCCGTCGCCGGGGCGAGGACCTCGTCGTCGACGCCGACGAGCACATCCGGCACGACGCGTCGATGGAGACGATGTCCTCCCTTCGCCCCATCCTCGGCAAGACCGACCCGGACGCGACCGTCACGGCGGGCAATGCCTCCGGCCAGAACGACGCCGCGGCCTTCGTCATCGTCACCGACCGCGCCACCGCGGACGCGCAGGGCCTGCGCCCGCTCATGCGCCTGAAGTCCTGGGCGGTCTCCGGTGTCGAGCCCAAGGTCATGGGCATCGGGCCCGTCCCGGCCACGGCCAAGGCCCTGGAGATCGCCGGCCTCACCTTGGCCGACCTCGACGTCATCGAGCTCAACGAGGCCTTCGCGGCGCAGGCGCTCGCCGTCATGCGCGAGTGGAAGTTCACCGAGGCCGACCACGAGCGCACCAACGTCCACGGCTCCGGCATCTCGCTCGGCCACCCGGTCGGCGCGACCGGTGGTCGCATGACCGGCGCGCTCGCCCGTGAGCTGCACCGACGCGACGGCCGGCACGGGCTCGCGACGATGTGCATCGGCGGCGGCCAGGGGCTGGCCGCGATCTTCGAGCGGGTCGACGCGTGAGCGCCCCCCGCCGGATCGGCGACCTCGACCAGCTCAAGGCCCTCGTCGGCCAGGAGATCGGGACGACCGAGTGGGTCGAGGTGACGCAGCAGCAGGTGGACCTCTTCGCCGAGGCGACAGGTGACCACCAGTGGATCCACGTCGACGTCGAGCGGGCGAAGGAGGGGCCCTTCGGCGGCACCATCGCCCACGGGTTCATGACGCTCTCGCTCCTGCCGTCCTTCGGTGCGCAGCTCTTCGCACTCGAGTTCGGCGGCGCCCGGCTCAACTACGGGCTGGGCAGCGTGCGCTTCACCAACCCCGTGAAGGTCGGCTCGCGCATCCGGGCGACGGCGACCTTCGAAGAGGTCAACGACCTGCCCAAGGGCACCCAGCTCGTCACGCGGTACGTCATCGAGATCGAGGGGGTCGAGCGGCCCGCGTGCGTCGCGCAGCAGATCACCCTCATCACCGGCTGAGACAGGAAGGCACGACATGGAGGACCTCAACGCCGAGGAGCGGGAGATCGTCAAGATCGTCCGTGACTTCGTGGACAAGAAGGTCAAGCCGACCGTCCGCGAGATCGAGCACGCCAACACCTACCCCGAGTCGTACATCGAGACGATGAAGGAGATCGGCATCTTCGGTCTGGCGATCGACGAGCCGTGGGGCCCGGGCCGGGTGAGCACCCCCTGCTACGTGCTCGTCACCGAGGAGCTGGCCCGCGGGTGGATGAGCCTCGCCGGCGCGATGGGCGGGCACACCGTCGTCGCCAAGCTCATCCAGGACTTCGGGACCCAGGAGCAGAAGGACCGCTACCTGCCCCGTATGGCCACGGGCGAGGTGCGCGCGACCATGGCCCTCACCGAGCCGGGTGGCGGCTCGGACCTGCAGGCGATGCGCACCGCGGCCCGCGAGGGCGAGGGCGGGTACGTCGTCAACGGCAGCAAGACGTGGATCTCCAACGCGCGCAGGTCCACGCTCATCGCGCTGCTGTGCAAGACCGACCCGGCCGCGACCCCCGCGCACAAGGGCATCTCGATCCTGCTCGTCGACAAGGAGCAGCTCGACGGCCACGACATGGGTGGCTCGGACACCGGCGGCGGCCTCACCGTCAGCCGTGACCTGCCCAAGCTCGGGTACAAGGGTGTCGAGTCCTGCGAGCTCGTCTTCGAGGACCTGCACGTCGACGCCGGCCAGGTCCTCGGCGGCGTCGAGGGCCAGGGGTTCTCGCAGATGATGCGCGGGCTCGAGGTCGGTCGCCTCCAGGTGGCCTCGCGGGCGCTCGGTGTCGGTCGGGCCGCGCTCGAGGACGCGCTGCAGTACTCGCAGGAGCGCGAGTCCTTCGGCAAGCCGATCTGGAAGCACCAGCAGATCGGTGCCCTCCTCGCCGGCATGGTCACCAAGCTCACCGCGGCCCGCCAGCTGACCCTGCACGCCGCCCGCGTGTACGACAGCGGGGCACGCGCGGACATGGAGGCCGGCATGGCCAAGCTCCTCGCCTCGGAGACGGGCATGGAGATCGCGCTGGACGCCGTGCGCATCCACGGCGGGTACGGGTACTCGACCGAGTTCGACGCGGAGCGCTACTTCCGTGATGCCCCGCTGATGATCGTCGGCGAGGGCACCAACGAGATCCAGCGCAATGTCATCGCCGCGCAGCTCGTCAAGCGCAACACGGTGGCGCCGTGACGGCGGACGCCGGACGGACCGAGGTGACGGGGGTCATCGACCCGGCCCCCGCCCTCGGCCTCGCCGGGCTCCTCGACCTCGACCCCGCGCTGCTCGACGGTGGTGAGCTGCCGCCGCTGTGGCACTGGGTGCACCTGCTCGAGCGGCCGGGCGCCGCGCAGATCGGGCCCGACGGACACCCGCTGACGGGCGTGCCGTCGCCGCCCGGGCCGGGCACCAAGCGGATGTTCGCGGGAGGCCGGGTGCACTCCCTTCGTCCCCTGCGGATGGGTGAGCAGGCGACGCGCCGCACCTGGGTGACCGGCTCGCGTGAGGTCGAGGGTCGTTCCGGCACACTGCGGTTCGTCTCCGTGCGCACCGAGGTGAGCCAGGCCGACGAGGTGGCGGTCGTCGAGGACAACGACATCGTCTACCGCGCCGCCGGCTCCGCCCTGGAGGTACCCGTCGGGACCCTCGACGCGCAGCCCGCGCCGGTGGCGGGTCCCACCTTGCGGTTCCGCGCCGACGAGGTCGCGCTCATGCGCTTCTCCGCGCTGACGTACAACGCGCACCGCATCCACTACGACCTTGGCTGGTGCGCCGTCGAGGGGTACGAGGGCCTCGTCGTCCACGGCCCGCTCCAGGCACTGCTCATGGGTGAGCTCGTGCGTCGGCAGGGCGCCGGGCTGCTCGGCCGCGTCTTCGACTACCGCCTCGTGGCGCCCCTCGTGGGCACCCAGACGGTGACCGCTGCCCCGGCAGGAGTCGACGAGGAGGGAGCCGACGAGGCCGGGTCCGTCGACGACGCGGTGCGCGTGCTCGACGTCCACGGGCGCACCACCGCGAGTGCGACCCTGTCCCGGACGACCGACGGAGGTACCCGATGACCGCGCAGACCAGCGAGCCGCTCCCGGACGTCATCGAGCCCGAGGTGCTCCTCGACGTCGCCGACGGCGTCGCCACGATCACCATCAACCGCCCCCGTCGCAAGAACGCCATGACGACCGCCTCCTGGGAGCTCCTCGGGGAGGTCGTCGAGGCCGTGCGCGTCGACCCGGAGGTCCGGGCCGTCGTCCTGTGCGGCACCGGTGGCGACCTGTGCGCCGGCTCCGACCTCGGCGGACCGCCCGACCCCCGCCACGCCCTCACCCGGATGCGTGCGCTGGGTGACATCGCGGCCACGCTCTACGAGCTGCCCAAGCCGGTCGTCGCCAGGATCGACGGGGTCGCGGTCGGCGCTGGCTGCAACCTCGCCCTCGGCTGCGACCTCGTCGTCGCGACCCCGCGCTCACGCTTCTCGCAGATCTTCGCCAAGCGCGGGCTGTCGGTCGACTTCGGTGGCACCTGGCTGCTGCCCCGCATCGTCGGGATCCAGCAGGCCAAGCGACTGGCCCTGACCGGTGAGATCATCGAGGGGCCGGAGGCGGAGCGGCTCGGCCTGGTCACCTGGCTGAAGGAGCCCGACGAGATCGACGAGTTCGTCGAGGATCTCGCCGCCGGGCTGGCCGCAGGCCCACCGATCGCCCTCGCCCAGACCAAGGAGATGCTGCACGCCGGCAGCGGCTCGTCCCTGCGCGAGGCGCTGGAGCGCGAGGCCGTCGCCCAGGTCGTCAACCAGGGCACCGACGGGCCGGTCGCCAAGCAGGCCTTCCTCGACAAGACCGAGCCGGTCTTCGAGGGCCGCTGGCGCCTGTAGGCCCCCCGACCGCTCACCCGACCGATCCCCCTTCGTCCCCACCCCCAGGAGCACGCAGTGACCTCGACCCGCATCCGGACCCGATTCACCGAGCTCTTCGGCATCGACCACCCCGTCGTCCAGGGCGGCATGCAGTGGGTCGGCCGGGCCGAGCTCGTCGCGGCCGTCGCCGAGGCCGGCGCCCTCGGCATGCTCACCGCCCTCACCCAGCCGACGCCGGAGGCCCTCGCGGCGGAGATCGCCCGCACGCGGGAGATGACCGACCGGCCCTTCGGCGTCAACCTGACGATCCTGCCGACGATCACCCCACCGCCGTACGACGAGTACCGGCAGGCGATCGTCGAGGGCGGCGTGCGCATCGTCGAGACGGCGGGCAACCTGCCGGCCGAGCACGTCGAGGCATTGCAGCCGCACGGAGTGAAGATCGTGCACAAGTGCACGACGGTCCGGCACGCGCTCAAGGCGCAGGCGCTCGGGGTGGACGCGGTGAGCATCGACGGCTTCGAGTGCGCGGGGCACCCCGGCGAGGACGACGTGCCCGGTCTCGTGCTCATCCCGCGGGCGGCCGACGCGCTGACGATCCCCTTCATCGCCTCCGGAGGCTTCGGCGACGGGCGGGGTCTGGCTGCGGCCCTCGCCCTGGGCGCCGACGGCATCAACATGGGCACGCGGTTCATGGCGACGGTCGAGGCGCCGGTGCACGACAACGTCAAGCAGGCGGTCGTCGCCGGTGACGAGCACGCCACAGAGCTGATCCTCCGCCAGCTGCGCAACACCTCCCGGGTGGCGAGCAACGCCGTGAGCCGCGAGGTCGTCGCGCGACTGGAGGCGGGGGCCGACTTCGCCGACGTGCGCGAGCTCGTGGCCGGCGCCCGCGGCCGAGGCGTGTACGAGACCGGTGACCTCGACGCGGGCATCTGGAGCGTCGGCCTCGTCCAGGCACTCGTCACGGACGTCCCGACCGTGGCGGAGCTCGTCGATCGCATCGTCGACGACGCCGCCGGGGTGATCGCCGAGCGGCTGTCCGGGCTCCTCGTGACCGAGCCGGCGGGGGTCTGATCGTGGCAGCCTCCCGGGTCGCCGAGGTCGCGGCCGCGCAGACCATGCTCTTCGTGCCCGGAGACCGCCCGGAGCGGTTCGCCAAAGCGGTGGACTCCGGTGCGGACGTGGTCGTCGTCGACCTCGAGGACGCCGTCGCCCCCGAGGCGAAGGAGGGGGCGCGCGCCGAGGTCGTCCGCTGGTTCGCCGGGGGAGGGGCCGGCATCGTGCGGGTCAACGCGCCCGACACCCCGTGGTTCGAGGACGACGTCGCGGCGCTCGCGCCGCACGTCGACGTGGTGCTGCTGCCCAAGGCGCAGGACCCGTCCGTGGTGTCCGAGCTCGTCGCCCGCCTGCGCCGGGAGCGTCCGGACGCCGGCGTGCTCGCGCTGGTCGAGACCGCCGCGGGGGTGCTCGCCGCAGCTGCGACCGCGGCGGTGCCGGGCGTCGTGCGCCTGGCCTTCGGCAACTTCGACCTCGCGACGGAGCTGGGGCTCCACCCGGACGATCGCGACACGCTGCGCTCGCTGCGCACCCAGCTCGTCGTGGCCGCCGCGGCGGCCGGTCTGCCCGCGCCGGTCGACGGGGTGAGCGGCGCCATCGACGACGCCGCGGCGATCGAGGCGGACACGCGCGACGCGCTCCGCGGTGGGTACGCCGCGAAGCTGTGCATCCACCCGCGGCAGGTGCCCGTCGTGGCGGCGGCGCTCGCCCCCTCGGCGCAGGAGGTGGCGTGGGCGCAGCGGGTCGTCGAGGCCTGGGAGTCCGCGACCTCCGGGGCGGTGGCGCTCGACGGCACGATGGTCGACAAGCCGGTCGTCGACCGGGCCCGCCGGGTCCTCGGGGCGGCCGGGCGCGGCCGACCCTGACCCGGCCCTTCACGGCAGAGGGTTGAGCGGAATAGACTCAACTCTGGAGAGGTTGCTCCCAGCAGAGACCCCCACCAGCCGTGAAGGAGACCCATGGAGCTCAAGCCGACCGCCAAGGTGGCCGAGGCGATCGCCCTCGCGCAGCGCGCCGCGCAGACCGAGGGGCACCCGGAGATCACCCCCGCCCACCTCGTGAGCGCCCTCGTGCGCCTCGACACCCCGCAGTGCGACACCCTCCTGCAGGCCGCCGGGACCGGCGCCGCCCACGTGCTCGGCCAGGCCGACCGGGCCGTGGCGGCGCTGCCGACCACGAGCGGTGCCGCGGCCTCCCCTTCGCTCGGCCGGGAGGCGCTGGCCGTCCTGCAGCAGGCCGACACCCTCATGCGGGCGAAGGGGGACACCCACCTCGCCCTCGACCTGCTCCTCCTCGCGCTCGCCGAGGGCGGCCACCTCGCGGCGGTCGAGAAGCGCGGTGCCGCCGACATGGAGGCGAAGATCGACGAGCTGCGCGGTGGACGCAAGGTCACCTCCGAGACCCCGAGCGAGGGTGGCGAGTCGCTCGAGCAGTACGGCACCGACCTCACCCAGGTCGCTCGTGACGGCAAGCTCGACCCGGTCATCGGTCGCGACGCCGAGATCCGCCGCGTCGTCCAGGTGCTCTCTCGTCGGACGAAGAACAACCCCGTGCTCATCGGCGAGCCCGGCGTCGGCAAGACCGCCGTCGTCGAGGGCCTGGCCAAGCGCATCGTCGACGGCGACGTGCCCGAGTCGCTGAGGGACAAGCGGCTCGTCAGCCTCGACCTCGCGGCCATGGTCGCGGGTGCGAAGTACCGGGGTGAGTTCGAGGAGCGGCTCAAGGCGGTGCTCGAGGAGATCAAGAGCAGCGACGGGCAGATCATCACCTTCATCGACGAGCTGCACACGGTCGTCGGCGCCGGCGCCACCGGCGAGGGCGCGATGGACGCGGGCAACATGCTCAAGCCGATGCTCGCCCGCGGCGAGCTGCGGCTGGTCGGCGCGACGACGCTCGACGAGTTCCGTGAGCACATCGAGAAGGACCCGGCGCTGGAGCGACGCTTCCAGCAGGTCTTCGTCGGCGAGCCGAGCGTCGAGGACACCGTCGCGATCCTGCGCGGTCTCAAGGAGCGCTACGAGGCGCACCACAAGGTCGAGATCGAGGACACTGCGCTCGTCGCGGCCGCGACCCTGTCCGACCGGTACATCAGCGGTCGGCAGCTGCCCGACAAGGCGATCGACCTCGTCGACGAGGCGGCCTCGCGGCTGCGCATGGAGATCGACTCCAGCCCGGTCGAGATCGACGAGCTCTCCCGCGCCGTCGACCGGCTGAAGATGGAGGAGCTGCACCTCGCCCGGGAGAGCGACGACGCGTCGAAGGAGCGCCTGGAGCGGCTGCGCCAGGACCTCGCCGACAAGAGCGAGGAGCTCGCCGGGCTCACCGCGCGGTGGGAGGCGGAGAAGACCGGCCTCAACGCCGTCGGTGACCTCAAGGCGCGGCTCGACGACCTGCGCACCCAGGCCGACCGGCTGCAGCGCGAGGGTGACTACGAGGGGGCGTCGCGCCTGATGTACGGCGACATCCCCGCGCTGGAGGCCGAGCTCGCGCAGGCCAGCGAGGCCGAGGCCAACCGCGACGACGACCTCATGGTCAAGGAGCGCGTCGGGGCCGACGACATCGCCGAGGTCATCTCCGCCTGGACCGGCATCCCGGCCGGGCGCCTGCTCCAGGGCGAGACGGAGAAGCTGCTGAGCATGGAGTCGATCATCGGCTCACGCCTCATCGGCCAGACCGCGGCCGTGCGGGCGGTCTCCGACGCGGTGCGCCGCTCGCGGGCCGGCATCGCCGACCCGAACCGGCCGACCGGCTCCTTCCTCTTCCTCGGCCCGACCGGTGTCGGCAAGACGGAGCTGGCCAAGTCGCTCGCGGACTTCCTCTTCGACGACGAGCGTGCGATGGTGCGCATCGACATGTCGGAGTACGCCGAGCGGCACGCGGTCGCGCGCCTGATCGGTGCGCCTCCCGGCTACGTCGGGTACGAGGAGGGCGGCCAGCTCACCGAGGCCGTGCGGCGCCGTCCGTACTCCGTCGTGCTCCTCGACGAGGTGGAGAAGGCGCACCCCGAGACCTTCGACATCCTGCTGCAGGTGCTCGACGACGGCCGCCTGACCGACGGTCAGGGGCGCACGGTGGACTTCCGCAACGTCATCCTCGTGATGACCTCCAACCTCGGCAGCCAGTTCCTCACGGACCCGCTCATCGAGCAGGAGGCGCGACGCGAGTCGGTCATGGGCCTCGTGCGGCAGTCCTTCAAGCCGGAGTTCCTCAACCGGCTCGACGAGATCGTCATCTTCGACGCACTGACCCGTGACGAGCTCGGCCACATCGTCGAGCTGCAGGTGCGTGAGCTCACCACCCGCCTGGCCGACCGGCGGATCGGGCTCGAGGTCACCCCGGCCGCACGCGAGTGGCTCGCCGAGACCGGGTACGACCCCGCCTACGGCGCCCGACCGCTGCGTCGCCTGGTGCAGAAGGAGATCGGTGACCGGCTGGCCACCGCCCTGCTCGCCGGTGACGTGCGCGACGGCTCGACCGTCGTCGTGGACGTCGATGACGAAGGGGGGCGGCTCTCCCTTCGCTGAGGGCCGAACCGCCGGCACGGTCGACGAGGGCCCACGGACCAGGAGTCCGTGGGCCCTCGTGGCTCACGCGAGGACGTCGACGCCGGCGTGGTCGGCGATGCGCTCGGACAGGTCCGCGAGGTGTGCTCGCCGGTCACCCCACGTGCGGGTGATCATCGTCAGCCGGGAGGTCAGGTGCCCGACCGGGTGCTCAGCGGTGACCCCGATGCCTCCGTGCATCTGGATGGCCTCCTGGCCGACGAGCCGGGCTGCCCTGTCCACGACGACCAGGGCGCGCAGGACGGTGTCGACGTCGAGGGGTGACTCGTCGACCACCATCGCGGCGTAGAGCGTCGCGCTGCGGGCCAGCTCCAGCTCGGCGTACATGTCGGCGGCCCGGTGGGTCAGGGTCTGGAAGCTGGCGAGGCTGCGGCCGAACTGGGTCCGGGTGCGCAGGTACTCCGTCGTGAGGCGCAGGGCTTCGTCCATGGCGCCGATCGCCTCGGCGCACAGGACCGTGTGGCCGGAGGCGAGCGCCTCACGGAGCGCGGTGTCGGCGGCCGGCCCCTGCCCGAGCAGGGTCGCAGGGGTGGCGTCGAGCACGACCTCCTGCGTGGTCGCACCCGTGGTCGACACGAGGAAGACCCCGGTCCCCGCGTCCGTGGCTGCCGTGACGACCAGGTGGGTCGCGGACGGGGCGTAGCGCACGGGCGACTTGGTGCCGGTGAGGGTCCACGCACCGTCGGCGCCGGTCGCGGTGACGTCGGTCGGGACGGGGGACCACGCGCGCATCGGCTCGGCGAGCGCGGGAACCGCCAGGACCTCTCCTGACGACAGGCCGGCGAGGACCTCGCGGCGGACCTCGTCGGTGGCGAGGGAGCGGACGAGCGACCCGGCGACGACCGTCTCGGCGAGCGGTACCTGCACTCGGGACCGGCCGACCTCGGTGGCGGCGGCGGCGAGGTCGGCGAAACCGGCGCCTACCCCTCCGTCCTCCTCGGACCAGAGCAGAGCCGGCACGCCTGTCTCGACCAGACCCGACCAGACGGTCTCGTCATGGTGAGCAGGGGCGGCGGAGTCGCCGCGCTCGGCCGCAGGGGAGCCGTGGCGGCGCAGCACGCCGCGGACGGCATCGGCCAGGGCACGTTGCTCGTCGGTGGGGGTGAAGTCCATGGGTCAGCCCTTCAGTCCGAGGATGGTCGCGGCCACGATGCCGCGCTGGACCTCGCTGGATCCGCCGTAGATCGTCGCCTTGCGGTAGTTGAGGTAGGTGGGGACGCTGCGCGCGGCCCAGGCCGGCACGGAGTCGAGCTCGTCCCAGACCAGGCCCATCGGGCCGCTGATGTCCACCGCCAGCTCGAGGACCTCCTGCTGGAGCTGGGAGCCGCACAGCTTGAGGATCGAGGACGCCGGGTTGGGCCGGCCGTCCTCCGAGGTGCCCGAGACCCGCACGACGGTCAGCTCGAGCGCCATGAGCCGCGACTCGAGGTCGGCGAATCGCGCGGCCGTGCCCGGGTCGTCGAGGAGGGTGCCGTCGCCGAGGCGCACCTGTCGAGCGTGCTCCTTGAGCTCGACGAGCCAGCGCTTGACGAGCCCGGTGTTGGCGACGCCCACGCGCTCGTTGCCCAGCAGGAACTTCGCGTAGTCCCAGCCCTTGTTCTCCTCGCCGACGAGCTGGTCGGCCGGTACGCGGACGTTGTCGAAGAAGACCTCGTTGACCTCTTGGCCCCCGTCGAGCGTGCGGATCGGCCGGACCGTCACCCCCTCGCTGCGCATGTCGAGCAGCAGGAAGGAGATCCCGGCCTGCTTCTTGGGTGCCGCGGGGTCGGTGCGGACGAGGGCGAACATCCAGTCGGCGTGCTGCGCGAGGGTCGTCCAGGTCTTCTGGCCGTTGACGACGTACACGTCACCGTCGCGCACAGCGGTCGTGCGCAAGGACGCGAGGTCCGACCCGGCACCCGGCTCGGAGAACCCCTGGCACCACCAGATCTCGGCGGTGGCCGTCTTGGGGAGGAACCTCTGCTTGAGCTCCTGGGACCCGAAGGTCGCGATGACCGGCCCCACCATCGACGCGTTGAAGGGGAGCGGCGGCGGGACACCCGCTGCCTGCAGCTCGGTGTTCCAGATGTGCTTCTGCAACGCGGTCCAGTCCTGACCGCCCCACTCCGTCGGCCACCCGGGCGTGGCGAGACCCGCCTCGGCGAGGGCTGCCTGACTGCGTCGGATGTCCTCTGGTCCAAGTTTCTCGCCCGCCCCGACCTTGTCGCGGAGATCCTGGGGGAAGGTCGTCGTGAAGTACTCACGCAGCCGTTGCTGGAAGGCCGAGTCGTCGGCTGAGAGGCGTCGATGCATGGGGTCAGGCTAGTCGGGACGACCTCCGGTTGCTGGCAGGGTGGACCCGTGCGACCACGCCATCACGTCCTCGTCGTCGGGGGCGGCATCGCCGGCCTCGCGCTCGCCGCGGCCCTCGACCCGCGCCGGGTGCATGTCACTCTCGTCGAGGAACGCCCCGAGCGGGCCGGGCACGGCACCGTCCTCGCCCTGTGGCGCGGCGGCCGATCGGCCCTCGACGACCTCGGGGTCGGCGAGACGGTCCGGCGCACCGCGCTGCCGGTCGAGCGGGCCGCGCTCCGCTCGGCGGACGGCGCCCCCCTCGTCGCCCGCCGCGACCTGCCGTTGTGGTTCGTCCCGCGCCGCGATCTCGTGACGTCGCTCGAGGCGGGGATCCCCCCTTCGGTCACGCGCACGACCCGGCAGGTCACCGACCCGCGCGCGCTCGCCGCGGAGGTCGGCGCCGACCTCGTCGTCGGGGCCGACGGGGTGCGCTCGGTCTGCCGGCAGCAGGCCTTCGAGGGCAGCGCGCCGGTCGTCACGGAGTGGATCGCGCTGCGCGGCCACCTGCCCGGACCGCCGACGACGAGCGCCACGGAGTGGTGGGGGCCGGACGGCCTCTTCGGGACGACGCCCGGCCCACAGGGCGTCGCGTGGTTCTGCGCGGTGCGCGCCGACCACCGGGGCGTCACCGTCGACCCGGCGGAGGCGGTCGCCGCCGCGCGGGGCCACTTCGGTGACTGGGACCCCACGGTCCGCGACGTCCTGGCCCGCGTCGGCGATGCCGCGGACGTCCAGCGGGTGCTCCTCGCGCCGCCGATGCGCACGATCGTCGACGACGGCCTCGTCCTCGTCGGCGACGCCGCGCACGCGATGAGCCCCAACCTCGGCCGCGGCGCCAACGAGGCCCTCCGGGACGCGGTCGTCCTCGCCGAGGAGATCCACCGCCGGGGGACGAAGGGAGCCCCCCTCGCCTACAGCAGACGCCGCCACGCCTCCGGCCAGGTCCTGCGGCTCACCGCGACCGTCGCCCTCCGGGCGGCGACGAGCCGCCGCGGCCGCGGTGTGCGCGACCGAGCGCTGCGCCTCGTGCCCTAGTCTCTGGCGTGTGGACCACGACCACCTGGACGTCGCGCGCGAGCGCGTGCGCCTCCACCTGTCGCGAGGGCTCTACGACGCGGCGCTCCAGGACGTCGATCAGGCCCTGGCGAGCGCCCCGGACGACGCCGAGCTGCAACGCCTGCGCGTCGTCGCCCTCCTCGACTCCGGTCGCTCGCAGTGGGCCCTCGACGCGGCCAACCACGCGCTCGTCGCCGACCCGGACGACCCGACCCTGCACCTCCTCGCGTCGATGGCCCTGTCGCGACTCGGCCACCACGGCGACGCCGTCGCGGCCGCCGGCGAGTCGGCGCGGCTGGCCCCCTTCGAGCCGGAGCCGCAGCGCCAGCTGGCTCGCGCCTACGCGGCGGGCGGTCCGCAGTGGTCCGCCGAGGCACGGCTCGCCGCCGGGCGCGCCCTCGAGCTCGGTCCCCGTGAGGCCGACAGCCACCTGGCGATGGTGGACGCCGTCTTCCCGCAGGGCCGCCGACCCGGACGGCGCGACCTCGAGCTCGCCGAGCACCACGTGCGCGCCGCCCTCGACCTCGAACCCGAGTCGCCCATGGCGCTCAACGAGCTCGCGCGCATCCAGATGGCGCGCCGGCGCCCCGCTGCGGCCGCCGGCACCCTCGCGCGAGCCGTGTCGGGGTCACCTCAGGAGCAGCTCTTCCACGCCAACATGGACGTCGCCCTGACCAACAACGTGGCGATCGCGCACTGGGCGCTCTTCCTGTCGGTCTTCATCATCGGTCGGATCGACGCGATCCCGGAGCGCCCCCGCTTCGGGATCATCGCCGGGCTCTCGCTCCTCGCCGTCGGGTTCATCGTCGTGCGCCTGCTGCGCGAGGTGCCGACCGCCCGCGGTGCCTACCTCCGCGGCTTCGCGCGGCGGCAGCCGCTCGTCGCGATCTGGGCCTGCCTGCTCCTCGTGGGCGTGCTCGCCTTCCTCCTCGGTGCGGCGACCGGCTTCGCCGGGGCCTACGGCATCGGGGTCGGCTGCCTCCTCGTCGGCGCGGTCCTGTCGTGGGTCGCCTGGGCCCGCAACCGCTAGGCGTGCCAGCCGGGGGAGCGGCCGAGCGGGTCCACGCACAGCTCGGCCTGGGGCGGGTGGCGCAGGCGCTCGCGACCGTCGAGTCCGGCCTCGCGGCGACACCGGACGACCCCGAGCTGCTCACCCTGCGTGCCCGCGCGCTGCACCAGCTCGACCGCGGCGCCGAGGCCCTGCGCGCCGTCGGCGAAGCCCTCGCCGTCGCGCCCGACGAGCCCGGGCTGCACATGATCCGCTCGTCGGTCCTCCACGTCCGCGGCGACCGCGCCGGCGCCTACGAGGCGGCGGTCGAGGCGACGCGGCTGGCTCCCTTCGCCCCCGGCCCGCACCGGCAGGTCGCGCTCGTGCTCGTGCAGGACATCGGGACCCGGGAGCGAGCCGTGGCCGTCGCGGCGCACGCGCTCTCGCTCGACCCGGGCGACCCCGACAGCCACGTGACGATGGGCATCACCCTCTGGCCCAGCTCGCCCGGAGGCTCCCGGGCGCAGCGCGACGCGGCCCGCTGGCACCTCATGGAGGCCCTGCGTCTCGACCCCCACCACGCCTGGGCCATGACCGAGCTGGCCCGCACGGACCTGCGCGGCGCCCGCATCGGGAGCGCCACCTCCCGCATCGTGCGTCAGGCCGCGCTCGACGACGGCCGGTCCGCGGGGTCGATGGACCTGGTCCTCGTCTTCCTGCTCGGGCTGTGGACCGCACTGGTCGTCGGGCAGCTCGTCACGGTCATGGCCACCGGGTCGCTGCCGTGGGTCGGGCGTGCCGTCTCGCTCCTCCCGCCGCTGCTGCTCGCCCTGCCCGCGCTCGCCTGGGCCCGCGCCGTCCCCCGAGGACGAAGGGCGTACCTGCGCCGCTTCTCCCGTGCCCACCGCGTCGCCACCGGTTGGGCCGTCGTCGTCACCGTCGCGTGCGTCGCGGCGATCGTCATCGCCTGGAGCCGGTGGTGAGCCGGGTGTCGTGGAGGATGGGCCCATGAGCGACCTCATCGACTCACTCGCCCGCGCCGTCGGAGCCAGCCCGCAGGACCTGCCGCTGCGTCTCCACCTCGCGCAGCTGCTCGTGGACGCCGGCCGCGGCGACGAGGCCGTCACCCACTGCGCCACCGTCCTCCAGCAGGACCCGGCCAACGCCGCGGCGCGGGAGCTGATGGCCGCGGCCCTCACGCCAGGGCCCACCTCACCCGGGCCCACCACGCCCGCGCCTGCCCGCTCCCACGACGGCTTCGACTGGAGCGCCGCCGAGGGGGAGATGGGCGACATCTCCCCGCAGCCGATGTTCGTCGACGGCGACCCGGGCGCGTCCGAGGTCGCCGCGCACGACCTCGAGCGTCCCGCGATCACGCTCGAGGACGTCGGGGGCATGCAGCAGGTCAAGGCGCGGCTCGACGCGGCCTTCCTCGCCCCCCTTCGCCATCCGGAGCTGCGCAAGGCGTACGGCAAGTCGCTCAAGGGCGGCATCCTCCTCTACGGTCCGCCCGGCTGCGGCAAGACCTTCGTCGGCCGCGCCCTGGCAGGCGAGCTCGGCGCCGGCTTCGTCAACGTCGGGATCAGCGACGTCCTCGACATGTACACGGGCCGGTCCGAGCGCAATGTCTCGGAGATCTTCGAGTTCGCCCGCTCGCACGCGCCGACGGTCGTCTTCCTCGACGAGCTCGACGCCATCGGCGCCAAGCGTGCGACGACGCACAACAGTGGCCTGCGCACGGTCGTCAACCAGCTGCTCATGGAGATGGACGGGGTCGAGGCCGACAACGAGGGGGTCTTCGTCGTCGGCGCGACCAACCAGCCGTGGGACGTCGACGCGGCCCTGCGCCGCCCCGGCCGACTCGACCGCACGCTCTTCGTCGCCCCGCCCGACGAGGAGGCGCGGGCCGCGATCTTCCGCCACCACCTCGCCGACCGGCCCGTCGAGGGCGTCGACGTCGCCTGGCTCGCGCGCCGGTCGCAGGGCCTCTCGGGCGCCGACATCGCGCACGTCTGCGAGACCGCCACCGAGTTCGCCCTCATGGAGGGCGCGCGCACCGGGACGATGCGCTGGATCGGCATGGCCGACCTCAAGCGCTCGCTCGGGGAGGTGCGCCCCTCCACCGGGCCGTGGTTCACGTCCGCGCGCAATGTCGTGGAGTTCGCCAACGTCGATGGTGCCTACGACGAGCTGCGGGACTGGATGCGCAAGAACAAGGTGCGTTGACCCGGGTCACGTCCGCACCGGGACCGGTGCCCGCAGCGGTTAGGTTGGCCGACATGCGACGACGACTCCTGGTGGCCGCCGTGCCCCTCGCCCTGGCACTGCCGGCCGGCTGCTCGGCCTTCGAGGACGCAGCCCCGCCCGCAGAGGCCCTCGAGACGGCGCGCACGGCCTTCGTCGACGCCGGTGCGGTCGGCTTCGACCTCAAGCAGTCCGCCATCCCCAAGGGGCGCGACGGCGTGTCCGCGGCGGACGGCTCGGGCATCGTCGACACGACCACGCCCAAGTTCCAGGGAGAGGTCACCGGGGTCATCCGGGGCAACTCCGCAGGCGTCGAGATCATCGCCGTCGACGACAAGACGTGGATGTCCTTCTTCACCAAGGACTTCAACCCGGTCGACATGTCCGACCTCGGCGCGCCCAACCCGGCCGAGTTCTTCCGCCCCGGCAGCGGCGTCGACCAGATCCTCGCCGGCACGACCGACGCGAGCGAAGGGGAGCGCACCCGCGCCGGCGACACCGTCCTGCAGGAGTACACCGGCAAGGTCCCGGCCGAGGACGTCCACCGACTGTTCGCGCTCGGTGAGGGCGCCGACGACTTCGACGTCACGTACGGCATCGAGCCCGAGAGCGGGGAGCTGCGCTCGGCGGAGATCACCGGCAACTTCTACGAGGAGCAGGAGACGACCTTCACGCTCAAGATCAAGGACTACGGCAAGGCCGTCGAGATCTCCGAGCCCGCGTCCTGACCGTGACGCTCGACGTCCCCGGGCGCAGCCCCCGGGCCCTGCTCGCGCTCGCCTCGACGGCGGTCGCGCTCGCCGCCGCGGACACCTACGTCGTCGTCCTCGCGCTGACCGACATGATGAACGGCGTCGGCCTCGGCCTGGACAACCTCCAGCGCGCCGCACCGATCATCTCGGGCTTCCTCCTCGGCTACGTCGCGGCCCTGCCCCTCATCGGGCGCCTCGCCGACGTCGTGAGCCGATCGCGGATCCTCCTCGGCTGCCTCGCCGTCTTCGTCGTCGGCTCAGGCATCACCGCGCTCGCGGTCGACCTCGACGTGCTCGTCGCCGGCCGCGTCGTCCAGGGCGTCGGCGGAGGCGGCCTCGTCCCAGCGACCCTCGCGCTCGTCGCGGACCTCTGGCCGCCGGGACGCCGGGGGATGCCGCTCGGCGTCGTCGGCGCGGTCCAGGAGCTCGGCTCGGTCCTCGGCCCCCTGCTCGGGGCAGCGGTCCTCGCCGTCGCGGACTGGCGGGCGATCTTCTGGCTCAACGTCGTGCTCGGCCTGGTCCTCTGGGTCGCGATCGCGTCGATCACCCGGGTGGCGCCCTTCGAGACGGCCGCGGGCGGCCTCCTCAGGGAGCGGGGGAGTCCGGCTGCGGGCGGCCTCCTCAGGGAGCGGGGGAGTCCGGCTGCGGGCAGGGAGCGGGGGAGGCGTACTGGGACGGTCGTCCTCGGGGTCGTCACCGTCGGCCTGCTCTGGCTGACGCTCGCGGCCCCCGCGGTGCTCGCCACGGACGTCTACCTCGGGGTGCCGTTCGTCCCCTTCGTCGGCGACCGCCGGGTGCTCACGCCGGTCGGTGCGCTGACCGCGGCCCTCGCCGTGCTCCTGCTCGTCCGCACCGCCCGCCTCTGGTGGGCGCCGCTGCGCGACAGCGACCTCCCGGGCGCGCTGCTCCTCGGGACGGCACTCGGGAGTGTCGTGCTCACCTTCAGCTCGGCGGACCCGGAGAGCGAGGTCGTCGGCCCGCTCGGCTACGCGCTGCTGCCCGTCGCGGTCGTCGCCGTGCTGCTCTACGTCGTCCGGCACCGCACGGCCGGAGCGCCGCTCGTCCCGCGGGGCACGGTCCGCGGCCGCACGGGCTGGTCGCTGCTCGTCTCGCTCGCCGTGGGGGTGGCCCTCGTCGCGGTCGTCGTCGACGTGCCGCTCTTCTCCCGCCTGACGACGGAGGGCTCGCAGACCGACGCGGCGATGGAGCTCGTGAAGTTCCTCGTCGCCGTCCCGGTCGGCGCCCTCCTCGGTGGGTGGGTGCTGCGCTGGGTCGGCGACGGTCTGGCCGCCGGCGTCGGGCTCACCCTCGCCGCCGTCGGGCTGCTGCTCATGTCGGGCTGGGAGCGCGGGTCGCTCGCCGAGCTCACCTCGACCCTCACCCTCGCGCTCGTCGGGCTCGGGCTCGGCATGGCGCTCGCGCCGGTCAACGACGCCGCGCTCGCGGACTCGCCCCAGGACGTCCACGGCACCGCCTCGAGCCTCGTGGTCGTCGCCCGCATGGTCGGGATGGTCGTCGGGCTCGCGCTGCTCACCGGTGTCGGCCTGCACCGCTACTACGCGGCCGTCGAGGCGCTGCCGCGCGAGCAGCAGACGAGCGGCCGGGCGCTGCTCGACGCCGCGCTGCTGCAGGTGCACACGGTCTTCGTCGGGGCCGCCGGTGCCGCCGCGGTGGGCGCGCTGCTCGCCTTCGTCTTCCTCGGCATCCGGCGGCGCGAGGGCTCAGGCTCGTTGGCGCGCGGGTTCGGCGTCGAGGAGTAGCTCGATCTTGTCGGCGACCACCGCAGGGACCTCGAGCAGGACCATGTGGCCGGTGCGCGGCACCATCCAGAAGTCGGCCCCCGGGATGCCGGCGGCCAGCCGCCGGCCGGCGGAGACCGGGGTGAGCCGGTCCATCCCGCCCGTCACGACGACCGTGCGCACGTCCGCGAAGGGGGCGAGGTGCTTGCGGAAGTCGAGCTCGCCGATCGCGCGGTGCCAGTCGGAGACGACATTGGCCCGGGTGCGCGTGGTCATCCGCATCGTCGTCCGCACGGCGACCGGGTCGGGGTCCGGACCGAAGAGGTTGGCTGCCGTGAGCCGCGCCGTGGAGGGCAGCCCGCGGGCCTTGGCCGGCAGACGGCCGAGCAGCCCCATGGCGAGGGCCTCGCCCCGGATCGCCCGCCGGTCGAGGTGCGCGGCGGTGCCGACCAGGGCGACGCCACGGACGCGGCGGCGCACCAGCTCGGGGTCGACCTGGGCCATCGCCATGATCGTCATGCCGCCCATCGAGTGGCCACCGAGGACGACATCGCCCTCCGGCGCGGTCTCCGCGATGACCTCACGCAGCGTGACCCCGAGGTCCAGGAGGGAGACGCGGCGGTCCCGGCCCGGCGTCGACCGGCCGTGGCCCGGCTGGTCGTAGGTGATGACCCTCAGGTGGGGGCGCCGGCGCTGCAGCTCGGCGACGACCGGTTCCCACACCTCGGTCGTCGAGCACCAGCCGTGGGCGAGGACGAGCGTCGGGCCCTCGGGGCGGCCGCCGGCGGCCGGGTGGTCGAGGACCGCGATGAGCGCCCCGTCGGGGGCGGCGACCGTGAGGCGACGGGCCGTCGAGGTCACGCAGGGCTCCCCGGGTCGCCGTCGAGCCCGACGATGACCGGCGCGTGGTCGCTCGCGCCCTTGCCCTTGCGCTCCTCGCGGTCGATGGAGGCGCCCGTGACGCGGTCGGCGAAGGACGGCGACCCGAGGATGAAGTCGATGCGCATGCCGCGCTTCTTGGGGAAGGCGAGCTGCTGGTAGTCCCAGTAGGTGTAGGTACCCGGCCCGGGGGTGTGGGGACGGACGACGTCGACGAAGCCGGACTCGAGGAAGGCGTTGAAGGCGGCCCGCTCCGGCGGCGAGACGTGGGTCTTGTCGGCGAAGTACGCCATCGACCACACGTCCTCGTCCTGCGGCGCGACGTTCCAGTCGCCGCACAGCGCCGTCGGGGTCCCGTCGGCGCTCCACTCGCTCGCGCGCTGCCGCAGCTGCTCGAGCCAGGAGAGCTTGTAGGCCATGTGCGGGTCGTCGAGGGTGCGGCCGTTGGGGACGTAGAGCGACCACACGCGCACGCCCCCGCACGTCGCGCCGATCGAGCGCGCCTCGGGCGCGAGCGGATCGCCGAACCCGGGGTCACCGTCGAACCCGATCGAGACGTCCTGCAGGCCGACCCTGGAGAGGATCGCCACGCCGTTCCACTGGTTGAGGCCGTGGTGGGCGACCTCGTAGCCCAGGGCGGTGAAGCGGTCGAAGGGGAACTGCTCCTCCTTGGCCTTGGTCTCCTGGATGGCGAGCACGTCGACGTCGCTGCGCTGCAGCCAGGCCTCGACGCGGTCGACGCGGGAGCGGATGGAGTTGACGTTCCAGGTCGCGATACGCACGGCGCCACCCTAGTCGGGCGCCTTGGCCTGCCCCGCGGGTGAGCGCGGCCTGACACCATGGGCCCATGGCCATGCGACCCCTCGTCGAGATCCCCGCTGCCGACGGCACGGCCGAGGCGGTCGTCGCCCGGCCCGACGCGGACGGCACGTACCCCGGCGTCCTGCTGTGGATGGACGCCATCGGGCTGCGGCCCCGCATCGAGGAGATGGCCGACCGCATCGCCTCGTGGGGCTACATCGTGCTGGCGCCCAACACCTTCTACCGGCTCGGCTCTGCGGCAGAGATGTCGCCCCCTGCAGGTACCGACCTGACCGACCCCGAGCAGCGGGCGACCTACGGTCAGCTGAGCCTGCCGCGTGTCGCCGAGCTGACGAAGGAGCGCACCGAGGCGGACGTCGCCCCCTTCGTCGCCGCGCTGCGCGCCCTGCCCGGCGTCGCCGAGGGCCCGATCGGGACCACGGGGTACTGCATGGGGGCCAAGCACGCGGCCCGGGCTGCCTGCGTCGACCCGAGCATCGCGGCCTGCGGTGGCTTCCACGGGGCGCACGTCGCCTCCGACGGGCCCGACAGCCCGCACCTGTCGCTGGGGAGCGCGCGGGCGGCCTTCGTCTACGGGCACGCCGACCGCGACGGCACGATGCCGCCGGAGATGGTCGAGCGGCTCGACGCGGCGCTCGCGGAGCACGGCCTGCAGGCGCAGACCGCGATCTACCCCGACGCCCCGCACGGCTTCACGATGAGCGACACGTCGAGCTACCAGGAGGCGGGCGCCGAGCGGCACTTCGCCGAGCTCGAGGAGCTCTTCGCGCGGACCCTGCACGCCGGGGGAGAGCACGCATGAGCACCGCCCTCGTCACCGGTGCCACGGCCGGCATCGGCCGCGAGTTCGCGGTCCAGCTGGCCGCGCAGGGTCACGACCTCGTCCTCGTCGCCCGCGACACCGCGCGGCTGCACGACCTCGCCACCGAGCTGGGCGAGGCGCACGGGGTGCACGCCGAGGTGCTCGCGGCCGACCTGTCCGACCGTGCCCAGCTGGAGCGGGTCGCCGAGCGGCTGCGCGCCGCCGACCGGCCCGTCGACCTGCTCGTCAACAACGCGGGGTACGGGCTGGGGACCCCCTTCGTCGACACCGACGTCGAGGACGAGGAGCGCCTGCTCGACGTGCTCGTGCGCGCGGTGCTCGTCCTCAGCCACGCGGCAGCCGGCGCCATGGTCGCGCGCGGGCACGGCCGGATCATCAACGTCTCATCCGTCGCCGGCCACCTGACGAGCGGCACGTACGCCGCGGCCAAGGCCTGGGTGACGACCTTCACGGAGTCCATCGCGGCACAGCTGCGGCCGAAGGGGGTCCGCGTCACCGCGCTCCTGCCCGGCTACGTGCGCACCGAGTTCCACGAGCGCGCCGGGATCGACAAGGGCACCCGGTCCGGTCCCTTCTGGCTCGACGCGAGCGACCTCGTGCGCGCGGCGCTCGCCGACTCGGAGCGGGGTCGCGTCGTCTCCGTGCCGAGCCCGCAGTACAAGGCCGTCGTCGCGCTCGTCCGCCACCTGCCCCGGGTGCTCCTGCGCAACCCGCGCGTCACCGCGCTGCATCGCAAGGACACCCACTGACGACGGTCGACCTAAACTGGCAGGCGTGACTGACATCGCTGCCGACCGCGCCCGCCTGCTCGAGATCGTCAAGGACAAGGCCATCGTCCACGGACGCGTGACGCTGTCCTCCGGCGCGGAGGCCGACTACTACGTCGACCTGCGCCGCATCACCCTCGACGGCGAGGCCTCCCCGCTCGTCGGCCGCGTCATGCTCGACCTCGTCGAGGACCTCGACTTCGACGCCGTCGGTGGGCTCACCCTCGGTGCCGACCCGGTCGCCACGTCGATGCTCCACGCCACGGCGGCGAAGGGGGAGCGCCTGGACGCCTTCGTCGTGCGCAAGGCGGGCAAGGCGCACGGCCTGCAGCAGCGCATCGAGGGCCCGTCGATCGCCGGGCGGCGCGTCCTGGTCGTCGAGGACACCTCGACGACCGGGAGCTCGCCGCTCGAGGCAGCCACCGCCGCCCGCGAGGCGGGCGCCGAGGTCGTCGCCGTCGCGACGATCGCCGATCGCGCGACCGGTGCGGCGGAGAGGTTCGCCGAGGCCGGCCTCGAGTACCGCCACGTCTTCGGGCTCGAGGAGCTCGGGCTCGCCTGACCCCGTGCTCCACGACTAGGTTAGGGTCGCCTCACCAACCCGTCCCGGTCGCACGAGGAGAGCCGAAGGTGGAGTCGCAGTTCGAGGTGACGGTCGTCGCCGTCACGGACCTCAACCCCGTGGTGCGCCGGATCACGTTGTCCGCGCCGCAGCTGCGCGACCACCGACTGGTCGGCCCCGACGAGTACTTCGGTCTGCTCGTCCCCGGTGTCGACGGCCGGCTGCACCTGCCCGATCCCGCGTGCAGCAACGTGCGGGCTGCGATCAGCGAGATGCCCGAGGACGAGCAGCCCGGGCTGCGCTGGTACACGGTGCGCGCGCTGCGTCGCGATGTCCACGAGATCGACGTCGACATCGTCACGCACGGCGACTCCGGCCCGGGCTCCGCATGGGCGACGGCCGCCCAGGTCGGCGACAGGGCCGCTTTCCGCTCCGGGGGAGCGCTCTACTCCAGCTTCGAGCACGCGCGCCAGCTGCTCGTCGCCGACGAGACCGCGGTGCCCGCGCTGCTCGCGATCCTCGAGGAGCGCGACCGTCGCGGCCTGCCAGGCCTCGGCGCCGACATCGAGGCGCACGTCGAGGTCCCCTCCGCCGAGGTCCTGGGCGGCCTCGACGTCCCGGCCCGGGTCACGGTCCACGAGCGCGGGGACGCCGCCCCCGGGACCGCGGTCCTCACCGCACTCGTCGCCACCCCCGTCTCGACCGCGGACCTGGACCACGCGTGGCTGTGCGGCGAGTCGGGGCTGGCGACCTCCCTGCGGCGCCATCTCGTGCAGGAGGTCGGCATGGACAGGCGCGCGATCACCTTCTCCGGCTACTGGAAGCTCGGTGCCGCACGCGTCTGAGCCCTTCGAGATGGTTGCTTCGCGACCTCCTCCGGGGGCGGGGCGGGCGGCGGGTAGCCTGCGCGACATGGAGCCGCACCTCGTCGCCCTGGATGTCGACGGCACGATCCTGACCCACGCCGGCGAGCTGCGTCCGGCCACCCGCGACGCGATCCGCGCGGTCGCCGACGCGGGGCACCACATCGTCGTCTCGACGGGCCGCTCCGTCCTGGCGACGACCCCGGTCCTCGACCTGCTCGGTCTCTCGCACGGGTGGGCGATCTGCTCCAACGGCGCGGTCACCCTCGAGCTGGATCCCGCTGCGCCGCAGGGTTATCGGATCGCCGACACGGTGACCTTCGACCCGCGCGCGGCGCTCACGCTCGTCATGGAGCACGCCCCGCACATCCTCGTCGCGGTGGAGGAGGTGGGCGTGGGATTCAAGGTCGCCCGCCCCTACCCCGAGGGCGTGCTCCAGGGCGAGCAGGTCGTCGTCCCCTTCGAGCAGCTCGTCGACCGGCCGACGACCCGCGTGACCTTCCACGACCCCGACGCGGCGAGCGAGGACTTCCTCGAGCTCGTCGAGCGGATCGGTCTGCACGGCGTGAGCTACGCCGTCGGCTACACCGCCTGGCTCGACCTCGCGCCCGAGGGTGTGTCCAAGGGGTCCGCGCTCGAGCTCGTGCGCCGTCGCCTCGGCGTCGAGCCGCACCTGACCTTCGCCGCGGGGGACCAGCGCAACGACCTCGAGATGCTCCGGTGGGCGGCACGCGGGGTCGCCATGGGCGGTGCGCCGCCCGAGGTCGTCGATGCCGCGGACGAGACCACGGGGTCCGTCGACGAGGACGGGCTGGCGCACGCCCTTCGCCCCCTCGCCTGAACCCTCCGGGTCCGGCGGAGGGGCATGATTGGCAGGTGAGCCGCACCCGAGACCTCGACGACGCCCGTGACGCTGCCCGGGACACCGCCCGAACCGTGGGCGACCACCCCGCCCTCGAAGCCCTCGCCCGCGTCGGCTTCGTCGTCTCCGGCGTCCTGCACATCGTCATCGGCTACACCGCCGGTCGCGTCGCGTGGGGCGGTGGCGGCGGGCAGGCCGACCAGTCCGGCGCGCTCGCCTCGCTCGCGAGCAACCCCGGTGGCGTCGTGCTCATGTGGGTCGTCGTCATCGGCCTCGTCGCGCTCGCCCTCTGGCAGCTGGCCGTGGCCGTCGCGCCCGCACTCGGTGACGGGGGCGTCGGCGACCGGCTCAAGGCCGTCGGCAAGGCCGTCGTCTACGGAGCGCTGGCCTTCACGGCGCTGAAGTTCGCGCTCGGCTCGGGCTCCTCGTCGTCGAGCGAGCAGTCCTCGCAGGATGTCACCGCGAGCCTCATGCAGCAGCCGGCCGGGCGGTGGCTCGTCGGTGCGCTCGGCGTCGGGATCATCGCGGTCGGCGGGTACCACGTGTACAAGGGCGTGACGCAGCGTTTCATCAAGGACCTCGAGGAGGACCCGGGCACCGTGGCGCGCACGCTCGGCATGATCGGCTACCCGGCGAAGGGGGCCGTCCTCGCCCTCGTCGGCGTCTTCTTCATCATCGCGGCCGTGCAGGAGCAGTCGGAGGAGGCCACCGGCCTGGACGGCGCGCTGAAGTCCCTGCGCGACCAGCCCTTCGGCCCGTACCTGCTCACCGCCGCGGCCCTCGGCCTCGTCGCCTTCGGCCTGTACTGCTTCGCGCGGGCGCGTCACCAGCGGATCTGAGCGGGCGCAGGACGGCCAGGCCCGTCAGGGCCGTGGCCGTGCCGAGGAGCAGTCCGGCGCTCACGTCGGTCACGTAGTGCACCCCCAGGACGATCCGGTCGACCGCGGTCAGCAGGGCGCCCAGGACGACCAGCGCCGTGGCGCCCCAACGGATCCATGCGGTCCGCACGGTCGCCAGGAGTGCCACGAGCAGCACCGCGCCGAGGGCCGCGTTGTTCGCGTGCCCGCTCGGGTACGACCAGCTGCCGAAGGCGACGACCGCGTCCTCGGGCCGGGCCCGTTGCACGACCTCCTTGCACAGGGCGCCGAGCCCCCAGCCGACGAGCCCGATCGCGGGCACGACGAGCGCCCAGCGCCCGACGCAGCCCCGTGCGATGAGGACGAGGGTGACGGCGATGACGAGCGGGTGCACGACCCACGGACCGCTGAGGTCGGACCACACCTGCGCGACATCGGCCAGCCACGGCGCCGAGAGGACGAGGTCGGTGCCCGCAGCCAGGCCCCCTTCGTCCATCCGCCGTGCCCACCCGGACGGGATGAGCACCCAGCGACCGAGGGCCGCGACGCAGAGCATGATGAGCGTCATCGTCACGAGGGCGGCCACGGCACGCAGAGACGTGGGGTGGTGGTCGGCAGGCACCACCCGATTGTGGGGCATGCTTGTCCCGCCATGTCCGATCTCGTCATCACCTCCCCGGCCAACCAGCGGCTCAAGGACCTCGTCACGCTCCGGCGCCGTCGTGCCCGTGAGAGCACCGGCACGACCCTCGTCGAGGGCCTCGAGGAGACCACCCTCGCGCTGGACGCCGGGGTCGCGCCGATCGCGCTCTTCCACTGCCCCGAGCTCATGCTCGACCCCTCCGTCGGCGCCGCGCTCGTCGAGGGCGCCCGCGCCGCCGGCGCCGAGGTCGTGGAGCTGGGGCGCGCCGCCTTCGAGAAGGTCGCCTACCGGGAGGGGCCCGACGGCATCCTCGCCAAGGTGCCCGCACCAGGCCTCCGGCTCGACGAGGTCGACCTGCCCGACGGCGCGCTCGTCCTGCTGTGCGAGGGCGTCGAGAAGCCAGGCAACCTGGGCGCGATGCTGCGCACCGCCGACGCGGCCGGCGTCTCCCTCGTCATCTCCGCGGACCCGGTGACGGACTGGGGCAACCCCAACGTCATCCGGTCGAGCAAGGGCACCGTCTTCTCCGTGCCGGTCGCCGCCGCGAGCACGCACGACGCCCTCGCGTGGCTCGCCGAGCGCGACATCGGGGTCGTCGCCACGACGCCCGACACCGACGTCGAGCACACCGACGTCGACCTCACCGGTCCCGTGGCGCTGGCGGTGGGTTCGGAGAAGTACGGTCTCACCGACACCGCCCTCGCCGGTGCCCGCCACCGCGTCCGCATCCCCATGGTCGGACGCGCCAACTCGCTCAACGTCGCCACCTCTGCTGCCGTCGTCGTCTACGAGGCGGTCCGCCAGCGACGGGTCTGACCACCCCGATTACTGGCCCGGGTGCGGCCTGTGTCACGATGCCTGCATGCGCGTCGACCATGTCTCCTTTGCAGCAGACAAGTCCGGTGTCAAGGCCACGGCCCAGCGTCTGGGCGAGGCACTGGGCGTGACCCCCGTCGACGGGGGTATCCACCCGCGCTTCGGCACGCGCAACATGATCCTGCCGCTCGCCCACGAGCGCTACGTCGAGGTCGTCGGGGTCCTCGACCACCCGAGCTCCGACAAGGCCCCCTTCGGCCAGGTCGTCCGTGCCCGCTCCGAGGCCGGTGGTGGCTGGATGGGCTGGGTCATCCGGGTCGACGACGACCTCGAGGCCGTCGAGGCGCGCCTCGACCGCCCGGCCGTCGACGGTAACCGTCGCCTCGCCGACGGCCGCGAGTTCACCTGGAAGCAGATCGGCATCAAGGGCACCCTCGCCGACCCGCAGCTGCCCTTCTTCGTCAAGTGGAACGACGACTCCCCGCACCCCTCGGCCGAGGCCGAGACCGAGGTGACCATCTCCGCGCTGATGATCGCCGGCGACCCGGCGCGCGTCACCGACTGGCTCGGTGGCCTGCCGCCCGAGGAGACCTCCTCCGTCATCGACTTCGAGTTCGTCGCGCCGCACGGCACGCCGGGCCTGATGTCGGTCACCTTCAACACCCCCGGCGGTCCGGTCACCCTCTGACCACCGTGGCCTCCCGGCTCGACCACGTCGGCGAGTCGCTCCTCAGCAAGCTCATCGCCGCGTGGTTCGTCGCCTGCCCCCCTCTCGGGGACGGTGGCCGACGTACCCGGCTGGGTGCCCCCCTTCTCCGCGATCCTGCAGCCGATGCGTCTCGTCGCCGAGCGGATCCACCGGCGGCCGCTCATGCAGACCCGCGGCTCGCTCTCTACAGGGAGGCGTGGCGGGCGGAGGTGTGACACCTCTGCCGGTCACGCGTCGGCCCGGGTACCCGCAGGGGGCGTACCCGGGCCGACGTTCGTCTCGGGTCAGTCGGCAGCGCGCCGCAGGCGAAGGGAGCTGAGCACCACCGCGACCGACGCCACCGCGGTCAGTGCACCGGCGACGACCGGCGGGACCAGACCGGTGAGCGCGAGCAGGAGCGCGACGACGTTGTAGCCGATCGCGAAGAGCACGTTGTGCCGGCTCACGGTGTGGGTACGCCGGGTGAGCGCGACCGCCCGCGGCACGGACTCGAGGTCACCGTGGACGAGGACGATGTCGGCCGAGTCCGCAGCCAACGGGGCGCCAGTGCCGAGGGCGAGGCCGAGGTCGGCCCGCTCGATGGCGGTGCCGTCGTGGCTGCCGTCACCGACGACGGCGACGACCCGGCCGGCCTCCTGGAGCCGGGCGATCTCGTCGTGCTTGTCCTGCGGGCGCACGTCGGCGATGACGTGCTCGGGCTCGATGCCGACCTTCGCCGCGATCTCGGTGGCGTTGTGCGCGTTGTCGCCGCTCACGAGCCAGATCTCCAGACCGGCGGCGCGCAGGGAGCGCAGGGCGTCCCCGGACGAGTCGCGCACCGGGTCGGCGACGGTGAGCGCGCCGCGGGCGGTGCCGCCCCAGCCGACGAAGACCGTCGTCCCGGGACGCTCGAGCGTTGCGAGCTCGGCCGGCACCTCGTCGAAGAGGTCGGCCCGGCCGACCGTGACGCGGGTGTCCTTGATCGACGCGACGGCACCGGAGCCGGGCAGCGCCTCGAAGTCGCGGACCACGGGGATCTTGATGCCCTGGTCCTGCGCCCGGCGCACGATCGCCCGCGCGATGGGGTGGTCGCTGCCGGACTCGACCGCCGCGGCCGCGGTGAGGACAGCGGCGGGATGCAGGCCGGGGGCGGCGGCGAGGTCGGTCACCTGGGCGTCGCCGGTGGTGATCGTGCCGGTCTTGTCGAGGACGAGGGTGTCGATGCGACCGACCCCGTCGAGGACGTGCGGGCCGGCGACGAGGATGCCGCGCTGGGCGCCGCGGGTCGTGCCGACGAGCACGGCCGCCGGGGTCGCCAGGGCGAGCGCGAGGGGGCAGGCGATGACGAGGACGGCGACGGCGACGCCGAGCGCGGTCACCGTCGAGCCGCTGCCGACCCACCAGCCGAAGAAGGCCAGCACGGCGAGGCCAAGGACGGCGGGCACGAGCGCCGAGGCGCCCCGGTCGGCGAGCCGCTGTGCGTCGGACGACCCGGTCTGCGCCCGCTCGACGCGGCGCACGATCTCGGCGTGGGTGGTGTCGGCGCCGAGCGCCGTGACCTCGACGACGAGGCGGCCGGAGGTGTTGACCGTGCCGGCGTCGACGTGGTCCCCGCTGCGGACGTCGAGCGGGACCGTGCTGCCGGTGAGCAAGGAGGTGTCGATCGAGCTCGTGCCGTCGACGACGACGCCGTCGGTGGCGACCCGCTCGCCGGGCCGGACGATGAAGTGGTCGCCGACCCGCAGGTCGCCGAGCGGCAGGAGGACCTCGGTCGTCGCCCGGGTGCGGGAGTCGATGCGCTGCACGGCGACCCCGTCGGCGCCCAGCCCGGTGAGCTCGTCGAGGTCCGCCCGGGCCGCGTCCATGGCCCGGGCCTCGACCCAGCGGCCGACGAGGAGGCAGGCGGTGACGACGGCGGCCGGAGCGAAGAAGTAGGTGGCCTCTGCTCCGGCGCCAGTCAGCAGGGTGACCGTGGACCACAGCCAGGCGAGGACGACACCCAGGCTCGAGAGGGTGTCGGTGGTGGTGCTGCGGCGGCGGGCGGCGAGGACCGCGGCTCGGTGCAGCGGCCAGGCGGCCCAGCCGATGACCGGGGTGGCGAGCAGCCACTGGACCCACGGGATGGCCGGCCCGTCCCACGGCCCGAGTGCGAGGACGACGACGGCGAGCGAGAGCACGACGGCCACGGCGGTGCGCCGTTGCAGGTCGGTGCCCTCGAGCGCGGTGTGCGTCGGGGGAGCGAGTCGGGGGCCGGGCGCGATGCTGCCCTCGTCCCCGGTGGCCGGCTCGACGTCGGCCTCGGGGCGGGGGGTGGTCGTGGTGCTCATGCCTCATTGTCCCGTCCGGCGGGTGGCTCCCGAGGGAGGCCGGGGTGGCGCGTCGCCGGTGCCGTCTGCCCGGATCGAGGTATTCGCGACCGCTTATCCGGTCGCTGGCCCATCGACCCCTTGTACCTCGATCGGGGGGCTGACGACGACCGGTCGACTCAGGAGCGGACGAGCCGGGCGATCGCCGCGCTGGCCTCGGCGACCTTGGCGGCCGCGGCCTCGTCGGACTCGCGGGCGGCATCGACGACGCAGTGGCCGACGTGGTCCTCCAGCAGCCCGAGGCTCACGGCCTGCAGGGCCTTGGTCGCGGCGGCCACCTGGGTCAGGATGTCGATGCAGTAGGTGTCCTCCTCGACCATCCGCGAGATGCCGCGGATCTGGCCCTCCACGCGGCGCAACCGCTTGAGGTAGTCGTCCTTGCTGCCGCTGTAGCCGGCCATGTCGTCCTCCTGATGGTCTCCAGAGGTCAACACCATACCCCGGCAGGGTATTTCAGGCCGTCGCCGTGACGAGGTGCGCGGTGATGGGGCCACTGACCGGCTCGTCACCCCACCGCTCGCGGAGCAGCCGCGCCATGTCCTCGGTGACCTGCTCGGCGTCGAGCTGCAGCTCGGCGAGGATGTTGGCGACTGGCGTGCCCTGGCAGTGCGCGAGGGCGATGTCGTGGGCGGACGCGGGCCGGTTGCGGTGGGCGACCACGCGGACGTCCACGTCGGTGAGGCCTGCGTCCTCGAGCTCGGCCCGGATGACGCCCACGTCGGTGTAGCCGAAGGGGACCCGCCGCAGGAAGAGGGGTGGGTCGTCCGGGAGGAGGGCCTCGAGGGCCTCCTGCACGCCGAGCGCGGCCTCGTTGTCCTCGAGGCGTCCCCATGCGGCGAGGACGAGCCGTCCTCCGGGCCGAAGGACGCGCCGGGCCTCGGCGTGGGCGCGGGGGCGGTCGAGGAACATCACCCCGAACTGGCACACCAACGCGTCGAAGGAGTCGTCGTCGAAGGGGAGGTCGTGCGCGTCGGCGGGTGCCCAGGTCACGGACTCGGAGGCCGGGAGATGGTGGGCCGCGCGGTCCAGCATGGCCGGGCTGAGGTCGGTCGCGGTGATCCGGGCGGAGGGGAGGGCCCGGTGCAGTGCCCGGGTCACGACACCGGTGCCGGCCGCGGTCTCGAGGACCTCGTCGGGAGCGGTGGCGGCGACCGCGAGCGCCACGTCCTCGGCGTAGTCGAGGAACATCAGCGGCACCAGGAGGGTGTCGTAGACGTACGGCACGGAGCCGGCGAACCCGAGGTCGGAGGGCACCCCTCGAGTATGCGCCGGCCCGGCCCCGATGGACAGCCCCTCGGCGGGTCCGTCAGCCGATGAACCGGAAGAGCGGGCTCGAGGGGTCGACCCGCTCCATCGTCAGCGGCGAGGCGTCCATGCGGGCGAGCAGGGGGAGCAGGTCGTCGGCGTGACCGAGCTCGAGGCCGACGAGCGCCGGGCCGGTCTCCCGGTTGCTCCGCTTGACGTACTCGAAGTACGCGATGTCGTCGTCGGGCCCGAGCACCTCGTCGAGGAAGCGTCGCAGCGCGCCCGGCTCCTGGGGGAAGTCGACGAGGAAGTAGTGCTTGCGACCCTCGTGGATGAGCGCCTTCTCGACGATCTCCGCGTACCGCGAGACGTCGTTGTTGCCGCCGGAGACGACGGCGACGACGGTGGCGCCCGGCTCGATCCGCAGGTCCGGCAGGACCGCCGTCGCCAGGGCACCCGCGGGCTCGGCGATGATCCCGTCGGACTGGTACATCGCGAGCATCTCCACGCACAGCGCCCCCTCGGAGACCGACGTGAGGTGGGTGCCGGTCGCGGCGACGGCCGCGTGGGTGAGGTCGCCGGCGCGCCGGACCGCGGCCCCGTCGACGAAGGGGGAGACCTCCTCGAGCTCGACCGGCCGGCCCGCGGCGAGGGCCGCGGCCATCGAGGCCGCCCCCTCCGGCTCCACCCCGACGAGGCGGGTCGTGGACGAGTTGGCGGCGAGCCACGTGGCCATGCCGCCGAGGAGCCCGCCGCCGCCGACG
The DNA here is from genome assembly GCF_001591405.1 of Janibacter terrae NBRC 107853. Lineage (GTDB taxonomy): Bacteria > Actinomycetota > Actinomycetes > Actinomycetales > Dermatophilaceae > Janibacter > Janibacter terrae. The sequence goes on from NZ_BCUV01000007.1 coordinate 1,263,512, forward strand.
GGCACGGTGACGAGGTCGGGGGTGCGGCCGAGCTGCCGGACGATCTCGACCGCGACCGACCCCTGCCCGGCCATCGTGTCGAGGGCGTCGAAGGCCGGCACCATGACCGCGCCGCTGCGTGCCGCATCCGCGGCCGCCGCAGCCGCCGCGTCGTCGTAGACCTCGCCGGTGACGATGACCTCGACCAGGTCGCCACCGAGCGCAGCGACCCGCTCCCGCTTCTGCCGGGGGGTGTTGCGCGGCAGGTAGATCCGGGCACGTACGCCGAGCCGGCGACCGGCGAGCGCGACACCCTGCGCGTGGTTGCCCGCGGAGGCGGCGACGACCCCCTTCGCCCGCTGCTCGTCGGAGAGGTGGGCGATGAAGGTGTAGGCCCCGCGCACCTTGTACGACCGCACCGGCTGCAGGTCCTCGCGCTTGAGCCAGACGTCGGCGCCGGTCGCGGTCGACAGGCGCTCGCTGCGGTGCAGCGGGGTCGGCGGCAGGACATCGGCGAGCAGGGCTGCCGCCTCGTCGACGGCGGCTGCGGTGAGGAGGGGAGCGGTCACGACCCCACGGTAGACCTGCTCGCTCCGCCGCCCCCACCCCGCTCAGAGGAGGTCGAACTCCCGCAGCTCGTCCTCGGTCATCAGGCGCGACCGGATGAGGAAGCGCACGCCCTCGGGTGCCTCGACCGAGAAGCCGGAACCGCGCCCCGGGACGACGTCGACCGTGAGGTGGGTGTGCTTCCAGTACTCGTACTGTGACACGCTCATCCAGAACTCGATCGGTGTGAAGCCCTCGCCGGTGAGCGTGCCGAGGTTGATGTCGGCCTCGCTCGTGATGAAGTCCCCCGCCGGGTAACACATCGGCGATGACCCGTCGCAGCAGCCGCCGCTCTGGTGGAACATCAGCGGTCCGTGCCGCCGCTCCAGCGTCGCGAGCATTGTTGCTGCCTCGTCAGTGAGGTCGACGCGTGTACCCATGGCGGGGAACTCCCTTCGTGTCGGTGATCGGGCTCGATCAGAAGAAGCCGAGCTTGTTCTGGTCGTAGCTCACCAGCAGGTTCTTGGTCTGCTGGTAGTGATCGAGCATCATCTTGTGGTTCTCACGTCCGATGCCGGACGCCTTGTAGCCACCGAAGGCAGCACCCGCGGGGTACTGGTGGTAGCAGTTGGTCCAGACCCGGCCGGCCTGGATGCCCCGGCCCATGCGGTAGGTGGTGTGGGCACTGCGCGACCAGACGCCCGCGCCGAGGCCGTAGAGCGAGTCGTTGGCGATCGACAGGGCTTCCTCCTCGTCAGTGAAGGAGGTCAGCGAGACGACCGGGCCGAAGATCTCCTCCTGGAAGATGCGCATCTTGTTGGTGCCCTCGAAGACCGTCGGGGCGATGTAGTACCCGCCCGAGAGGTCACCGCCGAGGTCGACCACCTCACCGCCGGTGAGCACCTTGGCGCCCTCCTCGCGGCCGATGTCGAGGTAGCTCTTGATCTTCTCGAACTGGTCATTGCTCGCCTGGGCGCCCATCATCGTCTCGGTGTCGAGGGGGTTGCCCTGGACGATGGCCTCGACCCGCTTGATGGCGTCGGGGACGAACTTCTCGTACATACCCTTCTGGACCAGCGCCCGCGACGGGCACGTGCAGATCTCGCCCTGGTTGAGCGCAAACATCGAGAAGCCTTCGAGTGCCTTGTCGTAGAAGGCGTCGTCCTGGGCGGCCACGTCGTCGAAGAAGACATTCGGCGACTTACCACCGAGCTCGAGCGTGACGGGGATGATGTTCTGGCTGGCGTACTGCATGATCAGCCGGCCGGTCGTCGTCTCACCGGTGAAGGCGATCTTGGCGATGCGCGGGCTCGACGCGAGCGGCTTGCCGGCCTCGAGGCCGAAGCCGTTGACGACATTGAGGACGCCGGCGGGCAGCAGGTGGCCGATGAGCTCCATGACCTTGAGGATCGACCACGGGGTCTGCTCGGCCGGCTTCAGGACGATGCAGTTGCCGGCGGCCAGAGCGGGCGCGAGCTTCCAGACGCCCATGAGGATCGGGAAGTTCCACGGGATGATTTGCCCGACGACGCCGAGCGGCTCGTGGAAGTGGTACGCGATGGTGTCGTTGTCGATCTCGGTGTTGCCGCTCTCCTGGGCGCGGATGGCCCCGGCGAAGTAGCGGAAGTGGTCAACTGCCAGCGGGATGTCCGCGGCCAGCGTCTCGCGCACGGCCTTGCCGTTGTCCCAGGTCTCGATGACCGCGATGTCCTCGAGGTTGGCCTCGATGGTGTCGGCGATCTTGAGCAGGATATTGGACCGCTCGGTGATCGAGGTGCGGCCCCAGGCGTCCTTGGCGGCGTGGGCCGCGTCGAGGGCCTTGTCGACGTCCTCGGCGGTGCTGCGTGCGACGCGGGTGAAGACCTGCCCGGTCACCGGCGTGATGTTGTCGAAGTATTCTCCGTTCACCGGGGCGACCCACTCGCCACCGATGAAGTTGTCGTACTGCGCCTTGACCTCGATGGTCGAGTCCGAGCTGCCCGGCTGGCTGTAGACGGCCATGTCTGTCTGCCTCCTGAGAGTCAACCGACGACGCTCCGTCGCGCCGTCGTCCTGGGCCGACCGTAGGACGGGGGAGGTTGGTCGAAGGTTGGTCGCGTGCGCACCCACCTACCCGATCGGGTAGGTCTGCTCCGTCGACCTACCGTGCACCCCGACGTGGGGCTACGGTGACCGGATGAGACCGGGAGGGATCACGTCGACGACGACGAGCCGACACCGACACGCGGACCCGGAGTCCGCGTCCGAGGTGACCGGTCCGTCCGACGGCCCCTTCCTCCTGAAGTTCCACGCCCCGGAGATCCTCTTCGGCCCCGGCTCGCTCGACGAATCCGGCCGTGCCGCAGCGCGATTGGGCGCGCAGCGTCCATTCGTCGTCTCGGACCCGGGCATCGTCGAGGCGGGCTGGGTCGACGAGCTCGTCCTGCTCCTCCGGGCCGAGGGTCTCCAGCCGACGGTGTGGACCTCGGTGACTCCCAACCCCAAGGACCACGAGATCGCCGCCGCCTACGAGCGCTACCTCGAGGTGGGTGGTGACGTCATCGTCGCCATCGGAGGGGGTTCCTGTGCCGACGCGGCGAAGGGGGTCGCGGTCCTTGCGGGCAACGGCGGCGACATCCGCGACTATGCGGGTATCGACAAGGTCGACGCGCCGATCCCGCCGGTGCTCATCATCCCGAGCACCTCGGGCACGGGCGCCGACGTCTCGCAGTTCTGCATCGTCACCGACACCGACCGCCGGGTGAAGCTGACGATCATGGGCCGCGCCCTCGTCCCGGACATCTCGATCACCGACCCGCGGCTGCTCACGACGATGCCCGAGGACCTCAACGCCGCGACCGGTCTCGACGCGCTGACCCATGCCGTCGAGTCGTACGTCTCCCGGGCGCACAACCCGATCGCCGACGGTCAGGCGCTGAGCGCCGTGGGGCTCGTCTGCGGCCACCTGCGCGAGACGATGGACCACCCCTTCGACCTCGGGCCGCGGGGCAAGATGGCGCAGGCGAGCCTGCAGGCCGGCATGGCCTTCACCAACGCGATCCTCGGCGCGACGCACGCGATGAGCCACCAGGTCGGCGGCCTCCTCGACGCACCCCACGGGGTGATCAACGGCGTGCTGCTGCCGCACGTCATCCGCTACAACGCCCGTGCGGCGCCCGACCGCTTCGTCGGGCTGGCGCGCTCGGCCGGGCTGACCGTCGGCGACGTGCCGGGCGACGAGGCCGCCGAGCTGCTCGCCGACCACGTGCGCCGGCTGGCCGACGACGTCGGCGTCCCGCGGGGCCTGCGCGACCTCGGCGTGCGGGAGGAGGACCTCGACTCCCTCTCGGCGACCACCCTGGAGGACGCCTGCCTGACGACCAACCCGCGGGCGGCCGACCAGGACGACATCCGGGCGCTCTTCCGGGGCGCGCTGTGAGCACCCCGCGGTCGGCCCACGACCTCGAGGCGCTCACCGGTGTCCGCTCGGGCAAGGGGTCCTACTACCGCGCCTACGTCCGCTCCGACGAGCGCACCCAGCGGGCCGTGCGGGCGATGGACTCGATCTCCCGGGCGCTCGTGCGCACCCACGAGGGTCCGCGAGGACTCCTCGAAGAGGTCGTGCGCGCGGCGGCGTCCCACCTCGAGGCGCAGTGGATGATCCTCGCGATCGCCGACGGCCGGCTCATCGGGGCCCGGCCCCGCGTCCTCGCCCTGGCGAAGGGGGAGACCACCCCCGTCGACGACGAGGAGCAACTGCCGCCGATGGTGCGCCGCGAGCTGGGCGCGATCCGTGCGGGTCTCGCGGTGCGCACGGCCGACGAGGGGCCGTGGGTGCGGGTGCCGGTCGTGCTCGCCGGGACCCCCGTCGGCGCGCTCGCCGGGCTGCACGGCCTGGCCGCGGACCCCGAGCCCGGCGACCTCGCGGTGCTGCGGATCCTCGCCAACCAGGCCGCCGTCTCGCTGCACACGTCGGAGCAGTATCTCGAGGGCCAGCGCCAGCACCGCCGGGCGCAGAGCCTCTACGACGAGGTGCAGGCGCAGGCCCGCGACCTCGAACAGCGCACCCACGAGCTGCACCGCCTCGAAAAGAGGCTCGAGCTGGCCCGGCAGCGCGAGCTCATCGACACCGAGCGCGGCCGGATCGCCCGCGAGCTGCACGACTCGGTGACGCAGTACGTCCTCTCGGCCGGCATGGCGGTCGAGATCGCGCGGGGCGAGGTCGAGGCACGGTCGGGGACCGCCGACCCGATGCACGAGCAGCTCGTCACCGCCAAGGACCTCACCCAGCAGGCCGTGAGCCAGCTGCGCCGGGCGATCTACGCGCTGAGCCGCTCCCAGGGCGAGACCCTCGCCTCGCTGCCCGACCTCGTCCGCGAGGTCGCCGAGCACCACCGCAGCCACCTGCAGGTCAAGGTCCGCGTCGCGGGCGAGGCCGAGCCGCTGGGCGCCGACGCCGAGCACGACATCGCCCGGGCGGTCGGCGAGGCGATGTTCAACGTCGCGCTCCACGCGCAGGCGACGCGGGCGGTGGTGCGCCTGCACTACCGGCCCGACGAGGTCGTCGCGTCGGTGGCCGACGACGGCTGCGGCGACCCGGTCGTGCTCGGGCGGCTGCTGCGCGTCGAGCGTCGCAGCACCGACGGCAGCCACCGCGGCCTGGCCAACATCGAGGCGCGGGTGGCCGACCTCGGCGGGCGGGTGCGGTTCCGCCGCGCCCGCATCGGGGGAGTGCGGGTCGAGATCCGGGTGCCCGTCCCGTCGGACGGCGAGCGGCACAGCCTCATCGAGCAGCTCGCGCAGGGTGACCGGACCGGTGAGAGGGGACGAGCATGACGACAGCGACGAGCACCACCGACGAGGACGAGATCCGGCTGCTCCTCGTCGACGACCACGCCATCGTGCGCCAGGGCCTGCGCTCGGTGCTCCAGCGCGAGGAGGGCATCCGGGTCGTCGGCGAGGCCGAGGACGCGGCCCGGGCCAAGGAGCTCGTGGCCGAGCTCTCCCCGCAGATGGTCTGCCTCGACCTCAAGCTCTCGACCTCCTCCGACAGCGAGGGCATCGCCCTGTGCGAGGAGCTCACGACGCTCCACCCCGACATCGCGGTGCTCGTGCTGACGACCTTCCTCGACGAGCGGCTCGTGCTGCGGGCGATCCGGGCCGGCGCGCGTGGCTACGTCGTCAAGGACGTCGACACCTCGGGCCTCGTCCGGGCGATCCGTGACGTGAGCCGCGGGGGCAGCGCCTTCGATGCCCGGTCGGCGGCCGCGATGGTCCGCGGGCTGCACGGGGCGGAGGAGGAGCAGCCCAAGGAGCTGACGAGCCGCGAGCTCGAGGTCCTGCGGCTGCTCGCGTCGGGCCTGTCCAACAGCAAGATCGGCGCCGAGCTCTTCATCTCCGAGACGACCGCGAAGTTCCACGTCGGCAACATCCTGCGCAAGCTCGGCGTCTCGCGCCGGGCCGAGGCCGTGTACGCGGCCTCCAAGGCCGGCCTGCTCTGACCCCCTTCGCTCAGGCGAGGTCGAGCACGAGCCAGCCCCCGTGGTGCTCCTCGACGGCGAAGGGGAGGCCGGTGCGCAGGCCGTAGGCGGCCAGGTCCTCGCGGGTGAGGGTGCGCACGTGACCCCACAGCTCCTCGGGCTCGTCCTCGTAGGGAACGGCGATGACGACGCGGCGGCGGGCGAGGCGGACCGCCTCGGTGACGACCCGCCAGCCGTGCTGCGGCTCGAGGTGCTCGAGCAGGTGGAGCGCGACGACGGTGTCGGCGCACCCGTCGGGCAGCGGCACGTGGGCGGCGTCCGCGGTGAGCGCCTCCACCGGCGTGCCGAGTTGCGCCGAGACCTGCTCGAGCAGGCGGATCGACCCTGCGGAGACGTCGATGGCCGTCACCTCGCGGGTCCCGGCCTGGCGCAGGGAGAAGAACCCGAAGCACGAGCCCAGCTCGACGACCGAGTCGCCGACGAGCACCTCCTCGGCGCGCGCGTAGACGGGGGCGTACCCGGCGACCGCGCCGTGCATCCCCGCGGAGGGCGAGTCGGCGAGGTCGGTCGCGGCCTCGATCGTGCGCAGGCTCGTGCGGTAGAAGTGCTCCCACGCGCTCAGCGGGTCGTCGGCGGACGTCAGGACGATGCCCGTCATGATCCGCTCGAAGACGTCGGCGCCGCGCAGCCACCCGGGGCCGAAGATCTCCCGGGAGAGCAGCTCCGCGAGACCGGCGTGCACCTCCTCGAGGGGGACGCGGTGCGCGATGGCGACCCGGCCCCCTTCGTGGCTGATGTCGAAGTGCTCGGTCCGCACGGTCCGCAGGGTGCGCCGCGGCAGCTCGCCGTCGGTGCGCACGACCCGGACGAGGTCGTCGACGTAGGCGGGCCGCCCGGGGGCGAGCGGGTCGATGGGCCGCGGCTCGGCGCTCGCGACGACGGGGATCACGTCCCCGCCCCCACGGTCGCGGCGGACACGCGCTCGAGCCCGCCGAGGCTGCGCACCACCTGCACGCGGTCGCACGACTCGGCGTAGAGGGGCAGGTCGCAGCTGCCGAGGCCCCACGAGTAGCGCGGCTCGGGCGTGAGCCAGATGACCGAGCGCACCCGCCGGGCGATCTCCTCGAAGACCTCGATCCGCGGGTCGTTGCCGTTGTTGCGCCCGTCGCCGAGGACGATGACCGTCGTGCGCCGGTTGAGCGCGCCGCCGTACTGCTCGAGGAAGACCTCGAAGGCGGACCCGAAGTCGGAGTCGGCGTCGACGTCGAGCACCCCACCCGCGGGCAGGCCGGACATGACGAGCGACAGCGCCTCCTCGACGGGGTGGTCGGCGAAGAGGTCGGTGATCTCGACGCAGTCCTGGACGAAGGCGAAGGAGCGCACCTTGGCCGCGACGGACTGCAGCGAGTGGACGAGGTGGAGCATGAAGCGCGAGGTCTGCCGCACCGACAGCGAGACGTCGCACAGCACGAGCAGCCGCGGCCGGTCCTCGACCTTGCTCACCGTGACGGGGCGGAAGGGCACGCCGTCGTAGCGCATGTTGCGGCGCATCGTCAGCCGGCCGTCGATCGTCCCGCGGGCCGCGGTGTGCCGCCGGGGGCGGGGCGCGCCGTGCAGCGAGCGCAGCAGCCGGCGGATCGAGTCCTCGAGCGCGGCCCGGTCGGCCTCGTCGACGGTCTCGGCCTGGGCCGCCTCGATCTCGCGCATCTCCAGCTCGGCCTCGCGGGCCATGAGCTCCTCGAGGAACCCCTTGAGCCGCTCGGGCAGCGCGTCGAGGAAGGGCTGCAGCGCCTCGCGCAGCGCCGCCATCTCCGGTCCCTCGTCCTCGTCGCCCTCGGGCAGGTCGGAGGACTCGTCGAGCCACGCGAGCAGGGCCATCTCCTGCGCGACGCTCAGCTCGGCGTCGACCTGCATGCCCGGTCGGCGGGCGAGGTCGCCCGGTGCCCCGGGGTTGTGCAGCCGCGAGGTGGAGATCTGCACGCGCGCGGCCTCGTCGGGACCGGCCTGGGTCCCGTCGGACAGGACGATCTCGTCGGTGAGGTTGGCCATGTCGAGGCGGTTGGCCTCCTGGTGCAGGTTGTACTGCTGCGCCATGTCCTCGGGCCGGAAGAAGTCGTGCAGGTCGACCGGCTTGCCGTGCGAGTGACCGTCCTGAGGCATGTCGCCCGGCTCCTCTGACAGGGAGAACTCGGTGAGCTCGCCGTCGTCGGAGAGGTCGTCGTGGCTGTGCCCGTGCTCGGGGTCCTGGGTGAGCACCGGCCGCAGCGAGAAGAAGCGGTCGAAGGTCTCGTCGAAGACCGGCATGTCCCGGCGGTCCTTGATGAGGCTGACCGCGAGGGCGGCCCGGAGGACCTCGCGGTCCTCCAGGACGCCCGGCTGCGCGGCGGCTTTCAGCCCGTCGATGGCCTCGGCGACGCTCGCCGGGACACCGCGCAGCCGCAGGATCCGCACGAAGCGGTGGAGGGTGGTCTCCATCGTCGCTCCCTCCTCACAGGGGGCGCTTGCGCGCGCCCCGACCGGCGAAGGAGCGGTCGCCCTGACCCGGTGTCACCTTGCGGGAGGTCCCGAGACCCCCGGGTGCTCCGTAGTAGTCGGTGTCGTGGCGGCCGGGGGCGTCCTTCGCCTTGCGGGCCTCGCGCCCGTCGACGTCGTCGTCCCCGTGGTCGGAGCCGTGGGGATGAGGGTGGTCGTGCGTGTGGTCGTGCCCGTGCCCGTGGTCGTGCCCCTCGGGGACGACGGCATTGGGGTCGACGAGCTTGGGCAGCGCCTCGCCGGCACGGCGCAGGTCGCGGTCGTACTTGACGACGACGCTCAGCGTGTCCGACAGCAGGGTCGCGTCGAGCTCGTCGACCCCGAGGACGGCGAGCGTGCGCGCCCAGTCGATGGTCTCGGAGATGCTCGGCGCCTTGCGCAGCTCGAGCTCGCGCAGGCCGCGGACGATCTCGACGAGGCGCGCGGCGAGCGCGTCCTGCAGCCCGGTCTCCTTGGAGCGCAGGATGTCCAGCTCGCGCTCGGGGCTCGGGTAGTCGAGGAAGAGGTGCAGGCAGCGGCGCTTGAGCGCGGCCGACAGGTCGCGGGTGTTGTTGGAGGTCAGCACGACGAGCGGCAGGTGCGTCGCCTCGATCGTCCCGATCTCGGGGATGGAGATCTGGAACTCGGAGAGCAGCTCGAGCAGGACCGCCTCGAGGGCCTCGTCGGCGCGGTCGACCTCGTCGATGAGCAGCACGACGGGCTCCTCGCTCGTGATCGCCTCGAGGAGCGGGCGGGCGGCGAGGAAGCGCTCGGAGAAGAAGATGCTGTCGTGCGCCGAGATCTGGTCGACGGCCTCGGTGAGGTCGGCGGCGTCGGAGACGACCTGCCCGATCTTCTCCCGCAGGATCTGCGTGTAGAGCAGCTGCTTGCCGTAGTCCCACTCGTAGAGGGCCTTCGACTCGTCCTGGCCCTCGTAGCACTGCAGGCGGATGAGGCGGCGTCCGGTCACCTCGGCGAGGCTCTGGGCCAGCTGCGTCTTGCCCACGCCGGCCGGCCCCTCGAGGAGGACCGGCTTCTCCAGGCGGGTCTGGAGGAAGACGGTGGTCGCGAGCTTGCGGTCGGCGAGGTACCCGTGCTCGCGGAACTTCTCGATGGTGTCCTCGACGCTCGCGAGGGCGGGCACGGCGTCCGTCGTGGTGGTGGACATGGCGCTCCTGTCGGTGGTTCGTCCGGGGGTGCGGCGGTCCCCCTTCGTCCTCCTACCCGGTGGGGACGAAGGGGGACCGCCGCGGCTTGGTGAGGTGCGTCAGCTGATGAGGTCGTCGAGGTCACCGGTCATGCAGTGCTCGACGACGGGGCGCACGGTCTCGAAGGTGCACTCCTTGGCGTTGCCCGGGGTGCAGGCGTCGCCGAGGACGTGGTTGGTGATGCGGTCGACGTCCGCGGCGTCACCCTTGATCTCCGGGGAGTTCTTGTAGTACTCCGTCGGCCCGGTGCCCAGGCGGTTCTTGGAGTAGCTGTCCTGGGTGACGTCGACGAAGCGCTCGGGGATGCCCACGTCGCGCAGCAGCCGGATCGACGCCTCGAGCGCGGCGTCGGCGGCCTGCACCTTGGTCATGCCGTGGGTGTCGATGCCCATGGCCTCCGCGATGTCGGCGAAGCGGCCGTAGCAGGCGGGCATGTTGAAGGCCCACACGCGCGGCAGGGCGATGGCGTTGTTGAGCCCGTGGTGCGTGTCGTAGAAGGCGCTCACCGCGTGGCTGATCGAGTGGATGATGCCGAGGCCACCGGAGTTGAAGGCCTGGGCGGCGATGTACTGGGCGTACATCATGCCCTCGCGGCCCTTGAGGTCCTGACCGTTCCAGACCGCCTCGCGCAGGTTCTCGGAGGTGAGCTTGATGGCGCGGATCGCGTTGCCGAGCGAGGGCTCGAAGTTCAGCCGCGAGACGTAGGGCTCGGAGGCGTGCGCGAGGACGTCGAAGCCACACTGTGCGGTGTAGTCGACCGGGCAGTCGTAGTAGAGCACCGGGTCGTCGACGGCGAGGCTGGCGACGGACGCGTCGTCGAAGGCGACGTACTTGTGCGGGTTGTCCGGATCGGTCGTCGTGTCGGTGATGACGTAGGCCCACGAGGTCTCAGAGCCGGTGCCGGCCGTGGTGGAGACCGCGATGTGCGGCGGGTTCTTCGGGTTCTCGGACATGTTGAAGCCCTCGAACTCGTTGACATTGCGACCGTCGTGCGCGACGGAGATGCGCGCGCCCTTACAGGCGTCGTGCGCGGAGCCGCCGCCGATGGAGACGAAGGAGTCGCAGGAGTTCTCCTGATAGAGCGCCACGGAGTCCATGACGTTGTAGTCCTTGGGGTTGGACTCGACCTTGTCGTAGACGACGACCTCGAGGCCGTGGTACCTCATCGACTCGACGATGTTCTTGACGATGTCCGTGCCGCGCAAGCCGGTCGTCATGACGAGCGTCTTGCGGAAGCCGAGCTTGAGGGCCTCCGGACCGATCATCTCCCAGGCGCCGGGGCCCATCATGGCGCGCGGGAAGGGGTGGAACTCCTTGATCGGGAATGGCTTGAGCAGATCATCAACCTGCATGGCGGGTCTCCTTTGACCGGGGTGGGTTGCTCTCGGAACCTAGGGCGGCGGCGCACTGGCCGGACAGTCCAGAGTCCAGATCCCCACCCCCGAGGCAGGTGCCCACCTGTCCGATCGGGCAGGGCCCCCGAGAGCGTCCGGACGTGGGCCATCGCCCCGCGGTGCCGGCTCGGCGCGTGGGGCGCAGGGAGGGCCGCCGTCAGCCGCCGGGACGGCGGGGCAGGAGGGCTCCGAAGGAGCGTGCTCGCGCGGCGCCGACCCAGAGGCCGGCGCCGTAGGCGAGGTCGTCGAGGCGGCGGCTGATCGGGGCGTAGGTCGCCTCGGGGTGGTCGGTCCGGGCGACGACGACGTCGACGAGTAGTGAGGTGACGAGGGCGCGCCGCACGGTGCTGCTTCGGGTCGCGGCGACTGCGGCGAGCGGCCACCAGTGGCGCAGCAGCAGCGCGGTCTCCTGCCGGACGGCCCAGCCCAGGCCCTGGGCGCCGAGGCGCACGGCCAGCTCGCGCCGCTGCGGTCCCTCGGGCAGCCGCCGGTCGAGCGAGCGCACGCCCCAGAGCAGGCCGAGGCCGGCGACGGGCAGCGACCAGCGGCGACGCGCGAGCACCGCGGCGGCGGCGACGGCCATCGTCGCGGACATGACGGCGGGGGCGCCCTTGCGCCCGTGGCGCGCGGCGAGCCCGGCGCCGCCGGTGCCGTAGAGGAACTTGCGGCCGAGCCAGCCGCCGACGGTGGCACGGGTGTCGTGCCAGGCGATCTCGTCGGGGTCGTAGCGCACGGTCTGCCCGGCGTCGACGAGCCGCCAGACGAGGTCGACGTCCTCGCCGACGCGCATGTCCTCGGCGAAGCCGCCGGCGGCGCGCAGCCGCTCGACGCGTGCCACGAGGCAGGCGCTGGGCAGCCACCCGACGGCGGCTCCCGGCCGTACGGAGCAGGCGCGGCGTCCGAGGGCGAGCGAGGAGACCTGCTCGTCGTAGCGCTCGAACCACGCGGGGTCGTCGGCGCGGGCCCGGCTGCGCACGAGGGGCCCGACGAGCGCCACCTGGTCGTCGGCGAAGTGCCGGGCGAGCCGGCGCAGCATCGCGGTATCGGCCTGGACGTCGGAGTCGACGAGCGCGACGAAGGGAGTGTCCACCGCGAGCACGCCGGCGTTGCGTGCCCCGGCGGGGCCGAGGTTGACGGGCAGGGAGATGACCCGCGCGCCGTGGTCGGCGGCGACCTGCGCGACCACCTCGGGGTCGTGCGAGGCGTCGTCGACGACGATGCAGCGCAACCCGTCGAGGGAGTCGAGGGCTCGCGCGAGCTGCTCGGGCCGGTCGCGGATCGGGGTGACGACGGTGATCTCCGACGGGTCGGGGCCGGCGCCGTGGAGCACGGGGTCGGCGAGGTTGCCGTCGACGAGGCGGGCGACGAGGGGCTCGTCGGCGGGGCCGCGCACGACGAGGCGACCGTCGACGACGCGCTCGCGGGCGGCGGCGCCCAGGCGCACGGCCCGCAGCGGGGAGCCGCCGACGAGCAGGCCGTCGTCGTAGGCCCGCACGTCGTGGCGGATCCGGGCCTCGTAGCCGGGGGCAAACCGGGTGGTCATCCGCTGAACCCCCCGTCGGCGGCGACGACGCCGCCGTTGAGCGCGGCTCCGGCGGGGGAGCAGCACAGGCTCACGGTGGCGGCGATCTCGTCGGGGTCGAGGGGGCGGCGGAGCAGCTGGTGCTCGGCGAGGTGCTCGCTCGTCGTGCCGTAGAGGGCGGCCGTCGCCGCGAGCATCGGGGTGTCGGTGCCGCCGGGGCTCACGGCGACGGCGGTGATGCCGGTGCCGACGAGGTCGGCGGCGAGCCCGCGCACCATGCCGACGACGGCGTGCTTGGCGGCGTTGTAGGCGGCGAGGTGGAAGAGGCCGCGCCCTCCGGCCGCGGAGGCGATGGCGACGAACCGGCCGCCCGAGGGGTCCGGCCCAGCGAGCATCGCGGGGACGGCGGCGGCCGCGGTGTGCCAGACGCCGAGCGCGTCGACCTGCCAGAGCAGGTCGAGCTGGTCGGTCGGTGTCTCCCAGAGGGGTTGGCCTCCGGCGACGATCCCGGCGGCGGCGACCGCGGCGTCGAGCCGCCCCCACCGCTCGACGGCGTCGACGACCGCGTCGGCCACGGCCGCGGGGTCGCGCACGTCGGCGACCCGGGTGACGACCCGGCCGCCGGCTCGCGGGTCGGCGGCGACCGACTCGAGGTCGTCGACCGTCGGCATCGGGTAGGGGTGGGCGGTGGGGCCGGCGCACGCGTCGAGCGCGAGGACGTCGTAGCCCTCCTCCGCGAGACGAAGGGCGGTCGCCGCCCCCATCCCGCGGGCGGCCCCGGTGACGAGGGCGACCCGGCTCATGACGAGGGTTCCAGGGTGGGCTGCAGCGCCTGCGCGACGACGTCGTCGACCATCGCGGCGAGGACCAGCGCGCCCTCGGCGGCGCTCGCGCCGGTCGGGTCGCCGAGCACGCCGTTGGGCGAGACGGCGATGACCCCGCCGGCCATCATCGTGGGCAGGATCTCGGCGAGGGGCCGGGTGTCGCCGGGTTCGGCGCGGTCGAGGCGGACGGTCTCGGGGCGCAGGTGGAGCAGCAGCGAGGTCTCGGTCCGCCCGGCGTGCAGGTCGACGCTCTCGGTGGCGCACGCGGCCCAGCCGACGTCGTGGCCCTCGTCGACGAGCTGCCCCACGGCGGCGGTCAGCGCCTGGCCGTTGCCGCCGTGCCCGTTGACGAGCAGCACCCGTGGGGCCCAGGTGCGGGCCGAGCGGACGAGCTCGACGACGACCTGGCGCAGGACTTCGGTGCCGATCGAGATGGTCCCGGGGAAGTGCTGGTGCTCGCCGCTCGACCCGAGCGCGACGACGGGCGCGACCCACGCCGTCGTCCCCGCGGCGGTGAGCCGCTCGGCCACGCCCTGGGCGACGGCGGTGGCGATGAGCGCGTCGGTGTCGAGCGGCAGGTGCGGGCCGTGCTGCTCGATCGACCCGACCGGCACGACGAGGAGGTCCACCCCTTCGGCCTCCGCGGAGGCAAGGTGGGCCAGCTCGCGCGGCCGGTCGGGGGAGGGCATGCCCGTCAGCGCGTCGTCGCGGCCGTGGGCACACCGAGCTCGCGGTGGAAACCCTCGGGGACGAGCAGGTGCTCGGGGCCCAGCTCGGCGACGGAGGAGAGGGCGAGGCCGCGCAGCGCGGAGTCGACGCCGCCGTTGAGCAGGTCGAGGACGTTTTCCACCCCGGCCTGGCCGTTGGCGGCGAGCCCCCAGAGGTAGGCCCGGCCGATGAGGACGGCCTTGGCGCCGAGGGCGAGGGCCTTGACGACGTCGGAGCCGCGGCGGATGCCGCCGTCCATGACGACGTCGACCTGGTGGCCGACCCGCTGCGAGATCGGGTGGACCATGCGGATCGCGGCGGGGGTACCGTCGAGGTTGTTGCCGCCGTGGTTGGACACCGAGATGCCGGCGACGCCGACGTCGACCGCGCGCAGCGCGTCGTCGACGCGGGAGACACCCTTGAGGACGAAGGGGGTGCCGCTGATCTGCGACCACTGCTCCCGCATCCACGCGACGTCCTGCCAGGAGGGCGGCGGCGTGGTCATCCACTCGTAGTAGGCACCGAAGAAGGTCGGCGCCTCCCCTCCGGGCGGGGTGAGGTTGGGCGCGGTGAGGTCGGGCAGCTTGCCGGTGTCGATGAACTGGCGGCCGAAGTCGACGAGCCAGCGAGGCTTCGTCGCGACCTGCGGGGCGAGCCGGATCATCGCCTTGAGGTCGACCTTCTCGGGGATCTCCGGGCTGCCCCAGTCACGGCCGATGGAGAAGGACCAGTCGAGGGTGGCGATGAGGCCCTTGGCGCCGGCCTCGTGGGCGCGGGTCATCCGCTGGATCATCGTGTCGCGGTCGCCGGTCCAGTACATCTGGAAGAAGGTCGTCGCTCCGGTGTCGCAGACCTCCTCGACGGACTTCGAGGCGAAGTTGGACAGGCCCATGATCGTGCCGCGGGCCGCGGCGGCCCGGGCGACGGCGACCTCGCCGTCGGGGTGGACCGCCTGGACGCCGGTGGGGCTGATGATGACCGGCGAGCCGATCTGCTGGCCGAAGACGGTCGTCGACTGGTCACGCTCGGGCTGCTGGCCGACGACGTGCGGTGCCAGGCCGATCTCGGCGAAGGCGCTCTGGTTGTCGTCGCGACTCTGGCCGCGCTCCGACCCGGCGACGAGTGCGCCGTAGACGGGAGCGGGCAGCTTTTTGCGGGCGCGCTCCTGGGCGACGGCGACGGACTCGAACCAGGGGTTCTGCTTCCAGGGGTTGGTGAGCCACTCGGGCTTGTTCATCGTCTCGTCCTCGTCATCGAGGGTCGAAGCCAGCGAGCGGGCTCTCGGCGCACGGCGAGACCGGACGCGGCGGGGCAGCGGTCTCCCCTTCGGGCCGGCGGCGCATGAGCTTGAGCATCACGGGCTCGTTGCGGGTGGGGTTGGCCTTGGAGTGGTCCTGGCTGGCGGCGGGCACGGTGCGCTCGCCCGAGAGGGCGGACTCGCCGTAGCCCTGGACGCACTCCGGGTCGGGGCCGTCGAGCGGCAGGCCGGTGAAGAACTTCGCGGCCATGCAGCCGCCGCGGCAGCTGTCGAAGTGGGCGCACTTCGAGCAGGCGCCACCGGTCTGAGGGGAGCGCAGCTCGCGGAAGAGCTCGGAGTCGCGCCACACCCCGCCGAAGCCGCCGTCGGTGAGCAGGTTCCCGGCGTGGAACTGGTCGTGGATCGCGAAGGGGCACGCGTAGACGTCACCGACGGGGTCGATGAGGCAGACGACGCGGCCGGCGCCGCAGAGGTTGAGCCCGGGCAGGGACTCGCCGAAGGCCGCAAGGTGGAAGAAGGAGTCGCCGGTGAGCACGTCCTCTCCGTGAGCCATGAGCCAGTCGTAGAGCACCCGCTGCTGCTCCGGCAACGGGTGCAGTTCGTCCCACACGTCGGCGCCGCGGCCCGAGGGACGCAGCCGGGTCAGGCGCAGCGTGGCGCCGTAGCGGTCGGCGATGGCCTTGAAGTCGTCGAGCTGGCTGATGTTCTGTCGGGTGCAGACGACGGAGATCTTGGCGTCACCGAACCCGGCGGCCTGCAGGTTGTCGAGGGCACGCAGCGCCATGTCGTAGGAGCCGGGGCCGCGGACGTAGTCGTTGACCTCGGCGGTCGCGCCGTCGAGGGAGATCTGTACGTCGACGTAGTCGGTCGCGGCGAGGAAGGCCGCGCGCTCGGGGGTGATCCGGGCGCCGTTCGTCGAGAACTTCACGCCCACGTCGTGGGCGACCGCGTACTCGAGCAGCTCCCAGAAGTCGGGGCGGATCGTCGGCTCACCACCGCCGATGTTGACGTAGAAGACCTGCATCCGCTGCAACTCGTCGATGACGGCCTTGCACTGCTCGGTGCTCAACTCGCGCGGGTCTCGCCGACCCGAGCTGGAGAGGCAGTGGGCGCACTCGAGGTTGCAGGCGTAGGTCAGCTCCCAGGTCAGGCAGATCGGGGCGTCGAGGCCGAACTCGAACTGCTCGACGAGCGTGCCGCCCTCGGGGCGGGCTGGTGCCTGCCGGGCCGCGGGTCGGTCGGTGGTGAGGGTCATGCTGGCTCCTCAGGAGTCGGTGCGTGGGCGGATCATGCCGTTGGCGGCAAGACCCTGCAGCGCACGCAGGTACCCGTCGTGCTGCTCCTGCGGGATGCCCTCGGCGACCAGGGTGCTCTGCACGTCCGGGTGGTCGGCGAGGTGCTCCACGACGCGGACGAGCTCCGGTCGCTTGAGGAAGGACAGCTTGCGGTTGTGGAAGTTGTAGGCCAGGGCCCCGAAGGGTTCGGGGCGAAGCGCCACGGATGCCGACAGCTCCCAGGGCCGCATCAGCATCCGTGGCGTTTCCGCGTTCATCGCGATCATCGATCTCTGGTCGAGGCGCGGATCAGTAGACGCCGCACATGCCGTCGATGGAGACCTCTTCCACGAGGTCATCGGCGACTGCGTCGACCTGAGCGTCTTGCTCGAGACCGTCGTGCTGCTCGTCTGCCATGGTGTTGTCCTTCCGACGTCGCTGTCTGGTTCGGCCCAAGTTAGTGACGTGAGAGGACGGCCGTAACTGCCCTAACGGGTAGTCCGTGGCCTGCCCGGGTCGGTCAGGCGGGTGGTCAGGCGCCGCCCAGTGCCGCGTCCACGATGGCCCTGGCGTCCGCCTGCACCTGCGCCAGGTGCTCGGGCCCGCGGAAGGACTCGGCGTAGATCTTGTAGACGTCCTCGGTGCCCGACGGGCGGGCGGCGCACCACGCCGACTCGGTGGTGACCTTGAGCCCACCGATGGCCGCGCCGTTGCCAGGGGCCTCGGTGACCTTGGCCGTGATCGCCTCTCCTGCAAGGGAGTCCGCGGAGACAGCGGCCGGGGTGAGGGCCTTGAGGGCAACCTTCTGCTCACGGGTCGCGGGCGCGTCGACGCGGGCGTAGGCGGGCTCGCCGTGCCGCGCGACGAGGTCGGCGTAGTGCTCGCTGGGAGAGCGACCGGTGGTCGCGAGGATCTCGGAGGCGAGCAGCGCGAGGATGATGCCGTCCTTGTCAGTGGTCCACACCGACCCGTCGTGGCGGAGGAAAGAGGCGCCGGCCGACTCCTCGCCGCCGAAGCCGACCGAGCCGTCGAGCAGGCCGGGGACGAACCACTTGAAGCCGACCGGCACCTCCCACAGGTCCATGCCGAGGTCGGCCGCGACGCGGTCGATCATGGAGCTCGACACGAGCGTCTTGCCGATGCGCCGGCTCGTCCATCCCGCTCGCGCGCCGCCGTGCAGGTACTGGATCGCGACGGCGAGGTAGTGGTTGGGGTTCATCAGCCCCGCGTCGGGCGTGACGATGCCGTGCCGGTCGGAGTCTGCGTCGTTGCCGGTCGCGATGTCGTACCGATCGCGTTGTGCAACAAGGCTGGCCATCGCGGACGGCGAGCTGCAGTCCATCCGGATCCTGCCGTCCTTGTCGAGGGTCATGAACCGCCACGTCGGGTCGACGAGCGGGTTGACCACCGTGAGGTCGAGGCCGTGCCGCTCGCCGATCTCGCCCCAGTAGTGCACGGCCGCGCCGCCCATCGGGTCGGCACCGATCCGCACGCCGGCGTCCCGGATCCGTTGCAGGTCGACCACATCGGGCAGGTCGGTGACGTAGGCGTCGAGGTAGTCGTGGTCGGTCGCGATGGCCCGGGCCCGGGCGAAGGGAGTCCGCCGCACCTGCCGCAGCCCATCGCGCAGGTGTGCATTGGCCGCGTCCGCGATGGCGCTCGTGACGTCGGTGTCGGCGGGGCCGCCGTGGGGCGGGTTGTACTTGAAGCCGCCGTCGCTCGGGGGGTTGTGCGACGGGGTGACGACGATGCCGTCGGCGAGGCCACCCCCCTTCGCCGTGAGGTCCTTGCCCCGGTTGGCGGTGAGGATCGCGTGCGAGATCGCGGGCGTCGGGGTGTAGCCGTCGCGGGAGTCGACGAGGACGGTGACGCCGCCGGCGACGAGGACCTCGAGGGCGGTGGTCCACGCCGGCTCGGAGAGGGCGTGGGTGTCGCGGCCGAGGAAGAGCGGGCCGTCGATGCCGGCCGCGCGGCGGTGGTCGACGATCGCCTGGGTCGTGGCGAGGATGTGGGCTTCGTTGAAGGACGCGGTGAGCGAGGAGCCCCGGTGCCCGCTCGTGCCGAAGGCGACCTGCTGGTCGACGTCCTCGGGGTCGGGCTGGACCGCGTAGTAGGCGGTGACGACGTGGCTGACGTCGATGAGGTCCTCGGGCAGTGCGGGCTGGCCCGCGCGATCGGCTGCGCTCATGGTGCGACGCTACCGCCCTACCGCAGCACCGCCGCCAGCCGCGCGGTGAGCGGTGCCCGGGCCGGGTGGCGCCCATCGCCCAGCTCGTCGAGCGCCCGCTGCAGCACCTCGGTGTCGGCGACGACCTCGCTGTAGGCGAGGACCGCCGAGGGGTCGGGGTCGGTGAGCAGGCACTCGCGGACGGCGACGGCGAGGTAGTCGGCCGTCTCGGTGAGCAGCGGCGAGCTGGTCCCGGGGACGAGGTCGCCGCCGTAGGCGTCGACGGCGGCCCGGGCGTCACCGCGCCGCACGGCGGCCCGGACGGCGTCGACATCGCTCGTCACCGGCAGGTCGAGTCGGTAGGGGCGCGATGCGAGCCGGCCGCCGAGGGCCGAGCGCAGGTGGCTGACCTCCGACTTCAGGGTGCTCGTCGAGACCCGCTCGTCGCCGTAGAGGTGGGCGTGCAGCTCGCCGAGCGAGAGCCCGTCGGGGTGCAGCGCGAGGATCGCGAGGATCTCGACCTGGCGGCGGGTGAGCAGCAGGCGCGAGCCGTCGAGGTGGACCTCGCTCGCGCCGAGCAGCCGTAGGTGCAGCCCCTGCTGCGCTGGCACGGTCAGCGTCGAGGCGATCGACGAGGCGGGGATCGCCGTCTCGAGGAGACGCGCCAGCGCCTGGGCGGTGGCGGCGCCGATGGGGTGGCTGCGGTCCCACGTCGTCGACAGGTCGAGCACCCCGAGCTGGGCACCGGTCACCGGGTCGTGGACGGGCGCGGCCCAGCAGACCCAGTTGTGGATGATCGGGGCGTAGTGCTCGGCGGCGAAGACGGTTGAGACGGAGTCCGTGCGCAGCGCGAGGTTGAGCGCATTGGTCCCGACGCTGCCCTCGTCCCACCGGCCGCCGGCGACGAAGTTGACCTGCTCGGCAGCGCTGCGCATGACCCGCCCGCCATAGGTCCACAGGATCCGTGTCTGGGGGTCGGTGACAGCGACGACGAGGTCGCCGTCCTCGGCCGCGGACCGCAGCGCCCCCTCGAGCCGGGCGACCGCGGCCGACAGCGGTGACTCCGCGAAGAGGCTGGCGGTCTCCCCTTCGTCGGCCAGGGGGGCCGCGTCGACGCTGGCGGGCAGGTGCTCGGCGGACCGCTCCCACGACGAGAGGATCTCGGGGCGCACCTGCTCGGGGGCACTGCCCTCGCGCCAGTGCTCCCAGGCGCGCTGCAGCGTGCGCCGTCGGCCCGACTCCACCATCGGCCACCTCCTCGTGGTCCCCGGTCAGGGTAGACCGGGCGGGGCCTAGAGTCGAGGGATGAGCACCGCAGCCGGCACCCTGACCTGGACTCCGGCGGCCGAGCGCACCGACCTGCTCGCCGCGCCCGTCGCCGCCGCGATCGCGGCGGTCCCCTCGGCCCGCGTGGCCGAGATCGACCCCGAGCTGGCGGACACCGCCGCCTTCTGCGAGGCCTATGCGTCGCCGCCGCAGTTGTCCGCCAACTGCGTCGTCGTCGCAGGCCGAAGGGGAGGGGAGACGCGGCACGCCGCCGTCCTCGTCCTCGCGACGGACCGGGCGGACGTCAACGGCGTCGTGCGCCGGCACGTCGATGCGCGCAAGATCTCCTTCGCGCCGATGGACGAGGCGGTCGAGCTGTCGGGGATGGAGTACGGCGGGATCACGCCCGTCGGGCTCCCGGAGGACTGGCCGGTCCTCGTCGACGAGGCCGTCGTCGCGGCCGGCGAGGTCGTCATCGGCTCCGGGGTGCGCGGCTCGAAGCTGCTCGTCGACGCCGCCGAGCTGGCCGGGCTGCAGGGCGCCGAGGTGCTTCAGCTCACGCTTCGACGACCACGGGGATGACCAGGGGATTGCGACGGTGCTTGCGCCCGGCCCACTGGGAGACGGCGCGCCCGATCCGCTTCTCGAGATCGATCGGGTCACCGACACCGTCTGCCGCTGCGGCCGTGAGCGCCTTCTCGATGGCCGGGATCGCCTCGTCGAAGAGGGACTCGTCGGCACCCAGGCCCCGCGTGAGGAACTCCGGCGGCTCGACGAGCTTGCCCGTGTCGATGTCGATCAGCGCGAGCACCGTGACGATGCCTTCCTGGCTCAGCGTGACCCTGTCGCGCAGGCTCTCCTCGGTCACGCCGCCGACGGTGCCGGCTGAGACGTAGACATACCCGGCACGGACCTTGCCGGTGACGCGCACCTCGCCGTCCTGCAGGTCGACCACGACTCCGTCGTCGACGACGACGACGTGCTCGGGGTCGAGGCCCGTGGCGATCGCCAGGTCGGCGTTGGCGCGCAGGTGGCGCCACTCCCCGTGGACCGGCATGACATTGCGCGGCTTGACGAGGTTGTAGCAGTAGACCAGCTCGCCGGCGCTGGCGTGACCGGAGACGTGCACCTTGGCGTTGCCCTTGTGCACGACGTCGGCGCCCCGCCGGATCAGGCCGTTGATGACGCGCGAGATCGAGGTCTCGTTGCCCGGGATGAGCGAGGACGCCAGCAGCACCGTGTCGTTGTCCCCGATACGGATCTGGTGGTCGCCGCTGGCCATCCGGGAGAGCGCGGCCATGGGCTCACCCTGCGACCCGGTGCACACCAGGGTGACCTTGCGGTCGGGCAACTTCGAGAGCTCCTTGACGTCGACGACGAGCCCGCGTGGGACATCGAGATAGCCGAGCTGTCGTGCGATGTCCATGTTGCGCACCATTGATCGGCCGACGAAGGCGACCTTGCGCTTGTTGCGATGTGCCGAGTCCAGCACCTGCTGGATGCGGTGGACGTGACTGGCGAAGCTGGAGACGATGACCCGTCCCGGGGCGGTGCGGAAGACGGTCTCGATGGCCGGCGCGAGGTCCTTCTCGGAGGTGGTGAAGCCGGGCACCTCCGCGTTGGTGGAGTCGGTGAGGAAGAGGTCGACGCCCTCCGCCCCCAGCCGGGCGAAGGCGGGGAGGTCGGTCAGCCGCTTGTCGAGCGGGAACTGATCCATCTTGAAGTCGCCGGTGTGGAGCAGCAAGCCTGCTGCGGTGCGCACTGCGACGGCCAGGCCGTCGGGGATGGAGTGGTTGACCGCCACGAACTCGCACCCGAAGGGGCCCAGGTCTCGGTGGTCGCCCTCGACGACCTCGAGGGTCGTGGGCTTGATCCGGTGCTCCTTGAGCTTTGCGGTGATCAGCGCCAAGGTGAGTCGCGAGCCGATCAGGGGGATGTCGTTGCGGTGCCTCAGGAGGTAGGGCACGGCGCCGATGTGGTCCTCGTGGCCGTGGGTCAGGACGATGCCCACCACGTCGTCCATGCGATCCTTCAGGAAGGTGACGTCCGGCAGGATGACATCGACGCCGGGCTGGTGCTCCTCGGGGAACAGGACGCCGCAGTCGATCACCAGCAGCTTGCCCCGGTGCTCCAGGACCGTCATGTTGCGCCCCACCTCGCCGAGGCCACCCAGGGGGATGACCCGCAGGGCGCCCTTGGGGAGTGCAGGTGGTGCGCCCAGCTCGAGGTGCGGGTGGCTCATGTGATCTCCTCGGGGGCGTGCTCAGCGGTGCGTTGGACTGCACACGACACTACGCTCACGGACCGGCAGGGTCGTTCGTCGGTGGCCTGGGCAGAGCGAGCTGAGCCAAGGCGTCGGTGAAGGCCTCTGCACGCGCGGTGGCCGCTCTCAGCTCGGTCACCCGTGTGAGTGCGTCCGCGTGGATCGCATCGACCTGCGCTCGGGCCGACGATGTGTCTGCCGCGTTCGCGGTGGGGTCTGCGAGGACATCAAGGGCGTCCACGAGCTGACGCATCTCCTCGATCGAGAACCCGAGCGGCTTCATCGGCTTGATCAGCAGGAGGCGCTCGACGTCAGCCTGGCCGTAGAGGCGGAATCCACCTTCGGTGCGCGCGCTGGGAGTGAGCAGCCCCATCTCTTCGTAGTAGCGCAGGGTGCGGTGCGACAGGCCGGTGCGGGAGGCCACCTGGCCGATGTGGACGTGGGGGTCGTCGTTCACGTCCTCATCCCGTCAGCGACAGCAGGCATGGGCGGAAGGCTACCGTCTGGCAGCCGCCCCACCGTGGCAGGTCGACACGGACTCGCGACCGGGATCTGGCTACCCTAACGTCACGGTAGGGTTGCCGTGCTCTCCGTGCCTCGTCCTGAAGGATCCCCGTGCCCGACCCTGCCGTCAGTACCGCGCCCGCCGGCTCCGGCCTATCGGCAGTGCCCGAGGCCTGTGAACGCGAGACCTCCACCCGCGCTGCCTTTCGCGATCCTCGCCGGTTGAGGACCGAGGTCCTTGCCGGTCTGGTCGTGGCGCTCGCCCTGATCCCCGAGGCGATCTCGTTCTCGGTCATCGCGGGCGTCGACCCGCGAGTGGGGCTGTTCTCCAGCTTCGTCATGGCCGTGACGATCGCCTTCGTCGGTGGCCGGCCCGCGATGATCTCGGCGGCGACGGGCGCGGTCGCACTCGTCATCGCCCCCGTCGCCCGGGATCACGGCATGGACTACTTCCTCGCGACCGTGATCCTCGCGGGCGTGCTGCAGATCGTCCTGTCCCTGCTCGGCGTGGCGAAGCTCATGCGCTTCATCCCGCGGATGGTGATGATCGGCTTCGTCAACGCCCTGGCCATCCTGATCTTCATGGCGCAGCTGCCCTACCTGGTCGGTGTGCCGTGGCTGGTCTACCCCATGGTCGCGGCCGGCATCCTGATCATGATCGGCCTGCCCCGACTGACGACCCTGGTGCCGGCGCCCCTCGTGGCGATCGTCGCCGTCACCGCCGTCGTCTGGGCCGGCGGATGGACCCTGCCGGACGTGTCCGACCAGGGCGAGCTGCCGGAGTCGCTGCCCCAGCTGCTCCTGCCCGACGTCCCGGTCACCCTCGAGACGCTCCAGGTCATCGGCCCCTTCGCACTGGCCATGGCCCTCGTCGGCATCCTCGAGTCGCTCATGACCGCCAAGCTCGTCGACGACATCACCGACACCCACTCGGACAAGACCCGGGAGACCTGGGGCCAGGGCGTGGCCAACATGGCCTCCGGCCTCTTCGGCGGCATGGGCGGCTGCGCGATGATCGGCCAGACGATGATCAACGTCAAGGTCTCGGGAGCCCGGACCCGGATCTCGACATTCCTCGCCGGGGCCTTCCTGCTGGCGCTCGTCGTCGGTGCGGGACCGCTCGTGGGCATGATCCCGATGGCCGCGCTCGTCGCCGTGATGGTCATGGTGTCGGTGGCGACCTTCGACTGGCACAGCGTCCACCCCGCCACGCTCCGGCGCATGCCCAAGAGCGAGAACCTCGTCATGGCGACAACCGTGGCCGTCACGGTCGTCACGCACAACCTGGCCTACGGGGTGATCCTCGGTGTCGTCGCGGCGATGATCTTCTTCACCCGGCGGGTGGCCCACTTCGCGTACGTCGAGCGGATCGCGGAGACCGATGTCGACGGGGACGGCGCGGTCGACGTGAGGGTCTACAAGGTCAACGGTGAGCTGTTCTTCGCCACGAGCAACGACCTCGTCTACCAGTTCGACTACGCCGGGGACCCTGCTCGAGTCGTCATCGACCTGTCCGACAGCCACATCTGGGACGCCTCGACCGTGGCCGCGCTCGACGGCATCCGCACCAAGTACGAGCGGCTGGGCAAGAGCGTGGAGATCGTCGGGCTCAACCAGGCGTCGGCGGACCGTCACGATCGGCTCAGCGGGCGCCTGGTCGCCGACCACTGACGAAGGGGGGTCCGACCCCCTTCCTCACGGGGAGACGGAGCGGGTCATCTGTGCGGCGAGGGCGTCGACCCGCTCGGTCAGGTCGTCACGGATGAGGCGCATCCGCTCCTCGCCCTCGATGCCGCGCAGCGACGGCTCGACGGTGACCCACCGGTCGACCGGCGCGCGGCCGGGGGCGTCGATCCGGGCCTCGTCGCCGATGACGACGACGAGGCTGACGGCGTCGAGCAGCGCCGGGTCGATGGGCTTGGGGTGCTCGCCCCCGACGTCGGCACCGACCTCCTCGAGTGCGGCGACCGAGCCATCGTTGAGTGCGTCTCCCGGTCGGGTGCCCGCGGAGTGCACGTCGACGTCGGCGCCGTGACGCTGGCGCATGAGGGCCGCGGCCATCTGCGACTTCCCGCCGTTCTTGACGCAGACGAAGAGCACCGACGGGCGGCTCATCGCGAGGAGTCCTGCACGGGCACGTCGAGCGAGGACAGGAGCGCGACGACGCGGCCCCGGATCTCGTCACGGATGGGACGGACGGCCTCGACGCCCTGACCGGCCGGGTCCTCCAGCTGCCAGTCCTCGTAGCGCTTGCCGGGGAAGATCGGGCAGGCGTCGCCGCACCCCATGGTGATGACGACGTCGGAGGACTGCACCGCGTCGGTGGTCAGCACCTTCGGCCGCTCGGCCGACAGGTCGATGCCCTCCTCGAGCATGGCCCCGTGGACAGCGGGGTTGATCGAGTCGGCAGGCGCCGAACCGGCGGAGCGGACCTCGACGGCCCCGCCGGAGAGCGCGCGCGTGTAGGCGGCGGCCATCTGCGAGCGGCCGGCGTTGTGGACGCAGACGTAGAGAACGGAAGGGTGGTCGGTCACGATGCCTCCGGGTGGGCGGTGGGTCAGGAGAGGACGGCGCGCAGCAGCGCGGTCACGCGGCCCTGGATGTCGTCGCGGATGTCCCGGACCGCCTCCAGGGGCTGTCCGGCCGGGTCGGCGACGTCCCAGTCCTCGTAGCGCTTGCCGGGGAAGATCGGGCAGGCGTCGCCGCAGCCCATCGTCACGATGACGTCGGCGGCCTGCACGGCGGAGTGGCTGAGCGGCTTGGGGTACGGCGTCGTGAGGGCGATGCCGCGCTCGGCGAGGGCCTCCACGACGACGGGGTTGACCTCGTCGGCGGGCTGCGAGCCGGCAGAGCGGACGTGGACGCGACGGGCCGAGAGGTGCTCGGTGAGAGCCGCAGCCATCTGGGAGCGACCCGCGTTGTGCACGCAGACGAAGAGCACCTCGGGCACCTGCTTGGCGACCCGCCCCTCGGCCTGGGCGACCGTCATCAGCTGCTCGCGGGCCTGACGGGCCACGAAGATCGGCAGGTACCGCGTGATCGTCGCGCGGGGCTCGAGCAGCTCGCGGGCTTCGCGCACGACCGTGGCGACGGTCTCCGGGGAGAAGACGCCGTCGTACGCGTACGTCAGGTCGTCGACGATGTCGGCATACGGGTCGTGGGCGTGGGCGCTCATGACAGCTCCTCGGCGGGGCGGGCCGCGCCCCCGGGCGAGGCGTGAGGGAACCTGTGGCGCAGCGCGAGGCTGACGTAGACCAGGCCGACGAGGACGGGGACCTCGATCAGGGGACCGACGACCCCGGCGAGGGCCTGCCCGCTCGTGGCGCCGAAGGTCGCGATCGCCACGGCGATCGCCAGCTCGAAGTTGTTGCCCGAGGCGGTGAAGGCGAGGGTGGTCGTGCGCTCGTACGACATCCCGAGCAGCCGACCGGTGAGGTAGCCGACGCCCCACATGATCGCGAAGTACGCGAGCAGCGGCAGCGCGATGCGGGCGACGTCACCGGGCTTGGAGGTGATCGCCTCGCCCTGCAGGGCGAAGAGCAGGACGATCGTGAAGAGCAGCCCGTACAGCGCCCACGGGCCGATCCTCGGCAGGAATGAGGCTTCGTAGCGCTCACGGCCCCACCGGCGCTCGCCACCCCGGCGGGTCAGGTAGCCCGCGAGCAGCGGGATGCCGAGGAAGATCAGCACGGACTTGGCGATCTGCCACGCGGAGACGTCGAGCGCCGCCTGGTCGAGACCGAGCCAGCCGGGCAGGACCGACAGGTAGAACCAGCCGAGCGCGGCGAACGCGACGACCTGGAAGAGCGAGTTGATGGCCACGAGCACCGCGGCTGCGTCGCGGTCACCGCAGGCGAGGTCGTTCCAGATGATCACCATGGCGATGCACCGGGCGAGCCCGACGATGATCAGACCGGTGCGGTACTCGGGCAGGTCGGGCAGCATCAACCAGGCGAGGGCGAACATCAGGGCAGGCCCGACGAGCCAGTTGAGCACGAGAGAGGAACCGAGCAGGCGCCGGTCGCTCGTGACCGTGTCGAGCCGGTCGTAGCGGACCTTGGCGAGCACCGGGTACATCATGACGAGCAGACCGATGGCGATCGGGAGCGAGATGCCGTCGACCTCGATCGCGCTCAGCGCTCCGCCGAGGCCGGGGACGAGTCGTCCGAGGAGAAGGCCGGCGAGCATGGCCAGGCCGATCCACAGGGGGAGCCAGCGGTCCAGGGTCGACAGACGAGCGGGCGACTGGGGTCGGGCGGTGGTGGTGGTCATCAGCGGGCTGCCTTCCGGGCACGGACGAATGCGCTGGCGAAGGAGCCGTCGAGCGCGTCGAGCACACCTGGGAGGGTCCAGCCCGGCGGCAGCCGCTCGCCGACCAGGTCGGACATGTCCTCCAGGTCGGAGCGGTCGAACCGTCGGGTCACCTCGACGCCCGCGTCGGCGAAGCCGGCGGCGGTGAGCTTGGCGACGTAGTCCGTGTCGAGCAGCGAGCCGGAGATGCACCCGGTCCACAGGCCGACGACGCCCCGCAGCGCGTCGGGGATCTCGCGGAGGAGCACGACGTCGGAGACGGCGAAGCGGCCACCGGGACGCAGCACGCGGTGTGCCTCGCGGATCACGGCGTCCTTGTCGGGCGAGAGGTTGATGACGCAGTTGGAGATGACGACGTCGACGGAGGCGTCCGCCAGCGGGATCTGCTCGATCATCCCCTTCAGGAAGCGCGCGTTGTCGATGCCGGCCTCGGCCTGGTGGCGACGAGCGAGCTCGAGCATCTCGTCGGTCATGTCGAGACCGAGGGCGGTGCCGCCGGGGGCGACCCGTCGCGCGGACAGCAGGACGTCGAGGCCCCCGCCGGATCCGAGGTCGAGCACGTCCTCACCGGGCGAGAGGTCGGCCAGTGCGGTCGGGTTGCCGCACCCGAGGGAGGCGGCCAGTGCGGTGTCCGAAGGGGAGTCCGTCCCCTCGTAGAGCCCGACCGTGATCGGGTCGGTCGCCGTGCTGCCGCAGCAGGTCGAGGTCGTCGTCGGGTCGAGGGCGGCGCGGGCGGCGGAGGCGTAGCGCTCGCGGACCACGTCGTGGATGTCCTGCCGGGTCACGGTGAGCTCCTGCTTTGATGGTTGGCCAATCAGCGGTCCCAGCGTGAAGGCTGTTTTGACATATGTCAAGATGGCTCCATGAGCTCCCGCACCCACCTCGCCGTCGAGCCGGTCGTCACGTGTGGCGGCCTCACCGAGGCGCCGGTCAGCGAGGCCGACGCGGTGAGCATGGCGCCGGTGTTCAAGGCCCTCGGCGACCCGGTGCGCCTGCGCCTGGCGAGCCTCATCGCGGCCCAGCCCGAGGTGTGCGTCTGCGACATCACCCCGGCCTTCGCCCTGTCCGCGGGCACGATCTCGCACCACCTGAAGACCCTGCGCGAGGCCGGGATCGTCACGTCGGAGCGTCGCGGGACCTATGTCTGGTACCGCATCGCGCCGGAGACCCTCGGCGCGCTCTCGGCCTTCCTGGCCGTGCCGGCGACGGTGTGAGGCGAGCGGCGCTCCCTTCGCTTTGACCTGGGGTGCCCGGGCGGGGTCGGATGGACCCATGACCGACCTCGCGATCGTCGACGCCGACTCCACCCCGCTCCAGGCGCGGGTGGGGACCAAGTTCGCCTACGGGACCAACGGCGTCCGGGAGGCACTGCTGTCCTTCGCGGTGTCCAGCGCGCACGACATCCTCGAGGAGGAGATCCTCATCCACGCGGCCGGTCGTCGGGTCGAGGCCCGCGAGCTCGCGGGCAACCACGGCACGCGGTTGCACCTCGTCGAGGACGTGGGCAGCGGCTGGCTCGAGGTGACCTACTCGGCGCTCGTCGACATCACCCGTCCGGTGGGCGACCAGGTCGGGCCCGAGATCGACTTCGACCGCTGGGCCTTCACCCGCCCGAGCCGGTACGCGGAGTCGGATCGCCTGGCGCCCATGGCCGCCCAGCTCTTCCCGTCGCAGACCGGGGTCGAGCGCGTGCGTGCGGTCGCGGAGTGGGTGAACTCGCACATGGCCTACGTCTCCGGTTCGAGCCGCGGCACCGACGGTGCGGTCGACTCGATCCTCCAGGCGTCAGGGGTGTGCCGGGACTTCGCGCACGTCGTCGTCGCACTGCTGCGCGCGCTGGGCACGCCGGCACGGCTCGTCTCGGTCTACGCGCCGGGCCTGCAGCCCATGGACTTCCACGCCGTCGCCGAGGCCTGGGTCGAGGACGCGTGGCACATCGTCGACGCGACCCGGCTCGCTCCGCGTGAGGCGATGGTCCGCATCGCGACCGGCCGCGACGCCGCGGACACGGCCTTCCTTACCACTCGTGGGGGCCGGATGAACTTCAACCGGCAGGCCGTCACAGCCGTGCTCACCGAGGGGCGTCTGCCCCAGGAGGACCCGGACGCCCTCGTGCGTCTGGCCTGATCAGCCGATCGCCCCGAGCGCGAAGGGCGCGATGAGCGCGCCCACCGCGCCGACGAGCATCGGTGGGCCGTAAGGGAACTCGTCGTCCCGCTTCACCCTGCGCAGTACCAGTAGGAGCGCCGCGACAAGGCCGCCGATGAGGAACGCCGCGACCGTCCCGCGCATCACGTGGGTCCACGAGAGCCACCCGAGGAGCATCCCGAGCAGGCCGGCGAGCTTGACGTCACCGAAGCCGATGCCGCCTCCGGGTAGAAGTGCAAGGAAAAGGTAAAGGACGAACAGGGCCACGCCCGCGACGAGCGCGCGGACGAGCGCACCCCAGTCGCTGCTCGCGATGCTGCATGCCACGAGCAGCACCAGCACGGTCGGGTAGGCCGGCAGCTGGATGCGATCGGGCAGTCGGTGCACGTCGAGATCGATGAAGGCGAGCGCCACCATGACCCAGCTGGCGAGCACGTAGACCGCCGGGACGACGGGCGGGTTCTCGGGCGAAATCGACTGCCACACAAGGACGCTCGCGATCGCCGTGATCGGGACGACCCACCACGAAGGGGGGCGCGACAGCTCGCGCTCGTCGTCCAGCCGGTAGCTCAGGCGCGTCAGCCGGAACCGCAGCGCGACCCCCGCGAGGACGCCGAGCAGGGTCACGGAGAGGGCGGCGATGTCGGGCACGAAATCGACCCTACCGGCGGCCGCGGGACTCGTCGATTCGGACCCCTTGAAAATTTTACTGAAGAAACTCTGGCAAAAACCTGACCAAGCCCTTACGGTTACGAATCAGTTGGCCAGGAATTCCTGAGACAGCACTTCGGGGGAAGACCAGATCCAACCAGTTGTACGGCAGTGCCATGCCTTGGTCCTGCCGTCCCTGCACCACGTCCCTGCACCTCGGTCGTTCACGAGGTCCCTTCAGCCGCAACGGCTCTCGCCGCCAGCCCGCACCGGGCCGCCGGCCCTTCTTCGGCCCGTCGTCGACGGACCTGGTCTGACGACCACAGCACCACCCGCCACACGCCGTGCCCGTCCGGGGCTCCTCGGCGCCTTTTCACAAGGAGAGAACCATGATCGAGCTCTACGTCCGCCTCCAGTCCCTGCTCACGGTCCAGCGCGAGAAGGGGGCGACCGCCGTGGAGTACGGCATGATCGTCGCGCTCATCGCGGCCGTGATCGTGCTCGCCGTCACCACGCTCGGCACCGACATCAACGCGGCCTTCGAAAAGGTCGAGAAGGCGATCACCGTCACCCCCTGATAGAGCCCGGTGGCAGTCCCCGGCGGGGGTGCCGTTCCTGCCCACCCCCGCCGCGGATGCCATCCGATCCATGACCCGGACCCATGAGTGGTCCCAACCTCCATGACGACGACGCCTCGAAGGGGTGGACCATGGCACGCACCGGACACTCCCGTCCTGCTTGGCGCCAACGGGGCGCTGCCGCAGTCGAGATGGCACTCGTCCTGCCCCTGCTGTTCCTGATGATCGCCGGCATCGTCGACTTCGGCCGATACTTCCTGACCGAGATCCAGCTGACCAACGCGGTCCGCGAGGGTGCCCGCGTCGCGGTGCTGGGTGAGTCCCAGCCGAATATTGTCCTGCGGACCGAGAAGGCCGCCGGCGTGGTCCAAGGCTTGGCGGTCACGACACCGCAACTGTGCACCGCAGGTGTGGGAGGTGACGCCGAGGTCGTCGCCACTGGCACCTTCGAGTGGATCCTCCTGGACCCGGCCATGAGCCTGTTCGGTGCCAGCGGGACCCTGCCGCCGGCACGGGCCAAGGCGGTGATGAGGTGCGGTGGCTGACTCGTATCCGTTCGCACGCTTCACGGCGTCTGCAGGGTGAGCGCGGCGGCGCGGCGGTCATCGTGGCCGTCCTCTTCTCGGGGTTGATGATCATCGGCATGCTGGCCGTGAGTGTCGACCTCGGCAACCTCACCTACGAGCGCCGCCAGTTGCAGAACGGCGCGGACGCCACCTCGCTGGCTCTCGCCCAGGAGTGCGCTGAGGACGCGGCCGGGTGCGCTCCTACCGCGGTGTCCGACCTGCTGAACCCCAATGCCGGGGACGAGCGCATGCAGTACGACAACCGGACCGTGAACGGCGCGCCGAACGGCGCGTGCGGCCGCGGGATCGGGTCGCTCCCCACCTGCCTCGCCACGGGCTCGATCGGGGACCTGGGCGAGTGCCCGCCCCTGCCGTCCTGGCTCACCGGGACCGGCGCGAGCATCCCCTACGTCGAGACCTACACCCGCACGCTCACGACGTCGGGCGACGACGAGCTCTTCCTCCCCTTCTCGCGGGTCCTGACCGGCGGGAGCGACGGGGACTCGGGGACGACTGCGTGCGCCCGTGCGGCGTACGGCCCTGCCGGAAGCACCGGAAACACGCTGCCCATCACGATCGGGGCATGCGACTGGGCGAACAAGACCTCGGTCGGCGGGGTGCCCGGCTCCAAGTACGCGCCGTCCCCTCCGTACACGCCGGCGCCCAACGGGAGCGCCCCGCCGGTCCTGCCCACCTCCATCTCGTCCGGGGACTACGCGACGGGCATCTTCACCCACGACAGCGCCGACCACAAGTGCGAGGGCAGCCCGGGCGCGACCTACCCGGGCGGCTTCTCCTGGCTCGACAACGAGGGCTGCGTGGCCGACGTCTCGGACGGCTGGGTGGGCGGCGGCCCCGGCACGAGCGAGGGATGCCTTGCCGACGAGCTGAAGAAGTACATCGGGACCGAGGTCTTCATCCCGATCTACGTAGAGACCAAGGGCACGGGTGGGGGTGCGGAGTACAAGATCTCCGGCGTCGCGTCCTTCTACTTCGCGGGGTGGAACGGCGTGTCCTCGGCCGCCCCGACCAAGAGCTACGACATCTACCAGCGACCGGCGACGGTGTGCACGGGCAAGTGCAACGACTCCGTCAGCTACATCTGGGGCTGGTTCACCTCCAGCCTCAAGCCCGTCGACTCCGGCGGGTTGGGCGGCGAGGACCGCGGTGCTCGCAGCATCGTCCCGGCCGGCTGACCAGCGTCCCACGAAACACTGAGAGAA
Source organism: Janibacter terrae NBRC 107853 (assembly GCF_001591405.1). Taxonomy (GTDB): domain Bacteria; phylum Actinomycetota; class Actinomycetes; order Actinomycetales; family Dermatophilaceae; genus Janibacter; species Janibacter terrae. Next base: position 1,295,872 of record NZ_BCUV01000007.1, read on the forward strand.
GAGACCCATGAAACGTCGAGTCATCGCCGTCATCGTCGCAGTCCTCCTGGCGCTCGGCGGGTCCGTCATGGTCCTGACCTATGTCCGCGGGGCGGATGCGCGAGCCGTGGCAGGAGCACAGCCGGTCTACGTCTACGTCGCCGAGCAGCCCGTCCCCGCAGGCACGACCCTCAAGGACGCGCAGCGCAATGACCTCATCGTGCGGACCAAGGTCGCCTCCGAGGCGCGACCGGATGGTGCGCTCGAGTGGGTCGGCCCGGACAACAACGCACTGCTCGCGCTCTCGGACGTGCAGCCGGGCGAGTTCCTCATGACCTCGCGTTTCGGCACCACACCGACCGGGACCAAGGCGATCGAGGTGCCGCCCGGCAAGCTCGCGATGTCGGTCGAGCTCTCCGACCCGGCGCGCGTCGGCGAGTTCGTGACCCCGGGCTCCCGCATCGCGATCTACGCCACCCACAAGATCAAGGTCATCGGGGACGGGGCCAAGGTGAAGCAGATCAACGAGCTCGACGTCTCCGGCACGAGCGTGTTGCTGCCCGACGTCCAGGTCATCGCCATGGGGACCAAGCCCCTGGCTGCCCCGACACAGCAGGCCTCTCCCGACGACGAAGAGGAGAGCGACGCCCAGGCGACCGAGCAGCAGAGCTTCCTCGTGACTGTCGCGGTCGACCCCAAGGACGCCCCTCGACTCGCCCACGGCATCACCGAGTACCAGCTCTACGCCGGTCTGCGCGGGTCGGACGTCAAGATGGACGACGGGTCCTCGACCAACGACATGACGGTCTTCGACGAGGACGTCGCGGCCGACCTGCTACGGAAGGACGCGTCATGACCATCCTCTGGGACCCGGACCCGCGGGCCATCGACACCTACTCCTTCGCCCTCGGCGAGTCGGCGGACGTGATGACCCACGGGCCACAGGTCGTGCGCGAGCTCGAGCAGTCGTCACGTCACCGACTCGTCGTCATCGGCCCCGACATCCCCGTCGAGGCCGCCTGCGACCTGGCCGAGCACCTGCGCGTCCAGCGCCCCGAGGTCGGCGTCCTGCTGCTGCGGCACCGCCTCGACGTCAACGTCATGGGCTTCGCCCTGCGCAGCGGCATCCGTGAGGTCGTCCAGGCAGACGACCAGACCGCGCTCGCCGACGCCATGCGACGCAACGAGCAGCTCTCCGCCCGCCTCGGCGGTGACTCCACCCGTCAGAAGCAGGGGCGGATCATCACCGTCTTCTCGGCCAAGGGAGGAGTGGGCAAGACGACCGTGTCGACGAACCTCGCGGCTCATCTCGCGACGAGCGGGGCGCGGACGCTCCTGGTCGACCTGGACCTGATGTTCGGCGACGTCGCCATCAGCCTCCAGCTCGTCCCCAACGGCACGGTCACCGATCTCGTCACCATGCGGGGCCACATCGACCGGGCAGGGCTCGAGTCCATCGTCGTCACCCACGAGGGCACTGGGCTCGACGTCATCGCGCCCTCGAGCGACCCGGGGGACGCGGAGCGCGTCCCCGCCGATGTCGTCCTCGAGATGCTGCGCACCGCACGCACGATGTACGACTACATCGTCATCGACACCCCGCCCGCTTTCACCGACCACGTCCTCACCGCCCTGGACATCAGTGACCTCGCGGTGCTCATCACGACGCTCGACATCCCCGCGGTGAAGAACCTGCGCATCGCGATGAACACCCTGGACACCCTGGGTGGGTCCAGGGACAACCGGGTCGTCGTCCTCAACCGCTCGGGGCTCAAGGTCGGTCTGGACGGCGGCGACGTCGAGGACGTGCTCAAGCAGGCCATCGCCGTGAGCATCCCCAACAGCCTGAGCGTGCCGGCGGCCACCAACCGTGGCGTCCCGCTGCTCGTCCAGGACCCCAAGGGACCGGCGACCCTGGCGATCCGCGACCTGACCGATCGTGAGGTCCGCCGTCGGTTCGGCGAGCTGGTCGAGGAGAGTCCGCGGCGCAGCCTCGGGCTGAAGAGGAGCAGGGCATGAGCAGTCTCGCCGATCGTCTCGACCAGGTGCGCAACCCCTCTTCGGGCGGGGATCCGAGCGCCGGGCCACGCACGCGACGGGCCGGGGCCCACCACCGCGCTGACCCGCACGCCGACGTCAAGGCACGCGTCCACCAGGAGCTCGTCGAGTCCCTCGGACCGCGCCTCTACGACCCGCACCTCTCCGAGGACGAGCTCGCCGCACAGGTACGAGCGACCCTGCAGTCGGTCATCGACTCGGAGCACACACCCCTCTCGCAGGCCGACCGCACCAAGATCGCCCAGGACGTCTCCGACGACATCCTCGGTCACGGGCCGCTCGAGCCCTACCTGCGTGACCCCGAGGTCACCGAGATCATGGTCAACGGGCCGGACGACATCTACATCGAGCGTGCCGGTCGCCTCTTCCCGGCGCCGACCAGCTTCGTCGACGATGCCCACCTGCGACGCACGATCGACAAGATCGTCTCCCGGGTCGGGCGGCGCGTCGACGAGTCGAGCCCCATGGTCGACGCCCGTCTGCCCGACGGCTCCCGGGTGAACGCGGTGCTGCCCCCCGTCGCCATCGACGGCTCGATGCTGACGATCCGCAAGTTCGCCGCGGACCCCTTCACCGATGACGACCTCGTCGGCATGGGGACGATGTCGCGGCAGGTCCGGGACTTCCTCGACGCCTGCGTGCGCGGCCGGCGCAGCATGGTCGTCTCCGGTGGTACCGGCTCGGGCAAGACGACGACGCTCAACGTCGTGAGCAGCTTCCTCCCCGAGGACGAGCGCATCGTGACCATCGAGGACGCCGCGGAGCTCCAGCTCCACCAGCGGCACGTGCTGCGCCTGGAGTCGCGCCCGCCCAACATCGAGGGGCGCGGGGAGATCTCCATCCGTGACCTCGTGCGCAACGCCCTGCGCATGCGCCCCGACCGCATCATCGTCGGGGAGGTCCGTGACGCCGCCGCCCTCGACATGCTGCAGGCGATGAACACCGGCCATGACGGGTCGCTGACGACCGTCCACGCCAACTCTGCCCGTGACAGCCTCGCCCGGCTCGAGACGATGGTGCTCATGGCCGGCATCGAGCTGCCGGTCCGCGCCATCCGTGAGCAGGTCGCCGGTGCCGTCGACCTCATCATCCAGCAGTCCCGTCTCAGCGATGGCACGCGGCGCATCGTCGCCATCACGGAGGTGATCGGGATGGAGAGCGAGATCGTCACGCTGCAGGATCTGTACACCTTCGACTACGCCGCAGGTCGCGACGTCGACGGCCGGTACCTCGGCTCGCTCGTGCCGACCGGCATCCGTCCGGGCTTCGTCCACGAGCTCGAGGACCTCGGGATCGCGCTGCCACCGCAGCTCTTCGTGCGGTACTCATCATGATGAGATTCCTCGCCCGGCTCCTCGGATCGGTGCTCGCCTTCCTGGTCGTCGCCGCACTCGGGGCCGCGCCCGCCGCAGCCGTGACCAAGGTGTCCATCGGCAATGTCGAGGTCGATGGCACCTCGGTGACCGGCGTCCTCACCTTCCGCAGCGCCGAGGTCGTCGAGGTCGACCCCCGCGGGCTCGTGGCGAAGGTCGACGGCGAGGCGCGAGAGGTCGTGGCATCGGAGTCCTCGAGCATCAAGCGGACCTCGATGCTCGTCATCGACACGAGCGGCTCGATGGGTGCAGACGGCATGCGCACGGTGCGTTCGGCGACCAAGGCCTATCTCGCCGAGGCGCCTAAGGACGTGCGCGTGGGAGTCGCCACCTTCGCCGACACCGCCGGTGTGGACCAGGCGCCCACCGCTGACCGCGGACGTGTCCAGCGGGTCGTCGACGGACTCGTCAGCTACGGCGACACCAGCCTCTACGCGGGCGTCACCGCCGCGGCGAAGGCCCTCGGCGACGAAGGTGACCGCAGCATCGTGCTGCTCAGCGACGGCGCCGACACGATCAGCACGGCCCGCACCTCGGACCGCAAGAAGGCGACGAAGGCCCTGCGTGACAGGGGGATCCGCGTGGACGTCGTGCGCTTCAACACCGACGACCCGGACGCCACGACCGCACTGCAGGGGTTCGCTCGTGCGGGGGGTGGCTCCGTCATCTCCGCAGGGGACGCCCAGGAGGTCGGTCGAGCCTTCGAGGGGTCGGCCCGCGCGCTGCAGTCCCAGTCCTCCTTCGAGATCACGACGCCCGAGCCGCTCGTCGGCAGCCACGTCATCCGCCTCGAGGGGACCGCGGGTGGTGAGCCCTTCGTCGTCGAGCAGCGCTTCGACCTGGGTGCCGGAGCCGGCCCCGCCGCCGTGGCGCCCACCCTCGACCCGGGGGATGGTGCCCTCGGCCAGATCGCCGCACCGGGCATGACCTCGTCGCTGTGGCCCTGGCTCGGGGCCCTGAGCCTCGGTCTGGCCATCTCGCTCTTCGCCTACGGCATGCTGACGCCCACGCTGCTGACCCGTCGTGAGCGGCGTCTTGCCGCGATCGACACCTATGTCGTGCCGGGCATGGCGACCCGCGCGGATGCCCGGGCGGCGAGCCCCCCGGTGCGGGAGCAGCTCGTCGCCTTCGGTGAGCGCACCATGCACGGTCGCAGCTCGACGACCCGGACCATGCAGCTCATCAACCGCGCGGACCTGCCGCTGCGGGCGGGGGAGTGGTTCGTCATCCGCCTGGGCGCAACCCTCGGGGGGCTCGTCATCGGTGCGCTCCTCCTGCCCGGACCCTGGCTGCTCGGGATCGTGGTGGGGCTCGTCGCGGGCGTCTTCCTGCCGCAGCTCGTGCTGCGCTACCTCGCGGCGCGCCGGGCGAAGGCTTTTGAACGGGTCCTGCCCCAGTCGCTCACGCTCGTCGCGACCACCCTGCGGAGCGGGTTCGGGCTGCCGCAGGCGCTGAGCGCCGTGGCGCAGGACTCTGCTCCCCCCGTCGACCGTGAGTTCTCACGAGCTCTCGCCGAGACCCGGATCGGCACCGACATCGGCGACGCGCTGGAGCGCATGGCCGATCGCATGGGCAGCGACGCGATGCACATGGCGGTCATGGCGATCCGGATCCAGCGCGAGGTCGGCGGCAACCTTGCCGAGACCCTCGAGACCACCGCACGCACCCTGCTCGAGCGCGAGACCCTCAAGCGGCAGATCGCCACCTTGTCAGCGGAAGGGCGTCTCTCGGCGCAGATCCTCATCGGCCTGCCGATCGGGATGTTCCTGTACATGCTCTACGTCAACTACGACTACATCCAGCTCCTGTGGACCACGTCCATCGGACTGATCATGCTCATCGGTGCGGTCACGCAGATGATCGTCGGGGTCGTCTGGATGCGTCGCGTCGTCAAGATCGAGGTGTGACATGACCATCGCTCTCATCGGTATCGGACTCATCGCCCTGGCGCTCGTGCTCGTCGTGGCCGTCGTGGTGCTCGGCTTCAGCTCGGGACCCACCGGCGTCGCCAGGAGCCTCGTGATGATCAATGGCGGCATCAGCCCGGACGCGGTGAGCCGCAGCGAGCTGCCCGTCAAGGAGCGATTCGTCACGCCCTTGATCGACGGGTGCCGTCGCCTCGCGGTCCGGCTGTCCCCCGCGGGCACGGTGGAGCGGATCGCCAAGTCGCTGGACCGTGCGGGAAACCCCGCACCGTGGACCGTCGACCGACTCATGGGGGTCAAGGGCTTGGCCCTGCTCCTGGGCGTTGCTTTCGGCATCCTCTATGCGGGTCTTGACCTCGGGGGGACCCTGGTCGCCGTCGTGCTCGGCGCCGTGGGCCTCTTCGTCCCCGACCTGCTAGTCCACAACGCCGGGCTGCATCGTCAGGAGCGCACGGCCAGGGACCTCGCGGACACGCTCGACGTGCTCACCGTCTGCGTCGAGGCCGGGCAGGGTTTCGACGCCGCACTCCTGAGGGTCGCCCGCGGCACCGACGGTCCGATGTCGGGTGAGTTCGCCCGCGTGCTCTCGGAGATCCAGCTCGGCAAGACGCGCGCCGACGCCTTCTCCTCGCTGGGTGAGCGGATGGTGCTGCCCGAGGTGAAGAACTTCATCTCGGCGATCGTCCAGGCCGACCGGCTCGGCATCCCGATCGCCAAGGTCCTGCGCGAGCAGACCTCGGCCATGCGCGTCACCCGCCGGCAGAAGGGTGAGGAGAAGGCACAGAAGGTCACCGTCAAGATCCTCTTCCCGCTCCTGCTCTGCATCTTCCCGGCGCTCTTCGTCGTCATCATCGGCCCTGGAGCGATCAGACTGATGGAGAACCTCATGGGTAGTCTCTGATCCCCCTTCGTCCACCTGGAGGTACCCATGCGCCACCGTCGTCGCACCCTCGCCCTGATCACCGCCGTCGCCGCGATGGGAGGTGGTGTGGGGCTGGCCGCTCCCACGGCCGGCGCCGACCCGGCGCTGGAGTACGTGCAGCTCGGTGACTCCTACTCGGCCGGCAACGGCGCGGGCACCTACGACGAGAAGACGTGCTGGCGCTCGCCGGACAACTACGGCTCGCGGGTGGCTCGGGCCGACGGCGCGAGCTACACCGACGTCGCGTGCAGCGGCGGGGTCGTCGCCGACATCCTCAACCCGCGCCCGCTCGGCGCGCCGACGACGCGCACCGCGACCTACGAGATCCCCGGCAGGGCGCCCAACGCCGCCCACCACTGGCTGCGCCAGGCCAAGGCCGCCGAGCTCTGCGGGGCGCCGGCCCAGGCCGACTGGTCCTACGAGTACACGGTGACCTCGGCGTCGCAGGTCGGGCGCACGCGGACCGCGACGGTCAGCTGCCAGCTGACCGCGGCCCCGCAGATCGACGCCGTCACCCGGGACACCGACGCCGTCTTCCTCACCATCGGCGGCAACGACATCGGCTTCTCCTCGATCGTGCTCAGCTGCCTCGTGCTGCGCAGCGCGAGCTCCTGCGAGGGCAGCCTCGACACCGCCGATGCCAGGTTGCCGCGGCTGCAGCAGCAGACCAAGCAGGCCCTCGACGCCGTCCACGAGCGCTCCGGCGGCCACGCACAGGTGTACCTGCTCGGCTACCCGCACCTCATCAACACCGACAGCTACTCCATCCCCGAGGCCGCCCCGACCTACGACGCCGGCGCGGCGCTCGACGCGCTCCAGCTCAGGGGCGACCGGGTCCAGCGCGAGGCCGTCGCGGAGCTCGACGACACGGCCAAGGGCCCGGGCGGGTTCACCTTCGTCGACGTCAAGCCCGCCTGGGACGGTCGGACCCACGGCCTCGACCCGCGCTCGGTGCCGGACAACTCCCGGGCCTGGCTCGTGCCAGTGCTGGCCCCGGGCCGGGCGGCGCCCGAGTGGGCGCACCCGACCCAGGACGGCTACGCCGCGTCGGCCCGTGCGCTCGCGGCAGCGATGGACTGACGGCCGCCAGAGGCCGTTCGCCGATGACCCCGGCCTCGTGGTCCGAGATCGTCCAATGTTCGTCTAAGGTTTGGGCATGGTCTCTCGAGCGCGCTCAGGTCTCCGTCTGCGGGTCCTCGCCGGCATCGTCGTCGTCCTCTGGTTCGCGCTGGCCGGGATCGGCGGGCCGCTCGTCGGCCAGCTGTCCAGCGTGCAGGACAACGACCAGGCCTCCTTCCTCCCGCAGTCGGCCGAGTCGACGCGGGTGGCCGAGCAGCTCGCGGACTTCGACGCGGACGCGACCCTGCCCCTGATCCTCGCCGTCGAGGACGAAGGGGGGCTGGGCCGGGCCGCCCTCGGCGAGCTCAACGCCTGGGCCAAGCAACTGCCCGCCCAGCGCGTGGCCGACGTCCCCGGCACGTTCGGGGACTACCTGGCGCAGGAACGCATCCCGGTCATCCCGTCCGAGGACGGTCAGGCGGCGCTCGTCGTCCTCAGCCTCGACGCCGACGCGGTGCAGGAGACAGTCGAGGAGACCGCGATCTCCAACCTGCTCGTCGAGGACCTGCGGGGCGACCTCGCCCCCCAGGTCGACGGGGCGAGCGTCGCGGTGACCGGTCCGGCGGGCTTCGCCGCAGACCTGGGTGAGGCCTTCGCCGGCATCGACGGGCTGCTCCTGCTCGTCACGCTCGCCGTCGTCCTCGTCATCCTGCTCGTCGTCTACCGCAGCCCGGTCCTCCCCTTCGTCGTGCTGCTGACGAGCATCTTCGGCCTGGCGCTCGCCGCACTCGTCATCTACCCGATGGCCGACGCGGACTGGATCCAGCTGTCCGGGCAGAGCCAGGGGATCCTCTTCATCCTCGTCGTGGGTGCCGCGACGGACTACTCGCTGCTGCTCGTCGCCCGCTACCGCGAGGAGCTGCACTCCGCCGACCCGCTCCCTGCGCTCAAGGTGGCCTGGCGGCAGACGCTCGGACCCGTCGCTGCCAGCGGCGGCACGGTCATCGCCGGTCTGCTCTGCCTGCTGCTGTCCGACCTCGGCAACATCTCCGGCCTCGGGCCGGTGGGCGCCCTCGGCATCGCTGGCGCGATGATCGCCGCGCTCACGCTGCTGCCGGCGGCCCTGGCCCTCCTCGGTCGCGCGGCCTTCTGGCCCTCCGTCCCCCGGAGGGGGACCCAGCCCCGGCACCGTTTCTGGTCCGGCGTCGCCCGACGCGTCACGGTGCGACCGCGGATCACGTGGGTGGTGACCACCGCCCTGCTGCTCGTCGCGGCCGTGGCGGCCCTGACCTTCCCGACCTCGGGGATCACGCAGGCGCAGTTCTTCACCACCGACGTCGAGTCCGTCGAGGGCCAGGGTGTGCTCGACCGGCACTTCGACGGCGGTGACCAGCAGCCGGTCCAGGTCGTCGCGCCCGACGCGGCGGTCGAGGAGGCGAAGGGGGTCCTCACCGGCCACGAGGACGTCGCCGAGCGGGTGCAGGCGCAGGGGTCGACGAGCGGGGCCGGGACGACGCTGCTCTCGGCGACCCTCACGGTCGGCTCGGAGTCGGAGGAGGCGCGGCAGGTCGTGCGAGACCTGCGCGAGGAGCTGCACGCGGTCGACGGGGAGATCCTCGTCGGCGGCACGACCGCCACGGCGGTCGACACCGACGACGCGAGCACCCGCGACTACCGCGTCGTCGTGCCCGCCATCCTGCTCGTCGTGACGCTGATCCTCATCGCGCTGCTGCGGTCGGTGGCCGCCGCCGTGCTGCTCGTCGTGGTCAACGTCCTGACCTTCGCGGCGACGCTCGGGGTCTCCGCGGTCCTGTTCACCCAGGTCCTCGACCAGCCGGGCGCCGACCCGTCGACCCCCGTGCTCGGCTTCGTCTTCCTCGTCGCGCTCGCCGTCGACTACTCGATCTTCCTCATGACGAGGGCACGTGAGGAGTCACTGCAGGTCGGCACGTGGCGCGGCATCCGGCGCGCTGTCGCCGTCACCGGAGGGGTCATCACCAGCGCTGGTGTCGTGCTCGCCGCGACCTTCTCCGCGCTGGCGATCATCCCGCTGCTCTTCCTCGCGCAGATCGCCTTCATCGTCGCCTTCGGCGTGCTGCTCGACACGATCGTCACACGGTCGATCCTCGTACCGGCCCTCGCCTCGGACCTCGGCAACCGGATCTGGTGGCCGTGGGCCGGCCGGATGGCCCCGGACGACGAGGTGTGAGCCGGAGCAGAGGCGCTGTGCCCGTCGGCTCGGGGGTCAGCCCGCGCGCGCCGCGGAGTCGCCCACCGACTCTGCTGCGGGGGCGTCGTCGAGGCGTGCGCTCGTGTGCTCGTGCGACGGCAGGCGCAGTCCCCGGGAGGTCAGCGTGAAGGCGTCCTCCACGAGGGAGACGAGCCGCTCCGGCGGCGCATCCTGGTGGGCCCAGAGCCGCATGGCTGCGGTCACCGCGGTCACCGCAGCACCTGCGACCAGCCACGGGTAGAGATCCTTCTCGACGTCGCACCCGTTGCGCTCGGCGATCTGCGTGCGGAGGACCTCTTCGAGGTGGGCGTGCTGGGCCACCTGGTACGGGCGCAGGGACGGGTTCTCGTCGACGAGCCGCATCTTCTGCACGCTGAGCCGCAGCTGCTCCGGGGTGCTCGAGGAGACGGAGGCGACGATGACCTCGCGCAGGGAGTCGAGCGGGGCCTCCTCTGCCGGTCGGAGGGCGAACTCGTCGAGGAGGGCCGCTGACGCGCTGCCCCCGGCAGTCACGATCGCCTCCTCCTTGCACGAGAAGTAGTTCGAGACGGTTCGCGGCGACACGAAGGCCACCTGGGCGATCTCCTCGATCGTGACGTCGCTCAGACCCTTCTCCAGGGTGAGCTGCAACGCCGCGTCGGCGATCGACTCACGCGTCAGCTGCTTCTTGAGCTCCCGGAGACCTAACTCTTCCTTGACCATTTGCTTACCATACCCCGCAATTGCCTGATGTGTGAGGTTGCGCAACGCGCAAAATCTCGACCATGCCGCCCGACCCTAACGCACGAACGAGTCGCCGGGCGCCAAGGCTCTGAACCGTCGCCCCGGCAGCAGGCGGTAGGGGCAGTTTTCGGCCAAGATCCGGACATCTGCACAGTCCGAATAGTCGCACGACGCGCGATCTTGCAGATACAGCAATGATCTGCCACCATGGTTCTGGCACTGGTTCACGAGGACCTGAGCCCCCCTGACCGGGCCAAACGGTCCGAAAATCCAGTGAAGGAAGATTTCATGAACCACGCAGCTGCTTACCTGGTCACCATGTACACGCTCATCGGCGAGCGCATCGAGGGTCGCAAGGACCGCGGCGCCACCGCCGTCGAGTACGGCCTGCTGGTCGGCCTCATCGCCGTGGCCATCATCGCCACCCTCGTGGTCCTCGGCCCCAAGCTGAACGGCATGTTCGAGACGGTCTCGAACAAGATGCCCGCGTCCACGTCCACGAGCGCGCCCGTCACCCCCTGATCCCCGCGTGACCAGCCACCGGCGCAGCAGCCAGCGGCTGCTGCGCCGGTCGTCCTCTCGGAGGTGTGTGTGAGGCCCATGGGAAACGACCGTGGAGCAGCGGCGGTGGAGTTCGCCTTCGTGCTCCCTCTGCTGCTGGCCCTGGTGCTCGGCGTGGCGGAGTTCGGACGCGCCTACCACGCCCAGACGGTGCTGTCCGCGGCTGCTCGTGATGGTGTCCGGGTGATGGCCCTGCAGAACAAGCCCGCCGCCGCCCGGGCCGTGGCCAAGTCCTCGGCGTCGCCGACCGTGGAGCTCACCGACGCGGACATCGCGGTCAGCCCGACGAGCTGCACCACCACCACGGCCGTGCCGGCGACGGCCACCGTCACGATCACCCGGGAGCTGGACCTGTTGCTCCCGACGAAGTTCACCGTCAAGCTCACCGGCAAGGGGACCATGCGATGCAACGGATGACGCGCCGTGCTGAGGACGACCGCGGTGCCGTCGCCGTCGTCGTGGCCCTGCTCATGGTCCCGCTGATCGCCTTCGCGGCCATCTCCATCGACGTGGCCGCCATGTACGCCGAGCGGCAGCAGCTGCAGACCGGGGCCGACGCCGCCGCCCTGGCGATCGCCCAGGACTGCGCCCGCGTGTCCACGGCCTGCGACAAGCGCAACCAGACCGCGCAGGCGCTCGCCGTCCCCAACAGCAACGACGCCGACCCCACGGCCACGATCGCCGCCTTCGACCCCGTCGTCGGTCGTGTCACGGTGGACAACCGCGGGACGAGCGAGCACGTGTTCGCCCCCGTCATCGGGCAGGGGGACAGCGCCGTCGTCTCGGCACGGAGCTCGGCCGCCTGGGGCTACCCGAGCGGTGGTACCGCGATGCTGCCGCTGGCCCTGTCCTACTGCGAGTGGTGGAACCAGACCGGTGGCGGGACCCCGTCCGGGACGACGGCGCGCACCATCTACCTCTCGGGCACCAGTGGTGCGGTGACGCCGTGCCCGGGGCCCTCGGGCAATGTGCCGGGCGGTTTCGGCTGGCTCAAGACGGACGGCGCGACCTGCAAGGCCACCTCGATCATCCTCCAGACCCTCCTGACGGACACCGGGGTGTCCGTCTCGAGCGGGTGCACGCCGGCGGACTTCGTCGCCCTGCAGAACGCCACGGTGCTCCTGCCGATCTTCGACAGGACGACGGGCACCGGCTCTTCGGCCACCTACCGGGTGTACGGGTACGCCGCCTTCACGCTCACCGGGTACAGCTTCAACGGTGAGTACAAGTGGAATGCCCCGTGCAGCGGTGATGCCCGATGCATCCGGGGCTACTTCACCCAGTTCGTGGACCAGTCCAGCGCCTTCACCTACAGCCCGACCGCGCCGAAGCTCGGCGCCGCCGTCGTCTCCCTGACCGAGTAAGAGGAAGCACCCACGTGTCCCGTCGCCTTGTCGCCGCAGTCGCTGCCCTCGTCCTGGCCCTCGTCGGTACCTTCGTCATCGTGGCCTACGTGTCCGGTGCGGACGAGCGCGCCATGTCCGACATGGCCCCGGTCGAGGTCCTCGTCGTCACCACGCCGGTCCCCGAGGGCACGCCCGTCGACCAGCTGACGGACCTCGTCGCCCCCAAGGAGGTGCCGGCGTCGGCGGTGAGCCCCGGTGCGCTGACCTCCCTGGACGAGGTCTCTGGGCGGGTGGTGCAGACGGGCCTGCAGCCCGGCGAGCAGCTGCTGGCCCACAGATTCGTCGAGCCCGAGGTCCTGGCGGTCGCGAGCGACGTCAAGGTGCCGGCAGGCAAGCACCAGGTGACTGTCCAGCTGGAGCGCACCCGCGTGCTCGGTGGCCAGCTGCTCGCCGGGCAGGAGGTGGGCGTCTTCGTCTCCACCAACGGCGCGGTCAAGGAGAAGAACACGACCCACCTGACCGTCGACGGCGTCCTGGTCACGAGGGTCGAGGGAGGGGTCGGCGCGCCGGCCGAGGGAGCAGCCGAGCCGAGCACCCCGCCGGCGGACCAACCAGCAGACCAGGCGCCGCCGGCCGAGAGTGTCACGGTCACGCTGGCCCTGGATGCCGCCGACGCCGAGAAGGTCGTCTTCGCGGCGGAGTACGAGCAGATCTGGTTGTCGCTGCAGGGCGCCAAGGCGGGCTCGAAGGGAACCAGCGTCGTGACCCGGGAGAACCTGTACAAATGACCCGCATCCTCGTGACGTCCCCGTCGCCGGACCTGCAGGCCCGATTCGGGGCCGCGACCGGAGGTGCCTTCCTCTCGCTGACCCCGCCGTCGTTGCCGAGCGATCCCGCGCAGCTCTTCGCGCTCCTCGATGGTGCTCCCGCACCGGAGGTGGTGGTTCTGGACGCAGCGTCGGACCTGCAGCGCGCCCTCGACCTGGCGACGCAGCTGGACGAGCAGTGCCCGCAGGTGGCCGTGATCCTGGTGGCCGAGAACGGCACCGACCTCGGTCTGGCGGCCATGCGCTCCGGAGTCCGCGACATCGTGCACCCGCAGGCCGAGATCGCCGAGATCCAGTCGGTCCTCGACCGGGCGGCCCTCGCCGCGCAGGCGCTCGCGCACAACGTGCCCGCCGTGCCGGACACCGCGCCGGCGACGGGACGGGTGATCAGCGTCCTCTCTCCCAAGGGAGGCGTGGGCAAGACCACCGTGGCCACGAACCTGGCGGTGGGTCTCGCTCGCAGCGCCCCCGGCAGCACTGTCCTCGTCGACCTCGATGTGCAGTTCGGCGATGTCGCGAGCGCGCTGGACCTGGCCCCGGAGTTCACCCTCGCTGACGTCGTCCGTGGCCCGGCGACGCGGGACTCGATGGTCCTCAAGACCTTCCTGACCCTGCACGAGACCGGCCTGTACGCGATCTGCGCTCCCGCCTCGCCCGCGGTGGCCGACACCATCTCGAGCGAGGACGTCTCGCACCTGCTGGCGATGCTGGCCCTTGAGTTCCGCTACGTCGTCGTCGACACCGCGCCCGGCCTGTCCGAGCACACCCTCGCCGCGCTCGACCGCACCACCGACCACGTCCTCCTGACCAGCATGGACGTGCCGGGCGTGCGGGGCCTGCGCAAGGAGCTGGACACGCTGGGGCAGCTCGGGATGCTCCCCCCTTCCAAGCACGTGGTCGTCAACTTCGCCGACAAGCGAGGCGGTCTCTCGATCGCGGACGTGGAGGCCACCATCGGGACGAAGGTCGACGTCAGGCTGCCGGTCTCGCCCGCGACCCGGGTCGCCACGAACAAGGGCGTCCCACTGCTGCAGTCCGGTGGGCGCGACCCGGTGACGAAGCAGCTGCGACGACTCGTCGAACGACTCGTGGTCGACCAGGTCGCGGTCGCACCGCCGGGCCCGCAGGACCGTCCAGCCCGCCACGGACGAAGGAGAGGACGATGAACCTGTCAGAACGACTGCAGGCGGTGCGTGGTGAGCAGGGCGCACACCGGGCCGCGCCGGCGGCCGAGGCAGCGCCGCCGACCACGCGTCCCTCGACCGCCTCGTCCGTACCCCCGTCCAGCGGCGTTGTCACGCCACCGGCCGCCCGCCCGCCGCAGCCGCCGGTGCCCTCCCCCCGTGAGCCCGTGGCCACCGTGGGGACGGAAGGCAACGACGCCCTGACGAAGCTGAAGGACCGGGCCACCGCGGCGTTGTTCGAACGGATCGGTTCCCGACTCAACGACCCCTCGCTCGACGAGGACCAGCTCCACAAGATCGTGCGCAACGAGCTCAACCACGTCGTCGAGGAGGAGAAGGTGCCCCTCTCGGGGGACGAGCGCCGCAGACTCATCCGCGACGTCCAGGACGACGTCCTCGGTCACGGTCCGCTGCAGCGACTGCTGGACGACCCGGACGTCACGGAGATCATGGTGAACGGACCGGACATGGTCTACGTGGAGCACCAGGGCAAGCTCACCCGCAGCGACGCGCGCTTCACCTCCGAGGAGCAGCTGCGTCGCGTGATCGAACGCATCGTCTCCAGGGTCGGGCGTCGGATCGATGAGTCCTCGCCCCTGGTCGACGCGCGGCTGGCGGACGGCTCCCGCGTCAACGCCGTCATCCCGCCCCTGGCCTTCAGCGGGTCGACGCTGACGATCCGCAAGTTCGCCAAGGACCCCTTCAAGGTGAACGACCTCATCGGCTTCGGCACCCTCAGCCACGAGATGGCCGAGCTGCTCCAGGCCTGTGTCGAGGCACGACTGAACATCATCGTCTCCGGCGGGACCGGCACGGGGAAGACGACCCTGCTCAACGTGCTCTCGTCCTTCATCCCCGAGGGCGAACGGATCGTCACCATCGAGGACGCGGTCGAGCTGCAGCTGCAGCAGGAGCACGTCGTACGTCTGGAGAGCCGCCCGCCCAACATCGAGGGCAAGGGCGAGGTCAGCATCCGGGAGCTCGTGCGCAACTCGCTGCGCATGCGCCCCGACCGCATCGTCGTCGGCGAGGTCCGGGGCGGGGAGACCCTGGACATGCTGCAGGCGATGAACACGGGCCACGACGGCTCGCTCTCGACCGTGCACGCCAACTCCCCGCGCGACGCCGTGGCCCGGTTGGAGACGCTCGTGCTGATGGCCGGCATGGATCTGCCGCTGCGCGCGATCCGTGAGCAGATCGCCTCCGCGGTCGACGTCATCGTCCAGCTCACCCGGCTGCGTGACGGCACCCGGCGGGTGACGGCGGTCACCGAGCTGCAAGGCATGGAGGGGCAGACCGTCACCCTGCAGGACGCCTTCCTCTTCGACTACTCGGCGGGCGTGGACCCCTCAGGGAGGTTCCTCGGCAAGCCCATGCCGACGGGCATCCGGCCCACCTTCACCGATCGCTTCGCCGACCTGGGCATCACCTTGTCCCCGGGCGTCTTCGGCCTCCCGGCAGGCGGAGGTGACCTCCGGTGAGCGGCGTCCTGGCCTCTCCGGTCGCTCCGGGGGTCATCGCCGTGGGCCTCGGCGTGCTCGTCCTCGCCTACCTGCTGCTCAGCCCGGGCCCACCCCGGCTGAGCAAGGACCGGCGTCGTCCCCAGACCGCCCACGCCAGCGCACTCACCGGGGCCACCGACACGATGACGGGCCTGGTCGACCGGGTCCTTCGTCGTCGTGGCGCCACCGAAGGGATCGCCGCTGCCCTGGAGAACGCCGGGCTGACCACGCGGGTCCAGGACTTCGCCTTCCTCGTGGGCATCGGTGCTCTCGTCGCCGCCACGATCGGTCTGCTGCTGGCCGGCCCGCTGCTCGCCCTCCCGCTCGCCGCCTCGGCCCCCTTCGTCGCCAAGATCGGTCTGCGTGTCCTCGCCAGCCGGCGCAGGGTCGCCTTCGCCGACCAGCTGGATGACTCCCTCCAGCTCATGGCCTCCAGCCTGCGGGCGGGCCACAGCCTGCTGCAGGCGCTGGCGTCCGTGGCCACGGAGGCCGAGGAGCCGACCTCGACCGAGTTCGTCCGCATCATCAACGAGACGAGGGTCGGTCGTCCGCTCAACGAGGCGCTCGAGGAGACGGCTGACCGCATGGGCAGCGAGGACTTCAACTGGGTCACGCAGGCGATCAGCATCAACCGCGAGGTGGGCGGCAACCTCGCCGACGTGCTCGACGGCGTGGGCGACACCATCCGCGAGCGCAACCAGATCCGCCGTCAGGTCAAGGTGCTGGCCGCGGAGGGCAAGATCTCCGTCTACGTCCTCATGGCCCTGCCGGTCGGCATCGCCGGGTTCCTCTGGATCACCAACCCGGCCTACCTGGCGCCCTTCACCGAGAGCCTGCTCGGCTACGGCATGCTCGCGATGTCCGTCGTCATGTTCATCGTCGGCGGCCTCTGGCTCCGCAAGACCGCCCGCATCAAGTTCTGAGCGTCTCGGACATGGAAGGAGACCGATCGTGCCAGCGATGATCGCGCTGACCACCCTCGTCACGGCGCTGTGCTGGGGCGTGCTCGTCTGGGCGGCTCTCGCTGGCCCGGACATGACGCGCCGGCGCGCCCTGGCCAATCTCCGCCGGGGCCTCACTCCCCACGGCACGTCCGACGACGAGTCGCACGAGCGGGTCGCTGCCGGCTTGCCCGTCCTGGCGCGCCGCCTCACGCCGCCCGGGGTCCTGCGACGACTGGACCACCTCCACGGGCGGGCGGGACGTCCGGCGGCGTGGCCCATCGAGCGGCTGCTCGTGGTCAAGACCCTGCTGCCGTTGTTCGGGGCGGTCCTGACCCTTGTCCTGGCGAGCGAGCCGGTGCTGATCCTGCTGGGGCTCCTGGTGACGCTCGTGTGCTACTTCGTGCCGGAGCTGCTGCTCTACAGTCGCGGGATGGAACGGCGTGCGGAGATCACCGTCAAGCTGGCCGACACCTTGGACCAGATGATGATCGCCGTCGAGGCCGGTCTCGGCTTCGACTCCGCCATGGCGCGGGCGGGGAAGAACGGGAAGGGGCCGCTCGCCGAAGAGCTGGTGCGCACCCTCCAGGACATCCAGCTGGGGCAGTCCCGACGGGAGGCCTACGAGGCGCTCGCGGAGCGGACCGACGTCCCCGACCTGCGACGGTTCGTCCGGGCCATCATCCAGGCCGACGCCTATGGCGTCGCCATCGTCGACGTGCTGCGCACACAGGCAGCGGAGATGCGGACCAAGCGGCGCCAGCGGGCCGAGGAGAAGGCCATGCAGATCCCCGTCAAGGTGATCTTCCCGCTGATGCTGTGCATCCTGCCGGTGCTCTTCATCGTGCTGCTCGGTCCGGTCGTGCTGCGGATGGGCGCGGCCTTCGGCTGAGGCCGCGCCCCCGCCTCAGTCGAGCAGGTCGACGAGCATCGGCGCGACGCCGACGTAGGTCGCGGGCGTCATCGCGGCGACGCGCTCCTCGACGTCGGCCGGCAGGCCGAGGCCGCGGACGAACTCCACGAGCTCCGGCTGGCCGATGCGGCGCCCGCGGGTGAGCTCCTTGAGCCGCTCGTAGGGCTCGTCCATGCCCTCGACGCCCTGGGCGCCCAGGGCCCGCATGACCGACTGGATCGGCTCGCCGAGCACCTCCCAGTTGGCGTCGAGGTCGGCGAGCATGGCCTCCGGCACGGCGTCGAGGCCGGCGAGGCCGCGGCCTGCGTTGTCGATCGCGAGCAGCGAGTGGCCGAGGGCCGTGCCGATGTTGCGCTGCATCGAGGAGTCGGTGAGGTCGCGCTGCAGGCGCGAGGTGACGAGCGTCGAGGCGAGCACGTCGAGGAGCGCGTTGCTCACCTCGAGGTTGGCCTCGGCGTTCTCGAAGCGGATCGGGTTGACCTTGTGCGGCATCGTGCTCGACCCGACGGTGCCCTGGCCGCGGACCTGCGCGAAGTAGCCCATCGAGATGTACGACCACAGGTCGGTGCAGAGGTTGTGCAGCACCCGGTTGTACCGCGCGATGTCGGCGTAGATCTCCGCCTGCCAGTCGTGCGACTCGATCTGCGTGGTGAGGGGGTTCCACGTCAGGCCGAGGCCCTCGACGAAGGTGCGCGAGACCTCGACCCAGTCGGCCCCGGGGACGGCCGCCAGGTGGGCCCCGAAGGTGCCCGTCGCGCCGTTGATCTTGCCGAGGTACTCGTCGGCCTGGATGCGGCGCAGCTGGCGCATCAGGCGGTGGGCGAGCACCGCGAGCTCCTTGCCCATCGTCGTCGGGGTGGCCGGCTGCCCGTGGGTGTGGGCGAGCAGCGGCATGTCGCGCAGCTCGTCGGCCATCGTGCCCACGGCCTCGGCCAGCGCGTCGGCGCGGGGGAGCCAGACCTGCTCGACGGCCCCTTGGACCATGAGTGCGTAGGCGAGGTTGTTGATGTCCTCGCTCGTGCAGCAGAAGTGGATGAGCTCGCTCAGCCCCGCGTCCTCGGGCGCCGGCGCGATCCTGCGCAGCCGCTCCTTGAGGTAGTACTCGACGGCCTTGACGTCGTGCTGGGTGACCTTCTCGGTCGCGGCGAGCTCGGCGATCGCCTCCGGCCCGAAGTCCTCGACGACCTGACGCAGCGCGGCCTGCTCGTCCTCGGTCAGCTGCCGCACGCCCGGCACGACCTGCTGGGTGGTCAGGTGGATCAGCCACTCGACCTCCACGTGCACGCGCATCCGGTTGAGCGCGGGCTCGCTCAGGTGGTCGACGAGCGGCGAGACGGCAGGACGGTAGCGACCGTCGAGCGCGCCGAGAGCGATCTGGGGCGTGGCGTCAGCGAGGCTCTGCATGCGCCCATCCTCCCAGAGGCGAAGGGGGACCCCGTCCCGTCCTCCCTCAGGCCACGATCCGCCGCGCGCCGTGATCGATTTGAGATCCGCCCCCCGGGCGTGCTTACCGTGGGTGACGCCCCGGTGGGTCGCCCGCCGGGGTGACCGACGCGGTCGATGACCGCTCGTGGCCCACCGGGCCGCGCCCCCACAGACGAGGAGGAGTCACCCATGACGTCCACCACCCGTCACAGCACCACCCGCCGCGCCGCGCAGGCGCTCGCCGTCGCCGGTTTCCTCACCATGGCCGGGACCGGCACCGCCATGGCCGCTGGGCCGGGCGACCTGCCCGGAGACCGCGGTCAGGCCTCCGAGCACGCCGCGGACCAGGCCTTCGAGCGGGCCTCGGACAACGCATCCTTCACGCGCGACGCGGCCGCCGAGACCTCCGACGCGCAGGCCGAGACCGACACCGCGACGTCGACGAGCGAGACCAGCACCGAGACGGTCTCCACCACGTCGGAGACCAGCGAGTCCACGACGACCGAGGGGAGCTACCCGTCCGTCTGGGATGCGGTCGCCGAGTGCGAGTCCGGCGGTGACTGGGACATCGACACCGGCAACGGCTTCTACGGCGGTCTGCAGTTCAGCCCCGACACGTGGCTCGCCTACGGCGGCGACCGGTACGCCCCGACCGCCGACCAGGCGACGACCGCCCAGCAGGTCGAGATCGCGCAGGAGGTCCTCGAGGGTCAGGGCCCGGGCGCGTGGCCGGTCTGCTCGCAGGAGGCTGGTCTGACCACCACGAACGGTGCCTGATCAGGCATGATGCGCTCGGCGGGCGGTCGACTCTCAGGGGAGTGGGCCGCTCGTCGTCATGCGTCCGGAGGGCCCTCGAGCCGGCTGCGCACGTGCTCGACGATGCCGTCCGCAGCGGCCTCGACCGCCGCGTAGGTCGCGTCGAAGTCGCTGTCGTCGCCGTACCAGGGGTCGGGGATCGCGAGGTCGTCCCCCTTCGGCCCGCTGGGGTCGAAGCTGCGGATCATCCGGATGCGGTCCTTGGCGTCGGGCACGCCGGCGAGGCGCCGCAGCACGGTGTAGTGACCGTGGTCGGCGGCGAGGACGAGGTCGCGGTCGGCGAACCACCGCTTGTCGAAGACCCGCGCCCGGTGCGTCGTGTAGTCGCCCGTGTGACCGTGGCGCTGCATCGCCGCGAGGCTCCGCGGGTCGGCGGGGTTGCCCTCCTCCCACGCGGTCGTCCCGGCGGAGTCGATGGCGACGCGGTCGCCCAGACCGGCCGCCTCGAAGCGCTCGCGCAGCACCCACTCGGCGATCGGCGAGCGGCAGATGTTGCCGGTGCAGACCACGGTGATCCGGTAGTCGCTCATGGCGCCATCGTCCCCCACTGGTCCGGGACGGACCAGGAGAGGTCCTGTGGACCCCCTGACAGTGCCCCGAGCAGCGGCAGCTCTCGGGCGCGCAGCACCTCGGCGTGCAGGGCCAGGGCGTGGCCGAGCCCGGGGGAGCCGGCCACGGTCCCGAGGACGATGCCGGTGGAGACCCCCTTGTAGCGAAGGGCGGTCCCCGCGTCCGCGAGCGTCCCACCCCGGGCGTCGAGCCGGCTGAGCAGCCCGGGGGCGGTGAGCACGAGCAGGTCCGGGGCGGTCTCGAGGGCGGCCAGCGCCCGCCGGGCGACGGGCGTGCCGGGGTCGCCGGCGAGGGAGACCGCCACGACCGGGCGGGCCAGGTCGCGCAGGGCGCCGACGAAGGCCGTGGCGGCCTCCGTCTCGTCCACGCCCAGGGCGTCGGCGAGGAGCACGACGCGGGGGAGCGAGAGCTCGGCGAGCGCGCTCACAGGCCCACCGCCCGGCGCAGCTGTGCACCCGTCCAGCGTCGACGGTCGGGGCCGCCGGCCTCCGCCTCCCGGACGAGCTCGACGATGCGCGCGCACACCGGCGCCGCGGACCCGTGGTCGGTGCCGAGCTGGACGACGGCGCCCTGGAGCTCGGAGATCTCGGTGGGTCGGCCGGCGTCGAGGTCGTCGGCCATCGAGGAGCGGGCTGTCGGTGCGACCTTGAGCGTGGCACGGGCGAGGTTCGCGTAGAGCGGTGTCGGCGCGCGGAGCAGCGCGGGGAGGGCCGAGGGCGGCAGCGGGGTCATGCGGGCCGGCGCGACGCCGACGCGGCGCGCCAGCGCGAGCGCCTCGTCCTGGCAGGCGGCGAGCACGACGCGGCAGTCACGGTCGCGCAGCTCCACGGTGAGGGGCAGGCCGGTGAGCGCGTTGATCGCGTTGTTGAGGTTGAGCAGGAGCTTGCCGAAGAGCACCGCCCGCATGTCCGGCTCGACGTCGATGCGCAACCCCCCGCCGCACGCCGCCCGGACGAAGGGGTCGACCCGCGGGTGGTCCTTGACCTTGAGCCGACCGTTCGTCGTCTGGGTCCAGCTCGCCTCGCCGTCGCGCACGATGTTGTAGGGGACCATCCCCGACAGCACGAGCGGGCGGGAGGCGCGGCTCGGGAAGGCCGCGGCGAGTGCCTCGTCGATCAGCGACGCGTTGCGCATGCCGTTCTGGAAGGAGATGACGACGCTGTCGTGCTGCAGGTAGGGCGCGATCTGCCGGACCGCGGTCTCCGTGCCGAGCGTCTTGGTCGTGATCAGCACATAGCGTGCACCGACGACCGCGCTCGCGTCGGTCGCCGTCGCCAGCCCGTCCGGGCGCACGGTGCGCGTCCGCCCGGACAGGTCGGTGACGGTCAGGCCCTCGCGGTCGATCGCGGCCATGGTGGCCTGCCGGCCGACGAGCGTCACGTCGGCGGCTGCGGCCAGCCACCCGCCGAGGTAGCAGCCGATGCTGCCGGCTCCCATGACGGCCACGCGCGTGCGGTCCATGGCTTCCCCCTGACGACTCGTGCGGTGCGTCCGGCGATCCTACGTCGTCGTGGACGAAGGGGACGCTGGCTCAGCCCGTCGTGACGAGGTCTTCGTCCGCGTCCCGGGCGGAGGTGCGCTCGGTGAGGGCCTCCCCTTCGACGTCGACGTTCGGCAGCACCTTGTCGAGCCAGCCGGGCATCGCCCAGGCCCGGTCCCCGAGCAGGTACATGAGCGCCGGGATGAGGACCATCCGCACGACGAAGGCGTCCAGCAGGACGGCCGTCGCGAGCGCGAAGCCCATGGACTTGATGAGGTTGTCGGGCTGCAGCATGAAGGCGGCGAAGACCGAGATCATGATGAGCGCGGCCGCGGTGACGACGCGGGCGCCGTGGCGGAACCCGTCGACGACGGCCTCGCGCGCGGTGTCGCCGTGGACGTAGGCCTCACGCATCCGGGTGACGAGGAAGACCTGGTAGTCCATCGCCAGCCCGAAGACGATGCCGATCATGAGGATCGGCAGGAAGCTCACGAGCGGTGCGCCGTCGACGAGGCCGAAGGCGCCCTCCTGGAAGACCGCCACCGTCGCGCCGATCGTCGCGAGGGTCGAGAGCACGAAGCCCAGCGTCGCGGTGAGGGGCACGAGGACGGAGCGGAAGACGAGCATCAGCAGGATGAAGGCGAGCCCGACGACGACCGCGAGGTAGGGGACGAGGGCACCCTGCAGCTTCTCCGAGACATCGGTCTGGATCGCGGTGAGTCCGGTGACCCCGATCGTCGTGCCGGTCGCCTCCTCCTGGGCGGCGATGCCGTCGCGGATCGTGTGGAGCAGCTCCTCGGTCGCCTCGTCGCTCGCCCCGGTGGCGGGGGTGACCATCACCTGGGCGCCGGTGCCCTCCTCGTTCATCGCGACGACCTGCGCGTTGGTGACGCCGTCGAGGTCGCCGAGCCACTGCGCGACCTCGCCGTAGGCCCTGGGCGCCCGGCGCGGGTCCTCGAGGTCGCGACCGTCGACGACGACGACCATGCGGGCCTCCTGGCCGGGACCGAAGCCGGCCGTGAGCAGGTCGGCGGCCCGGCGCTGCGGGGTGTCGGCCGCCGCCGTCGAGTCGCTCGGCAGGGCGAGGTGCAGGTCCTTGGCCGGGACCGCCAGGGCGCCGAGGGCGAGGACCGCGACGAGGGCGGCGGCGACCGGGTGCCTGCCGATGGCGCCGGCCCAGCGGGTGCCGCCATTGTCGACGTGCTGGCCCTCGTCGACGGCCCGGTCCTTGCGCAGCTGGCCGGCGAAGGCGCGTCGGCCGAGGGCGCCGAGCACGGCGGGCAGCAGGGTGAGCGCGACGAGCACGGCGGCGAGGACGGTGCCGGCCGCGGCCAGGCCCATGGCGGTGAGGAAGGGGATGTTGACGACGGCGAGGGCGACGAGCGCGATGATCACGGTCAGCCCGGCGAAGACCACGGCCGAGCCGGCGCGGCCGACGGCCAGGCCGATCGCGTGCTCACGGTCGCTCGTGTGCCGCAGCTCCGTGCGGTAGCGGGAGAGGATGAAGAGCGCGTAGTCGATGCCGACGGCCAGGCCGAGCATCGACGCGAGGATCGGGGTCGTCGTGCCGAGGTCGAACACGGCGGTGGACGCGGTGATGCCGGTGATGCCGATGCCGACGCCGACGAGCGCGGTGAGGATCGGCAGGCCGGCGGCCACGAGCGAGCCGAAGGTCAGCACGAGGACGACGAGCGCGACGGCGACGCCGATGAGCTCGCTCGTCATGCCCATCTCGGGCATGCCCTGCATGCCGGTGCCGGTCGCCTCGACGGTCAGGCCGGAGTCGCGGGCGTCGTCGACGGCCGTGTGGACCGCGTCCCGGCTCTCCTGCTCGACGTCCGTGACGGTCTCGACGTCGAAGGTCCACTGCACGAGGCCGGTGCGGCCGTCCTCGGTGAGCGGTGAGACCGCCTGGGCGTCGGCCCGGGCCACGGCCTCCGGCTGCCCGTTCTTCGCGGCGTTGTCGAGGTAGGTCTTCTCGACCCCCTTCGCCGCCGTGACGGGGTTGACCAGCTGCGCCGGGTCGCCCACCTGGGGGACCCTGCGCAGGTCCGCGAGCAGCGCCTCGACGGCGCGGGTGTTGGCCGGGTCGGACAGCTGCTCACCGGCGGGTGCCTGGACGACGACCGTGCCGGTGGCCCGGTCGAAGGCGTCCTGGGTGCCGGGGAAGAGCTCCTGCTGCAGCTCCTGGGTCTGCTCGGACTCGATGCCGGGGATCGTGAACTTGTCGCTCAGCGGCTTCGACAGCGTGCCGGCGGCGACGCCGATCCCGATGAGGACGACGAGCCAGCCGATGAGGACGGCCGGCCAGCGCCGGTACGCAGTCCGGCCGAGCCGGTAGAGGGCGTGCGCCATGGGGGTGCCTTTCGAGGCGTCGGTGGTGAGGGCGGGTGGCCTCGTCGTCGGGGCCGGCGGTGCAGGGGCGAAGGGGGTCACCCCCGGGCGGCGAAGATCTCCCGGGCGGTGGCGAGGTTGGCGTGGACGCCGGTCGACAGGTCGACGTCGCTCGGGCGGGCGATGAGGTCCTGGATCGTCCGGCCGACGATGCCGCCGACGATCGCGAGGGCGACGCGCGCGCGGTCGGGGGTGACGCCCTCGCGGGTGGTGAGGTGGCCGACGAGCTCGTCGGCGAGCCCCTCGACGTGGGCCTGGACCCGCTCGTGGAGCTGGGGGTTGCGCTGGACGATGTCGTGGAGGCGCTGCCAGTCGCCGGCGGTCGCCTGGTCGCCACCGAGGGCCTCGACGACGACGAGGGTCAGGTCCTCGAGCAGGTCGCCGGTCGGCCCGCCGGAGCGCAGCAGCTCGACCTGCTCGTCGGTGACGTGGGGCAGGGCGCCGAGGACCGCCTCCTCCTTGGAGGAGACGTGGTTGAAGAGCGTGCGTCGCGAGCACCCGACCGCGCGGGCGAGGTCGTCGAAGGTGAACCCCGAGTACCCGCAGTCGACGGCCAGC
This sequence comes from Janibacter terrae NBRC 107853, assembly GCF_001591405.1. GTDB lineage: Bacteria > Actinomycetota > Actinomycetes > Actinomycetales > Dermatophilaceae > Janibacter > Janibacter terrae. The sequence continues at coordinate 1,320,658 of NZ_BCUV01000007.1, forward strand.
CTCTGGGCGGCCGCGATGATCGCGCTGCGGCTGTCCCCCTTCGCCGTCTTTGCACTGATGCTCATGGAGTGCAGTCTTGCACTCTGGCTCCCTCAGTGCAAAACCGTCTGCATTGCCCTAGGGCAATGCAGACGCCCGGAGCCCGCCCCCCGGGTGGGGGAGCGGGCTCCGGGCGGTGCGGTGCGGGTCAGGCGTTGACCGGCGCGAGGCGGCCGACGAGGCCGCGCAGCTCGGTGTCGAGGTCGGTGTCGACGAGCTTGCCCTCGGCGAAGGCCTCGTACGAGGCGCCCAGGCCGAAGGTGTCCTCGACGACGGCCGCGCCGGCGACCTGGAGGCAGCGGACGGCGTCCTGGCGCGCCCACTTGGCGGCGTAGGGGGAGCCCGAGGCGGCCATGACGATGGCCGGCTTGTCCTGGATCGCCGCCTCGCCGCGGGGGCGGGAGAGCCAGTCGATCTGGTTCTTGACGACGCTGCTCAGCGTGCCGTTGTACTCAGGGGTGACGACGATGACCGCGTCGGCGGCCGCGGTGGCCTCGCGCAGGTCGGCGGCGACGGCGGGGACGGAGCCTTCGACGTCGAGGTCCTCGGAGTAGTGGGGCAGCTCGGCGCCGCGGTCGAAGACGGTCGCGGTCGACCCCTCGGGCAGGTGGGCGAGGGCCGCCTCGGCGAGGGTGCGGTTGGTGGAGCCGGCGCGCAGGCTGCCGACGAGGACGAGGACGTTCATGGGGACTCCCGCAGGTGGTGGAAAGTTTGATGGTCAAGCACTTGACCAGAGAAAGGGTGCGCGCTCGTCCTCGATAATGTCAAGTCCTTGACCAATGCCCTACTCTTGGCCCATGACCCCCGACGAGCTCGCCCCCGCAGCCTGCGCCGGCGCGGACGGCGCACCCCCGCTCGTCAACCTCCTCGCCAGGGCGCAGGCGGCCTTCGTCGCCGACTTCGACGACCGGCTACGCGCCTCCGAGATCGAGCACCTCTCGCTCGCGCACTCCAGCAACGTCCTGCGTCACCTCTCCGACGGACCGCGCCGCGCGCGCGAGATCGTCGACCGCTGCGGCGTGACCAAGCAGGCGGTGAGCCAGCAGATCGCCCACCTCGAGCGCAACGGCTTCGTCGCCGTCGGGCGCGATGACGAGGACCAGCGCGCCCGGGTCGTGAGCCTCACGCCGAAGGGGGAGTGCGCCCAGGTCGTCGTCCGCCGCCTCTTCGTCGAGGTCGAGGAGGATTGGGCCGCCCGCATCGGGGGCGACGAGGTCGCCGCGATGCGGGCGGCCCTCACCGAGCTCCTCGGTGACGGCTCCTGCTGATCAGGCGGTCTCGAGCGTCCCGCTCGTCTCGCCGTGCTTCTTGCACGTCCCCGTCCAGCCGGACCGGTCGCGCTCCACGGCGAGCTCGCGTCGGCACGTCGTGCAGTGCACGGGAGGCTCGACGGCCAACCGCTGGCGGCACAGGACGTGGTTGCCGCGGTTGGCGGAGTCGCCGCAGTGTCCGCAGTAGGTGACGGCGATGACGGGCGGGATCGCCCCGAGGGTGTCGGGGTCGCTCCAGCCGGAGTCCCCGGCGGTGGGCAGGTCAGTCATGCCGCCGATTCTCTCCCATCGACCCCGGGTGGTGCGCGGCGGTGCCGCCGATCAGCCCCCGAGCAGGTCGGACAGGCTGCTGCCACCCCCGCCGCCGGAGCTCTGGTGGCCACCGTCGGTGACCGACTCGGCCGGCTGGACGAGCACGTAGCCCTGCCCGCCGAAGGCCATCTGGAAGGTCTCGCCCGTGCCGCCGCGGATCATCGACTTCAGGCCGCCGGTGTCGACCCTGATGTCCATCCGGACGCCACCGGTCCACATGACGACCGCCTGGGCGTCACCGAAGGTGGGCGCGCTGCCCACGTCGAGGGCGACGGGCTCTCCCTTCGTCGTGATCGCGACGTAGCCGCTGCCGCGCAGGGTGACGTTGTACAGGCCGCCCGTCATCGCCGCGCCGCGGGCCTGGATGCGGTGGATGTCCCAGTCGATGGAGGAGGAGAACGCGAGGATGCTGTTGCCGTTGACCGAGATCATGTCGTTCTCCAGGTACATCACCTGGATCTCCTGCGCCTCGTTGGCGACGAAGAGCTCGCCCTGGCCGGAGCAGGTCATCATGTTGACGCCCTCGCCGGTGGTGGCCTTCTTGAGCATCTTGCCCAGGCCGCCGGAGCCCTGGTTCTCGAAACGGATGTCGCCCTGGTAGGCGACCATCGAGCCCGTGCGGGCCATGACCGGGCCGTGGCCCATCTGGATCTTGAGCAGCTTCTTGTTCTGGAGGGAGAACTGGTCGGTGCTCTGCTCCTCCTTGAACTCCTGGAAGAGCGAACCGTGGATCGGCATGTCTGTGGGCCCCTTCGGCAGTCGCGGCGTCCCCCTGTGGGCGCCGACCCTGCAAACTGTAGAGGGCGCGCCCGGCGGCATCTAGGGTGAGAGCTCCCCATGACGCAGGGGGGACAGCCACCGCAGCGAAGGGACGCGCATGAGCTTCTTCGACAAGGCCCGCGCAGGGGCTGAGCTCGGCGAGATCGACCGGCACTACCGCGACCTCGGCCTGCTCGCGTACCTCGCCGCGACCGGCCGGGCGGTCGACCCGGCGGCGCAGCGGCAGCTGCTCGCGGTGCTGCGCGGGCACGAGGAGCGCGGGGCGATCCGCGACTTCGTCCTCGGCACGACCGGGCAGCCGGCGGTGGGTGCGCCGCCCGTCCCGCAGCGACCCGGCGGCTCCGACGGGATCCCGCAGCCGCCGCCGGAGCGCGCCGGCCGGCACGGGGACTTCCTCGGCCAGCCGCGCGCGTCGGAGAGCACGTGGGCGCCGAGCGACCCCGACGGGACCACCGGTCCGCGCCCGACCCCTCCGCCGCCCCCGAGCATCGGTGGCACGTGGGGCCCACCGCAGCAGGGGAGCGCCGGTCCTGTGCGCTGGCAGCCCGTCCGCGCCCGCGACGACGAGTAGGACCGGGCCGAAGGGGGGAGCCTCGGTCAGCTGACCGCGACGGTTGTCGCGAGCCCGGCCGGCAGGACGAAGGCCGCGACGCAGATGCCGTAGAGCACGAACGTCTGCCACGGGGCCGGGTCGTCGGCGACGAGCAGCCGGATCCGGGTGGCGGCGGCGCCTGCGCCCGCGCTGACCCCGAGGACCCCCGGCTCGCTCGCGCCGGCGGCCTCGGCGAGGGAGAGGATCGCGCGACCCAGCGCGACCTCACCGGCCTCCTCGCGGGCCGCGCGGTCGGCGAGGACCTCCACGAGCAGGGCCACCTCGCGCAGCGCCGCGTCGGTGCGCAACCACGCGGGGGTCGCCGTGTGCAGCACGGTGAAGAACTCCAGCACCAGGTCGTGCCGCTCGCGCAGGTGGGCCTCCTCGTGGGAGACGACGGCAGTGAGCTGGTCGTCGGGCAGCGCGGCGAGCGCGGCCTCGGTGATGACGAGCCGGGAGCCGGCGCCGGGGACGCAGTAGGCCGACAGCCGGTGGGAGGGCAGGACCCGCGTGTGGTCGCCCTCGTGCCGGCCGACGATGTCGACGAGCTGGCGGTGCGCGGCGCGGGCGGCCCGGATCCGCGTGCCGACGCTGTGGCCGTTGCCGAGCAGCCGCACGAGCACGCCGGTCGAGGCGATCGTCGCGACGACGAGCACGACGACCCCGGGGACGGTCGGCAGGGGGTGGGGCCGCAGCCACGCGACGGGGGCGGCGGTGAGCAGGCACAGCACCGCGGAGAGGGAGAGCGACTGCCACACGAGCAGGGCTGCGCGCGGGCTGCGGCGCAGGCGCTCGATGCGCACGAGCAGGCGAGGTGCGGTGAGGAGTGCCGCTGCGCACAGCAGCAGCAGGGCGGCGATCACCCGTGCGAGTCTGCCGCACCCCTGCCGCGGCGTCGGGGGCGATCCCCCTTCGCCTCGACCTCGGCCATGGCCTCGCGGACGGCAGCGAGGTCGTCAGGGCTCGCCTCGTTGAGGAAGTGCAGGATCGCCGCCTGCCGGTCCGCGCTGCTCAGGTCGTGCAACGGGCTGCGCATGGCCTCGGCGGTGAGCGACTCGCGGCTCGAGGCCGGGCGGTAGCGCCAAGCACGGCCGTCGCGCTCGCGGGTGGTGACCCCCTTCGCCTCGAGGCGGGAGAGGACGGTCATCACGGTCGTGTACGCGGGGTCGCGGCCGGCGAGCCGGTCGAGCACCTCGCGGACGGTGAGCGCGGCGTCCTCGGCCCAGAGCACGTCCATGATCGCCTGCTCGAGGTCACCCAGGGATGCGTTCTTGGGCACGGGACGCCCCCTCCTGCTCGATGGTGACGACCCGGTCCATGCGGTCCAGGCCGACGTCGTGGTGGGTCACCATGATCACCGATCGACCGCGCGCGTGACGCATCAGGTCCGCGAGGACCGCGTCGGCGGTCGGGTGGTCGAGGTGCGCGACGGGCTCGTCCAGGAGGATCACGGGACGGCCGCTCGCGATGGCGCGGGCGATCGACAGCCGGGTGCGCTCGCCGCCGGAGACGCCGAGCCCGTGGGTGCCGAGCCGCGTGTCGAGGCCGTCCTCGAGCGCGTCGAGCCAGGCGCCGAGACCGGCCTGGCGAAGGGCGTCGACGAGCACCTCGTCGTCCGCCTCCGGCGCCGCGAGCGCGAGGTTGTTGCGCAGGGTCGCCGCGAGCACGTGCGGCTCGTCGTCGACGATCGCGAAGAGCCCGCGCACGTCCTGCAGCGCCAGCCCCCCGACGTCGGCGCCGTCGACGGTGTACGTGCCGCCGGTCGGGTCGAGGTGGCGGGCGAGCACGGCGAGCACGGTGGACTTGCCGGCGCCGTTGGCCCCGGTGAGCGCGACGTGCTCGCCGGGCTCGACCAGGAGGTCGACCGGACCGAGGTCGGTCCGGGCCCCGGTCCAGCCCGCGGTGACGCCCCGCAGCTCGAGGCGCGGTGCGCGGGTCCGGGTCGCCTCGGGGGAGTGCAGGTGCACGGGCCGGCGCCCGTCTCCTGCCACCGCCGGTTCCTGGTCGAGCAGCGCGTCCAGGCGCTGCTGGCAGGCCCGGGCCCGGGCGAGGGCGCGGGTGGCGTCGGTGAGGACGCCGAGGGCCTCGCCGGTCGCGACGGGCGCGAGGACGAGCAGCGCCATGACCGGGGTGTCGGCACCCGAGGTCGTGGCGAGGGCCGCCGCGGCGAGGGTGGCCACGCCGGTGATGACGAGGACCAGCGCGGCGGTGAGAGAGCGGCCACGCGACTGGCGGGCGATGCTCGAGCGCAGCCGCTCGTGCGCCTGCGCCAGCCAGCGGTCGGCGGTCGCGCCACCCCCGATCGAGCGCAGCTCGTCGGCGTGCTCGGCGGTGAGGTGGGCGACGCGGGCGGCCTCGGCCCGCGCCGCGAGCACGGAGGTCTGCGCCCGCGACTCGAGCCGGTCGGCGACGAGCGCGGTCGCGCCGGCGGCGAGCAGCATGCCAGCGAGGACGAGCCCGACACGCGGGTCGACGAGCGCGGTGAGCGCCGCGGCGAGGACCCCGGCGAGCAGGGCCGAGAGCGCGGGGACGGTGACGCGCACCGAGGCCTCGACGACCTCGGTGAGGTCGTCGACGACGCCGGTGAGCACGTCGGCGCGACCCCGCGAGCCGAGGCGGGCGGGGGTGAGCGGGACGAGCGCGGCGTACGTGGCCGTCCGCCGCTCGGCGAGGTCGGCCAGCGCGGCGTCGTGGCTGCGCAGGCGCTCCCAGTAGCGGAAGACCGGGCGCGCCAGGCCGAAGGTGCGCACCGCGACGATCGCGGTGAGCAGCAGCATGATCTGGGGTCGCTGGTCGGCCCGGACGATGAGCCACCCCGAGGTCGTCGTCAGGGCGATCCCGGAGGCGGTGGCGACACCGCCGAGGAGGCCGGCGACGACCAGTCCGCGGTCGAGGCGAAGGGGGCGGGGCAGACGCGGGCTCATCGGGCCACCAGCTCCCCGAGGCGGACGTGCGCGGCTGCGCGGCCGACGAGGTCGGGCTGGTGCGTCACGGTCAGGACCGTGCGTCGACGGGCGAGACCGGCGATGACCTCGCCGATGGCAGCGGCGGAGGCGGGGTCGACGTGCGCGGTCGGCTCGTCGAGGAGCACGACGGGCGCGGGGGAGAGGAGCGCGCGGGCGAGCACGAGCCGGGCGCGCTGACCCGCGGAGAGCCCGAAGCCGTCGTCGCCGATGGGGCTGTCGAGCCCGTCGGGCAGGGCCGCGACGGCGCCGTCGAGCCCGACCTCGCGCAGCACGCGCCAGATCTCGTGGTCGTCGACCGGCCCGGCGATCGTCAGGTTGGCCCGCAGGCTCCCGGCCCCGAGGAAGGGCCGCTGCGTCACGAGGTGCACCTCGCCCGTGCGGACCTCGCCGGCATCGGGTCGGCGGATCCCCGCGATGACCTCGAGCAGCGTCGTCTTGCCGCACCCGGAGGGGCCCGTGACGACCGTCAGACCCGGACCGGCGGTGAGGTCGACGCCTTGGAGGACGCGGTGCCTCGTGCCCGGGTAGGTGTAGTCGACGCCGGTGACCTCGACCCCGCCCGTCGCGCCCCCCTTCGCCCGCACCGTCCCGGACGAGCGCGGCTCGAGCTCGGCGAGGACCTCCTCGAGGGCGGCGGCGCCGTCGGCGGCGGAGTGGAACTCCGTCCCCACGCGCCGGATCGGCCAGTAGGCCTCGGGCGCGAGGAGGATCGCGGTGAGCCCGACCGAGAGCGCGATCGAGCCGTGGGTGAGGCGCAGGCCGACGGCGACCGCGACGATCGCGACCGAGATCGTCGCGAGCAGCTCCAGCGCCGCGGCCGACATGAAGGCCAGGCGGAGCGTGCGCATCGTCGCCCGGCGGTGGCGCTGGCTCACCGTGCCGATGGTCTCCACCTGTCGGTCCGCGCGCCCGTACGCGACGAGCGTCGGCAACCCGCGCATGACGTCGAGGAAGTGCCCGGCCAGGTCCGTCAGCGCACCCCAGCGGCGGTCGGTGTCCTCCTGCGTCGTCGCGCCGATGAGTGCCGCGAAGAGCGGCAGCAGCCACACCGTGAGGACGACGACGAGCGCGCTCGGCCAGTCCACGACGACGAGGCAGATGATCGCGAGCGGCGGCACCACGACGGCCGAGACGAGGGCGGGCAGGTACTTCGCGATGTACGGCTCGACGGTGCTCGTGCCCTGGGTCGCGAGCGTGAGCGCCACGTCCCGGGAGGGCCGCTCGTCGATCGTCCGCTCGCGCCAGACGGCGAGCAGCTGCTCCCGCAGCCGGGTCGCGACGAGCGCACCCGAGCGGGCGGCGATCGTCTCCGAGGCCGCACCGAGCAGGGCACGAAGGGCGAACAGCCCGCCGGTCCACAGGGCCGGCTCGAGCAGTGCCTCCCCCCGCACGACGGCGACGACGAGTGCGGCCAGCGCGAAGGCGGTCGCGATGGTCGAGATGCCTTGTGCCACACCGATGCCCGCGAGGGCAGCGACGGGCCCCCGGGTGGCCGGGACCACCCGGAGGATGCGCGGGTCGAAGGGACGCATCGTCAGTGCACCTCGACGCGCTGCGGCAGGTGCTCGACGGTCAGGCGGCGGCGGAAGACCCAGTAGGTCCACGCCGTGTACGCGAGCATGATCGGCGTGAAGACGACCGCGGCCCAGGTCATGATCTCGAGGGTCAGCGGCGAGCTCGCGGCGGCGTCGAGGGTGAGGTCGGCGCTGTCCCCGCGACCGTTGATCGCGTTGGGGAAGAGCATGAGGAAGTAGCTCACGACGGTCAGGCCGATCGTCACGGAGGTGCCGGTGAAGGCCAGGCCCTCCGCCCCCTTCGCGTTGGCGGCGATGGCGGCGAGGAGCGCGACGGCGGCGAGGCCCGCGACCACCCACGAGCCGGCGGTCCCGCGCTGCAGGCCGAGGGTGGCGAAGAGGGCGACGGCGAGGACGGCGGAGACGAGGCCGGCCCTGGTCGCGACCGCGCGCGCCTCGGCCCGGATCGGCCCGTCGGTCTTCAGCGCGAGGAAGTGCGCGCCGTGCGCCATGCACAGGACGGTGAGGGTGAGGCCACCGAGCAGCGCGGTCGGCGTGAGCAGGCTGAGGAGCGACCCGTCGAACTCCGTGTACCGCGTGCTGCCCATCGTGTGCTCGGTCATCGGCAGGCCGGCGACGAGGTTGGTGAGCGCCACCCCGACGAGGAAGGGGGCGATGTACGAGCCCGCGACGATCGCCAGGTCCCAGCGGCGCACCCACTCCGCGTCGTGACGCTTGTGCCGGTACTCCAGGCCCATGTTGCGCAGGATGAGCGTGACGAGCAGGAGCAGCAGCGCGAGGTACATGCCGGAGAACATCGTGGCGTACCAGTGGGGGAAGGCCGCGAAGGTCGCGCCGCCCGCGGTGAGCAGCCACACCTCGTTGCCGTCCCAGTGGGGGCCGATGGTCGTGAGCATCGTGCGGCGGCGGTCCTCCTCGTCGTGCTCTCCCTCGAGCACCGGCAGCAGCATGCCGACCCCGAAGTCGAAGCCCTCGGTCACGAGGTAGCCGGTCCACAGGACGGCCAGCAGGACGAACCAGATGGTGATGAGATCCATGTCGGTGCTCCCGGGTCAGTAGGCGAACTCGAGCGGCTCGTCGTCCTCGACGAGGCGGGGTTCCTCGAAGGGGTCGGCGCCGCGGCGGATGTAGGACAGGAGGAGCTTGACCTCGACGACCGCGAGCCCGCCGTACAGCAGGGTGAAGACGATCATCGAGGTCCACACGTCGGCGCTGCCCACGCTCGGGGAGACGGCGGTGTGCGTGGCCATCTCGCCGAAGACGACCCACGGCTGGCGACCGACCTCGGTGAAGATCCAGCCGAAGCTGTGGCCGAGCACGGTCGCGATCGGGGTGAGCACGATGAGGGCCTGGACCCAGCGCTGCATCGGGACACGGTCCTTGCGGGTGGCCCACAGGACCCACGCGCCGACGGCCATGGCGAAGAAGCCGGTGGCCATCATCAGCCGGAAGTTCCAGTAGGTCATGGCGATCGGCGGGATGTAGGTGCCGGCCTGCGTCAGCTCGCCGTCGGAGAAGGTCGCTCGGTACTCGTTCTCGAGGTCGACCATGCCGCGGACCTGCCCGTCGAAGCTGCCGGTGCCGAGGAAGGAGAGCAGGCAGGGGATCTCGATGACGTGCGTGGGGTCCTCGCCGCCGAGACCGGCGACGGTCAGGACGGAGAAGGGGGCGCACTCGCCCGCGGGCGGGGTGTCGTACAGGGCCTCGGCCGCCGCCATCTTCATCGGCTGGACCTCGGTCATCACCTTGCCCTGGAGGTCACCGCTGATCGCGACGCCCATCCCGGAGACGAGGACGACGACGGCGCCGAGGCGGGCCGCGTGGCGGTACATCCTGCGGTCGGCGTCGGGTCCCCCCTTCGCCTGGTGGAGGCGCAGCTTGTGCAGCGCGACGGCCATGACGAGCGCGCCACCGACGAGGTAGCAGGCGGTGATGACGTGGGGGAAGGCGACGAGCTGGACCTTGTTGGTGAGGATCGCGAGGAAGTCGGCCATCTCGGCGCGGCCGGTCTCCGGGTTGATCCGGTAGCCGACGGGGTGCTGCATGAAGGAGTTGGCGGCGAGGATGAAGTACGCCGACAGCAGGGTGCCGATGTGCACGATCCACATCGTCGCGGCGTGCAACCGCTCGGGGATGCGTCCCCAGCCGAAGATCCACAGGCCGAGGAAGGTCGACTCGAGGAAGAACGCGAGCAGCGCCTCGAGCGCGAGCGGCGCACCGAAGATGTCCCCGACGAAGCGGCTGTAGGAGGACCAGTTCATCCCGAACTGGAACTCCTGGACGATGCCCGTGACGAGCCCGAGCGCGAAGTTGATCGTGAAGAGCTTGCCGAGGAACTTCGCCATCCGCAGGTGGCCCTCGTCGCGCGTGCGGATCCACCGCGAGTGGTACCAGGCCACGATCGCCGACAGCCCGATCGTGACCGGCACGAAGAAGAAGTGGTACACGGTGGTGATCGCGAACTGCCACCGCGCGAGGTCGAGCACGTCCATCGCATCTCCTACGACGTCTAGTACTACAGATCGTCGTAGACGGTACGCCTGTTGCGGGGCGGGTCCAAACCTCGTCCGTCCCAGGTTTCTCGGGTGACCCGAGAAACCTCGCCTTCGCAAGAGTTTGAAACTCTTGCGAAGGCGAGGTTTGTCGGGTCGAGCGAAGGGGGGTCACCCCACCCGCTGCAGCCCCCGCTGGCCGTCCGCGAGCTCGAAGCTCGCCTGGGTCCGCACCGCGGAGCCGCGGGTCGTCACCCTGTCGAGCGAGCGGAAGTCGGCGCGCATCGAGGTGGGGGTGATGCTCGTGCGCACGTACCCGCGCTGGTTGCCGGAGAACTTCAGGTGCGGGTTCCACGCGATGATCGGGTCCGACCACGCCCCGTTGCCGTCGCCGCCCGAGGTGATGGACGTCGTGACGAGCTCGGTCCCGACGACGGCGCTGTCGGGGTCGGCGTCGTCGGCCTTGAGGTCCGCGGCCCAGTGCTTGTGAACGTCGCCGGTGAGCACGACGGGGTTGCGCACGCCTGCGTCGACCCAGGCCTGGGTCACCCGGTCGCGCGAGCCGGTGTACCCGTCCCAGCTGTCGTTGCTCGCGTGGAGCAGCTCCGGCTCGACCTTGCCGTCGCGCTGCGCGAAGAAGACCTGCTGACCGAGGAAGTCCCAGCGGGCGCGGCTGCGGGAGAAGCCGTCGCGCAGCCAGGATTCCTGGGCGTCGCCGGTGAGCGTGCGGCTCGGGTCGCTCGCCTCCGCGCAGTTGGTGTCCCACCCGTCCCCGCAGGCCTGGTCGTCGCGGTACTGGCGGGTGTCGAGCATGTGGAAGTTGGCCAGCTGACCCCACTGCATCCGCCGGTAGATCCGCATGTCCGGGCCGTTCGGGAGGGAGGAGCGGCGCAGCGGCATGTTCTCGTAGTAGGCCCTGAAGGCGTTGGCCCGGCGGGCGAGGAAGCGCTCGGGGGTGTCGTTCCACTGGTCGGCGCGCTCGTTCTCCGGGATGCCGGCCGCCCAGTTGTTGTCGACCTCGTGGTCGTCCCAGACGACGAGCCAGGGGGCGACGGCGTGGGCGGTCTGCAGGTCGGGGTCGGTCTTGTACTGCGCGTGCCGCAGCCGGTACCCGCCGAGGGTCACGGTCTCGGTGCCCGCGTGGGTGCGGACCGCGGTCGGGTTGCCCTTGCCCTCGTACTGGTAGTCGCCGAGGTGCAGGACGAGGTCCGGCTGGTCGTCGGCGAGGTGGCGGTAGGCAGTGAAGTACCCCGCCTCGAAGTGCGCGCAGCTCGCGAAGGACATCGCCAGGGACGAGGGCAGCTCGTGCCGCGCCGGGGCGGTCCGCGTGCGTCCGACGGGACTCAGGTGGCCGTCGACGCGGAACCGGTACCAGTACTCGCGGCCGGGACGCAGGCCCTCGACCTCGACGTGCACGGCGTGTGCGTCCTCGGGGCGGGCGACGGCGGTGCCGCGCGCGACCGGGCGGCCCATCCCCTCGTCGGTCGCGACCTCCCACTGGACGGCGACTGCACGGCTGGGCATGCCTCCCTTCCCGTCCTCGGCGAGCGGCTCGAGCGCCAGGCGGGTCCACAGGACGACGCCCGAGGGGGTCGGGTCGCCGGACGCGATCCCGAGGGCGAAGGGGGAGACCCGGATCGGTCCGGTGGCGACGAGGAGGGAGGTGGCGGGGGCGGCGGACGCAACCGCGGTGGTCGTGGCGATGGTGCCGGCGGCGAGACCGCCGGCGAGGACGTGGCGACGGGAGAGGGTCATGGCGGCACGTTCCCGCAGCGACGTGAACCCACCGGGCAGGCCGCGTGAACCAGACGCTCCCCCTTCGTGGTCCGGGCATGAAGACCCGGTCAGCGAACAGTCAGGCCCGCGGCACCCGGTACCGCACGAAGGCCGGGCTGACGGCGGTCGCGACGAGCGTCAGCACGATGACGAGCACGCCGCCACCGATGGTCGTCGCCGCGGTGCCGATCTCCCCGGCGACGAGACCGTGCAGCACGTCGGCCACGCGTGGCCCGCCGGCGACGACGACGACGAAGACGCCCTGCAGGCGTCCGCGCATCGCGTCCGTCGCGGAGGTCTGCAGCATCGTCGAGCGGAAGGCCGCGGATGCCGTGTCCGCCGCGCCGCCGACGGCGAAGGACACGCACGCGATCGCCAGCCACGGCACGACGAGGCCGTCGGCCAGCGCGACGGCGACACCGAAGCCGATGATCGCGCCGCCCCACACGAGGATCGCGGCGGTGACCGCCAGCCCCTGCCGCTCCACCCGGGAGACCCAGCCCGACATCACACCGCCGAGGAAGGCACCGATCGGCATGGCCGCGAAGAGGAGGGCGAAGGCCAGACCGCCTTCTGCGGGGCCGCCGAAGTCGACGTCGGCCATCTCCGGGATGAGGGCGCGGGGCATGCCGAAGACCATCGCGATGAGGTCGACGACGAAGGACATGAGCAGCACCGGCTGCGTCGCGAGGTAGGCGAACCCGTCGACGACCGAGCGGACGCCGGGGGAGGAGCCGGCGACGACCTCGACCGGCAGGGGCGGAAGGGAGATCACCGCGCGGAGCGTGGCGAAAAGGAAGAGTGTGTCGACGAGGTAGAGCCACGAGAACCCCAGGACGGGGATGAGCGCGCCGCCGACGAGCGGCCCGGCGATCGCGCCGCCGGTGAAGACCGTCATGTTGAGGGTGTTGGCCGACGGCAGCAGCTCGACCGGCAGGATCCGCGGCAGCACCGCCGAGCGGGTCGGCTGGTTGACGCCGAAGAAGGCCTGCTGCACGGAGAAGATCGACAGCAGCAGCCAGACATTGGTGTTGCCGAGGGCCGCCTGGACCCAGAACGCCGCGGAGGTGAGGATCAGCCCCCACGTCGTCACCGTGAGCAGCCGCCGTCGGTCGAAGTGGTCGGCCAGCGAGCCGCCGTAGAGCCCGAAGACCACCAGGGGCACGAGCCCGAAGAGCCCGGTCAGCCCGACGTAGGCGCTCGACCCGGTCATCGAGTAGATCTGCGCCGGGACGGTGACGACCGTCAGCTGCGCCCCGATGACCGTGACGATCTGGGCGGTGAAGAGACGACGGTACGCCGGGACCTGGAGGGGGCGGGTGTCGGCCAGCAGGCCCCGGAGGCGACGCACCGCGTCACCCTACGCTCCGCCGTCAGATGAGCTCCGCGGCCGCCTCGGCGACCTTTTCGTGCTCCGAGCGCAGGCGCTTGAGGAAGTCCTTGGTCCGGGCGTGCTGCGGGTTGTTGATGACGTCCTTGGGCACGCCCTGCTCGACGACGACGCCGTCGTCCATGAAGACGACCCGGTCGGCGACGTCGCGGGCGAAGGCCATCTCGTGGGTGACGACGATCATCGTCATGCCCAGCCCGGCGAGGTCTCGCATGACCTCGAGGACCTCACCGACGAGCTCGGGGTCGAGGGCGGAGGTCGGCTCGTCGAAGAGCATGAGCTTGGGCTTCATGGCCAGCGCCCGCGCGATCGCGACGCGCTGCTGCTGCCCGCCCGAGAGCTGGTTGGGGTAGGCGTGCGCCTTGTCGGCGAGACCCACCTTGTCGAGCAGCTCCTGCGCCTCGGCGCGCACCTCGGCCCGCGGTCGCCTCTGCACCTTGACCGGGGCCTCCATGACGTTGTCGATCGCCGTCATGTGGGGGAAGAGGTTGAACCGCTGGAAGACCATGCCGATCTCCCGGCGCTGGGCGGCGATCTCCTTGTCCTTGAGCCGGTGCAGCTTGGAGGCGTCCGGCGTCCCGGTGTCGCGGTAGCCCATGAGGTCGCCGTCGACCCAGATCCGGCCGGCCTGGATGTCCTCGAGCTGGTTGATGCACCGCAGGAAGGTCGTCTTGCCCGAGCCCGACGGCCCGAGCAGGCAGACGACCTCACCGGCCGCGACGTCCATGTCGATGCCCTTGAGCACCTCGTTGCTGCCGTAGGACTTGCGGACCTGCGCCGCGCGCACGAGTGGCTGGCTCACTTGCCGCCTCCGATCGTCAGACCCATGAGGCGGGTCCTCGTCGTGTCCGTCGAGGTCTGCGTGGCGGTGTTGCCGTAGCCGCGTCCGAAGCGACGCTCGAGGAAGTACTGACCGACCATGAGGACCGAGGTGATGACCAGGTACCACATGCAGGCCGCCATGAGCGTGGGCATGATCTTCAGGGTCCGGTTGCCGATGGCCTGCGCCTGGAAGAACAGCTCGGTGCTCAGGGGCAGAGCCATGAGCAGCGAGGTGTCCTTGAGCATCGCGATCGTCTCGTTGCCGGTGGGCGGGATGATGACCCGCATCGCCTGCGGCAGGATGACCCGGCGCATCGACAGGCTCGGCTTCATGCCGAGCGCGGCGGCGGCCTCGCGCTGCCCCTCGTCGACCGACATGATCCCGGCGCGGGCGATCTCGGCCATGTAGGCCGCCTCGGACAGGCCCATCGCGATGATGCCCCAGATGAGCGTGTTGCTGATGTCGTTGACGTTGAGCGTGAGGATCGTGAGGTCGCTGCTCAGCCCGAGCGCCCCGGCCAGCTGCTGGCTGAAGGGGAAGGGGCCGATGTCGAAGCGCGGGTACAGGTAGCCGATGCCGGTACCGAAGAGCACGACGAGCACCAGGCGCGGGATCCCGCGGAAGAACCACGTGTACGCGAACCCGACGAGCTTCAGCACCGGGTTGTCCGACAGCCGCATGACACCGATGACGATGCCCAGGCTCACCCCGATGATCATCGAGCCGATCGTCGCGAGGATCGTGCCCTTGAGCAGCCCCTCGAGGACGGGGCTGTAGTTCATCACCTGGAAGGCGAAGGGCCAGTCCCAGCGCTCGTTGGTCACGAAGCTGCTGATGATCATCGCGAAGACGATGCCGATGACCACGAGGGCGACCCACCGCCCGGGATGGCGCACGGGGACGGCCTTGATCGGGCCCGTGTCGAGAGCGGCGGAGGTCCCCCCTTCGCCGGGCGTCGGGGGGACTCTCACGCTGTGGTCCGCGGTCATCAGGGGTTGACGGCGAACTCGTCGATGCCGCCGGACTCGTTGCCCCAGTTCTTGAGGATCTCCTCGTACGAACCGTCCTCCTTCATGCTCTCGAAGGCGGCGGCGATGGCCTCGCCGAACTTCTCCTGGCCCTTGGGGACGACGATGCCGTAGGGGGCGGAGTCGTAGGTCTCGCCGAGCGCCTCGAGCTTGTCACCCTGCTGCTTGACGGCGTAGAGGCTGATCGGGGAGTCGGCCGCCATCGCCTCGGTCTTGCCGGAGACGAGGCTCGCGGTGACCTTCGACTGCTCCTGCTCGATGACGAGCTTGATCTTGTCGTCGCACTTCTTGTTGAGCGCCTCGAGCTCGTCGAGCTGGACGGTGCCCTTCTGCACGCCGACGGTCTTGCCGCACGGGTCCTTGGGGTCGACCTCGGCCGGGTTGCCCTTCGTCGTGACCCACTGCGTGCCGGCGTCGAAGTAGCTGATCATGTTGACCGACTTCTTCCGCTCGTCGTTGATCGTGAAGGAGCTGACCGCGACGTCGTACTTCTCGGAGGTGACGCCCAGGATCAGCGAGTCGAAGGGGGCATTGCTCCACTCGGTCTTCAGGCCCATCTTCGCCGCGGCGGCGTCGAAGAGGTCGACGTCCATGCCCTCGACGGTCTTGCCGTCGTCACCCAGGAACTCGTTGGGCGCGTACGAGGCGTCGGACCCGACCTTGAGCGTGCCCTTGCTCTTGACGTCCTCCGGCACCAGCGACGCGACGTCCTCGTCCACCGAGACCTCGGCGGCCGACGTGGGGGAGTCGGACCCGCCCCCGCTGCCCTCGAGCGTGTCGGAACCGCACGCGGACAGGGCAGCCGTCCCGAGGGCGAGGGTGGTGAAGAGAGCGACGTGGGCACGGCGCATGGTGGTCCTCCAGATGCACGAGGGGCACTGGGTACGTGCCCGGTGCGGGACATCGTGCCATCGTGCCGGTCCCAACGGGGAGCACCCCGCCGCGACCGTCACTCAGCCGTGACTCCGGTCAGCTGCGGCCACGCGCCAGGAGCGCCTGGACGAAGACCCTCTCGATGTCCCCCGGCGTCTCGGCGATGTAGCTCGTGCCGCCGGTCTCGTCGGCGATCCTCTGCAGGGCCGTGGGGTTCGCCTCGCCCATCCCGATGGTGATGACGCGGACGGGGCGCTCGGCGTCGTAGGAGTCGTCGAGCTTCCTCAGCAGCTGTTTCAGGCTCAGGCCACCGTTGGGGTCGTCGTTCTCCCCGTCGGTGAAGACGACGATCGAGTTGACGTAGTCCGGGTCGTACTCCTTGACCATCTTCTGGTGGGCCGCCCAGATCGTGTCGTACAGCGCGGTGTCCCCGCCGATGTACTCGTCACCGTCGCCGACGAGCCGTCGCAGGGTGTCGCGCTGGGTGCCCCTGCCGACCGTGGCGTCGAGCCGACGGATGGGCGCGAGCTCGCGGTGGTCGGCGGTCCTGGTCAGGTCGCTGCTGAACATCCAGCCGCCGACCTGGCTGCCCGCAGGCAGGATGTCGACCCCCTTCTGCAGCGAACCCTGGGTGACGTCCCAGCGGGTCAGGCCGGGGGTGGGGCTGTCCCACTCCATCGAGCCGGAGACGTCGATGACCGCGAGCATGCGCATGTCGGTGCGCATGAGGTCCCACTGCTCGACGGCGGCCAGGCGTTCGTCGCGGTCGAGCGGCTCGAGCTCGGTGAGCTCGGCCGCGGGGCGGCCGTCGACCCGGGGGCCGCCCCGACCGCTGGAGTCGCGGAAGCCCGCCTCGGTGAGCGCCTCCCGCACCTCGAGCGTGCCGAGCCGGGTCCGCGCACTGTCGGCGGTCCTGAGGGCCTCGCCCGAGAGCGCCGGGTTGATGATCCACGGGTAGTCGAGCGTCAGCGTCCCCTTCTTCGGCATCACGGCGCGAAGGGGGGCGACCTTCGGGTTCTCGTCGTTGAACGCGGCGATCTGCTGCTCGGACGCGGGGAAGGGTTCGGACGTCCTGGTGTCCGCCCGGTAGTCGGCGAAGAGCTTGTCGAGCGAGGGCGCGGCGAAGCGCGACATGAAGATCAGGCGCTTGCCGGTGTCCAGGCCGATGCGGCCGGGCTGACCGATCCGGCTGGCGTGGAAGGCCAGTCGGCTCGCGGTGTCGACATCGGGGTTGGCCATGCGCACGCTGCCCTCCGTGTTGAGCAGGGTGCCCCACGACGAGACCGGGCCGACCTCGTCGTCGAGCTCGGTGCCCGCGGCGAGCACGACGGGGGAGGAGGCGATCGACTGGCCCTCGAGCCACTGGCCGCGCGACCGGCTGGAGTCGACGGCGTCGATCCAGGTCGAGCTGTCCGGGATCCACACGTCGGGGGCGTTGCCCTCGCTGATGTCCTTGGCGGCCTGTGCCGCGGAGGTGGAGCTCACCTCGAACTCCGCGCACTCGTCCCGGGCGCTCACCGTGGCCAGGGCCTCCTCGAGGGGGCCGGCGATCTCGGGGGTCGCGGCGACCGTGATCGTCGTGCCGCCGCAGCCGGCGACGTCGTCTCCGCCGCGCAGGGCGGCGAAGGCGCCGCCACCGCAGAGGGCGAGCACGAGGACGACGGCGAGGGGGACGAGCCAGCCGCGGCGGGAGCGCTTCGTCCTCGCGCGGTGCTCCCGGCGGGAGCGGGGCGGCTCCGCGGTCCGGGCGGTCTGCGAGGTCTGGGAGGTCTCGGAGGACTCTGCCTCGTCCCACAGGTCGTGTCGCCGCGTGGGGCGGTCGGGGCGGCCGTCGCCACTCATCTCTTCTCCTCCGTGCAGTGCCGTGCCTGCCGGACGCTTGGTTACCGGCCGGTCAAGTATGGCCCACGGAACGCGCCGGACGGCCTCGTCGGCGCCGTGTGCGGATCGTCACCCACCTGCCATGCTGGTGTGCATGACCAACTTCCTCATCCGCACGGGTGTCAATGCGGTCGCGCTGTGGGTCGCCGCCTGGCTCATCGACGGCATCGTCCTCGCCGAGGACGAGGCGACCTTCGCCTCGACGTTCGCCACGGTCGTCCTCGTGGCGCTGCTCTTCGGCCTGGTCAACGCGGTCGTCAAGCCCATCGCCAAGGTCATCGCCTTCCCCGCCATCGTCCTCACGCTCGGGCTGTTCACGTTCGTCGTCAACGCCTTCCTGCTGCAGCTGACGGAGTGGATCGCCTCGCCGCTCGGGCTGAGCTTCGAGATCACCGACTTCTGGTGGGACGCCGTGATCGGCGCGCTCGTCATCACGATCGTCTCGATGGTCCTCAACTGGGTCCTCCCCGACAAGGAGGACCTCGACCGCTGAGGCCCCGCACCCCTGCATTCCCCTAGGGCAATGCAGACGAGCGGTCGGCCAGAGGCCGCATTCCCCTAGGGCAATGCACCCCTCTGGGGCTGCCTGTGGACAAGTCGCCGCGCGTGACTCGGGATTCGGCCACGGTGGGTCCATGGCCCCCACCAGACCGCGGCACGTCGACATCTCCGCCTTCCAGGACTTGGCGCTCTTCTCGACCGCGCAGGCCCATGACGCAGCGATCTCCGGCCACGACCTGGCCGCCCTGGTCCGCCGCGAGCTGATCTGGCGGCCGGCGCCGGGGTGGTACTCGTGCCGCCCGGACGCGACGGACGAGGAGCGCCACGTCCTGCGCGTGGCCGCCAACCTGCGACTCCTCGGGGACGGCGCCGCGGCCTGCCGCGTCTCCGCGGTGCTCCTCCACGGGATGCCGATCGCCCGGTGCGACCTCGCGACCGTCGAGATCGCGGTCCTGGGTGCTGGTCACGGCCGGACCCGCCGCAGCGTGCGCGTCAGCGAGTTCGCGGCGAAGGGGGCGGACTGCCGACTCATCGACGTGCCCCTGGTGGGCGGCCGGGTGCGGGTCGTCGATCCGGCGACGGCGATCGTGGGCATGGCCGCCGCCAACAGCCCGTCGGGGGCGCTCGTGGCGGCGGACCATGCAGTCCGCCACGGGCTGTGCACGGTAGCCGACCTCGAGGAGGGCCTCCGGGTGCGGTCCGGGACGCGAGGTGTCGCGGCGGCGCGTCGTGCCCTGGCCCACGTCGACCCCCGGCACGAGTCGCCGGGGGAGACGCTGACCGCCGCCGTCCTGCGCCTGGGCGCATGGGAGTACGACCCGCAGGTCTGGGTGCGGGCCGGGGGTCGCTGGTACCGGCTCGACTTCGCGCTGCGGGGTCGCAAGGTCGCCATCGAGTTCGACGGCGAGGTCAAGTACACCGGCCCCGAGGTGATGCAGGCGCAGCTGGCGCGGCAGACCGCGCTCGAGGCGGAGGGGTGGGTCTTCGTGCGGATCGGCTGGGGCGATCTCGACAATCCCTCGATCCTGCTCGGACGCGTCCGCGACGCCGTCGCGGTGGCCGGGCCGGCGTGAGCCCCCCTTCGTGCCCGGACCCCACGCCGACCGTTCGTCTGCATTCCCCTAGGGCAATGCAGCCTCCCGGCCGGATCAGGCGGGGCCGAAGGCCCGAGCCACCTCGATGAGCCGGTCGTTGGCCTCGGGCTCGCCGATCGTCACCCGTACGCCGTCGGTGCCGTACGGGCGCACCGACAGCCCGGCCTCGCCGCAGGCCGCGACGAAGTCGGGCGTCCGCGCGCCGAGCGGGAACCACACGAAGTTCGCCTGGCTCTCGCTCATCTCCCAGCCCGCCTCGCGCAGGGCGTCCAGGACCCGACCGCGCTCGGCGACGATCTCCTTGACCCGCACGTCGAGCTCGTGCTGGGCCTCGAGCGAGGCGATGGCCGCGGCCTGCGCGATGAGGTTGACGCCGAAGGGGGTCGCGGTCTTGCGCAGTGCCTCGGCCACCGGCTCCGGCGCGACCGCGTACCCGACGCGCAGGCCCGCCAGGCCGTAGGCCTTCGAGAAGGTGCGCAGGAGCATGACGTTGTCGTGCCGCCGGCGCAGGTCGAGGCCGTCGACCTCCCCTTCGCCCTCGACGAACTCGAGGTAGGCCTCGTCGACGACGACGAGGACGTCCTTCGGGACCTTGGCGATGAAATCCTCGAGCTCGGCGTGCTGCACCGACGGGCCCGTGGGGTTGTTGGGGGTGCAGACGAGCACGACCCGTGTGCGGTCCGTGATCGCGGCGGCCATGGCGTCGAGGTCGTGGCGGTGGTCAGCGGTCAGCGGGACCTGGACGGACGTCGCACCGGCGATCGCGACGACGATCGGGTACGCCTCGAAGGAGCGCCACGCGTACACGACCTCGTCACCCGGGTCGCACGTCGACTGGATGATCTGGGCGAGCACGCCGACGGAGCCGGTGCCGGTCGCGATCTGCTCGCGGGGCACGGCGAGGTGGGCGGCGAGCGCGTCGGTGAGGGCCGTGACGCCCATGTCCGGGTAGCGGTTGACCTGCGTCGCCGCCTCCTCGATGACCTTGACGACCGAGGGGAGCGGCGGGTTGGGGTTCTCGTTGGACGACACCTTGTAGACCGTGAGGCCCTCGCGGGGGACGGGCGGCTTCCCGGCCACGTACGCAGGGACCTGGTCGAGGGCGGGGCGCAGCCGCGGGGTGTCCATGCGCGGCACCCTAACGCCCTCCCCGGTGAGCCCGCGCGAGCGCTTTTGGTGTCCAGTGGGTGAGACGCTAGGTTGGCCCCCACCAGAGATCTGTGGCTCGGGTCACAACCCGCCGCACGCAGCACAGCCGCGGTGCGGGCGACCCCCGTGCCGGGCCGAAGGGAGCACCAACCGTGAGTGACAACGAGGTCACCGGCCGCGCCGGTACCCAGATGGCCGGGGCCTTCGAGCCCTCGCCGGAGAGCGGCCCGAAGCCCCCGTCGGCGATCACCGGCCACTTCTCCGACGACAACCCGGAGATGGTCCAGTTCGTCGACGCCGACGGCAACCGGCTCGCGACCAACGCGACCAACGAGCCGTACGCGCAGATCGTCGAGGACATGACGAGCGAGGACGCGCGCACGATCTACCGTGACCTCGTCCTCGTGCGGCGCATCGACGCCGAGGGCTTCGCGCTGCAGCGCCAGGGCGAGCTCGGTCTGTGGCCGAGCCTCTTCGGCCAGGAGGCCGCCCAGGTCGGTGCCGGCCGCGCCCTGCGCCCCCACGACTACGCCTTCCCGGGGTACCGGGAGCACGGCGTCGCCTGGTGCCGCGGCGTCGACCCGGTGAGCCTCTTCGGCATGTTCCGCGGGGTCAACCACGGCGGGTGGGACTCCAACGCGAACAACTTCCACCTGTACACGATCGTCATCGGCAACCAGATGCTCCACGCGGTCGGCTACGCGATGGGCATCACGGCCGACGGCGCGGTGGGCACCGGCGACCCCGAGCGCGACTGCGCGGTCATGGCCTTCACCGGCGACGGCGGCACGAGCCAGGGCGACTTCAACGAGGCCCTCGTCTTCGCGGCCGTGAGCAACGCCCCCGTCGTCTTCTTCGTCCAGAACAACCAGTGGGCGATCTCCGAGCCCAACGACAAGCAGTTCATCATCCCGCCCTACCAGCGCGCCCGCGGCTTCGGCTTCCCCGGCGTCCTCGTCGACGGCAACGACCCGCTCGCCAGCTACGCGGTCGCCAAGCACGCGCTCGACAAGGCCCGCAGCGGCCAGGGCCCGACCCTGATCGAGGCGTACACGTACCGCATGGGTGCGCACACGACCTCCGACGACCCGACGAAGTACCGCAGCGACGCCGAGGTCGAGATCTGGAAGCACAAGGACCCGATCAAGCGGATGCGCGGCTTCATGGCCGAGCGCGGCCACGCCGACCCGGACTTCTTCGCCGCCGTCGACGCGGAGGCCGACGAGGTCGCCGCCCGGATCCGCACGGCCTGCCAGGAGATGCCGGACCCGGAGCTGTCGACGATGTTCGACCACCAGTACACCGAGCCGCACCCGCTCGTCGACGCGGAGCGCGAGGAGTTCATCGCCTACCACGCCGGCTTCGCCGAGGAAGGAGGCCGGGCATGACCGGCACCCGCCTGTCCCTGGCCAAGGGCCTCAACGCCGGGCTGCGCCGCGCCATGGAGGAGGACCCCAAGGTCGTCCTCCTCGGTGAGGACGTCGGCAAGCTCGGCGGCGTCTTCCGCATCACCGAGGGCCTGCAGAAGGACTTCGGCGAGCACCGTGTCCTCGACACCCCGCTCGCCGAGTCCGGCATCGTCGGCACCGCGATCGGTCTGGCCCTGCGCGGGTATCGCCCGGTCGTCGAGATCCAGTTCGACGGCTTCGTCTACCCGGCCTTCGACCAGATCGTCAGCCAGGTCGCCAAGATGCACGCCCGCTCCCTCGGCCACCTCCGGGTGCCGATGGTCATCCGCATCCCCTGCGGCGGCGGCATCGGCGCGGTCGAGCACCACAGTGAGTCCAACGAGGCCTACTTCGCGCACACCGCAGGCCTGCGCGTCGTCTCCTGCAGCAACGCGGCGGACGCGTACTGGATGATCCAGCAGGCGATCCGCACCGACGACCCGGTGATCTTCTTCGAGCCCAAGCGTCGCTACCACGAGCGTGGCGAGACCGAGATCGACGAAGGGGGGTCCCCGGACCTCGGTCTGTACGACGCCCGAGTGGTCCGGGAGGGCAGCGACGCGACACTGCTCTGCTACGGCCCCATGGTGAAGACCTGTCTCCAGGCGGCTGCGGCCGCGCAAGAGGAGGGCCGCGACCTCGAGGTCGTCGACCTGCGCAGCCTCAGCCCGCTCGACCTGCCGACGATCATCGAGTCGGTCAAGAAGACGCGCCGGGCGGTCGTCGTCCACGAGGCGTCCACCTTCGTCGGCCTGGGCGCGGAGATCGTCGCGCGCATCCAGGAGGAGTGCTTCTACCACCTCGAGGCGCCCGTCCTCCGGGTCGGTGGGTACAACATCCCGTACCCGCCCAGCCGCTTCGAGGATGAGTTCCTCCCGACCCTCGACAGGGTCCTCGACGCCGTCGACCGCTCGCTCGCCCACTGACCAGGAGGACCCCCGTGGCCGTCCAGCTCTTCAACCTGCCCGACCCCGGCGAGGGCCTCACCGAGGCCGAGGTCACCACCTGGAAGGTCCAGGTCGGTGACGAGGTCGCCGTCAACGACATCGTCATCGAGGTCGAGACCGCCAAGTCGCTCGTCGAGCTCCCGATCCCCTTCGCGGGCACCGTCGTCGAGCTCCTCGTCGCCGAGGGCGACACCGTCGACGTCGGTGCCCCGATCATCTCGGTCGAGGTCGCCGGCGCGGCCCCGGCCAGTGCCCCGGCCGCGCCGGGCGAGACCGAGGAGGCCTCCGGGCCGAACCTCGTCGGCTACGGCGCCAAGGCGGGCAGCACCCGTCGGCGTGCCCGCCGGGGAGGCGTCGCCCCTGCCGCGGAGGCGGCTCCTTCGCCGGCTCCCGAGCCACCGGCGGCGCCCGTGGCTGCGGCCCCGGCGCCGCTCACCGGGGCGCAGACCCGCGCCCTGGCCAAGCCACCGGTGCGCAAGCTCGCCAAGGACCTCGGCGTCGACCTGCAGTCGGTGACCCCCACCGGCGAAGGGGGCATCGTCACCCGTTCCGACGTCGAGTCGGCGGCGTCGGGTGCGTCGGCCGCCCCCGTCGAGACGGCTGCTGCGCAAGCTCCTCAGGGAGCGGTGGGCCAGGTGGGCCGCGGAGCGCCGGGTCAGGACGTCCGGGTCCCGATCAAGGGTGTGCGCAAGGCGACCGCCGAGGCGATGGTGGCCTCGGCCTTCACCGCGCCGCACGTGACGGAGTTCGTCACCGTCGACGTCACGGCGATGATGGACATGGTCGAGCGGCTGAAGCGGGACAAGGCCTTCAAGGACGTCAAGGTCACGCCCCTGCTGCTCGTCGCCAAGGCGTTCTGCCTGGCGCTGCGCCGCAACCACGAGGCCAACGCGAGCTGGGACGAGGCGGCGCAGGAGATCGTGCTGCACGCCGACGTGAACCTGGGCATCGCCGCGGCGACGCCGCGCGGGCTGCTCGTGCCCAACATCAAGGCTGCCGACTCGCTCTCGCTGCACGACCTCGCCGCCGCGCTCGGCGGGCTCGTCGCGACGGCGCGCGAGGGTCGCACCCAGCCGGCGGACCTCGGCGGCGGCACGGCGACCATCACCAACGTCGGCGTCTTCGGCGTCGACACGGGCACGCCGATCCTCAACCCTGGCGAGGCGACGATCCTCGCCTTCGGCGCGGTCCGCCGCATGCCGTGGGTCGTCACGGCTGCGGACGGCAGCGAGTCGATCGAGCCGCGCTGGGTGACCCAGCTGGCGCTCTCCTTCGACCACCGGTTCGTCGACGGTGAGCTCGGCTCCAAGCTCCTCGCCGATGTCGGGGCCCTCCTGCACGACCCCGGCACCGCCTTCCTCTGGGCCTGACCCCCCGCAGGGCCCGGGTCCGAGCCCGCAGACCTGAACCCGCATTCCCCTAGGGCAATGCGGGTTCAGGTCTGCATTGCCCTAGGGGAATGCAGCATCGGGAGGGAAGGGAGGGGGCCGGGTCAGAAGAGGAAGGGCAGGTTGCCCAGGCCCTCCGAGAGGACGTGGTAGCTGCTCGTGTGGCCGCCGCCCGTCGCGCCGTACCAGACCCGTCCACGACCGGAGGGCAGGACGGCGACGATGTCGTCCTGGTGGGTCGAGGAGCCGTTGACGTCACCGGGGACGAGCACGGTGCGGTACGTGTCCCAGCCGGTGCTCGTCGCGGCCGTCTGGCTCCACGAGGTGCCCTGCGAGGTCCAGGTGCGCATCCGGCCGCCGGAGGCGATGCCGCGCAGGTCGTCCCGGCCGTCGCCGTCGACGTCCTGGACGAGCTCGACGTTGGGGTAGTAGCGCGCCGGCCGACCCATCGAGCGAACCCGCTTGAGGGTGCCGGAGTCGCTCAGCTCGTAGTGGTCGACGTACCCGCCGACCTTGCGGTTGACGACGTCGAGGCGGCCATTGCCGTCGACGTCGAGACCGGAGGCGATGTCGGTGTACGAGCCCCAGCCCGTGGCGATCGTCTTCAGCACGCCGAGCTGACCGGTGCTCGTCGCGTACATGAGCTGCAGCCGGCCGTCGCCACGGCGCACGAGCACGTCGGAGCGACCGTCCCTGTTGACGTCGCCGGCGTGGCCGAACCAGGTGGCGTCGGAGAGCGCGGACTTCACGAGGGTCTTGCCGCCGAAGTCGTCGCTGCCGTTGCCCTTCATGACGTAGACCCGTCCGGTGCCGGAGGTGCCCATGAGGTCGACCCTGCCGTCGCCGTCCAGGTCACCGCGTGCGCCGCGCTGCGCGGGCGGGGTGCTCGGCAGCAGCGAGAGCCGGTTCTTGTAGACGATGCGCGAGACGCCCTCGATCGTCGAGATCTGCGTGCCCATCGATCCCGGGTCGTCGTGCGTCAGGACGCCGATCGTGTAGTCGGCGGAGCCGTAGTTCGACCAGCCGATGCTGTTGACGTGCCAGCCGTCGGTGCGCGGCAGCCAGCCGTTCTTCAGGGCGACGGTCCCGGCGGGCGGGCCGGCGCTCACGCCCCAGTCCTGGCTCGCGGTGACCTGGCGCATCTGGCTCAGGCCGTAGACCCGGTTGCTGTAGCTCAGGACCGACGACGGGCGGGCGTAGTGCTCCATGAGCCGGGCCTGGTCGAAGGCGGTCGTGCTCGTCAGCCCCCAGTGGTTGTACGGGTCGGCGTAGGTCTGGGTCATGCCGAGCCGCGAGCCCGCGCGGTCGAGGCCGGCTCGGCCACCGATGTGGTCGAAGAGGGCCGTCGTCGCGTTGTTGTCGCTGTAGCGGATCATCGGGACGATCTTCGACTTCTCCCAGGAGGTGAGCCCGCGGCCGGCCTCCTGCGCCTTGATCATCACGGCGGACATGATCTGCACCTTGACGATGCTGGCAGTCACATTGCGCGACGAGGTCTTGGTGTAGGTCCACGAGCGGCCGGTGCCGGGCAGGC
This sequence comes from Janibacter terrae NBRC 107853, assembly GCF_001591405.1. Classification (GTDB taxonomy): domain Bacteria; phylum Actinomycetota; class Actinomycetes; order Actinomycetales; family Dermatophilaceae; genus Janibacter; species Janibacter terrae. The sequence continues at coordinate 1,346,477 of NZ_BCUV01000007.1, forward strand.
GGACGGCGACGCCGACGGCGCCCGGGCGGGAACCGAGGTAGCGACGCAGCTCGGACTCGAAGGGGAGCGCGGCCTGCGCGGCGGTCGTCGAGTCGACGCCCCGCGTGGCCTTGGCGACGGAGTCGTCGACGGTCACGGTGAAGGTCAGCGCGCCGGTCACGTCGCCCGTGGGCGCAGCCTTGGCGGCCTGGGCTCGGGGGAGGACCTCGTCGAGCGCCTCGTCGCGCGTGGGCTCCTGCACGGTGCAGGTGGTGCCCGTGCCGCTCGGCGCGACCGCGACCCGGTCGCCGTCGGCATCGGTGCCGGTGAAGCCCGGGCGGCCGACGACCCGGAGCGGTCCGCGCTCGATCTTCGCGGTGCCGCCGTCGGCGAGGTCACCGGTGACGGTCACCGTGTCGGCGCCGATGCCGTCGCAGATGACGTCGAGCTCGACCGGCTGGGGAGCGGTGACGTCCCCCGGCACGGCGGTCGCCGGGGCGGCGGCGAGCGCCACGGAGGTGCTGAGTGCGAGGGCCGTGAGGACGGCGCGGCGGTGCGACATGGTGGATCCCCCTGGGTGGCGGTGCGACGCGGACATCATCCCAGACGCAGGGGGGGACGGGCCCGGTTGCGCCGCGCGGTTCAGGGACGGTGTCGCTGGTCCGCGGCGACCGCGTCGCAGAACCGGTCGACGTACCCGATGAAGGCGTCGAGGTCCTCGTCGCTCCAGTCGGCGAGCAGCTCGCCGAACCAGGCCTCGCGGCGGGCGACGAGGTCGTCGAGCAGGGCCGTGCCCTCCTGCGTGAGGGCCACGAGCTGGGCGCGGCCGTCGTCGGGGTCCGGGACCTTCTCCAGCAGCCCGAGGCCGACGAGGTGGCTCACCTGCCGGCTCACGGTCGAGGCGTCGGAGAGGTTGCGCTCGGCGATGTCGCCCACGCGGCTCGGGGCGTCGCGCACCGCGACGAGCACGGAGTGGTGGCTCGGCTCGACCGAGGGGTGCACGCGTGGAGCGCGGGCACGCGTCGCGTGCAGCATCCGCAGCATCCGGATGACGCTCAGGCTCAGCTGGCGTGGGGTGGTGGGCACCGGTCCTCCTCAGGTCGACGAAGGGGGCCCCGCGCACCGATGCGGGCGCCGGCCCCCTCGTTGCCTAGATTAGAGGGCATGTCGAGCACGTCGAGCACCCCCCGCAGCACCCCCGTCCCCCTGGTGGTCCTGGGGGTCGTGGCGGTCGCGGTGGTCCTCGCCGCGACGGTTTTCGGTGGCGGCGCGGCACCGCTCGAGCTCGGCGACCCCGGTCCCTTCGTGCGCTGGTCGCTGCCGGTGCTGCGGGTCGTCCACGACGTGGCCGCCGCGGTCACCGTCGGTGCCCTCGTGGTCGGTGCCTTCCTCGTGCCGGAGACGACGAGGACGGCTCGGCGCGAGACGCTCGCCCAGCTCGCGGGCGTGGCGGCGATCGTCTGGTTCCTCGCGGGCGTCGGGCGCCTGCTCACCGACTTCGCCTCGCTGGCCGGCATCCCCCTCACCGACCCGGCCTACGTCTCGCAGCTCACCGCCTTCGTCTGGGACCTCGACAGCACCCGCACGGCGGTCATCTCCTCGCTCGTCGTGGCCGTCGTGGCCCTCGCCGCCCCGCTGGCGAGGACGAAGGGGGCCCTGGCCTGGTGCGCCGGCGGCTCGGTCCTGGCGCTGCTGCCCCTCGCCCTGTCCGGGCACTCGTCGGCGAGCCTGGACCACATGAGCGGGGTCAACGCCCTCGCCTTCCACCTCGTCTCGGCGACCGTGTGGGTCGGCGGGCTCGTCGCGCTCCTCGTGGTCCGCCCTTCGCTCGGCTCGCACGTCGCGGTGACGGTCCGTCGGTACTCGAGCATCGCGGCGTGGTGCTTCGTCCTGCTCGTCGGCTCGGGCCTGCTCGCCGCGTGGATCAACATCGGTGACCTCAGCGGGCTCGCGTCGCGCTACGGGGTCCTCCTCGTCGCCAAGACCGTCGCGGCCGTCGTGCTCGGCGCCCTGGGCTGGTGGCACCGCAGCCGGACCATCGCCGTCCTGGAGGCGGGCGCGGAGGGGGTCGCCCCCTTCGTCCGGCTGGCCGTCGGCGAGGTCGCCGTCATGGCCGCCGCCATGGGTCTGGGCGTTGCGGTGGGCCGCACGCCGACTCCCGGCAGCGCGCCCACCGCTCCGGAGAACGCGATCGTCTACGACCTCAGCGGCTACCCGGACCCGGGGGCGCCGACCGGCTCGAGCTGGCTCACCGCCTGGCAGGTGGACTGGCTGTGGCTGGCCGTCGCGGCCATCGCGATCTTCGTCTACGTGCGCTGGGTCCTGCGGCTGCGCGCCCGCGGTGACCACTGGTCGACGCTGCGCACGCTCAGCTGGGTGGCCGGCTGGCTCGTCTTCGTCTACTTCACCTCGGGGGGGCCGGCCGTCTACGGCAAGCTCCTCTTCTCCTGGCACATGGTCGAGCACATGGGCGTGGCGATGATCGCCCCGCTGCTCATGGTGCCGGGGGCGCCGATCACCTTGGCGCTGCGCGCGCTGCCGGCTCGCAGGGACAAGACCCTCGGTCCCCGGGAGCTCGTCCTCGCGACCGTCCACTCGACCTACCTGCGGGTGCTCGCCAACCCGGCCGTCGCGGCCGCGCTCTTCTTCTTCAGCCTGGCGATCTTCTACTACAGCCCGCTCTTCGAGCTGGCGATGAGCACCCACACGGGCCACGTGCTGATGATGGTGCACTTCCTCGCGACCGGGTACATGTTCACCTGGGTGCTCATCGGCATCGACCCGGGGCCCAGGCGCTGGTCGCCCCTGGCGCTGCTCGTCGTCCTCTTCACGACGATCAGCTTCCACGCCTTCTTCGGCGTGATCCTCACGCAGTCCACGGAGCTGCTCGCGCCGGACTTCTTCGGCCGGCTCAACCTGCCGTGGATGGACGACCCGCTCGGCGACCAGCGCACCGGTGGGGCCATCGCGTGGGGCGTCGGCGAGGCGCCCACGCTCGTGCTCGCCGTCGCGGTCGCCTGGCAGTGGATGCGCAACGACGACAAGGAGACCCGTCGCCGGGACCGCACGGCAGACCGTGACGGCGACGCCGAGCTCGAGGCCTACAACGCGCGACTGGCCGAGCTCGGTCGTCAGGACTGAGCTCGGCCGGTCGGCGCCGTGGGGTGTGGGGTCAGCTGCAGCTGGTCCACTCGGTCTCGTTGCTCTTGGCCGCCCACGTGCTGTTGCCCTTGTAGATGGCGCGGTAGCGGTAGCAGGCGTTGGGCTTCACCGACGTGCTCCACGCGTAGTAGCCGTGGCCGTTGGTCTTGGTGTGACCGGCGTCGAACCAGTAGGTCCCGTAGGCCTGGCGGGCCTGGATGTAGACGTTGGCCGAGCGCAGCGGCCGGATCGAGCTCGACCACAGCTTGGTGAGACGCCCCCTGACCTGGGTGCCTCCGGTGGAGGTCTGGTAGAGCCGCACGCTCGTGCGCACCTTGGTGCCCGGCGTCGCGGTCTGGCGCTCCCAGTTGCTGTGGTCGCCGTCGTACCACGCGTTGCCCTTGTAGACGGCGCGGTAGGTCTTGGAGCGGTCGGGCTTGAGGTCCACGCGGAAGGCGCCGTCCGAGCTGGTCTCGGGACGGGCGATGGTCGTCCACGTGGAGGAGCCGACGTTGCGCGCCTGGAAGACGATGGAGCGGTTGGCGAGCGGTCGGTAGGTGTCGGTCTCGTAGACCTCGCCGCGGGCGACGAGCTTCTCGCCGATGCCGCTCCACAGCGGCTCGACGGTGATCGTCACCGTCGACGAACGCTTGGCGGAGGCCGCGGTCGTGGCCGCCGAGGCCTCGGTCCCGGCGTTCGCGGCGGTGGGGGCGAGCGAGAGGGCGAGGGCGGCCGTGGCGGTCAGGGACATCGCGCGGGTCGGGTGCATGAGGAGCTCCAAGGGTGTGGCGAGTGTGGCTGCTGTGACTCGCGGGGTCACAACCCCGAGTGTGCCCCCTTCCCCGCGTTACGCTGGACCGAAACGCCGAGGAGGGAGGTGCGAGATGGGTGGTGAGGCCGTGTTCTGGATCTTCGTCGTCGTGTTCAGCCTCGTCATGCTGGTCGCCTTCTTCCTCCTCGACCGTCCGCCCCGCAAGCGCAGCATCCCCACCAAGCTCTCGGTCCACACCGATCCTCGTGAGCCGCGTGGCCGTCATGACCCCGCCCCGCGGGTCGACGTCAGAGAGACCGACAGCCGGCTCTGAGCCGGAGACAAGAAGGAGCGCCACATGTACATCGGAGCCGGGATCTTCCTCCTGCTCGTCGGCCTGGTCATCGTCTTCGCCTACAACGGCGACATGACGGTCGTCGGCCTCGACCTCGGGGTCATCGGCTGGATCGCCATCGGTCTGGGCGTCCTCGCCATCATCCTCAGCCTCGTGCTCAACCGCAGTCGTCGCGAGACGGTCGTGCACGACGACCGTCGCTTCTGACGCACCGGGCACAGCCCGAAGGGGGCGCCCCGCCAGCTGGCGGGGCGCCCCCTTCGTCATGTGCCCATCCGGTCAGAAGGCCGACTCCGGCACGTCCATGAGGCTGTTGTCCGTCGCCTCGGCGATGGCCCTCTCGGAGGCCAGGCGCGGCAGGACGTTCTTGGCGAAGAAGCTCGCCGCGGCGATCTTGCCCGTGTAGAAGTCCTTGTCCTTGCCCTCCGCGCCGGCCTCGAGGGCCTCGGTGGCAACGGCGGCCTGACGCAGCAGCAGCCAGCCGACGACCAGGTCGCCCGCGCCGAGGAGCAGGCGGGAGGTGTTCTGGCCGACCTTGTAGATGTTGGTGATGTCCGAGCCCTCCTGCTTGGGGTCGGAGGCCATGAGCGCCTGGAACATCGCGCCGAGGATGCCCTGGACGTTTTCCAGGCCCTGGCCGAGCAGCTCGCGCTCGTGCTTGAGCGCACCGCCCTGCGCGTCGACGTCCTGGGCGAACTCCTGGATCTGCATCGCGAGGTGACCCAGCGCCTGGCCGTTGTCACGCACGATCTTGCGGAAGAAGAAGTCCTGACCCTGGATGGCCGTGGTGCCCTCGTAGAGGGTGTCGATCTTCGCGTCGCGGACGTACTGCTCGATCGGGTACTCCTGCAGGAAGCCGGAGCCACCGAAGGTCTGCAGCGACTCGGTGCCGAGGAGGGTCCAGGCCCGCTCGGAGCCCAGGCCCTTGACGATCGGCAGCAGCAGGTCGTTGACCCGGTTGGCCATCGCGGCGGGGGAGTCGTCGGCGATCTCCTCGACGCCCGTCGCGAGCTGCTCGACGTCGACGGTGTCCTGCTGGCTCGACGTGAGCGTGACGAGCGCCCGCAGGCCCTCGGCGTAGGCCTTCTGCAGCATGAGGCTGCGGCGCACGTCCGGGTGGTGGGTGATCGTCACACGCGGCGCGTCCTTGGCGGGCGTCGTCAGGTCGGCGCCCTGGACGCGCTCCTTGGCGTACTCGAGCGCGTTGAGGTAGCCGGTGGAGAGGGTGGCGATGGCCTTGGTGCCGACCATCATCCGGGCGTTCTCGATGACGCGGAACATCTGGGCGATGCCGTCGTGGACGTCGCCGAAGAGGGTGCCGACGGCGGCGTGCTTCTCGCCGAAGGTCACCTCGCAGGTCGTCGAGACCTTCAGGCCCATCTTCTTCTCGACGTTGGTGACGTAGACGCCGTTGCGCTCGCCCAACTCGCCGGTCTCGAGGTCGACGGCGTACTTGGTGAGGATGAAGAGGCTCAGGCCCTTGGTGCCCGGGCCGGCGCCCTCGGGGCGGGCGAGGACGAAGTGGACGACGTTGTCGGTCATGTCCGACTCGGCCGAGGTGATGAAGCGCTTGACGCCCTCGATGTTCCACGTGCCGTCGCCGTTGTCGGTGGCCTTGGTCCGCCCGGCGCCGACGTCCGAGCCGGCGTCGGGCTCGGTGAGCACCATGGTGCAGTGCCAGCCCTTCTCGGCAATCCACTTCGCGAGCTTCTTCTGCTCGTCGGTGCCGAGCAGGTAGAGCAGCTTGGCGAAGGAGTAGCTCGCGCCGAACATGCCGATGGCCGGGTTGGCGCCGAGGACGAGCTCGTTCATCGCCCAGCGCAGCGACGGGGGAGCGACGGTGCCGTCGAGCTCCTCGGGCAGGTCGAGCGACCAGAAGCCAGCGTCCTGGAAGGCCTTGTACGACTTCTTGAAGGACTCGGGCATCGCCACGGACGAGGTCTCGGGGTCGAAGACCGGGGGGTTGCGGTCGGCGTCGGCGAAGGACTCGGCGAGCTCGTTCTCGGCCAGACGCGCGTACTCCTTGAGCATCTCGCGCGCGGTGTCGGCGTCGACCGCCTCGTAGGGGCCCTGGCCCAGGACCTCGTCGCGACCGAAGACCTCGAAGAGGTTGAACTCGATGTCGCGCAGGTTGCTCTTGTAGTGACCCATCGGGGGTGACTCCTGGTCTGCTCGGGTGGGGTAAGCAAGCGCTTACCTCGGCTTTTCATCCATCTTCACCCGAGGTGCGAGCTGTGGCAAGCGGCGGTCGCGGTGACCTGACGCACACGAACGGGTAGCGTGCCGCGGGAACCGAGACCCGTGAGGGGGATCCGCATGTTCGTCTGGGCGTGGGCCGGTCCGACCTTCCTGGCCGCGGGGGCCCTGCTCGTCCTCGCCGGCCTGCCCAAGGTCCTCGACCCGGGTGACCTCGTGCGCGCGCTGCGCTCCGTCGGGGCGCGGGTGCCCCCCTTCGTCGTCCGTGGGTTCGCCGCGGCCGAGGTGGTCGCCGGCGCGGCCGCCCTCGTCCTGCCCGGACGGTGGAGCGCGCTCGCCGTGGCCCTCCTGCACGCCGGCTTCACCGGGTTCGTCCTCCTCGCCCTGGCGAAGGGGGGAGTGCTCGCCTCGTGCGGGTGCTTCGGTCGGGCGGACACGCCCCCGACCCGCAGCCACGCCCTCGTCACCGGGCTGCTCGCGCTCGCCGCGCTCGCGGTCGCGGTGGCCCCGCCCGCCGCCCCGTGGTGGGGTGCGGACATCGGCGGGCTCGCCGTGACTGTGGTGCTCGCCGGGCTCGTCGGCTTCCTCGCCTGGCAGGTCATCGCCGTCCTGCCCACCACGACCGCTGCCGCGATCCGCTCGACCCGGAAGGCCTGACCCCGTGAACCCGCTCCTGCTCACCCTCGTCATCGGCGAGCTCGTCGTCCTCGTGCTCCTGTCGGTGCTCGTCCTCGGGCTCCTGCGCAGCCACGCGCTCATCCTCAAGTCGCTCCACGACCTCGGCGCCGGCCTCGAGCTGGACCGCGCCGCGGAGGCGGCCACCGGCTCGCCCGGGCCCGTCCCCGTCGAGCTCGAGACGGGGGTCGTCGCGCGGGGCCGCGCCGACGGTGCCGGGGTGCCCGAGCTCGTCGGGACGCGGCTGGGTGGCGGCGACGAGCGTCGCGAGGACCTCTCCGGGCGCACCCTGCTCGCCTTCCTCACGACCGGGTGCAGCGTGTGCGCGAGCTTCTGGACCGAGTTCCGGCAGCCGGTCGACGTCCCGGGCGGCGGCCGCTTGCTCGTCGTGACGAAGGGGGACGACGAGGAGTCCCCGTCCGCCCTCGCCAAGGTCGCCCCGCCCCACCTCGACCTCGTGCGCTCCAGCACCGCGTGGGGCGACTTCGAGATCCCGGGCAGCCCGTACTTCGTCTACGTCGAGGGTGGACGCGTGCTCGGGGAGGGCTCCGCGACGACGTGGGCCCAGGTGAGCGACCTCATGGCCCAGGCCGTGGCGGACGACGAGCAGCGGGCGGGTGCGAACGAGGATTTCGTCGACCGGGGCGACCGGGACCACCCGGCGTCGGTCGACGCCGAGCTGCTGGCGGCCGGGATCGGCCCGGACCACCCGAGCCTGCGGCCGGAGCCGCTGCCGGGGCGCGGGGGCGAGCCGGGGCGGGGCGCCGACCCCAGATGACGCCCGTCCTCCTCGGGCTGGTGCTCGGCGTGCCGGTGGCGGTCGTCGCCGCCATCCGCGCCACGTGGTCGCCTTGAGGCGAGTCGATGCTCTCGAGCATCACCCCGCTCGGTGAGCGGGGACGTGGAGCGAGCTGGACGCGCACGGCCGCGGCGTACCTCGTGGGCTCGGTGCTCGCGGCCGGCCTCGTGGGAGCGCTGCTGGGCCTCGTGGGCTCCCTCGTGCCCGACGGCGTGCGGGGGTCGGCGCCGGTGCTCGGCGGGTTCGCGCTGCTGCTGGTCGTGGGGCTCGTGCTCGACGTGCGCTCGGGTGGGCACGGCGTGCCCTCGTGGCGGCGGCAGGTCGAGCGCGAGTGGATCGGGCGCTACCGCGGCTGGGTGACCGGGCTGGGATTCGGCGTGCAGCTCGGGCTGGGCTTCGTCACGATCATCACGAGCACGACGACCTACGCCGTCTTCCTCGCCGAGCTCCTCGCCGGGCGGTGGTGGGCCGGCGCGCTCATCGGGCTCGTCTTCGGGCTCGTGCGCTCGCTCCCGCTCGCGCTGGTGCGCCGCGTGGACTCGCCGCAGGACCTGCACGACGTCTTCGGCGTACTCGGCCGCTGGGAGGCCCCGGCCGCTAGGGTGGCGTGGACCACACTGACCCTGGCCGCGCTGCTGTGCGCCGGCACGGCGGTCGGAGTCTGAAGGGGAGCGCATCACATGGCAGTGACGATCTCGGCGCAGGTGCCCACGGGGTGGCACGTGCGGGTGCGACGGCGGCCGCAGGTGCCCCTGCGCTCAGCGACATCGGGGGCCGGTGACCACACCCGCCCGATCCTCCACGCGGCCTCGCGGCCGCTCCCGACCGATCTCGGGGACTTCGGGGGCGAGCTCATCGACGTCCTCGGCCCGGACGACGGCTTCGTCGCGCTCATCGACCACGGTCCGGAGGTCGCGGGGACGGGGCTCTTCGCCCGGCAGGGTCGCCCGGTCGTCTCGCCCTCGCAGTTCGCCGCCAACCGGCTGGCCAGGTACGTGCCCGGCCGCAGCGCCGGCCAGTGGTTCTTCAGCGAAGGGGGTCACGGCTTCTGCCTCTACGCCGTCACCGGGGCGCACTCGCGCCGGATGGCGGTCGTGCCGCGCATCGCGCGGGTCGTCGCCGGCATCAGGGTCTCCGGGGCCGGGGCCGTGGAAGGGGTCCGATGAGCAGGGGGTCGTGGACCGCGCGCCTCGTCGACTCGATCGCCGGACGCCTGCCGGAGGTGTCCCGGCGCGACGTCCTCGTCGGCTCCGCGGTCGCCGGGTCGGCCCTCGTCGTCGACCCCAAGGCCTACGCCCTTCGCCCCGTCTCGGCCTACGCGACCGTCTGCGGCCCCGGCAGCACGGCCTCCTCCGGCTGGACGGTCTTCTGCGCGACGATCAACAAGGGGGCGAACGCCTGCCCGCCCGGCAGCTTCGCGGCCGGCTGGTGGAAGGCCGCCGGCTCCTCGTGGTGCGGCGGCAGGTACCGGTACATCGTCGACTGCAACGCGACCTGCTCGCGGTGCACCACCGGCTGCCGGGACCACATCTGTGACTCCCGCTGCTGGTCCTGCAGCTGCGGCACCGGCTCGAGCGCGACGTGCGACCAGCGCCGGATCTGCTGCAACGCCTTCCGCTACGGGCAGTGCAACACGCACGTCTCGTGCAGCGGCGGCGTCCACTGCCGCGTCGTCAGCTGCACGCCGCCCTATCAGTGGGAGAACTGCACGACGACCTCCCTCGTCGACAACCGCACCTCCGAGCACTCGACCTCGCTCCTGCCCAAGTGGGGTGCGATCTCCTCGCGGTACTACGCCATGGGGGAGCAGCGCTCCCACCTCGGCCACTCCATGGGTCCCGTGCGCTCCGTCGGGGACGGTGTCGGCACCTACGTGCGGTACTCGAACGGTCGCATCTACCACTCGACCCGGGTCAAGCGGGCGATTCCGATCCGCAAGGGCGTCGTGGACGTGCTCGTCTCCCAGGGCTCGGTCAAGGGGCGCCTCGGCTACCCGTCGGGCCTGGAGTACCTCTCGAAGTCCGGGGGACTGACCCAGCGGTTCGAGAAGGGCGCGGTCGCCGGACCCTCGCTCGGCACGCTCTACGCGGTGTACGCCGGGGCCTGGACGATCTGGGAGGACACCGGCCGCACCTCGGGCGAGCTGGGCTACCCGACGTCCAACCGCAGGACGGTCTCGTCCGGGTGGGTGCAGCACTTCCAGCGCGGCGCGATCAGCCAGCGTGGCAGCGCCCGGGGGGTGCACGTCTCCGGCGAGTTCGCCAGGGCCTGGCGCCGGCACGGCGCGGAGAGCGGCGTGCTCGTGCTGCCCGTGGCCGTCGCGGCCAAGACCCTGCGCGGCAGCCGCCAACGTTTCGCCGGCGGCCAGCTCTGGCGCCTGGGATCGGGCACGCCTCGCCTCGTCACCACCGCGATGCTCGACGCGTGGGTGGCGAAGGGGGGACACTCCGGCCCCTACGGCTACCCGACCTCCGACACGACCCGCCGCTCCGATGGTCGGTGGTCGTGCACCTTCGAGGGCGGGACGATCGTCATCTGAGGTCTGGTCCGCGCGGACCCGACCGCCGCTCCGGCCACCGCTCCCGGAGGAGCTTGCGCAGCAAACGTCTCGAAGGGGCGACTGGTGTCCGTAACCCTGCATCGGTGGGTTAGCATGGCCGCTGCGCCTCGCGCGCCGGTGTAGCTCAATGGTAGAGCGCCAGCTTCCCAAGCTGGACACGCGGGTTCGATTCCCGTCACCGGCTCTCTTCTCTCTCTTTTCTCCTGTCCTGCGACGGCTAACCTGACCCCCGTGACTGAGGCGGCCCCGGGCGACGACGGCGAGCCCGTCGGCGACTACGCAGCGCCCCGCGGGCTCGACGCCCTGGCGGCGGACCTGCGCGAGCTGCGCCATCACGCCGGGAACCCCTCCTACGCAGAGATCGCCCTGCGCATCGACCGCGTACGAGGCGAGCGCGGGATACCTGCTGGCAGCGCGCGACCCGGACGGACGACCGTGTACGACGCCTTCCGGTCCGGTCGGCGCCGCCTCGACGTGAACCTCCTGCGCGACATCGTCCGGGCACTGGGCGGCACGGAGGACGACGTCGAGGCGTGGACGCAGCGCCACCACGACCTGAGCGTGGAGCCGGCGCCGGTGCGCGAGCCCGCCCCGGAGGAGCCGGAGCCGGGGGAGGGCGTGCCGGAGCCCGCGCCGGAGGCGGAGGCCGCGCCCGCGGCTGCGAAGAACGATGAGCCGCCGGCCCCTCGACCGCGGCTGCCCCTGCCGGTGCGCCGGCTGGTCGCGGTCCTCGTGGGGTGCGTCGTGCTCAACCTGCTGGGTCGGCTCCTCGTCGACACCCTGCACCTGCCGCTCTACCTCGACATGATGGGCACGGCCGTCTCCGCGCTCGCTCTCGGGCCGTGGTGGGGCGCGCTCGTGGGGGTGAGCACCAATGTCCTCGGCGAGGCCGGCTCCCCACCGGGGGTCTCGTCCGCCTTCACGCTGGTCAACGTCGCGGGCGCCTTGGTGTGGGGGTACGGCGCGCGCCGGTTCGGCATGGCGCGGACCATGCCGCGGTTCTTCGTGCTCAACCTCGTCGCGGCGCTCGTCTGCACGCTCGTCGCGACCCCGACCCTGCTGGTGGTCTACGGCGGGTCGGTCGGCCACTCCGGCGACGAGCTCACCGAGCGCGTCCGGCTGGGCCTGCACAGCCTGCCGGCGGCCGTGCTCGTGATGAACCTGCTGACCTCGGTCCTCGACAAGCTGGTCTCGGGATTCATCGGGCTGACGACGGCCGACGCGATCGCGGGCCCCGAGTGGCGCGGTGATGACCCGTCCCGTCCCCCGGACGGGTCATCACCGGACGTCGTCCGTTCGCCGCGCGTCGGCGAACGGATCCTCCCCCCGGAGGTCACTGGCAGTGCCTGATCGGCGTCCCTCACCGTCCGTGATCGAGGATGCGGCACACGCGGCGCCCGGAGCGACCACTCCGAACAATCCCGAACACCGCCGACCGCAGTTTCCGTCCGAGGAACACCGAGCCCGTGGACGTCGGGGGCGACCTACCTTCGCCCCATGCCAGCAGCCGAACCCGTGACCGGTACCGCCCGCACGAACGGAGGGCCGGGACCCGCGCTGCGGCAGCCTTTCCTCGGTCTCCTCGTCCTGGTGGGCGTCGTCATCGTCTCCCTCGGCCTCATCGCGACGCTCGAATGGCCGACCTTCCGTGACTCGGTCTCCTACTACCTCGTCTGCGCGGTGCCGACGCTCTTCGTCGTCGGGCCCTTCTGGCGGGGAGAGCACCCGCGGGCGCTCACCCGCCTGGCGCAGCCCTGGCGTGGCCTCGCACTGACCGGACTCGCCCTCGTGGTCGCGGCCATCGTGGCCGTCGTGGTCAACGTCGTGCTCGGGGAGGGGCGGACACCCCCTTCGCCCAACGTCGCCCACATCGTCATCATGGCGGTGCCGTTCACCTTCCTCTTCGCGGTGGTGTGGGACGGGTGGCCCTTCCGGCGGATGGGCCACCAGGTCCTGGCGGGCCTCGCGCTCCAGCTGGCCGCCTACCTCGTCGCCGTCGCCGCCTACCTGGCCCTGGCCAGCTACGACTCCTTCAAGGCCGGGCCCGCCTACGTCGCGGCCATCGACCCCGGTGGGCCCTTCGACGCCTGGGCGCTGATGACCTTCGTCGTCACGACCATGGCCGTGGCGCTGCTCCTGCTGCACCTGGACCTCTGGCCGCTCGCCGGCACCCCGGCGCTCGCGGGTGGGGCGCGACGCGCGGGAGCGCTGACGGCGGTCATCCTGGTGGTCAGTGCCCTCGCGATGTGGCTGGGGACCGGTGTCGGGGGCCTGGACCCGCCGACCTTCCTCGTCGGGGTCGCCATCCCCTTCATCTTCGGCTCGATCGTCGTGCTCAACGTCTTCGAGGGGGCTCTGCCTCTGCCCGCTGCCCAGCCCGTGCGAGGCCTCGCCTCCGCCGTCCTTGCGGCCGTGATCGGACTGGTGCTGGCCGGACTGTACGCCGTCCTCGCCACGCGGGTGTCAGGAGATGTGCCCTTCGGTGGCCCCGGGTACCAGGGCGAGGTCTGGCTCGCCTCGGCGCTGCTCGCGGTGACCTTCCCCCTGCTGTCGGTGGTCATCGACTGCTTCGGGTTCTGGCCCGCGCGACGCGCGGTCGCCGACGCAGGCCGAGACGGCTGACGGCGCCGAGGTTAGGCTGGTCAAGACTCAGCTCGACGGGGAGCAGCCCGGCCGAGACGGATGTGGGGGGTTGATCGGGATGAGCGGGACGCTGACCCGGGGGCGCCTGAGCCGCGACCTGATCGTGCGTGCGGCCCTGGCATACATCGACGCCCAGGGACCCCAGAAGCTGACGATGCGGTCGTTGGGGAAGGCGCTGGGCGTGGAAGCCATGTCCTTGTACCGGCACGTCTCCGGTCGCGAGGACCTGCTCGAGGCGGTGGTCGCTCACCTGTTGCGCGGCCTCGAGGATGATCTCGACGTCGAGCTTGTCGACACGTGGCAGGGCTACCTGCAGACGTTCGCGCACGAGGTCCGGCGGGTGGCGACCGAACATCCATCGGCCTTTCCCCTGATCGCGACCCGACACCCGGCCGCTCCCTGGTTGCGTCCTCCGCTGCGGAGCCTGTCGTTGGTGGAGGACTTCCTCCACACGATGATCGGCCACGGGTTCGGCGAGAAGGAGGCAGTGCGCGTGTACCGGGCCTTCAGCAGCTTCCTCCTGGGGCATCTGCTGCTGGAGTCGGTGGTGCGCGGGGCCGAGACCGCTCCGGTGGAGGTGGCGCTCGACGAGGGGCAGGCGTCGATCCCCGAGGGCGACGCCGACATGGACCTGAGCGGCTTCCCGACGGTGGAGCGATTGCGGCGAGAGCTGAGCGAGGACCACTCGAAGGCAGAGTTCGAGATCGGACTGGAGACTCTCATCGAGCGGATCGAGCTGCACATGTCGCAGTGAGGGCGGCCACCGTCGGACTGCTGCCTACATCGGCAAGTCGGCGGCATGGATCATGCGTCGGTGCCGCTCCCCGGCGAAGCCTCCGAGGACTGCTCCGAGGAGCGTGACTGGCGCGGTGGTGACGAGGGGCAGGGGCCTCCCGGTCGCTGCCTGCTGGGGGCGGACGGGGATGCTGGCGAGGACGTCGATCTGGGTCAGCACGTCGAGGCTGTCACCCGCGACGAGACCGAGGGCCGCGAGGACGATTGAGACCAGTGCGGCCCCCAGCCAGACGGCGACGCCCTGCCGGCCACCGCCCGACGAGGCGAGCCGGGCGGCGACATAGCCTCCGACGAGGAAGGCGATGAACAGGATGACGAGCAGCGTCACCATCCGGGCCGGGCCGATGCCCCTGCCGCTGTCGGGGGCGTAGGTCGCTGAGTCGTGCGCTCCGGTCCCGATGGTCACGCCGACGCCGGCCGCGAGGGCGGTCAGGAGGAGGGCCAGGACGACTGCTGTGAGCCATCCGACGAAGACCACGCCGACCTGTGTACCGCCGGGGCTCGTGCACATGATGCTCCTGTGGGCTGCGGTTGCGAGGGGTGACGCGGGCAGTCCCCCACGGCCCGCGTCGGGCCATGGGGGACTGCTGCTCGAGGCTCAGGAGCGGTCGCGCGGGTCGACCCCGTCGGGCAGGTCCGCCTCGATCTGCTCCTTGCGGACCTGCTCGGTGATCTGCTGCTCCTCGGTGACCGTCTCGGTGCCGAGCCTGACCCGCTCGACGGGGACCGTCTCCTTGTTCACCACGACGCGCTCCTGCGTGAGGGTGACCTCGTGCTCCTCCTCGGTGAGCTCGCCCCCGGCCAGCGCCTGGTCGCGGTTGGCGTCCGTGATCGGCTCGCGCTCGAGGCGGACCTCCTCGCGCTGGACGGGCACGGTGGTCGTGACGTTCTCGGTTACGACGTACTTGCGCAGACGCGCTCGTCCGGTGGCGACCTTCTCGGTGCCCACGTCGAGACGTTCCTCGGAGCGAGTCATCGCGTCGTCGGTGTTCGGGCCGGAGGTGTCCTGGCCCTCGCCGACACGCTCGTCGCCGCCACCGGTGTCCTCGATCTCGTAGTACCGGTACAGCCCCGCCTCGTCGTCCGCGTCGAGGTGGCCATCGGCGTCGACCCGCGGTGCGTCCTTGATGACGGCCTTGGTGAAGGCGACCTGGATCTCGGAGTCGTCGCGCACCGTTGCTCCACGCAGGGGGACGAAGGACTCGCTGGTGCCGAACAAGCCGGTGGACACGGTCACCCACTCGGGCCGACCGTTCGCGTCGTCGAGGTAGATCTGCCCGACCTGCCCGACCTTCTCGCCGGACGTGTCGGTGACGATGCCGCCGGAAACCAAGGTGTTGATCTGATCTGTGGAAATCATGCGA
Organism: Janibacter terrae NBRC 107853; assembly: GCF_001591405.1. Classification (GTDB taxonomy): domain Bacteria; phylum Actinomycetota; class Actinomycetes; order Actinomycetales; family Dermatophilaceae; genus Janibacter; species Janibacter terrae. The sequence continues at coordinate 1,361,735 of NZ_BCUV01000007.1, forward strand.
TCCTCCGTAGGAATAGGTTTACGCGATAAGTCGTGTTGTTTCTCTGGGTTCGCCGGCGCAGCCCGGCTCAGCCTCGGGTGCCGTCGAAGGGAGCGTCGGTGGAGGTGGCGCCCGCAATGGGGTGAGGGCGTGCCCCGCTGGTCTGCATCTCCTCCTTGGCCTGCTGGGCCTGGGCCTTGACCGACGGGGCCTTGGCTGCCTCGTCCTTGATGTTCTGGGTCTCGGTCTCCATCGTGCCGAGGTAGCTCTCCCAGCGCGCCTGCATCGGCTTGATGAGGCCGCCGCCGACGCCGACGACGAGGATGCCGCCGATGGTGGCCAGGACGGTGATCAGGACCGGCAGGGTGACGGTCGTCGCGATGCCGACCTGGTTGAGGGCGGCGATGATGCCCAGGCCCAGGATGAAGGCGGCGGCGATGTTGGCCAGGACCTTGCCGTAGGACAGCCCGCCGAGCGTGTTGGCGATCAGTTCACGCACCGCAGTGGCGATGGCGGCGGCGATGACCACGATGACGATGGCCACGACGATGCTGGGCAGGAAGGCGATGACCCGGGTGAGCAGGTCGCTGATCGGGTTGGGCCCGAAGACCCCGAAGGCCAGCTGCAGCACGAACAGGATCAGGGTGTAGTAGACGAGCTTGCCGACGATGGACGAGGCGTCATACCGGGACGCCGCCAGGGCCCGTTTGATGCCACCGCGCTCGACGGCGCGGTCGAAGCCGACGCGCTCGAGGACCTTGTCGACGGTCTTGCCGATCATCTTGGCGACGATCCAGCCGATCACGAGGATCAGCAGGAACATGACGATCTTGGGTACGTACAGGGCGACCGCGACCCATAGTTCGTTCAGTGCGTTATCCATTGAAAGGACTCTCTTCTCGGCGTTGAGGGCTTCCATGCTTACGCAGTAATCTAAGGAATGCAAACGGTGTAAGCCAACTGATGTCGAAGCCTGCAACGCGCTCTGTGGGTGACCCGGAGCATGGCCGCCCTGGTGCATGTGCCCGGCGTGCTCCCCTAAGGTCGGGCCATGCTGCTATCCGACAGGGACATCCGGGCCGAGATCGACGGCGGGCGGGTCGTCCTCGACCCCTGGGACCCGACGATGGTCCAGCCCAGCAGCGTCGACGTGCGGCTGGACAAGTACTTCCGTCTCTTCGACAACCACAAGTACCCGGTCATCGACCCGGCGGCCGACCAGCCCGACCTCACCCGGCTGATCGAGGTCGAGCCGGACGAGGGCTTCGTGCTGCACCCCGGCGAGTTCGTGCTCGGCTCGACCTACGAGACCGTGACGCTGCCCGACGACCTCGCCGCCCGCGTCGAGGGCAAGTCCTCGCTCGGGCGCCTCGGCCTCCTGACCCACGCGACGGCCGGCTTCGTCGACCCCGGCTTCTCCGGGCACGTGACCCTCGAGCTCAGCAACGTCGCCACCCTGCCCATCCGGCTGTGGCCGGGGATGAAGATCGGCCAGCTGTGCTTCTTCCGCCTCTCCTCGCCCGCCGAGCACCCGTACGGCTCGGGCCCGTACGGCTCGCACTACCAGGGGCAGCGGGGGCCGACGGCGAGCCGGTCCTTCGCGAACTTCCACCGCACGGACATCTGACCCTTCGAGACGGTCGCTGCGCGACCTCCTCAGGGAGCGGTGGGGGCCTCGCTGCGCGACCTCCTCAGGGAGCGGTGGAACCTCGCTGCACGACCTCCTCAGGGGGCGGTGGGGGCCTCGCTGCGCGACCTCCTCAGGGAGCGGTGGGGGCCTCGCTGCGCGACCTCCTCACGTGACTCGTGAGTAACCTCGGGGGATGAGCACCCAGAGCCGCGTCCCCGCCCATGACGAGCTCCGTGAGGAGCACGACTCCCGGCGCGTCAGCGCCTTCGCCGACGACGCGCTCGCGAGCCTGGACGCGACGGGCGTCGCGGAGGCGATCCGCCACGGAGAGATCAGCGCCACCGAGGCCGTCGAGGCGGCCATCGCGCGCGTGCAGGAGGTCGACCCCGTCCTCGGGGCGACGACGGTGGACGACTTCGAGCGGGCCCGCCGTCGGGCCGGCCACCTGCCGCGGGGGACGCGGGCTCCCTTCGCCGGTGTGCCGACGGCCATCAAGGACAACGTCAACGTCGCGGGTCTGCCGATGAGCCAGGGCTCCGACGCGCTGCCGACCGCGCCGCGGACCGCGGACGGCGCCTTCGTGCGCCAGCTCCTCTCCACCGGCGTCATCCCGGTCGCGACGACGACCTGTCCTCCCTTCGGCTGGACCGCGACGACCGAGCGCCCCGGCGGTCGCGTCACCCGCAACCCCTGGGCGACCGGCTACTCCTCGGGTGGGTCCTCCGGTGGCGCGGCCGCGCTCGTCGCCTCGGGCGCGCTGCCCATCGCCCACGGCAACGACGGTGGCGGCTCGATCCGCATCCCCGCGGCCGTGTGCGGCCTCGTCGGACTCAAGGTCACCCGCGGCCGCCTCCTCGGCGACCCGACGACCGACCAGCTGCCGGTCGGCATCGTCGTCAACGGCGTGCTCACGCGCACCGTCCGCGACACCGCGACCTTCCTCGCGGCCGCCGAGAGCCACCAGCCGGCACGCCGGCTCCCCGCCGTCGGTCTCGTCGAGGGGCCGGGCGCGCGCCGCCTGCGCGTCGGGATGATGCTGGACTCCCCGCTCGCCCCGGCGACCGACCCGCAGACCCGCGATGCCGTCGCAGGCGTCGCCCGCCTGCTCGACGGCCTCGGCCACGACGTCGACCCCGACACCGCGGTGCCGGTGCCGGAGTTCTTCAGGACCGACTTCCAGGACTACTGGGCGCTGCTCGCCCTCGCCTCGTCCGCGCGGGGCACGAAGCTCTACGGCGAAGGGTTCGACCCCGGGCGCCTCGACATGTTCACCCGGGGCCTCGCCGCCCGCGCCAAGCGGCGCCTGCACCGCGCGCCGCTCTACCTCGCCCGCCTCGCGCTGACCGGTCCGGCGTCGGCGCGGCTCTTCCCCGCGGACGCGGACGTCGTCCTCACGCCGACCCTGGTCCACACCACGCCGCGGATCGGGTACCTCTCCGGCGACCTGGACTTCGACACGCACATGGGGCGCCTGCTCGAGTACGTCGGGTTCACCCCGATCCACAACGCCAACGGCCAGCCGTCGATCTCGCTGCCGCTCGGCCGGACGGACGACGGGCGCCCGATCGGCGTCATGTTCTCCGCCCGCGCGGGCCAGGAGCGGCTGCTCCTCGAGCTGGCCTTCGAGCTGGAGGCCGCAGCCCCCTTCGCCCGCATCGACGGCCAGGTGTAGCTCGGCCCGTGCCTGCCGGCGTGGCCGCGTGTGCTTGGGTGACGACCATGGCTGACTTCACCCCCGGGACCACCGGCACCGACGAGGTGCTCTTCGCCGTCGACGGATCACTGGGGCGGGTGCTGCTCAACCGCCCCCGGGCGATCAACGCCCTCACCCGCGAGATGGTCGTCGCGATGCAGACGCGCCTCGCCGCCTGGGCGGACGACGACGCCGTGACGGCCATCAGCCTCGAGGGCGCCGGCGAGCGGGGGTTCTGCGCCGGTGGCGACGTGCGGGCGGTCCGCGAGGCGCACCTCACGGGCACGTCCGGGGGAGTGGACTTCTGGGCCGACGAGTACGCGCTCGACGCGCAGATCGCCGAGTACCCCAAGCCGGTCGTCGCCGTCATGGACGGCATCGTCATGGGCGGCGGGCTGGGCCTGTCGATGTTCGCCACCGCCCGCTGGACGACCGAACGCTCGAGGATCGCCATGCCCGAGACGATCATCGGCTTCTTCCCCGACGTCGCCGCGACGTACCTGCTCTCCCGCGCGCCGGGTGAGGTCGGGACGCACATGGCGCTCACCGGCGCGACGGTCACCGGTGCCGACGCCGTGCACGTCGGCCTCGCCGACGCGGTCGTCGACCACACCCGCCTGCCCGAGCTCATCGCCGCCGTCGCCGGGGGAGGGCCGATCGAGCCGGTCCCCGCTGGTGCCATGACGAAGGGGGGCGACCTCGCCTCCTCGCACGACTGGGTCGACGAGTGCTACGCCGGCGACGACGCCGCGGTGATCCTGGCGCGCCTGCGCGAGCACGCCGACCCGGCTGCCCGTGCGGCGGCCGAGGAGATCTCCCTTCGCTCACCCCTGTCGGTGGCCGTGACGCTCGCGGCGCTCCGCAGGGCGGCCACGGCGGGGTCCGTGCGCGAGGTGCTCGAGGCGGACACCCGGATCAGCCGCGGGCTGCTCGCCCGGGCGGACTTCGTCGAAGGGGTCCGGGCGCTGCTCGTCGACAAGGACCGGCAGCCACGCTGGGAGCACGCGGACGTGGATGAGGTCACGCGCAGCGAGGTGATGTCGGTGCTCGAGGGTTAGGTTGATCCAGACCACGGTGGACCGAGGACAGGCACTCCCGATGATCAGGCTCGACGGCGTCACGAAGCAGTACCCCGACGGCACGGTCGCCGTCGACGACCTCAGCCTCACCGCGCCCGACCGCGCCATCACCGTCCTCGTCGGTCCCTCGGGCTGCGGCAAGACGACCACGCTGCGGATGATCAACCGGATGATCGAGCCGACCTCCGGGTCGGTCACCATCGATGGGCAGGACGTGCTCGCGATGGACGCGGCCGAGCTGCGGCGCGGGATCGGGTACGTCATCCAGCACGGTGGGCTCTTCCCGCACCACACCATCGAGCGCAATGTCGCGGCGGTGCCGCTCCTCCTCGGGGTCGGCAAGCGCGAGGCGATCTCGCGGGCTCGCGAGCTGCTCGAGCTCGTCGGCCTCGACCCGGCTCTCGGCCGGCGCTACCCGACCCAGCTCTCCGGCGGCCAGCAGCAGCGCGTCGGCGTCGCCCGCGCGCTCGCCGCGGACCCGCCGGTGATGCTCATGGACGAGCCCTTCTCCGCGGTCGACCCGGTCGTGCGGGAGCAGCTGCAGGACGAGTTCCTGCGCCTGCAGGCAGAGCTCGGCAAGACGATCGTCATGGTCACCCACGACATCGACGAGGCGATCAAGCTCGGCGACCACGTCGCGGTGCTCCAGGTCGGCGGCCGGATCGCCCAGCTCGCGCGCCCCGCGGAGCTGCTCGCCCACCCTGCCGACGGGTTCGTCGCCGACTTCCTCGGTCGGGACCGCGGGTACCGGGCCCTGGGCTTCGAGCACGCGCGGATCCCCGCGCACGACGAGCCGACGATCGTGCTGGGCGCGCCGGTCGCAGAGGCCACCGCCGCGGCCGGCCCCGACGGCTGGGTCCTCGTCGTGGACGGGCAGCGGCACCCGCAGGGCTGGGCCCGACCGGCCGACCTCACCGGGCACGCCACCGTCGAGGCGGACGGGCTGTCCCTCGGTGGCACGCTCGCCCGGCTCGACGGGCCGCTCCGTGCTGCGCTCGACGCGGCGCTGTCCTCGCCCAGCCGCCGCGGCGTGGTCGTCGACGGCGACGGCGCGCTCGTCGGCACCTGCCGGGCGACCGAGGTCCTCTCGGTCATCGAGTCCCGGGAGCGGCCGCGCGACCCGGGTGCGGTCGCATGAGCTGGATCCTCGACCACCTCGACGACATCCTGTCGTTGACGTTGCGGCACACGTGGCTCGCCGGGGTGCCGCTCGTGGTCGGGCTGCTGGTCTCCCTTCCGCTCGGGTGGCTGGCCAACCGGCACCGCCGCATCCGCGGGGCAGTCATCGTCTCCGCCGGGCTGCTCTACACGGTGCCCTCGCTGGCGCTCTTCGTCCTGATGCCCCTCGTGCTCGGCACCGGCATCCTCGACCCGGTCAACGTCGTCGTCGCGATGACGATCTACACCGTGGCGCTGCTCGTGCGCTCGGTCGTCGACGGGCTCGGGTCGGTGCCCGAGGAGGTCGCCCGATCGGCCACGGCGATGGGGTACACGCCGGTCCGGCGGTTCTTCGGTGTCGACCTGCCGCTCGCCGTCCCCGTCATCGCCGCCGGCCTGAGGGTCGCGGCGGTGAGCAACGTGTCGATCGTGTCGATCGCCTCGCTCATCGGCGTCAGCCAGCTCGGAGACCTGCTCGTCGACGGGTACAACCGCGCCATCGGTGGCGAGCTCGCCGCCGGGATCCTCGGCTGCGTGCTGCTCGCCCTCGTGCTGGACCTCGCGATCCGGGCCCTCGAACGGGTCCTCACGCCGTGGCGACGGGCCGGGCAGGGGGGCTCCGCATGATCGCCTCGATCCTCGACTGGCTGACGAGCGGCGCCACCTGGTCCGGGGCCGACGGCATCGGCGCGCGGCTCCTCGAGCACACCGGCTACACGCTCATCGTGTTGCTCATCGCGGCGGCCATCGCGATCCCGGTCGGCCTGTGGATCGGGCACACGGGCCGCGGCCGGTGGCTCGTCACCGCGGCCAACGCGGTGCGCGCGGTGCCGACGCTCGGTCTGCTCTTCGCGTTGACGCTCGTGCTCCTGCCGCGGCTGCCCGGAGACGCCGCCTTCCTCGTGCCGAGCATCATCGTCCTCGTGCTGCTCGCGATCCCGGCGATCCTCTCGGGCGCCTATGCGGGTGTCGAGGCCGTGCCCCCGGCGGCGCGGGACGCGGCCAAGGGCATCGGCATGACCGGTCGACAGGTGCTGTGGCAGGTCGAGCTGCCCATCGCGCTGCCGCTGCTCATCTCCGGCCTGCGCGCCGTCGTGCTCCAGGTCGTCGCGACCGCCACCGTCGCCGCCTACGTGGGGCTCGGCGGTCTCGGTCGCTTCCTCATCGACGGTCTCGCCGTCCAGGACTACGCGAGCACGGCGGGCGGCGCGATCCTCGTGGCGCTGCTCGCGCTGGCCCTCGACGCCCCCTTCGCGCTGCTCGAGCGTCTCGTGGTCTCGCCGGGACTCACCGGTCGATCCCGCCCCCTTCGATCCTCGTCACCCACCCGTACCGCACCCGCAGGAGGAACCCCATGACCCCCGTCCGAACCCCGCGCCGTCCGCTGCGCACCGCCGCGCTCGCCCTGACCATGGTCGGCGCGCTCGGCCTGTCCGCCTGCGGGGGCGGCAGCGACCCGCTCTCCAGCTCCTCGAGCTCCGACGCCGCAGGCGAGAGCGGTGGCGACGTCGTGGTCGGGTCCGCCGACTTCTCCGAGTCGACCCTGCTCGCGCACATCTACGCCGGCGCGCTCAAGGCCGACGGCGTCAACGCCTCGACCAAGACTGGCATCGGCTCGCGCGAGGTCTACCTCAAGGCGCTCGAGGAGGGCTCGGTCGACGTCATGCCCGAGTACACCGGCGCGCTCGCCCTGTACTACGACAAGAAGTTCTCCGAGAGCGACCCGGACAAGGCGTACGACGCCCTCACCGAGGTGCTGCCCGAGGACCTCACCGTGCTGGAGAAGTCGGCCGCCGAGGACAAGGACGCCGTCGTCGTCACGAAGGAGACGGCCGAGTCCAAGGACCTCAAGACCCTCGAGGACCTGTCCGAGGTCGCCGGTGAGATGACCCTCGGCGCGCCGTCGGAGTTCAAGACCCGCATCCAGGGCGTCCCCGGTCTCAAGGACGAGTACGGCATCGAGTTCAAGTCCTTCCGGCCGCTCAAGCCGGGCCAGGCGACCAACGGCGCCCTGAAGAACGGGCAGGTCCAGGCAGCCAACATCTTCACGACCGATCCGACCATCGTGGAGAACGACTTCGTGGTCCTCGAGGACCCCAAGAACCTCTTCGGCTCCCAGAACGTCGTGCCGCTCGTCCGCGGCGAGGTCGAGGACCAGGTGGCGAAGACCCTCGACGAGGTGTCCGCGAAGCTCACGACCGAGAAGCTGCAGGAGATGCTCAAGAAGACCGACATCGACAAGGAGGACCCGGACCGGGTGGCCGCCGACTTCCTCGCCGAGGAGGGCCTCGACTGAAGATCTGCGGGTCTGGTGACGTAGGTCACGAACAGTGTGGGGAACATTCCGAGGACGTTGACGCTTCAACTTTCTGATAGTTCAAGCAACAACGAAAATCGGAGGCACCACCCCATGGACATCATCGTCCTCATCGCCCGCATCCTCTTCGCCGCGATCTTCATCGCGTCCGGCATCGGGCACCTGACCCAGAGCGAGGCGATGGCCGGCTACGCCAAGTCCGTGGGTGTCCCCGCGGCCAAGCTCAGCGTCATCGTCTCCGGCGTGCTCATGCTCGTCGGGTCCCTCTCGGTCATCCTCGGCGTGTGGGGCGACCTCGGGTCGCTGATGATCCTCGTGGCCGTCGCGCCGATCGCCTTCCTCATGCACAAGTACTGGACGGCCGAGGGCGAGGCCCGCATGAACGAGCAGGTCCAGTTCAACAAGACCCTCTCGCTCGCCGGTGGTGCGCTCGCGCTCTTCGCCCTCTTCGTGCTGGTCCCAGAGCTCGGCCTCACGGTCACGGGCCCGCTGCTCTGAGCTGAGCCCCGCATGACGTCAGCCCCGGCCGAGTGGCCGGGGCTGACGCATGTCCGGAGCGCTGTCGGTGGTCGCACCTAGTGTTGGTTCATGGCGCAGGATGCGGCGGTCCGAGCGGGACTCCTCGACGGAGTCCTCTCAGCGGCGCGTGCGCTCGAGGACACGGGCGAGTCGTGGCGTCTGGCCGATCGAGAGGTCGAGGCGGCGCTCGCCGCGGTCGGTCGAGCGCGGCAGCTCCTGGAGGTCGCCGAGGTCACGCTGGTGCGCGAGGGCGTCGGGCGCGGGCTGCCCGCCGAGTCGTCGTGGTCGCCGGTGGACTGGGTCGCGCGATGCGAAGGGGGGTCCGCCCCGGCCCCCGACGTGCGCCACTCGGCGAGGGTCGTCCGGGTGGCCGAGGCCGGTGACGCCGGTCTGGCGGGTAGCGGAGTGGGGGAGCCACCCGCTGCAGCGGTCGTGGCGGCCTTCGAGGCAGGGGACCTCCCGCTGGCGAAGGCCGACCAGCTGGTGCGCTTTCACACCGCCGTCGCGCCGGTGGCTGATCCCGAGGCGCTGGAGCACGATCTCGCGGCGCTCCTCCACGGGGCGCGCGACGAGGTCCGACCGGCCGGTCCGGACGGGCGTGCCGACGAGCGGGTCCGCGGGCTGACCGAGAAGGAGCTCGGCGCCGCGATCACGTTCGCCGGTCGCATGCTCCGCCCGAGCAAGGAGCTCGAGGACGAGGAACGGGCGGCGCGCGCGGGGCGGACCTTCACCAAGAGCGAGGGGCCTGCTGGTCTGTCGACGTACCGGGTGACGCTGGACAGCGAGGGAGCAGCAGTGGTCGATGCCGCGATCGCTACGCGTTCCGGGCCGGTCACGGGACCGGATGGTCGACGCGACGAGCGAGCGGCCACGCGGCGCCGGGCCGACGCCCTCGTGGAGCTGTTGCGGCAGGCGACCGCTGCACCGGGTGACCGCCCCAGTGGTGACAAGGGGCAGGTGATCGTGACCGTCGATCTGCAGACCCTGCTCGACGGGCTGCGCGGCGGTGGGCTCACCGCCTCCGGGCAGGTGCTGTCGCCGGCCGTGGTGCGCAGGATGGCTTGCGACAGCAGCATCATCCCGGCCGTGCTCGGCACCCGGGGCGAGATCCTCGACCTGGGACGCGCCGCCCGGTGGTTCACCGCGGCGCAGAAGCGGGCGATCTGGTTGCGGGACAAGGGGTGCACCTTCCCGGGGTGCACGCGCCCGCCGCAGTGGTGCGATGCGCACCATGTGCGCTGGTGGTCGCGCGGTGGGGGCAGTGACATCAGCAACGGGGCGCTGCTCTGCGAGTCGCACCACACCTATGTGCACACCCACGACCTGACGGCCACCATCACCGCCACGCACGTGACCTGGCACGTCTAGCGACCTCGCCCCGCACCCGGCCATCCGCGGCCGGGTGCCGAGGTGTGTGTCCATCCGGTGGTTTGCCGACAGTGGAGGGGCCGACGACGAAGGGGGCTGCGCACCGTGGTGCGCAGCCCCCTTCGCAGGGTCGTCCGGGAATCACTCCCAGGACGGGTTGGCGTTCTTCTTCGCCAGGTCCGACATGTGCGTGTCATCCGATGCAGGCGCAGTGGGTGCGGGGGCCTCCTCGGCCTGGTCCTGCGCAGGTGCGGTCTCGTCGACCGTGGCTTCCGCGACCGGGGTCTCCTCGACGGTCTCGCCAACGGGAGCCTCGGCCTGCGGGGCCTCCGGGGTCTCCGGGGCGGCGGCCGGAGCGCTGGTCTCCCACGAGGGAGCTGCGTTCTTGGCGGCGAGGTCGCTGTCGCTGGCGGCCGGGACAGCCGGAGCCGGTGCCTCGGACTTCGGCTCTTCCGCCTTGGGTTCTTCCGCCTTGGGCTCCTCGGCGGGGGCCTCCTCCGCGACGGGCGCGGTGGTCTCGGTGGCCGTGGCCGCAGCCGCCGGGGTCGCCGCCGGACCGCCGGACTCCCACGAGGGAGCTGCGTTCTTGGCGGCGAGGTCGCTGTCGCTGGCGGACGGAGCCGGTGCCTCGGTGGCCTGGACGTCGGGCTCCGTGACCTCTGCCTGCGGCTGCTCGGCCGGAGCCTCAGCCGCTGCGGGCTCGGTCGCCGGTGCCGCTGGAGCGCCGGTCTCCCAGGAGGGGGCGGCGTTCTTGGCTGCGACGGAGTCGTCGGCGGCAGCAGGGGCCGTCGCCGCCGGCTCCTCGGCCGT
>NZ_BCUV01000008.1 GCF_001591405.1 Janibacter terrae NBRC 107853
TAGCGGCGCCGGTCTCCCACGAGGGCGCGGCGTTCTTGGCGGCCGCCGAGTCGGTCTCCCACGACGGGGCAGAGTTCTTGCCGGCCACGGTCTCGTTGCCCTTGACCGCCTGCGCGTCCTCGCCGGCCTCCTCGACCGCCTCGGCGGTCTGGGCCGTCTCGGCCTCGCTCGGGGCCTGCGGGGTCGCCCCCTTCGCGTCCTGGCCCTCGGCCGGAGCCGGGACGGCGGTCTTGGGCTCGGCCTCGGCCTGCTCCTGCGCCTCGGTCGTGCCGGACTTGGCCTGGGCCGGGGTGGCCTCCTTGATGGACGCCAGCAGCATCTGCGCGACGTCGACCACCTCGATCTCCTCGGACGCGCCCTCGGACTGCTTGGCCGTCAGGCCGTCGCTGAGCATCACGCGGCAGAAGGGGCAGCCGACGGCGATCCGGTCGGCGCCGGTCGCGATGGCTTCCTCGGTGCGGTTGAGGTTGATGCGCGAGCCGAGCTGCTCCTCCATCCACATGCGGGCACCGCCGGCGCCGCAGCAGAAGGACTTCTCCTTGGAGCGCTCCATCTCCTTGAGCTCGACACCCGGCAGGGCGGAGATGAGCTCACGCGGCGGCGCGTAGACGTTGTTGTGGCGACCGAGGTAGCACGGGTCGTGGTAGGTCACCGACGGCGCCGACGAGGCGACGTCCTTCAGGCTCGACTTGCGCGGGCCCTCGGGGCGGTTCACCGGCACGATCTTCTTCTCGCGGACGAGGCGGTTGAGCAGCTGCGTGTGGTGCAGCACCTCGTACTTGCCGCCGAGCTGCGGGTACTCGTTCTTGATCGTGTTGAAGCAGTGGGCGCAGGTGACGACGATCTTCGTCGCGCCGACCTCGTTGAGCGTCTCGACGTTCTGCTCCGCGAGCATCTGGAAGAGCACCTCGTTGCCGGCGCGGCGAGCGGAGTCGCCCGTGCAGGTCTCGCCGTTGCCGAGGACCGCGAAGTCCACGCCGGCGTGGTCGAAGAGCTCGGCCACCGCACGCGTCGTCTTCTTGGCCCGGTCCTCGTAGGCGCCGGCGCAGCCGACCCAGAAGAGGTAGTCGACCTCGTCGGCGGACTCGACGTCCTCGCCGAGCACCTTGACGGCGAAGGGGAGGTCCTTCGCCCAGTCCATGCGCGCCTTGGCGCCCATGCCCCACGGGTTGCCCTTGGACTCGAGCTTCTTGAACAGGCCACCGAGCTCGCTCGGGAAGGCCGACTCGATGAGGTTCTGGTAACGCCGCATGTCGACGATGTGGTCGACGTGCTCGATGTCGACGGGGCACTGCTCGACGCAGGCGCCGCAGGTGGTGCAGGACCACAGGACGTCCTCGTCGATGACGGCGTCCGGGCCGTGCGGGTTGTACGCCGACAGCGGGTGGTCGACGTCGTAGCCGGTCTGGCCGACGAGGGCCATCTCGGCCCAGTTGATCGCGTCGGGCTCGGCGGTGGCGACGGACCCGTCGGTCTGCCTCGGAGCGCCGGCCAGCGCGACCGCGCCGTGGGCGGTCTGCGATCGGGCGCCACCCGAGGAGGAGAGGACGCCGGAGGTCCCGTTGGCGGCGGCCAGGTACGGCGCCTTGGCGTGCGCGTGGTCGCGCAGCGTCATCATCAGCAGCTTGGGGGAGAGGGGCTTCTCGGTGTTCCACGCGGGGCACTGGCTCTGGCAGCGACCGCACTCGGTGCAGGTGGAGAAGTCGAGCAATCCCTTCCAGGTGAAGTCCTCGACCTTGCCCACGCCGAGGGTGGTCTCCTCCTCCATCTCCTCCATGACCTCCATGGAGAAGGGCTTGCCCTCGACCAGCATCGGCTGCAGCTCACCGAGCGAGGTGCGGCCGTCGGCGTGGCGCTTGAAGTAGATGTTGAAGAACGCGAGGAAGCGGTGCCACGCGACGCCCATCGTCGGGTTGATCGAGATGGTGATCATCCACGCGTACGAGATGAGCAGCTTGATGAGCGCGACGACGACGATGCCGGCCTCGAGGGCGCCGACGGACATCCCCGAGAAGAGCGACCCGAGCCACCCGGTGAGCGGGAAGTGCAGTAGCGACGCGTGGTCGGTCTCGCCGGTGTTGAGCAGCAGCGCCCGCTCGAGGCCGCGCAGCAGCGCGATGCAGATGCCGACGCCGAGGATCGTCAGCTCGACGTAGTAGGCCTGCCAGAACGTCGAGCCGAAGAAGCGCGACCTGCGGCCGTCCTCCCCGTCGGCGGAGCGCGGGTGGTTCTTCTGCCGGATGACCATCAGCATGACGATCGTGACGATGCCCGTCACCGCGAAGAGCTCGGTGATCCACTCGTAGAGGAAGAACGAGCCGATGATCGGCAGCACGAAGTGCGGGTCGAAGAGCTGGACCGTCGCCTGGACGAGCGTCAGGAAGAGCACGCCGAAGGAGATCATCGTGACCCAGTGGGCGATCGCCACGACGGGCAGCCGCGCCATGCGGGTGTGGCCGAGGAACTCCCGGAGCAGGGTCGCCGTGCGCGTGGCCGGCTGGTTCGTCCGCTCCTTGGCCGGAGTCGGTGCTCCGAGCTTGAAGACGGACAAGAAGTGCTTGACGGCTCGAGCGAGCAGGCCCCATCCGACGATGGTGACCCCGACCCCGAGGATGATCGCGACGATCTGGAGGGCAGACATGGGGGGGAGTCTAGGTCGCGCGGGGCCCGCAACAGCCTTGAGGTCGTGCGGCCCTCGTCACCTCGCGCGGCCCCGGCTCGGAGGCGGGAAGGGGGGCGCACCCCTTCCTGAGACCCCCTTGCGACCATGGATAACGCGATGTTGGAATATCCATAACACCTCGTTCGTTTTTCCGGACGAGCAGCCGCGGTCGCCGCGGCTCACTGACCATCCGATGGAAGGACCCGCGTTGCCCATCTACGAAGACGCCACCAAGCTCGTCGGCCGGACCCCCCTGGTGCGGATCAACCGCATCATCGAGTCCGAGGCCACCGTCGCCGCGAAGCTCGAGTTCTACAACCCGGCCAGCTCGGTCAAGGACCGCATCGGCGCCGCGATCATCGACGCGGCCGAGGCCTCCGGCGAGCTCAAGCCCGGCGGCACGATCGTCGAGGCGACGTCCGGCAACACGGGCATCGCCCTGGCGATGGTCGGCGCGGCGCGCGGCTACAAGGTCGTCCTGGCCATGCCCGAGACGATGTCCAAGGAGCGCCGCGCGCTCCTGCGCGCCTACGGTGCCGAGCTCGTCCTCACCGAGGGCCCCAAGGGCATGAAGGGCGCGGTCGAGAAGGCCGAGGAGATCGCCGCCGAGCGCGGCGCGGTCCAGGCCCGCCAGTTCGCCAACGCGGCCAACCCCGCCATCCACGAGAAGACGACCGGCCCGGAGATCTGGGAGGACACCGACGGTGAGGTCGACATCCTCATCTCCGGTATCGGCACGGGCGGCACCATCACCGGCGCCGGCCGCTACCTGCGCTCGAAGAAGTCCGACGTCGAGATCATCGCCGTCGAGCCGGCCGAGTCCGCGATCCTCAACGGTGGCGCTCCCGGCCCGCACAAGATCCAGGGCCTCGGCGCCAACTTCGTCCCGGAGATCCTCGACACCGAGATCTACAACGAGGTCATCGACATCGACGCGCCCACGGCGATCGACTGGGCGCGCAAGGCGGCCACCGACGAGGGCCTGCTCGTCGGCATCTCCTCCGGTGCCGCCCTCGCGGCCGCCGACCAGGTGGCCCGCCGCCCGGAGAACGCCGGCAAGACGATCGTCGTCATCATCCCGAGCTTCGGCGAGCGCTACCTCTCCACCCCGCTCTTCGAGGGTCTCGTCGACTGACCGTGGACGCCCACCTGCCGATCCGCGCCACGATCCGTGAGGATCTCGTCGCGGCCATGGAGCGCGACCCCGCCGCGACCTCGCGGTGGGTCGTGCTCCTCACCTCTGCCGGTCTGCACGCGATCTGGTTGCACCGCCTCGCCCACCGCTGGTGGCTGCGACCCGGCTGGAAGTGGCCCGCCCGGCTCCTCGCCTACGTGTCGCGATCGGTGACCGGGATCGAGATCCACCCGGGTGCGCACATCGGTCGACGCTTCTTCATCGACCACGGGATGGGTGTCGTCATCGGCGAGACCGCGATCGTCGGTGACGACGTCATGCTCTTCCACGGGGTGACCCTGGGCGGCACGTCCGGCAAGCGGGTCAAGCGCCACCCGACGCTCGGCGACAAGGTCATGGTCGGCGCCGGCGCGAAGATCCTCGGTGACATCCACGTCGGCAGCAACGTCAAGGTCGGGGCCAACTCGGTGGTCGTCAAGGACGTCCCGACCGGGGCCGTCGCGACGGGCATCCCGGCGCAGTACCGCTTCCCCCAGCTGGAGGCCGGCGGGCCGAGCGCCGAGGAGCTGTTCTACGCGGACCCGGCGATCTTCATCTGATCCTCCGCAGCACGACGAAGGGGGGATCGCACCCGGCCGGTGCGATCCCCCCTTCGTCATGCCCGGACGTGCGTCAGGACGGCGTCGGCCCCTCGCCGAGCGGGTAGGTCGACGGGCCCTCGAGGTTGCTCGCGACATCACGGTGGGGGTCGCCGGTGATCTTGGCCGCGCCCTCGCGCATCTTGTCGCCAGCGACCGAGGCCGCGGAGCTCACGGCGTCGAGGGCCGCGGGGGCGGCCTTGGTCCTGGCGGTGTGCTTGGCGGTGGCCACCTGGCTCTGCACGGGTTGCGACTGCCACGCCCTGCTCGCCCCGGCGCGGATCTGCTCGTACCGCTCCCGGCCGGCGCGAGCACCGAGCACGTATCCGACGGCGGCTCCCAGGAGGAAGGAGATCTTCGACATCTGACGTCCTTTCGATCTGTTGGTCGGCTTCACCACCGACACTACCCACTGGGCCCATGGCCTACCGTGGTCTCGCTCGCCGGGGTCCCCGGCGGCTGGAGGGCTCGCATAGTGGCCTAGTGCGGCGGTCTTGAAAACCGCTATGGCGGCAACGTCATCGTGGGTTCGAATCCCACGCCCTCCGCGCGCTCGGCTCACGCGGGGACGTCCACGTCTGCGCGATGGGGTGAGGAGGCCGGGGCTAGGCTGCGCGCGTGAGCGCCCGACCCGTCCTCGTCGTCCTCAACGGACCCAACCTCAACCTGCTGGGCGAGCGGGAGCCGGAGATCTACGGCTCGCAGACGCTCGCCGACGTCGAGGCCCTGTGCCGCGCGCGCTGCGAGGAGCTGGGCTGGGAGCTCGACTTCCGGCAGACCAACCACGAGGGCGTGCTCATCGACGCGATCCAGGAGGTCCGGCGCTCGTGCACCGGGCTCGTGCTCAACGCTGCCGGCTGGACGCACACGTCGGTCGCGATCCGGGACGCGCTCGCCGCGGTCGTGGCCCCGGTCATCGAGGTGCACATCTCCGACGTCCACGCGCGCGAGGAGTTCCGCCGCCACTCCTACATCAGCGACGTGGCCGACGAGGTCATCGTCGGGCGGGGCGTCCAGGGGTACGTGGACGCCGTCGACGCGGTGGTCCGGCACCGCTCCTGAGACCCTTCGTGCAGATGCCCTGTGGCCGAGGACATGCTCCTGCGCTCTTTTGCTGGTAGCGTCCATGTCGTAGTTGCACAACAGAACTTCTCGCACGATGCATTTGGGTGCGGCCGCCAGCCGGACCCACAGTATTACCAGAGGCGTGTACCTCTGCCGAGGGGAGCTTTGCAGCTGGCACAAGGTACCGCGACCTGCGGGACCGGATTGTTCAACAGGAAAGAAGTTTCACCTCATGGCACAGGGCACCGTTAAGTGGTTCAACGCTGAGAAGGGCTTTGGCTTCATCGCCCAGGACGGCGGAGGCCCCGACGTGTTCGTTCACTACTCCGCGATCGACACGACCGGCTACCGGTCGCTCGACGAGGCGCAGCGCGTCGAGTTCGAGATCACCCAGGGCCCCAAGGGCCCGCAGGCCGAGCGCGTTCACCCCGTCTGATCGACGCGATGACGCACGACCTGATGCGGTGACAACACCGCTTCGTCGAAGGGCCCTCACCGGATGGTGGGGGCCCTTCGCACGTCGGGGCCGCTATCGTGGCGCTGCGATGAGCACCGACGGACACGGCCCCCACCCCACCCGCGCGCAGGTGCGCCGGGCACGCCAGGCTCGTCGGGCAACCTTCCGCCGCAGGGGGCTCGTCGCCTCGGGAGCGGTCGGCGCACTGGTGGCGGCCGGTGGCCTCACGGTCGGCCTGCAGCTGAACAACAACATCACCCGGGTCGACATCGCCAAGGGGTCCGCGCAGCGGCCCGCCGACGTCGACAGCGCGATCAACCTGCTCGTCATCGGCTCGGACACGCGCGAGGGCCTCGGGACGACCGAGTACGGGGTCGGGACCGCCGAGGGTGGCCCCCGCTCCGACACCAACCTCCTCGTGCACATCTCCGCGGACCGCTCGTCCGCATACGTCATCTCGATCCCGCGCGACTCGATGACCAAGGCGCCCACGGATTGCGACGACCCCGCATCGACCGTCGCCGACGGCGAGGTCCGCCGGTGGAACGACAACTTCAACCAGGGCGGACCGGCGTGCACGGTCAAGACCCTCGAGGGACTCACCGGGATCTACGTCGACCACGTCGCGGTCATCGACTTCAGCGGCTTCCAGTCGATGGTCGACGGACTCGGCGGCGTCGAGGTCTGCCTGCCGGAGGCGGTGGACGACCCCGACGCCCAGATCCATCTCGAGGCCGGCCGCCAGCGCCTGGAGGGCAAGGAGGCGCTGGGCTACGTGCGCATGCGCAAGTCCCTCGGCGACGGCTCCGACCTGCAGCGCATCAAGCGGCAGCAGGCCTTCATGTCCTCGATGGCCCAGGAGGCCACCGACACCTCGCTGCTGCTGCGCCCCGACCGTCTCTACAGGTTCCTGAATGCCGCGACCCGGTCCATGACCGCAGACGACCGCCTCGGGCTTTCCCGCCTCACGTCCATCGCGACCAGCCTCAAGGACCTCGGCACCGACGAGCTCGTCTTCGTCACCGTGCCCACCGAGCCGTACCCCGCCGATCCCAACCGGGTGCAGTGGCGCGAGGAGGCCTCGGACGAGCTGTGGGCCGCGGTCCGCGACGACACCCCCCTGCCGGGCGCCGAGAAGAGGACGACGAAGCAGCGTCCGCTCACGGTCCCCCCTTCGTCCGTGGCCGTGAGCGTCGTCAACGACACCGGGGCGTCCGGGCTGGCCCGGCAGGAGGTCGCCGCGCTCGAGGTGCAGGGCTTCACCGCGACCGTCGCGGACCTCGCCCCGACGTCCGGGACGACGGGCGTCCTCGTCCGCCACGCGAAGGGGGACACGGAGTCCGCGCGCACCGTCGCCGCCGCGTACCCGGGCGCCAAGCTCAAGGTGGAGCCCGGGCAGCAGCGCGGCAGCGTCCAGGTGGTCCTCGGGGCCGGCTCCGGCCACGCCCGCGAGGTCCCGAACCGCCTCGGCGACGCACCGATCCCGGAGGCGACCGTCCGCGCGCCGGCCGCCCCGACCGCCGTCGAGACCCGGGCGGCGTCCGAGGACATCTGCGCCTGAACCGGGACCCGAGTTGGAGGCCCGACCGCCCGGCAGATACTCTGTCCGGGTTGTCTGGAGGCGTCGCCTAGTCCGGTCTATGGCGCCGCACTGCTAATGCGGTTTGGGCTAACCGCCCATCGAGGGTTCAAATCCCTCCGCCTCCGCAGCAGACGCAGCCCCCGGGCCCATCGGCGCGGGGGCTGCGTCGTCCCCTGACCCTCAGCCTGCGGGCAGCGAGACGGTGAAGACCGTCCGGCCCGGGCGGGACTCGACCTCGACCGACCCACCGTGGGCGCGGGTCACCGCCCGCACGATCGACAGCCCCAGCCCGGTGCTCCCGGACGCCCGCTGGCGCGAGTCGTCGCCCCGGGTGAACCGCTCGAAGACGTCGGGGCGCAGGTCCTCCGGGATCCCGGGTCCGTCGTCGGCGATCGCGACGAGCACGCGGTCCCCCTCACGGCGAAGGGAGGTCCGCACCGTCGTCCCCTGCGGCGTGTGGGTGCGCGCGTTGGCGAGCAGGTTGGCGAGGACCTGGTGGAGCCGGTCCCGGTCACCGACGATCTCCACCGGCTCCGACGGCAGGTCGAGCTCCCAGCGGTGTGCTGGGGAGGCCGCGCGCGCGTCCCCGGTGACGTCGAGCGCGAGCATCGTCAGGTCGACGCTCTCGCGCTCCAGCGGCCGCCCGGTGTCGAGGCGGGCGAGGAGCAGCAGGTCCTCGACGAGCGCCTGCATGCGCAGCGCCTCCGACTCGACCCGCGACAGCGCGTGGACCACGCCCTCGGGGACCGGTTCGGGCTCCCGCCGCGAGAGCTCGGCATAGCCGCGGATGGAGGCCAGCGGGGTGCGGAGCTCGTGGCTCGCGTCGGTGACGAACTGGCGGGCCCGCGTCTCCGACTCCTGCCGGGCGCGCAGCGCACCGTCGACGTTGTCGAGCATGGAGTTGAGCGCCAGCCCGACCTGCCCGACCTCGGTGCGGGGGTCGACGTCGGGGACGCGCTCGGCGAGCGAGACGTCGCCCGCGTCGAGCTCGAGCTCGGAGACCCGCCGGGCGGTGCCGGCGACCCGGTCGAGGGGCTGGAGGTTGCGGCGCACGAGGTAGGTGCCGCCGACCCACACGCCGACGAGCCCGATGAGGCTCGAGCCGGCGACGATGAGCACCATCGCGCGGACCGTCGTGTCGATGGGTCCGACGGGCACACCCGTGACCGCGGTCCACCCGTCGCGCGTACGCACGGACACGAGACGGTAGGGGCCGATGTCGCCGCCGAGGTCCACGGTGCTCGGCCGCGCCCCGAGGTCGGCGGCGTTGAGCCGGGCCACCTGCTCGGCGTCGAGCGAGTCGTTGGCCCCGCGCGTGTTGACGGCGTAGTTGAGCTCGTCACCGCGCTCGTCGACGACGACGGCACCGTCCCGCAGGACGAGGTGCAGCACCGCGTTGCCGCTGCCTGCGGGGGGCCCGCCGCTGGGTCCGGTGGGCAGCGGCGGTTGTGTCCCGTCGATCGCCCCGACGAGGCGTCCCGACGCGTCGCGCAGGTCCTGGTCGACCTGCTGGGTGAGGTACTGGCGGGCCGCGAGGCCCGTGAGGGCTCCGGTGAGGGCGGTGACCGCGAGGAAGAGCAGGAGGACCGAGGCGACGAGCTTGGCCCGCAGCGTCCAGCCGGCAGGGTGGCGCAGCACCTCGAGCGGAAGGGGCGTCACGACGCCGGCTTGATGACGTAGCCCGCGCCGCGCTTGGTGTGGATCATCGGCGCACGCCCGGCGTCGACCTTCTTGCGCAGGTAGGAGATGTACAGCTCGACGACGTTGGCCTGCCCGCCGAAGTCGTAGTCCCACACGCGGTCGAGGATTTGTGCCTTGGACAGCACCCGCCGAGGGTTGCGCATGAGGTAGCGCAGCAGCTCGAACTCGGTCGCCGTCAGCTCGATCTCGGCACCGCCGCGCACGACCTCGCGGCTGTCCTCGTCGAGGGTGAGGTCACCGACGACGAGCAGGGACGAGCCCTCGTCGGTGCTCACGGCCGTGCGGCGCATGAGGGCCCGGAGGCGGGCGACGACCTCCTCGAGGGAGAAGGGCTTGGTCACGTAGTCGTCCCCACCCGCGGTGAGCCCGGCGATGCGGTCCTCGACGGAGTCGCGGGCGGTGAGGAAGAGGACCGGCACCTCGGGCTCGTCGGCGCGCATGCGCCGCAGGACCTCCATGCCGTCGAAGTCCGGGAGCATCATGTCGAGCACGACCGCGTCCGGCCCGAAGTCGCGGGCCGCGCGGACCGCCTCGGTGCCGCTGCCCGCGGTCCGCACGTCCCACCCTTCGTACCGCAGAGCCATGGCGATGAGCTCGGTGAGGTTGACCTCGTCGTCGACGACGAGCACCCGGACGGGTGAGCCGTCGGGTCGGGTGAGCGAGGGCGCGGTCCGGGCGGTCATGGACCCATCCAACCGGGCTCGACCACACGCCCGCCATGCGTCCGCTGTGCATCTGCTGTGGACGAAGGGGGCCAGCAGCGCGCCGTGTGGCGCCGATTTCGCTGCTCGGCAGCGAGCAGGTACTCTCTTCACTTGTCGCCGAGCACAGCCCGGCGGAGAGCGCCCGTAGCTCAACGGATAGAGCATCTGACTACGGATCAGAAGGTTAGGGGTTCGAATCCCTTCGGGCGCACTCTGTGTTGAGACAGACGGAACAGGCCCTGCCAGCGGAGACGCGGCAGGGCCTGACTCGTTCCCGGGCCTCCGGCGGACCACGACGGCGACGGCCACTGACAGCAGCCGTGACAGCAACTGGGCGACTCGCCCCTGCTGGATCATCAGCCGAACACCCCGTCGAGAGCATCTGCCGCCGACCGCAGTGCCGAGGGCATGACGTGACCGTAGAGGTCCGTCGTCATGCTCATCTGGGAGTGGCCGAGGACCTCCATCACCACGCGCGGCGAGACCCCCTGCGCCAGCAGCAAGGACGCGCACGTGTGCCGGAGGTCGTGGAACCGGATCCGTCGCAGGCCGGCTCGAGCGATCGCCTCGTCGAGGAAGCGATTGAGATTGCGCGGCTCGATCATCGTCCCCTTCGACGTCGTGAAGACCAACCCCGCGTCGTGCCACGAGGTCGCTTCTGCTCGCTCCAGCTCCTGGGCCGTCCGATGCTGCCGAAGGGTGTCCACGAGCACCCGGGGGAGGGGCAGCGTGCGCCGACTGCGTGCCGTCTTCGGCGAGCCCCGTCACCAGACCCACACCCTTGCCGAGCCGCTGCACCGTCGCCCGAACGCGCAGCACGCCGACGTCGAGGTCGACGTCCTGCCACCGCAGGGCGAGCAGCTCTCCCTTGCGCAGTCCGAGGGCGACACCCACGGCGAAGAGGGGGCGCAGCCGGTGCCCCTCGAGCGAGGTCAGGAACTGACCTGCCTCGTCCGCGGTCCACGGGACGACCTCCTCCCGCTCGACGCGAGGTCCCTTGACCAGGGCCGCGACGTTGCGGTGGATCAGCTGATCGCGTTCTGCATCCGCAAGCATCGAGCGCAGCACCGCCCGGCTCAGCTGCACCGTTCGGGCCGAGACGCCGGACTCGGAGACAGCCAGCAGTAAGTTCCGCACGTGTTGCGGGGACAGCGCGACCAGCCGCTGACGCCCGATGTTCGGCAGGACATGCCGGTCGAGGACCCAGCGGTAGTTGCTGACCGTCGCGGGCTTGAGCCCCGACGACCCCAGCCGTTCGAGCCAGGACTGCGCGTACTGCTGCACCGTCACCTCGACGGGTGCGGCGGGGATGTGCTTCCGGTTCAGGCTGAGCAAGTCGGCCACCTTGCCGGCCACCTCGGCACGGGTCCTGCCGTAGACCTGTCGTCGCTGCCGGCCACCCTCGCGGTTCAGCACGTAGACCGCGCCGGTCCAGCGTCCGTCCTTGCGCTGGTAGATGGACCCTTCGCCGTTGGCCCGGCGGCTCATGCTCGGGACCACTCGTCGGAGACCGCGGCCACGTATTCGTGCACCGCGGAGACCGGGATGCGACGCAGTCGACCGATCTTCACGCTGGGCAGTCGGTTCATCCGGATCAGGTCATAGACCGCGGACTTTCCGACGTTCAGCACCTCGGCCGCTTCGGCCACCGTCATCAACAGCTTCTCTGTCATGGTCATCCCTTTGTCTCTAGTCCACTTCGGGTCACGCGTCGTTGGGCTTTCCACAGGTCGTACTCGCGGGTGCGGGCGGCGACGGCCAGGGCCATTGCTTCTTCGGTGTGGTCGCGCCAGCCGGTGCCGATGTAGGTCCAGGCGCCGACGACCTGGGTGGTTTCGTCTGCGTCCTCGGCGAGCAGGCGTGCTTCGAGGTCGCGGGTGTCGATCGGGGTGCCGGTGCGGCGGGACTCGGCGGCGAGTTCTTGCCAGCGGGACCTTGCGCGGCGAAGGGCGCCGAGGGTGATGGAGTAGCGGCGGGACTTGGTGCCGAAGTGGCCGCGAAAGCCCAGGCAGCGCACCCACTGGCTCATGCGTTGGTAGTCGTGGTCGACGTGGTGGAAGGTTGCGGCTCGCTGCGCCATCTTGCGGCATTCCCGTTTGAGGGCGAGGAGGTGGGGGCGTCCTTGGCCGTGGCCGTGCAGGCTCGAGGAGTCCTTGGTGGAGTACTTCGCGAGGTAGCCGGCGACCTGGTCGGGGGTCAGCGGTCCGGTCGGGTCGTCGGTGCGGGACCCGGCGCGTACGGTGCGGGCGTCGACCTGGGCGCCGAAGGCCAGCACGCGTGGACTGTCGTCGTGGTCGACGGGTTCGGCGAGGGCGGTCACGGTGGGCACGACGTCGCGGACCAGGCCAGCCAGGGCGTGGCCGGTCAGCGAGGGGGGCGCGGGGGAGCCGGTGCCGCCGGCGGCGGGTCCATCCAGGCGGATCAGGGCGTGGAAGTGCACCAGTCCGCGGCTTTGGTACTCGGCGACCTTGGCGTACTGGATGCAGGCGTGCTCGTTCAGGCGTGTGTCGGGCACGGCCAGGTGGCGGGCGATGCCGTGAAGCGCCCCAGGTTTGATGCCGCTCCTGTTTGAGTCCAGGAGGATGAGCACATGCCGAAGAAGATTGATCCCGAGTTGCGGGCTCGAGCTGTGAGGTTGGTGATCGAGCACCGGCAGGAGTACCCGTCGATGACCGAGGCGATGGTCGCGGTGTCGAAGCAGCTGAACGTTTCGCGGGAGTCGGTACGGCGCTGGGTCGCCCAGGCGGACATCGACGCGGGCCGTCGGGAGGGGACCACGACGCAGGAGTCTGAGGAGATCAAGAAGTTGAGGGCCGAGAACCGGCGGTTGCGCGAGGACGTGGCCGTGCTGAAAGCGGCGACGACTTTCTTCGCGGGGGAACTCGACCCCCGCAACCGCTGATCATGGGATTCATCGACACCATGAGAAGCCAGGGCCACGCGGTCGAGTCGATCTGCCGGGTGCTGCGCGAGCAGGGCTGTCAGGTTGCCGCGCGGACCTACCGCAGCTGGAAGAGCGTCGGGCGGGCCGTAGCCACACGGACCGTCACCGACGCCCAGGTCATGGACGCGGTGCGCGATATCGCTTGGACCACCGACCAGCCGACCAGCACGGCCGCAGCAAGTTGACTCCGGAGGGGCTGTACGGGCGCCGGAAGATGAGCGCCTACATACGTCGCACCGTCATCGCCGACGCCTCGTTCGGGTCGGTGGATCGGGCGATGCGCACCCTTGGTCTGGTCGGCGTGCGGCGTGACAAAGGCGTTCGGACCACGATCCCGGCCAAGGACGGCATCCGGGCCGGTGACCTGCTCGATCGTGACTTCACCGCCGAGGCACCCAACCGGGTGTGGGTCACCGACTTCACGTATGTCAGGACGTGGGCGGGCTTCACCTATGTCGCGTTCATCGTCGATGTCTACGCCCAACGGATCGTGGCCTGGCACGCTGCGACGACCAAGCAGACCGATCTGGTGATGGTCCCGCTGCGGATGGCGATTTGGCAGCGCGGCCGTGAGGGACGCCTGGCGGATCCCGGCCAGTTGATCCACCACTCGGATGCCGGGTCGCAATACACGAGTCTGCGGCTGACGGAACATCTTGCCCTTGAGCAGATCCGCCCCTCGATCGGGTCGGTCGGCGATGCCTACGACTGCGAGCATCGTGACTGCGCCACCACCTGGGGTCTGACCCTTGCTTATGACCGGCCCTGCGGGTGCCCTCGCGTTGACGTGTCGGCCCCGGGTGGTGGCGTTCACCAGGCTGCTGGCCGGGTGGGCAGTGACCTGATAGGAGCCTGACTCGACCAGGGCCTCATCGCAGTCCTGTCCGCCCACTCCGGCCAGCTGAGCCATGGACAGCCCGCCCGGAAAGTGCGAGAGAGGATCCACAGCCCGATGCCCAGCATGCAGCTTCGGCGTGACGATGTCATCGTCGGCGTCGACACCCACAAGGACAACCACGTAGCGGTCGCGATCGACGGCTTTGGCGGCCGGCTCGGCGACATCGTCGTGCCCACCACCATCGCCGGGTTTGAGGAGCTCCTCGCCTTCTGTCTGGCCTTCGTCGGGTCGGCCGGTCGGCTGATCGGGTTCGGCGTCGAGGGCACCGGCTCCTACGGGGTCGGCTTGGCGCGCTACCTGCGCAACCACGGTCACGACGTCCACGAGATCGCCCGCCCAGCACGGGCCGCGGAACGTCGACTCGCAGGGAAGAACGACACCATCGATGCCGAGCACGCTGCACGCCAGCTCCTGGCTGGGCACGGGCTGTCGACACCCAAGACCGCCGACGGCGCGGTCGAAACGATCAGGCTGGTCAAGATCGCCTACGACGGTGCCGTTCAAGCGCGGACAACCGCGATGATCACGCTCAAGGCGACCCTCGCGACCGGGAGCGAGGCGTTGCGGGCGGAGCTGGAGACGCTCACCGACCACAAGCTGATCCTCGCGTGCGCGGCGCTGGAGGGTCCGACTCCACTGCCGCCCGTGCGCCGTGGCGCACCTGCCGTTGTTGTGCCGGGCGACCCGGATGTGGCGATGCGACACGTGCTGTCCTCGATGGCGAAGCGTTGGCTGGCGCTGCACGAGGAGGCCAAGGCTCACGCCGCATCAATGAAGGCACTCACTGCGGCCGCTGCGCCCCAGCTCGTCGAGGCCGTCGGCGTCGGCTACGACACTGCGGCACAGATGCTGATCACCGCCGGCGACAACGCCAACCGGATCAAGTCCGAGGCAGCGTTTGCCAAGATGTGTGGCGCGTGCCCGATCCCGGCTGGATCCGGCAAGACCAACAGCCGGCACCGTCTGTACCGCGGCGGGAACCGGCAGGCCAACGCCGCGCTGTATCGCGTGGTCATCGTGCGCATGCGCTGGCATCAGCCGACGATCGACTACGTGGCCCGTCGCACCGCCGAGGGCATGTCGAAGCGGGAGATCATCCGGTGCCTGAAGCGGTACCTCGCTCGCGAGCTCTTCCGCCTGCTGCCGGCCCCGGACGCCATCGCCAAGCCCGTTAATGGAGAGCTCGAAATCGCGGCCTGATCGACTTGACGATCTATAGGAGCATCAACGCGCTGATGGAGACGATCAACGGCTTGTACAAGGCCGAGTGCATCCGCACCACCGTCTTCCACGACGGGCCGTTCAAGAGCATCGCGGACGTCGAGTACGCCACCGCCGGCTGGGTCGACTGGTACAACGCCCGACGGCTCCACAGCTCGCTGGGCCACATCCCGCCCATCGAGTACGAGCACGCCCACTACGCTGCCCTCAACCCCGAGCCGCAGCCCGTATGAGAGCGGCAGAGAACCTGGGGCGCTTCAGCCGCGGCGCAGGGCGATGGTGAATCGTCGCCACAGCTCGGGGGCGTGCCACTGCCACATCACCGCGGAGGCCGTGTCGTGGCACTCGTTGCACAGCGGTGACCCGGTGACCTCGTCCTGTTCGTCGTGGGTGCGGGTGCACCAGGTGGGTTGGCCGTGGGGGCAGCGGGTGCGGGCCTGGGGTCGTCGGGGTCGGCAGGGGCGGCCGTGGCGGTGGCCGTGGACGGGCCCGAAGGAGGGGGCGGTGAGGGTGACGAAGAGCAGCGGGTTGTCGCGGACCTGGTCGGGGACGGTCTTGCCGCCGTTGATGCCGGCGTGGATCAGGGCGTAGGTGTCGCGGGCGTAGACCCGGGAGCAGGACGGGCAGATCGAGGCGCGGCGGTTGCCGCAGGGGCGGTGCAGGACCCCGAAGGGCAGGTCCCGGGTGTCGAAGGTGGAGATGACTTGCCCGGTGGTGGTGTCGACGGTGAGGGAGGATCCGGCCAGTCGGACGGGGTGGGCGCAGTTGCCGGTGGCGGCCAGGGCGTCGAAGAAGGCGTCCATCGTGCCGTCGCGCATGCGGGAGGCGATCAGCTGCGCGGACTGGGGGCGGGCCAGGGCCGGGAGGTCGAGTGGGGTGTCTTCGCCGTAGCCGGGGAAGTGATCCCCCCGGGCCAGGTCGGGGGAGGGTGACGCGGTGGTGGTGTGCACGATCCCTCCGATCAGAAGGGTGTGCCGCGTGAACGGTGGTGCTGGCCTTGGGGTTCACGCGACACACCCAGACTGTGGGGGAGCGCGGCAAAAAGAGTGAGAGGTCCGACGCCGCAAGGCCGCTCAACGCCGGTCGCACCGCCACATGGGGGCGGGTGCAGGGCGCGGATCCAGTCGAGTGGTTGTAGCGGCCATCTGTGATGCGAGCGCACTGGGCCCGAGGTGGGGAGCCGACCCCCAAATTGAGTCCCCGATAGTGGTGTAGCGCGGTCGCCGACATGGTCCCGGTTGTGGACGTGTGTGCGGCCACCGCGTGATCCTTCGAGCGAACCTTCCACAGCACTCTCGAATGGAGTCATCACGATGACCGCACCACACATTGTCGACCCTGTCGGCCTGCTGGGTGAAGCCCTGTCCGAAGCCTCCCCGGACTTGATGCGTTCCCTGCTGCAGACCATGATCAACGCGTTGCTGTCCGCGGACGCCGATGCCGTCGTCGGAGCCGAGTACGGCCGACCCAGCGCGACTCGCACGGCGCAGCGCAATGGCTACCGCCACCGCGACCTGGACACCCGCGTCGGGACGGTCGACGTCGCGATCCCGAAGCTGCGGAGCGGGACCTACTGCCCCGAGTGGCTCCTCGAGCGCCGCAAGCGCGCGGAGTCCGCGCTGATCACGGTCGTCGCGGACTGCTACCTCGCTGGCGTGTCGACCCGCCGCATGGACAAGCTCGTCAAGACCCTGGGGATCGACTCGCTGAGCAAGTCCCAGGTGTCGCGGATGGCCGCTGATCTGGACCAGATCGTCGAGGAGTTTCGCCACCGGCCGCTGGCCGATGCCGGGCCGTTCACGTTCGTGTCCGCGGACGCGTTGACGATGAAGGTCCGCGAGGGCGGACGCGTGATCAACGCCGTCGCGTTGATTGCCGTCGGTGTCAACGCTGACGGGCACCGCGAGGTCCTGGGCCTGCGCGTGGCCACGTCCGAGACAGGTCCGGCGTGGAATGAGTTCTTCGCCGACCTGAGCGCCCGCGGACTGAGCGGGGTGCGGCTGGTCACCTCCGACGCCCACAAGGGCTTGGTCGAGGCCATCGCGGCGAACCTGCCCGGCGCGTCGTGGCAACGCTGCCGCACGCACTACGCCGCGAACCTGATGTCCGTGACCCCCAAGAGCATGTGGCCGGCCGTGAAGGCGATGTTGCACTCGGTGTACGACCAACCCGACAAGGACGCCGTCCAGGCGCAGTTCGAGCGGCTGCTGGAGTACGTCGACGGCAAGCTGCCCGATGTCCACGACCACCTCGACGCAGCGCGAGCGGACATCCTGGCGTTCACCGCCTTCCCCAAGGACGTGTGGACCCAGATCTGGTCGAACAACCCCGCCGAACGCCTCAACCGCGAGATCCGACGCCGCACCGACTCCGTGGGCATCTTCCCCAACCGGGCCGCGATCGTGCGCCTGGTCGGCGCCGTGCTGGCCGAGCAGACCGACGAATGGGCCGAAGGACGGCGCTACCTCGGCCTCGACGTCCTGGCCCGCTGCCGCATCACCATCGTCACCGACATCAACCCCGAGATCGGAGACCACACCCTGCCAGCACTGACCGCCTAACCCCTAGCCAAGGAGAACACGCCGCTACACCACCACCCGGGACTTGACCGACCCCCAGGGACTTATCCCGTTCAATGTGGGTGTTGATCCGCACCCACTACCCTGCCGCACCCGAAGGCCCCGCGCATCTTTCACCCGAGATCCCTGTGGATGACTCGACTCGTCACTGACAGTGGTCATCGAGACATCTTTACGCCGGGCGCCACGCACCGCTGCTCGGGCACGGGCAGCGCGACGAGCCCGGATCGGACCCTCCCCTTCACTGTCGGTTCGAGGTAGCACCGGCCGAGTATTCAGACTTGATCGCTCGAACCAGGCGTCGTCAGTCGATGCCCCTGGCCTCGTTCCACCACTGGCGCAGGTCGTCGGTTTCGAAGCGGTCCATCGTCATGGTCTCGAAAGTGCGGAAGCCTGTCTTCGCGTGCTTGAGGATTCCCTCGAGACTTTCGACGTCAGCGGACGTGAGGTCCATGGAGTTGACGGTAAGCAGCACTGCGTCACCGGCTGCCGACTCCTCCAGGTCGCAGGTCGAGGGCACGTCCACCAAGAGGTCGCCGAAGAGTCCGTCGGGCCGGAACTTGCTGGTCCCCTCGCTCATGCCCTCCATGGTCTTGGCGAAGCTAATCCTCTTGCCCGGAGCCCGTGCAGCCACGAGCAGTTGCAGCTCCATGCTCTCGAGAGCCTCGCCCTCATCTGAACCTCGCTCGCACGGCGAGTCCTGCGAGTCGTGCCACCACGATCGGATGTCCTCGGCGCCGAAGAGCCCAAAAGCTTTGGTGTCGTACACCCAGAAGTCCTCAGCTCGCTGGACCATGTCGACCAAGAGACCGAGCTGGGCCGTCGACACGTCGTCGGCATCGACGATCAGCATGAGCGCGTCACCGTCCACGCTCTCCCGCACATACCACCCGGATCGGTCATTCCACACAGGCTTGATCTTGCGGATGAGCGGCCCGAAGGGGCCCTTCCGGCGCGGGTCGCGCCACTGACGGTCCATCTCGATCACCCCTGCGAAGGGCGGCGCCTCCACTCCAGCGACACGGCGAACGAGGAGCAGATCGAGGTCGGGACTTCGGCCGTTGCTGTACTTCCCCACGAACTCGCTCGCCACATGCGCCCCGTCCAACCAACGTGACTCATCACCTAGGTCCCGGACGAACTCCTCGACCCAGGAACGGAGAGCACGCTCCACGTCGTCCGGCGCGGAGAAGGTTCCCGACCTCAGAGTCGAACGGACCCACGGACCGCCGTGATGCCGCATGTTCTTGTCGACACCCCACAGGGAATGACCCACCACGGGCGGGACCTCGGCCCAGGCCCTCTGCCCCGGCCAACCAGACCGAAACACCTCCGCGGCCTCGACCCAATGCCTCGTGCGCAAAGCTGCGATCCCGACCGTCAGATCCTTCTTCCACGTTTCGGTCCACACCAAGGCCAGCCAGTCACCTACCGCTCAGCAGTCCCAAGCCGGAGCGACGTATTCGCCGGCCTCCGCCTCTCGCTCATCAGCAGACTCTCCGTCCATCGCCCACACCTCATCGACCATCGTGAGCGGAGGACGGGCGAGAGGCTCACCGAGCACAGGCTCGAGAAGGTCACGACAATTGACGGTGTACGTGGGCACCATCGGAATCATCTTCGGCGAATGCCCATACGTCAACGTTCGGGGAGTCGCGCGGGGAGCAGCGCTCGTTTGTGCCCTCGTCACCGCACACGGTGGCCCTTGTTCCGAGTCGAGCGACCAGCTCATGACTAGGGCCCTTGTCGAGCTATGAGAACGCCCGTATCTTGAACAGGGAGTTCATCCGCTCGATGCCGAGCCGGATGACCACCACTGGAGGGGGAGCCAGGATGAAGCGCATGTCTGCGTTTATCGCGGCGGGCGCGATCACGGCAGGGGCCGTCGTGGCTCTGACGTTCGCGACAGCCGCCAATTCGTCCGAGCCACGCCCGCAGTCGGGGGCCGAGTCGACCACCCGGACCATCGCACCCCCCTTCAAGGATGCGCCTCACGGAGAGGCTCGTGACAACGCAGCTGATTCCGGCGTCAACTCCCGAGGCGAGTCATACGGGTCGGAACTCGACGCCAGCTCTGCAGCTGAGGTGCCCGACTTGATCGCGGCGGTGGCCACCAACGGCAAGGCGGGCTACGTGCGCAAGAGCGAGCTCGATGCCGCCGACCCTGCACCCATCAGCCCAGAGGCAGCAGCCACGGCTAAGCCGGTGCGCGAGACCGTGCCCGTTTATGCAAGTGATGGGAGCACTGTCATCGGCGAGTTCAAGGTGGGGGTGTGAGGGGTCGACTCTCCCACGGGTCCTGCAGAATGAGGGAGTCCCGCGCCGCGAGGCAGTTGAACGCCGGTCGCACCGGGATACCCAGGAAGGGTGGAAGTTGTGCCTTCGATCAATGACCGGGCCCTAATTGCGGGGGATCCGCGCGCAGGCGAGACCGACCTGCTCGCCGCGTCGATTGACAGATCGCCGAAGGTTCGCGCAGCAGCCGCGGAGAACCCATCGACACCTCCGGAAGTTCTAGCCCAGCTCGTCGAAGATGACCGATGGCAAGTCCGATTTGCCGTGGTGGATAACCCGACCGCGGAAGCGCTTCGTATCGCCTTGTCCAGCTCTGATCCAGACGTCCGTGGACTCGCCGCGCAGCGCGACGATTTGAATCGGGCGCAGGTCCAGCAGGTCCTCCAGGACCCGGCCCATTCCGTGAGAGAGCAACTCTCCTTGGTAGCCACCGACGACGAGGTGATGCGAAGACTCGCCCGCGACCCCCATCCCGCGGTCAGAGCCAGCCTGGCCTCGAACAGTGCGTTGCCACTCGACGTCCTCGTGACACTCGCAAGGGACGGGCGCGCTGCCGTGAGATCGGCTGCCGCTGCCTCTCGCCGCCTGCCGCCCGAGGTGTTGACGGAGCTGGCGACCGACCGCTCAGTTCAGGTCCAGTGGAACGTTCTTGTCAGCAACCCAGAACGCCTCGACATCGCAACGACGATCGCAGGACACTCAGACGCAATGAACGTCGACCAAGCACAAGCTCAACTCGAACACCCCGAAAACTTCACCCGTTTCCTCGGTCCCATCGATCTCGTCCAGTCGAATGACAACGAACTGCGCTCGGAAGCGACTGAATGACGTACAGGCGACAGCGGTGGCTAACACTTCATCGTGAGGACTTTCTCTACTGACTCAAGGCGGGCCTCCGGCCCGCGCCCGGCCGGCTTCCTTCGGCCGCTCCGGTGGGGACCCCCGCGCTCCGGGCTCGTTCCTCGCCCTCCGCGCACCCCCACCTGCACGCCCTTCGTCGCCGACCGAGCACAAGAAGAGGCACCCGGTGATCGCCTCACCGAGCGCCCCTCCACTTCCGAACCACCGACCCGGTGCTACACCATCCGGCCTGCACGGGCACGGCTCAAGCGGCCACCGAATGCACCATCCGGGACGCGCTCCGCGCCTGCGATCCACACCTGACCGTGTATCCCGGCCGCTTGACCCGAACCCGCTCCGACCGGCTCTGCTCCGCTATCGGGTCGCCGGGTAGCTCCGCCCGACTTTGACAGCAGCCATGACAGCAACCAGAGGCTTCGCCGTCGCAACAGGTCGAGACAACCGTTGCCGTCGCTCCGCGATCTCAGTGCATGGTGTGCCCCAGTTCGGCCCTGGAGGAGCCTACGGATCAGAAGGTTAGGGGTTCGAATCCCTTCGGGCGCACTCTGTGTTGAGACAGACGGAACAGGCCCTGCCAGCGGAGACGCGGCAGGGCCTGACTCGTTCCCGGGCCTCCGGTGCACGACGAGGCCCCGCCCCCCTTCGTCAGGGGAGCGGGGCCTCGTCGGTGCGTGGGGCGGATCAGCCCTGGGCGTTGTCCAGGTCGGAGGCCACGCGACGGTGGGCCTCCCAGATCTCCTCCGGCAGGCGCTCGAAGGCCTTGAGGTGCGCCTCGCGGAAGCCCATCTCCTGCTGCCAGCGCGGCACGTCGATGTCGAGGATGCGGTCGAGGTCCTCCTGCGGCAGGTCGAGGCCGAGCAGCTCGAGCTCGTCCTGCGTCGGGAGGATGCCGACCGGCGTCTGGCGACCCTTGACCTCGCCGTCCTTGAGAGCCATGAGCCACAGGAGCGGACGCAGGTTCTCCCGGTAGCCGGGCCACAGGTAGTGACCGTCCTCCGGGTCCTTCTGGAACCAGTTGACGTGCGCGAAGAGCGGCTGGTTCTTGGCGGCACCGACGATGTCGAGGTAGTGGCGCGCGTAGTCGCCCTCGCCGTAGGCCATGAAGGGCCGGTTGGACATCGGGTCGTAGCGCAGCTGGCCCTCGACGCCCTCGGCCGCGGCCGTGGCCTCGGCACCCAGCGTCAGGCCGTCGTACACGCCCTCGGCGAGGTCGGTGATCGCGCGGATCAGCGGCTCGCGGTCACGCGTGCGACCACCGAAGATGATGGCGTCGATCTCGACGCCCTCGGGCTCGTCGAAGTCAGGCGCGGCGTTCGGGACATTGGCCAGCGTCGTCGTGAAGCGGCTGTTGGGGTGCGCCCACGGCGAGGTGTCGCCCGGCTCGCGGTCGGAGATCGCCTCGCCCTTCCAGTCCAGCCACCCGTCGACGTCGGCCGGCGGCTCGGGCGTGCGGCCCTCCCACCAGACCTCCTCGGTCTTCGGGTTGTACGCGATGTTGGTGAAGATGACCTTCGTGCCCGGGTCGACCGAGTGCAGCGCGGTCGGGTTGGTCGTCTCGTTGGTGTCCTTGGCGACACCGAAGACGCCGTACTCCGGGTTCATGCCCATGAGCTTGCCGGTCTGCTCGTCGACCCACAGCCACGCGATGTCGTCGCCGTAGAAGTCGACCTGGTAGCGGTCCCCGAGTGCGTCCGGGGGCAGCATCATCGCCAGGTTGGTCTTGCCCGAGGCGCTCGGGAAGCCACCGGTGATGTGGTAGCGCTTGCCGGTCTGCTTGTCGGAGATGCCGATGAGCATGTACTGCTCGGCGAGGAACTTCTTCGTCGCCCACCCGTCGTACGCGCCCTGGCGCAGCCCGTGGGCGATCTTGCCCAGGAGCGCGTTGCCGCCGTACGAGGAGCCGAAGTGCAGGATCGTGCGCTCGTCGGCGACGGTCACGAAGTAGCGCTTGTCGTCGGGCGTGCCCTGGCCGAGGTTCTCGAGGTCGCCGGTGACGTGGACGGCGCGGACGAAGTCGTCCTGGACCGGCAGGTCGTTGACGTGCTCGAGGCCGACCCGCGACATGCGGATCATGTGGAGCACGACGGGGCGGGAGTCGGTGAGCTCGACACCGGTGGCCCACTGCGCGAGCACGTTGCCCTTGGGGGACATGAGGTAGGGCAGGACGTACATCGTCTTGCCCTTGGACTGGCCGCGCATGAGCTCGGTCAGCTTCGCCTTCATCTCCGAGGCGGGACGCCAGTTGTTGTAGACGCCCTTGTCCTTCTCGTCGTTCGTCGCGACGATCGTCCGCTCCTCGGAGCGGGCGGTGTCCTTGGAGTAGGAGCGGGAGTAGTAGCGGCCCTCGCCTGCGGGGAGCAGCTCGCCGGCCTCGACGGCCTCGGCGATGAGCCGGTCGTCGTCGGCGGCGCTGACCACCTCGATCCTGTCCGGCTGGGTGATCTCGGCCCAGTGCTTCACGTACTCGCGAACGGCCTCGTTGGTGAGACCTGACGCGTCAAGCGCGGCGTCGACGTCGACCATGCTGTGTTTCCCTCTCACGTGCTCTGGTGTTCGGGCGGTCCCTCGCGGGTTCTCCCGGTTGCGGGCAGGTTACCGCCCTGTGACCGGGCAGAGGGGGAGGGCCTGCGGGGCGGGGGGTGATCTCACGCACGCCCCCGACGCGCCCTCGACCCGTAGTGACCCACGGGTTTACCGATACCACCTGTAGCAGGTACCGTCGGTACCGCACACTTTCCCGCACCACCCACGACCTGCGCGAAGGGGAATCACCCAGATGGCTTCCACCGACTCGATGTCCTTGGCCGACAAGGGCCAGCGACTTGGCCTGCGCCTGATCGCCAAGGCCGGCGGTCTCCCCGGCCTGAAGGACAAGGAGGTGCGCGCCAAGGTCGAGCGGTACCTGTACAAGGGCGCCGTCACCGGGTTCAAGGCCCAGACCGCCGCCGGGCGGGCCTTCGCCGAGCGGCAGGGAGCGGGCGACCCCGCGCGCGTCGCGCCGGCCAAGCCCAGGGCCCTGTTCGACCTCACGCCCAGTGAGGACCAGCGGATGATCCAGGGCGTCGCGCGCGAGCTCGCGGACGAGGTCATCCGGCCGGCGGCGGCGCAGGCGGACGCCGAGCGCACCATCCCCGCCGAGGTCCGCACCGCGGCCGCCGAGATGGGCCTGCACCTCCTCGGTGTCCCCGCCGAGCTCGAGGGCATCGCCGAGGAGCGCTCCGCCGTGACCGGCGCGATCGTGCTGGAGGAGCTCGCCCGCGGGGACATGGGCATCACCACCGCGATCATGGCCCCCGCCGCGGTCGCGACGGCCATCGCCAGCTACGGCGACGCCGACCAGCAGGCCACCTACCTGCCCGAGTTCACCAGCGAGGACCCGCCCACCGCAGCCCTCGCCCTCCACGAGCCGCAGCCGCTGTTCGACCCCTTCGCGTTGCGGACCACCGGTCGGGTCGAGGGCGACGAGATCGTCCTCGACGGCATCAAGGCGATCGTGCCCGGGGCGAGCGCCGCAGACCTCTTCGTCGTCTCCGCGGCGATCGACGGCGAGCCCCGTCTCGTCATCGTCACGCCGGGCACCGAGGGCGTGCAGACGCAGGACGACCCCGCCATGGGTGTCCGCGCCGCCACTACCGCGCGCCTCTTCCTGGAGGGCGTACGCGTCCCGCGGTCCGACCTGCTCGGCACCACCGAGGACCACGCCGATGCCGTGCGCCGGGCGCGTCTGGCGTGGGCCGCGGCCGCCGTCGGCACCTCGCAGGCGGTCCTGGACCACGTGAGCGGGTACGTCAAGGAGCGCAAGGCCTTCGGCGAGCCCATCGGGTACCGCCAGGCAGTCGCTTTCACCGTCTCCGACATCGCCATCGAGCTGGCCGGCCTGCGCCTCGTCGTCTGGAAGGCCGCCGCCCGCCTCGACCGCGGTGAGGACGCCTCCGCCGAGATCGCCCAGGCCCGCAGCCTCGTCAGCCGCCACGCCACGTGGATCGGCTCGAGCGGCGTGCAGCTGCTCGGCGGCCACGGCTTCGTCAAGGAGTTCGACAACGAGCGCTGGTACCGCGACCTGCGGGGCGCCGGGGTCCTCGAGGGCACGCTGCTCGTCTGAGCGCGCCCCCCTTCCTCATCCCGACCTGACACGAAGGACACGATCATGATCGACCTCGAGGTTCCGAAGAAGTTCCGCCCCCTCGTCGCCCAGGCGCGCGGCATGGCCGAGGAGGTCTTCTGGCCCATCTCGCGCAAGTACGACCGAGCGGAGCACGAGTACCCCGCCGAGCTCGACCTCGTCTCGGCCGTCATCGACGGCATGGCCGACGGTGGCGCCGGCCAGGGGGCCGGTGCGTCCTCCTCGACCCGCGCCGAGGACGGCGGTGCCCAGGAGGGCGACGTCGCAGCCGTCGGCTCCGGGCGCAGGGCCGGCACGCGTGAGGACTCCGCCAACCGCAACGGCTCCAACATCTCCTCCGTCCTGTCCATCCTGGAGACCTGCCGCGGCGACGTCGGCCTGACGCTGTCGATCCCGCGCCAGGGCCTCGGCAACGCTGCCATCGCGGCCGTCGCCAACGACGAGCAGAAGGCGCGCTACGCGGGCAAGTGGGCCGCCATGGCGATCACCGAGCCCGACGTCGGCTCCGACTCCGGCGCCATCCGCACCACGGCGGTCAAGGACGGCGACGAGTACGTCCTCAACGGCGAGAAGATCTTCGTCACCTCCGGCGAGCGCGCCGAGCTGGTCGTCGTGTGGGCGACGCTCGACCGCAGCCTCGGCAAGACGGCGATCAAGTCCTTCGTCGTCAGCCGGGAGAACCCCGGGCTGCAGCTCGTGCGTCTCGAGCACAAGCTCGGCATCCGGGCCTCCGACACCGCGGCCTTCGTCCTCGACGACTGCCGGGTGCCCGCCGAGGACCTGCTCGGCGACCCGGAGATCAGGATCGAGGGCGGCTTCGGCGGCGCGATGCAGACCTTCGACAACACCCGGCCGCTCGTCGCGGCGATGGCCCTGGGCCTGACCCGCGCCTCGCTCGACCGGACCACCGAGCTCCTCCGGGAGGCCGGCGTCGCGGTCGACTGGGACCGCCCGGGCAACGTCCAGTCCGCTGCGGCCGCGAATCTCATCGAGATGGAGGCCGACTACCAGAGCGCCTACCTGCTGACGCTGCGTGCGGCCTGGATGGCGGACAACGGCAAGCCGAACTCCATGGAGGCCTCCATGGCGAAGGCCAAGGCGGGCCGCACCTGCGTCGACGTCGCGCTCGCGTGCGTCGAGCTGGCGGGCGCCACCGGGTACGCCGAGACCGAGCTGCTCGAGAAGTGGGCCCGCGACTGCAAGATCCTCGACATCTTCGAGGGGACGCAGCAGATCCAGCTGCTCGTCGTCGCCCGGCGCATCCTCGGGTACTCGAGCAAGGAGCTCAAGTAGTCCGAGGCCGCGCCGCGCCTAGGATGCGGACGTGGTGGTCATCGCGGTGTGCAGTCTCAAGGGCGGGGTCGGCAAGACGTCCGTGACCCTCGGGATGACCTCGGCCGCCCGTGAGGCCGGGCTGCGCACCCTCGTCGTCGACCTCGACCCGCAGGGGGACTCGACGGCCGGGCTCGACATCGAGGACGAGGTCACCTCGAGCAGCGCCCTGGTCATCGAGGAGCCGCGCCGTCGCAACCTGCGCGCCGCCACCCGGCGCAGTCACTGGAGCGAGGGCGCGGCGGCGCCGATCGACGTGGTCGTCGGCGGCCTGGACCTGGCCCGGCTCGACCGGACCGACCTCTCCAGCCGTGGGCTGACCTCCCTTCGCACCGTGCTCGACAAGGTCGACGACGAGTACGACCTCGTCATCGTCGACTGCCCCCCGTCGCTGGGTGGCCTGACGCGCATCGGCCTCGCCGCGGCCGACCGAGCCGTGATCGTCACCGAGCCCGGTGTCTTCGCGATCGCGGCCGCCGACCGGGCCCTGCGGGCCGTGCACGAGGTGCGCACCTCCCTCGCGCCGCGGCTGCAGCCGCTCGGCATCGTCATCAACCGCGTGCGCGCGCACATCGGCGAGCACCAGTACCGCGTCGAGGAGCTGACCTCGCTCTTCGGTCCTCTCGTGCTCTCCCAGCACATCCCCGAGCGCACGTCCGTGCAGCGCGCCCAGGGCGCCTACGCCCCGATCCACGCCTTCCGCGGCTCCGGGGCGCGTGAGGTCGCGGGGCTCTTCGACGGGATCCTGGCGCACGCCCTGCGTGCCGCTCGCCGCACCGCCGGGCGGTAGGTCGAGAAGGGACGCTGCTTCGGCCCCATCGGTGTGACTCGCGTCATATCGTGGCCTGCATGCCCGGCTGACGTCCGGGACCAAACTCTGGGAGGAAATTCATGCGACACACACGCATGGTCTCGGCCCTGGGCGCCTGCGCGCTCGGGCTGACCGGATTGGCGGCGACCACCACTGCCGCCGCTGCGCCCACCGTGGACAGTGGAGTGAGCTCGACCACGGGCCCCGCCAAGCACTACGTGGTCCTGGCGGACCGCGGCGGCAGCGCCAAGGCGCTCGCCGCCCGTCTCAAGGCGAAGGGAGCGAAGATCACCTCGGTCAACGAAGCCGTCGGCATGGTCACGCTCACCTCGACCGACACCCGGTTCGCGGCCAAGGCCCGTGGCATGAGCGGTGTCTTCGGCGCCGCGGACGAGGGCGTCGTCGGTCGCTCACCGCAGCCGAAGAAGAAGGACGGTGTCGAGCGCCCCGACCGGGTCAAGGCCAAGGGTGGGGCTACCAAGGCCGACGCCAAGGGCGGCCCGGACCCGCTCGACGACAAGCTGTGGGGCATGGACATGATCCAGGCGCCGCAGGCGCAGGCGATCGAGTCCGGCGACAACCGCGTCAAGGTCGGCATCATCGACACCGGCGTCGACGCGAGCCACCCGGACATCGCGCCGAACTTCGACCACAAGCTCTCGCGCAACTTCACCACAGACATGCCCGACGTCGACGGTCCCTGCGAGGTCGAGTCCTGTGTCGACCCGGCCGACGTCGACAACGGTGGCCACGGCACGCACGTCGCCGGCACCGTCGCGGCCGCGAAGAACGGCATCGGCGTCTCGGGCGTCGCCCCCGACGTCTCGATCGTCAACGCGCGTGCCGGCCAGGACTCGGGCTACTTCTTCGTCGGCCCGACCGTCAACGCCCTCACCTACTCGGCCGACGCAGGGCTCGACGTGGTCAACATGAGCTTCTACGTCGACCCGTGGGCGTACAACTGCGTGGGCGGTGCCCCGGAGGACACGCCGGAGGAGGCCGCCGAGCAGGACATGATCATCGAGTCGATGTCCCGGGCCCTGCGGTACGCGCACTCCAAGGACGTCACGATGGTCGGTGCCCTCGGCAACTCCGCGGAGGACCTGGCCAATGTCACCTTCGACGACTCCAGCCCCGACTACCCGGAGGGTGCCGCCCACCCGCGGACCATCGACAACGCGAGCTGCTACGACCTGCCGGTCGAGGGGCCCGAGGTCATCGGTGTCTCGGCCGTGGGCCCGTCGGAGCGCAAGTCCTACTACTCGAACTACACGACGGACCTGCAGTCCGGCGAGATCGAGGTCAGCGCCCCCGGTGGTGACTCCCGCGAGTACTTCGGGACCCCGGACTACCGCAGCCCGGCCAACCTGATCCTCTCCTCCGTCCCGGAGAACGTCGTGAAGTCCGAGGGCTCGGTCGACGAGGACGGCAACATCACGGAGTTCGGTGAGGGCTACGTCTTCAAGGACTGCGGCACGGTCAAGGGCAAGGAGGCCTGCGGGTACTACGAGTACTACCAGGGCACCTCGATGGCCTCACCGCACGCCGCGGGCGTCTCGGCGCTCATCGTCAGCCGCTACGGCAAGGTCGAGGGCAAGGAGGGCTTCGGTCTCGACGCGGACACCACCCGCGACATCCTGATGGGCTCGGCCCGCAACAAGGCCTGCCCGGAGCCGCGCACCTTCGTCTACCCGGGTCTGCCCGCCGCCTACACGGCGGAGTGCGTCGGTGACGAGGACTTCAACGGCTTCTACGGCGACGGCATCATCAATGCCTACGCCGCGGTCGCGCCGAAGAAGCGCTGACGCGCCACCACCGCAGGAGGGCCGGTCACCGCGAGGTGTCCGGCCCTTCGTGCGCCAACAGCTCGTACGCCTCGACCATCGCCGGGCCGTACCAGGTGAGCAGTCGGCCGCTGACGAGCCGGGTCGGTACCCGCTCGAAGGCCTCCGGGCCGTCCTCGGGCGTGAAGACGTAGGGCTCGTCGGGCAGGAGGACGAGGTCGACGTCCTCGCGGTCGATGTCCGCGAGCTCGACGTGCGGGTAGCGCTGCGACGGGTCTGCGTCCGGCCCCGCGCAGGCGTTGGTCCAGCCGAGCCTGCTGAGCAGGTCGGTCGTGTAGGTCCGGGGGCCGACGACCATCCACGGGTCGCGCCAGATCGGGACGACCACCCGACCGCGGTCGGCCGGCGGGGGAGCCGACCACACCTCGTCGGCGCGCTCGAGCCAGGCCGGCGCGGCGAGGTCGAGCGCCTCGGTGAAGAGACGGCGCATCGACGTGATCGCCTGCGGCACGGTCTCGATGTCGGTGACCCAGACGGTGGTCCCGCGCTCGCGGAGGCGGCGCACGTCGAGCTCGCGGTTCTCCTCCTTGTTGGCCACGACGAGGTCGGGGGAGAGCCCGGCGATCGCACGCAGGTCGGGGTTCTTCGTCCCGCGCACCCGCGCGACCGCGAGGTCGGTGGGGTACGTGCACCAGTCCGTCGCCCCGACGAGGCGCTCCGGGCAGGTCGCGGCGATCGCCTCGGTGAGGCTCGGCACGAGCGAGACGACCCGCTGCAGGGGCGAAGGGAGGTCGACCGGGGCGTCCAGGTCGTCGCGAGCGGTCATCGCCCCGCCAGGGCGAGGGCGAGCAGCTCGCTGAGCGCCATCGCCGAGATCGCCAGGGCCAGCGCGAAGGGGGCCCGGCCGTCACGTCGTCGGGAGGGCTCGACCGGCGCGGCGGCGTACCGCCGCCGGCCGAGCACGAAGGCTGCGCCCGCCAGCCCCAGGGTGGCGAGCATGATGACGAGCGCCGCGGGGCCGAGCTGACCGGAGGTGTGCCGGGCGATGATCGCCGCGCCGGCGGCGGCCGCGAGGGCGGTCCGCTGCCAGGCCAGCGCGGTGCGCTCCGGCTGGGCGCCGTGCGGCGCCGACCGCGCGAGCTCGCTCATCCCCGGCTCACCTCCCCGCCACGACGACGGTGAGCACGGCCGCCGCCACGAGGATGACGCCCGTGACGACGGCGGCCGCCACGCCGAGGGAGGGCAGGGGCTCGGCGCGGCGCATGGCGCGCTCGGCCATCGCCCACCGGAGGAAGGCCAGGACCGGGCAGAGCGCGCCGAGGACGAGCAGCATCGCCGCCAGCCCGCGCGTGATCGCCTCGGGCGCCCCGAGGTCGAGCACGTCGACGGCCACCCCCGCGGCGAGCAGCGCGAGCGTCGTGCGCAGCCATGCGAGGAAGGTCCGCTCGTTGGCGAGGGAGAAGCGGTAGTCCGGTTCCTCCCCTTCGCCGTACACCTGCGACGGCCAGCGATCAGTGCTCACACGTTGCGACGGTACTGCCCGCCGACCTCGAAGAAGGCGTCGGTCACCTGCTGCAGGCTGCACACGCGCGCGGCGTCCATCAGGACGTCGAAGACGTTGGCATCGGTGGTCGCCGCCTCCTTGAGGCGGGCGATCGCCTGCTCGGCCTCCTCGCGGTGCGTCTCCTGGTACGCGCGTACGCGCTGCAGCTGCGAGACCTTCTCGGACTCGGTGGCGCGGGCGAGCTCGATCTCGTCGGCCTCCCCCTTCGACCCGTCCTCGCGGAGGAAGGTGTTGACGCCGATGATCGGCAGCGTGCCGTCGTGCTTGCGGTGCTCGTAGAGCATCGACTCGTCCTGGATCCTGCCCCGCTGGTACCCGGTCTCCATGGCGCCGAGGACGCCACCGCGGTCGCTGATCCGGTCGAACTCGACGAGCACGGCCTCCTCGACGAGGTCGGTGAGCTCGTCCATGAGGTAGCTGCCCTGGAGGGGGTTCTCGTTGAAGGAGACGCCCCACTCGCGGCTGATGATCAGCTGGATCGCGAGCGCCCGGCGCACCGACTCCGTCGACGGGGTGGTGACGGCCTCGTCGTAGGCGTTGGTGTGCAGGCTGTTGGCGTTGTCGTAGAGCGCGTTGAGCGCCTGCAGCGTCGTGCGGATGTCGTTGAAGTCCATCTCCTGCGCGTGCAGCGACCGGCCGGAGGTCTGGATGTGGTACTTCAGCTTCTGGCTGCGCTCGTTGGCCCCGTACTTCTCCTTCATCGCCACGGCCCAGATGCGGCGGGCGACCCGGCCGAGGACCGCGTACTCCGGGTCCATGCCGGAGGAGAAGAAGAAGGACAGGTTGGGCGCGAAGTCGTTGATGTCCATGCCGCGCGCGAGGTAGGTCTCGACGTAGGTGAACCCGTTCGCGAGGGTGAAGGCGAGCTGGCTGATGGGGTTCGCCCCGGCCTCGGCGATGTGGTACCCGGAGATCGAGACCGAGTAGAAGTTGCGCACTTGCTGCTCGATGAACCACTCCTGGATGTCGGCCATCATCCGCAGCGAGAACTCGGTGGAGAAGAGGCAGGTGTTCTGCCCCTGGTCCTCCTTGAGGATGTCCGCCTGGACGGTGCCGCGGACGTTGTGCAGCGCGTGGGCGCGCAGCTCCTCGGCCTCGGCGGCGGAGGGCTCGCGGCCCTCGCGCTCGCGGAAGGCGTCGACCTGCTGGTCGATCGCGGTGTTGAGGAAGAAGGCGAGGACCGTCGGCGCGGGGCCGTTGATGGTCATCGACACGCTCGTCGAGGGGGAGAGCAGGTCGAAGCCCGAATACAGCGCCTTCATGTCCTCGAGGGTCGCGACGGAGACGCCGGAGGTGCCGACCTTGCCGTAGATGTCCGGGCGCTCGCCGGGGTCGCGACCGTAGAGGGTCACGGAGTCGAAGGCAGTCGACAGGCGCGTGGCGGGCTGCCCCTCGGAGAGCAGCTTGAACCGGCGGTTGGTGCGGAAGGGGTCGCCCTCGCCGGCGAACATGCGCGCCGGGTCCTCGTTGTCCCGCTTGAACGGGAAGACGCCGGCGGTGAAGGGGAAGCGGCCGGGGAGGTTCTCCCGGCGCCAGAAGCTCACGAGCTCGCCGTGGTCGGTGGTCCGGGGGAGCGCGACGCGGGAGATCTTGTTGCCCGACAGCGACTCCTTGAAAAGGCGTGTGCGCACAGGCTCTTTTCGTCCCCGGATCGTCACGACCTGCTCGTCGCCCGAGTAGGACTCGACGACGCTCGGCCAGGCCTCGATCTGCTCGCCGATCTCCGCGGGGAGGGTCGTGCGGGCGGCATCGAGCAGCTCGTCGACGCCGTGACCGTCCTTGCCGGCCGCGGTCAGCTCGTCGTCGACGAGCGCGAGCCGCTGCACGCGACGCGCGGTCTCGGCGAGCCGCGCGGTCTCGGCGTGGTACCCACGCACGGTCTCGGCGATCTCGGCGAGGTAGCGCACCCTGGTGGCGGGCACGAGCTGGTCGAAGCGGGTGGAGTACTTCGTCGCGACCGGTGCGAGCTGGCCCTCCTCGACGTGCAGCCCCTTGTCGGTGAGCAGGTCCCGGACGTGGTGGTACAGCGCGGTGACGCCGTCGTCGTTGAAGGTCGCGGCCGAGGTGCCGAAGACCGGCATGTCCTCGGGACGCTGGCCGAAGGCCTCGCGGTTGCGCACGAGCTGGCGCGCGACGTCACGCAGTGCGTCGGCCGCGCCACGGCGCTCGAACTTGTTGATCGCGACCACCTCGGCGAAGTCGAGCATGTCGATCTTCTCCAGCTGGCTGGCCGCGCCGAACTCCGGCGTCATGACGTACATCGGCACGTCGACGAAGGGGATGATCGCGGCGTCGCCCTGCCCGATGCCGGGCGTCTCCACGATGACGAGGTCGTAGCCGGCCGCCTTGATG
This sequence comes from Janibacter terrae NBRC 107853, assembly GCF_001591405.1. GTDB lineage: Bacteria > Actinomycetota > Actinomycetes > Actinomycetales > Dermatophilaceae > Janibacter > Janibacter terrae. The sequence goes on from NZ_BCUV01000008.1 coordinate 32,709, forward strand.
ATGTCGATGACGGTCTGCAGCGAGTCGGGGACCTCGCGGTCGCCGCGGGTGGCGAGCGAGCGGAAGAACACGGGGGAGGCGCCGGACGTGGACTCGCCGAGGGAGTTCATCCGGATCCGGTCGCCGAGGAGGGCACCGCCGCCCTTGCGGCGGGTCGGGTCGACCGCGATGACGGCGATGCGCAGCTTGTCCTGCTGGTCGACGCGGAAGCGGCGGACGAGCTCGTCGGTGAGCGAGGACTTGCCCGAGCCGCCGGTGCCGGTGAGACCGAGGACGGGGGCGGAGGATCGACGTGCCGCCTCCGCGATGCCGCCGAGGAAGGCCTCGTCGAGGTGGCCGAGCTCGGCGCCGGAGATGGCGCGGGCGACGGCGGCGCGCTCGCCGGCGAGGACCGGCTCGAGGGCGACGGGGCCCTCCTCCCACACGTCGGTGTCGCAGTCCCGGATGAGCGTGTTGATCATGCCGGGCAGGCCGAGCCGCTGGCCGTCCTCGGGGGAGAAGATGCGCACACCCGCCTCGCGCAACCGGTCGATCTCCTCGGGGACGATGACGCCGCCACCGCCGCCGAAGACCTTGACGTGACCCGCGCCCTGCTCGCGCAGCAGCTGCGTCAGGTACTCGAAGTACTCGACGTGCCCGCCCTGGTAGGACGAGACGGCGACGCCCTGGACGTCCTCGTCGATCGCCGCGTCGACGACCTCCTGGACGGAGCGGTTGTGACCGAGGTGGACGACCTCCGCCCCCTGGCTCTGCATGATCCGTCGCATGATGTTGATCGATGCGTCGTGCCCGTCGAAGAGCGCGGACGCGGTCACGAAACGGACCGGGTGGGTCGGGGAGTGCAGCTCGGGCGTGGCAGGCGCAGCCATCGGTGAGTCCTCGTCGTCGGGGAGCCGGTACGGACAAATACTAGGACATCCAAGTAAATGCCGAAACCCCCGCCCTCGCTCCCTGAGGAGCTTGCGCAGGCGGTCTGCCCCTCGCTCCCTGAGGAGCTCGCGCTCGCGGGCTTCCCCTCGCTCCCTGAGGAGCTTGCGCAGGCGGTCTGCCCCTCGCTCCCTGAGGAGCTTGCGCAGGCGGTCTGCCCCTCGCTCCCTGAGGAGCTTGCGCAGCAAGCGTCGCGAAGGGTCACTCCACGGTGTCGCCGTGCGCCGCGCGAAGGGAGCCGAGCAGCGCGGTCGCAGAACGCACCTCGTCCGCCGCGAGCCCCGGCGAGCGGAACACGCACGCGTTGAGGTCGGCGGTCGCGGCCTCGACGCGCTCCTCGCCGGCGCGGGTGAGCGAGGCGAGGACGACCCGTCGGTCGGTCTCGCGGCGCAGCCGCTCGACGAGCCCGTGCGCCTCGAGCCGCGCCACGGCACTCGTCACGCTCGTCGCATGCACCTGGAGGAGCGAGCCGAGGCGACTCATCGGCATGGACCGACGTCGGCTGAAGGCGAGCAGTCGCAGGATCTCGTACCGGGCGAAGCTCAGCTCGTGCGGGCGCAGGGCGGTCTCGATGCGCTCGACGAGCAGCTGGTTGGCCCGGGTGATCGAGGTGATCAGGGCCATGCCGTCGGCGGCGTCGTCCCACCCGTGGGCGACCCACTGGTCGTGGGCCGCGGCGATGGGGTCCCGGTCGGTCATGCAGGAGATCCTAGGACGTCCATGCAACCTCAGGAGGCCAGCCACCAGCCGAGGGAGACGAGGGCCAGGCCGAGGGCGAGGTTGAGGACGACGTCGGCGACCGCGTGGCGGGGGCGCCCGGAGCGGGCCGCCGAGGCGACCTCGACCGCGTGCGTGGCGAAGGTCGTGAAGGCCCCGCAGAACCCGATCCCCGCGAGAGGGAGCAACCAGCCGGAGGAGCCGCCGGAGGCATGCCCGGCGACGAGCCCGAGCAGGAGCGAACCGGTGGCGTTGACCGCGAGCACGCCTCCCGCGGGCGTCGCACCCCGGGCGCGAAGGGAGGTCATCACCAGGTGTCGGGACGCGGCCCCGAGGGCCGCGCCGAGCGCGACGAGCAGCGCGGTCACAGCTCCTCCTGGTCGATCGCGGTGTCGTCGACGAGCGGCGGTGTGTGCCAGAGCCGCTCGCCGATGACGAGCCCGGCGAGCGCCGCACCGACACCGAGCCCGAGGGTGAGCGCGAGGTAGCCGAGCAGGCCGCCGAGACCGTCGGTCGCGAGTGCGTGCCCGTCGAGCGCCAACGTCGAGTAAGTCGTCCAGCCGCCGAGCAGCCCGACGGCGACGAAGGGCCGCACGAGCGGGTGCCGCTGCGCCGCACCGAGCCACGCGACGAGCAGGCCGAGCGTGAGGGCGCCGGTGAGGTTGACGACCACCGTGCCCCACGGGGCTCCGGCCGCCGAGGAGACCGCCCAGCGCCCGAGCGAGCCGAGGACGCCGCCCGCGGCGACGGCGAGGAGGGTCCACCCTTCCCCCGGGGCCCGGCTCATGCCCGCTGGGTCTCGAGGAACTCCGCGATACGTCCGATCGCCTCGGTGAGGACGTCCTCGTCGGGCAGGGTCACCAGACGGAAGTGGTCGGTGTCCGGCCAGTTGAAGCCGGTGCCGTGGGTGACGAGGATCTTCTTGGCGCGCAGCAGCTCGATGACGAAGGCCTCGTCGTCGTCGATCCGGTAGACCTCCGGGTCGAGCCTCGGGAAGCAGTAGAGCGCGCCCCTCGGCTCGACGCAGCTGACGCCCGGGATCTCGTTGAGCAGGCGCGAGGCGAGCTTGATCTGGTCGTGGTACCGACCGCCGGGGACGATCAGCTCGTTGATCGACTGGTACCCGCCGAGCGCCGTCTGGATCGCGTGTTGGGCCGGCACGTTCGCGCACATCCGCATGTTGGCCAGGAGGGTGAGACCCTCCAGGAAGTCCGCCGCCAGGTGCTTCGGCCCCGAGATCATCACCCAGCCGGCGCGGTACCCGCAGACCCGGTAGGCCTTGGACAGGCCGGAGAAGGTCAGGCACAGCACGTCGTCGTCGGCGTACTCGGCGGCGTGGTGGTGGACGGCGTCGTCGAAGATGATCTTCTCGTAGATCTCGTCGGCCATGACGACGAGATCATGACGCCGCGCGATGTCGACGAGCCCGCGGACGATCTCCGGCGAGTAGACCGCACCCGTCGGGTTGTTGGGGTTGATGATGACGAGCGCGTGGGTGTTGTCGGTGATCTTGGACTCGATGTCCGCCAGGTCGGGGTTCCACCCGTTGCCCTCGTCGCACCGGTAGTGCACGGGCGTGCCGCCGGCGAGCGAGACGGCGCCGGTCCACAGCGGGTAGTCCGGTGCCGGGATGAGGATCTCGTTGCCGTTGTCGACGAAGGCCTGCAGCACCATCGAGATCAGCTCGGACACGCCGTTGCCGATGTAGACGTCCTCGACGGTCGTCTCCCGCAGCCCGCGCGACTGGTAGTACTGCGCCACCGCGGTGCGGGCCGAGTAGATCCCCTTGCTGTCGACGTAGCCCTGCGAGCCGGGCAGGTGCCGGGTCATGTCGGCGACGATCGCCTCGGGGGCCTCGAAGCCGAAGGGGGCGGTGTTGCCGATGTTGAGCTTGAGGATCTTGTGGCCCTCGGCCTCGAGGCGCTGGGCCTCGACGAGGATGGGGCCGCGCACGTCGTAACGCACGTCCTTCAGCTTGCGGCTCTGGCGGATCTGGCGCATGGCGTCAGTCTCTCAGGGAGAGGGGCCGATGCCCGGCAACGACCGGCCGACGGACCCGGCGGGCTACATCCCCGTCGTCGAGCGGGGGTAGGGGATCTGCGGGTCCGTGACGATGTTGACGAGGTACGGCACGCCGGCGGCGAAGGCCCGGTCGAGGGCCGGCCCGATCTGCGCCGGGTCCGTGACGAGCTCACCGGCACCGCCGAGCGCCGTGACCACCTGGTCGTAGCGGGTCCGGGGGGCGAGGTCGGTGGCGACGTCGTAGCCGTAGAGCATCTGCATCGGCTGCTTCTCCAGCCCCCACGCGCTGTTGTTGCCCATGACGATGACGACCGGGAGGTCGTGCCGCACGAGCGTGTCGACGTCCATGAGCGACAGGCCGGAGGCCCCGTCGCCGAGGAGCAGCACGACCTGGGACGAAGGGCGGGCCACCCGGGCCGCGATCGCCGCACCGAGGCCGGCGCCGAGGCAGCCGAAGGGGCCGGGGTCCAGCCACCCGCCCGGACGTTGCGGCTCGACGAACCGCCCGGCCCAGGAGACGAAGTCGCCGCCGTCGCCGATGACGACCGCGTCCTCCGCGAGGCGGGGGAGCAGCTCCCCGTAGATGCGGGCCGGGTGCGCGGGCGAGACCGCGCTCGTCAGCAGCTCCCGGTCCCGGCTCGCGCGGCCGGCGGCCTCCTCGGCGAGCCGGTCCGTCCAGGCCGTCCAGTCCGCGTGGCCGCGTGCCGTGACCGCGGCGAGCAGGGCGTCGAGGACGAGCGTGAGGTCACCGGAGGCGCTCGCCGCCGGCTCCGCGTGCGAGCTGACCTGCCCGAGGGAGTCGGCGATGTGCACGACCTGCGCGTCCGCTCCTCCGAGGCCGCCGAACTGCCCGTAGGCGAGCCGGAAGTCGAGCGGTGTGCCGACGACGACCGCGAGGTCGCACTCGCCGACAGCGGTCCTGCGCGCCCTGCCGACGAGCAGCGGGTGCCCGCCGGGGAGGATGCCACGGCCCATGCCGTTGGTCAGGGTCGGCAGGCCGAGCTCCTCGACGAGGCGCAGCGCCGACTCCTCCGCGCCGTCGCTCCACACGTCGGTGCCGAGGACGAGCAGCGGACGTTCGGCGCGGGCCACGAGCCCGGCGACGGCGTCGACGTCACCGCTCGTCGGCTGCTGGGGCAGGGGCGCGCTCGCCTCGACCGGCGCCCCCTCGGCGTCGCCGAAGAGCTCGTCCATCGGGATGTCGAGGAAGACCGGGCCCCGGTGCGGCGCCGCCGCGAGGTGGAAGGCCTCGTCGACCTCGTCGGCGATCTCGTCGACCGAGCCGACCGTCGCCGCGCGCTTGGTGACCGGCCCGAGCAGGCGGGGGTGGTCGAGCTCCTGGAGCGCCCCCCTTCCCCACGAGAAGGATGCCGCCCGGCCGCCGAGGACGACGAGGGGGGAGCCCGAGAAGTGCGCCTGGGTGATGGCGCTGATCCCGTTGGTGACGCCGGGGCCGGCGGTGAGCACTGCCAGGCCGGGTGTGCGGGTCAGCTTGCCCATCGCCTCGGCCGCGAAGACCGCGGTCTGCTCGTGGCGCACGTCGAGCAGGCGCATCGGCGGCTCGGCGCGGACCGCGCCGTCGTAGAACGGGAACACGTGGGCGCCCGTGAGCGTGAACATCGTGCTCACCCCGTGCGCCGCCGCGGCGGAGACGGCGCACGCGCCGCCGCTGACCTCGTCGAAGTGCTCCATGCGCCCCTAGGTTACTCTTCGGTAGGTCCGTAGGGTGGCGGGGTGAGCACCGACCCTTCGCACACCGTGTGGGACGACGAGGAGGCCGCCCGGGAGGCGGCCATCGCCGAGGAGCACCTCGCCGAGGACGAAGGGGAGGCCCCTCCCGTCGACGACGCGGACTGAGCGCCGACCGGGACTGTCCAGTGAGACGAGACGCCGTCTCACCTCGTGGCCTGTGATCATCGTCCCCATCCCAGACCCACGGGTGGCGTGGGGGCCTGTCGTAGGTTGCCCACCAACCACACCCACACCCCTGACCAGGAGTGACGATGCGACTTGGCGTGCCCAAGGAGTCGAAGCGCGGAGAAACCCGCGTCGCGGCGACCCCCAGAACGGTCGAGCAGCTGATCAAGCTCGGATACGACGTCGTCGTCGAGCCCGGTGCCGGTGAGGCCTCCGCCTACCCGGACCAGGCCTACCTCGACGCCGGAGCCACCCTCGAGCCCGCCGAGCAGGTGTGGGCCAGCGACGTCGTCGCCAAGATCAACGCGCCCTCCGACGAAGAGGTGCCGCGCCTGCGGTCCGGGGCGATCCTCGCCTCCCTGCTCGCGCCGGCGCTCAACCCCGACAAGGTCGAGGCGCTGCGCGCCCAGGGCGTCACCGCGCTGGCGATGGACGCCGTGCCGCGCATCTCGCGCGCGCAGTCGCTCGACGTGCTCTCCTCGATGGCCAACATCGCGGGCTACCGCGCGGTCGTCGAGTCCGCGCACGAGTTCGGTGGCCTCTTCACCGGACAGGTGACGGCCGCGGGCAAGGTCCCGCCGGCCAAGGTCCTCGTCTGCGGGGCCGGCGTCGCCGGCCTGGCGGCGATCGGTGCCGCCGGTTCGCTCGGTGCGATCGTGCGCGCCTTCGACGTGCGCCCCGAGGTCGCCGAGCAGGTCGAGTCGATGGGCGCCGAGTTCCTCCGGATCGACGTCCAGCAGGAGGTCTCGAGCGACGGCTACGCCAAGGAGACCGGCGAGGACTTCAACCGCAAGGCCGCCAAGCTGTACGCGGAGCAGGCCAAGGACGTCGACATCATCATCACGACGGCCCTCATCCCCGGCCGGCCGGCGCCGCGCCTCATCACCGAGGAGATGGTCGCCTCGATGAAGCCGGGCTCGGTCATCATCGACATGGCGGCCGGCTCCGGCGGCAACGTCGCCGGGTCCGTCGCGGACGAGCGTGTCGTCACCGAGGGCGGCGTGCGGATCATCGGCTACACCGACCTCGCGGGCCGCCTGCCCACGCAGGCCAGCCAGCTCTTCGGCACCAACATCGTCAACCTGCTCAAGCTGCTGACCCCGGACAAGGACGGTCGGCCCGTCCTCGACATGGAGGACACCGTCGTGCGCGGCATGACGGTCACCCGGGCCGAGGAGACCCTCTGGCCGCCGCCGCCCGTGCAGGTCTCCGCGGCTCAGAGCGCCCCGGCCGCCGCGGCACAGGTCGAGCCCGAGCCCGCGAAGCCCGTCGACCCCAACCGCAAGTTCTGGCTCATCGGCGGGGCAGCGGTGGTCTTCCTCGTCCTCGCCGCCTTCATGCCGGCCGCCTTCCTGTCGCACTTCATCGTCTTCGCGCTCGCGGTCGTCATCGGCTTCTACGTCATCGGGCACGTGCACCACGCGCTGCACACGCCGCTGATGTCGGTGACCAACGCGATCTCCGGGATCATCGTCGTCGGGGCCCTGCTGCAGGTCACCTCGTCGAACCTGACGATCCAGGTCGTCGCAGCCGCCGCCATCTTCTTCGCCAGCATCAACGTCTTCGGTGGCTTCACCGTGACGAACCGGATGCTCAACATGTTCCGGAAGGGCTGAGTCGTGCTGTCCACCGTCGTCACCGCCGCCTACATCGTCGCGGCGCTCCTCTTCATCCTGTCCCTGGCCGGCCTGAGCAGGCACGAGTCGGCCAAGCACGGCAACTGGTTCGGCATGGCCGGCATGGCCATCGCCCTCCTCGCCACCATCGCCCTCGTCATCGACGGGGTCTACGGCGACGGCGAGGCCACCGACGCCGGCAAGTGGGGCCTGGGCGTCCTCGTCGTCACGATGGCCCTCGGCGGGCTCATCGGTGTGCGCATCGCCCGCCGGGTCGAGATGACCGGCATGCCCGAGCTCATCGCGATGATGCACTCCTTCGTCGGCCTGGCCGCCGTGCTCGTCGGCTACAACACCTTCTTCGCGTCGCACGGTGACGGCGCCGAGGCGGTCGCCGAGCACAAGCGGCTCGAGGCGATCGACATGGTCGGCATCCACAACGGCGAGGTCTTCGTCGGCGTTTTCATCGGCGCAGTGACCTTCACCGGATCGATCGTCGCCTACCTCAAGCTCAGCGCGAAGATGAAGTCCTCGCCGCTCGTGCTCCCCGCGCGGCACTGGCTCAACCTGCTCGCCGTGCTCGTCTCCGTCGCCCTGTGCGTCTGGTTCGTCGTCTCCCCTTCGCTCCTGCCGCTGGCGATCATGACGGTCATCGCGCTGCTCTTCGGCTGGCACCTCGTCGCCTCCATCGGCGGCGGCGACATGCCGGTCGTCGTCTCGATGCTCAACAGCTACTCGGGCTGGGCCGCGGCCGCCGCGGGCTTCATGCTCTCCAACGACCTGCTCATCGTCACCGGTGCGCTCGTCGGCTCCTCCGGTGCCTTCCTGAGCTACATCATGTGCAAGGCGATGAACCGCTCCTTCGTCTCCGTCATCGCCGGTGGCTTCGGCTCCGACGGCCAGGTCACGGGCGAGGACAAGGACTACGGCGAGCACCGCGAGATCCAGGCCGATGCCGTCGCCGAGCTGCTCCTCGAGGCCTCGTCGGTGGTCATCGCCCCGGGCTACGGCATGGCCGTCGCGCAGGCGCAGTACCCGGTCGCCGACCTCACCGCCCAGCTGCGGGCGAAGGGGGTGGACGTCCGGTTCGGCATCCACCCGGTCGCCGGCCGCCTCCCGGGCCACATGAACGTCCTCCTCGCCGAGGCGAAGGTGCCCTACGACGTCGTGCTCGAGATGGACGAGATCAACGACGACTTCCCGGAGACGGACGTCGTCCTGGTCATCGGCGCCAACGACACGGTCAACCCGGCCGCGGCCGAGGACCCGACGAGCCCGATCGCCGGCATGCCGGTGCTCGAGGTGTGGAACGCCAAGGACGTCATCGTCTTCAAGCGCTCGATGGCCACGGGGTACGCGGGCGTCCAGAACCCGCTGTTCTTCCGGGACAACACCCAGATGCTCTTCGGCGACGCCAAGGACCGGGTCGGCGACATCCTCAAGGCCCTCTGAGGTCCTCTGGGCCACCGCACCACCGCGAAGGGCGGCGCTCACCCCATGGGGTGGGCGCCGCCCTTCGTCGTCCCCGGACCCCACATTCCCCTAGGGCAATGCGCACCTGAACCCGCATTCCCCTAGGTGTAACTGGGCATGACCTTGGTGACACGGGTCTTGGCGCGGCTGGCTGGGGGTTGGTCCCCGATGGCGCTGTGTGGGCGATGGTAGTTGTAGTGGGTCACCCAGATCTGTAGCTGTCGTCGGCGGGCTTCTTCGGAGGGGTAGGCGTCGGCGTAGAGGACCTCGCGGGCCATGGTCTGCTGGTAGCGCTCGACCTTGCCGTTGTGCTTGGGCGTGTAGGGCTTGATCCGCTTGTGTTTCGAGGCGAAGGAGAGCACCGAGCGGGTGAAGTTCTTGGCGCGGTAACAGGACCCGTTGTCGGTGACGATGCGGGTGATGCGGGTGATGCCGTGCGCGGCGAAGAAGACCCGGGCGCGGGCCAGGAACGCGATCGCGGTCGCGGCGCTCTCGTCGTCGTGGGCCTCGGTGTAGACCATCCGGGTGAAGCCGTCCACGGCCGAGTGCAGGTAGGTGTAGCCCACCTTGGCGCCGCGGTGGTGTCCTCGCAGGCCGCGGGCCCGGTCAGCGTCCGAGCCGCGGCCGTGGACGCGCCACCCGCCCCCGGGCGGGATGCGTCCGACCTTCTTCACGTCCAGGTGGATCATGTGCCCGGGGTAGCGCGCGATGATCTTGCCGGCGGGCTGCTGGCGCAGGGGCTGCCCGTCGACGTCCAGGTCCCGCAGCCGGTTCAAGCCCTCGCGGCGCAGGATCCGGGCGATGGTGCACACCGCCACATTCGTGCCCTCATCGGCCAGCGCCAGATGGATGCGCCGCGCGGACCACTTACGGCGCCGCAGCTCGATGATCCGCTCGACCACCGGTTCGGCAGTCGCGCTCGGGGAGCGTTGTGGCCGGCTGGAGCGGTCGTGCAGCCCTTCCTCGCCGTGCTCGCGGTAGCGGGCTACCCATTTGGACAGGCACTGGCGTGAGATCGCGGCCTCGGCTGCGACGTGCGCGATCGGCCGCGGGCCGGCCTCATCATTGGCCTGACCCAGCACTCGCTCGATCAGACGTAGGCGACCACCAGGGGTCATCGGGGCATTAGCGTGGGACACAGGGCAGGTTCCTTTGGCTGGCTCGTGATGAACGGCTTTGACACCCTCATCCTGTCGCCACGGGGACCTGCCCGCCCTGTTACGCCCCTCCTCGTGTCACCAACCTCATGCCCCGCAACACCTAGGGCAATGCAGAGGTGCGTGGGCGCGTGACGGGTGGAGCCGCCCGCTCGCCGCAGCCAGCCTCGTCAGCGCCGTCGTCTCCGGGGCCGCGCTCGTGTGGCTGCTCCTCACCGAGCAGCTGCTCACGGATCTGCCGCGAGAACTCGAAGCGACCTTCGGCTGGGACGCGGGCTGGAGCATCTCGATCCCGGCGGTGGCGGTCGGCATCGTCGTCATCACCGGCTGGGAGGCGTTCACGGCGGTGCGCCGCATGCGCGACACCGGCCGCGTCGAGCCGGTCGGCGCCCGCACCGACGGTCAGTAGGCGTCGGGGTCGTACGGGGGGAGCTCTCCGGTGTCGGCGTCGTGCTCACGGTGCTCGAGGTCGCGGCTGCGGTAGATGGAGCTGTCGAGGCGGGGCGGGGGCCCGTAGACCGCCGGGTCGGGCACCGGACCGCCCCCGACGTACACGCCGTCGACGATCCCCAGGCGCGTCGCGTAGTCCGCCGAGGTCTCCCAGGCCGGCTCGTCGTCGCGGGGGGCGCCCCCTTCGTCATCGTCGTCGATCGGACCCATGCCGAAGACCACCGAGCAGATCGCCCGGTAGTTGTCGTCCGGGTCGGGCACGAAGCGGATGCTCGAGAGGGCCTGGTCCTGCCCGGCGCTCTCGAGGACGAAGGTGCCGTATCCGAGGATGCGGCCGAGCAGCGGGCGCTCGTAGCCCATGTCGGTGACCTTCTTGAGCGGCATCATCGAGACCTTGTGGTTGATCCAGCCCTCGAAGAGCACGATCCGCTTGTCGGTCGCGACGACCCGCGTGTGGCGCCACTCGATCCACTGCCACGCGGCCCAGGCAACCACGCCGAACCACAGCAGCCACACGTAGCCGAGGATGCCGGCGTCGGCGTCGCTCACCGAGATGTCGAGCCAGAGACAGAGCGCGAGCGAGGCGAGCACGGCCACGGCGGGCTTGAGCAGGACGATGCGGTGGTGCCGGATCTCGGCCACCGGGGTCTCGCCGGGGAGGAGGTACTTGCGCAGCCCTCGGTGGGCGACCTCCGCGGCCATCGTTACCTCGCGATGAGGGAGTCGAAGAAGCGCCCGATGTTGCGCACGCCGTTGGCGATCACGTCCCAGGCGGAGCCGACGATGTTGGCCGCGTCGCTCGGCGAGGTGAGAATCGCGTAGAGGAGGAAGATCGTGAGCAGCCACAGGACGATCTTCTTGATCGGCGGCGTGTTCATCTCGCGTGCTCCTCCGTCATCTGCGGGCTGGGGTCGGCCCGGGGCGGGCGTGGGACGGGCTCAAGTGTTGCAGATGTGACGGGTGTGGCGTCCGACATTCCTCCCGGCGCGCCGGAGCCGGCGGACGAAGGGGGATCAGACGACCCCGTAGAGCCGGTCGCCGGCGTCCCCGAGCCCCGGGATGATGTAGCCGTCCTCGTTGAGCCGCTCGTCGACGGCCGCGGTGACGAGCGTGACCGGCACGTCGAGGCTCGCGAGCTGGCCCTCGAGCGCCGCGATGCCCTCGGGGGCGGCCAGCAGGGTGACGGCGGTGATGTCGTCGGCGCCGCGCTCGACGAGGTACTGGATCGACATCGCGAGCGTGCCGCCGGTGGCGAGCATCGGGTCGAGCACGTAGCACTGGCGGCCGGACAGGTCGTCGGGGAGCCGGTTGGCGTAGGTGACCGCCTCCAGCGTCTCCTCGTTGCGCAGCATGCCGAGGAACCCGACCTCGGCCGTCGGCAGCAGGCGCACCATGCCCTCGAGCATCCCGAGGCCGGCGCGCAGGATCGGCACGACGAGCGGCTTGGGCGTCGAGAGCCTGATCCCGGTGGTCGGGGCGACGGGCGTGACGATGTCGAAGGGCTCGACCCGCACCTCGCGCGTGGCCTCGTAGGCCAGGAGGGTGACGAGCTCGTCCGCGAGACGACGGAAGGTCGGGCTGTCGGTGTCCTTGTGCCTCAGGTAGGTCAGCTTGTGGGCGATGAGCGGGTGGTCCGCGACGATGACGCGCATGCCCGTGAAACTACCGTGCGGGAGACTGGGCCCGTGAGTCACGACCCCGCCCGTCCCCAGCGCCCCGCCGAGGAGACGTGGATGGCGCGCGCCCTCGAGCTCGCCGCGCAGGCGGCGGCGGACGGCGACGTCCCCGTGGGCGCGGTCGTCGTCGACGCGGACGGCGTCGTCATCGGGGAGGGGAGGAACACCCGGGAGCGCGACGGCGACCCCACCGGGCACGCGGAGGTCCTCGCGATGCGCGCCGCGGCCGAGGCGAAGGGGGAGTGGCGCCTCACGGGGTGCACGCTCGTCGTGACGCTCGAGCCCTGCCCGATGTGTGCCGGCGCGATCGTGCTCACCCGGCTCCCGCGCGTGGTCCTCGGCGCCTGGGACCCCAAGATGGGCGCGTGCGGGTCGGTGTGGGACATCGTCCGTGACCGTCGCTCGGTCCACCGCGCCGAGGTCGTCGGCGGGGTGCGCGAAGGGGAGGCCGCGCAGCTGCTCGTCGACTTCTTCGAGCGGCGTCGGGAGGACGTTGGCCCGGACGTGGGCTGATGTTCACATCGCTCTGGCACACATGACGAGACCAGATCGTCCTTCCCCGAGGAGCCCCCGTGCGTCCTGTCCGCCTGCTCGCCGCGCCCGCCGTCGTCGCGCTCGTCGCCACCGCCCCCTTCGCCTCCGCGTCCACCGCGGCGCCCGCCGAGACCGGCTACTCGTTCGCCGTCATCGGTGACGTGCCCTACGGCGCCGACCAGGTCGCCGCCTTCCCGTCGTGGATCGAGCAGATCGACGCCGACCGGCAGGTGCACTTCACCGTGCACGTCGGGGACATCAAGAACGGCTCGAGCCGGTGCGACGATGCCTACCTCGAGGGGATCCGCGACCGCTTCGAGTCCTTCGACCGCCCGCTCGTCTACAGCCCGGGCGACAACGAGTGGACCGACTGCCACCGCGTGAACAACGGCGCCTACGACCCGCTCGAGCGCCTCGGCCTGATCCGCGAGCTCTTCTACCCCGAGGCGGGCCGCACCCTCGGCGAGCAGGAGATGAGGGTGCAGGACGACGCGGCAGCAGGCTTCCCGGAGAACGTCACCTGGCGCAGGGCCGGGGTCTCCATGGCTGCCGTGCACGTGGTCGGGAGCAACAACGGCCTCGAGCCGTGGACCGGCCTCGGCAGGACCGAGCCCACCCAGGAGCAGGTCGCGGAGGAGGAGGCCCGCATGGACTCCAGCACCGCGACGATGCGCGCCAGCTTCGACTCCGCGAAGAGGCACCGTGACGGAGCCGTGACGGTCTTCCTCCAGGCAGACATGTTCGACCCCTCGTACCAGCCGACGTGGCACGTGGACGCCTTCACCCCCTTCGTCAGGGCGCTCGCCGAGGAGTCCCGCGACTTCGACGGCAATGTCTACCTCGTCAACGGGGACAGCCACGCATACAACGACGACCGTCCGCTGGCGACCGGGTCCTCGTGGCTCGACGTCTACGGGGTCGACGCACCGGCGGACAACCTCAGGCGCGTCACGGTCGACGGGTCGAACAACAACACCGACTGGCTCAAGACGACGGTGCGCCGCCACGCCGGCGAGACGACGCTGTCGTGGCAGCAGGTGCCCTACGGCTCGTGAGGGTCGGGCCCCGGATTTCGGGCCGTGGGCACGTGCGCTGTATTGTGCTCCGCGGTGGCGTGTCCGAGCGGCCTAAGGAGAACGCCTCGAAAGCGTTTGTCGGTTGACGCCGACCGTGGGTTCAAATCCCACCGCCACCGCTCTAGGCCGAGGCCCTGGAACCCTGACGTGTCAGCGGTTCCGGGGCCTCTGTCATGTCTGCCGTCCCCCGTGCTGGACCCCCATGTCGAACACCAGCCGCGCCGGCACCTGACCGGCCAGCACCTCCTCGAAGCAGTCGTTGACGTCCTCGAGCCGACGGCGCTGGGTCACCACCCGGGTCAGCCCACGGGCGTGGAGGTCGAAGCACGTCGCCAGGTCGTTGCGTGTCCCGACCAGCGATCCGATGACCGAGATCCCCTTGAGCACCGTCTCGAACACCGGCAGCTCGAGCCGGTTGTCAGCCGGCAGCCCCACGATCACGAGTCGGCCCCGGGGGTTGAGTGCGGCGTGGGCGGCGTGCATCGCCGCGGGGGAGGGCACGGTCACCAAGGCGATGTCGACGCCGCCGAGGGCCGCCAGCTCCGACTCCTGGTCACCGCGCGCGTCGACCACGTGGTCGGCGCCGAGCTCCTGGGCGAGCTGCAGCTTGTCGTCATGCACGTCGACCGCGACGGTGCGCGTGCCGAAGATCCGCGCGTACTGCAGGCCGAGGTGGCCCAGGCCGCCGACGCCGACGACCATCGTGGTCTCGCCGGGCTGGGGGTGTGCGACCTTGAGCGCCTTGTACGTCGTCACGCCGGCGCAGGTCAGCGGAGCGGCGTCGATGGGCGCGACCCCGTCCGGCACGGGCACGACGTGGCTCGCCCAGGCGACGGCGTACTCCGCGTAGCTGCCGTCCATGGTGTAGCCCATGTACGAGGGGCTGGTGCAGTAGGTCTCCCAGCCGTCGACGCAGTAGCGGCAGTGACCGCACGCGTGGCCCAGCCAGGGCAGCGCGACCCGCTGCCCGACCGGGACCGGCAGGTCTCCCTCGCCGACGGCCTCGACGATCCCGACACCCTCGTGCCCGGGGACGAGGAGCTCCTTGGGCTTGACCGGCCACTCACCGCGCGCGGCGTGGATGTCGGTGTGGCAGAGCCCGCAGGTCTCGATGCGTACGAGCACCTGACCGGGACCGGCCGTCGGGATCGGGACATCGCGGATCTCCAGCGGTGCGCCGAGCGTGGGGACGACAGCAGCCTTCATGGTTTCCTCCTGATGGTTGGACGGGGGTATCCGGTCGGGGACGTCGAGGTGGTCATCGCTGGCGACTTCCGTTCGTGATGGGTCGAGCCGCGCAGCCACAGGACCAGGGGGACGAGGGTCGCTGCAGCGAGGACGACGAAGACCACGACGCCGCCCTGGGTCGCCACGGCGGAGGTCGGATCGGCTCGGTGCCCGAACCACTGGTCGGCTGCCACGCCGATCGCCTCGATCAGCCAGAAGACCAGCCCGGCCCCGGCGAGGAAGAGGCCGGAAGGTCGGCGCTGCCAGAGCAGCACGGCCACGATCGCCAGCGCGGGCAGCCAGACCGCGAGGTCCTGGACGTAGATGGGGTTGGTGGTCAGGCCGGTCCCGTCCAGGAAGCCCGGCGGGTCCTGCCCCAGGTCGGGCACGATGAACCGCAACCAGGCCAGCGCGTTGAGCGCGACCACCGTCAGGATGAACGCGGCGATGCCGCGCGCCGGCAACCGGCTGTCCGGCAGCAGGAGCGGGCGGGGGTCGAGCAGCGCGCTGACCAGGGACCACAGCGACAGCCCGAGCAGGGCGACGTAGGCCAGGAACAGCTCGTTGAACGGGGTGGCGTAGACCAGCAGGGTGGCGTTGTAGGTGAGGTAGGCGAGCGACCCGATGAGGACCGCCCGTCCCCGGACCGAGCCCCGGGTCGAGGTCACCATGCCGAGCCCGAGCACGGGGAGCGCCAGCGCGAACATGGTGAGCGCGGTGCCGCGCGCCGATCCGTTCATCACCGCCGTCCCGTTGAGGATCCCGTCCACGAAGAACGTCGGGACGGCCGCGATCACCACCAGCGCCGCCACGGCGGCGCAGAGCCGCTGTGTCCGGCGGCTCACCTCCTCGGTGGACCGTCGGACGTCGTCGGCCGGCGTCATCGCCACGATCCCTCCTCCTCGCCGAGGTCGGCCGAAGGGGGGAGTGCCGGTGTCCACGCCACGACGAGCACGCCCGTCACGAGGTAGACCACCTGCAGGACGTGGAACCCTCGGATCGAGGCGACCTCTCCGACGATCCAGATCACCATGATGGTCCCGGCGAGGATGCTGGCGAGGTGCAAACCGTCGCTGCGCTTGGCCAGTGCGACGGCCGCGACCAGCGAGCTGCCTCCGACGATGGCCAGCAGGATCACGCCCGGGAAGTAGTTGCTGGGGAAGTCGGTGTCCCGGAGCCAGGACGTCTGCTCGGGGATCCAGTCGGTCATCAGTGCGAGCCCCCCGCCCGCGGCCGTGAGGCCGTTGAACAGCAGCAACCCGAGGAGGATCTTGTCCTTGCGGTTCATCGCGCCCTCGTCTCCGGTGTGGGTGGGCTCGGTGGCGTCCCCAACGGTCGGTGATCACGCTATGCAGCGACGAGGCCTCGGGGCAGGGCCGAAGGTCCTCGGCACCGCAGGCGGGTGCAGTCGGGGCTTTCGCCCTCTGGTGGGTCGTGGCTGCGGGGCGTGTACTGGACGAACGAGCCAGTGCGCGATCGACCAGGAGGTGACGGCGATGCACGCCATCGAGGTGCAGGGTCTGCACAAGCACTACGGGGAGACCCACGCGGTCGACGGGCTGTCGTTCTGCGTCGAACCGGGGGAGGTCTTCGCCCTGGTGGGACCCAACGGTGCGGGCAAGACCACGACCGTGGAGATCCTGGAGGGCCACCGTCGTCGCACCTCCGGCCGGGTCGAGGTGCTGGGCTTCGACCCCGAGACCGGCGGTCGCGACTACCGGGAGCGGATCGGCATCGTGCTGCAGGACGCTGGGGTCGATGAGGACTTCACGCCACGCGAGCTCGTGAGGCTGTACTCCGGCATGTATCCGCGTCAGCTGCCGGTCGAGGGCGTGATCGACCTGGTCGGGCTCACCGACAAGGCGGACGCGAAGGTCAAGAGCCTCTCGGGGGGTCAGCGGCGGAGGCTGGACCTGGCGCTCGGGCTGGTCGGAGATCCGGAGCTGTTGTTCCTCGACGAGCCGACCACGGGGTTCGACCCCTCAGCGCGCCGTCGAGCCTGGGAGCTGGTGGAGAACCTGCGGGGGCTGGGCAAGACCGTGCTGCTCACCACGCACTACATGGACGAGGCCGAGCACCTGGCCGACCGGGTCGGGGTCGTGGTCGCCGGACGGCTGATCGCTCTCGGTGCCCCCGCGGAGATCGGCGGTGAGGCTCGAGCGCGCTCGACGATCACGTTCCGGCTGCCTGCCGGGGTGGCGGAGTCCGAGCTGCCCGACGTGGGTGCGCCGTTGCGGCCCCAGGGCGGGGACTGGCAGCTGCGCAGCGCCCAGCCCACGCAGGTGCTGGAGAGACTGCTCGGCTGGTCGCGCTCGCGCGGTGTCACCCTCGCGGGGCTGACCGTCGAGCGACCCTCCCTCGAGGATGTCTACCTCGAGCTGATCGAGGACGCCGGCGCCATGGCTGTCCCGCCGCACCCGGTGGGGGTCCCGTGATGTCCGTCCTGACCGCGGGTCGACCCTCGGTGGCTCGGCTGCTGCTGGACCAGCTGGACTACGGGATACGGGATCTGTGGCGCACGCGGATCGCGTTCATCTTCACGTTCCTGTTCCCACTCATCTTCCTGGTCGTCATCGGCGCCATGGTCGGCAACACCAGGGTCAGCGCCGACTCGACCGTGCGGGTCATGCAGTTCGTGACCCCCTCGGCTGCGGTGATGGGTGCCCTGTACGGCGCCTACCCCACGGTGGCCGCGTCCCTGGCCGATGCCCGCGAAAGAGCGGTGCTCAAGCGCGTGCACGGCACGCCGCTGCCCGGCTGGGTGTACCTGGCGGGGCGGATCGGCGCCGCGGTGCTCTTCGCGCTCGGCTCGCTGACGTTGATGCTGGTCGTCGGTGTCATCGCCTACGACGTGCAGGTCCAGTGGCACACGATGCCGGCCACCGTGGTGACGGTGCTGGTCGCCGTGACCTGCTTCGCCTCCGCCGGTGTCGCGGTCGCCGGACTGGCCCGTTCCGCTGCGGTCGCCCAGGCAGCATCCATCGCGACCGCAGTGGTCCTGTCCTGGGTCTCCGGGGTGATGGGGTACGGCGACATGCCGAGCTGGGCGGACCGGATCGCGCAGGTCTTTCCCCTCAAGCCCTTCAACGACGCCCTCGCCGACCAGTTCGACCCGTTCACCACCGGCAACGGCTGGGACCTCGGCGCACTGGCCGTCATGGCGGCCTGGACCGCCGGTGCCGTCGCTGTCGCCGCGCTGACCTTCCACTGGAGCCCCGTGCCCGCGAGGCGAGCGCGGAGACGCCGGATCGAGGCGGCGCACGCCGGGCCGGAGCCGGCCCCGGTCCCCGGGCCCGGCGCCGGGC
>NZ_BCUV01000009.1 GCF_001591405.1 Janibacter terrae NBRC 107853
CGCCGGGCCCGGCGCCGGACCCGCGCTGGAGGCGCTCGCGGTGGGACGGCCCAGCCGTCTCGCGCTGCTGGGCGACCAGGCGCGGTGGGCCACCCAGTCGGCGCTGCACGACACCTCGTGGGTGTTCTTCGCCATCGCCTTCCCACTCGCGCAGTACCTGTTCACCGCCGCGATCCTGGGCGACGCGACGACGGGTACCCAGTCCTCGCCGCCGTACGGGCTGCAGTCCGCCACCGGGATGATCGCCTGGGGGGCGATCGTGACCGCGACCGTGATGGTGCCCGACGCCATCGTCCGGGCTCGCGACGAGGGGATCCTCAAGCGCTTGCGAGGGACCCCGCTGGAGCTCGGGATCTACTTCGTGGGTCGGTTCGCCTCCGCGTTCCTGCTGGTGCTCGCCACCGCGGGCCTGATCCTCCTGGCCGGGACGCTGTTGTTCGACCTGGAGGTCGCCTGGCGTGGGGTGCCGCTGGCCGCCGCCCTCCTGGTCCTGGGTACCGCGGCGCTGGCCGCGTGCGGTGTGCTGCTGGTCTCCGTGCTGTCGAGCGGCAAGGCGGTCACGGCCGTCGGGCTCGCTCTGACGATCCCGCTGGCGTTCTTCTCCGACGTGTTCGTCATCGGGGCGGTGCCCGAGTGGATGAGCACCGTGGGGGCGTTCTTCCCGCTCAAGCACCTGGCCAACTCGATGTCAGGTGCCCTCGACCCCGCGGGCCCGGCGATCAGCTGGGTGGGGATCGCGGTGATGGCCGCGTGGCTGACGGGCGGCGGGCTGCTCGGGGCGCGGCTCTTCCGCTGGAGCGCCCGCAGCTGAGGCCGGGAGCAGGTCAGTCGGTGACCCCACCGCGCAGGTGGGTGTCGAAGAACCCGATGATCCTGCGTCGGGCGTCCTCGGTGGCGGCCTGGTCGTACTTCGTGCCCGAGATGCGGGCCAGGAACCGCAGCACCAGGGTGGCGTCGGCCGGGTCGTGGTCGTTCATGAAGCCGTGCCCGACGCCCGGGTAGATCTTCACGTCGTGAGGCACCTGGTGTTGATCGAGCAGCCGGTCCAGGCGCTTGCCGGCCTCCCTGCCCAGGGGCGAGCCGTCGGCACCGCCGAAGCTGCCGACGATGGGGCACGCCGCGCAAGCCAGTCCTCGGCGTCGGAGGGGCATCCGCCGTAGTTCACGCTGGCGGCCGAGTACCCGCTGTCGGGGGCCAGTGCCAGCGCGTACCCGCCACCCATGCAGAAGCCGATCACCCCGATCCGTCCACTGCAGCCGGCGTGCTCACCGAGCCAGGTCCGGGCGGCCTCGATGTCATCGAAGCTGCGTCCCGCCCGCTTGCCGAGGTCGCGCATGATCGTGCGGAGACAGCCCAGTCGACTGCTCCAGTAGTACAGGTCCGGCGCCACCGCCAGGAACCCTTGTCCGGCCAGCCAGTCCGCCTGGGCGCGGAGGTCATGACTCATCCCGGTGATGTCATGGATCACCACCACACCCGGCCACGGGGGCGGTGTCGTCGGCACGGCGCAGTAGGCCGGCATCTCTCCTCGCCCCGTCGAGATGCGCACCTCTGCCTGCGAAGCGGCCATCACAGCAGTATGGAGTCGGACGGCGTCACGCACCGGACCCGCGCCGCCGGGTGCCCGGGAGCCGCTGCAGGTCCTGCGGGCGTCTGGTTGTCTGGACCCATGCGTCGCCCCACCCGCGCCCTCGTCGCCGCCTCGTTCGTGACCACCCTGGCGGCCTGCGAGAGCAACAGCTTCAGCTCGTCCTGCTCGGGGCAGGAGTGCAGCGTCGCGATCGAGGGGGACGCGTGGAACGACTTCCCGCTGCCCTACAGCAAGGACGGCACGAGCCGGGACAAGACGACGATCACCCTCGTCTCGGCGGCCCCGGGTGGCGAGGCGGTCATCGAGACCAACGGCGTCGAGAACCGCTGCACGCAGGGTGCCAGCTTCGTCGTCGCCGACACGACGATCACGTGCGACGTCGTCGGCGACCGCAAGGTCGAGCTGAGCTCGGTCCGACGGTGACCCTCAGCAGGTCTCGATCCGCGACTCGCTCGCGAGCCGCGTGAAGTCCGGCCCGAGGACGACGTCGACGGTCGTGCGCGCCCGGCTGTCCGCGAGCTTCTCGAAGTGGCCGACGTGCAGGGCGACGAGCTTGGCGCCCTTCGCCCCGGCGGAGCCGTAGCGCAGCTGGCCCCGGCCGGTGACCTTGCGCTTCTTCGGGTCGTTGGCGACGGTCTTGACGGTGAAGCCGCGGGCCTTGAGGTCCGACGCGACGCGGGCGGCGAGGCCGTCGCGGTTGGTCGCGTTGTAGACGTTGACCTCGACCTGCTTGGGCGAGGTGGTGCACGTGACCGACCGCGTGACCGGCGCTGCCTGCTGCCTGCTCACGGTGTCGGCGCGGATGTAGGACAGCGCGTACCAGGCGGCGTAGAAGATCAGGAGCAGCACGAGCAGGATCGTCACGACGGCACGTCGGCGACGGCCACGCGCCTCGTTGCTCATGCCGTAGTCCTCCGGTGCCATGACGCCTCAGTCGGCCAGCTCGAGCACGCGGGCGTGCAGGGTCGAGCGCTGCTGCAGCGCCGCGCGCAGGGCGCGGTGGAGCCCGTCCTCGAGGTAGTGCCGTCCGCGCCAGAGCACGACGTGGGGGAAGAGGTCACCGTAGAAGGTCGAGTCGTCCGCCAGCAGGTCATGCAGGTTGAGCGAGCTCTTGGTCGTCGTCAGCTGCTCGAGACGCAGGGCCCGTGGAGGGACGTCGGCCCAGTCGCGGGGGCTGCGGAGCCCGTGGTCGGGGTAGGGGCGGGAGTCGCCCACGGACTGGAAGATCACCCCGACACGATAAGAGGGGGGCTCTGCGCGGACCGCACTAGTGTCGGGGTCGTGACCGACTCTTCACACCTGGACTCCATCCGCGCCGGCTACACGTTCGCGGCGCCGGCGATCGACCTCGGTGCAGCGGTCGTCGACGGCCGACCGCACGCCGACACCCCGGTGCGCGTCCCGCTCGCGAGCCTGACCAAGCACGGTCTCGTCGCGGGAGCGACCGGCACGGGCAAGACCAAGAGCCTGCAGCTCATGGCCGAGCAGCTCTCCGCCGCGGGTGTGCCCGTGTTCCTCGCGGACATCAAGGGTGGCCTCTCGGGCATCGCGACCCCCGGCGAAGGGGGTGAGAAGCTCACCTCGCGCACGGCCTCCATCGGCCAGGACTGGCAGGCCACCGGTTTCCCGACCGAGTTCCTCTCGCTCGGCGGCCAGGGCATCGGGGTGCCGATCCGCACGACGATGACCAGCTTCGGCCCGACGCTGCTGAGCAAGGTCCTGGGGCTCAACGCCACGCAGGAGTCGAGCCTGGGCCTGGTCTTCCACTACGCCGACAAGCGGGGGTTGGCGCTGCTGGACCTCAAGGACCTGCGCGCCGTCATCCAGCACCTCGTCTCCGACGACGGCAAGGCCGAGCTCAGGGCGCTCGGTGGCCTCTCGAGCGCGACCGCCGGTGTCATCCTGCGCGAGCTCATCGCCTTCGAGGACCAGGGCGCCGACGTCTTCTTCGGGGAGCCGGAGTTCGACACCGCCGACCTGCTGCGCGTCACCGACGACGGGCGGGGGATCGTCAGCTGCCTCGAGCTGCCGGCCGTGCAGGGGCGGCCCGAGCTCTTCTCGACCTTCCTCATGTGGCTGCTCGCGGACCTCTTCCACGACCTTCCCGAGGTCGGCGACGTCGAGGTGCCGAAGCTCGTCTTCTTCTTCGACGAGGCGCACCTGCTCTTCGACGAGGCGAGCAAGGACTTCCATGACGCGATCGAGCAGACCGTGCGGCTCATCCGGTCCAAGGGTGTCGGGGTCTTCTTCGTGACCCAGAGCCCGAAGGACGTGCCGAGGGATGTCCTCGCGCAGCTCGGCAACCGCGTGCAGCACCAGCTGCGCGCCTTCACCCCCGAGGACTCCAAGGCGATCCGGGCGGCGGTCTCGACCTACCCGCACACGGAGTACGACCTGGAGGAGCTGCTCACCCAGCTCGGCACCGGCGAGGCGGTCGTCACCGTGCTCTCCGAGAAGGGCACCCCGACGCCCGTCGCGCACACGATGATGAGGGCGCCGCAGTCGCTCATGTCCCCCTCGACCCAGGAGCTCCTCGAGCAGATCGTCGCCGCCTCGCCGCTCGCGCCCAGGTACTCCGAGGCGCTCGACCGCGAGTCCGCCTACGAGCAGCTCTCGGCCCGGCTCGAGGCCGCGCCGACCCGCGAGGAGGCGCCGGTCGGGACGAAGGGGGGAGCGGAGCGCCCTTCGTCCCCACCGAAGGCCGACGAGGACGAGCCCGGCATGGTGGAGCAGGTGGTCGCCAGCTCGGCCTTCCGGTCCGCGCTGCGCTCGGCCGGCACCGTGATCGGCCGCGAGATCACCCGCTCGCTCTTCGGCACCTCGCGTCGTCGACGGCGCTGACGCTCGCCCGACTCACCCCAGCAGCAGGGCGATGACGAGGATCACCGGGACCGATCCCATGGTCGTCGACAGGATCGTGTCGCGCGCCATCACCTGACCGCGGCCGTAGCGGGTGGCGTGGACGAAGATGTTCTGCGCGGTCGGCAGCGCCGAGGTGACGACGACCGCGAAGAGCGCCGTGCCGTCGAGCCCGAGCACCCAGTGCGCGACGACCCACGCGACGAACGGCTGCACGAGCAGCTTGAGCGCGCTGGCGACGAAGACCTCGCTGCCGGTCCCACCGTCGCCGAAGCCCGGCCCGAGGCGCAGCGCGATGCCGTACGCGATGAGCATCGCGGGCACCGCCATGTCACCGACGAGACCCAGCGGGTCGGCGACGAAGGGCGGCAGCGTCCAGCCGCCGAGGGAGAGCACGAGGCCGATGAGGGCACCCACGGTCAGCGGGTTGGAGATGATCCCGCGCACCGTGCTCAGCAGGCCCGCAGGTGAGTCCCTGGTGTGGCGGTCGAGGATGCTCAGCGCGATCGGCTGCAGGACGAGGAGCTGCAGCAGGAGCGTGGGGGCGACGAGTGCCGCGTCGCCGAGGACGTACGCGGCGATCGGGATGCCGAGGTTGCCGGCGTTGACGTACGCCGAGCTCAGGGCACCGATGACGGCCTCGGGTGCCCGGTGGTGCCAGACCCACCTCGCCCCGGCGAGGTAGAGACCCGCGGTGACGACGACCGCCGCCGCGGTCGCGACGAGGTTGCCGGAGAACGCGTCGACGACGTGCGCCTCACCGATCGTCGTGACCATGAGGGCGGGCGTGGCGACGAAGAACGCCAGCCGGGAGAGCAGGACCTGCGCGGAGACGTCGACGACGCCGCGGTGCGCGAGCAGGGCCCCGAGGCCGATGACGGCCGCGATCGTGGAGAAGCCGAGCAGCACCCCGCCCATGCGTCAGCCGACCGGCGGACCGACGGCCAGGGCGACCGTGGTGAGCACGGCGACGGCCACGACGAGCCCGAGCGCGAAGAGCGCCGGGCGGCGCAGCGCGCCGGACACGGCCTGCTCGACCGGGGTGCGGGCGACCCCCTTCGTCCGCAGCTGCCACGTGCCGGCGAGGAGGCCGGCCCGGTCGAGCCGGCGCTCGGCCCACAGCGTCAGGAGCGGCGGCACCGCGGAGGCCAGCGCGAGGAGCCCCTGTCGGGCGGGCCACCGCTGGTCCACCCACACGAGGATCGTCACGAGCACGTAGGCGATGAAGACGACGCCGTGCAGCATCCCGCCGATCCGCACCCCGAGCTCGGTGGTCTCGGTGACGTACTTGAGGAACATCCCGACGAGCAGCAGGGACCACGTCACCGCCTCCGCGGTCGCGACGGTCATGAAGAGGCGGCGAGGGGAGGGGAAGGGCATGGGCCCCATGGTCGCCGACGGGTGACGAAGGGGTGAAATCCGCCCGATTTCGAGGTAGCGAGGTGCTCGGGTAATCTCTCCCGCGGAGGATTCGCATAGTGGCCTAGTGCGCGCGCTTGGAAAGCGCGTTGAGTGAAAGCTCTCAGGGGTTCGAATCCCCTATCCTCCGCCAGAGCGAGGCCCCGGTCGTCACGACCGGGGCTTCTCTGCTCCCCTCGGGCCCCGCTTTGGCCCCTGGCTGCGAGGCCACGTAGACTCGGCGATCGGCACCCCGCGTGGTGGTACCTCACCGAACTCCCCCAGGGCAGGAATGCAGCAAGGGTAGGCGAGCTCTTCCAGGTACGCGGGGTGTCCTCGTCTGTCCCCGCGATGCGAGCGGTCGCCGGGATCAGCGGCCTCCCCCGGGTGGCGTGGAGGGGAAATACGCCTAGGTTGGACCCGAGAGCGGTCGTGTCCCGCGGCCGCGTGCCCCACCCCTAGGAGGCGGACCATGGACACCTGGATCTGGATCATCATCGGCATCATCGTCCTGCTCATCATCATCGGGCTGGTCGTGGCGTTGTCGCGCGGCTCGAAGGCCAAGCGCCTCGAGCGCGAACGCGCGGAGGCCGAGCAGCTGAGGGTCGAGGCAGCAGAGCGCGAGCGCCGCACCCGCGAGAGCCAGGCGGCCGCGGCCGCCACCGACGCCGACGCCCGTGCGGCCGAGGCCGACGCGCAGCGCCAGGCCGCAGAGGCCGACCGGCAGGCCGCGGAGGCCGAGCAGCGCCGCGTCGAGGCCGAGCGCCTGCAGCAGGAGGCGCAGGCCAAGGCGGACGTCGCGCACCAGGACCGCGAGGCCCACGACGAGGCCCGTCGCCAGGCCGACCTCAAGGACCCTGACGTGCGGACCGACGAGCACGGCAACCGGCTGGACGACGGCGACCGGCTCGGCGACGGCGACCGGGTCGACGACGGCGTGGCGCGTCACGGCCGGGACCCGCAGCACGACGTCGACGCCGACCGCGACGGCTACCGCGACGGCGTCATCGAGTCCGAGGACCCCTACGACGAGCAGCGCCGCGACCACGACGAGCAGCCCCGCGCCTACGACGAGCGCGGTGCCCACCGTCGGGACCAGGGGTACACCGAGGAGCAGGGCGTGCGCGACCGTGACGTCGACATGCCGGGCACCGGGGTGGCGTCCGCCGGCTCGACCCACCCGGAGCACGGCAGGCCGGGCTTCATGGACAAGCTGCGCGGTAAGGTCGACGGCGGCCGCGGCGACGACCGTCCCCGCGGCTGAGCAGACCGACGGTGGGGCCCGTCACCTCCGGGTGGCGGGCCCTCCCCGTGCCCCGACCCCAAGGAGTCACGTGAAGATCGCCATCATCCTCGGCAGCACCCGCCCCGGCCGCCTCGGCGCGCAGGCCGCCGACTGGGTCATGACGCAGGTCGCCGATCGCGACGACGCCGAGTACGAGCTCGTGGACCTCGCCGAGTACGACCTCGACCTGCTCAACGAGCCCACCGTCCCCGGTGCCGCCAAGCGGCAGTACGACAACCCCAAGACGCGGCGCTGGAGCGCCAGGATCGACGAGTTCGACGGCTACGTCTTCGTCACGCCGGAGTACAACCACGGCGTCCCCGCCGCGCTGAAGAACGCCTTCGACGTCCTCTACCCCGAATGGCTGCACAAGGGTGCTGCACTCGTCTCCTACGGCGCCGACGGCGGGGTCCGGGCCGTCGAGCACTGGCGCACGATCCTGGCCAACCCGCAGATGCACGTCGTGCGCGGCCAGGTCTCCTTCTCGACGATGCTCGAGGTGAGCGAGGGTGCCGACGGTGTCGTCTTCGCCCCGGCCGAGCGGCGCGCCAAGGAGCTCGGCAACGTCCTGCGGCAGCTGACCCGGCTGACCGAGGCGACCGCCTCCCTCCGCTCCTGACCAGGCGCGTCCACAGCGGCCTCCCGGCGGGGGAGGCCGCTGTCGCCGTCCGCACGTAGAGTCGGGCCTGTGAGCACCGCGCTGTACCGCCGCTACCGACCCGAGTCCTTCGCCGACGTCATCGGGCAGGAGCACGTGACCGAGCCGCTCATGCAGGCTCTGCGCTCGGGGCGCGTCAACCACGCCTACCTCTTCTCGGGGCCACGCGGCTGCGGCAAGACGACGAGTGCACGCATCCTGGCCCGCTGCCTCAACTGCGAGCAGGGGCCGACACCCACGCCGTGCGGCGAGTGCGACTCGTGCACCGCGCTGGCCCGCGGGGGCGCCGGCACGATCGACGTCATCGAGATCGACGCCGCCAGCCACGGAGGCGTCGACGACGCCCGGGACCTGCGTGAGCGGGCGTCCTTCGGCCCGGCCCAGAGCCGCTACAAGATCTACATCATCGACGAGGCGCACATGGTGACGCCGCAGGGCTTCAACGCCCTGCTGAAGATCGTCGAGGAACCGCCGGAGCACGTGAAGTTCGTCTTCGCGACGACCGAGCCCGAGAAGGTCATCGGCACGATCCGCTCCCGCACCCACCACTACCCCTTCCGGCTCGTCCCGCCGGCCCGCCTGACGGACTACCTGCAGCAGCTGTGCGATGCCGAGGGTGTCCAGGTCGCGCCGGGGGTGCTGTCCTTCGTCGTGCGCGCGGGCGGCGGCTCGGTCCGCGACTCGCTGTCCGTGCTCGACCAGCTCATGGCCGGCAGCGACGAGCAGGGCCTGACCTACGAGCGCGCCGCCGCGCTCCTCGGGTTCACCGACGCCGAGCTGCTCGACTCCGCGGTCACCTCCTTCGGCGCCGGTGACGCCGCGGGCGTCTTCAAGGTCATCGACTCGGTCATCGAGACCGGCCTGGACCCGCGGCGCTTCGTCGAGGACCTCCTCGAGCGCTTCCGTGACCTCATCGTCGTCTCGGCGGCCCCCGACGGGGCCGGCGCGATCCTGCGCGGTCTGCCCGCGGACCAGATCGACCGGATGCTGCAGCAGGCCAGCGTCTTCGGGCCCGCGTCGCTGTCCCGCGCCGCCGACATCGTCAACGCCGGCCTGACCGAGATGACGGGTGCGACCTCGCCCCGCGTCCAGCTCGAGATCATCGCTGCCCGCGTCCTCCTGCCCGCCGCGGCGGGCGAGTCCGGCTATGCCGCGCGCCTGGACCGGATCGAGCGTCGTCTCGAGGTCGGGGGTGTGCCCACGGCCGAAGGGGATCCCCGTCCCGCCCCCCAGGTGGCGGCACCCGTGCAGCAGCCACCTGTGCAGCCGCCGGCGCTCGTGCAGCCGACACCCGTTCAAGCTGCGCCGGCGCCGCCGGCGCCGGAGCGCGAGGCGGCCCCTGCCCCGGAGCCCGAGCCCACGGCGGGACCGACCGCCGAGCCCGCGGTAGCGGTACCGTCGACGGGTGGCATCGACGTCGAGGCGCTGCGTCGTAGCTGGCCCGACGTCCTCGGACGGATCTACCAGATGCGCCGGGCGACCTGGACCTTCCTGTCCGAGCACGCGCAGGTGCTCAGCTACGACGGGCAGCGGCTCGTGCTCGGGATCGCGACGGTCGGTCTGGCCAACGCCTTCCGCAACGGCTCGCATGCCGAGGTCGTGCGGCAGGCGCTCATCGACTCGCTCGGTGTCGACGCCCGGGTCGAGGGTGTGCCCCACGACACCGGGACGATGCCGACCGGCGGCGGCGCCCAGGCCACGACGACTCGTTCGGCACCCGCCGGTGACCCCGTCGGTGCTCCCGCGCCCTCAGGCCCCTCGGGTGGAGCAGCCTCAGGAGGGGCACCCTCCGACGTCGGCGTCCCGGCACCTGCCGGCGGTCCGTCCGGCCCGGACTGGGGGAGCGCGCCCTCGAGCGCGGCCTCGGCGCCGGCTTGGGCGACCGCCGCCCCCGGCGGGGCGGACGGTCCCACGGCCACCCCGTCCGCGACGGGCGGGCCGGCGTCGGGCGCCGGGGCGCCCCCCTTCGTCCCGGAGTCGACGCCCCGGGCCGAGCCCGATGACTCGTCCGTCAGCGACGACGACGAGGACATCGTCGACGCCGGCGCGGCCGGCCCGGCGGTCATCGAGCGCATCCTCGGGGGCACCGTCATCCGCGAGGAGTGACGAACGGCCTCGCGGCGTACAGCCCGCGCCGGTGTCCCGCGCCGACGGTGCCGGGGCGTAGGGTTCAAGGGTGTACGAAGGCGTGGTCCAGGACCTGATCGACGAGCTCGGGCGACTCCCCGGGGTCGGTCCCAAGAGTGCCCAGCGCATCGCCTTCCACCTCCTGCAGGCCGACCCGCAGGACGTGCAACGACTCGTCCACACCCTCAGCGAGGTCAAGGACAAGGTGACCTTCTGCGAGACCTGCGGCAACGTCGCCGAGGGCCCCCAGTGCCGCATCTGCGCCGACCCGCGCCGCGACGCCACCGCGATCTGTCTCGTCGAGGAGCCCAAGGACGTCGTCGCGATCGAGCGCACCCGCGAGTTCCGCGGTCGCTACCACGTGCTCGGTGGCGCGATCAGCCCGATGGACGGCATCGGCCCCGACGACCTGCGGTTCACCGAGCTCATGTCGCGCCTGTCCGACGGCACCGTCACCGAGGTCATCATCGCGACCGACCCCAACCTCGAGGGCGAGGCCACGGCCTCCTACACGGCCCGGCTGCTCATCCCCTTCGACATCACTGTGACCCGACTGGCTTCGGGCCTGCCCGTCGGCGGTGACCTGGAGTACGCCGACGAGGTGACCCTCGGCCGGGCCTTCGAGGGAAGGAAGCTGCTCAATGCCTGACGAGACCACGCTGCTCGCGGACGAGTGCGCGGCCGAGGCCCGGGCCTGGCTGACGACCGTCGCCGACATCGCCTCCGGCGTCGCCCCCGAGAGCGCCATCCCGCTCCTGCTCCTCACGACGAGCCAGATCCAGCTCGTGGGGGCACGCCTGGGCGCCATCGCCGACGTCGTGCTCGAGCAGCGCTTCGAGGACGATCCCGGTCCCGACACCGAGATCGACCCGCTGCGCACCGGACTGGCCCACCTGCTCGACGGCGTCGACGAGTACGTCGACCTCGTCGACCCCGTCACCTCGCCGGAGACCGCGGGGGGTGCCCTGAGCAACGACCTCGCGATCATCGCCGCCGCTCTGGCGCACGGGCTCGCCCACCACGACGCGGGCCGGGCGACGGAGGCCCTGTGGTGGTGGCAGTACAGCTATCTCGCCGACTGGGGCGACCGGGCGGCGATGGCCGTGCGCGTCCTGCAGACACTGCTCGCCCACCTGCGGCTCGACGCCGACGCCGACGTCGTCGGCGAGGCCGAGTTCGACGCGCTGAACTCCTGAGCGGCTCGTCTCGGGCGATCGCCGTCGCGCCCAACGGATAGCGGTCGTGACATCTGCAGGGTGGACGCGAATGGGTCGTGGGACCGACGGTCGTTATCCTCAAGAGGTCGTGCCGGTCCGTGCCCGGGCCGGACCCGCGAGATTCCACGGAGTTCTCCCTTGAGCCTGGTTGTCCAGAAGTACGGCGGTTCGTCGCTCGCAGATGCCGAGAGCATCAAGCGCGTGGCCCACCGCATCGTCGAGACGAAGAAGGCGGGGAACGACGTCTGTGTCGTCGTCTCCGCGATGGGTGACACGACCGATGAGCTGCTCGACCTGGCCGAGCAGGTCAGCCCCGTGCCCCCACCGCGCGAGATGGACATGCTCCTCACCGCAGGTGAGCGCATGTCCATGGCCCTGGTCGCCATGGCCATCGCCGACCTCGGGCACAGCGTGCGTTCCTTCACCGGCAGCCAGGCGGGCGTCATCACCGACGCCGCCCACGGCAAGGCGAAGATCATCGACGTGACGCCCGGCCGGATCACCTCCGCGCTCGGCGACCGGCACATCGTCATCGTCGCCGGGTTCCAGGGCGTCAGCCAGGGGACCAAGGAGATCACCACGCTCGGGCGCGGTGGCTCCGACACCACGGCGGTGGCGCTCGCGGCGGCCCTCGAGGCCGACGTGTGCGAGATCTACACGGATGTCGACGGCATCTTCACGGCCGACCCGCGCGTCGTCCCCTCGGCGCGCAAGATCGACAGCATCTCGCACGACGAGATGCTGGAGATGGCGGCCAGCGGCGCCAAGATCCTCCACCTGCGGTGCGTCGAGTACGCGCGCCGCTTCAACATGCCCATCCACGTGCGTTCGTCCTTCTCCTCGAAGGAGGGCACGTGGGTGGTGACCGCCGATCCCGAAGGGACCCAGGACATGGAAGAACCGATCATCGCGGGTGTCGCGCACGACCGCAGCGAGGCCAAGATCACCGTCGTCGGCGTGCCGGACGAGCCCGGCCGCGCCGGGCAGATCTTCACGACCGTCGCGAAGGCCCAGGTCAACATCGACATGATCGTGCAGAACGTGTCCGAGGCCGACACCGGCCGCACCGACATCTCCTTCACCCTCCCGATGAGTGACGGCCAGCGTGCGGTCGAGGCGCTCATGGGCACCAAGGACGAGGTCGGGTTCGCGTCGATCCAGTACGACGACCAGATCGGCAAGCTCTCCCTCGTCGGCGCCGGGATGCGGACCAACCCCGGTGTCTCCGCCACCTTCTTCAGCGCGCTCGCCGGCGCCGGCATCAACATCGAGATGATCTCGACCTCCGAGATCCGCATCTCGGTCGTCACCCGCATCGACCAGCTCGACGAGGCGCTGCGCGCCGTGCACACCGCGTTCGACCTCGACACCGAGGGCGAGGCCGTCGTCTACGGGGGCACCGGTCGGTGACCGCCTTCCCGTCGTCCTCCGCCCGGCCCACGTTGGCCCTGGTGGGGGCGACGGGACGCTTCGCGGAGGCGATCGCCTCCGCGCTCGCCCTGCGGGATGACGCCTGGGGTGAGATCCACCTGCTCGCCCCGGGCGTCTCCACCCGGACCCTGAGCGTCCGGGGCCGGGAGCAGGTCATCGAGCCGCTGCGCGAGGACTCCTTCGAGGGGGTCGACGTCGCCCTGTTCAACCTCGCCCCCGAGATCACCCCTGAGTGGGCGCGACGGGCGGTCGCCGCGGGCGCCGTCGTCGTCGACGCCAGTGCCGCGCACCGTCTTGACCCCGACGTGCCCCTCGTCGTCCCCGGCATCAACTCCGTCCTCGTCGCCGACCGCCCCAAGGGGATCGTCGCGCTGCCCGGCCCGGTGACCTGGGGGCTCATCGACGCCGCCCATGTCCTGCACCAGGGCTGGGAGCTGCAGCACCTCGTCGTCACCGGCCTCATCGCGGCCGTCTCCAAGTCCGACCGCGGCGTCGCCCGCCTGCGCGAGGAGCTGCACACCGTGGCTGCCGAGCCCTCGATCGGCCAGCACCCCGGCGACGTCCGCGCCGCGGTCTCGGACCTGCCGATCGGCTCGCCCTTCCCGGCCCCGTTGGCGCTCAACGTCATCCCGTGGGTCGGGCAGCCCGACGAAGGGGGATACACCACCGCCGAGCTGGCGGTCGCCGACGAGGTGCGCAAGATCCTGCGCCTGGGTCCGCAGGTGCCCGTCGTCGCCACGCTCGTGCAGGTTCCCGTCGTGCTCGCGCACTCGATGGCGCTGCACGCCCGCTGTGCCCGCCCCGTCGCGATCGACAAGGTGCGCCAAGCCTGCGTCGCCGCCCCCTCGCTCGTCCACCTCGACGAGCAGGACGGCGAGGTCCCGACCCCGGTCGACAGCGTGGGCATCGACCCGCGGTTCGTCGGCCGCATCCGCCAGCCCAAGGGGGCCGGGCACCACGTCGACATGTTCGTCAGCTCCGACACCACGCGCCGCGGGGCGAGCGCGATGCTCGCCGTGGCCGAGATGGTCGGTGCCGAGTCCCGACGGTGACCGGGAGGCAACCCTTCCGACACCCGAGTCGTCGACCATGGGGAGCGGCACGCACAGGTCTCGTTCGGAGCACGATCGAGATGTGGGGCTTGTGTGACTGGTGTGGTCACTGTGAATGATGTGACCACCTATACTCGACCGTGGGGACGGACACCGCATGAGGGACCAGGAGGGCGACGTGGATCTGCAGCCTGACGAGGAGCGCGCCTCGTATCGCGTCGTGGGCTTCGACGAGCTCGACGGCTCGGCCGCGGAGCACTACCGCCGGCAGCGTCGGCGCCGGCTCCTGCTCTTCGTCACCCTGCCCGGTCTGATGCTCGGCACCGCGACGGTGGCCACGGCCTACGGCACCGGTCTCATCGGCACCGAGGCGACGGTCTGCGAGCCCATCAGCGAGCCCGCCCCTGAGCGCGACTCCTTCGAGATCCAGCTGCTCAACAGCAACGACACCAACGGCCTCGGCAGCGAGGTCGCCCGCGAGCTGACGCTGCGCGACTTCGACGTCGCCTCCGTCGGCAACGCCGACAGCTCGGTCTACGTCAAGGGTTCGGCGACGATCTACTACGGCGAGGAGGGGCGCGACAACGCGCTGCTGCTGCAGAAGCAGATCCCCGGCGCGAAGATCTGGAACGACGCCCGGCCCGGCGACAGCGTGCAGCTGGTCCTCGGCTACGGCTACGACAAGCTGGTCAAGGAGCCCGAGCCGCCGCTGCCCGCCCCCTCGGAGATCACCCTCAACGTCTACAACACGACGTGGAAGGAAGGTCTGGCCTCGGAGGTCGCCGATGACCTCAGGGACCGCGGGTTCAAGATCAAGGCCACGGGCAACGACCCGCAGATGAGCTTCCTCGAGAAGGAGGTCGCGATCATCCGCTTCGGGCCCGAGGGCCAGCGCTCGGCCAAGCGGCTCGCGCAGCAGATCGAGGGAGCCCAGCTGCAGAAGGACGACCGGACGAGCCGCAAGGTCGACCTCGTGCTCGGCAACAAGTTCGAGCGGCTCAAGCCCGAGTCCCGGGTGCCGCAGGTCAAGCCGTACGTGCGTCCGGCCGAGACGATCCAGAAGCCCTGCGTGCCCGAGGGCTCGTGACCGTCCGCACGGTGGGCCTCCTCACGGCCGGGGGCATCGCGCCCTGTCTCTCCTCGGCGGTCGGCGGGCTCATCGAGCGCTACACGCAGGTCGCTCCCGAGGTGCGGATCGTCGGCTACCTCGACGGGTACGCCGGGCTGCTCACCGGCCGCAGCGTCGAGGTCACCGACGAGGTGCGCTCCCAGGCCTCCCGCCTCCACGACTTCGGTGGCTCCCCGCTCGGCAACTCGCGGGTCAAGCTGACCAACGCGGCCGACTGCGAGCGACGCGGCCTCGTGCGGGCGGGGGAGGACCCCCTTCGCACCGCTGCGGCACAGCTGGCCGCCGACGGCGTCGACGTGCTCCACACGATCGGCGGCGACGACACCAACACGACGGCCGCGGACCTGGCCGCCCACCTGGCGGCGGAGGGCCACGCGATGCGCGTCGTCGGCCTGCCGAAGACCATCGACAACGACATCGTCCCGATCCTGCAGAGCCTCGGCGCCTGGACGGCGGCCGAGCAGGGTGCGCTCTTCGCCCGCAACATCATCGGTGAGCACTCCTCCAACCCCCGGATGCTCGTCGTCCACGAGGTCATGGGCCGGCACAGCGGGTGGCTCACCGCGGAGACCGCACGGCGCTACCGCGCAGACCTGGCCACGCGGCGCTTCGTCCCCGGCATCGGCAACGACCCGCGACGCTGGGACGTCCACGGCGTGTACGTGCCGGAGCTGCCCCTCGACCTCGCGGGTGAGGGCCGGCGCCTTCGGGCGGTCATGGACGAGATCGGGTGCGTCAACCTCTTCGTCGCCGAGGGGGCGGGTGTCGCGGACGTCGTCGCCTCGATGGAGGCCTCCGGCCACGAGGTGCCCCGTGACCCCTTCGGTCACGTGCAGCTCGACCTGGTCAACCCGGGTGAGTACCTCGCCTCGACCTTCGCCGAGGCGCTCGGCGCCGAGAAGGCGAAGGTGTGGAAGTCCGGCTACTTCGCGCGCGCGGCCGCTCCCAACCAGGAGGACCTCGAGCTCATCCGGCGCTGCACCGAGCTGGCCGTCACCGCGGCCCTCGACGGCCGCTCGGGCGTCGTCGGGCAGGACGAGGAGCGTGGCGACGAGCTGCGCGTCGTCGAGTTCGACCGGATCGCCGGCGGCGGGGCCTTCGACCCGGGCGTCGACTGGTTCGCCGACCTCCTCTCCGACATCGGTCAGCACCCCCACAACCGGAGCGATTCGAGGTAATCGCGACCGGCTATCCGGTCGCTGGCCCTTCGACCCGTACTACCTCGACCCGTGCTTGCGCCGCAGCGACCACATCTGGGGCGAGCGCTCGACCTCGACGGCGACGTCCCAGGGCAAGGTGGCGGGTGCGGTCTCGCGGCGGAAGCTGCGCACGAGCCGACGGGCCAGCTCGGGGTCCGCGGCCACGCGGGCGGCCACGTCCCGGGCGGCCTGCTCGACGTCCTCGTCCTCGTGCGCGGACCACGCCATGCCGAGGCGGACGGCGTCCTCGCCGCTGACCTCCTCGCCGAAGAGCCCCATCCCCGCGGCGCTCTCCCGCCCGCCGACCCGGGCGAGCAGCGACAGGTGCCCGCCGCCGGGGTGGATCCCGATCTGGGCGAAGCCGGGCAGCAGGCGGGCCGTGCGCGAGACGACGCGCAGGTCGGTCGCCAGGGCGAGGTTGAGGCCAGCCCCTACGGCGGCCCCGCGCACGGCGGCGATCGTCGGCAGCTCGATCGAGCCGATCGTGGTGAAGGCGGAGTAGACCGTCTCCAGGCCGCGGTAGGCCTCGTCCTCGACCGGGTCGGCACCGACGCCGGCGAGGACGTCACGGACCGCACCGGCGCAGAAGTGGCCCCCACCCGTCACGACGACGGCGCCCACCGCTGCATCGGCCTCGGCCGTGCGCGCGGCGTCCACGAGCTGGCGCGACATCTCCACGGACAGCGCGTTGCGCCGGTCCGGGGCGTCGAGGGTGATGGTCGCGATGTGGTCGGCGACCTCGTAGCGGACCTCGGTCATGGTTTTCCCTTCGTGTAGAACCAACGCCCGCCGCGTCGGGTGAACTCGCTGCGCTCGGCCAGCTCGCCGTCCGCGTGCCTGGCGACGAAGTCGACGACGCCGGTCGGGTCGTCGGGTCCCCCGTCGACGACCTCCCGCACCTCGAGCCCGAGCCAGCGGGTGTCGTCCAGGTGGACCTGGGCCGGTCGGGTCCGGCCGTCCCAGGTGCGCCACAGGTGCTCGGCGTTGCCGTAGACGTGGGCTGTGTAGCGGCTGCGCATCAGCTCCTCGGCCGTGCTCGCCTGGCGCTCGCTCGCCAGGAGCGGGCCGCAGCATGCCGCGAGGTCGGCTCCGGAGCCACAGGGGCAGAGGTCGGTGCTCATGGCAGCAGGGTAGTCAGGCCTGCTCGGACCGACGCTCGGCCAGGTCGGCGGCCAGCGGGCGGACGGAGACGGCGACGAGGGCGAGGGCGCACGGTACGAGGACCGCGAAGCCGAGGCTGAGGTAGCCTCCTGCGCCGATGACGCCGCCGAGGACGAAGAGCAGGACGAGCGAGCCGAGCATCCGCAGCTTGGGCCAGTCACCCTGCACAGGCTCCAGGTCGGTGCGTCGGCTGCGGTAGCTGAGCTTGCCCAGCTCGATGCCGATGTCGGTCACCATGCCCGTGATGTGCGTCGTGCGGATCTGGGCGCCGGAGATCTTCGTGATGATCGCGTTCTGCAGGCCCATCGTGAAGCACAGGACCGGGACGAAGACGAGCTCGCGCCAGGACACCGTCAGCTCCTCCGCGAGCAGGCCGAAGACGAGCATCAGCGTCCCCTCGACGAGCAGGACGTTGGCGTAGCGGCTGCGCAGGCCACGACGGCGCCCCCAGTTGAAGATCACCGCGCAGGCCATCGCGCCGGTGACGAAGCTCGCGATCGAGAGCAGGCCGATGCCGACGAGGTAGTAGTCGCCGAGGACGAGGTGATCGGCGACCTGCGCGCCCACGCCCGTCATGTGCGAGGTGTAGAAGGCGACGGCGACGAAGCCGACCGAGTTGAGCACGCCGGCGACGAGGGCGAGGAGGGTCGCCAGCTGGTGGTTGAGCTCCGGGGTCCGCTCGGCGCCCGCGATGCGCGTGAGGAAGCCGGGGCGCGCCATGGCACGGAGGTTATCCCTCACGCACGAGGTGCCGTGGAGCGGATGTGCTGGGTGAGCGTCGTCCTGAGGGTCGCGGCGTCGCGGGCCTCGAGGAGGTCGACGAGCTGGTCGTGCTCCCGGGCGAGCGCGAGCATGTGCCGCTGCGGCGTCGGCTCACCGAGACGGGCGAGCCGGACGAAGGCGCCGAGCTGGTCGAGCAGCTGCAGGAGAGTGGGCATGCCCGCGACCTGCGCCAGCGCGCGGTGGAAGGCCTCGTCGCTGCCGAGGAAGGCTGCTGCGTCGCCCCCCTTCGCCTCCCGCCGCTGCCGGGCGACGAGGAGCCGCAGCCGGTCGACGTCCTCGTCGGTGCGGCGCTCGCAGGCCGCCTCCACTGCGGCACCTTCCAGTGCGGTGCGAAGGGAGGCGACCTCGCGCCGGTGGTCCTCGGAGACGTCGACGACGTGCAGCTGGCGTCGGGCGCCGGGCACGAGCAGCCCCTCGCTCGTGAGGGCGCGCAGCGCCTCGCGCACGGGGGTGCGCGAGACGCCGTGGGCCGTGGCCATCGCGGCCTCGTCGACCGCCTCGCCGGGGGCGAGGGAGCCGTCGAGGATCGCGGCGCGCAGCGCGGCGTGGACCTGTCCGGCCTTGGTCGTCGCCGAGGGCGCGGTGCTCACCTGGCGAAGATCATCGACTCGTCGGCAAAGGCCTTGAACTCCATGGCGTTGCCGGCCGGGTCGAGGAAGAACATCGTCCACTGCTCGCCTGCCTGGCCCTCGAACCGCAGGTAGGGCTCGATGACGAACTCGGCGCCCGCGGCCTGCATCTTGCCGGCGAGGTCGTGGAAGTCGTCGTACGAGAGGACCGCGCCGAAGTGCGGGACCGGCACCTGGTGGTCGTCGACGGGGTTGTGCCCGGCGGGCCCGGGCGAGCCGTCCGCGGTCTGGTGCGTCACGACCTGGTGGCCGTAGAAGTTCCAGTCGACCCACAGGGTGTCCGAGCGCCCCTCCTCGAGGCCGAGGACGCCGCCGTAGAAGGCACGGGCTGCGGCGATGTCGTCGACGGGGATGGCCAGGTGGAAGCAGGGGCGGTGGGTCACGGGTCCTCCTCGGTACAGATGATGTATACAACGCTACCCAATGTATACAACCGGCGCCAAGGTCGGGCACGAAAGAACCGGCCCCGATCCTGGAGGACCGGAGCCGGTTCAGCGGGTCGGGGTGACAGGATTTGAACCTGCGGCCTCTTCGTCCCGAACGAAGCGCGCTACCAAGCTGCGCCACACCCCGAAGCGTGCACCACCTGCTCGAGGCGGCGACAAGGAAGGATAACCCAGTCCCCGGCCCGAGCCACAATCGGGGTCAGCGCCCGGTCCGCCGCGGACCCGGGGCGGTGGGCGCGAGCCGCTCCGTCACCGTGTCGGTCAGGCCGGTCTCGCTCGGCCCGGTCGGCTCGGTCGGTTCGGTCGTCTCGCCCGTCCCGGTGCCGGTGGGGTCCGGGCCCGGGACGGTCGTCGTCGACTCGGTCGCGGGGGGCGTGTACGGAGGCGTGTACTCCGGCGTCGGCGGCGGGGTCCACGTCTCGGTGGGCGGCGGCGTCCAGGTGTCGGTCGGCGGCGGGGTCCACTCGCTGGTCGTCGTCGGCTCGGGCTCGGGCGCCTGGGTGGTGGTCGGCTCCGGGGCCGTCGTCTCCACGGTGCTCGCGGAGGAAGACGTCGATGTCGACGTCGTCGAGCTCTTCCTCGTCCTCGTGGACGAGCTCGACGAGGTGGAGGGCTGGCTCGTCGACAGGTTGGGTGCCGGGGGCAGGTCCGCGACGGGCGCGGCCCCGGCGAGGGCCCAGGCGGAGGACCCGCAGGCGAAGACCGCCGCGACCGCCAGGACGGTCACCTCGCGTGCGTTCATCGATCGAGTCCTTCCGGGACGAGGGTCATGAGCGTGGCCTCTGGTCGGCAGGCGAAGCGTACAGGCGCGAAGCGCGACGCCCCGAGGCCCGCGGACACGTGCAACCACGCCGCGTCGTCCGGCCCGCTGCCCGCGCGACCGGCACCCGGCCACCAGCGCGAGACCCCCTTCGCCCGACGTCGGTCGAGGTCGCAGTTGGTGACGAGCGCGCCGTACCCCGGTACGCACAGCTGGCCGCCGTGGGTGTGGCCGGCGATGACGAGCCGCGCGCCGTCGCCCGTCATCGCGTCGAGGACGCGCCGGTACGGCGCGTGCGTGACGCCGATCGTGGTCGTCGCGGTCGGGTCGGCGGGCGCGCTCACCGCGGCGTAGTCGTCCCGATGGATGTGCGGGTCGTCGACGCCCACGAGGTCCAGGCGATCGGCACCGACGGTGATGCTCGTGCGCGCGTTGTCGAGGTCGACCCACCCGCGCTCGGTCATGCCGGAGCGCAGCTCGTCGGTCGGCAGCGCGATCCTGCGGCCGACGATCTCGGCGTGGTTCGTGGTGAGGTAGCGGGCCGGGTTCTTCAGGACCGGCGCGTGGTAGTCGTTGGAGCCCATGACGAAGACCCCCGGGCGCTCGAGCAGCGGCCCCATCGCGGCGAGCGCGGCGGGGACGGCCTCGAGGTGACTGAGGTTGTCGCCCGTGTTGACGACGAGGTCCGGCTCGAGCGCGGCGAGCGATCGGATCCACTCGGCCTTGGCGCGCTGACCGGGGACCATGTGGATGTCACTGAGCTGCAGGACCCGCACGGGCAGCGAGCCGGCGCGCAGCACCGGCAGCGTGTAACGGCGCAAGGCGAAGAGCCGCGGCTCGACGAGCGTCCCCCAGGCCAGGACGGCGGCTCCGGTGGCGGCGATCCCGGCCACGGACCGGACGAAGGGGGAGGAGGTCACCGCCCCATCTTGGCAAAGTCGGCGGACGCCGCGTGCCGACACTGCGACAATCGGGTCATGACCGACACTCTCAAGGACACCCTCCAGCACGACCTCCACACGGCGATGCGCGCCCGTGAGCAGGTCCGGGTCGCCACGCTGCGCATGGTGCTCACCGGCATCAGCAACGAAGAGGTTTCCGGCACCGAGGCCAAGCAGCTCACCGACGCGGAGACGCTCAAGGTCGTCGCCAAGGAGGCCAAGAAGCGCAAGGAGTCGGCCACCGCCTTCCGTGACGCCGGTCGCCCCGAGCTAGCCGAGCGCGAGGAGGCCGAGCTCGCCGTCCTCGCGGAGTACCTGCCCGAGCAGCTCGGTGACGACGAGCTCACCGCCATCGTCGACCGCGCCATCGCGCAGGTCGGCGCGACCTCGATGGCGCAGATGGGCCAGGTCATGGGGGTGGCCCAGGCCGAGGCTGCCGGTCGCGCCGACGGTGGCGCCATCGCGGCCAAGGTCAAGGCGCGCCTGGCCGGCTAGTTGCCGCCCGACGGCTTGGCGGTCTTCTTGGGCTTCGTCGGCCTGGGCTTGGACGTCGTCGTGGGGGCAGAGGTCGTGGTCGGCGCCGGTGTCGAGGTCGTGCTCGGCCTCTGCGTCGTCGTGGGGGCCGGCTGCTGGGTCGTCGTGACCGGCGGCGGCGGTGTGAACGTCGTGCTCGGCGGCGGCGGCGGGGTGTAGGGCGGGATGCCGTTGGAGATGTACATCGTCAGGGTCGCACCCTTGAGTGCCTTGCCGCTCGGCTGCGTGTAAGCGATGGCGCCGGCCTGGACGCTGCTGTTGACCTGGCCGCCCTCCTTGACCTTGAAGCCGGCCTTCTCCAGGGCGGCCCGGGCCTGGGTCGGCCCCTGGCCGGTGACGTCGGGAATGGTGCGCAGGTCGCCGTTGACGACCTTCTTGCTCGGCTTGGCGAAGCGCTTCTTCGCCATCCCCTCCGAGGCCTCGTTCATGATCTCCTGCCAGATCGGCGCCGCGATCGTGCCGCCGAAGACCTGGTCGTAGTACCGGCCGCCGAGGGTGATGCCGTCCATGTCGTACTCGCGGATCGGGGAGCCGACCCAGATCGCGGTGGACAGCTGCGGGGTGTACCCGGCGAACCAGGACTGCTTGTGGTTGTCCGTCGTGCCGGTCTTGCCCGCGGCCTGGCGCCCGTTGGCGAGGTCGAGGCCCGCGGCGGTGCCGCCGGCTTCGAGGGGTCCGAGGAGCAGCTGGGTCACGCCCCTGGCGACGTCCTTGTCGAGGACCTGCTTGCACGGGCGGGGGGTGATCTTCAGCTTCTTGCCGGTCGCCGTCGTGATCGACTCGATCGGGTTGGGCGGGCAGTACTTGCCGTCCGCCGCCAGGGTGGCGTAGCTGGACGCGAGCTGGAGGGGGGAGGTCGAGTCCGAGCCGAGGACGAGGTTGGAGATGGCGTAGTCGCCCTTGACCTTCTTGCCGCCCGCGTAGGTCAGGCCGTAGGGGAGGCCGTAGCCGTCCACCAGGCCCATCTTCGACATGACCTTGGGGATGTTGCACGAGCCGACATCGGAGGCGAGCTGCGCGAAGGCGGTGTTGATCGACTTCTTGGTCATCTCGGCGAGGGTCATCCTGCCGCCGATCTGGTAGTCGTTCGACACGGCCCACGTCGGGTCGTTGGTCGTGCAGCCCTTCTGGAAGTCGCCCGGGGAGAATTCGTGCGGGTTCTTCACGCCGGCCGGGGGAGCGTTGACGGTCGACTTGAGCGGCTTGCCCTTCTCGAGCGCGGCGACGAGGGCGTACATCTTGGCCGTGGAGCCGATGGCGAAGCCGTTGGTGCCGCCGTACTGGGCCGGGACGCTCCACGCCTGCTCGGAGTAGCGGGTCGAGGCCTT
Organism: Janibacter terrae NBRC 107853; assembly: GCF_001591405.1. Classification (GTDB taxonomy): domain Bacteria; phylum Actinomycetota; class Actinomycetes; order Actinomycetales; family Dermatophilaceae; genus Janibacter; species Janibacter terrae. The sequence continues at coordinate 22,529 of NZ_BCUV01000009.1, forward strand.
CTTGAGGCCGATCTTGTACGTCGAGGTCTGGGCGATCGCCCGGACCTTGCCGGTGCCCGGCTCGACGAGGGCGCCGGCCGCGCCGAACCGCTCCGTGCCGGTGGGGACGCGCTCGGTGAGGTCGTCCTTGAGCTTCTTCTGCCAGTCGCGACGCAGCGTGGTCCTGATCTTCAGACCGCCGGTGTTGACGGCGAGCATGCGTGCGTCGGGGTCGGGCCCGAGCTCGGGCATCGTGCGCAGGTACTGGATGACGTAGTTGCAGAAGTACGGGTCGGCGGCCTTGGAGCAGGTGCCGCCCTCGTTCTTCTTGATCTTCAGCATGTCCTCGACGTCCTTGGCCTTGGCCGCGTCCGCCTGGGCCGGGGTCACCATGCCGAGCTGCTGCATCCGGGTGATGACGAGGTCACGGCGCTCCTGGACCTCGTCGGGGTTGGTGCGCATGTTGAGGCGGCTCGGGGACTGGACCACGCCGGCCAGGGTCGCCGACTCGGCGAGGCCGAGGTCCTTGGCGGGCTTGCTGAAGAAGTGCTGCGCCGCCGCCTCGACCCCGTAGGCCTGGTCGCCGTAGAGGGCCAGGTTGAGGTAGCCGGCGAGGATCTGGTCCTTGGTGTGAGTCTTCTCGACGTTGAGCGCGTACTTGAGCTCCTGCAGCTTGCGGCTGTAGGTCTGCTCCGTCGCCGCCGTGACGCCGGCCTCGTCGCCCTCGGCGCGGGCCTTCTCGACGAGCATGAGTTTCACGTACTGCTGGGTGATCGAGGAACCACCCTGGGTCTCGCCGTCCGAGGCGTTGGACACGAGCGCACGGGTCGTGCCGCGCACGTCGATGCCGCCGTGCTCGTAGAAGCGGCTGTCCTCGATGGCGATCTGCGCCTTGCGCATCGTCGGCGAGATCTTGCTCAGCGGGACGACGACGCGGTTGTCGGCGTAGGGGGTGGCGAGCAGCTTGTCGTCGGCCGAGTAGATCTTCGACTGCTGCGACAAAGCGCTGGCCGTGAACTCGTCATCGAGCTCGTTGAAGGCGGTGGCCGTGGACTTGGCCGCGCCGCCGGTCGCCCCGGCGATCGGGATGACGATGCCCGCACCGACGAGGCCGAGACCCACCGCCACGGCCAGGAAGGCGCCGAGCAGGCGGAAGAGGTGCGGCATCCCTGAGTCAGACATGCGGCACAGGGTAACGAAGCAACCTGTGCGGGTCGGGGACCCCGTGCAGCCGGTCAGCGCCCGGCGAGCGCCTCACCGATCTCGCGCAGGCCCTCGAGGTCGTGGATGTCGAGCGGGTGCGCGGGGACGGTGCCCAGGGGGACGCCCGGGTGGCTGGTGCGGAAGCGGGTGATCACCTGCCGGTGGCGGGCGGCGGTCTCGGCGACCTCCGTGTGCACCCGCAGCAGGGCGGCCGCGAGCTCGTGGCCCCCGGTCTCCTCGAGCTGCACGGCGGCGTCCTCGGCGCGGCCCGCGCCGAGCTGCTTGGCCGAGGCGACCTGCACGCGGTTGACGACGACGCCGGCCAGCGGCATCCGGTCGCTCGCGAGCCGCTCGATGAAGAAGCCGGCCTCGCGGATGGCGTCCCGCTCCGGGGAGGCCACGACCACGAAGGCCGTCTCCGGGCGGGCGAGGAGGGCGTAGGTCTGGTCGGCCCGCTGGCGGAACCCGCCGAACATCGTGTCCATCGCGGCGACGAAGGTCTGCACGTCCCGCAGGAACTCGCCTCCGAGCAGCTTGCTCATGATCCCGCCCGCGACCGAGACGCCGGCGGTGAAGACCTTGAGCGAGGCGCGCCCGCCGACCTTGGCCGGACCGGTGAGCAGGCGGATGAAGCGCCCGTCGAGGAAGGACCCGAGCCGCTTGGGGGCGTCGAGGAAGTCCAGGGCCGAGCGCGACGGCGGGGTGTCGACGATGACCAGGTCCCAGTCACGCGAGCCGTCGGCCATCTGCGCGCGCAGCTGGCCCAGCTTTTCCATCGCCATGTACTCCTGCGTGCCGGCGAAGGAGCTCGACACAGCGATGTAGAAGGGGTTGGTGAGGATCTGCGCGGCCTTGTCGGGGCTGGCGTGGGACTCGACGACCTCGTCGAAGGTCCGTTTCATGTCGAGCATCATCGCGTCGAGCGAGCCACCGGCCGAGGTGTCGATGTCGGCGACGGGCCGCGGGGTGTTGTCGAGCTCCTCGAGCCCGAGCGACTGGGCGAGCCGACGGGCCGGGTCGATCGTCAGCACGACGACCCGCCGCCCCTGCTCAGCCGCCCGCACGGCGAGGGCCGCGGCGGTCGTGGTCTTGCCGACCCCTCCGGAGCCGCAGCAGACGATGATCCGCCGCCCCGGGTCGCCGATGACGGCGTCGAGGTCGAGCACGGGGCCCTGACGGGTCGCCATCACACACCGCCCTGCTCGTCGAGGACCTCGGCGAGCACGCGCAGGTCGCCGGACTCGACCCCGTCGGTGAGGTGGGGCAGCACCCGCAGCGGCACCGGCAGAGCGCCGAGCACCTCGCGCTGCTCGGCCTGGAGCCGTGAGCGGTGGACGTGGTCGGCGCCCTCCCGCAGCAACCCGCTGACGAGCGCAGGTCCCGCCGTGATGTCGACCAGCGCCAGCGCCTCCTCGAGTGCGGTCTGCACCTCCGGTTCGCCCGAGGCGATGGCCTCGGCGTCCTCGTCGGCCACGAGCGGCTGTCGCACGTCGTTGGCGATGACCGAGCCGACCCGCAGGGACAGCTCACCCAGCTCCTCGATGGCGTCGAGCGTCTCCTGCACGGGCATCTCCTCGAGCAGCGTCACGAGGTGCACCGCGGTCGTCGGGCTCTGGAGCATCCGGGTGATCGAGTCGGCCTGGTTGCGGATCGGTCCGACCCTCGCGACCTCGGACACCTCCGAGTTCACTGCGAGGAAGCGGCCGATGCGTCCCGTCGGGGGCGCGTCGAGGATGACGGAGTCGAAGACGGGACGCTTCTTCGCCCCCTTCGTCACCCGCCCGACGGCCTCGTAGACGCGACCGATGAGCAGGACGTCGCGCACGCCGGGGGCGATCGTCGTCGCGAAGTCCACCGCGCCGACCCGCTCGAGCACGGAGCCCGCGCGACCGAGCTTGTAGAACTTCTGCAGGTACTCCAGCAGCGCGGTCTTGGCGTCGACCGACAGGCCGACGACCTCACCGCCCGAGGGGTCGGTCACCAGGGTGCGCTCCTCGGTGCCGAGCGGGGCCACGTCCAGGACCTGGGCCAGACCCTGCCGCCCCTCGACCTCGGCGAGCAGGACGCGCTGGCCACGGGCGGCGAGCGCGAGCGCCATGGCGGTCGCGACGGTCGTCTTGCCCGTGCCGCCCTTGCCGGAGACGACGTGCAACCGCACGGGGGAGGTGGAGGGACCGGTCACGTGATCACCCTACGAGTAGGGTGCGGCCATGACCCAGTGGGAGTACGCAACCGTGCCGCTCATCGTCCACGCGACCAAGCAGATCCTCGACCAGTGGGGCGAGGACGGCTGGGAGCTCGTCCAGGTCCTGCAGGGCGACGGGGGCAACCTCGTGGCCTACCTCAAGCGACCCAGGGCCGCCTGATGGGACGCATCGACGAGCGCCTCGCAGAGCTGTCCATCACCCTGACCGACCCGCCCGCTCCGGCCGGCGCCTACGTCCCGGCCGTCGTCGACGGTGACCACGTCCTCACCTCGGGCCAGCTGCCGCTCGTCGACGGGTCGCTCCCCGCGACCGGTCACGTCGGCGCGGAGGTCGACCCGGAGACCGCGAAGGACCTGGCCCGGACCTGCGCGATCAACGCGCTCGCCGCGATCCGCCAGGCCGTGGGCGACCTCGACCGGGTCGAGCAGGTCGTCAAGGTCGTCGGCTTCGTCTCCAGCGCCCCCGACTTCACGGGGCAGCCGGGGGTCATCAACGGCGCCAGCGAGCTGCTCGGCGAGGTCTTCGGCACCGCGGGTGAGCACGCCCGTTCGGCGGTCGGCGTGGCGGCCCTGCCGCTCGGCTCGCCCGTCGAGGTCGAGGTGACCGTCCGGGTCCGTCACTGATGGCCCAGCGCGACTTCCTGCTGGGAGCCCGGGCCCAGCAGGTCCTCGGGCTCGACGTCGAGCCCTCCGGTGATGGGCCGGTGCGGGCCAAGCTCGCCTCCACCGTCATGCTCCTGCGCGACGACGAGGGCCCGCTCGAGGTCTTCATGCTGCGCCGGGCGGGGTCGATGGCCTTCGCGGCATCGATGCACGTCTTCCCCGGCGGGGGCGTCGACCAGCGCGATGCCGAGGACGAGCTGCCGTGGGCCGGGCCGAGCGTGGCCGAGTGGGCCGAGGAGCTCAGCACCGACGAGGCCAGTGCGCGCATGCTCGTCGCCGCGGCGGTCCGCGAGATCTTCGAGGAGACCGGCGTGCTCCTCGCCTCTCCGGTCGATGACGAAGGGGGCGTCCCCCACCTCGACCCAGCCCTCGCGGCCGTGCTGCGCGCCCGCCTCGTGCGGCGCGAGATCGGTTTCGGCGACGTGCTCCTCGACCAGCACCTCGTCCTGCGCAGCGACCTGCTGCGCTACCGGGCCCACTGGATCACCCCGGAGGTCGAGCCGCGTCGCTACGACACCCGCTTCTTCGTCGCGGCGGTGCCGGAGGGGCAGGACCCCGACGGCGACACGAGCGAGGCCGACCTGTCCGAGTGGGTGCGCCCCTCGGGGGTGCTCGACGCCTTCGCCGACGGCGACCTGCTCCTCATGCCGCCCACGATCGTCTGCCTCGAGCAGCTCGCCGAGGTCAGCACGGTGCGGGCCGCCCTCGACCAGGACGTCGACGTCGCCCCGGTCATGCCGCACCCGGTCCTCACCGAGGCCGGTCCGGCGATGCGGGCCGACCTGCCGTGAGCGCAGCGGTCGCGCCGGAGCCCTCTGCCCCCTTCGGCTCGTGGGCGGGAGGAGCGGTGACCCCGCACGCCTACTGCCTCCTCCAGGGCAACCCCGGGCCGATGACCCTCGACGGGACCAACACGTGGGTCCTCCTCGAGCCCGGTGGCACCGAGGCAATCGTCATCGACCCCGGTGAGGACGAGGCCGCCCATCAGCAGCGGGTCGTCGACCACGTCGCCGCGCTCGGTGCCCGCGTGTCGCGGATCGTGCTCACCCACGGGCACCTCGACCACAGCCAGGGCGCTCCGCGCCTCGCCGACCTGACCCGTGCTCCCGTGCAGGCGGTCGGTCGGGGTCACGACGACCTCGTCGACGGCGACGTGCTGCGGGCCGGCAGCCTCGAGGTGCGGGTCGTGGCGACGCCCGGGCACACGTCCGACTCGGTCTCCTTCGCGCTGACCGCCGACCACGCCCTGCTCACCGGCGACACGATCCTCGGGCGCGGGACGACGGTCGTGGCCCACCCGGACGGCGAGCTCGCGGCCTACCTCGACTCGCTCGAGCGCATCCGCGGGCTCACCGGTGACGGCGAGGTGACCGCGATCCTGCCCGGCCACGGCCCCACGGTCCCCGACGCGGCTGCGATGGTGGACTTCTACCGGAGGCACCGCCGCGAGCGGCTCGAGCAGGTGCGGGCGGCGCTCGCCGACGGGGCCGGCGACGCCGACGCCGTCGTGGCGCGCGTGTACGCCGACGTCGACCGCTCGGTCTGGCCCGCGGCGAGGATGTCCGTCCTCGCCCAGATGGCCCACCTCGAGCAGGTCGGCTGACCGGTACCCCGCGCACGACGAGGGCCCGGATGCTCGTGCATCCGGGCCCTCGTCGTGCCAGGGGTCAGCGTGCGCGACGCTGCAGGCGCTCGACGTCGGTGAGCAGGACCGCGCGGGCCTCGAGGCGCAGCCAGCCGCGCGAGGCGAAGTCGGCCAGCGCCTTGTTGACCGTCTCGCGGGAGGCGCCGACGAGCTGGGCGAGCTCCTCCTGGGTGAGGTCGTGGGCGACCATGACGCCCTCCTCGACCGGGCGGCCGAAGCGCTGGCTCAGCTCGAGCAGCGCCTTCGCGACGCGACCGGGGACGTCGGTGAAGACGAGGTCGGCGAGGTTCTCGTTGGTGCGGCGCAGGCGGCGGGCCAGCGCGGCGAGCAGCGTGCCGGCGATGCGTGGGTGCGCCCCGAGGAGCTGCGTGAGCTGCTCGTTGCCGAGCCCGATGAGCTGCGTCTCGGCGACGGCGGTGGCGGTCGCGGTGCGCGTCCCGGGGTCGAAGAGGCTGAGCTCGCCGAGCATCTCGGACGGACCGAGGATCGCCAGCAGGTTCTCCCGGCCGTCGGTCGAGGTGCGGCCGAGCTTGATCTTGCCCTCGGTGATCACGTACAACCGGTCGCCCTGGTCGCCCTCGTTGAAGAGGACGTCCCCACGCTCCATGCGCACGGGGGTCATGGTCGCCATCACCTCGGCGGCGGAGTCGTCGTCAAGGGTCGCGAAGAGCGGGGCGCGGCGTACGACATCGAGGTTCACAGAGGGCAGTGTGCCACGGGGCACCTGCCGTAGGGGGCCTAGGCTGCGGGGGTGTCTGCCGAACGCGTCGAGTCCCCGCTCGCCCTGGTCCGCCGTGCCCGCAGGATGTACCGGATGCTGCACGAGCGCTACCCGTACGCCCACTGCGAGCTCGACTTCGACACCCCGCTGCAGCTGCTCGTCGCGACGGTGCTGTCCGCGCAGACGACCGATCTCACGGTCAACAAGGTGACCCCGCTCCTCTTCTCCCGGTGGCCGACGGCTGCCGACCTCGCCGCCGCTGAGCGCACGGAGATGGAGGAGGTCCTGCGGCCCACGGGCTTCTTCCGGGCCAAGACCGCCTCCGTCCTCGCACTGGGCGCCGCGATCGTCGAGCGGCACGAAGGGGAGGTCCCGCCCCGCCTCGCCGACCTCGTCAAGCTGCCCGGCGTGGGCCGCAAGACCGCCAACGTCGTCCTGGGCAATGCCTTCGGGGTCCCGGGGATCACCGTCGACACGCACTTCGGCCGGCTCGCCCGTCGCATGGGCTGGACGGACGAGGAGGACCCGGTCAAGGTCGAGCACGCGGTCGGTGAGCTCTTCCCCCGCAAGGACTGGACGATGCTCAGCCACGTCCTGATCTTCCACGGCCGACGCACCTGCCACGCCCGCCGCCCCGCGTGCGGCGCCTGCCCGGTCGCCCGGCTGTGCCCCTCCTACGGTGTGGGGGAGACCGACCCGGACAAGGCCGCCAAGCTCCTCAGGTACGAGCTCGCTCCCGGTGCGCAGGCGGCGACGCGATGACGGCGCTCGTGCGTCCCCCGGAGTGGCTGCTGCGGGCGGAGGAGAACCTGCGGGCCGACCAGCCCGCCTGGTTCAGGGACTTCGCGCCCCCGCAGGACGTCGCCCGTCGGTCCGCGGTCCTCATGCTCGTGGCGCAGGGGGAACGGGGGCACGACATCGTGCTCACCGAGCGCTCGCACGCGCTGCGCAGCCACGCGGGCCAGGTCTCCTTCCCGGGAGGTCGGCTCGACCCCGGCGAGGGGCCGGTCGAGGCCGCCCTGCGCGAGACGTGGGAGGAGGTCGGGGTCGACCCGCAGGGCGTGGAGGTCGTCGGGTCCTTCCCCGACCTGTGGCTCAGCCCCTCGCAGAACGCCGTGACGCCGGTCCTCGGCTGGTGGGGTGCGCCCGGCCCGCTGCGGGTCGTCGACCCGGGCGAGGTCGCCCGCGTCGAACGGATCCCCGTGGACGACCTCGTGGACCCGGCCAACCGCTTCACGGTGAAGGGACCGAGCGGTTACGTCGGGCCGGGTTTCGAGGTGGCCGACCTCTTCGTGTGGGGCTTCACCGCCCAGCTGCTCTCGGTGCTGCTCGACGCCTCGGGACTCACCCGGCCCTGGGACGACGGCAGACGGCGCCGCCTCCCGTTGCGCTTCGTGCGCCAGTACGTCAGTGCGTCGGGTGGGCGATGGCCAACCACTCGATGAGGGCCGAGGTGGTCTCCGTGGGAGCCTCCTCAGGGACGAAGGCCCCCGCGCCGGCCATGGTCCGCACGGTGAGCGGGCCGGAGACATGGCGTTCGCACTCGGCGGCCATCGTCGTCAGGGAGGTGGGGTCCTCGGAGCCGTGCAGGTGCAGGACCGGGACCTCGATGCGGGCCTTGACCCGCTGCAGGTAGCGGACCCCCTGCGGGGTGAGCCGGCAGCGGTAGAACCAGCGGTGGTACTCCGCGGCGGCCACCCCGGCGAAGGGGAAGGACATCGCCTCGGTGTAGCGCTCGACGACCTCGTCGGTGATCCACGCATGGTCCGGCCCGGACCACGCGCGCAACCGTCGGGCCACGCTCGGTGACTGGCGCTCGGAGGCGAAGGGGGTCTGCATCGCCCGCAGGTACCGGTTGGCGCGCCACTGGACCGGGTGGCGCCACATCGCGTGGTGGAAGACCGCCGGGTGGGGCATGCCGATCGGGGCGATCGCCGCGGTCACCTCGGGATGGTGCGTGGGCATGCTCCACACGAAGGTCGCGCCGAGCCCGAGCCCGACGAAGGCGACCCTCTCGGCGCCCAGGCTGCGCACGATCGCCGCGAGGTCGTCGCACGCCGTCGGCGCGTCGTACCCGCTCGGCGGCTTGTCGCTCGCCCCGAAGCCGCGCAGGTCGACGGCCACGGCGCGGTAGCCGGCGGCGGCGACGGCCGGCAGCTGCGCACGCCAGGCCCACCAGAACTGCGGGTAGCCGTGCACGAAGAGGACGACGGGCCCGGTCCCCGTCGTGGTGACGTGGAACCGGGCCCCGTTGGCGGAGATGAAGCGGTGCTCCCACGGACCCTCGACGAGGGCGGCCGCGGCGTCGGGCGGGTTCAGCTGCCCGGCTTGATCGCGGCAACCGTCTCCTGCGCGTTGCGGATCGCCTTCTGCGGGACGGTGTTCTCCTTGGCCTTCTTGAGGGCCTTCAGGCCGATGAGGCCGAGCACCGCGGCGATCGCGAGGAGCACGACGGTGACGATGAGGTAGCCGGCCCACAGGGGCAGCCAGATCGCGATGACCTGGGCGAGGGTGTGGAAGAGGAAGATCAGCCCGAGGAGCCCGAGGAAGGCGGCGCCGCCGAGCAGGGCGGCCCCCTTGCCGCCGAAGGACAGGCCCTTGGTGACCTCCGCCTTGGCGAGCTTGATCTCGCTCTGGACCAGGGCCGAGATGTCGTGCGAGGCGTCGGCGACGAGTTGGCCGACGGTGCGCTCGGTCTCCCCGGGCGCGGGCTGACCGATCCGCCGACGCGTGGCGGGATCGCTGCTGCCGGTGGTGGTGCGGGGCTGGTCGTTGCTCATGCTGCTCCTGGTCCCAGTGGATCGGGTGCCACAACCGGGGTGGCCTGTGCATGAGCCAGCCTACCCACGAGTCGGCTGGGTTCGCGGTCACAGCAGTGCGGCCCGCCAGGCGGCCTGTCGGTGCCCGAGGGCGAAGGGGGAGGAACAGGACGACGAAGTCCGGGTGAACCTTCCCGCGCCACACCCGGGATCGGCGACCCCGGCGGGCGAAGGGGGGGACCATCGAGACATGACCTACGGCGAGGAGACGGAGCCTCTCGCGATCGCGCACCGCGGTGGCGCGCACCTCGCGCCCGAGAACACCCTGGCGGCCTTCTCGATGTCGACGGCGCTGGGGCTGCGCTACCTGGAGTCGGACATCAGGCTCACCGCCGATGGAGAGCTCGTCTGCTTCCACGACGAGGTGCTCGACCGGTGCACGACGGGCACGGGTCGGATCGGCGCGCGCACCCTGGCGGACCTGCGCCGCACCGTGCGCGTCGGGGGGACGGAGCCGATCCCCACGCTCGAGGAGGCGCTGACGACCTTCCCGGACGCGTGCTTCACCGTCGACCTGAAGAACCGGGCGGCCATCGCGCCCATGGCCCGCCTCCTCCAGCGCCGTGACTTCGCCGAGCGGGTGTGCGTCGCCGGTGCGTGGGACGGGTGGCTGCAGCTGCTCGCCTCCCAGGCGACCCACCTGCGCACCGCGCTCGGGTGGCGATCGCTCGTCGCCCTGATCTCCGCGTCCAAGGCGGGTGTGCAGCCACCGTCGTCGGTGGTGCGGGGTCGGTTCGCCCACGTCCCCGTCCGTCTCGGGCGGCTGCCCATCCACTCGCCCTCCCTCGTGCGGCGGGCACACCGGCTGGGCGTGCGGGTGGTGGTGTGGACCGTCGACGAGCCGGGGCTGATGCACGAGCTCCTCGACATGGGTGTGGACGGGATCATCACCGACCGGCCGGACGTCCTGCGCACGGTGATGATCAGCCGCGGGACGTGGACCCCCATGCGGGGAGACACCCAGAACCCCGGAATACCGGCCGATTTGGCAACCTCGGGATCGGTGTCCTAATGTTCTCGATGTCAGCCCGACAGGGAGGAACGGACACCAAGCGGTGACTCGCTGAAGTCGCCCCAGGCAGGCCGGTCCCACGAGTTGACAGCCCCCATCCGATGTACGCGGATCAGGTCGGCGGCCACCCAGGTGGTCGCGGACAGACCAAGATCCGGGGATTTGGAACCGAGCAGCTGCGCTGCTACGGTGGGCCACCGCTGAAGATCCAAGCGCGATCAGCGTCGGCCGCTCCGAGAGCGGATCACGAAGTTGACGCCCAAGCGTGGACAGCGGTAAGTTTGAGAAGTTGCCCT
>NZ_BCUV01000010.1 GCF_001591405.1 Janibacter terrae NBRC 107853
CTAAGGGGCGAACAACACCGCGGCTCGCGCCTACACGGCGAGGCAAGGTGAGACCGAGTGCTCGGTCAGCCGCGCCTTGCCCAAGGTCGCAGCCGGCGCTGGGGCTCCTGAGCCGGTGGTGGGCCGTGGTCGGCAACGGAGTACGCCACCCAGTCGCTGGTCTTCGCGTCGCCCACCGCCAAGTTGAGCCTTCCCCGGATGGTCCCTCCGTAGGTCATCGAGAGCGCTGTGATGAGGCGCTCGACCTCGTCGATCACGATGTAGAAGGAGACAGAAGACCCGGGCTCAAGCCGGTGCGGCAGCTGCGGGTTGATCCCGGCGCCCGCTACCGAATAGGAGCCTCCTCCCTTGAGGTCGATGTAGAAGCCGGTGACGTCGATGGGTGAGCGGCCGCCGTTCGCTCCCGTGACCACGAAGATCGGGGTGTCGACTCCTGCGTGCCGGAAGTTCTCCAAGCTGCCCGTGATGGGTGCCGACGCGACACGTCCCTGACCCATCGCTCCCCAGTGGAGCTCGACGGCGACGCGCGCTCCGGACAGGGCGTGCTGACGTACCTGCCACGCGGTGTTGACGACGGACAGGACCAGGCCGAGCACAGCGATCACCAGGGTCACAGGCGACCACCCTGGTCACGGCCGGTTCGCCAGCACAGACACCACATGTCGACCACCTCTCTGCCCTCGTCTGCCTATGACGGTAGGCGAGCGTGGTGACATCCCAGCGGCGCATGCCACGCGGTGGCGCCCTCTCGCCGGGGCACCTACGGTCGAGCGCATGGGGCGGCGATCGACGTGCAGGACGCACCTGCGGTGGCCGCCGATCGTGTCGGGCTCTCGCAGCGCCGGCCCCTCATGCCGAACGTCGCACCGGGACGGACCAGGACCTGCTCGGCGCTGCTTCGAGCGATCACACCGACCCCGCGGGGGCTACTGGCGATGTCAGTCCGACCCGGCACCGTGAGAGCAACACGACTCCCCGACCGTGCCGCTGACCCGTGTGACCACCTACCCAGCACAGGAGGACGCCCCGCATGAAGATCTACGACTCCCTCGACGAGCTCTCCGCCGCGATCGGCCTGCCCGTCCTCGAGCCGAGCACCGACGACCGCACCGGAGGGGCTCCCGCCGAGAGCGACTGGGGCTTCCGCCTGCGCGGACAAGGTCCGCCCGGCGGGATGCCGCACGGCGGGTGGCTGCTCACCTTCGCCCGCAAGCGCTTCAACGCCTCCACCGGGCACCTCATCGCATACGAGATCAGTCCTCAGAACAGCAAGACCGGCCGCTGCGCCCTGCTGCGCTCCCCATGGGATGAAGAGACCAACGACTCGGAGCGAGCCCGCACCTACGCCTCACCGATCTGGTCGGGGTCGATGCATGACCTCGGCGGCGAAGCCGACCTCGCCGCCGTCGACGACTTCGTGGCTGAGCAGCGATGACCCAGACGCCGGACACCGCAGAGCGCCTCTTCGAGGACTTCATGGGCTGGTACAACGCCCTGTCGGAGCGCTTCACCCCCAAGGACCCCACGGGCTCGGCCCAAGAGAAGCTCGTCTGGTCCCCCCACGAGCAGATGGTGCAGGACACCGTAGAGCTGCTCTCCGTCGCCACCGGGTTGGCGCACTACCGCGGCGATCAAGAAGAGGACCTCGAGCAGACCTGCGGGGCGATGCACCTGCAGGCACTGCGACGCGCCGTCGACAACACCGACGCCGAGCGCGCCCGCGCGTTCTGCACCGAGCTGTCCCGGCTGGTCGCACAACAGCGCAGCACCGACGACGTCGACGTCGACGAGCTGAAGCTTCTGGCTGATCGCCTCATGGACTGCACCCGGCAGCTGCGCGACGCGGCGATGGCCGTCGGCAACCGCGCCGACGAGGAGAGCACCCGACGCATGCTCACCGGGTTCGAGATGGCAGCCCGAGACACCCCAGGAGTGCAGCTCCGCGTCACCGAAGTGATGCAAGGCCCCGACGGCCGCGACACCGTCCTGCGCGACACCATGGCGATCGGCCCCGACGCCGACAACCCGGCACCGGCTCTGGGCTTCCGCCGCTCGAGCACCCAGGTCAAGGCCCTCGGAATGGACCACGACCGCGCCGCAACCGACGCCGAGCGGGTCTTCAACCGACGCATGCAGCTGGCCACCGACCGGCTAAGCCTGACCTCGAGCACAGCAGCGAACCACGACACCATCCGCGAGCACCTCGTCGACCACACCCTGCGCGACGCCCAGATCTCCTCGGTGATCGGCGACACCCCCCACCCCATGCTCAACCTCCTCCCCGGTCACGCCCACGCGCTGCGGATGAACCTTCTCGAGATCGCCCGACGCGGACTAGAAGAGGGCGCAGTCCGCGGCGCTCGCGGTGATGCCAGCGCTGCCCACGCGGGCTGGCAGCTGGCCGCGGTCGGCCTGGCCCTGACGCAGGCGGCGGTGTACTACCTGCCGGCGGGCCGGCTCGCGCAGACACGCACGTCGGCGCCGGCGCGCCTGTCCCCGGGAGAGCACCTCGTCTTCCACGACAGTCCCCTGGCGGGGCCGGCGGGGATGGACATGCTCGCCTGGGTCTTCTCCACCGACGAGGCCGGCCTGGTCGACGACGTCGCGCACGTCGTGACGGTCGAGCAGCCAGGGTCCCTCGAGATGGCCCTGGTCAACCTAGCTGCCGGAGATGCCGCCGTGCTGGGCCGGCGGGTGTTGGCCACCCTCACCGACCGGTCCTGGTCGACCACGAAGCGACGTCGGCTGCCCGGGCGCCCCGGCGACCACGCCTGGACCTCGACGCTCGGTCGGGTCAGCACCTCCGAGCTACGCACCGGCTCCCTGGCCCGCGTGCACCAGATCAACGACTGACAGGTCCAACCCCGCGCGCGGAAGATCTGAGCGCAGGTCGTGCCGGTCTGAGCGAGCCCCTCGGCGCAGCTGAGGTCAGGGTCGTCCTGATGCGAGGTCGCGGATGCGCTGGGATACCGGCTCGCCGGCCTTCTCGCTCGCTTTGACGTAGACCTTCGCGGCCGCGCGTTGAGTCTTGGCAGAGATGAACCGACCGGACTTGGTCTGCACCCTCGAGTTCGTCACCGATGCGCCCTTACGAGCGTGCTTAGCCATGGTCGTCCTCCTCGTCCTGGCCCTCAGTATCGACGTCGTCGGGGTCGGTGTCTGACGCTGTGCCGGACCACCCCCGCTCGCGCGGAGCGGACTGCCTTCGCGCTGAGGTAGGTCAGCATCATCAGGGACCACCCCCGCTCGCGTAGAGCGGACTCAAGGGTGCCGCGCATCATCTGGTCGATGAACGGACCACCCCCGCTCGCGCGGAGCGGACTGGCCTGCTGGAGCTGCTCGGGCTGGTGCGGGGGACCACCCCCGCTCGCGCGGAGCGGACAGGGCCCGCACGATGGCGGTCAGTTCCGCCTCGGGACCACCCCCGCTCGCGCGGAGCGGACGCTTCGTGACCTGGGGTTATGCCGCGGGTGCGGCCGTATCAGGCTGGGTTTGTGGGGGTGGCCGACCGGTTCCCCGGTCGGGGTGGCCGGTACCCGGGGGGTCCTGGCCTTCCTCACATCTGCGGCTTGTCGCGGACGTGTCCGCGCCTGGGCCTCCGTGGGCGTTTCGTGACTCCTGCTTTCCGCGGGCGTCGTCGAGCATCACCGCGGCGGCGAGGATGTTCCGGGCTGCGTTGAGGTCCCGGTCGATCCGTGTGTCGCACGTGGTGCAGTGGTACTCCCGCTCGGCCAGGGGCAGCGTGGCTCTTGCTGTGCCGCAGGTCGAGCAGGTCTTGCTGGTCGGTTCCCACCGGTCGATGACGGCCAGGCGGGACCCGTACCAAGCTGCCTTGTACGTGAGCTGGCGGCGGATCTCGCCGAAGCCGACGTCAAGTATGGAACGGTTGAGGCCGGCCTTGGCGCGCACGTTGCTGCCGGACTGCTCGAGGGTGCCTCTGGCGGTGCGGGTCATCCCGGCGACGTTGAGGTCCTCGATCGCGACGACGTCGTGGGAGGTGGACAGGCGCTTGGTCAGTGCGTGCTGGGTCGTGGCGCGGCGCTCGGCGAGGTCGGCGTGAGCTCGCGCGACCTGGGCCTGGGACTTGAGCCGTCTCGTGGTGGGTCTGCGGCGCTGCCCGCGGCGCGGTGTGCGGGTGAACCCGACGATGGTGTCGTCGCTGTCGAGGAGCCACCATCCGGTGCGTGAGAGGGCCTGCTGGGCCTTGACCCGTTCCTCTCCGCGGGCAGCGCTCCGCGCTGCCCGCCGGCCTTCGGCCGGGGCCCGCCCCGGCGGGCCCTTGGGGTCGGTCTGGGGGTGGGGTCGGTCGTGAGGGTGCCGGCCGGTCCGTGGTCGAGGGTCCGGGGTGGGGACGGTCTGCCCGCCGGCGGTCGGTCCGTGCTCGAGGACCAGCCAGACCCGTCTTCGCGCGCCTGCGCGACTCCATCGAGGCGCACCTGACGAGACCCTGCGGCCCCTCCGCTCCGCGGTCATCACGACCGGAGACGCCACCACCGTTGCCCCGCCTGCCATCTCACCGCAGGCCGCTGAGCTGCTTCGAGCGCTCAACCCGGGTGGTCACTAAGGGCGGTAATGCCAGGGAGGGCGGAGTCGTTCATCTCGCGGAAGCGGAGCATCGGTGTGGGCCAACCCAAGCAACCTTTGCATCGTCAACGTCGACGCCCGCCCGGATCGGCGATCCTCTACCAGATGCGCCGAACCACATGTCGACGACGCGTGAAAACTGGCTCTCCTGACTGATCCGTGGGTCATTTCCGGCCTGGGAGGACGGGTCGGTGGCCGCCGAGGTTGAGCATGGCGAGGGCGATGAGGGCTTCGGGGGACTTGAAGCCGAAGGCGACGCGGGTGATGAGTCGGATCTTGGTGTTCACGGATTCGATGCGTCCGTTGGACAGGCCGTGCTCGATGGCGGCGAGGATCGAGGCCTTGTGCTTGACGATGCGGCGTTGGAGCTCGACGAAGGCGGGGATGCGGCAGCGTCGGGCCCAGCCGATCCAGCGTTCCAGGGCCGTCTCGGCCTCGTCGGCGGGTAGCTGGAAGACCAGGCGCAGTCCTTCCTTGAGCAGGTAGGCCCGGTGCAGGCGCGGGTCGGTCTTGGCGACCCAGGCGAGCTTGGCCTGCTGCCGGGTGGTGAGGTTCTCGGGGTTCTTCCACAGCGCGTACCGGGCGTGCTTGAGCGCCTTGGCGTGCCCGCTGGCCCGCCCGGCCCGGCGCTGCCGGACGGCGCCGCGGGCTTCGTTCCACGCCTGGCGACGGACCTCGTCCAGGGCGTCGGTGGCCCACTTGACGATGTGGAACGGATCGGCGCAGCGCACCGCGTTCGGGCACCGCTGGGCGACCACGGCGGCGATCCAGTCCGCCCCGTCGGCGCTGACGTGGGTGATCGCGGCGCACCGGTCGGGCCCGAGGGCCTCGAAGAACCTCGCCAGGGTGGGCTTGTCCCGGCCCGGGGCGGCCCAGACGAGCCGGCCGGTGTCGTGGTCGACCACGATCGTGAGGTAGCGGTGGCCCTTCTTGTAGGAGATCTCATCGATGCCGATCCGTCGCAGGCCGGCGAACCGGTCGCCGAGGGCCTCCACGTCGGTCCAGACCCGGGTGATGATCGCCCCGACGGTGCGCCAGGCGATGCGCATCAGCTCGGTGACCGCGGACTTGGAGCACTGCGTGGCCAGCCAGGCCACCTGCTCGTCGAAGACCAGGGTGTGGCCGGCCCCGTGCCTGGCCCACGGGACGGCGGCCACCGTGGGGCCGTGCTGGCGGCAGGCCACCCGCGGGGCGTCGGCCTCGAGGTAGACCTGCACCGTGCCCAGATCCAGGGCCCGCCACCGCCGCCGACCCTCGCCACGGTCGTACCCGGGCGACCTGCGCCCGCACCGTCCGCACCGGCCACGCACCCGAGCCCGGGGACGGACATGAGCCACCAGCAGCTGGTCGTCCTCATCGAACTCGATGTCCTCCACGACCGTCTTCTCGACGCCCAGCAAGGACCGCCATAGGCTTGCGTTCCGCACGCCGTTCTCCGCTCTTCAGGTAACTGACCTCAACAGCCAGAAACCTAGGCAGAGAGCGGCGTGCCCTCGTCAACGGCTCGCGAAAACACCCACGGAAGCGTCAGGAGAGCCTGAAAACTGGGCAGTAATCGACGGGTGAAAGTTGAGCACCCCGAGTACGCCTTGGGGTGTGATCACGTTGGAGAACTGGGCCGATTCGTCGGCTGTACAAGTCCGAGGGGCTCTCGCAGTCCGCTATTGCACGCGAGTTGGGGATCGCGAGGAACACGGTCGCGTCGGCGCTGAAGACCGACACGCCACCGCGGTACGTGCGGCCGCCGAAGGGGTCGCTGGTCGACGCCGTCGAGCCGCAGATCCGGTTGCTGCTGAAGGAGCATCCGAAGATGCCGGCCACGGTGATCGCCGAGCGCGTCGGCTGGCAGCACTCGATGACGATCCTCAAGGAACGAGTCCGTGAGCTGCGGCCCTTGTTCGTCGGTGTCGACCCGACCGATCGGGTCGTGTACGAGCCCGGTCAGGTCGCTCAATGCGACCTGTGGTTCCCGCCCCTGCTGATCCCTGTCGGCGGCGGTCAGGCACAGATCCTGCCGGTGTTGGCGATGACGTGCGGCTACTCGCGGATCACGGGTGGCGCGATGATCCCGTCGCGTCAGGGCGGCGACATTCTGGCCGGCATGTGGGCCATCCTCGGCGCCTGGGGCGCGAGCCCGCGGACGCTGGTGTGGGACCGTGAAGTGGCGATCGGTGGCACCGGCAAGCTCACTGTGCTGCGACCTTCGTCGGCACCTGGGGGTGCGGATCAAGCTCGCCCCGCCACGTGACCCGGAGTTCAAGGGCCTGGTCGAGCGCCGCAACGGGTTCTTCGAGACCTCGTTCCTACCCGGGCGCACCTTCACTGGCCCCGGCGATTTCAACGACCAGTTCACTCGCCGTTGACAGGAGGAGCGCTCGATCTCGACGAGCTCGCACAGTCGCTTCACCTCGAAGGTGGCGGAGTTGTCGGCGACGAACTGGAAGCGACTCACCAGCGCGTCTCCCCGGCGAAATACTTGGCCGCCCGCTGCAGGATCTCCCGCTCGGTGGTGAGCTTGGTGGTCTCGGCCCGCAGCGCCGCGTTCTCGGCCTCCAGTCGGTCGATCTTCTGCTCCGGCGTCTCACCTTCAGGCGCCGAGGAGTTCTTCTTCGACGGCCTGGACTGCAGTGGGCTGGAGGTCAACGTCCCGTCAGCAGCGGTCTTCTTGCCGGTCCCGTAGACCTCGAGCCAACCCCGCAGCGTGCCATGCACGATGCCGAGGTCCTCGGCGATGCCGCGGACCGTGGCACCCGGGGTGGACTCGTACAAGTCGACGGCCCTGACGACGGAACTCCTCGGAATAGTTCTTCCTAGCCATGATTCTCGGATCATCTCGCTTCCCCAGCACCACGTGCTGGATTCAGCGTGTCCAAGAACCGGGGTCAGGCCCCGACAGCCGCTATCTCACGGCCGCGCTGAAGGCCCTGGTCGACGAGGAGGTCCACCTCTCCGCCTCGGGCACACTGCGCCCGGTCCGCTTCGAGAGCCCCACCGACCCCGACCGCGTGGTCATCGTTCAGCCGATCCGCCGGGCTCTCTGACCCGGACCCCGAACCGGTGGCGGGGTGCCCCGTCGACCCCGAGCACGACCCCGACCCGGCAGCACTACGTCGTCCTCGAACTCACCGGTGCCGCCGCCGTGGACCGCTTCTACCTCGGACCGACCCAGGATCTCGTGGAGCGGCGAAGCGCAGATCGTCACTCACGCCCTCGAGCACGGCTGCGCCGGGATCAGCGCCGAGCAGGCGGCCGCCGTCGGTGCATGGCTGCTGCTTGGCGTGGGACGTGATGCTCGAGGAGCTGACGGTGGTGTTCTCGCCGTGGCGAGGTGGGAGCACCGGGTGAGGGGGGAGCGCGGAGCGCTTCCCCCTTCGTCTCCCGTGGGGCCCCGCGGATCGTCCGTCATCGGGTAGACCGACCCGATCCGAGACCGACCCACCCGTCGTCGGGCCTTGGCCCTTGATCGTGGACACGGTGTCGGTTCGGTTATGCCGCTTCCGCGAGCGTAGCGGAGCGCGCGGCTTCGTAGGCGTTCGGGCTGATGTTGCCGATCGCGGAGTGGCGCCGGCGAGTGTTGTAGCGGTTCGCCCACCGGAACACGGCCCGGTAGGCGGTGGCCTGGTCCGGGAACGCTGACCGGCGACGGACAAGACGGTGGACGCGGAGGGCAAGGCCTGGCAGGTCGGCAACGCGCTCATTCAACGCCCCGGCACGGGCGAGGACATCGCGTACATGGCGCTCTACCTGGCCTCCGACGAGTCCTCTTGGGTGACCGGACAGAACTACAGCGTCGACGGCGGCGCGACCGGTGACGGACGGGAGGCACGGTGCCAGCTGACACCGTGCCTCCCGTCCGTCGTGGCCACCTCGTCTAAATCGCGGCTCTCCTGACGCTTCCGTGGGTGTTTTCGCGAGCCGTTGACGAGGGCACGCCGCTCTCTGCCTAGGTTTCTGGCTGTTGAGGTCAGTTACCTGAAGAGCGGAGAACGGCGTGCGGAACGCAAGCCTATGGCGGTCCTTGCTGGGCGTCGAGAAGACGGTCGTGGAGGACATCGAGTTCGATGAGGACGACCAGCTGCTGGTGGCTCATGTCCGTCCCCGGGCTCGGGTGCGTGGCCGGTGCGGACGGTGCGGGCGCAGGTCGCCCGGGTACGACCGTGGCGAGGGTCGGCGGCGGTGGCGGGCCCTGGATCTGGGCACGGTGCAGGTCTACCTCGAGGCCGACGCCCCGCGGGTGGCCTGCCGCCAGCACGGCCCCACGGTGGCCGCCGTCCCGTGGGCCAGGCACGGGGCCGGCCACACCCTGGTCTTCGACGAGCAGGTGGCCTGGCTGGCCACGCAGTGCTCCAAGTCCGCGGTCACCGAGCTGATGCGCATCGCCTGGCGCACCGTCGGGGCGATCATCACCCGGGTCTGGACCGACGTGGAGGCCCTCGGCGACCGGTTCGCCGGCCTGCGACGGATCGGCATCGATGAGATCTCCTACAAGAAGGGCCACCGCTACCTCACGATCGTGGTCGACCACGACACCGGCCGGCTCGTCTGGGCCGCCCCGGGCCGGGACAAGCCCACCCTGGCGAGGTTCTTCGAGGCCCTCGGGCCCGACCGGTGCGCCGCGATCACCCACGTCAGCGCCGACGGGGCGGACTGGATCGCCGCCGTGGTCGCCCAGCGGTGCCCGAACGCGGTGCGCTGCGCCGATCCGTTCCACATCGTCAAGTGGGCCACCGACGCCCTGGACGAGGTCCGTCGCCAGGCGTGGAACGAAGCCCGCGGCGCCGTCCGGCAGCGCCGGGCCGGGCGGGCCAGCGGGCACGCCAAGGCGCTCAAGCACGCCCGGTACGCGCTGTGGAAGAACCCCGAGAACCTCACCACCCGGCAGCAGGCCAAGCTCGCCTGGGTCGCCAAGACCGACCCGCGCCTGCACCGGGCCTACCTGCTCAAGGAAGGACTGCGCCTGGTCTTCCAGCTACCCGCCGACGAGGCCGAGACGGCCCTGGAACGCTGGATCGGCTGGGCCCGACGCTGCCGCATCCCCGCCTTCGTCGAGCTCCAACGCCGCATCGTCAAGCACAAGGCCTCGATCCTCGCCGCCATCGAGCACGGCCTGTCCAACGGACGCATCGAATCCGTGAACACCAAGATCCGACTCATCACCCGCGTCGCCTTC
Source organism: Janibacter terrae NBRC 107853 (assembly GCF_001591405.1). GTDB lineage: Bacteria > Actinomycetota > Actinomycetes > Actinomycetales > Dermatophilaceae > Janibacter > Janibacter terrae. Next base: position 9,755 of record NZ_BCUV01000010.1, read on the forward strand.
GGCTTCAAGTCCCCCGAAGCCCTCATCGCCCTCGCCATGCTCAACCTCGGCGGCCACCGACCCGTCCTCCCAGGCCGGAAATGACCCACGGATCAGTCAGGAGAGCCTAAATCGCGAGGTACCCGCCGTCGACGGCGAACTGCGAGCCGGTCGCGAAGGCGGCCGCGTCGGAACCGAGCCACGCGACCATCTCGGCGATGTCGTGCGGCGTGCCGAGTCGGCCGATCGGGTGCTTCGTCAGCAGCGCGTCCTTGAAGCCGGGGTAGGTCTCCTCCAGCGCGTCTATCATTGGCGTCTGGATCACCCCGGGCAGCACTGCGTTCACGCGGATGCCTTTGTCGGAGTACTCCACCGCGGCGGCTCGGGTGAGGCCGATGACGCCGTGCTTCGACGTGACGTAGGCGGACTGGTGGGCGATGGCGGCCTGCCCGAGGGACGAGGCGGTGTTGATGATGGATCCGCCGCCCTGCGCCAGCATCTGCGGGATCTCGGCCTTCATGCTGATGAACACTCCGGTGAGGTTGACGGCGATCACCTTGTCGAACTGCTCCACCGTGACGTCGGCGAGGTCGGGGCCGGTGACCTCGATGCCGGCGTTGTTGTGCGCGATGTCGAGTCGGCCGTAGCGGTCCACCGCGGCCTGGACCAGGTGCTGCATCGACGCGAGGTCGGTCACGTCCGCCCGGACGAACGCCACGGCGTCTCCGCCGTCGATGTACTCGAGCGTCCCGTTGCCGGCATCCTCGGACAGGTCGGCGACGACGACCCGTGCGCCATGGTCGACGAGGACCTTCGCGGTCTCGCGCCCGATCCCTCCGCCACCACCGGTGACGAGTGCGACCTTGCCATCGAGCGAGTTTGACATTGTGTGCTTCTTTCTCTCAGGGAGCGGCGTCGGTCGGCGCCGCTCGTTCAGTGCGGGAGCTGCGACGCGGTGTCGGCTGTGAGCCGGCGGACGTCGCGATCCAAGGTGGGGCGGTCGATGCCGACAGTCATCACCGGGTTGCCTTCGGATGCCGCGGCCCAGTCGCGCGCGCTACCCTTCCGGGTCGGAGTCGATCAGGGTCGTGTTCAACCCGTCGAGTTGGTAAGCCCGGGCGAGGTGCGTGGCGGTCGTCGTTTTGCCCGCGCCGCCCTCGAGAGCGCGAGCGGAGAGAACCTGCTGAACGGCGTAGCCGGCCGCCAACATCGGCGGTAGCACGTCATGAACCGGGGCACAGGGCGTACCGGTCACCTCCGCCTCATGGAGTCGTCCTCGACCGCGGTTGCCACCGCGTCCGGGGATACTCCGTCGGTCACCGGCCGCGCCTCGTGCAGCGATGGCTCCTCCACCGGGGGGTCGAGGACGGTGATGGCCCGCACCGGGCAGCTTGCGGCGGCCTCGAGCGCTAAGGCGTGGGTGCGGGGGCCACCGGCAACAGGCTCCAGAACGACGGCGACGCTGCGCTCGTCATCGAGGTCGAAGAGCTCGGGCGCGGTCACGACGCACGAGGCGAAGCCCTCACACCGCTGGTGGTCTACCGTGATGTTCATCGTCGCCTCCGTGGTTAGGTCATGGGCAGTCTGTTCGGCGGCGAAGCGCCGCATCGGATCGATCCTGAGCGCACCGGCCAGCTGCATGATCAGCAGTGGGTGGGCGCCCCTTTGATGGAGGGTGACCAGGTCGCCCTCCAGGACGGCCGCAAGATCGGCCAGCCGTACGCCTGCGAGGTCGGCCGCGAGCTGGCCCGACTCTTCCGCAATGGAACGAAACTCCGGATCCCGGATGACCCGGCGGATGACCTGGTCCAGGGGTAAGTTCACGGTTCCTCCTCGGGGGCCAACCGAGCCAGCGCGATCCCGGTCGCCCAGTCCGGGACGGACTCGTAGGCCAGGACGACCCCTCTCGGCCCACGGGCCGTCGGCTCCCCCCCCGATCTGGGCCTCCGCTCAGGCTCCGACACTCCCCAGCCCTCCTGACTGGACGCGGCGGCCATCGCGGTGACCCAGTTGCGGATCTCCGGGGCACCATTGCCGGCCTCAGCGAGGACGTCGGCGGTCTTCATGACGAGGATCGCGCCGAGGTCCCCTGCGCGCACGTGCTGCAGGAACCGCTCGTCGAAGGCGGAGTTGATCTGGCCCATCTCCGGCGTGCCGACCCAGTGGGAGAGCCCGCCGGTCCCGAGCACGACCACTGTTTCGGCTGCGGGCCGTCGCGTGATGACGTCGCGCAGCAGTTTCCCCAGTTGGGCGCTGCGCCACAGGGGTGGCAGAGGCTCGGTGTTGGCGTTCTGGAACACCGGGACCACCGGGATGTCCATCTCTGGTCGGATGAGGGTCAATGGTGCCATGAACGCATGGTCGAGCTTCGGGTTGGCGGAGAACGCGAGGTCGAACCCGGTGGCCACCCCCTCGGAGAGCAGTTGGGCAGCGAAGGCGCCAGCAAGTGGGACCTCGGCGCTGGCCACTCCTCCATCGCCCCAACCGGTGGCTATCTCTCCGATTCCGACGCATATCTGCGGAAAGCTGTCGTAGCTGAAGGATTTTAGGTGCTCGCTGCTGACGACGACGAGCACGTCAGGGGACAGCCGGTCAACCTCCGCACGCACCTGAGCGAAGGCCTGATGGACTGCGGCGTGCACGTCGTTGTCCGGTTGAAACTTTCGGATCATCATCGCCGTGTGGGACGTCGCGTACGCACCTACCAGGCTGCCCATCAGCGGGCCGCCCGTTGCCGGTTGGTGGCCGGATCCGTGGGGCCGCCGTCGCCGTCGCCGTCGGTGCGCCCACCTCGGCGCCCCGCGGTGACCGAACGCAGGAAACCGCCGACGACAGCGTGGAACTCCGCCGGCTTCTCGAACTGCGGCCAGTGACCAGCGTCCTCCATCAGACGGAACGTTGCATCGGGAATGATCCGGCTGGCCGCCTCCCCCACCGGCCACGGCATGGTCGGGTTCTGCCGGGTCCACAGCACGAGCGTCGGGCAGTTGATCGTCGCGAGCCGCTCGGCGGTCAGCAGTTCCTCCGGCCGGGGCCGGGAGGTGAATGCGGCGACCATGTCACCGGCGGTGGCGGCGAAGTCCGGGCTGGCGTAGATCCGGTACCGGGTCTCCACCAGTTCGTCGGTGACCACGGACGGGTCATGCACCAGCCATTCCAGCCGAGTCCGGACCTTCTCCCGGGTCGGGGTGTCCAGAGCCTTGGTGGTGGCCTCCGCGACCTGTCGGCCGACGTTCTCGGTCAGCGTGGCACCGTCGGCGTCCACCTGCAGCCCCGCCCCGGTGACGCTGACGAGCGAGGCGACCCGCTCGGGGTGGTGGACGGCGAGAAACGCCGCGACCCAGCCACCGAGAGACTGCCCGACCAGGTGGGCTCGCGAGGCGCCGATCTCGTCGAGGAAGCCGAGCACGTGCTCGGCGAGCGCGCGGATCGAGTACTCGATCTGCGGCTTGTCGGTGAAGCCGTGACCCAGCATGTCAATGGCATGCACGCGGAAGTCCCGGCCGAGGACGGCGACGTTGCGCACCCAGGTCTCGGCGTGCCCGCTCACGCCGTGCAGCAGGACTACCGGCTCACCGGCGCCTGCCTCGATGCTGCGGGTGCGGTAAGAGCTCGCCTGGCGGTACCGGACCTCGGTTCCCAGCAGGTCCACCCAGAACGAGTTCCCCTGGGGCTGGGCCGTTCCCCCTTCAGCGCTCGTCACGTTGAGGCTCCTCTCTGTTCGGCCGTGCGGCCGGTGCGGGATGGTCGGTCACTCCGGTCCGAACGGCTCGGTGAGCAATGTCGTGTAGGCCCTCTCGTCGAGCCAAGTGAGGCTCTCCAGCTGCAGCGCGTCAAGGAAGACCTCGCGGCCGGTGCGCAGGCTACGGATGGCCAGGCGAAGGTCGTTGCCGTCTCGGTCGGCGCGTACCCGCACCCGGGCGAACTCGTTGCTGACTACGAGCTCGCCGTCGGCAGAGCCGGTGCGCAGCCAAGAACTCGGCTCTGGTGCGCCATCAGCCCCGACGTCCCGACTGCCGTCGAGGTCAGCCGCCTGGGCCTCAGAAGAAGATGGAGATGGCACGGGGCAGCACCCGGTGGTCGAGGAGCACGGTCCGTTCGGCGATCTTCCAGTTCTCACCGGAGGTCACGATCCGGTCGCGACGGGAGCCGACGAAGAACTGCTCGGAGTTGGCCCGCCGGGACTGGAAGACGATGAAGTTGCACTCCGCTACCAGGTCGCCGTCCGGCCCGGGGGTGACCAGGACGTTGCTGATGAACCGACGCGTCCGCGACCGCGGCTGCTCCGAGTGGGCAAGGCCACCGGCCAAGCGCTCCATCCGCTTGGCGAGGAAGCGGGCGTCCTCCTCCATGAGCGACCACTCGCCGGGGACGTGGTCCCGGTGCTGCCGCACCTCACGGGTCTCCGTGATCGGCATCCAGTAATGGACATCCTCGGTGAACAGGTCGAGCCACTCGTCGTAGCGTTGCTCGTCGAGCATCTTGGCCTCGCTGTAGAGGAAGTCCTCTACGTCGCGGCGCAGATCGGTGAGGGAAGTGGTCATTTCTGCTCTCCCGGGGTGGTCATGAGTTCGAGCCAGTAGCGATAGAAGTTGCGGTGGTTCTGCTCCGAGTAGTGGGGCCCCAAATGGCCGGGGTATCCCTCCTCGTGGATCTCGCCCTCGTGCCCCAGGCCCATCGCGTAGTTGAAATCCCGGGTCTGGGAGACCACCCCGCGGGCGGACTCGGTGATTTGCTCGAAGTTCTCGCCATCGTCCTGGCCGAAGATCCCGGCCGCGGCATTCTCCTGGGACATCTGGGTGCGGGCGACGTCCTTGACCGACTGCGGCGCGTCGCGGTCGAAGAGCGCCGTCTGCCAGACCTCGATCTCACCCGGTCCCCTCGGGTGCCATTGGAAGAGCCCGAAGACGTGGAAGACGCCGAACTTGATCCATGACAGGTTCGGGAAGATATTGCCCTGACCGAGCCCGTGCATCTCCGCCTGCAGCGGGGAGACCCGGGCCTTGAGCCGCTCGTGCACGGCGTTGACGTACTCGATCGCCTCCGGCCCGAGGAACTGAGCCATCCCGACGTCGTTCTGATAGGCCCGGCCGGGCTTGCCGATGTCGCCCATCCCGTGGCCGTGGTCGAAATGTGCGATGTAGTCGCCGAGCGTGTCGTAATCGGGGAGGAAGCCGATCTGGAAGGCCGACCCATGTGTGTAGAGCACGTGGTAGTCGTCGCCGGCGAAGTTCTCCGCCGCCAGCTTCCAGTTGGCCTTGATCCGGAACTTCATCGTGGGGCCGATCACCTCGAGCCCGCCGAGCGGCGCCTCGAAGGCCAGGTCCAGATACCAGAGCTGGTCAGCGCCGAGGTAGTCCACCAGCGGGATGGCGTCCTCGTCCCAATTGGCGAAGATGAAGCCCTTGTAGTTCTCCACCCGCGGAACGGCCTTCAGACCTAGCCGCGACTTGTCCAGCTCGCCATGGTAGACGGTATCTGCGCGCGGTACACCGATCAGATCGCCGTTGTTGCTGTAGGTCCAGCCGTGGTAGGGGCAGCGGAAGAACTTCGAGGACCCGGCGTCGGTGCTACACACGGCCATGCCCCGGTGGGCGCAGGAGTTGAGCATCACCCGGATCACTCCGTCCGCACCGCGAGTGGCGATCACAGGGTCCTCGCCCATGAAGTTCGTCAGGTAGTCGCCCGGCTCACTCAACTGGGACTCGTGGCCGATGAACAACCACGTCTTGGTGAATACCCGGTCCAATTCCTTGCGGTAGATTGCCTCGTCGACGAAGACCGTTCGGCTGACGGCGCCCTCGTCGGGCTTCACCAGGTCGTGCAGTCCTGCGGAGGCCACGTCAACGGGGCGTTCGCTAATGCTGGTCATGATCGGGTCCTCTCGGGGTCTGACGGGTTGCGTGAGGTGAGATGGGAGGGCGGACCCGAACGGCCCACCTGTAAGCGGATCGTCTGGGCGTCTGCGGTATCACTGAGCGCTGTCATTGCTGGTCCAACTGTTCTGGGCCCCGAGGTTAGCCATGCCCGCGGCGTACAGGGCGCCCTGCGCGTCGAAGGGGAGGTGGGCCACGCCGGCCCGCTCGTATGACGGGGTCGCGGCTTCCAGCCGGCTGTAGATCTCCTCCATGTCCGGAGGCAGCTCATGGTCCTGCCACGCGGCGTAGTCCCCGTAGCCGTGGTCGTAGTTCCACTCCGGCACGTAGTAGAGGCGCCCGGACGCCCCCGCGCTGTCCTGGGCTGCGAGGAAGAGCGAGATCGGCAGCAGGTGCTCGGGAATCGCCGGGCGCATGAAGTAGGCGATGCCCTGCTCGTTGAAGGCCCGGGCGGTGGCGTCGAACCACGACGCTCGGGTGTGCCCCGGCATGATCGCGTTAACCGCGACCCCGTCGCCGCGCACCTCCTCGGCGAGGTAGAAGGTCAGCGCCATCACGGCGGCCTTGGTGGCCTGGTAAGGCATCTCGACCGTCCACGGGCGCAGCCCGTGGTAGCCGCCGCCGGCGGCGACGGCCAGGACGCCACTGCTGACGACGTTGACGATGCTGCCCCGCTGCTGGGCCCGCATCGGCTCGATGAACCGGCGGATGGCCTTCAGCGTGCCGAACACGTTGACGCCGAACATCACCTCCCAGTCGCGGTCGGTCGTGTCAAGGGTGTTCCGGTGGCCTGTGGGCGGGAAGAGGGTTTCGGAGACCAGAGACGCGTTGTTCACTAGGACGTCGACGGTCCCGAACCTGTCGATTACAGCGTCTCGGGCGGCGTCGAGGGCGTCGTCGTCGGTGATGTCCATGTCGACGGCCATGCCGCTGCCGTCCGACTCCAGCTGCTTGCGGAAGTCGTCAGCGTCGTCCCACGTCAGGTCCGCTGCAACGACCTTGGCGCCGGCGCGCAACAGTCCCTCGCAGAGGGAACGGCCGATGCCGCGGGCTCCACCGGTGACAACGATGACTCGACCCGCCACCTCGCCCTGCCACTCACCGAGTGCCCGCTCGACCAGCTGACGCTGCCGCGCAGTGGCCACGGTTCCTCCACCAGACTCCGACATCCAATTCTCCTTAAGGTAGGACGACTTTCTGCCTTGCAGTACACGTAGGAGCGTATGACCCTCATCACGCGCTGTCTACGGTCTATTCTGGGATCGAGCTATTCACTGGTGTAACTAGGAGCCATGCGTGGAGCTGCGTCAACTCAGGTATCTCCATGCGGTGGCCCGCGAGGGGTCGTTCCTCCGCGCCGCCGCCACCCTCGACGTGCCGCAGCCCTCGCTGTGGCGTTCGGTCAAGGCGCTGGAGGCGGAGCTGGGCATCGCCCTCTTCGAGAGGTCCGGCCGCGGAGTACAGCTCACCGGTGCCGGGAATCAATTGCTGCCCCGCGCCGACTACCTGCTGAATCGAGCGGAGTCGGTCTCCCAGTTTGCCCACGAACTCGCTCGCGGTCGAGCGGGCGTCGTCACGGTGGCCTGCGCATATCCGCACGTGCCACGGTTCCTCGCGCCCCTGATCGGCACCTTCCGGTCGGCGCATCCCGCTATCCACGTCGCCGTCCACGAGTACTCGGGCCTGCCCGCGATCGAACAGGTGCTTAACGGGGACGTCGATCTCGTGACGGGCCTCGGGCAGGCCGACCAGCGTCTTGCGGGCCACCAGCTCGGCGACGTGCGGCTGGCGGTGGTGACCTCCGACGACCACGCGTGGCGGGGCCGGAGCCACGTCTCGGTCGCTGAATTGCGTGACCAGCCGGTGCTCACCGGGTCCGCCGATAGCCTCACCCGGCGCCTGCTGGAGCCGGCGCTGCGGGCAGGGGGCTTCGGGCTCGACATCACGTCGGAGAGCGTCAACGCCACCACACTCGTTGCGCTCGCCCGGGCCGGGCTGGGCGTGGCCGTCATCGCCGACGACAACCTCAGTGCCGACGACTCGGCGAGATGGCCAGCGCTGGTCGACGAGCACACCCCGATGAGCGCCCCGCTGTGGATCTACTGGTCACGCGAAGGAGGCATCGCCCCGGCGGTGCGGTCCTTTGTGCGCCACGTCCAGGGGACCGGCAACCGGCTGGACCGGGACGGCGGGCAGCCCAGTCCCGCCTGAGGCCCAGCCGACCTCGGACTGACCACGCCGATCAGAGCAGGAGGTGGTCGATCTCCTCCGCCGCAGCTACCAGCCGAGTGAGGATGTCCTGCTCGGTCGCCGAGCTCATGCGACTGAGCGGCAGCGAGGCGTTGACCGCCAACCGCGGAGAGCGGGTCGAGGCCAGCGCGACGGCGAGGGAGGCGACACCCTCCTCGCTCTCCTCCTTGCTCGTCGCGAACCCCCGGGAACGGATCGTGCGCACCGCGTCGAGAAGCTCGGTCCGGGTGCCTAGCGAATGCGGGGTGAGCTGGATGAGCCGCTCGTCGGGATACAGCAGATGTAGCTCATCGTCAGTCAGCATGGCCAGCAGCGCCTTGCCGGTGGAAGTGCAATGGGCGGGCATGCTGCGCCCGAGCCGGTTGGCCACTCGCAGGGCCCGATCACTCTCGATGGAATCGATAAAGTGGACCTCGTTCCCCTCGAGCCGGCCCAGGTGCACCGTCTCCCCCAGATCGTTGTTGAGCCGCTCGAGCACCGGCCGTGCCCGGTCTCGGGCGTCGAGTCGGCGCAGCAGACCGAAGGCCAGCGAGTCCAGGGTCGGCCCCGGGACGTAACTGCGCGTCGCGGCATCCTGCCGGACGTAGCCGCGGTACTGGAGCATGGCAAGCAGCCGGTGGGCAGTGGATGATGCCACCCCCAGGTACTTGCTGACGTCCGTCAGCCGCAGGCTGGGGTGCTCCCCCAGCAGCAGCACCACCCGGAGTGCGTTGTCCACCGACTCGATCGGGTACTGCGGCGCCGAGCCAAATTCCGGTGTCGGCGGCAGGTTCGACATCGCTCTCATGGGTCTGAGGCTACGGGGTGTCTGCTGCGCAGGGACCGACGCCGAGGACCTGCGCCCCGGCGGTCACCCCATCCTGGCGACTTCATGCCGCCACGCCACGCCCTCGTTGAAGCCCGGTCCGAGGTCGGGCAGCGCCGCCAAGTCCTCGGCCGGCAGATCCGCTTGCGCCCCTCCCGCCGCGGCGATCTGGAGGGACAGCCGGGCCAGAGAGTCCACGCTGATCGCCCGCAGGACCGCTTCCTGGACCGATCCACCGCTGCTAGTCAAGCCGTGCCCGCGGAGCACGACGACCGGCCGCTTACCCATGGCCGCCACCATCTCCAAGGCCAGGCCACGGCTCCGAACGAGCACGCCACGCGGGTAGACGGGCACCCCGCCGGCGGCCAGCTTGGCGCCCGGGATGTCGAACGCACCGACGATGGGGCGGATCGCGAGGCCAGCCAGGTCTGCTGCGACTACCGCCCGCGGGTGCACGTGGACGACTGAGGCGGCCTCCGGCCGGGAACGCAGCACCTCCACATGCAGCGGCAATTCGTTCGGTGGAGACCATCCATCGAGCTCGCCCGGAGCTCCAGGGGCGCCGCCCTGGTCAACGAGGTGGACGTCGGCGGCCGTCGTCCAGGCCAAGCCCCGCTCCTGAGGGCCGCGGCAGCGGATCAACAAGCGTTCCTCGTCGATCCGCAGGCTGACGTGGCCCAGGAACCCGTCGGACAGCCCACGAGCTGCGGCGACCCGACATGCATCCGCGACGAGCTGCCGCTCAGCGGCGTACCCACCGCTCATGCCGGCGCCGCCCCCGCGGCCGACAGCCGGTCGAGCTGGGCGACGACGTCGTCGAACGACGCGCCCGCACCCACCGCCCTCCGGCAGACCAGCAACGCCTTGGGCCAGTTAACCGCGACCGCTCCCCGCAGGTCCCCGCTGTCATCGGTGTAGACCGCCGCTCCGCGGGGATGGGCACTAGTCAGGTCCCCCACCAGCGTGTGCCGGGTCGCCCCAACCGGCCGGCCGACGATCTGAATCTTCCAGTCGTACTGGTCGCTCCACACGTACTCGACCGGGCAGTGGGACCGCAGCTCCTCGGGGTGGGCGATGTTGTGTGCCACCACGGCAGCGGACTCAACCGCGTTGGTCCAGTGCTCGACTCGCACATGCTCTCCGTGTCCCGGGTGGAACCACCGCAGCACGTCACCGACGGCGTACACGTCGGCGGCGTCGACCGCCCGGCAGTGCTCGTCGCAGACGACGCCGTCGTCCACGAGGAGGCCCGAGCCCGCCAGCCAGCCGTCGTTGGGAACGGCGCCGATCCCGACCACGACGGTCCCCGCCGCCAACTGCGAACCGTCGGTCAACTGCACCGTTAGGTCACCGGCTTCGCCCTCGACCGACTCGACACCCACCCCGAACTTCGTGGTCACGCCGTGCCGGGTGTGCAGGTCGACGAACAACTCTCCGACCTCTCGGCCGACGACGCGTCCGATCGGAGCGGAAAGGGGATCGACGACGGTGACTTCTCTGCCCAGGGCGTGCGCGGTGGCTGCCACCTCCGCGCCAATAAAGCCCCCGCCGATGATCACAACTGGCCGGTCGACCTCCAGGTCGTCACGCAGCGCGCGTGCGTCGGCCATGGAACGCAGCACATGCACCCCCGATGTGGCCGACCACGGGGCGGGGCGCGCGGCAGCACCGGTGGCGAGCACCGCAGCGTCGTAGTCGATCGTGCTCCCATCAATCAGCACCACCTGCCGGTCGGCGACGTCCAGACGCTGCGCCGCGACCCCCAGGCACAGCTCGATCCCGGCTGCTGCCGCCGCCTCGGCGGTCAGCAGCGCGATCCGTTCAACGGACCAACAGCCGGTCAAGAATTGCTTGGACAGCGGCGGCTTGTCATAGGGCAGGTCCGGCTCGTCGCCCACGAGGACGATGCGACCGCCGAAGCCCTCGGTACGCAGAGACTGGGCCGTCCGCACGCCGGCGACCGACGCTCCGACGACGACTACGGTCCGGGGATCCGTCATCAGCCCTCGATGCTCAGCGCGTTGGCCGGACAACTGCGCGCGGCTTCCTCGACCCGCGGCCGGTCGGCGTCGCTGATCTCCTCGGTCAGGAGCACAACCTTGCCGTCGTCGTCGATGTCGTAGACGTCGGGTGCGCCGGTGATGCAGTTGCCGTATCCCTGACAGGCCTTGACGTCGGCCAACAACCGGGGCATGAGCTCTCCTTTTGTTCGATGGGGGGTGGGTCAGGAACGTTTCCTGGGGGAAGCGGAGACGCCGATCCCGCCGTCGGGGTGGACCACCCCGCCGGTGATGCCACGGGACCGGTCGGAGGCTAGGAACACGTAGCTCCACGCGTGGTCCGCAGCCGTCAGCGCGACCTGCAGCGGTACCCGGGACGCCACTTCCTCGGCGCGGCCCGGGATGTCGCCCAGGCTGCGCCCCGCAGTTCCCAGGCTAGGCAACCCACGCAGGTCGGTGCCCAGCGTGCCGCCCGGTGCGACCCCGTTGACCCGCACCTCCGGCGCCAGGTCGTGGGCGAGCGCCGTGACGATCCCGCGGACGGCGAACTTCGAGGACAGGTACAGAACGCCGCCTCGACCCGGGAAATAGGAGGACGTCGACTCTGTAAGGAGCACCACTCCGCGCCCCGACGCCTGCAGATGGGGCAGTGCCGCTTTCACGGACTGCAAGTGGGAAAGCACATTGGTGCGGAACATCTCGTCGAAGGCGACGTCTAGCACGTCGGCGTCGAGGTCGAGAAGACTGCGGTAGAAGTCGAACACCCCCACGCAGTTGACCAGAACGTCCAGCCCCCCGAAGGCCTCGACCGCCGCGGTGACCGCGGCGTCGTTGGCCTGACGGGTGACCGCGTCGCCGACGGTGACCGGGACTTCGGGCAGGGCCGCCCCGATCGCCGCGCTCTTGTCCGGATCGCGCTCCAGGACCGCGACTCGCGCTCCCTCGGCGAGGAAGACGTCCACAACCGCCCGGCCGATGCCCGAGCCCGCGCCCACGACCAGCGCTCGCCGCCCCTCGAGCCAGCCGGCGGTCACTGGCTGCCACCCCCGGGCGGGTGCTGCGGCGGCTCGTTGCCGCCCTCAGGGACCGCGCCGTCTTCGCAGATGCCGGCGGTTCCGTCGGTGACCAGCGAGCCGAAGGGGTTGCCGATCATCGCCGAGAAGGTGGCGGTGCTCTGCCAAGTCAGAGCCTCGAGCTCTAGGGGGTCCAGCGCTACCCACTGCCCGGACTTCGGTGACTCGACCAGGAGCCGGGAACCGTTGCGGGTATCGACGCGGACCACCCGCACCTCGGCGAACTCGTTCGCGATGGTGGTGGCGCCGCCGCGGACGCCCGCGAGCAACGCGTCGCGCTCGGCTGCGGCGCGCCGCGCAGCCCGGGCATCAGCCTCCTCGCCCTCCCAGTGCAGCGTCACAGGAATATCGCCAGGTTCTGCATCCGCATGACCGAGTCGTCCACGAGGATCGTGCGACGGGCCAATTTCCACCCCTCGGGAGTGCGGCGTAGGACGTCCTCGCGCCCGGCGGAGACGAACGAGCCCTCGCGGACGTCGCCACGACTGCGGAAAAGCAGGGTCGCCGACTCGACCACCAGGTGGTCCTCCACCAGATGCCCGTCCAGATCGGCGGCGAAGGCGCGCACGTTACTGAGGTGGTGGCGCAGGCGGGACGGCGGGTCCTCGGTCCATGCGTGCTCGGTGAGGAACCGGGCGACCCGCCGGGACAGGGAGTACTTGTCCTCGTCGAAGTGGGCCATCCCCGGAGAGGTGTCGTAGCCGGCGCCCAGCGCGGTTGTGACCCGCACCGGCATCAGGTAGTGAATGTCGTCGGTGAGAAGGTCCAGCCAGTCGGAGTAGGACTGGGCGTCGAGCATCCACGCCTCGTCGACCAGCCACTGGTGGGCCATCAAGTGCCGCTGGTCCCCGAAGGGCAGCGACCGCCCGGTCCGCTGAACACGGGAGGCGTTCCTGCCGAGCACAGAACTCGCGGAATGAGTGTCGGTCATGCCTGCGCGGCCGTCCCGTGCGACGCGGCGGCGACATCGCCGGCCGCGGTCGAGATTTTTGCGGAGGCATCTGGGGCGCCCTCCCGCGGTCCACCCACCTCGACCGTGGCCGCGATGGACATCGGCGTTTCCAGGTCGTCGGCCCAGCGGCTGAGCAGTGCTCGCTGGTTGTACTCGCTGTAGCCGGTGTGCGCCGACCCCGGACCGTGAAACTGCTCGACGGTGAGCTGCGGGATCACCTCAGTGTCGTCCTCAAGGATGCCCATCCGGCTGTTCAACCGCAGTCGGCGGGCCATGGAGCCAGCTGCGGTGTTGGTCAGAGAGACCCAGTTCTCCACGTCATCCTGCTCGAACATGCCTGTCGAGCCGAAGCACATCAAGTACGCCTTGTAGGACAACGCCTTGAACTCCTCCGGCGCCTCGGCGTCGACGGCGAACCACGACAGCACCTCGGTCTCATCCTCGCTGATCGGCTGCCATTGCCGGATGGAGATGAAGGGCAGCACGTTCTCGGAGTCGGCCACCCGCGGCCAGTTGTGCACGAGGGAGAGGTTCGGGTAGATAGACGCCGCGCTGATCATGAAGCCGTCGTCGCCGATAACCTTGAGCTGATCGGACGACAGATGCTGCTTCATCCGGTCCACCATTTCCTGCGGATACCCGACGTAGCGCAGCCGCTCGTCGAGGTCGCCCTCGGGGAGCTTGTAGGTCGTCCCGCCCCCGGCGCCCGCCCAGTAGGTGGCCCCGTCCTTGCGCTTCTCGGCCTTGGGCTCCCGGAACAGCCCGATCTCCACCACCGAGGTGTGGGTCTGCGGCGTGTGGTACATGTCGCCGGCGAAGTTCTCCGCTCCGATCTTCCAGTTGGCCTTGACCCGCCAGCGCTGCGGGCCGCGCAGCTCGATGCCGCTGCCGCTCTGCTTGGTGTAGTAGTCCAGGTAGAAGCGGAAGTCGCCGAGGAACTCCTCCAGGGGTGGCGCGTTCGGGTCCAGCGACACGAAGATCAACCCGTTGTAGGTCGCCAGGTTAGGCGCCGACAGTAGGCGCTGCCCATTGCGCTTGAACCCCGCCTCGCCGCCGTAAGCGTCTTGGTGGAATGGGAGGCCGACGATCCGCCCGTCATTGCGGTAGGACCAGCCGTGGTACGGGCAGCGGAAGTGCGAGGCGTTGCCCATCTCCGCCCGGCACACCTGCATCCCGCGGTGCAGGCACATGTTGAAGTGCGCCCGGATCTCGCCCTCCTCGTCCCGGGTGACGATGAAAGAGTCCTGCAGCACCCGGCGCACCACGTAGTCGCCGGGCTGGGCGATCTCCGACTCGTGACCGACGAACACCCAGGCACGGGCGAAGACCCGCTCCTTCTCGAGCTCGAAGATCTCGCGGTCGTTGTAGACGTGCGCGGGGATCATCCCGCGCCGCACATCGGCGAGCATGCCGGTCTGGTCGGTCATCTGAATCAGTCTCCTCGGGCGGCCTATAGTCAATCGCCGTTTCCTGCCCCTCTGTTGACCAGAGGCGCGTTCTGCTCAGTAGACCACGCATGGGCTGGCGGGGCAAGCACACCCGCTCGTCGGCCGATAGCTCGGCGACAACGTGGCCGGGCCTTGAGCTCACGGTTCTCCTGCTTAAGCGCCTTCATCTTCGCCGCATCGCTGTGCTGACCCCCGGCAAGTAGCCCCGTCGATGTCGGCCTGACGCACCCAGGACCGGACCGATTCGGTGTGCCGCACCCGAGTTGGGTTGCGACTGTCGACAGCGACGCGCTGGATCGTGCGGTGCTCAGCGCCCAGCTCGGCACGCAGCGTCCTGACCATCCGCACTGCAGCGGCCTTCTCATCCGGGCCGCCTTCCCATCCGGGCTGTAGCGGCGCGTCGCGGGCTTCCCCGCGGTGGTGTCCTTCGGCCTGAATCCATCCTCGTTTCCAAACGATGGAGAACCCAGGATGCTTCATTGTCGCGTCAAGCCGCTGACGGCATGGCCTCGCGGCCAGGGTAAGCTGCGGCGAGCGTTCGGAAGATCTGCCGGCTGATGTAGCGCTTGAGCTCTCTTGGTCAAGTCGCTGCGGCAAGGAGCCGTTCGCCGCGGTGTCGCGTGTCGACGACGCGTGAAACTGGGCAGTAATCGACGGGTGAAAGTTGAGCACCCCGAGTACGCCTTGGGGTGTGATCACGTTGGAGAACTGGGCCGATTCGTCGGCTGTACAAGTCCGAGGGGCTCTCGCAGTCCGCTATTGCACGCGAGTTGGGGATCGCGAGGAACACGGTCGCGTCGGCGCTGAAGACCGACACGCCACCGCGGTACGTGCGGCCGCCGAAGGGGTCGCTGGTCGACGCCGTCGAGCCGCAGATCCGGTTGCTGCTGAAGGAGCATCCGAAGATGCCGGCCACGGTGATCGCCGAGCGCGTCGGCTGGCAGCACTCGATGACGATCCTCAAGGAACGAGTCCGTGAGCTGCGGCCCTTGTTCGTCGGTGTCGACCCGACCGATCGGGTCGTGTACGAGCCCGGTCAGGTCGCTCAATGCGACCTGTGGTTCCCGCCCCTGCTGATCCCTGTCGGCGGCGGTCAGGCACAGATCCTGCCGGTGTTGGCGATGACGTGCGGCTACTCGCGGATCACGGGTGGCGCGATGATCCCGTCGCGTCAGGGCGGCGACATTCTGGCCGGCATGTGGGCCATCCTCGGCGCCTGGGGCGCGAGCCCGCGGACGCTGGTGTGGGACCGTGAAGTGGCGATCGGTGGCACCGGCAAGCTCACTGTGCTGCGACCTTCGTCGGCACCTGGGGGTGCGGATCAAGCTCGCCCCGCCACGTGACCCGGAGTTCAAGGGCCTGGTCGAGCGCCGCAACGGGTTCTTCGAGACCTCGTTCCTACCCGGGCGCACCTTCACTGGCCCCGGCGATTTCAACGACCAGTTCACTGACTGGATCGACACGAAGGCCAACCGGCGCCACCTGCGCGCGATCGGCGCCACCCCGCGTGAGCGGTGGGACGACGACAAGTCTGCGATGGTCGCCCTGCCACCGTTCAGTCCGCCGGTGGGGCTGACGAACAGGATCCGCCTGGGTCGGGACTACTACGTGCGGATCGGCTCGAACGACTACTCCGTGGACCCGTCCGCGGTCGGCAGGTTCGTCGAGGTGGTCGCGACTCCTGACGTCGTCGCGGTCACCTGCGAGGACCGGATCGTCGCGACCCATGCCCGGCATTGGGGAAGCGGCGCCACGATCACCGACCCGGACCACGTCGCGACGGCGAAGGAGCTGCGGGGCTCGTTCAATGCGGCGCGTGCTGCTGCGGCGGCACGTAAGACCACCCGCGCCCACGGCGACGGGCACGTCGTCGCGCTACGCGCCCTGCCCGACTACGACGACCTCTTCGGCGTCGACTTCCACCACACCCCCGACCTGCAAGGAGTCCACACCTCATGACCGCTATCGCCACCGATGTGTCGTCGAAGATCGCCTACCTGGCCCGCGCACTGAAGACCCCCACCATTGCCCGCACGTGGGAAGACATCGCGGTCCAAGCGCGCGACCTGGGCTGGTCGCATGAGGAGTACCTCGCCGCGGTCCTGGAACGCCAGAACAGCGAACGCGAGGCATCGGGGGCGATGATGCGGATCAAGACCGCTCACTTCCCGGCCATCAACACCCTCGAGGACTTCAACTACGACCACCTGCCGTCGCTGCGCCGCGACATTCTCGCGCACCTAGCCACCGCGACCTACGTCGCGAAGGCCGAGAACGTGATCCTGCTCGGCCCGCCCGGGATCGGCAAGACACACCTCGCGATCGGGCTGGGCGTCAAGGCCGCACAGAACGGCCACTCCGTGCTGTTCGACACCGCGAGCAACTGGATCACCCGGCTGGCCGGCGCGCACCAGGCCGGAACGCTGGACGCCGAGCTCAAAAAGATCCGCCGCTACAAGCTCATCATCATCGACGAGGTCGGCTACATCCCCTTCGACACCGACGCCGCGAACCTGTTCTTCCAACTCATCGCGACCCGCTACGAGCAAGGCTCGATCATCGTCACATCGAACCTGCCATTCGGACGCTGGGGCGAGGCCTTCAGCGACGACGTCGTGGCCGCCGCGATGATCGACCGACTCGTCCACCACGCCGAGGTCATCGCCCTGTCAGGAGAGTCCTACAGAACCCGCGCCCGACGCGAACTCCTCGCCAAGAACGGCAACAAGTAGACGACCAGGTGCTCAAATTTCACCCGTCGAAACCTGCTCAATTTTCAGCCGCCGTTGACATCGCGAGGGGTCGTAGACGCTGTCGGTGGTCCAGCATGCCCAGATGACTCGGATCCATCCGCGGGCGAGGATCCGGACGGCGTGAGGATGTCGGGCGCCGCGCGCACGTGCTCGTTGGTAGGCGTCGGCCGCCCAGGACGAGGAGTGTCGGGAGTTGTCGGCGAAGCTGGTGATTGCGACGCGTGCAGGCTTGTTGGCGGTGTAGCGGAACCCGACGGTGCGGGACTTGCCCGAGGCGCGGGTGACGGGGACGGCACCACACATGGCGGCGACCTGTTCGGGGTTGTCGCAACGCTCAAGCAGAGCCCCGATCTCCGCAATCAGTGCTGCCAGGCTGACCGTGGCAGCACGGGGAAGCGTCTGGAGCAAGGTCGTCTTGGGGCGAGCCGCGAGCGCGCTGGCGAGGTCGCGTTCCAGACGGGTGATCTCGGTGTTGAGCAGCCCAATCTGAGCGACCGAGCCATGGACGACTGATTCGAGGATCCTCGGTGCGAGCGGGCTCGCGCTGGCAGGAGCCGCCCGGAGCCGGCTGAGGAGCTCTGCCGGGGACTTGCCGCCGCGGTAGCTGTGTCGACGGCAGAACTGACCCATCCGCCGCTCGCCAAGCAGTGCTGCGGCCTGAGGTGTCGGATAGTCGCTCAAGAACGCGAGCGCGATCTGAGAGGTCAGCTTCTGGAAGACCACAGCGGCGCCGGGCCAGTGCTCGGCCAGGACAGCCCACAGCTGGTTGGACGCCGCGGTGCGCGCCTCGACCAGTGCCGTTCGTGCCCGCACCAACGCGGCGAGTTCACGAGTCGCCTGCTCAACGGGCTCGACCCGGCGCAGCCGATGGCCGTCGGTTCTGGCGTAGTCGGCGAGCATGAACGCGTCACGAGATCTGACTTCGCACCGGCCAAGCCCCACCGTGGACGGGCGGCCTTGAAAGCGGCAGACTCGACCATCCAGACCGGGTGACCAGCGCCAGCGATCAAGCCGACGACCAAGCCTTCTCCGCGTTCGATCGCGACCGGCACTTGCGCCACGTCGCCTCCCTCGACGAGCTCGGCAAGTTCGCAGAACAACTTCATGAGTTGGTCCTCGGTGTGCTGAACCAGCCATCTCTTGATAACCGCGCCCTGGTCATCGATGAGGCACACCGCGTGCACGGTCGAGCCCCAGTCCGATCCACAGAACATCTGTTGACCTCCCGGCCGGACATCGCCGCTGGAGCCGGGCCGACCGTCGGATCCTCATTGTTCGGTCCTCACCGGGGCTGCTCTCTCGCGCCGATCAGGGGACCCGGCAACGACGAGGGCGACCAGCTCAAACAGGCCATCGAGTGGCGAGACATCGAGGCCGTCCCTCGCCGTTCCCGACGAACAGACCAACCTGGCCTGCCGGGCCATACTCGTCCAATGAGGCAGCGGCCGATCTCCTTGCTGGTCTTGCCTTCGGCCAGCCGTCGCTCGATGTAGGCGCGGGTCGCAGGATCGATACGCAATCATGTCAGGAGTTCTGGGTTCATGCCGGACTGATTAACTCAACTCCTCCAACGACCGGCCGATACCCTGAGCGGCCACCTGGAGGGCCGCGACCAGGCGGGGGCGGTGCCGCTTGAGTGTGGGTACGACGACGCCGATGGCCGCGACCACTTCGCCGCCGGCTGCGCTGCGGTGTACGGGCACCGCGACTGAGCAGGCACCGAGGGTCATCTCCTCCTCGGTGATCGCGTAGCCGTCGCGGCGGACCCGCGCCAGTTGCCCGCACAGCAAGGAGCGCTGTGTGATGGTGTAAGGCGTCATCCGCGACAGGTCACCCAGCACCTGTTCTTGCATCCGCGCGGGTGCATGGGCCAGCAGCACTTTGCCGACACCGGTGGCGTGCAGCGGCAACCGCGATCCGGCCGTGCTGACCACCGGCACGGATGCGCGGCCGGAGAGCCGGTCGACGTATAGCGCCTGCGTGCGGTCCCGGACGGCGAGATGCACCGTCGCCAGCGTGGCGGCGTGCAGGTCGTTGAGGAACGGCGAGGCGATCTCACGGAGGCCAGACTGCAGCGGGGCTAGCAGGCCGAGGTCCCAGAGCCGACGGCCGATGACGTACTCCCCGGACGGCCGGCGCACGAGCATCCCCCCGCGCACCAGCTCGCCGGCCAGCCGGTACGCCGTGGGGGTGGGTAGATCGGCCCGTCGGGCCATGTCGCTCAAGGTTAGATGCCGGTGGGCGGTGTCAAAGGCGGACAGCAGCGCGAGCGCCCGGGAGACCACGGTGGCGCCGGGTGTGGAGGTGTTGCCTGCCATTTGATCCATGTCTTTCGCTCAGCGAAAGTTCAGTGTCGCTGAGAGAGGTGGGGCACGTCTACCTTGAGGACCGTGAGCACACCGCAGAGTCCCGACCTGGCGCCCCAGTCGGTCATCAGCGAGGAGATCGGGAAGATCCACGCGGATGCCCCGGCCGGCGAGACCCAGCCCATGATCGACTTCCCGCCGTACCGCAGTTCACTGCTGCGGCACCCCACCAAAGGCCTCCACCACGCCGACCCCGAGGGCATCGAGCTGATGGCACCGGTATTCGGCCATTCCGACGTCGACCCACTCGAGGCGGACCTCACGATCCAGGGCGGCGGCGACCCGATCGGCGAGCGGATGGTCGTCACGGGGCGCATCACCGACAGCGACGGTCGGCCGGTGCGCCACCAGCTCGTGGAGATCTGGCAGGCCAACGCCGCCGGTCGTTACGTCCACAAGCGTGACCAGCATCCCGCGCCACTCGACCCGCACTTCACGGGCACCGGCCGCTGCCTCACCGATGCCGACGGCTCCTACCACTTCACCACGATCAAGCCAGGTCCCTATCCGTGGCGCAACCATCACAACGCCTGGCGCCCCGCGCACATCCACTTCTCGCTTTTCGGCACCGAGTTCACCCAACGGATGATCACCCAGATGTACTTCCCCGGGGACCCGCTTTTCGCACTCGACCCGATCTACCAGTCGATCACCGACCAGGCGGCGCGCGACCGACTGGTGGCGGCCTACGACCACAACGTCACCTCACACGAGTTGGCGACCGGCTACCGCTGGGACATCGTGCTCACCGGCAGCCACGCCACCCCGCTGGAGCGAGAGGGTCACCACGATGCCTGAGCAGTTGCCCGCTACCCCGGGTCAGACCATCGGCCCCTTCTTCCACTACGCGCTGCCCTACGAGGGGGGCCACGAACTGGTGCCGGCCGCCACGCTGGGAGCGGTCCGCCTCCGCGGCACCGTGTACGACGGCAACGGGTCACCTCTGCCCGACGCGATGCTGGAGATCCGGCAGGCCGACCCGGGCGGGACCATCCCGCAGCTCGAGGGTTCGTGGCGCCGGGACCGCGATTTCACCGGATGGGGCCGCTGCGCCACCGACCCGGCTGGACGCTACTCCTTCACGACGCTCGAGCCCGGCGCCGTCGACGGAGGCGCGCCCTTCTTCGCGGTCGTGGTCTTCGCACGTGGTCTGCTCAACCGGCTCTTCACGCGGGCCTACCTGCCCGGTGAAGCGGTCGGGTCCGATCCCTTCCTGGCTGGGCTCTCCGCCGAGCAGCGCGAAACGCTGATGGTGGTCCGCGAGGACGACGGGAGTCTGCGCTTCGACGTCCACCTGCAGGGTGACCGGGAGACTCTCTTCCTGGCCTTTCCGGGGCACGCATGACGGGCTACTCCCTGCTGACCCCCGGCTCCCATCGCAGCGCCGGGGCCCTAGAAGACGCCGCGTTGGTCGGGGCGATGCTCCAGGTGGAGGTTGCCTGGCTGCGTGCGCTGGCTCGGGTCGGTGCCGTCGACGGCGACCTCGCCGGGCAGGTGGCGAAGGTCACGCAGGACTGGGAGGTCGACATGGCGGCGCTGGCCGCGGAGTCTGAGTCCGCCGGCAACGCCGTCGTCCCGCTGGTGAGACTTTTCCAGGAGGCCGTGGGCCAGGACGCCGCGCAGGTCGTGCACCGCGGGCTGACCAGCCAAGACGTTGTGGACACCGCGCTGGTGCTGTTGGCCCGCGACGCGCTGATGCGGATGGGTGACGACCTCGCCGCCACCTCGCGCGCGCTCGCGGCGCTCGCCGGTCGGCACCGTTCGACGCTCATGGTCGGGCGCACGCTCACCCAGCACGCAGTGCCGATCACGTTCGGGCTGAAAGCCGCCCAGTGGCTCGCCGGTGTCCTCGATGCTGTGGCGCAGGTCGACGACGTTCTCGGGACGCTGCCGGTGCAGTGCGGTGGTGCGGCGGGAACCCTGGCCATGGTCGGCGAGCTCACCGACGAGCCACTCGCCGCAGCGCGGGCCTTCGCCGACGAGCTGGCCTTGGACTGGCCAGGTGTGCCGTGGCATACCAACCGTTCCGTGATCACCCGCATCGGCTCGGCCGTGGTGAGCACCTGCGACGCCCTCGGGGTGGTGGCCGCCGACGTCTCCACGCTGTCCCGGCCCGAGATCGGCGAGCTGCGCGAGGGCACGGTCGCAGGTCGTGGCGGCTCCTCGACCATGCCGCACAAGCGCAACCCGGTGCTCAGCGTGCTGATCCGCAGCGTCGCACTGCAGGCACCGCTGCTCGGTGCCCAGCTCCATCTCGCCGCGGCCCAGGCGGTCGACGAGCGACCGGACGGTGCCTGGCACTCCGAGTGGCCTGCGCTGGTCCGGCTGCTGGAGGCGGGCGTGACCGCGGCGTCTCAGGCCGCGGAGCTGACCGCCGGGCTGGAGGTCGACGGGAAACGGATGGGAGACCGTGTGGCTGCCGCCGCCGACGAACTTCTGTCCGAGCGGGGTGGCGGGGGGAAGCCCGCCGACTACCTCGGCTCGACCGACGCCTTCATCGACACCGTGCTCGCCCGCGTGCCCGAGGGAAGGGCTGCGCATGGCTGAGCCGGACCTGACCGCGACTCGCCTCGCCGGAGGACCTGAGTCACCTCGGCTGCTGGTCGTCGGCCCATCTCTTGGCACCTCGGTCGAGGCACTGTGGGAGGCGACAGCACGCCGCCTCGTCTATGACTTCGAGGTCGTCGGCTGGGACCTGCCTGGGCACGGCCGCAGCAAGCCGGCGACCGGGCCGTTCACGGTCGGCGAGCTGGCCGCGGCGGTGCGCCGCCTCGCCGCCGACGTCGCTGGCGACCGACCCGCGGCGTACGCCGGCGTTTCGCTGGGAGGCGCCGTCGCGCTGGAACTTGCCCTCGATCCCGGCGTGTTCACCGCAGTCGCTTGCATCGCGAGTGCGGCGAAGATCGGCGAGCCCTCTGCTTGGCATGAACGGGCCGCCCTGGTGCGCAAGGCCGGCACCTCCGTGATGGTCTCCGGCTCCTCCGAGCGCTGGTTCGCGCCCGGCTTCCTGATGCGCGACCCGGCCACCGGCACCCGGCTGCTCCTCTCGCTGGCCGACGCGGACAAGGACTCCTACGCCCTGGCCTGCGAGGCGCTCGCCGACTTCGACGTGCGGGACCGGCTCGCCGACGCCACGGTGCCGCTGCTCGTCGCCCCAGGCGACCAGGACGTCGTGATCTCCCCGCACACCGCCCGGAAGATCACCGCGGACCGTGCGCCGAACAGCTCGATGAACGTGTTCACCGGCTGTGGCCACCTGCCGCCGGCCGAGGACCCCGACGCGGTCGCCCGGGCCCTGAACGACTTTGCGACCGGAGGGAAACGATGAGCGACACCTACGACGACGGCATGCGGGTGCGCCGCGAGGTGCTCGGAGACGCGCACGTCGACCGCGCCGAGGCACACAAGACACCGTTCACCACCGACTTCCAGGAGCTGATCACCCGCTACGCGTGGGGCAGCGTCTGGACCCGCCCCGGCCTCGACCGGCGTACCCGCAGCGTCGCGGTGCTCACCGCGATGATCGCGCTCGGCCACTGGGAGGAGTTCGCCATGCACGTGCGCGCCGCGCGCACCAACGGGCTGACTCCTGAGCAGATCGCCGAGGTCATCATCCAAGCAGGCATCTACTGCGGCGTGCCTGCCGCCAACCACGCCTTCGCCGTCGCACAAGGGACGCTCGACTCCCTGGAGACCCCTGATGAATGACGCGTTCGTGTACGACGCTGTCCGCACCCCCTTCGGCAGGTACGGCGGGGCGCTTGCGGCGGTGCGCCCCGACGACTTGGCAGCCCTGGTGATCCGCACGCTCGTGGAGCGGACCGGTCTCGAGGGGGGCCAGGTCGACGAGGTCGTGTTCGGCAACGCCAACGGGGCCGGCGAGGACAACCGCAACGTCGCCCGGATGGCCGGTCTGCTCGCCGGGCTGCCCCCCTCGGTTCCCGCCTCGACGGTGAACCGGCTGTGCGGCTCCAGCCTGGACGCCACCATCGCCGGCGCCCGCCAGCTCACGCTCGGGGAGTCCGACGTGGTGCTGGTCGGTGGTGTCGAGTCGATGTCCCGCGCCCCGTGGGTGCTGCCCAAGCCCGAGCGGCCCTACCCGGCGGGCAACGCGGAGCTGGTCTCGACCGCGCTGGGGTGGCGGCTGGTCAACCCGGCGATGCCGACGGAGTGGACGGTCTCACTCGGTGAGGCCACCGAACAGCTCCGAGAGCGCGAGGGCGTGGCCCGCGAGGACCAGGACGAGTTCGCGCTCCGCTCGCACCAGGCTGCGGCGAAGGCGTGGGACAGCGGCTTCTACGACCAGCTGGTCGTGGCCGTCCCCGGCGTGGACCTCCCGCGTGACGAGTCGATCCGCCCCGACTCCACGCTGGACAAGCTCGCCGGATTGAAGCCGGTCTTCCGCAAAGATGGGACGGTCACCGCAGGCAACGCCTCACCCCTCAACGACGGGGCGTCCGCCGCACTCCTCGGCAGCGCCAACGCCGCCCGGCAGATCGGCACCGAGCCGCTGGCGCGAATCGCAGCCTGGGGTGCGTTCGCTAACGAGCCACAGTTCTTCGGCTTTGCGCCGGTAGAAGCGGCGAACATCGCCCTGCGCCGCGCCGGCATCACCTGGCACGACGTCGCAGCAGTCGAGCTCAACGAGGCCTTCGCCGCCCAGTCGCTGATTTGCATCCGTGCCTGGGACATCGACCCCCACATCATCAATCGGCACGGCGGCGCCATCTCGATCGGCCACCCCCTCGGCGCGTCCGGCACCCGGATCCTCGGCACCCTGGCCCGCTCGCTCGAGTCCACCGGCGAACGCTGGGGCGTAGCCGCGATCTGCATCGGCGTGGGCCAGGGCCTGGCCGTCGTCCTAGAGAGCACCCGGGGAGCCGTCGCGTGAGCGAGACCCAGTTCGTCGAGACCGCCAAGGAGGCGGTCGCCGACATCGCCGCCGGAGCCACCGTGATGATCAGCGGCTTCGGCACCGCCGGTCAGCCGGTGGAGCTGATCGAGGCACTGCTCGAGTCCGGGGCCAAGGACCTCACCGTGGTCAACAACAACGCCGGCAACGGCGACCGCGGCCTCGCTGCGCTCATCCGCGAGGGTCGGGTCGGCAAGATCATCTGCTCCTTCCCCCGGCAGTCCGACTCCCACCACTTCGACGAGAAGTACCGCACCGGGAAGATCGAACTCGAGCTCGTCGCGCAGGGCAACCTCGCCGAACGGATCCGCGCTGCAGGTGCCGGCATCGGCGCCTTCTTCACACCCACCGGCTACAACACGCCGCTGGCCGAGGGCAAGGAGGTCCGCGAGATCGACGGCCGCCACTACGTGCTGGAATACCCGATCCACGCAGACGTCGCACTAATCAAGGCCTACGCCGCCGACCGGCTCGGCAACCTCGTCTACCGCAAGACCGCCCGCAACTTCGGGCCAATAATGGCCGCCGCCGCGAAGACCACGGTCGTACAGGTGCACGAGATCCGCTCTCTCGGCGGCATCGACCCCGAACATGTGGTGACCCCGTCCATCTACGTCGACCGCGTGATCGAGGTGCCGTCCGAGCGCCCGACGATCCCGAGGAGGGTCAGTGAGCAACACTGAGGAACTTATGGGCTCCGACCAGCTCGCCGCGATCGTCGCTCAAGACATCCCACCGGGTTCGTTCGTGAACCTCGGCATCGGCCAGCCCACCAAGGTCTCCAACCACCTCGACCCTACAGCCGGCGTCATCCTGCACACCGAGAACGGCATGCTCGGCATGGGTCCCGAGGCGCACGGCGACGAGGTCGACCTTGACCTCATCAACGCCGGCAAGGTCCCGGTCACCGAGCTGCCTGGTGCGTCGTACCTCCACCACGCCGACTCGTTCGCGATGATGCGCGGCGGCCACCTCGACTACTGCGTGCTCGGAGCCTTCCAGGTCTCCACCACCGGCGACCTAGCCAACTGGCACACCGGCAAGCCCGACGCCATCCCGGCCGTGGGCGGAGCGATGGACCTCGCCATCGGCGCCAAGCACACGTTCGTGATGATGAGCCTGCTCACCCGGGACGGAAGGTCCAAGCTGGTGCCCGAGTGCACTATGCCGCTGACCGGCGTCGGCTGCGTGAGCCGTGTCTACACTGACCACGGGGTGTTCCTCCTCGAGCCGCAGGGCGTGGCCGTGCGCGAACTCTTCGGCATTGCCTTCTCCGATCTCCAGGAGCTCGTCGAGGTCCCCCTCACCGACAGGACGGACACCTGATGGCACTCACCCGGACCCAGGTCAGCATCGTCGCCGGCGGGCCCGCAGGCCTGATGCTCTCGCATCTTCTGCACCGCGCCGGCATCGACTCGGTCGTCGCGCCCCCCGCGCCCTGGGCCGCTCTCCAATTCGCGCCATGACCGCCAACCACGATCACGACATCATCCGCACCGCCATCAAGTCCAGGAACGGCGACATCACACGGGTCGCCGTGGAGTCACACATCATGAGCACCGTTGCGCTGTTCGCGGACACCCTCGACGAACCGGCCTAGCAGTGCAGGAGACACTAGCACCCGGTCCGGAGACCGTACTCGGAAAGATGATGAAGGTACTGCTGGCCTTCACCGTGGAGGACACGGTGCTCGGCTTCGCCGACCTGCAGCTCCGCACGGGCCTGGCGAAGGCGACGTTGCACGCCCGTCCACTTCCACGGCAGGGTCGCGCAGAGGTCGGTAACCGCCTCGGCGTACCCGTCGGCCAGGTCCAGCGGCTGCCGGGTACCAAACTCGTCGAGCCAGGCCACCGGCACCGACCCGTCGTCCTGGTCGCTCGCACCGACGACCAGCCAGTGGGCCCGAGGCTCAGCCGAGCCCAGCAGCACCCCGAGCGCCCGCACGCTGCGCACGTACCCCGTGCGCCGCGCCTCGCTCGACGCATCCAGGACGTCACGCGCTCGGTCGTAGGCCACCTGGGACTGTGCGTCCAGAAGCACCCCACCCTGGTCCTGATCTGGGCTCGACGGGGCCTGTGCCCCACGAAGAACAGTCATCACGAATCTCCTCACATCGGTCGCCAGGGCTGGTCAGACCCGGCACGGTTGGACACTCCCGACGCTACCCACGCAGCGACACCCCCGCCCCTGCCCCGGTGCTCAGGGCACCGGGGGCAGGGGCTCCGTTAGCGTTCGTCCATGACCAAGGCCGGCTCGACCCGTACATCGCTGATCGAGCGGCTGGTGAACAAGGCTGGCGGGGTGCGGTCCGAGGCGACGATCCAGTCGGACGTACGGATGCTGCTGCTCGACCCCGAGCTCGGTCTCGAAGACGACGACCTGGAGGTCCACCTCGAGGCCCAGGTCGGGCCGGGCCGGCGCATCGACGTCGAGATCGGCTGCACGGTCATCGAGGTCAAGAAGTCCTTGGCCAGCCCGTCCACCATCGCGGCCGCCACGACCCAGCTCGCGGGGTACGTCCAGACCCGTGCCCAGGAGATGGGTCGCCGCTACGTCGGGATCCTCACCGACGGCCGGCTCTGGATCGCCTTCCACGAGGTCGACGACGAGCTGGTGGAAGCGACCCGTCACACCGCGACCGTCGGCGTAGCCGGCGCCACGGCACTCCTGCGCTGGCTCGAGGGAGTGCTGGCGACCAAGCGGGCAGTCAAGCCGACCCCGACCGAGATCGCGGACCGCCTCGGCGCTGCGAGCTCCTCGCACGCCCTGGACTACTCCACACTGGCCTCGTTGTACGCCGACAGCCGAGACCTGCCGACCGTGGTCCTCAAGCGCGAGCTGTGGGCCAACCTCCTGCGCAGCGCCCTGGGCACGCAGTTCACCGACGACGACGAGCTCTTCCTCGAGCACACGCTCCTGGTCAACAGCGCCGAGATCATCGCCCACCTCGTGCTGGGGCTCGACGCCGAGGGGCTCTCGGCCGCGACCCTGCTCTCCGGGGACCAGTTCGCCGTCGCCGGCCTGCACGGCGTCGTCGACCGCGACTTCTTCGACTGGGTCCTCGAGGTACCCGGCGGCGAAGGGTTCGTCACCTCCCTGGCCCGGCGCCTTGCCCGCTTCGACTGGTCTGCCGTCGAGCACGACGTCCTGAAGGTCCTTTACGAGTCCGTCATCTCCCCCGAAACCCGCAAGGCCCTCGGCGAGTACTACACCCCCGACTGGCTGGCCCACCGCGTCGTCTCCGAGGTCGTGACCGACCCGCTCAACCAGCGTGTGCTCGACCCGTCCTGCGGGTCCGGGACCTTCATCTTCTACGCGGTACGCCGCTTCCTGAACGCGGCCGACGAAGGGGGCCTTTCCCTCGCAGACTCGATGGGCCTTGTCTCCTCCCGCGTCATGGGCATCGACCTGCACCCCGTCGCCGTCGCCCTGGCCCGGGCCACCTACCTCCTGGCGCTCGGCCGCGACCGGCTCAACGCGAAGGACCGCGGCGTGCTGTCCGTGCCGATCTACCTCGGTGACTCGCTCGGGTGGGACCAGCGGGAGGACCTGCTGACCCAGGACCAGCTCGTCATCCCCACCGAGGTCGGCGACCAGCTCCTCTCCGGCGAGCTCGTCTTCGGGGAGCACCTGCTGGAGAACGCCGCAGCATTCGACGACCTTGTCCAAACCCTCGTCGACGAGTCCGGCCGCGCCGCCGGCAAGGCGACCAACAAACTCTCCGAGGGGACTATCCGCCGGCTCGCGCTGACCGAGACCGACCTGCCCGACCTCAACGCCAACTTCCGCCGGCTCAAAGAGCTCCACGAGGCCAACCGGAACCACATCTGGTCGTACTACATCCGCAACGTCGCCCGCCCGGCCTGGCTCGCCCGCGAGGAGAACCGCGTCGACGTGCTCGTAGGCAACCCGCCGTGGCTGTCCTACCGGCACATGACCGATTCGATGCAGAAGCGGTTCAAGACCCTGGCCAAGGACCGGGGGTTCTGGCACAACGAGACCACCGCCACCCACCAGGACCTCGCCGGCCTCTTCGTCGCCCGCGCCGTCGAGCGATATCTCAAGACCGGCGGCCACCTCGGCTTCGTCGTCCCCAACTCCGTCATCGACCGCGACTACTGGTCGGGCTTCCGCGCCGGGCGGTTCGACGGCGCTGCGGTCACCTTCACCGCCAGCTGGGATCTGCGCCGGATCCGTCCCCACCTCTTCCCCCGCGGCTCCGCGGTCATCTTCGGCGCACGCACCGCCGAGCCGGGGGCTATGCCTGGCCACGCCCTGGTGTGGACCGGGCGAGCCCCGCGCCGCCACGCCAGCACCGAAGAGGCTCTCCTGCTCCACCAGAAGGTCGCCGAACTGGCGATCGGCGCCGAGGACGACCAGAGGTCGCCCTATGCCTCCCGGTTCAGCCAGGGCGCGAACCTTGTGCCGCGGGTGCTGTTTCGGGTCGAGCCAGCCAAAACGACCTCGCTCGGGGTGCCCAGCGGCCGCGCGGCGGTGCAGTCCAAGCGCTCGGTCAGCGAGAAGAAGCCGTGGAAGGAGCTGCCCAACCTGGAAGGGACCGTCGAGACCCAGTTCATCTGGCCGGTGGCCCTCGGCGAGCAGGTCGTTCCCTTCGTCATGCGCGAGCCCGAGCAGTTCGTCATCCCGCTCACCCAGAAGGGCGAGGTCCTCGGCGGTGACCACCCCAGCATCGACGGCTACCCAGGGCTCGCCGATTGGACCCGCAAGGCTGAAGAACTATGGGAGCTACACGGCAAGTCGAAGTTGAGGCTGGATCAACAGATTGACCACATGAGCAAGCTGTCCCAACAGGTACCTTGTCCTCCGGTCCGAGTGGTGTACGCCAAAGCGGGTATGCACGTCTCCGCTGCAGTGATTGACGACCCCCGCGTGATCATCGACCACAAGCTCTATTGGGCCGCGGTCTCCACTCTGGCTGAGGGCCACTACCTCGTAGGGATTCTCAGCGCGCCGGTGCTCACCGAGCTGGTCCGACCGCTGATGTCGTACGGCAAGGACGAGCGCGATATCGACAAGCACGTGTGGAAGCTGCCGATCCCCACCTTCGACCCAGGGGTCGAGCTGCACGCCGAGATCGCCACCCTCTCGGCCGAGATCGCCCAGGAGTTCGCCGACCTCGAGTTCGACACGACCAACTTCGTCACGATCCGCAAGCAGTTGCGCGCCCGGATCCTGGCCAGCGAGACGGGGCAGCGCCTTGATGTCCTGGTCGCGCGCCTGCTCGACGTCGACGCTGCCGCGGCCGAGGGAGTGGCCGCCGACCAGCAGCACCCGCTGCTGATCCGCACCAACTCCTCCGCCATCCCCGATGCGGCCGACGTCGAGATAGACGTCGACTGCGAGTTCGACGCCGAGGGCCGGGTCTACCTCTGGGGTGCCTTGGTCTCCCGCGGCGATGACGAACCGGCCTACACGCACTTCGTAGACGCCTCAGCGGAGGTCGACGAGACCGCGCTCACCGAGCAGTTCGCCGCCTGGCTGACCGACCTCCTTGACCAGGAACAGTCGACCGGGCGATCGGTGTCGTGGTTCCACTACGGCCACGTCGAGACCACGCACCTGTCCCGGCTGCTGCCGGCGGCGGACGCGCAGCCCTTGATCGGGTGCGCGGTCGACCTGCTCGCCGATGTCGTCCGTCCGGGCTTCTACGCGCCTACCGGGTACGGGCTGAAGCACCTGGCGCCGGGTGCCGGCGCGAGGTGGCGCACCGAGGGCGCGACCGGCGCCGACACCCTCGGCTGGGTCGAGCAGGCCCGGGCTGGTCAGCCTGGGATGTGGGAGAAGTTGGTCGAGTACAACGAGGACGACACCCGCGCCACGCTGCTGCTACGTGCTGCTCTGCGGGGGGCCGGGCCGGTGGGATGGACCCTGGAGCCTCACCAGGACGGGTCGAGCGCGACCTGACGCAAGGCGTAGGCGCCTTCGGCCGTCAGCGGCCGATACCGAGCGTCTAGGCGGGGCGTGGGGGGAACCGTCGGCTCCTGCCCTTCCGCCCAGGCCCGCTCGTAGTCCAGGAGGGCTACCTGGTGTCCGCGGATCTGCTCCCACAGCGCGGCCTCGCGGTCCATCCGCTCGAGCATCGCCTGCCGCTCCTGGGCTCGCCGTGGGGCGTGGTGTCGGCGGTGGGCAGTGAGGAGCTCCTCGGAGTCGGGCCGGTCGAGGTAATCCTCCGCCACCGCGGCGATGATCTCGGCCATGCGGGTGCGGGTGCCGTCGGGTACCTCCCGGACGTCGTCCCCGAGGCGACGCTGGACCCGTAGCCACCATGACGATCGCCGGTCTACTGGGGAAGCGAGGTACTCCACGACGTCGTCGACGTCGACGAGCGCCGATCCTAGGATCTCGACCCCGAAGAGCACCGGGGCCTCGGGCAGCGGCCCGTGGTGGGGAACCAGTGAGGCCTCGCCGTCCCACCGCCCGAACGCCACTCTGAGGTGCTCGGCGTCCTTACCGGGGCGTGCGCCCGGGTCATAACCCACGGTCAGGACCCCGGTCCCTGCGACGTCGTAGTGGACGTTGCCTCCTGGGGTGGGCTCGGCGCAGGTGAACCGCGTCCGTCTCGTGGTGCTCGTGCTCACGCGATCGCCAGTTCCGGCTGCGAGAAATGCTTCTCCCTTGGGTGAGGGGTGCCCAGGGTGTCGGAGCATGACAGCTCCACCCACGGGATGCCGTGGACCGACATCGCGACGCCGGCGATTGCCACAGCGAAGGGGTCGATGTCCTGCAGGATCCAGCGGCGGGCCTCCGGCGCCGTGCCTGCTGCGCGCATCGCGCGGACTGCGGCGACAGCCAGGCCTCCCCCGCCGACGCAGGGGTCGGTGATCACGGCGCCCGCCGGCAGATCGGTGACCCCGGCCAGGGTTGAGAGCGCCCCGGCAAGTGAGGGCGGGGTGAAGAAGGCGCCGCGGACGGCGCGATCGCCGGGTGCGTCGATGAGGGTGAGGATCTGCCCGAGCAGGTCTCCGCGCACTGAGGGCCCCTCCGCGATCGCGAGTAGGTCGAGTGGGTGAGGTGGGTCAGCTGAGCACGTAGCGCGGCGAGGTGGTGCTCGGCCGGGTGTTCCAGCCAGCGCGTGAGCGGACCGATGTTGCCGTGCAGGTACGGGAAGGACTGCTCCCACCGGCCCCAGATCCTCAGCAGCCCCGCGGCGAGATCCGGGCTGCCCGCCAGGGCGCGCAGGAGCGGCCCGCCTGTTGCATGGTCGACGCCGAGGAACAGCGCGGCGGTGCTCGCCGCCGTCAGGGCGGTGTCCTTGGCGGGCGCACCGTGGCGGGCCGCCAGGTCACGCAGGTCCTCGACGAGCTGCGGCAGCGAAAGGGGCGGGCTCATTCGATCTCGGAGAAGTCGATGCTCAGGACCTGGGCGTGGGCGGTGACGGTGTCGCCGTTGTCGTCGGCGAAGGTGATCGCCACCTTGTCGTCGTCGATGCGCACCTCGTCGGCGTAGATGCCGTCGACTTCGTCGGCGCCAGCGAGGAACCGGGCGATGGCGTCAGTCGCGCGCTGGGTGTTGAGGTCCTTGACGTACATCGGGAGCGCCTCTCTTCGGGGTGGGTGATGGGTTGTGTCCGGCCCCGGGCGGGGAGCTCTCATCGCTCCGCACGGGGCCGGGCTGTCACGGGGTGGAAGTCGACCTCGGGCAGGCCACCGCAGCGGCAGCACAGCTCTGGACGGTCGGGGTCACGATCGGGGACTACTTCGCCGCACCCGGCGCAGTTCTGCCACGCCGGCGCGTCGATGGCCTGGCTCATGATCCTCACCTCCACGGGCTCCCTGGTTTTGGTGCCCTCACTACTGAAGAGGTGGCCGCCGGCCGAGATTGTGGAAGCAGAAGACCGAGGCAACCTCGGCAGGGCGAGCCTCTAGGCCTTGGAGGTGCCCTTCTTCTTGCTGCTCCGGGCGGGCTGCCGCAGGCGACGATCAACGACCTTGGACAGCAGGACGGGCCCGGCGTCCTGACGCCACGTCTCGGTTCTCCCGGTGGGCACCAGTGCCCGCGGGGGGATGCATCGTGCGTCCTGCACCTGCTCCAGCACAGCAGCCTTGGCCAGCCGCGCGGCGTGCCTGTTCCTCACTACCAGGGTGTCGACGATTTCCCCCTTGGCGGCTCTGATCTTGCGGGCGGTGTCGTCGGTCGACCCGCTGGCAACCCCATAGACCCGAGCGGCTGGGTAGTGCACCAAGTAGAGAGTGTGGGGAACCCGCCACGATGCCGGCGCCTGTTCAGGGTCCTCGATGATGAGCGCCAGGCCACGCTCCGCCTCACGTACCAACGCGATCTGACGCTCCCTGGAGGCCCTGTCCAACGGTGGCCACAGCAGGGCTCCGCGACCCCGCAGCGCCGCCAGCTGACGCAGCCGCGGCAGCGCACGGCGCGCCTGCTGCGGCATCCCGGTGGCGTCCGCCAGCTTGATCCAGCGCCGCAGCGTCGAGTCGGAGATCTTCAGCGAGGCCGCGGCCCTCGCGACGTGGAGCCGGCCGTCCTTCGGCGGGATCGCCGCCCACAGCCAGCACAGCAAGTCTGCCGTCGCTGGCGTGGGCGCCCCCAGCTCCTCGAGGATCACCTCTTCCCTCGGAGATGGTGGCGAGAACGTCGCCCTCATAGGTTCTTCCAGCTGAAGTTCGTCAGGTCGATCTGCACGGAGCTGCCGAAGCCGTCGATGTTGCTCTCCAGGATCGACAGTGCCTTCTCCTCATCGCCGTCCATGAGCGCCTGGTTGAGCTGCTGGGTCTTCTCGGCGCTGAGGGTGAAGTTGAAGCTGCGTTCGTCGCCGTTGCGGGAGTCGAAGGTGTCGACCCAGATGTGCCCGGTGAGGGCGCCGCTGAACACAGCGTTGGGGGACGCCGAGCGCAGCGCCCGCCGCCGCTCCGGACTGACGCTGGCCCTGCGGCCGGCTGGGGAGTTCTCCCAGTTGCTGCGCAGCTTCGCCCCTGCCTCGGAGCGTGCCGGCAGCTTCCCGGAGTGGATCCACCGGCGCACCGTGGAAGGGTGCACGCCGAGCTCCTTGGCAGCCGCGGTGACGTTTGGTCCGCCCCGGGGGCCCTTGCCGTAGGTCTCGACGACCAGGCGCTTGGCTCGCGGCCGCGGGATCTTGTCTGCGATGGCCGAGAAGAGATGGCGTGTGCCCTTCTCCTCCGGGGTGGCGCCGCGGCGTTCCTTGCGTCGATGAGCGCCCGGGGTCTCGATCGGAGCGATCGCGCCGTCGTCTTTGGGCTCGTCATCTCCGATGTCCAGGCTGAAGGAGATCGGCTTGTCGTCGCCGTTGTCCGGGGTCATGCCTCACCGCCCAGGCTGATCGGTCGCAGGGCACCCATGCCCCGCTCGTAGTTCCAGCGTCGCGAACCGCCAGAAATTTCCGGCAGGTGCTCGGGCCCCCAGGTCTCCAGTGGTGCAACGCCCACTGGTTTCCACTGGCCGGCGCCGGTGCCGAACTTCTCTGGCTTGCCGGGCCAGGCCTGCTCGGGGTCGTCGGTGTCGACGGCGAAGAGGACGGTGTCGCGGGAGACGACCAGCGGGGAGGCCCCGGTGCGCGTGTTGGCGTCGACCAGGGCGCTGAGCAGCGCGGTCCTGGCTGCGCCGACGATGTGGTCCCGAAACGCCGGCTGCCGCAGGTGGCGCTGAGTCGGGGGGTACTCCAGGGACGCGAACTTCTGCACCATCTGGGCGTAGACCTGCTTGACGGCCGCGGCTACCGGTGGGCTGCACTCGGCCCTGGCCCGCTTGAGGTTCTCCCCGACCCGGCTGAGGTAGCGGGCGTGGTCTCGCCACACCCAGGCCTCGCGGTAGGTCAGGCCGTCGGGGAAGTGCTCGTCGAGCAGCTTCAGCTGCTTGAGGGTGTGCGCGGTGACGATCCGCAGCCCCTCGGCCGGGACCATCCCGACCGCGTCACCGGGATCGGGCATGTCCCAGCGCGGGGCCTCCCAGGCGTCGACCACCCAGTAGCCAGGCACCTCGCGACCGTCCCAGCGGGCGTCATCGCCGACCAAGTGCTCGACGTCGCTGACGCCGAGCTCGAGGGAGGTGAAGGGGTTGAGGAAGTGCGAGCCGTGGTCGAAGGCCATGACGAAGGGGTGCTCGCGCTCGTCGCTGTGCAGCTGGGACCAGGGCCGGTACCAGCTGAAGACCCGCTCTCCCTCGGTGAAGCGGGCGTCGCTGCGGCGCACCTGCGGGCGCAGGAAGTCGGGTTGGGCGGGGTCGGAGCCCCGGATGAGGTAGCCCGGTCGGGGGTCGCGGTCCGGGGGGGTCGGGGGGCGGAGGACGTCGACGAGATCGACGCCGGTCTGGCCGCCGCTGACCCTCCAGGTCATCCCGACAGTGTCGGCGAACTCCTGGAGGCGGTCGACGAGCGTCGCCGGATCGACCAGGTCGTCGCGGCCCTCGTGCTCGTCGACGACGAAGAGCGCGTTCCCCTGGTAGGTGACCCAGGGCAGCACGGTGAGGTCGGCGCCGGCCGGGAGGATCTCGGGGTGGGTCAGGCGGGTGCGCACGTCCATGCGGTCTTCGTCGAGCTCCCAGCCAGCAGCCAGGGCATCCTGCACGATCGGCAGCGAGGTGAACTCACCGAAGATCTGCTCGCGGGCACGGGATCTGGCCTCTCGGGTGCCGTGGCCGGCCCGGGCGACCTCGAGGGGAAGGCCCATCTGCTCGAGCGCCGGCGGGTAGATAAAGATCTCGCCGCGGTCGGGCTTGGCTGCTCCGCCGCCGTGGCCGAGCCGGTGAGTGGGCACGAGCCGGGCGAGGTCACCGAGGTGGGTGATGTGCGGCAGGTCGTAGCTAAGGCCTCCGGGCAGGTACAGGACCTGTCCGTCCCAGGCGGCGACGGCGGCGGCGAAGCGTGAGCGGTCCGGGCCCTTGCTGCTGCTCTTCTTAGGAGGCTTGGGTGATGGGTGGGGCGAGGCGTCCGCGGACGGCGCGGACCGCTGCTCGGCGGCGGGCGTGCTGGGCGCAGGGGCTGCGTTGTCGTAGTCGTGGAGCCGGGCGCACTCTCCGCGGTGGAGCGGCACGCCTGCTCGGGTGTTCACGGCAGGGGTTCCGCACACGGCACAGGGCGCGCTGTGCCCGGTCGGCATCCGCACGAACTCCGCTGTGGCGGTGGGCGCCTGCTCGGGCTGGGCCTCAGCCTGGAGCGGCTGGGGCTTGGCAGCGACGTGGGCGCCTGCGTGGTCATCCTGGAGGAGTCGGCTGATGACGCTCGGGTCCAGGCCAGCGCTGCGGGCCCGGTCGGCGCGAGAAGAGGCAGCGGCTCGGGCGTGGTCGTAGCGGGCGCGAGTGGCCTTGAGCTGGGCTGCGTGCTCAAGCAGGTCGGCGCCGGCGTGAGGGTGCGCGCGGACGGCCTCCATACGCTGCTCCCAGGCTGTCCGCTCCCCTTCGCCGGCCCAGAGGGTGATCTGAAGGTGCTGTCCGTCCGGGTCGACCTGGAGCTCGGCCCCGAGGAGTCCGAGGTCGCGCAGCTGTTGGATCTGGGCCTGCAGGTCGGGGGTGGTGGACAGTGGGCCTTCTGGGCCGGGCTCGGGGCCGGAGGTGTAGCAGGTCAGCTGTGGCGGGGTCCCGGGGCGGACTCTCAGGTGGGAGAGCTGCTCGCGGGTACGGCCTGGGAGGCTCAGCAGTGCCTGCACGAGAGTGGGGTTGCTCTGATCGCTCATCCTCGGCTCCTCCTTGATCTGCGTGGGGGTGGTCAGTCCCCGTCTCGGTTGGATGGTGCTAACGGTAGGTGACGGTGGTGTCAGCGTTCAGGAGCTGGGACTGCGCTCTCCTCCGAGGTGGGCAGCACCTGGCCGGGGCAGCGGGTCAGTGCCTCACGCATCGCCGCCCGCTCCTGCGGGGTCACGCTCATCTCGTACTTGGTCTTGACGGCGATCTGTCGGGCGACCAGGTCGCAGCGCGCGGTGTCGCTGACCAGTGCCCCGATCGGGGTCGTTCCTGGCCAGCTCTGCGCAGGGCGGTCGCCCTTGCTGCGGTTCGTCGAGGACAGCGTGGCCAGCAGGTTCAACGGGTCGTTGGCGAACCTCTCCCGGCTGTGCTGATCGGCCGACCACGCTCCTGATCGCCACCCGTCGGCAAGGCTGACGACGTGGTCGATGTCGATGCTGGACTCTCCGCGCCGCTGATAGGTCCCCTGCTGCCCGGTGTAGGGGTCAAGGAGTCGACCGCTGGCCGGTGAGCATCCCTGGGTGCCCGGGTCGATCACGAGCTCCTGCAGATCACGGCGCAGGACATCAGAGCGGGTGTCGCACCCGTTGCGGGCTCCCGAGACCCCGGTGGCGGCGTCGCTCCACCGTTGACCGAAGTGCTCAGGGCGGTAGCCCGGACGCGCGGTGCGGCGCTCGGTGAGCGACTCCAGCGCTGAGGCCGCCGACCCCTTCATCGCCGGCGCGTCGACGCGCGTCGATGGCGTGGGCGCCAGGTCCCTGGGGAGGGTCCAGTTGGAGTCGCTCTGGCCCAGGACCGCAACCGCTGTGAGCGCGGCGGTGATCAGGGTCAACGCTTTGGCCTTGCTGGTCATCTCGGTCCACCTCTCATTACGCACTACTTTAGAGCGTTTAGCGTGGGGGGCGCCACTTCACCTCCAGCACGCGGGTCAGGTCAGATCCCCCAAGATCGACTCTTCTTCGTCGACGGGGATGGGCTTGCGCACCATGAACGGCTCGTCCTCCGGCACGGCCTCGGTGCCGTCGTCGACCCCGACGTTGGAACGCCAGGCGATAAGCGCCAGACCGGGGTCGTCGGGGTCGGGCGAGGGTTCTTCCTCCACGACACCCCAGCTGCCGTCCTCGAGTTCGATGAGGTCGCCGGGATTGAGCTCGTAGGCACCGGCCACCTGCTCCGGCTCGGCGTAGCCGGCGAACTCGTCGAGCTCGACCTCGCCCGGACCGACATCCGCGCTGGTCCCGCCGACGGCGTGCAGATGCCGGCGCGCTCGGGCCCCTTCCTCGGCCTCGCTCTCACCAGGGATCCGCTGCTGACCGACCCTCAGCACGGCGACCGGGGAGGCCGCGACGCGGCCATCGACGGGCTCTTCGCTGCCCCGGTGGAGAGGGTCGAGGTCTGGGCGTTCGTCGGCGTAGTGCCAGGCAGCGCTGACGTAGTCGTCGAAGGTCGGGATGATCTCGACACCGGTCTCGGGGTCCAGGGTGGGCCGAGGCACCTCGATGACCAGGCGCGGGTGTCGTCGCTCGGTGGGACGCACCGAGTCGATCAGCGCGCGCTCCTGGGTGCCGTCGGCGGCATCCATATCGGGGAAGCGGAAGAACTGCGCCTCCACCGGTTGCCCCTCGTGGCCGGTGACCATGCCTCGTTGGCGCATCGAGCGCGGGATCGCGACGCCGGTGGCTGCGTTCTGCCACATCATCACCGCGCCCTGTGGGTCGAGGCGGCCCACACTCATCCGGAAACCGAAGTTGGACCGAGCCTCACCACCGCCGGCCCCGCCGCCGCCGAGCAGCGCGACGTCTGGGCGTTGCATCGCCACGACCAGGTGGATGCGTGCGGTGCGAGCCAGCCGCAGCAGGGATCCGATCTGCTTCAGGGTCGGCGGCTTGTTCGCCTTGCCCGACTTCACATCGGGATACCAGGCCAGCAGGTTCTGCACGAGCTCGGCCAGCTCGTCGATGACGACGACGAGAGGCTCGAAGTCGCTGATCTTGGCCCGGCCAGACTTGATCAGCGTGTAGCGCTCGTTCATCACGCGCTCGGCGGCGTCGATGACGGCGACCTGCTCCTGGATGGAGGTCGCCACCATCTGCACGTTGGGCCAGTCCCGGAAGGCAAGGAACTCGATCTGCTTGCCGTCTGCGATCCACACCGGCCACCCGTGACGAGTGACCTCGGCCAGAAGCGCGTGCATCGTCGAGGTCTTGCCGGTGCCGGTGCCGCCGCTGATCAGGACCTGGGGCAAGATCGCCGGCGCCCACTCGACGATGTTCTGATCCTCGTCCATACCGACCCGAAAACGCACCCGGCCGTAGTCGGCGAGCAGGTCCTCCCCCACCTCGGGCGAGTCCTGGGGGATCCACAGGCTGGTCGGCAGCGAGGGCCGGCGCTCGAAGCGAACCACGTCACCGGAGAGGTCCCACTTGGCCCGCCAGCGCTCGGGCTGGATCGTGGTCACACGGCTCTCGATGGCCCGGCGGATCGCCGGCTGAGCGAAGCGCGTGGGGTCCTCGTGCGCGGCGTCCAGCGCGACCAGGTGCCCCTCCTCGTCGAAGGCGACCCCGGCGATGCTGCCGGTCTCACCGAGGAGCTTGAGCACCGCGTCCTCGAGCCTGCGCTGCTCACGAGGCCGTTCGTCGACAGCACCGGGCTTTAGGCGCGTCGGGGCGAGCAGGATCCGACGGCGGGGCCCGTCGATGCTCTCGATGACGAACTGCTCACCCAGACGGGCCGAGACGGCCTCGGTGAGCCGGGCGCGCCACTTGGGGTCGTAGTCGGCCTGGTGCGCGACGTAGGACAGGGTGATCGTCGAGATCTCCCGGCCGGAGTACCCGACCTTGACCATCTTGCGGGAGGGCCCGCCGATCAGCGGCGCCAGAGTCGTCGCGAGCGAGTCGCGGACGCGCTGCCTCTCCCAGGAACGTCGACCCTGGATGAAGGTGGTGGCCCCGAGGACGGCGCCCCCGGCCAGCGCCGGGACGTCCCATCCCGGGTAGCCCACGATCGGCAGCAGCCCCCAGCCGGCCACCCCGGCCCCGGCGAGCAGGCCTGCCTGCTGCCGGTAGTTGCGGGGCGGCTCGCGGAGCAGGTCGTACTGGTCGGCATCGCTGGAGCGCTCGACGAGGTTCATACCCGTGAAGAGGTGCCCCTCGCAGGCCTTCCTGGAAGGGCCTGGGCGCACGAAAGGTGGCGGCGTTCGTGACGCCACCACCTCCGCGCACTGCTTATTCGTAGTGCCCTCAGGCTACCGATCCACCCCGCGAGGGGCCAGGAGATTCCTGGGTCCTCGTGGTGGCGTCGCTTGCCCCCTGTTCCGGGGATGCGGGCTTGGGTTGGTGCTGGCAGACGCACCCCCGGTACGTCAGGTGCGGGTGCTCGGTGTCGACGCATCGCTCGTGCTCAGCGGCACGGCAGGAAGGGCAGACCACAACTCGCCTCGCAGCCCGTCAGGCGCCGGTCGGAGGCTGAGCCGGCGGAGGCTGGCTCGAGCGGCGGGGGGCCTCGTTGATTAGGAGACTCCGCGGGAAGACGAGCATGGGCCGGCCTCGGGAGTCTCGGCCACGACTGGGGTCGCGCATCGGGATGACGTCGTCGTGCTCAGGCTTCTTCTTCGGCTTCTTCTCGGTCATGACAACTCCTTCGTCGTTGCTCGGGTCACTCGGGGACATCGGTCAGCTGGACGACGGTTCGTTGCCCGGTGCTGCCGTCTGGACGGGTGTACCGCACGTGCTCCTTGCCGACGACGACGAGCTGCAAGCCGCGGGGCAGCAGGTGGTGGGTGTCCGTGCTCGCGGCTCCGCCACCGACGTAGGCGCCGCGGCGGGTGGCGATCTCGAAGGTGACGAGCTTGTCGTGTCCGATGATCTCGTCCTCGGTCTCGTGGATGTTGTGCGCGGCCAGTGTGTAGCGGTCGAAGTCGATGACCTCCCCCTCGGCGAAGGACTTGGCGTAGGTCCGGGCGTCGGGGATCTCACCGGGGATCAGCACGTTGCTGTAGACGACGTGCGATCGGTCGTTGCGCCGCTCTGCCCGCTGGATCATCCGGTCCACCCGTCGCACGGTGCGTTCGTCCTCGGCGCTGAGCTCGTGCGCGTTTCCGGTCTTCTCAGAGAGGCTGTCGTTGACTCGTGCCCAGCGGTCGGGGTTTGACAGGTCGCTGGCGGCCTTGAGCTCTGTGCGGGGTGTCGCGCCCTGTGCCTCTTTGGCGGCCACGAGCCGCTGGCGCTTCTGCCACCCGCTGACCTGCTCGCGTCGGGTGCCGGGCTCGGGGAGCTTGCGTTCCTTGCGCGGGTGACCCAGCGGCGCTGTCTTCGAGGCGGGCATGTGGCGCTGGGAGTCGATGTGCGAGGGCGCGTAGCCCGGGGTCGCGGACATCTCTCGGTCCATCGCCCGGAGCTCATCGCGCTGGGCGTCTCGTTCGGCCTTGACGTCGGCGTCGACCCGCCGGGCTGCCTTGGTGCCGGGGTCGAGGCTGGCCCTGTCGGGGTCATAGACCCGTCGGGAGCGCGACTTGCGCGCGGTGGTGGTGCTCACGGCTTGCTCCTCTGGCTCGCGGTTGGGACGAAGCCGGGCGCGTTACCCGTGAAGGTCACGCGCCCGGCCGTTGGCCGGAACCACCCGGCCGTTGTCCAACCGAGACCGAGGAGCGCAGCGTCTCCGCTGCGTCCGGGAAGGTTCCTCCGAGGAGGAGCCACTTCGGACTCGAATGTGCTTCCAGTGTAGGGGAGGAGAGCAGGTCGTGTCATCGTCCGGTCCTTCGGCTCAGAGCGCGATGCGCAGGTGCTCGCGCTCGAGACGGCGGGCACGGCGCTGGAGCAGTTCGTTCTCGGTCGCGCGGGGCTGAGGGTCCTTGGCCGGTTCGGGGCATCGGCTGCAGTAGCAGCGGTTCGGGGCGCAGGTCCCGCCGTTGGTGCGAGGCGCCCAGTTCAGGCCGTGCCCCCACTCCCCCGGCTGCGGCGGGTGCTGCGCGCAGCGCCACTGCTCGGGCGCCTTCACCAGCGCGGGTTCCTGGCAGATCTCGCAGCGGGCGTCGAGCCGGTCGGTCAGCGGCCCGAGCTGTGCGAGCTCGTCCCATCCGCGGGGGCTGCTCATCGGGGCTCACCGTGCTCGACCCAGGGCGCGATGGTGATGCGGCCCTGAGCCAGTGCTAGCTCGTCGATGTCGTCGACCCCGGCGCCGTCGGCGAGCACGGCTGCTCCACCGTCGACGACGGATCCTGCACGCACACCAGGGTGGAGGTAGGCGGTGGCACCGAGGCCGACGACGAAGGGGGTCTGGGCGGAGTGGATCTCGAGGGTGATGTCCTCCAGCAGGAGCTCGTCGACCTCGAGGTCGTCGCTCTCCTCGGCGCGCACACGCAGCACGTCGGGTCGCGTGCTGACCTCCGCCGCGCGCCCGAGGCTGACCGGGCGGACGCTGCTCAGCACCTCCGCTGTGATGTGGTCGAGGTGGATGACGTCAGCCACGGCGGGCCTCCTTGGTTCGGGATGAGCGGGCGTGCGCGACCCAGATGCCGGCAACCACCAGGACTGCCACGACGACGAGTCGGCGAAGGTCCAGCCCCGCGTCGAGGAATGGCACCGGGAGCAGGCTCGCCTCGGCGCCGACCAGGACCTGCTTCTCGAGCAGCCACCCCCGGACGGCCGCACGGACAGAGGGGAGCAGCGCGGGCAGGAAGAAGACCGCGAGGAAGAGCAGCAGCAGCTTGCTGGTGGCGTCCTCGTCCTGATTCATGCCGCCACCGGGGAGAAGGACGCGCTCTGGTTGACCGCCCGTGACCGCTCGTCCCGATCGGTGCCACCCCAGATCCCGAACTCGGGCTCGCCGTCCGCGTGCTTCTGGATCGCGAACTCGGCGCACGCTTGGAGCAGCGGGCACCCGGAGCAGGCCTTCTTCGCGGCGCGCTTGTCGCGGCGCAGCTCGGAGAACCACAGGTCCGGCTGCTGGGAGCAGGGGAGCTCGATCGTGTGCTTGCTCTGCGGGTTGGGCCTCATCGGGGGGCCTCCTTTCCTCTCACTGATGAAGAGGTGCAGCCCGTGGCCGATGTTGGAAGTCGCTCCGCAGGAATCGTCGGCGATCCCAGAAACTGCTTGCCTGGGGTCACTAGAATCGGCGCGTACGCTGCGACGTCGCCCGAAGGGCGCGCGCGAGGGAGCGGTCGATTCGCTCCCCCCTCCAATATGACGTCGCATATGCATCGGCAGATGGGGCGGCAGAGGCACCCTCAGAGGTACCCGCAGAGGGGCAGGCAGGTGCTCACGCAGAGGACTGCGCTGATGGCACGGCATAGGCGGCTGCAGATGCGGAGCCGTGCAGAACGCCCCGGGATCGCGAAAGCCCCCGCGTGGCAGATCGCCGGCGGGGGCTTCGTAGGGTCGGGGCGGGCTACTGGTAGCTGACGTGGACGTGATCCTTGTGGAGCAGGGTGTCCCCCGAGGTCGGGGCGTAGCGGGTGTACGGCCGCCACCCCTCGGAGTCTCGGTCGACCGACCAGATCTTGACGTCCCAGATCACGTACTTCACGCCGAGCTCCTGGGCGTGCTTGCGGGTCCACTGCGCCAACTGCCAGCCTCGTTCCCGGCCGGCGGGCGTGCTGTAGGCGGGGATCATGAAGTCGACAGCCATCCCGGACCCGTGGTCGGAAGGTCCCTGCCGCTCCCCCACCCCGTACATCGTCTCGACCCAGTCGAAGGACCCGCTGGTGCAGCGCAGGCCCCTCAACGCCACGGGCTGGAGCCCCTTCTCGGCGCTGCTGCCGGAGGCCTGGCAGCTCCCGGGGGCGCCCGGCATTCCCCGCACGACCTGCTCCCCATCGCAGCCAGCAGCGCTTCCGTCGCTTTTGGCCAGGGCGGCGGCCAGCGCCGGGTCGTCGGTGATCTGCGAGACCAGCGTGACGGCCTCGTTCCAGGACTTGGCGTAGTGGTTGGCGTCGGCGTTGCCCTGGGTGCGGTGGGCGGCCAACGTCGGGGAGAGGTCGCGGTACCCCTTGACCTTGACCAGGGCGTCGAAGAAGAGGAGAGCCGAGGAGTAGGCGTCCATGCGTTTGTTGAGGGGCCCCCAGCTGGTCCGCTGCTGGAAGACCCCTCTGCTGTCAGGGCCGGCTATGTCGCCGTGATCGAGCTCGCGCAGGTCGGACTCCCCGATGCCGGTCATGACCCCGACGGTGGCGCTCCACTGGTCGAGTCCGCGGGTGTTGGCCGCGCGGATGATCTCCATGGCCACCCTGACCTGGTCGGCGTTGAACCGGCCGAGGGATCGGGCGTTGCCCTTGGGTGCGTCGGCTGGGTCTTCGCCGCCGGAGCTGACGTCCGCGGTGACGACCTCGATGTCAGCAGCTGAGTCTGGGTCTGAGGTCGAGACGGAGGCTGCGGTCGCGGTCCCTCCTAGCGGGGGCATCTTCACGCCTTGCTGCTTCAGCCAGGCGATGGGGTCGACGGGTTGGCCGCCGCGGTGCACCTCGAAGTGGAGGTGATTGCCGGTGGACAGGCCTGTGGTGCCCTCAACACCGACGGCTCCTCCGGCGCTGATCTGCTGGCCCTGCGTTGCGCTGATGCTGGCCAGGTGGAAGTAGCGGGTGCGGATCCCGCCCCCGTGGTCGATCTCGACGAAGTTCCCCGCGCCGGGGTCTCCGTGGACCACTGTGGCGACCTTGCCGGCCTTGGCGGCGACGATCTTCCCGCCGGAGGGGACGGTGGTCAGGTCGGCGCCGGCGTGCAGCCGCCAGACCTGGAGGACGGGGTGGAAGCGCTGCCCGAAGGGCGAGCCGTACCGGAAGGTGCCGGCGATGGGCGCTCGAGCGGGCCCGCCGCTGGCCAGGACGACGTCCTGGCCGACGGTGTCGCAGCCCTCCATCGCGTGGGCCGCGGACGTTGAGGCGCTGAAGAACGCCATGGCCGCCATGGCGATGCCGACCGGGACGGCCACGACGGCGACGAGCAGCGGTGCCACGATCATCGCGACGTGCTTGGGCTGCATCAGTGGACGCCTTCGGGGGCCCGGATCGAGGAGACCCGCCAGGTGCCGTCGTCGCGGTCCGTGGTCAGCAGGACGGTCCACTGGCCGACGTCGGTGGGGACCAGGACAGCGACCTCTTCGTCTCCGTGCCCGTCGTCTGCGCCGGAGTCCTCGCCAAGGATCAGGTGGGCCCGGCCGGTGACCTTCCGGAAGGGGACCCGCTCGGGGTCGATGCCGATCATCTCGTTGCGGCCCTGCGCTGAGAGCAGACCTTCGGTGCGTGACCACCATGTCGAGTACCCGAGCTGCGGGGACTGGGCGAGCAGGCGCATGACCTGCTCGGCCCGCTCGGGTGCTCCTCGGGCGGACTTCTTGGCTGACTGGACGGCCGACGGGTCGATCCGGTCGTGGTCGTGCCCGCTGGCCGGGCTGGTGGCGCTGCGGGGCGGCTCTGAGGTCCCGGGGTGGGGGGGGGATCTCGATGGTCCCAGGCTCGGGCTGGGGGTCGACGACGGCTGCGCCGAGTGGGTCGGCTGTGGCCCCGACTCGTCGCCGCGTCCCAGCAGCAGCATCACGGTCAGGAGCAGCGCGAGGCACACGAGGGCGGTCACGACCGGGCCGCGGCGGAGGCGCACGGTCGGGAGGCCTTGATGAGGTCCGGGGCGACTCATGACGCCTCCTTGATCGCGGCCAGGCGCAGGGCAGCGCCGTGGGAGGCCCCGAAGGGCTCCTTGCGGGTGGCCTGTCGCTCCTTCATGGCAGCGATGAGCCGGTCGGCCTTGTCGATGTCTCGGATCTTCTGCTCGCTGAGGTCAGGGGCTTTGACCTTCGGCAGCGACGTCGGTGAGGGGGTCGAGTTG
Source organism: Janibacter terrae NBRC 107853 (assembly GCF_001591405.1). Lineage (GTDB taxonomy): Bacteria > Actinomycetota > Actinomycetes > Actinomycetales > Dermatophilaceae > Janibacter > Janibacter terrae. The sequence continues at coordinate 54,652 of NZ_BCUV01000010.1, forward strand.
GGTGCTGGCGTCGGTGTGGGACGTGAGCTGGGTGCCGTGGTCGGGTTGGGGCTAGTGGGGGCAGGTCGGTGCCGGGGTGTCTGGACCTGCGGAGCGCGGGGCGTGGTGGATGTACGCCCGAGGTGGACGGCGGCGCCGACAGCGGCCGAGGTGAGCGGGTCGGCGCCGAGCGAGAGAGCGGTCGTGGCGACCTTGCTGGCTCCGCTGTAGCGGCCCAGCGCTCGGGCACCGACCCCGAGGTTGTGGGCGTACTCGCGACCGAAGCTGGTGGCCTGGGCGCGCTTGGCGTCGACGCGCTGCGCGGTGTCCTGGCGTGCCTGGGCAAACTTCTCCCCCATCTGGGTGCGCTTGGCGCTCAGACCGGCCTTGGCGGCCCCGTACGCGCGCGGTGCGTAGACCGGTGCGCCGACGGTGGATGCCAGCCCGAGCTTGGTCGCTGACCAGGCGAGCTTGCCGGTGCCTTTGACGGCTGAGCCCAGCGTGGAGCCGGTCGGTTGCCGTGTGGGTCCGCCCGGCAGGGTCTGCCTCTCGCCCTCGGTGGCCCCTGGGGTGTTGCCCAGCCTGCGGGTGGCCATCATCGACGCGGCCGGGCTGGCCAGGCTGGCAGCGCTGGTCACCACGCGCATCGGGCTGGCCTTGGTGGTGTCGACCGATCGTGCCTCCGGCATCGTCTTGGACTGGATCTTCTGGCCGAGCTTCTTGCCCTGCTTCCGGGCGCGCATCACGTAGGAGGTCATGACGACCAGAGCGACGACCAGGATGCAGTCGATGAGGATGTAGACCATCCGCGGGTCCAGTCCCTCAGCGGTCATGAGGGCCTCGAAGAGCAGCAGGAAGGCGCCGATGCCCATCAAGGTGGCGACGATGTATCCCGCGACGACGCCGACGATGCAGATGGCCGACCAGATCTCGGCGGTGCCGCCGCCGGGGATGATGGCCTTGAGCATGACCCAGGCGGCGCGGACGGCCTCGAACATGGCCAGGGCGATGAAGAAGTTGAGGACGACTGACAGGCCCACGAAGAAGAGGACGAGCGCCCCGCCGGAGGGGTACAAGAACGCCATCCCGATGAGCCCGTTGAGGGGGTTGTCTGCGGCCTCGAGGTAGGCCTTGTTGCACTTGCCCATGTTCTTGCGTGGCCGGTCGTCGTCACCGCCGTTGACGGGATAGCCCTTCTTGAGGTCCTCGTCGTAGACCTTGACGCACTTGGTGTCCTTGTCGATGGAGGCGCCGTAGTTGATGAGCTGGTGCGGGGTGCGGATGAAGACGTCGACGAGCTTGGCGCTGGAGCGTGACTGCAGCTCCGTGGCGTCGGTGGAGTCGCTCTCGCCTCCGCTGACGATCTGGGAGGACAGGCCCACCCCGAGGTCGCGGGAGCCCATGATGAGCCCACTGTCGCCTGCGATGACCTCCATGGGACGCACGGCGGCGGTGGTCAGCAGAGATCCCATGAGCAGCGCGATGAAGAGGCCGGCCAGCCCGGAGGCCGCCTTCCCGGTCTGGATCCACACGGCGCAGATCCCGAAGGCGATGACGGTCAGGGCTGGGATGACCCCGATCTGCCCGATGGTCTCCTGGAGGGCCCCGGCGATGGCGGCGGCGGGGCCGCGGAGGGTCTGGAGCATCTGGAACTGCAGGGCGTAGTCGAACAGCCACAGCGCTGTGCCGACGTAGATCCGGTAGAGCTCCCACGCGAACTGGAGGAAGGTCGCCGCGAACATGTTCTTAGGGTTGGTCACTCCCCCTTCGTCGATCGAGAGCCGGTAGGAGCTCATCGGGATGCCCTGGGAGTCCTTGGTCTGGAAGGGGCTGACCCAGGAGTTGGCGGCGCCGTCGCCGGGGTCGGCGATCGCCAGCCCGGCGGGCAGGACCACGAGCGCGGCCAGGGCAGCCAGGCCGAGGGTTAGACGGGTCCGGTTGCGGGTCAGCCGGTTTCGGGTGTTGACCCGGGCCACCCGTCGCACCAGCGCGCGGGTCTGCGCCGCACGATGGGTCAGTAGCCCGGTCAGGAGACGGCTGGGGGCGGCCATCAGGCTGCGCTCCGGGACTTCGGCGGGGTGGTGAAGACGGCCGCACGGCGGGAGGGGCGTGCAGGGGGAAGGATCTTGACCAGGCCGATGCCTCCGAAGGCGTCGCGCAGGAAGGCCTCGCCGCGTCGCTCGAGCGGCACCCCTTGGTCGCCCTGGACTGGGGAGAGGTCCTCGGTGACCTTCTTGAGCATGTCGGCCCAGGCGGGGTCGTCCTCCTTGATGCCCAGCCAGCGCAGCCCGTTGGCGGCCAGCCCGGCGTCGCGGTGACGGACCAGGACGCGGGTGGGGATGAGCCCGGCGAGAACCTCGTCATGCAGGTCACCGACGTCGTGGGTGCCGGCCAGCAGCAGCGCCTTGGGGCGGCGGCCTCGGCGCAGGAAGTGCTGGATGTCGCCGACGTTCTCGCTGTTCTGGGTGATGTCGTACATCTCGTCGGTGACGAACGCGGCCGCGCGGGAGCGGTCGGCGAAGCACAGGCGACGGGCCAGCCGACACAGCATCCGGTAGTAGGCGCGGCCGAAGACCTTCTCGGGTGGCAGCTGCTTGAAGAGGTGCTCGTTGGACATCTCCCGGTCCGTGGGCTGCTCCATGCCGTGGGTGCGCCACGCGGTCGCGGAGACCGTCAGATCCACCGGCGGCAGTGAGTCGTCGAAGATCACTCGAGCGACCCCGGTCTTGGTCCAGTTCCGCATCGCCTGGCCGAGCTGACGCGCCAGGCGACGGTCTTCCTCGTCGGGCAGGTCGCACCCGCCGTCGGCGAGGTGAGCGCACAGCTGGGCGCTGCTGGTGATCTGGTGCCCCTGGAGGTAGGTGGCCTCGGTGACCTGCCCCAGGACGACTCCCAGCCCGCCTGTGGTGTCGATGTTGAGCAGCTGGACCAGGAAGGTCCGCAGCACGTCCCCGGCCTGCTCTGCCGGCAGCGTCATCAACGGGTCCATAGTCACTTGGGGGTCCATGGCGTCGACGACCTGGTGGGACTCGAAGGTGCGTGCGAAGACGGCCCACTCGCCGTCTTCGGACTTGTCGATGGCCCACCACTGGCCGCCCTTGTCGACCAGGTCGGAGGCGCAGGTCTTGAGCAGCACGCTCTTCCCGGCTCCCATCTCCCCGACGGCCAGGATCGCCCCGGAGACGTCGAGCTCGGGGTAGCCGGCGAGGTCGACGTGGACGACCTGGGGCCGGGAGGTGCCCTTGTTCAGTGCGAACGCGGCACCCCTTTGCCCGCCGAGCTGGTTGCCGACGAACGGGACGAGCTTGGAGAAGTGCTCCGAAGAGGTGAACTGGGCGTAGGTCTTGATCATCGGGGTGCGCGGCGATCCAGGCTGCATCCCCCACCACAGCTCGCTCTGGTGCCCGGCGATCCGCTCGAGCCGCATCCCCACGGAGTCCTTGAGGGTCTTGGTCAGGGCGTGGGCGTGCTCGTCGACCAGGGACGTCAGCTCGGCATCGCTCTGCTCGGGGCTGGTCCGGGCCACCCCGAGGGCGAAGAGCATGGTGTGCTCGACCTCGACCTCGAGCTTGTCGTCGGCGAAGATCTTGTCGTACTCGGTGAGCAGCTCGGCGGCCAGCCGAAGGTCGTGCAGGCCGGTGCCCTGGGCCTCTTCCTTGTCGCGGTGGTCGAACTGCTCGTTGAGGTCCTTGACGGCCTTGCGGTTGCGCGGCAGAACCTTCTCCCGCGAGTTGATCCGCAGACGGATCGCCCAGTCGACGTCATAGCCCGTCTGATCCAGGTGCAGCAGGAACTCGCTGCCCGGGAAGGTCAGGCCCCCGCTGGGCGTTTCGGCAACGGCCAGGATCGCCTGGTGAGAGGCCGGTGTGGCTGGGTGAGCGACCTTGAGGACCCGCTGCCGCAGCACGTTGACCTTGGCGAAAGCGCCGGCGTCGACCAGGTCGGAGCGAGCCCCTTCGTCCAGGACCGGCTCGGAGATCACCGCTGCAGAGACCAGGTCGGCCCCGGGGTGCATGTCCTGCGGGATCTGCGCGGGGACCGGCTCGTCGAGCATCCCGCGGCGCTGAGCGTGGTTGGCGATCCAGGCCTGCTCGGCCACCGACACCTGCCGGGGACGAAACGGTGCCGGGATCAGCGACTCGATCTGCGCCGCCTGCACCACCCGCGCCTGCACATCTGCTGGCGTCCGGTGGGCCAGAGGCACATCCAGACGGTCCTTGAAGTCGCGCCAGGCGGCACGGCCGGCCGTGGTCCATCGCTCCCAGCCGGTGTTGGCAAGAGGCACGGCCAGCCAGTGGAACCGTTCCCCCATCGGGATGTCCTCCAGAGCATCGAGCGTGGCCTCGCACTCCTCGACCCACCCGGGGGTCTGGGCCAGGTCGACGCCCTCGATCATCCGCTCGACGACCTGCACTGGATCCTCGCTGAGCATGTACGACAGCAGCAGCGCCTCACCGTCCAAGGACCGGATCAGCAGCCGGTGGAGGTCTCTCACAGCCCGCTTGTCGGCGATCGTGCCCGAGTAGCGCAGCCCGCTCAGCCGCCACGTCGCCCACACCGTGCCCGACCGGGTCCACATCAGGTGCCCGGCCAGGTCGGTCACCGGCGAACGGCGGATCCTCATGGTCGTGGTCATCTCGGGTCTCCTCAGGGATCAGCGCGCGAGCAGCGCAGCGAGCTTGTCCTCCACGGCAGCCGGTGAAGCAGGCTGCGGCGGGACAGGGGTCGGGTCAGGCTCCGCAGTGATCACGGGCCGGGAACGTGCAGCCATCTCAGGCGCCCCAGGGAGGGCGTGCACGGCCAACTGGGAGCGCACACGGACCGGCTCTGCGCTCGTGACCGCGTAGCGGCCCCAGGTGCCGTGCGTGGGCCGCGAGGCGACCCGGGCGCTGCCGGAGATGTAGGCCAGGGGGTTTGTCGACCCGTGCGGGATGTACCGGGCCAGCCAGCCCAGCGCGTAGGCCGCACCGATGACGACGGCGTAGTCAGCCAGGGGGTGGAAGTGCCCCCAGACGCCCATTGTCTTGACCCCGAGCGCGGCGGTTAGAACCGCGGTGCCGAGCTGGACAGGCCGGTAAGGCCCGCCCCAGATCCGCTCCCCCGAGGGGAGCTTGCCGATGAGCTTGGGGATGCGCAGGGCCGGGGTGTACCACCGGGCGACCTCGACCTGCTCGCGCCCCGAACTCATGCCGAGCCGGGGGCGTCACCGACGACCACGGGTGCCCCGACGGTCTCAGAGACCGTATCGTCGAAGACCTGCCCGATGTCATCGTTCTGGTACTGCTGGACCAGCCAGCCGACGAAGATGGCGGTCACGATCCCAGCGATCGAGGCCATGACGGTGGGTGCCTTGAAGACCTGCTTGATCAGGACGACGATGATGATCGCGCCGACGGCGGACAGGCCGAGGGACTCGATGTTCGAGAAGAAGTCTTGGCCGGCCTCGAAGATGTCGGCCGACGGCGGGGTGATGAAGGGGTGCATCGTTACTCCTTGGGTGTGGTGTTCCCCGCCGAGGCCTCGGCGGTGGTCTGGAAGGTCCCGTCGATGGCGGTGATCTCCCACCGACCGTCGCGGGCGGTCAGGGTCAGGGGCCACGACGCAGTGCGCTGACGCGCCACCTGGCTGCCCTCCCCCGGCTCAACGAGGCGGACTACGACCAGCGCCTGCAGCACCTGCCCCTCCTGCGGGGCCTGCCCGCTGCGCAGGTTCTCCACCCGCTCGGTGACCCGCACGTCCTGAACCGTCGTCAGTTCGTACTGCGCCTCGGCCGAGACAGCCTGCAAGGACGAGCCCGGAGTGACGTACCGGGCCACGTCTCCATCCCCGGTCAGATAGGCACTCATGAACGCCTGGAGACTCTCGTTGACTGCGCTGCCCGACGGCACGCTGACGGTGTACGGCGAAGGAGGGACGGCTGCCGCCGGCGGAGCCTGCACGACCGCCGGAACGGCCTTGACCGAAGCCGCTGCGTCGCCAGCTCCCCCGTCGACCTGAACCGGGACCATGTAGAAACGCCGGCTCGGCTGCCCCTTCGGCGGGGCCACCGTCGCCGTGACCGTCACGGCCCACACCCCAGGCGCCGTGGCGACCGCATCGACGACACGAACGTCCGTGGCAGTTCCGGCGGTCTTCGGCAACTCAACCGGCCCCGGCCACCACGCCCGCAGGTCCACGGCCCGGGAGGCTGGCGTCGTCAACCACGCCTGCACCCAAGCGGCCGCCTGCTCCGAGGCCAGGGCGCGCCGAGCGATGCTGTCGCGGGTGACCTCCGGCTTGGCCTGAGCCACCGGCGCCGTGTCGTCCCCCAGGACCTGCCGGCCCAGCGCGATAGGCCCAGCTGCAACCGCGCCCATGAGCAGCAGCGACAGACCCCGGGTCAGTATCGCGCTCCCCGTCGTCCACCGCTCCTGTACCGCGGGCGACGGCGCGCCCGCCTTCGTGCGGCGCCATCCCCACGCTCGGCTCGGGCGGTCCTCGACGTCGAGACGGTCGGGGTCGGCGGGCCCCGCCAGAGACCCGCCGAGCCCCGGCCGCGTTCCCTGTTCCCCCTTCGCGGGCCGCGTCAGCAAACCCTTCATCGCGACCGCTCCTGCAGCCGACCCATCGCCTCACGCGCCTCGTCGACCCGGCCGCTGCGCAGGTAACGCTCAACAGCCTCGACACCACCGAAGTGCGGTGCGTCGATACCGCGGCGCAGCACGCCGTCCAGCTCCTCACGCACGCTCCGCACCCGGGCTGCGTCCATCAGCCGTAGCTGGCTCTCCTCGCAGGCCATGGGGTTCTCCTCGCAGGTTGGGGACCTCTCACAGGTGAAGAGGTGCCCCGTTGCGGCGGTCCTGGAAGGCGCCAGCGCAGATTTCTTCTCGGTGCCCCAAGAACCCCGGGAAATGGGGCGAAAGTCGCCTGTCTCCATCCCTCTTCCAGGCGCGGCACACCAATCCCTTTGGAGGTCTCTCAGGAGGGGGTGCTCTCCACGGTCGAACGGTCCAACCAACCGCTCACCGCCAGGAGCCAGGGATGTACCAGACCATCGACACAGACCTCGATCGCCAGATCACCGACGAGTGGGCCAGCGCCTACGCAGACCAGCCACTCCCCCACGAGTGGACGGTCATCGACCCGACGCTTGCCGCTCTTCCCACCCTGGGCCACCTGCTTGACGCCATGGGCCCGCGCGGTGCGCTGGCCGACAGCGACCGCGTCTACCTCGCCCTGATCACCCGCGCCCAGGCCGGTGAGGCGATGGCGGGCAGGGTCCTGCTTCAGCGCCTCCAGCCGCGCTGCCGCCAGCTCTTCGGGACCGCCGCGAAGCGGGGCCTGGATGACGTGGCTGCCAGCGCCTACGCCGCCGCCTGGTCCGCGGTCATGACCTATCCGCTGACCCGCACGACCAAGGTAAGGATCAACCTGTCCATGAGGGTGCTCAACGCCATCCCGGACGCTCACGAGGAGCCCACGCCCATCGCAGCCGACGACCTTGGACCGAGGATTGCCGACGACGCACCCGTGAGCGCGACCTGCGAGGCCGCTCGCCTCCTTCTCTGGGCGCTCGATCACGACGTCATCTCCCAGGACGAAGGGGCGCTGCTCTACCGCGCGACGCTCGACGCCAGCGCCTCGATCAACGCCGCTCTCACGGAGATCGCTGCCGAAGAGGGAGTGACCAGCCGTGCCATGCACGGTCGGTACTCCCGCGTGGTCGAGAAGATCACCGCGGCCGTTCTCGAGACGACCTGACTCCCCTGCCACCACCACTGGACTGAAGGTCTGGCTGCAAGCGCCTCATATGTCACCGCATATGTGTGCTCATATGCTTCCGTCTATGCCGCTTCGTATGTGTCCCCAGATGTGCCCCCCTATGCGCGTGCATCTGTGAGGTCATATGGCGCGGCATATGTGGCCCTTCTGCGTCTTCGTCTGCTTGCTCATATGCTTCCCCACCTGTTGCTGCGTCTGTTTATGCATATGCCGCCGCATATGTGTCCTCATCTGCATCTTCTGATGTACCGTCATCTGCGTGCCCGGTTTACTTCCGATGGCGGCCTTGGATAAGCCGCCGATTGGGCACCGGAGGGATGGGATCGAGATGCCTGAGCCACAGCTCATCGTCGTCGCGGGTCAGAAGGGTGGGCCGGGGAAGTCGACGACCACAATCAACCTTGCGGCCTGCTTCGCAGCGGAGGGGGAGCGCGTCCTAGTCGTCGACATCGACCCCCAAGGCAGCGCGGTCGGGTGGGCGGAGACGGCCGGAGACGCACTGCCCTTCGACTTCGCCGCCAGCGACGACCCCGGGCTGCTGTCATCCCTGAAGCAGGTCGACTACGACTACGTCCTCGTCGACACCCCCGGCTCGCTCGTCGAGGTCGAGAAGAACCAGGCCCTGATCCCGATCGCCGACTTCGTGGTCATCCCCTCGCTGGGGGACCCGCTGGGCATGGAGCCGCTGGCCCGTACCGTCCATCAGGTCCTCACACCGACAGGTGTCCCTTTCCGGGTGCTGCTCAACAACGTCTCCGACCGTCGGGGACCGGCCTGGCCGATCACCACGATCCACACGCTCGCCGCCGCCGGCCTCCCGTGCTTCCGGACCTACATCCGCTCCTACGTCACGCTGACCGACGCGCCCGGCACCGGGGCGGTGGTCACGCAGCTGACCGACGAGCCCGGCAAGAAGAGCGCCCGGCTCTACAAGCAGGTCGCCCAGGAGATCCGCGACATCCTCGCGGCCAACGACGGCGGCACGCGATGAGCCGCCAGCAGAACCTGGCCAACCTCCTGGCCCGCGGCACAGCCAACGCCGCGCAGGCCGGCCCGATGGTCACCACAGACACCGAGCCCGCCACCAAGCCCACCCAGGCGACGCCCCGGAAGGCCCCGAAGAAGGCCGCGCCCAAGCCGGACAAGACCTCTCCGAAGACGAGTGTGGACGACGTCGCGGACGGGCCCATGGTGCGCGCCGCCAGCCTGATCCCCGCCGACCTGCACAAGGAGATCTCTGAGCGGGCCGACGGCACCTTCGGCCAGCTCATCACCTGGTCGTGCATCGACTTCCCAGATCAGATCGTCGAGGACGTGCTGACCTCGCTCGGAGCCGGAGCTCAGGTCTCCCGCGCCCCGCGCATCAACCGTGGAGCAGCACCCAAGAGCAACACGAGACAGATCGCCCCAACCTTCCTGCCCAACGAGAACGCGATCGTGCTCGACCTCCTCGAGCAGATCAAGCAGTCCGCCGCCGACGCCGGCGTCGACCCCGGCACCGCAAAGCGGATCACCCGAACCGTCCTGCACGCCGCAGCGCTGCGGCGCTGGGCCACGGAACATCCCCAGACCACCACCGACTGACCCGCCCACCAAAGGGGGACCCATGACAGCTGCACCCGAATCCACCACGACCACCCGGCGGGGGCCGGTCGTCGACCCGGCACCGCACGTCAAGACACGGTGGAACCGGCGGCTGCTGCTGATCGGGATCCTTCTGGCGCTGCTGTGCGGGCTGGCGGCCTACTGGGCCGTCAATCGGGCCAGCACACCTCGCTCGGTAGTCGTGGTCACCAAGGACATCGCCGCCGGGGACGTCATCACCGAGGACGCCCTCGGCACCACGTTGGTGACCGGGGGAGAGAACCTGACCACGACCCCGGAAGGGCAGCTGCGCGCCCTGGTGGGGGAGCGGGCATCAGTGCCCATGCCCGCGGGCTCTCTGGCGACCAAGGCCATGACCATCCCGCGCATCTCCCCCCGCGAGGGACAAGCCATCGTCGGTGTCGCACTGTCCCCGGGGCAGTACCCCACAAGCGGTCTGCAGCGCGGCGACGCGGTGCGCCTGGTGGTCACCGGCGGCGGGCAGAGCATCAAGGAGCTGCCGCCGGGCAAGGCCTTCACCGCCACCGTCCTGGCCGTGGGCGATGTCGACAACAACGGTCGCCGCACCGTCGACCTGTCCATCGGGACCAGCGACGCCGACCTCGCCGCGGCCGCGGCCGGCACCGAGAAGGTCGCCATCGTCAACGTCCTGCCCGTCGGCCTCAGCCCCGACAACGGACAGGGGTAAGCACATGGCACTGACAGCTCTGACCTCCATCAGCGCCTCCCCGGGCGTGACCTCCACCGCGCTGACCTGGGCGCAGGTCTCCAAGAAGCCAACCCTGCTCGTCGAGGCAGACCCCACCGGCGGCTCCCCGATGCTCTGCATCGCCTGGCAGGGGTCCCAGCCCCACGACCGGTCGGTGCTCGACCTGGCGCACTTCCCGGCCAGCGAGTACCCCGACCGCATCTGGGAGCTCGCGCTGCCGCTGCCGCAGCGCCCCAAGGCGGCATGGGTGCTGCCCGCCGTGGGCTCACCGGCCCAGGCCCGCTCGATGCGTGAGCTCTGGGCCCCGGTCTGCGACGCTCTGGCCCGCATCAGCTCTGACTCCGACGTCGACGTCGTGATCGACCTCGGACGATGGAACACCGCAGGCTTCGCCGAACCTGTCCTCGCTCGAGCCAGCAGCATCCTGGTGATGACTGATACGACCCTGACCGCCCTGAACTCCCTCGCCCTCGGGCTGTCGGTGATCCGAGAGCAGCTCGAGGCCTCAGGCGGCACCCACAAGCTCGGCGTCGTTCCCGTCCTCGGACAGGAGAAGGGCACCGGGCACCGCCCCTACGGCTCCCGAGAGATCGCACAGATCACCGACTCCGTGCCCGTCCTGCCCGGCGTGGCCCGCGACCCCAAGGCCGCAGGGGAGAGGCGGTGGACCGGTGAGAGTCAACGTGTTCGCGCCACCGACAAGCTCCGGCCGCGCACGGCCTACCCGCTCTCGATCCAGCACCTCATCGAGGCCAACGACAAGCACGTCGCGACGGCCTCTGACTACCTCTCGACCAGCCAGGAGACAGCATGAGCGAGCAGGATCAGGTCCAGTCGCCGACCTCGCTGCCGATGTTCGCCCACCGGCAGAGCCCCGCCGCCCGAGGACTGGGCGGATCCATGGCCCCTGCGCCGCAGGAGCCGGTTCACCACGAGCCCCAGCCCTCCAGGCCCGTCACCGACGGCGTCACCGCCGAGCGCGCAGACCAGATCCACGACGCGATCCGACGGATCAGCGCGGTCGACTGGGACGACGTCGCCCGACTGCGCCTGCAGGTCAGCGGCGAGATCTCCCGACGCTTCCCCAACACACCCCTGAAGGAGGAGCAGCACCGCGAAGCCGTCTCCCTCATGGTCAACGAGGCGCTCGACGACCACGCCGACAGCCAGCTGAGCACAGGCGGGGGACGCCTCTCGGCGGAGGCGCGAGCCGAGCTGCACCGGGCGGTCATGGTCAGCCTCTTCGGCGCGGGCCGGTTCCAGCCGCTGCTCGACCTCGAGGGGCTGGAGAACTTGGAGTGCGAGGGGTGCGACAACGTCACGCTCCAGTTCGCCGACGGGCGCCTCGAGCGCGGCCCGGCGGTCGCCGACAGTGACGAGCAGCTCATCGACGAGATCCGCTACATCGCCCGCACCGCGGTCACCGGGGAGACGGTGTTCAGCCAGCACAGGCCCTGGGTGCGCCTGGCCCTGCCCGACGGGTCACGGTTCGCCGCCGAGGCCTGGGTCTCCCGCCGCCCCTCGATCAGCATCCGCAAGCACCGCTTCGTCGACACCGACCTCGCCCAGATGCGTGACCTGGGTGCCATCGACGAGACTCTCGAGCAGTTCCTGCGCGCCGCGATCCGCGCCGGGAAGAACATCATCGTCTCCGGCGACCCCGCTGCCGGCAAGACCACCCTGGTCCGGGCGATCCTCAACGAGCTGGACCCCAACGAACGGCTCGCGACCATCGAGGCCCAGTACGAGCTGCTCATGGACCAGATGCCCCACCGGCATCACCGCGTGTGGGCTGTTGAGGCCCAGCCCGGCGGAGAGATCGGCGCTGACGGCCGCCCCGTTGGCGAGGTCACCCTGACCCGGCTCATCGAGCTCTCCCTGCAGAAGAACGTCACCCGCATCGTCGTCGGCGAGGTTGTCGGCGACGAGGTGATGTCGATGATGGAGGCCATGCAGGGCGGGCGCGGATCCATCAGCACGATCCACGCAAGCTCGGCGCGGGACACCATCGAGCGACTGGTCACCCTGATCACCCGAGCGCGCGCCAACGTCGACCCCCTCTTCGGGTACCGGCTTGTCGCGCAGAACGTCGACCTGATCGTCCACCTCAACCTCACTGACGAGTCCGCGCTCGAAGGCGGCCGCCGCTGGCGCTTCGTCGACGACATCGTCGCCGTCGAGGTCTCCCAGGACACCGGAGTGGCCTTCGACCAGATCTTCGCGCCTGACGAGCACGGCCGCGCCGTGCCCAGCGGCACTGTGCCGAAGTGGATCAGTGAGTTGCGCCGGCACGGGTTCGACCCGTCCCTGCTCACCGGGAGGGTCTCCTCGTGGGGCCCGCCGCCCGAGCTGCTCGTGCGCGACGACGGCGCCTGGGGCGCGGCATGACCGTCCTGGCAGTCCTCTCCGCGATCGGTGTCGCCGTCGGTCTCACCCTGGTCATCGCCGCGTCTCGCCCCGGCGGGCCGCGGCCTTCCCGGCCCGTGTCGGCAGTACCGCAGCGACGGCGACTCAGCGCCACCGCCCGACGCAACGCACTGATCGGGCTGGGCATCGGAGTCGTCCTGGCCCTGACCGGGTGGGTGATCGCCCTGGTCCTGGCCCCGGCTCTGGCGGTGCTGCTGCCCTACCTGGTCCGCAAGGACGACAGCGTCTCCCCGGATGACCTCGAAGCACTGGAGGAGTGGGCCAGGTCTCTGGCCGGCGTGATCGGCGCCGGGCAGGGGATCTCCAGCGCCATCATCGCCACCCGCGCGTCCGCCCCCGAGCGGATCCGGCCGCAACTGGAGCGGCTCATCGCCCGCCTCTACGCCCGCCGCCCCTTGGACGAGGCGCTCTACGCCTTCGCCGACGACGTCGACAACCAGGTCGGCGACTTCATCGCCACCGCCCTGATCCAGGCCTCACGCCACGAGGGCGCGGCCCTGCGCAAGGCCCTGGACGGCATCGCCGTCGACGTCACGCAAGAGGTCCGTGCCCGCCGCGACATCGAGGCCTCCCGCGCCGGCACTCGCGCCCAGGCGCGGATCGTGACGATCATCGCGCTCAGCGTCCTGGCGCTCTTCGTGCTCGTCACCCCCCTCGGGTCGTACTACCGCACCTCGTCGGGGCAGCTGATGCTCATGCTCGTCCTCGGCCTGTTCCTCGGGGCCCTGTACTGGCTGCGCAAGGCGGCCACGACCACGCCCCTGGCACGGTTCCTCGTCGCACCCGCCCCGAAGGAGCGAGCATGACCGCCACCGCACTAGCCATCTTCTTCGGGCTCCTGACCGGGATCGCCCTGACCGTGGCGCTGGCCGGGGCCGTCACCCCCAGACCCGACCTGGCCTCGGCGATCGACAACCTCAGACCGCGCCACCTCGGGATCCGCAGGGTGGCCCCCGACGCACCCGCAGGCCCCAGCACGCGCCTGGAGTCGGTGGGGGAGTGGGCACGCACCAAGACCCACCGGTGGACCTTCCTCCGGGCTCCCGAGCGCGACCTGGACCTGATGCAGATCCCCACCACCGAGCACTACGGCAAGAAGGCCCTCGGCGCTCTCATCGGCTTCTCCGCAGCCACCCTCCTGCCGATGCTCGCCGGGATGGGCCTGGTCCTGCCGTTCGGCCTCGGGCTCGCCTTCGCTGCCGTGGGCTGGTTCGCCCCCGACTTCACCGTCCGCGACAACGCCAAGCAGCGCCGCGAGGACTTCGCCTACGCCGCCGTGTCCTACCTGCGGCTCGTGGCGATCTCCCGGGCCGCCGGCGCCGGTCTCGTCGCCTCCCTGGAGTCCGCGGCCCGCACCTCCGACTCGTGGATGTTCATCCGGATCCGTGAGGAGCTCCGCCTGGCCAAGTACGCCGGCATCCCCGCCTGGGACGCCCTCGAGGGCCTGGCGCAGAGCATCGACGTCCCCGAGCTGCGTGAGGTCGCCGACATCATCCGCCTGGCCGACAGCTCCGGAGCGGCGGTCGCTGACAACCTCATGGCCCGCGCGGCATCCCTGCGTGACCGGCTCCTGACCAAGGAAGAGACCGAGGCCAACACGGCCACCACCTCCATGGGCATCCCCATGGCCGGGCTAGCCGGCGCCTTCCTGATCGCGCTGATCATCCCCGCCTTCGTCCAGCTCGCCGGAGTCAACCCGTGACCAGCCCCCGAAGGGTAAGGACTCCACCAAAACTCCTTGACCCAGCGCGACAGACTGGAACCCGAGCACCAAACTAGAACCCAAAACCCGCAAGCAGGGGGAGTGATGAACAGCATCAAGAGCGTCACCAGTGCCGTGCTCACCATGAGCGTCGCCGTCTACGCCGTGATGATCGGTGCCCTGATGGCCCCGGTCACTCGCATGGACCAGAAGATCCAGGCCCGAGGCGAGGACCCCGAGGCCGGAGCCATCAACACGATGGAAATCGTCATCATGGCCGCGATCGTCCTGGCCGTCGTGGTCACCGTCGCGGCCGCCTTCGGCACCAAGATCACGAGCTGGTTCGACAAGGTCCCCGGCGGCTGACCCCACCCGGACACCAGTGATGAGCACCGTCAGCGCCCAGCACCCAGCCCGGAGCCTGCGCTCCCGGCTGGGTGCTGACGACGGGATCGCGACCCTTGAGGCGGCGATCCTGGCGCCGGTGCTGCTCTTCGCGACGATGGCCCTGGTGCAGTCCGCGATCTACTTCATGGCGACCACGTCGGTGACCAACGCGGCGCAGATCGCGCTGGAGACCGCCCGGACCGACTCCTCCAGCGCCTCCGCCGGCGAAGGAGCCGCCACGAGCTACCTCTCGAGGCAGAGCATGGTCACCGACCCGGGCGTGAGCGTGCAGCGCGGCCCCGAGACCGTCACGGTCCTGGCCACGGGGCAGGCCCCGTCCCTGGTTCCGTTCGTCACCCTGCCGCTCATCGAGCGCAGCATCGACGGTCCGCTCGAGAGGGTGACCGCGCCGTGAGCCGCCAGGACCTGATGGACGAGCGAGGGTCGTCAACGCTCGAGCTGGCGATCATGGCGCCGGTGATCATCGCCCTGCTGCTCATGCTCATCGCGTTCGGTCGCACGGCGACGGCGACCAGTCACGTCGATGGTGCCGCGTTCGCCACCGCCCGGGCCGCCTCCATCGAGCGCAGCTCCGCGGCCGCCGACACCGCCGCCTCTGCCACGGCTCGCGACTATCTGGACCAGCGAGGGCTGACCTGCGACCCGCAGGTCGTGGACGTCGACACCACCGGGTTCGCCCGCGCGGTTGGGGAGCGGGCCGAGGTCGCGGTGACCATCTCCTGCACCGTGCCGATGCGTGAGGTCACCGGGGTGCTGCCGTTCGGCACGCGCACGTTCACCGCGACCGCGGTCAGCCCCATCGACTCCTACCGGGGTGCCCCGTGATCCCCGCGGTGTGGCGTCGCCTGCGCGGCGAGGACGGGCACGTGACCATCTGGGTCATGATCATCGGCGTGACGATCATGACCGCCGGCGGCATGGTCTACGACGGCGCTGACAAGGCCAACCAGGCTCGGCGGGCCACGATGATCGCCAACGAGGCCGGACGCGCCGCCAGCCAGGAGCTCTCCGCCGACGTCGTCGCCGGCGAAGGGGTCTCGATCGACCTGGCCGGAGCCGCGGATGCCGCCCGCACCTACCTGGACTCCGCCGGGGCCGAGGGAAGCGTGAGCGTGGAGGGCACCCAGGTCGTGATCCGGACCAGCCTCCCGTGGGAGCCCTCGGTTCTCCCGCTGCCCTCCGACACCCTGACCGCCACCGCCACCGTCGACGCCCAGGAGGTAGCCCCATGACGACCTCCCGCTCCGCCACCATCGCCAAGGGCCTGGCCGCGCTGACCGGGATCCTGCTGATCCTGCTCGCAGTCCCCGCGGCCCTGGCCCTCTTCGGGGGCAACCCCTTCGAGGCCCTGCCGAGCAATCTCGACGGCGCCTGGAATGCACTGACGCGACCCGACGACGGCCGGCTGCTCATCGCGGTCCTGACGATCGCCGGGTGGGCGGTGTGGGCCAGCCTCGCGGCCTCGCTGCTCGTCGAGATCCCAGCGGCCTTACGCGGCGTGCCCGCGCCTCGCCTGCCGGGCCTGTCGTGGCAGCAGGGTCGCGCCGCGGCCATGACCGGTGCCGTCGCCGCGATGCTCGCCCTCGGTGGCGCCGGTGCAGTGACCGCCGCCCCGACCACCCACGCACCCGCGGTGACACAGGCGACGACCCAGGCTCACGCTCAGGACGCGACCCGACCCAGCACCCCGGCCACGACCAGTGATCAGCAGCGCAGCGTCACCGTCCAGGACGGTGACACCCTCTGGGGCATCGCCGAGGACGAGCTCGGCGACGGGCACCGCTACACCGACATCGCCCAGGCCAACCGCGCCCAGATCAACGACCCAGACCTGATCCAGCCCGGGTGGGAGCTCACCCTGCCCGGCACCACCGCTACCGCGAGTTCCTCCCGTGAGAGCACCCCGAAGCCCGTGCCCCAGCAGGAGCAGGAGCGGTCCGCTTCGACCACGACCCCTGACCCCTCCGGTCAGGACGACAGCGCCCACGGCGCTGTCCCGCCGGCGATCTCATCCACCGCCGGCGAGGCGCGCCCGAGCCCGACCCATTCCCCCAGCTCGGGCGCGCCCACGACCACCGCGGTACCGGCCGCTGACCCGGCCCCCGCCGCGGCCGTCGACGGAGACCGGATGCCCGTCGCGCCGGTCATCGGCATCGGAGCTCTGGCCTGCGCCGGCCTGGTGACGCTGCTGGTGCGGCGTCGCCGGCAGCAGGACCGTCACCGCGCACCCGGACGGCGGATCGCGCGACCCGCCGGTGCAGCCGCAGACCTCGAGCGGACCATCCGCGAGGCGGCCGACCCCATCGGGGTCGACGCTCTCGACCAGGCGCTCCGTTCCCTCGGGCACGGCGCCAGCATCGGCGCGCACGCGCTGCCGACGCTGCGCGCCGCCCGTCTCCTTCCCGAGCGCATCGAGCTCTACACCGTGGAAGAGCACACCGACCTGCTCCCCGCCCCGTGGATGCGCACCGACCAGGCCGACGGGGGAGGGGTAGCCGACCCCGGCACCTGGGTGCTGCTGCGCCGCGACCTGGACTCGCTGGCCGGCACCGACCACCTGCCGGCGCCGTGGCCGGCACTGGTCACCGTCGGCATCGACGAGCAGCACGCGCACGTCCTGCTCAACCTCGAGCAGATCGGCACCCTGGCCATCACCGGCGACCCCGCGACCGCGACCGCCGTCGTCGCCGGCCTGGGGATCGAGCTCATCACGAGCCGGTGGTGCGACGACGCCCAGATCACGCTCGTCGACGTCATGCCCGAGCTCGTCAGCGCCCTGGGCAACGAGCGGGTCGTCCACGCCACCGACATCGACCACGTCCTGGCCGGCCTCGAGCACAGCGCCGAGGTCCACCGCTCCGCGTTCACCCGCGAGGGCGTCGACGACGCCGCAGCCGCACGAACCAAGGGCGTCGTCGACGAAGCCTGGACCCCGCACCTCATCCTCACCGGCGAGACCCTCACGAGCGAGCAGGCAGATCGTCTGCGCAGTGTCGTCGAGACCACGCCGCGACTCGCGGTCGCCGCGATCACCTCAGGGACCGCTCCGACCAGCCCCTGGGTCCTCGAGGTCAGCCCCGGCCGCGACGCTCTGCCGAGCGCATCCCTGTCCCCGACCGGGATGCGGCTGGTGCCGCAACACCTCACCCGCCAGGCCTACCTGGCTCAGCTCGACCTCTTCGACACCACCACCCACGAGGACGTCCCCGGCCCCGACTGGGCCGAGAACATCACCGACGGGACCCCCTTCGACCTCGAGGACCTGCCCCAGCCCGAGGTCGTGGCCCTGCCCGCCCCGACCTCCCAGACCCGAGACGTCGACGAGTTCCTGGAGACGGTCGACGCCGAGCTGAGCACGCCGGAGTACGTCGTCGACGGCGACGGCGGGTACAACACCCCGGTGCCGCTCTCGGCGTCCTCCTGGATCACCTCCCACACCACGCATGACAACCAGGGATCCCCCGCGTCAACAGCGACAGAGACACCCGCCCAGAGCACCCCCGGCGACACTGAAGCTCCCGATGCCGCAGCCCAGACCGCCGCCGACAGCGCCACCGGGCAGACCGCCAGTGAAGACCGGGGAGTGCGCTCCCTGCCGGGCGCGACCGGCCCGGTCGTACGGGTCCTGGGCAAGGTCGAGATCATCGGTGCCCGCGGCCCGCGGCCGGCGTCACACCGCCGGACCACCGAGCTCGTGACCTTCCTGACGATGCACCCCGGCGGCGACGAGAAGGTCTTCAGCGCCGCGATCTTCCCCGGCGAGGAGCTCGGGGCCAAGCTCTCCCACAAGAGGCAGACCTACATGAACACAGCCCGCAGATGGCTTGGTCGTGACGACGACGGTCGCCCCTTCGTCGTCGAGGTCGACGCGGACGGATACCGGGTCACCGGAGACGTCACGCTCGACTGGCACCGGATGCGTGACCTCATCGGCTCCGACATCGCCCAGACCCCCGACGACGCTCTGCACGAGGCCCTCAGCCTGGTCACCGAGACCCCGTTCACCGGGATCGACCAGAGCCGCTGGGAGTGGGCCCAGGACGACATCGCCGAGGTGTGCGCCACCGTCGCCGACGTCGCGCACGAGCTGAGCACCCGAGCCCTTCGCGCTGGCGACTCCCGCACCGCGACCTGGGCCGCGGAGAAGGGTCTGCTCGCTGAGCCGGTGAGCGAGACCCTCTGGAGGGACCTCATCACCGCCGCCTGGAGCTCGGGCATCCCCGGCCGGGCCCGGGACACCATCGAGTCCGCCCGCGCGGCGCTGGAGCCCCTCGGCGATGACCTCGAGGACGAGACCGTGCAGCTGATCAACGACGTCATCGCCCAGGAGCGGCGCCATGCCTGACCCCGACGAGAGGACCGTCATGCGACATCTGAAGACCACCGTGAGTTCCGCGGCCGTCGCTGCGGTCGTCGTGCTCTCGGCCGCGAGCTGCAGCAACAGCACCGACCCGAAGGGCACCGCCACCGAGAGCACCGCCTCGCCGACCACGAGCGAGGTCACCTACGACGACGAGCACGCCTTCACCGAGGCCGAGAAGGCCGCCAAGAAGGCCGTCGCACGGGACCGCAACGAGCCCGTGCCAGAGGACGCCACTTGGGCAACTGATACCTACCGACAAGACCGCGCCGCAGCACTCGCAGACAACGAAAAGCAGGGCATCACCCTGAAGGGCACCACCGAGTGGACCGGTTTCAAGCGGGGAATGTCGAACCCTGACGCAGCCGGCGGCTGGGACCTCACCGCCTACGTCTGCTCGAGGTCGGATACCCGTGCCTACAAGGGGAGCAAGGACGTCAGCCTCGGGGCTGACGGCAAGCCGCTCCCGAAGGGGAAGCGCGATGTCGTCGCCCTCTACAGCTTCACCACGCCGGACAAGGGCAAGACCTGGCAGGTCAACGACACGCAGCAGGTGGAGGACGAATCATGCGACGAGTGATCATCACCGTGGGCGCAGCCAGTACGGGGCTGCTCCTGGCCGCACCTGCATGGGCCGGCGCACCGATCCCCATGGACGGCAAGATCGACCACGAGGACGGCGTCTACACCGCCACTGCTGAGAGCCAGGGCGGTGGCTCGTCGAGCGCGGGTTCTAGTGCACCGAAGGGGGGCGGCTCCAGCTCGGCCGGGTCCAACGCACAGCCGGTGGTGCTGACACCGGAGCAGAAGGCCGCGCAAGAAGCCGCCAGCACAGCGTGCAAGGGCGTCACGGCCATCGCCGGGGAAGTACCGGAGGAGTGCATGGTGGCGGCCGTCCCTAATGCCCCGGCGCAGCCGCGAGTCTCTGTCGCAGACGTCCGGGAGAAGGCAACCGACCAGATCACTCTGAGCGCCCCAGACCTCAAGGCCTCACCATGCCTGGCCGGGGGAGGCTGCAAGGGCACCGTCGGCGTCCCGGTCTGGCTCTGGGTCGGCGACGGCAGCTCGCTACCGTCCGACTCCGCGAGCGCGTCGGCCGGCCCCTACACGGTTAACGTCAGCGCCAAGGTCCGCCAGGTCGAGTGGAGCCTGGGAGATGGGCAGACGACGATCTGCTCGGGCTCGGGCACGCCGTACGAGAAGGCCACGCACGGCTGGTCGGCCCCGGAGTGTGGTTTCGAGAAGGGGTGGCAGAAGGCCGGGACGTACACCCTGACGGCGTCCTACGTGTGGGATGTCGACTGGTCGGGCTCTGTGACCGGGTCGGACTCGCAGACGATGTCGTCGACGCAGCAGGTCACGGTGCGTGAGATCCAGACGACTGTGTCGTCGAACGGGTCGTGATGAGCGTGGTGTCGTCGTCGAGCTGGGGGTCCGCGACGGGGTAGTCGTGGGCCGCTGACGGAGCCTGATCGCCTGATGGCGGTCGGGCGTTCAGGCGTTGCCGTGTGAGTTGGTGGAGCGCTAGAAAGTCAAGAAGTTTTCGAGATTTCTGCGGTTCTGACTTCCAGACCTCGCGTCCGGGGCGACCTCTTCCTCTGTGAAGGGATCGCCCCGGACGAGAGGAGTTGCAGATCGTGGAGACGACACACGGCGCGCCTACGTCATTAACCGGTTATCGGGTGGAAGTGTCGTCTTCATGGCCGGCCGACCACGACGCAGCGTTCCCCGCGTGCAGTCCAACATTCGCATCGACGCCCCCGTCAAGCGCGAGCTCGAAGCGCAGGCTCAGGACGCTGGGATGCCCCTCTCTACGTACCTCGAGCACGTCGTCGCTCACGCCTTCAGGTACTCGGGTCCCTACCTCACGCCGATGGACACGCTGCCGACGAGCATCCCTCTCACGTCGCTGCGCCGCGCTGTGGCTTCTCTTGATCGGCATAGCTGCCCGAGCGTTCGCGGGGGACAGTCTCCGTACGTCACGGTCAAGCTCGACGAGCCGCTGGCCGATCCTCTGCGGCAGCGCGCTCGAGGGTTCGGCGTCCCGTACACCGACTACCTCCGCGGGGTTCTGCACCTCGCAGCCGGTTTCACCGCTTCGGGATCGAGCGGCCAGCTCGATCTCGGTTTCGACGTCTCGACCGCGAAGGGGGAGCGCCAGCTCAGAGCCTCATAGCAAAGGACGATCGCCCCCTGCGCCAACAGGGAGCGATCTGATCCGTATAGGGGCCGGGTACCAACCGGCCTTGTCACCGCGAAAGAGCTCCAGACCTTCGGAGGGAACGAGCTCAATCCTTGGAAAGGCATCTCCATGCTAGCACCGAGGGCGATGTCGTCATACCCAAATGCGGGTATCGACACGCCGACTTTTGACCCTGCTCCACCCGCGCTTCAGCCCCTTGATTCTGGGGTTTGGGTGCCCCGTCTGCTGCGTGACGCGATCACGGATCCGGCACGTCTGGCGGACCTGGTGGTCCTCTACTCGTGGTCCAACGACGGTGACGTGATCGCGCGTCAGAGCGCGATCATGACGGCCCTGGGACGCCCCGGGGCCCGCCCGGACGCGCTGGGCGCGCGGCTGCGCGCGGCCGAGGACGCTGGGTGGATCGTGCGTCGCCGCACGCGCCGAGGCGCCGGTGTGACCCGGTACCGGCTCGCGCACCGGCCCTGCCCGGGCAAGGTCGCTTTTGACGTCGTCCCGCACGCGATGATGCAGGCCCTGCGCGACGGTGGGATCGGCCCGGGGGAGCTGCGCACGTGGCTGTTCCTGGACCAGGCTCTTGGGTACCGGGGGTATACCCGAGACTCCGCGGCCGAGGTCGCGGCCCGGGTCGGGGTCAGTGCCCGCACGGTGCAGCGGCACCTGACGGCACTGGTCTCGCTCGGCTTCCTCGAGCGTGAGGACACCGCCACGGGATGGGTCCTGACCCGACCGGCGAGCACCGCGGCGACGACTGCAACGCAGGTCGACGAAATCGAGGGTGAGCTCGCCGACGCGCCGCTGCAGGGGTGCGACACCAACGCGGGGTCCTGCGACACCAACGCGGGGTCCATGTATCTAGCCCCCGATTCTCTAACCCCCGAGATCTCCCCCTCCTCACGTAGTGCTCGTCACCTAGGTAAGAACGCGACGCGCGCGACGAGCGGCCGCAAGCGGCCGAGCGGAGGGATCTACCAGGTCGACGGTGTCAGAGAGGTCGCGGACCTACTGGCTCAGGATCGGGCGTGGAGGTGGGGTGCTCGGCGGAAGTGGCTCAACGGGATCCTCGCCAAGGCCGTCGCCCCGGCGCTGCAGCGGGGCTTGACCCCCGAGGCGATCGCCATGGTCCTCACCGAGAGCGCGGCCGGGGAGCTCGACGACGCGGCCGAGCTGCTTCAGTCCCTCATCCCGGCCGCGCAGTCCGCCTTGAGCGCCTTGGCGATCGACACCCGCCTGGGCCAGGCCTGCCAGGACTGCGGCCGCCGTGAGGCCGATGCCGGCGGCGAGATCCGCGACCGGCTGTGCCCGTGGTGCCACGAGCAGCGCATCGGCATCGAGGAGATCCCCGCCGAGATCCTCGCCCAGATCCAGGCGCACCTGACCGCCCCGACCACCACCACGCAAAGCACCGACACGACGGCACAGGAGGTGCCCGAGATGACCAGCACACCCACGACCACGACCACGACACCGGCTCAGGCGACCCACGAGCAGCGTCGCGCGCGTGACCGGGCCCGCCGCTCGAGGTACGCCAAGAGGCGCCGGCTGCGGCTGCTCGAGGGCACCTGGGAAAGCACCTTGGTCCCCGCCGGCCCCGCCCGTACGAGAGTCCTCGAGCTCCACCAGCAGGGGTGGTCCCTCGCGGCCCTGGAGGCCATGATCGGGGAGTCTCAGGGTCACCTGTCGAACCTGGTCTACGAGGGGCACTCCGATGCCCGACGGTGGGTCACCCGCGAGCGCGAGGCGCGGATCCTGGACCTCGAGCCGACCTTGGACCTGGTCCCCGACGGGTGCCACGTCCCCGGTCTTGGGACACGGCGCCGTGTGCAGGCCCTCTCGGCGATCGGGTGGTCTCTGCAGGAGGTCGCTGACCTGGCCGGGGTGAGCAAGCAGGCCCTCGCCGGCAGCCTGCGCGCGCACCGGGTTACCGCCCGGGTCGCCCGGACCATCCGGGGGATCTACCTCGAGCTGGAGAGCACCCCCGGGCCCTCGGAGCGGACCCGCCGGCACGCCGCCACGAAGGGGTGGCCACCGCCTGCCGCGTGGGACGACGTCGACGACCCGAGGGAGGACGCCGAGCACACCGCCCAGGCCCCGACACACGGGAGCCGGCTCAGCGTCGACTCCCTGACCGACTGCGCCTCGTGGGGAATGACCCGCGAGCAGGCCGCGCATCGTCTCGGAGTGCGGCCCGGCTCGATCGACCGGTGGCTCAACCGCCACGAGGCGCCGGGGCTGCGCGCTCGGTTCGCCCGCAACGAGGCCGCGACGACTGCCGCATGACCCGCCATCTTCGAGGGAGCGTGGCCGTCTATTGGCGCAAGTCGGGGTGACAGCGGGTCAGATGCGCCCGCAGCCCGCGGACCTCTACGAACGCACGTGAGCACTGGGTGCACCAGGTCCACCCGCTGAGGGTGATGTGCTGCTCGATCGTCGTGACCCACCACCACGGTGCGCGATCGCGCCCGTCCGGCGGGGGGAGGCGCCCTTCTTCGCGACGCTTGCTCAGCACGTAGCTGACCCACCCCAGTCGCCGAGCGACGTCCATCGTGCGCCACCGCGGCGGCCCGAGGATCACCCGGCCGGCGTTGATGTCGCCAGCCAGCCGTGCGGGTGTGACACCCAGGACGGCCGCGATGTCGGGAATCTCAGCGCCCTCGCGCCATGCCTTCGTCGCGGAGAGCATCTGCTCGGGAGAGTGACGAAGGGGGGCGGGCCAACCCTCGAAGGCGACGCGGACAAGATCTGGTGGGACGTCGAAGGCGCGGCCGATCAGGGTGTAGCTCGCCCCGCGGTCGATCGCCTTCTTCCAGTCAGGGATCTGCTCCAGGTGCGGAGCCAGGAGCCTGAGGCCGGTGAGGCGCAGGATCTGCTGTACGCGCGCGTGGTGCTCGTCGACGTCACGGCCGAGGTCGGCCAGGCGTTCCCCGGCGGCCCGCCTGTGGAACAGCTCGAGATGCTGATCGGGGATCGGGTGCCGCCCACTTTCTGCCCAGAGTGCTGCGTGTGCCGGGGAGGTCACACCCAGCCCGGTGCGCTCGAGCGCGGCCACCCAGTCCGGATGGAGCACGTCGACGGCATTGGTGGAGGTCACGGTGAGGGGTCAGGGAAGGGGAGCCATGCCCAGTCGGTCTCGGATGGCAGTCGAAGGTAGAGCTTGCCGCGGTGCGAGAGTTCCAGATGAGTAAGGACGATCAGGCTTGAGCCGACAAGGTCCTCCAGTGTCGCGGCTCCGGTGCCGTCGAGGAAGTGCTGGACCGAGGGGGCCGAGACGACGACGCTCGCGGTCCCCGGCGGCCCGAAGTTCAGCCACAGCCCGGTCTCGGTGTCACCGGTGCTGATGATCGTTCCCCAGTACCCGCCGCGGGTGTCATCGCGTTCTGCGTGATCGGTGGTGAGGTTGGCGATCTCGTGGAAGAAGTCGCGGTCGCTGATCGCCAGGTCTGGCCACGTGTGAAGGCGGACCTTGCGCCCGGCGCGGGCGAAGTCGGGTGAGCGGCGCAGCTCTCGGAGGATGGGTCGAAGCCTCTTGGAGCTGCGGGCTCGGCGCGGGCCGTCGTCGTCGCCGCGCGTGTGTCGAGGGGTCGGCGTCGGCCTTGAGTAGTCCTCGGTCGGGTCGTGGTGCTGACCTGTCGGGACGCTCGAGGTGCGGGTGTCGATGATCAGCTCCTCGCCGAGGTTGAGCATCTCGGTGAGTTCTTCGTCGAGTCCGTTGCCGGCAGTAGGTGGGCCCGGCGCTGCTGCGTCGCAGCCGACGCGGTGGGAGGTGGAGCCGAAGTGCGCGGCACGACCGTCGCGCGAGCGCCGCCGGTAGAAGGACCGGGCCGCGCAGTTCTGGCCCGGGCAGATCAGGTGGCGGCGCTTCTCCCCGAGGTCTTGCTCGTTCAGGTGGGAGAACTGCAGGGCTGAGTACGTCGTGTCGTCCAGGGTGCAGTGGGCGGTGTGCATGGCATCGCCTCAGGTGGGCTGGCGGGTGATGAAGTCGGCCATGCGGGGGACGGTGAAGGCGATTCGTCCGTGCTCCGGGGCGTAGATCAAGCCCTTGCTGATCAGGTTGGCCCGGACGGGCCCCAGGGAGGTGGGTTTCTTGCCTAGGCGCTTGGCGACCTCGCCGGAGCTGCTGCCGCTGTCGCCGTCGACGGCCATGGCCTGGAGGTACTCGCGCTCTTTGGGTGTGGCACGTTCCCACCGGACGCGGAAGAAGCCGTTGTCCAGGTCGCGCAGGGCGAGCATCCCACCCGCGTGGGCGTCAGCGAAGGTGATCATGTCGCCGGCGTCGTCGGCCTGCTCCCAGGAGGACTGGCCGTACTCCTGCAGGAAGTAGGGGTAGCCGCCGGTGGCGTCGATGACGTGCATGACGGCGTCGTCATCCCAGGAGACCTGCTGGTCGCGGGCTGGGTCGACGATCGCCGCTCGGGCGTCGTGACCGGCGAGCTCTCGCACCGGGTGGTAGGAGAAGAGCCGCTCGGAGTAGGACTTCGCCTCGGCGAGCTGCACGGGCAGGCTCGGCAGTCCGGCCAGCGCGAGCAGCACCGGCCAGTTGCGCTGGGAGGCCATGTGCGCGATCGAGCACAGGGCGGTGAGTTCCTCGGTGCTCAGGTCCTGGGCCTCGTCGATGAGCAGGGCCAGGCCAACCCCTTCGTCGCCGGCCGCCGATGAGATATCGCGCACGACCTTGGACAGGTCCAGGTCCAACGCGCCGGAGTTGGCGCCGCCGCCGGAGTCACCGTCGAGGTCGAGACCGAAGGTCCAGGTGCCCTCGGAGGTCACCGAGGCGTTGAAGGACAGGAAGGTCTTCAGCGCGGTGCGGATCTTTTGACCTGCGGAGGGTCGCGCGAGATCGGCCAGGGGCAGCTGCAGGGCGTCGGTGAGCATCTCGCGCAATGACTTCCCGGCGCCGGCCTCGGCGTACCCCACGATCCACCCGGCGTCCTCGGCCGCGCTCTGCAGGTCGACCAGCAGCACGGTCTTGCCGACACCGCGCAAGCCGTAGAGGACCATCGACTGCTCGCCACGACCGGCGGCGACCCGGGCCAGTGCGGTTGCCCAGGAGGCGCGCTGCTCGTCGCGACCGACCAGGGCGGCGGGGCGTCGGCCAGCACCGGGGGAGTAGGGGTTGCTCAGTGCGTCCATGGGGCCCACTTCTACCAAAGTATGAAGACGTATGTGGAAATCCTATAGCCATGCATAAACCTGTAAACATGCCTGTCACGCGGCAGGGCGGCTCCAAGCGCGTCGTGTGGCGAGCCCGGGCTGGGTGCATGAAGATCGACGGGCGGGGGGCGGAGGCCATGCGCCCCATTGCGCCACGTATCAGCGCGCGCTAATGTAGTGCGTAATAGATGGTCGGGAAGGGGGTGAGCGAGATGGGGACACCGAGCGTGCGCGTCCTGGGCGACGTGCAGATCGAAGCAGGCCAGGAGCGTCCCGCGATGTGGCGTCGGGCCCGAGAGATCATCACCTACCTCGCTCTCTTCCCAGGCAGCTCCGAGGCGGCGTTCACCGAGGCGATCTTCCCCGGGGAGATGCGCTCACCGAAGCTGCGGCAGCGCCGCAACGAGTACCTGAGAATCGCTCGCCGATGGCTGGGCGATGACGAGAACGCTCGGCCGTGGATCCCGCTGGTGGCCGAGGGCAGCTACACGCTGCGCGCTGAGGTTGACGTCGACTGGGCACGTTTCACAGCGCTCGTGGATGGCGACCCTGCTGCCAGGACCACCAAGGAGCTCCTCGCTGCGCTCGCTCTGGTCAAGGGCCGGCCCCTGACCGGGATCGAGGAAGATCACTGGGAGTGGGCCCAAGCACTCAAGACCGAGATGTGCTGGGAGATCGCCGGCGTCTCCCGCGAGCTCCTCGAGCGGGGGCAGAGAGATGGTGACCAGCTCCTCGCGTTGCGCGCTGTCGAGGTCGGTCTGCAAGCCGTGCCCGAGGACTCGAGGATGTGGGATCGTGCCATCACCATCGCCAAGGCCACCGGCGGCAGCGCCGCGGCCAACGCGATGGCCCGGCGCAGAGCCAGGGCGCTGGAGGACGAATGAGCAGGAGGAGACACGTGGCGGGGACCGTCAGCCGTTTCGGCAGGGCGAGCTCGATGAGCGGTGCCGAGATGCGATCACTCGTGGAGTCGATTGGCCTGACCCGACGCGACGTGCACCGCCTGCTCGAGGTCAGCGAGTCCTCGGTCTCCCGGTGGTGGGCCGGGCAGGCCAGCATCCCCACGGGCGTGGCCGATCACGTCCACGCCTGGGTCGCCCGCAGCGCCGATCTCGTCGACGAGCTCACCAGGCAGCTCCGCGACTCCGGCAAGGTCCCCGTTTACGTCACCGATGACGAGCTCACCGCTGTGCGACCCGACCTGGCCCCCTTCGGTGCGATGTTCCACCGCGTTGCCGCCGCACGAGCCCTCGACGCGATCGGGCCCGAGGGGGGAACGGGCGAGGCGCCGTCGCTGACGTGGGGCACGCACCGCTCGTGACGATCGAGTGGCCGATGGAGCACCTCGCGCAGGCGCGAGCCGTGCTCGACGGGATGATGTCGGTCGACTTCTACTCGATCAACCGCGCACTGAGGGGCAGCGGGTCCCTTCAGCGAGAGTGCGGGGCCTACCTGGACTGGGAGGGCTGGGAGAGCAAGCAGCAGTTCGCCGAGGCGGCTAGCTTGGCTTTCTACGACCTGTGGCGCCGGGGCGCGCTCGGCGATCACGCCGGCCGGATCGCCTACCGCGGTTGTACCTTCGGCTCACGGGCCCTGAAACAGATGGTGCGCGACGGTTACCTCTTGGACCATGGCTACGGCTTCGCCACGCCTTGCCGGGAGGAGGCCGAGTGCCACCTCCATGATGACGAGCGCGACATCGAGGGCATCTACCCCGACGGCGACGAGGCGTTGGTCCCGGTGCTCTTCGAGATCCAGATCGGTCAGTCCTCGCTCTATCTGCCCGCGGAGGACGAACCTGACCCCTTCGACCTGCGTACGGGGTTCATGCTCGAACGCCAGAGCGGACAGTTCATCCTCGAGCGGTACTCCATGCTGAAGTTCGTCGAGGTCGCGCACGGGGACGTGGTGCATGTGCGATGTGAGCAGCGGCTCTGACCGGTCTTAGCCTCGATCCACCGATCGACTGTGTCCGGTGGGCGGCGTGGGAGAGTGAGAATGCCCTCCTGACCTGGGAAAATGCGACTTGTCTAAGGTCCGCATAACCCGCTCAAGAAGGGCATCTCGTAGATGCAACTGTCTCACACCCCTTCAGTGGTCTCAGCGACGTTTGACGAGCCCAACCTCGTGTCAGCCGCCGGGCTGGTCCCATTGATGGCTCTGGCTCAGGAGGCCGGGCTGCGTCGGCTGGGAGATGAGCACCTGAGCGTGGCGAGGGACAAGGGGGCCAACGCGGGCCTGAAGCTTGCCTCGTTGGTGGCGGGTATGGCCGCCGGGGCGGACAGCATCGATGACATGGCCTTGCTGCGCCGGCTCGACGGCCGCCTCGCCGGCCTCGACCAAAGCCTCGTCGAACCATTGGACAAGATGGAACGGCCGCTGCGCAGGCTCGCCTCCACCACCGGACCACTGCCCGGAAGTCTGGACCGGCTCAACCGAAGCACCGCCGTCCTCGAAGAACTCCCCGGCTACTTCGAGAACCTCCAACGGACCCTGCGGAGAGTGGAGCGGCACGTGCGTAACCTCGACGAGAAGACCGGCCCCAACATCCGCTGACCGAATGGGACCTCAACACCACGATCCGTAGTCTCCGGGCACGCCCAGGCGTTTCGCAGTGACGCGCTCGATGCAGGTGAACCGTCAGCCGTCCGAGCACCGGGGCATGCTGGACTGCGAGGAGCACGGACACCGCGGCGATCCGGACCCCCCGCGCGTGCGGGGCTCGCTCGCTCCCTTCACCCCTCGTGACCCATCGCGCAATCGGCCGCCGTCATACTCATCTGAGAGACGGCATGATTGTCGTAAGTGAGTAGCGCAGCAACACGGTGCCGGCCTTGTCACCTCAGCACGGCCGGTGATCTGGGCAGCGGACTGGATGCCGATGGCCAGACGCTGCGGCCTGCGCCGCTCCAGGCACGGAGGGTCACAGACGTAGGGGACGGATCGGGGCGAAGACCACCGAGGGGTCGGCGAGCCACTCCTCCGTGGCCATCACATCGACGTAGAGCTCGATCTCGTGCCCGTCGGGGTCGGCGATGTAGAGCGAGTGGGTGATCGTGTGGTCGCTGGCCCCCTGGATCTGCACCCCGTGCTCGGTCAGGTGACGCACGACCTCGCGCAGGTCGTCGTCGTCGTCGCCGACCTTGAGGCCGAAGTGGTACAGGCCCACACGGTGCCCCGGGGGCATCGGCGCCGCGGCCGGGCCCACCTCGATGAGCAGCAGCTCGTGGTGGGTGCGTCCGGAGGAGAACGCCGCCGCGGGGACCGGCAGGGGGACCTCCCCGCGGATCTCGTTCCACCCGAGCACGTCTCGGTAGAACCGCCGTGAGCGCTCCAGGTCGCGGACGTAGAGCACCAGGTGGCCGAGCTCGTGGATGCGCATGATGGATGACTCCGATCTTTGTTCGACTGGTCCGGACCCGAGTGGCCCGGATGCCGGGCACGTCGGCGCTCTGTCAGTACGGCTGGTCAGGCCGGGGGGTTGGTGGCGTACTCGAAGGCGGCGGTCACGATCTGGGAGACCAGCTCTGCCTCCTCCTCGTCGCGGGGTGCGTAGATCATCACCGCGCCCGAGGTGATCAGGCCGCGGCGGGCGATCGGGTGTTGCTCTGCCCAGCCTGTCTCGATTACGCGGGAGGCGACGTCGGGCGGCAGCACCAGGTGCAGTGAGTGGTCCGGGGCGGGGTGCAGGTGAGCGAACTCGGTGCCGATCATGAAGGCCTCGGGCGGGCCCTGCGCGGCGTCTTCCGGCAGGGTCAGGGCGCGCGCTCCCGGGACCGAGATCATGCTGGGGCGCCAGACCACGTCCGGCAGCTGGGCGAGCCGCTCCTCCAGGAGGCGGCGCGGCCGATCGTCGTCCGGTTGTTGATCGAGCTGAGTGTGCGGATTGCTCGGGGTAGTGCGCGGCCTGGCGCCGCCGCGGGCGGGCAGGTCGACCAGCAAGCCGGTCACAGCGTGAACACCGGGCCGAGCACGAGCAGGCCGAGCTCGTCGCCCGCGGAGGCGAAGAACGCGAACAGGGCGAGCGCGGCACCCGCGAGGGACAGGTCCTTGAGGAACTGGGTCTGCTCGTTGGCCTTGCTCGCCGGGTCGGTCTCGCGCCAGAAGCCGTGCATCAGCACCGCCGTCGGCACCAGGAAGGCGACCAGCAGCAGGGCACCGAGGTCGGGCCAGACCCCGACGGCCACCATGAGGCCGCCCAGGATGCTCACCGCACCAGAGAAGGGCACCATCAACCCGGCGGCCGGCACACCCTTGCTCGCCGCGTAGCCGGTCATCATCTCCCGCTGGCTGAAGTGGCCCATCCCGGCGCCCAGGAACAGTAGCGCGAAAAGGATCCGGCCGATGAGGACCAGAGCGTCCATGAGAGCTCCTCGTATGCGAAGTAGTCACTTACTCTTTGTAAGTGACTCTAGGAGTATCATTCCGGGAACGGCGTTGGCAAGAGTCAAGGTCCGGCGACTCGTCGGCCGCGGAGGTTGTCTGCATGGACGAGACACAGGGCTACTGTCCGGTTTTCCACCGCGCGGTCGAGTTGATCGGGCGGCGCTGGAACGGCCCGATCATCCGCGCACTCCTCGACGGAGCCGACCGCTTCGGCGAGATCCGCTCAAGAATCCCTGGGCTCACCGATCGGCTCCTCGCCCAGCGGCTCCGCGAGCTCGAGCGCGAGGGCGTGGTGGAACGCGCCTGCCCCTCCTCCTCCGCGACCACCGTGCCGCACTACACGCTGACGACCAAGGGTCACTCCCTGGCGCCGGTGATCGAGTCCATAGCCCAATGGGCTGCGGCGTGGGAGCCTCCAGGATCGACCAGCTCGGCGCAGGGCCGCAGCGTCGCGGACTCGCGACGCCGGTGAGCTGACCGACCACGAACGCTTGTCGCGCCGAGCTCCGCGAGAAGTGGATCCGCTTAACGGGACTCCTCCTCCACCATTCGAGCCACCGGCTCTGGAATCTCCTGAGTTTCGGGGGGACGCTTCCTGACCTGCATAAACGCGGTGTAGGGCGCCACGTCCCCCCGCCATTCGACGGTTCGGGGGGACGGATGCGGGGACGCTGAGCCGCCACGCTGCGGCCCGTGACCAAAGTCAGCAGCGCCAGAGTGTCCGAATCGTGCGCGCTGCGGTTGCTTATCCTCGATCCACCGATCGACTGTGTCCGGTGGGCGGCGTGGGAGAGTGAGAATGCCCTCCTGACCTGGGAAAATGCGACTTGTCTAAGGTCCGCATAACCCGCTCAAGAAGGGCATCTCGTAGATGCAACTGTCTCACACCCCTTCAGTGGTCTCAGCGACGTTTGACGAGCCCAACCTCGTGTCGGCCGCCGGGCTGGTCCCATTGATGGCTCTGGCTCAGGAGGCCGGGCTGCGTCGGCTGGGAGATGAGCACCTGAGCGTGGCGAGGGACAAGGGGGCCAACGCGGGCCTGAAGCTTGCCTCGTTGGTGGCGGGTATGGCCGCCGGGGCGGACAGCATCGATGACATGGCCTTGCTGCGCCACGGGGCGATGGGCAAGATCTTCGACCGTGCCTACGCTCCCTCGACGTTGGGCTCCTTCCTGCGCGCCTTCACCTTCGGACACGTGCGTCAGGCTGACGCGGTGGCTTCACGGTTCGCACTTGCCCTGGCCGAGCGCTCCGAGTTCCTGGGCCGCGAGGGGGACAGCGGCACGGTGATGGTCGACATCGACGACACCATCATCGAGGTCCACGGCCACCACAAGCAGGGAGCATCCTTCGGCTATACCCGAGTGCGTGGCCTGAATGCGCTGCTGGCCACCGTGAGCACCGAGCAGATCGCCCCGGTGATCGCCGCCCAGCGGCTGCGCAAGGGCTCGGCCGGCTCCCCGCGCGGAGCGGTCCGCCTGGCCGCTGACACCCTGGCTCTGATCCGGCGCACCTGCCTGGCCGGGCGGCCAGTGCTGGTGCGCGCGGACTCAGCGTTCTACTCCCACGCCCTGGTCACCGCCGTGCTCAAGACCGGGGCGCACGTATCGGTCACCGTGCGGATGGACCCGGCCGTCAAGCGCGCCATCGCCGCCATCAGCGACGATGCTTGGACCACGATCAAGTACACCGACGCGATCTTCGACGAAGACAGCGGCAGGTGGATCTCGCGGGCCGAGGTCGCCGAGATCCCCTTCACCGCCTTCACCTCCAAGAAGACCAGCGAGCAGATCCCCGGCCGCCTGGTGGTGCGCCGAATCCCCGACCTGAACCCGAAGAAGAACCAGGGGCAGGCCACACTGTTCGATACGTGGCGCTTCCACGCGTTCTTCACCACCGCCCCCGCCGCCGAGCGCGACACCGTGGCTGCCGACAAGGTCCACCGGGCACACGCCATCATCGAGAACGTCCACGCCGACCTCAAGGCCTCCGCGCTGGCGCACATGCCCTCGGGAGTTTTCAACGCCAACGCTGCCTGGCTCGTCTGCGCGGTCATGGCCTTCAACCTCACCCGCGCCGCCGCGACACTGACCAACGCCCCGGGGCTGGCTCGGGCGACCACGGCAACGATCCGCCGCAAGCTCATCAACGTCCCGGCACGTATTGCTTCCTCCGCCCGGCGCCTGCACCTGCACCTTCCACAGGGCTGGCCATGGCAAACAGCGTGGTCCGCGCTCTACGACGCCCTCGCCCCGCGCCGAGCGACCGCGCCGATCTGACCCACAGACCCAGTCCCTACAAGCAGGAACCCCAGTGGAAGAGCCGGGCAGACCGGCAACTCCTGCACGCCCTCACTCCAGCCCCGACATCCTGCCGCCGACAGCGACCTCCTCAGCAGCTCATCGGTGGATCGAGGCTTAAGCGACCTGGAACCCCCGATGACATCGCCGCCGCCGCCCTGTTCCTTGCCTCGGATGAGTCCTCGTGGATAACCGGACAGGTTCTGGCCGTCGATGGCGGCCACACTGCCATGTAGGCAGGCGTGCACGGCGGGTCTGTCCGAAGAACGGTGTAAGCAGCGTTTCCATTGTTAGAGGTCCTCCGCGGCCGGCATCCGGTCGGCGAAGGTGATAGCGAAGGCCTGATTGCGATCGAGACCAAGATGAACCGCCGAGCTCAAGGCGATGGTCCAGGCCCGACGGTCGCACCCTGATGGACATCCACGGCATCGATCCTGTGGTAGCCGCGCGGATCCTTGCCGACGTCGGTGACGTGGCCAGGTTCGCCGACCGCAACCGGTTCGCCTCCTGGACCGGCACCGCACCGCTGGTACGCCTCCTCAGCCTGGATCCGTAAGTTCTTGGGTGGCCCGGGAGGGCTTGATCGCCCTTGATGGCTCCGATGGATTGGCCGCCCAGCTCCTCCTGGGACGCCTTCACTGCTGATTGAGATGCGCGTCCTGGTCGCTGTTTACGGATCTGTCGGCGGGGTGTTCCTTCGGGCCACGACAATGCCTTGTGCGCTCGAAGGAGGAGTAGATGAAGGAACAGGTTCCGCTCGGGTGGGCGGGCATCGACGTCGGCAAGGGCCACCACTGGATCTGCTTTATCGACGAGGCAGATACCACGGTCTGGTCGACGAAGGTGATCAACGACGAGGCCGCAATCCTCGACGCGGTCGGCGGTGTTCTTGCCCGCGCGGAGGAGGTGGTCTGGGGAGTCGATGTCACCGGGACCATGTCGGGGCTCCTGCTTGCTCTGTTGGCGGCGCACGGTCAGCGGGTCAGATACGTCCCCGGCCGCACCGTGAACCAGATGGCCAGCGCCTACCGAGGTGAAGCCAAGACCGACGCCCGCGACGGCTATGTCATGGCCGAGACGCTGCGGCACCGCGGCGACCTTGCCGAGGTGGAGGTCGCCACCTCGTTGGTGACCGAGCTGCGGCTGCTGGTGACCCATCGCACCGGCCTGGTCGGTGACCGGGTCCGCATGGTCAACCGGCTGCGCGACGTGCTCAGCGGCTACTTCCCTGCGCTGGAGCGGTCTTCGACTACGCCCATAGCCGCGGCGCATTGACCCTGCTGACCGGCTACCAGACGCCGCAGGCGATCCGCCGTGCCGGTCAGTCGCGGCTGCGGACGTGGCTGGTCAAGCGGAAGGTCCGCAGCGCCGACCAGATCGCAACAGATGCCCTGGCCGCGGCCAAGGCCCAGCACACCGTCGTGCCGGCCTCGGGCACGTCCAAGCGCTCATCGCTCTGGCCCGGCGACGCGTCGACGTCCTGTGGGCCCTGCTCCGCGAGAACCGGCCCTTCGAACTGACCCCACCGTTGCGAGAACCGATGCCCCGAACGGCTTGACAAGATCATTGACAATCCACCGCTCGGATGCCGCGGTAGCGGCGGGTCTGATGCAAGAGGGTGCTCCTGACCTGCAGGATCACGGTTACCACGCCAATGATCAGTCAGAGTCAAGGGAGCACCCTCTTGGTGTCGAAGTCTTGCATGCTCGATCGTGTTGAGGTCCGAGCTGATGACGAGAATGAATCGCGGGTCTGATGGAGGCTCTCAATCCTGGGAAGGATGATGAGAGTCATGGCAGCACCGAGGAAGTACAGCGTTGAGCTCCAGCAGCGGGCCACGCGAATGGCATTGGACGCCCGGAAGGATCCGGAGTCCGCGCGTGGAGCGATCAAGCGGGTCGCCGATCAGCTCGGGGTCCACCCCGAGGCGCTGCGGAACTGGGTCCGTCAGGCCGAGGTCGACGGCGGGGTCCGGCCAGGCACCACGAGCGATGACGCCCAGCGGCTGGCCGAGCTCGAGCGTGAGGTGCGGGAACTGCGTCGGGCCAACGAGATCCTGAAAACGTCCGCGGCTTTTCGCGGCCGCGGAGCTCGACCGCAAGATCAAGTAGAGGTGCCCACCGCGGTGCTGGTCGACTACATCGACCAGCACCGTGACCGGTTCGGGGATGACCGCCCTCGCGCCGACGCTGCAGGCCTTCTTCACCGACCGGCTGAGTCATCAACTTGGTGCCAGCGCACACACGATCGCTGCCTACCGCGATACCTGGCGCCTGCTGCTCGCCTTCACCACGGCGCGCACGAACATCGCGCCGACGAACATCTGGCAGGACCCCGTGGATCGGTCCAGGTCGTGTGAGAGTCCGATCAATGGGTGCAGACCGCAGCGTAGGCCACCGGGCTGAGGTAGCCCAGGGATGAGTGGGGACGGTCGTGGTTGTACTCGGTCTTCCAGTCGCCGATGACGACCTGGGCGTGGGTCATCGACCAGAACAGATTGATGTTCAGGCACTCGTCGCGCAGCCTGCTGTTGAACGATTCGATGAAGGGGTTCTTCCAGGGCTCGCCGGGTGGGATGAACAGCATCCCGGTTTGGGTGCCGGCCCACTGGGCCAGTGCTGCCGCGATCATCTCCGGGCCGTTGTCGAGCCTCAGCACCGCCGGCGAGGCGCCACGGGCGGCCACGATGTGGTTCAGCTCGGCGGCCAGGGCCTCGGCGGTGATCGAGCGTTCCACAAGGCCGCCCAGTGTTTCGCGGGTGTGTTCGTCGACGACGGAGAGGATCTTGATCGGTCGGCCGTCGGTGGTGGAGTCGAACTGGAAGTCGATCGCCCACACCACGTTGGCCGAGGTGGCGGTCGGGACTGGTGGCACGGTCGAGGATCCGACCCGTTTACGGCGGCGTCGCACGTGCACACGTAGCCCTTCTTCGCGCCACAGCCGCTGGAGCTTCTTGTGGTTCACGACCCAGCCCTGGCCGCGGGCGTCGTGGTAGGCGCGCCGGTGTCCCCACCGGGGATGGGCCCCGGCGTAGGCGCGCAGCCAGGCCCGCAGCCCAGCGTCGGGATCATCAGGAGTCTGCGCGGGCGGGGTGTGGCGTTGGGTGGATCGGTGCTGCCCGACCAGCCGACACGCACGCCGTTCGCTGACGTCGAAGACTCGACGCAGGTGAACAACGGCCGCGCGTCGGCGGGCCGGGCTCAGAATTCCCCCTTGGCGACCTCGCGGAGCATGTCTTTGTCCAGCTCGGCATCAGCAAGCAGACGCTTGAGCCGCTGATTCTCGGCACGCAACTTCTTCAGCTCCTTGGCGTCCTCGGCTTTCAGCCCGCCGAACTGGTTACGCCACCGAAAGTAGGTCTGCTCGGAGACACCGAGCTGCCGGGCAACCTCGGCCGTGTCAGCGCCCCCGGCCAGCAGCCGGTCGGCCTCGACCAACTTGCGCACGACCTGCTCAGGCGTGTGTCGCTTCCTCGTTGTCATGGTGATGGAGCCTTCCTGCCCACCCTCGTGGGCCGCAAGGACTCTCACACCACCCGGACCAACCAACGGGGGTCACGCCACATCGACATCGCTGATCTCGACGCGCCTCTGGTCGGGGAGTTCCTCAACCACTTGGAGAGTGAGCGCGGCAACAGCACCAGAACACGCAACGGTCGGCTCGCAGCGATCCACTCCATGTTCACCTTTGCCGCGTTGCGTCATCCAGAACATGCCGAGACGATCGCCCGGGTCCTCGCGATCCCGCCCAAACGCTACGACCGGCCCCAGGTCACCAATCTCAGCCGAGCAGAAGTGACCGCCCTGCTCGGAGCTCCCGACCGCAGCGCTTTGCCTGGATGTCG
This sequence comes from Janibacter terrae NBRC 107853, assembly GCF_001591405.1. Classification (GTDB taxonomy): domain Bacteria; phylum Actinomycetota; class Actinomycetes; order Actinomycetales; family Dermatophilaceae; genus Janibacter; species Janibacter terrae. The sequence goes on from NZ_BCUV01000010.1 coordinate 91,486, forward strand.
GCCACGGCTGGGCCCTTCGGTGGTGAGCGAGGTCGAGGGTGAGGGGGACGTCACAGTGGTGCAGGAGTCGGTCGAGGATGGCGGTGGCACCACCCAGCGGAATTGACCCGGACAGAGCCCCTTTTGGGGGATATTTGGCCTCACCCGAGGGAGGATTTTCACGACGGCTGCGGTGTGATGTAACACTCAACGCACCAGCCCTCGAACCCGTGAGACGGACTTGATGACGGGACGGAGTTCGGCGGTGGTGTACAGGACGACCAGGTAACCGGGAAGTCCTCTACAGCGCTGACCCCAAGAAATGCAGCGCGTTCGAATCCCCCCGACAAACGAAGTCGCAACTGAAGCTAGGAATGGAGGCAACAATGCTGACTGTGAATGACAGTGGTCAACTGGTGAGCCCGAACGGGCAGACACCTCAGGCACCACCTTTGAATCCCGCCCTGTCGTCTCAGCTCAAGGAACTGTCCGAGAGCGAGGGTGGCCTGCTGGACCGGCGCATGTTTTTCGACCCTGAGATCTACAAGGTTGAACTTGAGCGCGTCTTTGCACGATCATGGTCCTTTCTCTGCCATGAAAGCCAGCTGGCCAAGGCCGGGGACTTCTTCTCGACCTACATCGGCGCCGATCCCGTCGTGGTGACCCGACAGCGCGACGGATCGATCAGCGCGGTGCTCAACTCTTGTCGCCATCGTGGGATGAAGGTCTGCCGCGCCGACTGGGGGAACGCGAAGGCCTTCACCTGCACGTACCACGGTTGGTCGTACAGCACGGATGGCTCGTTGGTGAGCGTGCCCCGCGAGGAATACGCCTACTACAACGAGATCGACAAGTCGAAGTTGGGATTGCTGCGGGTTCCACAGGTGCAGTCCTACAAAGGGCTGGTTTTCGGTTGCTTCGATCCCGAAGCGCCGTCGCTTGTCGACTTCTTGGGCGACATGACCTACTACTTGGACATCCTGCTTGACCGTGTGGATGGCGGCACCGAAGTCATCTCCGGTGTCCACAAGTGGAAGATGCGGGGCAACTGGAAGCTTGCCGCCGAGCAGTTCAGTGGAGACAACTACCACACCATCTCCAGCCATATATCGGTGCTGCTGTCTGAGTTCCCGCCCGAGGCGGCGGACGCCTTCGTGAATATCGACGGGCTCGAGATCAACCCAGCGGAAGGCCATGGTATTGGTGTTATGTACTCGCCGACCGGAGCGCCGTTCTCGGCGGGGAGCAGCGAGGCGATCCTGCGCTGGCGCGACGAGACGCGCCAGGAGTCCATCAACCGCCTTGGTAAGGAGCGCGTAGAGGGGATGTCCTGGACGCACGCCAACGTGTTCCCCAACTTCTCTTACCTCCACGACAGCTCGGTCCTGCGCGTTTGGATGCCCAAGAGTCCCACCGAGATGGAGGCCTGGTCGTGGTGCATCGTCGACAAGAAGGCTCCGCAGGAGGTGAAGAATGCTTGGCGCACGCAGGCCATCCGACACTTCAGCCCCGGTGGCACTTGGGAACAGGACGACGGCGAGAACTGGAGTTACTGCTCAGGTGCTGGGGGTCAGGAGGGAGTGGTGACCCGACTCTCCAAGTTGCATGTCGAGATGGGAGTGGGACACGAGCGCTCGCATCCGACGCTGCCCGGCAAGGTCAGTCACACCTACAGTGAGCAGAACCAGCGCAGTCTGTACCGACGCTGGGCCGAGTTCATGGCGGCGGAGTCTTGGAAGGACATCTCCGTGCCGGTGCGTACGACCGAGGTAATCGACCGAAGCGACATGGCGAAGGCGGGAGAATCCTGATGAGCGTTCTTGAGAATACGAATACAGAGGTTATTGACGTCGCCCGTGCGGTCGAGAAGTTCTACTACAAGGAGGCGCGACTCCTTGACGACAGGCTCTTCACGGAGTGGCTCACATTGTGGGCCGACGATGCCCACCTGTGGGCGCCTCTCCGGTATAACCTGTCTCGGCGGGAGCAGCAGTTCGAGTATTCCGGTGAAGACGACTTCGGATACTTCGACGACGACAAACCGAATCTCGAGAAGCGGGTGCGGGGGTTGGAGACCGGGCAGGCGTGGGCCGAGGATCCCCCGACGCGCACCAGGCGCCTCATTACGAACGTCGAAGTGGAGTCGGACGATTCCGGTGTAGGAGACTACCGGGCCCGGTCCCACTTCCTCGTCTATCGCAACCGCATGGAAGCCGATGTTGACCTGCACGCTGGATGTCGGCGCGACATCCTCCGCCGGACTGCCACGGACGGTCTGCTCATCGCCCGCCGCGAGGTCATCCTAGACAACAACGTGTTGCTGTCTAGGAATCTGAGCATCTTCTTCTGAGAAGCGAGGTCACAGTGACGTTGAATCACACGCAGATAGCCCGCTGCGCGCGGTCAAGTATCAGCAGTTGGCTTCGGGCACGATGACCAACAACGACGTGGAAGTGGCGCTGCCGAACGTCGAGGGCCGCACATGGCGCCGTGCCTGTGCGGCCCACGACGTGCCCGAGGACGAAGGTCTGTGCCTCGGTACGCTGCCGCCCGTCTCGGTGTTTGTAACAGAGGGCGAGTACTTCTGTATCGACGATACGTGCACCCACGAGACCTACTCGTTGGCGGACGGGTGGGTCGCGGACGGTTTCGTCGAATGCGCCCTCCACCTCGCTAAGTTCAACTTGCGCACCGGCGAGCCGCTCGCGCCGCCCGCCACGACGGCTGTGGCCGTCCATCCCGTCGCACTCGTCGACGGGGTCCTTTATGTTGCGCTTCCGAGCACGTACCTCATCAAGGAGTGAGAGCCGTGGGTTGGCTTCAGGACTACTCGGTCATCGTCACCGGAGCCGGTTCCGGTCTCGGTCGCGCGACATCGTCGAGCGGTATGTCGAGGAGGGCGCTCGCGTCGTCGCCTTCGACCGCTCCGAGGTGAAGCCACACCGACAGAGAGTCAGCCCACAGTTCATTCTAGGTGGCAGCGACGGGTCGGCGAGGAGAGGCTGGATGTCGGGCGGTTACTGACTGGCGCTCCATGGCTCGGGACAGCCCGGGGGCGGCGGTGTTTTGGGAGGCCCTTCGCGCGCGACCCCCACCGGCCATCACACCGAGCCTCACCGAGTCCGAACAACAACCATCATCTCGATCCCCGCCAGGAAGAGGGTGCACCAATGACCGCACCGCACCACGTCATCGTCGGTGGCAGTGCTGCCGGTGTCGCAGCGGCACTAGCCATGCGGAGAAATGGCTTCGAGGGTCGGATCACTCTCGTGGAAGCAGCCTCCGAGGAGCCCTACGAGCGACCGCCTCTGTCGAAGTCTTTCACCGACCTTGACGCGCCGCGTCGGATCCTCCCACCGAGCACGTACGTCGAGGAAGACATCGACCTGCTGCTCGGCATGCCGGTCGCAGCGCTCGATGTCGACCGGAAGGTGGTGCGGTTGCCTGACGGCGAGGGACTCGGGGCGGATGCCGTGCTAGTGGCGACCGGTGTCAACGCTCGGCGTCTGGGAGTTCCGGGAGAATATCTCGAGCATGTCCTGGTGCTGCGTGGCCTGGCGGATGCACGTGCGCTGGCGGCGCGCCTCGACGTGGGCGGTCCTTGGGTGATCGTCGGAGGAGGGTTCATCGGCCTCGAGGCGGCGGCCGTCGCGCGGGGAAGAGGGATCGATGTCACGGTAGTCGAGGCGATGCCGGTGCCGCTGGCCGGCGTGCTGGGCCCTGCCCTTGCAGCCCACGTCCAGCGGATGCACGAGCGTGAGGGGGTGCGGATTCTGGGGGGGCGCACTGTGACCGAGTTCGTGGGGGAGAGGGAGGTCGAGAAGGTCGTCCTGGACGATGGCTCGGTTCTGGATGCGGCCACCGTACTCGTTGGCTGCGGGGTGGAGCCCAACGACGAGCTGGCCCGAGACGCAGGGGTGTACTGCAACGGCGGCATCGTCGCGGACCGTCACGGTCGCACGAGTGTCCCCTGGATCTGGGCGGCCGGCGACGTCGCCACCTTCGTCAGTCCGTTCACCGGGCGTCGCCAGCGCATCGAGCACTGGGACGTCGCCAATCGTCTAGGCACAGTCACCGGAGCCAACATGGTTGGGGTACCGGCAGTCAACACAGATGCGCCGTACTTCTGGTCCGATCAATACGGACATCGGCTCCAGATGTATGGCCGACACCAGCCAGGCGACCAGTTCGTCGTCCGACCTGGCGTGACCACGGCGCAGTTCGTCGCATTCTGGGTCCGCGATGGGCGGGTCACCGCGGCGGCTGCGATCGACTCGCCGAAGGAGTTGCGGGCGACCAAGCCACTGATCGAGGGACGAGTTCCCGTTATGGCATCGGACCTGATCGACCCGGCCGTCTCATTGCGTGCGCTCGGGCGTGTCGCTCATCCATGAAGCCAGATCGTGATGGCGCATAGGACGATGCCTCCGCTGCCGTCCGTACCCGGGGAGTCGACGTCGTGTCGGGCGGCAACGTTCTCCGCATGCCGCAGGAACGAAGAGTAGACGCCGGCGTACCCGAGGGTGAGCGTCGCCCGGTCCACCCGCACCGGACGGTCCGCGTCCTCGGGTGCCGCAGACGGTAGTGGCGAGGAGACAGCCGAGGAGAAGATCGCCCGGCTCTCGGCCCGGGTCGCCGAGCTGGAGGCCAGCGAGAACAAGCTCACCACCAAGCGGGAGTTTCTGCGTTCGGCGGCCAAGTATTTCGCTGGGGAGACGAACTGGCGTAGCGTCGCGTTCTCGGCTTCGAGTCGGGCGATCTTCTGCTCCGGCGTCTCATCGACGGACCCCGCAAGGCTCGTCGGCGGCTTGGACTGCAGTGGGCTGGAGGTCAACGTTCCGTCAGCCGCGGTCTTCTTGCCCGTCTCGTACGCCTCGAGCCAGTGGCGCAGCGTGCCACGCACGATGCCCCGGTCCTCAGCGATACCGCGGACCGTGGCCCCCGGTGTGGACTCGTACAAGTCGACGGCCTGACGACGGAACTCCTCGGAGTAGTTCTTCCTGGCCATGGTTCTTCGATCATCTCGCTTCCCAGCAGATGCTGGATTCAGCGTGTCCAAGAACCGGGGTCAGGGCCCCCTGCACGCGTCGCGATCACCAGCTTCGCCGACAACTCCCGACACTCCTCGTCCTGGGCGGCCGACGCCTACCAACGAGCACGTGCGCGCGGCGCCCGACATCCTCACGCCGTCCGGATCCTCGCCCGCGGATGGATCCGAGTCATCTGGGCATGCTGGACCACCGACAGCGTCTACGACCCCTCGCGACACCGCGGCGAACAGCTCCTTGCCGCAGCGACTTGACCAAGAGAGCTCAAGCGCTACATCAGCCGGCAGATCTTCCGAACGCTCGCCGCAGCTTACCCTGGCCGCGAGGCCATGCCGTCAGCGGCTTGACGCGACAATGAAGCATCCTGGGTTCTCCATCGTTTGGAAACGAGGATGGATTCAGGCCGAAGGAAAATCGTCACAGAGGGCGGGAATGCCTCATTTTTTAGGGTTGACGTCACGTCTGAAGATGAGGTCGCAGCACTTATTCAGCACACCGTCGAAGCCCATCATCAGATCGATGTTATGTGGCTCTCCGTGGTTCGTGGTGAAGGAGAGGTCCGCGTCGTAGCGGCGTAGGAGCTCGTGGCCCTGCTGTGATGGGTGTTGTCGAGACATCCCAGAACAGAGGACCACGAGCCTGTGAACGAGCCTACGGTCTCGCGGCGTGATGCTGCGAGCACGATCTTCAATCTGCCTGACTACCGCGTCATCGACGCCGTCGACCTGCCCGAAGGCGGCCGGCGGGTGACGGTCGCCTCGACCGATCCACCCGGCTGTCCGGAGTGCGGCGTGATCGCGACGAAGGCCCACTCCCGTCGTCTGCAACGGGTCCGGGACGTCCCGGTCGCCGGCGCCGTGGAGGTGCTGTGGGCCAAACGACGCTGGTTCTGCTCCGAATCACGCTGCAGCAGAGGCACGTTCGCCGAGGCCACCACACAGGTTCCGCGGTTCGCGCGCTCGACGAGGCGGTTGAAGGAGCAGATCGTGGCGGCGGTCATCGACTCCGGCCGTGCTGCCGCGGAGGTCGCGCGCGCCCACCGGATCTCGTGGTGGCTGGTCCAGACCGCCCTGACCAGCGCGGCAGCGGCTGTGCTGCCCGACGTCGACGACATCGCGGTCACCCGGTTGGGCATCGATGAGCACCGCTACCGCTCAGTGCGCTTCTTCCGCGACGAAGCTGGCGCCGGGCGCCGGTACGAGCCGTGGATGACCACGCTGGTCGACCTGGCCACTGGGCAGGTCCTCGGCATCGTCGACGGGCGCGACTCCACCGCCGTGGGCGCCTGGCTGGCCGAGCGCTCACCCGCGTGGCGCGAGCAGGTGCAAGTCGTCGCGATCGACCCCTCGGCGGCGTTCCGCAAGGCGCTGCGCGAGCACCTGCCCCGAGCGGCGGTCTCGGTGGACAAGTTCCACCTGGTCAAGCTCGGCAACGACATGGTCACTCGGGTGCGGCAGCGCCTGACCCGCGCTCAGCACGGCCGGCGCGGCCGCAAGAACGACCCGGCGTGGGCGCACCGCTTGCTGCTGCTGCGCGGCGCGGACACCCTCTCGCAGCGGGCCTGGGCCCGGTTGGATCGGGTCTTCGCCATCGACGACCCGACCGACGAGCTGTCCGCAGCGTGGGCGATCAAGGAACAACTACGCCGCCTGCTGGCCGTCGACACGCTCGCCGACGCCTGGAACGAGCGGATGCGCCTGGGCTACTACGCGGTGGTCGCGGACATGCCCGAGACCACCGCGCTGTACGAGACCGTCGTGGCATGGTGGGACGCCATCGAGGTCCTCGTCGTCACCGGCGCGACCACCGCGAAGGTCGAGGCCGCGAACACCGGCATCAAGCAAATCAAGCGCACCGGACGAGGCTTCCGCAACCCGCACAACTACCGCACCCGTATCCTGCTGAGCAGCGCCTCCCGAACAGCGGCGTGAACACCGATCACACCCGGCCGTTCACCACGAACCGCGAAGAGCCCGCCGGGCTCGGCTGGGTCGGCCTCGCCGCCGTCGTCGCCGGGGGCTTCCTCCTGTCGTCCGCGACCGCGTGGCCCGGCTACGCCGCTCTCGTGCCGACCCTGGGCTCCGCCGCCGTCATCGTCTCCGGGTTCAGCAGCAGCCCGATGGGACCGGGCGCGGTGCTCTCCCTTCGCCCCATGGTGTGGGTCGGCGGGCTCTCCTACTCGCTCTACCTCTGGCACTGGCCGCTGCTCGTGTCCGCGGAGTCGTACTGGGACGGGCTGAGCCTCAAGCGGGGACTGGCCGTGGCGGCCTTCTCCGTCATCCCGGCGTACCTGTCCTACCGCTTCATCGAGAACCCGATCCGCTTCTCCACGAAGCTGTCGGTCTCCAACCCGCTCAGCCTGTCGATGGGCGCGAACTTCTCGGCGATCGGCGTCGTCGCCGGTCTCGTCCTCGTCCTGGCCGTCCCGGCCTCGAGCGGGACGGGCGCGGACGGGGGCGCGGCCGCCCCGGGCGCGGCGGTCCTGCACGAGAAGCCCGCCGCCGGCCAGCCGCGCCCCGGGACGGTCGCGAGCCTCAAGGACGTGGAGGGCTTCGTCCCCGACATCAGCCGGGTGACCGAGGACCTCGCGCCGATGGCCGAGGAGGACGAGTGCCAGGCCGGCCTGGACAGCTCCGAGCCCATCCGCTGCGAGTACGGCGACCCGGACGGCAAGCAGACGATCCTCGTCGTCGGCGACTCGAAGATCCTCCAGTGGCAGACCGTCCTCGACGAGCTCGCCAAGGAGAACGGCTGGAAGATGGTGTCGTACACCAAGTCGGCGTGCGCCTTCAGCTCCGGTGTGCAGCTGGCGAAGGGGAAGATCTACACCAGCTGCGCCGACTGGAACAGCAAGGTCAGGGACATCGCCCTCGACATGAAGCCGGACCTCGTCCTCACGACGAGCCGGATCGACCAGGCCCTCGAGGACCCCGACGATCTCGAGTCGCTCTCCCACAAGGGGATGACCGACGCCCTCGCCGCGTCGTGGCAGGAGCTCGACGACCACGGCATCCCGGTGCTCGCGATCCTCGACAACCCGAGTCCGGGCATCGAGGTCTACAAGTGCGCCGCCGAGCACATGGACGACCTCGCCGCGTGCACCTTCGACAAGCAGGAGGGCGTCGAGTCCAGCTCCGTCGACGAGTTCCGCGCCGCGGCCAAGAAGGTGCCGAGCGTCAGGATCATCGACTTCCGGGAGGCCATCTGCCCGGAGAAGACCTGCGTCCCCGTCATCGGCGGCGTGTTCATCTACCGGCAGACCTCGCACGTCACCGACACGTACACGCGCACCATGAAGCCGGATGTCGAGAAGGTGCTCGTTCCTGCGGTCGAGAAGATGACACGCTGACGGCATGACCGACCCACGCCCCCTGCTCGAGGACGAGCGAAGGGAGACCCTCGCCCGCCTCGCGACCCTCACCGGGGACTTCACTGCCCTCGTCGAGGCGAGTGAAGGGAGCAATGCCGACGACGAGCACGACCCGGAGGGAGCGACGATCGCCTTCGAGCGCTCGCAGCTGGATGCGCTGGTCCAGCAGGCCCGGGCCCGTCTCGGCGAGATCGACGCGGCTCTCGAGCGGGTCGGGCACGGGACGTACGGCGCCTGCGAAGGGTGCGGTCGAGCGATCGCCGCGGCCCGCCTCGAGGCCCGGCCCACCGCCCGGCTGTGCATCGAGTGCGCAGCGGGCTGACTGCGCTGTCCCGTCGCAGCGGTGGACGCCGACTGCGGTCCGGTGCAGGTAGCCTCGTTTGCGTGAGTGCACCGCCCGCGTCCCGTGCACCGAAGGGTGGTTCCACCGGTGTCGACCCGTCCCCGGCGCCATCGGTGGCCGATCGGGTCTACGCGGAGATCTTCGCCGAGGTCGCGGCGGGACGTTACGTCGCCGGTGAACGCCTGACGGAGTCGCGGCTTGCCACCGGTCACCGGGTGAGCAGAGTCCCCCTTCGTGAGGTACTCAAGCGGATGGCTGCGGAGGGGATCCTGGACCTCTACCCGAACCGGGGTGCCGTCGTGAGGGTTCTCAGTCGTGAGGACATCCATGACTACTTCGAGGTGCGGATGGCGCTAGAGGGGTTCGCCTCGGAGCTCGTCGCCGCGCACATCGACCGGGCTGACAACCGCGACTACTTCTTCGAGGTGGTTGCCGACATGAGGCGACCCCACCCGGACCATGGGGCGGAGGCGTTCACCGAGCACGACGACTTGGTGCACGGTGGGATCGTGCGCCGGTGCGGCAACAAGCTGCTCGCCCGCCAGTGGCAACTGTTACCACTACCGCTGCATCGGCTACGGCACTTCGCGGGTACCAACACGTGGGATTTCGCCGCCTCCATGCAGGACCACGAGGAGATTCTCGCGGCGGTCACTGCGGGACGACCCGACGAGGCACGCGAGCAGATGGTCGCGCACCTCGATCGGGTTGTCCAGCGGGTGCTGTCCTTGGACCAGAAAGAGTTCGACGGGGTCTTCAATCCCGGCTGGCGTGACTAGTACTACGCGCGCCCGAGGATCGCGCCCAGAGCGGCACGCAACCGAGCAGCCGCGTCCCCGGAGGAGTCGGCTGCCCGCCACCCGATCATGTGGTCAGGGCGCACGAGCAGCGCACCGTCGTCCTCGATGTCCCTGACAGCAGCGAAGTCGCCGTAGCTGTCCTGGTGCTCGCAACCACGACCGATGGCGTGGATGGTGAGGGCGACACCTAGCTCGTCAGCGACGGTGCGGGCCGCCTCGTGCCAGACGTCGCCAGCCACTCCGGTGAGCAGGGTGAACTGTCCTCGACCGCACAGGTCGAGCAAGGCCACTCGACGTTGGTCCCGTGTGAGCCAGGCGTGCGGCAGGTGCCGACCGGGCCGCGTGGAGGGAAAGTAGTGCAACTCCTCGTCACGCTCAGGGATCTCGACGTCGCTGCCGTCGGTGACAACCGCTGCGGAGTCGTAGTGCTGGTTCAGCTCGATGCCGTGGGCGTTGAAGCACAGCAGGGTGCCGGCGAGGGCGGCGTCGAACTCTTGGCGGCGCTGCAGACCCTCGGGCGTCGGCTCGGCGAGCCGCTTGATAGCAGTCTCGAGAGTTTGCTCGTCGCAGTTCGGTGGGACCTGGAGCGCCATGAAGAGTGGAGGCATGAGGTCGTTGCTCCGCGATGCCCGGTCGACGATTTGGCGACCTACTGGAACCCGCTCATCCCGATAGGTCTCCAGCAGCGCGGATGAGGCCTGCTCGCGCAGCACGAGCGCGAGCTTCCAGCACAGGTTGAAGCTGTCTTGGACGGAGGTGTTGGAACCGAGTCCGTTCATCGGGGAGTGCCGGTGAACGGCATCCCCCACGCAGAAGATGCGTCCAGCGGTGTTGTCGGTGGCCACCATTTTGTTCACCGCCCACGTGGACATCGACTCGACCCGGACAGGCACGGACGAGTCCCCGATCAGCTTGTGAGCGATACGTACGCCGTTGGCGTCGCTCAGGTCTGCCGGACCATCGGAGGGTTCGAAACCCCAGACCCCCACCCAGCGCGTCCATGGACGGATCATGCGCAGGACACCGATACCGTTGCCGTCGTGGCCCACTCCGGGCTGGATGAACCAGTACATGTCACCCTGCCGGTGACTGACGAGGTGGCTCAGATCGGCCTCGAAGTCGACGTTGATGGAGCTACTCACGCCCATCTCGCCCTCGAACGGCAAACCAGCCTGCTGAGCGACGATGGAGTTACCTCCATCGGCCCCGATCGCGTAGCGAGCTCGGATCGAGTACTCGCCACCGGTGACCCGGTCTCGGACATGCGCAACGACGTGGTCGCCGGCGTCGGTGATCGTCAGCAGCTCGGTGTTGAACCGGACGGTGCTGCCGCGAGAGGAGGCGGTGTTCACGAGGATGGGTTCGAGGAGGTGCTGCGGTATGTCGCAGATGCTTGTGGGGCTGGCCAGATCGTGCTCAGCCTGGAAGCGGGGGTGGGTGTACCACGTGCGTAGGCGTCCCAGCTCTTCACCGGAGAGGCTCGTGGCAAAGACGTGCTCGCCCATCTGGGACTGAGGGGTTGCCCAGCCGGTCACCTGATCTTCGATGCCGAGGTCGCGGAATACCTCGAGGGCGCGTTGGTTGGTGATGTGAGCGCGTGGCGAATTCGCCACGCTCGCGTGCTTGTTGATGGCCATGCAATCGATGCCGTACGTCGCCAGCAGTGCGGCGGCCGTAGCCCCTGACGGTCCGGCGCCGACGACGAGGACCTCGGTCTCGACTTCGTGTGGTGTACTTATGGATTCTCCTGGAAAGCGGTGGAATGCGTCGGGAGTGGCGCGAGGTGGTCAGTGTCGGTGTCCCCAGAGATCGGGGCCGGGGATCTCCCGGACCTCCCAGCAGTCGTCGTCGATGAGGATGCCGCCGCTGCCGAACTCCGTGTGCACGCCCACAGGAGAGGTCGCGTAGAAGGAGAACATGTTGTCGTTGGTGTGGCGGCCGAGCGACATGGCAATGGGGACGCCGCTGTCCTGGGCCAAGTCATAGGTGCGTCCGACGTCGTCGATCTGCTCCACCTCGAGCATGAAGTGATGGAGGAAGGGCTCGTCGATGCCGAAGAACGGCCCGTCGACGAAAGCGACGCTGTGATGGCGTGGGTTGGTGTGCAGGAATGTCGCCTGAAAGGGCTGGCGCATGGTGTCACTGACCTTGAAGCCCAGGGTGTCCACGTAGAATCGTTGCAGCGCGGACACGTCCGGCCCCGCGAGAACCACGTGACCGAGTCCCATGTCCCCGGTGATGAACCCGGGGATGTCGCGGGCGGAGGTGAACTCCCCATCGCCGTCAGCTGCCCCCGTGTACAGCTCGGCGCGGTTGCCGGCGGGGTCGCGGAAATGGATCATTCGCTCGACGCGACGGACTTCCAGCTCGAGCTGGCTGGCCTCCTCGAACCGGACGTCGGCATCGCTGAGTTCATCGGCCGCGGCAGCGAACGCGCTGTTGTCGGCGATCTCCCAGCCGTAGTAGGCGCCGCCGTCGACGTGGCTGGGTTCGACCGTGATCCGCTGGTATCGCTCGTCCATGCGGAACTGAGTGGTCCCGCCTTCGCCAGGCGTGGCCTGTAGTCCCAGGAATTCTGTGGCGTACGTGGTGAAGGCTTCGGGGTGGGTGGAGTTGAGCCCGAGGTAGCCCAGTTGCTTGATATCCATGGCTGTGGTCCTTTCGGCTCGCGCTCAGGCGGCCGTGTCCTGCGAAGGGAGGAGGAAGTCGAGCGTCAGACGGGCAAAGAGTTCGGGATGCTCGATCATTGCCCAGTGACCGCAGCGGGGGAGGAAGATGCCTGTCGAGTCCTCAATGAGCTGGAGAATGCCGTAGGCGAAGTCCGGGGGGCAGACCTTGTCGTCCTTGCCGTTGACAACAAGGGTCCGCGTCTTGATCTTGGCGATCTCGTCGTGTGGATATGCCATTCCGACGTCGCGCACCCACGCCATTGTTGCCGCATAGGCTTCGCGGGTTGCTGGATCGATCGAGGCTTGGTAGCGGTAGTCGATCTGAGCGTCTGAGGCCCGATAGTCCGGGTTGGTCAACGCCGACACCACCTGGCGCATGCCTTCAGGGGTGAAGTCGTAGTTGACGATCGTCGACAACTCGGGGCTGACAGTGTTGCTGTAGCCGGCACTGCCCATGAGGACGAGGTTGGCGACCAGATCAGGGCGCTCCATCGTCACTCCGAGCGCGGTGGCCCCGCCCATCGAGTTGCCGATGAGGTTGACGCGTTCCAGTTCGAGCGCCTCGATGAAGTCGATGAGCTGTTGATTACGCGTGTCTTGGTCGTAGGTGAATGCCGCAGGGTCGGGCTTGTCCGAGCGACCGAAACCGACGAGGTCAGGGACGATGGCTCGCATCCGCTGACCGAAAATGTCGGCCGAGCCGGTCATCCAGTTGGACCATCCGTCGGCTCCGGCGCCGCCGCCGTGGATGAGGATCACCGGCTCACCGGTCCCCACCTCGTAGTAGTGGGTTCGGAAGGAGCCCGTCGTGATGTAACGCCCTTCGTCCATCTGCATGTGTTCTGACCTCGTTGTCGTCGCTGGCTCATGTATTGTTATACAATGCTATGCAGCATAGGGCGGCACAGAAGAGGGCGTCAAGAGGGTCCAGGCGACAGTCACTGAAGGTGCGCGACCGATCGCCGCGGGGCGGACAGGGCAGCGGGGTCGTCGACGGTTTTGAGACGCTGTGGGCCATGAGTGACCTCGATCAGGAAGCAGATCTGGCCATCGACCTGTGTCTGGCCGCGGAGGAACGGCTCGAGGCCACGGCAGCCGCCCTCGACGACGAGGACGTGCGGGCGCCGAGCCTGCTGCCGGGCTGGTCCGTGGGTCACGTCCTCACCCACCTCGCCCGCAACGCCGACGGGCACGCTCGTCGGGTCCGGGGCGCGCTCGACGGCACGGGTCTGGCCAAGTACGCCGGCGGGGAGGAGCAGCGGGCCGGGGAGATCGAGGACGGTTCAGGTCGACCTGCTGCCGAGATCCTCGCCGATCTGCGCTCCAGCCAGGAGGCGCTGCGCGATGCCTTCGTCGAGGCCCAGACGCAGGGGTGGCCGTACGGGTACCTCACCGGTGGCGAGGGATACCCCGTGACCGCCTGCCCGGCGCACCGGTTGCGTGAGGTGGAGATGCACCACGTCGACCTCGGCCTGTCCTACACCGCGGCCGACTGGCCGCAGGAGTACGTCGCCTGGGACCTCGGTGTCCTGCTCGCCACGCTCCCGGAGCGGCTGGATGGGGAGGATCGGCAGATGCTCATGGCCTGGGTCGCCGGGCGGGGCCCGGTGGACCCGGCCTGGTCCGCGGACCCGTGGGGATGACGGCGGCCCACCCCTTCGGTGGCTGAGGAGGTCGCGCAGCGACCGTCTCGCGACACGGCGGCAACACCGACGAGATCACCTGCCACAACTCATCACTGATCACATCGCCACGAACCATGCCATCCACCCTGCGCCGCCCCACGCCCGATCATTGGCAGACACGCCCTAGGCCAAGGCGCGGTCGAGCGACGCCCTGCCCAGGGCCCCCCACGCAGGCTTACCTCCCGGGACTCCTCGAAGACCGTTCTGCCCCATCAACATCAGGAACAGGCTTTTCAGGAGAGCGTGACCTCGAGCTCGGCGAACCATCGCCTCATCGGCGCCCGAGTAGACGGCAAAAAATCGCTCAGCAGCGCCATCCGGTAGCAGCACCCACGCGGCAGCGATATCAGCGGCGGGATCACCGGCATGCACGCCTTCAAAATCGACAATCCCGGAGATGCTGCCGTTGTTGACCACGACGTTGGCTGGATGCAAGTCGCCGTGCACCCACACCGCAGGGCCGTCCCACGCGGGGGCCGCGGTCGCGTCATTCCAGATCTCCCGCGCCCGTGCGCCTTGCCCGTCGAGCGTCGCCGGGTCCAGAGCAGAGAAGAAGTAATCAAATCCGTCGTCGCAGTCCTTCGGATGCGCGGCCCGACCAACGGTGTCCATAGGTGCGTCCGCGGGCGCTGTCCGATGCAGCGCCTCAAGAAATCCACCGAGGGCTTCAGCTGCATCATCGGGGCGAGTGATCACGGTCTGGTCCAAGGGCAGTCCAGGAATCCACGTCACTACCGTCCAGATCTTCGGCAACGCCCGTGATGGCACCCCCTCACGGACCGGGACGGGGATGGGCAAAGGAAGGCGCGGAGCGAGCTGCGGCAACCAAAGTCTCTCCAGAAGCTGTGACTCCGTCGTGGCGTTCATCCGCTGGACGCGAACGGCAAGATCCTCACCCAATCGCCACATTTGGTTGCCCCACCCACCGTCGACCTCATGCAACGGTAGTTCCGCAAGATCCGGATGCTGGTCCCTCAACAGTTCACGAATGAGTTCGGGGCCGACTTCAGTCATGCCCAGCAACCTACGCGAAGGTCGGGTCGATCAGAATCCTCTCCAAACGCACGCGCAGAATCCTCCGATCGTCGGGAAGCGTGATCAGAATTCACCAGTGCCAGACAACAGGACTCCTGACCGCGCCAGATACCCGCCAGGGCTGAATATCAACGAGCCATCGGCCTTTGACAGTCAGTAGCGCCGACCACCTTGGCTGGACGCGACATCATGCCGCACGGCCTCATCGGCGGAGTGCGCCCAACCAGAATCTTCGTATCTTAGATAGAAATCGCGTTGCTCCAATTTTGAGCGCTTCTCGACATGGGCCGCCTGTGCGATGAACGGTCATTGCCATCGCAGTGTCGCATTTGACGATCGTCAACGCACACACACTGGTGCTCGGCATGGGGACGGTTCCCTGGGTAGCGCGGAACATGTAAGGCGAGGGTGCAGATCCGGGCCCGTGGCACGATGAATGGGGTGGTCCCCACATCGTCTCCAGCCAACCGTGCTGCGCTCTGGATCGTAAGCGTGCTCATCGTGGGGTTGGGAGTGAGCTGGATATCGTCGGCCACACAGGCCAAGTGGTGGATTGTCCTGCTAGTTGCCGTGCTGACGGTCGTCATCATGCTGACCTTGCCCGGCGGGTTCTTCAGTCGTTCCACCGGCGGTTATGGGCCGACCCCCTTGGGTCGAGGCGTCTCCATCGTCCTGCTCAGCGCCTATATAGGGTCTGCTCCATTATTGGCAAATGTGGACAACATCGCCTTGAGTCTCGGGTCCATCGCTCTCCTGTGGTTAGCCGCCGTCCTGATGACATGGCGATCACTTCGGACCCAAGCACACATAGGCGACGTAGCGACGGGGGTCGCGTGCCTGCTGCTCGGCATCTCGATCCTGCTGCTCGGGGTCACGACCCTCATCAACGGCACCCCCCTGGACGGGGTCGCGTACCTGCTGCTCGGTACCGCGAGCATGCTGTTCGGGGTCGCTGCCCTCATCAACGTCGGCCCCTTGGAGGGGGTCTCCGTCCTACTGGTCGGGGTCGCAGTCCTGCTGCTCGGATTCGGGGACCTCGACCGCGACCCCCTGCTTGGGGTCGCACTCCTGCTCTTCGCCGCCGCGCCCCTGGTGGTCGGAGTCAGGGGCCTCATCAACGGCGCCGGCGCCACCACGGTCCGGGCCACGGCCCGGCCACTCGGAGGCGTGCTCCTGCTACTCGGTGCCGCGAGCATGCTGTTCGGGGTCGCGGGTCTCATCAACGGCGCCGCCTTGGAGGGGGTCGCGCTCCTGCTGTTCGGCGTCGGGACCGTGTTGTTGGGGGTCGCGGCCCCCATCAACGGCACCACCCTGCTCAACATCGCGCTCCTGCCGCTCGGGGTGGCAGGCACGCTCTTTGGAGTCGCGGCCCTCATCAACGGCACCACCCTGCTCGGCGTCGCCATCCTGCTGCTTGGTGCCGGGGCACTGCTGTTCGCGACCACGCTTCTTCCAGTCGACTACAGTCCGGCACGCTTCGCACACATCGGTCGGCGACTCCTCCAACGCGACCCTTCCAACGAACATTCTCGCCCCGACGCGAGTGAGACACCTCAAGACCTCTGACGCCCGCTCAAGGCCCAGTACTGCTCTGTTGGAGGTCTAGAAAAGTCCTGACTGCTCCGCGGTCTCGGCCTGTCGCTTGGCTTCGATGTACGGACGTAGCATCGGCGGCAATGCTGGGCCTTTACCCTTAAGCAGGTCAGCGATGGTCACATGCTGGAGGCGTGGGAACGCCTGCCCGTTGGCTGGGTGGGTGTAGACCCCTCCGTGAGCGATAGCGTCATTTACCCCCTTCGTCGCCGGAGCCAACGTCACGAGGATGCCCATCTCAGCCTTCTGCGCGGTCAATGTGCCGTCGAGGTCGCGCACCATCGAGGGGGTAATGGTCTTCCCCCCCTTGATGGAGACGAGAACGCGGCCGACATTCTTGCCCTTGGAATCGAGGAGGAAACGCCCAACACCGTCAACACCCTTGTCCCCTACCTGCTTCTGGTTCGGCTGAGCCGCCACCAACGTGACCGCCCAACGTTCGAATTCGAACGCTGACTTCGTGAACATCGCCTGGGCAGCCCCGAGGTCCTGAGGGATGCCGTTGGTCGTGAACGTGTCTCGTATCGAGTCGCCGAAGGTGTGCTGGAGTCGCTTGATGATGAGGTCGATTGAGATGTACGTGATGTCGATCCCGATCCACCGTCGCCCCAAGTTCTGCGCCGCGTCGACGGTGGTCCCGCATCCGCAGAACGGGTCAAGGACTACGTCACCGGGGTTGCTGCTGGCTTCGATGATCCTCTCCATGAGTGCCAGTGGTTTCTGAGTCGGGTACCCGAGACGTTCGGCAGCTTGGGAGTTCAGCGGGCGGATATCTGGCCAGATGTCGGCAAGCGGCATGCCCGCTGCGTCCTCTACGAAGAACTTGAGCCGGGGGGTTCCCCTCGAGGTCCAGTAGATGTATCCCGCTTCGTCGAGCTGATCGAGCTTCTCCTGCGTCGTTGCTCCCGCTGTGACGATTCCTTGGTCAACGAGGTACTTCGGCAACGCCCAATGCCGATTGATCGAGGTGGGGTTAACCTCTCGCCATGGCTTACCGCTGTCGCCCGTCCTCGTGTCCGGGCCGGTCAGGCTGATGTCTTGGAACCGCCGACCTGAGTCGTCGGTCTTGGCGAACTTGGTGTCGAGGTAGTCCTCCTCGTACGGTCCGTACTTCTGGTTCCAGGTGTAGGCGGCTGACTTGCTGTACATCAACACCACGTCGTGCAAGGGCGCGTACCGCTTCGCCGACCCATGCGCCCCGGTTCGCTTCCAGATAATTTCGTTCCGGAAGAAGGGGACTGCTGCACGAACGGGTGACAGGTTGGGTCACGCAGCCTGAGTGGCGGGCGTGGTCATGATGGCTTCGTATTCAACAGGGGTCAATCGTCCGAGGCCGGCCTGGCGTCGGCGTCGGTGGTAGGTCCTCTCGATCCAGGTCACGATCGCGATCCGGAGCTCCTCGCGGGTGGCCCAGGCGCGGCGGTCGAGGACGTTCTTTTGGAGCAGTGAGAAGAAGCTCTCCATGGCCGCGTTGTCCCCGGCCGCACCGACGCGGCCCATGGATCCGACCATGCCGTGCCGGTTGAGTGCGTGGACGAATTTCCTGCTTCGAAATTGCGATCCTCTGTCCGTGTGAACCACACAGCCGGCCACGTCGCCGCGCCTGGCGACCGCGTTGTTCAGCGCCGCGACCGCCAGTCGCGACTTCATCCTCGAGTCGATCGAGTAGCCCACGATCCGGTTGGAGTAGACGTCCTTCATCGCGCAGACGTAGAGCTTGCCTTCCGCGGTCCAATGCTCCGTGATGTCCGACAGCCACAACTCGTTCGCGGCATCAGCCTTGAACTCGTGCCGGACGACGCCGTGCTTGTCGACCACGGCGCACAGGTCGTCGTGGACCGGTGGACCGGGCTTCTTCGCCTTGCCGTGCTTGGGCTTGCCGAACACCGACCACCACCCCAGCTGGGAACAGATCCGCCACGCGGTCCGCTCCGCCATCGCCTCACCTGCGATAGCGGCCTCGTCGACCAGGAACCGATACCCGAACTCCGGGTCGTCCTTGTGGGCGTCGAACAGCGCGTTGGCGCGGTAGGCCTCGACCAGTTCTGCGTCGGTGACCGGCGCCTGGAGCCAGCGGTAGTAGGGCTGGCGAGCGATCTTGAGTACCCGGCACGTCACCGTGACGGGGATCCCGTCGACGGCCAGCTCGCGGACGAGCGGGTACATCATTTTCCCGGCAGATTGGCCTGCGACAAGTAGGCAGCCGCCCGGCGCAGCACCTCGACTTCTTGCTCGAGGAGCCGGTTGCGCCGCTTCAACTCGCGTAGCTGGGCGTTCTGGTCCTCGGTCATCCCGGGCTTGGTGCCGTCTTCGACGTCGGCGGCGCGCATCCAGGAGTTCAACGTGGTCTGGTGGATCCCGAAGTCCTTCGCGATCTGCTCCAGCGGGGTCTTCGGATCCCGGCTCCTGGCGACACGAACAACGTCGTCACGGAACTCGCGGGGGTAGGGCTTGGGCACAGCGACATCCTCTCAAGCCTGCCCGTCGGGCAAGCCAGTTCAGTTGTCACCTATTCGTGCAGCAGTCCCCTTGATTGCCGTCAGCCCGCAGAAGTTGCCGTCGCTACGCACGCGAGCAGGCGGGCTCTTGCCCTACCTCAAGCTTCCATTTTCCGGAGACGCAATCAAAGCGGTGAGGGTCGGACCAAGCAGTGCGCCTCGGCAGGGAACTGCAGTCGAGAAGCTCCTCGCGGGGCAGGGGCTGGACGCTGATGTATCCACCTCAAGTGCGCCCTACCGACACCGCTAGAGCCAGCGCCCGGCAGCAAACTCGACCCGGCCCACTGTCGTCTTATTCCGGTTCCTGGAAACCTGACCGCGGCCGGAAACTAAACGTCGGGACGTCGTGCCCACCCGCGCGTATCGCTACGCCATCCCAGAACTTGTCAGGAACGTCCGACTGCCACCGCGGGGACTCAAGCGACTTCAATGCGCCGGTGCTACTCCCCGTCCACAGCTTCTTAGTTCCAAACAGCCCGAGCTTGACCCCACCAAGCCCAGCTATGTCATTGGTCGTGGCGACGAACCCTGATGTGGTCAGTACGTAGTACCACCGACGGAAACTACGCTCGCCGGAGTTTTCTTTTACGAAGAGCACGGCCCAGCCCAGCCCGACTTCGACGAACGTGGCATCGGGTAGCCCCCCACCGGGAGTCTTGCGCCGACGCACAGCTGGCGCACCACGCGGGATCGGCGGTCGGGCAGAAGACCCCTGGCGCTTCCTCCCAACCTCCTCGTAGAGCGTGATCTCCGGGGCGTTGCCGGAACTTCGCAAGAACTCACTAGCCTTCAACAACCGCGCATGCAGCGGACCGGACACGAACGCCGCACTCGCCTGCTGCGCTTGCTGTTCAACATCGATCCTGCGCTGACCCTCAACTCTCTCAGCAGCCTGTCGCCCAATTTCCCTCTTGCGGGCACGGTCCCGCATTTCATCTTCGAAAGATCCGACCATGCCAGCGAGGCTAAAGGTCTCGAGGACCCTAGGGCAGACCTCGACCGGGTTGCTGCTCACTGACGTCTGTCACTGAGCCGAGGGTAATGCGGTGACGATCCTGTGCCGGACCGCCACCGGACGGACCTGACCGGTCTCGTTCATTGCTAGAGACCAAATGCTCCGCCGGTGACGAGGATGACGATGCCGAGGCCGATGAGGACGATGGGGAACAGGATGTGTTCCCAGCGTTCGAGGATTTCAGCGATTGGTGGGCGGGTGGCGACGAATTTGGCGAGTGCGACCAAGACGGCGACCAGCGCGAGGAAGACGATGCAGTAGGCGACGACCGCTAGGGGATCCACGCTGAGGAAGACGGGGGTGTAGACGCCGATGTTGTCTCCGCCGTTGGCGAAGGTGACACCGGCGACGGTCCACGCGCCGATCTTCTTGCCAGCGACCTTCGCGTCGTCATCATCATCGTCGCCGCGCCAGGCGTTCCATGCAGCCCAGAGACCGAGGATGAGGGGAATGAGCCCGAAGTAGGGAATGGCCTCGGAGGGCAGGAAGGCGCCGGCTCCGATGGTCACCAGCACTGCCGCGCCGAGGATGCCAGCGAACCCGAGGTACTGGCCGACCAGGATGCGGGTGGTGGTGCCGCGCTGGCCCGCGCCTCGAGCGAAGAAGAGTGACAGCACGATGATGTCGTCGATGTTGGTGGCCATGAACAGGCCGATGGCCTGGAGTGTCGTGGTGAGCATCAGGCGTCCACCTCT
Source organism: Janibacter terrae NBRC 107853 (assembly GCF_001591405.1). GTDB lineage: Bacteria > Actinomycetota > Actinomycetes > Actinomycetales > Dermatophilaceae > Janibacter > Janibacter terrae. Next base: position 112,216 of record NZ_BCUV01000010.1, read on the forward strand.
CCTGCGCAGCAGTCCGGGACCAAGCAGCCTGGATCGATGCATGGGGAGCTTTCGTCGACAGCCAGGGTGATGTCGACCAGCGCCGCCAGTGCCTGTGCGAGATGTGAGTCGACGATTTCATAGCGGGTCCTGCGGCCCTCGTGCTCAGCAATTACGATGCCGCAGTCGCGCAGGCAGGCCAAGTGGTTGGACACGTTCGAGCGAGTCAGGTCCAGGTCCCGGGCCAGCTCTGCCGGGTAGGCGGGACTGTCGAGCAGGGTCAGGAGGATCTGGGATCTGGTCGGGTCGGCCAGTGCACGGCCAAGACGGTGCATCGCGTCCAGCCGGGTATTAATGGTCAGCATCTGGTGAACTATACAGCAGATGCTGAATGATCTAGGCCCGAAGCGGATGAAGGTGCTTGCACGGCAAAATCGTCAATTGCGGCACCTCAACGTACGGCTCGGTGACGTTCGTATTCGAGCCGCCTCGTCGAGTCTCGCCAGACGGCCCAAAATCCGGCTCGAAACTGATGGCTCAGAAGTAGAGTGGCCCGAAAGCCGTCGGTTTGTCGACGACGCTCGAAAATGAGGCCATAGCGACGGTCGAAAATGAGGCCACCCAGACAGATTGGATGGGTGATCTCTGTGGAGGATTGGGCTCTGGTCCGGCGGCTGGTGGCGGATGGTGTTCCGCAGCGTCAAGTCGCCCGGGACTTGGGTATCGGACGGGCGACGGTCGCGCGGGCTGTGGCCTCGGAGGGGCCACCGAGGTACGAGCGGCCGGCGGTGTCGACGTCGTTCACGCCGTTCGAGCCGGCGGTGCGGCAACTGCTGGTCACGACCCCGGACATGCCCGCGACGGTGATCGCCGAGCGGGTCGGGTGGACCGGGTCGATCACGTGGTTCCGTGACAACGTGCGGCGTCTGCGCCCGGAGCATCGGCCAGTTGATCCGGCGGACCGGCTGATCTGGCTGCCGGGGGACGCGGTGCAGTGCGACCTGTGGTTCCCGCCGGTGCGGATCCCGCTCGAGGATGGCACGGGGGCGGTGCTGCCGGTGCTGGTGATGACCTGCGCGTACTCACGGTTCACGCTGGCCCGGATGATCCCGTCCCGTCACACCGCGGATCTGCTGCTGGGGATGTGGGATCTGCTGATGCAGCTCGGGTCGGTACCGCGACGGTTGATCTGGGACAACGAGGCCGGGATCGGACGCGGTCGCCGTCATGCTGAAGGGGTCGGTGAGTTCACCGGGACCCTGGCCACCACGCTGCAGCGCTGCAAGCCCTACGACCCGGAGTCCAAGGGACTGGTCGAGCGCAGGAACGGTTACCTCGAGACCTCGTTCATGCCCGGTCGGGACTTCGCCTCCCCGGCGGACTTCAACGACCAGGTCCAGGACTGGTTGACGCGGGCGAACGCGAAGGTGGTGCGCACGATCAAGGCCGCCCCGGTCGAGCGAGCCTGTCAAGTTGTCTGTGTAAGCGGTCTGGATCTCGTCGGTTGTTACAGGTAGGCGTTGATGCGGTCGGGATAGACGAGGGCGAGCTCTCCCAGGGCGGCTTTCCAGCCTTGGATGACGGAGCCTTCGACGAGCTTGCCGGGGGCCTTGCGGGGAGCGCCTCGGGGCAGTCCGGCTTCCTTGGCTCGTTCGCGGGCCCTCTTGTCCTCGATGTTGCGGATGGCCAGCCACAGCAGCTTGATCGCGGCCGCGTCGCTGGGGAAGTGTCCGCGGTTCTTGATGATCTTGCGCAGCTGGAAGTTCAGCGACTCGATGCTGTTGGTGGTGTAGATGACCTTGCGCAACGCCGGCCCAAAGGCCAGGAACGGGGTGAATCGCTCCCACGCGTTCTCCCAGGAGGCCACCGCAGCGGGGTACTTCTTGCCCAGGTTCGAGTCGGCGAAGGTGGCCAACGCGATCAGCGCCGCGTCCTCGTTCGGCGCGGTGTAGATCGGACGCAGCAGTGCCGCGACGGCCTTGCGGTCGGTGTAGGAAACGAATCGCATCGAGGCTCGGATCAGGTGCACGACGCACGTTTGGACCATCGCCTGGGTCCAGGTCGCCTCGATGGCCTCGGGGAAGCCGGTCAGACCGTCGCAGCAGACGATCAGCACGTCCTTGATGCCGCGGTTGGCCAGCTGGGAGCACACGCTGGCCCAGAACTTCGCGCCTTCGCTGGCTTGGACCCAGATGCCCAGGACGTGCTTGACGCCGTCCATGTCCACGCCGACGGCGATGTGCGCGGCGCGATTGGCCACGTGTGCGCCGTCGCGGATCTTGACCACCAGAGCGTCGAGGTAGATCACCGGGTAGAACGCCTCCAACGGGCGGGTCTGCCACGCGGTGACCTCCTCGGCGACGGCGTCGGTGACGTTGCTGATCGTCTCGTGGGACAGCTCGGTGCCCAGCGTCGCGGCCAGTGGTGCTGGATGTCGCGGATGGTCATCCCGCCGGCGTACAGCGAGATGATCATGTCTTCCAGCCCACCCAGGCGCCGGGCGCCCTTGGGCACCAACGCCGAGGCGAAGCTGGAGTTGCGATCCCGCGGCTGGTCCAGGCCGATGTCCCCGACCTCGGTACCGACCGTCTTCGGGGTCCTGCCGTTGCGCGAGTTGCCCGAACCATTCCCTCCCGGGTCACCCTTCTCGTAGCCCAAATGGTCGGTCAGCTCGGCGTCCATCCCGCGCTCGAGGACGGCCTTGATCATCTCGGGCAGGAACCCGCCCTCACCCGTGAGCGACACGCCTCGTTCATCGGTGGCGGACATCAGTTTGTCGAGCATCTCGTCGTCGAAGAACTCACGACGTAGCCGTCGAGCCTCCGGCTCCTGCTCGGACTCGCCCTTCTTCGGCTTGGTCATAGCCATAGTCAATCTCCTTCAGTAGGAGACCCGCCCCTTACACAGACCATCTGACACCCCCACGCTCGTGGTCCGCGACCAAGCGCCCGCCGTGGCGGACCTGCACCCGGGACAGGTCCGCGCGCACGTCGACGAAAGCGCCGATCATGCTCGGGTCGACGGAGTAGTCGTTGCGGTCGACGCGCACGTAGTAGTCGCGCCCGAGCCGGACCCGGTTGGTCCACCCCACCGACGGCGGCACCGGGGGCAGCGCCAGCATGCCTGCGCGATCGTCGGCCAGGAGCTCGACCGGGGCGGCCTTGATCGTGCGCACCACCTTCGCGTTCGCCCGCGTCAACCAGTCCTGGACCTGGTCGTTGAAGTCCGCCGGGGAGGCGAAGTCCCGACCGGGCATGAACGAGGTCTCGAGGTAACCGTTCCTGCGCTCGACCAGTCCCTTGGACTCCGGGTCGTAGGGCTTGCAGCGCTGCAGCGTGGTGGCCAGGGTCCCGGTGAACTCACCGACCCCTTCAGCATGACGGCGACCGCGTCCGATCCCGGCCTCGTTGTCCCAGATCAACCGTCGCGGTACCGACCCGAGCTGCATCAGCAGATCCCACATCCCCAGCAGCAGATCCGCGGTGTGACGGGACGGGATCATCCGGGCCAGCGTGAACCGTGAGTACGCGCAGGTCATCACCAGCACCGGCAGCACCGCCCCCGTGCCATCCTCGAGCGGGATCCGCACCGGCGGGAACCACAGGTCGCACTGCACCGCGTCCCCCGGCAGCCAGATCAGCCGGTCCGCCGGATCAACTGGCCGATGCTCCGGGCGCAGACGCCGCACGTTGTCACGGAACCACGTGATCGACCCGGTCCACCCGACCCGCTCGGCGATCACCGTCGCGGGCATGTCCGGGGTCGTGACCAGCAGTTGCCGCACCGCCGGCTCGAACGGCGTGAACGACGTCGACACCGCCGGCCGCTCGTACCTCGGTGGCCCCTCCGAGGCCACAGCCCGCGCGACCGTCGCCCGTCCGATACCCAAGTCCCGGGCGACTTGACGCTGCGGAACACCATCCGCCACCAGCCGCCGGACCAGAGCCCAATCCTCCACAGAGATCACCCATCCAATCTGTCTGGGTGGCCTCATTTTCGACCGTCGCTATAGCCTCATTTTCGAGCGTCGTCGACAACAGGTGGTGGATCGGTCGATGGCGTACGGGTAGCACCTTCAGCGAGGGGTCCGAAGGTCTCCCCGTACTACGCCGTCATGGTACAGCCGTCTATCACGTTCACCTTTGGGGGAGTTGCTATCGACACCGACGCGCAAGTGCTTGGCCACGATGGCACCCCTCTTCCAGATCTTTTCGCAGCTGGCGCCGACGCAGGCGGTCTTTCCCGCTACGGATATGTCGGCGGTCTCGCGCCCGCTTTCATCACGGGTCGCTGGGCAGGCCGACATGCAGCCCGTCTGGCCCTACGAACGGCCAATTCACCTTCAACGGAACAGCTGCCGTAAAGCAGAGAGAGTGCCGGAGGGAGCCGATCCTTGGCACCGGCGGGTCAGAACCAGCGCGGGATCTTGGGCAGCTCGCCGGTGGTGCTGGTCAGTCGGCGTGCGCCACGGCCGGTGAGCCAGCGGACGAGGTCCGCCGTGGTGCCGGTGACCGTGGGGCCGGTCCCCTCGCCCACGGTGACCTGCTCGCCGCGGTCGGCGGGGGCGAGGACGATCTCGACCGCCTCCGGGCGCCGCGCCCACGCCCGCACGACGTCGGCGAGGAGCTCGTCGAGCAGGTCGGCGGGGAAGTCTCGGAAGGAGCCGGCGTTGTCGAGGTCCACGGCGTGGACCCAGACCTCGCGGGCGCGCATCCAGGCGGTCTCGCGAGCCGGGACGGTGCGTCCCTGCGCGGTGCGGACCTCGTGGTCCCACTGATGGTCGGTGAGGTCGCGCCACTCGACGTTCAGGTGGACCTCGGCGTGGGCGAACAGGTTCCGCAGCGCCCGGGCAGGCAGGGTGGCGCCTCGGTCGATCTCGGCGTTGCGCTGCTCGGTCGAGGCGTACATCGGCGTCTCCACGCCGGTGCGCGCCCACTCGCACAGCCGGGTGAGCGCGCGGGCGTTGTAGCCCACGTGCGCGACGAGGGCCGCGCGGGTCCATCCGGGCAGCAGGCTCGGGCCGAACAGGTCCTCGTCGGTCAGCTCGTTGAGCTTCCGTGCGAAGTACGCCGTCCCCGTCCGTGCCCACGCCAGCTCTCGGGCCGGTGCGTCGGCGGCGTCGTACCGGGCACCCGCGCCCTGACGGCGGCGCAGCTCCTCACGGGCCTGCTCGAGCGTGGTGCTCATACGCCCACCGTGGCCGGCGTCTGCTCGGCGGCGCCCGCGACTTTCTCGGCGACCGCCACGTTGACGACGTCGCCGATGCCGTCGATCGCGACGGACACGGTCTGCCCGGCGGAGATGTAACGGCCCGGCTTGCGCGCGTGGCCGACGCCCCCCGGTGTGCCGGTGGCGATGACGTCACCGGGGTTGAGCGTGAAGATCGTCGAGATGTACCGCACCAGGGCGACGGCGTCGAAGACGAGGTCGTCGATGCGGGCGCGCTGCATCTCCTCCCCGTCGAGGCGGGTGACCAGCTCGGCGTCGGCGGGCAGCTCGTCCGGGGTGACGAGGACCGGGCCCAGCGGGGTCGAGCTCTCCCACGCCTTGCCCTGGAACCACTGGGGACTGCGGTACTGGTAGTCGCGCATGGTGATGTCGTTCATGATCGTGTACCCGGCGATCGCGGCCTCCGCCTGCTCGGCGTCGGCCCGGCGAACGCTCCTGCCGACGACGACGGCGAGCTCGCCCTCCCAGTCGATCTTGTCCGACTCCGGCGGGACCTGAATCTCGTCGCGCGGACCGATGAGGGCCTCGGGGAACTTGGTGAACAGCGTCGGGTGCTCCGGCAGCTCGCGGCCCATCTCGAGGATGTGGTTGCGGTAGTTCAGGCCGACGCACACGATCTTGCCCGGTGTGGTCACCACCGGGGCGAGGTCCGCCGTCGTCAGGTCGTGCTCGGTGCCGGCCGCCTGGGCGACGGCGGCGAGGTCGCCGCGACGCAGCAGGTCCGCGACGTCGGTGTAGCCGGTCAGCTCGACGGCCTTGTCGCCGTCGACCCGGGCGGCGACGGTCCCGGAGGCGGTGCGCAGGGTGGTCAGTCTCATCGGTCGGCTCCCTCGATGTAGGTGCGGTCGAAGTGGAGACGCTCCATGATCGGGGCGTCGGAGAAACGGAACAGGTCGAAATGGGTGTCGGCCTGGAGCGACCACGACACCCACGACGGGACGACGAACATGTCGCCGATCTCGAGCTGGTGCTCGGTGCCGTCCATGACGACGGAGCCCGAGCCCTCGAAGACCTGGAAGACCGTCGAGCCGACCTCGCGGCGGGTCGCCGTCGCCGTGCCCGCGCGCAGGCGGTGGAACTCGGCCCTGATGGTCGGCATCACGTCACCGCCGGTGGTCGGGTTCACGTAGCGCACGGCCGCGTGACCCTGCTCGACCGTCGCCGGCTGGCCCTCCTCCTCCAGGAGCAGCTGCTCGGTCAGCGCACGGTCGGTGTACTCCCACCGGTATGCGCCGATCGGCGAGGACACGGTGTTCTGCAGGCCGGAGAGCGGACGCAGGCCGGGGTGGCACCACAGCCGCTCGCCGCGGGAGTAGTTCGGGGTCGCGTAGTCGGTGACGCGCTCGGAGCCGAACTCGAAGAAGCCCACGTCGTTGGTGTAGGAGAACGGGATGTCGAGACCGTCGATCCAGGCCATCGGCTGGTCCGTCTCGTTGTGGTGGCCGTGGAAGTTCCACCCCGGGGTCAGCAGGAAGTCGCCGCGCGACATGCGCACCGGGTCGCCGTTGACGACCGTCCAGACGCCCTCGCCCTCGACGACGAAGCGGAAGGCGTTCTGGGAGTGGCGGTGCTCCGGAGCCGTCTCCTTCGGGCCGAGGTACTGGATGGCTGCCCACAGGGTCGGGGAGACGTAGGCCCGCCCTCCCATGCCCGGGTTGGCCAGGCCGATGGCGCGGCGCTCGCCCCCGCGCCCGACGGGCACCAGGTCGCCCGACTTCTGCGCGAGCGGGTAGAGCATCGACCACTTCCACACGTGCGGCACCGCCTTCGGCGAGGGGCTCGTGGGCATGAGGTCGTCGATCTGGGTCCACAGCGGGATCATGTGGTTCGCCTCGAACCCGGCGTAGAGCTCGCGCAGCTCGGGGGTGTCCTCCGGCTGCATTGCGTTCTCGACGTCGCTGTGCTCGAGCGGCTCTTCGGTGGTGGTCATCGTCTGATCCTTTCGAAACGTGTGACGTGCTGATTTGGCAGTTCGGTCACCGTCAGCCGGTGACTCTTGCTTCGCGGATGGGAACGGCATCGTCCGAGCCGAAGGGCAGCGCCGGGCGGTCCGCCTCGGGGGCTGTGAGAGGGATGACCTCCTCGAGCCGCTCGTGCGAGAGGACAGCGATTTCGTGGTACATCCGGGTGCCGTTCGCCTTCCACTCCAACTCGGTGTCGGAGAGTTCGCGGACCACGTGAGCCGGGGAGCCGAGCACCAGGTGTCCGGCGGGAACCTGCATCTCCGCAGGCACAAGCGAGCCCGCCCCGACGAAGGCACGCTCACCGACCCGTGCGCCGTCGAGCAGGACGGCGCCGATCCCGATGAGCGCGCCGGTCCCCACCGTGCACCCGTGGAGCACCGCCGCGTGCCCGACATGCCCGTCCTCGCCGATCACGGTCGTGCGGCGGGGAAAGGTGTGCACGACGCAGCCGTCCTGCACGTTCGAGCCCGCACCCAGCACGATGCCGCCGAGATCGGCTCGCAGGGACGCGTGCGGACCGACGTAGCAGCTCGGCCCGACCACCACATCACCGATCAGGACCGCGCTTGGATGGACGTACGCTGTCGGATCGACGACCGGGGTGACCCCGGCAAATGCGTAAGCCGGCATCAGAGGCTCGCGCGGATGCCAAGCCCGGCAGCGAGACGCTCCGCGATGTCGGTGCGGAGCGCCTTCTTGTTGATCTTGCCGACCTTCGTCGTCGGCAGCTCGTCGGTGGCCTCGAGGTGCTCGGGCCACTTGTACCGGGCCACCCCGGCCGTCTCCATCGCGGCGTGGACGTCCGTGAGGCTCACGGACTGCCCGTCGTGCGGGACGACGTAGACGCACACCCGCTCGCCGAGGACGTCGTCGGGCATGGCGACAGCGGCGACGAGCCGGACCGCGGGCAGCTGGTAGACGAGGTTCTCGACCTCCTCGGCGGAGATCTTCTCCCCGCCGCGGTTGATCATGTCCTTGTCGCGGCCCTCGACGATGAGGTTGCCCATCTCGTCCGTGCGGCAGATGTCGCCGGAGCGGTACCACCCGTCGGTGGTGAAGGCGCGGGCGTTCTGCTCCTCGGCGCGGTAGTACCCGCGCAGCGTGTACGGGCCCTGGGTGATGAGCGAGCCGTGGGTGCCGCGGGGGACGGGGTTGTCGTGCTCGTCGACGAGGAGGACCTGGTCGGCGGGTGACATGGGGCGGCCCTGGGTGGTGAAGATGATCTCCTCGGGGTCGTCGAGGCGGGTGTAGTTCAGCAGTCCCTCGGCCATGCCGAACACCTGCTGGAGCGTGCAGCCGAGCGTGCCGGGGACGCGGCGGGCGACCTCGTCGGCCAGCCGGGAGCCGCCGACCTGCAGCACCCGCAGGGACGCGAGCTGGCCGGTGGGGTTGGCCGCCTGCTCGTCGAGCCACCGCTTGGCGATGGCGGGGACGACGGCGGTGTGGGTCACGCCCTCGCGCTCGATGGTGGCGAACGCCCGTGCCGGCGAGGGGCTGGGCAGCATGACGACCGTCCCGCCCACGAGCAGGGTGCCGAGCACGCCCGGGCAGGCGAGCGGGAAGTTGTGCGTCACCGGGATGCTCACGAGGTAGACGGTGTCGGCGTCGAAGCCGCAGATCTTCGTGGACTCCTTGGCGTTGTAGGCGTAGTCGTCGTGCGAGCGGGGGATGAGCTTGGGGATGCCGGTGGTGCCGCCGGAGAGCAGGAAGAGGGCGACGTCGGAGGTCGCGGGCTCCTCCGCGTCCCACCGGGCGCGGTGGGACGCGGCCTCGGCGTCGTCGGCCGGCGCCGCGCACAGGGCGCGCAGGTCGACGGACCCCTCGGCGACGTGTTCGCCGGCGACGAGCAGGTAGCGCAGGCCAGGGTTCTCGGCGGCGAGCTCGAGTGCGAGCCGCTGGTGGTCGAAGTCCTTGACGACGTCCGGCACCGCGACCGCGACGGCCTCGGCGTGGGCGACGAAGTAGGACACCTCGTGGCGCCGGTGCCCGGGCAAGGCCATCACTGGCACGATCCCGGCCCGGAAGCAGGCCAGGGTGAGCACGACGAACTCCCACCCGTTGGGCAGCTGGACCACGATGCGGTCACCCGCGGCGATGCCGAGGTCGCGCAGCCGGGAGGCGGCGGCGTCGGCCCGGGCGACGAGCTGGGCGTAGGTCAGCCGCACCTCGCCGTCGACCACGGCGACGTCGTCCGCGTGGGCGTCGGCGGCGGTCCAGAGGTGGTGGCCCAGGCTCTTGCCCTCCCAGTACCCGGCGGCGGTGAACCGCTCGACCAGCTCGGCGGGCCAGGGGACGATTCCTTCGGAGATGGGGCGAACCATCACGACTCCTTCGTGGTGACGACAGCGTCGAGGGCGACGAGCCCGTCCGCGGTGACCCGCAGCGGGTTGATCTCGACGTCGCCCAGGTGGGGGTGGTCGAGCAGCAGGGTGCCGAGCGCGCTGAGCAGGGCGGCGAGCTCGGACCGGTCGAGGGCGGGCGAGCCGCGGAAGCCTTCCAGGAGGGCGCGCCCGGCCAGGTCGTCAGGCATGGTGGCGGCCTCGGCGGGGGAGAGCGGCGCGACGCGGAGGCTGACGTCGGCGAGCGCCTCCGCCACGGTGCCGCCGAGCCCGAGCAGGACGACCGGGCCGAAGACGGGGTCCCTGCGCGCGCCGAGGATCAGGTCGACGCCGGCCGGGGCCATGGCCTCGACGAGGAACCGGTCCGCGCCGGCGGACCGCAGCCCGGCGAGGGCCTCGTCCAGCCCCTCGTGGCTGCGCACGCCCAGGCGGACGCCGCCGATCTCCGTCTTGTGCAGCACGGCGGCGTCGAGCAGCTTGACGGCGACCGGGCCGCCGAGCTCGTCCAGGGCCGCGTGCGCCTCGGCGTCTGAGCCGCAGGCGCGGCGCGGCATGGTGCGCACGCCGAGCTGCGCGACCAGGCTCTTGGCCTGGTCCTCGTCCCACGAGGTCCGCTCCGCAGGTACCGGCGTCCCGTTCTCGCCGGTACCTGCCGGTCGGGCGGTCGCGGCGCTGCGTGCCAGGCCGTGCTGGCGGCGGGCGTCCTCGACCAGCGCGGCGACGCCGGTGGCCAGCGCTGTCGGGGCGCCGTACGCGGCGACGCCGTTCTCGTGAAGGCGTCGGCGGATCTCGCGGACCTCGTCCGGCGCGCCGCCGAGGCCGACGAGCGTTGGCACGGTCGTGCCGGCGGAGGCGGCCGGGACGGTGGCGGCCAGGTCGATGCTGTCCGGCTCGGTGAGGGCGTAGGTGGCGACGGCGTCCACGGCCGGGTCGGCGGCGACGGTCTCGAGGACGGCGCCGAACGTCTCGGCCGGGCGGCCGGTGTCCACGGGGTTGAGCTGGTAGGTCAGCGGGGGCAGGAGCTCCCCGAGCTGCGCCACCGTCGCGTCGCCCAGCGTCGGCACAGCCACGCCGTGGCCGCGGAGGCTGTCCATGAGCATCAGACCGGGCCCCGCCTGCGCCGTCACGATGCCCACGCCCGGGTCGGCCGCCGGGGCGAGGCGGGTGTGGGAGAGCGCGGCGACGGCGTCGACCAGTTGCTGCTCGTCGTCGACCAGGATGGCGCCGGCCTGGCGCAGCGCCGCCCGCGTGGTCCGCCAGGACGTGGCCAGGGCGCCGGTGTGGGACTGGGCGAACTCGGCGACGTCGTTGCGGCCCACCACGAGGGCGACCACGGGCACCCGCTGGGTCAGCGCCCGCACGGAGTCCACGAGGCGCCGTCCGTCCGCGACCGACTCCACGTGCAGCGCGACCACGCGGGTGGCGTCGTCGTCACGGAGGTGGTCCAGGACGTCGGGGGCGGTGACGTCCGTGGCGTTGCCCAGCCCGAGGGCGAGGCTGACGCCCAGGCCGGCCTCGGCGAGGAGAAAGGACAGGGCGTGGTTGATCCCGCCGGAGGCCGCGACGACGGCGACCCCGCCGGCGGGCACGTCCGCGGCCGCCGGGACGAAGCTCGCGGTGAGCTTCTGGGCGGGGGAGAAGAACCCCGAGGTGTTCGGCCCGAGGAGTCGCACGCCGGTGCGGCGGACGGCCTCGAGCAGGGCCGCCTGGTGGACGGCGCCCTGCTCGCCGGACTCGGCGAACCCACCGGCGCAGACGAGGGCGGCCTTGGTGCCGGCCGCGGCGGCGTCCTCGACGGCGGAGGCGCAGGCGGCGGCGGGCACGCACAGGATCGCGAGGTCCATCGGGGCGCCGAGGGCCTGCGAGGCCGCCGCGACGGAGGCGTGCAGCCCTGCGCCGGGGTCGGGGTTGCGCGAGTTGACGAGCCCGAGGGCGCCGTCGAAGCTGCGCAGGGAGCGGGCCATGACGGCGCCGAGCTTCGCGCCGGAGCGCGAGGCGCCGACGACGGCGACGCCGCGCGGGGAGAAGAGGGGTCGCAGGTCAGACACCGGTGCCTCCCGCGGTCGCGACGAGGTCGGCCCGGCCGGAGAGCACCAGGGTGGCGGCGCGGTCCTCGTCGGCCTGCTCCTCCACCAGGGCGACCGGCAGGCCAGCGGCGAGGCGGACCTCCTCGGCGAGCAGGACCCGGGTGAGCGGCGTCCCGCCGTGCACCGCGACGAGCGCGGGTCGCTCGGCGCGGCAGGCCGCCACCGCGGCCGCGGCGCCGGTTACGCCGTCCTCCGTCTCCGGGGCCGTGAGCCACAGCGCCCACGGCTCGTCCTTGCCCGGCGCGCTGCCGCCCTCGACGGCGCGCCCGCCGTCTAGGGCGGTGGGGCACTCGGCGAGCGGGACCGCGGCGCCGCCGTCGTCGGTCACGAACCGACGCCCGTCGCGCTCGACGATCCGCACGGTGCGGCCCGGGAAGGTCACCTCGCCCAGGTCGAGCGGGGTGCTGAGCGGGTCGTTGCCGTGGCGCTCGCGCCAGGCGGCGTCGACGGCGGCGATGAAGTCGGGGCCGCGCCGGGCGATCTTGGCGCGGCCGATGGACCGGCTCATGAAGTGGAAGGCGAACTGCGTGGGGTCGAACGCGGCGTGGTAGCGGCCGAAGTGCTCCCACCAGGACAGGCTCGGCTGGGCCGAGCCCTGGATCTTCTCCACCGAGGGGCGGGCCGCCGCCTCGTACGCGGCCAGGGCCTGCTCGACGTCGTCGTGCTCGGCCACGGCGAGGGCGAGCTCGATCGCGTCCTCCATCGCCATCTTGGTGCCGGAGCCCACCGAGAAGTGCGCGGTGTGCGCGGAGTCGCCGAGGAGGGCCAGCCTGCCGGCGTGCCAGGACGCGGCCCGGCGGGTGCGGAAGTTGCCCCAGCGGGAGTTGTTGACCAGCAGCGGCTGCCCGTCGATCTCGTCGGCGAAGAGCTCCTCGAGGTACTTGCGGCTCTTCTCGTCGCTCGGTCCCGGGGGTTGGGTGACGTCGAACTTGTCGAGGCCGGCGCGGCGCCAGGTCTCCTCGTCGGTCTCGACGATGAAGGTGCTGACGTCCTCCGAGATGGGGTAGCCGTGGACGGCGAAGACGCCGTGCGGGCCCTCCTTGTGGACGAACGTCAGCCCGTCGAACATGTACGAGGTCCCGAACCAGATGAACTTCGCGCTCGCCTCGACCGCGGTCGGCCGGAACGTGTCGGCGCAACGCTCGCGGGCGCGGGAGTTCGCGCCGTCGGAGGCCACCACGAGGTCGTGGTCCGCGAGCACGTCGTCGACGTCCACCTCGGTCTCGAACCGCAGGTCCGCGCCCTCGGCCCGGGCGCGCTCCTGCAGGAGCAGCAGCAGCGTCTTGCGGGAGATGGCGGCCATCCCGTTGCCGCCCACCGTGATCCGCTCACCCTTGAGCCGGACCTCGAGGTCCTCCCAATGCGTGCCGTGCTCGCGCAGCGCGTCGATGAGCACCGGGTCGGCGTCGTTGATCTTCTTCAGGGTCGCGTCCGAGAAGACGACGCCGAAGCCGTAGGTGTCGTCGGCGCGGTTGCGCTCGTAGACGGTCACCCGGGCGTCCGGCCGGCGCTGCTTGATGAGCGTCGCGGCGAACAGCCCGCCGGGACCACCGCCGATGCAGGCTACAGAGAGCGACATGGAATCTCCTACGCGTTCACGTCATCGTGGCCACCATGTGGCTAGCCAGGCCGGCCAGTCTGCGACATTTGGCAGACGGGCGTCAAATAGTTGAAGCGGACATCTGCACTGGTTCCTCACGTCGAGTTCCGGTTATGGAGTCAATGGCTCGCTCTGCCGCAGGGAGCAAGAGTTCGGACGCCTCTTTGAACAACTGATGGGCATCGTGGCCGCACCAACGGGCGGGCAACAGTTCCAGCGGCAGACCAAGGTCGCGGAAGGGGAACTTCCGCCACTCGTGGAAGAGCTCGATGCGTGTCACCAGTGCCTCGTCCGGCGCGAGCCGGCCCGAACGGTAGCGGGGCAACTGGGCACGGAAGCGCTCGAGGAACGCCTTGTAGTCGGCGTTGAGGGCGTCGAGGTCCCAGCAACGCTCAGCCATGTCGCGGTCCGCCGGCAGCCCCTCAGATTAGAACTCCTAGACAACGTGCGCCCGTTAATTACCGGCGACCCGAATACGAGTGTGATACATATGCCTAGCGGTCGTCAAGGAGATGAACCAATATTATCGTCGTCGACATCCCGTTCCCTGGTCCTCCCGGTGACCTCGATGATGGCCTGTTCGGCTCCCGGCCGCAGGCACTCAATCGCCTCTAGGAAGAGGTCGTATGCGTCGTGGCCGTGCCAGTGAGCCGGCAGCAGTTCGACGGGCAGGCCAGGGTCCCGGAACGGGAACCTCCGCCACTCCTGAAGAAGTTCGGTCCGCGTCACGAGCGCTTCCAGCGGCGGCACGCGTCCATCGCGATAGCGTGGAAGCTCTGCCCGATACTGCGTGAGGAAAGCCAGGTAGTCCTCGTTGAGCGAGTGAAGATCCCAGCATCGTTCGGCAATGTCCCGATCCCACGACAGCCCCTTAGATTGCGCGCGCAGGAGATCCAGGCGAACGTCGGGGGAGAGTGCGAACTTCTCCTCTACGGAGGCCATCCGGTCATGGGGAGACGCCCAGGTCGCTGCTGCGAGAGGCCCGAACCCGAGCCACGCCAACTCCTTGCGCAGTTCCTCACGGCTGGCCCTCGCCGACTCCGGAACGTAGTAGATCACCATGTGCCACCAGCCGTCCCACTCGGCGCGTGGGTCCGCGAAGATCCGCTCCCGGCCTTCGTTGAGGAGCCCCCAACTGCGCTCGTTCAGTGCGTAAATCACCTCTCGCCCATCGACACCGGGGCGTGTATCGAACCAGCCCTCTTTTCTCAATCGCAACATCACCACTCGAGCGGTCGAGGCGCCGACGCCGAAGGGGGCGAGCAGCGCGACGATGTCACACAGCCGCGCCTCCCCGCCCCGATAGCGCAGGTACTCACCGAAGAGATCGAACGCGACGGACCGGGGTTTCATCACGGTTCTGCTCGGACTTTCTGGGACAGGGGCCGCATCCAAGGTGCGGAAGGCATGGTCATTCGGGCTCAATGCGCTGCGCGTATGTCATACGCATGTTCGTATGTGAAATCCCAGCATCCACTGTGCCACCGGCCTGCTTTGGTTAACTTCGGGTCGCGGCAATGGCCCGATAGCGTCTCAGCAAGGCCAGGCTCGTCCACTGCCAGGGGAGTGAGCTGTTTGCAGAGCCAAGGAATCCCGCATACGGCCACCAAGAAGGTCTGAGGGGCTCGCCCACGGGCAATGTCCCCACTTTTGTTCGTGCGTATCCATGTGCGCCTCGAACCCGATGGTTCACCAACAGTACTCATGCCAGCCATTTGGCGACTGCCTCGGCCCGATTGCGCGCATGCAACTTCCGGAGAATCTGCTTGACGTGCGACTTCACCGTCTCGTCTGTGACGAATAGCCGCGCCGCTATTGCTGAATTCGTCTCGCCGGCGGCCATGAGCCGTAACACCTCGCTCTCGCGCGTTGACAGCGACGAGGCGGGCGCAAACCGGACCGCCTGCCGCGGATACGTGTCCAACTGAGAGCGCATGAAGCTGTTCGCTCTTCCGACTCCACCGGCGGGTGGCGGCATTGTAATATCCGCGTATCCGTCGGCGGCACCCGTTGCGGTGTCGCTGAGGCTCGCCAGCCCTGACTGGATCACCCCGAGCCTGTCTAAGAGGGCGTTTCTCTGCCACAGGTGCGAGACCGATCGGGCTGCCTGAGTGAGCAACCGCCGATCAGGTTCACCGACGTAGCGACGCTGGAAGTAGCGATCCGCATGTAGGAACCCGACCACGAGGCCCTTCTGCAAGATGGGTGCAGCCACATAAGAATGGACCCTAGAGACGTCAGCGAGGGGCCGATGGATGCGCTCATCAGTTGAGACCGCGGTCACACAGATCGCCTTCTTTCCCCGTATCATGACCGACTCGAACAATGAAGACACCTTTTGAGGATGAGCGCCGCCGACACGTAGTATCTCGGTTGCCCACGCTTCGTCCGTGGGGATACAGACTGCATTGGTGAACCACATGCCGTCCTGCAGGGTCGATGCGATCGCCCGGTCGAACCCGATGCCGCAGACCACCTCCGTAGCACGCTGGAGGAGTGCTTCCGTTGACTCGGTGTTTTCCAACTCCGACATAGTTTGTTGGAAAAAGTCCGATGCGCGTTCACGCTCGCGTGCCTGCGCCTCGCGGAGCCGAGCCTCAACGTTTCTGACCCTGCCGAGAACTTCAAGAAGTTTCCTTCTCGACTCGACTCCCGCGTCTGGCTGCCCTGCGTCGATCGCCCCGATCGCCAGTTGCCATACACGCGACAATGCCGCCGTGGCTGTCCGGACGTCTACAACCTCGTCGACGTCGGGATCAGCCAGCTGCAGCACCAGGAACTGCATGGCGCGGACCGTGTCACGAACCTCCTGCAACACCTCCAATGGAACCGGGCATCCAGGGAGCGACCACGGTTCACCCAGCTCGTTCAGGCGCCCCACCGAGATACTGGAGGTTGCCACCTCACTCACGGTATCCGACTCCTTACTCCGCATGGATCCGAGGCCAGCCCCAAGGCTGGGCCTTCCGAAGGCAAGCACTGGGAGGGTGCTTCATAGGTGCATGAAAACCGGGAATTCTCAATTGTGAAGTACGAAGTCGGTCACCAGCCTGTTGAACTCGGCAGCGTGCTCGACCTGCGCCCAGTGGCCGCACCGGTTGATCAGTGCGACACGGGAGTTGGCGATGCTTGCGCAAAGCATGAGCGACGTCTCAAATGACACCACTCGGTCATCACGACCATGAATAAGTAGAGTCGGCGCCGTGATGCCACGGACGGTATTCATATCCGCCCAGATGGGGATGGGCGCCCGAGGCAGCCCCGCGACGACGTTCTCCAGGTGATCCGGGCGCAACAGTGCTGCATCCGACCGCGCCTGGCACAGCTCAGGCGTCGCAAAAGTGGCGGAGTCAAAGACCATGATCTCAACGAGGCGACGCATGTTCTCCGGACTGGGCGCCCGGTACGCCTCGTACATCACTTTCAGCCCTTCGGACGGACCATCGCCAGCACCGAAGAGGATTGGCCGCATGGTCGCTGGCGGACCCATCGTGATCAGGTGCGACACGCGACCCGGCTGCTCGGCAGCCAGTCTGATAGACGTGTGGCCGCCCATTGAATTCCCGACGAAGGCAGCCTTCTCGATGCCAAGGGCATCCAGGAACTGCACTGCCGCCTCAACATGGTCAACCTCATCGAAGGAGACTGCGTCGGACTCGCCCCAACCGGGCATATCCACGGCAAAGACGTGAAAACTCTCAGCGAGTGCCTCGATATTCGAGGCATAATTGCTCCAGCCGGTGGCACCCGGGCCGCCTCCGTGCAGAAGCACCACCGGATGTCCCTCGCCAGCCTCGTAATAGTGGATGTTCCAGTTCTTCGTTTTCACGTCGCGAGCGATATCGCTCGGGCGAAGAGTCACCTCAGTGCACCTCGTCCGTTGCCGTGTGCGCGAGTTGCTCGGCCAGAACCTGGGGTGGACGGTGCCCCCATGTGTGCCGGCGGTCGAGAGTCTTGACTTCCCAGGTCTCGTCGTCGATCAGGAGGGCGCCCCAACCGTACTCCACGTTGAATCCAGACGGTGTCCGTACGTAGAAACTGAACATTCTGTCATTTGTGTGCATGCCTAGTGTCATCTCGAACGGCTGTCTGGCGTCTAGACAACGGTCATAGGCAAGACCTACGTCACGGATGTCGCTAACCTCGAGCATGAAGTGATGCGTGACCTTCGGAAACGGAAGCTTTCCGAAGGCGACCGTGTGGTGGCGCGGGTTGCAGTGCAGAAAGATTAGATCCGCGACGATGCCCGGCGCCACTTCCTCGACGATGATATCGCTGATCTTGAGACCCAGCAGGTCAACGTAGAAGGCGAGGTATTCCTCGCGGCTAACATCACCTGTCAATAGCACTTGGTGGCCGGCGCCTCCGTCGCCCGTGACGAAGCTACCTAGGAGCTTCGTGGACTCGAAGGGAGTTTCGGCGTCTGCGAAGCCGCTGACGAGCTCAACTCGGTTTCCCATCGGGTCGGTGGTGACGAAGATCCGGTCCACCTTGCGATCGGCGGCAAGGGCAGCATCTCCTTCTGTCACCTCGAAGCCAGCACTACCAAGGCCCTGAACAATCGCGTCGAGTTCGGGCTCGCTCGCGACCTCGTAACCGCTCACCACGAGGTCATCAGCCGCGCCTGCCTCCACTACCCAGCGGTGGGCCTTGTGGTCGGTACGCAGCGTAAAGCCGCTGGTCGTCTTCTCGCCGAACTGCATCCCGAGTAGATCGACGCCGAAGTGCTCCCACGCCGCCAGGTCCGAGACCTCATATCCGACGTAGGCGAGTTCCTTCACTTTGCTCACGGGCCTCCCCTTTCTCTGGTCGACCCCTAGGCGGGGCCATCGTCATGTGTGCAAAACCACTGTTGCATATGTATGACGATGTGACAACGGTCGTCGCCCAGGTGCTGCGAAGTTCGGAAGCCCCTGACGGGCAGGACCGCGCACTTCGTAGCGTGAAGCGGATGTCGGGCGGATGCCGTCCCAGTAGTACTGGTGGACGCCCGGGGACGCGCCGCACGCCTTGGCCCTGGGCGAGCGCCATCGCGCAACGCAGCACCCCGGTTTGACGGTTCTCCCCTTCGTCTTCGGCTGGCGGCCGGAGGCTCTGGATGGAGGCAGGTCAAGATCGGCCGCAACTACCACCTCACGACCGACTACCAGCACTATTCGGTGCCCTACGCCCTTGCCGGACGCCTGGTGAGGGTGCGGCTGCCTGCCTCAAGGGTGACGGTGTTCGACGGACAGCAGGTCGTTGCCGAGCACCGTCGCAAGACGGGTCGCAAGGGCCAGTACTCGACCGATCCGGGCCATGTTCCACCGCGGCACCGCAACGCGGACGGGCTGTGGTCGCGAGACTGGTTCCTCGACCGTGGCCGCCGCGTTCGGGCCCGCGACCATCCAGGTGGTCGAGCAGATCCTCGACCGGCACGCGATCGAGGCGCAGGGCTACCCTGGACTGCCAGAAGAGCGTGTTGCATAAACCCTCGGCGCGTCTTCGGGGCCTTCTGGTCGTGTCTCGGGAAAATCTCTTGGCAGGTAGGGGTTCTGGAGGTGGACGTGGGTTACAACTTCTTGACTGTGGAGCGTGATCAGGTGTTCTTGATGCCGCCGTCGTTGACCTAGTGGCTCAAGGAGGACCATCTGGCCTGGTTCGTGCTCGACGCGGTCGAGCAGATGGACCTGTCCGCGTTCCACGCCGGCTACCGCGCCGATGGGTGGGGACGCGCAGCGCACGACCCGAAGATGATGGTCGCGTTGACGCTGTACTGGCCTGCCGCGGTGATCTCGGACAGTGGGCCCTCCTAAGGTGAGGGTTCTACTGGAAACGAGATCCGCAGTGAGTGCATCCCGTAGACGGTTCAGCCAGGAGTTCAAGGACGAGCTGTGCCAGGAGGTGCTGGCATGCGGGCGTGCTCGCGTTGCACGAGGCGGCTCTGCTGGCACTGGGATGGTTATTCGGACCGCTGCGTGCAGGTCGGCCGTCTCGCAGAGAGGGGACGCCGAGCGCTATCGTCTGGCTGCCCGGATCCACAACCGGCTGGTCTACGAGTGGTGGTTCATCAGATCGCCGATCTGGGTTGTGTGGGCGATCTTGCGCGGTGCACGGTTCGCCAATGCCGCGGGCAGCAAGCTCAACGAGTTCGTCGAGGCCGTCTCGTTGACCCGTGACGACGAGCTTCCAGGAGGAACATCGTGAGCATCAACGCCGCCGCGACAGGCCCGGTGTTTCCACGGACGGCGCCTTCCGGGATGCCCGCCGTGCCGCTGGTGGCGCCGACGTTGGACTCGGCCGCACGCGCATACATCAACGCTGCTGCTGGTGAAAGCGGGAGTCGGTGTCGACGCCGAGGAGTCGTCGGGTTTATCAACCGCTACGGCGACCTGGACTCCTGACTGGCGCTGCCAGTCCAGCAACGGCGCGACACCCGCAGTGACGTGATGACATTCGCCGGGCACGCCCTGGTGCACTGCGGTGTCCCGGGTCGACCCCGTCTTCGTGGTCACCTCCGGATGCCGGTGGGGCAAGTACGTCACCGAGGCCTACCCCGACCAGGCCGCCAAGTTCGCCGACCAGGCCGCCAGCCTGGGCTACTGCCGGCAAGAGACCCACCGAATGTGGCGCATCGCCGACCGGACGGTGGCCGAGGAGTACTTCGCCGTCACCGAGAAGGTCGAAGCCCTCTACGAACAAGCCGCCCACGCCCACGGGCAACATGCGGTGCTGCCCGCCGACGCGGCCGGACAGAACATGCGGGTGCTACGCAACGAGACGGTCAAGCGCCTCCTGGGCAACGGCTACTGCGGGCGCCCCCGCGAACTGGACTGCCAATACGAGACCATCTGCGAATCCTGCACGATGTTCTTCACCACCATCGCCCACCGCGACACCATCCAGGCACAGCGAGACGACGCCGCGGAGCAGGGTCACGACCGCCGCCGCGACGTCTACGACGCCGTCCTCACCAAGCTCGACGACACCCCCGCTTGACACCGATCACCCACATAACTCGCTGCCCGCTTCAGGATCTCCCGCTCGGTGGTCAATTTCGTCGTCTCTG
>NZ_BCUV01000011.1 GCF_001591405.1 Janibacter terrae NBRC 107853
CCGTTCCCCTCCCTGCGCAGGGCTCCGCCCTGCGCTCCCGGCCTGCCGGCCGGAGGGCCCGCTCCCGCGGTCCCGGGGTCGGTCGGTGGCTGGTTCGGTCTGTACCTTGGACACGGTCCGAGCTACTCGAGGGCGGGTCGGTCTGTGGTGGTCACGGTCTGCCCTGCCGAGACGGTCCGTGGTCACCTCTGCGGGGACGGGTCGGTCCATGGTCGCCACGGTCTACCCACCCACCACGATCAACGGTTGCCGAGCTCCGGATGGAGCGTGATGTCCTCAAGCGATCCGTGGTCCTGTGGGTCAAGGAGGCGACGAAGTGAGCGAGTGGCACGCTTCATCGCCGACCAGAGGACCAACTACCGAGTGCCACACACGGTCGTCTGTGCCCTTCTCGGCGTCAGCCTGGCATGGTTCTACAAGTGGCTTGGCAGGGCCGAGAGCCCCGGCGCAGTCAACGGTCTGCACACGACGCGGGACCGGCGCCGCGACACGATCGACCGCGCCGTCGCGGTCGCGTTCAGGAAGGCCCGTGGCTTGCACGGCTCACCGCGGCTGGTCCACGACATGCGTGACGCGGGCTGGACGGTGAGCGAGAAGACGGTCGCGGACTCGATGCGCCGACAAGGGCTGATTGCACGGCGGATCAAGCGCAGGAACGGACTGACCAGGCAACGAGATGCGTGAGCGCGCGGTCCGGATGGTCGCCGAGGTTCGCTCCGAGCACCCGCACGAGACGGCCGCTCTGCGGCATGTGTCGGGGCTGTTGGGGATGAACGTCGAGACTCTTCGGCTCTGGGTGCATCGTGCCGAGATCGACAGCGGACAACGCGCGGGGACGACGTCGCAGGAGGCTGATGAGATCAAGCGGCTCAAGCGTGAGGTGGCAGAGCTTCGCCGGGCGAACGAGATCTTGAAGTCCGCTTCGGTGTTTTTCGCCAAGGAGCTCGACCGTCCCACGACGAGATGATCCGCTACATCGACGAGCACAAGGATCAGTTCGGGGTCGAGGCCATCTGCCGGGTGCTGCGCCCGGCAGTTCGTGGGTTCATCACCTCCCGCGGCTACCGGGCCGCCAAGACCAGGCCACCTTCGGCCCGGTCGCTCAAGGACGAGCTGCTGGTGCCCGAGATCCTCCGGCTGCACGGCGAGAACT
The DNA here is from genome assembly GCF_001591405.1 of Janibacter terrae NBRC 107853. Taxonomy (GTDB): domain Bacteria; phylum Actinomycetota; class Actinomycetes; order Actinomycetales; family Dermatophilaceae; genus Janibacter; species Janibacter terrae. The sequence continues at coordinate 1,154 of NZ_BCUV01000011.1, forward strand.
ACGGCGTCTACGGCGTGCGGAAGATGCACGCCCTGATGCGGCGCCAGGGATGGGAAGTCGGTCGCGACCAGACCGCCCGGCTCATGGGGATCGCGGGCGTGCGGGGCGTGAAGCGGTCGAAGAAGGTCTTCACCACCAAGTCCGACCCCGCGGCGGTGAAGCCGGCTGACTTGGTCCAACGCCGCTTTCAGGCGCCTGCACCGCGCCGGCTGTGGGTTGCCGACATCACCTACGTCGCGACCTGGTCGGGGTTCGCCTACGTCGCGTTCGTGACCGACGTCTACTCGCGGCGGATCGTGGGATGGAACGTCGCTGCGACGTTGAAGTCCGACATCCTCCCGCTACAAGCCCTCGACATGGCCGCCTGGGAAGCCAAGCGCGAGGGCGCGGTCGACCTCACGGGCCTGGTCCACCACGCCGACCACGGGTCGAACTACCTCTCGATCGTCTACACCGACCGCATCGGCCAGCTCGGCGCGAAGCCATCCACGGGAACCGTCGGGGACTCCTTCGATAACGCGCTCGCCGAGGCCGTCAACGGGCTCTACAAGACCGAGCTCATCAGACGGCGCGGACCGTGGCGCACGATCGAGCAGGTCGAGCTCGCGACCTTGGAGTACGTGTGGTGGTGGAACAACCAGCGCCTGCACGGGGAGCTAGAGATGCGCACCCCGCTCGAGGTCGAGGCGGCGTACTACGCTGCCCAAGAATCAGCCCAGCCGGCACTCGCTGGCCAAGGGAACGCATAGGAACTAAACCCAGTGCGATTCACAGCGAACGCGTTCACGAAGTTGTGCCGGCAGCAAGGCATCCGGCAGTCGATGGGCCGGGTCGGGTCGTGCTTCGACTGCGAGCATCGTGACTGCGCCATCACCTGGGGTCTGACCCTTGCTTATGACCGGCCCTGCGGGTGCCCTCGCGTTGACGTGTCGGCCCCGGGTGGTGGCGTTCACCAGGCTGCTGGCCGGGTGGGCAGTGACCTGATAGGAGCCTGACTCGACCAGGGCCTCATCGCAGTCCTGTCCGCCCACTCCGGCCAGCTGAGCCATGGACAGCCCGCCCGGAAAGTGCGAGAGAGGATCCACAGCCCGATGCCCAGCATGCAGCTTCGGCGTGACGATGTCATCGTCGGCGTCGACACCCACAAGGACAACCACGTAGCGGTCGCGATCGACGGCTTTGGCGGCCGGCTCGGCGACATCGTCGTGCCCACCACCATCGCCGGGTTTGAGGAGCTCCTCGCCTTCTGTCTGGCCTTCGTCGGGTCGGCCGGTCGGCTGATCGGGTTCGGCGTCGAGGGCACCGGCTCCTACGGGGTCGGCTTGGCGCGCTACCTGCGCAACCACGGTCACGACGTCCACGAGATCGCCCGCCCAGCACGGGCCGCGGAACGTCGACTCGCAGGGAAGAACGACACCATCGATGCCGAGCACGCTGCACGCCAGCTCCTGGCTGGGCACGGGCTGTCGACACCCAAGACCGCCGACGGCGCGGTCGAAACGATCAGGCTGGTCAAGATCGCCTACGACGGTTCCGTTCAAGCGCGGACAACCGCGATGATCACGCTCAAGGCGACCCTCGCGACCGGGAGCGAGGCGTTGCGGGCGGAGCTGGAGACGCTCACCGACCACAAGCTGATCCTCGCGTGCGCGGCGCTGGAGGGTCCGACTCCACTGCCGCCCGTGCGCCGTGGCGCACCTGCCGTTGTTGTGCCGGGCGACCCGGATGTGGCGATGCGACACGTGCTGTCCTCGATGGCGAAGCGTTGGCTGGCGCTGCACGAGGAGGCCAAGGCTCACGCCGCATCACTGAAGGCACTCACTGCGGCCGCTGCGCCCCAGCTCGTCGAGGCCGTCGGCGTCGGCTACGACACTGCGGCACAGATGCTGATCACCGCCGGCGACAACGCCAACCGGATCAAGTCCGAGGCAGCGTTTGCCAAGATGTGTGGCGCGTGCCCGATCCCGGCTGGATCCGGCAAGACCAACAGCCGGCACCGTCTGTACCGCGGCGGGAACCGGCAGGCCAACGCCGCGCTGTATCGCGTGGTCATCGTGCGCATGCGCTGGCATCAGCCGACGATCGACTACGTGGCCCGTCGTACCGCCGAGGGCATGTCGAAGCGGGAGATCATCCGGTGCCTGAAGCGGTACCTCGCTCGCGAGCTCTTCCGCCTGCTGCCGGCCCCGGTCGCCATCGCAAAGCCCGTTAATGGAGAGCTCGAAATCGCGGCCTGATCGACTTGACGATCTATAGGAGCATCAACGCGATGGCCGAAGCACTGAACTCGCTGTTCAAGACCGAGTGCATCCGCAACCCGATGATGCGCCCCAAGGGCGGATGGAAGACCGTCGCCGACGTCGAGATCGGCGTCGCCGAGTACGTCGACTGGTTCAACCACCGCCGCCTTCACGGCGAGATCGGCCTCGTCCCACCCGCCGAGTACGAGGCCAACTACTGGGCATCACAACCTGCGAAGCACTACCGTCAGAACCCGGTCCTCACCGAGGTCGGATCCAACTAACCGAGCCTCCACGAAACCCGGGGCGATTCAACCGTCCGCGGGCCGCGGCACTTGGTGCAGTCACTGCGCACCCGTTCGCTGCCCTTGCGGCCGGAGAACGGGTCGATGTACTCGACCTCCTCACCCGGGCCTGATCGAACCTGCGAGTTCTCGGGGCAGGGGTCAGATTCTGCGAAGTGAGTGAAGCGCCGGGTTGACCAGTTGGCCGGCGATCTCGAGTGCCGCGGAGAGGTCGGATTCGACCTTTGCCCGGCTGGCTTCGGCCGGGTAGTTGGTGGCCCATGTCGGTTCTGGAGGTGTCAGCCGGTCGGGAAGGGTGATGGATCGTCGCACCTCTTGAAGGCGCAGCGCCGCGATGAGCGGTGCGAGGTCGAGGGTTCGTCCTGACTGGGCGATGAGGACGAGGTCGACGAGGTCCCTGTAGCGGGTGGAGGGATGGCCCGCGTGCCGCTCGTACATCGCGGCGACCTTGTCGGCGACCTGATCGACCATCGGGTAGAGCCGGATCGGTGGTGGTGACTGGATGTCACCGATCTGCACCGGCAGTGCACGCTCGAGGATCTCCACCTCGCCGATGAAGTCCAAGTTGAAGGTGAGGTCGATCTGGAAGGTCTCGTACACCCGACCTCCCAGGGTGCACTCGACGCTCAGCTTGTACCCACCCCCTAGGCCGGTCATGCGGGCATGGTTTGTGACCGTGAAGACGAAGGGATCACGCTCGTCCTGCCGCCCAGCAGCGCGTAGAGCGTGGATGCAGGCATCAGCATCAGCCTGGTCGTGAAGATGACACAGGTCGAGGTCCTTGGTGTGCCGTGCCTCGGGCAGCCGCACGGCCAGTCCACTCCCGCCCTTGAGGACCCAGTGGTCTCCAGGCAGGGAGAAGATCCTGGCCAGGTAGCACTCGAGCAGGAACCGGCGTCGAAGGTTGCCCACGAGCACACCCTCGGCTCGGGCCTGAGCCTTTAGCCGGTCATCTAGAGCACGCCGAAACGCTGCCGCAGTGCGGTATCGCCGGCCCGGCCGGTCACTCATGTGCGCTCCCGCTGCTGCATGGTCCGGATTGCTTGAGCCATCGTCTGGGTGGCCTCGGCGACCTTCGCCTTGGTCGTGGGGTCGGCGACCCACCGCTGCTGGATCGTGCGATGCAGCTGCTCCAGGGCGGGGTTGAGGACCTTAGCGAACTCCTCGTGGACCCCGGATGCGGCCAGCACCCGCCGGGCCTGCTCGGCCACCCGGCTTTGCTCCTTGGTGTAGGTCGCCATCGCCCTTTGGTCGTATAGACCGACGAGGTCGCGTCGCACGCTCTCCAAGACCTGCTGCACTCGCTCAGACGACGCCGCCAGCGCCTCGACGTTCGCTCCGGCCAGCAGCGCAGACAGATCCACCGACGGGACCGGGGTGCCAGCGGCCAGCAGCGTCTGCTCGAGCATGTCCTCTACATCGTCATAGCCATACCGCTTCGCGCTCGGGGCCAGGCGACGCCCCAGCTCGTCGACGTCGACGTCGTAACGCAGCACGCTGTCCCTGGCGACAGCGCCGAGGTGCCCAGCATCGGTGAGGTCCTGCGCGAGCATCCCCACCGTCGCTGCGGGTGTCGTCACCGGCAGCCCCTCACGGATGAACCAGTCACGGGAGTCGATCTGGGCAATGCGCAGCCGCACCGCAGGGTTACGGGTATCGCGCCGACGGGGAACGCACATCTCCATCACGTCGGCATCGACCTCGCCCAGCCCGAGCAGCTGCGCCGCGCTGCGATGAGAGACCACAGCGCCGGGTCCGACAGGATCTGTCAGGCGATCGTCGGTGCTGCGCTCGGGATCAACTGCCATCCACGCCGCGCGCAGCGACACCCAGCGATCCACCGGCGTCCCCACGAGGTGGTACACCCCGTGCTGCACTCGTTCGATCGTGCCGGCAGCGGCCAGCGCATGAAGTTGCGCTCGGCTCGCACCCAGGTTCCGAGCCTGGGCAGCAGTGAACAGCCCGTCCTGCATCTCCGCGATGTCGAGGACCTCCGGCCACCACTGATCACGCCTCACCCGTCAATAGTATCTGATTGACGATACTATTGACGGACGCCCCGGTCCGCCGCGTCTCGTCCCCAGCGTTCCTCACCGTGGCAGGCTGTCGCACCCTCGATCGCTCAGCATTACGCCGCACGGCGTCGAGCGCCTTGCGGCGCCGACGGGCCGGCGAGAATGCCCGCAGGCCTACTTCTTGTCGCGGGGCGGGTTCGGGTCGTTACCAGGAGCGACGGTGTCGGAGTCGCGGTGATCGAGGAGATGCTGGTGGCCGACCTGGACGCGCCCCGCAAGCAGCAGCACACCGCCACCCGGATCTTCAACCGGCCGGTCAACGAGCACCAGGGACAGCGGGGGTTCGACAGCGTGGGAGGTGCCGAGCAGGCCGGCACGTCCCGCCGCTGCGCGCGCAGGTGCTGTCGCTGGCTGACGATCTTCTCGACGCGCGCTCGTCCGCGATCGCTGATCTCCTCGAGGTAATCGAGACCAACCTCCCTGACGGACGTCGCCCCCTGCCCGGCGAGCACATCGGCGAGACGGAGATGTACGCCGCCTCCAGAACTGAGGACGGGTACATCTTCCGGGCCGAGTTGGACTTCCGCCAATCCCGCGACCTCGACCCGTGGCTCAAGACGCTCACGGAGCTCGAAGGGCAACCGATCGACCTCGACGACCTCCTCGCAGCCCACCGGGAGAAACTGCGGAGAATGACGCGCTTCTAGGCAAACTAGACGGTCGTCGAGGCCCCGGCCGTGCTCGCTTCGTGCCGTGCCGTGGTCAGAGACGATGTGCTGCACGTCGACGCCGCATTCATCAGGGCTCGTAAGCGAAGCCGACAGGGCTGTTGGTGAGTGGTGAGACGATTCGTCTCATGGCCCTGCGTAACCCGATCTACCTCGACCTGGAGCAGCTGATCGCGCAGGCCGAGTACCACGACGTGGCTGTGCCCCGCGCTGAGGAGATCGTCGAAACCTCACGCAGCCAACGCCGGGCCGGTGCGAAGCTCGGGCTCTCGGGCGCCGGCGTGGACGCCGGCGGGGAGCGCGAGGTCGAGACCCAAAGCACGTTCCGCCTTGAGCCGCAGCAGCGAAGCACCGTCAGCAAGGTGATCGACCGGTTGCACAGGGAGCAGGTCATCTCCACCGCCTCGAGCCTGACCGATAGAGCGATCCAGAAGGACGACCTCGTCGAGCTCGACGGAATCCTGCGGATGACGCCGACCACCCTCGCCGGCAAGCTCTTCTACTTGATGAAGAAGGCGATCGCCTCCAGCGATATCGCGTCAATCGACGACCTGTCGATCGACGACCCCGAGGTCGAGGACGTCATCCGCAAGGTCTACCTCGAGAACGAGCTCCTGCCGATTCCCATCCTCATGCAGGCCGTCGACACGGGGATGGAGGTCCAGGTCTACGTCAACATCAACCCCTCGCACTTCACCACCGCCGACGTCGCCGACCGGCTCGAGGGTGAGCACCGTGTCCTCGGCACCGTCCGGTCGGTGATCGACGGCGGCGACGAGGGGTACTACAACGCCGAGGAGTGGCTCATGCCCGGCTGGGAGTACATGATCCGCCGGCTCATGCTCACCTCCCTCGACGACCGCGAGATCCACTCCCTGTTCACCCAGATGGGCCTCAAGATCCCCGAGGGCGCGACCGGCACCCACGTCGCCGGCCCGGCCGTGCTGATCGACGCGATCGCCCTCTACTGACGCCTAAGGGCCAGCGATCGGTAGGCGCGAGTCGGCTCGGTGATCTGCACCCTCGCGCCGCTCACGCCTCCGCTTGGCGTCACTCAAGTCTCTGCCCCATTCCGACACAGGACCCGTGGGCTGGGTTGCGAGTCATCTGTCGTCCGCCTGGGGTGTTTCGGGTGAAGCCGTACCGCTCGTAGACGGCCGCGAGCGCGTCGTTGCGGGCCCTGGCGGTGACGACGCCCTGGTGGGTGTCGGCGTGCTTGACGGCGGCTCGGATCAGCGGGGCTCCCAGGCCTCGGCGAAGGGGGATGGCGCCGATGAGTTGGACTCGCCAGGGCCCGCCGCCCTTGGGGTGATCGACCCATACCGCGGCGGTGCGCCAGCCCTTGCGCAGGATGCCCAGGTGCAGGGTGTGGGTGCGTTGAGCCAGGTACGTCCGGGCTGTGCGGATGAGGGTGACGGCCGCGACGAACCCGAGGGCCGCGAGCGTGGTGCGGGTGAGGATGTCGGTAAGGACGTACCTGGCCGGTACCCCGAGGTGCAGCCCGTAGCTGGCCACACCGGCCAGGGCCAGGCCCATGAGTACCCACATCGGCCACATCACCGCGGTTCGGGCCAGGACGGTCACGAGGTTGGCTCGCAGCATCGGCCCTGGCGGGATCCGTCCCTGGTAGATCTGCACCCGGGGATCGCCCGCGGACTCCGGCCGGTGCTCCCGGGTCACGGTCGCGTCCGCGCGGTTCATCAGTAGTCGCTCTCGTCCCAGGCCTCGCCGGCGTCCAACGGGGACCAGTCGGCCGGCGGGCGCTCGGGGTAGCGCTCGCGCAGGCCTTGCTCGAGGTCGAGCCGGTCGGCCCAGTGCTTCTCGCACCGCGGGAACGACTTCCCGGACCCGCTGAGCGGGTGCCGGTGCTCCACGCGGCCACGGCACTCCTGACCGCCGTTGATGCACTCGAGCTGCTGTCCCTGGTGGCGAATGGTCATTGGTCTCGGCTCCTCTGCCGTTGCCGGCCCGTCGCGCTGGGATGGTCAGCCCCCTGCGGCTCCTGGCCTGTTCTCGATCGGACGCCTACGACGCTATGCCCCGGCACCGACACCCGCCACCCCACCGCAGGGCTCAGGGCCCCGGCCCCTGCGGTGGGGTGGGCGAAGGGGGGTCCGCGCGCGTAGCGCGGACCCCCCTTTCGCCGTCCCTGGGGTTGTTCAGGCGGGTTGGAGGATGTCCCAGGCGGTGCGCTTGAGCCGGTTGGGCTCCTCGGTGGTCAGCAGGCGCGCCGCGCGGGCGTGGTCGACGTCGTCGCGGGTGCGCACGGGGGCGTGGTGGTCGACGTACTCAGTGATGCACTGGTAGCCGGCCCAGGCGGTGCCTCGGATGCCGTCGAGGGTGCTGGCGTCGTGCCAGAGGTGGGCCAGGGTCGCGGTGCGCTCGCGCTCGGCGTTCTGGGCTCGGGTGCTGGCGTCGGGGTCGGGGGTGCCGAAGAGTCGGCGGGTCATGGCGACGTACTGGGCCTCGGTCATCGTCTGGTTGATCAGGCGCTGTGCTGCGGCCTCGAACTCGTCGACGTAGGCGAAGGTCAGGCCGAGGGCGTCGCGGGCGATCTGCACCGCGCTGGTGGCGTTGCGGGTGTGCCGGATGCTCACGCTGGAGACGTGGTCTCGGATGGCGGCGGCCTGGGTGTTGGCGCAGACGACGCGCACGGGGGTGATGAGCAGCCGGAACGCGCTCGATCCGTCGTGGCTGTTCAGTGCGGCGATGTTCACCGTGACGTCGTCGACTCCGCCGACGCGCATCGTCTCGGGCAGGCGCATCGTGACGAACACCTCGCGTCCCCCGCGAAGGGAGCCGGCGGTGTCGAAGATCGCGCCGGACTCGTCGGCGAGCCGGTTGAGGAACTCGCAGTGCTCCTCGTTCTGCAGCGGGGTGTAGCCGCGTCCGACGACGCCGAGGGCCTCGGGGTGCCCGGTGAACGGGGAGGTTCGCACGGTGGCGAAGTGGTCCGGGACGGCGATGCTGTGCACGCCGTCCTCGCTCAGCTCGGTCGCGGTCAGCGCGACCTTTCGCACGTCCCAGCCGCCGAGGTGGCCCAGCCGCAGCGCGTCCTCAGCGGTGAAGGCCTCCCCCGCAACGGTCGTGCCCAGCCGGTGCCAGGCATCCACCCGCGCGAACACCGCAGCGGCCTTGTCCTGGTAGGTCTCGATCTCGTGTGCCATGGGTCTATCTCCTCTGGTGAAGTCGGCGGGCTGGTCAGGCCTGCCATTCGGTTGGACAACTCCCAACCTAGGCCGAAGCAGCGACAGCCACCACCCCACCCAGGGCTCAGGGGCCTGGGTGGGGTGGTGGCTGTCGGGGCCGGCTCATTCAGAGGTTGAGCAGTGCGCGGATCGAAGGGAGGTCGTGGTCTGGGTTGCGGCGCAGTCGCCCGCGCGTGGTCGCGGCGGGCGTCGTAGAGGGCACGTTGCAGGCCGCGGTGGACGCCGCTGACGGTGAGCCGGTCGGGCTTGTCGAAAAGTTCGACGGGGCGCTCGTGCTGCAGCTCGCGGTACTCGACGACGGTGGCGTGGTCGGGCCAGTGGGCGTCGACGGGCGGGCGGGCCCGTCGGGCGTTCTTGCCCGGGTCGCCGAGGAGCCAGTCGAAGCGGTGCTGACGCTGCGCCGGGGTGCCGAGGACCTGCTCGCAGAGGTCGATGACGTAGTGCTCGTCGCTGTCTGCTCGGCTTATGGACCGTGAGGTTAGTGGGGGTTGGCGATGGTGAGCAGGATGTCGGCGTGGCAGGGCTGGCCGAGGGGGCAGAAGCACATGAGGTCGCGCCCGGCGAGATCTTCGAGGATGTCGTCGCGGGTGTAGGGCAGGCGCCCGCCCTCGAGGTCGGCGGTGAAGCGGTCGACGGCGTCCTGGGCGGTGACCCCGCTGGCGGGGTCGACGCGGTGGGGGTTGCCGTAGCGGTGGGGTCGGGCGACCGAGACCGCGCCGGGGGGTTTGGTCCAGCCCTTGGTGCGGCGCTGCTGGATCCTCTCTGGCCACAGGGGACCCTCGCCTGGCACTCGGGCGCTGAGCTCGAGCATCCACTCCCCCCTTCGTGGTGTGTGCGGCCTTCTTGGGGCGCAACTTAGCGCCGGTGCGGGCTCTCGTCTGGGAAGAGGTGCCGCTGCAGGCCGGGGGTGGAAGTCATACCTGTCGCGGGGTCGGCCTAGCGTGGTGTCCCTGATGAGAGCGAGCACCGACGGTGGCGAGCAGTCGGGCCTTGTGGACCCGCCGACCCGGGACGGGGTCCCGTTGAAGGATCGCGTGCGCCCGGGCTCGGCTCCTTCGCAGGAGGCTTCCCCGGCCGGGGGTGGGCGGCGGCGCCACTGCTGGGTGGATCTGACCGGGCACCGCGAGCTGTCTCATCCGGGGGAGGTCGAAGGGCTGATCCTGCAGTGGGCCCAGGACGGCGACGGGTGGGTGGCGTTGTGCGCGTTCGTGCTGCCCCGGCCCGGTGGTGACCTGACGGTTCAGCAGTGGGTGCCCGCTGCCCGGCTGCGCCCGGCCTGAGCCCAGCCGGGACGCAGCCGGTGTCTCTCAGCGAAGGGTGATGCCTGCCAGGTGGGCTATCTCGGCCATGCAGGACCCGCACACGGCGATCTGGTGGCCGGGCCGGGTGCTGGTCCCGGTGAGCATCGTTGACGCACGCGCCGACCCCAGTCGTCACCCCGGCCTGAGCCGATCTGACCCCGAGAAGGATCGCGAAACCCTTGCGGACAAGGGATCTAGGCGAGTCTAATAAATTGCCGATAATCCACGTATGACAAAAGCGCTTTGGGGTGCGCGCTCATCAGATGAATCGTGGTCACCGCGCCGGACGTAGAGCTGTCCCCTGGACCCACTCCTGCGCGGTGACCAGAGTGCGGACGCAACTGCCTTCTTGGATTCCTCCATGGCCTCCGTTGCTCGCCTGTGTGCCAACCACGTGCCAAGCCCGGCTAAGCCCACCGAGACCACCGACACGACGAGCGACCCGGCTGCGATCCACACTGCGGCGTCTAAGGGTCCCTCCACGTTCCTCGACGAGGCAACTGCAGCCAGCTCCCACAACGTTACGTCCATGGGGCCCCTTGCTGTATCGAACCGGAACTCCATCTGTCATTCCGGTCCCTGGTCTCATCGGAGTCGCCCGAGGACCGGCACGAATCGCCCCGCCTGCGCCGCGTAGGTCCGAAACGGCGTGCCGTGCGTGTCGATGAGGTACGGCTCCTCGACGAATCTGACCTGGAGCTCAACGCCGATCACAAGTGCGACGAGGGCAGCGACCGAGGCGGGGTTGGGCGTCATGACGGCGACACCTGCCAGTGCGAGGACCATGGCGGTGAAGATCGGGTTACGGACCCGGGCGAAGGGTCCTGTGGTGACGAGGCCGGTCTTCTCGGTCGGGTCGACACCGATGCGCCACGAGGTCCCCATGGCTGCCTGCGACGCGACGACGAGGGCCAGTCCGACGAGGGCGATTCCGAGGCCGGTCCAGCGGAGGGCGACGGGCAGGGCCACCGTCGAGGCTGGGACGACGAGGGCGAGCAGGGGGCCGAGGAGGCCGAGGAGCAGGGCGACCGCGAAGAGGACGACTCCCCAGCGGCCGGCGCGGGTGGTGTCGGAGGCGATCCTTCGGATGCCGGTGTCGCCGGTCCGTCGGTACTGCTGCCAGGTCCGTGCGCCGAAGGTGACCGTCAGGCCGACGAGGTACACGGTCAGTGCGGTTGCTGCGGTGACTTCTGGTGATGGCTCCATGAGTGCTTCCCTCCGGAAGTCATGCGTCGGACTGGGTTCAGGTGTGCTGCATGTGCTCGCAGGTCCGGTCGCGCACGGCGGCGGTCTCGAGCTGGATCGTCGCGTGGTCGAAGGAGACCGGGAAGTGCTCGCGCATGCACGCGCGGATCTGCTCGAGGATCTCCGGGGCGTGTCCGGACTCGAAGCACTCGTCGTCGATGACGACGTGCGCGGAGATCACCGGCATGCCGAGCCCGATCATCGAGGCGTGCAGGTCGTGGACCTCGCGCACGTGCTCGAGCTCGAGGACGTGGGCCTCCACGACGTCGAGGTCGACGTCCTCGGGGGTGAACTCCATGAGCACGCGGGTGGTCTCGCGCAGGAGCTTGAATGCGCGGGGCAGGATCAGCGCCGCGATGAAGAGCCCGGCGAAGGTGTCGGCCCGCTGGTAGCCCGTGGTCGTGATGACGACGGCCGCGACGATCACGCCGACCGAGCCGAGCGCGTCGTTGAGCACCTCGAGGAAGGCGGCGCGCATGTTGAAGTTCGCGTCGCGGCCGGAGGCGAGGACCGCCATGGCGACGAGGTTGGCCACTAGTCCGAGCACGCCGAAGACGAGCAGCTCCGTGCCCGGCACCTCGGTGGGCTCGACGAGCCGTCGCAAACCATCGACCGCCGCGTACGTGCCGACGACGAGCAGCAGGGTTGCCTGGCCCAGGGCGGCGAAGACCTCGATGCGCGCGAAGCCCCAGGTTCGACGGTTGCTGGCCGGACGCACCATCATCGTGGCGGCGATGACCGCGACGAGCAGGCCGGTCGAGTCCGCCAAGGCGTGGGCGGTGTCCGTGAGCAGCGCGAGGCTGCCGGTGATGACGCTCCCGACCGCCTGCGCGATGACGATGAGTGCGGTGATGCCGAAGGCGAGGAGCAGCCGGTTGCGCAGGCCGCGGTTCGGCTGGGCCCTGGGGTCCGCGTGCGAGTGTCCGGCTCCCATCACAGCTCCTCTGCGGCCAGCCGGTCGTGGTCCTCGTGGTCGCGAAGGGAGACCGTCGCCCCTGACGCGGTGAGCAGCTCGTCGGCGGTCCCGAGGAGCGCCGCCAGGCGCTCGGGGTCGGCGAGGGAGAACCAGGAGGCCCTCCCTTCGGCCCGCACGGTGACCAGACCGCAGTCGCGGAGGCAGGCGAGGTGCTTGCTCACCGTCGACTGCGCCAGGTGCATGTGGTCGACGAGGTCGCGCACCCGGTGCTTGCCGCTGGCCAGGTGCTCGAGGAGCGCGAGGCGCGTCGGCTCGGCCAAGGCGTGGAAGAGCGCGGCGAAGGCGCCTCGCGTCTCCGACGTCATCGTGCCGGCCACCCCATCATTCATCGTCATACGACGATGATAGCGATATCAGGCGATTGGTCAATAGGTCAGCCACCGAGAGGCTTGGACACTCTCGGGTCAGCCGTGAACGCCCGGCCCTCCCCCGACGGCTTTGGTAAGTAGCGCGGGCCCATCCAGGGCCAGCCACGACGCCGTGAGGACTGTGCGATGGCCGATGGTTCCGTGCTCGTTGTCCACGGTGATGACCGCCACGGCGTCGTGAGGACCGTCGGGGTGGGTGCAGTGGGTACACCTGCCCGAGCTGGCCTGGGCGGGGTCGAGCGTGGGCTGGGAGAGGATCTGGTCCAGGCGTCCGCTGAGGCGGGCCCGCACCGGGTAGGGGCCGTGGTGCAGCCACGCGGCCAGGCTCTTGTGTTGACCCGATGCCGTGGCCCGGTGGTTGGCAGCCAGGGTGGCGTCCTGCTCGTCGAGCAACCCGACGTGCTCGACTATCCCGGCTGCGCTCTTGGCGACGAAGAGGTGGCATTGCGCGCACAGCTGCGCGTAGCGGTGCTCCGCAGGGTCAAGGGCGAAGGCCTCGGCCAGCGCGGCGAGCGCGGCCGTCGGGTCGGGCTGGTTTCTCAGGATCGTCGCGGAAGCGGTCTCGGTGAGGGCGAGCTCTCCGTCGACCTCGGCGATCTCGCGCACCTGTCCGTCGGCGTCCACGACGTACCGGGTGCCGACCACCCCGTCCTCGCAGGTCGCGCTCACCTGGAAGGGCACCCCCGGGAAGCGCTCCACGACGTCGGGGATCCAGCCCTGCAGGATCTGCGTCGCGGGGTAGCGCGGGCCGTCGTAGGCCGTGGCCTGGAACTCCCCCGGCTCCTCGAAGGTGTCGCTGGCCTGGCCTCCCAGGTGCTCGGCCACGTGGTGGCGGAACATCTTCTCGTCACCGGTGCTGAAGTACGTCGTCGCCATGATCGGCTCCTCATCTCATGGGACCCGGGCTCGCGGTGGATGGTCAGCCCACCGCCGGACCGGGCGTCTTGGTTGGACGTCTACGACGCTACCGGCACCCACCGACCCCGCACGGGACTTACCCGCCCCCACGCACGGCTCAGGGCACCCCCGCGCCGTGGGCGAGCTCCGTCCCGCGCTGATCTGGCCCGCTGGGGCATCGCCGGGCGGGCCAGATCGGCGCGAAGGGGGTCAGCCGCGCAGGCCGTGGGGGTCGAGACCGGCGTCCAGGACGCGGCCCAAGAGCGCGGAGAGCCGGTGCTCGGGGTCGATCCGCAGCGCGGTCTCGACGGCGGCGTTGGCGTGCGCGCCGTGGCCGCTGTCGTAGTAGGTGGCGGCGGCGACGGCCAGGACGTCGGGCGCGTGGCGCTCGGGGGTGGCCCGGCAGATCGCGGCGAGCGCGGCTCGCGCCTTGGCGCCCTGGTCACCGTGGGCGCTGCGCACGGCCGTCAGGATGGGCGCGCACTCGGCGGCCACGGCGTCCCGGACCGTGGCGTTATCGGTCAGTGCGGCGATGAGCGCGTCCCGGCAGTGGGGGTTTCGCAGCATCGGCAGGATGGTCAGCAGCGCGAAGGGGGTGGGCTGGTTGCGGCCGTCGAGCAGCGCGGCCCACGCCTGGGCGACTCCGGGAAGGTCCTCCGCCGTGGGGACGCTCGCGGCGTCGAGCGTGGCGGCGAGCGCGTCGTCCCCGGTGGGCACGAACGTGGCCCGCATCTGCTCGCGCGAGGTCGAGACGAACCCGTCGGGGCTGAACCTGGCCAGGATCGCCGGGTCGACCTCGGGCAGCGGGGTGCGCTGCCCGTCAGTCAGGGAGTGCCAGCAGCGCCCCGCCACGGTGCCGTAGTCGGCCACGGACAGGCCCAGCGCGACGATCTGGGAGACGACGGCCTCCATCGCCTCGGGAGTCATCTGCTGGCCGTAGCCGATGGCCACGACACGGCGCGCGCCGCTGGCGTGCAGCCGGTTGACCACGTGCACCGACTCCGGCAGCAGTCGGGGGGTGACCGCGCTGGCGTCGATCCGGGCGCTGTTGGGCTGGCCATCGACGCCGAACAGGACCAGGGAGTCGCTCGGCTCGAACCCGAACATGTGCGGGACCACGGCCGCGACGCCGGGGGCGTCGAGACGGACCGGGGTCAGGGTGGGTGCAGCGTGCATGGTGGTGCTCCTCTTGTGTGGTGAGGGCCGCGACCGGGCTGGTTAGTCCCGGTGCCGTGCCCTCTCGGTTGGACGCCTCCGACGCTACCGGCACCCACCGACGCCCGCAGCCCCTCCCGACCCCTCCCCGGGGCTCAGGGCACCCGGGGAGGGGTCGGCCCCCTGAGCCGGCCAGAGGAGGAGCCGGGTCAGGGGGCCGTGGGAGGCCGGAGGGGGTTAGCCCCGGCAGTAGTCGCTCAGGGAGACATCGTCGACGAGCGCGTCGTAGAGACGGCGTGCGTCATCGTCCTCGGGGTCCACCCCGACCGACTCCAGCACCCGCGCACGCACTTCGTCGTGGGTCAGAGAGCCGAACCACCCGTGCACGTCGTCGTCGCGCTCCAGGTCGACGCGGATCGTGTGCGGCGACGCCTCGATGCAGAGCTCGATCGAGACCTCGTCGGTGCGCACCGGCAGCCCGATCTCACGCATCGCCTGGTCGAAGCGCTCGCACAGGTCGTTCTCGTTGGCGTAGTCGTGGGCGATCTCGGTCGCGCGGCTGCGCCATGCCTCGAAGGCGGTGTGCATCGAGTGGACAGCCTGCGCCAACTGTCGGGTCGCGTCCGGCTCTGCCGGACCGGTCACACGAGCCTGCACGACCTCGGCATCGGTGAGTCGACGCGAGCCGACGTGGCCCTCCAAGGTGATGTAGGTCAGCGACAGCACCACCTGCGGCTCGGCGGCCAGCACAGTCAGCCCCAGCACCCACGAGCCGGGCTGCTGCAGCGCCTTCGGCATCCGCTCGCCGACCTTCGGCAGCGGGATTACCTCGGCCGTGGGCATGAGCGCGCCATCGACCCTCACCCACCCCGTCTCGGGGGCGCTCTGCGCGGTCCTGAGCGAGCCGCGCACCCACACCGGGCGCTCGGTCCACCACGACAGGTCCGGCTCCGTCTGCGTGCCGCTCGCGGCGGTCACGACGTCATCAACTGCAGTCATCGGAAGTGCTCCGTATCGGTTGGTCGGAGAGGCTGGTCAGGCCGCTCTTGCATTCGGTTGGACACCTCCGACACTAGCCACAAACCGGCCCTTGTCGACCCCCGTGTCCCCTTCCCGGTGCTCAGGGCACCGGGAAGGGGGCACGCTTCCAACTTCGGCTACTCGTGGCACCTCTTCGAGGGTGTGAGGACATCTGAGACAGACCTGACCTGGGACCCGGTCCACGCGGCGTGGCGCGCTCACCACCCCGAGGACCACCTGGACGAAGGGGTGCCGTGCGCCCGGTGCTCCACCCCCGCCGGTGCGGTGAAGGTCGGCGAGGTCGTCTCGAGGAAGTTCACCGCGTGGGACACCTGGGCCGACACCGCCGGCACGCACCTGTGCCAGCCCTGCACCTGGGGGTATCGCACCGCGCAGCTGCGCTCGAGCGTCTACCTGGTCACCTGGCACCGCATCGCACCTACGGCCCAGGCGCTGGACACCGCGGGGCTGCGTCAGGTCCTGGCCGCCGGGGGCCTGGGCAGCCAGGCAGCGCTCAGCCTCCCCCTGCGCGCCGGCCGCAAGCACGTCCTTCCGGTAGCCCGGTTCGGTCAGGTCTGCGTCGACGGCGCCAACATCACCTGGTCAAAGGGCGACGCCCGCCGTCTGCTGCTCGTCGAGCGGCTGCGTGACGCCGGGATCCCCGCCCGGGCGTTCTACGACCCCGTGCCGCCCTGGCGTGCACTGCACGGATGCGGGGACCCCCTCGAGATGCTCACCGACTGGCAGGAGCTCGGGACGTGGCGTCAAGGCCGGCTCTGGCTCGAGGCAGCCCTGACCGCCACCCACCCCACGACGGCGGCCGCGGCATGAGCACCCCGCAGCCGACACCGACCCGCCGCTGGCTGGAGCAGGCCCAGCTGGCCCCGCTGACCGGGCCTGCCGGCACCGCCGAAGCGCTTCTGCTGCTGCTGCACTACTCGATCAACTGGGACGGCTGGGTCGGAACCTACCGCGGCTCGTACTGGGACGGCCTGCTGACCGATCGCGTGCTCGTGGCCGCCTACCGCTCCTCGAGCCTGGCGACCTGGTGGAGCGACGTCGCGGCCGAGCTCGACGCCAGCCCCCGCACCCTCGAGCAGCGCCGCGAGCTCGCGGAGCTGATGACCCGGGACGCGGTCCCGGTGCTGAGCGTGATGCGTCAGCAGTGCGAGGCGCTGCAGATCCGCCTGCGCCTGGTCGCCGACGCCGTACGCGCCAACCGCCCTACCCGAGAGGAGCCCTGATGCTGCACACCATCACCTGGGACGCGACCCTGACCGCGCTGTCCTCGATCAGCCACGGCGGTGAGACCCGCGGCACCATCACCCTGCTGCGCCGCGAGCGTGTCCTGCGTGACGGCGCCCCGGTGCACGTCCCGGTCATCTCGGGCAACGCCTGGAGGGGCCGGCTGCGGCGCACCGCGGAGGACCTCTACCGGCAGTGCCTGGGCTACGAGGCCGACGAGCTGCCGCTGGCCGCGGTGCACACCCTGCGTACCGGCGGGTCCTTGGCCAAGACCGGCGGCTCCCCACTGACTGGGTCCCGGCTGCGCATCGCCCGCGACCTCATCCCGCCGCTGGCGATCTTCGGCGGCGCCACCGGCGGGCGAACCATCGAAGGGGCGCTGCAGGTCGGCAAGCTCCTGCCCGTGGTCGTCGAGACCGCGCACCTGACCGGCCACACGGTCGAAGCCCCTGACGTGTTCGCCGCGACCCAGCTGGAGACCTACACCCGCCAGGACGAGAGCACAGCCCCGGCGATGAGCACCCTCGGCCCGACCGCGGTGCCACTGAGCCCGGCGAGCGGTGAGGTCGACCTCGGCGGTCTCGACGCCCTTCCCGAGGCCACCGACCCCTCGGGCTTCACGCTCTTCCGGGTCGAGACCTTCCCCGCCGGCAGCGTCTTCTCGTCGTGGCTGAGGGCGCACCACCTGACCGGGGAGCAGCTGTCCTTCCTGCGCGAGGTCCTGGCGACCTTCGCCGAGCACGGCACGATCGGCGGCCGCGGCGCGATCGGCCATGGCGCGCTGCGCCTGGAGCTGGACGCGACCCCTTCGCTCGAGCAGGACCTGCCGGACTGGCGGCCGCGGCTGCTGGAGCGTCGTGCCGAGGTCATCGACGCGATCAGGATGCTGACGTGAGCGATCGCTACGTGCCGCTGCGGGTCACCGCCCACCTCGAGGCGGGTCTGGCCTACGCGCACGACTGGGGCCTGGCCCTAGACGGGATCCTGGCCTCGGTCGTGCACCACCAAGCCAAGGCCGAGCTCCTGGCCGCCGGCGGGAATCACATCCCCCTTCGCCACCAGGACCACCCGGTCGACCTGGATCTCCCCCTGGCCCGATGCACCCTGGCCGGAGAGAACGACTGGCACTGGGCCGCGACGTGCTCCGCACCGGTCGACGGCCAGGACCTTCTCCCGCAGGTGGTGCGGTGGTCCTCCCGCCACGACCACCGCCTGACCACGGCCGTGACCTCGCAGCTGCCGGGCGTCGTCGACGACCAGCGAGGCCGCTACCGCTCCCACTGGATGCCGCTGACGATCACCCTGACCACCGCAGTCACCTTCGAGGCCGTCGGTGACCTCGACGCCATCCGGTCCCTGGTGACCCCAATCGCGGCGATCGGGAAGAAGCGGGCCGCCGGCCACGGCCGGGTCCTGCGCTGGGAGGTCGAACCCACCGACCGGTCCCCGCTCGAGGCCTCCCACCTGCACCCCGACCAGAGCCTTGGCCGCCCAACACCGGGAGGGTGCCTGACTCACCTGCACGCCGTGGACCCCCGCGAGCAGCGCCAGGGCACGGCGGGGCTGCGGCCGCCGTCCACCCACACCGCCCGGGCACGCCCGCTGTTCCTGCCTGCGCCCACGCACGCCGACGGCGGCGCGGCATGAGCACCGCGGCACAAGACCCTGGGCTCGACCTCGAGCAGCTGCGCACCCTGCACGCGCGTCGCCGCGGCGTCGCGACCTCACCGAAGATCACGCACCTGCTCGAGCGCATCGAGAACCACCTCGCCGAGCACGACGGGTACCTCGCCTTCTCGGGAGGCAAGGACTCACTGGTTGTACTCGACCTCGCACGACAGGTCGACCCGGCCGTGCCGGTCGCGTTCTTCGACTCCGGGCTGGAGTACCCCGAGGTCACCACCTACATCCACGACCTCGCCCAGGCCTGGGACCTCAACCTCACGGTCTTCCCTGCCGAGCCCACCGCGCTGGAGATCATCACCGACTCAGGCATCTGGGACCACGACCAGCCCAGCACCCTGGGACTCGACCTCGGAGCCGCGCTGATCGACGACCCCTCAGCCAGGGCCCACGCCGCCGACGGGCCCGGCGAGCTGTGGGGCGTGCGCGCAGCCGAGTCTCGCGGCCGCCGGATGCTCTACGCCAACGAGATCACCAAGGAGATCGCCCGGGCCTGCCACGGGTGCTGCCCGCCCGGCCGGCGCACCCGCACCCACTACCTCACCCACGGCGGGGTCGTGCGCCGCAACGACGGCACCGTGGCCTACTCCCCCATCTGGGACTGGCCCACCCAGCGTGTCTGGGACTACATCGCCGCCCGGTCCCTGCCCCCCAACCCGGTCTACGCCAAGCTCCGCGCCCTCGGCGCCCCCGAGGAGGCCCTGCGGATCTCGACACTGCTCAGCGACACCGGCCTCCAGCACGGCCGGATCAGCTGGCTGCGCCGCGGCTGGCCCTCCATGTTCGCAGAGCTCGCTCATCAGCTGCCCCGCCTGCGCGAGTTCGTCT